>NZ_ATXN01000001.1 GCF_000421705.1 Brevundimonas naejangsanensis DSM 23858
GGTTTCCGAACCTTCAGCGACGGACTGCGGGCCGGTCCACCAGACCAGCTTCTGTGCGCCGCCGAACGCTTTGCCATAGCGGGTTCGAGTGTTCTCCGCAGGGCTGTAGATATCCCAGATGCCGCCGCGATATTCGGTTCGTTCCCCCGAGCCAGGGTCCCGTATGCCGAAGTTTGCAGCCAGGACCTCAAAGGCGGAAGTCACCCCGTCATTGACCGAGCCATATCCGCTGACATAGCCGTTGACGTCCATCACGACGCCGTGGATGGCCTTTGCGGTTCCGTTTGCTGAAGCCGCCACATCGGCCACGATGGCCAACTGCGCCTGCACGGCTGGGAGGACGGTGTTGGTCTCTACCTGCTCAGCCGTCGCCACTTCGACCGACACACGGTGCCAATCGATCGTCACCGCCCCAACCGGGCTGAACGTGGACAGCCGCGTTCGCGCGAAGACTGAATAGCCGTTCACTCCGGCTTGTCGTCCGTCCAGCAGCTTGGTGAAGGTATAGCGCCTCCCCGCCACGCCCGATCCCGCGACGTGGCCCGCGGCATCGGCCTCGGTGGCGAAGTTCAGGCTCAGGCTGCCGCCGATCTGTGAGCCGTCCTGGCGCTTGTGGATTTGCACGCCGGACCCGCGCAGGTCGCCGGACACGAGCGTAAACTCAACCGTAAGCGCCAGCCACTCGCCGCCGACCGCACCCGCGAACGTCGAACTGTTGACGCTGTAGTTGGCGGTGCCGGTCGAAGCCGTCCGCAGGCTTTGCGGCTGACCGTTGGCTCCCGGCCCCTTCGACAGAACGCCATTGCCTGCGTTGACCGCGAACCAGTTGTCAGGACCAGCAGATTCAGACCCGCTCCATGCGGAGAAAGTCGGGTTTTGGTTCATCGACCCGCCGCCGATCTGGGCAGCGAGGTTGGCGCTGAGTTGAGCCGCCGCCGCCGATGCGCTGGCGCTGGACGACTGCGTGACTGCCGTGGCCGCCGCTGCCTGAGCGTCGTTGCGCGCCCCTATGGCGGCATCGCGAGCCGTCACCGCAGTGCCCGAAGCCGTCGAGGCCGTGGCGGCCGAACCTGCCGCATCCGAAGCCGACGACGCTGCCTGATTGCGGTAAGTCAGGGCCTCGCCCGCGCGGGTGGCGGCCGTAGTTGCCGATCCTTCCGCCGCCGTTGCCGTCAGCGCTCGACCAGAACGCCCGATCAACCGTCGACGGTATGCCGTCTATGGCGGCAGACAGCGCTCCGTCTCGCGCGGCCGCTGCGGTGACCGAAGACGCCGCCGAGGCCCCAGCGCTTACACCCGCCGCATCGGCGAACGATGAGGCCTGATTGCGGGCCGTCACAGCGGCAGAAGACGCCGCCTGCGCATCGTTCTTTGCCGTGGTGGCGATCCCGGCCTGCGTCGTCGCCGTGGATGCGGCCCCGGTCGCCGTCGTCGCGCTGTTGGCCGCTGAGGTCTGAGCCGTTTCCGCGCCTGCCCGAGCCGTTTCGGCTGCGATCTTTGCCGTCTGGGCAGCGCTTGCGGACATCCCCGCAGACGTTGCCGAGGTAGCCGCAGACGTTGCCGACGATGCCGCCGCCGTGGCTTTCTGATCCGCCGTATCACGGGCGCTCTCAGCCGCGACCTTGGATGCGTTCGCCGCCGTGGCGCTGTTTCCGGCTTCGGTGGCCTTGGTGGCAGCCGTAGATGCTGACCCGGCCGCTGCGGTAGCAGACCCGCCAGCCGACGTTGCGGACCCAGCCGCAAGCCCTGCTTGAGTCGTGGCCGAAGCAGCCGCGTTAGTTGCGTCCTGCGCCTTGGTCGTCGCCGTGGCGGCGCTTGCTGCCGCGTCGTTCTTGCTGGTCAGCGCCGCTGAAGCCGAGCCTGCCGCTTCCGTGGCTTTGGTGGCAGCCGTCGTCGCGGAAGCCTGCGCCTCACCCTTAGCGATGAGCGCGTCAGCCTTTGCCTGGGTGGCCGCAGCCTCTGACGCAGCCGCAGCCGCAGCCGAAGTCGCCGCGCTAACCGTGTCGCCGTAGACCTCTTCCAGCGCCTCGACCGCTTGACGGTTCTGATCCGCCAGCGTCGCCGTGTCCGTCACCCTGTCCAACACGTCCTGAACCGGCTCGCCCTTCAGGTGGGTGGTGTCGCCCGCGATCAGGTCGCCCGCCACGATGCCGCATTTGATGTCCGGATCGCTCTTCGCGCCGTTCTTTGCGACGTACTGCAGTGAGATGCAGTAGGTCTGGCCCGGCGTCAGCCCGGCGATCTCATACCGCCCATCAGCCCGCGGCGAGCCCTCATAGCCATCGGTCCAGGGACCCGAGGCGCTGGGGCCGTGCTTGATGATGACGGCCGCGATGTCCGTCGTCTCGACCGGCGCCTCGATCACGAAGATCGGCTGCGACACGCCGCCGTCGCCGGGCGGCTTGGGCAGGACGGTCCAGTCTTCCGCAGCGGGCGGCGGGACGTACTTGGGATCGACAGCCGACAAGGCGGGCGACGGCGCAGGCTGGGCGGCCTGGCCTAGAGCCCATGCGTGCTTAGCGTCGCTCTCCGAGCGCAGCTCCAGCGTCACGCTCGCAGCCTGATGGTTCGTCGTGGCGCGGCGAACGATGAACTTCTGTCCGGCCAGCGCCAGTTCGGGCACGTCCACAGTGATGCAGGCGCCCGGATGGACGTGCATCAGGTGGACCTTGGACGGCAGGGTCGCCGTCAGACCCTCGCGCAGGTTGGCCAGGTCATAGGCCGCCAGTTGCCCGGCCTGCTTGGCGTTGCGGACGTGGGTGTACTCGATCTCCAGCGAGCGCGGCTCGCCCCGGTCCTCGTCGCGGTAGACGGAAGACGTGACCTCGCCGGCCGGGACGTATTGCCAGCCGTTCGCCTCCGACTTGTAGCGCGGGATGATGGTGTTCTTGCGCTCGCGGCGCGGCGTCAGCGGCCGGATTTCGGCCTGACCGATCAGGTCGTCGCGGGTGTAGGTGTAGGTCGCGACGCGCGGGGCGTTGACCAGGACGCTGATCTGCGCGCCGCGGCTGATCGGCTCGCCGCCGCCCGCCTGAAGCATGGCCAGCAGCGTCTGGAACTTGCCGTCGCCCGTCGACCACTCGCCCGAGATCGTCCAGCCATTCGCATCCGCGATGTTGGCGCCTTCGACAAAGGCGGGAATGTCGATGGCGTTATCCGGCGCTCCGACGCCCGCGATCCGCTTGCTGCGGTCGATGGAGCCGTCGAGGTTCAGCTTGTAGTGACCACGCACCCACGCGAGCGCGTGGTCGTAGGGGTTCTCCGACCAGCCCCAGGTGCGCCAGTCGTCGCGACGCTGCGGACCGCTTCCACCCGGATAAGTCGAGTCATAGCGAGGCTGCCAGACCTTCATCCAGCGGCCGATCCAGCGCGGATCGGGGACGCCGTTGGTGAATACGTCCCGGTCCTCCGGGTTCTTCGCCAGCACCATCGTCCAGAAGGAGAATGAGACCTGCGGCGCCGCGTGCTGCGGGCCCCAGCCCGTCAGGCCGGGGTTGCCGTACTTCAGGCCCGTCGGAGGAAGGAGGGCCGCATCGCCGGGCAGGCCCAGCGTCGTCCGCTGCCACATGTCGGCGGCGTAGAAGCCGGTCGCCTCGTTCTGCGGGCCGCTGAAGGTGACGGTCGCGCCGTCCGCCTCGAAGCGCGGGACCTGATCGATCGGGCCGAGCGACAGCGCCACGCCCAGCGACATGGCGACCTTCTTGTAGCCCCAGGTCGACTGAAAGACCTTGTTGCCGCCCAGCGCCGTATAGCCCATGGCGCCGCGCACCGGGGCCTTGGGGTCAGGCTTGAAGTCGAGCGAGGTGCCGGATGACGGGATGTTCGGGCGCATCAGCGCTGCAGACGCTGCGGCCAGCCCCCCGAAAACGACAGCCTTGGTCGCGAAGTTGGCGACGGCCAACTGGGCGCTGAACGACAGGCCCGGAAGCGCGGCTCCAGCGGCCGCAACCATAGCCGTGTTCACAACCGTAACAGCGGAGGTCCAGGCCGTCACAGCCCATGCAGCAGCAGCGCCAGCCAGTTGAGGCATTACACGACCCTCCAGGCGGCCACGTATTCAGAAATGACGACTTCGCCGCAGACGCCGTTCAGGAAGGCTAGGGCGTTTTCCCGATGCAGGCGGATCGCCATTGCGTCGCCCATCCCGTCGTCGGACGGGCCGCACAGCACATCGCCCGTCCGCGCTTCAGCCGGCGCGATACGCGGGAAGTGCCGGTCCATAATCTCGGAAAGCGAAGAGACGCCCATCGCCTTCAGTGCTCGGCGCGCGCCCACTGGCGTTGAGTAGGAGCCGGCCTTCAGCAGCGAGGCCTTGAAGCCCAACTGCTTCAGGTGGAAGGCCACCATGCGGGCGCAGTCCGTCCTGCCCAGAACCAACAGTTGTCCGTGGAACCGGGCGAAGGTGGCTTCCGTGGCGGCCACCCGCAATTCTAGCTCTGTCATACTTGTTGCTGCACCACGTTGCCGCCACCGCCGCCGATGGAGCCGTTGCCGCCGCCGTATGAGCCGCCCGAGCCCGAGGACGGGCCGTTGTAGCCCCAGAACAGCTTCTGGCCGGCGTTGGTGACGTGCTGGAAGGCGCGGGCGTTGGAGCCGTAGAGGTGGGTCCAGAAGGCGTCGTTCCAGCGGTGGCCCTCGTTATCGTCGAATAGCCGCTCCCAGATCGACGACACCTCAAACCAGATGACCGTCGTCTCTTCGCTCGCGTCGATATCCGCCGTGTCCAGTTCCCCCGCGAAGACCAATTCCGGCTCTCCGATCAGGTGGCCGGTGATCTGATCGATCGCACCGAACCACAGGGAAACGGGCGAGCCCTGAGCGGTCGGGTGGACGAGCTTCGCCATCGCCGCTTCAGACTCCGGCAGGAGCACCATGCGCATCTTCGGAGCCTCGACGCCGATCTGCTCGCTAGTGTCCTCCACGGCGCTGAGCGTGCCGTAGATCGGGTCCTTGCTGTTGAAGGTGTGGCCATGGAAGACGACCTGCCCCACCCCATCGATGATCCGGATCGTGTGACCCGGCAGTTCGATCTGGAGCAGCAGGCACACCAAAGGAGCCGCGCCTTTCAGCGCAGCTTCCAGAGCCGCATTCATGGCCATGAGTTACTCTCGTTCGGTGATGGTGAAGCTCAGGCCCACGGTGCGGGCCACGTCGACAGTCCAGGTAGTTTCCCGGCCGCTGAGGAAGCCCTCGACCTTGGGCTGAGCGAACTCGGCGACGGTGTTGTCGGCCGGCGAGCGGCGAAGCATCGGGTTGATCTTCAGCCCAACCATCGCCCCCGCCGAAGCCGCTTGGTCCTCGGCGACCTGGTGGACGTAGCGGCGCCCGGCCATGACCAGACTGAACCACTGGCCTGCCTTGGCGGTGTAGGTCGAGAAGCCGTCCAGGTTGAGCAACGAGCCGAGTTGGCCGACGCCGTTGACGAGCGGATTGCCGGGGCTGCCTGTCGCGAAGCCGGGCTGCGGCAGGTTCAGCAGCACCGTGTCGGCCTCAGCGCTAGACAGGGCCGCGACCCACGCCATCGCGTCCACATACATCATCGGCGGAAGCTCGACGTCGAAGGCCCACTTGGAGCCCAGGCGACGAACGCGGCTGACGCTGCCCCCGAAGGTCGGCTCCTGATCAAGGCGCTTGGACAGCAGCCGGGGCGTGATGCCCCTGGGCGCGGGGCTGAGGGGGAGAGCGATAGCCATCAGGCGAGCCTCTGACGTGAACGGCGCTGCTGGGACTCGACCTGATGCTGGACGACCTTCACCGCGCCCATGGCGGCTTGGGCAGCAACCGGCGCGGCGGCGTCCGAAGCCAAGGCGATGAAGCTGTCCCGCTCCGGCCTGACGATGACCTCGTGCTGGACGCGCTGGACTTGGGCCTGTCCTGACCCGCCAGAGGCCAGCGCGCCCAGCGGCATCGCGAACCCGTTGCGCGGCATGAGAATGTCCTCAGGCCCGTGCTCACCGACGCGATACCAGTTGCCGCCTGACATGGCGCCGCCGGTCGCCCTGCCCCCGCCGAAGTTGAAGAATGAACCGATGCCGCTGGCGATGGACGACCAGAAGCCGCCGCCTTCCTTGCCGAGACCCTTGGCCGCGTCGGTCAGCAGGTCGAACAGGTCGTCCGCCAAGTTGTCGAGCATCCGCGTCGTGAAGCGGTCGGCCAGGTTGTCGAAAAAGCCGCCGAGGTCGCCGTCGATGGCGGCCTTGATCCCATCGGTGAAGGCGTAGCGGAACTCGTCACGCATCCGGCCGGTCTGGTCGGCCGCGTCGAGGCGCTGCCATTCGTTCTCGGCTTGGGCGCGGCCCGCTTCCGCCGTCAGTTCTGGCCGCAGCGACAGCAGGTCGTTGATCCGCTGTTCGATCCAGAGTTCGCGCTCCCGCTCCTTGATGCGGTCGGGGTCGCCTTCCAGTCGGGCGATCTCGGCTTCGAAGCCCAGGCGGTCGAGGAGGAGGTCGTTCTGGCGCCGAACGCTTTCACCAAGCTCCTCCCAGAATGCGAGGCTCTTCTTTTCCCAATCGGCGATCTGTTCGGAGCGTTCACGAACCGCGTCCAGGGCTTTCAGGTGGTCCTGCGCCTTGGTGGCGGCGTCCGCATACCCGGCTCGCTCAAAGTCGGCCGTCAGTCGCGCCAGTTCCTGCTTCCGCTCCAGCGCCTTGATCTGTGCGCTGTTGCCGCTGGCTCGGGCGAGGTCCAGGGCGTTCTGCAGGTCGAGCGCCTCGCGCATAGCTGCGATGTCGGCTTCGGTCGGACCTGCGCGGCCGCGACCGCTGCCGCCGTTGTCCCCCTTGGGGTTCGCACCGGGCGGGAGAGTGGCGGTAAAGCCACCTATGACTTGCGTGTCCGGCGCTCCTAGGTCTTTGGCGACCTCACCAGCCAACTTGGCGCCGGCCAGCACGTTCTGCGTGATCTCGCGCTGGGCCTGAACGCGGTTCAGATAGTCTTGCTGACGTTGTGCCTCTGCGGCCTTGCCTTCGCGAGTGAGCTGCGCAATCCGACCTCGCAAACGCTCTTCCTCGCGGAGCGCGTTGTTAACCCGAGACTGAGCGTCGGTATCAGGGCCTTTTGTGTCGCCGGAAACCGCAAGCGCTAGCGTCATGGCGGCTGCAGGCGATGTTGCAAGGCCGACCAGCTTTCCACCGGCCAACCCTGCTGCTGCGCCGCCCGCAGCGCCCGCTCCTGCACCTGCTCCAGCAGCCGACCCAGCAGCCCCTGCGGCGATCAGGGCCAGCCGCGTCTCTTTCGCTAGCGCAATGACCTTGCCGAGGTTCGCCAGAAGCCCGGCAATAGGGCCTCCAGCAGCAATCAGCCCCAAAAAGGCGAGACCCGCTACCTGGACGCCGCTTGGCAAATCGTTGAAAGCCTTGAGAACATTCGTTGCCGCGCCGAACACCTGCGTCATCGCGGGCAACAGCTCTTCGCCGAGGCTCTCGGCCGCGTTGTTGAACGCGGTTTGCATGGCCTTGGTTTTGTTGTTCGCACTGTCCGCCGTTCGCGCTACGTCGCCCTGCGCGGTCGAGGTCTTCTCAAGGATCAGATTGAGGCGAGCCGCAGCCTTCTGGGCTTCCGTGGCCTCAGACGCATTGCCCTTGAAGCCCATCCGCAGGAGTTCCGCCTCGACCGCAGCTTGGCTGAGTACGACGCCAAGATTTTTGAGAGGCTCCGTCTCGCCCGTGAGGCCGCCAAGGATCGCCTGGAACGCCCGAGCATCACTGATGCCCTTCTGTGATGCCAGATCGATCGAGCGCTGCGTCAGCGCCATTGCCGCGCCAAACGAGGCTTCAGTTTCAACGCCCAAGCCCGTCAGGACTTGATACAGCGTCGTCATGTTGCCTTTGATCTGCGTCTCGGTTCGCTCGAAGCTTGCGGCGATTTGCTCAGCCGATTTCCGGGCCTTCGCCTCCATAGAGGTGAATGTGAAGGCGAATGCGTCGTCGATGTCCTCGGCGTCGGCCGCGAGTTTCAGCGAGTAGGCCGTGATCGCTGCGAAGGCGAGTTGGGCGGATCGCGAAATGCCCGCGAACGTCTGGCCGATGTCGGCGCCCAGATCGCGGTATCGACCCTTCAGGTCTTTGGCGACCCGCTCGGCTGCCGCCCGCACCTCGTCCTCGGTGTAGTTCGAGGCGTTGCGGATGATCCGCATAGAGCGCTCGAACTCGCTGTGACCAGCATCCGAGAAGGCGCGCTTCAGCTCAGCCTGAGCATGGCGAGCGGCGTCCTCGACCTTCTTCATCTCGGCCTTGGTCTCGCGCTCAGCGCGGGCCAGGTCGGACTTCAGCTTGTCGGTCGTGGCACGCAGCTCAAAGGCTGCCGAACCCACAATGGGGGCGTCGGACATGGGGAGGCTCCGGGATTACGGGTGGGCTGCGGGCATGAAAAAGGCCCGCCGGAGCGAGCCTTTGATTAAAATGATGGGACGCGTCTCTTACATGAGACCAGCATTCCGCCTCACTTCGCTTGCTTTCGCCAAGGAGTGTGAGCGATGCAGATTTCACACTCGCAATTCATTTTCGCAAAGTGACGACCGCCTACCGCAACAAGCGTGGGGGTCGCAGATTTTCGATCATTGACGGTGTCTGTGCGGGCTAGAAGTGGTTTTATTAACTCCGTTTCGCCGTTTTCCACGTAACGGCGAATAGCGTAACTGCAAAGATCAGCCATCTGCACCATTCTGGTTAGCTTGCTGTCAACGAACATCGGCGTTTCATTTATCCGATCAATTCTAGCCCATAGCGTCCCTTGCTTGTGGAACTCACGCATCATCTGCGTGTGTCTTTTTGCTATGGTGTGGTTGTTGTCGTGAACAAGGAGACCGTGAACCGGAAGCTCGTTGTTCCGAGCGAGAAATTGCTCAAATCGAGACACCAGCTGCTCGAATGCCTGCTCACCGATCGATCGTCCTGTTTTTATTGGATCGAAGTGCAGCTTATCGATCGCTTCGAAAAACAGGACGGCGAAGTCCCATCCGGATATACACTGCGCAATTTCAACTACTACGGCCCGCCGTTCATCGCGCGTTAGATGCGTGTACTCTTCGGTGTGAGCGTAAGTCTTCTTCGCCTGCCGTGCTGGCTTGGGGCTTTTCATTTTTCGTAGGCGCAGGAGCTCAGAAGCGCGATACCGATGGACCGCTGCTCGCCGCTCCAAGCGCGACATCGCCTCAAAACCGGCTATTTTTCCTTGCTCTGGATAACCCCTTAACAGCCAAGCTGTGTGCACTTCGCCGTCTTCCAAGTCGTATTTCTGGAGAATAGCTGTGATCGCACGGTCAGCTTCCTGCCACCGCTCGATGGGGATGGCTAAACCTGCAAGAACGAAATGCGAAGAGGTACCAGGAACATCAGGAGTACCTGATTCATCGACGTAGCAAAGATACGTCATTGAGCTGCCTGGTTAGGGGCGACTGGGCTGTTGAGGGTCATGCCCTCAAAGTGAGACGCTCGGCGACTCGTCCCAGACGCGAAGCCATATTTGCATTTCGAAGATGAATGATCAATGAATTTAATTGCCATTCCGAAACCAACGCTGATTGAGATTTCGCAGTTATGCTCACTTCAGTGACGAGTTCCAAGAGGGCTTCCTTAGTCTGAACAACAATCTCCCATGGAGAAACGGCGACCCGTAAGGATCGCCCTCCCCGTTTAATGCAGGGTCTCTTGAGACCCCTGTTTCGGCCTAAGGCCGAGGTCTTCCGCCAGTAGCGTGGCGATCTCGTCGCCCCACAAACGGCGACACTCCTCGACCAACTCGCGCTTTTCGCTTTCGGAGGTCGGGAGGTTCATTACGCTGCCTCCGGGTCTCGACGGATCGCGGTGTAGGTGAACAGGTCCGCCTGGGGCTGCTGGAGCATCGAGGGCGTCACCGGGAGCTTCTCATGGAAGTAGATCTCCCGAGCCGCCTGCGATCCCCAGGTCTGTCGGACCTCTGTCACCAAGCGGATGCTCTCGCCAAAGGTGCGGGTGCCGTCCGGCAGGTCGTTGGCCGGTTCAAGTCCGCCCCGCTTGCCGGAGAAGTGGGCATGGAGAACGGCGTAGCATTCCCGTTGATACAGGATGACCCTTTCGCGAACCTCATCATCCTTGATCCGCGATGAGTCGATGCCGAAAAGAAAGCCGTTCAGCATCTCCATCTTCAGACAGGTGACAGCCTGCCCGCGATGCCCGCCAAAAGGCACCTCCATGATGGAGGTGGCTTCCGACAAAACGGGGTCACGGTGAAGACGCTTGCGTTGCGGCTCCCACGAAATCCCCATCGCGTCGCAGATAGGAGTCAGGGCGACAAACACACCGTCGTCCTGTTTGAAACCGTAGAGTTCGTCTCCACGGAAGTTGACCGTAACAATCTCGCCCATGTAGGGCTCCTTGCTCTTCTGCCGCTCCAACGGCGGTGGAAAGCGGCGGCGGGATGGAAATGGCTTTCCACGGGCAAGTCCGTCCCGCCGCCCAGACCGGCTGTTGGAGCAGCCGGACACCCCCGAAGGGATTCTCGAAATCTAAACGCGGTGAATCAGGCGCAACGCCCTTTCCGCCTTGTTTTGCGCCCGTACGGTTAGGGCAGAGTAACCGGCTCTATTCCCCCACTGCGTCAAACTCTGGCAGAGGCCACGATAGCCTAGAGCCCAGGGCATCACTGCGGGTAAAGCGTCTGCATTCGCTCACCAAATCTGCAGAATGCCTGTCGCCATCAGGAAACTTCGTAGGACACCAAAGGGGTATAAGCCGCCCTCTCGCTGCCCTTAGATCACCTTCCACTCAGGATGGAGTCGATGACGGACAGGGCAGCCGTGTCGTGCCAGTCGTTGTCCGTGTCCGTGATAGGCGGGATCAGACGTTTGGCGACCCGCGCCTTGACCCTCAGCCCCTCCAGACTGGAGCACGGCGCCGCGACGATCCGCTCCTCAATAGCGTTCAGAGCGTCATAGGCCGCATCGTATTCAGCATCTGCAGCCGTTAGGCCGATGCTCTCAGCATGAAGCCTCAGCGCAGTGTCGTGCCGCTCATAGGCGCGCTCAAAACGCTCTGCCCACTTCATGCGTCCCGGCATGTGTTCCGGCTGGGCGCGCCATTCGCGAGCGCGGCGGCAGACCAGCAGCACACTCTCCCAAGGGATCGTCGCCCCCACCCCGCCATTGCGGCCGATGCCGCGCTCACAATCCTCTGCGGTTGCGCGGAGTCGCGGTGTCTCAGGCTTCGTTCTATCGTACTCGGCCAGCAAGCGATCAGCGAGTTCGGCAGCGGTTGCCCGCCGCTCGACAGCGATCTCCCACTGGCGTCCCAGCTCCAAAAGCTCCCGGTCGGCCGAGACGTCTGCGACGGTGACGGCCGGGGCAGCGGCAATGGCAACAGCAGCGGTCGCGCCGAAGAAGGTTCGACGGTTCAGCATGCCACTAACTCCCGCGTAGGTGCAGGGCGCTTCGGAGCGGGCTGGTTGATGATCGGGGCGGCGCCGCGTCCGTTGAAGAACGGGGCGAGCGGCTCATAAATCTCGGCGGGCGGAACCCAGGTGGGATTCACACGGGCGAGCATGATAGAAGGCGCGTAGGCCATGACGTGATCCTCATACGATCCGTTGCGGTTTAGAGCCGAGGCTTGGGTTGCCGCCCTTGCCTCGGTTCGCATTTACGGATACCCGTAACTCATGCCCTCGTCAATACCGGATACCCCGAAATCGCGCGGCCGCCCATCAACGGGCGGACGGAAGACCGGCGTCATGGTCCGAATGCCAGATGAGGAACTCGCCGCGCTTGATGAGTGGCGCGAGCGTCAGAATCCCGAGCCGACAAGGCCTGAGGCCATACGGCGGCTAGTTGAGAGAGCACTTCAGCCGGAAGGCGGGTCGGATGACTGATCTTCCGGCTTTTTGCGGACGATGACAAAAAGCTGAAGGGCATTCGCCACCACTGAAAGCACGACAGCAGCAGCGATCAGCCCCAGCACGATAATTATAAACCACGCGATCATCCGCCCCTCCATCCGCTCGGCGAACCCTATTCGGCGTCGGAAGCCTCATCAACTCCAAGCCCATGCATCATCGCGAAGCTGGCGATAAGGGCGTCACCCGCGTCCGCGACCTCCTCCTCGCGATCCTCCAGATAGTGCGACAGGCGCGAAAGGCGCGGCTCCCGAGCAAATCGCTCGCTCATCCATCCGTGGGCTGTCGCCATTTCGATGGCCCGACGGCCGCGCGACCGAATAGCCAGATGGGTCAGGTAGGGCGTCTGGTCCCAGAACTCAGCTTCGGTAAGGCCGACCGAAAAAGCCGCCTCCAAAGCGTCTTCAACGACGTCCAGAGGCGGATCAGAGGGTTTACGGCACGCTCAATCCCTGACGGGCGGCGAGAGGCTAGCGCCCAAGCTTTCAGGACGGCGAGGTAGGCTTCAGCGGCAGGGAGACCGAAGCCGTCGAGCAGCTCTTCCTCACGGACCTGGCCGCCACTGGCGACGACGATCAGGCGGGCGAGAGCCGCCATGTCGCCCGGCTTGCCTGAGGCCGCCAGGTCAAGCGTCTCAATGACCCCGACGCGGCCGAGTTGGTCAATCGCTCGCCACGTGAACCGAAGGGGGATCGATCGGTCGCCCAGCGGCAACTCCACGACCCCACGGCGATCATCGCTCATCAGGCAGCAGCCCCGCGAACCGGCGCCGCCTTGGGCATGATTGAGACATCGCTCATCATCTTGCCGTCGACGCTGTGGCTCTCGCCGATCACGACGCGGCCAACGAAGACCGTCGCCTTGGTCAGCCCCTTCAGGCGAACCTTCACGTCCTCTGCCGAGGCGTAGGCCGTGAACAGCAGCTCCTGCGTCGCGTCGCCGGGCTGGAGGTGCATCTGGAAGGTCAGGGGCGGGTTCGTGCGGGCGCCGTAGAGCGTCTCCGTCTCGCCCACCGGCGTGTCGAAGTCGGTGGCGTCGGTCTCGCGCGGCGTGCCGCCCGTGTAGGAGGCCGTGGTGACGCCAGGGATGACGGTCCAGTCGGGGGTCTCAGTTGCCGAAGTGTCGATCTCGACCTTCACAGCGCCTTGGACAAGAGTTGCCATTGCTCAGTTCCTTTGCAGGCATGGAAAAGGCCGCGCACAGCCTGCCCTGGGCGCGTTGGGGATAGACTCACGGCACATTGTTCGGCGAAATAATCGCCTCTCAAATCAAAGCCGGAGGTTGTGGTGGGTGTTTATGCGGTCAGCTTCGAGCTCAAGTCCGACAGCGACTACAGCGAGCGATACGATAGCTTGATGGAGCAGCTGAAGCTGAAGGGGAAAATGTGGGACGAAACCACGTCGTTCGCCCTCGTCGAGACGGATGAGAGTTTGGACAGCTTCGAGAACCGGCTCTACTTCAAGTCCAAACTGAGCAACACGAGGGACAAGCTGTTTGTCGTTGATGTGACCGACAGACCATGCATCGCCAGGGGCGCATTCGTAATGCCGTTCACCCTGAAATCGATCATGCCAAAGGTGGTTCAGAAGTAGCGCTGATGCACTTGGATCGGCACACGGAACAGCTGCGTGCCGATCCACATTACGATGCGCAGGCGCATGCTCTTGGTGCGCGATAGAGCCATTTCGATCTCCAGTTCGGGTTTCAGGTGTTGACGAGATCCAGTCGGATCGTGACGCGGCGGCCGGTGTAGGCCTCGTCTGTCGTCGGAGATTGGACGGGCCCGGTGACGCGGGCCACGTCGCATTTGCCGCCGGTGACGACGAGTTCGCCGGGGCGGTTATGGAAGAGGTCACGGACCTGACGCATCAGCGTGTCGAGTTGGGCGGCTGAGCCGGTCCTGCGCTGATAGCCGCGCACGTCCTGCACGATCAGGCGGCCGGTCTCGGTGAAGGTCTCCAGCGCTTCGTCACGGCTTGGCACGGCGATGATCAGGAACGGCTTTGACGGCTTCGGCTCCTGGTCGAGGAAGTCGTCGGGCGCCGCCTCGTTGAAGATGGCCGGGGCGTTGTTCCAGGTGGCCAGCGAAGGGGCGACGGCGGACAGGCGGGCGAAGATCGTGGCGGTGGAGTTCAATCCTTCGCTCCCTCGATAAACGCCTGCCGCAGGTCGTCGGCGTGGTCGGTGGCCAGCAGGCCGAGGAAGGGTCGCGGTGCCATGCGCTCGGTGCCGACTTCCAAGGCGTGCGCATAATCGACGTTCGCCACCACTCGGCCGACGATGTCGTCGCCATCCCGGCGGACTTGCGTGTCGGCTTGGGTCGCATTGCGCAGGCGGCCAGTGTCGACGGCGGGAGGCTCGCCCGGAGCCGAAGCCTGATGCTTCCCGTAGAGGCGGCCGGAGCCGGGCCGGGACAGGTTCGCCTTGGTGATCGCTTCGCCGGCAAGAGCCGCGCGCTGGATGCCCGCAACGGCCTTTTCTTCGGCGATGCGCTCCAGAGCGGCGAGGTTGATCGTGACGGTGGCCATCGCTAGTGCTCCGCAACGAGAGGTGCCAGATGGATTATGTGGTTGTTACGACGACTGAACCGAGACTGTTCCTGCGGGAGGACCGCACTTGGAGTGAGTTAAAAACGGACGCAGCTTTGTTCGAACCAAACGAAGCCTTCAGGGTTGTCGAGTCGTTTCCAAAGGGCTCGCCCGTCGTCCCGTTTCCTCTGGAAACCGCTTAGCGCCCCTGAACCTCCCAGGCCGCCTTAGCCGGGTCGCGCGTCAGGGCGACGATCTGCCAGTCCCTGCCCTCGACGGTGATGGTGTGCCCGACAGCCGGAGCGACGCTCAGACCGGCCGCCAGGATGATGATCTTTCGGTCATGGGCCGGAATGCCCGCCGTCGCCCGCCGCATGTCGCTGTAGTCATCGACCAGTGCCTTGCAGGGATGTGTGGTCGGGGCGCCCGGTATCCATCCGCCCTGCCCGTCCGAGGTCGGCTCGCTCGGCACCTTCAGCACGCCATCGCGGAACACGTCGTCCAGCGCCTCGGCGATAGCTTCGGGCAGGTCGTCGAGAATGCTCACGACTTGGCCAGCCTGACGTTCACGCCGGAGCCGATGGGATAGACGCCCGCATAGCGCATGAGGCCCGCCACCAGAGCCAGCCGCGCTGCGCTGCGGCTTTCCGCAGACGACGTTTCGTATTCCACCGCGACCGATCCTGCCTTCACCGACTTGCGCGCCGCCTGTGCAGCCTTGTCGCCGCCGATCAGGGGCGAAGCTAGAGACAGCCGGGCCGCCTCGATGACGGCTTCGCTGATCTGCTCTTCAACCGCGGCGCTCACCTTAGCGGGGGGCCGATAGGAGGCCCGCACGTAGGCCGATGCGTCGAAAATGGCGCCGCTCTTCTGCTCAGGCGTAAGGGCAGCCCAATCGGACCAGCCGCGAGCCTGGGCGTATGCGTCGGCCTGATCGACCGTAGCGAGCGGACCCGCCGGCCAGCTCACCACGCCATTCTCGACGATCAGCATCAGGGCGTGACCCATTCCAGGCCGTCACCAGCAGCATTGACCGCGAGGACCTGGCCAGGCGCGCCGAGCGTCGAAGGCAAGGCCACTACGGTCTCATTACCGGCGTCCGGAAGTTGCTCTATCCGCCCGGACAGCGGCGCTAGCCACCGATAGAGACGGGTCAGAGAGCGTTGCTGATCCTTAGGAAACGCCATCGTCCTGCTCCATCTCGGCCTTGGCCTCTTCGCGCAGCTTCAGCAGCTCTTCACGCGGGCCATAGGGGTCGAACTCGACCTTGAGGTTTTCCAGATCGGCGTTGATCTCGCGCCGGGATAGACCCTCAGACGTGTCGTCCAGCAGAGCGTTCAGCACCTCGGTCAGCTTGTCGACGCCGGCCTTGTGATGGGCCTTGCCGCCCAGAGCGGTAATGCGGGCGCGCAGGCGGTCGATCTCATCCTGATCGGCGTTGATCTCGGGTTCGGTGCGAAGGTCGGTCGGGATCGTCCCGCCGTTCTGCGCCACCCGGTTGAGGAAGTTCAGGTCAGCCATTGAGGCCTCCAGAAAGGCGAAGGGCGACCCGGAGGCCGCCCTGTCGCTCAGGTTGTCGTAGGGCTCAGCCGTTAGTGCGGACAAAGGCCAGCGGGACGTTCTTGCGCTCGAAAGCGCGATCCCAGTTCGCCGCCGCCTTCAGTTCGGCATACGTCGGGCTATCACCGGCAACCGATGCTTCCTTCCAGGCGAACCCGGTCGGATGCAGGATGTCCTGGCGACGGTTCCACAGCGTCTCGATACCCTCGCCGTTGCCGCCAGCGGCTTCGCGTTCAACCTCGGTCGGGGTCTTCGGCGACCCGGCACCGTGACGGAAGGCACCTGCCCCGAACAGGATCGAGGTGTAGGTGACGCGGTTCGTGCCCACGGTGACGGGCATGCCGTCGTCCATGATCACGCGCTTGCCCTGGAACGACTGGAACGCCAGCGCGCCGGTCTCAGGATCGAAGTGATCCGTCAGGGCGCCGATGCGCTGCATCCGGGCATGGATCACCGAGTGGACGGCGATCGCCACCAACTTGGCCTTGGCGTCGCCCATGGTCTGAGCGGCGTTGATCATGATGTCCGTGCCGAACAGTTCAGCGTCGGTCGGGGCGCCGGTGGCGTCCGTGGCGACGTTGACCAGCATGTCGCCGCTGTCGTTGGCGATGTTGTCGGCCAGCAGGCCCAGGGCGGTGTTCAACACCGTGTCCTGGTTCACAGCCGCCCAGTACTCACCGACCTGATTGCCGATCTCGGCCATCGGATCGTTCGCGATGAAGGCCGTGTTCAGGTCAGCCGAGGACCAGCCGTTGTTCCGCATCAGCTTGCGGGCCACCTCAACGCCGGTGCCGATCTTCTGCGGCGTGGCCTTCTGCGTCGGATCATCGGACGAGACGTTCGGCTCGTTCTTCGTCAGGCGCTTGTAGTGCGGCAGGTTGTAGGTGATGCCCTGTTGAGCCGCGAGGCTGTCCAGGAAGGGATCGCGCACCAGCACGCCCGACGCCGCGAAGGCGTTCAGGCGCGTGGCCGCTTCAGTCGTGTATCGCTCCCAGTTGGGACCGAACTTCAGGTCGGAAAGCTGGGTCACAGCCATTGTCCGTCTCCTATTTGAGTTAGGGGTTCAGACGCGGCCGTGATGGCGCGCGCATCGAGTGCGCGGGCGGCTTAGGCCGCGCCCGCTTCAGCCTTCAGTCGGGCCGCGAGTTCGGGTTTCTCCCTCTCGATCCGGTCCTGATCCGTGAGATTGAAGGTTGGGCCCTGCTTCCAGGGGTTGGGGCCAGAATGCGCGCCCTTGCCACCGGGGGCGCCGCCGCCGTTGTTGCCGGCCAGCACGAAAGGCTTGCCCTCGTCGCCTTCGGCCCAGAGCTTGATGGCCTCGGCCAGCGGGAGACCGCCCTTGTAGGCAACCGGCTCGCCGTCATCGTCCTTGAGCTCGACGCCTTCACGCAGCAGAGCAGCAGCCGCGCGTTTCAGTTCCGGCTTCACGCGGGCTTCGTCCAAAGCGGCCGACAGGCCGTTGTCGATGACCAGCTTCTCGACCTGGCGCTCGGCCTTCTCGGCGCGGTCAGTGGCTGCTTTCAGTTCGCGGCCGTGCTTGGTCTCGAGTTGGGTGCGCAGGCCCTCGACATCCTTATCCTTGGTCGCCTTCTCTTCCTCGGCCTGCTGCTTCTCGGCCTCGGCCGCGTCCAAGCGGTCCTTCAGTTCCTTCAGGGCGTCGCGGTCGGCCTTGGCGTCCCTCTTCAGGCGCTCATGGGCGCTGGCGAGGGCCGCATGAGCCGCCGGATCGATCGGCTTGGGCTCATCTTCCTCGCCAGCACCGGGGCCAGCAGGCGGGTGATCGTCAAGCCCGCGAAGATAGCGGCCCATTGCACGTTCGCGCGGCGTCATCCGGCCAATGACAGGCAGCACGGAGCCGCCGCCCAGAAGGCGGTTCTTGGTGGTGTTCATGGTGGGTAGTTCCTCCCGCTCAGCGGACAGAGGGGGCGCTGCTCAGCTCACGCCCTGGTGGATGCCCCGGCTCTGCACGGGACATGAAAAAGGCCCGCCCCTAACGACGAGCCAAAACCGTGTTATCAATGGATAGGAGGGCCAAATGACCACTCATGAAATTCCAATCACCGCCACCTGCAAGGAGTGTGGCGCCGGGGTTCCGCTTTCAAAATCTATGACGGACGATCAGATCGTTTCTTGCCCGCAATGCGGCATCGATGTTGGCCGTTTCGGCGCGATTAAGAAGGCCGCTGTCGATGCGGTGCGGAAGGCAGCACTTGCTTCGGCCCGAAAGGCCTTCAAAGGCATCGGTCGCCGCTAGAGGACCATATGCTCACCGCGCGCCAGGCAGGTCGCACACACAATCTGCTTCTGGCCGCCGGTCGGCTTCCCGTTCTTCCAGACCATGCCGAGTTTCACCTCAATCATCGCGAGGCCGGTACAGCGAGGGCAGCGGACGATGTGAGACGGCTTCGCCTGCGCCTTCATGCGCTTGCGCGGGCCTTCCGGCTCGGGCGTTCCGTGGATTAGGCGGAAAGGGCTGCTCACGGCCGCAATCTACCGCATGAAGCGCGAGCCGTCTCCCCTCGCTGGGCACCTCGCCGAACGCCGCACCAGCCCAGTCCGGCCAAAGGTCGTCACCTTCACCTGAAGTCCACTGGTGCGCCTCGTGCATGGCCTCGAACCATCTGGACCACTGCTCTACCGTTGGAGAGCCATTCGGATCGGTCAGAGGAATCCCGGCCAGATACAGTTCGCGGAGTAGCTCCGCCTGAACGCGGAGCACTCGCTGGGCTTCAGCCTTGCGATCAAACGGACGTTTACTCGAAGGCTTTGCCATCACGAACCCTAAGCTCCTCCATAGTGAGCACCTTGCCCTTGCTGTCGACGAAGCGGTCCAGCGTCAGCTTGCCGGTGCGGAATAGCTGGGCCTTGCGGACGCCCAGGACCTCGTTCTGAACCTCGACCGGCTGGCGCATCAGCCAGTCCGAATAGGACGGCGCCTCAATGGGTGGCAGGCCCTTGATGACCGGCGCCGTTGTCGATCGGCAGTTCACGTGCCGAGGCGGCCACGGAAAGCTCTCCAGCGGGTGCACTGAGTTGTGCAGCGCGCCACAGGTGATGGTCGTTCGTGCGTCCAGCGTGGCGATGAAACGGACCTGGTCAACCCCGAGGGCCGCGTAGGTCTCTTTGGATGCGACGGCGGCCGTATGCGTCAGCGCCGTCCGGACCATCGCCTCAGCCCCGCGCCGGCTGATTTCCAGCACCCCGTCCTTGTATTGGAGCGCCCGCGTCCCTCGGATTTCGCGGACCAGCGCCGTGACCGACCGGCCCTCGACAAATCCCTGCCGCAGCGTCTCCCTGACGCGCTTGGCGGCGCCCGCTTCTGCTTCGTCCAGCCAGCCCCGGAGATAACGGCCTTGGAAGGGTCGTGCATTCACCGCAGCGACCACCTGGGCCGTCGTCGGTGCGTTCGTGACCGTGGCCAGGCCGACCGATCGCTGCCCGAAGTGAACCATGCGCTCCGTGAACAGCCGCTCAGCGTCGGCCAGAGCCGCCACGTCCTCGTTGAGCCGTCCGCGCAGCACGGTCCAGCCATCAGACTGAAGCGCTCGGACCTCTTCCAGCAGCCGCTCCAACTGAACCGGGTCGCGGCCTTCGTTGTCGGCCCGAAGGATGCGCTCGACCAGCCGTGCGTCTGTTCGGTTCAACAGCGCCAGGACCTTGCGGACGGTCGCCGTCGAATAGCGGGACAGCGCGATCCTGTGCTTGACCGCCTCGTCGATCAGGCGCTCGGCTGGGGAGGCCATCAGGCGGCTTCCCGCTTAGCGCCCCGAGCCAGCATTTCGTCGGGTGCCGCGGTGTCCAGCCATGCCTGATAGAGCCCCTGGAAGATAGCCTGCATGGCGTAGGCCTCGAACTCGATCGACGGCTCCTTCTCGCCCATGACCTTGCGCACCTCTTGCCAGACGTGCGTGGCCTCGTGGCAAAGCAGACCGGCGACCTCGACGCGGGTCCGGCCGTCAGCGTGCTGGGCCTTGCCGAGCGTGACGATGATGCAGACCTTGCCGTCCTTCTGAGTGAAGGTCGTGGCGCAACCGTCGTTGGCTGGATACGGCTCCTTGCAGCCCATCTTCCGCATCTCGCGGCTCCAGGCCTTCCGTGAAGGGCAGAAGCCGAAATAGACCGGCTGCCAGCCCCGATCACACCAGATCACAGCGGCGTCGCGCGCCAGAGCCTTTGTCATGCCGCGTCGTCCTTCACGGTGCCGAGCCCTTCGCCTTCCGTGTCCAGTTCTTCGCGGTGATCCTCGAAGCTCTTGGCCGGGTCCACGATCTCAGCCCGCTGCAGGTTCTCGAACAGGTCTTCCAGCGTGATCGCGCCCGACTGCCAGGCGGCGAGCAGCGCCGTCAGCTCCCGCGCAGAGAGGCCGGCTGGGTTCACGTCGGTGTTGAGCCAGAACTGGATGCCCTCGCTCGACACCCCAGCCCAATCGGCCATGAAGGTCAGAGCCTTCGTCAGGCAGTCCGACAGGGCGTTGGCGATGCCAGAGACGACGGAAGTCTCCCCTGCCCGCTCGATACGAGCCGTCTCCGCCGCAATGGCCGCCCGGCCGGTCTCCAGCAGCATCCGGGCGCCCATCAATGCCGCGTCCTTCCGCTTGGCTTCCAGCGCGAGACGCAACTCCGACAGGCCCGAGCCGGTGAACTCCATGAACTTGGCGTCGCCGCCCTCGGTGACGACCAGCCCCTCGGACGAACCGAGCTTAACCGTCTCCCCCTCTCCAATGTTCAGGCCCTTAAAGACCGGCGTCGGATTGGCCGTCCACAGCAGCGCCCATTCCAAGGCTGCCGAGTTGTTCAGGTGCGCGACGCTGATGTCGGCAATGTCGTCAAGCGGCGGACGGGCCGGGTTGGGCTCGCCATCGCGCGGGTTCGAGAAGAAGGCCGGGATGACATTCAGCCGGCCATTCTGGCGCTTAGGCTCGACCGTGTCTCCGAACTGCACCCACTTGCTGTCCAACTGCCGGAAGACGCGCTGGCGATAGAAGCCTGCCTCATCGAGATCCAGCACGCGGACTTGGGCCACCTGCTTGAGCTTGAACTCATCGGCCGGGTCTTTCTCCTCGATCTGCTCGGCGACTCGGATGTGGGAGAGCTTCAGCGCCGCCCCCACCTTCTGAACGCGGGCCGCAAGGATCGCTGTGGCGTCGTACAGCTTCAGGGTGGGCCTAACACCCTCGGCCTCGGCGTCGGCTTTGGTCGCCCCAGCCGGAGCGTCGGGATAGTCGACCAACACCATGACGGCGCCAGTAGACAGGATGCCGTCGAAGCCCTGCTCGGCGAAACGGTCGATGTCCTGGCCGGAGCCGGTCACGTCGCCGAGATAGGCGTCCAGAGCGTCGAGGTTCGAGCGCGTAGGGGTCTTGCCGAAAACCAGACCGCTGAAGGCCTCGGCCGTGCGCGCCGTGACCGGGAGATAGTAGGCCCCTTCGCGGAACCGCTTCGCCGTGGCGTCGTCGTGACCTGGCAAGGCCCGCACATAGCCCAGCGCATCCTCTCGGCCGCTCAGCAGGTTGTGGACCTTCTTCCGGGCGTCGGCATGAGCTGCCCAAGCCGGATCGCGCTCGTTCACCGCCATCAGAAGCTGACCTTTACCTTGCGGGCGGGACGAGAACCGAGCGCCAGTTCGTTGAAAGCATCGGCCGCGGCGTCGACCTGGTCGTCATGAGCGGCTGACGGGAAGGTGCAAAGTTCATCGAGGAAGGGCTCAATCCAGGCATCGCGCATGGGGTCCCCCGTCGTGAGGATGAAGACGTTTCCGGCCTCGGCCTGGGTGGCCAGGGCGGTGGCTCGGGTGAGCTTGGAGCCCGTGGGCTGTTCGTACCGGACGGTGTAGCCGGGCAGCTTCTTCACCAGCGTCTGGACGTATCCCTTACCGGCCGCGCCGGGGTCCTGAGGAAGACGAACCGTGACCTCTGTCGTGTCGGCCGCCGCCGTCAGCTTCAACTGCGCCTCGAACTGCGCCGGGCTCCACTGCCCGACCTTGGCGTCGGTGAAGTAGTAGGTGGCCTCTTCGCCATATCCGACCTGCGTGCAGCGGGCGCCGGCGCTGGGGTCGCCTCCCCCTTCGGTGGCGCCCACGTCCCAGGCGCGGACTGTGCGCTTTGGCCCGGCGGGCATGACCGAGACCGGCTTGAACCACTCCCGGCGGAAGATGCCGCCATCGCGAGGCGAAGGGCGCTGCTGATACTGGCCCGCCCAGGCATACGAGCCCTTGGCCTTCTTGAGCTTGGCGACTTCAGCCGCGGGGAAGCGCTCAGGGAAGAGAAGCTCGCCCTCTTCAGTCCGCGGATCCTCGAAGAACAGTTCGCCATCGACGTAGGTCCGACACGCGCCGCCCGTGACCTTCCCGTCTTCGCCGATCCGCTCGGCCTCGAACTCCATCGGCAGGTTCAGGTGAACGAAGCCGATATCCAGTTCCAGCGCCACCGCCGCCACGTCCTTGGCGTGGAGCCGCTGCATGATGATGACGATGGCCGAGGTGGTGACGTCGTTCAGACGGTCGGAGATGCCCTCGCGGAAGATGCGGACTGCATTAGCCCGCTCGGTGTCCGACTCGGCGGTCTCGGTCGAATGGGGGTCGTCGACCTTTACCCGGTCGCCCCGGCCGCCGGTCATCGAACTGAACGGCCGCGCCTCGCTGAACCCGTTCTCGGTGTTCTCGAACTTGCCCTTGGCGTTCTGGTCGGCCCGAAGCTGGATCGGCCAGAGCGCCTGATATTTCTCGCTCTCAACCAGACGCCGGAGCTTCAGGTTATCCCGCAGGACGTTGGCCTGACTGTAGGAGGTGGCCAGCGTCTGCAGGTCCGGCCGCGCCTTCGGCCCCCACTCCCAGGCCGTCCAGAAGACCAGCAGAAGGGACTTCATCATGCCCGGCGGCACGGTCATCAACAGGAACTGGATGCGCCCGGCCGTCACCGCCTCCAGATGCTTGCACATCGCCCGGAGCGCCCAGCCCGACTTGAACGGGCGCTTGGGCTCGAGGATGGACCAATGCTCCTCGATGAAGCCATGCAGGCTGTCGCAGCGGGCGCGGATCTCGCCCTGGTGTTCGATCAGGCGCTTGCGGTCGGCCTCAGCCTTCCGACGCGCCCTCTCCGCCCTGATCTCCTCCAGCGTTGGCAGATCGACGAATGAAGCGCTCGATGACATCCAGCTCCTCGTCGCTCGCGGCGCTCAGGTCGAAGGAATGGGAATGGCGGATCGGGGCGTCCGTCTTGTCGCCGCCGACAACTGCGACCTTGTCGCCGTAGGCCTTGGGTCGCAGCTTCCCGGCCAGCCATTTCCGAGCGTCGATGCGGACCCGCTTGTCGTTCGGCTCCAGCGCCTTGTTGTCTGCGATATCGACGATGTCGTCGGCCAGGCTATCGGCCTGTGTCTCACGGGCTCTCGCGTATTGGTCCGCGAACGCTGGGATCAAACCGAGCCATTTGAAGACGGTCGACTTGGCCGGCATCTCATCGTCGCTGCAGATCGAGCGAAGGCTTTCGCCATCGGCCAGACGCTCGCAGATCGCGTCCGCCACGGCCTCGTTGAACTCAAGCGGCCTTGGCATCCGGGGCCTTCGGCTTGGGTTGTGGCTCAGGCTTCACCCGATCCGCAACGCCAGCCGCCTCCAGGCGATCAGCCGCCTTTGCATCCTTGGCATTGAAGGTGACGCCGGCGGCTGCCGAGCCGTCGGCCAAGGAGAAGCCCACGAGGGCCTTCATGGGGACCATTGGTGATCTCCGGAATGTCGTGAGGTGTCCGCCGATCCAGCCGTACGCCGCAGCTCAGAACGTGGTCGGAGGGCAAAAGAAAAGGCCCCGCCCGAGAGGGAGGAGCCTTGCTTTGGGCGAAACGCCCGATTTGCCTGATGTCAGGGATTACCTGTCCGGTGTCAAGACCGCAGCCAGCCTAGCCGATAACGGGCGCTCCCACGATGTGCTGGCCGTAGCCATTCGGGCGGAGCCGCACCACATTCGGCAAGTTGGCAAGAACGGCATCGTTCGCGGCGTTCCGAGCGGCCCAGGCTCGCGCGTCAGCGACGATCTCGTGGCAGAACGGGACCGCCGCCATGTACAGGATGCGCTCCCCGTGCATTTCCGTCACGCTGTCGTGGAGTTGGAAGGGTGATCCGGGCGGGGTGAAGAGTATCCGATCGAAGTCTGATCGCTTGTCTTTCCCGCCCATGAGGCGGGCGTTGTGAACCACGCCACACCGCATTTCCCAGCACTCGTCTGCACCGAAGTTCTGATAGCGCCGGACGTTCTCGCGGAACCACGCCTTGTAAGTCTCCCAGTTTACCGGTGCCTTGCCCTCCAGGGTGCAGCAGATGTCGGGGATCGAGACGGTGATGGACAGCGCGGCGTAGAATAGGCCGGCGTTCACGGCCGCTTCGATCTCGGCGAATATTTGCTCGAGCGCGTTGGGGGCGACCGCCGGTACGGGGGGCGGGGCTCGTCGGGGGAAATGAACAATCGTGTCGTCGCTCAATATCGCGCTCCGGGTAGGAATGGCCTACTCCAAGCCATATGCAATAGCTGCACAGTCCAGCCCAACAATCAACGCTTCGGAGATCGCCGTTCGCGTTGATCCACTGGAAGTGAGCGATAGCAGGCTCCCGCCTTTCCCCGCCACCTCCCGCAGCGCCCAAACGGCCCGGCCAAGCCGCTCGACGTCGCTCTTGCCCAGCGCCCCACGGAACGTCCGGTCTTCCTCCTGGATCATCGCTTCCAGATCGCGCACGAACTCCTCCCGCTCCCGGCGCTTCTGGGCGAAGCCTTCGCCGCCGCGGACAATGTTGCGCAGGGCCGGGTCCAGCGTCGGAGGGGTCAGGCCCTTCTCCGGGTCCAGCATTTCGTAATCCGCCCGATAGCGGAGGCCAGCCGCGTGTTGGGTGCGCGTGATCGAGCCGGCCGTCAGCAGGGTCTCCAGACCGTCCCGCGAAGCGCGCGGCGCTCCCCTCGCCTTCTCATGATCCGAGACACCGATGTCGAAACCGCGCAGGGCTTCTAGGCTCCGCAGCTCCTCCAGGTTCGCCTTGGCGTCCCGCTCGAGGATGCGGGCATCGATCTCGGCGTCCAGGGCGCGGAACATGCGCTGGCCGTCCCGCTGCTGGTCTAGGTCAGGCGACGCGACCTTGGCCTCGGCCGCCATGAACCGCAGCGCCTGGCTGTCGGTCAGTCGGACGCCCCGGATCGAGACCGGCGCCGTGTTGTCGTTCGCCGCCTCGATGTTGTCATTCGCCCCGATCACCCTCGGCATGGAGGGCTTGGCGTAGCGCTTCCGTTGCTGGCGCTTCTTGGCGCGGTCGGCCTTGCTCATGGGTGGTGTCCTCCGAGTTCGGCGCCAACGTCTGGAGCCCGAGATTGCTGGGTTTCGGGGTGGTGCTCAGGGTCGAAATGGGCTGTTTGGGCGCCGACGTCTCGGGCCTCTGCGGCGATGGCCCTACTGATGGCGTCGGCCGCATCCATGAGGGCGAAGCGCGACGCCGAGCCGACCGGGCGCTGGTCAATCCGCGCGACGACGTGCCGCTGGATTTCGTGAAGTTCGGTCACGCTGCGTCTCCTTGGGCGAACAGGTCGGGCTTGTGGTCGTTTGCGGCGGGCGCCGGTGCGTGCCCGAACTCCGCCAGCAGGGCGGCAGGGACGCGGCAGGCGGGATGGCCCGGCCTGGGCCCGGCGTCATCGGACGGCCAGTGGCCGTTCAGGCGGTACTCCCGCAGCCAGCGGCGCCAGCGGTCCGCCTCGGACGGGGTGGCCCGGCTCTGCGCGGCGGCGACGGCCGTCTTCGGGGCGTTCTTGATCGCCCTGTCGCACCAGTTCCGCCACGTCGCTGCCCAGTCGGCGTACCGAGCGTCGTTGCCGATCGACCAGTTCCGGAAACGCTCGGCCTGGTTGGCCACGTCGAGGTTCGCCCCGACCGATCGGGCCTTCGCTTGCTGCTCGGCAATGGCCTCGGCAGACGGGAAACCATCGGGGATAGCCCGTTTCGGCTTCCGGCGAGATGGCCCGGCAGGCTGATCGGCTTGGGGGGATATAGGGGGGTTATATTCGCGGGAGGGTGTGGGTGGTTGGGGGGTCTGGGGGGAAGG
>NZ_ATXN01000002.1 GCF_000421705.1 Brevundimonas naejangsanensis DSM 23858
TCCTGACAACCCATCGCGTAGGAGCCCGCATGTCCGCAGGCGACGAGATCATCACTCCGGTCACCAAGCCGGAGGCCGTCAGCATGGCCGAAATCCATGCCATGCGCGGTCTGACCGACGCGGTGTCAGCGCTTGGCCGTCAGGTCGAGCGGATGAACGCCAAGGTCGATGACGTGCGCGAGCGGGTCATCAAACTGGAGGCGCGCGAGTACGAACGTCAGATCGAAGCCCTGAACGATCGCCTGTCCGCCGCCTTCAAGCGGATCGATGATCTGGAGGGGACCCGCGACCAGCAGAAGGGCGCCAAGGCCCTGGTCGACTGGCTGCGTCAGACCGCGCCCTGGCTGCTGGCCGGCATCGCCGCCTTTATCGCAGGCATTAGCGTCAAGAACGGAGCCGGAGCATGACGCACACCCCTATCCAGCCGCCCCCGACCCGGCTTGAGCGCATCAAGAGCTTCATCGGCGATCTGGCTCGGCCGTTCGCCATCATCGCAACATCGTTCGCCGCATCGTGGGCCACCATCGTGATCGCCTATCGGGTTGAGAACGGGAACGACGGCGCCATCTTCATCGGCGGCGTCTTCGCAGGTGTCGGCGCGCTCTACATCGGCAAAGCCTGGGAAGTGGCCAAGACGGGAAAACAATCGGCCGAGGTCGAGATCGCCAAGGCGAAGACAGAGCCAAGTTAGACTGGAAACACCAGGATCGTTCGGTCTTTCACGAAGTCTGTAATCTCTTCACGATCCAGCCCCGCATTGCGCGCAAACCGGATTGCACGGGCTGCTGCTGAACGCCAAGCCTGCGTAACGGTGCCCGAGGCTCGCGCCCGCTCCATTTTCAGGTCGGCGATCTGGTTCCTTGCTTGGCGTTTAGCCTCAGCGTTGCTCATAGGGGAAGCTCCTTTTTTGCACCCCAGAGCGTACCTCATCGTTGGCGAGCCTTGCACACCCCCCTAGGCGAGCCAGCGCCACAGCCCCGCAACCAGCAGGATCACACTGCAGATCGTCAGCCCCTTCGTGGCCGGGACGAGACCCGGCGCCCACGGTGGCCGCTTACGTAGCTTAGTCCAGGTGTCCAGCGACCAGATCAGCCCTGCCGCACCCAGCAGCGCCTGAACCCACCAGGGCCAGATCAAGCTGTTCACATCCATGCAGTCGCCCTCCCGAGGGTGAGGCTGCCATACGCGCACGCCGTGCGCATCCTGCGAAAACTGAACTGGAGAACGCGTTGAATACCATCGCTCAAATGGCACAGACTTGCGCCTGCTCCGAAGCTGCGTGCCGCTCGAAAGGTTGCGCCATCGTCAGGGGTCGAGAAGCGCGACGTTCGTCATTTGGGACGGATCGCTTGGAAGTTGAAGGGCCAGAATCGAACTGGCGATCCGCAGTTCTACAGCCCGAGATGGCGGCATCGCGAGCCAGCGCTGCCAAAGTATCGATCAGCGGCCCGAGATATTCTGTCGGCGGCTCACCAGGTCAGCCGAATTTCACCGCCTTTAGGGCCGACGGTCAGATGAAAATGTTGGATGAAGTCCATCCCCAGCAGGATGTCATACTTCATTCCTGATGATCGCAGGTCGGCGGTTGCAAAGCTGCCCGTTAACGTGAAGTCGCTGCCCACGAGCCCTATTATACCCACCTTGCGTGGCCGGCTTGTTGCAATGCCCACTGCCCATCCGGACTGGAAACCATCCTCTGCGCAGTTAGCGCCAAGCTCCGCATCGATTCGGCAGAGGTCAGCGCCAGTGTCCAGCATTCCTATCACCTGCTTTGCTGGGCCGCCCGGCGGTCCAAAAAGAACATGAACTGCAGGATGTCGAAGGCCGGGAATATCGTCATTGCCTGCCAGCGGCTGGGTGAAGAAGCCCAACACCATATTTTCTGCCGCCCCTCGAGCAGCCTCTGAAGCGCTGGCGTGGGCGTGAAGCGTGGATGTCATCTGCCTCTCCGTTGGCGTCGTCACCGCGACGACGCAGGCTAACCACGGCCCCGCTTAAAGAGTCGAGTCCCCGAACTCGGTTCGCCAATCCCATCTGAAAACCTGAACTGGAGACCATCATGGCCTTTCGCCTTGGTGCGCAGTCGCGTGCCCGGCTCGCTGGCGTTCACCCGGATCTCGTCCGCGTGGTCGAGCGGGCCATCCAGCTATCAACCGTCGACTTCTCTGTGCTGGAGGGCGTTCGCACGCCGCGCCGCCAGCGCGAGCTTTATGCGCAGGGCCGCACGAAGCCCGGCGCTAAGGTCACCTGGACGCTGACCAGCAACCACTTCGTCAATGCACAGACGGGCTATGGCCACGCCGTCGATCTGATCCCGTTCCCGGTGGACTGGGAGGGGCCGGTGCGGTTCCCGAAGTTCGACGCCATCGCCAAGGCCATGTTCGCGGCGTCGGCCGAGCTGGGCGTTCCGATCCGCTGGGGCGCCGACTGGAACCGCAACGGCAAGCCGCGTGAGCGCGGCGAGACCGACAGCCCGCATTTCGAGCTGGCGCTATGAACTGGCTCCGCACCCTCACCGCCACCGGCTGGCTTGCGGTCGCCTGTCTGGCGCTCGCGCTGATCCTACTGACCATGTGCGTCGCCGATGACCGCCAGAGGGCCGCTGACCGCACTCGGCAGGCTGATGCGCACAAAACCCTCACCGAGGGGCGCACGGCCGCCGCGCAGGACGCCAGCGCCATCCGCGACCGGGCCGACGCTCGCGACCAGTTCACCGCTTCCATCGTCACCCAAGCCGAAAAGGAAATCCGCCATGCGCCTGATCGCAATGCTGCCGCTGATGCTGCTCGCCGCAGGGTGTGCCAGCTCTCCGATTACCGTGATGCACAGTGCGCCGTGTTCCGCGCTGATCCCGGCCGGGTGGACTGAGCCTGTCCCGTCCGCCTCCCTTCCGCTGGAGCCCTCCGACGAGCGGGACTGGATGGCTTTCGGGGTGGCGCAGACTGGGGCGCTCAGGGCGGCCAATGGGCGGACGGCGGATGTGATCGGCATCGTGCGAGCTTGTGAGGCGAGGGATGCGGAGGCCGTCGAGCGAATAGGGCGGCCGTGGTGGGCTCGCCTCAGGCCGGGCTGATCATTTCGGTGGCGTCGCCAATATGAACCGGCGTCGAGCCCTCGGGCTCCGCTACGCACTCCATTCCCAAACTCACAGGAATGTCAGTTTCTGAAAGAGCGATGTTTTCTAATATGCTCGAGCGGCAACGGAGCCGTTTGGGAGAGAAAAGATGAAGAAGCTGATTATTGCCGCGTCTTTCGCGGGTTCAATGCTGGTCGGTGTCCCCGCTGCTAACGCCAGCCCACTGGAATGCATGCAACAGTACGATTCTGCTGTGGCTGCCTGCGCTGCTGCTGGGCAGGGTTATGGCAGCGCCTGTGAAACGAAGGCTGCCATCGAAATGGTAGACTGCATGAAGAGGTTGGCGTTGATCGTTTCTTAAGAACGTCGTCTCTGGCCCGCCCTCTTCGGAGGTCAGGCCTCCATTTTCGCCCCGTCGCCCTCACCGGGTGGCGGGGCTTTCTTCGTTTGTAGGCTTGGCGCGCTCGCGGGCTTTAGTGTGCAATTCAATCAAGAGTTGGCATACTACTGCCGTGTACCGTGAGCGCTGGGGCTAAACCATCATGCATGTCCATATTTGGTGAGTTATGAGCGACTTTCTACAAACTCGCGCTCTGGTGAGCTCGGCGCGCTCAAATATTACAAAACTGAGAGAGCTGTGGCGGCGGCATTTAGATTCGTGTACTTTTACTTTGAGTATAGAGCCCTCTTCCGGGAGAGCGCACCACTACGCTAACTATGATCCGTCTGTGCCGATCGACCTAGCTATTACATCAAAACATATACTGTCCGACCTTCGCTCAGCACTGGATTACGCCGTCTTCGCGTCCGCCCGGGCCGCCGGCACCGCCGCAAGTGGGGGGCGGAATGTAGCATTTCCTTTCGGAAGGGACGCCGATGATGTCTCATGTCAATTCCTTAGAAAATACAGTGGCGTTCCGGAATATTTACGTGACCATATCCTAAATATGCGACCATACGTTGGAGGTGATGCGCAACTAACAAGATTAAATAATCTCAGAAATCGCAAAGATCATCGCGCTTTGTTGGGTCTAATTTCTCACGCAGTGGGCGTTAGGTTCAACCCGAGTCATAATATGAATCTTTTTACCCCATCCCCCTGCGGTGAGCCAGTTGAAGACAGGTTTCTACTAGGGACATCCCCTCTGGCCGGCGACGTGCGTCTAGATGTAAGCCTTATCCTAGAGCTTCTTTTTACAGCCGAAGGCATCTCCCCCGCAATTGAAGCGTTGCCAACTTTATCGGCCATAGCGGACCGGGTAGAAGAAGTGGTGAGATCGATTGAAACTCTAGCAAAGGAACATGCCGGTATTTAGCAGGATCGGCCTGCCCTATCGCGCTTCTCAGCAATCCACGTCAGAAGCAGCAAGAGCAATTTCAGCCGCATCGCTGTCGCCCTATTCTAAGGGGTGCTTTTGACGATTGCGCGTCGAACTGCGTTTGCAGAAAGATCAAGCGCGAGGCACAGGGTCCCGATAAGGTGCGCCGCACTCTCCCGCTTCAGCCCGCGTCAGCACCTTCGTTTCCTGCTGCGATCCGACGTGGACCACGATGTCCCGATAGCGCAGGCCGTCATGAAGGGCTGCGCAAGTCGCCCGAACGGCAGACAGCACATCCACCCAATGGCCGCTCTCGACCGTGATCAGGCCGGGCAGAAGGTTGGCGTCATCGCCAGCGGCGGCGGCCATTGCGTCGAGGGCGGCGTTTAGTTCGTCAGGGGTCATGCGGCGGACGTGTAGCTGAGTCGGTCGCTTGGGGCGCCCCTCATTCACCACAGAGGAAACTGCACCGTGGGGCGGACGGCCCCGCAGCGCGTGCATTTGAGCCGTTTGGCGATTACGCTGAGGTGGATATCGCCGTAGCCTTTCTGGATCAGGCTGCGGGGCGCGATTGTCGCTTCGTGGGTGCAGCGAGCCGAGGTGCAGATGACGCGCAGCATTCCGCCCTGGCGGGCGAGGCCGCGAGGGGTGTGAGGCTCGTCGTGCAGGGCAGGGCGATGCGGCATCAGGCGAGGCCCGAGGCGCTCCGTTGTTCGGCGCGATGAATGGCGGTCATGGCGCGCAACCGAGCAAGCGTCCCTGGCGCCTTCGCTTCGATCTCGCGCAGGATAAAACCCGCACCCGCCCGGCCGTCTGCGCTGTGAAGGTCCAGGCCGGTCAATTGCAGCATCAGCGCGGCTAGCTCTTTGTCCCGATCACTCATTGCGGTCGCCCCACAAGCCGCATGCCCGCGACCAGCCCGGCGACCAGATCGACGGTCGGCTGGGGGATGTCAGCGCGCTCTCGCTGTTCCAGCTCGCGATCCAGCTGCTGCAGATCGCGGGCGAAGGCCTCATCGGGGCCAAGGGGTTTCGTTTCCATGTTCGTCCTCCTCAAGCACCGACCCGAGGCGGACTCCTACATGAGAACGAAATGAGAACAAGCGGAATTGGGAGGGGGCTCGTGCTTTCCAGTTACTTGCCAGAAACCCCGCAGAACACCGTGAACAAACCCGGAAAGTTTGAAACCACAAAGTGTTATAATCCAACGCGTTAGGTAACAAGCGCTTTCGTTTACACCGAGGGGGTCGGCGGTTCGAACCCGTCGCCGCCTACCATTCATCGCCATTGTCCGATCTTGTCGCCGCGATCACTATCGCGCGCGGGCGCTCGCCTGGCCGCCGGACGGAGGCGGCGAGGCCGAGCTGGCGGCTGCAATGCTTCGGCGTTGACCGTCGCGTCGGCGGTGGCGGTCAGATCCTCGTCCGGTGAAAGTCTGGTCCAGCAGTCTGACGGCAGCGCAGCGTTTGAGCGTGCCGTAGCGGGTGATGTCATGATGTTCGACCGACTGGGCGGCGGCCAGCAGGCCGGCATCCAGCGCCGCCGTATCCTTTGGGGGCGGTCTTTAGACCGCCCCCCTCAGCGAATCCTCGCGGCGGGCGTCAACCGAGGCTGGATTGCAACTGCTTGGCGCGCTCCAGGTGCGCCTCGATCTTGGGCAATACCGTGCGGGCGTGTTCCGCGAGGGCGGGCACGTCCGTGTTGTTCGAGAAGCCGCGATGCAGGGTGACGGCTTCTTCATGGGCGGCGACTTGTTGGTCGACGTAGGTCTTGTCGAAGTTCGCCGCCGAGGCCGAGCGGAGGTTGTCGATCAGGCCCTTGCGGCGCTGGTCCAGTTCCGTCGGCAGGGTCGTGTCCGGCGCCGCCTGCCCTGCCGCCGTTTTCAGCGCGGCGGAGGCGGCGGTGTGATCGGCCTTGATCATTTGGGCCAACTCCTTGACCTGAGCGTTCTGCGAGCGCTCGAGGGCGATGTCAGCCGCTTGAATCTCGTACATGTCGCCCATCGCCGCGTTGGGGACGTAGGCGCTGACCATATTGGCCCCCATGGTCGCGGCCGAGGTCTGACCCACTGGCTCGGAGACGGCGTCTTGGGCCTTGTCGATAGCTTCAGAGGCTTGCTGCTGATTGCAGGCGGCCAAGGTCAGGGCGGCGGTGGATACAGCCAGAACGGCCACGGTTTGCTTGATCATAATCGATTTCTCCTTGGATAATTTTCAGGACTTAGCGGCCATGCCCGGTGTGCTGGGCGCCATCTCTTCAGCCTGAGTCTTGGGCGGCGGCGCGTCGGCCTGCTGCAACCCGTCGTCAGGGCTTTCTCGAATGGACAGAATGGCCTCATGCGCGCGCATCAAGGGAGCGGCGGCGTCGGCGGCCTGGGCGTCGGTGGGCGAAGCCACGCGCAAATGCCGCTGCGGTCCGCTGTCGCTGCCGACCACCACTTCATAGAAGCGCATGGCGGACTCCCTGTATGAAGGGACGGCGCAGTCGTGAGCGATGCTCGGTCATTATTTCCTCCCTGTGACAGGAGGTTAAGCAGCGAAAGCGCGAGCCCGTTCCAAACGGTCAAGCTTGGCGGTCGCTACATGGCGCGCTCCAGCGGCGCTTCGCCTCCGGTCATCTGCGGGTCCGGAACCTTGCTGTGGGTGCGCAGAAAGCCGGTAGCGGCGGTCGCCAGATAAACGATCAGCAGCAGCGCCAGGAGAGCGCCGACGACCATCAGCAATCGCCGCGGGCGCTGCAGAATGGGCGGTTTTTGCTTGTTGGCGAGAGGCAAGGCGGTTCCTTTCGTTCTGAGGAGAAGCGACAGGCATGCGGCCTGTTCCATACGGCGCCGGTGGTTCGCCTATTTCTGTCGCGGCGGGCGGCGAGAGGGTTCCACAGGGCCGCCGTCTTCCCGTCCGGCGATAACGGCGCGAACTAACTCTTCCGCCGCCAAACGCACCTCGTCCTGGATGGCCTCGTCATGGTCCAAGGCCTCGTGACTGGTCGCGTACGGCTCCCAGTAGCCGATATAGCGGTCGATCTCCGCGTCGGGTCCGGCCGGCGACAACTTCATCGATACAAGCCAGTCAGACAGCGATCGGCGCACGTTCTCCGCTCCTTCTACGTCGCCATGGACCACCAGGGCGAAACGCCGGCCGGCCAGGTGACGCGGATAGGGCCAATCGGCAAGCTCCAGAGCCTTGGCCAGGGCGACGGTCTTGCCCTGCGTCGACGTGGGGTCCGGGTTGCCGCCGTCGGCGCAGACCAACCGGTCCATCATCAGCTTGAATGGGCTGGAGGCGTGATACCAGTTCACCGGCGTGACGATCAGCACCCCGTGCGCCCGGACCCACATGGGATAGATGTCGTTCATCCAGTCGTGGACCTGGCCCAGGCTGTAGTTGGGATAGCAGCTGCACGGCCAGTGACAGAGAGCGGCCGCCGTCGAGAAGCACGCCTTGCAAGGGTGGATTTCGCGGCCGTACTCCGATGCCAGCCGCGACAGGTCGAGGATTTCGCCCTCTATCTCGGGGGTGCGCTCAATGGCCTCAAGCGCTATCTGGACCAGGCGCCAGCTCTTGGACATTTCTCCGGGGCAGGTGTGTTCCGATCGGCTGGAAGCGTTGATGATGAGGATGCGTAAAGGCGCCGACGCATCGTCGTGACAGGCCTGGGCGGCGCGGACGGCGGCGTGGGCGTACACCCAGTCGAGAGCCAGCTCATATTCGGGATCAGCAAAACCCTGGCCGGCGGCCTGCGTCAGCGGCGATTTGCGGCCCGAGATATATCCGTCCCAGGCTGTGGCGGCCAAGCGATCGATCTCCTCTCGCAAAGAATCGAAGGCGGGGTCAGCGAACCGGCTGCGAAAGCGCGCGTTGAAGGTCGCGCGATCCAGTTCGGGGTTGGGCATGCCTTTGCGCGGCTCGGGGACGGCAGGAGGCGGGGCGACGGAATCGGGCATGGATGCCTCCGGCTTGGCTTTGCCGGAAACGTCGCTTCCGATCCCGCCGTTCCATCCTTGCGCCGGGAACGCCCGCGGCGGGCACGACTTAGAATGGCGACCTTCAGTCGTTCAGAGGAGCCGTCATGCCCGACCGCATCACCATGCAAGACCCCCGAAATCAGTATCCGCGGCCTCCCTTTCCGCGCCAGCCCCAGTCGGCCCCCGGCTTGGTCGCCAAGATGGAGCCGCAGCCCGATCATGGGGAAGAGACCTATCGAGGCCACGGGCGGCTGAGGGGGCGACGCGCCCTGATCACCGGCGCCGATTCCGGCATAGGCCGTGCGGTCGCCATCGCCTACGCTCGTGAGGGCGCCGACGTTGCGATCTCATATCTTCCTTCAGAGGAAGCCGATGCGCGCGAGGTGATCGCCTTGATCGAGGCCGAGGGCGTCAAGGCGCTGGCCTTGCCCGGCGACGTGCGCGATGAGGCGTGGAATGCGACCATGGTGGAGCGCACGCTGGAGGCCTTCGGCGGGCTGGACATCCTGGTGGTCAATGCCGGACGCCAGCAGTTCCGCGAGGATGTGGGCGAGGTTTCGACCGATGATTTCGACGCCACGATGAAGACCAATCTCTATGCCCTGCACTGGCTGTGTCAGGCGGCGACGCCCCAGCTGCCGCCGGGCGGGGCGGTCATCACCACCGCCTCGATCCAGGCCTATGAGCCGTCGGACATTCTGCTGGACTACGCCACCACCAAGGGCGGGATCGTCACCTACACCAAGGCCCTCGCCAAGCAGTTGATCGAAAAGGGCGTTCGCGTGAACGCCGTGGCGCCAGGCCCTTTCTGGACGGTGCTGCAGCCCAGCGGCGGCCAGCCTCAGGAAAAGGTCGAACAGTTCGGCGCCCACAGCGCGTTCGGCCGACCGGGCCAGCCGGTAGAGATCGCACCGATCTATGTGCTGCTTGCCTCGCAGGAGGCCAGTTTCGTCACGGGCGAGGTCTGGGGCGTCACCGGCGGCGCCGGGATCGCCTGAGCTTTCAGACCTCGAACACGCGATAGGGGGTGTCGCCCAGCGTCCGCAGCACGGGCAGGGCGACGTTGTAGACCGGAACGCCGCGCGCCGTGCGGCCTTCCGGCGCCCCGCGATGGGCGTGACCATGCAGCACCAGCTTAACGTTCTCATAGCGGTCGACGACCTCGGCCAAGCGTGACGAGCCGAGGAAGGCGTGAATCTCGGGCGGCTCGCCGATCACCGTGTCCACGACCGGGGCGTAGTGGAGCAGCACGACGCTTCGTTCGGTGCGCAGGGTGCGGATCGAATTCTCGATAAGGTTGGCGTCTTCCACCGCTTCATTGACGAAAGTCTTGATCGAGGCCTCGCCGAAGGAACTGAGCATGTAGCGACCGAAGCCGCCGACGAAGCCCTTGCCGCCGGCGAAGCCGACGCCGTCGATCTCATAGGCCTCGCCGGCCAGCATCTTGATCCCGGCTTCGCTCAGCATGCGGGTGACTTCCAGGGGCTGGCCGCACTCGTGCTCGTGATTACCCAGAACGCCGACCATGGGGATGCGGCAGGCGCGCAGGTCTTCCAGCAGGTTCTCCACCTCGACCGTCTTGCCGAAATTGACCAGGTCGCCGCACAGGCACAGCACGTCGGCGTCTTCATGCACCCGATCGAACAGGTCGCGATAGGCGCGATGCGAGGTCTCGCCGACATGCAGGTCGCCGACGGCGGCGACGCGCAGCTTCTTCTTCGGTCCGGCCTCCATGCCCGGCTGAGGCGTCTGGCCTTCAGCGGGGGCGGGGGCGGTTTCAGGCGACGGGGTCATGGCGTTCCTCCAGGCCTTTGCCGACGACGTCGCCGAAGCCCCACTCGGAGATGTCGGCGATGTAGTCGCGCGGGCTGAACAGGCGGCCGCGGCAGACCTTCACGCGCGGCGGCGGAAGATCGACCTGAGCTTGCAGGCGGCCGATCAACTCGGTCATCAACCAGCCGGGCACCAGGCCGCGCTCGGTCGGATAGGCGAAGCGGAAGTTGAGCAAGTGCGCCATCAACACCTCCCAATAGAGGTCCATCTGATCCAGCAACGACTTCCAGTCGATGGCGTCCGCCTGCTTCAGGATGACGTGGTTTACGTCGGCGCCGTCGTAGCGATAGCGGTCCTGGATGAAAACCTTCGACAGGATCAGGGCTGTCGGCGGGGTGATCGTGACCTCATGACCGTAGACGGTGATGCGGTCGGGGCCGAACCAGCTGTCGGACACGGCGATCGTGCCGTTCGACATGGCGAAGATGACGTCGAAGAAGTGTTTATCGTCTTTCCAGACCTTGGCGATCCAGCGCTCGTCCTCGACGTCGGTGCGATAGCCGCGCGCCTGGAAGAAGGACAGGATACGGGGGTAGTCGCCGGGCTTGCAGAAGACGTCCAGGTCCTTGGTCGGGCGTCGGATGCCCGTATAGGCGGTGACGGCGTAGGTCCCCGACAGCAGGAAGGGCACGCCCGATTCCTTCAGCAGGCCCAACGCCTCCTCATAGAAGGCCTGCGCCTCGGGAGGCGGTTCAAAGGCGGGTTCGGCGACCGTATCAGACATGGTGTCGGGGTTCCTGAGCAGGGCAGGAAAACGGCGCAGGTCGAAGCCCGGTTCCGCCGCTCGTCGGGCCGACCACGCGCTCGCCTCGCCGTCGGCGACGCTCTGGCCGCGTTGGCAGGCAGGCTGCTCCATGGGCGCATGCCTGTTCGCGACCGGTGGAACCGCTTGGGAAAATCTGAGGTTTGCCTCAGCATGGCTTCTGGCATTCATTTCGGCCGCATCCCGGCCAACGCCGTCCACCTGTGCGTGGACATGCAACGGCTCTTTGCTGAAGACACCGCCTGGCGCACGCCGTGGATGCCGCGCGTTCTGCCCATTGTCGAACGCCTGTGCGAGCGTAAGTCAGACCGGACCTGCTTCACTCGGTTCATTCCCGCGCGTTCGCCTAGTGAGGGGCGGGGGACGTGGCGGCGCTACTGGGAGCGATGGTCGTCGATCACGCTCGAGAACTTGGGTGAGGACAAGGTGCAGCTTCTGCCTGAGCTTCAAGGCTTCACCCCGCCCGCCAGGGTCTTGGACAAGGCGCATTATTCTCCATGGGTAGATACCGGTCTGGCGAAGGCCCTTGCGGCCGGTCATGTGGACACCCTGGTGGTGACGGGGGCGGAGACCGACGTGTGCGTGCTTGCGACCGTGCTCGGCGCCGTGGATCTGGGCTTGCGGGTGGTGGTGGTTTCCGACGCCCTGTGCAGTTCGTCGGACCAGTCGCACGACGCCTTGCTCGGCCTCTATCATGACCGGTTCGGCCAGCAGATCGAGACGGCGGAGTGCGATGAAGTCTTGGACGCCTGGGTCTAGTTCGCCTGAGGGTCTCATCTGCCGGTTCGCCTGGGCGTGATTGGCGGCTGATTCCGGAAGCGCGCTTTCGGAACGGCGGCGCAGGCCTAGCGTTGGCCGGTCATGAATGACCAGCTAGCGAACATCATAGGCACGGCGGCGGCGATCTGCTCCATCACCAGTTTTGCGCCGCAGGCATACAAGATCTGGAAGGAGCGCGATGCGTCGGCGGTCAGCCTCAAGACCTATTCCTTGACCGTCAGCTGCTTCATCCTCTGGACGATCTATGGCGTCATGACCCAGGCGTGGCCTGTAACCTTCGCCAACGCCTGCGCTCTGGTCATGGCGTCGGCCGTTCTGATCATGAAGTGGCGCTTTCGAGACAGAGGCGCCCAGTGACGCGGGAGCGGAAGTCAGACGCCGGCGTTGGATGGGCATGAACTCGCTGCAGGATATCGGGAAGGCGGAAGACGGCGCCTATATACGGGACCTGGGCCGGGCGTTCGGCGGCGCGCTGCTGTTCAGCCTGCCCCTGCTGATGACCATGGAGATGTGGGCGCTCGGCTTTGCTGCTGAGCCGGTGCGGCGTCTGCTCTTCTTGTTGGCGGCGCTGCCGGTGCTGTTCGGGTTGGCGCATTACGCCGGGTTCTCGGCGCGACGAGGCCTGGTGAACAATGCGTTGGACACCCTGGTCGCTCTGGCCGTGGGATTCATCACCGCCACCGCGCTTCTGTTGATGTTCAATGTTCTGGATGGGAGTTCGCCGGCATCCGCCGTGGGGCAGGTCTCCTTGCAAGCGGTGCCGGCCGCGCTTGGCGCCTTGGCGGCGCGACGTCAGCTGTCCGGCGATCCGAACGAGGGTGAGGAGGACCAAGCCTCTTATCCGGGCGAACTGTTTCTCATGCTGGCCGGGGCGCTCTATTTCGCCCTGAACTTGGCTCCTACGGAGGAGATGCGGCTGATCGCCTATCTCACCACTCCTTTGGGCGCTCTGGGGGTGTTGGCGGTGTCGGTTATCCTGCTGCACCTTATCGTGTTTGAAGCCGGATTCGCGGGGCAGGAAGAGGCGGAGACGCCGCTGCGGGCCTTCCTCGACTTCACCCTGCCGGGCTACGCCCTGTGCCTGCTATCCAGCCTGGCCATGCTTTGGGTGTTCGGAGGAGCAGACGGCCACGGCGTTCAGTCGCTGGCCGCCAATACGATCATCCTGGCCTTTCCGGCGTCTGTCGGCGCGGCTGCGGCCCGGCTGTTGGTGTGACCATGGCGCGCCGAGGGAAAGAGCAGATGGATAAGAAGTCCGTGTCGCGGCTGCAGGCCTGCTGCGCCGTCGCGGGGTGTGTCGTTCTGTTCGGGGCCGTGGCCGTTCTCGCTTCTGCGGCCTTTTCCAAACCGTCGCCGGCGGACCTGACCATCACGCGCGATGATACTCGGCCCTCGGCGGGCGGATGGGTGGTCGACATCGTTGTCGCCAATCATGGCGATCTGGCCGCCGCCGCCGTGGATATCGAGGGCCAGTTTGGCGATGAACGGTCCGGCGTGTCGCTGGACTATGTGCCGGGACGGGGAGAGAAGAAGGTCAGCTTGGTCTTCTCAGGTGCGCAGAAGCCTGAGCCGCGTCTGCGCGTGCTGGGTTGGTCCGAGCCTTAGCTGGCGGCTTGTCGTTCAGTCGCGGCGCCCGCGAGGCGGGCCTCGCGCCAGGCGGCGGTGGTGAGGGCAGGCAGCATGGCCACGGCGTCGGCGGCCTTGGCGCTGGAGGCGTTGCCCGACAGCATCCGCTTCTTCACCCCCTGGATGATGCCGATCAAGCGGAACAGGTTGAAGGCGAAGTGCCAGTGCAGGTCCGGCAGGGCGTCGCGGCCGGTGGCGGCGCAATACCGCAGGGCCATGTCGTCCAGCGACGGAATGCCCGCGGCCTCGAGGTCCAGACCGTTCAGCCCGGCGCGGCCGTCGGCGGGCAGGATCCAGTTCATGGCCATATAGGCGAAGTCGGCCAGCGGATCGCCCAGCGTCGCCAACTCCCAGTCCAGCACGGCGCGGACAGTCATGGAGTCGGGGGCGTAGATCAGGTTGTCGATGCGATAGTCGCCGTGGATGATGGCGGTGCGAGTTTGTTCCGGCGCCGTGCGCGGCAGGAAGTCGATCAGGCGCTCGACCTCGGGCAGGTCGTCGGTCTGGGCGGCGCGGTACTGTTTGGTCCAGCGGGCGACCTGGCGCTCGAAATAGTTGCCAGGGCGGCCGAAGTCCTCCAGCCCGGCGGCGACAGGATCGACGCTGTGCAGCCGGGCCAGCGTGTCGACCATGGCCTCATAGGCGGCGCGGCGCTCGGACGGCGACAGGTCGGGCAGGGCGCCGTTCCAGAAGGTGCGGCCTTCGACCAGTTCCATCACATAGAAGGCCGAGCCGATGACGGCGTCGTCCTGACACAGGGCCAGCGGTGCGGGCACTGGAAAGCCGGTCGGATGCAGGGCGCTGATCAGCCTGTATTCGCGCTCGACCGCATGGGCCGAGGGCAGCAGGGGGCCGAATGGGCGGCGACGCAGAACATAGTCCCGGCTGTCGACAGTCATCCGATAGGTCGGGTTCGACTGGCCGCCCGGGAACTTTTCCAGGCGGATGTCGGCGGGCGCGGCGGGCAGGACGCCAGCCAGCCATTGCCCCAGACGCGCGACGTCCAGATCGCTCATCGGGTCGCCTCAGCGTGGCGGGCGAACTCGGACCGGGCGATGGCGCGCGCGTGGACCTCGTCGGGACCGTCGGCGAAGCGCAGGGTGCGGATGCCCGCCCAGGCCGCCGCCAGTTCGAAGTCCTGGGACACGCCGCCGCCGCCGTGGGCCTGAATGGCGTCGTCGATGATGCGCAGGGCCATCATCGGCGCCTGGACCTTGATCATGGCGATCTCGTCCTTGGCCGCCTTGTTGCCCGCACGGTCCATCATGTCGGCGGCCTTCAGGCACAGCAGGCGCGTCATCTCGATGTCGATGCGGGCGCGGGCGACGCGCTCTTCCCAGACCGAATGCTCGCCGATCCGCTTGCCGAAGGCGACGCGCGTCATCAGGCGGCGGGCCATCGCCTCCAGCGCTTCTTCGGCCGCGCCGATGGTGCGCATACAGTGGTGGATGCGGCCCGGCCCCAGGCGCCCCTGCGCGATCTCGAAGCCGCGCCCCTCGCCCAGCAGGATGTTCTCGACCGGCACGCGCACGTCGGTCAGGCTGACCTCCATGTGGCCGTGCGGGGCGTGGTCATAGCCATAGACGCTGAGCGGCCGCTCGATCTTCACGCCCGGCGTATCCATCGGCACCAGGATCATCGACTGCTGGCGATAGGTCTTTTCGTCCGGGTCGGTTTTGCCCATGACGATGGCGACGCGGCAGCGCGGATCGCCCGCGCCTGACGACCACCATTTGCGGCCGTTGATGACATAGCAGTCGCCGTCGCGACGGATCTGCGTCTGGATATTGGTGGCGTCGGACGAGGCGACAGCCGGTTCGGTCATCAGGAAGGCCGAGCGGATCTCGCCGTTCATCAGCGGCGTCAACCACTTCGCCTTGTGCGAAGGCGTGCCGTAGCGGTGCAGCACCTCCATGTTGCCGGTGTCGGGCGCCGAGCAGTTGAACACCTCGCTGGCCCAGTCGATGCGGCCCATTTCCTCGGCGCACAGGGCGTATTCCAGGTTGGTCAGCCGCTCGCCCGTGAACTTGAAATCGTCCGGTTCGGCCATGCCTTCGGGCGCGGGCGGCATGAACAGGTTCCACAGCCCTGCGGCGCGCGCTTCGACCTTCAGCGCCTCGATCGAGGGCAGGGGCGCGGCCCAGCGGTCGCCCTGCGCCACCTCGGCGTGAACGGCGGCGACGCGTGGGCGCACCTTTTCGGCCATGAAGGCCCGGACGCGCGCCTGAAACGAACGCTCGCGTTCCGTCAGGGTGAAATCCATCGCTTAGCTCTCCTTGGATCAGGCCACGATACCGAGTCGGCTTTTCAACCGGTCGAAGATTCTCGACAGGCTTCACCATGCCAGACCGTTCGTCATTTGAAATCGCTGGCGGGGTTCGAAGGCAGAGGGCGCGCTCCCGCCTGGCGTGGGAGAGCGCGCCGGTCGCCTGAGCCTATTCCGAGGTCTTGCCGTCGAAATGCTCTTCGGACTCGTCGGCCTTGGTCGGGTGGACCACGTCGTGGCGATGCTCCGGCGGGCCATAGAGGGTGTAGAGCTTCAGCGGCTCCGAGCCCGTGTTGATCAGGTTGTGGCGGGCTCCGGCGGGAACAATGACGCCGGACTCGGCCTGGGCAGGGCGCGATTGCCCGTCGATGACGATCTGTCCTTCGCCCTGTTCGATGCGGAAGAACTGGTCGTGGCCCTCATGGACCTCTTCGCCGATCTCTTCGCCTGGCTGAAGCGTCATCAGCACCAGTTGCAGGTGACGGCCGGTGTAGAGCACGCGGCGATAGTCGTCGTTGTCGAGCGTGGCCCGTTCGATGTCGTCGAGATAGCCTTGCATGGCGGATCCTCATGAAGAAGAACTGGGAGAGTTCGACTCTTAGCGCGCCTGATGCGGCCGGGTCTTGATCTTTCGCAAAGCCAAGAAAAAACGCCGGAGCTCTCGCCCCGGCGTTTGTGCAGTCTTACGCTTTTGATCTCTTAGCCGCGCTGAGCCAGCGGGACGTAGTCGCGCTCGGTCGGCCCGGTGTACAGCTGACGCGGGCGGCCGATTTTCTGCGACGGATCGGCCATCATTTCCTGCCATTGGGCGATCCAGCCCACGGTGCGCGCCAGGGCGAACAGCACGGTGAACATGGTGGTCGGGAAGCCCATGGCCGACAGGGTGATGCCCGAGTAGAAGTCGACGTTCGGGAACAGCTTGCGCGAGGTGAAGTACTCGTCCGACAGGGCGACCTTCTCCAGTTCCTTGGCGACCAGGAACAGCGGATCGTTCTCGCGACCCGTGGCGGCCAGCACTTCGTAGGCCGACTGCTGCATGACCTTGGCGCGCGGGTCGTAGTTTTTGTACACGCGGTGGCCGAAGCCCATCAGCTTGTACTTGCGCGCCTTCACGCCCTCGATGAACTCGGGGATGCGGTCCGGCGTGCCGATTTCCTTCAGCATGTTCAGCGCCTCTTCATTGGCGCCGCCGTGTGACGGGCCCCACAGGCAGGCGATGCCGGCGGCGATACAGGCGAAGGGATTGGCGCCCGACGAACCCGCCAGACGAACGGTCGAGGTCGAGGCGTTCTGCTCGTGGTCGGCGTGCAGGATGAAGATGCGGTCCATCGCGCGCACCAGTGCCGGATCGACCTGATAGTCCTCGGCCGGCACGGCGAAGCACATGCGCAGGAAGTTCTCGGCGTACGACAGGTCGTTGCGCGGCGAGATGAACGGCTGGCCGATATGGTACTTGTAGGCACGGGCCGCGATCGTCGGCATCTTGGCGATCAGGCGGATGGCCGAGATGTTGCGCTGCACCGGATCATGGATGTCCAGGCTGTCATGATAGAAGGCCGACAGGGCGCCGACAGTGCCGACCATGATCGCCATCGGATGGGCGTCGCGGCGGAAGCCTTCGAAGAAGCGGTCGAACTGGGCGTGCAGCATGGTGTGCCGCGTGACGCATTGCTCGAACTCTTCGTATTCGGCGGCGTTCGGCAGTTCGCCGTGCAGCAGCAGGTGGCAGACTTCCAGGAAATTGGACTTCGAGGCCAGTTGGTCGATCGGATAGCCGCGGTGCAACAGAACGCCAGCGTCGCCGTCGATGTAGGTAAGGGCCGATTCGCAGGCCGCGGTGGAGGTGAAGCCGGGGTCGAAGGTGAAGGCGCCGGTGCCGCCGTACAGCTTGCGGATATCGATGACGTCCGGGCCGGTCGAGCCGGAAAGGACGGGGAGCTCTACGGTCTTGTCCTGGTAGGACAGGGTCGCCGAGCCGGCGGGTTTCGCTTGTTCAGTCATCTAGGCCCCTTGTTCTTCCTTGGACCGGCGCGGGGAGGCGGTCGGCCTGAGTTGGTTATGGGTGATCACTTAGTCTGTTGCAGCGCATCATCCAAGCGTCCGAGACTTTCGTTATGCCCGAGAGCGCAAAGAGTTCGCGCGATATCGGGCGAGGCCGAACCGCCCGTCAAGGCTGCGCGCATGGAAGGTCCTATTTTTCCGAAGCCTACGCCTTCTTCCTCCGCAAAGGCCTTAAGTTCGGCTTCAAGGGCGAAGACGTCCCAGCTCTGGAAAAGATTCAGACGTTCACGCAGTCGTGAGATTCTCTGCCGGCTTTCGCCCTGCAGCAAACCGGCCGATTTCTCGTTGAGCGCGAGTGGACGCGCCTGCAACACGAATGCCGTTTGATCCGCCAGCTCAGGGATGGTTTTGGCGCGATCCTTGACGAAAGGCATGGCCCGCAGAAGCCGTTCCTCGTCGTCCGGCTCCAGCGAACGGCCGCGCGCCAGATGGGCGTCAAGTGTGAGCTTGGCGAGGCGGTCGTCGTCCGCCAGCCGCAGCCAGTGGGCGTTGACGTGGGCCAGTTTGTCGAAGTCCAGCCGGGCTGGCGCCTTGTTGACGCCCGCCAGGTCGAACCATTCCAGCGCCTGCTCGTCACTGAACAGCTCGTCGTCGCCGTGCGCCCAGCCGAGGCGGGCCAGATAGTTGCGCATGGCTTCGGGCAGATAACCCATGTCAGCGTATTCGTGCACGGCCTGGGCGCCGTGGCGCTTGGACAGCTTGGCGCCGTCCGGACCGTGGATCAGGGGGATGTGGGCGAAGGTCGGCCGCGTCCAGCCGAGGGCGTCGTAGATCAGGCTCTGACGGGCCGCGTTGTTCAGATGGTCGTCGCCGCGGATGACGTGGGTCACGCCCATGTCGTGGTCGTCCACCACCACCGCCAGATTATAGGTCGGCGCCCCGTCCGAGCGCAGGATGACAAGGTCGTCCAGCGACGCCGATTCCCAGCGCACCGTCCCCTGCACGGCGTCGTCGACCATGACGGCCTGATCCAACGGGCGGCGGAAGCGCACCGTGTGCGGCTTGGCCAGATCATCGACGCTGGGCTCGCGGTCGCGCCAGGGCGAGACGAAGTCGCGACCCTCGGCCTTGGCCTGGTCGCGCAGGGCCGTGGTCTCGTCCGCCGTCAGGAAGTCGCGATAGGCGTGACCCGTCGCCAGCAGTTCGTTGATCACCTCGCGGTGACGGTCGGCGCGAGCGAACTGGAAGACAGGCTCTTCGTCGCCGAACAGTTCGAGCCAGGACAGGCCGTCGAAGATGGCCTTCACCGCCTCATCCGTCGAACGCTCTCGGTCGGTGTCCTCGATACGGATCAGGAATTTGCCGCCGCGCCCCTTGGCGTACAGCCAATTGAATAACGCAGTTCTCGCCCCGCCGATATGCAGATAGCCTGTGGGCGAGGGGGCGAAGCGGGTGACGACGGTCGACGAGGGTGAGGTCATAGAGGCAGCATCCATAGGGCAGGGTCTTATACGCCCGCCCGTGGGGAAGCGAACCCTTATGGCTGGGTTATTTGCCAGTCTGGTCGCAGATGCACGGGCGCAGGCCGAACGCTGGCCGTTGTGGTCGTCCGTCTGCTTCGGCGCCGGATGCGGGGCCTATTTCACGCTGAAGGACGAGCCGACGACCTGGCCTCTGGTGCTGGGCGCCGCCGTCTTGCTCGGCGCCTGGATCGTCAGTCGGGCCAGAGGCGCGCCGCGCTGGGCGACCCTGATCCTGCTGATGCTGGCCTGTTTCGCGGGCGGACTGGCGGTGGCCAAGCTGAGAACAGACGCTGTGGCGGCGCCGATCGCCCCTGCGGACATGGCGCCGACCCAGGTGGAGGGCTGGGTCATGGATGTGGATTCGTCCGGCCAGAATGGGGCGCGCGTGGTGGTGGCGCCTGTGCGCGTGCGGGGTCTGGCGCCTGAGCAGACGCCCGAGCGGCTGCGCGTGACGGTGAAGGGGACGCCCCCGCCGCCCGGCGCGCCGATCCGGGTGTTCGGCATCCTGAACCCGCCGCCGCCGCCCGCCAGTCCCGGAGCCTACGATTTCGGCCGCAACGCCTATTTCAAGGGGATGGGCGGGATCCTGTTCGCCCTGGGCCCGACGCGTCCGGCGGTACTCGCCCCGCCGCCGTGGCGGGTCAGGGCGGCGATGAAGGTCAATGCCGTACGCTACGCCCTGGCTGAGCGGATCGTGGCGCGTCTGGGCGAGCGGACCGGCGGGGTGGCAGCGGCCATGACGACCGGTCACGAGACGTGGATCCAGGATCCGGATCTGGACGCCATGCGCGATTCCGGGCTGGCGCATATCCTGTCGATCTCGGGCCTGCATATGGCGGTCGTGGGCGGCTTCGTTTTCTTTGCGGTCCGCCTTCTGGTTGCGGCGTGGCCGTGGCTGGCGTTGCGTGTGTCGGGCAAGAAGGCGGCGGCGATTGCGGGGTTGATCGCGGTCGGGACCTATCTGGTCATCTCGGGCGCGCCGCCCCCGGCTGAACGCGCCGCGATTACGGCGTCGATCGCCTTTCTGGCGATACTGACGGATAGGCAGGCCGTGACCATGCGGGCGCTCTCGGCAGCGGCCTTTGTCGTCCTGTTGCTACGGCCCGAGGCCGTCGTGACGCCGGGGTTCCAGATGTCGTTCGCGGCGACGGCGGCTCTGGTTGCCCTGGTCGAGGTCTGGCCGCGTCGCGTCCGCGAACTGTCCGTTCCCTGGCCGATCGCCGCCGTTCAAAGGTTTGCAAGCTGGGTGATGGCCGCCTGCGCCGCCAGTCTGGTGGCGGGGATGGCGACCGGGCCGTTCGCCATGCAGCACTTCAATCGCACGGCCGTCTATGGGCTGATCGCCAATATGGCGACGGCGCCGCTGGCGGATTTCGTCATGATGCCCATGCTGGCGTTGGGTGCGGCGCTGGAGCCGCTGGGGCTGGGCGCGCCCTTCCTGTGGGCGGCGGGTCAGTCGGTGGACGCCATGCTGGCGATCGGACATTGGGCGGCCAATCTGCCCGGCGCAGTGAAGGCGATTTCCAGCGCCCCTGCGGCGGCCCTGCCGGTCGCCTTTCTGGGTATATTGTTCATGTGCCTGTGGCGCGGATGGTGGCGGTTGCTGGGGCTGCCTTTTGCGGCCGCTGTGCTGATCTGGCCGCGCGCGGCGCCGCCGGATATCTGGATCGGCGATGGTGGAGCGAATGCGGCCTATCGGCTGGAAAGCGAGGCGGTTGTGGTGCGGCCTGCGGTTCGCAGGTTCGCCATCGATCTGTGGTCCCGGAGACGAGGGCTGGAGCCCGTCGCGCGGTCGCCCGAGGGTTGGGTCTGTAAGCGTTCTTTCTGTGCGCCGGACGGCGGAACGGGGCCGCTGGCGCTGTGGTGGGGCAAGGCGGCGCCGACGGCCGAGCAGTTGGATCAGATGTGCCGTAGCGCGCAGGTTGTCAGCGTGCGCGCCGTGATCACAACCCTGCCGTCGTCATGCCAAGGGCGATTGGTGCTGGACGGCGCCGACTATGCGCGCGGCGGTTCGGTGGAGTTATGGCGCGATGACGCCGGCGGCTGGCGCGCCTTGTGGGCGGCCGAAGTGCGGGGCAGGCGGCCGTGGAGCGGGCCTCTCTCTTAACCCGCTCATCCCGGCGGACGCCGGGATCCAGTAAGAGCCACATGTATTGTCGCTGGCCAGGGGAGGCCGGCGGACAATCAAACGGCTCCGCTTGCGGCCAAAGCACTGGGTCCCGGCGTCCGCCGGGATGAGCGGAAAGAAGGCGCGCGTGGGGCCTCTGCCCCGTCCTCAGTGATATCGGCGCAGCAGGCCGACCAGCTTGCCCTGAACCTCGACCTGATCGGGGCCGAAGATGCGGGTCTCATAGGCGCTGTTGGCGGGTTCCAGCGCGATGGATTGGCCCTTCTTGCGCAGGCGTTTCAGCGTGGCTTCCTCGCCCTCGACCAGGGCGACGACGATTTCGCCGGAAGAGGCGTTCTCGACTCGCTTGATGATGACGGTATCGCCGTCGAGGATACCGGCCTCGATCATGGAATCGCCTTCGATTTCCAGCAGATAGTGTTCGCCCGCGCCCAGCATGGCTTCGGGGACCGGCAGGCGCTCGCGTTCGTGCTGGATGGCGGCGATGGGGGTGCCGGCGGCGATCTTGCCCAACAGGGGAAGGTCGCGGACATCGTTGGCGGCCTCGGCGACGGACGGGCGCGGGTTGAGGCCGCCGCCCTGGATCACGTCGGGCTTGAAGGGGGCGCGTCCCTTGGCCGGAGCAGCGGTCGTCGCCTGTTCTGGCAGTTTCACCACCTCCAGCGCGCGAGCGCGGTGGGCCAGACGGCGGATGAAGCCGCGTTCCTCAAGCGCCGTGATCAGGCGGTGGATGCCCGACTTGGACGCCAGGTCCAGCGCCTCCTTCATCTCGTCGAAGGAGGGCGACACGCCCGTTTCCCGAATGCGCTCATGAATGAACATCAGGAGTTCGTGCTGTTTCTTCGTGAGCATGGCGGCGAATCCAGAACAAGGCGTGAACCGTTGGTGATGTTCTGTAAGTGTTCTGGTTAAAAGTCAACTAACGCCACGCTGGCCCCCGCGCCCGTCGCCGGACGGACGCGGGGAGGCTCTTACTGCGCCGTCGTGGTCGGGGCGCCGTCCTTATAGCGTTCGAACCACTCGATCATGGCGTTCATGCGCGCGGCGTTCTGGGACGGGCGAACGGCCAGGCTGTGGCCGACGCCGGGGATCTTCACCAGGGCCGTGGGCACACCGCGCAGTTGCAGGGCGGTGTAGTACTGCTCCGACTCGCTGACCGGGGTGCGGTAGTCCTCGTCGCCGACGACGACCATCGTCGGGGTCTTGACGTTGCCGACCAGTGAGAGCGGCGACCGGCGCCAATAGGCCTCCGGGTTCTCCCACGGGAACTCGCCGAACCAGTAGCGGGCGAAGAAGGCGGGATTGTCGGCGGTCAGCACGAAGCTGGCCCAGTCGATGACGGGCTTCTGGACCACGGCGGCCTTGAAGCGGTCGGTCTTGCCGACGATCCAACTGGTCAGCACGCCGCCGCCCGAGCCGCCGGTGACGAACAGGCGGTTGGGATCGGCGATCCCCTGAGCGATGATGGCGTCGACGCTGCTGATCAGGTCGTCATAGTCGTTCGACGGATAGTTGTGGTGGATCAGGTTGGCGAACTCGTCCCCATAGGAGGTCGAGCCGCGCGGGTTGACCGACAGCACGGCGTATCCGGCGGCTGCGAACAGCTGATTGTCGGTTGCGAAGTGCGGGCCATAGGCGGCGAACGGGCCGCCATGGATTTCCAGCACCAGCGGATAGCTCTGGCCCTCGACGTAGTCGGCCGGCAGGGTCAGCCAGCTTTCGACCGCGCGCTGGTCGTGAGACGAGGCGACCTGGATGCGGCGCACCTCGCCCAGGCGGCGGGCGCTGAGGAAGTCCGCGTTCAGGCGGGTCAGCTGAGTGCTGCGGCCGCCCTTCAGGACGTGGACATCGGCCGGACGCATCGGCGTGCCGCGCGTAAAGGCGATGGCGCCGTCGTCGGCCACGGTGAAATCGCCGCCGGTGTAGGGACGGCCGAAATCGTCGCCCGTCAGGTCTTCGATCAGGGTGGTGACGGCGCCGTCCAGCGAGACGCGGGCGACCTTGGTGCGCCCCTGATCGTCATAGGCGACATACACCGAGCGGCCGTCGCGGCTCCACACCGGCGATTTGACCGAGCGGTCCAGATTCGGCGTCAGCACGCGGCTGTTCGAGCCGTCGGCGTCCATCACATAGAGGCGGGTGTTATGATAGCCCATCCGCTGGTCGTCATAGCCGAGATAGGCGATGCGGCGTCCGTCGGGTGAGGCGACGGGCGAGTTGTCCGGCCCGGCGCGGCTGGTCAGGGCGGTCAGGCCGCCAGTCTGCACGTCCAGGGCGAAGACTTCGCTGTCGGCGGCTTCGCGCTGCCAGTCGGGTCGACGGTTGGCGCTGAGATAGAGGGTGCGGGAATCAGCCGACCAGGACAGACCGCCGCCGTGATTGAAGTCTCCGTGAGTCAGTTGGCGCGCGCCGCCGCCCTGGGCGCCGACGACGAAGACATGGCGGAAACCGGGCTTGAGATAGCCCTGACCGTCCGAGCGGTACGAGACGGTGTCGATAATCTCCAGCGGCGGGGCCCATTTGGCGCCTTCGGGCTTGGGCAGCGGCGAGCCGATCTTGGGCTTGTCGCCGGGAACCAGGACCGAATAGGCCAACTGCTCGCCGTTGGGCGACCAGCTGATGCTGGACGGGGTGTTGGGCAGGTTGGTGACGCGGACCGCTTCACCCGACGCCATCCAGCGCACGAAAAGTTGCGGCGCGCCGCCCTCGGCGTTCGAGATGTAGGACAGGCGCGTTCCATCCGGCGACCAGCGCGGCTGGCGGTGGGAACCGGCCGAAGCGATTAGCGGCGTGTGTTGGCCCGTCTTCACGTCGATCAGCCAGATGGTCGGACGCATCTGATCGGTCATGATGTCGGCCGTCTGGCGCACATAGGCGATCCGGCTGCCGTCGGGGCTGATCTGGGCGTCGGAGGCGACCTCCATGCCGAACAGGTCCTGGGCGGTGAACAGGCCGCGGTCGGCAGAGGGCAGGGCGGCCTGAGCAACAGCAGGCGCAGTTTGCGCGAGCGCCGGCGCATGGGCGCTAAGGATCAGGGCGCAGGCGGCCCAGGCGAACTTGTTCATATGAATCCCCCTCTGAACTGACAGGGATCATAGGAAGACGCGAGGCGACGACAAGATACGGAAAAGGCCGCCGGAACGAATCCGACGGCCCGTTTTGATCCGAATCCCGAAGAAGAATCAGAACTTGAAGCTGGCCCGCAGCAGCAGGGTGTAGCGGACGTAGTCTTCCAGCAGTTCGGCGTCGCCGGTGATGGCCAGCATCCCCAGGTCGTTGCCGACGTTGAGACGGAAGCCCAGGATCGGACCGCCGCCTTCGATGCTGGCGGGCGTCAGGGTGAAGGCGTCGCCGCCTGAGGCGAAGCGGGCGATGGTGGTCCCGGCGTCGACCGAGAAGTTCTGACGCCAGCCGAGGCGGACTTCCGGGCGGATCCAGCCGTCCTTACCGAAGCCGTAGCCGATGTTGACGGCCGCCACGCCTGAGAACATGTGGCCGTCGCGCTCGTCGATATCCAGATCGAAGCCGTCGCCGCCGCCGCGTTCGGAACGGGCGTCCTCGCTCAGCGAGAAATATTCGACGTAGGCTTCGGGGCGGACATTCAGGCGGCCGAAGTGACGCTCGTACGAAGCGCCGCCCGCTGCGGCCAGGGTGAGGCCGTGCCAGTCGGATTCGTTCTTCAGGTTGACGCCTTCGGCGACCAGCTTGCGCGTCGCGCTGAAGGAGGCGTAACCGCCCGCCGCACGCGCCCATGTCGTCCAGTACTGACCCTGGGCGCGCCAGTAGAGGCCCAGTTCCAGTAGGTTGGCCGAGAGGACTTCTTCAGCGGCCGATTCCGGGTCTTCCAGATCGGAGGAGGTGAAGGCGGCCGTCAGACCGAAGGCGCCCATCGAGGTCCCACGCTCGACGCCGCCCGCCAGGCCGAAGCCTTCCGAGCGGAAGCCGTAGGTGTCGGTCTTGTCCTTGTCGGCGTAGAAGTTGATCTCCTGCACCCAGGCGCTGGTTTCGCCCGGAGCTGCGGCGGCGTTGCGGCCGGTCAGGGCGCGGGTCACGGCGTCGACGCCGCTGGCCAGCGACAGCAGCGGCCCGCCCGAATGCTCGGGCAGCAGTTGCTGATAGATGTGGAAGAAGCCTTCGCGATCCGTCTGGTTCAGCAAAGCCGCGCGGATGATCTCATTGTCGGCCAGACCGGCGTAGAGCACGTCGTACGCGGCGGCTTCCGCGTCGATCATCTTGGCCTCTTCGGCCGTGATCCTGCGGGCGTCGATCGACAGTTCGTTGCCGGTCACGTCGCCGATTTCGACGACGAAGGCGTAGGGCGAGTTTGATTGCAGTTCTTCGGACGTCAGATCGCCGGCGTTCAGGTCGCCCGCCTTGATCACCTTGAAGGTGGTCGTGCCTTCAGCGTCAATCAGGGAGTTGAAGCGGACGCCCAGGCTGCTGGCGCCCGCCAGGTCGGCCGAGCCGCTGACATTGTAGCGGAACTCGTCCTTGGTCGCCTCGTCCAGGGTGACGATCAGCTTGCCGTCTTCGCCGACGTTCAGGCTGGAGATGTCCAGGCTTGTCGTCTGTTGAGCGTCCAGAACGCCCTTGGTGATGTCGATGTCGAGCTGGCCGTCATCGTTCGACAGCTTGCCCGTGACCACGGCGCCGCCGCTGATCGACAGGCGGTCGGCGCCGGTCCCGAACGAGATGTCGCCGTTCACCGTGCCGTTGCGGATATCCAGCACGTCAGCGCCTGAGCCGAAGCGGATGTCGCCGACGATCGCCGGTTCATTGGCGTCCGGCACCCCGTCGCCGTCAGCGTCAGGCAACTTGTGGTCCGGTACGACGACGCCGTCCTGAACGAAGGTCACGCCGGTCGTATTGGCGCTGACATCCACGGCGATGGCGGACCCCGTCTTCTCGACATCCTTCTCGGGCGTGACGACGGCGATAATGCGACCGGTGTTGTCGATTGTGGAAAGCGTGCCGGATTCGTCGCGAATGGCCACGGCGGAACCCTTGGACCCGTTCACCGCCACGGCGATGTTGCCCGAGTTCGAGATCGAACCGACGTTGGCGCCGTTTTGGATCAGGACGCCGCTGGCCGTGTCGGCGTCGGAGGTGGCGATGGAGCCCTGAATGGCGCCGCTGTTGAAGATGGTAGGCAGCGAAGCGCCGCTGCCGACCAGCACGGTGCTGCTGTTCGCGGATACGGCCGATGAGACGATGGTGCCTTCGTTACGGAAACCTCCGGCGACCGTCACGTCCTGGCCCGTACCGCCGATCTGCACGGCCTTGGCGTCGATGTCCTTGTAGACGCCGGCCGCTTCGATGGAGCCGCGGTTGATCAGGCCATAGGCGGAATCGCCTGTGCCGGCCGCGCCCAGGGTGATGGCGTTGTCGGTCGAGCCCACCAGCACCGCCGCCGCGCCGCCGAACGAGCGGATGGTGGCGGTCGTTTCCTGGGCGTCGGGGATGCCGTCGCCATCGCGGTCATCGTCTTCGCGGTTGATCTTGCCGTCGCCGTCGTCGTCCTCGTCGCCGTTCTTGACGCCGTCGCCGTCGTCGTCGCCGTCGATTCCGCCGGGACCGTAGGAGGGGGCGGTGTCGAACACGACGCCCTTTCCGACATCGCCTGCGATTCGCACGGCCGGGCCACCCTGCAGCAGGTCGTCCTCGTCCAGGTTTTCGAGATAAGTCTGGCCGGGCCACGGCTCGCCGGTCGTGGGCTTGGAGGGCGGGGCCGTGGTGTAGCGGTAGCCGGTGGCGGTCACGGCGCCCTGAATCTTGACCTGGCCGCCGACATCGCCGTCGATGGCGACGCCGGTCGAGTTCTCGCCCACCACGCCGATGCCGCCCAGCAGGGTGACGTCGCCGCTGACATCGCCGGTCGTGCGCACGCCATAGCCGTTGTCGCCGATGACGTTGATCTGGCCCATGCTGACGATGTTGCCGGTGAGAGGCGCTTCGACCGACAGACCGGCGGAATTGTTGCCCTCAACGCGGATCGAACCGGAGTTCTCGATCCGGATGTCGCCCGTCAGGGGCGAGCCGCCGGTGACGCGCACGCCATAACGGTTATTGCCGTCGGCGAAGGGACCATCCAGGTCGCCGTCCTTGTCGTCGTCCTTATACTCGTCGATCCCATCGGTGATGGTGATGGCGCCGCCGATGGTGATGTCGCCGGTGTTGCCGCCGTTGGCCAGGATGCCCGTGGCGCCGTCGGCCGCCTTCAGCATGTCGATCTTGGAGCCGGCGTCGAGCTTGACGCTGTTGCTTGAATCCAGCGTCACGGCCGAGCCGGACGTGACCGTGACGGAGCCGCCGCTGGCGATCCGCACGTCGTCGCGCGCGCCGTTGTTGACGGTCGAGGTGCTGACCGGCGTGGTGCGGCCGTTGGAGATGACCTGTTCGGCCTGGGCGCCGGCTGCAACCATCAGGGGAGCGATCGCTACAGCGGTCGCGAGCAGAATACGCATCGGTAGGAAACCCCTCGTGGTCGCACGCGCAAGGATTGAGGCGCCCCTCCTAACAGGGTCCGCACCCACATGCCCCAAGTTTCTTGAATTTGAGGCGATTGCAAGGCCTCGCGTTAGGGGATGGAAGCTGAACGGCAGATGAAAACCGCACCGTGGCCGGGACGCAAGCGCGGCCTTGTGCGCTTCCGGCTTGCAGCGTAGCCGGAGGGGAATATAGGGCGGAAAATCTGCCGGATGCTGATTTGCACCGTCCCGCATCCAAAGTCGGAGCCTTGGCGTTAACGTGAAGAAGTTCAGCGGAAAGGCCCCAGGCATGAGCGTCAACCCGATCGACGTCCAGGAAAACGAACTGCGCCTGTTTCCGGGCCTGGATGATGAGGTTGCGACGACCTTGCGGGCGCTGAAGGCCTGCGCGGCCGAGGATCGGCCCCGGCTGGTGGACACCACGATGTTGTTCGCGCCGCGCTCGGGCGGGGTGAAGCGTTATCTTCTGTCCAAAAAGGCGTGGCTGGCGGACAATCGCCCCGATGTGGCGCACAGTCTCGTCGTGCCCGGCGCCGGTTACAGGGCCAGCGGCGACGGCGTGGTGCGGCTGCAGGCCCCCAAGCTGCCGTTCGGGGACGGTTATCGCTGGCCCGGTTCGGTGCGCCGTTGGGGCGCATGGGTATCGTCGCTGAATCCCGCGCTGATCGAGGCGGGCGATCCCTATACGCCGGGGCAGGGCGCGCTGGAGGCGGGCCAGCGGGTCGGTTGCCCGGTCGTGGGTTTCTGTCATTCGGATCCGGCGAGTCTGGCGGCGCTGCATTTCGGCGAATGGGCCAAGAAGCCGGTCGAGAAACGCTGGGCCAAGCTGTTCTCGCAGTTCGATCGCGTCGTCTCCCCCAGCCGCTTCATTGCTCGACGGCTGGAAGAGGCCGGGGTCGGCGGCATCGTCGTGCGCCCGCTGGGCGTGGAGGTCGATACCTTCCATCCGGATCGTCGCGATCGCGACTGGCTGCTGAAGAAGCTGGGCCTGGGCGCAGACGCCCGTCTGCTGTGCTTCGCCGGGCGTCCGGCCAAGGAGAAGAACGTCGGCGTGCTGATGGACGCGGTCCAGCGTCTGGGCGCGCCCTATCATCTGGTGCTGGTCGGCGCGGGCGCAGGAATGCCGCCGGAAGATCGCGTGATCTCCCTGCCGTATGAGAAGGACCCGCGCGCCGTGGCCCGGATCATCGCCAGCTGCGACGCCTTCGTGCACGCCAATGACAAGGAGCCTTTCGGCCTGATCGTGCTTGAGGCGATGGCCTGCGGCCGGGCCGTGGTCGGCGTCAATGCGGGCGGCGTGGCCGAGACGGTCGATGACAGCGTGGGGCAACTGGCGGCCTCGGCTGATCCGGTCGACTACGCCGCAGCCATTGAGGCGTTGTTCGCGCGCGACGTAGAGGCGCTGGGCGCGGCGGCGCGGGTCAAGGCGGTCGAGCAGTTCGCCTGGAACCGCGTGTTCGAGGATCTGACCATGTTGTACGGCGAACTGACCGGGAAGGCCGCCTTCGTCACGCCGCGAGAGAGGCTGCCGCTCAACTAGGCTTGGGGACCGATGAACTGCGGGCGTGCGAAAACGGCGCCTGCGGGTCGGTTTTGATTTTCAGGAGAAGAGGGAAGGGCGGTGCGCCACTCCCTCAAAGCCTTGAGAGGAGTGGCGCGAGTGACGGGGCTCGAACCCGCGACCTCCGGCGTGACAGGCCGGCACTCTAACCAACTGAGCTACACCCGCGTTCCCATCCGAAGCGACTGTGCGCCCCGGCGAGGGGCGTCGTTTAGGCGGGGCTGCGCCGAAGGTCAAGCGACCTGGCTGTGGATAAATCAAATCATCTTGTCGGAGCGGCTGCGGCGGCCTGAGGCGGGGCGGCGGGACCGGCGATTCCGCCGTCCGCAGGCAGTTGCGACGCCGTGGCGGGCGGCGGCGGTTCGTAGTGGACGCCTACGCCCGGTCCCAGCGGCAGATCCAGCGCCACCCAGGACGCGACCATGATCAGGCCGGCGATCAGGAAGGCCCCGGCGTAGGGCAGCATGGTCGCCATCAGCGATCCCAGGCCGAATCTGGGATCCCAGCGCTGGGCGAAGGTCAGGATCAGCGGGAAGTAGCTCATCAGCGGGGTGGCGATGTTGGTGACGGAATCACCCATGCGATAGGCGGCGGTCGTCATCTCGGGGCTGATGCCCAGCAGCATGAACATGGGCACGACGATGGGCGCGAGCGCCGACCACTTGGCCGAGGCCGAGCCGATGAACAGGTCGAAGATGCAGGACACCAGCACGACCATGATCAGCAGCACTGGCGTCGGCAGGGCCAGTTCGCGCAGGGAGGCGGCCGCATTGACCGCCAGGATCGGCCCCAGGCCGGACCAGTTGAACATGGCGACGAAGTGGGCGGCGAAGAAGGCCAGGACGATATAGGGCGCCAGTTGGCTGATCCCCTCGCGCATCATCCGCACCAGGTCGTGGTGGCTCTTGATCGAGCCGGAGCCCGCGCCGAAAGCCGCGCCCGCCATGAAGAAGGTCAGGGCGAAGAAGGCCACCAGCGAGCGATACAGAGGATTGAAGCGCTGCTCCGGCTCGGCGTCGGCGTCCATGAAGGGCGAGCCGGGCAGGAAGGTCACGGCGGCCCAGACGGCGATCATGGCCAGTATGGTCAGGCCCGCCCAGCCCAGTCCGCGCTTCTCGGCGGCGGTGAGAGGGGTCTTCTCCTCGGCGGCGACCGGGGCGGCGTCGTGCGGGATCCAGGCGCCCAGGCGCGGCTCGATCACCCGGTCGGTCAGGAACCAGACGATGGGGGTGAAGACGATCACCACACCGACGATGAAGAACCAGTTGCCCGCGATGCTGACGGCGTAGGACGGATCGATCAGATGGGCCGCCGGTTCGGTGATGCCCAGGATCAGGGCGTCGCTGGCGCCAGGGAACAGATTGCCCGCATAGCCGCCCGACACGGCGGCGAAGCCAGCGGCCAGGCCCGCCAGCGGATGGCGGCCCGCAGCGGCGAAGATGACGGCCGCCAGAGGAATCACCACGACATAGGAGGCGTCCGACGCATGGTGCGACACCATGCCGGTGATCACCACGATCGGCGTCAGGATGAAGCGCGGCGCGTTCAGCAGCGCGCCACGGATCGCCGTCGAGAACAGGCCTGTCCGCTCGGCCACCGAAGCGCCGTAGATGATGGTGATGACGATCCCCAACGGCGGAAAGTCGGCCAGGGTGCGCGGCATGCCGATGAACAGCCGTTCCAGATTGGCGGGCGACAACAGGCTTTGCGCCTGCAGCACCTCGCCGGTCACGGGATTGACCGCAGACCAGCCCAGGCCAGCCCCGACCAGACTCAGGACCACCAGTCCCAGGATCAGCCATAGGAATAGAAAGACAGGATCTGGCAGCCGATTGCCGATGCGTTCGACGGAGTTCAGCAGGCGGGCGGCCAGGTTCATGCGCAGGCTCTGGGCTATCTATGGGCGACAGCGCATTTCGCGGATCACCGGCATAGGAAGCAATCGGGAGGGCTGCGGCAAATCGCGCAAAAAACTGCGAACCATTCGCAACAAAGAACCTTTGCCGACATGGGTTTGAACCCTGGCGAGGTTGGGTCTAAGAAGCCCCGAATCCGCCCCCTACCTCCCGGCGGGCGAGGCAGCTCGAATGAACGAATTTCTTCTAGAATATCTTCCGATCGTCGTTTTCCTGGGCATCGCCATCGTGCTCGGCGCCGGCTTCATGCTGGCGGCCTGGGTGCTGGCTCCCAAGAACCCCGATACCGAGAAGCTCTCGGCTTATGAGTGCGGCTTCAACGCCTTTGACGACGCGCGCATGAAGTTCGACGTGCGCTTCTATCTGGTGTCGATCCTCTTCATCATCTTCGACCTGGAAATCGCCTTCCTGTTCCCGTGGGCGGTGTCGATGTTCGACCTGTCGCACGGCGGCATGGTCTTCGCCTTCTGGTCGATGATGGTCTTCCTGGGCGTCCTGACTGTCGGCTTCATCTACGAATGGAAGAAGGGAGCACTGGAATGGCAGTGATCGCCCCCTCCAGTCCTCTGGTCCCCGCAGGTTCGGCTGCGCGTTCGACCGTCGAGGGCTATGATCCCAAGATCCACGACAAGTTCTTCGAGTCCGTCAATACGGAACTGGGCGAGCGCGGCTTTCTGACGACCTCGCTGGACGACGTCATCACCTGGGCCCGCACGGGTTCGCTGATGTGGATGTCGTTCGGTCTGGCCTGCTGCGCCGTGGAGATGATCCACCTGTCGATGCCGCGCTTCGACCTGGAGCGTTTCGGCACCGCGCCGCGCGGTTCGCCGCGCCAGTCGGACCTGATGATCGTCGCCGGGACGCTGACCAACAAGATGGCTCCGGCCCTGCGCAAGGTCTACGACCAGATGCCGGACCCGCGCTACGTCATCTCGATGGGCAGCTGCGCCAACGGCGGCGGCTACTATCACTACAGCTACAGCGTCGTGCGCGGCTGCGACCGCGTGGTGCCGGTGGACGTCTATGTTCCGGGCTGCCCGCCGACCGCCGAGGCCCTGCTGTACGGCATCCTGCAACTGCAGAAGAAGATCCGCCGCACGGGGACCATCGAGCGATGAGCGAACTGGTGCGCGTTGCGGAGCGCGAATCCGCTCTTACGCCTCTGGGCACGGAAATGGTCGCGGCGCTCGGCGTCGAAGCTGTGGTGGCCTATGGCGAACTGACCCTGATCGCTCCGCGCGAGAAGATAGTCGAGATCATGACGGCCCTGCGCGATCAGTTCGGTTTCCAGCAGTGCATGGATGTCTGCGGCGCCGACTATCCCGATCGCGCCGAGCGGTTCGAAGTCGTCTATCACCTGCTGTCGCTGACCCGCGCCGCGCGCGTTCGCGTCAAGGTGTCGACCGACGAAGTGCAGCCGGTCCCCAGCGTGACCTCGGTCTATCCGTCGGCGGGCTGGTTCGAGCGTGAAGCCTTCGACATGTACGGCATGATCTTTTCGGATCATCCGGACATGCGCCGCATCCTGACCGACTACGGCTTCCAGGGGCACCCGCTGCGCAAGGACTTCCCGATGACGGGCTACGTCGAGGTCCGCTACGACGAAGAGCAGAAGCGCATCGTCTACGAGCCGGTGAAGCTGACGCAGGAATTCCGCAACTTCGACTTCCTGTCTCCGTGGGAAGGCGCCGACTACCCGACCGTCCTTCCGGGCGATGAAAAGGCGGGAGCGCAGTAATGGCCGACGTCAAGAACATGCCCGCGCCGCTCGGTTCGGCCATCGACCCGTTCGAGGATTATGAAGACGGCCTGACCCCGCACGCACGGGCGATGGACGACCGCAAGTTCACCATCAACTTCGGCCCGCAGCACCCGGCCGCGCACGGCGTGCTGCGTCTGGTGCTGGAGCTGGACGGCGAGCTGGTCACGCGCGTCGATCCGCACATCGGCCTGCTGCACCGCGGCACCGAGAAGCTGATGGAGGCGCGCACCTACCTCCAGAACATCCCCTACCTGGACCGGCTGGACTACGTCTCGCCGATGAACCAGGAGCACGCCTTCTGTCTGGCCATCGAGCGCCTGCTGGAGATCGACGTGCCGTATCGCGGCCAGCTGATCCGGGTCCTGTACTCGGAGATGGGCCGCATCCTGAATCACCTTCTGAACGCGACCATGCAGGCCATGGACGTGGGCGCTCTGACCCCGCCGCTGTGGGGCCATGAAGAGCGCGAGAAGCTGATGGTCTTCTACGAGCGCGCCTGCGGCGCTCGTCTGCACGCCAACTACTTCCGCCCGGGCGGCGTCCACCAGGACCTGACGCCCGAGCTGATCGACGACATCGGCCGCTGGTGCGCCGAGTTCCCGGCTGCGCTGAACGATATCGAAAGCCTGGTCACCGAGAACCGCATCTTCAAGCAGCGCAACGTCGACATCGGCGTGGTGTCCAAGGAGAACGCCCTGGCGTGGGGCTTCTCGGGCGTCATGCTGCGCGGTTCGGACATCGCCTGGGACCTGCGCAAGGCCCAGCCGTACGACTGTTACGCCGACATGGAGTTCGACATCGCCGTCGGCAAGAACGGCGACTGCTGGGACCGCTATCTGTGCCGCGTCGAAGAGATGCGCCAATCGGTGCGCATCATGGAGCAGTGCATCCACAAGCTGCGCAACTGCCCCGGCGAGCCGGTCCTGACCGAAGACCACAAGGTCGCCCCGCCGCGTCGCGGTGAGATGAAGCGTTCGATGGAAGCGCTGATCCACCACTTCAAGCTCTACACCGAGGGCTTCCGCACCCCGGAAGGCGAGGTCTATGCGGCCGTCGAGGCGCCGAAGGGCGAGTTCGGCGTCTATCTGGTGTCGGACGGCACCAACAAACCCTACCGCGTCAAGCTGTCGGCCCCCGGCTTCCGTCACCTGCAGGCGATGGACTGGATGAACCGCGGCCACATGCTGGCGGACGTGTCCGCCATCCTCGGCTCGCTCGACATGGTGTTCGGAGAAGTGGACCGATGAGCGTTCGTCGTCTCGCCAAGGAGCAGCCGTCCTCTTTCGAGTTTTCGAAGGAGACGATGGAAAAGGCTCAGTGGTGGATCAAGAAGTACCCGGAATCGCGTCGCCAGTCGGCCGTGATCCCGATCCTGTGGCTGGTTCAGAAGCAGGAAGGCTGGGTGTCCGAGCCGTCGCTGCGCGCCATCGGCGACCTGCTGGGCATGGCCTATATCCGGGTGCTGGAGGTCGCGACCTTCTACACCATGTTCCAGTTGACGCCGGTCGGTACGGCCGCGCTGATCCAGGTCTGCGGCACGACGCAGTGCATGCTGCGCGGCTCCAATGAGCTGATGCGCGTGTGCCGCGAGAAGATCGGTCCCAAGGACGAACTGTCCGCTGACGGCCGCTTCACCTGGCAGGAAGTCGAATGCATCGGCGCCTGCTCGAACGCGCCGGTGGCCCAGATCAACGACCTCTATTACGAAGATCTGACGCCGGAAAACATGGCCCAGATCATCGATGATTTCGCTGCGGGCAAGACGCCGAAGGCGGGCAGCTATGTCGGTCGTCACACGTCTGAGCCGGTAGGCGGCGCGCGCGTGCTGACGGATCCGGCGCTGTATGACGGCTCGGCCGCCAAGAAGATCAAGAAGCTGCCGAACTCTGAGCCTGTCGCTGAAAAGGCGCCGGTCTGATGGCGCGGCCGGACCTCGAGACAGAAGCGGGCAGGGCGGCCTATCGGGCCGAGCTGCGTCGCGTGGGCTGGCGTCAGCGTTGGGCTGGCCTGGCTTGCATCGTGGTCGCGGCCGCATTGGTTTTGTTCGCGCGCGACGGCCGTTTCGGCCTGACTGACAACGCGGTGATGGCGGCCTATGGCCTGTTGGCTATCGGATGGGTGCTGGTGATCTACGCCGTCTTCCAGCGCACCCGCCACCATAAACGCCGCATGGCGGAAGGACTTTAAGGGATCATGGTCGGCATCCTCCAAGACAAGGATCGGATCTTCACCAACCTCTACGGCTTCCACGACTGGGGCCTTGAAGGTGCGAAGAAGCGCGGCGCGTGGAACGCCACCAAGGACATGCTGGACCTTGGCGGCGACTGGATCATCAACAACGTCAAGAACTCGGGCCTGCGCGGACGCGGCGGCGCCGGTTTCTCGACCGGGCTGAAGTGGTCCTTCATGCCCAAGGAAGTGAAGGATCGCCCTCACTACCTGGTCATCAACGCAGATGAGTCCGAGCCCGCGACCTGCAAGGACCGCGAGATCATGCGTCATGATCCGCACCTGCTGATCGAAGGCGCCCTGATCGCCTCCTTCGCGATGAAGGCCCACGCCTGCTACATATACCTGCGCGGCGAATACATCCTCGAGCGCGAGCGCATGGAAGCCGCCGTCAAGCAGGCCTATGAGGCCAGGCTGATCGGTGACGACAACATCCACGGCTGGGACTTCCACGTCTACATCCACCACGGCGCCGGGGCCTATATCTGCGGCGAGGAGACGGCGCTGCTGGAGTCGCTGGAAGGCAAGAAGGGCCAGCCGCGCCTGAAGCCTCCGTTCCCGGCGGGCGCCGGCCTCTATGGCTGCCCGACGACCGTGAACAACGTCGAGTCGATCGCCGTGGTCGGCACCATCCTGCGTCGCGGGGCTGACTGGTTCGCCAGCTTCGGCCGTCCGAACAACGCGGGCACCAAGCTGATGTCGCTGTCGGGTCACGTGAACACGCCCTGCGTGGTCGAGGAGGCCATGTCGATCCCGCTGCGCCAGTTGATCGAGGATCACGGCGGCGGCGTGCGCGGCGGCTGGGAAAACCTGAAGGCCATCATTCCGGGCGGCGCGTCCTGCCCCGTCATCACGCGCGAACAGGCCGAAGTCGCCCTGATGGACTTCGACTCCATGCGCGAGCATCGCTCGTCGCTGGGCACCGCCGGCGTGACCGTCATGGACCAGTCCACCGATATCGTGAAGGCGATCGCCCGCATCAGCTACTTCTTCAAGCACGAGAGCTGCGGCCAGTGCACGCCGTGCCGTGAAGGCACCGGCTGGATGTGGCGCGTGCTGGAACGTATGGCCATCGGTGACGCCGACCCGTCCGAGATCGACCTGCTGCTCGACGTGGCCGGTCAGGTCGAAGGCCACACCATCTGCGCCCTCGGCGACGCCGCCGCCTGGCCCGTTCAGGGCCTGATCCGGCACTTCCGTCACGAGATCGAAGAGCGCATCCACACCTACCGCAGCCGCCGCGCGAACTTCGCCGGCCACGCGATCGCGGCGGAGTAATCGTAATGCCTATCGCCAAGGTCAACGGCGTTGAAGTCGAGTTCGAACCGGGCATGACCGTGCTGCAGGTCGCCGAGCGCGCCGGGCAGGAAATCCCGCGCTTCTGCTACCACGAGCGCCTGTCCATCGCCGGCAACTGCCGCATGTGCCTGGTCGAGGTGAAGCCTGGACCGCCGAAGCCGCAGGCTTCGTGCGCGCTGCCGGCCGCCGACGGTCAGGAAATCTTCACCGACACGCCGATGGTGAAGAAGGCCCGCGAAGGGGTGATGGAGTTCCTGCTCATCAACCACCCGCTGGACTGCCCGATCTGCGACCAGGGCGGCGAATGCGACCTGCAGGACCAGGCTGTCGGCTACGGCCGTGACGGTTCGCGCTACGGCGAGAACAAGCGCGCGGTCGAAGAAAAGAACATGGGCCCGACGGTCAAGACGTTCATGACGCGCTGCATCCAGTGCACGCGTTGTGTCCGCTTCATCACCGAGGTGGCGGGCGTTCCGGACATCGGCATGATCTCGCGCGGCGAAAGCGCCGAGATCACGACCTATCTGGAAAAGAACATCGACAGCGAACTGTCGGGCAACGTCAACGACCTGTGCCCGGTGGGCGCCCTGACGCACCGCCCGTGGCAGTACCACTACCGCCCGTGGGAGCTGAAGAAGACCGAGACCATCGACGTGATGGACGCGCTCGGCTCCAACATCCGTGCCGACTCGCGCGGCGCCGAGGTCATGCGCGTGCTGCCGCGCGTGAACGAGGGCATCAACGAGGAATGGCTGTCGGACAAGAGCCGCTACGCCGTCGACGGCCTGCAGGCGCGTCGTCTGGACCGCCCGTGGGTGCGTGAGAACGGCAAACTGCGTCCGGCCTCGTGGGACGAGGCTCTGTCGGTCGTCGCCGACAAGATCAAGGCCGCTTCGGCTGACCGCATCGGCGTCATCGCAGGCGATCTGCAGGACGCCGAGTCGATGAAGGCGACGCTGGATCTGTTCCGCGCGCTGGGCTCGGCCAACACTGACTGCCGTCAGGACGGCGCGGCGCTGGGCGGCGAGGCTCGCGAGGGCTGGCTGTTCAACTCGGGCCTGCAAGGCATTGAAAACGCTGACGCCATTCTGATCGTCGGCGCCAATCCGCGCACGGAAGCGCCGCTGCTGAACGCGCGCATCCGCAAGAGTTGGCTGAAGGGCGGCGTCGAAGTCGGCGTCATCGGCCCGCAGGCCGACCTGACCTATGACTACAACTACCTGGGCGCCGGTTCGAAGACCGTCGGCAAGCTGCCCAAGGCGGCGACCGACTTCCTGACCAAGGCCGAGCGTCCGGCGATCATCGTCGGCGCGGGTGCCCTGACCGGCGAGACCGGCCCGGCCGTGCTGAACGCCCTGGGCGCGCTGGCCAAGAAGGTCGGCGTCGTCAAGGACGGCTGGAACGGCTTCAACGTCCTGCACGCCGCCGCCGCGCGCGTCGGCGGGCTGGACATGGGCTTCCTGCCGGGCGAGGGCGGTCTGGATGTGGCCACCATGCTGAAGCCGGGCGCGCTGGACGTGCTGTTCCTGCTGGGCGCCGATGAGGTGAACGCTGACGCATCGGGCGCTTTCCGCGTCTATCTGGGCTCGCACGGCGATCGCGGCGCGCACGGCGCGGACGTGATCCTGCCTGGCGCGGCCTACACCGAAAAGTCGGGCCTGTACGTCAACACCGAAGGCCGGGTGCAGATGGCCGAGCGCGTGGTCTTCCCGAAGGGCGAGGCCAAGGACGACTGGGCCATCATCCGGGCCCTGTCGGAGCGCGTCGGCCACAAGCTGCCGTTCGACACCCTTGAGCAACTGCGGACGAAGCTGATGGGCGACCATCCGACCTTTGGCCGCATCGACTATCTGGCCCCCGCCGCGACGTTCGACGTCGCCAAGCTGGGCGCCAAGGGGGACCTGGGCGACGTCGCCTTCGTCTCCGTCATCGCCGATCCCTACCTGACCAACCCGATCGCGCGCGCCAGTGAAACCATGGCCCAACTGTCCGCTGAGCGGATGGCGCCGGTCGCCCTGGCGGCGGAGTAAGACATGGACGCTGCGACTTCCTTCTGGGCCACTCCCGTCGGCTGGACCCTCGCCACTCTGGGCGGGATCCTGCTGGTCGTGGTCGGCATCCTGATCTCCCTGGCCTTCCTGCTGCTGGCCGACCGCAAGATCTGGGCGGCCGTTCAGCTACGCAAGGGTCCGAACGTGGTCGGTCCCTTCGGCCTGCTGCAATCCTTCGCCGACTTCTTCAAGTTCGTGTTGAAGGAGATCGTCGTCCCGGCCGGGTCGGACAAGGTGGTCTTCATCCTGGCCCCGCTGATCAGCTTCGTGCTGGCCTTCATCGCCTGGGCGGTGATCCCGTTCGCGCCGGGCTGGGTGGTGTCGGATCTGAACGTCGGCATCCTGTACATCCTCGCGATCAGCTCGCTGGGCGTGTACGGCATCATCATGGGCGGGTGGGCTTCGAACTCGAAGTATCCGTTCCTGGGCTCGCTGCGTTCGGCGGCGCAGATGGTGTCCTATGAGGTCTCGATGGGCCTCATCATCATCAACGTCATCCTGCTGGCCGGGACGATGAACCTGACCGAGATTGTGACCCAGCAACAGGGTTGGATCTGGAACTGGAATGCCTTCGGCGGCGGCCTCGAGACCCTGCCGACGATCATCGTCATGCTGCCGATGACCGTGGTCTTCTTCATCTCGGCCCTGGCCGAGACCAACCGCCCGCCGTTCGACCTGCCCGAAGCGGAGTCGGAACTGGTGGCCGGTTATCAGGTCGAATATTCCTCGACCCCCTATCTGCTGTTCATGATCGGCGAGTACGCCAACATCGTCTTCATGTGCGCCATGATCACCCTGCTGTTCTGCGGCGGGTGGAATCCGGGCTTCCCCACCGACTTCCTGAACAGCGTCCCGGCCTTTGTCGCCAACCTGTTCTACCTGGCGGTCTTCGCCGTGAAGGTGGTCTTCTGGTTCTTCATGATCGCCCTGGTGAAGGCCTTCGTGCCTCGCTATCGCTATGACCAGCTGATGCGTCTGGGCTGGAAGATCTTCCTGCCGGCCTCGCTGGTCGCCGTGGTCTTCGTGGCGGCGTGGCGCGTCTTCGCGGTGGGCGGCTGATGGGCGGTTACGCCACATTCCTGATCGCGCTGGCGCTCGCCGCCGGCCTGTCGGCCTGCACCTTCAAGCCGATGGATCCGGCCGCGCCCGAGACTGCGTCCGCGCGTCTCGAGCGGCTGGACCGCGAGCGGGGAGAGGAGGCGGACAAGCGTGCTTATTGCCAACGTCTGTCGCGGGACGATCCGCGCTTCAACAGGGACGGCTGCGAACGCCGGATCGGCGGATGAAGACGAAAGCCGCAGGCCTGATGTTCGCCCTGGCCGCGCCCATGCTGGCGTCGGCCTGCGCGCCCTATGAGGCCGAGCCCGTCTCGGTCTATCAGTGGGAACGCAAGGTGCAGGAAGTTGAACGGCGCGAGGCGGAACGCCAGCGCCTGTGCCAGACCCTCGACAAGGAAAGCGCCCGCTATCAACGCGAGTGCGCTGGAGTGAAATCGTAATGCTGACCCGTATCGTTCAGGCGGCCAAGGGCGCGATGCTGACCGACGTGTTCGGCGCTGTCGGCCTGTCGCTGAAGTACATGGCCAAGCCGAAGGCCACGGTGAACTATCCGTTCGAGCGCAATCCGCAGTCGCCGCGTTTCCGTGGCGAACACGCGCTGCGCCGCTATCCGAACGGCGAAGAACGCTGCATCGCCTGCAAGCTGTGCGAGGCCATCTGCCCCGCCCAGGCCATCACCATCGAGGCCGAACCGCGCGCCGACGGCAGCCGCCGCACGACGCGCTACGACATCGACATGGTCAAATGCATCTACTGCGGTCTGTGCCAGGAGGCCTGCCCGGTGGACGCCATCGTCGAGGGACCGAACAGCGAGTTCGCCACCGAGACCCGCGAAGAACTGCTCTATGACAAGGCGCGCCTGCTGGACAACGGCGACCGCTGGGAGCGTCTGATCGCGAAGAATCTGGAACTCGACGCTCCGTATCGCTAAACGGAGCGGCGATTCCGCCACGCTGACCCTGACCTCCGGGCCGGGGCCGATTTCTTGAAGGGTCCGGGATTTCCATCCGGGCCATTGGTTTTGAAGAGGGGCGTCGTCCCGCACATGTTGCAAGGCCTGGCCTTCTATCTTCTGGCGACGGTCGCCGTGGTTTCCGCCCTTCTGGTGGTGACCGCGCGCAACCCCGTGCACTCCGTTCTCTGGCTGATCCTGACCTTCTTCTCGGCGGCCGGTCTGTTCGTTCTGCTGAGCGCCGAGTTCCTGGCGATGCTGCTGGTGGTCGTCTACGTCGGCGCCGTGGCGGTGCTGTTCCTGTTCGTCGTCATGATGCTTGACGTCGACTTCGTGAAGCTGCGCGAGGGTTACGCGCGCTACCTGCCGCTGGCGGGCATTGTGGCGGGCGTCCTGCTGGCCGAGATGATCATGGTGTCGATCAGCGTTGTGCAGGGCGGAGCAGCCCGCGACGCCGCCTCGCCGGTTCCGGCCGGACCTGACGTCACCAACATCGAGACGATCGGCCGCGTGCTCTATACCGACTACGTCTACTTCTTCCAGGCGGCGGGCGTGGTTCTGCTGATCGCCATGATCGGCGCCATCGTCCTGACCCTGCGTCACCGTCCGGGCGTGCACCGCCAGGATCTGGCGGCCCAGGCCAACCGCGAACGCGCCAAGGCCGTCGAGGTCAAGTCCGTGACCACGGGCCAGGGCGTTACCCCCGAGGAGCTTCTGTGATGGATATCTCGCTCCAGCACTATCTGGCGGTCGCCGCCATGCTGTTCACCATCGGCGTCTTCGGCATCTTCGTGAACCGCAAGAACGTCATCATCATCCTGATGTCGGTCGAGATGATCCTGCTCGCGGTGAACATCAACTTCGTGGCCTTCTCCACGCACCTGAACGATGTGTCGGGGCAACTGATGGCCATGTTCGTCCTGACCGTCGGCGCGGCCGAGGCCGCTGTCGGCCTGGCCATTCTCGTGACCTTCTTCCGTAACCGCGGCGACATCGCGGTCGACGACGCCTCCGTGATGAAGGGCTGATCGGAACCGTGACTATCCAGACTCTCGTCACTCTCGGCGTCTTCGCCCCCCTGCTGGGGGCGATGATCGCCGGCTTCTTCGGTCGCCGGATCGGCGACATTCCGTCTCAGGCCGTGACCACCGGCCTGCTGTTCTTCTCGTGCGCGGTCTCCTGGATCGTGTTCAGCCAGTGGACCTGGGGCGGGCTGGAAGCCTTCACCGTGCACATCGCGCCGTTCATCCACGTCGGCGACTTCCAGTCGAACTGGTCGATCCGCGTCGACGCCATGTCGGCGGTCATGCTGATCGTCGTGACCAGCGTCTCGTCGCTGGTTCACCTCTATTCCTGGGGTTACATGAAGGAGGACGACAGCCGTCCCCGCTTCTTCGCCTATCTGTCGCTGTTCACCTTCATGATGCTGGCGCTGGTGACGGCCGCCGACTTCGTGCAGATGTTCTTCGGCTGGGAAGGCGTGGGCCTGGCGTCCTATCTGCTGATCGGCTTCTGGTACAAGAAGGCCTCGGCGTCTTCGGCGGCGATCAAGGCCTTCGTGGTCAACCGCGTCGGCGACTTCGGCTTCCTGCTCGGCATGATGACCGTGTTCTGGATGTTCGGCACGATCGAGTTCGCCAAGCTGTTTCCGCTGATTGAGGGCAAGGTCGGCACGGGCTGGGAGTTCCTGGGCTACACCTGGTCGGCGCTGGACCTGGCCGGTCTGCTGCTGTTCGTCGGCGCCATGGGCAAGTCGGCGCAGTTCTTCCTGCACACCTGGCTGCCGGACGCGATGGAAGGCCCGACCCCGGTGTCAGCCCTGATCCACGCGGCCACCATGGTCACGGCCGGCGTCTTCATGGTCTGCCTGCTGTCGCCTCTGTATGAGCACGCGCCCGTCGCGTCGCAGTTCATCGCCATCATCGGCGGGATCACCGCCATCTTCGCCGCGACCGTCGGCATGATGCAGAACGACATCAAGCGGGTGATCGCCTATTCGACCTGTTCGCAGCTGGGCTACATGTTCTTCGCGGCGGGCGTCGGCGCCTATCAGCCCGCCATGTTCCACCTGTTCACGCACGCCTTCTTCAAGGCCCTGCTGTTCCTGGGCGCCGGTTCGGTGATCCACGGGATGCACCACGAACAGGACATGCGGAAGATGGGCGGCCTGTGGAAGCTGCTGCCCGTCACCTATGCGACTATGATGATCGGCACCATCGCCATCACTGGCCTTGGCATGCCCGGCGTCGGCGGCTTCGCAGGCTTCTACTCCAAGGACTCCATCCTCGAGAGCGCCTATGCCGCGGCGACGACCGGCCACTCGGCCGCAGGCATGTTCGCCTTCGTCATCGGCATCTCGGCAGCCCTGCTGACGGCCTATTATTCCTGGCGTCTGGTGTTCATGACCTTCCACAACAAGCCGGTTTGGAAGGAAGAGGAGGGCGCGCACGCCCATCACGCGGACGATCACGCCTCGCACGCTCAGATCGAAACCCATTCGGAACCGCTGGACGGCGACGATCATGCGCACGACGACCATCACCACGGTCCGCTGAAGCCGCACGAGAGCCCGTGGGTCATGGTGCTGCCGCTGCTGCTGCTGTCGGTTGGCGCGGTGGCTGCGGGCATGATCTTCGCCCCGCACTTCATCGGCCATCATGAGGCCGAGTTCTGGCGCGGCGCCATCTTCGTCGGCGGCGACAACCACGTCCTGCACGAGAGCCACAACGTCCCGACCTGGGTGAAGTGGGCGCCGCTGATCGTGACGCTGCTGGGCACGGCCATCGCCTACTGGCTGTATGTCGTGAAGGAAGGCGCGGCCAAGGAAATGGCCGACCGCAAGGGTCCGCTGTGGACCTTCCTCTACAACAAGTGGTTCTTCGATGAGCTGTATGACGCCGTCTTCGTGAAGGGCGCCAAGGCGATCGGCGACTTCTTCTGGAAGATCGGCGATGTGAAGATCATCGACGGCCTTGGCCCGAACGGCGCGGCCTGGGCTTCGCTGAAGTCGGGCGGCTGGCTGTCCCGGTTCCAGTCCGGTTTCGTCTACTTCTATGCATTCGTGATGCTGATCGGCGTGGCTGCGTTCCTTGCCTTCGCCATCTTCACGTGGGGAGCCTGAGCCTCGTGCCTCACATTCTGAGCATCGTCACCTTCCTGCCGCTTCTCGGCGCGGCCGCGATCCTGGTCGCGCGCCTGCTGAACAAGGGCGGTCAGGACGCCGCGGCCCCGGCCGCCCGCTGGATCGCCCTGGTCACCACCATGCTGGTGCTGGCGGTGTCCGTCGTGCTGGTCGCGCAGTTCGATCCGTCGAACCCGGCCTATCAGTTCGTCGAGAACCACGCCTGGTTCGCGGGCGCCGCCTATCATTTGGGCGTGGACGGGATTTCCATCCTGTTCGTCCTGCTGACGGCCTTCCTGCTGCCGATCTGTATCGTGGCCAGCTGGAAGTCTATCCAGACGCGCGTCGTCGAATACATGATCGCCTTCCTGATCCTGGAGACGCTGGTCATCGGGGTGTTCACCTCGCTGGACCTGTTCCTCTTCTATATCTTCTTCGAAGGCACCCTGGTCCCGATGTACCTGATCATCGGCATCTGGGGCGGCGCCAACCGGATCTACGCGGCGTACAAATTCTTCCTGTACACCCTGCTCGGGTCGGTCCTGATGCTGCTGGCCATGCTGTGGATGGCGCACACGACCGGCACCACCAGCATCCCTGAGCTGAAGCAGTACGCCTTCGACGCCTCGGTGCAGCCGCTGTTGTGGCTGGCCTTCTTCGCCTCCTTCGCGGTGAAGATGCCGATGTGGCCGGTGCACACCTGGCTGCCCGACGCTCACGTTCAGGCGCCGACGGCGGGTTCGGTTATCCTGGCCGGCATCCTGCTGAAGCTGGGCGGCTACGGCTTCATCCTGTTCAACATTCCGATGTTCCCGCTGGCGTCGCAGATGTTCACGCCTCTGGTGCTGACGCTGTCGGTCATCGCCATCGTCTACACCTCGCTGGTCGCCTTCCGTCAGACGGACATCAAGAAGCTGATCGCCTATTCGTCGGTCGCCCACATGGGCTTCGTGACCATGGGCATCTTCGCCGGCAACGACACCGGCGTTCAGGGCGCTGTCTTCCAGATGCTGAGCCACGGCCTGATCTCGGGCGCGCTCTTCCTGTGCGTCGGCGTGGTCTATGACCGGATGCATACGCGTGAGATCGCCCTCTACGGCGGCCTGACGGCGCGGATGCCGTGGTATGCGGCCATCTTCCTGATGTTCACCATGGCCAACGTCGGCCTGCCGGGCACCTCGGGCTTCATCGGGGAAGTGCTGACCATGACGGGCGCCTATCAGGTCTCGACCTGGACGGCTCTGATCGCCGCCTCGGGCGTGATCCTCTCGGCGGTCTATGCGCTGACGCTGTTCCGTAACGTCATGTACGGCCCGATCACCAACCCGGCGCTGGAAAACATCACCGACATCGACAAGCGCGAACTGTTGATCTTCGTGCCCCTGATTGTCGGCACCATCTGGCTGGGCCTCTATCCCAACGCCGTTCTGGACTACACCGGGCCAAGCGTTGAGGCCCTGACGACCGCCTATCGCGCAGCCATCGGCGGGTGAGAGCATAATGACTGATCTGTCTTCCGCCCTTCATCTCTCGGCTCCCGAACTGACCCTTGCGGTCGGCGGTCTGGTGCTGCTCATGGTCGGCGCCTTCTCCGGCGAGAAGTCGCCCCGCCTGGTTTCGGGCCTGTCGGTTCTGCTGCTGCTGGCGGCGACGGCGTTGGCTGTCGTCGGCCCGTTGGGTTCGGCGTTCAACGGGGCCTATGTGGCTGACCCGCTGGCCGTTTACGGCAAGGCGGTGATCTTCCTGTCCGCCGCTGTGGCTGTGGTGCTGGGCGACAGCTGGATGCACCGCAACAATATCGCCAAGTTCGAGTATCCGATCCTGATCGTGCTGGCCTCGGTCGGCATGGGCATGATGGCCTCGTCAGGCGACCTGATCTCGCTCTACATCGGCATCGAGATGCATTCGCTGGCCCTCTATGTTCTGGCCGCCTATCGCCGCGACGACCTGAAGGCTTCGGAAGCCGGTCTGAAGTATTTCGTCCTGGGCGCCCTGTCGTCGGGCCTGCTGCTGTACGGCGCCAGCCTGATCTACGGTTTCGCCGGTTCGATGCGGTTCGAGGACATCGCCGCCTTCGCCAGCGCCAACCCCGGCCCGGGCCTGATCTTCGGCCTGGTCTTCCTGATCTGCGGCCTGGCGTTCAAGGTTTCGGCCGCGCCGTTCCACATGTGGACGCCCGACGTCTATGAAGGCGCCCCGACGCCGGTCGTGGCCCTGTTCTCGACGGCGCCCAAGGTGGCGGCCATGGTGCTGATCATCCGCGTGCTGGTCGAAGGCTTCGGCCTGGCCCATGCCCAGTGGGCCCAGGTCGTGATCCTGATCTCGCTGATCAGCTTCGCCGTCGGCGCCTTCGGCGGCCTGATGCAGAAGGACATCCAGCGCCTGCTGGCCTATTCCTCGATCATCAACATCGGCTACGCCCTGTTGGGTGTGGCGGCGGGCACGCATGTCGGCGTTCAGGCGACCCTGATGTTCATGACCCTGTATGTCGTGGATCAGATCGGCTTCTTCGCCATCCTGCTGTCGCTGAGCCGCAATGGCCGTCCGATCCGCAAGATCGCCGACCTGGCGGGCCTGAAGAAGGACCGCCCGCTGACCGCCGTGGCCCTGACGATCCTGTCGCTGTCGGCCGTCGGCATTCCGCCGATGTCGGGCTTCTGGGGCAAGTTTTACGTCTTCGGCGCGGCCGCCGACGCCGGTTACTGGATGGCGGGCGCTGCGGGTCTGGTGGCCTCGGTCGTCGCAGCCTTCTACTACCTGCGCATCATCAAGGTGATCTGGTTCGACACGCCGGAGTTCGACGTGACCACGGACAAGGCGCCGGTCAGCGCCCAGTGGATCGGCTGGGCGGCTGCGGCCTTCAGCTTCCCGGTGCTGCTGATCGCCCTGACCTGGCTGGAGCCGCTGACACGCGCGGCGGCCGCGGGCGTCGGGATCGGATAAGGGGCCTTGGCGGCTCCGGTCCTGATCCTCGAAGAGACCGACTCCACCAACGCCGAGGCGCGTCGCCGCGCCGAGGCGGGCGAGGTCGGGCCGCTGTGGATCGCGGCCCGGCGTCAAACCGCCGGGCGGGGCCGTCGCGGCCGCGCCTGGGACAGCCGGGACGGCAATCTGGCCGCGACCCTGCTGCTGACGCTGAACCGCACTCCGGCCGAGGCGGCGCAACTGACCTTCGCCGCTGCGCTGGCGGTGGCCGATCTTCTGGACCGCTATGTTCCGCCCGCGCTGGTCAGCATAAAATGGCCCAATGACGTACTGCTGGACGGGCGCAAGTCGTCGGGCATCCTGATCGAATCCGGGCCGTCTCCCAGCGGCGGCCTGTGGTTGGCCGTCGGCATCGGCGTGAACCTGTCCCATGCGCCTGAAGGGACCGAGCGCCCGACCACCTGCGTCGCCGAGCACCTGCGTCACGACGTGACCGCTGCGCCGTCGATGGAGGAGGGCGCGAAGGCGCTGGCCGAAACCTTTGACGCCTGGCTGGAACGCTGGATGCGTCTGGGCTTTCAGCCGGTGCTGGACGCCTGGGTCGCGCGGACGCCGGGCCTGTTCGGGCCGTGCACGGCGCGGCTGAGCCACGAAACCCTGAGCGGGATCGCCGACGGCGTCGAGGCCGACGGCGCCCTGCGTCTGAAACTGGCGGACGGAAACCTGCGAGTGATCTCTGCGGGCGACGTCTTCTTTGGAGAGGCCGCCTGATGCTGCTGGCGATCGAGCAAGGCAACACCAACACCCTGTTCGCCGTCCATGACGGTCAGGAGTGGATCTTCCAGTGGCGCACGGCCACCGATCCCATGCGCACGGCCGATGAATACGCCGTCTGGCTGCATCAGTTGTTCGAGATGCGCGGGCATGGCCTGACGATGGGCGACATGGACGGCTGCATCATCTCCAGCGTGGTGCCGCAGTCGATCTTCAACCTGCGCAATCTGGCGCGGCGGTATCTGAGCGTCGAACCCCTGGTGATCGGCGAGAACGTCGAGCTGGGCATCGAGGTGCGTATCCATAAGCCCAGCGAGGCCGGGGCCGACCGTCTGGTCAACGCCATCGGCGCCTTGCAGGTTTACGAGGGCGACCTGCTGCTGATCGACAGCGGCACGGCGACGACCTTCGACATCATTTCCGGCGCCAACGGGCAGGGCATGGGCGCCTTTGAGGGCGGTCTGATCGCGCCGGGCATCAATCTGTCGCTGCAGGCCCTGCACGAGGCGGCGGCCAAGCTGCCGCGCATCGCCATTCAGCGCCCCGAGACCGTGATCGGGCGCGACACCGTCACCTCCATGCAATCAGGCGTCTTCTGGGGCTATATCGCCCTGATCGAAGGGCTGGTGGACCGCATCAAGGCCGAGTGGGGCAAGCCCATGACGGTTATCGGCACCGGCGGCGTCGCCTCACTGTTCGAGGGCGCAACTGACTCTATCGACCGGTTCGATCCGGACCTGACCATCCGCGGCCTACTCGAAATCTGGCGGCGGAACTCCCATCTGTAAGGCCGTATGACTAAGAAAAATCAAAACGACGAACTCGTCTTCCTGCCGCTGGGCGGCTCGAACGAGGTCGGAATGAACCTGAACGCCTATGGCTTCGGCCCGGCGCATGATCGCAAATGGATCATCGTCGACGTTGGCGTGACCTTTGGCGACCAGTCCACGCCGGGCGTGGACGTGATCGTGCCCGATCCGACCTTCCTGGAAGGCGAGAACATCCTCGGCATCGTGCTGACGCACGCGCACGAGGATCACATTGGCGCCCTGGGCTGGCTGTGGCCCCGTATTCAGGCGCCGCTGTACGCCACGCCTTTCACCGCCTTCCTGATCCGCGAGAAGCTGCGTGACGCCGGCATCTATGAAGATGTCGAACTGATCGAGGCGCCGCTGGGCTCGACCGTGAACCTTGGCCCGTTCGAGGTGACATACGTCACCATCACCCACTCGATCGCCGAGCCGAACGGCCTGGCCATCAAGACGCCGCTGGGCACCGTGCTGCACACCGGCGACTGGAAGATCGACAACGATCCGGTCGTGGGCGAACGCACCGACGTGGACTTCATCCAGAAGCTGGGCGACGAAGGCGTCCTGGCGATGGTGTGCGACTCCACCAACGTCTTCGTCGACGGCGTCGCCGGGTCCGAGGGCGAGGTGAAGGTCAAGCTGGCCGAGCTGATCAGCGGTTTGAAGGGTCGGGTCGCGGTCGGCTGCTTCGCCTCCAACGTCGCGCGCATGGACAGCGTGATCCGCGCCGCCGAGGCCGCCGGGCGCCGTGTGGCGCTGGCCGGTCGCTCGATGCACCGCATCACCGCCGCCGCCAAGTCGGTCGGCATGTTGAGCGACCTGAAGCCCTTCCTGTCGGAGCAGGAGGCCAAGATCTGGCCGGCGGACGAGATCCTGTACCTGTGCACCGGCAGCCAGGGCGAGGTGCGCGCCGCCCTCTCGCGTGTGGCCGAAGGAACGCATCCCTTCATCAAGCTGGGGCAGGGGGATCACTGCATCTTCTCGTCGCGCGTCATCCCCGGCAACGAACTGGCCATCGGCCGTCTGCAGGACAAGATGGCCGAGCGCGGGGTGCGCATCTACACTGAGAAGGATCATCCCGGCATCCACGTCTCGGGCCACCCGTGCCGTGACGAACTGCGCCAGATGTATCAGTGGGCCCGGCCGCAGATCGCGGTGCCGACCCATGGCATGCGCCGTCACCTGATCGAGCACGGCAATCTGGCCAAGGACATGCAGGTGCCGGAGACGGTGACGCCGCGCAACGGCGACATGGTGCGCCTGGCGCCCGGACCGGCGGCCATCATCGACGAAGTGCCCTCGGGCCGTCTGTTCGTCGACGGCGGCATGCTGGTCGAGGAGGGCGGCGAGGCCCTGCGCGAGCGCAAGCACGCCGCCAGCAACGGCATCCTGATCGTCAGCTTCGCTCTGGATAAGCGCGGCCGGATCGCCAGCGACATCGACGTGCGCGGCATCGGCCTGCCCGGCGACGCGGACCGTCCGCTGGGCGATGTTCTGGACGACATGGCCGAGCGTGTCGAGAACACGGTGCGCGGCCTGAAGGGTGAGGCTCTGGAAGACGAGATGGTCATCGAACAGGCCGTCAGCCGGACGCTGAAGAAGGCCAGCCAGCAGATCTGGGATCGCCGTCCCATCGTCGAAACCGTGGTGCTGAGGCTCTGATGGCGGATCGTCTGTATCTGCTGAATCCGGATTGGTTCGACGATCAGGGCGGGCCGTGGTTCTGCCCGCCCGGCGCGCGGATCGAAGGCGTTCTGGGCCTGTATCCGCGCCTGCGCGAGCACCTGACCGTGACCTATCTGGATCACCCGTGTCCGCGCCCGGCCGTAATCGCCGAAGTGGGGGAGGCGAACCAGAGCTGTCCCCTGCTGGTGCTGGACGGCGAGTTCGACTGGCCGGATGCTCAGGTCAGCGAGGAAACGGGCGCGCGCTTCCTGCAGGACGACGACATCCTGCCCTACTGGACCGCGCGCTACGGCATCGGGCGGCCGCATCCGTAACCGATGTTCCCTTCTCCCGGTGGGAGAAGGTGGCCCGAAGGACCGGATGAGGGTTCCGGCCGATGTCGGCGAAAGCCGTTGCAATACGGCTCCGAACCCTCACCCTTTTGCTTAGCGGATCGCCTTCGGCTCTCCGAAGCTCAAGCCCTCTCCCATCGGGAGAGGGTGTTAGAGTGTGACCTTGCGATAGTTGTCGCGGTCCAGGTTTCCGATTTCGACCGAGATCTGGCGTGGGCCGTCATAGGGCGAGACGCCCGCCAGCAACGCGGCCTGGACAGCTTCGCCCAGCGCAGTCTTCTGTTCCTGGGTGCGGCCGCTGAGGATGCGCAGGTCGCAGTGGACCATCGCCTGCTCCGGGGAGCCGTCGGCGATGATCAGATTTTCGCAGCGGACGATGCGGGTCTTGCAGGCCGGCAGGGTCGCGCCGACCATGTCGACACAGAGGCGATGAATCTCCAGCGCCAGGGCGCGCCAGTCGGTCGCGTCGAAATGGGTGGAGTGTTCCAGCGTAATCTGTGGCATTCAGGGCGTCCTTGTTGCGGAGCCCCTCCTTATCGCTCCGCGACGATGATTGCGATGAACGGACTTTAGAGACGATGCCCCTTGGCCCCTTCACCCTGATCGCCACTTTCCTGACGGTGTGGTGGATCGTCCTGTTCGCCATTCTGCCGCTGGGGATGTCTGATCAGGTCAAGGATCCGCCGACGGACGGCACCCAGTGGGGCGCGCCGAAGAATCCGAACCTCAAGAAGAAGTTCATCACCACGACCTGGGTGTCGGTCATCGTCTGGCTGGTGATCGTCGCCTTCGTCTGGATCGGCTGGACCCCTGTTCCCGACATCACCCACGCGAACGCGCTCTAGCTTTCGCCCCCTTCGCCCGGTTAAACCTCGGGCCTGACTGAATTTGCCGAGAAACGTCCAATGCGCCTGTCGCGCTACTTCCTGCCTATCCTGAAAGAAGCCCCCTCCGACGCCCAGATCGTGTCGCATCAGCTGATGCTGCGCGCGGGCATGATCAAGCAGGAGGCCGCCGGCATCTACGCCTGGCTGCCGTTGGGCCTGCGGGTGCTGCGCAAGATCGAGAACATCGTGCGTGAGGAGCAGGTCAAGGCCGGAGCCGTCGAGCTGCTGATGCCGACGCTGCAACTGGCCGACCTGTGGCGCGAGAGCGGCCGCTACGACGCCTATGGCCCGGAGATGCTGCGCATCACCGACCGCCACGAGCGCGAGCTGCTGTACGGGCCGACCAATGAGGAGATGGTCACCGACATCTTCCGCGGCTTTGTGAAGTCGTACAAATCCCTGCCGCTGAACCTCTTCCACATCCAGTGGAAGTTCCGCGACGAGCGCCGTCCTCGCTTCGGCGTCATGCGGGGCCGCGAGTTCCTGATGAAGGACGCCTATTCCTTCGACATCGACGAGGCGTCCGCGCGCATCGCCTATAAGCGGATGTTCACGGCCTATCTGAACACCTTCGCCCGTCTGGGCCTGAAGGCGGTTCCGATGCGCGCCGACACCGGCCCCATCGGCGGCGACCTGAGCCACGAGTTCATCGTCCTGGCCGAGACCGGCGAGAGCGAGGTCTTCTGCGACCGCAAGCTGGTCGAGATGGCCCCGCCGGGCCACGATCTCAGCGTCGAGCAACTGGAAGGCGTGTTCAACGATCGCACCGCCCTGTACGCCGCGACCGAGGAAATGCACGACGCGGCCCAGTTCGAGACCCAGACCGCCGAGGGCGACCGCCTGTCGGCGCGCGGCATCGAAGTCGGCCACATCTTCTATTTCGGCACCAAATATTCGGCGGCGATGAAGGCCAATGTCCAGGGGCCGGACGGCAAGGACGCGCCGGTCCACATGGGCAGCTACGGCGTCGGCGTCTCGCGCCTGCTGGGCGCCATCATCGAGGCCAGCCACGACGCTGGCGGCATCATCTGGCCGGACTCGGTCGCCCCGTTCGACGTGGTGGTGATCAACCTGCGCGCCAGCGACGAGGCCGTCTCGACCGCGTGCGAAGAGGCCGTGGCCAAGCTGGAAGCGGCGGGCAAGGACGTGCTCTACGACGATACGGACGAGCGTCCGGGCGGCAAGTTCGCCACCGCCGACCTGATCGGCGTGCCGTGGCAGCTGACCATCGGACCCAAAGGCCTGGCCGAGGGCGTGGTCGAACTGAAGCGTCGCGCCACCGGCGAGAAGCAGAGCCTGTCGCTGGACGCCGCCCTGGAGCTGCTCACGAAATGACCGACGCCGCGACGGCTGCCGCTCCGCCGCCCGCATCGAAAGGGTCCGGCCCGTTTTCCAGCTGGGAGATCGGGCTGGCGCTCCGCTATCTACGCGCCAAGCGCAAACAGGGCGGGGTGGCGCTGATCGCCATGATCAGCTTCATCGGCATCATGTTGGCCGTCGCCGTGCTGATCAGCGTCATGAGCATCATGGCGGGTTTTCGCGGCACCCTGATGGACCGTATCCTGTCGTTCAACGGCCATATGTATGTGCAGGGGCCGGTGCTCTATGCGCCTGATCGCGACGCTGCGCTGAAGCGGATCGGCGACGTGCCGGGCGTCGTCTCGGTGACGCCTTTGACCGAAAGCCCCGCCATGTTCCGCGCGGGCAATCTGGCGACCGGCGGCATGGTGCGCGGCGTAAGGCCTCAGGACCTGGCCTCGATGAAGTTCGTCTTTGAAAGCCTGAGCCCTGAGGCACGCGAGCGTTTCGGTAATGGCGAATACGGCGGCGACCACGTCCTGATCGGCAAGACGTTGGCTGAGGAAGCCGGGCTGCGCGAAGGCGATCCGATCTCGCTCTACACCCCCACCGGCGCCGACAGCGCCTTCGGCAATCTGGGCGGGCTGGAGAAGACCTATATCGTCGGCGGCGTCTATACGTCGGGCGCAGCGGATTACGACCGGGCCTTCATCTTCATGCCGCTGGAGCAGGCTCAGCTCTTCTTCGGCAAGGATGGCGTCTGGGACATCATCGAGATGAAGGTGGCCGAGCCGGACAAGGTCGAGAGCCTGCTGACGCCGGTCCAGCACGCCGCTGGGCCGGGCAATGCGGTCACCGACTGGCGCAACCGCCAAGCCGCGATCTGGGGCGCGCTTCAGGTCGAGCGCACGGCCATGAGCATCATCCTGGGCATGGTGGTCGCCATCGCCGCGATGAACATCATCAGCGGCATCGTCATGCTGGTGAAGAACAAGACGCGCGACATCGCCATCCTGCGGACCGTGGGCGCCAGCCAGTCGTCCATCCTGCGCATATTCTTCATTTCGGGCGCAGCCATCGGCATCGGCGGCACGATCGCGGGTCTGGTGCTGGGCCTGCTGTTCTGCTGGAACATCGGCGCGATCCAGCATTTCCTGGAGGGACTGCTGGGCGTCCAGTTGTTCAACGCCGAGGTCTATATGCTCGATTCCGTCCCGGCCAAGGTCGATCTGTGGGACGTGGTCGGGGTGACCGTCTTCTCCTTCTTCATGAGCTGCCTGGCTAGCCTGCCGCCGTCGTGGACCGCGTCGCGCATCGATCCGGTGGAGGCCCTACGCTTTGAATAGGCTGCTGAAGAAGAAGCCGACCGTGACGACGGAGACCAACGGCGCCATCCTGTCGCTGCGCGGGGTGACGCGCACCTATCCGACGGCTCAGGGCGGGTTGACTGTGCTCAAGGGCGTCGACCTGGAGGTCATGCCGGGCGAGGTCGTAGGCCTCATCGGTCCGTCTGGTTCGGGCAAGTCCAGCCTGCTGCACGCGGCGGGCCTGCTGGAGCGGCCGACCAGCGGCCAGGTGCTGATTGACGGCGAGGATGTGGGCGGGCTGGACGAGAGGGCGCGTACCCGTCTGCGGCTGCATCGAATTGGTTTCGTCTATCAATTCCACCATCTGCTGCCGGAATTTGATGCTTTGGACAATGTCGCCCTTCCCATGCGGATTGCGGGCGTGCGGGAAGGGGAGGCACGTCGCCGTGCGACCGAGCAACTGACCGCGCTCGGCCTCGGCCAGCGTATCACGCACCAGCCGGCGCAACTGTCGGGCGGCGAACAGCAGCGCGTCGCCATCGCCCGCGCCCTGGCCAACAGCCCGCGCCTGCTGCTGGCGGACGAGCCGACCGGCAATCTGGACCCCGTCACCAGCCAGGCTGTGTTCGAGGCCCTGCGTGAACTGGCCAAGACCACGGGCGTCGCCGCCCTGATCGCCACGCACAACATGGAACTGGCCGGCCACATGGACCGCGTCTTCGCCCTCAAGGACGGCCATCTGGAACAGCGCGCCGCCGAAAGTCAGACCTATTAGGAGACGACAAGCCTGTTCGTGGGCGTGAGCGCGGTCCGATAGGGCTGCATCACCCATCGCATGGCGGCCGCGCCGAGCAGTGGCGGGATATCGCCATAGGCGGGGGCGTCAGGACGAAGAGCCTGCTGCAGGGCCAGAATCTCTTCGGACATCAGAACCGGTTGTGACAGGGCCAGCACGCGCTGAACGCGGAAACGAATGGTCTCTCGCCAGGCTTCGTGCGTCACGGCCTGACAGGGACTGACGGTCAGCAGGCGGAGGAAATCATCCAGCGCCGCCGGGCCGCCTTCCATTGCGTAGATGATGAGGTCATCGACCGTGACCATGACGCCGGCGAGATTCAGGCTGCGGGCTTGGTCGCGGCGCATATCGGTCAGCGCGGGCCAGCGTGCGCTGTCAATGAAGCCGCAGGCCGGGCGGGCTAGAAAAACAGCGCTTTGCAGCACGTCGAACCTTCCCGTCTCGTAGCGTGACCGAGACATCGATCGGCGATGAGAAGAAGCGGATCAACTGCGTGGGAATACGAGGTTTTCACGTGGGAAAGCTTGCGTATTTTCAAATGTATGATGCTTGATAACGCCGTCGGTAATCGAAATGATCAGATCGCGAACAAAGCAGGGCGTCCCATCACCGAAGTCGCCATCATCGACGACGATCGAGCGCTGCTGGAACTGACGCTTCTGGCGGTGCGTGAGGCGGGCTTTTCCGTTGTCGGTTTTCACGAACCGCTCGACGCCCTGATGTGGGCCTCCGACGCGGAGCCGACCTGCATTATCGCCGACCTGAAGATGCCGGGGGTCGAGGGGCTGGATCTGGTGGCGGCCTTCTGCGCGCTGAACCGGCACGCGGTCATTATCGTCAGCGCCTTTGTGGACGTGCGAACGACCGTCGACGCCATGCGCTTGGGCGTTGACGACGTCCTGCCCAAGCCTGCGACGATTGATGAGTTGGTGCGCGCCCTGCGACGGGGCATGACCGCGCTGGCTGCGACGGCGCCGCGTGAAGAACTGACATTCACACGTCGCGAACGACAGGTCGCCGAAATGCTGGTCGAGGGCCTGACGACCAAGCAGATCGCTCAGAACCTGGAGCTCAGCCCGCGCACGGTGGAATTTTTCCGCGCCAGCCTGCTGCGCAAGACCCAGTCCCCCAACTCCGCCGCCCTGGCGTCGGCGCTGACCCGTCTCGGCTTCCTCGCGAATTGAGGTTGACGAGAACAAAGAGGCAACTTAGAACAAATGGGCAACATTTGATCTGGGGATAAAATCAATGGCGCGTTGGGTGAGGGATCTGCTGTCGCTTGCGTCCTGCGGCGGCTTCGTCTGGATGGTCTGGCAGGCGGCCTTCCTGGTGACATGACCGCGCCCCGTTGAGGGGCGACTCCCTGCATGATGATGAAGCGTCGTTTGAACGACGCTGCGATGCGGAGTTTTCTTTTGTCGGATGCGGTGAACAGTCAGGGTTTCGTCCACCTGCGGGTCCGCAGCGCCTATTCCCTGCTGGAAGGGGCGATCAAGGCCGGCAAGATCGGCAAGATGGCGGCTGACGTGGGAATGCCGGCGGTCGGCATGGCCGACCGCGCCAACCTGTTCGGCGCGCTTGAGTTCAGCCAGACGACCAGAGATGCGGGCGTTCAGCCCATCGTCGCCTGCGCCCTGCCCGTGCTCGACATTGGTGGGCAGGTCGCTCAGCGCTGGGCCAAGACTCCCACGCTCGTTCTGATCGCTCAGAACGAGCAGGGCTGGCTCAACCTGTGCGCCCTGTCTTCGGCCGCCTACCTCGACGCGGGCGAGATGGCCGAGCCGGGGGTGCCCTGGGGACAGGTTGTGGATAAGTCCGAGGGGCTGATCCTGCTGTCCGGCGGGCCTGACGGTCCCGTTGATCCTTTGTTCGTGCAGAAGAAACCGGCGGAGGCCGCCGCGGCGCTTGATGAGATGAAGCGGGTCTTCGGCGATCGCTTCTATGTCGAGCTTCAGCGCCACGGCCTGTCCAGCGAGACGGTGGCCGAGGGAGGGCTGGTCGAGTGGGCCTACGCCCACGATGTCCCGCTGGTTGCGACCAATGACGTCTATTACGCCAAGGCGGCGCAGGCGAAGTCGCACGACGCCTTGCTCTGCATCTCCGACGGCGCCTTTACGGGCCAGGAAGATCGCCGCCGGGTTACAGGAGAGCACTGGTTCAAGTCGGCCGAGGCGATGAGAGAGTTGTTCGCCGACCTGCCCGAGGCCTGTGACAACACCGTTCAGATCGCCCGCCGCTGCGCCTTCCTGGTCAAGACGCACAAGCCCATCCTGCCGCGCTTTGATACGGGCGCGGGCCGTTCCGAGGCCGACGAACTGGCGCACCAGGCGCGCGAGGGGCTGAGGGCGCGGCTGGAGAAGAACAAGGCCTATGCGCCCGAGGAGGACTACTGGAACCGTCTCGAGTGGGAGGTCGGGATCATCCAGCAGATGGGCTTCCCCGGCTACTTCCTGATCGTGTCGGACTTCATCAAATGGGCCAAGCTGCATGACATCCCGGTGGGGCCGGGACGGGGGTCGGGCGCGGGCTCGCTGGTGGCCTGGTCGCTGACCATCACTGATCTGGATCCCTTGCGGTTCGGCCTGCTGTTCGAGCGCTTCCTGAACCCCGAACGCGTATCGATGCCCGACTTCGATATCGATTTCTGTCAGGAGCGGCGCGAAGAGGTCATCGACTACGTTCAGGACCATTACGGCAAGGATCGGGTGGCCCAGATCATCACTTTCGGCACCCTGCAGGCGCGGGCCGTGCTTCGCGATGTGGGCCGCGTGCTGCAGATGCCGTTGGGTCAGGTGGACCGTCTGGCCAAGATGGTGCCGGCCAACCCCGCCAACCCGGTGACCCTGGCACAGGCCATTGATCTGGAGCCGCGGCTGCGCGAGGCGCGCGATGCCGAGGCCTCGGTCAAGGCGCTGCTGGAGACGGCGCTGGAGCTTGAGGGGCTGTACCGCAACGCCTCGACCCACGCAGCGGGCATCGTCATCGGCGACCGGCCGCTGACGGAACTGGTGCCGCTGTATCAGGACCCGCGCTCCACCATCCCGGCCAGCCAGTTCAACATGAAGTGGGTCGAGCCTGCGGGCCTGGTGAAGTTCGACTTCCTGGGCCTGAAGACCCTGACGGTTCTGGACCGGGCCAAGGGCTATCTGGAGCGGCGCGGCGCAGCTCAGGACTGGGGCCTGCTGCCGCTGGACGATCCCAAGACCTATGAGCTGATGGCCTCGGGCCAGACGGTCGGGGTGTTCCAGCTGGAATCCCAGGGCATGCGCGACACTTTGCGCAAGATGCGCTGCGGCTCGATCGAGGAGATCACCGCCCTGATCTCCCTCTACCGGCCGGGGCCGATGGAGATGATCGACACCTATATCGACCGGAAGTTCGGTCGGGCCGAGGTCGACTATCTGCACCCCAGCCTGAAGGAGGTGCTGACCGAGACCTACGGCGTCATCATCTATCAGGAACAGGTGATGAAGATCGCCCAGATCCTGGCTGGCTACAGCCTGGGCGAGGCCGACCTGCTGCGTCGGGCGATGGGCAAGAAGAAGAAGGAGGAGATGGACTTCCAGCGCCTCCGCTTCGTCAAGGGCGCGTCCGAGAAGGGGGTGCCGGAGAGCCAGTCCGGCTCCATCTTCGACCTGGTGGCCAAGTTCGCAGGCTATGGCTTCAACAAGTCTCACGCGGCCGCCTATGCGCTGATCTCGTTCCAGACGGGCTGGTTGAAGGCCAATCATCCGGTCGAGTTCTTCGCCGCCTCCATGAGCCTGGACCTGTCGAACACGGACAAGCTGGCGGTCTTTTATCAGGACTGCCGACGGTTCGAAGTGCCGGTGCTGGCGCCCGACATCAACCGCTCCTCGGCCGACTTTGATGTGGCATGGAAAGACGGGCAGGGCAGCGTGCTTTATGCGCTCGGCGCCATCCGCAACGTGGGTCTGGAGGCGATGCGCCACGTCGTCGAGGTGCGCGAGACGGGCGGGCCGTTCGCCGATATTTTCGACTTCCTGGAGCGGGTCGATCCCAAGGCCGTCAACAAGCGTGCGCTGGAAGGACTGGCGCGGGCGGGCGCCTTCGACAGCATTCATCCTAACCGCCGTCAGTTGTTCGAACAGGCCGACGTCCTGATCGCCTATTGCCAGAGCGTGGCGGCTGAACGCGCCTCGGCTCAGGTGAGCCTGTTCGGCGCCGATCAGGCAGGGGCCGCGCGTCCGCGCCTGAAGAGCGTCGAACAATGGGCCGGGCCGGACAAGCTGGACCAGGAGCTCTATGCTGTCGGCTTCTACCTGTCCGGCCACCCGCTGGAGGAACTGACGCCCGCCTTGAAGCGCAAGCGGGTGACCTTCGTGGCCGAGGCGCAGGGGCTGGCTGAGGCGGGGCATGAAGCCTTCCAGATGGCCGGGGTGGTGCGTCGTCGTCAGGAACGCGCCAGCGCCCGCACCGGCGAGAAGTTCGCCTTCGTCACCTTCTCGGACCCGACGGGCGAGTTTGAGTGCCTGTTTCCGCCCGAACAGCTTCGGCGTTGCCGCGAGGTTCTGGAGGTCGGGACCTCGGTTCTGGTCAGGGTGCGGGCCAAGGCGGCGGACGGGGAGGTGCGCTTCTTCGGCGACGACGCCAGCCGCATGGACGTGTTGCTGGACGACGCCCAGATCGGATTGCGGGTCATCCTATCGGCGCAGTCGGCCGACGCCGAGGCGCTGAAAGCGCGGCTGGACCGGGCGCGGGCACAGGGCAAGGGCGGGGAGGTCTGGCTGCAGGCGACGCTGGGCGGCCGCACTGAAGTGGAGATCAAACTGCCCGGACGATACCGGCTGGACGCGGCGCTGCGCGGCGCGTTGAAGTCGGCGCCGGGGGTGGTGATGCTGGAGGATGCATGATGAGCGAGACGAGCGTAAAGACCCATGCCGGGTCCTGCCACTGCGGCGCGGTGGCGTTTGAGGTCGATGTCGGTCTGGATGGACTGGTCGAATGCAACTGCTCCCATTGCTATCGCAAGGGGTTCGTTCTGGCCTTTGCGCCGCGTTCGGCCTTTCGACTGACGAAGGGGGAGGGGGAGACGACCTCCTATTTCTTCAATCAGCACAAGATCGACCATCGCTTCTGCAAGACCTGCGGAGTGCAGCCGTTCGGTTACGGCGTAGCGCCGGACGGAAGCGAGGTGGCCGCGATCAACATCCGCACCCTGACCGATATCGAGCCGTGGACCTGGACGGCGCAGCGCGTGGACGGTCGCAGCTTCTGATCCGGCCGGAGCGTCGGCTCGCGGGATGACATCGGGCTCGCGGCGCCTGTTGTGGCCATGTTGTTCGGCCGCTTGTGTTTTTCAGGCCTTTCGCCTATATGCGCGGCGCACTTCGCACGTGGGCGTGGCGCGGTCCGGGGAGACATCCCGGCCTGCACCGTTCCGAGGGATCAGCCGATCCTTTTAACCGCCCACGCTAGGTTTGATCGGAAAAAGGAAAACACGATCATGGCTCTGCCTGAATTCTCGATGCGCACCCTGCTGGAAGCCGGCGCTCACTTCGGTCACCAGACGCACCGCTGGAACCCGAAGATGGATCGCTACATCTTCGGCTCGCGCTCGAACATCCACATCATCGACCTGTCGCAGACGATGCCGCTGCTGCATCAGGCTCTGGTCGCCGTCCGCGATGTGGCCGCCAAGGGCGGTCGCGTGCTGTTCGTCGGCACCAAGCGTCAGGCCGCCGATCCGGTCGCGCAGGCCGCCACGCGCTGCGCCCAGTACTATATGAACAACCGCTGGCTGGGCGGCACCCTGACCAACTGGCGCACCGTCTCGAACTCGATCCAGCGCCTGCGCGAACTGGAAACCATCCTTCAAACCGGCGAAGGCCGGAACAAGAAGGAGCTGCTGACCCTGCAGCGCGAGAAGGACCGTCTGGAACTGTCGCTGGGCGGCATCAAGGACATGGGTTCGGTGCCGGACATCATGTTCGTGATCGACACCAACAAGGAATCGATCGCGATCCAGGAAGCCCGCAAGCTGAACATCCCGATCATCGCCATCCTGGACACCAACTCGGACCCGGACGGCATCACCTATCCGGTACCGGGCAACGATGACGCCGCCCGCGCCATCCAGACCTACTGCGACCTGATCGCCGACGCCGTCCTGGACGGCCTGGCCGCCGGGGCCGTCGCCCAAGGCATCGACCTGGGCGCTTCGGAAGCTCCGGTTGAGCCCATGCTGCGCGAAGCCCCGGCCCCCGTGGCCGCCGACCCGGCTCCGGCCGGCACGGAAGGCGTGGCTGAAGAACTGGTCGCGGCCGATGCTGCTGCCGTCGAAACCCCTGCGGTTGAGGCTGCCGAGGTCGTCGAGGCTGAGAAGGTCGAGGGCTGAGATCGACGTCCGGGGCCTAGAGCGCCGGAGTGACGTCAACTTGACATGCGGCCGGGCTATCCAGTCCGGCCGCCCATTTTGAATTTCAGGAGAAAGACATGGCCGAGATCACTGCCGCCCTCGTGAAGGAGCTTCGCGAGCGTTCGGGCGTCGGCATGATGGACTGCAAGAAGGCGCTGGTTGAGAACAACGGCGACATCGAAGCAGCCATCGACTGGCTGCGCGCCAAGGGCCTGTCCAAGGCCGCCAAGAAGGCCGACCGCGTCGCCGCCGAAGGCCTGGTGGCCGTCGCCGTGCGCGAAGACGGCAAGGGCGAAGTCGCCTCGGCCATCGAGTTCAACGCCGAAACCGACTTCGTGGCCCGTAACGACCTGTTCCAGTCGGCCGCCAAGGAATTCGCTCAACTGGGCCTGCACCACGACGGCGTCGAAGCCATCCACGGCGCGACCCTGGAAAACGGCAAGACTGTCGAGGCCGAAGTCACCAACCTGATCGCCACCATCGGCGAGAACATGCAGCTGCGTCGCGCGGCTCGTCTGTCGGTTGGCGAAGGCGCGATCGCGACCTACGTGCACAACGCCGTTTCGCCGGGCGTCGGCCGCATCGGCGTGCTGGTCGCCCTGGAAGGCGCCGGCGACAAGGAAGCCCTGCGCGAAGTGGGCCGCAAGATCGCCATGCACGTGGCCGCAACGGCTCCGCTGGCGCTGGACACCTCGGATCTGGATCCGGCTGCGATCGAGAAGGAGCGCACTGTCCTGATCGAGAAAGCCAAGGAAGAAGGCCGCCCGGAAAACATGATCGAGAAGATCGTGTCGGGCCAGATCGCCAAGTTCCAGAAGGACGTGGTGCTGACCAAGCAGCCGTTCGTCATGGACCCGGACGTGACCATCGAACAACTGGTCGCCAACACCGGCAAAGAGCTGGGCTCTGAGCTGAAGCTGGCCGGTTTCGTCCGCATGGCTCTGGGCGAAGGCGTCGAGAAATCCGACGCTCCGGACTTCGCGTCGGAAGTCGCCTCGATGACCGGCGGCAACTAAGAAGACCTCTCCCTCCCCGCGAAGGGGAGGGAGAATTATGCGTTTGGGCGCGTTCGGCTTTGAAGGCTGACGCGCCCTTCGTCTATGATGAGCCGCCGATTCACTTCGCGCGGATGCTAACCCCTGTATCCACGGACCCCTGATCATGCCCGACGCCCCCTCTGAGTTTCGTTACAAGCGCGTCCTGCTGAAGGTCTCGGGCGAGGTCCTGATGGGCGATCAGCCCTATGGCATCGACATGAAGACGGTGGATGTGGTCGCCGCCGCCGTTGCCGCCGTGGCGCGTCAGGGCGTCGAAATCTGCCTGGTCATCGGCGGGGGCAATATCTTCCGTGGCCTGTCCAAGGCGGCCGAGGGCATGGACCGCGCCAACGCCGACTACATGGGCATGCTGGCCACCATCATGAACGCCCTGGCCATGCAGGGCGCGCTGGAGAAGATCGGCGTCGATACGCGGGTTCAGAGCGCCATTCCGATGGCCGCGATCGCCGAGCCCTACATCCGTCGCCGCGCGCTGCGTCACCTTGAAAAGGGCCGGGTGGTGATCTTCGCCGCCGGCGTGGGCGCGCCCTTCTTCACCACGGACTCCGGCGCCGCGCTGCGGGCGGCCGAGATGGGCTGCGACGCCTTGCTAAAGGGCACCAGCGTTGATGGCGTCTACACGGCCGATCCGAAGAAGGACCCGACGGCCACCCGCTATGAAACGCTGACCTATCAGGATGTCCTGGCCAAGGACCTGCGGGTCATGGACGCTTCGGCCATCGCCCTGATGCGCGACAGCGGCATTCCGATCGTGGTCTTCTCGATTCGCGAGGAAGGTTCGCTGCACAAGACCTTGACGGGGCAGGGGACCTATACCGTCATCACCAACAAGCCCGCCTGAGCGGCTTCGCTATTCAACGACAGGACCAAGGACATTCGTCATGGCCAAACCCGATCTCAAAACCTTTCGTGACCGGATGGAAAAGTCGGTCTCCTCGCTGAAGGATGACTATGCGGGCCTGCGCACGGGCCGCGCCAACGCGGGCCTGCTGGAGCCGGTCGTCGTCGAAGCCTATGGCGCGACCTCGCCGCTGACCGCCGTCGCCGCTATCAGCGTGCCGGAACCGCGCATGATCTCGGTCAGCGTCTGGGACAAGGGCATGGTGGTCTCGGTCGAGAAGGCGATCCGCTCCGCGGGCCTGGGCCTGAACCCGATCGTCGACGGCCAGAACCTGCGTATTCCGATCCCGCCGCTGACCGAAGAGCGCCGTAAGGACCTCGCCAAGCTGGCCGCGAAATACGCCGAGGACAAGAAGATCGCTGTGCGCAACGTGCGCCGCGACGCCAACGACGAGCTGAAGAAGGCTGAAAAGGCCGGCGATATCAGCCAGGATGAACAGAAGAAGATGGAAGCTGAGGTCCAGAAGGACACTGACGCCGCCATCAAGCGCATCGACGAGACCTTGAAGGCCAAGGAAGTCGAGATCATGCAGGTCTGACGCCCGCGTCAGGTCTGTCCAAGGAAGGTCTCATATGTCGGCCGAGCCCGTCGCCACGGCGCCTGCAAAGGGGCCTCGTCACGTCGCCCTGATCATGGACGGCAACGGCCGCTGGGCGCAGCGACGGGGCCTTCCGCGCGCCGTGGGTCACCGCGAGGGGGTCCAGGCCCTGCGCCGGACCATCAAGGCCGCGCCTGAACTGGGCGTGCAGTGCCTGACGGTGTTCGGCTTCTCGACCGAGAACTGGAGCCGTCCGGCCGACGAGGTGTCCGACCTCATGGGGCTGGTGCGCGCCTTCGTCGGCAGTGATCTGAAGCGGCTGGAGGCTGCGGGCGTGCGGGTCAAGGTGCTGGGGCGCCGCAAGGGCCTGCCTGAGGACATCGCCGGCATCGTCGCGCGGGCCGAGGCGCAGACGGCCCACAACGACAAATTCCTGCTGCAGGTGGCCTTCAACTATGGCGGCCGCGCGGATCTGGCCGATGCGGCCCAGCGGCTGGTCGATCGCGCCCGCGCGGGCGAGGACATCGTCGTCGACGAAGAGGCGCTGGGCGCCGGTTTGTCGACGGCCGGGGCGCCGCCGGTCGATCTGATCGTGCGGACCTCGGGCGAGCAGCGTCTGTCCAACTTCCTGTTGTGGGAGGCGGCGTACGCCGAGATGGTTTTCCAAGACATCCTGTGGCCGGACTACGGCGCTGAAGCCCTGGCCGAGGCCATCGCCCAGTTCGCCTGTCGCCAGCGTCGTTATGGCGGGCGCGAGGTCATGGACACGGCTTATGGCGAGGCGGCGGTCTGATATGGCGCTGAAGCCTCGCGACATCGCCCTGCGCGCCGCCTCTGCGGTCGTACTGGCCCCGGCGGCGGTTCTGGCGACCTGGGCCGGCGGCGACTGGTTCTGCGCCCTGGTGGTGGCGGGCGCGGTGCTGCTGGCGTTTGAATGGGCGCGGATGTGCGCGCCCAGGCTGTGGCGACCGATCGGTATCGGCGTGGCCCTGGCCCTGGTCGTGGCGGTGATCGCCGCCCACGTCGGCCAGATTTCCCTGGCCCTAGTGCTTATGGTGTTCGGAGCGCTGGCGGCGGGTCTGTTCGCCCGAACGCGCGGCGAGTCGGCGCTCGATACGGCCTATGGCGTGCTGTATCTCGGCTGGCCCTGCGTCCTGCTGATCTGGCTGCGCGACCTGCATGAGGTGCAGGGGCTGTACTGGACCGTGCTGGTCTTCGCCGTGGCATGGTCGGCGGACATTCTGGCCTATCTGGTCGGCAGCTTCGTCGGCGGCCCCAAGCTGTGGCCGCGCTTTTCGCCGAACAAGACATGGTCCGGCTTCATCGGCGGGCTGACCGCTGGGATGATCGCCGGCGCCGCGATGGCGGGCTGGCTGGATATGGGGATGCTGACCGCTGTCTGGGGCGGGGTGCTGGGCCTGGCCGCCGCCCTGGCCACTATGGGCGGCGATCTGTGGGAGTCGGCGCTGAAGCGGCGTTTCGGGGTCAAGGACGCGGGCAATCTGATTCCGGGCCACGGAGGCCTGCTTGACCGCGTCGACGGCCTGATGTTCGCCGTGGTCGTGGTCGCCGCCGGGCGCCTGATCGTCCTCATGCTGGAGCGGGCGGCGTGATCGCGCGGCGCGTGACGGTTCTGGGCTCGACGGGGTCCGTCGGCTCGTCGACGCTGGACCTGATGGAGCAGGCGCAAGGCGCGGGCTCTGCGCGGTTCGAGGTCGAGGCCCTGACCGGCGGCGCCAATATCGCCCGGCTGGTCGAGCAGGCGCGCCGCTGGCGCCCGCGCATCGCTGTGACAGCCGATCCCGCGCGGCTGAATGAACTGCGCGAAGCGCTGAGGGGAACAGGGATCGAAACGGCGGCCGGTCCTGGCGCCATTGTCGAGGCGGCCACGCGGCCAGCCGACTGGATCATGGCCTCCATCGTCGGGGCGGCGGGCCTGCGCTCGGCCTGGGCGGCGGCGGGAACCGGAGCGACCTTGGCCCTGGCCAATAAGGAGAGCCTGGTCTGCTGCGGTCCGACGTTGATCGAGCGGGTCCGGCGCAGCGGCGGCCAGTTGATCCCGGTTGATTCCGAGCATTCCGCCATCTTTCAGGTCTTCCCCTTTGAGGCGCCCGAGCGCGTGTCCAAGCTGGTGCTGACGGCCTCGGGCGGGCCGTTCCGCACCTTGCCGCGCGCCGCCATGACGCGGATCACGCCCGAACAGGCGGTCGCCCATCCGAACTGGAGTATGGGCGCCAAGATCTCAGTCGACAGCGCCACCATGGCCAACAAGGGGCTGGAACTGATCGAGGCCGCCTATCTGTTCGACATGCCGGGCGAGCGGGTCGATGTGGTGGTCCACCCGGAATCAATCATCCACAGCCTTGTGGAATATGTGGACGGTTCGACCCTGGCCCAGATGGGTCCGCCGGACATGAAGACGCCGATCGCCTGCGCCCTGTCCTGGCCGGATCGGCTGGCCTGGCCTGCGCCCAAGCTGGACCTGGCGTCGTTGGGGCGGCTGACGTTCGAGGCTCCCGACGAGGCGCGCTTTCCGGCCCTGAGGCTGGCGCGCGAAGCCTTGGCCGCAGGCGGCGCATCGCCGATCGTCTTCAATGCAGCCAACGAAGTGGCGGCTCTGGCGTTTCTTGACCGAAGGCTGGGCTTTCTCAATATTGCCGCAGTCGTCGCCGACACCCTTGAGAAGGCGACCAGCGCGGGCGTGTCTTGCGGTTCGGACGATGCCTGCGACGCGGCTCTGGCCGTCGATGCGCAGGCGCGGCGGATTGCGGGCGACGTCATCGCCTCGCTGAACATGGCTGCCTGAGGGCGCAGGAGAGATGAGCGGCATGATAGGCGTGATCAGCCAGATTCTGACCTATGTCGTGCCGTTTCTGCTCGTTCTGACGTTGGTCGTGACGGTGCATGAACTGGGGCATTTCCTGACCGCGCGCGCCTTTGGCGTGAAGATGGATCGCTTCGCCATCGGCTTTGGCCGCGCCATCTTCAAACGCACTGACAAACACGGCGTCGAATGGCGCGTGGGCTGGCTGCCGCTGGGCGGCTACGTCAAGTTCTCCGGCGATCTGGATGCCACCGGCGTGCCCGACCGTGCGGGGCTGGAGACGATGCGCCAGGCGTTGACGGTCAAGCACGGACCGGGCGCCGAGCGCGATTATCTGTATTTCAAGCCGCTGTGGCAGCGCGCCCTGGTCGTGGCGGGCGGCCCGTTCGCCAACTTCGTCCTGGCCATCTTCATCTTCACACTGCTGTTCAGCCTGGTCGGCGTCGAGCTTCGTCCGGCGCGGGTGATGCAGGTGCAGGCGGGATCGCCCGCCGCCGCCGCCGGCTTCCAGCAGGGCGACCTGATCACTCACGTCAACGGCAAGCTGATTGCCGATGGCGGCGAGGTGACGCGCGTTGTGGCTCTGAGCAGCGGAGATCCGGTGCGCTTCACCGTCGAGCGCGGCGATCAGGCGGTGCAACTGACCGCTACGCCTGAGCGCCGGGTTGAGACTGATCGCATCGCGGGTCGCGTCACCGTCGGCCGCATCGGTCTGGCCCTGGGTTCGACCCGCGACGAGATTCGTCATGTCCGTTACGGCCCGATCGCAGCTGTGGGGCAGGGCGTGCGCGAGACGGGCGCCATCCTGAATACGACCCTGACCTATATCGGCCGCATCTTCACGGGCCGCGAGTCGGGCGATCAGTTCAGCGGGCCGCTGGGCATCGCCAAGGCTTCGGGCGCCCTGACCAACGCCGCCGTGGCGGCCAATCCCGAGCCCTGGGCCATTGTTCGCAATCTGTTGCTGACGCTGACGAGCTTCGCGGCCATACTTTCGGTCGGAATCGGCTTTTTAAATCTGATGCCCATTCCCGTTCTGGATGGGGGGCACCTGCTGTTCTACGCTTATGAAGCCGTGGCGCGCCGTCCGATGGCGGCCAGGGTGCAGGAAGCGGGGTACCGGGTCGGTCTTGCTTTGCTGGCGAGTTTGATGTTGTTCGCGACCTGGAACGATCTGCAGAAGCTCAATCTCTTCAAATTCCTCGGCGGGCTCGTCTCGTGAGCCGACGCCAGCCCCCGATGGTACCCGCATGAATCAAAACGACAGTCGCCTCATGACCCAGACCCGTGGCCGCATTCTCGGGGTCAGCGCCCTAGCCCTGACCTTCGCCGCCGGCCTCGCGAGCCCTGCGCTGGCCCAACAGACGCCCAACGTCGTGGTTCAGGAAGCGCCGCCCCAGGCCGATCGCGCCGTGGTGAACCGTATCGTGGTGCGCGGCAATGAGCGGATCGACCAGACGACGGTCCTGTCCTATCTGCCGATTCAGCCGGGCGACACCATCGACGCCGTGACCATCGACGTGGCGGTGCGGACCTTGTCGCGCACAGGTCTGTTCGCCGACGTTCAACTGGGCCTGCAGGCGAACGGCGATCTGATCGTCGAGATCGCCGAGAACCCGATCATCAACCAGGTGACGTTCGAGGGTAACAAGGCGCTGGCTGAGAAGAAGCTGCGCGACGAGGTCACGATCCGCCCGCGCGGCATCTACACCCGCGCCCGGGTTCAGGAAGACGTCGGCAAGATCGTCGAACTTTACCGCCTGTCGGGCCGCATCTCGGCGACGGTGACGCCTAAGCTAGTCCAACTGGATCAGAACCGCGTCGACGTGGTGTTCGAGATCGACGAGGGCCCCGAGACGGGCATCGCCGCCATCACCTTCCTGGGCAATCGAGCATTTTCGGACAGCGACCTGGCCGGGGTCATGGTGACGAAGACCTCCAAATGGTGGCGGCTGTTCAGCTCCAACGACAACTACGATCCGAACCGGCTGGATTACGACCGGGAACAGCTGCGCAAATTCTATACGAACCGCGGCTATTACGACTTCCGCATCCTGTCGTCGGTGGCTGAGCTGAAGCCGGACAACAGCGCCTTCGGCGTCACCGTCACGGTGGACGAGGGCGACCGCTACAACTTCGGCGAGATCAAGGTCGTCACCGAGAATGACCGGCTGAACGGCGACTTCCTGCAGTTGCTGCTGCCGATCCGCAAGGGCGATCTGTATGAAAGCGATCGCATTCAGGCGGCGGTCGACACCCTGACCTTCGCCGCTGGCTCGGCCGGTTACGCCTTCGTCGAGATCAACCCGACCTATCGCGCGGATCCTGAAACCGATACCGTCAACGTCACCTTCAACGTGCGTGAAGGCCAGCGCGTCTACATCGACCGCATCAATGTAGTCGGCAACACCCGCACGCTGGACACCGTCATCCGCCGCGAACTGATGGTGGGCGAAGGCGACGCCTTCAACCGCTCGCTGGTCGAGCGTTCGCGCAACAACCTGCGCGCCCTGGGCTTCTTCAAGGACGTCAAGATCGAAGAGACGCGCGGCAGCGCGCCGGACCGCTCGGTCGTCAACGTGACCGTCGAAGAACAGCCCACCGGCGAGTTGTCGGTCGGGGCAGGTTTCAGCTCGGTCGACTCCTTCGTGCTGAACCTGGGCATCACCGAGCGCAACTTCCGCGGTCGCGGCCAGAACGTCGTGGCCCGCGCCGAATGGGGTTCGCTGCGTCAGCAGATCGACTTCCGCTTCACCGAGCCCAAGTTCCTGGGGCGCGACGTGCGGGCGGGCTTCGACCTGTTCCACACCCGCTACGACCTCAGCAAATATTCGTCCTATGACTATCGCTCTACGGGCGGCGGGGTGCGTGTAACTTATCCGCTGAACGGCTACGCCAGCTTCAGCGCTCGCTACTTCCTGAAGAGCGATGAAGTCGTCATCCCGTACGGCTATTGCGGGGGCGTCGGCGCCGGCTCGTCGGCCTTGTGCGATCAGGCAGGGTCGTTCCTGAACTCCTCGGCGGGCTATACCTTGCTGGTCAACCGCCTGAACGATCCGGTGCGCCCGACGCGCGGCTGGACGGCCTCCCTGCGTCAGGACTTTGCCGGCATCGGCGGGGACGTGAACTACATCAGGACCGAGGCGGACGCCTCCTGGTACTATGGCATCCGTCCGAACTGGGTGGTCAGTTTCCAGGGCCAGACGGGTTATGTCAGCGGGTGGAACGGCGATCCGATCCGGATCAACGACCGCTTCTTCAAGGGCGGCAACACCTTCCGCGGCTTTGAGACGGCGGGCATGGGCTCGCGCGATCTGACCACGACGGACGCCCTGGGCGGCAACTTCTACGCCATCGGTACGGTCGAACTGACCGTGCCGAACATGCTGCCCGATGAATACGGCATCAAGACCTCGCTGTTCGCGGACGTCGGCACGATCGGCAAGCTGGATGACCGTTATCTGGTCGACCCGTCGACGGGGCTTCGCAACCCCAACATCGTCGACGACCTGGCCTTGCGCGCGGCGGCGGGCATCAGCATCCACTGGCGTTCGCCGATGGGGCCGATCCGTTTCGACCTTTCCAAGGTTCTGGCCCGCGAAGACTACGACAAGACCGAGACGTTCCGCTTCTCGACCTCCACCCAATTCTAACTGCGGCCTGACCGCCGTCACTAAGGCTTAGATTATGAAACTCATCGCTATCGGCGCCTTCGCCCTCGCTTCGCTGACCGCCTCGGCTGCCCTGGCCCAGTCGCAGGGCCCGGCCAACCCCGGCCCGGTCATTCCCGGCGTCTGCGTCTATTTCAACCAGCGCGTTCTGGCCCAGTCGACTGTCGGCCAGGCCGTTCAGACCCGCATGGAACAGCTGGCGCAGGAAGTTCAGGGCGAAATCCAGCCCTACGCCACCACCATCCAGACCGAGGCTCAGGCCCTGCAGCAGGGTCAGGCGACCATCCCGGCTGACCAGATGAACCAGCGCCGCCAGCAGCTGCAGCAGCGCATCCAGGAAGCCCAGCAACTGGAAGCCACGCGCGAGAACGAACTGCGTTACACCCTGGCTGAACAGCGCCGCAAGATTTCGGAAGCCATCGAGCCTCTGCTGGTCGCCGTCTATCAGGAGAAGGGCTGCGGCATCATGATCGACCGCGAGAGCGTCTTCATCCTGAACCCGGCCATGGACGTCACCGATACCGTGATCCAGCGCCTGAACGCCCAGCTGCCGACGCTGAGCTTTAACCGCATGCCGGTTCCGGCCCAGCCGCAGTCGTAAGACGGGCCATGCCCGATCCGAGGTTCTTCCAGACCCTGTCGCCCCTGACGGTCGCCGCCCTCGCCGAACACATCGGCGGGGAGGTGGTCCGGGGCGGCGAGGTCGTCATCTCGGCCGTTGCGCCCCTGTCCAGTGCGGACCGGGGCGCGATTGCGTTTCTGGGCGACCGCAAGTTCGCCGCCGCCCTGGCGCAGACCAAGGCGGGTTGCGTGATCGTGCCGCCGTCGGCCGTGGATGCGGCGCCCGCTGACGCCGCCGTCATCGTGTCGGGCGAGGCTCAGGCCGCCTGGGCGCGGGCATCGTCGCTGCTGCATCGGCCGATCCGTCTGGACCGCGCCATCACGGTCGCCGAGGCCGCCGAGGACGACACCGTTGTGGTCGAGCCGGGCGCCATTCTGGGCGAGGGCGTCCGCATCGGGCGCGGCACGCGCATCGGCGCCAACACCGTGATCGGACCGGGCGTCCAGATCGGCCGCGACTGCCTGATCAGCGCTGGCGTCACTGTCGGCTTCGCCCTGCTGGGCGACCGGGTGAAGCTTCTGGCCGGCGCGCGCATAGGCGAGGCGGGCTTCGGCGCCGCCGGGTCGAAAGCCGGGCCGGTGGATATTCCCCAATTGGGTCGCGTCATCCTGCAGGACGGGGTGACGGTCGGGGCCAATTCCTGCATCGACCGGGGCGCCTATGACGACACCGTCATCGGCGAGAATACCAAGATCGATAATCTGGTCATGATCGGCCACAACTGCGTCATCGGCCGCAACAACCTGATGGCGGCGCACACCGGCATCTCGGGTTCGGTCACCAGCGGCGATAACTGCATCTTCGGCGGCCGGGCGGGCGTGGGCGACCACATCACCATCGGCGAAGGCGCGCGCGTCGCGGCCGGCGGCGGCGTCCTGGCCGACATTCCGCCGGGCGAGATCTGGTCCGGCTATCCCGCCAAGCCTTTGCGCCAGTTCTTGCGCGAGACGGTCTGGCTGTCCAAACAGGCGTCCCAGAAGAAGGGCGCGAAGGAATCGAAAGAATGAGCGAAGACAACAAGATCGATTACGCCGAGGTGATGCGTCGCCTGCCGCACCGCTATCCCTTCCTGTTGGTCGACAAGGCGCAGGACTTCGTGGCGGCGACCTCCATCGTCGGCATCAAGAACGTCACCCACAACGAGCCCTTCTTCCCCGGCCACTTCCCGATCGACCCGGTCATGCCGGGCGTGCTGATCGTCGAGGCCATGGCCCAGACGGGCGCGCTGCTGATGTCCAAGTCGCTGGACGTCGCGGTGGCCGACAAGGTCATCATGTTCATGTCGATCGACGGAGTGCGCTTCCGCAAGCCCGCGCGTCCGGGCGACCAACTGCGCATGGAGGTCAAGGTCATCAAGGCGCGCGGCGACGCCTACAAGTTCCGCGGCGAGACTTTCATCGACGGCAAGCTGGCCGCCGAGGCCGAGTTCATGGCCATGGTCGTGACCGTGGCGGAGCCCGCCCAGTGACCATCCACCCGACCGCCGTGGTGGACGCCTCGGCGACCTTGGCGGACGGGGTCGAGATCGGCCCGTTCTGCACCGTGGGGCCGGGCGTGGCGCTGGCTTCCGGCGTGCGTCTGGTCAGCCATGTGGTGATCCAGCAGGATGTGAGCGTCGGCGCCAACACGACGGTTCACCCCTTCGCCGTCATCGGCGGCGATCCGCAGCACGGCGGCTACAGGGGCGAGCCGGTGCGGCTGGAGATCGGCGAGAACAACCTGATCCGCGAGCACTGCACCTTCAACCGGGGCACGCCGCAGGGATCGGGCGTCACCCGCGTCGGCTCGAACAACCTGTTCATGACCGGCGCCCACGTCGGCCACGACTGCGTGGTCGGCGACAGCGTCACCATGGCCAACAACGCCACCCTGGGCGGCCACGTCCATGTCGGCGACAAGGTGTTCCTCGGCGGCCTGTGCGCCATCCATCAGAACGGCCGCGTCGGGCAGGGCGCCATCGTCGGCGGTCTGGCCGCCGTGACGCGCGACGTCATTCCTTACGGCTCGGTCTGGGGCAATCACGCCAGCCTGCACGGACTCAACCTGATCGGGCTGAAGCGCAAGGGCTACGGCAAGGACGCGGTGCGCCGCCTGCTGGCCGCCTATCGCGACCTGTTCGAGGGCGAAGGGGTCTTCGCTGAGCGTCTGGACCGGGTCGAGGCGAACTACGCCGACCTGCCCGAGATCATGGAGATCACCGCCTTCATCCGTGACGGCGGCAAGCGCCCGCTGTGCCTGCCGGGCGCGGAATGACGACCGCGCCCAAGCTGGCCTTGATCGCGGGTTCGGGCGATCTGCCCATCCGCGTCGCCCAGCGCTGCGAGGCCGAGGGGCGCGAGGTCTTCATCATCCGCCTGAGGGGCTTCGCCGACGCCCACCTGCACCGTTGGCCGGGACAGGACTTCGGCATGGCCGAGATCGGCAAGATCGTGAAGGCCATGCGGGCCGAGGGCTGTCGCGCGGTCTGTCTGGCGGGCTACGTTAACCGCCCGGATTTCAAGACGTTGAAGCCCGATCTTAAGGGTGCATCCCTGCTGCCCGGCATCATCGCGGCGGCGTCAAAGGGCGACGACGCCCTGTTGCGCAAGATTCTGTCGGTATTCGAGGACGAAGGCTTCGCCGTCGAGGGCGCGGACGACATTCTGGGCGGCGAGATGCTGGCGGCGGGTGCGCTGGGCCGCGTGGCGCCGACGGCGGAGCAACTGGCGGACCTGGAGAAGGCGCTGCACGTCGCTGAAAAATCAGGCGAACTGGATATCGGTCAGGGCGCGGTCGTCTGCGACGGACTGGTGCTGGCGGTCGAGGCTCAGGAAGGCACGGACGAGATGCTGCGCCGCGTGGCGGGTCTGCCCGCCGACCTGCGCGGCTCGCCCGGCTTTGCGCGCGGCGCGCTGGGCAAGGCGCCCAAGCCGATCCAGGATCTGCGCGTCGACATGCCCGTTATCGGGCCGACGACGGTCGAACTGGCCGCTGCTGCGGGTCTGGCCGGGATCGGCGGGTTCGAGGGGCGGCTGATCGTCATCGACCACGAAGGTCTGGTTGAGGCGGCCGACCGTCTGGGCCTGTTCGTGTGGGGAGAGCCGCGATGAGCCGTCCGCTGAAGGTCATGTTGGTGGCGGCCGAGGCCTCGGGCGATGCATTGGGCGCCGGTCTGGCGCGGGCGCTGAAGGCGCGGCTGGGCAAGGACGTGGTCTTCGTCGGCGTGGGCGGCCCCAAGATGGCGGCTGAGGGCGTCGAGAGCCCCTTCGACATCGCCGAACTGTCGATCCTGGGCTGGATCGAGGGGCTGAAGGCCTACGGACGGGTCAAGAAGCGCGTGGCCGAGACGGCGGCGCTGGCGGCGGCGGAGAAGCCGGACGCCGTGGTTCTGATCGACAGCTGGGGCTTCACCATCCGCGTGGCTCAGGCGATCCGCGCCGCCTCGCCGAAGACGCCGCTGATCAAATACGTCGGGCCGCAGGTCTGGGCCTCGCGGCCGGGGCGGGCCAAGACGCTGGCGGGGGCGGTGGATCACCTGCTGGCCCTCTATGTGCTGGACGCGCCGTGGTTCGAGAAGGCGGGTCTGCCGACGACAGTCGTCGGCTCACAGGCGCTGCACGTCGACATGGCGGGGGCCGACGGCGCCCGCTTCCGCGCGGCGCGAGGCATTACGGCGGATGCGCCGCTACTGCTGGTCCTGCCGGGCAGTCGCCCAAGCGAGATCACGCGCATGACGCCTGTCTATGAGCAGGCGGTGAAGCAGTTGAAGGCGCAGATTCCGGGGCTGGAGATCGCCGTCGTCGCGGCGGGCACGGTCGCCGCCGACGTGGCGGGCCGCGTCGCCGCCTGGCCGTTCCGCGCCCATGTCGTGCAGGAGGCCGACAAGTACGACGCGATGAAGGCTGCAAACGCCGCCCTGGCCACCAGCGGCACGGTTTCGACCGAACTGGCGCTGGCGGGCGCGCCGATGGTCATCGCCTATAAGATCGACGGGCTGAGCTACGTCCTGATGAAGCGGCTGGTGACGGCCAAGCACATCACCCTGTTCAACATCGCCGCCGACGAGGCCATCGCGCCCGAGTTCATCCAGCACGAGGCGACGCCGCAGGCGCTTGCCAAGGTGGTGGGGCGGCTACTGACCGATCCCGAGGCGGCGGCCGATCAGGCGCGCCGTCAGACCGAGGCTCTGGACCTGATGGGGCGCGGCGGGCCGGACCCGTCGGAACTGGCGGCCGATGCCGTGCTGCGGGTGATCGCGACGAAGGCGGGCTGATCCCTTACTCCCCGCTCATCCCGGCGGACGCCGGGATCCAGTAAGAACCACGCGCGCAGTTTTTAGTGAACCGAGCCTGGGACGGCCATGGCTGCGGCCTTAGCCAAAGCACTGGATCCCGGCGTCCGCCGGGATGAGCGGGAAGAGGAGCTTAGGCCAGCAAGGCCCGGGTCGCGGCTTCGACGTCCGCCTGTCGCATCAGGCTTTCGCCGACCAGCAGGGCGCGGGCCCCCGCATCCGCCCCTCGCGCTACATCCTCTGGCGTAAACAGGCCGCTTTCGGCGACCAGCAAAGCGCCGTTAGGGCTCATCGCCGCCAGGCGCTCGGTCGTCGCCAGATCGACCTCGAAGGTTCGCAGCGAGCGGTTGTTGACGCCGATCAGGGCGTCGTCGCGGCCCTGAACCAGTTTGGCGGCGCGCGCCATTTCGTCGGCGTCGTGGGTCTCGATCAGAGCGTCCATGCCCCAGCGGGTCGCCTCGGCCAGCAGGTCTGCGGCCAGGGCGTCGTCCACCATGTCCATGATGATCAGGATGCAGTCGGCGCCCAGCGCCCGGCTCTCGGCCACCTGCCACGCATCGACCAGAAAGTCCTTGCGCAGGCAGGGCAGGGCGGCGGCCGCGCGTGCGGCGGTCAGATAGGCGTCGTCACCCTGAAAGCTGGGGCCGTCGGTCAGGACGGACAAGCAGGAGGCGCCGCCGCGTTCATAAGCCTGCGCGAGGGCGGGCGGGTTGAAGTCGGCGCGGATCAGGCCCTTGGAGGGGCTGGCCTTTTTGATCTCGGCGATCAGGGCCGGGCGGCCGGTTTCGGCGAAACGTCTGGCCAGGGCGGCGCGGAAACCGCGCGGGGCCGTAGCCTCTTTCGCGCGGGCCTCGATCGCGTCCTGCGAAACGGCGGCCTTGCGGGCGGCGACATCCTCGCGCTTGTAGGCGGCGATGCGGTCCAGAACGTCGCTCATCAGGCGTCCTCGTCTTCGATCGGCGCGTGGGAGACGCGCACCAGTTCAGCCAGGGCGGCGGCGGCGCGGCCGTCGTCGATGACGGCGGCGGCCAGTTCGGCGCCCGATTTCAGGTCCTCGGCCCGCCCGGCCACTACAAGGGCGGCTGCGGCGTTCAGCAGGACGATGTCGCGGTAGGGACCGCGCTCGCCCGCCAGCAGGGCGGTCAGGGCCGCCGCATTATGCTCGGCGTCGCCGCCGCGCAGGTCGTCCAGCGTCGACAGCGGCAGGCCGGCGTCGGCGGGCGTGACGGTGAAGCGGCGGACGACGCCGTCCTTCCACTCGGCCACCTCAGTCGGGCCTGTGGTGGTCAGTTCGTCCAGACCCTGACCGTTGACGGTCCAGGCGCGCCGGGCGCCCAGTCGGCCCAGAACCTCGGCTAGCGGCTCCAGCAGGGCAGGGTCGTAGACGCCCATCACCTGATGCGTCGCGCCCGCCGGATTGCACAGCGGCCCCAGCAGGTTGAATACCGTGCGGAAGCCGATCTCGCCGCGCACCGGCCCGACGTGACGCATGGCCCCGTGATAGGTCGGCGCGAACAGGAAGGCGATGCCCGCCTGATCCAGCGCCCGCGCCTGCTGGGCGGGCGTGGCGTCCAGATTGACCCCCAGCGCAGCCAGAACGTCGGACGAACCGGACTTGGAGCTGATGGCGCGGTTGCCGTGCTTGGCGACCTTCAGCCCTGCGCCCGCCAGAACGAAAGAGGCCGCCGTCGAGACGTTATAGGTGTGCTGGCCGTCGCCGCCGGTGCCGCAGGTGTCGATCACCTGATCGAACGGGTGGTTCAGCGACAGGGCGGCCTCGCGCATGGCGCTGGCGAAGGCGACGATCTCGTCCACCGTCTCGCCGCGGATGCGCAGGGCGGTGACGGCGGCGGCGACCTGGGACGGGGTCGGTTCGCCGCGCAGGCAGGCGGCGAAGAAGGCCTTGGCCTCGTTCAGGGTCAGCACCTGTCCATCGACCAGCTTGGCCAGCAGGGGCTTGATGCTGTCCATCACACGCTCGCCGGATTCTTCAGGCTGGAATGGCGCTTGACGCCCGCCAGATCCAGGAAATTGGCGATCATCGCATGGCCGTGCTCGGTGGCGATGGATTCCGGGTGGAACTGGACGCCGTGGATCGGGCGCGTGCGGTGCGACAGGCCCATGATCTCGCCGTCCTCGGTCCAGGCGGTGACCTCCAGCGCGTCGGGCAGGGTTTCGCGGCGCACGGCCAGCGAATGATAACGCGTCGCTGTGAAGGGCGAGGGCAGGCCGCCGAAGACGCCGCGCCCTTCGTGCAGGATAGGCGAGGTCTTGCCGTGCATCAGGGTCTTGGCGCGCACCACCTCGCCGCCGAAGGCTTGGCCGATCGACTGGTGACCCAGGCAGACGCCCAGGATGGGCATGGTCTCAGCCGCCGTCTCGATCAGCGACAGGCAGATGCCCGCCTGATCCGGCGCGCAGGGGCCGGGCGACAGCAGGACGGCCTCGGGCTGAAGGGTCCAGGCTTCCTCGACGGTCAGGTCGTCATTGCGGACGACGTGTGTCTGGGCGCCCAACTCCGCGAGGTAGTGGACGAGGTTGTAGGTGAAGCTGTCGTAGTTATCGACGACGAGGATCATGGCGAAGGCTTCTTGAAGACGGGGAGGCAGGGCGGCCCAAGCATGGAAGGCAAACGGGCCGATTGAAAGCGGACGTTAAGCTGTCCGGGCGATAGAGGGGCATCGCCATCGGAAGAAATCCGTCTTGACCCCTGTAGAATGCATCCGTGACGCTCGAGCCCTGTTGAACGAGGCGCCCGTCGAACAACCCAAGCCGCTGCGCCTGCTGGCGGCTGCCGCCTTCGCCGCGACGACGGCGGTCCTTCTGGCCGGGACCATGGTCGTGGGCCCAGGCATATCATTTGACCAGGCTGCCATGGTTTCCAATCCCTAGCCGTCGGAACCTTGGCCGCGCGTGGTCGCAGTGAAACGCCAGGCGTCCTCGGCCGCTTTCATCGGAGCGCGGGCTTTAGCCAGAGTTTCAGCATACTCCGCGGCCGGGTCGCTGTCGGCGACGACGCCTGCGCCCGCCTGAACGAAGATCTGGCCCTTGGCGAACATGGCGGTGCGCAGGACGATGCAGATGTCCGCCTCGCCATTGGCCGAGATATAGCCGACGCCGCCGCCGTAGCCGACTCCGCGCTTTTCGGTCTCAAGTTCGTCGATGACCTCCATCGCCCGAACCTTGGGCGCGCCCGACAGCGTGCCGGCGGGCAGGGCGGCTAGCAGGGTGTCCACCGCGTCCAGCTTGGGATCGGCGTCGCCGTTCACGTTGGAGACGATGTGCATGACCTGGCTGTAGCGCTCGACCACGAAGCTTTCGGTCACCTCGACCGAACCGGGCTTGGAGACGCGGCCCACGTCGTTACGGCCCAGGTCCAGCAGCATCAGATGCTCGGCCCGTTCCTTGGGATCGGCCAGAAGTTCGACTTCCAGCGCCTTGTCCTGCTCGGGCGTGGCGCCGCGCGGACGGGTGCCCGCCAGCGGGCGGATGGTGACGCGCCCGTCCTTCAGCCGGACCAGGATTTCCGGGCTGGAGCCCGCCAGCTGGAAATCCACATAGTCGAGGAAGAACAGATAGGGCGACGGGTTGCCGCGACGCAGCGACCGATAGAAGGCGAACGGGTCCAGGGCCCACGGCGCCGAGAAACGGTGCGCCAGCACGACCTGGAAGATGTCGCCGGCGACGATGTAGTCCTTGGCCCGCGCCACCATGCGGCCGAAGGCGGCCTCGTCCACGTCCGAGTGGAAATCGGGCGCCGCAACCGGCTCGACCTCGCGCTGGATCGGCAGGGGCCCGCGCAGGCGGTCCTCGAAGTCCTCCAGCCGGGCCTCGGCGGCTGTGTAGGCCTGATCCGGGTCTGTCACAGTGTCGGGATAGGCGGCGGCGATCAGGACGATTTCGTGTTTCACCGAATCGAAGATGGCGACCAGCGCCGGACGCGCCATCACCGCGTCGGACAGGTCCAGCGGGTCGGGGTTAGCCGGGCCCAGCGGCTCCAGCAGCCGCACCATGTCGTAACCGAAGACCCCGAACAGACCGGCGGCCATGGGGGGCAGGTCAGCGGGCAGCTCGAACTTCGTCGCCGCGATCAGGGCGCGCAGGGATTCCAGCGCGGGCCGGTCTTCGGGCGTGAAGGTTTCCGACAGGACGTCGGCGCCGCGCGCGATCTCGGCCTTGCCGTCCCGGCAGCGCCAGACCACGTCCGGCGACAGGGTGACGAAGGAATAGCGGCCGTTGACGGCTCCGCCTTCGACCGACTCGAACAGGCTGGCGTAGCGCCGCCCATGCCCGACCTTCAGGAAGGCCGAGACGGGGGTCTCCAGATCATCAATCAGGCGGCGGACCAGAACCTGAGGGCGGCCCGCCGTCAGGCCGGCGATGAAGGCGTCGCGTTCTTGCTGCATTACTTCTTGGCGGGAGCGGCCGGGGCCGCCGCCGGAGCGGCGGGGGCCTCGACGCCCAGGGCCTGAAGGGCCAGGGCCGGATCGTTGCGCGACTTGGTGCGCGCGGCGGCGGCGGCGATGGTGCGGTCAGCCATCGTGTTGGCCAGTTCCTCGGTCAGGCGCGGACGAGCCTGCTCGGCCAGCGGCGCCGCCAGAGCCGGATCAGCGGCGTGGATGGCGTCGACACGGCCGACGACGAAGCTGTCCTGGGCCTGCTGGCCCGAGAAGACCTGACCCTTGGCCTGACCGAACAGACCGCGCAGCACGCCATCGCCGACCTGAGCCTGCGACTCGCGGCTTTGCTGGACGGCGGTGCGGACCGTCAACTGGACGCCTGCGTCGGCGGCGACCTTGGCGATGTCTTCGCCGGCGCGGACGCGACCGGCCAGCTCTTCGGCCTTGGCCGACAGCAGGCGGGCGTTTTCACGCATCGTCCATTGCTGGCCCAGCGGCGCGCGCACCTCGTCCAGCGTGGGCAGGGCCGACGGGCGGATTTCGTCCAGACGGACGGCGAAATACTGACCGTCGCCGGCGTCGATGACGTCGCTCTCGCCGCCCTTGGACAGGGCGTAGGCGCTTTCCAGAACCTGACGCGGGGCGTTCATCGGCTGGCCGTCCGGCAGTTGGCCCTGTTCGGTGAAGGGCGGCAGCTGGATCACGCGAGCCTTGGCGGCGGTCGCGGCGTCGGCCAGGTTCTTGCCTTCCTGACGCGCCTTCTCGAACTGTTCGACCTTGGCGTAGGTCGCGGCCTTCACAGCTTCGGCCTGAAGCTCCTGAACCACGGCGGCGCGGGCGGTTTCCAGCGACACGGCCTCGCCGGCCTGAATCGTGGCGACCTTGGCGACCGTGAAGCCCAGACGGCCCTGAATCGGCGCGGACACCTGATCGGCGGCCAGGGCGAAGACGGCGGCGCCGACGGCGGGGTCGCCCACGGCGGCCTGCGGCGTGGCCTTGTAGTCGCCCAGTTGAATGTTGTTGGCCTTAGCCACCTCGGCGGGGTTCTTACCAGCGCGCAGGTCGGCGGCGATCTTGTCGGCGGCTTCCTTGGTCGGGACCGTCAGGGTGACGAAGGTGCGCTTTTCCGGTTCGGCCAGGGCGGCCTTGCGGAACTCATAACGCTCCTTGATCTGCTCTTCGGTGATCGCGGGGGGGGCGTCGTTCGGGCCGGGCGAGAACAGGACCAGAGAGATCATGCGGAACTCGGGGCTGCGCAGACGCGCCTCGTTTTCCTTCATAAAGGCGGTCAACTGCGCGTCGGTCGGAGCGCCGGCGCGGCCCGCCATGGCTTGAGTGACCGAGAACCAGCGGCCGTCGCGCGTTTCCAGCGCCTGGCCCGCAAGCAGGGCGGCGTAGACGCGCGGCGCCTGCAGGCCGGCGAAGACGGCCGATCCGACGTGGGCGGTGACATACTGGTCGCGCAGGTCGTCTTCCAGCATTTCGGACGTCAGGTTCTGCTGGGCCAGGGCCTGGGCGTACAGGTCTTTGTCGAACTGGCCCGTGATCTGGTTGAAGAAGGCGGGAATCTTGCGGATCTGAGCCAGGATCAGCTCCTTGCCCGGACGGATGCCGGCCTTGTAGGCCCAGTCCAGGAAGCCCAGTCGTTGGGTCTGGCTGTCGAGATACTGCTGGTGCAGGTTCTCCTTGACCATGTCGTCATAGCTGACGGGACGACCGGCCTGCTCCTGAAGATTGGCGCGGACGCGCTCGAAGTCGGCGCGGAACTGGCCGGAATCGACGCTGCGGTCCCCGGCGCTGATGATGTGGCGCGGCCCCAGATTGGCGAAGATGTCGGATTGCGCCCCGACGATCAGGAAGCTGAGGATGATCAGGGCGAACAGGCCTGCGGCCCATTTCGACTTGGCGAAGTTTCGGAAGTACGTGATCATCGAAAAGAACCTGACGAGGGCCGGCGTCAAAGGGGCGCCAAGGGTCGCGTATAGGGGGTGCGGGGCCGCCGCCGCAAGTGAGGCCTGACGACATCTTGGCTTCTGTCGCGCTCGCCACTAGACAGGCCGCATGAAACAATCTGTGAAGCTGGTCGCCGGCAATTGGAAAATGAACGGTCTGGGCGCGAGCCTGGCCGAGGCTGAAGCCCTCGAAAAGGCGTTGAAGGAACAGGCTGCGGCCTGCCGCGTGGCCCTGTGCCCGCCCGCTACCCTGATCGATCGGATGGCGCAGACGCTGAAGGACGGCGTTGTTGAAATCGGCGGGCAGGACTGCCACGCCGAGGCGTCGGGCGCCTACACCGGCTCGGTCTCGGCCGGGATGGTTCGCGATGCGGGCGCCGGTCTGGTGATTCTCGGCCACTCGGAGCGCCGCGCCGGATTCGGCGAGACGGACGCTGACGTCGCCGCCAAGGTCGAAGCCGCCCTGACCGCTGGTCTGGAGCCCATCATCTGCATCGGCGAGACGCTTCAGCAGCGCGAAGCCGGGCAGGCCGTCGAGATCGTCAGCCGCCAGGTCGCCGGTTCGCTGCCGTCCTCGTTGTCGGGCAAGGCTTTCGCCGTGGCTTATGAGCCGGTCTGGGCCATCGGCACCGGCCTGACGCCGACGCTGGAACAGATCGAAGAAGTCCACGCCGCCGTGCGCGCCGCCATGGTCGCCAAGCTGGGGGAGGGCGGCCGCGCCGCGCCGATCCTGTACGGCGGCTCGGTCAAGCCGTCGAACGCCAAGGAGATCCTGGCCGTGACCGAGGTCGGCGGCGCTCTCGTCGGCGGCGCCTCGCTGAAGGCCGAAGACTTCCTGGGCATCATCCGCGCGGCCTGACCGCGCGGACTGTTTGCTCGAAACCCTCAACGGTGTTAGAGGCCGCCGCTTGATCGGCGCGCTTTTGCGCCCACATGAATGACGCCATGCTCCAGACCATTCTGCTCGTCGCGATGATCATCATCTCGGTCTCTTTGTCGGCCGTGATCCTGCTGCAACGTTCCGAGGGCGGCGCCCTGGGCATGGGCGGCGGGCCGTCGGGCTTCATGACGGCGCGCGGCGCGGGCAACCTTCTGACCCGCGTGACGTCGATTCTGGCGGTTGCCTTCTTCGTCTGCGCCATCGGCCTGACGATCGCAGGCAACTATGCGCGCGGGTCGCGTTCGGTGATCGACGCTGACGCCGTCGGCTCCATCGCCCTGGATCAACCTGAGCAGACGGCCCCGGCGCCTGAAGCCGCTCCGGCGACGCCGGCCGCTCCGGCTGCGCCGTCGCTGGACGATCTGGAAGCCAGCCTGCCCGCCGGTCAGGGCGCGCCCGCCCAGTAAGGGCGACGTCGCCATCGAGTTCGAGGAAGCGCGCCGCGAGGCGCGCTTTCTTCTTTTGATCAACAGTTGGATTTGTTCAGAGCCTCTCCGCTCAGGACGAATCATGGAGTAAGGTGTCCGCCCATGGCTCGCTATGTGTTCATCACCGGCGGCGTGGTTTCCTCTCTTGGAAAAGGCCTCGCTTCCGCCGCTCTCGGCGCTCTTCTGCAGGCGCGTGGCTATAAGGTCCGCCTGCGCAAGCTGGACCCTTATCTCAACGTCGATCCGGGCACGATGAGCCCCTATCAGCACGGCGAGGTCTTCGTGACCGACGACGGCGCCGAGACCGACCTCGATCTGGGCCACTATGAACGCTTCACCGGCGTCTCGGCGGCCAAGTCGGACAACATCACGACCGGCCGCATCTATCAGACGATCATCGAGAAAGAGCGTCGTGGCGACTATCTGGGCGCGACCGTCCAGGTGATTCCGCACGTCACCGACCAGATCAAGCAGTTCTGCCTGAACCCGGCCAAGACGGATGCGGGCGAGGATGTGGACTTCGTTCTCGTCGAAATCGGCGGCACGGTCGGCGATATCGAGGGCCTGCCCTTCTTCGAGGCGATCCGCCAGCTGGAGCAGGACCTGCCGCGCGGCCAGTCGTGCTTCGTCCACCTGACCCTGCTGCCCTTCATCAAGACCGCCGGCGAGATGAAGACCAAGCCGACGCAGCACTCGGTTAAGGAACTGCGCTCCATCGGCATCCAGCCGGACATCCTGCTGTGCCGCTGTGAAGAGCCGATCCCAGCCGATGAAAAGCGCAAGATCGCCCAGTTCTGCAATGTCCGTCCCGACAGCGTCATTCAGGCGATGGACTCGGCCGACATCTACGCCGTGCCGCTGGATTATCACCGCGAGGGTCTGGACACCCAGGTGTTGGCCCACTTCGGCATGGACGACGCCCCGGCGCCCGAACTGTCGGGCTGGAACGAGATCGTGCGCCGCCGCCTGCACCCGGACGGCGAGGTCAACATCGCCGTGGTCGGCAAATACACTGTCCTCAAGGACGCCTATAAGTCGTTGATCGAGGCCCTGCAGCACGGCGGGGTGGCCAACAACGCCAAGGTCAATATCGACTGGGTCGAGGCCGACACCTTCGAAGGCGACCCGCAGGCCTGCGCCGAACGCTTGGAAGGCGCCCACGCCATCCTGGTGCCCGGCGGCTTCGGCGAGCGTGGGGCCGAGGGTAAGATCGAGGCGGCGCGTTACGCTCGCGAGCGGAAGATCCCCTATTTCGGCATCTGCTTCGGCATGCAGATGGCGGTGATCGAGGCGGCGCGGAACCTGGCGGGCTTCCCCAAGGCGACCTCGACCGAGTTCGGCCCGGCCGATGAGCCCGTGGTCGGCCTGATGACCGAATGGGTCCAGGGCAATGAGCGCGTCAAGCGCGAGCATGGCGGCGATCTGGGCGGCACCATGCGTCTGGGCGCCTATGCCTCGACCCTGGCGGCGGGCTCCAAGATCGCGGAGATCTACGGCCAGACCGACATCAACGAGCGCCACCGTCACCGCTATGAGGTGAACATCAACTACCGCGAGGCGGTGGAGGAAAAGGGCGGCCTGTTCTTCGCCGGCATGTCGCCCGACGGCGTCCTGCCCGAAACGGTCGAGCGTCGGGATCACCCCTGGTTCATCGGCGTGCAGTACCACCCCGAATATCGCAGCCGCCCCTTCGCCCCGCACCCGCTGTTCGCCAGCTTCATCGCGGCGGCCCTGGTGCAGAGCCGGCTGGTCTGATCACGGACGATTGTAGCGGCGTTATCCGGTTTTCGTGTCAACCTGTCGTTAATGATCTGGAACGACGTCGATGGCCGGTAACATCCTTTACTTCCTGCACCGTCACTTTCGTGCGGTGTTCGCGATCAGCGTGACGCTGGGCGTAGTGCTGGCTTTTGCCGTTGCGCGCACGATGCTGCGTCTGATCGGCGGGGTTTAAGACGCGCCTTAACGGCTCAGGACAGCTTGGTTAGGGCGTCTTTTTTGTGGGCCGCGACATGGTCGGTCTTGTCGCTGGCGATTTCGTATTGGGGCGCGTCGTGTGATGCATGTCGCCTGTGCCCTTTATAATCAAAGTCCTGGCGATGGATGCGGATGATTTTACCGCTCACCCGGCCGGCTTCTGAATTCCAGCTGACATGATCGCCGATTGAGAATTCCGCCATTATCTCCCTGCCTCCAGAGGTCATAGAAGGCGCCGCTGTCCGATGATCATCTTGAACAGGTCGTCGAGCGCCGAAAGCAGATATCCGCCAAATCCAGTCATGCTCAGTGAACCCGTCAACTCCATGATGGGTTGCGGCGGATAGAGGTCACGATGGCGGGAACTGCTCGGCGCTGCGTCGGCCCTAAAGCGACTGGCCGTCGTCGACAGTGATGATCGAACCTGTGATGAAGCGCGCCGCAGGGCCCGCCAGAAGCATCAGGGCCTGATCCAGCGCGTCTTCGTCCATCAAGCGTCGACGGGGAAAGCCGTTGATCTGAGCCTGGCCCTGTTCGGTGGCGAACCAGTCGGCGTTGATCTCAGTCTCGATATAGCCGGGCGCGATGGCGTTGACGGCGATCAGGCGCCGGGCCCATTCGCGCGCCATGCCCTTGGTCATAGACACGACGGCGGCCTTGGAGGCGCAATAGGCGGTCAGGCCCGGCAGTTGGACCGACCCGGCGATCGAGGCGATGTTGACGATGCGCGCGTCGCCCTGTGCGGCTACGCCGCTGTCGATCATGCGGCGGGCAGCCTCGCGCGCGGCGATGTAGACGCCTCGGACATTGACGTCGAAGGTCTGGTCCAGCCGGTCCAGAGGCATGGACAGGGCCGCGCCTTCGCCGCCGACGCCTGCGTTGTTCACCAGAATGGACAGGGGACCGAGGGCGGCCTGCGCCGTATCCATCGCGGCGCCGATCGTTTCTGCGTTCGCCACGTCCAGAGGGACGGCAACCGCCTGACCGCCTGCGGCGTGGATGGCGGCGACTTCCGTTTCCAGCCGGTCTGTCCGACGCGCCGCCAGGGCGACGCGCGCGCCTGCCTGAGCCAGGACATGAGCGAATCGCAGGCCCAGCCCGCTGGACGCTCCCGTGATGAAGGCAGTGCGATTCTCTAGTGATTTTATGGGCATGGCGCTCTCCTCTGAGCCAAGCTTCACCGGAGTTCAGGGCGATTTCAATAACATTCGCTATCACGCGAGCGAATGTTGACTCCCGCGCTAATGCGTGTCCCAATCCGGCTCAAGCGCTGACGGAAATAAACGGCGCATGGGAGGGAAAATCTGATGAAGGCTTTACTGCTCGCTTCGGCGTGCCTGTTGGCGCCTGCCGCTGTTCTGGCGCCGGGCCAGGTCTGGGCGCAGGATCAATCTTCGGCCGTGTCGCAGGCGGAAGGCCGCGACCAGTCGACCGCGCAGGTCGAGGACGTGATCGTCACCGCTACTCGCCGCGCCGAACGTCTTCAGGACGTGCCGGTCAGCATTACCAGCCTGTCGCAGGAAGAACTGACGCAGCGCGGCATCGTCAACTATGACGGTCTGGCCACGGCGACGCCGGGCGTCGTGCTGAATCGGGCCTCGGCCAACTTCAACAACTTCACCGCGCGCGGCGTCGCCACGAACGGCTATGGCGCCAATCTGCAAAGCACGGTCGCCATCTATCTGGACGAACTGCCGATCTCGTCCAACGGCAACTCCACCATTCTTGACCCCACGCTGTATGACGTTGAGCGGATCGAGTTCCTGCGCGGGCCGCAGGGGACGCTGTTCGGGTCGGGTTCGCTCGCGGGGGCGCTGCGCATTCTGACTCACGACCCCGATCCGTCGGGCTTCGACGCTTCCGCGCTGGTTGATCTGGGCGTGATGGCCGAAGGCGGTCTGCGTCAACGTTATAACGCCATGGTCAACTTGCCGCTGATCGAGGACGAGCTGGCTCTGCGTATCGTCGGCTTCTCGCGCAATGAAGAGGGCTGGGTCGACAACATCGGCACCGGGATCGAAGACGCCAACACCCTGGTCCAGTACGGCGGCCGCGCCATCCTCAAGTGGGAGCCGACCGACCGCTTCTCGGTCCGCCTGATGTACTCGCGCGAGATCAGCAATCCGCACGACTCCTCGCTGACCAATCCGAACCTCGGCGAATACGTCCGCCTGACCGACCGTCCGGACCGCTTCCAGAGCGACATGACGAACTATAACGCGACGCTGGAATACCAGTTCGACGGCGCGCGGCTGACCAGTTCATCGACCTATTCGGATTATGAGGGGCTGTTCTACGTCGATCTGGCGGGCTCTTACGCCCAGGCCTTCCCCTTCGCTCTGGATGCGGACGCATGGGACAGCACCTTTGTGCAGGAACTGCGGCTGGTCTCTGATCCGGGCGGCAAGTTCGACTGGTCGGTCGGCGGCTTCTATTTCCGCAAGCGCCGGGACGTGGACTACAATTATCGGTCGAACCCGGAGTTTTTGGCGGCGTATCAGCTCGGCGGCCTGCCGGACGAATATTACAACCGCTTCGGATCGCATTTCATCAGCCATGAGGTAGCTGCCTTCGGCCAACTGACCTATCGCTTCACGGACGACCTGTGGGTGACCGGCGGCCTGCGTTACGGCAAGACCGACGCCCAGGGCTTCACCGAGGAAGGGGGGTACACCTCCGACTATCTAGGGTTGGCCTATGACATGACGGTCAACGACAACTACCAAGCCTACGTCGATTACTATCTGACGTTCCTGGGTCAGAGCAGCATTCCAATTACCATGACGCCGATCGCGGCCGCGACGGGCGTCAAGGCCAAGGAAGACGGGCCGTCCTATCGCCTGAGCCTGTCATGGCGGCCGACGCCGGCCATCACGACCTATGGGGCGATCTCTACGGGTTTCCGCCCGCCGATCATCAACGCCCAGGCGGGGACGGTCAGCCAGATCGACCCCAATGACATCGTCATTCCCACGGGGGCCAGTTCCGACAACCTGATCAACTACGAGATCGGGGTTAAGGGCCGCTGGTTCGGGGGCAAGGTGTATGCCGATGCGGCTCTGTACTGGGTCGACTGGAACGACATCCAGGTTCAGGCCAACCGCGTGTCCGACTCCATCCAGTTCGCGACCAACATCGGCGGCGCGACCAGCAAGGGGCTGGAAGTGTCGGTCGTGGCCCTGCCGGCCGACGGCTGGACCGTGGCCCTGACCGGCTCGTTGAACGAGGCCAAGGTCGATGATCTGAGCGTGCAGGAGGCCGCCATCTCTGGCGCCGTTCTGGGTGCGCGTCTAGCCGGGCCGAAGGCGTCGGGCTCTCTGCGGGTCAACTATGAGTGGCAGCCGATGGCGGGCGTCATGGGCAATGCGTCGGTGGCGGTGTCGCACGTCGGCAGCTTCCCCAACGCCTTCCCGAACACGCCGGGTCGCCCGCTTGTGCCGCTGCCGACCTATGACGACACCGACAGCTATACGGTGGTCAACGCTAACGTCGCCTTCGCCTTCACGCAGTTCACTGTCGGGGCCTATGTCGAGAACCTGTTCGACGACCGGTCAATCAACTACGTACACCCCGAAGCCTTCATCGACGGGCGTTATGGTCGTCAGCGTCCGCGCACGTTCGGTGTGCGCGTCGGCTATGAGTTCTGATCGATGGCCGCCGCAACTCCTTCGGCCGTTCCGGGCGCGCAATCTGCGCGTCCGGGAGCCCGCGCCTGGTTCGTTCTGGCGCTTCTCTGCTTCGTCTACGTCCTGAATTTTCTGGATCGGCAGTTGCTGTCGATCCTGGCCAAGCCGATCCAGGACGAACTCGGCGTCACCGACGGCCAACTGGGTCTGATCAGCGGCCTGTATTTCGCGATGTTCTACTGCATCCTCGCCATTCCGGTGGGTTGGCTGGCGGATCGGACCAATCGGGTCAGGGTGCTGTCCCTGGCCTGCGCCCTGTGGAGCGCGGCGACGGCGGCGTGCGGCTTCGCTCAGAACTATCCGCAACTGGCGACCGCCCGCATGATGGTGGGCGTGGGCGAGGCGGGGGGCGTGCCCCCGTCTTACGCCATCATCTCCGACTATTTCCGGCCCGGTACGCGCGGCACGGCTCTGGGGCTGTTCAACCTGGGGCCGCCGATCGGATCGGCCATGGGCGTGGCGTTCGGGGCCTCGGTCGCCGCCGCCTATTCCTGGCGCGACGCCTTCATCTGGGTGGGCGTCATCGGGCTCGTCACCGCCCTGATCGTCTGGTTCTTCGTGCGCGAGCCGAAGAAGGGCGGGCTGGATGAACCGGTTGAGGCCGTGGAAGAAGCCGTGCAGACGCTTGCTGCGCCTGAGCCCGCGCCGGGTTTCATGGCGACCTGCCGGATGTATTTCTCCAATCCGGTGCTGAGGGGCATGGCTCTGGCCAGCGGGGCGACTCAGTTCGTCACCTATGCCCTGATGAACTTCGCCACCCTGTTCCTGATGCGGGAAAAGGGCATGACCCTGCAGGAGATCGCGCTGTGGTACGCCCTGCTGCTGGGCGTCAGCGTCAGCCTGGGCATCTTCGGTTCGGGCTGGCTGATTGATCGCCTTAGCCGTCGTTACAAGACCGCCTATGCCTATCTGCCCGCCGTCGGACTGATTGTGGCCGCGCCCTTCTTCGCCGGTTTCGTCTGGGCGTCGGACTGGCGTGTCGCCCTGCTGTTCCTGTCCGTGCCGATGGCGCTGAACTACTTCTATCTGTCTCCGGCCGTGACGCTGGTGCAGGAAGAGGTGAGGCCCAATCAGCGGGTCCTGGCCGGCGCCCTGTTGCTGTTGGTGATGAACCTGATCGGTCTGGGGCTGGGGCCGACCTTCCTGGGCGCCGCCAGCGATTTCTTCCGGGCCAGCCATCCGGATAATTCGCTGCAGATGGCGTTCTACTGCCTGCTGCCCTTCTATGGGTTGGCGATTGTGATGTTCCTCGGTCTGGCGCGGAAAATCCGGCTCCAGTCGCAAAAGGAGGTCGTGTCGTAATGAAAGCTGCTGTCCATATTCTGGCGGGCCTGGCCGCCCTCGGATGCGTCACTGTTCAGTCGCCTGCGTGGGCGGAATCTGGGCCGGTGGTCCAGGCTCCGGCCGGACCTTTGCGGGGCGAGGCCGTCGACGGGGTCGACGTTTTCCGGGGCGTGCCTTACGCCCTGCCGCCCACGGGCTGGCGCCGCTGGCGTCCGCCCGCCGAGATGTCGCCCTGGACCCGGACGCGCGATGCGACCCGGTTCGGCGCCGCCTGTCATCAGCCGGTGGCGCGCGGCGAGAGCATCTATTCCGGCGAAGAGCCGACGATGAGCGAGGACTGCCTGTTCCTCAACGTCTGGGCGCCGCAGGGCGCCGAGGCTGCACCGGTCTTCGTCTGGATCCACGGCGGAGCCCTGACCACCGGCGCCTCGAACGAGGCCATGTACGACGGCGCCCGCATGGCCGCCGCCCAGGGCATGGTGGTGGTGTCGATCAACTATCGGCTGGGGGTGCTGGGCTATCTGGCGCACCCCGAGCTGAGCGCTGAATCGCGACAGAAAATCTCGGGTAACTACGGGCTGCTCGACCAGGTCGCGGCCCTGAAATGGATCAAGGGCAACATCGCCGCCTTCGGGGGCGATCCGGGCAATGTCACCATCGCCGGAGAGTCCGCCGGGGCGCTCAGCGTCATGTATCTGATGGCCTCGCCCGAGGCGCGCGGCCTGTTCCACAAGGCGATCGCCCAGAGCGCCTATATGATCTCGACGCCTGAACTGCGCTCCACCCGCCACGGCGACCCGGCCGCAGAGACGGTGGGCGTCTGGCTGCAGGCCCAGCTGGGACGTCAGAACCTGGCGGATCTTCGCGGCATGGACGCTCAGGAACTGACGACGGCGTCTCTGGCCAAGGGTTATGCCCCGTGGGGCACGATCGACGGCAAGATCCTGCCGGAACAGCTGGTCGAGGTCTTCGACCGGGGCGAACAGGCGCCCGTGCCGCTGATGGCGGGCTTCAACGAGGGCGAGATCCGCTCGCTGCGGTTCCTGCTGCCGCCGTCGCCGCCTGCGGACGCCGAGGCCTATGAGGCGGCCATCCGCGCCAGCTACGGCCCGTTGGCCGAGACCTTCCTGAAGCTCTATCCGTCTTCGGACCTGAAAGAGAGCCTGCTGGCGACGCCGCGCGACGGGCTCTACGGCTGGACCGCCGAGCGCCTGGCGCGCCGCCAGGAACGCACGGGCCAGCCCGGTTTCCTCTACTTCTTCGACCACGGCTATCCGGCGATGGACGAGGCGGATCTGCACGCCTTCCATGCATCCGAGATTCCCTATGTCTTCGGCAATGTTGATCGGACGCCGCCGCGCTGGCCTGCTATTCCCGAGACGGAAGGCGAACGCGGTCTGTCTCAGGCCATGATGGCCTATTGGGCGAGTTTCGCGCGGACGGGCGCGCCTGTTGCGCCGAACCAGCCGGATTGGCCGGCCTATGGCGAGGGCCGCTTCTATATGGCCTTTGAGGAGACTCCGGTGGTGCGGGACCATCTGATGCCGGACATGTACGAGACCCACGAAGCCGTAGTCTGCCGCCGCCGCGCGGCGGGGGGGATCGCCTGGAACTGGAACTTCGGGGTCCTGTCTCCCGCCTTGCCGCCGAAAACGCCCGCCTGCCAGTGAATAAAGAGAACGTCATGGCGTCTGATGCCCCTCCGGAATCTCCTGTCGCACCCCGCAAGCCTGCGGCCCGGCCGCGCCGCCCGCGCAGCAAGGTCGAGCAGCGCGCCGAAACCATGGAGCAGATCCTCGACGCGGCCGAGTATCTGTTCTCGGTGCACGGCCTGTACGGGGTGACGCTGAAGGATGTGGCCCAGCGGGTCGGTGTCCATCACACCCTGCTGAACTACTATTTCACCGACAAGAAGAAGCTCTACGACGACGTCATCGCTCGGCGTGCGGGCGTCACCGTCGCCCTGCGGATGAAGGCGCTGGAAGACTGCGAGGCGGCGGCGGAGGGCGGTCGTCCGACGGTCGAGGCGGCCCTTCGCGCCTTCCTCGATACGGACCTGGACCTCTACAGCCAGGGCGGAGAGAACTGGAAGAACTACGGCGTATTGGGCGCCCTGTCCTCGAACACGCCCTATGGGGCCGAGCTGATGGACTTCCACTTCGATCCGGTGGTGTTGAAGCTGATCGAGTTGTTGAAGCGGGCCCTGCCGGACTGCGCCGAGGAAGACATCTTTTGGGGCTACCACTTCGTCACCGGCGCCCTGATGCTGACGCTGGCGCGGACGGGTCGGATCAACCGCCTGTCGGGCGGCTTGTGCGACTCCGACGATTTTGAAGCGGTGAAGACCCGCATGGCCCGCTTCATGGCGGCCGGCTTCATGGCCATCTGCGAGGGGGCCGTCTGCGAAGGGGCTGGCGGTTCGCGCGAAGCCGCCGCCCTTGCCGCAATGACCGGCGCTCTGTCCGACGATTGATGGCGGCTGCCTGACCGCCTCCTGTTTCGCGTTAGCGGCGTCTACGCGCGCCCGAAGGGATACGCAACCCATGATGATGAACGACGGGGACGTTCAGTCCTTTCCCCTGACCCTCGACAAATTTCTGGACCACGCAGCCAAATGGCGGCCGAACGCCGAGGTGGCGACGGCGCGTGACGACGGCTCGGTTGTGCGCATCGGCTATGCCGCCCTGCGCAGCCGCAGCCTGAAGATTTCCGCGCTTCTGCGTCACTGGGGCGTGGGGCAGGGGGATCGGGTCGCCACTTTGGCCTGGAATACTCAGGGCCATGTCGAGGCCTGGTTCGCCATCATGGGCATGGGCGCGGTCTGCCACACGCTGAATCCGCGCCTGACCGCCGAGCAACTGGCCGCCATGCTGGCCCAGTCCGAGGCGAAAATCCTGTTCATCAGTCCCGACCTGATCGATCTGGCCAGCCGTATTGCGGACCTGTCGCCGCTTTCACGCATACTGGTGCTGGATCAGGCCGAGGCGATCTCCGCCCTGCCGCATGGCCGGGCCGAGATCGCCGTGCTGGAGCCGCTGCTGGCCGAGGCGTATCCTCCGGTCGTGTGGGGCGACTTCCCCGAAACCGCGCCCTGCGGGCTGTGCTTCACCTCGGGCACGACCGGGGCGCCCAAGGGCGTGACCTACACCCACCGTTCCAGCTTCCTGCATACGCTGCGCGTACTCCAGGCCGACGTCATGGCGGTGACCAGTCGCGACAGCCTGCTGGCCGTGGTGCCGATGTTTCACGCCAACGCCTGGGGCCTCCCGTTCGCTACGGCGGCGGTCGGGGCTAAGCTGGTGCTGCCGGGGCGGCGGCTGGACGGCGCCAGTCTGGCGCGTCTGGTCATCGCCGAGGGCGTCACGGCGGGCGTTGGCGTGCCGACCGTCTGGCTGTCACTGCTGGAGCACGTCGAGGCGGCGGGGCTGGAGCTGCCGTCGCTGGAAAGGATCATCATGGGCGGCGCGCCGCTGGCTCCAGCCTTGATGGAGCGGATTGAGAAGCGGCTGGGCGTCATCGTTCAGACCAGCTGGGGCATGACCGAGCTGTCGCCCTCCGGCACGGTCGCCTCGCCGCAGGAAGTGCGTCGGTCAGCGGGCGTCTCGGGGCGTCCCGCGGTGGGGGTCGACCTGTTGCTGACGGATGAAGCGGGGCAGTCCTTGCCCGAACAACGCGGCTTCGAGGGCCATCTGAAGGTTCGCGGCGCCGCCGTCGTGCGTCGCTATTTCGGTCAGGATCAAGACGCCGTCGACGCGGACGGCTGGTTCGCCACCGGCGACCTGGCGCGACTGGACGAAGAGGGCAACCTGACCATCACCGGCCGAGCCAAGGACCTGATCAAGTCCGGCGGCGAATGGATTAACCCGGCCGAGATCGAAGCCGTCGTCGGCGCCCTGCCGGGGGTGGCGCTGGCGGCGGTCATCGGCAAAAGCGACCCCAAATGGGGCGAGCGTCCGATCCTGTTGGTGGAGGTTTCGGCCGAAGCGCCTGAAGACGACGAGGCTCTGCTGGAGCCGCTGAAGGGGCGGGTGGCGTCATGGTGGATCCCCGACGCCGTCTATCGGCTGGAGCGGATGCCGCTGGCCGCTACCGGCAAGATCGACAAGCTGAAGCTGCGCGCTGAATACGGCGCACGGTGATCGGTTTCTATTGGTTTCGAGACAGGAGTTTGCAGGGATGTTGCTGAAGGACCGAGTGGCGATCGTGACGGGTTCGGGCGGGGGGCTGGGCCGCTGTCACGCGCTGTATCTGGCCTCGCACGGCGCGCGGGTCGTGGTCAATGATCTGGCCGAGGCGGCGGCGCAGGGGGTCGTGGACGAGATCGTCGCGGCGGGCGGTCAGGCGATGGCGGCGGCCGGGTCGGTGACCGACGTGGACGCAGTGCAGGCGATGGTCGATGCGGCGATGCAGGCCTGGGGCCGGATCGACATCCTGGTCAACAACGCCGGCATCCTGCGCGACAAGAGCTTCGCCAAGATGACGATGGACGATTTCCGCCTGGTGGTGGACGTGCACCTGATGGGCGCCGCCATCTGCTCCAAGGCGGTGTGGGAGATCATGCGCGCCCAGACCTATGGCCGCATCGTCATGACCACCTCGTCTTCGGGCCTGTACGGCAACTTCGGCCAGGCCAACTACGGCGCGGCCAAGCTGGCTCAGGTCGGGCTGATGCAGACCCTGGCCATCGAAGGCGCCAAATACGACATCAAGGTCAACGCCCTGGCCCCGACGGCGGCGACACAGATGACGGCGGGCATCCTGTCCGAAGAGGTGCTGAAGGCGCTGGACCCGGCCCTGGTCAGCCCCGGCCTGCTGGCCCTGGTCGGCGAGGACGCCCCGACGCGGGCCATCCTGTGCGCGGGCGCCGGTCACTTCGCCACGGCCAACATCACCCTGACGCAGGGCGTGCGCATCGGCAGGGCCGAGGACGCCGGCGAACAGCTGATCGCGCGCTGGGGCGAGGCGGCTGACCGCACCGGCGAGGCGGTCCCCGCCTTCGGCTTCCAGCAGGCGGCCCAGGAAATGGCCTCGGCGGGCGTGGAAGGCCCGGTGACGGCATGAGGCGCGACGCTGTCATCGTTTCGACCGCCCGCACACCGATCGGGCGAGCCTATCGCGGCGCCTTCAACGCTACGCCGTCTCCGACTCTGGCCGCCCACGCCCTGAGCCATGCCGTTCAGCGGGCAGGCGTCGATCCGGCCGAGATCGAGGATTGCATCATCGGCTGCTCCCTGCCGCAGGGCGTTCAGCAGACCATAGGCCGCAACGCGGCCCTGGCGGCCGGTTTCCCCGTCTCGGTCGCGGGCATGACGATGGATCGCCAGTGCTCTTCGGGCCTGATGACCATCGCCACTGCGGCCAAGCAGATCATCGTCGACCAGATGCAGATCGCGGTGGCGGGCGGGGTGGAGTCCATCTCGATGGTCCAGACCGAACAGCTCCGCATCGAGCCGGACCCTCTGGTCCTGCAGCATCAGCCGGACGCCTATATGTCCATGCTGGACACCGCCGAGACGGTGGCGCGGCGTTATGGAATCGGGCGCGAGGCGTGCGACGCCTATGCCCTGCAGTCTCAGCAGCGCACGGCGGCGGCGCAGGCGGCGGGTCGTTTCAACGATGAGATCGTGCCTCTAGCCTCGCGCATGAAGGTCGTCGACAAACAGACCGGCGAGGTCAGTTGGCGCGACGTCGCCTTGCAACAGGACGAGGGCGCCCGCGCCGACACCACGGCCGAGGGGCTGGCCGCCCTGCGCACCGTCTTCCCTGACGGCACGGTGACGGCGGGCAACGCCAGCCAACTGTCGGACGGCGCCTCGGCCTGCGTGTTGATGGAAGCGAAGGAAGCCGAGCGCCGGGGCCTGCAACCGCTGGGCCGCTATGTCGGCATGGCTGTTGCGGGCGTCGCGCCGGACGAGATGGGCATCGGCCCGGTCGTGGCCGTACCGCGCCTGCTGGAGCGTTTCAACCTCAAGGTCAGCGACATCGACCTGTGGGAGCTGAACGAAGCCTTTGCGGTTCAGGTGCTCTATTGCCGCGATCAGCTCGGCATTCCGGACGAGCGGCTGAACGTCAACGGCGGCGCCATCTCCATCGGCCACCCCTACGGCATGAGCGGCGCCCGCATGACCGGCCACGCCCTGATCGAAGCCCGCCGTCGCGGCGGCCGCTATGTCGTCGTCACCATGTGCGTGGGCGGCGGCATGGGTGCAGCGGGACTGTTCGAAGTTCTTTAAGATCAGGCGAAGGGGATGGAGTTCATCCGTCCCCTTTGAAACTGCTGATCAGACCCGTTCGAAGATGGCGGCGATGCCTTGACCGCCGCCGATACACATTGTGGCCAGGCCGTAACGCCCTCCGATCCGTTGCAACTCATGCACCAGCTTGGTGGTAATGATGGCGCCGGTGGCGCCGACAGGGTGGCCCAGCGAGATGCCGCTGCCGTTCGGATTGACCTTCGCCGGGTCGAAGCCCAGTTCGCGGCTGACGGCGCAGGCCTGGGCCGCGAAAGCCTCATTGGCCTCGATCACGTCCAGGTCGGCGACGCTCAGCCCGGCGCGCTCAAGAACCGTACGGGTCGCGGGCACGGGGCCGATGCCCATATAGGCCGGATCGACGCCCTGGTGCGCATAGGCGACCAGACGGGCGAGCGGCTTGAGGCCCTGCGCCTTGACCGTGGCCTCGTCAGCCAGGACGACGGCGGCCGCGCCGTCGTTGATACCCGAGGCGTTGCCTGCCGTGACCGTGCCGTTCTCGGCGCGGAAGATGGGGCGCAGCTTGGCCAGATCTTCCACCGTGGTTTCGCGGCCGTGCTCGTCGACGGCGAATTCCGCAGGCTTGCCGCGCACCTTGATCTGGACGGGCAGGATCTGGCTGGTGAAGCGGCCCTCGGCGATGGCGTGTGCGGCGCGGGCCTGGCTGGTCGCGGCGAGTTGGTCCTGGTCCTCGCGGCTGATTCCGTAACGCTCGGCGACGTTTTCGGCCGTGACTCCCATCAGGATGTCGCCGAACGGATCGGTCAGAGCGCCGTTCAGCGCGTCGATCAGGACTTCATCGCCCATCTTGCGGCCCCAGCGCATGCCGGTCGACAGGAAGGGCGCGCGGCTCATGACCTCGGCACCGCCGCCGATCGCGACCTGGCAATCGCCCAACCGGATCGCCTGCGCCGCCGAGACGATGGCCTGCAGGCCCGAGCCGCACAGCCGGTTCACCGTCATGGCGGGCGTCGCGTGCGGGACGCCGCCGTTCACCGCAGCGACACGCGCCAGATAGGCGTCTTTCGGCTCGGTCGGGATCACCTGGCCGAAGACGACGTGGCCGACTTGTTCAGCATTGAGCCCCGAGCGCGCAATGGCCTCGCGCGTCACAAGCGCACCCAGTTCGGTCGGGGCGTGGTTCTTGAGCGAGCCGCCGAAGGCGCCGATGGCGGTGCGGACAGCGGAGACGATGAAGACGTCGGACATGGTCGATCTCGATAGGATGTAGGAAGGGGAGGAGGGATCAGAAGCTGTCGTTGCTCAGGGCGCCGGTCAGGTCACTGGCTGACACGGCGGCGGCCAGCCACGGCCCGACTTTGGGAAGCTCGAACTCGAAGAAATAGCGGCAGGCGGTCACCTTGCCGGCGTGGAAGGCGTCGGCGGGCGCCTGGCTGGCCGCCCTGGCCTGATCCAGCCACAGCCAGGCCGTGACCACATGGCCGAACGCGCGCAGGAAGGCGGTCGCATTGTCCATCCGGGCTGCTTCGGGCAGGTTCTGGATCGCCCGCAGAGCGCGCAGGATGTCTTGCCAGGCGGCGCGCAGGGTGTCGGCGGCGTCGGCCAGATCGGCGCTCTGCGCCGCCTGACCGCAGGTTTCGCCTAGACGGCGTTCCAGCACCGCAAGCCCGGCTCCGTCCGCGCGCAACAGCTTGCGGCCCAGCAGGTCGAGACCCTGGATGCCGGTCGTGCCCTCGTGGATCGGGTTCAGCCGGTTGTCGCGATAGAGTTGCTCCACATCGAAATCGCGCGTGTAGCCGTATCCGCCATGAATCTGGATGGCGATGTCGTTGGCGGCCAGGCCGTATTCCGACGGCCAGGTCTTGGCTACCGGAGTCAGCAGGCCCAGCAGGGCGGCGGCGTCAGGATCGTCTGGCTGGTCGACCAGCTTGGCGCAATAGAGGCACAGCGCCAGCGCGCCCTCGGCATAGGCCTTCTGCGTCAGCAGCATGTGGCGAACGTCGGGGTGTTCGATGATGGCGACCGAACCGGCTTGACCCGGGCGCTGTCCCTGCACACGCTCCTGCGCATAGGCCAGCGCATGGCGATAGCCGCGATAGCCTAGGGCGGCGGCGCCCAGACCGACGCCGATGCGCGCCTCGTTCATCATCAGGAACATCTGTTGCAGGCCGCGCCCCGGCTCGCCGATGCGCCAGCCGATAGCGCCTTCACCCTCGCCGAAGTTGAGCAGGCAATTGGCCGTGCCGCGATAGCCCATCTTGTGATTCAGGCCTGCCACGCTGATGTCGTTGCGCTGACCGTCCGGCAGGATTTTTGGCACGATGAACAGCGACAGCCCCTTGGTGCCGTCCGGCAGGGCGCCGTCGTCCAGCGGAATCTTGGCCAGCACCAGGTGGACGATGTTGTCGCTGATGTCCTGATCGCCGCCCGAGATCCACATCTTGTTGCCGGACAGGCGATAGCGGGCGCCCAGTTCGTCTTCGCCGTCGGCCACGGCGCGCGTGCGCACGTCCGCCAGGTTCGAGCCGGCCTGCGGCTCCGACAGGCACATGGTGCCGAACCACCGGCCCGTGATCTGGGGCAGGGCGAAGGCCTCGGTCTGAGCTGGCGTGCCGAACTCGGCGATCAGGCGGGCGTTGGCTGTCGTCAGCATCGGATAGGCCGCCGTGGCGATATTGGCGGCGGCGAATAAGGCGAACGACGCCGAACAGGCCAGATAGGGCAGGCCCAGTCCGCCCAGTTCCTCGCCGAAGCCCGCGGAGAACAGGCCAAGCTCGGCGTATTGCTCCAGAGCGGTCCTGATCGCGGGCAGGGTGATCACCCGCCCATCCTCCAGCCGAGGCTCAGCCGCATCGGCCGCCTTGTAGTGAGACAGGAATAGATCGATGGCGAGGTTTTCCGACAGGTCCAGCACCGCGTCGACGCTCTCGCGGCTGTGGTCGGCGAAGGCGGGCGCCTGGAACAGCGTCTCCATCTTCAGCCAGTCGTGCAGCATGAAATCCAGGTCGCGACGGACAATCAGGGGATGGCTCATGCGTTCAGGGCTCCAAGGCTGCGGTCATGGGCGGTCCGGCACGAACAATCTCCCGCATTGGCGGCCCAGTCGATGCCTGATAGCCTATTGTTGGATTGTTGGACAAAGAGAGTCTAGATGACAAATCACCTGAAGCGCCTGACGATCCCCAAGGCGTATGAGGCGGTTCACCGGGCGTTGGAGGAGGAAATTCTCAGCGGCCGGATTCCCATGGGCTCGCCCCTGCCGACGGAAACGGAACTGGCTGAACAGTTCGGCGTCACGCGACACACGGTTCGCGAAGGGATGCGCGCCCTGGAACAGAGCGGCCTTGTCCGGCGAGAAGCGGGACGGCGCCTGCACGCCGTTTTACCTCATCATGAAGACCTGGCGCCGCGCGGATCGCGCGCCTTGCTGATGCAGGGCGTGACCTTCCGCGAGTTGTGGGAGGTGGCATTGAGGCTGGAGGTCTGGGCGGTCGAAATGGCGGCGCCTTTGATCGACGCGGCGGTCATCGAAAGGCTGGAAGCCAATGTCGCCGCTATGGAGAAGGCCCTGGCCGAAGGCCGCTCCATCATCGCCCTCGACGTCGAGTTCCACGCCCTGATCGCTGAGGCCGCCTGCAATCGGGTGCTGCTGATGTCGCGCGAGCCGGTGTCGCTACTGTTTTATCCGTCGCTGGAAAAACTGTTTCGCCACCCTCGGACGGCGGACCTGTCGCCCGCGCGCGTCTTAGAGGCGCATCGGGAAATCCTGCGCGCGCTACGCCAGCGCGACGCCGTCGCCGCGCGCGACTGGATGGAGCGTCACATCATGGATTTCCGACGCGGCTATGATCTGGCGGGCATCGACCTCGATCAGCCCGTAGACACCAAGGTCGAGCCGTCGACAGGCCGCTGACGACGCTGCTCTGGCTGAACGTTGCCGCCGCTGACCTGCCCAAGAGCATCGATCCTCTAGCGGTCCGGCTCCTCACGAAAGGCCGCCAGCGGCGCCGGGCGGGCCGTGTTGGCGATCAGGGCCTTGCGTCTCAGAAATCGTCCGAGGCCGTCGGCGCCCATGCGCGACGGGCCGAGGCCGGAAGCTTTGAAGCTTTGTTTGCCTGCTTCGTGGAAAAGGGCGGTCAGGGCGGCGTCGTTCAGGCTGATCGCGCCGACTTCCAAGCGCCGCCCGATCTCTTCGGCCTTATCCAGATCAGGAGCGAAGACGGCGCCGGAAAGGCCGTAATCGCTGTCGTTTGCCAGGTGCACGGCGTCATCCTCGTCGTCGAACGCCATAACAGGCAAGAGGGGCCCGAACGTTTCTTCACGCATCACGTCCATTGTGTGATCGACGTCGGCGATGACGGTCGGACGCAGCCATAGGCCGCCTCCGAGAGTCTCGACAGTTCCGCCGGTCAGGACGCGTGCGCCCTTGGCCTTGGCGTCGTCGATTTGCGCCTGGAGCACGGCGCCCTGCTTTTCGAAGATGAGCGGGCCGATGTCGCCGCTCGTGATGTCCGGATGGTTCAGCCGTACTGCGGCGGCTTTGGCGACCAGGCGCTCCAGAAAATCGTCGTAGATGGTTCGCGCCACATAGAGGCGCTCGATGGACTGGCAGGCCTGGCCGGTGGACAGGACGCAGCCGCGCAGGGCCGCGTCGGTCGCGGCGTCCAGATCTGAGCCCTCCAGGACGATCATCGGATCTTTTCCGCCGAGCTCCAGAAAGGCTGGGATCAAGCGCTGAGCGGCCTGGACGGCCACCTTTCGGCCGGTGGACACCGAACCGGTGAAGCAGACGCAGTCGACCTGAGCCGCCAGGGCCTGACCGGTTTCGCCGCCGCCCAGAACAAAGCCGAACACCTCGCCAAGGCCGGGCGTCGCGGCGACGGCTTCCATCACCGGGCCGACGAAGCGCGGCGTTACTTCAGAAGGCTTGACCAAAACGGCGCATCCCGCGGCGAGCGCGGGCAGGGCGTCGATCATCGACAGCAGGAACGGGAAGTTCCAGGGACTGATGACGCCGACGAGGCCGTAAGGCGTCCACTGGCTGGTATGCCGGATATGCGGCGCGGCGAGGCCGTGTCGCCATTCCATTTGTCCGAATGATTGAGCGGCGTGGCGTACACCCGCCAGCATGCCGTCGATAACGCCGGCCTCTATTCCCGCGATCCGGCGTCGGCCAGTGTCAGCCTCAAGCGCCTGAGTCAGGGCGGGGCGGCGCAGCGCCAGTTCCTCGGCGAAACGGGAGAGCGTTTCAAGGCGGGCCGGAAAGTCCAGTTTCGCCCATGAAATCTGGCCTTCTCTCAGCCGTTCAGCGATCTTTCGTACGTCGTCGGACGAAGCCTGACGGATGACTTCGTCGCGATGGCCGGTCCTTGGGTTGCGGATGGCAAGGTCGGTCGCTGGGTGCGGAAAAGGCTTCTGGGCCTCGGGAATACGGCTCATGGCTGCGCCTTCAAATGACATATTCCTATATCATTTGAACTGTGTCAGGATTGCAAGCGTCAGTTATCGGCTTTCCCGCCCTCATTGGCGGCGGGGGGTTTTCTGCGGTGGGTCTTGACGTGATATTGAAAGCGGTCAGAGCGATAGTGGGAGTGGATGAGCTGCACCGGCCGTCCGTTCACGTCGCGCATGACACGCTCGACCTTCAGCAGCGGCGCGCCCAGAGCCACGCCCAGAGCGGAAGCCACCTGCGGCTCAGCAGCAACCGCCGTAATCGACTGCTCCGCATCAAACACCGCCGCCCCGCTGCGTTCCAGCAGAACCAGCAGAGAGGTCGTGGCCATGTCCCTGACCGAAAAACGGTCGGCGATCTCGCCGGGAATGTGCGTCACCAGGTGCGAGAAAGGCTCTCCCTGCAGCTTGCGACGCCGCACGGCGCGCTGCAGTCGCGTCCCGACAGGCACCTCCAGGGCGTCCGCCGTCAGGGCGTCGGCGGGCATGTCGGTGACGTCCAGCACCTCGATCTCCGTCTCCAGTCCCATGATCCGCAGGCTTTCCAGCAGATTGTCGAACGAGCCCTTCACCACCGGCACGGCTGCAGCGTTGGTGACGATGGTGCCCCGGCCGCGATGGCGGTTCAGCAGGCCATCGGCGGCCAGTTCGTTCAGGGCGCGCTTCACCGTGATCCGAGACACGTTGAAAATCTTGGCCATGTGCTGCTCGCCAGGCAGCAGGGCGTTGGCGGGAATGGCGCCCGACCGGATCTGCTCGCGCAGCACCAGATAGATCTGGTGATACAGCGGGGTCGGCAGGCTCTCATCCAACTGGGGCGTAGAGGGGAAGGGCCAGGCGTCGCCGGTCATCGTGAAGCTTTCTTGCGGTTGAAAGGATCATGGCGTCGCATGACGCGCCTTTAATTATATCAATATGACAGATTGGTCTGAAACTTCTATGTCAATTCCCGAACCCTACATCGCCCTGGCCCTACAGACGGTCTGCGACGCCGTGAACGCGGATCAGACGGTCGAGACAGCGCGCGAACGCATGGCCCGCTCTCTGGAGCGCATCCGGATGCAGATTCTGGGCTCCAAACGGTTCATCGGCGCCGATGTGCGGCTCGTGGTTCTGCCGGAATATTTTCTGACGGGTTTCCCGATGGGCGAGCCGGCGGCGCTCTGGGCGAAAAAGGCGGCGCTGGAAATCGACGGCCCCGAGTATCAGGCCCTGGGCCGGATCGCGGCGGAGGCCGACGTCTTCATCGGCGGCAACGCCTATGAGCGCGATCCGCATTTCCCCGGCCTCTATTTCCAGACCTCGTTCGTCGTCGCGCCCTCGGGCGAAACGGTGCTGCGCAACCGGCGTCTGGTGTCGATGTTCGCGCCCAGCCCCTATGACGTCTACGACCGCTATGTGGAGGTCTACGGCAAGGACGCCCTCTTCCCGGTCGTCGATACCGAGATCGGGCGGCTGGCGGCCATTTCGTCGGAAGAGATTCTCTACCCCGAAATCGCGCGCGCTCTGGCTCTTCGCGGGGCCGAGGTGATCATTCATCCGACCAGCGAGGCGGCTTCGCCGATACCCAGCCCCAAGAACATCGCCAAACAGGCGCGGGCGATCGAAAATCTGGCCTATGTGGTGTCGGCCAACAGCGCCGGCATCGACGGCATTTCCATCCCGCGCGCCTCGACCGACGGCAGTTCCAAGGTCATCGACTATCGCGGTCTGGTGCTGGCCGAGGCGGGCTATGGCGAGAGCATGACGGGCTACGCCGAAATCGATATCGCAGGGCTGCGCCGTTACCGTCGTCGTCCCGGCATGGCGAACATCCTGTCGCGTCAGCCGATGGAATTATGGCGAGAGGCCTATGAAGGCTTCGACATTCAGCCGCGCAACAGCCTGCTGGACGATGGAGGCGCGCCGATCACGCCGACGCCTCCATTCTACGCCGAGCGTCAACGCAAGGTGATCCAGAAACTTGTCGACAAGGGCGCCGTCTAGAAGCGTCCGTCGAACAAAGCAGAAGCCGAAAGAAAAACAGGGAAGAGGCGAAATGAACGAGAAGGCGAGCGGATACGGCGAATTCCGCCAGGGGTGGCCAGTAGTGGTCGCCGCCATGCTGGGGATCGGATTGGGGCTGTCGCCCGTCCCCCTTTATACGACCGGCGCGCTGGCGCCCCACCTGGCCCAGGCCTTTGGCTGGGGCTTCGGACAGATCATGGCCGGGCTGACGGTCATGACCTTGACGGTATTGCTGGCGGCGCCTGTGGTCGGGATGCTGGCGGACCGGTTCGGCGTTCGACTGGTGGCGCTGATCTCGGTCGTGCTGTTCGGCTTCAGCTTCATGGGTTTCGCCCTGTCGAACGGCTCGCTGGTCCTCTACTACGCCACCTGGGCCGTCATGGCCGTGGCGGGGGCGGGGACGCTGCCCATCACCTGGACGCGGGCCGTCAATAACTGGTTCGAGGCGCGCAAGGGCCTGGCCCTGGGCGTGGCGTTGTTGGGAACCGGCCTGTTCGGCTTCCTGGTCAAGCCGCTGACGGCCTGGCTGGTGGCTGAGTTCGGTTGGCGCGGCGCCTATGTGGCGATCGGCGCGCTGCCTCTGATCCTGGCGCTGCCGATCGGTTATTTCTGGTTCAAGGACAAGGGCGCCGCCGCCGGTGAAAGCGTCGCCGAGCGGCGCGCACGTCAGGCGGCCTTGTCCGAGAGCACGCCGGGGCTGACGTTCGGCCAGACCCTGCGTGAATGGCGCTTCTGGCTGCTGGGCGCAGCCTTCCTGCTGGTCAGCTTCGCCGTCGGCGGCTCGATCCCGAACATGGAGAAAATCCTGGGGCAGGCCGGTTTCGGCGCCTCGGACATCGTCTGGCTGGCCTCGCTGATCGGGCTGTCGGTGATCATAGGGCGTATCCTGGGCGGCTGGCTGATCGACCGCTTCTGGGCGCCGGGCGTGGCCTTTATCTTCCTGGCTATTCCCGCCCTGGCCTATTGGCACCTGGCGGCGGGCGGAACGGATGTGACGGTGACGGCGCTGTCGATCTTCGTCATCGGTTTTGCGGCGGGTCTGGAATACGACCTGATGGCTTTCCTGGTCGCGCGCTACTTCGGAATGAAGGGCTATGGCGGCATCTATGGCGCCCTCTATGGCTTCTTCGCCCTGGGCGCCGGGTTCGGGCCGGTGGTGTTCGGCGCAGGCTTCGACAAGAGCGGTTCCTATGCAAGGCCTCTACACGTCTCGGCGGTGCTGCTGCTGATCTCGGCGGTGCTGCTGCTGCTGATGGGGCGTTATCGTCGGTTCGATCAGACCTGAACCAGCTCGATCAGGGTTTCGTCGGGGCCGATCACGGTCCCGACAGCCTTGCCTTCGTAGATCGCGCCTTCACGCACGCTCGGGGCGCAGAACCACGGCGCACCCACGGCCTTCAGGTCGGGATGGACGAAGGTGGTCATGGCCACGCCGGGAAACAGCTTGCCCTGGCCACGCGGCCGCTGAACGGCGGCTTCCGGGTATTGATCCAACTCCAGGAAGCCGTCGCTGTCATGCAGGGCCATAGCGATGGGGTGCTTGCGCTCGACAGGCAGGTCAAAAGCCTTGGCCAGCATGGTGTAGGTGATCGTCATCGTGGGCGTCGTCTTCGCGCCAAGGACGGCTTCGATCCAGCTCTTGGAGGCTTCCAGGTCCGAGCAGGCCAGGACCATGATAAAGATCCGGTCGATCAGGCTGCGCGCACGCGGCAGGCGCATCCCCGGCGGGTCGTCCTCGATCTGCGTCAGATAGACGATCTCGCCATCCGGGCCGCGCACCTGCATGGCGTGGATCATGGGCATGCCGTCCAGACGGCGCGGCGGCCCGATCACTTCGAACGGACAGCCCGGCTGCTGCATCCGGTCATGCACGGCAAGAACGTCTGAGACGCAGATCTCGGTCGCCGCCCAGCCGAAGGATCGCAAGGGGCGATAGGACTGCGGCGCCTCTCCTTTGACGAAACGCAGGAAAAGCGGCGCGCCCGATTCCGGCCTGCAGACGACCTGAGGTTTTCCTTCGACAGCGGGCGCGCCCCAGCTGGCGGCCAGAGGAGCCTCGATGAAGCTGGTCTCTACCGTTTCATAACCCAGCCATTCGCCATAGCGGCGGGCGGCGCCCTGAGGGTCGGGCGTCGTCAGGGTCGCCGCGCGTAGCATCTGCATCAGGCGTCTTCCGAAAGCTCTGCGGCCACTTCCTCGGATCGGATGTCGCCCCTGGCGTCGGCCTTGATGGCCTCGCCTTCCTGTTGGACGTTGCGCAGGACGCGCACCAGGTATTCCTGCATCCACAGGCCTCGTTCGGCGGCCTGATCGGCGTCCGGACGGAAGGCGTTGATTTCGTCGCGCGTCATCACGCCCTTGGCTTCCAGTATCCGCTCCAGGGTGTCCATGCGCTGGCGGGCGACGGCCAGTTCCTGCACCGCAGCCATGGCGATGCCCAGAACCCGCTCGACCTCTTGTTCCATGAAGTAGGGGCGTTTGCCTGCGGGCTTGGCCGAGGCGACATCAAGAGCGAGGGGCAGGCTCATTTGCGGGCTCCGATGACGTGCCAGGCGGCCTTGCGGCCGAAATCTTCGCTATCGTCGTCTGCGGCGTCGGGGAACAACTCCCGGTCGACCACGGCGGTCACGCCGACATGCAGCAGGCGATCGCGCGCAAAGCCCGCCTCGACCAGCCAGCCGTCCAGATCGATCTCGTGCAGCGTGCTCCAGAAGGGCTCGTTGTTGTAGAAACAGTCCCAGTCGCGCATCGCCTGTTCGAACAGCGACATATCCGGCGTGTACTGCGGCTGTTCGACGTGCAGGACGAAGCCGTCGGGCGCCAGGACGCGATGGCTTTCGGCGAAGATCGCCTTCATCGAGGCGTAGGACAGTTCGTGCAGGAACATGGTCGTCTGCACCCAGTCGAAATGGCCGTCCGCCCAACGCGACAGATCCGAACCGTCAGCCTGAACGAAGGTGATGTTCTCGACGCCCAGCGACTTGGCCCGCGCCAGCCCATAGCGCAGCATGGGGGCGCCCACGTCGATGGCGATCACTTCCGCCTCGGGGAAGGCCTGGGCGATCGGCACGATGTTGTGCCCCAGGGTGCAGCCGATATCGAGGATGCGGCGCGGCTGGAAATCGGGATGGGTCTTCTTCATCCAGGCGGCCACGGCCTGACCGCCGCCGTCCAGATAGCGGCCCAGCATGCCGCCGGTGGTGGCGAAGATCCCGTGATCATAGCTGGCGGCGACGCTGACATCGCCCTCGAACAGTTCCGAATGATAGCTGCCGGGCATGCAGTGGTGATCGACCGCTGAAACATAGCGCGGGATCGGCAGGTCGGGGTTCAGTTGCAGCCGAGGGTCGCCTTCGGTCAGGTCACGGACCTTGGCGGCCAGGCTTTCGGCCTGACGCACGGCAGTCCAGCGACCAGCCTGCTGGCGCTGCTCCATCGTCAGGCGACGAAGGGCGGACCAGGTCTGGAACATGGGATCGGCGGTCAGCGCCTTGCGGACATCATGGCGCGACTTCGGTTGTCCGGATGTCTTGACCAGATTCGGCTCTACACGCTGCTCCCACGCCGTCTTCACGAACGGCATCACGCGGGTCGACAGGTGCCGATTCATCTGCGCCAGAAAGTTCAGCCGCGCGACCTCGTCGTGGTCCGTTTCCGGAAAGACGGCGTGGCGTCCGACGGCCTGATAGTCCGGCGGCCCGTCATAGGTCTGGGCCGGACCGGCGTTGGCGATGGAGGGGGAGGCGGTCATGCAAACCTCGCTTCCGGGCTTTCCCAAGCAAATGGTCTATGTTTATATCTTTATCTGACGCGGCGGCGCAAGGCTGCCGCCTGATAGGGGAGGACGTAGATGGCCGGCACCCGGATCATCGCCTATTTCAATCTGAAGCCTGGGGTGTCGGTCGCCGACTATGAAGCCTGGGCGCGATCGACGGACATTCCGACCGTGACGGGCCTTCCGTCCATCGAGCGATTCGAGGTGTTTCGCTCTACCGCCGTTCTCGGTTCGGATGCGCCGCCGCCCTATGCCTATTTCGAGATCATCGACGTGGCGGACATGGAGGCGTTCGGCCAGGACGTGGCCACGCCCCTGATGCAGAAGATCGCCGGCGACTTCCAGGGCATGGCCGATGTCGTCTTTGTTCTGACCGAGCGGCTCTGATGGGTCGCTTTACCGGCAAGGTTGCGGTCGTCACCGGATCGGGCCGCCGTCACGGTCTGGGTGAGGCCATCGCCGTCCGCCTGGCGTCAGAGGGGGCGGCGGTGGTGATTTCCGATATCGGCGCCTCGCGCGACGCCGCGACGCCCGGCGCCATGATCGGCGCCACCGAGGAGATGGAGGCCATCGCCGCTGATTTGCGCGCGTTGGGCGGGGCGGCCTCGACCTTCGCCTGCGACGTGCGTGATCCGGTTCAGGTTCAGGCCCTGGCCGACCATGCGGTCTCGGCGCACGGCGGCCTGGATATCTGGGTCAATAACGCAGGCATCGGCTACATCATGAAGCCCTTGCTTGAGGTGACGCCAGACGACTGGAGCGCTGTCATCGGCGTCAATCTGACCGGCGCCTTCTTCGGCCTTCAGGCGGCCGCCCGCGTGATGGCGGCGCAGAAAAAAGGCGGCCGCATCGTCAACATCGCCAGTCAGGCCGCCAAGTCCGGCTTTCCTCATGCTCAGGCCTATACAGCGTCAAAGCATGGCCTTGTCGGCCTTGTGCGCTCGGCCGCCATCGAACTGGGCCCGCTTGGGATCACCGTCAACAACGTCTGCCCGAACCACGTCACGACGGGGCTGGGCGCGTGGCAGAACGAGTATTTCGCCAAGGTTACCGGGGCGGATTCGGTCGAGGACTATCTGCAGAAGATGGCCGCGCGCATCCCGATGCAGCGCCCCGGCCTGACCCAGGACACCGCCAACGCCGTCGCCTTCCTCTGCTCTGAGGAGGCCGCCTACATCACCGCCGAGAGCCTCAACGTCTCGGGCGGAGAGGAGCCGCATTAATGAACCGCCCGCCCGCCACGCCCGCCCTCGCGCCGGAAGGTTTCACCTGGCCGAACGGCGCCAAGCTGGCCCTGTCCATCGTCGTCAATGTCGAGGAAGGCGCCGAGCAGAACATCCTTGACGGCGACCGGGGGCCGGAGCCCGTCGATGAACTGTCGGCCTCGCCCAAGCGGGCGATGCGCGTCCACGGCAATGAGAGCAACTACCAGTACGGCATCCGCGCCGGGGCGCCGCGGGTGCTGCGTGAACTGGACCGTGCGGGGGTCAAGGCGACCTGGACCGCAGCGGCCCTGGCGCTGGAACGCGCGCCCTGGCTGGCCGAGGCCATTGTCGCGCGCGGCGACGAGGTCTGCTGCCACGGCTGGCGTTGGGCGCACCAGTACTGGATGAAGGAAGAGGCCGAGCGCGACTATATCCGCAAGGGCCGCGACTCGCTGGTGCAGACGACCGGCAAGCGTCCGTCAGGCTGGCTGTCGCGCTATCTCCATACCGACATCACGCGGCGCCTGCTGGTGGAGGAGGGGTTCGCCTATCATATGGACGACTATTCCGACGACTTCCCCTATTGGGATCTGGTTGAGATGGCGGACGGGTCGAAGTCGCCGATGGTTGTGCTGCCCTACGCCATCGATTCCAACGACATGAAGTTCTGGCTGGCGCCGTCGCTGACGCCCCAGAATTGGACGGCCTACGCCATCGACACTTTCGACCAGTTGTACGACGAAGCGAATGAGTTGGGGGCTCGGTACATGAGCCTGGGCCTGCATCTGCGGATCATCGGCCGTCCCGGTCGGATCGGCGCCTTCAAGGCTTTTCTGGATCATGTGAAAACCCGGTCGGATGTCTGGATCGCCTCGCGCGAAGAGATCGCCGCCGCCTTCGCCGCCGCTGTTCCGCCGCCGTCAGTCTGAAGCCGTTTGAAACTGTTTGACCGGACAAATTCTGCCCCCTAGATTGTCCGGACAATTAAGTGTGAGTTCCATGATCCACCGTTCTCTTCTCTTCGTTCCCGGCGCCAGACCCGAGCGGTTTGAAAAGGCGCTGGCGGCAGGCGCCGACGTAACCTGTATCGACCTGGAGGACGGCACCCCGCCACAGTCCAAGGATGAGGCGAGGGCGGCGACGGCGGCCTTTGTCGCCACGCGCCCGGCGGCGGTGCGCATCAACGGCGTGGGGACGCCTTGGTTCGAGGCGGATGTCGAGGCCTTGAAGGGCGTTTCAGGCCTGACGCTGATCATGCTGCCCAAGGCCGAAAGCGCCGATCAGGTCGCCCTACTGTCGCAGAAGTTGGGGCCGGATCACGCTCCGCTCTGGGTCGTGATCGAGTCGGCCGAGGGCCTGAAGAACGCCTGGGACATCGCCGCCGCGCCGGGACTTCAGGGGGTGCTGTTCGGCGGCGCCGACTATTCGGTCGATATCGGTTCGGACATGGAATGGGACGCCCTGGCCTATGCGCGGGGACGACTGGTCGCAGCCTGCGCGCGGGCGGGGGTGCAGCTTCTGGACGTGCCCTTCCTCGATGTCCGCGATCCGGACGGGCTGATCGCAGCGACGCGCCGCGTGCGGGCTATGGGCTTTACCGGCCGCGCCTGCATCCATCCTGATCAGGTCAAGGGCGTGCACGAGGCTCTGACTCCCACGCCGGCCCAGGTCGACCACGCCAACAAGGTCATCGAGATTTTTAAGGCGGCCGAGGGCGGCCCGGCCCTGCTGAACGGCAAGCTGATCGATCTTCCCATTCTGAGGGCCGCCGAGCGCGTCCTCGACACCGCAAAAAGAAGCTGAGAGTCCAATCATGGTCCAGAACGTCAAACAGGTCGGCCCGCAACGCTATCGCGAGACCTTCGGCCGCTATTTCGAGGACTTCGTCGTCGGCGACGTCTATGAGCACCGCCCCGGAAAGACGGTGACGGAATACGACAACCACCTGTTCACCCTGCTGACGCTCAACACTCATCCGATGCATTTCGACGCCGAGTTCGCGGCCGCTTCGGAGTTCAAGAAGAACCTGGTGGTCAGTCCCTACACCCTGGCCCTGCTGATCGGCATGAGCGTGACAGACACCAGCCAGAAGGCCATCGCCAACCTGGGCATGGACGAGGTCAAGTTCACCGCCCCCGTCTTCGCCGGCGACACCATCTACGGCGAGAGCGAGGTGCTGGAGAAACGCGAGAGCAAGTCGCGTCCTGGCCAGGGCATCGTCACCATCAACACCATCGGCAAGAACCAGCGCGGGGAGGTCGTGTGCACTTTCAAGCGCAACCTGCTGATCCCCGCGCGCGGCAACGCCGTCGAGGACAAGGTGGGGCACTACTGATGAGCGAATCCCACATCACTGAGGCCGACGAACGCGCCATCCTGGACGCCATCGACAAGTGGCTGGAGCAGAAGGTCGCCCCCGTCGCCATGCAGCTGGAGCATGACGACGAGTATCCGGCGGAACTGGTTCAGGATATGATCGACCTGGGCCTGTTCGGGGCCCTGGTCGATCCGGAGTACGGCGGCCTAGGCCTGTCGGCGACGACCTATTCCCGCATCGTGGCGCGGATCAGCGAGGAGTGGATGAGCCTGACGGGCGTGTTCAACTCCCACCTGATGATGTGCATCGTGGTGCAGAAGTTCGGTACGCAGAAGCAGAAGGACTACTGGCTGCCGAAGTTCGCGGCCGGCGAACTGCGCGGCTGTCTGGGCCTGACCGAGCCGGACGCGGGCACCGACCTTCAGGGCATCCGCACCACGGCCCGCCGCGTGGGCGACAAATACGTCGTCAACGGCGCCAAGACCTGGATCACCAACGTCGTCAACGGCCACTGTCTGGCCCTGCTGGTGAAGACCGATCCCGACGCCAACCCCCGCTACAAGGGGATGAGCATGTTGATCACGCCCAAGATCGACCCGGAAACCCGCGCACATCTGCCGGGCGTGCAGGCGGGCCGCAAACTGCCCAAGCTGGGCTACAAGGGCGTCGATACCGGCGAGATCGCCTTTGACGGCTATGAGTGCGACGCCGAACTGTGCCTGATCGGCGGCGAGGAGGGGCAGGGCTTCTTCATGGCCACCGGCGGACTGGAGATCGGCCGCATCAACGTCGCCGCGCGCGGCGTCGGCGTAGCGCGTCGGGGCCTGAAGGAAGCCGTGCGCTACTCCCAGGAACGCAGGACGATGGGCAAGCCCATCTGCGAGCATCAGGCCATCCAGACCAAGCTGGGCGAGATGGCGACCAAGGTCCGCGCGTCCGAGCTTCTGGTCGAGGATGCGGCGCGTCTCTACGACCGTGGCGAGCGTGTGGACATGGAGGCCGGCATGGCCAAATTCTTCGCCTCCGAGACGGCGCTGGAAGTCGCCACCGAGGCCATGCGCATCCACGGCGCCTACGGCTATTCCAAGGAGTTCATGGTCGAGCGCCTGTATCGCGACGCCCCCCTGATGTGCATCGGCGAAGGCTCGAACGAGATCCAGCGCATCATCATCGCCAAGCAACTGATCGCCAGGAACAAGGTCTGATGAATCGTCCTCTGGAAGGCGTCCGCGTCGTCGCCGTCGAACAATATGGCGCAGGCCCCTACGGCACCCAACTGCTCAGCGAACTGGGCGCCGAGGTCATCAAGATCGAGGCGGTGTCGATGGGCGGCGACGTCAGTCGCGCCACGGGTCCCTTCTTCCTGGGCGAGAACGACAGCCACTTCTTCCAGACCTTCTCGCGCGGCAAGAAGTCGGTGACGATCGAGCTGAAGACGCCCGAGGGCCGGGCCGCCTTCGAGCGCCTAGTCGGCGCCGCCGACGCCGTAGTCAACAACCTGCGCGGCGATCAGCCCGCCAAGCTGAAGATCACCCATGACGACCTGAAGGCGATCAAGCCGTCGATCGTCTGCGGCCACCTGTCGGCCTACGGTCGCGACAACTCGCGCAAGACCTGGCCCGGCTACGACTATCTGATGCAGGCCGAGGCGGGGTTCATGAGCTTGACGGGCGAGCCAGACGGTCCTCCCATCCGGTTTGGCCTGTCGATGGTCGATTTCATGACCGGGTCGGTTTTTGCGCTGGGGGTCGTCTCGGCGATCCTGGGCGCGCGCCGGACGGGCGTGGGCTGCGACGTAGACGTGTCCCTGTTCGACGTGGCCCTGCACCAGACCTCCTATCCGGCGACCTGGGCCATGAACGAGGGTTATGAGATCGAGCGGATGCCGCGCGCGGCTCATCCTTCCATCGCTCCGTCGCAACTGGTTCGGACGGCCGACGGTTGGGCCATGCTGATGTGCCAGACGCCCAAATTCTGGGACGCCTTCTGCACCGTGGTCGAGCGTCCGGACCTGAAAGCCGACCAGCGCTTTATCGACATTCCGACGCGCCGACAGAACATCGAGGCCCTGACCGAGGCGCTGGACGCGGTGATGCAGACGAAGCCGACCGACGACTGGCTGACCCTTCTGGGCGGCCAGGTCCCCTTCGCACCCGTGCGCGGGCTGAAGGAGGCGCTGGACAACCCTTACGTCGCCGAGGTCGGTATGCGCGATGTGGTCGACCATCCGGAACGGCCGGAGGGGCTGCACCTGCTGGCCTGTCCGATCAAGATCGACGGTAGGCGAGCGTCGGGCGTGCGCGCCCCGTTGATGGGCGAGCACAACGCCGAACTGCTGGATGAAGGCGCGGCCTGATGAAGCTGGAAGGCGTCAAGGTTCTGGACCTGTCCCTGTTCCTGCCGGGACCGATGCTGACGCTGATGATGGCGGACCACGGCGCCGACGTGATCAAGATAGAACCGCCGGGCGAGGGCGAGCCGACGCGTCACATCGGCTACGTCAAGAACGGCGCTTCGGTCTGGTTCCGCAACACCCACAGGGGCAAGCGTAGCGTCGGTCTGAACCTGAAGACGCCCGAGGGTTTGGCCGCCTTCCACGCCCTGGCGGCCGAGGCGGACGTGATCGTCGAAGCTTTCCGTCCCGGCGTGGCTGATCGGCTGGGCGTCGGCTACGACGCCGTGCGCGCCTATAATTCCGGCGTCGTCTATTGCGCCATCAGCGCCTTTGGTCAGGACGGCGCCTATCGCGATCTGCCTGCGCATGATGTCGCGGTGCAGGCCCTGGCCGGCGTCGTCTCGCTCAACGAAGGACAGGACGGCAAGCCCGCCATGCCGCATATGCCGGTGGCCGACGCCTTCTCTTCGCTGGCCGCCCTGTCGGGCGTGCTGATGGCCCTGCTGCGGCGGACCACGACGGGACAGGGGGACTATCTCGACGTCTCCATGTACGACAGCACCCTGGCCTGGACGCCCAACGTCACGGGCCGCATTTTCGCGACGGGTCAGGCGCACAATCCCAAGGACGAGCGGTCCTGGGGCGGCGCAGCCTTCTACAACCTCTATGAATGCGCCGATGGCCAGTGGATCGTTCTGGGCGGCTCAGAGCTGAAGTTCGCCACGAACCTGCTGACGGCGCTGGACCGGCCTGATCTGATCGCGGTCGCGGCCCTGCCGCCCGGCCCGGAACAGGAGCCCTTGCGGGCCTTTCTGCGCGAGACCTTCATCGCCCGGACGCGGACGGATTGGGAGAACTGGTTCAAGGGGCGCGACGTCTGCTTCGCGCCGGTTCGTACCCTGAAAGAAGCCTTCGTTGATCCCGCGACGGCCCAGCGCGGCATGTTCGGCGTGGATGCTGACGGCGATGAGGTGGTGGGTACGCCGCTGCGATTCCGGAACGAGCCGGCACGCATCGACGCGCGCCTGCCTGGCGAGCCTGCGAAGCCTGATGCGGTTTTCTGGCGATGAAGGGCGGTGTCGGCCTTAGTGGATCAGGCGTCGCGTCTGTAGCTCATGGCGTAGACGAAGCGGGCGCCGGGGTGGGTCGTATCCGACGCCAGCATCAGGGCGTCGTCGCGGTCATAGTAGCGACGAAGGGTCTGCAGGGCGGCCCCGCCGCGCTCGGCCTTCAGGATGCGTCCCTGTTCGGCGTCCAGCGGCAGGGCCACGATCTCCTGTTCGATCCGATGGACTGTGACGCCGAAATCCTGTGCGATCAGTTCGTGCAGGGCGCCGTCCCAATCACGCAGTCGGGTGGCGATGTCTGCATAGGCGGGGGCGACGTAGATCTGGGACAGGGCGACCGGCTTGCCTTCGTTGCGCCGCAGCCCGGAAACGATGAGCCAGGCGTCGTCGGACTTCACGTCCAGCCGCTTCTGTTCGTCGGCGTCCAGACGGCGCAGTCCCGCGCTGCGGATTTCCAGGCGGGCTTCGCGTGCGTACTGCATAAGCTCCGTCACGCCTCCCAGAGGCTGGACAAAGGCTGGGGAGCCGCGCGTACGAAGAACGGTGGTGCCGACGCCCCGGCGGCGCTCGACCAGTCCTTCTTCCAGCAACAGGCGCAAGGCGTCGCGGGCGGTATGGCGGGATACGTCGTGCAGCTCGCACAGCTCATATTCGGGCGGCAGCTGGCTGCCGACGGGATAACGGCCCGCAACAATGTCCGCTTTCAAGGAATCGGCCAGTTGGCGGTAGCGAGGTTGGCTCATGTCTGACCTTCGTGCGACGGAATCATCTTTTGGCATTATGTCCGGGCAAAGGGAAAGCTTATCCCTGCGTCTGGCCGAACGTCTGGCGCACCCGCCAATGGCCGCCGATCGCGCCAGAGCCAGGCTGCATCTGCTGGACTGGCTGGCCTGCGCCATCGCAGGCTCGGCTGAGCCCGGCGCGGCTGAGCCGCGTCGTCTGGCCATGCTGGAAGGCGAGGGGCCGTGCCATGTGATCCGGGGGCGGCGCTGCGGTCCTCAGGCGGCGGCCCTGGCCAATGGTCCGGCGGGCGCTCTGCTGGAAATGGACGACGTGGACAAGCGTGGTCTGCTGCATCCGGGGCCAGTGATCTTTCCCGCCATTCTGGCGGCCGCGGACGCGGCGGGCGTGGACGATGGGGCGGCGGTTCTGGACGCCGCAGTGCGCGGCTATGAAGCCATGATCCGCGTCGGTCGCTCCGTCGGACCGCACCACGCCAGCCGGTTCCATGTCACGGCCAGTTGCGGAGGCTTCGGCGCGGCGGCCGGGGTGGCGTCTGTGCTGGGACTTGATCCGTTGCGGACGGCCTGGGCTCTCGGCAATGCGGGACAGCAGGCCTTCGGTCTGTGGCAGGTGCGGCATGAGCCGGTCTTCACCAAGGCCCTGCACGATGGACGCGCGGCCGCCAACGGACTGGCGTCGGCCTTTCTGGCGCGTGACGGCTATGCCGGACCGCTAGAGATTTTCGAGGGGCCGCACGGCTTTTTTCAAGGGCTGTGCCCGGATGGCTCGCCCGACGACATTACGGACGGCGCTGAGACGTGGGCGATCCATGAGGTCAGCTTCAAGCCCCATGCCGCCTGTCGTCACGCACATGCGGCCATAGATGCGGTTCTGGCCCTGCGCGAGCAGGCCGCAGGGCGATCCCTGCGAGTCTTGCGGATCGGCGCCTATGGCGACGCCCTGACCTTTTGCGATCGACTGACCCCGCGCACCTCAGGCGAGGCCAAGTTCTCGTTGCAGCACGCGGCGGCCGTCGCCTGGCTGTATGGCGACGCCGCCCTGACGCGTTTCACCATGGACGTCATCTCCGATCCCGTTGTGGCGGCGCTCCGCGCCCAGATCGAACTGGGCCGGGACGCAGGGTGCGACTCCCGCTATCCGGCCCGCTTCGGGGCCGTCGCGCAGGCTGTTCTGGCCGACGACGGCGTCGTCAGCGCCGAGGCGCCCGATGCGCTGGGCGATCCCGAGAAGCCGCTGGATGAACCGGCCCTGATCGCCAAGGCGCACGCCTTGTTCGCCTGGGGCGGCCTGGCTGAAGCGGAAGCCGATGAGTTGATCGCGGCGGCCCTAGCCCTGGGCGACGGCGCGACCCTGACAGACCTTTGGGCGATTGCAGCGATGGGCGGGGGCGCGCGATGACCAATCCCGGAGAGCGTTTGATCGACCACGCCCTGTCCCTGCGGTGGACCGATGTCGATGTTGCGGCTCAGGCCGCCGCCAAGACATTCCTGCACGACAGCCTGTGCGTCGGGGTCGCGGGGCGCAACGCTCCGTTCGCTGACGCCGTGCTGTCCGCCGCCCGAGCCTGGGGCGAAGGAGGCCGGTGTTCCGTTCTCGGGCGGGCAGACCAGCGGTTGCCGGCGCCCCAGGCCGCTTTCGTCAACGCCTTTCAGATTCACAGTCAGGAGTTCGACTGCGTCCACGAACCGGCGGTCGTGCATCCGTTGGCGACCATTGTCGCGACCTTGTTCGCCGAGGTCGAGCGATCCGGTCCCTATACCGGCGAGGCTGTGCTGACGGCCCTGGTCGCGGGGGTGGATGTTTCAGCGGCGTTAGGCGTCGCCGCGTCTGATCCGTTGCGCTTTTTCCGCCCGGCGACGGCGGGAATTTTCGGCTGCGTCGCGGCCTTGATCAGCTTGACCCAGCCTCCGCGCCATGTCGCGCTGGACGCGTTCGGCTACGCCCTTTCGTTCGCTTCTGGTTCGATGCAGGCCCATGTGGAGGGCAAGGCGACCCTGCCCGTGCAGATGGGACAGGCGGCGCGCAACGCCGTTTCAGCGATGGACTTGGCGCGCGCGGGGTTGCCGGGACCGGCGCAGTCAATCGACGGCAAGTTCGGCTATCTGCCCCTTTTCGAGGGACGTTTCGATCTCGACGCCGGGTTGGCTGATCTGGGGCGCCGCTTCCGCATCGCTGAGGTGAGTTGGAAGCCCTATCCCACTGGCCGCGCGGCTCAGGGCTGTATCGTCGCGACCGAGATATTGATGCGCGATCACGGTCTGACGCCTGCGACGCTGGAACGTCTGACCTACAGCGCGCCGCCGATTATCCACTATCTGGTCGGCCGCCCGGCGATGGAAGGCATGAGCGTCGCCTATGCCCGCCTGTGCGCCGCCTGGTTGTCGGCCGTGACCCTGATGCGCGGGCGGCCGGTCGGGTTGGATGATTTCACAGAGGATTCCTTGGCCGATCCGGCCGTGCTGGATCTGGCGCGCAGGATCGAAGTGGCCGTGAACGACAATCCCGACCCGGCCGCCTTTGCGCCTGCCGAGGCTGTCGCCCGCTTCACTGACGGGCGGGAGGCGCGCCTGCTGCTTCAGGCCCAGTTCGGGGCGCCCGACTGGCCGTTGAGCCGTGATCAGCACATGGCCAAGGCGGCCGCCTGCCTGAGGTTCGGCGGCCTGCCGCATGTTCACGCCCCGTTGGCGGCGCTGATCGACGATTTCGAGTTGTTAGAGGACGCCGCCAGAGCTTTCCGCCTGGCTGCGGGGAGAGAAGACGCATGACCGACCTGCATCGCCACTACTGGCAGGACATGACCCCCGAGGGCCTGACCGCCGACCACCCCATCGGCGACGCCTTCACCCGCTATGCGACGACGGTCAGTCGTGACGAATTGACGGCCCATCAGAACCGGCTTTTCATGCGCTGCGTCGACCGGGCCTGGCAGACGAACTTCTATCGCCGCCTGTGGGGCGACAAGGGCATCGAGCGGGGCGATATCCGCTCGCTGGAAGACCTGCCGCGCCTGCCGATCTTCGACAAGTCGGATATCATGGCCAGCTTGGACCGGGAGCCGCCGTTCGGCGATTTTGCAGGGTTCGAGGGTTATGAGCAGCGACCGCCGGTTATCCTGCACACCACGTCAGGCACGACGGGCAAGCCGCAGGTCCTGCTGTTCGGGCCCAAGAGCCGGGAGGTGCAGAACATCCTCCTGGCGCGCCTCTATCGCTTTCAGGGCCTGCGCCCCGATGACATCGTGCACTCGGTCTACGGCCACGGCATGATCAATGGCGGCCACTATGTGCGCGAGGCCGTGACCCACTGGACCAGCGCCGTCTTCCTGTCGGCGGGCACGGGCGTCGAGACCCGCTCGGTGCAGCAGGTCGAGATCATGAAGAACTTCGGCGTCACGGTGATCGTGGGCTTCGCCGACTACATCAAGAAGCTGGCGACTGTGGCCCGCGAGATGGGGCTGGAACCCGGACGCGACATTCCGGTGCGGATGATCTCGGGCCACATGGGCCGTGAAGACAAGGCGGCCATCGGCGAGGCCTGGGGCGGCGCCCAGTGCTTCGACTGGTACGGCGTCGGCGACACTGGCCTGATCGCCGCCGAGGGACCGGACCGCGACGGCCTCTATGTCCAGGAAGACGCCCAGTATTTGGAGGTCTGCGACATCGACACCGGCAGGGTGATCGAGGACGGCGGGGTCGGCGACATGGTCACTACCTGCCTGTTCAAGGACGACCTCTATCCGATCATCCGCTTCAACACCCACGACGTGACGCAGTGGAAGCCGGGCAAATCCTCCATCGGCGTTGAATACCGCCGGGTCGAGGGCTTCATGGGCCGGTCGGACAACATGGTGAAGATCCGCGGCATCAACATCTTCCCGCAAGGGGTGGGGCCGATGCTGGATGAACACCCCGCCTTCGCCAAGGAGTTCATCTGCCGCGCGACTCGTGACTCTCAGGATCGCGACAGTTTCATCGTCGTGGCCGAGGCGACCGACCTGTCGCCCGCGACGGCCAAGGCGTTCGCCGATATCCTGAAGCGCAAGATCGGCATCGAGCCGGAGATCGAACTGGTCGCGCCCGGCGCCACCGCCGCCCTGACCCAGATCGACGTGCGACAGAAGCCGATCCGCCTGATCGACGAACGGTTCAAGAAGTAAGGGAGCGCCGGCCGTGGCCTTTTCCAATCCGGTGGTCGAGGCGGGCGTCGCCGGCGTGACGGCGCTGTTCCGAGAGCGCGCCGTCACGCCGTCGGAAGCGGTCGAGGTCTATCTGAGCCGGATCGAACGGCTGAACCCGCGTCTCAACGCCTTTCTGGCTGTGGATGAAGCAGGCGCGCGGGCGGCGGCCCTGGCCAGCGGCGCGCGCTGGGCGTCCGGGCGGCCCCTGTCGCCCCTCGACGGCGTCCCGATCGCGATCAAGGCCAATATCGCGGCTGTCGGCCTGCCGCTGCACGCCGGCATAGGGGCCTATCGCGATCAGATTGCAGATCATGACGCCGCCTGCGTGGCGCGGCTGAAGGCGGCGGGCGCTGTGATCCTGGGCGTGTTGAACATGCATGAGGGGGCGCTGGGCGCCACGACCGACAATCCGGCTTTCGGCCGTTGTCATAATCCGCATCGGTTCGATTTCACGCCCGGGGGCTCGTCAGGCGGTTCGGGCGCGGCGGCGGCGGCGGGTCTGTGTGCGGCGGCGCTGGGCACAGACACTATGGGCAGCGTCCGCATTCCCTCTGGCTACTGCGGAATTTTCGGATTGAAGCCGGGACGGGGGCGGGTCTCGACCGAGGGGCTCATGGCGCTGTCGTGGACGCTGGACAATGTCGGTCCCCATGCTCGCTCTGCGCTGGACTGCCGCCTTGTTTTCGAGGCGATGATGCAGGGGCAGGCTGGGGCGGCGCCGAGCGACGCGTCCTGGGCCGTTCTGGATTTCGCGGGCCAGGTCGAGGTGGAGCCGCAGGTGATTTCCGCCTTTGCGGATCGTGTCCAGCTGGCCCGCGACCTGGGACTGGCGATCGAGACGATCCGTCTGGATGACTATGACTTCGGCGCCGTGCGTCGGCTGGGGCTGTTGATCTCCGAAGTCGAGGGCCACGTCGTCCACGAGCAGGCTCTGGTTGAACGTCCTGAAGGGTTTTCAAAGGAGTTCGCGGGCGGTCTGGCCTGGGGCGCGCGTCAGTCGGCGCCGCGCCTGGCCAAGGCCTATCGTGAGCTGGAGGCGACGGCTCATCGCCTGAGGGGGCGGCTGTCCGACTATGCGGGCCTGCTGTCGCCCACAGCGCCTCAGTCGGCGTTTCCCTTTGATGCGGCGGTTCCGGTCAGCCAGGCGGACTTCACTGCCCTGGCCAATGTCGCGGGCCTGCCAGCGGCGGCGTTTCCGGCGGGGATGGCGGATGGCCTGCCGCTGTCCGTTCAGGTCATGGCCTGGAGCGAGGCTGACGCGATCGACCTGGCGGACATACTGGCGGCGCCGGTCGTGACGCCGCCGGATTTCGCTGGTTGACGCTTTACCGATAGGGGAAGGTCGGCGTCCGCTTCTGCAGGAAGGCGTCGCGGCCCTCGAGGAAGTCTTCGCCCTCCAGCGAGTCCAGAAACCAGGCGCGGGTCGTATCGTCGTCCTGAGTCTGACCATCGAGAATCCGCCGAACAACGGCCTTGGTGCGTCGCGCGGACCATTGCGACGCCGAGGCGATGGCTTGCGCCTTGGCGGCGACGGCGCCGTCAAGATCCTCCGGCGAGCAGACGGCGTCGATCAGTCGAAGGCTAAGGGCCTCCTGAGCGGACAGTATACGGCCGGTGTAAAGGATGTCCTTCGCGGTCGATGGTCCAACGGCCTCAACCAGTCGGCGGGTGTCGCCCAGGCTGTACATCAGACCCAGCTTGCCGGGCGTGATTCCCAGCTTCGCCTTTTCCGACGCCATGCGGATGTCGCAGCACAGGGCCAGGCCCAGACCTCCGCCGACGCAGGGCCCGGAAATGGCGGCGATCGTCGGCTTGGACAGATCAGCCAGCGCCTCCATCGCCTCGGCGATTTCGGCGGCGTATGCGGCGGCGCTGTCGCGCGTGGCGTAGACGGTCTCGAACTCGCCGATGTCGGCGCCTGCAGCAAAGGCGCCGCCCGCGCCTGTGACGGCCAGCACCTTGGCCGCAGGATCATTCGCGACCGTCTCGATCGCGCGGGGCAGGGCGCGCCACATCGCCTGGGTCAGCGCGTTGCGCTTGTCCGGCCGGTTGAGCGTCAGCAGCGCCACGTCATCGGCGATGCTCAGCAGCAGGGCGCCGTCGGCAAAAGAATGGGACAAGGGATCACCTTCCTGGCTTGTCGTAAAAGTCTTATTGGGTATATCTTTATATCATTCGCTGAGCGTTCGACAGCGTCAATGAGATACCGAGGGAAACACCATGGCCGACCTCCGCAAGGAAATGCCCCTTCTGGCGCGCCACGAAGGCGTCTGGGAAGGCGTCTATATTCACGTTGATACCGATAATAACGTGATCGATCGTCACAAATCGCGCCTTCAGTGCCAGTTTCCGAGCGCCACCGAATATTATCAGATCAACACCTACACCTGGGATGACGGACGAACGGAGGAAATCCATTTCCCGTCGACTTATCGCGACGGCAAGATCTGGTGGGACAACGAACGGATCATCGGCAACTGCTGGGAAGCCGACTCTCAGACCATCATGCTGCGCTGGGAGCGCAAGGATATGCCGAATGCGTATCTCTACGAGATGATCCAGCTTTCCGCCGACGGCAATGATCGCGCCCGCACCTGGCACTGGTTCGAGAACGACGAACTGATCAAGCGCACCTGCATCAAGGAAAAGCGCGTCGGCTGATTTCTCGGTCTGATGATGCTCAAAGCCCTCGAAGATCGCTCTTCGAGGGCTTTTTCATGATCAGTGACCGGCCTGGCGCGCAGGGGGCGGCGAGGCGCGGCGCTCTGCGTCGATGCCTTCGCGGGCCACGGTCCAGCTTGTGGCGTTGGGCCGGGCGTCATCCAGCGGCGGCGGAGCGGCATAGGCCGGATAGTCGGCGGCGATAGCGTTGCGAAGCACGGGCGGCAGGGCCTCAATGCCATCGACGGGCTGCGACATGGCGTTGAACACCATCAGGCCCGGACGGCTGCCCATCTTCATGAAGGGCATCCACGGGGCGATACGCACCCACGACAGGATGGCGTTCGCCGTGTCCGTGCGGCTGCTGATCAAGGTGCGGCGGTCTGCGGCGAAGTCGAAAATCTCCATCGCGTGATACTGATTGCCGACATAATCCTGATAGTCGCCCGCCAGGGGGTTGGGGTAGAAGAGCGGGATTTCCGCCGCCATGAAGACGCGCTCGCCCTGGATGCGGAACGGGGAGGCTAGGGGGCCGCCTTCAGCGTCGCGCTCGAAAAACGGCCTCTGGTTCACGGGGTCGTTGGCGACGTGGGCCACGGCGACCTCAGCCCCCGTCCACGGGTTCTTCCAGCGATCGATCTTTTCGCCGGTGACCGGGTCGAGGAACAGCATCAATTCGCGAGAGACGAGACGAAAGCCCTGACCTCGAACCGGATCCTGAACCGTGGCGCAATGGCGAACATTCATCCCCTCGACCTTGAAGATCAGCCGGTCAGGCTCGCCCTCGACCCGCGACCACACGTTCCCGCTCCAGTGATAGACAAGGGGCTTGGCGTCGATCGTCGAGCAGTTGATCTTGCGCATCGCCGCCAGGACATCGCGCGGTTGGCTCAGGTCAAGATCGGCCGCAGCAGCGGATTGAGCGCCAAAACACGTCGAGGCGGCGATCAGGGCGGCGGCGGTCGTCTTCAGATAGGATTTCAAGGTCGACTCCAACAACAGAGAGGTTCGCCGGCGGTGTCGGCGGCGCAGGGGCTTCAGCCCCGAGGCCTGTAGGCCTCGGGGCTGAAGCGTCTTAGAACTGATAACCCAGGCTGACGCCCATCATGCGTCGGTCGGCGCCGGTGACCAGGGGCGACGCCACCGAAAAATTGGTGGAATCATAGAAGCGTACGGCCGCCGTCGGCGTGTCGTCGTCCAGCAGGTTGTTGATGAAGAACTGATAGCTCAGAGCATCGGACCTGAGGGCCAGGCGCAGATCGACCGTCGTCTTGGCGCCGAAATACTGCATGTTGTCGGCGCGGACATAGGTCTTGCTTTGGTGCTGGACATCCAGCCGCCCTTCGAAGCGATAGTCGCCCCAGGCCGCCATTTCAAAACGCGGCGACAGGGTGATCTTGTGATCCGGCACATAGGGCAGGTGGCGCCCGTCGAAATCCCAGGCTGGAAGGCCCAGCGCCGCCAGGGTTCCGTCCAGCGAGGCGTCGGCGAACTTCTCATAGCGCGCGCGGGTCCAGGCATAGCTGCCCACGATCGAGAGATAGTCGTTCAGGTAGAAGGACCCGTCCATCTCCAGCCCCGTCACCTTCGCCTCGGCGACGTTGCAGGTGTAGGTCCGCTGCGTCGAGGTTGTGCCGTTAGGGAAGGCGGACGCCGGGTTCTGGCAGGCCGCCTGCTGGTCCGACCAGTCGGTGTGGAACACGGCGACATTGGTACGCAGACGACGGTCCATCCAGTCGAACTTGCCGCCCACCTCATAGTTCCAGCTGGTTTCAGGCTCGAAGGTGCGCTGGTCCGGGAAGATGTTGAGGTTCGGGTTGAACCCGCCCGTCTTCACGCCGCGCGCCACACTGGCGTAGATCATCTTGCCGGGCTGAATCTTGTAGTCGACGATCAGGCGCGGCGTGGTGAACTCGAAGTCTTTTTCCAGGTCCGTGCGGAACTGGGACGCAGCGTCGCTCCCGGCCCTGGTCGGCGCCTGATGATAGGTCTGTTCTTCCTTCTGATAGCGCGCCTCCAGCGTCGCCGTCAGCTTGTCGGTAAAGGCGTAGGAGGCCGAGCCGAACACCGACCAGCTCTTGGTGGTGTTGACGATGTTCGGGAAGCCGAAAGCGCCAGCCGTCGCCGCGGTCAGACTGCGCTGGATTACATTGCTGTCGCCGTCATAATAATAGGCTCCCACCAGCCAGCTCAGCGGGCCGTCGCCGTTGGATGACAGGCGCAACTCCTGGCTGAAGTCGGTATAGGTCTCTTCAGCTGAAGAGGTGGCGAAGCCGGACGTGCCCACCGGAATCAGGCTGCCCGGCGCGAAGGGATAGCCGAAGTTCGTACAACCGCCCGCGCGGTCGCAGATGGTGTTGTCGCCATCATAGGTGAACTCGGCGTTGCGCTTGGCGTAGGCGGTGATCGACTTCAGCGAGACGCCGTCGAAATCGTAGTTCAGATCCAGGCTGGCGCGGAAAGTGTCCTGGCGGGTGCCATAGTCGCCGACCTCGAAAGTGGTCCGCTTGGTATTGACGTTGATGCGCCGGCCCAGCGGCTGAATCTCGCCTTCATACAACTGGTTGCGGATGGTGCCGGCCGGACCCCCGGCCACCGCGCCGGGATAGGCGTTTGTGCGCTGGACTTCGGATGCAGGTTGACCGGAGTCCTCATCGCTGGCCGTCAGGCGCAGGATGGCTGAGAAACGATCCGTCGGCGCGTAATCCAGGGTCAGCATTCCGCCATAGGTCTGGCTGTAATCCACCTTGCCGCCATCGATGGCGCTGACGTACCAGCCGTCGAATTCACGGCCGTAGGCGCCGGCGCTGAACCGCAGGGTGTCGGTGATGGGGCCGCTGACGCCCGCGGTCAGCTTGCGCAGTCCGTTGTCGCCGACCGTGCCTTCGACATGACCCTTGAGCTCGGCCGACGGCCGGGCGCTGATGTAGTTGATGGCGCCGGCGAAGGTATTCTGGCCATAGAGGGCCGATTGGGGACCGCGCACGACCTCGATGCGTTCCAGGTCGGCCATCTCGATATCGACGCCGGCCTTGCCGCTCAGATAGACCCCGTCCAGGAACACGCCCACGTTCAACTGACCATAGGTCTGGGCAGCGCCGCGAATGATGGGAAGCTGGTTCTGGGCGCCGAACAGGGGAGTGAAGCTGAGACCAGGGGCGATCTTGGCCAGATCCGCCAGACGTTCGACCCGAGCCGATTTCAGTTCTTCCGACGTCACCGCCGCGATGGCCAGAGGGGTGTCTTGCAGAGATTCCTCTCGCCGCCGGGCCGTGACCAGGATGTCGCTCACTGCCGTGACGCCGCTTTGGGTCGGACGGGATGGTTCGGACTCCTGAGCCGCAGCAGGCATGCCGAACGTCAGGACGCCTGCGGCCGCCGAAAGCATCAGAAAGCACTTATTCCGGTAATGAAGCATCGATCTCCCCTTAATTTTCGGCCATTTTAATTGATATACCAATAGGCCTTATGCTGACACGTTCGATCATTTTTGACGCATAGCCAAGTGGAAACTTGCGTTGCGGCGATCCCAAAATTGAAATGAGGAAAATGACGAGGCTCGTTGGAGAAGGAGGCGGCGCAACCGGGGTGTCGCAAGTTGCGCCGCCATTTCTCAGAAACGCATGGATGTGCGGATGCCGAGTTCACGCCCTCTGGGGTGGGAGACCGTGATGCGCGGCGGGAAGACCACCGAAGCGCCATCGACGTAGTTATTCAGGAACACATCGCGGAAGGCGAAGGTAGGCCGCCGGTCATCAAAGAGGTTTTCAACGAAGGCCTCGAAGCGGAAGCGATCGTTTTCCATGCCGAACCGGCCGTTGACCAGAGAGCGGCTGGGAATGACTGTCAGATTGGTGGCGTCCATAAAGGACTCGGCCCGATAAGATGCGTCGATGTGGAAAAAGCCCGTGTAGTCATTCAGCACAGGCCTGCGGTAACCCAGCGACCCAGTGAGTTGCCACTTGGGAGCGGCCTGCAGTCGTTGACCGCTGACATCGCCGTCGGGCCCGAACGACGGGAAATTGGCGTAGCCGGCGTTCATGGCGTGGCTGTAGGTGGCGTCGGTATAGGAGACGCCCAGGCTGGCGCTGAGTTCTTGCGTCGGGCGCAGATTGATCTGGGCTTCAAAGCCCTTGGACTCTGCGTCGCCGAGGTTGCGGGTCACGGCGATCGGCGGCGCCTGGGTCTGATCCAGAACCGGAATCTGAATCTGCGTCCAGTCGATGAAGAAGGCGTTGAGGTCCAGAACAACGCGCGCGTTCAGCAGGCTGGCCTTGGCGCCGACCTCATAGGTCCAATTGTATTCAGGGTCATACTGCTCGGTTGGCGCGTTCAGGTCGAAGCCGCCGGGCTTCGCGCCACGTGCGGCCGAAGTGTAGAGAAGCAGGTCGCGGTTGGGCTTGTATTGAAGGCTGACGCGTGGCGTCCAGGTACGGAAACTCAGCGTTTTGTCTATGGCCGCGCTGGGCTGGCCGATGTTCGATGCGGGCCGGGTCGTGTGTTGCCGTTCGTATCCGTACCGCAGTTCGCCTCGCAGCGTCAGCTTGTCTGTGACATCGCCTTCCAGATAGCCGAAAGCCGACAGGTTTTTGACCTCACGCTCGACGGTCTTATCGAAGTGGACGCCGTCGAAGAAGGTGCCCCAGGGACCTGGAACCGGGAAGGTGGCGGCAAAGTCCGCAGGCAGGGGTTCGGTGATTACGCCATCAAAGTTCGGACGGACCTGCGTGCCGGAAAAATAGTAGGCGCCGATGCTGCCGCGCACGGCGGCGTGCTGGGGCGAGGTCAGACGAATTTCCTGGCTGAATTCGCGGAAGGTAGGCGTGCCTTCCTCGCGCAGTATGTCAGTCTCAAAGGTGCGGATCGCGCCTGTCGCGGTGCGATACATGTACACGGGCTGGATGCCGCGGCCCGCATCTGTCAGGGCGCTAAGCTCGACATCGTTGTATCCCGTAATCCAGCCAAGTTGCCAATCGCCCAGATCGACGCGCGCATCCAGGAATGCACGGAGAGTCTCGCGCGTTTGACCATAGGCGTCGGGATGCGAACTCAACTCGTTCTTGTCCAGGGTCGGCAGCACGCCGCACCAGGCCTGATTCACGCCCCTTGAGGGTTCGCAGTTCGGCTTAAGTCCGGACACTGCCGGGGGGCTGATTTTGTCATCGGAGTAGTAGAGGCCGGCGATGATCTCGGTTGCGGCGTTCGGCGTGAAGCGCGTGGTCCCCTGAAAAGTGCGATAGGTGTAACCGCCCAGCGTGGGGCCGCCGGTCACGTTGCGGTGGCTGCCTTCGTATTCGCTATGAGACGCGGTCAGTTTGACCGCCAGGACATCCTTGATCAGCGGCGCCGATACAGAACCGACGACCGCCAGGCGGCCGTGCGTGCCGTATGTCAGCTCGGCCCGGCCTGAATAGCTGTCCGACGGTCGTTTGGAGATGATGTTGATGGCGCCTGAGAAGGCGTTGCGACCATACAGGGCGCTTTGCGGTCCCTTGACCACTTCAATACGCTCGATGTCCGCCTGAGCGAAGTTCAGCGCCTCACGAGCGCCTGTATAGACGCCGTCAATGAATATGGCGACGTTCGGGTCGGAACCGAACAGGTCCGTCTGAGCCACGCCTCGCACGATGGGCGTAGGCACGAACTCGCCGATCACCGACGTGAAATTCAGGCCGGGCGTAAGACGAGCGACATCGTTGAGGTCTTGAATGCCTTCATTCTGAATCCGGTTCGCATCGAATGCGGCGATCGCCAGTGGAATGTCCGACAGTCGTTCAGCCTGCTTGCGCGCGGTGACGACAACCTCGTCGACTTCGAATTGAGTGTTGATGTCCTGCGACGCCGTCTGGCTCGTCTGAGCCGCGGCGGTCATAGGAAGAAGTGCGAATGCAGCGGCGGATATGCTCAGCGCGGCCTTGTACTTCATGGGTTCCTCCTCCTTTGTATTTTTGTTTTCTTTCGACAGCGCCAAGAGCCTCCCAACTCATTGGCGTTTACAGTTGGGCGAGTACTGTCTCTGCGGCGCGGGCGCCGGACTCCAGCGCCCCTTCCATGCCGGTGGCCGAACGGGCCATGTGCTCACCGGCGAAATGCAGACGCTGACCTTCAGCGACGACCGCACGCGCCAGCATGTCGGCCTGACCGGCGCCGATATGGTGATAGACGCCGCGCGCCAGGGGGTCTTTTCTCCAGCTGAAAAGACGTTCCAGCTTCAGCTTGCCTTGCGCCGAAGGGCGAACAGCTTCCAATCGGGCGATGATGGCCGCCCCGGCGTCCGCAGGCGCCATGCGGTCCACCGCAAGAGCGTCCGCGCCGCTTAGCCATACCTTGAGCATGGCGGGAGAATCGCCAAGGACGAATACGCGACCGATCATCGGATCGTCGCTCCAGATCATCCGGGGCAGACCGTCGTGGTTCCAGAACGGCTCGCTGGCCGACAGATAGGCGAAGCTGGCCTGGCTGTAGGGGAGGGTGGCGATGACGTCTCGCATCGCCGGAAACGAGGGGCCTTCCACGCTGATTTCGCGAAGCGCGGCGAAGGGGATGGTGCAGATGGCCTGCCTGGCGATGAGCGAGGCGCCTCCGTCGATGTGGATTTTGACGCCGCGTGCAGTCTCTTCGATGCCGGTCACGCGCTGGCCCAGTCGTGGTTCAGCAGTCATGGCGGCCGCCATGGCCTCAGGCAGGCGCTGAGAGCCGCCGCTGACCACGCTGAGCGAGACCTGGGGGCCTGCTGACGCATAGAAGGTCGCTGAGCGGGCTCCATTCAGAGCTGAGTAGGCGCCCATGCCGTGTCGATCGAGATTGGCTGCGATTAAGCGCACAGCTTCCTCGCTGGCGCCCGCCGCTCTCAAAGCTGCATCATAGGCGACATCGAGTTTTCTGCCTTCTTCACCTCGCCAGGAGTCCACACTGGACAGGCCGGGAAGGCGCCGGGCGTACAGGCCGCTGAGCGCGATCGGGGGAAGGTTGCGTTCAGCGCCTTCCAGAAGATTGGCTGGCGAATTCGGCCAATGCTCCGCCGTCACCGTTTCGCCCCGCACGTGATAGAGCGCAGCTCGATCGAACTCTCCGCCAGGGACCAGTTCCACGCCCAGTTCGCGGGCGAAACCGATCAGGCGATGATAGTTGCTGCCGATCTGGATGCCGCCGGCATCCGGCCGACCGGGCAAATCATCAAGGGTGAACAGGCGGCCGCCGACCCGGGAGGCGCCTTCCAGAACCACGACGCGGGCCCCTGCGGATTCCAAGGTTCTGGCGGCCGCCAAGCCGCTCAAACCCGCTCCGATAACGACAGCGTCCAGCACCGGCTCGCTTCGCGCCTTTGCTGGCCTTATCGAAGCTGCGCCGACGCTGGCGCTGCCTGCTGCAAGAAAGAGGCGACGCGACAGCGTCATTGCGCCGCCTCCGGGACGAACGAGCGCCCTCCAGGAAGGTCGTTCGCTTGGCGCCATCCGATGCCGCCATTTCGTTGGGCGCGATCAGCGAAAACCCACTCACGGCTGAAGACACTCATGAGGCGTTTTCCCCCAAATGACTCATTGATGTGTCATTTGGTCATCTCGAATAAACTTTGTCCAGACAAATTGCATAAAGGAAGTTGACAAAAATCAAAATCGAATATCAGTGTAGTCTACGTCCGATGGACGTAAGATAATTTTCTCGTTTGTCTGCAAAATACAACATTTATACTGTTATTAAGTATTGGTCATTGAAAATGCTCATGGAGCCTAAAATCTAAGCATCCTGAAAATAATAGTCTTGCAGGTTTTTCTCGTTTTCTGGCGGTGAATGGAGGGTGGTTTGTTCGGGGGTGTCTGTATGTTGACGCGAGTCGGGGTTTCGAGCGGCCTAGCGGCCTTGGCGATATTCTTGGCGACGAACAGTGTTCAAGCTGAGGTCGCGCCGCGCGCGCCGGAGGTGACGACGTCCAGCGGCGTTTTGCGAGGCGTCATGGCGGACGGCGTCACGATTTTTCGCGGAATTCCTTTCGCGGCCTCGACGGCAGGCGAGGGGCGCTGGCGTCCGCCTGCGCCGGCTTATCCCTGGGACGGCGTTCGCGATGCTTCGCGGCACGGCCCCGCGTGTCCGCAGTCGGTTGCGAGGGGAAATAGGGTCGCGGCGTTCGGCATGGACGAAGACTGCCTCAGTCTGGCGGTCTACAGCCCGCAACTGGATGCGCAGACCAAGGCGCCGGTGATGGTTTGGATCCACGGCGGTAATGCACGTTTCGGTTCAGGCGCTCTTTACGATGGCTCCGCGCTGGCGCGACGCGGCGTTGTGGTCGTGACCATCAACTACCGCCTGGATCGCCTGGGGCTCTTTGCTCATCCTTCGCTTACCGCGGCTCAATCCGATGAGCCTTTGGCTAACTATGGATTGATGGACATGATGGCGGCCCTGGATTGGGTTCAGGCCAACATCGCGACCTTCGGGGGTGATCCGGACAATGTCACCATATTCGGTCAGTCTTCCGGCTCGGTTGCAGTGACAGCCTTGATGGCGTCGCCGCTGTCTGCTGGAAAATTTCACAAGGCCATCGCTCAGAGCGGCAATGTCAGCATTGACTATCCCCGCTATCTCTCTCGCTCCGCACCGGCCGCTATGTCTCTCGAAGCGGATGGCGCAGCAATGGCGCTGGCCCTGGGCCTTCCGGCGGATAAAGAAGCGGATGGCCTGAGAGCGCTGCCCTGGCAGGATGTTCTCGCCTATACAGAGACTGAGATGGCGAACGCCATGATCCCGGTCATCGACGGTCGAGTTTTGCCGGATAATCCCGGCCGCATCTTTCGCGAAGGTCGCAATCAGCCGGCGGCCCTTATGATCGGCTCGACGAGCTGGGAGGAGGGCGTCGCGGCGCGCTTTCCGCTACCGCTCGATAGCGTCCTGCATGGGCAGGATCCGAGCGAGGCGCGTGCGGTCTATGGTTCGCTGGATGATCGGGAATTGGCGCAGAAGTGGTTCTCTGACACGGCTTTCCACGCGCCCGCTCAATTCCTGGCCGCCGAGACAGCCCGGCAGGGGCGGGCGGCCTATGTCTATCGCTACGCGTTTCTTTCCAGCGAACGTCGGGGTCGCCAGCCGGGCGCCAATCATGGCGATGAGGTTCCTCTTGTGTTCGGCAGCCAGTTCAGCGAGGGGCAGGGCGACGCTGACGATATCGCGATCTCCAACCTCCTTGGCGAGTACTGGACGAACTTTGCAAAGACTGGCGATCCAAACAGGAATGGTTCGACAGACTGGCCTGCTTACCAGCTAGACGATGAAAGCGTGTTGATCATTGATAAAACTCGATCCCTTCAATCTTATCGGTCCGATCCCCAGATTCGTTATCATCTGGAAAGATATGAGGCGATTGTCACGACGAACGATGATTAGCTTTGGCGCGGATTCAGCGTAAGCTTTGCCTGGACGAGGAGACGTGAGTCTTCTCGTTCCGGGCGCTTGAGAATGTAGCTGGCGGCCTAAAGCGAGGGCGGCTTCGGGCTTGTAGGCCTCATTCTTCGAAAGGCTGCACCGGCTCGGATGGCGGACAGGGTGGGATTCGAACCCACGGTAGGCTTCCACCTACGGCGGTTTTCAAGACCGCTGCCTTAAACCACTCGGCCACCTGTCCAGCGCGACTCGGCGCGCTCGCGTGCATAGCCGTAAAGCTGTCCGTGATCCAAGCAGAAAGCGCGGGTCAGGCCGAGGCCGCCGCCCGTGTGGAGCGGGTGACCAGCCAGATGCCGCCGCAGACCAGGATCAGGGCGATCAGATAGCTCCATTTGAACATCGACTCGCCCAGGAAGGCGGCGGACAGAGTCACGCCGAAGACGGGGATCAGGAAGTTGAAGGCCGCAATCAGGCCGACTGGATGGTGTTTCAGCAGTATGCTCCAGACAGCGAAGGCGATCGATGACAACAGAGCCAGATAGAGCAACAGCGCGCCTGAGGCGGCGTTCAGCGTCTCCAGATGGCCGCCCGCCGCCCACCCGGCGCCGGTCAGGGCGGCGCCGCCGATGAACAACTGCCAGCCCGTCATGACCATGGGGTCCAACTGCCGCGAGACGCGCTTGCCGTAAATGGAGGCCGCCGCCAGCACAAAGGCGGCGATGACGATGAAACCCTCGCCTAGCAGGCTGAAGTCGAACCCAAGGCCTGACCCGCCCAGATTGACGACGACGACGCCCAGAAAACCGATCAGGCAGCCGAGCGCCTTTCGTCCGTTGAGGCGGTCGTCGGCATACAGATAGTGAGCCAGGACCACGCTGAAGAAGACGCTGGTGGAGTTCATGATCGACGACTTCACGCCGGTCGCATGCGCCAGGCCGATATAGAAGAAGACGTATTGGATCGCAGTCTGCGTCAGGCCCAGCAGGGCGACCTGCGCCGTCTGGCGTCGCTCAAGCCTCAGCACCGGCTTCTTCAGCGCGGCGGCGACGAACAGCAGGATCAGTCCCGCCAGGGCGAACCTCCACCCGGCGAAAACCAGCTGACTGGCGATGTCGTCCTGGGCGATGTGCAGCAGGGCGTAGCCGCCCTTCACCGCAGGGAAGGCGCTGCCCCACAGGGCGCAGCACAGGGTGGCGAGAATGAAGACCCCGGAACGGGTCTGATACAGCGATGGGGTCAAATCTGCTTCGGGGAGGGGAGGGAAGAAGACGCGCGACGTTCAGCCGCGCTCATAGGCGCAAACGCGGCGTTAACCAAACCGGAAACCGTTCGGGCGCATAAGGAGGGCCTGTCAGTCGGTCGGAGTGCGTCGAAACCATGTGGGCCCGGATCCTGAGAGCGGCGGTGGTCGCCGCCGCCTTTTCGACCCTGGCGGCGTGCGCTAGCCTGGGCGGAGGGCGCGAGGCGCCGCTGAAGCCGCCGGTGGTGACCGACCCCGCGCCGATCGTTTCGGGGACCATGCGGCCCTACCAGGTCCGTGGCCGTTGGTATCACCCGAAGGAACAGCCCAACTATGACGAGGTCGGACAGGCCTCGTGGTACGGCTCCTATCACCACGGCCGCTCGACCTCGACGGGCGAGCGTTTCGACATGAATGGCCTGACGGCGGCTCACAAGACCCTGCCGCTGCCCAGTCTGGTCGAGGTCACCAACCGGGCGAACGGCCGCCGGGTGATCCTGCGCGTCAACGATCGCGGGCCCTTCGTCGATGGGCGGATTATCGACCTGTCGCGCGGGGCTGCTGAGGAACTGGGCCTGCTGAATCAGGGCGTGGGCGAAGTGCGGGTCCGCTATGTCGGCCGGGCCCCGCGCCAGGGCGGCGGGACGCCGATGCAGCGCGCAGAAGCGGCGCCTGCCCGCATCGACGCCGCGCCGAGCCGAGTGGCGGGACCGCGTCCTTATTATGAAGCCGCAAGCGCGCCGACGCCCGCGCCGGCTCAGGCCCCTGCGCCCCAGCCTGTTCCGTCTTACGCTGCTCCTGCCGCCGCCTATTGGGTGCAGGCCGGGGCCTATTCGGATCGGCGCGGCGCGGATCGGGTGGCCCGCCGCCTCGGCGACCGCGCCTCTATCCAGAACCTCGACCGCGACGGCCGGACCCTGTTTCGCGTCGTTGTCGGTCCCTGGCCCGATGCGACGGCGGCAGAGCGCGCGCGTCAGGCCGTGATTGCGCGCGGTTTCAGCGACGCCCTGTTGATAGGCGGCTGACGGGTCTTGCGTCCGTCGCGCGGGTCGCCATTGTGCGCGGGTGCAGCGAGGCAGATTCATCACGTTCGAAGGCGGCGAAGGCGCCGGCAAGACCACACAGGCGCGCCTGTTGGTCGAGCGGCTGCGCGCCGCTGGGCTGGACGTCGTCCAGACGCGGGAGCCGGGAGGCTCGCCGGGGGCTGAGGAAATCCGCAATATCGCCGTCTCGGGCGAGGCTGACCGCTGGTCCGCGCGCACTGAGACCCTGCTGATGTACGCCGCCCGGTCCGACCATCTGGAGCGCACGATCCGCCCCGCGCTGGAAGCCGGGCGCTGGGTTGTCTGCGATCGCTTCGCCGATTCGAGCCGCGTCTATCAGGGCGCAGGCGGCGGCGCGCCCGAAAGCCTGATCGAGGCGCTGGACGCTGCGGTGGTCGATGGCGACCAACCGGACCTGACCCTGGTGTTCGATCTGCCGGTGGATGTGGGGCTGGAACGCGCCTTCGGTCGCGGGCTGTTCGAGACGCGCTTTGAATCCAAGGGCATGACGTTCCATCAGAAGCTCCGCGAAGGCTTTCTGGAAGTGGCTGAGCGCCACCCCGACCGCTGTGTCGTCATCGACGCGACGGGCGAGGTCGATGAGGTGTCCGAACGCCTCTGGACGGTGGTGGAGGCGCGGCTGCTTTGAGCGAGCATCCGCGCGACCGGTTCGATCTGATCGCCGACCTCAAGGCCGAAGAGGCTTTTCTGGACGCGCTGGACCGTGGCCGCCTGCACCACGCCTGGCTTCTGTGCGGGGTCGAGGGATCGGGCAAGGCCAGCTTCGCCTACCGCGCTGCGCGGCGTCTGCTGGGCGCGGCGCCGGATCCTTCGCGCGGGCCGCTTGGCGCGGCGCCGCACGACCCCGTCAGTCGTCTGGTCTCGGCTCAGTCGCACCCTGATCTGCTGGTGCTTGAGCGTCTGATCGAGGGCGGCAAGCAGAAGAAGTCGATCTCGGTCGAACAGGCGCGCGACCTGCCGGAGTTCTTCGCCAAGAGCCCGTCCCAGGCGCGGCATCGGGTGGCGATCATTGATGCTGCCGACGACCTGAACGTCAATGCCGCCAATGCCTTGCTGAAGATTCTTGAGGAACCGCCTGAAAGCGGGGTTCTGTTCCTGGTGACGCACGCGCCGGGCCGTTTGCTGGCGACCATCCGTTCGCGGTGTCGCCGTCTCAGTTTTCCGGTCTGGCCTGAACATCGTCTGGCGGAGCTGGTCCAGCGCCGCACCGGCGTATCGCCGTCCGAGGCGGATGAGGCGGCGCGTATGGCCGGCGGCTCGCCGGGCGCCGCGCTGGATCTGGCGTCCGGCGCCATGTCCGAGACGGATCGTCTGGCGCGCAGCTGGGTCGAAGGCGGCGCCGTGGACCGCGCTGAGCAACTGGCCGTGGCTGACGGCTTTCGCGGCGCCGAAGGGCAGGCGCGGTTCGACGCCCTGATGGATCGGCTGATCGCGGCGGTGAAGCGGCGTGCGGTCGAGACCGGCGGCCGCGAGGGCGCGTTGTGGGCTGAGCTGTGGGGGCGGCTGTCGGAACTGCCGGACCGCGCGGCGGGCCTGAATATGGACAAGGGGGATGTGCTGGCCGGGGCCCTGGCCGACATCGCCCGCGTCAAGGCATCGGTATGAGGGCGTTCACCTGAAATGATCATCGACAGTCACGTCAATCTTCACGCGCCCCAGTTCGATGAAGACCGCGACGCCGTGATTGCGCGCGCGAGAGAGGCGGGCGTGCGGCTGATGGTCGAGATTTCGGACAAGCTATCGACCTTTGACGCGACCCATGCGCTGGCGATGAACAACGCCGACATCTGGTGCACGGTCGGGGTGCATCCGCATGAAGCCAAGGACTACGCCGACCTGACGGCGGATCGCCTGGTCGAACTTGCGCAGCGTCCGCGCGTCATCGGCATCGGCGAGTGCGGGCTGGATTTCCACTACGACCTCAGCCCCCGCGACGTTCAGGCGGCGGTGTTCCGTCAGCATATCGAGGCGGCGCGCCGCACGGGGCTGCCGCTGGTCATCCACACCCGTGAAGCGGATGAGGTCATGGCCGACATTCTGCGCGAAGAACATGGACGGGCGTCGTTCAAATTCCTTATGCACTGCTACACCAGCGGCATGGAACTGGCTGAACTGGCGATGGAATTGGGCGGCTGGTTCTCTGTTTCCGGCATCGCCACCTTCAAGGCGGCCGAAGAGGTGAGGGCGGTGATCCGGCGGATGCCCGAAGACCGCATCATCGTCGAGACGGACTGCCCCTATCTGGCGCCGATCCCGCACCGTGGGCGCCGCAACGAGCCGGCCTATGTCGGCCTGGTGCTGGCCAAGCTGGCCGAGATTAGAGGATGGACGCCGGAACAGGCGGATCGCCTGACGACCGACGCCTTCTTCAACCTGTTCGACCGTATCCCCCGGCCCGCCGAATGAGAGAGCTGGAGATCGTCATCCTGGGGTGTGGTTCGTCGGGCGGGGTGCCGCGCGGCGATGGCGACTGGGGCGACTGCAATCCGGTCGAGCCGCGCAACCGGCGCACCCGCTGTTCCATGCTGGCCCGTCTTCATGGTCCCGATGGCGTGACCAGCGTGGTCGTCGACACCTCGCCTGACTTCCGCCAGCAGATGCTGATGGCGGATGTCCGGGGCATCGACGGGGTCCTCTATACCCACGACCATGCGGACCAGACCCACGGCATTGACGATCTGCGGGTCTTCGCCGCCCATGCGCGGGGACGCATTCCGGCCTGGATGGATGAGCCGACCCATGCGGCCCTGACACGACGATTCGACTACATCTTCGAGAGCCAGCACGGCTATCCGGCCATCGTCGAGGCGCGTCCGCTTCCGCCGCACGGCTGTCGCTGGAGCGTGCCGGGGCCGGGAGGGAATCTGCCTGTCGTCACCTTCGACCAAGCGCACGGCCCGATTCGATCGGTCGGCTACAGGATCGGCGGGGTTGTCTATTCCAGCGACGTGTCCGACCTTGATGACGAGGCGCTGGAAGCAGTGCGCGGGGCTGACCTGTGGATATTGGACGCCCTTCGTTACACGCCTCATCCGACCCACGCCCATGTCGACAAGGCGCTGGACTGGATCGCGCAGACGGGCGTGAAGCAGGCCGTGCTAACCAATCTGCATATCGATCTGGACTATCAGCGATTGAAGCGAGAGCTTCCGGCCAATGTCGATGTCGCTTATGACGGTTGGCGTGACCGACTTTTGCTGGACGAGGCTCAGGCTGCGGTGTGACGCAGGCCTGTCCATGCAAAAATATGTGATGTGCCATAGAGGTTTTATCGGCTATTCGCTGCGGCTGAGATGCGGGCGGTGGGGCCCTCCATTGGTGTAACGGCGGCGTTGGGGGTTTCTGCGCCGCGAACCTGGACGACTGTATGAAACGTATGTTCGCTTACCTCATCGTCGGGGCGATGGTCCTCGGCGTTGTGACAGGCTGGGGCCTGAATCATTTTCTGACGGCGGATCAGGCTTCGGCCGCGGCGTCGAACCTCAATCTCATCACCGACATCTTCCTGCGGCTGATCAAGATGATCATCGCGCCGCTGGTGTTCACGACCCTGGTGGCGGGCATCGCCCATATGGAGGACGCCGCCTCGGTGGGGCGGATCGGCGTGAAGACCATGACCTGGTTCATCGGCGCTTCGATCGTCTCGCTGGTGCTGGGTCTGGTGATGGTCCAACTGCTGCAGCCGGGCGCGAACATGCACCTGCCGGAAGCGGTGGCGGCGACGGCCCCGGCGGCCTCGACCGACGCCTTCTCGCTGCATGGCTTCATCGCCCACCTGGTGCCGACCTCGATCTTCGACGCCATGGCCAGGAACGAGATCCTGCAGATCGTGGTCTTCTCGGTCTTCGTCGGCACGGCGGTCGCGGCCCTGGACGACAAGGCGCCGGCGGTGCTGCACCTGGTCGAACAGGCCGCCAGCATCATGCTTAAGGTGACCGAGTTCGTGATGAAGCTGGCGCCCTTCGCCATCTTCGCCGCCCTGGCTTCGACCATCGCCACACAGGGGCTGGAGATGCTGGGCACCTACGCCAAGTTCGTGCTGGGCTTCTACGGGTCAATGGCGACGCTGTGGGGCCTGCTGTTCGTGGCGGGCGCCGTGGTGCTGGGCAAGCGGGTCGTCCCGCTGTTCCGGGCCATCCGCACCCCGACCCTGCTGGCCTTCTCGACGGCCAGTTCGGAAGCGGCCTATCCCCGCATCCTTGAGGCCCTGCCCAAGGTCGGCGTGCGCCGCCGCATCGTCAGCTTCGTCCTGCCGCTGGGTTATTCGTTCAATCTCGACGGGTCGATGCTCTACTGCACCTTCGGCACCATGTTCATCATGCAGGCCCACGGCGTGCATCTGAGCATGTCGCAGCAAATCTTCATGCTGCTGCTGCTGATGGTGACGTCAAAGGGCATTGCCGGCATTCCGCGCGCTTCGCTGGTGGTGATCATGGCCACCCTGACCTACTTCGGCTTGCCTGAAGCGTGGATCGCCATCGTGCTGGGCGTCGATCACCTGCTCGATATGGGCCGCTCGGCCACCAACGTCGTCGGCAACTCGGTCGCGGCCGCCGTGGTCGCCAAGTGGGAGGGCGAACTGGACGACATGCCCGAGCCGGACAGCCCGGACGGACAGGCGCAAACCGCCGCCGTCTGACGTCGGTTCAGTTCAACAAGGATCAGGGGCGTGGAGAGATCATCTCCGCGCGCCTTTTTCCTGGGCGCCGCCTCTTCGCTCTGCTTTGCCGCAATGGCGGCCAGGTTGACCTCAGCGGCAAGCGGCCTTACTGCGGCGACCGCGTCAGGTCCCTCCGAACGGGGGGGTAAAAGGGAATGGAGTGTGAAACTCCGGCTGTTCCCGCAACTGTAAGCGGCTAGCCCGCGCGTCAAACGCCACTGGCGGCTCGAAGGGTTTCGTCCTGATCGACCACTGGGAAGGCGACGCGCACCGGCCTTGATCCGCGAGCCAGGAGACCTGCCTGTCGCCGTCGTTCTCCGCGCGGTCGGGATGTGCCGGGCGGTCGAGGCAACTCGTGTGACGACAGTCTTGAAACCAGCCGCGTCAGCGGCCGCCTTCGCTCGTCAGGGCGCGGTCGGTCGGGCGCGGCGTCGTCATATGGAGAACCGGATTGAACCGGACCGCATTCGCCGCCCTGGCCGCCGCCAGCCTTCTGGCCGCCGCCCCTTCCTATGCAGCGGAAGGCGCTGATCAACAGGCGGCCGCCCCTGACGTGGCGGGCCGCGCCGGCGCGACCGCCGTCAAGGACGTGGTCGTCACCGCCAACCGTTCAGCTCAGCCGATCGAGCGGGTCGGAGCTTCCGTCACCGTCCTGACGCAGGCTGTCATCGAAGCGCGCCAGACGACGGCCGTGGCCGAGCTTCTGGCGCAGACGCCCAGCGTCAATTACAGCCGCAACGGCGGGCCGGGCACCGTGACCAGCCTGCGTATTCGCGGCGCCGAAGGCCATCACACCGTCGTGCTGATCGACGGGGTCAAGCTGAACGATCCGTCCTCGACCCAGGGCGGCTTCGACTTCGGCAACCTGCTGGTTGGCGACGCTGCGCGTATCGAGGTCCTGCGCGGCGCCCAGTCGACCCTGTGGGGCAGCCAGGCCATCGGCGGCGTGGTGAACATCGTCACGACCGAGCCGACGGAAGCCTTCCAGGGCAGCCTGGACGCCGAGGCCGGCGCGCGCGGAACGACCTATTTCCGTGGCGGCGTCGGCGGCGCCAATGAGCGCCTGAGCTGGCGCCTGGCGGCCAGCCGTTATTCGACCGACGGCTATTCGGCCTACGCCACGGGAACCGAGGACGACGGCTATGACAACACCGGCCTGTCGGGCCGGTTGAACCTGAAGATCACCGACGCCGTCTCTGTGGACCTGCGCTCGGTGTGGTCCAGCGGACGCGTGGATCTGGACGCCTGGAACGGCGACAGCCGCGATTACGGCAAGACCCAGGAACTGGTCGCCTACGCCGGTCTGAACTTCGACCTGTTGGATGGCCGTTTCCGCAACCGCATCGGCTATGCCCACACCGATACGGATCGCCGCAACTTCAACCCGGACAACAAAATCCAGACCCTGACCTTCGACGCCGAAGGTCAGAACCGGCGCTGGGAATATCAGGGCGCCTTCGCCGTCACCGAGACGCTGAACGCGACCTTCGGCGTCGAGCACGAAAAGTCGGAAATGAAGTCCCGCTCGCTGGGCGACTGGAATCCCAACGCCGAATATGGTCGCGGCGAGGCTGAGTTGAACAGCGTTTACGGCCAGGTTCAGTGGACCGTGCTGGACGGCCTGACTCTGACCGGCGGGCTGCGTTATGACGATCACGCCCACTATGGCGATAACCTGCTGGGGCAGGTTGCGGCGGCCTGGTCGCTGAACGACGGCGCGACTGTGCTGCGCGCCAGCTGGGGTCAGGGCTTCCGCGCGCCGGGCCTGTACGAGCTGTACAGCGAATACGGCAATCTGGACCTGCAGCCGGAAGAGGTCGACAGCTGGGAGATCGGCGTCGAACAGCGACTGTTCGACCGCGCCGTTGTTTCGGCGACCTATTTCCAGCGCGAGAGCGACAATGAGATCGACTACAACGGCTGTGCTGAAGTTGAAGGCCGGCCGAATGATCCGCTATGCGTCATCGGCAAATATATCGACGACGAGGGCAAGGAACGCGATCTGCTGCGCTATGGCTATTATCGCAACGTTCTGAAGACCGAGGCGCAAGGGGTCGAACTGATCGGCCGTGTTGATGTGACAGATCGTCTGAACGTCAGCGCCAACTACACCTGGACCGACGCTAAGAACGCTTCTGGAAACTATGACGGAAAACGCCTCATGCGCCGCCCCGAGCATATGGCCAACCTGGCGGCTGACTACGACTGGGCGTTTGGTCTGAAAACCGGCCTGTCCGTTCGCTACGTCGGCGAGTCGTTCAATGACCTGGAGAACGCGGTGAAGGTCGACGCCTTCACCCTGGTCGACCTGCGGGCTTCCTATCCGATCGACGACAATCTGGAAGTTTATGGCCGGATCGAGAACGCCTTCGACGAGGAATACCAGACCGTGCTGGGCTACGGCACGGCCGGTCGCGGCGTCTTCGGCGGCGTGCGCGTCCGCTTCTGATGCGAAGGCCGGGCCGCCCTGACATCAGGGCGGCCCGGCACAAGCTTTATTCTCGCTCGGCCCAGCGCAGCAGGGGAATAAGCGGCAAGCCCCAGCCGATACCCGCTACGGTGAAAAAGATCAGATCGATCCACCAGGCCTTCGGCAGCAGGTCGTGCACCGTCACTGCGCCCCAGATCCAGAAGATCAGGAAGAACACCACCGCCACGGTGGCGACGAACCGGCGAGCGCGCGGCGGCATCAGCGCTTGTTCCTGAACAGGAAGAAGGCCGCCAGGCCGATCACGGTGGCCACCAGCGACCAAATCAGCCACTCCCAGTCCGTCAGGGCAGCGACGGCAAAGACGCGGATTGCCAGAAATGCGCCGCACGCGGCGCTGACGAGGGCCACCAGTATGACGGCCCCGATGCCTCGACGCCCCGTCAGAAGGTCGGCGACCCACGCCAGGGCCAAGGCGCCGGCAATGGCGATGGCGATCTCGATATATTGCACCAACCGGCGCTCCCTGAATGCTGTGCGACGCTTTGGCGAAGAAACCGACTCGATCTTGCCACGCGGGAGGGGCATATCCCTCGGTTCCGCCGCCTGTGAAGAGGCGGCAAGCATATCGGGGCGAACGGCAGGCGTCGAATGAAGCGTATCGGGGATTTGGATCACAGCCGCGCTGTGGCGCTGTGGCTGTTTTTCTGTGCGACTCTTGTGTTCGCCATGATCGTAGTCGGGGGCGCGACGCGTCTGACCGGCTCAGGTCTGTCGATCACGGAATGGAAGCCGATCATGGGCGCCCTGCCGCCGATGAACCACGCCGACTGGGTCGAGGCGTTCGACAAGTATAAGGCCATTCCTCAATACACGGAAGTCAACGCCGGCATGAGCATGGCGCAGTTCCAGTACATTTTCTGGTGGGAGTGGGCGCACCGGCTGTTGGGCCGCCTGATCGGCGCCGTCTTCGCCTTGCCCTTCATCGCCTTCCTTGCGTTCCGGGTGATCCCGCGCCGCCTGATCGGCCGCTGCGCCGTGCTGCTGGCTCTGGGCGGCCTGCAGGGGCTGATCGGCTGGTGGATGGTGTCCAGCGGTCTGGCCGAGCGCGTCGATGTGGCGCCGGAGCGGCTGGCGACCCATCTGGGCCTGGCCTTCCTGATTTTCGCCGGTCTGATCTGGACGGGGCTGGAAGCATGGGCCGGCGTGGACGCCAACCGCCCGTCGCGCGCTTGGACCTGGGGCGCGGGACTGCTGCTGGGCGGTGTCTTCATCCAGTGCCTGCTGGGCGGTCTGGTGGCGGGCGCCAAGGCGGGCCTGATCTACACGGACTGGCCGCTGATGAACGGAGCCTTCTTCCCGCCGATCGCATGGGGGCAGGGAGCGCTGGCCTTCCTGCATGATCAGGGACTGGTGCAACTGAACCATCGGATGGGCGCCTATGTGCTGCTGTTCGCCGGCACCTTCTATGCGGTCCAGGCCCTGCGCGGGCGTCTGGACGGCGGGCTGGGCGTCGCCGCGGTCGTCTTTGCGGGCGCGCTGTGGTTCCAGGCGGGGCTGGGCGTCATGACCCTGATCCACGCCGTGCCGGTGACGCTGGGCGTCCTGCACCAGGCCGTGGCGGCGTTGGTGCTGGGGGCGGCGACCGTGAACCTGTGGCTGGTGCGGCGTTCGCGGCCGCGGATGTTTGCGTCCAGCTTGCGCTGAGCCGTCAGCACGGGGCTGAACAAAAAGGCCGCCTTTCCGGATCGGAGGGCGGCCTTTTCATTTAACGATGCGCGAGGGCGTCAGGCGATCTTCACCCGCGTTGCGGATTCCGGCAGGTCCTCGCCGAAGGCCCGCTGATAGAATTCGGCGATGGTCGGCCGTTCCAGTTCGTCGCACTTGTTCAGGAAGGTCAGGCGGAAGCTCAGGGCCAGGTCGCCGCCGAAGATGATGGCGTTCTGGGCCCAGGTGATGACCGTACGGGGCGACATCACGGTCGAGATGTCGCCGTTCATGAAGGCGTTGCGCGTCATGTCTGCGACGCGGACCATGGCGGCGATCTGACGGCGGCCGTCCGACGTGTCGTACTCGGGCGCCTTGGCGGCGACGATCTCGGCTTCCACGTCGTGGTCGAGATAGTTCAGCGTGGTGACGATGTTCCAGCGGTCCAGCTGGGCCTGATTGATCTGCTGGGCGCCGTGATACAGGCCCGTGGTGTCGCCCAGACCGACCGTGTTCGAGGTGGCGAACAGGCGGAACCATTTGTTCGGGCGGATGACCCGGTTCTGGTCCAGCAGGGTCAGGCGTCCTTGCGCCTCCAGTACGCGCTGGATGACGAACATCACGTCGGGGCGGCCCGCGTCATATTCGTCGAACACGAGGGCGACCGGGCGTTGCAGCGACCAGGGCAGGATGCCCTCGCGGAACTCGGTGATCTGCTTGCCGTCCTTCAGGACGATGGCGTCCTTGCCGATCAGGTCGATCCGGCTGACGTGGGCGTCCAGATTGACGCGCACCATCGGCCAGTTGAGGCGGGCCGCGACCTGCTCGATGTGGGTCGACTTGCCGGTGCCGTGATAACCTTGGACCATCACGCGGCGGTCGTAGGCGAAGCCCGCGCAGATGGCGAGCGTCGTCTGCGGATCGAAACGATAGGAGTCGTCGATCTCGGGCACATGGCTGTCGCGCGTTTCGAAAGCGGGCACGACCATGTCGGAGTCGATGCCGAATGCCTCCTTCAGCGTGACCTTGCGATGCGGTTCCAGCGTGACGAGCGGGTCGGGGGAGGCGTCGAGCGGAGAGGTCATGGCCATCCACCTAGCGCCCTCGCGCGCGCGGCTCAACACGCGCGAGGGGCCGGATTGATTATTCGCGCTGGGCCGGCCGGATTATTCCGCCGAAAGGGCGACCTCGACATTGCCGCGCGTGGCGTTGGAGTAGGGGCAGACCTGATGCGCCTTGTGGATAAGGTCGTTGATAATCGCCTCGTCCAGTCCGTGGTCCGTGACCTTCAGCGTCACATCCAGGTTGAAGCCTTCGCCGCGGGTGTTCTTGCCGAAACCTATGCCTGCCTCGACCTTGGTGTCCGGCCCGACAGGCGTTCCCGCCTTGCCTGACACCAGACGCAGGGCGCCCAGGTAGCAGGCGGCGTAGCCGGTGGCGAAAAGCTGCTCCGGGTTGGTTCCGTCGCCGCCCTGGCCGCCCATTTCGGTCGGTACGGACAGGCGGACGTCGATCTTGCCATCGTCGGTGGCCGAGCGGCCCTCGTCGCGTCCTCCGCCGGAAGCCGTGGCGTGGGCGCGGTACAGGATTTCCATGAGACAGACTCCGTGGGCTGAGAAGGGGCTGAAGCTGTCTCAACGCCTCTCAGAAACAACGGTTCTGTGATTCGGAATATCCACAGCTCGATGTTAACAATTGCCGCATCGCTCCCATCGGGGAGGGGCTGAGATGACCACGCTGCCGCAGTTCTTCTGCTATGTGTACGACGCGCCCGGCCGGACGCCTCAAATGCTTGCGCTTGAGGCCGACACCTTCCTTGAGGCGATCCGCGAGACCCGTCGGGTGATGCGCGGCGAAAGCGGCGCCGACGTCTTCGCGGAAATCTGGGACTCCTCACAACAGGGCGGGCAGGTCACGCGTGTCGACGCCGCTCCCGGCGGCGCGGGCCTGCTTCGGTCCATCAGGCGTAACCGGCCTTTTTCAAGGTCTTCCAGGCCTTGATGACGCTCTGAAGCTTCATCTCCGCTCCACGGTCGCCGCCGTTGGTGTCAGGATGGAAGCGTTTCAGCAGCTCATGATAGCGGGCCTTCACGGCGGCCTTGTCGGCGCCTGGCTCCAGATTCAGGTCGGCCAGGGCGGCGCGTTCCAGTTTGCCCATGCGATGCTCGGGGGCTTCGGCGACCGGCGCGTCCTGGGTGCGGCGTCCGAACAGGCCGAAGCTGTCGCGCCATGAACCGGCGCCCGAGTTGTTGTTCGTGCCGAACTTGGCGGCGAAGGCGGCCGCCTCGCGCGTCTGGGGGCCGGCCTTCATCTGCCAGGTCGGCCGTCCGCCGGTCATGGCTTCGTTTTCCTGCGCGGCGCGGATCTGGCCCTCGTTCATACCGGCGTAGAAGTTCCAGCCCTTGTTGTATTGGCCTGCGTGGCCCTGACAGAAGTCGTAGAACTCATTGATCTGCTCGCGCGACTTCGGCGCCTTGGCCGTCGCCGGGCGCGAGCAGTCAGGCCACTCGCAGCGTTTCTCGCCGGGCTTCAGGTGCAGGACATCGGCCTCGGCCTGTTCCTCCTCGGGCCGGGGCGGCTTCACTCGGATATCGGTGAAGCGAGGCTTGTATTGAAAAGACGCAGACATCCTCCGAAGTGTAGGGCTGATTTGGACGGCTTCAAGGAATGACCATGTCGAACGGCCCTGTAGCGACGATTATCCGTGAAAAACTGGCTGCGGCCTTCGCTCCGAGCCTGATTGAGCTGGAGGACGACAGCTGGAAACACTCCGGTCACCACCACGAAGGGGGAATCGACGCCCAGGACGGCGGGGAAAGTCATTTCCAGCTGCGGATCGTTTCGGCGGCTTTTGAAGGCATGAATCGCGTCGCGCGGCAGCGGGCGGTCAACACCGCGCTGAAAGCCGAGCTCAACGGCCCGGTCCACGCCCTGTCGATCCGCGCTCAGACGCCGGGCGAGGCCGGGACCTGATATTCACCGATTTGAGATTACGTAGTTCTCCTCATTCACATCCTCTTAGAACATTTGGCCATAGCGTCCGCTCCCGAAGAATATTTGCAGCGAGCGGGGGCGTCGCCATGGTGGGTTCAGAAGGCATAGGGAAGGGGCTTGAGAGCCAGGAGGCCGGCAGCGCCGCCCAGGCCCTGTCCGCCATCCTGCAGACCCACTATCTCCGCTATCTGATCATCACCAGCTGGGCCGTTGGGCTGATCGCGACCGTGGGCCTGCTGTATGGCCTGTTGTGGTTCGCCGGCACCCTCGCCGCAGGGGCTCTGCGCGGCGTCGTTGAAAAGCGGATCAGCCGCAGTCAGAATGCTGAAGCAGGCTGGGGCAAGGTGTTCCCCATTGTCGGCGCCGTGACCACGGCGGCTTGGGCGGCGGCGCCGCTTATGGCGTGGTTCTCGCCCTCGCTTTTCGGCCGCGAACTGGCCATCGCCCTGCTGATTTCGGGCTATGTGCTCGTGTTCGCCCAGCTGCGCAGCTCGCCTAAACAGGCCATCGTGATTTCATCGCCCTATGGCGTCGCGGCGGCCATCATTGCTGTGACCCTGATCGGCGATCCGGCCTTCTGGCCCTTCGTCATGTTGGCGCCGTTCACGGCGGCCTCCCTGTTCGTCCTCGTGACCATGACCATGCTACGCGAGGAACGCATCCGCGCCTTCCAGGAGCATCAGGCTCATCTGATCGAAGAACTGGAAGCGGCTCGGGACAAGGCGAACGCCGCCAACGAGGCTAAATCCAACTTTCTGGGCGTCATTTCTCACGAGCTGCGCACGCCGATGAACGGGGTGCTCGGCGCGGCCCAGTTGTTGAGCGCGACGCGGCTGGACGGCGCCCAGCGCGAATATCTGGCGATCATCCGCAACTCTGGCGACAATCTGCTGAGCCTGCTGAACGACATCCTCGACATGACCAAAATCGAGGCGGGGCGGATGAATTTCGAGTCCATCGACATCCAGCTGGACGACCTTCACCGCCGCATCGTCGGTCCCTTCGAGGCGCAGGCCGAGGCCAAGGGGCTGAGGTTCGTGTCCGAGTTTGAGGGCGATACGCCTGCCGTCGTGCGCGGCGATCCCCTGCGTGTCTGTCAGGTGGTGCAGAACCTGCTGTCCAACGCGGTGAAGTTCACTGAGAGCGGCGAAATCCGCTTTGTGACGCGAAGCCGCCGTATCTCCGAGCGCCGCGTGGCGTTCGAGTTCGCGGTGCATGACAGCGGCGCAGGGATTTCAGAAGGCGACATGGATCAGTTGTTCCAGCCCTTCACCCAGATCGACGCTTCGTCGACACGACGCTTCGGCGGCACGGGTCTGGGCCTGACGATTTCGCGGCGCCTGGCCAACATCATGGGCGGCGACATTACGGTGCAGTCTCAGGTCGGCTCGGGTTCGGTCTTCACCTTCGCTGTCGAGGGCGAGGTCGTCTGCTGGGAAGATGAGGCCGCTCAGGCCGACGCGGATGCCGATAGCATCGAACCGGACGGCATGAAGGTGCTGGTCGTGGAGGATCACCCGGTCAACCGCATGATCCTTGAGGCGTGGATGGGCTCGACCGGACGCCGCACCACGACGGCGGAGAACGGCCAGGAGGCGGTCGATATCGCCCGTCATCAGGCCTTTGATCTGATCATCATGGACGTGAACATGCCGATCATGGACGGCCTGACGGCGACCCGTCTGATCCGCGAAGGCGGCGTCAACGCTGAGACGCCGATCGTCGTCCTGTCGGCTTCGGCCCGGAACGAGGATCACGAGGCGGGCATGGCGGCGGGCGCCGACGCCTATCTGAACAAGCCGATTGATTTCCGCAGCCTGGCCAGCCTGATGGCCCAGGCCAAGGGCGGGCGGCCCGCGCTGCAAGTGCTTATCGAGAACGAGGCCGCCTGACGGTTACGGAAACGCTTGCGAGGTTCGGCGTTGCATAAGGCTACGCCCGAGTCTCAGGAGCCGAGTTGCGCCGTTTCGCCGAACTGCTTGATCGACTGTCGCTGACCGCGTCGCGCAAGGCGAAGCTGGTTCTCCTGCGCGACTACCTCCGCGCCACCCCGGATCCGGATCGCGGCTGGGCGCTGGCGGCGCTGACCGGCGACCTGGCGTTCTCTGCAGCCAAACCGGCGATGATCCGCAAGGCGGCGGAGGCGCGGGTCGACCCTGTTCTGTTCGGCTGGTCCTACGACTATGTGGGCGACCTGGCCGAGACGGTCGCCCTGATCTGGCCGTCCGATCCCGACCATCGTCCCAACCGCGAGCCGTCGCTAGGCGAGGTCGTGGACGCGCTTCAGGGCGCAGGACGACAGGAAGCGCCCCGTCTGATCGAGCGCTGGCTGAACGCGCTGGAGCCCAAGGGACGCTGGGCGTTGTTGAAACTGGTCACAGGCGGTCTGCGCGTCGGCGTATCGGCGCGCCTGGCGCGCACCGCCGCCGCCATGATGCGGCCTGACGCCGTCAGCCAGCCGCCGACGCCGGAAGGCGGCGAACAGGCCGCCGTTCTGCCGCCAGTCGACGTGGCCGAAATCGAAGAAGTCTGGCACGGTCTTACTGCGCCCTATGGCGACCTGTTCGCCTGGCTGGAAGGGCGGGGCGAGCGCCCCAGCGCCGAGGCTCCCGGTCGCTTCCGTCCCGTCATGTTGGCGACCGCTCTGGATGAAGTGATTGATATGGCCCGTCTGGATCCGACAGACTTCCTGGCCGAGTGGAAATGGGACGGCGTGCGGGTTCAGGCGGTGCGCGAAGGCGGGGTGACGCGGCTTTACTCCCGCACCGGCGACGACATTTCTGCGGCGTTTCCCGATGTGGTTCAGGCCCTGGCCTTTGAGGGCGCTGTAGATGGCGAGTTGCTGGTCGTGCGCGATGACGCTGTCGCTCCGTTCGGCGACTTGCAGCAGCGGCTGAACCGCAAGACGGCCAGCGCGCGATTGGTGCAGGACTATCCGGCGGCCATCCTGGCCTACGACCTGCTTGCCGACGGCGCGCAGGATGTGCGCGCACTGCCGTTGACCCAGCGTCGAGAGCGGCTCGAACGGCTGGTGGCTGGGCATACGGGCGACCGGTTGGCGCTGTCGCCGCTGCTGACCCACGCGACATGGGACGATCTGGCGGCTTTGCGGGCCGATCCGCCGGTCGGCGCCGCTGCAGAAGGTCTGATGCTGAAACGCCGCGACAGCCTCTATGTCGCCGGGCGCCCGAAAGGGCCCTGGTTCAAATGGAAGCGCGACCCCCACGTCATCGACGCAGTGCTGATGTACGCCCAGCGGGGCCACGGAAAGCGGTCTGGCTTCTACTCCGACTACACCTTCGGCGTCTGGACCGACGAGGGCGCGCTGACGCCAGTCGGCAAGGCCTATTTCGGCTTCACCGACGAGGAACTGAAACAGATCGACAAATTCGTACGCGACCATACCACCGATCGGTTCGGCCCCGTTCGCGCGGTCCGCGCCGAACGGGATTTCGGCCTGGTGCTGGAGATCGCCTTCGAGGGACTTCAGCGCTCGACGCGGCACAAATCGGGCGTCGCCATGCGCTTTCCCCGGGTCAGCCGCATCCGCTGGGACAAGCCCGCGCGTGAGGCGGATACGCTCGAGACGGTGCTCGACCTGCTGGACGCCATCGAGCGCGGCGGCGGTCGGGTCAGCGCAGGTGAAAAAGCTTGAGCATCGGGGTTCCAATCGGCTCCACGTGCGTTAGACCCGGTTCATGCTCATGAATTTCCTGTATAGTCCCGTCGTGCTGTCCGAGCCTCTGGCTCAGGCGATGGCCGCCGGCGAGCAGAGGCTGAGCATGGACGCCGCTATCCTGGCCAAGGCTATGGATCTGCTGGGCGATTTCGCTGTCAACCTGGCCATTGCGGCGATCATCTTCGTCCTGACCCTACTCGCCGCCCGCTGGGCTTCGGGCGCGGCGCGGAAAATTTTGGGCCGGACGCGGCTGGTGAGGCGCGATCCCACGGTGCTGGCCTTCATGGTGCAGATCGTGCGGGTGGTGGTCATCATCATCGGCATGATCGCCGTACTGCAGCGCCTGGGCGTGCAGACGACCTCCATCATCGCCGTTCTGGGCGCTGCCTCGCTGGCGGTCGGCCTGGCCTTGCAGGGGACGCTGTCGAATGTGGCGGCGGGGGTGATGCTGCTGATCCTGCGTCCTTACCGCGTGGGCGAGGCCATCGACGTGGGCGGCGCCTCCGGCACGGTGCAGAAGCTTGATCTGTTCACCACCCAGCTGACCAACGCCAACAACCACAAAATCGTCATTCCGAATTCCAAGGTGCTGAGCGACGTCATCGTCAATGTAACGGGGCAGCGGACGCGCCGCATCGAGATCAACTTCACCGTGGGCTATGGTGAAAACCTGAAAGACGCCTGCGCCGTTCTGGCGTCGGTCGCCAAGGTGAACGACAGGGTCCTGAAGGACCCGGCGCCGTGGACCGGCGTCACGGGTCTGTTGGACAGCGCGGTCCAGATCACCCTTCACGCCTGGGTCAACAACGCCGACTGGTGGCAGACCCAGTCCGACCTGATGCAGGCGGGCAAGGAGGCTCTGGACGAGGCCGGTATCGAGATTCCCTTCCCGCACCAGGTCGAGGTGCCGGCGAAGGACGCCAAGTTTGCGCGGGTTGTCATGGCCCCGCTACAGAATGATGCGGCTCAGGACGGACTGTCGGGCCAAGGGGGAGAGTGATCCGTGCGTTTTGATTTCGGCTCGGACAATACGGCGGGCATGGCGCCTTCGGCGCTGCAGAGCCTGATTGCGGCCAATACGGGGTTCACGCGGGCCTATGGGGCGGATGAGTCTTCGGCGCGGGCCGCTGATCTGATCCGTCAGACGCTGGACGCCGACGCCGAGGTGCGTTTCCTGTTCAGCGGCACGGCGGCCAACGCCATCGGCCTGTCGATGCTGGCGCGCCCGTATGAGGCGGTGCTGGCGCACCACGCAGCCCATATCTGCACCGATGAGACCGGCGCGCCCGGCTTCTTCGGCCAAGGCGTCGGCCTGATCGGTCTGCCCGGCTATTCGGGCAAGGTCGACGTAGCGGCGCTGCACGCCGCTCTGGAAGAGCCGGTCGTCGGTCACCGCCAGCCTGCCGCGGCGCTTAGCCTGACCCAGGCGACGGAGTACGGCGCCGTCTATTCCGGGGAAGAGCTTCGCCACCTGATCGAACCGTCCAAACGGGCGGGGCTAGGCGTCCATATGGACGGGGCGCGGTTGGCCAACGCCGTGGCGGCGGGCTTCGACCCCAAGGATATCGCGCGGCTCGGCGTGGATATTCTGTCGTTCGGCGGCGCCAAGGCGGGCGCCCACTGCGTCGAGGCGCTGGTGATCTTCGACAACAGCCTGACGCGGCGGATCGACAACCGGCTGAAACAGGCTGGGCAGACGGCGTCTAAGGGCCGGCTGCTGGCGGCGCCGCTGTTGGGTCTGCTGGAAAGCGGCGACTGGCTGTCGGGCGGCGCGCACGCCAATCTGATGGCCCAGCGCCTGGCCGACGGCATCGAGGCCAGGACGTCTTTCGTTCTCGCTCATCCGGTAGAGTCCAATGCGGTTTTCGTGCGGATGTCGGACGAGGCGCATCACGCGCTGAACGCCGCCGGTTGGGCCTGCTATCAGTTCGACGACGGTTCGGTGCGCTTTGTCTGTTCCTGGGCGACCGAAGAGGCGGCGGTGGACGCCCTCATCGACGCCGTGGCGAGCCTGAACTGAGGTGGCGGTCCGGTTCCGCCTCGATGGCATGACGACGGCGGAGCGCGGCGATGCGAGGTGAACGCTCGGGACGGCGCGGCGATGTCGCGACCAAGGCCATGAACGCTGGGGTCGATGTCTCTCAGCAGGAGGCGCCGCCGACACTGGAGGCGCTCAAGAGCCTGATCGGCGTTGTGGCGCGGTCCGGCGCGCCACAACTGCCGTGGCGCGTGACGGGCGCGATCCTGCTGACGCTGGCGGGCAAGGGGTTGGGCGTGCTCGCCCCGCTGGTGCTGGGCGCGGCGGTCAACCATCTGGCGGCGGATCAGGGACCGGCGGCGTCCGTGGGGCTCGGCTTCGCCGCCTTCGCCGTGGGCTGGGCCTTGGTGCGCTTCCTGTCAGCGGCGACGCCGCAGTTGTCGGACGTCGTGTTCGCGCCGGTGCGGGCGGCGGCCCAGCGCAAGACGGCGGCCGAGACCTTCGCACACGCCCTCAGCCTGTCGCTCGACTTCCACCAGACCAAGCGGTCCGGCGCCTTGTCGCGGGTGATGGACCGAGGATCGCGCGCCGTCGACTTCCTGCTGCGCATCCTGATGTTCAACCTGGGGCCGACGGTGCTGGAACTGGCGCTGGCGGCGGCAGTGCTGGGCGGCAAATACGACTGGCGCTTCGGCGCGGTCGCGGTGGCCGTGGTGCTGGTCTATGCGGTCACCACCTTCGCTATGGCCAACTGGCGGTTGGAGCACCGGCGCGCCATGAACGCCGCCGACAGCGAGGCGGCGGGCCTGTCGGTGGACGCCCTGCTGAACTATGAGACGGTCAAGTCGTTCGGCGCCGAAAGCCGCGCGGCCGAGGCCTATGACCGATCCCTGTCGACCTATGTTCAGGCCTCGCTGAAGGCGAACACCTCGCTGGCCGCGCTGAACCTGATCCAGGGCCTGATCATGAACGTCGGCCTGGGCGTCATGGCGGTCATGGCCGGGTTCGAGGCGGCGGCCGGACGTATGGGGCCGGGCGATGTGACGGCCGCCGTGCTGATCATGATCTCCCTCTATGCGCCGCTGAACATCCTGGGCTTCGCCTATCGAGAAATCCGACAGTCCTTCATAGACATGGAGGAGATGCTTAAGGTTACGCGACAAGCGCCGCAGGTTGCGGACGCCCCCGACGCCGTGGCCCTGACCCGGCCTGAGAGCGGTGGCGGCGCCGAGATCGTCTTTGATCATGTGGGCTTCCGGCACGACGCGCGGGCGGCGGGGCTGGATGACGTCAGCTTCGTCACGCCCGCTGGCACGACGACCGCCCTGGTGGGGCCGTCCGGCGCCGGTAAGTCGACGATCGTCAAACTGGCTTTGCGTCTGCTGGACCCGCAGGAAGGCGCCGTGCTGATCGACGGTCGGGATGCGCGCGGCCTGACCCAGGCGTCGCTACGTTCCGCCGTGGCCCTGGTGCCGCAGGACGTGGCCCTGTTCAACGACACCATCGCCGCCAACATCGCCTTCGCCCGTCCTGATGCGGACGAGGCGGCGATCTGGGCCGCAGCCGAGGGCGCCGAACTGGCTGACTTCATCCGCGGCTTGCCCGAAGGCATGGAGACCCGCGTCGGGGAGCGGGGTCTGAAGCTGTCAGGCGGCGAGCGCCAGCGTGTCGGCATCGCCCGCGCCCTGTTGGCCGATCCCTGTATCCTGATCCTGGACGAGGCGACCAGCGCCCTGGACAGCCGCACTGAAGCGGCCATTCAGAAGACGCTGCGCAAGGCGAGGGCAGGGCGCACGACCCTGGTGGTGGCGCACAGGCTGTCCACCGTGGTCGACGCCGATCAGATTCTGGTGCTGAAGGCGGGCCGCATCGTCGAGCGTGGCGCGCACCATGAGCTGGTGGCGCGTCAGGGCGGGGAATATGCGGCCCTGTGGCGCAAGCAGACGCGCGGCGCCAAGACGCAGGCGCCTCAGACCTGATCCGGCTTTAGCCCTTGGCGCCGCCGGGGACCTTGGCCTTCAGCACGTCCTTGAGACTCTCCAGCACCTGGGCGCGGGCGTCGTTGGCCTCGGCCGGCAGTGTCAGCAGCAGGCGCAGCGCCTGGGCGTGGACGGTGACGATGCGCCAGTCGAAGCTTTGATCTTCCGGCGCCGCGTCGATCAGGTCGCACAGATTGGCGGCGGCGGTGCAGATGTCCTTCATCTCGAACGGTCCGGCCGCGTCGATCACGGCGCTGGCGCGAGCATAAGCCTGATCCAGCGCGGCGGAGGCTTGCTCAGGGCTGGGGGGAGGCTTCATCCCCGCCAGAGCGGACACCTGTTCCTCGATAACCTCTCGGCTGCGGGCCTCATACTCGGCCAGATTGGCGTGCGCCTGCTTCAGCGCGGTTCCGACGCTGACGCCGCCGGGCTGGTCGATCAGGGTCGACAGGCGCGAGCGACGGCGATTGTGCGTGATGACGGTCATAATTCTATCGAGCCTCTGCGCTGGGCTTCGAATTGCGCTTTGCGGATCTCTTCGGAACGACGCTCGGGACCGGGCCAGGGTTCCTCTTTGAAGCGACGGTCCGGGCCGAAATAATCACCGACCTCTAGGAAGGGGCGCGTATCCTTCGCCACCCAGACGATGCGTTCCAGCAGCACCCCGGCGCTGAACGGCTTGGTGATCAGGAAGTTGGCGCCGCAGTCGCGCGCCTCAGACACCTTGGAGCGGCGGACGTGGGCGGCGGTCATGATGACGGGCGCATAGGCGTTCGGCTCCAGCCCCGAGCGACGCAGCCAGCGCACGAACTCATAGCCGCTCATGCCCGGCATTTCGCAGTCGACCAGGATCAGATCGACCGGATGCGTCTGCAGAATCTTGATGGCCTCGGCGGCTTCGGCGCAGGTGTGGCGCACCTTGATGCCGAAACCCAGCAGCGCCTGCGCCGTCAACTCCATCGCAAAGGGGGAGTCGTCGACGACCATCGTCATCGCCCCATCGAAGTTGAAGACCGCGCTTTCGCGCAGGGTTTCGCCGACCCCATTCATGCCGCGCATGGGAGCCTCGAATCACGCATCACTGACACCTTGGACGAATCGCATCGGCGCAGCTTCGACGCCGAGGAGCCGCCTTGCAACGGCTCGCTGCGTTCGATCAGCCCAGACGGCCGATGGCGTAGAAACGGTCGGCGCGCTGCTTCTTCAGCTGTTCAGCCGACAGGCCGGACATGGCCTTCAGTTCTTCTTCCAGCACCTGCCCGACGTTCTGAATGGCCTTTTCGCGGTCGGCGTGGGCGCCGCCCAGCGGTTCAGGGATCACGCGGTCGACGATCTTCAGCTCGATCAGGTCCGGCGCCGTGATCTTCATGGCATTGGCCGCATCCTTGGCCCGCGAGCCGTCGCGCCACAGGATGCCCGCTGCGCCTTCCGGCGAGATGACCGAATAGATCGAATGCTCCAGCATCAGCACCCGGCTGGCGGCGGCGATAGCGATGGCGCCGCCTGAACCGCCTTCGCCCGTCACCGTGGCGATGGAGGGCACGCCCAGCGTCAGGCCGCGCTCGGTTGAGCGGGCGATGGCCTCGGCCTGGCCGCGCTCCTCGGCGCCCAGACCCGGATAGGCCCCGGCGGTGTCGACAAACGTCAGGACCGGCAGGCCGAACTGCTCGGCCATGTCCATCAGGCGCACGGCCTTGCGATAGCCTTCGGGGCGGGCCATGCCGAAGTTGTGGGTGATGCGGGTCTGGGTGTCGTGGCCCTTTTCATGGCCCATGATTACGACCGGCTGGCCGCGGAAACGCGCCAGACCGCCCAGGATCGCTTGGTCGTCGCCGAATTGACGGTCGCCGTGCAGTTCCACGAAGTCGGTGAACAGGCCGTCGACGTAGTCGATGAAGTGGGGACGCTGCGGGTGGCGTGCGACCTGGGTGCGCATCCACGGGTCAAGGTTGGCGTAGGCCTTCGTACGCATGGCGTCGGCCTTTTTGCGCAGGGCGGCGATCTCGGTCTCGAACGATCCGCTGGTCGGCGCCAGCAGCGACAACTCGGCGATCTTGGCGTCCAGTTCGGCGATCGGCTTTTCGAATTCGAGATAGTGCGTGGCCATTAGGCGTCCGTGAGGAGGAAGCGCGCATTGCGCTACGGAAGGCGGCGGAACCTAGAGCGCGGAACGCTTCGGAGCAAGCGCGGGTTCAGTCGTCCTTCGCCAGAGGATGGTTGGCGTGAACCACCTGGGACAGACGATCCGTGGCGACGTGGGTATAGATCTGGGTGGTCGAGATGTCGGCGTGGCCCAGCAGGGTCTGGACCACGCGCAGGTCGGCGCCGCCTTCCAGCAGGTGGGTGGCGAAGGCGTGGCGCAGGACGTGGGGGCTGACGCGGGCCGGATCGATCCCAGCGGTGATGGCCGCCTGATCCAGCAGTTGGGCGAACCGGCGCGGGGTCAGATGGCCGCTTTTGCCGTGGGAGGGAAAAAGCCAGGCGCTGTCGGGCGTGTTCGGCTTGCGCGCGGCGTCGCGGGCGTCGAGCCAGGCCTTGATCGCCTCACGCGCGGCGGTGTTGAGGGGCGCCAGCCGTTCCTTGCCGCCCTTGCCGCGCACGATCAGATAGGCCGGATCGCGCCGCACGGCCTCGACCTTGAGCGCCAGCAGTTCGGAGACGCGCAGGCCCGAGGCGTAGGCCATCTCGACCAGGGCGATCAGGCGCAGGCCTGCCGCGCTGTCTGCGGCGCCGGCGGCGGCCAGCAGGGCTTCGATCTCGTCGCGGCTCAGTGTCTTGGGCAGGCTGCGGCCCTGTTTTGGCGCATCGAGGCGGCGCGAGGGATCGTCGGTCCGCCAGCCCTCGCCCAGGGCGAAGCGATAGAACTGCCTCACCGAGGCGCGGCGGCGTGCGGCGGTGGCGGCCGACAGCCCGCGCCTCGACAGATCGGCGAACCACGCCTCCAGCGCCTCCTGCGGCGCAGCCATCAGGCCCCCGGCGTCGCCCAGCCAGGTCTCCGCGTCCGCCAGGTCCCGGCCATAGGCGGCCAGCGTATGGTGCGAGGCGTCGCGCTCGACCGCCATCATCTCTAGGAACGCTTCGATCTGCGGTGTCATGCCGTGTCAGGTCGTTTCTTCTGAGGTGTGGAGCCGGGCGGCGTCTCGTGTAGAGGGTATACGGACCATGCCTTCCGACGCCTCGCCTGATTCCTTCCCGCTGTCTTCGGTCCGCACCATAGCCTTGGTGGGGCTGATGGGCGTCGGGAAATCGACGGTGGGGCGGCGGCTGGCCGCGCGGCTGGGCTTGCCGTTCGCCGACGGCGATCAGGTGATCGAGGAAGCGGCGGGCATGACCGTCAGTGAAATCTTCGCCTCACGCGGCGAGGCCGAGTTCCGGGCGGGCGAGGCGCGGGTGATGCGCCGCCTGCTGGAAGGGCCGCCGATCGTGCTGGCGACCGGCGGCGGCGCGGTGCTCAACCCCGATACGCGCGCCTTGATGAAGCAACACGCCGTCAGCGTCTGGATGCGGGCCGATCTGAAGGTGATCGCCGAACGTGTAGGCCGGCGCGACACGCGCCCCCTGTTGCGCGGACGCGATCCGCTGGTTGCGCTGAACGAGTTGGCCAGGGCGCGCTACCCCATCTACGGACAGGCCGATGTGACGGTCGATGTGGGCGGCGGCTCGCACGGTCAGGCCGTGGACGCCATTCTGAAACAGTTGCGCCGGTTCGGGCGGCAGGAGACCAAGCGATGACGACGACGATCCCGGTCGCAGGCGGCGCTTTCGCCCCCTATGAGGTCGTTGTCGGGCGGGGCCTGCTGAAGGCGGCGGGCGCCGAGGTCGCGGCGCTGAAGCCCACGCGCGCCTTCATCGTCAGCGACGAGACGGTGGCGGCCATCCACGGCGAAACGGTGCGCGCGTCTCTGGCGGCGGCGGGGCTGGTGACAGGGCTGGTGACCGTTCCGGCGGGCGAGGCGTCAAAGTCGTTTGAACAGCTTGAGGCCGTTCTGGACCGCCTGCTGGCCGAAGGTCTAGACCGCAAGAGCATGGTCGTCGCCCTGGGCGGCGGCGTGGTGGGCGATCTGGCCGGTCTGGCGGCAGCCCTGTTCATGCGCGGAGTCGATTTCGTGCAGATTCCGACCACGCTGCTGGCTCAGGTGGATTCCTCGGTCGGCGGCAAGACGGCGATCGACACCCCTCGCGGCAAGAACCTGATCGGCGCCTTCCACCAGCCGCGTCGGGTGCTGGCCGACATCGAGGCGCTGGCCACCCTGCCGGTGCGTCAGGTGCGCTCGGGCTGGGCCGAGGTGCTGAAGCACGGCCTGATCTGTGACGCGGCCTTCTTCGACTGGCTGGGCGACACGTCGCCTTCTGGGGGCGCAGCGGGCGCGAAGGGCGATCCTGACGCTCTGGAACGGGCGGTGATCCGCTCGGTCGAGATCAAGGCCCAGATCGTCGGCGAGGACGAGAAGGAGGCGGGCCGTCGCGCCCTGCTGAACCTAGGCCACACCTTCGGTCACGCCCTGGAGGCCGAACTGGCTTTCGGCGAGACCCTGACACATGGCGAGGCGGTGGCGCTGGGCTGCGCCATGGCATTCCGTTACTCAGCGCAGCAGGGTTTGTGCCCGGCGTCCGAGGCTGATCGCGCTGAGGCGGGCATCCGCGCGGCGGGCCTGCCGACGCGGCTGTCGGACATCGACCATCGCTTCGCCGCCGACGCCCTGATCGGGCGCATGGCGGGGGACAAGAAGGCCGAGGGCGGGCGCCTGACCCTGATCCTGGCGCGGGCCGTGGGCGACGTCTTTACCGACAAGAATGTGGACGCCGAGGCGGTACGCGCCTTCCTGATAAGAGAGGGCGCGGCGTGAACCTGCCGCCCGTCGCCCTTGAAGACGCTTTCGTCCGGCTGGAGCCGTTCACCGAGGCTCTGAAGGATGATGTGAGGGCGGCGCTGGATTGCGATCGCGACGCCTGGAACGGCATGGTTGGGGCGGCCTATGGGCCGCATTTCGACGGCTGGTGGGAGGCGGCGAGGAAGGCGATGGCGACGGGATCGCGCATCGCCTACGCCGTGCGGCGGCGCAGCGACGGCGCTGTCGTCGGCACAACAAGCCTCTATGAGATCAGGCCCGAACACCGGCGCTGTGAGATCGGCTCGACCTTCTACCGGCCGGAGGCGCGCGGCGGCGCGATCAATCCGGCCTGCAAGCGACTGCTGCTGGATCACGCCTTCTCGAACGGCGCGATCCGGGTCGAGATCATCACCGACGCCCTGAACGCCGCCAGTCAGGCGGCCATACGCAAGCTGGGCGCGACTCACGAGGGCGTGCTGCGCAAGCACAAGACGACCTGGACCGGCCGGGCGCGGGATACGGCCCAGTTCGCCATCCTGGACGACGACTGGCCCGAGGTGCGGCGGCGGCTGGACGAGCGGCTGGCGGCCTTGGCCTAATCCACCGCCCGGCACTCGGTCGGTTCGCGGTCGGCGGCGCTCCATGTCGCCATGACGCCCTTGCCGCGCAGTTCATAACCCGAGGCGCGATACCAGATGCCGTCGGCGGCGCGCTCCTGATACAGATCGACCGCTTCGCCGTTGGAGTTGCGCACGGTCGCCATCTGGCGCGGATTGTCGAAATCGACCGAAAGCCGCTCAGAGTTGTTGCACAGGTAGACTGCATGGACGACGCGGTTCAGGGCGCGGTCCTGAAGTTCGGCACCGGTGCGGCGACGGGCGGTTTGGGCCTCGACGGCCCGCTGGCGCACCGCATCGCTGTCGGTCGGCGCCTCGCGCGGCTCCTGCCCGCAGGCCGACAACAGAACGAGGGCGGAAACGGCGATGGTCGGCCATAGGATGCGGGTCGGCAATGGAGGCCCTCTCAAGGTCAAGCTTGGAGCTTCAACGCCCGGTATCGCCTGGCGTTCCTGTCCGGGGTTTCCTCCGTGAACGGAAGAAGCCGCGCAGCATCTCGGCCGCAGGATCGGCCATGACGCCGCCCTCAGTCTGCGGCCGCCAGTGGCAGGTCGGCTGGTCGAAGAAACGCCCGCCGTGGAGCACGGCGCCGCCCTTGGGATCGTCGGCCCCCCAGACCACCCGGCCGATGCGGGCGTGGCTGATGGCGCCCGCGCACATGGCGCACGGCTCCAGCGTGACATAGAGAGTCAGGTCCGTAAGGCGATAATTCTGCAACGTCGCCGCCGCATCGCGCAGGGCGATGATCTCAGCATGGGCGGTCGGATCATGGGCTGTGATGGGCCCGTTTTGCCCGCGCCCAAGCACTTCGCCGGTGTTTTCGTCCACGATAACGGCCCCGACCGGCACCTCGCCGGCCTCAGCCGCCGCTTGCGCCAGATCGAGCGCCATGCTCATGAACCGCTCATCATGGATCGCCATCCCAAAGACAACGACAAGAAGCCCCGCTCCCGTCAAGACGACGGCGCGCGCGGTCCCCGTAATTTCGCCGACAAGGGCCCGCGAAAGCCCTTCGACAAGGACGGCAAGCCGGGCGGCAAGCCTCGCGACCGCGCCGAGGGCCGATCGGTAGGCAAGCCTGCACCCGAAGCCAAGGCGCCCGAGCGTACCGAACGAATCGCCAAGGTCATGGCCCGCGCGGGCATCGCCTCGCGCCGCGAGGTCGAACGGCTGATCGGTCTGGGCAAGGTGGCGGTGAACGGCCGCATCCTGGCCACGCCCGCCGTGCTGGTGAAGCGCGACGACAAGATCACCGTTGACGGCAAGCCGATCGGCGCCGCCCAGGCCACGCGCGTCTGGCGCTATCACAAGCCTGCGGGCCTGATCACCAGCCACAACGACCCGGCGGGCCGCCCCAATGTGTTCGACGCTTTGCCCAGCGGTATGCCGCGTGTGATTTCCGTCGGCCGTCTCGATCTGGCGACCGAAGGACTGCTGCTGCTTACCAACGACGGCGAGCTGAGCCGGGCGCTGGAACTTCCTGACACCGCCCTGGTGCGTCAGTACCGCGCCCGTGCGCGCGGCCGCATCACCCAGGAGCAACTGGACAAGCTGAAGGCCGGCGTGGTTGTCGACGGGATCCGCTATGGTCCGGTCGAAGCCACCATCGATAAGGCCAAGGAAAAGGCCGACGGCGAGAAGTCATCGGCCAATCTGTGGCTCAGCGTCCAGATCACCGAGGGCAAGAACCGGGAGGTCCGCAAGGTGCTGGAAAGCGTCGGCCTGACGGTCAACCGGCTGATCCGCCTGGCCTACGGTCCCTTCCAACTCGGCACCCTGCCGGTCGGCGCGGTCGAAGAAGTCGGGCCCCGCGTGATCCGCGAGATGCTGGCCGAGCATATCCGCCCCGAGAACCTGCCGACTGGCAACACAGTCGAGACGCCCGCGCCGACGCCTGGCCGCCGCACCGGCACGCCGATCGTGCGCGGCAAGTCCGGCTCGGCCATGTCCGACCCGTCGCGCAAGCCCAGCCGCGTGCGCGCCGCTGAAACGGCGGCCGAAGAGGGCGCCGAGTTCGGCAAACCCGCCAAGAAGGACGGCTGGGCCAAGGCCAAGCCGAAGTTCGAGCATTCCAAGAGCTTCAAGCCGCGCGCCCGTCCGGGCGAGGGGGAAGGCGCCGGGAACGACGACCGCCCGCGCCGCCCGTTCAAGCCGCGCGAACCGCGCGCCGACCAGTTCATCGACGACCGTCGCGGTCCGCCTAAGGGCGGCCGCCCGGGCGGCAAGCCCGGCGATAAGCCTTTCGGCCGTCCGAGCAGCGCCGGCGGGCGTTCCGATGCACGTCCCAATGATCGCTTTGGCGAGCGGTCGGGCGACCGGCCCGGCGGGCCTCGCGGCGAGGGCAGGCCGTTCGGGAGTAAGCCGTTCGGAGCCAAGCCCTCTGGCGGCAGACCCTTCGGCGGCAAGCCTTCGGGCGGCGGCGGTCGCGGCGGCCCGCGCGGGCGCGGCTGATCCATGCGCATCGTAGCCGGCAGCCTGAAGGGGCGCGCCATCGTCACGCCCGAGGGGCAGACCACCCGGCCGACATCGGATCGGGCGCGTCAGGCGATCTTCAACATGCTGGAGCACGCCCCGTGGGCCGAGGGGCTGCATGAGGCGCGGGTCATCGACCTGTACGCCGGCTCGGGCGCCCTGGGGTTCGAGGCTCTGTCGCGCGGGGCTGCCTTCTGCCTGTTCGTCGACACGGACGACGGCGCGCGCGGCGCGATCCGCGAGAACATGGACGCCTATGGGCTGTTCGGGCGGTGCCGGGTGCATCGGCGTAGCGCGACCGACCTGGGAGCGCGCCCCGGTTCGGCGGGCGAGGCCTTCAACCTGGCCTTTCTGGACCCGCCCTATGCCAAGGGGCTGGGGGAACAGACGCTGGCCCGTCTGCTGGAGGGCGGCTGGCTGGCGCCGGGCGCGATCGTGGTGTTCGAGCGCGGCTCGGACGAGCCCGACATCGATACGCCTGGCTATGAGCGGTTGGACGCGCGCGACTACGGCGCCGCGCGCGTCCTGTTCCTCAGGGCGTCAGAAGGTTCGGCCTGAAGTCCGGTTGTCGGCCCGGCTGCGCAGGCGGCTGAGGCCCTCGCGGTTGACGACATAGGGGCCGCCGTTGCGGGACTTGATGACGCCCTTGCGCTTCAGGCTGCGCCATTGATCCAGGTTGCAGCCGTCCAGCGCCCAGCCTTCGCGGGTGAAGCAGCACGCGGCCAGGATGCGGCCCTGTTCGTCGCGTTCCAACAGGATGCGACCGCCCTGGGCCAGGGCGTGGAGCGTGCGTTGCTCCGCACGTGACAGGTTCATGGGATTGAGATTTCCAAGGCACGAGAAAACACGCGCCCGGCGCAACGAGGCGCGGGGCGGGCTCAGGAGGCCTCTGGACGATCAGCGTCCGGGCCTATGCCGTGGCTACAATCTCAAACATGGTGCGATCCCATTGGGGGACGGGTCGGACTTCTAGCGCGCGGAGGCGGCGACGGCTAGGCTTGGCCGCATGACCATGCACCGCCGCACCTTCCTCGCCGCAAGCGCCGCCGTCGCCGTTGCGCCCGCCGTAGCCTGTGCCGAAACCGGCTGGACGCCCCGCGCCTCGATGTCGTGGCCGACGCAGGAGATCTATTGCGCAGCGCTGGACGGCGAGATCACGGTCGCCGGCGGCCTGGTGCGCTCGGCCACAGGCGGACTTCACATCAATGATCGAACCGCCGTCTATGACGCGAGGGCCGACCGCTGGAGCGAGGGGCCGCGCCTGCCGCAACCGCGCCATCACCCGATGCTGGCGGGGGCGGCCGGGCGCGTCTGGGCCTTCGGCGGCTACGACCGGCGCGACGGCGGCGAGTGGACCGCCATGACGGATATCTGGGCCATCGACCGAGGCGTCTGGGCTCAGGTCGGTGAGATGCCCGAGCGTCTGTGCGAGACCGTGGGCCTGTCGCTGGACGGCCAGGTGCACCTGATCACCGGCCGCTCGCCCAAGGGCGAAGCGAACGGCCAGTGGAACGTTCAGGGCGACGTGGCGACGCATCTGGTCTTCGACGCCGCCGCCAACCGCTGGGACAAGGCGCGGCCGGCGCCCATGGCCCGCAACAGCGCGGCGGGCGCGGTGCTGGGCGGCAAGCTCTATGTCGCGGGCGGCCGCACGGTGGATGGCGGCGGAACGGGGCGGCTGGACCGCTATGATCCCGCCGAAGACCGCTGGGACACGCTGGCCCCGATTCCGGCCTCGCCCGCGACCGGAAAGCAGGTCGGCGGCGGCCTGGCCATGGCCGAGGCGGGCGGCAGGCTGGTCGCCTTCGGCGGAGAATGGTTCGACCGGCCGGGCGGCGGGGTGTTCGCCGAGACCTGGATTTATGAGCCGACCCGCGACGCCTGGGCGGCCGGTCCGGCGATGCGGACGCCCCGCCACGGCCTGGCGGCGGCCAGCGTGGACGGCATGGTTTACGCCATCGGCGGCGGCGAGGTGGTGTCGGGCGGCAAGGCCAGCGGGTTGGTCGAGGCGCTCAGCCTCTGAGGCGTCGAAGCTCGGCGGCCAGAGCACGGGCGCCGGCCGTGACGTCGGCCCAGGTCAGGTCGAAGCCGTCGTCCTCGCCGAAATAGGGATCGGCCACGGCCTGGCCCTCGCGGCCCTCGACGTGGTCCAGCAGCAGGGAAAGCTCGGCCGTGGCGTCGGCCGGCGCCAGACGGCGCAGGTTCGCCAGATTGTCGTGATCCATCGCCACGACGTGGGTGAAGCGGCGGAAATCGGCCGGCTTCACCTGGCGGCCGCGCAGGGCGGAGATGTCGACGCTGTGCTTGCGCGCGACCGCCTGGGCGCGGCCATCGGGCGGGAAGTCGATGTGCCAGCCGCCGGTGCCGGCGGAATCGGCGATCACATCCAGCTTCAGCCGCCGCGCCTCCTCGCGGAAGGCGGCCTCGGCCAGCGGCGAACGACAGATGTTGCCGAGGCAGACGAAGAGGACGGAAGGGGTCATGGCATTCCTATTCGCTCATCCCGGCGAAGGCCGGGATCCAGAGGCGAACGCCGCGTCAGGCTTTCTAGATCTGCGTCTTACGATCTGGATCCCGGCCTGCGCCGGGATGGGCGGGGTGGTTGGATCATCGACGCCCGAACAGCTTCTCGAGGTCATTGAGCTTCAGTTCGACGTAGGTCGGGCGGCCGTGGTTGCACTGGCCGGAGTGGGGCGTGGCCTCCATCTGGCGCAGCAGGGCGTTCATCTCGGGGGCGCTGAGAACCCGGCCGGCGCGGACGCTGCCGTGGCAGGCCATGGTGCCGCAGACCTCGGCCATGCGCTCCTTCAGCGACAGGGCGGCGCCGTGTTCCGACAGGTCGTCGGCGATGTCGCGGATCAGGCCCTGAACGTCGGTGTCGCCCAGCAGGGCCGGGGTTTCCCGAACCAGCACCGCGCCCGCGCCGAACGCCTCGACCATCAGGCCCATTTCGGCCAGTTCCTCAGCCTTGGCGGCGACGCGCTCGGCCTCGGCGGGATCCAGTTCGACGACCTCGGGCGTCAGCAGGGCCTGGCGGGTGACGACGCCCTCGGCCATCTGGACCTTCATCCGTTCATAGACGAGGCGTTCGTGAGCGGCGTGCTGGTCCACGACGACCAGGCCGTCGCGGGTCTGGGCGACGATGTAGGTGCCGTGCAACTGGGCTCGCGCGGCGCCCAGCGGATAGTCGATCAGATCGACCGGGACAGGCGCGCCGGGCGCGATCTGGCCTGCATGTTCGGCTTGGATTTCGGCCAGGGTGCGGAAGCTGGGGGCGGAGGCTTCCCCGCTCCACGTATGTTCGACGCGTGCGGAGCGTTCATTGAGGCCGGGCAGATTCTGGGCCGCGGCGGCCGGTTGCGACCAGCCCTGCCAGCCGCTCCAGCCCGGCGCGGCGTTGCTGAACGACTGCGGCGCGGCCGGGCTGTAGAGGGCCTCGCCCGTATGCGGCCGGAACCCTGACAAGACGTCGGCGGCGACCGTGGTCGAGGCGCGGTGCCCCGCCGCGTGCAGGGCGTGGCGCAGGGCGCCGACGATCAGGCCGCGTACCAGGCTCGGATCGCGGAAGCGCACCTCGGCCTTGGCCGGGTGAACGTTCACGTCGACATAGAGCGGGTCGATGTCGATGAAGAGGGCCGCCGCCGGGTGCCGGTCGCGCGCCAGGAAGTCGGCGTAGGCGCCGCGCAGGGCGCCTTGCAGCAGGCGGTCGCGCACCGGCCGCCCGTTGACGAACAGGAACTGGTGCGTCGCATTGCCGCGCGAATAGGTCGGCAGGCCCGCATAGCCGGACAGGCGCACGCCGTCGCGCTCCTGATCGATCAGCAGGGCGTTGGCCTCGAAGTCGCGGCCCAGCAGGGCGCCGAGGCGTTTCAGCCGCCCCTCGTCGCCCGGATGTTCGGCGGGCAGGCGCAGGGTCGTCTTGCCGTCCAACGACAGGGTGAAGGCCACCGCCTCGTGCGCCATCGCCTGACGCTTAATCTCTTCGGAGATGGCCATGGCCTCGGCCCGCTCGGACTTCATGAACTTCAGCCGGGCGGGGGTGGCGTAAAACAGGTCGCGCACCTCGACCCGGGCGCCATGCGGGCCAGGGAAGGCGGCGGGCGATAGGGGGCGCTGGGCGCCGCCCTCGACGGAGACGGCCCAGGCCTCGTTCTGGGGTTGACCCGCCTCGGCTTTGGCGCGGGTCGTGATGTTCAGCCGGGCAACCGAGCCGATGGAGGGCAGGGCCTCGCCCCGGAAGCCCAGGGTGAAGATGCGCAGCAGGTCCACGTCGCCTGCGTCGTCCGGCTCAAGCTTCGAGGTGGCGTGGCGCTCGATGGCGACGGGCAGTTCGTCCCGCGGGATGCCCTTGCCGTCGTCGGCGATCAGGATGCGGGTCAGGCCGCCGCCGTCCGCCTGAATCTCAATGCTGCGGGCGCCCGCGTCGATGGCGTTCTCGACCAGTTCCTTGATGGCGCTGGCCGGGCGTTCGACCACTTCGCCGGCGGCGATGCGGTTGACGGTTTCGGGGGGGAGGCGGCGGATGGTCATGTGAGTCGCGAGGATAGGCGCCGTCGCCGCCGGGCGCACCTCAATCCTGCTTTCGTGAGCTGAATGACGATTTTCGTGATGCAGGGACTTGAAGCGCGTTAATGGCAACTTATACTGTTGCAGTCACGACGGCGAGGCCGAGCTGACACACGACCTGTTTGCGGACCTTCTGTCCAGTTATCGTTTCAACCGCCTGATTGAGGTTTTCTCCCCCCATGAAGATCAAAGCCGCCCTGATCGCCGTTTCGGCCGCCGCCCTGCTGGCCGCCTGCAGCCAGCCCGCCGACACTGCCGGCGCCCCGACGACCGACGCCGCCTCGACCGCTCCGGTCGCGCTGAAGGCGACCTCGGGCGTCTATGTGATGGACCCGACCCACGCCTCGCTGCAGTGGTCGCTGCCGCACAACTCGATCTCAAACTACACGGCGCGCTTCAACAAGTTCGACGCCAAGATCACGCTGGACACCGCCAACCTGGCCAACAGCACGGTCGAGGCGACCATCGACCCGACCTCGGTCGACGCCAACTATCAGGGCGACTACGTCGGCACCCACGCCGCCACCGGCTTTAAGAGCTGGAGCGAGGACATCGCCAAGAACAAGAACTTCCTGAACGCCACGGCCTTCCCGCAGATCACCTTCAAATCGACCAAGGTCGAGCTGACCGGCGCGCGCACGGCCAAGGTGACGGGCGACCTGACCTTCCTGGGCGTCACCAAGCCGGTGACCCTGGACGCCGCCTTCATCGGCGACCTGGAAAAGCACCCCTTCGTGCCGGCGCCGGCCATCGGCTTCGCGGCTGAGGGCAAGTTCAAGCGCACCGATTTCGGCATGCCGCTGGGCCCGGTCGGCGACGAGGTGACCATTCGCTTCGACGCCGAGTTCGTTCAGGAAGCCGCTCCGGCCGCACCGGCCGCCTGATAGGCGAACCACGACGAAGGGGCGGGGCCGTTTGGTCCCGCCCTCTTCATGTTCAGACTGACGCGAGAGTTTTCATGACCCGCCGCCCCAGCCGATACAGCGCCGTCGCCATCGCCCTGCACTGGCTGATTGCGGTCGCCATCCTGTCGATGATCCCGATGGGCTGGTGGATGAGCGACGCCATTGCTCAGCCGGACACTCAGGCGCTGGCCTATCGCGTTTTCCAGATTCACAAGTCGATCGGCTTTTTGATTCTGGCGCTGACGGTGCTGCGGATCGTGTGGCGGCTGACGCACCCGGTCCCGGCTCTGCCCGGCGCCATGAAGGGGTGGGAGCAGTTCGCCGCGCGGGCGACGCACGCCGCCTTCTACGCCCTGATGCTGGCCCTGCCGCTGACGGGGTGGATCTATGTCTCGACCGGCTGGGCCGTGGTCACGGACACGCCGCTGGCCGTGGCCACCAGCTGGTTCGGCCTGTTCACCATTCCGCACCTGCCCTTCATCGAGCACGCTTCTGAAACCGCCCGCCGCGCTACGGCGTGGATGGCCATGGGCGCGCACAGCAAGCTGGCCTGGGGCGCCATCGTTCTGGTCGTCCTGCACGTCGGAGCGGCGCTGAAGCACCAGTTCTTCGACCGCGACGGCGTGTTGTCGCACATGATCCCCGTTTTGCCGCATGGCGATGACGCGCACGGCGTCGCGTCTGAGCCGACGCTGGCGGTCCGCTGGGCCGAGCGACTGGCGGGCGTGGCCTTTGTGGTGGTGATCGGCGCCGCCTTCGGTCTGGCGGCCAGGCCTGCGCCGAGGGCGGAAGGGCAGGCGGTCGCCTCCGCGCCCGTCGCGGCGCCTACAGTCGACGCCGCCGTGACGCCGGGCACGACCCCTGCCTGGACCGTGGACAAGGCCTCCTCGACAATCCAGTTCACCGGAACCCACACCGGCAAGGCCTTCACCGGCCGGTTCGAGCAGTGGGACGCGCAAGTCTGGTTCGACCCGGCCGATCTGGCGGGTTCGAAAGCCGTAGTGACGGTCCAGACCGGTTCGGCGAAGACGGGCGACGCGACCCAGGAAGGCAGCCTGCCGGGCGCCGAATGGTTCGACACGTCGACCTATCCGACCGCGCGCTTTGAGGCGACGGCGTTCAAGGCGCTGGGCGGAAACCGCTATGAGGCGACGGGAACCCTGCGGATCAAGACGACGACGGTTCCGGTCGTCCTGCCCTTCACCTTCGACGAGGCGAACGGGACGGCCACGGTCGCTGGCAAGCTGGAGCTGGACCGCACGGCGCTGAACATGGGCATGTTGTCCGATGCGGGCGGCGACTGGGTGTCCAAGGCCATCGGCGTCGAGATCAAGGTGAAGGCGACGCAGGCGGGGTAGGCCTCTTTGACGTTCAGCCTACCTGCGCCCGGTGCCGCAGCATGGCGTCGGCCAGGACGATTGCGGCCATCGCCTCGACCACCGGCACGCCGCGCAAAGCGACGCACGGGTCGTGACGGCCCTTGGTGCGCAGATCGACTTCGGCGCCGTCGCGGTTGATCGACTGGCGCAGGGTCAGGATGGAGGAGGTCGGCTTGAACGCCACCCGCGCGGTAAGGGGCTGGCCCGAAGAAATGCCGCCCAGTACGCCGCCCGCCTTGTTCGACAGGAAAACCGGCCGGCCGTCCGCGCCCAGGCGCATTTCGTCGGCGTTGTCCTCGCCCGACAGCTCGGCTGCGCCGAAACCGGCGCCGATCTCGACGCCCTTGACCGCGTTGATGGACATCAGGCCCGCAGCCAGTTCAGCGTCCAGCTTGCCGTAGAGGGGCGCGCCCCATCCGGCAGGCGCGCCCGTGACCTCCAGCGCCACGACGGCGCCGATGGACGAGCCGGCCTTGCGCACGCCGTCCAGATACTCTTCCCAGGCGGGCACGACCTCGGCCGAGGCAGCGAACAGGGGGTTGTCGTAGACGGCGCCAAAGTCGATGGCGTCGTCGGCGATGCGGTGCGGGCCGAGCTGGACCACGCCCGCGCGGATGCCGATGCTCTCTCCCAGCACCTTGCGGGCGACGGCGCCGGCCGCCACGCGGCTGGCCGTTTCGCGCGCCGAGGACCGGCCGCCGCCGCGATGATCGCGCACGCCGTATTTGCTTTGATAAACGTAGTCGGCGTGGCCGGGGCGGAAGGCGCGGGCGATCTCGCCATAGTCCTTGGACCGCTGATCGGTGTTCTCGATCATCAGGCTGATCGGCGTGCCGGTCGTGACTGGACCGTTTCCGTCATCAAAGACGCCGGACAGGATGCGGACCTGGTCGGCCTCCTGCCTCTGGGTGACGAAGCGGCTGCCGCCCGGCTTTCTCAGGTCCAGCCAGGGCTGAACGTCGGCTTCGGTCAGCGGGATCAGCGGCGGGCAGCCGTCGACGACGCAGCCGATGGCCGGGCCGTGGCTTTCGCCCCAGGTGGTGATGCGGAACAGATGGCCGAAGGTGTTGTGCGACATGACGGCGAGGCTTAAGCCGCCATGCGCTGCGGCGTCCAGACCCGAGTGAAACGAAGCAGCATATCCTCGGCCGCTGAGGGCAGTTCGTCAGACGGAATCAGCTTCACGAACAGGTCGCCTACGGGACGCCGGCCACGCGCGGGCAGGCCCAGGCCCGGCATGCGCAGGCGAACCGGCGCGGTCATGTCCGGCACCAGCCATGCCGGTTGCGGCCCGGCGTGGGTGTCGATCTCGATTCGTCCGCCGTCTCGCATCAGCCGCGAGGCGATCGGCCAGTCCATGAACAGGTCCGCGCCCAGCACCGACAGGCCATCGGCAGGGCGGATCAGGACCGGGATCAGTCCCTTGACGCCTTTCAGGCGAATACGATCCGCCGTTCGTACGCCGGGCGGGACATGCACTAGCAACCGGCGGCCCGACGCCCTGACGCAGACGGTTCCGCCGCTCAGCGCCTGCATGGGGGTCAGCACGATCAGTGGCGGGACGACCTGGCGCGCCGGAGGGGGCGTCTCGGCTCGGCTTTCGACGCGGACAGGCGCGGGCAGGGCGGGGGGTTGCGCCTGCAGCAGGCGGTAGGCGGCGACTGTTCTTCTGAACCGCTCGGCGTCGCCATCGGGATGGTCGGGGTGAACGGCCTTCACAGCGGCGCGAAACGCCGCCGTCAGCCCATCGGCGTCCGCGGGGCCGCGCAGCCGCAACAGCATCCGTGCCTCGGCCATGGAAAGAAACGGCTGCGCGTTCATGGCGACACCGTGCGGGACTATGGTCAAGACGAGGTTAACCGTCTTTCGATGCGCCGGCGCGGAACAGGGTGCGCGGCGACGCTTTGGGCTATTGACACAGGAGCCGTGTCAGCCAGGGATGGCCCGCGCCTTTATGCGGCCTCAGGAAGCCTTGTTAGTGACTATGTCGGTTATCCCGCCCAGCCCATCCGCAGACGATTACGCCGCCCAGTTGGCGGCCAACGCCGATGACACGATCTTTGATCGTGATGAGCCGATCGGCCTGTTCGTCGAATGGCTGGAAGAGGCCAAGCGCAGCGAGCCGAACGACGCCAACGCCATGGCGCTGGCCACTGTCGATGCAGAGGGCATGCCTGACGTCCGCATGGTGTTGTTGAAGGACGTCGATGTGCGGGGCTTCACCTTCTTCTCCAACCAGGAGAGCGCCAAGGGAGAGCAGCTTTGGGCCCATCCGGCGGCCGCCCTGCTGTTTCACTGGAAGAGCCTGCGACGCCAGGTCCGCGTACGCGGCGCGGTCGAGCGCGTCAGCGCCGAGGAGGCCAGCGCCTATTTCGCCAGTCGGGCGCGGGAAAGCCGCATCGGCGCCTGGGCCTCAGACCAGTCTCGCCCTCTCAGCAGCCGCGATGCGCTGGAGGCGAGGGTCGCCGAACAGACGGCGAGGTTCGAAGGCGAGGAGGTGCCGCGTCCGGACCGCTGGACCGGCTGGCGCGTCCTTCCCGAACAGATCGAGTTCTGGCGGGACCGTCCGTTCCGCCTGCATGATCGGCTGCGGTTCGATCGCGTGGCGGAGACCTGGTCGACCAGCCGCCTGTGGCCGTAAAACCGGCCTCTCAGGTCTGATAGCGTGACAGGAAGGTCCGCACTGCGTCGGCGGCGATCTCGGCCGTTGCGCGTTGGGCGCGGACCTGGCCGCCCGTGACCATGGGCACGAAAAAGACGGGATGCTCGATCATTCCCATCAGTTGCCCTGCCGCCCAGGAGGCCTTTTCCAGCTTCAGATCGCCGCTGGCCTCCATCTCGTTCAGCGCGACGATCAGCGGCCCGCCGAAATCGTTCTTCGCCTTGTCGAAAAAGGCGATGGCCAAGGCTTCAAATCGCGACCGTTCCGTGATGACCAGGCGGAAAATGGCCTGGACGAAGGCGTCGCTCATGAAGTCGGCATAGGTTGTGAGGAAGCCCAGCAGACGCTCTTGCGGCGACCCGGTGCAGTTCTGGACCGCTGACATTCTGACCGTGAAGTCGGCCGCCGCCTCTTCTATCACCGCGGCAAAGAGGGCGGCCTTGTTCTCGAACATCGCATAAAGGGTGGCGGTCGAGACGCCGGCCTCTCGTGCGATCGGCTCCATCCGCGTGCCGACATAGCCTTCGGTGATAAAATGCTGCCGCGCCTGCCGGACCAGCGCCGTGCGCCGAGGGTCGTCGATAGCGTTGATAGGGGCCGTCATGGCGTTCACCAGCCTTTCGCCGGAGATTGCCTTTAAGTCGCCGCAATTGCAACGGGATCGTAAAACGTCACGCCGGACCGTCGTTACGCCAGCCAGGCCTCGAGCAGGGGGTGGGCGAGGACGGGCGCGGCCAGCCGCACGACGGCCTGGGGGTCTTCCAGACGCACGGCCGCCGTGGCGTCGGCGACGATGAAGTCAGCGTGGACTCGCGACGGCTCGGTCAGCCGTTCATGGCCGGGCCGGACGGTGCCGAGGTACTGTTGAATGACTGATTCCGCCGTGCGGCCGCGTTCTGTCTGATCACGCAGCAGCCGTCGGATGAAGCGGATGTCTGCAGGCGTATCGACGAACACCTTGATATCGAACAGCGCCGCCAGGGCGGGTGTGCATAGCAGATGCGTGCCTTCGACCACGATCACGTCGGTGGCGCTGACCGGTTCGCCCTGCGCCTCTCGCCCGTGATGGATGAAGGAATAGACGGGCGCCGTTATGGCCTGTCCGCTCTTGAGCGCCGCCAGGTCGGCGATCAGCAGATTGTGATCGCGCGCCGTCACGTCGTCGAAATCATGCGTCGCGGCGTCGAATCCGGGAACGGACGCGGCGTCCAGATAGTAGGAATCTTCCCGCAACAGCGTGGCTATGCCGTCGGGCAGGGAGGAAACAAGGGCTTCGGCCAGGGTGCTCTTGCCCGAGCCCGAACCGCCGGTGATTGCGATCAAGATGGTCATGGGCGCTCTACTTCCTCCGGACGCATTGTAAGGCAAGCCCGGCGTGGGCGGTTTTAAGGCGATCTGTCGCGGGCAGGCTTCCCTTGCGTCACGTTGCCTGTGGCGGTTCACCTGTCTTAGCGTGGCGACAAGCGCTGCTTTCAATCAGGCGCACATACGAGGGAAATGCCGAATGCTGGGTATGATGCAGGACTGGCCGTTGACGGTCGACAAGATCCTGGACCACGCGAAGAACTGGCACGGGGGACGCGAGGTCGTGACCCGCTCGGTCGAAGGGCCGATCGTCCGCACCACCTACGCCGCCATCCATGATCGCGCGCGCCGGGTCTCGAACGCCTTGCTGGCCTGGGGGATCAAGCCGGGAGACCGTGTGGCCACCCTGGCCTGGAACACCGGCAACCACATGGAGACCTGGTACGGGATCATGGGGATCGGCGCCGTCTGCCACACCCTGAACCCCCGCCTGTTTCCCGAGCAACTGGCCTACATCATCAACCACGCCGAAGACCGGGTCATCTTCACCGACCTGACCTTCGTGCCGCTGCTCGAAGCCGTCCTGCCGCACTGTCCGACGGTCGAACGGGTCATCATCATGACCGACGCCGCTCACATGCCTCAGGCCAAGGTGCCGAAAGCCGAGGCCTATGAGACCGTTCAGGAGCAGGTCAGCAGCGACGTGGTCTGGGGCGGCTTTGACGAGCAGACCGCCTGCGGCCTCTGCTACACCTCGGGCACGACCGGCAATCCGAAGGGCGTGCTGTATTCGCACCGTTCGAACTTCATCCATACCCTGCTGGGACTGCAGTCGACGGTCATGGGGGCGACGCCGAACGAGGTCATCCTGCCCATCGTGCCGATGTTTCACGCCAATGCCTGGGGGATAGCCTTCGGCGGGCCGGCGGCCGGATCCAAGCTGGTCATGCCGGGCGCCAAGATGGACGGCGCTTCTGTCTATGAACTGATCGAGACCGAAAGCGTGACTTTCTCGGCCGCCGTGCCGACGGTTTGGCAGGGGCTGTATGGTCATATGGTCGAGAACGGGCTGAAGTTCTCGACCCTGCGCAAGGTTCTGATCGGCGGGTCCGCCTGTCCCGAGGCCCTGATCCGAGGCTTTCAGGACCAGTTCGGCGTCGAGGTGGTTCACGCCTGGGGCATGACCGAGACGTCGCCGATCGGCACCATCGCCAATCTGACGCGCGAGCTGAAGGCCAAGACCTATGACGAGCAGATGGCCTGGCGCCTGAAGCAGGGCACGCCGCCGCTGGGCGTCGAGCTGAAGATCAAGAATTACGGCGGGCAGGAAATGCCCCATGACGGCAAGACATTCGGCCGGGTCATGGTCAAGGGACCGACCATCGCCGGCGCCTATTTCAAGGGCGAGGGCGGGGACATCCTGGACCACGAGGGCTTCTTCGACACGGGCGACATCGCCAGCGTGGACGCCTACGGCTTCATGCAGATCACCGACCGCGCCAAGGATGTGATCAAGTCCGGCGGCGAATGGATCAGCTCTATCGACATCGAAAACATCGCCGTGGGCCACCCGAAGGTCGCCCTGGCCGCCGTCATCGGCGCGGCGCACCCGAAGTGGGACGAGCGGCCCGTGCTGTTAATCAAGCTCAAGGAGGGCGAGGCCGAGGACAAGCAGGAGCATCTGGACTTCCTGCAGGGCAAGATCGCCAAATGGTGGATGCCTGACGATGTCGTCTTCGTGGACGACATTCCGCTGGGCGCCACGGGCAAGATTGATAAGAAGACCCTGAGAGAGCGGATGAAGGACTATCAATTGCCCGCCGCTGGCTGACTGCTAGGGAGGACCCCATGTCGACGCCCCGCCCCAAGGGAAACACGCTCGCCAAGCTGCTTCTTGCAACGACGCTGCTGGCGCCGGGCCTGCTGTTGGTTGCGTCCGCAGGAACCCGAGGCGAGCTGTGGAGCACGGACTTCGGCATGGGTGTCCTGGCGCTCACGGTCGGACGCATTCTGGCCTACCTCGGTCTGGCGGCGGCTCTGGTCGCCTGCCTGCTGGCGTTTCGCGAGCGTCGTCTCATGGGCATCGCCGGCGCCGCCCTGCTGATCGCGGGCGCGACGATCGCAGGCTATGTGCTTCAGGAGCGTCGTTTCACCGACGCGCCGCGCGATGTAACCACGGATGTGAATGAGCCGCCCGCGTTCGCTCGGGGCCTTGCGGCTGAAAGGCGCCTCGCCGGCACAGACGACAGCCATCCTCGGGCCTGTGCGGGACTTGAGCCTGCATCGACGCAGGTTGCGCCTGAAACGGCCGCCTGGGCGCTTGAAAAGGCAGGCTTCACCGTGTTCGGCACGTCGCCGTTCCGGGTTGATGGGCGTAAGCAGAGCGCTTGGTTCGGCGTCACCCACGACGTCACCGTTCGCATCCGCCCTGGCCGGACAGATGTGCGCGTCGCCGGACGAGACAGGCTGAAAATTGGTGATGAAGCCTGCCGCCTCGCCAAGGCGGTGGCGGCTGAACTGACGCCCTAAACGCCCTCGGTCAGTCGCCAGTCGGCGCCAAGCTGGGCTTCAGGCTCGGCATGAACGCGTCCCTCCTTCAGCAGCTTGATCAGGTGGCCCAGCACCGACAGGCTGGCGGCGGGCCAAAGGCGTGCATCCACGGCGGCGTAGAGGATCGGCACCATTTGCGCGATGGTCCGGTCGCCTGCCGCCAGTCGGGCCATGATCTGGGCTTCCCGCTCCAATCGGTGCGCGCGATAGGCCTTCAGGAAGGGCGCGACCTGGGTTATCGCTGGGCCATGTGTGGGCCAGATGGTCGAAAAGCCGCGCGCCAGCACGGCGTCAAGGCTTTGCATATAGGCCGTCATGTCACCGTCAGGCGGCGCCACGACGCTCGTCGACCAACCCATGATATGGTCGCCGCTGAACAGAGCGTTCTCCTCTCTCAGGACGAAGGCCATGTGGTTCGAGGCATGGCCGGGCGTCGCCATCGCCTCAAGGGTCCAGCCGTCGCCCTCGATCCGTTCTGCGCCGGTCAGGACGATATCGGGACGGAAATCCTCGTCGTCATCCTCATCCAGACCGCTGTCCGAGGCGTGAATGGTGCGCGCGGGCGGCTGCATGGCCAGGATCGGCGCGTCGCCGACCGCTTCTGCGAACGGGCGGGCGAGGGGGGCGTGGTCGCGGTGCGTATGAGTGACCAGCACATGACTGACCGTGCGTCCGGCCACCGCGCGCAGCAGGGCGTCCAAGTGAACGTCATCCAGCGGGCCAGGGTCAATGACCGCCACGCCCGCGCCGGGCCTATCCCGGCCGATGATATAGGTCCCCGTGCCTGTGAAGGTGAAAGGCCCGGGGTTGTCCGCAATGACGCGCTGGATCAACGGCGAGACCTGATCGCGCCGTCCATAGGCGAAGTCGAACTGGCGAACGTAAGGGATCATGGCCAGCTTCTCTGCGCGCCGTCAGCCTTAAGTTCAACCTACTGCCGCTTCACCCGTACGGCGCGGCTCTTTCCCGCAGTCAGCAGAAAGCTGCCCAGAGCGGCGCGACGGACGCGCACTTCTGTGCCGTTTCGATTCTGGAAACGAACCGGGGCGGAATCGATTTGTCGCCATTCGCTGCCATCGGCCAACCGGAAGGTCCATTTCCCTTCATGATCCTGGCCCGCGCCCAGCAAGGTCGTTTCCACCGAATCGAGATCGGATTCGCCCTGCTCTCCATCGCTGCCTCTGCTGAAAAGAGCGGGCAGAGCCGGAGCGCTGAAGCCGAATAGCTGACGACGCGCTTCGCGAATCTGCTGGCGCTCCATCACCACCAGTTCGCCCTGGCGTTCAGCCGTATCCAAAGCGTCCGCCGTTCGATCAAAGCAGGCCAAGCGCGCTGCTGCATCCGGCATCGCCCGGCACTCCGACAGCGCACTCAGCATGGCGGAGCGTTCAGTGGTGTGAACTTGCGCCACGGCGTCGCTGCTGAGGCCGAACGCGCTGATTGTGGCGGCGCAAAGGGTCAATATTAGTCGCATTTTAGCCCCATTCGAAATTTCAGTTTTGACAAGGAAATGTCCGTTATGCCCGAAGCGCGTTCAAATTCATGCTCGTCATAGCGTGGCGAAATTACGACATATGAGAGGCGCAATCGTAACTGTCATGTAATTTGCGTGGCCTATATTCGATCAGCATGCCTAACCTGCTGTCTGGATATCGGCGGAACGTCCAGTCAGGATGCCGTCCGAGGTTATCCGTGGTCGACGGGTGGAGGGGGACTTCACCGGAGTCGATCACCACTTAGGAGGATGAACCTTGAAGCTTCAGATCAAACGCGAGCGTCTGTTGGCGTCGACGATGATCGCGGGTCTCGCCTTGGCCGGCTTCGCCGCGCCGGCGATGGCTCAGACCACGGCGGCTGCTCAGGCCGATCAACCCAGCCAAGTCAGCGACATCGTGGTCACGGGGTCGCGCCTGCGTCAACCAAACCTCACCACCACCAGCCCGGTGACGCAGGTGACGGGCGAGGATATCGACGTTCAAGGCGTGACGCGCGTCGAGGACCTGGTGTCGCAACTACCGCAGGCCTTCGCCGCGCAGAACTCGACCGTCGCTAACGGCGCCTCGGGCACGGCGACCGTCTCGCTACGGAACCTGGGCTCGTCGCGCACCCTGGTGCTGATCGACGGCAAGCGCATGGGCTATGGCTCGCCTCAGGACGATGCCGCCGACTTGAACCAGATTCCTGGTCAGATGGTCGAGCGAGTTGAAGTTCTGACCGGCGGGGCTTCAGCCGTCTATGGCTCGGACGCCGTCGCTGGCGTGGTGAACTTCATCATGCGCCGTAATTTCGAAGGTATCGAAATCGACGCGCAGTACGGTTTCAATCAGCATAATAATAATTATGACGGCGTAGGTAACGTTCGAGACGTTTTAGCCGATAGAGCTGCTGGAAATCCGTCACAATACATGATGCCAGACGATAACGTCTATACAGGCTTCAGCCGCGAGATAAATATCTTGATGGGCGTCAATGCCCCTGATGATCGCGGCAACATCACGCTGTATGCGGGCTACCGGAAGAACAATAAGGTTCTTGGGCGGGATTACGATTATTCGGCCTGCTCCCTTGGCGCCCCCGCAGCAGGTACGCCAGACTCTTTCCAGTGCGCGGGTTCAGGCACGTCTTATCCAGGTTTGTTCTCCGATTTTGGGAGCAATGAGTTCAAGATTGGCGGCGTTGATGTAAACCCGATGCCTAGCTTCGACTTGACGCTTGGTAACGGTGGATTCCGAGACTACTCGGGTGCGGATGCCTATAACTTCGGGCCGTTGAACTATTTTCAGCGACCAGATGAGCGCTACACCTTGGGTGCGTTCGGACATTATGACGTTACTGACAAGATTGAAGTTTATACGCAATTGATGTTCAGCGACTATTCTACAGTCGCCCAGATTGCGCCGTCCGGGAATTTCTTTGGCGAATTTAAAGGTGGATTCCGCACTACGGATGGATCTTCATATGTGAACTGCGATAATCCGCTTCTGAATGCTGTCCAGGCGGCGGCTATCGGTTGTGGTGCGGCGGCTCAAGCCGCCTACGATACCTTCGTCTGGATCAATCCGGCGACTGATCTGCCCGAGTTGTCGGACGCAACAAACCCTGATGCTTTCCGTCTGCTCGACGATCCGAACTATGTGCCGATGTTTATCGGTCGTCGTAACGTTGAGGGCGGCGGGCGCCAGTCTGATATTCGCTATCAAGCCTATCGAGGTGTGGTGGGCGCTCGCGGTGATCTCAATGATGCGTGGAGTTACGATGTTGCAATTCAGTATTCTCGCTCGCAGTTTACCAACATCTATCGCAACGAGTTCTCAAATACGCGCCTAGCACGGGCTCTGGATGTTGTAGCAGATCCGGTTACCGGTAATCCGGTGTGTTCGTCTGTGTTGGCCGGCATCGATGCCGAGTGCGTCCCGTATAACATCTTCCAAGAAGGTGGCGTGACCCAAGAGGCGTTGAACTATCTGCAGGTCCCCTTGGTTGCGACGGGGTGGACCACCCAGCAGGTTGTGACGGGTTCTATGACGGCGGATCTCGGTGCTTACGGTTTGAAGACGCCGTGGGCCTCGCGAGGCGTCCAGGCGGCGTTTGGTGCTGAGTATCGCCGTGACGCCCTGGATCTGACCCCTGACGTTTCGTTCACGTCGGGTGATGGGGCTGGCCAAGGCGGCCCGACCTTGGGTCTAAACGGCGCCAATCAGGTGTATGACGTCTTTGTCGAAGCCCAGGTGCCGATCGCGGAAGGGATGGCTTTTGCTGATCAGTTGTCGGTCGACTTGGCGTATCGTCACTCAGAGTATGAGCTAGGCGGCGGTACTGATTCCTGGAAGTTCGGCGCGGATTGGGCGCCGGTTTCGTCGGTCCGCTTCCGTGCCAGCATGCAGCGTGCTGTTCGGGCGCCAAATGTCATTGAGTTGTTCACCGCGCAGGGCTTCAACCTGTTCGATATGGACAACGACCCTTGTGATGACCTGAATGACGATGCAGGCGGCGTTAATGGAAGTATTCCCGCATCTTGTATCGGTAACAATCCTTGGCAGGTCTCAGACTCTCAGTCGCAAAGTGGTGCGTTGAGCAGCCCTGCGGGTCAGTATAATGTTCTTCAAGGTGGGTCGGCTGATCTGAATCCGGAGGAGTCGGATACTCTGACCCTAGGCGTTGTTTTTACGCCTGTATTCCTGCCAGGGTTCAATCTGACTGTTGATTATTTCAACATTAAGGTCGATAACCTGATCTCCTCTATCGGCGAGCAAAACTCGCTTGATGCGTGCTATACGGCTGGTCTACAGGCCGCTTGCGATAACATTCAAAGAAACGCAAATGGTCAGTTGTGGATCGGGTCGGGTAATGTGCGCGACCTCAATACCAACATTGGCGGCTTGAAGACGTCTGGCGTCGATATCGCAGCCAACTATAATGTCGATCTGGCCGACTTCGGTTGGGAGCGGGCAGGTACGCTTGGCTTCTCCATGGTCGGCACCTGGATCGAGAAGCTCGAAACCGATACTGGCTTAGGCTTCGACAACTCGGTGTATGATTGTGCGGGCTTCTACGCCAACCAGTGCGGCGTGCCGAACCCGGAATGGCGCCATCGTATGCGCGTTGACTGGGGAACTCCGATCGATGGCCTGAATATCAACGGCACCTGGCGTTATTATGGCCCGGCTGAAATTGCTGTTCTGGGTGCAGACGGGAGCTTGAACAACGCTGCTGCAGGCCGCCTGGATCGAGAACTGGATGCTCAGAACTATTTCGATCTGGCTGGAACCTGGCAGATGCGGGATAATATCTCGGTGCGCATGGGCGTGAATAACGTCTTTGACTCCGATCCGCCGCTGTCTTACTCGGTTGGCACGACGGGTAACAACAACACTTATCCGCAACTCTACAACGCCATGGGCCGTTACTTCTTCTTCGGCGTTACGGCTAACTTCTAAGTCTCCACGGAGATTTGAAGCGAGGCGGCGAGCTTTCGGGCTCGCCGCCTTTTTTCTTTGAGCGTTGAAAACCGGGAAGAGCCTAGGAACTGGCGCTCATGGACGAGGAACAGGGAGAATGCCGCACACGAAATCGCCAAGCGGCCGTTATGCGCGCCTCCGGTGTACCGTTTCGATTTTCAGGAGAAGAGGGAAGGGCGGTGCGCCACTCCCTCAAAGCCTTTGAGAGGAGTGGCGCGAGTGACGGGGCTCGAACCCGCGACCTCCGGCGTGACAGGCCGGCACTCTAACCAACTGAGCTACACCCGCGTTGCTCTCCCCGCGAGGAGGAGAGGAAGGAGCGGATACGGGGCGTCATCGCTTCGGTCAAGCGCATTGTCGCGCTTTTTGATAAAAATCTGCGAATTCAGTTGTTAGCGACGTTTTTCCGAGGCTCGCTGCTTTGGTGGAGGCGGGGGCGTCGCGCGCGCCGACGTCCCCCGCATTGATGCAGCGCGCCTGCCTGGCTCAGGCCTTCTCCCAGCCCTTTTCGACAGCCCAGACGGCGAAGGCGTAATCGTGGGCGATGTCCTTCAGGTAGTCGAACCGGCCTGACGAGGCGAAGTGGCCCGCTTCCATGTTGATCTTCAGCAGCACCGGCTTGCCGGAAGTCGAGGCGGGACGCAGTTTCGCCACCCACTTCTCAGGCTCCCAATAGGTCACGCGCGGATCGGACAGGCCGCCCGTCGCCAGCAGGGCGGGGTAGGGCTTGGCATCGATCTGGTCGTAGGGGCTGTAGGACAGGATGTAGTCATAGGCCGCTGCGTCCTCCAGCGGGTTGCCCCATTCAGGCCATTCCGGCGGCGTCAGAGGCAGGCTGGTGTCGCTCATGGTGTTGATGACGTCGACGAAGGGCACGCCGCCGATCACGCCGGCCCAGAGTTCGGGCCGCATATTAGTGATGGCGCCCATCAGCAGCCCCCCCGCAGAGCGGCCCTCGGCGACGATGTTTCCGGCCCTGGTGTAGTTCTGCGCGATCAGGTGCTCGGCGGCGGCGATGAAGTCGGTGAAGGTGTTCTTCTTGGTGAAGCGGCGCGCTGTCAGGAACCAGTTCCAGCCCTTGTCCGAGCCGCCGCGAATATGGGCGATGGCGTAGATGAAGCCGCGATCCACTAGCGACAGACGGTTGGTCGAGAAGCTCGCCGCCATCGGAATGCCGTAGGAGCCGTACCCGTAGAGCAGCAGCGGCGCCGACCCGTCGACCGGAGTGTCCTTGCGACGCAGCACCGTCACCGGCACCAGTTCGCCGTCCGAGGCCGGGGCGTTCAGCCGTTCGACCACATAGTCGGCCGGGTTGTGGCCCGAGGGGATTTCCTGAACCTTGCGCAGGGTGCGCTCGCGCGTCTTCAGATCGTAGTCATAGGTCGAGGTCGGCGTCGACGGTGAGTTGTAGCCATAGCGCATGACCGTGGTGTCGAACTCCGAGGCCCCGCCCAGCGACAGGGCGTAGGCGGGCTCGTCCACGGCGATCTCATGTTCGGCGCTGCTGCGGTCGCGGATGACGATCTTCGTATTGGCGTCGGCGCGTTCCTGGCGGGCCAGATAGTCCTTCACCAGGGCCACGCCCTCGATGAAGCGGCCGGGCGTGTGCGGGATCAGATCCTTCCAGTTGGCTTTTCCGGGCGAGGCGGTCGGGGCCTCCATGACCTTGAAGTCGATGGCGTCGTCGGCGTTGGTGCGGATGACCCAGCGGTCGCTCCAGTGGTCCAGGTCATACAGGCGGCCGACGTGGCGCGGCTCGGCCACCACAGGCGTCGCCGTGGGGTTGGCGGCCGGGATGATGCGGCTTTCCGAGGTCTCCTGGTTGCCGATGGTGATGACGATAAAGGCGTCGTCGGCGGTGCGGCCGATGCCCTGGAACATGCCCTCGTCGGTTTCCTCGTTGACCAGGGCGGTCTCGCCGCCGCGCGCCGGGCGCCGGAAGATCTTGTCCGGGCGACCGTTATCGTCGCGGTTGGTCCAGAAGATCCACTGGCTGTCGGGCGAGAAGGTGAAGTTGGCGCTGGCCGATTCGATCGGGTCGGGCAGCACTTCGCCGGTGGCCAGATCCTTCACATAGATCTTGTAGACTTCGGACCCCTGCGCGTCCTCGGCATAGCCGAACAAAGCGTGGTCGGGGCTGTGCTCGGTCGCCGAGACTTCGGAATAGGCCTTGCCCTCGGCCAGCTTGTTGCAGTCGAGCAGGATGATCTCGCCATCCTTCTGGCCGCGCGGGCGGCGGCAATAAAGAGGGTGCTGGTCGCCGGTGTTGTAGCGGACATAGTACTCCCAGGCGCCGTCGGCGGCGGGGACGGAACTGTCGTCCTCCTTGATGCGGCCCTTCATCTCTTCGAACATCGTGGCCTGCAGCGGCAGGGTCGAGGCCATCATGGCTTCGCGATAAGCGTTCTCGGCGGTCAGGTGCTCCTTGACGTCGGCCTTGATCAGCGACGGGTCGCGCAGCACGGCCTGCCAGTTGTCGTCCTTCATCCACTGATAGTCATCGACGCGGACGCGGCCCAGCTGCTCGATGCGGACAGGGACCTTCTTGGCGACGGGCGGCGTGGGTTTGGACATCGAGGCTCCGGTACTCTGGCGGGCAAGGGCGGGGGAGGCGGCGACCAAGCCGACGGCGGCGGTCGAGGCGATCAGTTCACGGCGGTTCATGGCGTGGGCTTCCCCCTGAATATGATTTGAGCCGGACCTTGTGCCCGGCGAAGCTCGGCGTCAAATGGCGTCATGGTCATTCAGGATCTTCCGCCCGAACAACCGGCCGTCGTCGCCGCTGCGCCGCCCGAATGGGATCTGACCGTCGGGGTCATCAACGCCACCGTGCAACTGGATCAGTCCATCGACGGCGGGCAGCGAAAGGTCGGCACGGGCTTCCTGATTTCGGCGCCGCGCCCGGATGGGACGCCGCGCGTCCTGTTGGTCACCGCGCGCCATGTGCTGGACGTCATGCCGGGGCGTGAGGCGCGGATAGGCTGGCGGACGGCCGAGGCGGACGGCGTCTGGAAATTCACGCCGGAAACCCTGACCATCCGCGATACGGCGGGCGAACCAGTCTGGACCTCTCATCCCGAACGGGACGTGGCGGTGATGCAGATCTCGGCGCCGCCCGCCTTTGCGCAGGCGGCGATCCCGTCGGGCTGGCTGGCCGATGCGGGGGCGTTTGACCGCTGGCGCATGGGGCCTGGGGATGAGCTGATGGCGTTGGGCTATCCGCATGGGCTGTCGGCCAACCGGGCTGGTTTCCCGATCCTGCGGCTGGGACGGATCAGTTCATGGCCGTTGACGCCGATCCGGCATTTCCCGACCTTCCTGCTCGATTTCGTTGTGGCGCAGGGCAATTCCGGCGGACCCGTCTTCTGGACTCCGGCGGCGCGGCGCGTGCCGGGCGCGCTGGCTCCCGACCACCCCTTCATCGCCGGAGTGCTGGTGCAGGAGGTCCAGAGCGGCGGCCAGGGCATCGACCTGGGCGTTGTGGTCCATGCCGACTATGTGCGCGAGACGATCGCCCTTCTGGATCAGTCGGGGGATTGAGGCGGCGTGAATGGCGCGTCGTCGCGTAGCCGCCAATGATCGGGGGCTGCAGGTTCTTCAGGGTATTCCACAGAGCAGTCGAAACGTTCGCAGTATGCCGTTCGGATGCGCCAGGTCGATGCGAGAACGCCTTCGCCGGCTTCGGCATCACGCATCATTTCCTGTATCTCCGGCTCGTCAGAATAATAAGCAAACTCGATAGGCCTTGGCGTTTCGGTCAGGGCGATCATCCGAGCCATCATGCGGATGTTCAGGGCATGGGCCTCTCGCGAGGAGAGGCCATAACGTTGATAGAGGCTGCGGATGAAGGCGGCCTGTTCGGGCGCCACTTCCGTTCTGAGCGCCTCGTCCAGCGCTAAGGGAATGATGTCGTCGCTCAACGGCTCATTATGTATCGCGCGAATCTCGTCGGAGGTTCGGGTCGCCAGTTCGATTTGTTCCGAGGTTGGGGAAGGTCCTGTCCAGCGATCTGTCGGAGGTAGAGGCGGCGGCATGTCCGAGCCGAAAGGCAGCCTCACCGAGAAACTCAGGTTCTCAGGCGTATCACCGGGCCAATTGGCTTTGATGCGGCCGCGCTTGACGACCTCGACCGCGTGTTGTTCCAGACCAAGGCCGGACGGGCGGGCGTTCACAACGCATTCGCGCGCATAGCCGTCGGCATCAGCTACGCACATCACCACCGCTTTTCCTGCCAGATTAAGGGCCAGCAGAGCTTCGGGGAAATCCTCTTCGGTCGGCGCTGGAGGAATAGACCAGGCCACACGGGGCGTTTCGGGCTGCTCCGCTTTGTCGGGAGACTGAGCAAGAGCAAGGCCGGATGCGAGTGCTATAGTTGGCAAGATCATCTGTAAAAAAGCCTCCTGCGCAGCACGATGCAGGAGGCTTTGCCGTTTGAACAGTCTTCGACGATCGGATCAGCCCGCGAGCGCGTCCACCGTCATCCGTTGCAGTAGTTCCCCGCCTTGGCCGACTGCGGCCAGACGGCTGGAGACGTGGCCCAGGACGTTGGCGGCATAGACTTCGTAGAGGTCCAGCTTGCCCTGCAGCCAGGCGGCGTCGCCGTCATTGGCGTCCAGTTTCGCCTTGGCGACACGCGCGCCCTTGGCCAGCATCCAGCCACCGACCACATCGCCCATCAGCTTCAGATAGGCGTCGGCGCCCGCCAGCACGTCGGCAGCGCGGGCTGCGTCCGACTTGGCGTCAAGCAGCCACAAGGTGGCGTCCTCGACCGCCTCGATGGCGGTGGCGAAGCGTTCGACTGGCTTGCCGGTATAGAGGCGGTCGATCTGGGCCAGCGTCGTCTTCATCTCGGCGATCAGAGCCTTGGCGGATTCGCCGCCGTCCATCGACAGCTTGCGGCCGACCAGATCCATCGCCTGGATCCCGTTGGTGCCTTCGTAGATCGGGGTGATGCGGGCGTCGCGATAGTATTGGGCCGCGCCGGTTTCCTCGATGAAGCCCATGCCGCCGTGGACCTGAACGCCCATGGAGGCGACCTCGCAGCCGATGTCGGTGGACCAGGCCTTGGCGATGGGTGTGAACAGGTCCTCGCGTCCCTTCCAGGCCTTGCGCTCTTCCTCGGTGCTGGCGTGGCGGGCCAGGTCGGCGGCGACGCCGGTCGACAGGCAGATGGCGCGGGCGGCGGCGACCTTGGCCTTCATCACCGACAGCATCCGACGCACGTCAGGGTGGTCGAAGATCGGCGCGTCCTTTTCGCCGGTCCAGACGCTGCGGCCCTGACGGCGCTCCAGCGCATAGGCCAGGGCGTGCTGATAGGCGCGCTCGGCGATGCCGACGCCTTCGACGCCGACGGCCAGACGGGCCGCGTTCATCATGACGAACATATGGGCCAGACCCTGGTTCGGCTGACCGACCAGTTCAGCGCGGGCGCCTTCATAGCTCATGACGCAGGTGGGCGAGGCGTGGATGCCCAGCTTGTGCTCGACGCCGACCGGGCGGAAGGCGTTGCGCTCGCCCAGCGAACCGTCGGCGTTGACGGCGAACTTGGGCGTCAGGAACAGGCTGATGCCCTTCGGTCCGGCAGGCGCGTCGGGCAGGCGGGCCAGCACCAGGTGGACGATGTTGTCCGTGGCGTCGTGGTCGCCCCAGGTGATGAAAATCTTCTGGCCGGTCAGGACGTAGGTGCCGTCGCCGTTGGGGACCGCCGTCGCCGTCAGGGCGCCCAGGTCCGAGCCCGCGTGCGGCTCGGTCAGCACCATGGCGCCGGTCCATTCGCCGCTGACCAGCTTGGGCAGATAGGTCGTCTTCTGATGCTCGTTGCCGACCTGCTCCAGCGCTTCGATGGACGCTAGCGACAGCATGGGGCACAGGCCGAAGGCCATGTTGGCGGCGTGGACCGTCTCATAGGCCGCCAGTTCCAGCGCCTTGGGCAGGGCCTGTCCGCCGGCCTCGACCGAGGCGGTCAGGCTGGTCCAGCCGCCCGCAGCGAACTGCTGATAGGCGTCGGCGAAGCCGGGGGCGGCCGTGACGGCGCCGTTGGCGTATTTGGCGCCCGCCAGGTCGCCGGGGCGGTTCAGCGGAGCCAGAACCTCTTCGGAAAACTGACCGGCGGCGTCCAGCACGGCCGAGGCGACATCGGCGTCGTAATCGGGAAAGGCGCCGGTCGCCGCCACCTGGCCGATCCCGGCCACGGCGTCGAGGGCGAAGGCGATGTCACGGACGGGGGCGCGGTAGCTCATCGGTTATCCTCAGAAAGACGTAGCGCTTCTGTCGGCCCCTGCGCTGTTGGGCGCAAGCCTGCTTGGACTTTGGTCGAGTTTCCGCGCACTGTACGCGCCTGTTTGAACGGCTGACGCCGCGTAAGGAAAGAGCGACCGTGCCCGCCGACCGACCCGCCAGGGGCGACAGCCCAGAAATCGCCGCTGAGGCGCTGAAGACGGGACGTCTGGTGATCCTGCCGACCGAGACGGTCTATGGGCTGGCGGCCGACGCCTCCAACCCTCAGGCGGTGGCGCGTATCTTCGAGGCCAAGGGGCGGCCGCGCTTTAATCCCCTGATCGCCCATGTCGCCAACGCCGTGGACGCCGAAGACATCGCCGTGTTCGACGCCAAGGCGCGGGCGCTGGCCGAAGCCTTCTGGCCGGGGCCGCTGACGATCGTCGCGCCCGTGCGGGACCGTGATCGGGTGTGCGATCTGGCGCGGGCCGGGCTGGACAGCGTCGCGGTGCGCGTGCCGGCTCATCCGCGCGCCCGCGCGGTCATCGGCGCCTTCGGCGGGCCGGTTGTCGCGCCCTCGGCCAACCGTTCCGGGCGGCCCAGCCCGACGACTTTTGCTGACGCCTTGGAGGAGACGGGTCAGGCCGTGGGCGCCGCTGTCGATGGGGGCGCTTGCGCCGTGGGGGTGGAAAGCACCGTCGTCTCTGTGCTGGACGGCAAGGTGTCCCTGTTGCGTCCGGGCTCTGTCACCCGCGAAGAACTTCAGGCCGTGGTCGGGCCTCTGGATGAAGGCGGGCAGGGGCATCGCTCGCCCGGTCGGCTGACTCTGCATTACGCGCCCGACGCCCCGGTGCGGATCGAGGCGGAAGGCGTCGAGGACGGCGAAATCCTTCTGGGGTTCGGTCCAGACGTCGGCGATCCGCGTTGGAACCTCAGCCCGACTGGCGACCTGCGTGAGGCAGCCGCCAATCTGTTCCGCCTGCTGCGGGAGGCGGATCGCATGAAGCCTTCAGGGATCGCGGTGTCGCCCATTCCGGCCAAGGGACTGGGCGAGGCGATCAATGATCGCCTGCGTCGCGCGGCGGGTTTCGTCGGCTAGAGAAAGCGCGCCTTAACATCCACGCTGGAGGCCTTGCCGACCTTAGGCAGACAGTTGTCGAGCCAGGCTTCGGCCGCCGTCCGGCCGTGCTGCTTCAGCTTGTTCAGATAGGTCCACTCGGTGTCGAATTTGGAATGCAGGGACTCGCCGCCCAGCCATTCGTCCGCCTCGATGACGTGGATGCGGATGCCGCGCCGACGGTCTTCTCCAGGCTTCAGCTTGCCCTCGGCGATCAGGTCCTGAACGAAGGCGACGGCGCGCAGTTCGGCGACCAGCGGGGCGTTGAAGACGATCTCGTTCAGCCGGTCGTTGATCTCGCCCGCCTCGCGCGGCGCCTCGTCGCGTTGGAACGGATTGAGCGGCAGCAGCAGCAGATCGTCCGGCGTGTCGGTGTAGAACAGCGGCCACAGCGCCGGATTGGCCAGATAGCCGCCGTCCCAATAGGGTTCGCCTTCGATCTCGACCGCCTGAAACAGTTGCGGCAGGCAGGCTGAGGCCAGCAGCACCTCAGGCGCCATTTCATCGGACTTGAAGATGCGCGAGCGGCCCGCGCGCACCGCTGTCGTCGACACGAACATCTGGATGGAGGAGGCGCGCAGGGCCTCGAAGTCCACCGCCGTCTCCAGCACCCGGCGTAGCGGGTTCAGGTTGAAGGGGTTGAAGGAGTAGGGGCTCATCGACAGGGCCAGCGTCTGTCCCGCCTGCCACATCGGCGTGCCCTTCAGCCAGTCGGGCGTCAGGGCCTTGGACCAGACAGAGCTGTCGCCGAAGACGTTGCGGCCGCCGGACTGGTTCACCTCACGCCACAGCAGGTCCAGCGCCTCACGTCCGCCCTCGGCGCCGCCGCGTTCCAGTCCGGTGATCAGGGCGGCGGCGTTCATCGCCCCTGCCGAGGCCGCGGTGACGGCGCGCACGTCCAGCGCATCGGCCTCAAGCAGCCGGTCCAGCACGCCCCATTGAAAGGCGCCGTGAGCGCCGCCGCCCTGCAGGGCCAGACAGACGGGTTTGCGCTTGGTCGCCATCAAACTCTCCGCCTTGCGGCCCTTGTGGCCGAACGAAACCTATTGGGCCGTCCAGCCGCCGTCGACGGAGAAGTGGGCGCCGTTGGCCGAAGCGCCGAGGTCCGACGCCAGATAGAGGAAGATTCCGGCCAGTTCGTCGGTCGTGACGAACCGCTTGGTCGGCTGCGAGCCCAGGATGACGTTCTTCATCACGTCTTCTTCGCTCATGTTGCGGGTGCGGGCCTGATCCTGGATCTGCTTGGCGACGATCGGCGTCTCGACGAAGCCGGGGCAGATGGCGTTGCAGGTGATGTTGTCCCGCGCCAGCTCCAGCGCCACTGTCTTGGTGAAGCCGATCACGCCGTGCTTGGCGGCGACATAGGCGGACTTGAACGGGCTGGCTACCAGGCCGTGAGCCGAGGCGACGTTGATGATCCGGCCGCGGCCCTGCGCCTTCATGATCGGGATCGCCGCCTTGGTGGCGTAGAAGGCCGAGGACAGGTTGATGGCGATGATCTTCTCCCATGCATCGGCGGGGAAGTTCTCCACGGCCTCGACGTGCTGGATGCCGGCGTTGTTGACCAGGATGTCGAGGCTGCCCAGTTCGCGATGGGCCGTGGCGATCATGTCCTCGATCTGATCCGGCTGGGTCATGTCCGCGGGGTGATAGAGGACGCGCACGCCGGTCTCGGCGGCCAGATCGGCGCGGGTCTTCTCAATGGCGTCGGCGTCGCCCAGGCCGTTCAGCATCACGTCGCCGCCGCACTGGGCGACAGCCCGCGCAAACGCCAGCCCGATGCCCGAGGTCGAGCCGGTGACGACCGCGACGCGGCCTTTGAGATCGTTCATCGCGAACATGACAGAAGGAACCCGTGGAAGATGATGCTGCAACGCAACCTAACCGCAGTCGTTCAATCTGGCGATCAGGAATTTCCTTCCCTGATGAATATCCAGTCCGTGTCCGTCGATAGAGTCTTGTCGAAGCGATAGCCGTCGCGGTCGAAGGCTTTCAGGTCCTCGACCTTCTCGAGCCGGTTCTCGATGGCGAAGCGGGCCATGCCGCCGCGCGCCTTCTTAGCGTAGAAGGAGATGATGCGGGCCTCGCCGTCCTTCTTCTCCTTGAAGTGGGGCGTCACGACCGGAAGCTTCAGCGCCCGCGCATCGACTGCGCCGAAATATTCGTGACTGGCCAGGTTCACCAGCGTCTGCTCGGGCAGTTTTCCGGCGTCTTCGTTGAGGCGCAGAGAAATCCGCTCGCCCCAGAAATCATAGAGGGTGGCGCCGCGCTTGGTCTTCAGCCGTACGCCCATCTCCAGCCGATAGGGCTGGATCGCGTCCAGCGGCCGCAACAGGCCATAGAACCCCGACAGGATGCGCAGATGATCCTGCGCCCAGTTCAGATCCTCGACCGACAATGTGCGGGCCGACAGCCCGTCATAGACATCGCCCGCAAAGGCGAAAACGGCCTGAAGCGCGCCCTCGGACGTCTCATTGTCGAAGGTCTGAAAGCGTTGATAGTTCAACTCGGCCAGGGCATCGGAAATGGACATCAGGCGGCGCAGGTCCGCGCGGCTGAGTTCGCGCGTCACCTTGGCCAGTTCGGCCGTCTCATCGGCGCATCGCCTTGGCGTCACGGGGGCGTCGATGGCGGGCGGGTTGAAGTCCAGCTTTTTGGCTGGGGACAGGACGATCAGCAAGACGATCGACTCCGTATGCGTCTCAAGAGCGGGCCTCATAGGCCGCTTCCATGAGGTTTTGAACCGCCTGAAACGTCACATACGGTCGCAACTCATCAGAAGAGGACCGCCGGATTCATGATCCGCTGGGGGTCGATGGCTTGCCGGATCGCCTGCATGGTCGCGATTTCGAGCGGCGATTTGTAACGTCGCGCCTCGTCGGTTTTCAGCCGCCCCAGGCCGTGTTCAGCCGAAATGGAGCCGTCGTAACGGGCCACGACATCGTGCACGACCTGCGATCCCTCCATCCAGCGGGCGATGAAGGCGGCGACGTCCTCGCCCACGCCGGGGATCACGTCATAGTGAAGATTGCCGTCGCCGACGTGGCCGAAGACCGACACGCGGCAACCCGCATGGAACTGCTCGACCGCCGCCGTGGCCTCGTCGATGAAATCCGCGATTCGGGAGACGGGAACCGAGACGTCGTGTTTCCAGCCGCCGCCTTCGGGCTTGAGGGCGGCCGAATGCTCTTCGCGCAGACGCCAGAACTCGGCTTTCTGAGCGTCGTTCTGGGCGATGGCGGCGTCGACGATCAGCCCTTCTTCGAAGGCGGCGGTCAGCAGGCGCTCCATCGCAGCCTCGGCGCCGTTCGGTTCGCCTGAGGCCAGTTCGATCAGCACATACCAGGGCGGCGTCGATTCCAGCGGTTCGCGCGTGTCGGGAATGTTCTTGAGCACCAGGCTCATGCCCAGCCGCTTCATCAGCTCGAAGGCCTCGACGCCGCCGCCGGTCTCGGCCTTGGCGCGGGCCAGCAGTTCGACGGCGTCGTGGTGGCTCTCCAGCCCGACGATGGCCGTGGCGCGGCTGCGCATGATGGGGAACAGCTTCAGCGTGGCCGCCGTGATGACGCCCAGCGTGCCCTCGGCGCCGATGAACATCTGCTTCAGGTCATAGCCGGTGTTGTCCTTGCGCAGGCGCTTCAGGCCGTTGAACACCTGACCGTCGGGCATGACGGCCTCGATGCCGAGCACCAGATCGCGCATCATGCCGTAGCGCAGGACCGCCGTGCCGCCCGCATTGGTCGAGATCACGCCGCCGATGGTGGCCGAACCCTCGGCCGCGAGGCTGAGGGGGAAGAAGCGGTCCTTCTCCTTGGCCAGTTCCTGCGCCTCCAGCAGGGTCACGCCCGCCTCGAGCGTCATGGCGTCGTCCAGCGGGGTCACGTCGCGCACCGTCCGCAGCTTGCGCGTGGACAGCAGCACCTCGCCATAGGGAATCTGACCGCCGACCAGTCCGGTGCCGCCGCCCTGGGTCACAATGGCGGTGCCATGACGGGCGCAGATCTCGACGGCGCGGGCGACGTCCTCGGTCGTGCGCGGCTGCAGCAGCAGCGGCGTCTCGCCGGTCCAGCGGCCGCGCCATTCGGTCAGCCACGGCGCCATCTCGGCGGCGTCCTGCGTCCAGGCGCCGGGCAGGGCGGCCTTGAGTTCAGCGAGGGATTCTGGCGTGGGGAGGGTCATATCGGCCTTGTGGCAAAAGGCGCGACGTGGTGGAAGCGCAAAACCATGCCTTCTGGCGGTCAATTTGGGGGCAAAACATGATTCCGACGCCGGCTGTGGGCGTGGTGTGCCTGAAAGGCGACGAAGTCCTGCTGATCCGGCGCGGCACGCCGCCGCGCGTGGGCGAGTGGAGCCTGCCGGGCGGACGGCTGGAGCCGGGCGAGCGCCTGGCAGACGCCGCCCTGCGCGAACTGCATGAGGAAACCGGCGTCGACGCCGAGCTGATCGGTCTGGTCGACGTGGTGGACGGCCTGTTTCCAGAGGCAGGGCGTCATTATGTCCTGATCGACTACGCCGCGCGCTGGATCGCGGGCGAGCCCGTGGCGGCCGATGACGCGGCTGAAGCGGCCTTTTTCCCGTTCGAGGCCGCGCTGGCCAAGGTGGATTGGGACGAAACGCGGCGGATCATTCGCATGGCGCGCCGGATGGCTGACGGTGATGTCATGTTGAGGGAACCGGATTCGATGGCGCAGCAGGCGTCTGGCGGATAAGCTGGTCTCCACATCGGAGGGCCTAATGAATTTTTCGCTGATTTTCTTCGTGATGTTCGCGATCTTCGCGCTCATCTTCCTGTTCAGCGTGATCAAGATCGTGCCCCAGGGCCGTGAGTTCACGGTGGAGCGGTTCGGCAAGTACACGAAGACCCTGACGCCGGGCATCCACATCCTGACCCCGTTCGTAGAACGCATCGGCCGCCGCATGAACATGATGGAGCAGGTGCTGGACGTCCCGACGCAGGAGGTCATCACCAAGGACAACGCCATGGTGAAGGTCGACGCCATCGTCTTCATTCAGGTCATGGACGCTTCGGCCGCCGCCTATCGCGTCGAGAATCTGCCATACGCCATCACCCAGTTGTGCTCGACCAATCTGCGGACCGTGGTCGGCTCCATGGATCTGGACGAAGTCCTGTTCCAGCGCGACAACATCAATTCACGCCTGCTGACCGTCATCGATGCGGCGACCGAGCCGTGGGGCGTCAAGGTCAATCGGATCGAGATCAAGGATCTGACCCCGCCCGTCGACATCACCAACGCCATGGCCCGCCAGATGAAGGCGGAGCGAGAGCGCCGCGCCATCATCACCGAGGCGGAAGGCGAAAAGCAGGCCGCCATCGCCCGCGCCGAGGGCGCCAAACAGTCCGCCATCCTGCAGTCGGAGGGCCGCAAGGAAGCTGCGTTCCGCGATGCTGAAGCCCGTGAACGTGAGGCGGAAGCAGAGGCCAAGGCGACGGCCATGGTGTCGGAAGCCATCGCGCGCGGCGACGTCAACGCCATCAACTACTTCGTGGCCCAGAAATATGTCGAGGCGTTCGGTGAATTGGCCCGCAACCCGACGGCCAAGACGGTCATCGTACCCGCCGAAATGGGCGGCCTGGTAGGCACCATCGCGGGCCTGGGCGAACTGGTAGGCTTGGCCAAGGAACAGCAACAGAGTCGGTCGGACATCCGTCGCGAACCGTCTCGCGCCGCGGCGGCTTCCTCGGCTTCGACGCCCCCCAGCCGCACTGTTTCGCCGCGTCGATCCGGCGGCGCCGTGCCGACGACGGAGTAGGTCATGGACTGGATCGTTTCGCTTCATGCGTCGCAGCCGTTCTGGCTATGGCTGGCGATCGGGGTCGTCCTGCTGGGGATCGAGGCGACGGCCTCGACCGAGTGGCTGTTGTGGCCGGCGGTCTCGGCGGGGCTGACCGCCTTGCTGACCGCCCTGGCGCCTCAGTTGGGACTCCCGATCGAAATCGGCGTCTTTGCGGCGTTGACGGTCGCATCGACGGTGATGTCGCGCCGCTTGATCAAGCGCGTGAATCCCAAGGATCAGCCGGACATCAACGACCGCAACGTGCGTCTGATCGGCGAGCGCGCTCGGGTCGTCGAAGCCTTTGTCGATGGACGCGGGCGCGTATTCGTGTCGGGGTCGGAATGGCCGGCTGAGATCGAGGGCGCCGCGCCTCTGGCAGGCGAGAGCGTCATCGTCGAATCGGTGTCCGGTCCGCGTTTGAAGGTGCGGACGGCCTAACGCCCCCGCAACTCGTCTACGCCGCGATTGGCCAGTCCGTCGGCCCGCTCATTCAGGGCGTGGCCGGCGTGGCCCTTGACCCAGTGCCATTTGACCTCGTGGCGGTTGCGGGCCTCGTCCAGGCGCCGCCACAGGTCTTCATTCTTGACCGGCTTCTTATCGGCGGTCTTCCAGCCCCGAGCCTTCCAGCCGCGAATCCATTCGGTCACGCCCTGCATGACGTATTTGCTGTCCGTGTGCAGATCGACGCGGCAGGGGCGCTTCAGCGCCTCCAGCGCCATGATGGCCGCCATCAACTCCATGCGGTTGTTGGTGGTCAGGGCCTCGCCGCCCCAGAGTTCCTTTTCATGGCCGCCGCCGGTTTGCAGAATGGCGCCCCAGCCGCCGGGGCCGGGGTTGCCCTTGCAGGCGCCGTCGGTGTGGATGATGACGTGATCGTTAGGATTCATGGTCGCGATGCCTACAGCCTCCCTTGGCGCATCGCCATCACTCAGCCTATATGACGCACAACAATCAGTCGGTGGGGCGCGTGTGGGCGCGGCCGCCCCTTGAGGAGGTATCGCCATGGGCTCCATGAGCATCTGGCACTGGGCCATTGTCGTCGTTGTCGTGCTGGTCCTGTTCGGCGGACGCGGCAAGCTGTCCGGCATCATGGGCGACGCGGCCAAGGGCATCCGGGCCTTCAAGGACGGCCTGAAGGACGACACGGACGCCAAGGGCAAGGACGCCCCGGGCGCCTTGCCGCGCACCGAGGCCGAAAAAGAAGAACTGAACCGCTGATTTTCGCCGAAAGACGCTGAACCATGGGTGGTCTTGGCCCCGGAATCGGCGGGTTCGAAATCCTTGTCATCGGTCTGGTGGCCCTGCTTGTCGTGGGGCCAAAGGACCTGCCTGTGCTGATGCGCAAGGTCGGCCAGTTCGTCGGCAAGGCGCGGGGTATGGCCAATGAGTTCCGCGCCAGCTTCGATGAAATGGCGCGTCAGTCCGAACTTGACGACCTGCGCAAGGAGGTCGAGGCGCTTCGGTCGGGGCAGGGCATGTACGCCCTCGGCGCCGATGCGGACGAGGCCTTCAAGGACATCCGCAAGGAGCTTGAAGCGCCGCTTGAGACCTCGGCGGCCGCTGAAACTTTCATGCAGGAAGAGGCTCAGATTGAAGCCACGGGCGTCGACGAATGGCCTGATAGCGCCACGCCGGTCGCGGCTTCCCAGACTGTAGCCAAGGCACCAGCGAAGCCCAGAGCGAAGAAGGCCGCCTCTGCCGGGGCCGCGCCCAAGGCCAAGGCTCGCAAGCCGGCGCCGAAATCTGGCGCCCCGTCGCCATCGCTGAAACCGCCTGCCTCGCGCCCCAAGGTCAAGCGTACCAAGAAGGTCGATCTATGAGCCGCGCCGAACACGACGAAGCTGATATCGAGGCTTCGCGCGCGCCTCTGATGGATCACCTGATCGAGCTGCGGTCGCGGCTGATGATCTGCGTGGTCGCTTTCATCATCGCCTTCATCGGCTGTTTCGCTTTTTCAGAGACGCTCTATCTGTTCCTGGTGAAACCCTATGTGGTCTCGGCCGCCTTCCACCAGACGGTGGGCGCGCATGGCCATGTGTCGCCGTTCAACCTGATTCTTGGTACGGCTGGATTGATCCCGGTGCCCGAGGTTGATCAGCACAGCGTGCGGCTGATCTATACGGCGCCGCTGGAAATCCTGTTCACCAAGATGAAGCTGGCGGGCCTGGGCGCGGTCATCGTCGCCTTCCCGATCCTAGCTTGGCAACTGTACCGCTTCGTCGCGCCGGGCCTGTACCGCAATGAGAAGGGCGCCTTCCTGCCGTTCCTGATCGCGGCTCCGGTGCTGTTCCTGCTGGGTGCGGCGCTGGTCTATTATGTCATGCTGCCCTTCGTGATGTGGTTCTCGCTGAGTCAGCAGATCATCGGGGAGAATGTGGCGGCGGAACTGCTGCCCAAGGTGTCAGATTACCTCAATCTCGTGACGGCGCTGATCCTCGCCTTCGGCCTGTGCTTCCAGTTGCCGGTCGTGATGACCCTGCTGGGCCTTGCGGGCCTGATCAACAGCCAGATGATGGCCAAGGGCCGTCGCTACGCCATCGTCGCCGTGGTCGTGGTCGCCGCCGTGGTGACGCCGCCCGATCCGATCAGCCAACTGATGCTGGCCGTGCCGATGGTCCTGCTCTACGAGGTGTCCATCTGGTGCGTCCGGATCATCGAGCTGCGCCGCAAGAAGGCCGATCAGGCCGAGGGACTGGTGGCCTGATCCGTGGGGCGGTGAGGCGATTCAGACGCTGACAAGCATCTTGAGGTCGCTTCATGTCCCATACCGCGCCGGACCGGCACTGGTCCAAGGTTGAACTGCTCCACGAGACAGTCGCCAACCCGAACATCCATATCAGGGGCCGGCGCAGTTATTACAGCAACGCCTGGACCGGTTCGTTCGAGGAAAGCGTCGTCCGCTATCTCTATGGCGACGCGTACAGCCTGAAGACGTGGACTCCGCAGTGGCCGATCGACCAACTGTTCATCGGGGATTGCGTCTGCATCGGCGCAGAGGCGGTAATCCTGCTGGGCGGCAACCATACGCATCGAACGGACTGGTTCAGCCTTTATCCCTTCGCCGAGGTCATTGTGGACGCCTATCAGGGCAAGGGCGACACGGTCATTAAGGACGGCGTCTGGATTGGTATGCGCGCCATGATCATGCCCGGCCTGACGGTCGGCGAGGGCGCAGTGATCGCCTCTGGCGCCATCGTCACCAAGGATGTGGCGCCTTATTCCATCGTGGCGGGCAATCCGGCGACGCTGATCCGCAAGCGGTTTCCGGACGCTGTGATCGAGGCCGTGATCGCACTCGACATCTACGGCTGGCCTGAGGAGAAGTTCGAGGCGCTCCGGCCGCTATTGTGCGCGGACGACACTGATGCGTTGATCCGAGCGGTCGAACGCTACGATCGCGCGTGAACAAGAAAAGCCCCGGACGATGCTCCGCCCGGGGCTTTCCGTATCAAGCCGATCCCGTGATCAGCAGCTGTAGTACATGTCGAACTCGACCGGGTGCGGGTGCAATTGCAGCCGGGCGACTTCTTCCTGCTTCAGGGTGATGTAGCTGTCGATGAAGTCGTCATCCATGACGCCGCCCTTCTTGAGGAAGGCGCGGTCGGCGTCCAGCGCATCCAGAGCCTCGCGCAGCGAACCGGCGACCTCGGGGATCGAGTGACGCTCTTCAGGCGGCAGGTCGTACAGGTTCTTGTCGGCAGCCGCGCCCGGGTCGATGCGGTTCTCGATCCCGTCCAGCCCCGCCATCAGCAGGGCCACGAACGTCAGATAGGGGTTGCCCATCGGGTCGGGGAAACGCGCTTCCAGACGCTTGGCCTTGGCCGAGGTGACGTGCGGGATGCGGATGGAGGCCGAGCGGTTGCTGGCCGAATAGGCCAGCTTCACCGGCGCCTCATAGCCCGGCACCAGGCGCTTGTAGGAGTTGGTGGTCGAGTTGGCGAAGGCGTTGATGGCCTTGGCGTGTTTGATGATGCCGCCGATATACCACAGGCATTCCTGCGACAGGCCGGCGTATTTGTCGCCCGCGAACTGAGGCTTGCCGTCCTTCCAGATCGACATGTGGACGTGCATGCCCGAGCCGTTGTCGCCGAACATCGGCTTGGCCATGAAGGTGGCCGACTTGCCGTAGGCGTGCGCCACGTTGTGGATCACGTACTTATACAGCTGCAGCCGGTCGGCCATGGTCAGCAGGTCGCTGAACTTCAGGCCCAGTTCGTGCTGCGCGGGGGCCACTTCGTGGTGGTGCTTTTCAGGATTGAGCCCCAGATCCTTCATGACCGCCAGCATTTCGCCACGCAGGTCCTGACCTGAGTCGACCGGATTGACCGGGAAGTAGCCGCCCTTGGGCCCCGGGCGGTGGCCCAGGTTGCCCTCGGCGTATTCGGCGCCGGTGTTGGCGGGCAGTTCGGTAGAGTCGAAGCTGTAGCGGGTGTCGTGCGGCGCGGTGTTCCAGCGCACGTCGTCGAACACGAAGAACTCGGCTTCAGGACCGAAGAAGACGGTGTCGCCCACGCCCGACGACTGGACATAGGCCAGCGCTTTCTTGGCCATCGAGCGGCTGTCGCGATTATAGGGCTCGGCCGTGTCCGGGTTCAGCACGTCGCAGAACATGAACAGGGTGGTCTGCTGGTAGAAGGGGTCGATGAAGGCGCTCGACAGGTCCGGCTTCAGCAGCATGTCGGACTCGTTGATGGTCTTCCATCCGGCGATCGAGGAGCCGTCGAACATGGTGCCGTCTTCGAGGAATTCCTCGTCGACCATGCCGATGTCGAAGGTGACGTGATGGACGCGCCCGCGCGTGTCGGTGAAACGGAGATCGACGTACTGGACGTCCTTATCCTTGATCTCCTGCAGGATCTTTTCGGCGGCGCTCATGGGGGAGGAGGTCCTGTACTGGGAATTGAAATCGGCCGCCCCGAGAGGCGGCCGTTGGTCTAGATGGCCTGGGCGCCGGTTTCGCCCGTGCGGATACGGATCACGTCTTCGAGGTTGGTGATGAAGATTTTGCCGTCCCCGATCTTGCCGGTGCGGGCCGCGTTTTGAATCGTCTCAACCACGGCCGGGGCCAGGTCATCGGCCACAACCACCTCGATCTTGATCTTGGGCAGGAAGTCGATGACGTACTCGGCGCCGCGATAGAGTTCCGAATGACCCTTCTGGCGACCATATCCCTTGGCCTCCAGCACAGTCATGCCCTGCACCCCGATGTCCTGGAGCGCATCCTTCACTTCATCCAGCTTGAATGGCTTGATGACGGCTTCGATCTTCTTCATGGCAAGTCCCGAGCCGGCTCCTTGTTTGGTCCGACGCTCGGGCGGTAAAGGGACATTGCATCGCACAATTTGGCAAGTGTTTTTCGTGCTCAAAGGCCATCCGTGAACGGAAATCCACATGAAGTTCGGTAACAGTCCCTCTGAGTGGCGCCATCTGCTGCCCCGACCGGGCGCTGACAGCCACAAACACATGCGCGGCAGACTGGGCGTGGTGTCGGGCGGAGCCTTGTCCACCGGGGCGGCGCGGCTGGCGGCGCGCGCCGGTCTCAGGATCGGCGCGGGGCTGGTCAAGGTCTTCTGCCCGCCGGACGCGGCGCCGGTTCTGGCCCCGTCGCTGGAGGCGGTCATGCTGGCCAGCTTCGCGACGCCCGAGCAGCTTCAGGCCCTGGCCGATCCGATGGACGCGATCGTGATCGGCCCCGCCGCCGGATTGATCGAAAGCACGGCGCTGAACCTGGCGGCTCTGGCCCGCACGGGCGCGGCGCTGGTGGTCGATGCGGACGCCCTGACCCTGTTCCGCGATCGACCTGAGCAGTTGTTCGCCTGGCTGGACCGTGACGACGTCCTGACCCCGCACGAAGGCGAGTTCGAGCGGCTGTTTCCCGGCCTGCTGGAGGCTCAGGGCCGAGAGGGCGCGGCGCAGGAGGCTGCGCGCCTGGCCGGAGCTATCGTCGTGCTGAAGGGCGCGGCGACGGTCATAGCGGCGCCGGACGGGCGCCTGGCGGTCAACGGCGACGGTTCACCCTGGCTGGCGACGGCGGGCACTGGGGACGTGCTGGCGGGCCTGATCGGCGGCCTGATCGCCCAACACATGGACAGCTTCGATGCGGCGCGCGCAGCGGTGTGGATGCATTCGGAAGCCGCGCGGCGCTTCGGGCCGGGCCTGATCTCAGAGGATCTGCCGCAACAGCTGCCGGCGGTGCTGGCTGATTTGCTGAACGGCTGAAAGCCTGGTGCGGATGAGAGGACTCGAACCTCCACGCCTCTCGGCGCCAGAACCTAAATCTGGTGCGTCTACCAGTTCCGCCACATCCGCATAGGTTCGCTCGAGGCTGTAGGCGAGGGCGGCCGTTTCGGCAATCCCATCCGAACATGAAAAAGGCCCCGGATCGCTCCGGGGCCTTTCTGTTTTTTTGGCCTACCGCGCTTCGCGCTGCTTGAGGCCGTTTGGCCGCCGCAACTTGTAGACGCGGTGTGCGGAACGACTGATCGGGATCAGTCGTCCTTCTTGTTGTCGACGCCGTGACCGAAGGCGTCAACCGCCGATTCCAGTTTGACGTCTTCGGTGATGTCGATGCCCTTGGCCAGCTTCGAGTGGGCGAAGCCGTACAGGCCGTAGATCAGGGCGCCGACCACGGCGTAGACGCCCAGGATGGTCAGCGGCAGCGGGTTGTCGTTCATGGCGTGCTGAACCATCGGCACGAAGTTGAACGACGCCAGCGTCAGACAGGCCAGGATGCCCAGCACGGCCGTGACCATGCCGCCCGGAACGCGGAACGGACGTTCCATCTCCGGGTGTTTGATGCGCAGCACGATGACCGACAGGCAGACGATGGCGAAGGCCGTCGCCGTGCCCAGCGACACCAGGTCGCCCAGGATCGAGATGGGCAGGAAGGACGCCGCGATGGCGATGACGATGCCCAGCAGGATGGTGCCGATCCACGGGGTGCGGAACTTCGGGTGCACCACGGCGAACGCCTTGGGCAGCAGGCCGTCGCGCGCCATCGTATAGAAGATGCGCGTCTGGCCGTAGCACAGCACCAGCATGACCGAGGACAGGCCGGTGATAGCGCCGATCTTGATCAGGAAGGCGATCATGTTCAGCTTGCCGCCCGGCGCGCCGGCCAGCGGAATATCAGCCCAGGTCAGCGCCATGCGGTCGATAGCGACGGCGATCGGGGCGGGCGAGGCCAACTCCAGGTAGGGAACGACGCCGGTCATGACGGCGGCCACGACCATGTAGATCAGGGTGCAGACGAACAGTGCGCCCAGGATGCCGATCGGCACGTCCTTCGACGGGTTCTTGGCCTCGGCTGCGGCGGTCGAAACCGCTTCAAAACCGACATAGGCGAAGAAGATGATCGAGGCGCCGCGGAAGATGCCGCCCACGCCGAACTGGTCCCAGGTTTCGCCTTGCGGCGGGATGAAGGGGTCCCAGTTGGCCGGGTTGATGTACTGCAGGCCGACGGCGATGAAGGTCAGCAGGACGATGATCTTGATGACGACGATGGCGTTGTTGATGTTCGCCGATTCCGACACGCCCAGCACCAGCAGGCCGCAGACGGCGGCGATGCCGACGGCCGCCACAAGGTTGAAGGTGCCCGTCAGCGGGAAGCCCGCGTCAGCGCCCGAGGCGACGTATTGGATCAGTGGGGTGGCCCACTGGGGTCCTTCGCCGCCTGGGTAACTTATTGTCGGGAACAGACTGGCGCTGATCCCGAAGTCATTCAGGATCGACACCACATAGCCGGACCAGCCGACGGCGACGGTTGAGGCCGCGACGCCGTATTCCAGCACCAGCAGCCAGCCCATGATCCAGGCGAAGATCTCGCCCAGAGTGCCATAGGCATAGGTGTAGGCCGAGCCCGAGACCGGCATGGTCGACGCCAGTTCGGCGTAGCACAGACCCGCGAGGCCGCAGGCGATGCCGGCGATGACGAAGGAGAACATGATGGCCGGACCGGCGTGGGCCGAAGCCACCTGACCGGTCAGCACGAAGATGCCCGCGCCGATGATGGCGCCGATGCCCAGACTCATCAGGTTCAGCGGGCCAAGCGTCCGCTTCAGCTCGCTCTTGGCGGCTTCCTTCTGAATTTGGGCGATGGATTTTTTAAGGAATAGCCGATTACCGGCAGGCTTTACGCCGTCTGCAGACATGCAGTTGCGCCCCCAACATATGCGACGACCCCTCCCGGGTCGCCTTCTTGGGCGGGGACGCTAGCCATCTGAGGCCGTGCGCGCAACGCGGTTTACGAGGGATGACGCGCCGACGACGCTTTCGTGAACCCCTTCGAAGGCGCTACAGGCGCTTTATGTTGCCGATTCACGCCGTTCTGGAGCCGCTGAAGGCCGCCCTGGCCCAGACCTCTGCGGTGGTCCTTGCGGCCCCGCCGGGCGCGGGCAAGACCACGGTCGTGCCTCTGGTCCTGCTGGATCAGCCGTGGCTGGCGGGCGGCAGGATTCTGGTCCTGGAGCCACGACGACTGGCCGCGCGCGCCGCCGCCGATCGCATGGCCGCCAGTCTTGGCCAAAAGGCCGGAGAAACCGTCGGTTATCGCACGCGCCTGCAGAGTCGGATCGGTCCGGACACCCGAATCGAGGTCGTGACCGAGGGCGTCTTCACCCGGATGATTCTCGACGACCCGGGACTGGAGGGCGTCGGCGCCGTCCTGTTCGATGAATTCCACGAACGCAGTCTGGACGCTGATCTGGGCCTGGCGCTGGCGCGAGACAGTCAGGCGGTGCTGCGCGACGACCTGCGCCTGCTGGTCATGTCTGCGACGCTCGATATCGCGGGGGTGTCGCGCCTGCTGGATGGCGCGCCGGTGATTGAGGCCGAGGGAAGAATGTTCCCGGTCGAGACCCGCTATCTGGGCCGCAACCCGGTGGAGCGGTTCGAGGACGCCATGGCCAAGGCCGTGGTTCAGGCCCTGCACGACCAGACCGGTTCGATCCTGGCCTTCCTGCCGGGGCAGGGCGAGATTCACCGCACCGTCCAACGCCTGAACGAGCGGTTGCGTGATCCGTCGGTCGATGTCGTCGCCCTCTATGGCGCGCTGGACAAGGCCGAGCAGGACCGCGCCATCGAGCCCGCCGCGCCGGGTCGCCGCAAGGTCGTGCTGGCGACCTCCGTGGCCGAAACAAGCCTGACCATCGAGGGGGTGCGCGTGGTCATCGACGGCGGCCTGTCGCGCGTGCCGCGCTTCGAGCCGTCCAGCGGCCTGACCCGGCTGGCGACAGTCAAGGTCAGCCGCTCTTCGGCCGAACAGAGGCGAGGCCGCGCGGGCCGTGTGGAGCCGGGCGTCTGTTACCGTCTGTGGGACGAGGAACAGACCCGCGGTCTGGTCGCGCATCAACGGCCCGAGATTCAGGAGGCGGACCTGACCGCCTTCGCCCTCGATCTGGCGCGCTGGGGGGCGAAGTCGGTCGAGGGGCTGGCTCTGCTCGACCCGCCGCCGGCCGGAGCGATGACGGAGGCGCGCAAAGTGTTGACCCGACTGGGCGCGCTGGACGCCAAGGGCGATCTGACGCCGCATGGGCGGAGGCTGACCCGCATCCCACTAGCGCCGCGCCTGGCGCACATGGTGGCCGTGGCATCGGATCAGGGCGATGCGCTCGGCGGGGCGAAGATCGCGGCGGTGCTCAGCGAGCCGGGCCTCGGCGGAAACGGCGTCGACCTGCACGACCGGCTGAAGGGGCTGGCGCGGGACCGTTCGCCGCGTGGCCGCGACGCCATGAAGCTGGCCGAGCGCTGGGCGCGGGCGGCGGGCGGCGGCCGGGACGGCGAGGCGGACGCGGGCCTGTTGCTGGCCGAAGCCTTTCCCGAACGCATCGCGCGCGCCAAGGGCAAGCCGGGCGAGGTGCTGCTGGCCTCCGGGCGCGGCGCCTTCATCGAGCCGACGGAGCATCTGGCGCGCGAGCCGTGGCTGGCCGTGGCGGAACTGGGCGGCGGCGACGCCCGCGACCGCATCCGTCTGGCGGCGGCTTTGGATGCGACGACGCTGGAGGCTGATCTGGCGCATCTGATTGAGGTCGAGGACCGGCTGGCGCGTGAGCCTTCCGGCAAGCCGGTGATTCGCCGCATCCGACGGATCGGGGCGCTGGTGCTGGATGAAAAGGTGGTCGGTGCGCCGGACCGAACCACAATGACGGCGGCGCTGAAGTCCGAGATCATGGCGGGCGGCCTCAGCGCCCTCAAATGGGGCGAGCAGGCGGGCGCGTTGCGGGCGCGGCTGGCCTTCCTGCACGGGCTGGATGCGACGTGGCCGGATGTTTCGGATGAGGGGCTGCTGGCGGAGCGCGAGAATTGGCTGTGGCCGTTGCTCGACGGAGCGCGATCACTGGCCGACATCAGCGACGGCAGGCTGGCCGAAGGCCTGCGCGGCCTGATCCCCTGGGATTTGCAGCGCAAACTGGATGAACTGGCGCAGACGCGCCTGACCACGCCGCTGGGCAGCGCGGGCATCGACTACGGGGCCGAGGGCGGACCGCGTGTCGAAATCCGGGTGCAGGAACTGTTCGGGGTGACGACCCATCCGACAGTCGGCGGCGGGCGCGTTCCCCTGACGCTCAGCCTGCTGTCGCCCGCGCGACGGCCGGTTCAGGTGACGAAGGATCTGCCGGGTTTCTGGGCTGGGTCATGGGCGGCGGTCCGCAGCGAGATGCGCGGTCGATATCCACGCCATCCCTGGCCTGAAGACCCGGCCAATGCGACTGCGACCACCCGCGCCAAGCCGCGCGGAACCTGATCGCGTCCGCTTGACGCCTGACGGCGGCGCGCCGCAATGATCGTGCGTCAACCGTAAGGATTTCGCGTGACCGACGCCGCTGTTTCACCGCCGTCCGCCTCCAAGCGACGCGTTCTGTTCGCCAGCCTGATCGGCACGACGATCGAATTCTACGACTTCTACATCTACGCCACGGCGGCGGTGCTGGTCTTTCCCGACCTGTTCTTCCCCGGCGGCGACCGGATGACCGCCATGCTGGCCTCGTTCGCCACCTTCTCAATCGCCTTCTTCGCCCGACCGATCGGAGCGGTCATCTTCGGCCATTTCGGCGACCGCGTAGGGCGCAAGGCGACGCTGGTGGCGGCCCTGATGACCATGGGGCTGTCGACCATCGCCATCGGGCTGTTGCCGACCTGGCATTCGGTCGGCGTGATCGCGCCCCTGCTGCTGGCGCTGTGCCGGTTCGGGCAGGGGCTGGGCCTGGGCGGCGAGTGGGGCGGGGCTGTGCTGCTGGCGACCGAGAACGCCCCACCGGGCAAGAAGGCCTGGTTCGGCATGTTCCCGCAGCTAGGCGCGCCGATCGGCTTCATCCTGTCGACCCTGAGCTTCATCGTTCTGGGCCAGGTGATGAGCGAGGGCCAGTTCATGACCTGGGGTTGGCGCATTCCCTTCATCGCCAGCGCCTTGCTGGTCATCGTCGGCCTGTGGATGCGGCTGAAGATCACCGAGACGCCCGAGTTCAAGCGGGCCATCGACCGGGCCGAACGGGTCCAGGCGCCGGCTTTGACGCTCGTGGCGCACCACAAGTTCGCCTTGCTGACCGGGACGCTGGCGGGACTGGCGACCTTTGTCCTCTTTTATCTGATGACCGTCTTCGCTTTGGGCTGGGGCACGACCAGCATGGGCTATACGCGTGATCAGTTCCTGCCGATCCAGCTTCTGGGCGTCTGCTTCTTCGGCCTGTTCATTCCGCTGGCGGCCTTGGCGGCGGATAGATGGGGGCAGGGGCGGACGCTGCTGGCGACGTCCGTCGCGATCGCCCTGTTCGGTCTTGTGCTGGCGCGTCTGTTCGGCAGCGGCGGCATGGTCGGTGTTGTCGCCTTCTTCATCATCGGCTTCAGCCTGATGGGCTGCACCTATGGGCCGCTGGGCGCGGCGCTGGCGCGACCGTTCCCGACGACGGTGCGTTATACGGGCGCGTCCATGACCTTCAACCTGGCGGGCATCCTGGGCGCATCGCTGGCGCCCTATGCCGCAACCTGGCTGGCGGGCCATTACGGGCTTCAGGCCGTCGGCGTCTATCTGACGGTCGCCGCTCTGCTGACGGTTCTGGCCCTGATCGGCATGGGCCGGATCAGGACCGAAGGCGAGGCCTAGAGGCTGGAGCCGTAGGCCGCATCCGTCACCGCATAGACCATGATGCCCGTGGCGATGGCCAGGTTCAGGCTGTCGGCGCGGCCGCGCATGGGGATCTTGACGTTCAGGTCGCAGGCGGCGGCCAGTTCGTCGGTCAGACCCGCCTGTTCGTTACCCATCATGATCAGAGCCGGGTGGCGCACCGGGCTGTCGCGATAGCCGTGCGTGGCGTCCAGCCGGGTGCCGATGACGCTGCCGGGCCAAGAGGCGCGCCAGGCCAGGAATTCCTCGCGCGAGGCCCTGCTGATGCTGACCGCGAAGACCGAGCCCATGGTCGCGCGCACGGCCTCGACCGAGAAGGGATCGACGCAGTCCCCGATCAGGATGACCCCGCCGCACCCGGCCGAATCCGCCGTGCGGATGATGGTGCCCAGATTGCCGGGATCGCGCACCTGCTCCAGCGCCACCCAGCAGGGCCTGGCGTCGGGCCGGATGGCGTCCAGCGGCGTATAGACCTGTTCGAACACGCCCAGCACCGTCTGCGGATTGTCGCGACGACTGATCTTTTCGAGGATGGCGTGGGTGACGACGATGATCTGGCCCCCGGCTTTGATCGTCTCGGCCTTGGCGCGGTCCAGCAGGGGGTGGGGCCGGGCGTCCTGGCCGACCAGCAGCATGACCGGGGCGCGGCCCTGGTCCAGCGCCTCGCCGATGAATTTCAGCCCCTCGGCCAGAAAGCGGCCCGTCGCCTCGCGCTCCTTGCGCATGTGCAGGGCGCGCACAGCCTTGATCGTGTCGTTGGTCAGGGAAGTGATGAGGCGTTCGGACATCAGGCGCGACCCCCGTCGTTGCTCCACCGCGCGAAGAAGGACAGGCCGATGGCGCGGGCGCGCTCGCCGTCCTCCGACAGAGCCAGTTCGCCCCAATCGATGCGGCCTCCGCGATCGTGCGTCGCCTCAGCCATCATATGCGCCAGCGACAGGCCGGAAATCCGCGCCGCATAGGCGTTCAGCAGCAGGAAGGAGGCGTCGTCGGACAGCAGGGCGGCGCAGTCTTTCAACAGTTCCGGCATGTCCTCGAACAGACGCCAGACCTCGCCATTGGCGCCGCGTCCGTATTTCGGAGGGTCGAGGATGATGCCGTCATATTTGCTGCCGCGACGGACCTCGCGCGCCACGAATTTGCGGGCGTCCTCGACGATCCAGCGAATCGGGCGGTCGGCCAGGCCCGACAGTTCGGCGTTCTCGCGGGCGTAGGTCACGGACTTCTTGGAGGCGTCGACGTGGGTGACGTGCGCGCCCGCCGCCGAACAGGCCAGGCTGGCCACGCCGGTATAGCCGAACAGGTTGAGGATTTTCGGCTGGTTCAGTGTGCGGACGCGGGCGTCCAGCCATTCCCAGTTGGCCGCCTGTTCGGGGAAGAAGGCCAGGTGCCGGAATGGGGTGAACCGCCCCATGAAACGCACGTCGCGCCACTTTAGCGGAAAGGCGTCGATCGGGCCGTGGGCGTCGAAGCGCCAGCGGCCGGAATCCTCTTCTTCCTGCTGGGGGTCGAACATGGCGTTGGCCCGCTCGAATGCGGCCTCGTCATGAGCTTTCCAGAAGCATTGGGGTTCCGGACGCACGACGGTGTAGCGGCCGTAACGCTCCAGCTTGCGGCCATCGCCGCTGTCCAGAAGGGCGTAGTCCGACCACCCGTGCGTGACGAGGGTTTCGGGCGAGGAGGAAAGAACCGGAGCCATGCGCGCTGATAGTCGTTCAGGCCGCTGCTCGTCCAGCGTCGGGATAGGGGTCAGGAACGCTGATCGGCTCGACATCGTCCTGATGCGGGGTCTTGTCCCAGCGGTGCGGTTCCAGCGCTAACCGGACGGCGGCGTGCATGAAGGCGAGGCTCAGCAGGAACCAATAGGGCAGCGAAGCCGCCATATCGAGCGGGCCATAGGGCGTCCCGGCGATCCGTGCGCCGCGGTGTTTGGTGATCCAGGCGGCGGCCACTCCAACGATCAGCACCGTCCACCCCATAACTGAAAGGGACGGCAATTGCCGGTCCATCGCCGACATCAGGCAGACCACGGCGACCCAGGCCATGCAGCCGGCGTGAACCGCCGCCGACCCCAGTCCGGCGCCGATGGTCAGGATCAGCGCCGTCCACCCGCGCCAGCCCATGCCCTCGGTCCAGCGCGTATGCACCGCCAGCGTCTGCAGATAGCCTTTCAGCCAGCGCGTACGCTGCGGCAGCCATAGACGCACCGGACCGGGCGGCGTCTCATAGGTGGGGCGGCTGATGACGCTCAGCCGAAGCCCCGAGCGCCAGATCCTGAAGCCCAAATCGGCGTCTTCAGTCACGTTCCAGGCGTCCCATCCGCCCAGCGCTTTCAGCACCGAAACGCGGAAATGATTGCTTGTGCCGCCCAGCGGAAAGGGCAGGCCGAGTTGGACCATGGCGGGCAGGGTGATCTCGAACAGGGCGGCGTATTCGGCGGCGAACTGGCGATCGAGCAGGGGGTGAGGGCTGTTCTTCTGGCGACTGCGGATGCGTAAGGGAGCCTGAACGCAGGCCAGGCCTTCGCCCTCGGCGCGAAACTTCATCGCCGCTTCTTTCAACTGCAGCGGATCGGGGTCGTCCTCGGCGTCGTAGATCGTCAGGAAGTCGCCGGTTGCGCGCGCCAGGGCGTAGTTCAGGGCGCGCGGTTTGGTTTTCGGCGCGCCGGGCGGAACCACCAGCACGCTCAACCAGTCGGGCAGGCTCAACTGCGACGCCGCTGCGATAGTGGCGTGATCGTCGGCTTCCAGCGCGAGGAAGCCTTGTAGACGGTCTCTGGGATAATCGATCTCATCAAGTCGCTCGACCAGATGGGGCAGTATCTGCGCCTCGTGATAGAGGGCGGCCACTATGGTGTAATGCGGCCATTCATCATGCGACCAACTGCCGGGCGGATTTGGACGGGGCGCCTCGGCCTGAACCACGATCAAACTGAGGCGCCATATCGCGAGCGCTAGAAAGCCGACCTGGACCGATATCAGGTAGAAGGAGGCGAGGCGTGGAAGAAGACATGCGCCCGCCAAGCTTAAAGTCGAGAAGACGCCGATGGCTATAGCCTGTGAACGCGTCAGGGTGATGCGCGCCGTCCCAGCCAATCGCTGTTCAGAACCCGCCACGCACGCCCCCTAGTTTTACCAATGTTAATATCATTGATATCCCAAAGCTTGGGTTTGGCTAGAGGGGCCGGTCGAGTTAACCTCGCGTCGGGACTCAGGTCCCTCGTTCAGGGAGCCAGTTGATTGTCGGTTTCTACGACTTCCGCGTCGCGATCCAACCGCAAGGCCAAGGGAGACGGGCACGAGCGTCGCGCCGAGATCCTGACGGCGGCCGAGCGCATTTTTGTCGAAAGTGGTTATGACGGCGCCACCATCCGCAAGATCGCTGATGAGGTCGGGCTGTCGTCGACCGCGCTTTACATGCATTTCTCCGACAAGGGCGAGATCCTCAACGAGATCTGCCGCAATACCTTTGAGAGGTTGGCGGAACGCAATCGGGGCATTCTGGCGGATACGGCCCCGGCGCTGACGCGTCTGCGGCGTATTGCGGAAGGCTATGTGGCCTTCGGCTTTGAACACCCCAACGCCTATCGTCTGGCCTATCTGACCCCGGCGATTGAGACGCGCCACGGCGTCGAGACCATCGCGCAGAAGGCGGGAGGCGAACTGTTCGCCGCTGTCGTGGAGGTGGTCGAGGATGCTGTGGCGCAGGGCGTGCTTCGCGGGGATGCGCGGGTCCTGGCCCAGGTGATTTGGGCCAGCGTTCACGGACTGGTCTCCCTGATGATCACCAAGCCCTATTTCGACTGGGCCGAGCGGGACGTGTTGATCCGCACCCAGCTGGACGTGCTGTTCAACGGATTGACCGCCCTGTGAGGCGGCGTCTGTGCGGGCTGGTCCTCCTGATCACAGCCGCCTTGGCTACCGCCGCACAGGCGCGGCCGCTGCGGGTGATGGCGTTGGATCAGTGCGCCGATCAGTTCGTCCTGGCCCTCGCGCCTGACGCGGAGCTCGCCCTGTCGCCGCGCGCCGACGATCCCGACGCCTGGATGCGACAGGCGACGAAAGGGCGACGGATGGTTCGTCCGACGCTGGAGGCCGCGACAGGTTTCCAGCCCGATGTGGCGGTTCGGTACTGGGGCGGCGACGCCCGGCTTTTGAACGCGCTCGACCGGCGCGGGGTCCGCACGGTCGGCATCGACGATGCGTCGGACATGGAGGGGATCAAGGCCAATATCCGCAAGGTGGCGGCGGCCCTGGATCGCCGCGCGCGCGGCGAGGCCCTGATCCGCCAAATGGAGGCGCGGCTGGAACAGGCGTCGGGCGCCGGGCGAGGGCGGTCGGCTGTCTATGTGACGGCCAGCGGCTTCACCAGCGGGCCCGGCTCATTGATGGACGCCATCCTGCGCGCGGCCGGGTTCCGCAACGGGGTGATACAGCCCGGCTATCAGCCGCTGGGGCTTGAGCGGGTGCTGCTGACGCCGCCGGCGCTCTATGTGAAGGGGTTCTTCGACCTGGCGCGGTCGGACTGGCGCGGCGCAGGGCGCCATCCGGTCATGCGCCGGGCGACGGCGCAGCGCACGGCGGCCAGCCTGCCCGGCGCGGCGCTGACCTGTCCCGCCTGGTTCGCGGCGGATGCGGCGGTTCTGCTGGCGGAGCAGGCGAAATGACCGGCGCGACGAGACTGAATATCGCTCTGGGGCTGGCCCTTGCGGCTGCGCTTGGAGTGGCGACGACCCTGGGAGAAACAGCTTTCAGCGCGGCGCAGTACGCCCAGGCGCTGTCTGACCCCGCTTCGGGGCCGGGCGAGGTGCTGTGGCTGGTGCGCGCCCCGCGTGCGGTCTGCGCCCTGCTGGTCGGCGCGGCGCTCGGCCTGGCCGGGGCGGTGATGCAGGGACTGCTGCGTAATCCGCTGGCCGAGCCGGGGGTGCTGGGGGTGCTGGGGGTGTCTGCGACATCGGCCCTGGCCGCCGCGACCGCCATTGTGCTGGGGCTGGCGGCGATCCCCGGCGCTGTGGAAAGCGCGGCTCTGTTCGGCGCGGCGGTCGGGGGAGGCCTGCTGATCGTCCTGGCTGCGCGGGTGCGGGCGCCCGAGGCGCTGATCCTGTTCGGCGTGGCCCTGTCCAGTTTCGCAGGCGCGCTCACGGCCTTGATCTTCAACCTGTCGCCGTCGCCGATCGCCTCGGCCGAGGTGATGAACTGGCTGCTGGGATCGGTCGAGAACCGCAGTTGGAACGATGTCGCCTGGGTGGCGCCTGCGCTTCTGATCGCAGCCTTTCTAGCGCGCGAGGCGTCGCCGGGGCTGAGGATGCTGACGCTGGGCGAGGAGGCGGCGCGGGCGTCCGGCCTGTCGATGGGGCGGATGCGGGTGCTGGCCCTGGCGGCATCGGCGCTGGCGGCGGGCTCCGCAGTAGCCGTGGCGGGCGTCATTGGTTTTGTCGGACTGGCCGCGCCGCATCTGGTGCGAGCGGCGGTGCGCGGCGATCCAGGGCGGCTGCTGGCGCCCTCGGCCCTGGCGGGCGGACTGATGCTGGTGGTGGCCGATCTTATGGCGCGGATGCTGCCGACGGATCAGGAACTGAAGCTGGGGGTCTTCACCGCTCTTGTGGGCGCGCCGCTATTCGCCCTGATCGCCTGGCGCGCGGCGCGGGAGTGGCGGCTGTGACTGTTTTGCTTGAGCTTGAAAACGCCCACGCCCGCATCGGCGGCGCCGAGGTGCTGAACGGCGCGTTCTTCTCTGTGCGGGCAGGCGAACTCGTGGCCCTTTGCGGTCCCAACGGGGCGGGCAAGTCGACGGCCTTGCGCGCCGCCCTCGGGCTGGCGCCGCTGACGCAAGGGGTGGCCCGGCTGGGCGGCGATGAGGCCCGGCGCCTGTCGGAACGCCAGCGGGGCGAACGCGCGGCCTATCTGCCGCAGGACCGCTCTATCGCCTGGAATCTCCCGGCGGTGGAGGTGGCGGCGTTGGGCGCGCCCTTCCTGACGGGACAGGCGGCTGTGGAGCGCGCCCGCGCCGCGCTGGACGAGGTCGGCGTCGGCCATCTGGCCGATCGCGGCGTGGCCGAGATGTCGGGCGGCGAGCGGGCGCGCGTGCTTTTGGCGCGCGCCCTGACGGTTCCCGCGCCTTTGCTGGCGGCTGATGAGCCGATCGCCGGTCTGGACCCGGACGCCCAGCTTCTGGTGCTGGAGCGGTTGCGCGCGCGCGCCGACGCAGGGCGCGCGGTCCTGGTCAGCCTGCACGACCTCAGTCTGGCGGCGCGTTTCGCCGACCGTGTCGTGGTGCTGGATCAGGGGCGCACGGCGGCGGAAGGCGCGCCGACCGCGGCCCTGTCGCCGCGCATTCTGAAAACCGTCTTCAACCTCGACGCCGTCTGGCTGGAGGCGTTGGACGGGCCGTGGCTGGCGGCCCGTCGTCTGTCACCTCACGGCTGATAGGGGCGCGGTCCGGCGTTCGGCGGGGTGCCGCGCGCCAGGTCCGCCGACGGCGTCAGAGGGGCCGAGCCGCCGTTCAGCCGGGCGCGATAGACCTGCATGTTCTCCATCACCCGCATCATGTAGTTGCGCGTCTCCGTGAAAGGGGCGCATTCGATGAAGTCGATGGGATCGACCTGGGCCTGACGCGGGTCGCCGCAACGGGCGGTCCATTGCGGCGGCCGCGCCGGTCCCGCGTTGTAGCCGACGGCCGCCAGCAGCGGCGATCCGCCGAAGTTGTTCATCAGTTCGCCGAGGTGATAGCTGCCCAGCGTCATGTTGATCTCCGGGTCCCACAGCTGTTCAGCGCTGAACGAGCGGCCCATGCGGCGCGCCACGCCCTGCGCCGTCGCGGGCAGAAGCTGCATCATGCCGCGCGCGTCCGCGTGGGAGCGGACCAAGGGGTCGAAGCTGGATTCCTGACGGGTGATGGCCAGGGCGAACTCGTTCGGCGCCATGCCCGCGACCTGTTGCGGCAGCTGGATCGGATACATTCGCTCGGGCATGACGAAGCCGCGCTGGCTGGCCGCTCGCCCGACCATCATCGAGCCGAACTGGTCGCCATAGCCCTGCATCAGGTCGAACAGCTGCGACAGATCGTAGGGGGAAGGGAGCTCGTCATCCAGATGATAGGCGAAGACCCGCATCAGGGTCTTTTCACCGATCTGGCCCAGGATGCGGGTCGCCCGCACCACCTCATTGCCCTCGAAGCGGTTGACGTCTTCCGGCGACGGCGCCGGCTCGCCAGGCAGGGTCAGGGTCGTCGCCCCGGCCTTTTCCGCCGCCAGTTGGCCGTAGAAGGTCTGCCAGTGCTCGGCGCCGGCCTGATACCAGCGCTGGGCGCCTTCGCGGTCGCCGCGCGCCTCGGCCGCCCGACCCAGCCAGTACAGGGCGCGGCCTTGGGTGATCGGGGTGGAGGAAGCGTTGCGCAGAGCCTCGAAATGCTGGGCCGCCGTGGCCGGATCGTTGAGTTTGGTCAGGGCAACCCAACCGGCGAAGAACTCGGCGTCGACCTTGCGCTCGCCCGAGGGGAAGCCGTGGCCGTTCATGGCGGCGTAGGCGGCGCGCGCATTGCCCTGTTGCAGGGCGTCCAGGAAGTAGTTGCGGCGTTCGCTCCACAGGGTGTTCTGACCGTCCGTATGCGACGGCGCGGCGGGCAGGGCGGATAGCAGCGGGAAGGCCTCCGACTGGCGCCCGGCCGAGCGCAGCAGGCGCACGCGCTCCAGCACCACGGCCGGATCGTTGGCCTGCGAGGGCAACAGACCGCCGACGATCGCGTCGGGAGCGTAGGCGGTGCGCAGCGCCATCACCGTATTGGCGATGGTCTGACGGTCGGCCGGAACCAGAGCGACCATCGCTCGCGTCGCCGGGCCGTGCGGGCCCAGCAGAAGCATGTTCAGCCGCGCTGTATGATCGTCGCTGGTCAGCCAGCCGCTCCAGCGCGAATAGATTCGGCTTTGCTGGGCCTCTTCAAAGCTCTGTGTGCGCCACCAGTCGCGAATCAGCGCCTGGGCTTCCTGGCGGCGACCCGTCTGTTCCAGCGCGCCAGCCAGGGCGATGGCGCCCTGGGCCGTGGTCGGGGCGGTTCCGTTGAAGAAGGCGATGACGGCGTCCGGCGACTGGCCGGCCATGTCCAGCGCCCGTTCGCCCGCCGCCCTGCGCGATCCGCCGCGCGGCCAGTTCGCCAGGTCGGTCTGCGCCAGCGCCAGATCGCTGTAGGACATCTGCCGGTCTGAGGTGTCGACCAGCGCCCATTCGACCAGTTTGCGCGCCGAGGGGTCGGAAATCCGGGCCATGATGGCCTGCGTGCCGACCACGTCGCGCGCCCGCGCGGCCGTCAGCCCCTGCTGAACCAGGGCGGCGTCCTGACTGCTGATGATTCCGCCCTGGCTGGCGGAGTAGGGGACCGGCGTGCTGTTCAGGACGTCCTGAGCTGGTGGAGTCAGTATCGCCAGGGCGGCGGCCACGGTCGTCGCGATCATTAGATATCTGATCCTCATTCATCTTTGGTTGCGGCCAGGCGGCGGGCAACCTACCCTTTGCCGATTAGTGACGGGCGGACCGCCGCCCATTCTCCGCGCAGGTATGTTGTTCCCATGACCGTCCCCTTGTTCAAGGGCGTGATCACCGCCCTGATCACACCTCTTCGTGACGGAAACGTGGACGAGGCCGCTTTCGAGCGCCTGTTGGAACGCCAGATCGCCGCTGGGGTTCACGGCGTCGTGCCGATGGGCACCACAGGTGAGAGCGCCACCCTGCATCTGGATGAGCACAAGCGCGTGGTCGAACAGTGCATCAGGATCGCCGCCGGGCGCATCCGCGTCATCGCTGGCGCAGGCTCTCCTGCCACGGACAAGGCGATCGAACTGACCCGTTTCGCCAAGACGGTGGGCGCCGACGGCGCCCTGGTCGTGACCCCCTATTACAACCGTCCGTCGCAGGCCGGGATGCAGGCGCATTTCGAGGCGGTGGCCGACGCCGTTCAACTGCCGATCCTGCTCTATAACGTGCCGGGTCGCACCGGAGTGGACCTGGCCAATGAGACGGTGGCGGCCCTGGCGGCGCACCCAAACATCGTCGGCATCAAGGACGCCAGCGCCGATGTGGCGCGGGCCAGCTGGATGCGCGCCAATATCGACGGCGCCTTCGACCTGATCTCGGGTGATGATTCCAGCTATCTGGGCTATGCCGCGCACGGCGGCGTCGGCGTCATCTCCGTGACCTCGAACGTGGCGCCTGAGGCGATGGTCGCCCTGCATGACGCCATTCAGGCCGGCGACTTCGCCGCCGCACGGTCGTGGCAGGATCGGCTGATCGGCCTGCACAAGGCGCTGTTCCTCGACAACTCGCCGTCCCCCGCCAAATACGCCTTGGCCAGGATGGGCCTGTGCACGGAAGAGGTCCGCCTGCCGCTGTCGCAGACGGCTGAGGCCGTCAAGCCCGCCATCGACAAGGCGCTGGCCGCCGCCGGAGTCGCCTGATGGCCGCCGACGCGCCCAAACAGAAGACGATCGCCGAGAACCGCCGCGCGCGCTTCGATTATTTCCTCGAAGATCATATCGAGGCCGGGCTCCAGCTGCGGGGCACCGAGATCAAGGCCCTGCGCGACGGCCGGGCCAATATCGCCGAGAGCTATGTCTCGCCCGAGGGGCGCGAGATGGTGCTGATCAACGCCGACATCCCGCCCTATAAGATGGCGAACCGCTTCAACCATGAACCGCGCCGTCACCGTAAGCTGCTGCTGCACCGCAAGCAGATCGACAGGCTGATCGGCGCCGTTCAGCGCGAGGGGCGCACCATCGTCCCTGTGCGCCTCTATCTGAATGAGGCGGGCAAGGCGAAGCTGGAGATCGCCCTGGCCAAAGGCAAGAAACTGCACGACAAACGCGAGACGGCGGCCGAGCGCGACTGGCAGCGCGACAAGGCGCGTCTGCTGCGCGACAAGGGATAAGTGCGGTTCCGCTTTGCGCGCCGCGCGACGCGCGATAAACGAGCGATGATGGGGTGCGTCTTGCGGAGTTCGTGGTGAAGATAGCCGAACGCTGGTTCGTCATGGCGGGCGTGGCCCTGCTGGGCGCCATCGCCCTGGCCGGGGTGGTGGTGGCCATCTACGCCGCCTGGGTCCTGCACGACATGCCGGACGCGTCTGAACTGGCGGACTATCGCCCCGCGACGGCGACGCGCGTTTATGCCGGCGACGGGACCCTGATCGGCGAGTTCTCGGACCAGCGGCGCATCTATGTCACCTATGACCAGGTGCCGCAGACGGTCGTTCACGCCTTCCTGGCGGCCGAGGATCAGAATTTCTTCAATCACGGCGGCATCGACGTGTCCGGCATCGGCCGGGCGATGTTCAAGAACGTGTTTAACGTCATGTCGGGCAAGCGGCTGGAGGGCGGCTCGACCATCACCCAGCAGGTGGCCAAGAACGTCCTGCTGACCAGCGAGACCAGCCTGAACCGCAAGCTTAAGGAGGCCGTCCTCTCCAGCCGTCTGGAAGCGACGCTGACCAAGGAGCAGATCCTCGAACTGTATCTGAACGAGATCTACCTGGGCTATCGCTCCTATGGCGTGGCCTCGGCCGCCTATAACTATTTCGGCAAGTCGCTGGATCAGCTGACGCCGGACGAGGCGGCCTTCCTGGCGGCCCTGCCCAAGGGGCCGACCAACTACCACCCGAAACGCTATCCGGCGGCTGCGTTGGGTCGACGGAACTGGGTGCTGGGCGAGATGGCCGACAACAAATGGCTGTCGGAAGAGCAGTTGAAGACGGCGCTGGCCCGACCGCTGAACACCCGCTCTGCGCCGCGTCGGGCGGAATACGCCGACGCCGACTTCTTTGTGGAAGAGGCGCGTCGTCGCGCCATCGCCCTGTTCGGTCAGGAAGAGGTCAATCGCGGCGGCTATTACCTGCGCACGACGCTTGATCCGCAGCTGCAGTCGGCGGCGCGCGACGCCCTGATGCGGGGTCTTGAGGATTACGACCGTCGTCACGGCTGGCGAGGCGCCTGGGGCACGACCGACTTCGCCGAGGGCTGGCAGGCCGAGGCCCAGAAGCGCACGACCCCGCCCGAGCGCCGCTCGTGGCAGGCGGCCGCCGTCGAAAGCGTCAGCGGAGGCTCAATCCGCGTCCGCACGGCCAAGGACGATCAGGCGGGCGCGCTTCGCGCCGCCGATGTCAGCTGGTCCAACGCCGGGCGTCGTCCGCTGAAGCGCGGCGACCTGATCTTCGTCGAACGCCAGAACGGCCAGTTCGCCCTGAAGCAGGTTCCGGCCGTCAACGGCGCCCTGGTCGCGATCGAGCCGCAGTCGGGCCGCGTCCTGGCGATGGTCGGCGGCTATTCCTACGCCCTGTCCAGCTTCAACCGCGCCACCCAGGCGCGTCGACAGCCGGGGTCGGCCTACAAGCCCTTCGTCTATGCGGCCGCGCTGGAAGGCGACTTCACCCCGGCTTCGATCGTGCTGGATGCGCCGATCAGCTTCCCCGGCGGCCCCGGCGGCCGCGCCTGGACGCCCCAGAACTACAGCCGCCAGTTCTATGGCCCGCAGACGCTGCGGCGCGGGCTGGAGCTGTCGCGCAACGTCATGACTGTGCGTCTGGCGCAGGCGGTGGGCATGAAGAACGTCGTCGATCTGTCCAAGAAGATGGGCGTCGTGGACGACATGTCGCCGAACCTGGCCATGTCGCTGGGGGCAGGGGAAACCACGCCTTACCGCATCACCGCCGCCTATGCCGCCTTCGTCAACGGCGGTCGCCGGATCGACCCCTATCTGATCGAACTGGCGCAGGACCGGAACGGCCAGACCATCCACCGCGCCGACCGTCGCCAGTGCCGGGACTGCGGCCGTGGCTTCAGCGGCCAGGAATCGCCCCGCCTTCAGGATCGCGGAACCCAGGTGATTGACCCCATCACCGCCTATCAGATGACTTCCATGCTGGAAGGCGTGATCCAGCGCGGCACCGGCGCCCGTGCTCGCAGCCTGGGCCCGTGGGTCGGCGGTAAGACGGGCACCACCAATGAATATCGTTCGGCCTGGTTTGTCGGATTCTCGGCGGACATCGTGGTCGGCGTCTTCGTCGGCTTTGACGACAACCGTTCGCTGGGCGGCGGTGAAGCCGGGGCCTCGACGGCCGTGCCGATCTTCATCGACTTCATGGAAGACGCTCTGAAAGAGCGGCCTGCGCGGCCGTTCGTGAAGCCGAAAAACGCCATCTTCCGCACCGTCAACGGCATCGAAGAGGCCTTCCGCCCCGGCACCGAGCGTCAGCTGCGCGAAGAAGCGCCGCCGCCGGCCCAGCCCGAAGGGCCGCAGAACTACTACGACGTCATCCGTCGCGAGCAGGAGGTTCGCTCCCAGACCCCGACACCGACCGCGCCGCCTCCGGTTGCGCCGCCGCCGCCGAAGAAGGAGCCGGCCGAGGACTTGAGCGGCCTTTACTGACGCTTTAGGTAAGCCCACCACCCGGCGCGCCTGCTTTCAGGCGCGCCGTTTCACCTGTCCTTCCCCCATCGGACGCGCGCTGCGCGGTCCTGTTTGCGGGGGGACTTCCGTTCGCAGGAGTTTGCGATGAGATCGGATGTCGAGGCCATGAAGGCCGACATCGAGCAGAGCGTCGCTCTGCTCAGGAGGCGACTTTGACTGGGATGTCGCTCTAAGAAAGCTCGATGAGCTGAACGCGCGGGTCGAGGATCCGACGCTGTGGGACAATCCCGAACAGGCCCAGGCCGTCAGCCGTGAACGCTCGCGGCTGGAAGTGCAGGTCAACGCCGTCAAGGAAATGGAGCAGGGTCTCGAAGACGGGATCATGCTGGCCGAAATGGCGGACGAAGAGGGCGACGAAGGCACCCTCGAAGAAGCGCGTGAACAGCTGAAGTCCATCAAGGACCGGGCCGCCCGCGCCGAACTGGAAGCCCTGCTGTCCGGCGAGGCGGACGGCAACGATGCCTATCTGGAGGTCAACTCCGGCGCCGGCGGCACCGAGTCCAACGACTGGGCGGGCATTCTGCTGCGGATGTACAGCCGCTGGGCGCGCTCGCACGGCTATGAGGTCGAGCTTCAGGAAGAAGAGTCCGGCGAACAGGTCGGCATCAAATCGGCGACCCTGCTGATCACCGGCCCCAACGCCTATGGCTGGCTGAAGTCGGAATCGGGCGTCCACCGTCTGGTGCGCATCAGCCCCTATGATGCGGCGGCCAAGCGGCACACGTCGTTCGCCTCGGTCGGGGTCTCGCCCGTCGTGGATGACAGCATCGAGATCGAGATCAACCCGTCGGACGTGCGCACGGACACCTATCGCGCTTCGGGCGCAGGCGGTCAGCACGTCAACAAGACGGACTCGGCCGTGCGCCTGACCCACATTCCGACCAACACCGTGGTCGCCTGTCAGGCGGGCCGTTCGCAGCACCAGAACCGCGACCAGGCCTGGAAGATGCTGCGCGCGCGTCTGTATGAGCTGGAACTTCAGAAGCGTGAGGCTGCGGCCCAGGCTCTGGCTGACGCCAAGACGGACATCGGCTGGGGCCACCAGATCCGATCCTACGTCCTGCAGCCGTATCAGATGGTGAAGGACCTGCGGACCGAGGTCGAAACCTCGGACACGCAAGGCGTTCTGGACGGCGACCTGGACGCCTTCATGGGCGCGGCTCTGGCGGCGCGCGTGGGCGAAACCCGCGAGGGCTGACCCGCCTGACCGGTGCATAAAAAAAGGGCGGCCTTTGCGGGCCGCCCTTTCTCGTTGTCAGCACTCGCGCCGATCAGGCTGCGGGCTTGGCCTCGACCTTGGCGTCCGTCTTGGCGGGCGCAGGCTTTTCGGCCGGAGCAGGGGTCTCCAGCATATTGGCGCCCGGCGTGTCGCGCTTGGCCTGGGTGCAGCGGCCCTGGAACCAGGCGCCCTGTTCGATCGACAACTGCTCCTGGGTGATGTCGCCCTCGACGCGCGAGGTGGCGAACAGCTTGACCTGCTTGGCGACGATGGCGCCCGAGACGCGGCCGCGCACCTCAAGGATGTCGGCGTGAACCGTGCCCTCGACCGCGCCGCCTTCGCCGATCACCACGCGCACCACGCGGATGTCGCCTTTCAGCGAGCCGTCGACCTGAAGTTCGCCTGCGCCGGAGATGTTGCCCTCATACTTCACGCCCGCCGACAGAGTCGAAAGGCTGGAGGAACGGGCGGCGGGACGCGCCGCCTCCGGCGCGCGCGCAGGCGCAGCGGCGATCGGCGCTGCGGGCTCCGGCTTGGGCTGGACCGGCTCTGGCGGCTTGGGAATGCCCATTCCGCTAGAGGGGTTGTTGTCGAACGGTTTGTTCTTATTGAACATTCATGCTCTCCGCGTCACGCCGCGATTATCGGCGTCTGGTCAATGTCAGCCCCTGAGGATGCAATCCCTGGCGACACTTAGTGCGGGCTGAGGCGGAGAGGTCAAGCGGGGCCTTCCGAACCCCGCTCGCCGATCAAAGCGCTTCGACGGCGGCCAGAACCTCTTCGGCGTGGCCCTTGACCTTGACGTTGCGCCAGGCGCGGCGGACCACGCCCTGGCCGTCGATCAGGAAGGTGGCGCGCTCAATGCCCATATATTCGCGGCCGTAGAGCTTCTTCAGCACCCAGACGCCCCAGCTTTCCGTGACCGCGCCGTCCTCGTCCGAGCCGAGCGCGACCTTGAGATCATGCTTGGCCTTGAAGCGGTCCAGCTTCTTCACCGTGTCGCGCGATACGCCGATCACTACCGCGTTCGCCGCCGCGAACCGGTCGATCAGGGCCGAGAAGTCCTGTCCCTCGGTCGTGCAGCCCGGCGTGTCGGCCTTGGGGTAGAAGTAGAGCACGATATTCTTGCCCTTCAGCCCGTCCAGCGACACCCGTCCGTCGCCGTCTGTCGCCAGATCGAATGCGGGGGCGGGGGTGTTTTCGGTGATGTCGACCATCAATCTCTCCGTTCATGCCGGCGGACGCCGGGATCCAGTAAGGACCCCCGCCTAGCCGGTTGAAAGTTGCAGCAACAAAATCTCGCTGCGCTTGAAGCCAAAGCACTGGGTCCCGGCGTCCGCCGGGATGAGCGGTTCAGGTTTAAACCGGCCGCACCAGCACCAGCTTTTTCTTGCCGGCGCCGAGCTTCAGCACGCCGTCAGCGTTCAGGTCGGCTTCTTTGATCAGACGGGCGCCGTCGTTGACGACCTCGTCGTTCAGGCGCAGGCCGCCGCCCTGGGCCAGACGGCGCGCCTCGCCGTTGGAGGCGCTGAGACCCGCCTTGGTCGTGACGGCGGCGATCATGGCGCCGATCACCTCGTCACGCGGCAGTTCGACGGTTGGCAGGTCGGCCGACATCTGGCCCTTCTCGAAGGCGGCCTCGGCGGCGGCGCGGGCGGCCTGTGCGGCCTCGGCGCCGTGCAGCATGGAGGTGGTGGCGTCGGCCAGCGCCTTCTTGGCGTCGTTGATCTCGGCGCCTTGAAGCGCCTCATAGCGCTCGATCTGATCCAGCGGCAGGTCGGTGAACAGACGCATGAAGCGGCCTACGTCGCCGTCTTCGGTGTTGCGCCAGTACTGCCAGTAGTCGAACGGCGACAGGGCGTCGGCGTTCAGCCACACGGCGCCGCCGACCGTCTTGCCCATCTTCTGGCCCGAGGCGGTGGACAGCAGCGGCGTGGTCAGGCCGAACGCGGCCTTGTGGTCCACCTTACGGGTCAGTTCGACGCCGTTGATGATGTTGCCCCACTGGTCCGACCCGCCCATCTGCAGTGAACAGCCATAGCGACGGTTCAACTCCAGGAAGTCGGTCGCCTGCATCAGCATGTAGTTGAACTCGAGGAAGGTCAGCGGCTGCTCGCGATCCAGGCGCAGCTTGACCGAGTCGAAGCTCAGCATCCGATTGATGGTGAAGTGGGTCCCGTAATCGCGCAGGAACTGCAGGTAGCCCAGCTGCGACAGCCACTCGTCGTTATCCAGCATGATGGCGTCGGTCGGGCCGTCGCCGAAGGTCAGGAATTTCTCGAACACGCCTTTGATGCCAGCGATGTTCTCGGCGATCTTTTCCTCGGTCAGCAGGGGGCGTTGGGTGTCCTTGAACGACGGGTCGCCGACCTTGGTCGTGCCGCCGCCCATCAGGACGATCGGCTTGTGTCCGGCCTGCTGCAGACGGCGCAGCAGCATGATCTGGATCAGGTGGCCGACGTGCAAGCTGGGCGCCGTCGCGTCGAAGCCGATATAGCCGGTGACCACGCCAGACGCCGCCGCCTCGTCCAGTTCGACCGGGTGGGTGATCTGGTGGATATAGCCGCGCGCTTTCATCAGGCGCAGGAAGTCCGACTTGAAGGCGGTTTCGGAAACGGTTTGGGTCGTGGGCTCGGTCATGGTCGGGTCCGTAGCATCAGAACCGGCGGCCGTCTTCCGAGGAATAATGCCGCCGAGGGAAGGGCGGCAAGGATCGCGGCCGCTCTCTAGTAGAGGCCGTAGTAATAGGCGGCGAAAAGGGCCGGTTGCGCGATCATGGGCGCTAGCTACGTCGCCCCTGACGTGGCAGTCAAGCCGCCATGACGACCTCCCCGAAAAAGACCCTGCGCGTGCTCGGCTTCATGACCGGCACCTCGCTCGACGCCGTGGACATGGCGGTGATCGAAACGGACGGCCACGACATCCTGTCCTTCGGCCCCGCCGGCGAAATGAAGCTCGACAGCGAAACACGCGCCGTCATTGAGGACGCCATCGAGGACGCCTTCGACTGGGAACGCGACGAGGAAGAGCCTGACAGCTTTGAGGACGCCCGCATGGCGGTGGCCGACGCGCATCTGGCTGCCGCGCTCGGTTTCATGGCGGTGAACGGAGTCAAGTCCAGCGCGCTGGATCTGGTCGGCGTCCACGGCCAGACAGTGCTGCACGAGGCGCCGACGCCGGATCTGCCGGGTCGCACCGTCCAGCTTATCGACGCCGCCAGCGTGGCCGAGGGGCTGGGAGCGCCCGTCGCCTTTGACTTCCGCAGCGCCGACGTGGCGGCGGGCGGGCAGGGCGCGCCGCTGGCGCCTGTCTATCACGCAGCGCTGGTCCGCAAGGCGGGGATGGAGGGGCCGGTCGCCGTGCTGAACCTCGGCGGGGTCGGTAACATCACCCTGATCCGCGCCGACGGCGAGTTGGAGGCCTTCGACACCGGCCCGGCCAACGGCATGGTCGATCTGCTGGTCCAGTCGCGCATGAAGAAGCGGATGGACGAGGGCGGTCGTCTGGCGGCGGCGGGAACGGTCGATCAGGCCATGCTGGGCGCCTATCTGGCCCACCCCTATTTCGCGGCGAGCGGCCCGAAGTCGCTGGACCGTTTCGACTTCTCGCTGGACCCGGTGGCGGATCTGTCGCTGGAAGACGCCGCCGCCACCCTGACCGCCTTTGCCGCTCAGGCTGTGGCGCTGGGCGTCGCCCGCTGCTCCGAGCAGCCGAAGGAGATCGTCGTCTGCGGCGGCGGTCGTCACAACCCCGTGCTGCTGGCCGCCATTCGCGAGCGTGTCGGCCTCCCCGTCTCGACGGCGGAGGACAAGGGCTGGCGCGGCGACTCCATCGAAGCCGAGGCCTTCGCCTTTCTGGCCGCCCGCTGTCGTCTGGGCCTGCCGATCAGCTTCCCTGGTACGACAGGCGTTTCGGCGCCCATGACCGGCGGTCGGATCGTCGAGCCGGGAGCGGAATAATGGCGGCGTCATCGCGTTTCTGGGGCGTCGCCAGCGGTCTGGCGGCGGGCGCTCTGTGGGGGCTGGTCTTTCTGGCCCCCAAGGTCGTGCCCGAGGCCTCGCCTCTGCTGCTGACGGCGGGACGTTACCTCGCCTATGGCCTGATCGCGGTCATGCTGATCGCGCCGCGCTGGCGGCGGGTGACGGCAGCCCTGACGCGCAAGGCGTGGGGCGCGCTGGTCTGGCTCAGTCTGGCGGGCAATCTGGTCTATTTCGCCTTTCTGGTGGTCGGCGTGCATTACGCTGGCGTCGCGGCCTCGGCCCTGATCGTCGGCATGGTGCCCGTGGTGGTGGCCCTGTGGGGGCTGCGGGACAAGGATTCGCCGCCGCTGTCGCGCGTCGCGCCGCCCATCGCTGTGGCGGCGCTCGCGGTCGGTCTGATCGGGTGGCAGTCGCTCAGTCAGGGCGGTGGCGCGGCGGCGCAGAGCGGCGCGGCCACGCTGATCGGTCTGGGATGCGCCCTCGCGGCCCTGCTGTCCTGGACTGCCTTCGCCGTCGGCAACAGCCGCTGGATGGGCCGCCTGCCCGACGTCACCCCGCATGAGTGGTCGCTGCTGACCGGCGTGGTCACCGGCGCGCTTGCGCTGGTGCTGGTGATCCCGTCCCTGTTCATGCTGGGCGGCATGACGGACGACGCCTGGCTGCGTCTGATCGGCGTCAGCGCGGGCGTGGCGATCTTCGCCTCCGTCATCGGCAACGCGTTCTGGAATCAGGCCAGCCGCCTGCTGCCCCTGACCATGCTGGGCCAGATGATCGTGTCCGAGACCCTGTTCGCCTTCATCTACGGCTTCATCTGGGAACAGCGCGGCCCGACCGTGATCGAGATAGTCGCCATGATCCTGATGATCGTCAGCGTCGTCTGGTGCGTTCGCGCCCATCGCCCTGCCGCCGTGGTCGCTGCGGAAGGCGATCACTGACGATCGGCGCAATTAGAAACGGCGCCCCGAAGATCAGGGCGCCGCTTCAATCAGGATATCGCTATGCGGATCAGGCGGGCTTTTCTTCCAGCCGCTTGTCCAGGTAGGCGCCGACGCGGCGCTCGACCGCGCCGATGTGGTCCTGCCAGAAGTGGGTCGCGCCTTCTTCCAACTCGTAGTCGATGACGATGCCCTTCTGGGTGCGCAGCTTGTTCACCACGCGCTCGACATCGGCGGGCGGCACCACGGTGTCGGCCGTGCCGTGCAGGAACAGGCCCGAGGCCGGGCAGGGGGCCAGGAAGCTGAAATCATAGATGTTCGACGGCGGCGACACGGAGATGAAGCCGTCGGTCTCGGGGCGACGCATCAGCAGTTGCATCCCGATATAGGCGCCGAACTGATAGCCGGCGACCCAGGTCTGGGTGGCGGCGGGATTGTTGGCCTGAAGCCAGTCCAGGGCCGTCGCTGCGTCGGCCAGTTCGCCGATGCCGCTGTCGAACTCGCCCTGCGACTTGCCCACGCCGCGGCTGTTGTAGCGCAGGGTGGCGAAGCCGCGCTGGACGAACAACTGGTGCATCGTCAGGGCGACGGGGTTGTTCATGTGCCCGCCCGCCTTGGGGTGGGGGTGCAGGATCAGGGCGATCGGCGCGTCGGGACGCTTGCCAGGAGAATAACGGCCTTCGATGCGGCCGGAGGCGCCAGGCAGGATAACTTCAGGCATGGATGGCGGTCCCTACGATCAACAGTGGTTTCGCGAGCGGATAATACTTGACCACACAGGTAGGACTTTCTAAGTCCCCCCTGCACGATGCGCTCGCCAGCAAGGCCGGGGGTCTTAGCACAGCGAGCCTGAAAAGCGGTAGAATTTTGAGGTATTGGGATGCGTCTGTCGACCAAGGGACGTTACGCCGTCATGGCGATGGCCGATCTGGCGAAAAACGGGACCGATCGGGCCGTCTCCCTGGCTGAAATCGCGGCGCGTCAGGAAATCTCGCTCAGCTATCTGGAGCAGCTTTTCGCGCGCCTGCGCAAGGGCGGTCTGGTCAAGAGCGTGCGTGGACCGGGCGGCGGCTATCGGCTGGCCCGAGAGGCGGACGAGATGGTCGTGGCGGACATTGTCCTGGCGGTCGATGAGCCGATCCGCGCCACGCGCTGCGCCGCCCATGGCACGCCGCGGGGCTGTATGACGGGCGGCGCCCGCTGCATCACCCATGACCTGTGGGAAGATCTGGGCGCCGAGATCCATCGCTATCTGGCGGGGGTCAGCCTCGCGGACGTGATCGAGAAGCGGACAGGGCGGGCTCGCATGGGCTCGGGTTCGATGGAGGCCGCAGCGTGAGCATTTATCTCGACTACAACGCCTCGGGTCTGGTTCGTCCTGAGGTTCAGGAGATCATGGCCAAGGCTCTGGCCGATAACGGCAATCCATCGGCCGTGCATGCCGCCGGGCGGCGGGCGCGGGCGCGCGTCGAGACCGCTCGCGCTCAGGTGGCCGATCTGGTCGGGGCTGATCCGACGGCGATCATCTTCTCTTCGGGCGGCACTGAGTCCAACGCTCAGGCGATCCACAGCGCTCTGGCGGCAGGCTGCAAGCGGCTGATCGTCGGCGCGACCGAGCACCCGTGCGTGGCCGAAGCCGCCGCCGTCAGCGGCGTTCCGGTCGAGGTGCTGCCCGTGGATACGGACGGCGTGGTTGATCTGAACTGGCTGGCCGAGGCGCTGGCTCGTCCGGGGCGCGCGGTCGTCGCCATCCATCACGCCAACAACGAAAGCGGCGTGATTCAGCCGATCGCCGAGGCGGCGAAGCTGGTCCATGCAGCGGGCGGCTGGCTGCACGTCGACGCCATTCAGTCGGCGGGCAAGGTCCCGGTGACCATGAAGGCGCTGGGCGCCGATAGCCTGACCCTCTCGGCGCACAAGCTGGGCGGGCCGCAGGGCGTGGGCGCACTGGTGCTCAAGGACGGCGTATCGGCCGTCCGCATCCTGCACGGCGCCGGTCAGGAACGCGGCCTGCGCGCCGGCACCGAGAACGTGCCGGGCATCGCCGGTTTCGGCCTCGCCGCTGATTGCGCCGCGCGCGATCTGGACGCCGCCATGGCGCACGTCGGCTGGCGCGATGCGGCTGAAGCCAAGGTCAAGGCTGCGGGCGCAACGATCATCGGCGGCGCGGTCGAGCGTCTGCCCAACACCCTGTTCATGGCGGTTGAGGGCTGGGACAGCCCGCAGCAGCTGATCACCCTCGATTTGGTCGGGGTCATGGTCTCGGCCGGTTCCGCCTGTTCGTCGGGCAAGGTCAAGCCGTCCAAGGCGATCAGCGCCATGGGCCTGCATCATCTGGCGACCGGGGGCGTGCGCGTCTCCGGCGGCTGGGGCACGACCGAGGCCGACTGGACCCGCTTCGCGGACGCCTGGGTCGCAGCCTGGGACAAGCATAAGGCACGCCTGCAAGAACGCGTGAAGGAAGTCGCGTAAACTATGGCTATCGTTCAGGAAACAATCGATACGGTCGCGGAACTGGAGCGGTACAAATACGGCTTCACCACCGACGTTGAGCAGGAGTTCGCCCCCAAGGGTCTGAACGCCGACATCGTCCGCTTCATCTCCGAAAAGAAGGGTGAGCCGGAGTGGATGCTGGAATGGCGCCTCGCCGCCTATGAGCGCTGGCTGGCGATGGAAGAGCCGACCTGGGCGGCGGTGAAATACGAACCCGTCGACTATCAGGACCTCTACTACTACGCCGCGCCGGTGAAGAAGGAAGGGCCCAAGTCGCTGGACGAGGTCGATCCCGAACTGCTCGCGGTCTATGAAAAGCTGGGCATTCCGCTGAAGGAGCAGGAGGTCCTGGCCGGGGTCGAAGGCGCGCCGCGCTACGCCGTGGACGCCGTGTTCGACAGCGTCAGCGTGGTCACCACCTTCAAGGAGGAACTGGCCAAGCACGGCGTGATTTTCATGCCGATTTCTGAGGCCTTGCGCGAATATCCTGATCTGGTGCGTCAGTACCTCGGCACCGTCGTGCCGGTCAGCGACAACTATTTCGCGGCCCTGAACAGCGCGGTCTTTTCCGACGGCTCTTTCGTCTACATCCCGCCGGGCGTGCGCTGCCCGATGGAGCTGTCGACCTATTTCCGCATCAACGCCAGCCAGACCGGCCAGTTCGAGCGCACCCTGATCATCGCCGACAAGGGCAGCTACGTCTCCTATCTGGAGGGCTGTACCGCGCCGATGCGCGATGAAAACCAGCTCCACGCAGCGGTCGTGGAGATCATCGCTCTGGACGACGCCGAGGTGAAATACTCGACCGTCCAGAACTGGTACCCCGGCGACGCCGAGGGCAAGGGCGGCATCTACAACTTCGTGACCAAGCGCGCCGACTGCCGCGGCGACCGCTCCAAGGTCAGCTGGACGCAGGTTGAAACGGGCTCGGCCATCACCTGGAAATATCCGTCCTGCATCCTGAAGGGTGAGGAAAGCTCGGGCGAATTCTATTCCATCGCCATCACCAACGGCCATCAGCAGGCCGACACCGGCACAAAGATGATGCACCTGGGCAAGAACAGCCGCAGCCGCATCATCGCCAAGACGGTCTCGGCGGGTAAGTCGGACTCCACCTATCGCGGCCTGGTGTCGATCCACCCCAAGGCGACCGGGGTGCGCAACTTCACCCAGTGCGACAGCCTGCTGATCGGCAAGGAATGCGGCGCCCACACCATCCCCTACATCGAGGTCCGCAACGGCTCGGCCCAACTTGAGCACGAGGCGACCACGACCCGCCTGTCGGAGGCCCAGCTCTTCTACGCCCAGCAGCGCGGCCTGTCGGAAGAAGAAGCGGTGGCGCTGCTGGTCAACGGCTTCGTTCGCGACGTCCTGCAGGAACTGCCGATGGAGTTCGCCGTCGAGGCCCAGAAGCTGGTGGCGATCAGCCTTGAGGGGAGCGTGGGGTGAGGACGTTTCGTCAGTTCGCTCCAATCTTGGCGATCGGTATGATGTCGGCCTGCTCTGAGGTCGGTTCGGTTCCTAAAAGTTCGCAGCCCGAGCCTGCCGGTCGTGATCTCTTCATGGGCTCTTTGCTTAAGATCAGCGGCACGCCCGTTCGGGCAGAGGGATCATCTTCTGAGCCCCGTGATGCGCAGCTAGCGGGTCGGATCAGTATTTGGGTGACGACGGGTGGCGTCGAAGTTCAGTCGGGTTGTGGTTTTTGGGCCGTTCAGACTGATGGCGTGATCAAGCAAATTGCCGACGCATCACCCTCGAGCCGAACGTGTTCAATTAAAGACATAGAATACTTGGCCCAGCTCCGTGCGATGGTTGCCGATGGCGGCAAGTTGACCGGGCTTGATGGCCCTATCCTCACGCTAACAAGCGCTTCCGGGCAAACAGCTACGTTTGAACGGGATCCATTTGCAATCGTTGATTGATGAATATGCTCTCCATTGACAATCTCCACGTCTCCGTCGCCGAAAAGCCGATCCTCAAGGGTCTGACGCTCGATGTGCCTGCGGGCGAAGTTCATGCGATTATGGGGCCGAACGGGGCGGGCAAGTCGACGCTGGGCTACAGCCTGTCCGGGCGTCCCGGCTATGAGGTGACGGACGGTTCCGCCTCGTGGAACGGCCAGGACCTGTTGGACCTTGATCCGGCCGAGCGCGCGGCGGCGGGCCTGTTCCTGTCGTTCCAGTATCCGATCGAGATTCCCGGCGTTCCGGCAATGACCTTCATCCGCACGGCGCTGAACGCCCAGAAGCGCGCGCGCGGCGAGGATGAAGTTTCGGCCCCGGCCTTCCTGAAGCTGGTCAAGGCGGCGTCGCAGTCGCTGAAGATGGACTTCGACATGCTGAAGCGGCCGCTGAACGTCGGCTTCTCCGGCGGTGAGAAGAAGCGGATGGAGATCCTGCAGATGGCCCTGCTGGAGCCGTCGCTGCTGATCCTCGACGAAACGGACTCCGGCCTCGACATCGACGCCCTGCGCATTGTCGCCGACGGCGTGAACGCCATGCGCAGCCCGGAACGGTCGATGCTGGTGATCACCCACTATCAGCGCCTGCTGGACTATATCAAACCGGACCGCGTGCACGTTCTGGCGGGCGGCCGCATCGTCGCCTCGGGCGGGCCTGAGCTGGCGCATGAGCTGGAGGCGGAAGGCTACGACAAGTTCCTGCCGGAGGCGGCATGAAGGCGCTCGCCCGGCTGGACCTGACCGACGCCGCGACCTTTCCCTCGCGGCGGGTCGAGGAATGGAAATACAGTGATCTGAAGCGCTTTCTTCGTGAAGCGCCCGAACCGTCTGGCACGGCCGTCGTCGGCGCGCCGGGACCCTTCTATGATCTGGGCGGCGACGCCATCGTCTTCGCCAACGGCCGCCCGGTCGGGGTGAAGGACTACATCGCCTCGGGCGATCAGACGCTGCGCCTGCGCTTCATCTCGGATGCGACGGGCACCGGTCATACGGCGGCGGCGCGCATCGTCGCCCGCCCCGGCGCGCGCCTGCTGCTTCTGGAGACGCATGAGGGCAAGGGCTCGACCTATGTCGCCCACAACAAGGTCGAGATCGACGTCGCCGCCGACGCCGAGGTGACCCGCATCGTCCTGACCGACGAACCGGATGACGCCATTTCGGTGGCCGAGGCTGAGGTCAAGCTGGAGGCCGGCGGCCGCTATCGCCAGACCGTCGTCGCCACGGGCGCCAAGCTGCAACGTCATGAGACCCGCCTGCGTCACGGCGCCGAGGGCGCCGATGCTCGTGTGGACGGCCTCTATTTGCTCGGCGGCGCACGTCATTCCGACCTGACCACGGTGATCGACCACATCGCGCCGAACGGCACGACCAGCCAGCTGATCAAGGGCGTCGTCCGCGACGAGGCGCGTGGCGTCTTCCAGGGCAAGATTCTGGTCCAGAAGGGCGCTGACGACACCGACGCCCGCATGGGGCACCACGGCCTGATCACATCCGAGCGCGGCGAGATCGACGTGAAGCCCGAGCTGATCATCTACGCCGACGAGGTTCAGTGCGCCCACGGCGCCACCGTCGGGACGCTGGATGAAAGCGCCCTGTTCTATATGCAGCAGCGCGGCATTTCGGCTGACGAGGCCCGCGCCCTGCTGACCCAGGCCTTCCTGATCGAGGTCGTCGACCGCATCGAGCATGAAGGCGCCAGAGAGGTGGTGCGGGAATGGCTGACGGCTCGCCTGTGATCAACGCATCTGTGACGGGGTTCGACCCCTATGCCGCCCGTGCGCAATTCCCCATCCTGTCGCGTCAGGTGAACGGCAAGCCGCTGGTCTATCTGGACAGCGCCGCCTCGGCTCAGAAGCCGCGCGCAGTGATCGACGCCCTGGTCGCGTCGATGGAGGGCAGCTACGCCAACGTTCACCGGGGTCTGCACACCCTGTCGAACGAAGCGACGGAAGCCTATGAGCACGCGCGCGAGATCGTCGCCCGTTTCCTGAACGCGCCTTCGGCCGAGACCATCGTCTGGACCAAGGGCGGCACCGAGGCGATCAACCTGGTCGCCAATGGCGTCGGCCTGTCGATCCAGCCGGGCGACGAGATCATCATCACCGAGATGGAGCACCACTCCAATATCGTGCCCTGGCACATCCTGCGCGAGCGGCGCGGGGCGGTGCTGAAATGGGCGCCGATCAAGGACGACGGCTCGCTGGACATGGAAGCCTTCGCCGCCCTGCTGGGGCCGAAGACCAGGCTGGTCGCCGTCACCCACATGTCTAACGTGCTGGGCACCATCAACCCGGTCGCCGAGATCACCCGTCTGGCCCATGCGGCCGGGGCGCGGGTGCTGATCGACGGCTGCCAGGGCGCGGTTCACGCGGCGTCGGACGTTCAGGCCATCGGCTGCGACTACTACGTCCTGACCGGCCACAAGCTGTTCGGTCCCACCGGCATCGGCGTCCTGTACGGCACGGCCGAGGCGCTGGATGCCCTGCCGCCGTATCAGGGCGGCGGCGAGATGATCGAAACGGTCGAGAAGGACCGGGTGACCTACGCCAAACCGCCGCATCGGTTCGAAGCCGGGACGCCGCCGATCCTGGAAGCCATTGGCCTGGGGGCGGCGATCGATTGGCTGTCGCAGTATGACCCGGCCGCTGTTCAGGCGCACGAGGAAGCCCTGTATCGCCACGCGGTCGAGCGTCTGGCCGATCATGACTGGTTGCGGATTCTGGGGCAGGCGGAAGGGAAGGGCGCTTTGCTGACCTTCGCCGTTGAGGGCGCCCATGCTCATGACGTGGCTCAGATCATGGACCGCTACGGCGTCGCCGTCCGGGCCGGACTGCACTGCGCCGAGCCGCTGGCGAAAAGACTGGGCGTGAGCGCAAGCACGCGCGCCTCCTTCGCCCTATATAACACCATGGAGGATACAGACGCCTTCGTGGACGCGCTGATCAAGGCGCGCAATTTCTTCGTGTGACGAGTATGGACGACGCCAAGACCGACAACGCGATCAGCGACAGCGACGCCTTCGCCGCCAGCTGGGACGAGCCGCAGAAAAGCGCCCTGTCTCAGGCCGAGCTGGACCGGCTGACGGACGACCTGATCGAGGCGCTGAAGAGCGTCTATGACCCGGAAATCCCGGTCGACATCTATGAACTGGGCCTGATCTACAAGGTCGACGTCTCCGACGACCGCGACGTGCTGGTCGAGATGACGCTGACGGCGCCGGGCTGCCCGGTCGCCGGCGAAATGCCCGGCTGGGTCGAGGATGCGGTGAAGAAGGTCGATGGCGTGCGCAGCGCCAAGGCCAATCTGGTGTTCGATCCGCCGTGGGACGCCTCCAAGATGAGCGACGAGGCCAAGCTGGCCCTGAACATGTTCTGAGGAGTCCCTGATGACCGAGCTTCAGACCACGACCCGGCCCCGACGCCCCCGGCCCAAGGCGGTTACCCTGACGGACGCCGCCGCCGCGCGCGTGCGCGAGATCATGGACAACGCTGAGAAAGACTATGTCGGCCTTCGCGTCGGCGTGAAGAACAGCGGCTGCGCGGGGCAGGAATACACCTTCGCCTATGCCGAAGAGATCCAGCCGCTGGACGAGGTGATCGAGGATAAGGGCGTCACCATCCTGATCGAGCCCAAGGCCGTTCTGTTCCTGATCGGCACCGAGATCGATTATGAGGTGACGAAGCTGGCCTCGAAATTCATCTTCCGCAATCCGAACGAGACGGATGCCTGCGGCTGCGGCGAGAGCGTCACCATCATCCCCGCCGCAACTCTGGACGCCGACTGATATGATCCGACTGGAGGGGGTGACCCGGCGCTATCGCAGCGTGGCGGGCGACCGCACGGCGCTGGACGCCGTCGACCTGCACGTCGCGCGCGGCGAGGTGTTCGGCGTCGTGGGGCGTTCGGGGGCTGGCAAGTCCACCCTTATCCGCGCCATCAACCGACTGGAGACGCCGGACGCCGGCAAGGTCTTCGTTGACGGGCAGGAGATCACCGCCCTGAACCCGACCGAACTGCGCGCAGCGCGGCGCGGCATCGGCATGATCTTCCAGCACTTCAACCTGCTGAACGCCAAGACGATCGAGGACAACGTCGCCTTCCCCTTGCGGCTGGAAGGGCGGCCCGAAACCGAGGTGAAGGCGCGCACGGCGCAGCTGCTGGCCCAACTGGGTCTGGCCGATCATGCGAAGAAGCATCCGGCCCAGCTTTCAGGCGGCCAGAAGCAGCGCGTCGGCATCGCCCGCGCCCTGGCCTGCGGCCCCAGCGTCCTGCTGTGCGACGAGGCGACCAGCGCGCTGGACCCAGAAACGACCGAGGACATCCTGACCCTGCTGGACGGGCTGAACCGCGACCTTGGCCTTACCATCGTCCTGATCACACACCAGATGGAGGTGGTGCGCCGCGTCTGCGACCGGGTGGCGGTGCTGAAGGACGGCAGGATCGTGGAGCAGGGCGCGACGGCCGACGTCTTCCTGCATCCCCAGCACGCCGTGACCCGCGCCATGCTGGCCGAGGGCGAGGAGGCGGTCGACGCCTCGGTCGCGCCCGCAGGGGCGCGCATGGCCCGCCTGACCTTCCGCGGCCCCTCGACCTATGAGCCGGAATTGAGCTGCGTCGCGCGCACGGCGGGCGTGGACTATTCGATCCTGTCGGGCCGCATCAGCCGCATCCGGGGCGAGCCCTATGGCCAGATGACGGTGGCCTTTACCGGCGGCGACGCCGAGGCGGCCCTGGCGCAACTGGCCGCGCGCGGCGTCGTGGTGGAGGCGGTCTGATGTTCGCCAATGTGGACTGGGCCGATATCGGCAAGGCGACGATCGACACCCTGCTGATGCTGGGCGGATCAATGGTCCTGACCGTGATCCTGGGCGTCCCGCTGGGCGTGCTGCTCTATCTGTCGGGCAAGGGGCGGCTGGCGGCCAATCCGGTGCTGAACGCCGTCCTGTCTTTCGTCGTCAATGTGCTGCGTTCGGTGCCCTTCATCATCCTGCTGATCGTCATGCTGCCGGTGACGGTGCTGCTGGTCGGCACCTCGCTGGGCGTGGCGGGGGCCATTCCGCCGCTGGTGGTCGGGGCCGCGCCCTTCTATGCGCGTCTGGTCGAGACGGCGCTGCGCGAGGTGGACAAAGGCGTGGTCGAGGCGACCCAGGCCATGGGCGGTTCGACCTTCCAGATCGTGACGCGCGCCCTGTTGCCTGAGGCGATGCCGGGCATCATCGCCGGCGCGACCGTCACTGCCATCGCCCTGGTCAGCTATACGGCCATGGCCGGCGTGGTAGGGGCGGGCGGTCTGGGCGACCTGGCCATCCGCTTCGGCTACCAGCGCTTCCAGACCGACGTCATGGCCGTGACCGTAGTTCTGCTGCTGATCCTCGTACAAATTCTGCAGATGATCGGCGACCGTCTGGTCGCTAAGGTCTCGCACCGCTGATTTTACGAAAGCCTGCCCCATGACCCGCCGTTCGCTGCTGCTGTCCGCCGCTGCTGTCCTGACGCTCGCCGCCTGCGGTCAGGGCGCGGGCAAGAAGGCGGGGGCCGAGGGCGTCCCCCTGCTGGTCGGCGCCACCGCCGTGCCGCACGCTGAAATCCTGGAGCAGGTGAAGCCGATCCTCGCCGCCGAGGGCGTGCCGATCGAGATCAAGGTCTTCAACGACTACGTTCAGCCCAACGTGCAACTGGCTGAAAAACGGCTGGATGTGAACTATTTCCAGACCAAGCCTTATCTGGACGAGTTCAACACCGCGCGCGGCACCACCCTGATCACCGTGGCGGGCGTTCACGTCGAGCCGCTGGGCCTCTATTCGCGCAAGCACAAGGCGTTGACCGATCTGCCCAACGGCGCCCAGGTGGTGCTTCCCAACGATGCGTCGAACACCGGTCGCGCCCTGCTGCTGTTGCAGGCGGCGGGCCTGATCACGCTCAAGCATCCGCAGAACCCGCTGCAGACAGTGCGCGACATCGCGACCAATCCGAAGGGGTTGAAGTTCCAGGAGGTCGAGGCCGCGACCATTCCACGCATCCTGCCTCAAGTGGACGGCGCGGTGATCAACACCAACTACGCCCTCGACGCCGGTCTGAAGCCCAAGACCGACGCGCTGCAACTGGAAGGCGCCGACAGTCCCTATGTGAACTATCTGGTCGCCCGCACGGACAATCAGGACGACCCGCGCATCCAGGCCCTGGCCAACGCCCTGCGCGGTCAGGCGATCAAGGACTTCATCGCCACGAAATATGAAGGCGCAGTGATCCCGGCGGCCTAGGCTGCAGCGCTGACCGCCTTGGCCGCTACGGCGGCCTTGGCGGATTCTTCCTTGGATTCGATCAGCACGGCGGCGGTGACCGGCTGACCCGTCGCCTCGGCGATAAGTTCGGCCGTCTTGCCTTCCACGGCGGCTTCCAGCCGTTCCAGAAACTCGGCCTTCGGCAAGCCGGTCGGGATGGGTCCGAGGAATTCAAGCGTCGCCGTGCCGGGGTTCTTGCGGAACTCCTCCAGCGGCCAGAACAAGCCCAGATTGGTCGCCAGCGGCACGACCGGCATGTCGAAATCGCGGTACATGTGCCAGACGCCCGAGCGGTAACGGAACTTCTCGCCGACCTTCGCCAGATGGCCTTCCGGATAGATCAGTATCTTGCGGCCTTCGCGATTGGCGTCGGCGGCCCGCTCCTTCAGGGCGGCGCGGGCGGCGTGGCCGCCGCAGTTGTTCACGACGATGGCGCCCAGCTTCTTGAGCACCGTTCCCAGCAGAGGGAACTTCTCCAGATGGTCGCCGGTGACGAAGGCCACGTCGTCGAACTGGTCATAGGTGGCGAAGCCGTCGCCCCAGCTCTGGTGTTTTGAAGCGATGATGAAGGCGCCCTGCGGCAGGCGTTCTTTGCCACGCGTCTCGATGCGAATGCCCGCAAACAGGCTCATGGCCTGCACCATGCGCCGGACATAACGGCGGATGATCCAACTGGTGGCCTTTCGGCCCGGAGCCAGAGCCGCAAAGGCGGCGGCCAGGCCATAGGTGATGGAAAGCGCCCAATAGGCGATGTTGAACAGCAGGCTTCGCATCAGGCGACTATGCCAGCCTGCCGTTCAGAGGCGAGCTTAAAGTGAAGCCTCAGGCGGCGTCGGATACGGCCTCGACGGCGGCGGTCACCTTGTTGCGCCCGCTGCGCTTGGAGGCATAGAGCGCCTCGTCCGCCCGCGTCAGCAGTTGGCTAGCGGTTTCGCCAGGGCGGCGCAGACCAAAGCCGACGGAGATGGTCACGGCGCCCAGATCGTCGTTGGTCGAGCGACGGCGCAGGGCGCGGGAGGCGATTTCCTCACGAATGGCGTTCAGCGCGGCCTCGATGGCGCCTGCCGTTTCGCCGGGGAAGATCAGGGCGAACTCCTCGCCCCCATAGCGGGCGGCGATGCGCGGCGCTCGCGACACCCGGCCCAGGACGCTGGCGACATAGCGCAGCACCTGATCGCCCGTCTGGTGCCCCCAGGTATCGTTGAAGCGCTTGAAATGGTCGATGTCGATGATCGCGAGCCCGATCGAGCCGCCCACGCTTTCAGCTTCATCGCACATCCGCAGCAGGTGTTCGTCGAACGCCTTGCGGTTGGCCAGATTGGTCAAGGCGTCCGTCATCGCGTCGCGTCGCACCTGCTCCATGTGATCGCGCAGCTTGGTCACTTCGCGGTTTGAGGATTCCAGGCGTCGTTCCAGCGCGGCCGTATGGCGTCGGATGCGGCGGGTCGCATCCGCTAGTGAGGACACGATGTCTCCAAGGCTGTTGGCGTCGCCTGCGCTGGCCATCCGATCGACGGCGTCAGCCAAGGTGTGCCCGTAGCTGGCCTGACTTTCGCGCGCCTTGTCGATGGCGCCTGCCACGGCTGCCAGTTCCCTGTTCAGCATGGCCCCGGCGTCGCGGATTTCTTCGGACAGACGGCCACGCGGCAGGAATTCGGCGGCCAGCATTTCCGCCGTCGAATCGGTGAAGGGCGCCCCTGTCGCCAGAAGGCGCGAAATTTCCTGCCCCAGCGTTCCGTCCGGGTCGCCCAGGTAGTGCAGCCACAGTTCGAAGTTCAACGGCGTCGGCCACACGGCGGCGGCTTGCATGGCGTCCACGGCGCGGTGCGCCAGAGCATAGGCTTCCGGACTGCGAACCGTGGTTTCCACCTGGGTGGTCATGCCTGAACTGCCCCTGCGCTGCGTGATCCGGAAAGCTATACCGGTCTTCTGTAACGCAGGGTTAAGTTCGCAGACCGGCCTTATCCGGCCAGGACCACCGGGCGACGCAGGAAGGCCGGGACGTCATCGCCGAAAGGATTTCCGGCGAGAGACGCGGGCTGGCGGCCTTCAGCCTGGTTAGCCTTCTGAGGCGTTTTCTGGGCTGCTGGCGTCGTTTTGGCTTCGGTTTTATTGCGGCTGCGTGCGCGTTGAGGCGCCGCTTCGGCTTCGGGCGCGGGCGTCGGCGCTGTTTCGATCAGGGCTTCGGCTTCGACGGGCGCTTCTTCGACCGAACGGCGCGAACGGCTGCCGCGCTCGCTGCGTTCGCCGCGTCCACGGCCGCGGCTTGAGCGGCTGTCGTCGCGCGGGCGGTCCTTGATGGAGGCGAAGTCGATGCCGTCCAGCGGCAGTTCGACCGGCTCCTTCTTGATCAGCTTCAGCACCTTGTCCAACGACTTGTCGTCGGCGGGCGTCACGATCATGAAGGCCTCGCCCAGACGCCCGGCGCGGCCGGTGCGGCCGATGCGGTGGACGTAGTCGTCGGCGTGGTGCGGAACGTCATAGTTGAAGACGTGGCTGACGGCCGGGATGTCCAGGCCGCGCGCGGCGACGTCCGAGGCGACCAGCAGCTTGAGTGCGCCGCTGCGGAAATCGGCCAGGGTCTTCATCCGCAGCGACTGGTCTAGATCGCCGTGAATCGGCGCGGCGTCGAAGCCGTGGACCTGCAGAGACTTGGCGACGATGTCGACTTCCGACTTGCGGTTGCAGAAGACGATGCCGTTCTGCACGTCGCCGCGCTCGACCAGGGCGCGCAGGGCGGTGCGCTTGGCCTTGGGGTCCGAGGTCGGCAGGCGGGTGATGTGCTGGGTGATGGTGTCGGCGGTTGTGGCCGGGCGCGACGCCTCGATCCGGGTCGGATCCTTGAGGAACTGCTGCGTCAGGCGGGTGATCTCCGGCGGCATGGTGGCCGAGAAGAACAGGGTCTGGCGACGCGGCGGCGTCAGCTTGAAGATGCGCTCGATGTCCGGGATGAAGCCCATGTCCAGCATCCGGTCGGCCTCGTCGACCACCATCAGCTCGACGCCGGTCAGCAGCATCTTGCCGCGGTCGAACAGGTCCAGCAGGCGCCCCGGCGTGGCGATCAGCACGTCCACGCCCTTGTTCAGGGCGGCGACCTGGTCGCCCATGGAGACGCCGCCGATCAGCAGCACCCAGTTCAACTTGGTGCCTTTGGCGTATTTGGCGAAGCTTTCGGCGACCTGATCGGCCAGTTCGCGGGTCGGCGCCAGCACCAGGGCGCGCGGCATCCGGGCGCGGGCGCGGCCCGAGGCCAGGCGGTCGACCATAGGCAGGGTGAAGGCGGCCGTCTTGCCAGTGCCGGTTTGGGCGATGCCGAGGACATCGCGTCCGGCCAGGGCCACTGGAATGGCCTGTTCCTGAATGGGGGTGGCGGTCGTGTAGCCGGTATCGGCGACCGCTTGTAGGGTCGTGGGCGAAAGGCCCAGCTTGGAAAACTCAGTCATGCAGTCCTGAAGGGACGGAGGATAACGTTCGCAAACGCCGTTAGCTGACGGAACCGCCCCTCGTGGGCGAGCGGGCGGCGCGCATCGCCAGTCCTGTTCCGAGCTTGGGGCGGTATATGGAAAGCCCTACGCCTCAGTCAAGTATTTCCGTTCTAACGGCCTCGCTTGGCAACGGCGCCGCGGGCTGTATGGTCGCCTCGGGGACCGGGAGAAGGATGTCGAATGCGCGCTGCCGTATTGATCGCGCTGATGCTTGCCGCGCCGCTTGGCGCCCAGGCGTCGGATCGCGGACGGGGTGTCGACGCCATGCAGGCGGCCTTTGGAAATACTGTCGTTTCCCACTATCCCGACGGCGATTGGGTCAAGCACTGGTTCGACCGCGACGGCGCCTATCGCGCCCTGTTTTCTGACGGACGCCGCCTGACCGCCCGGTGGGCGCGCGAAGGCGACAAGGTCTGCCTGAACGAGATTCGCCCGCGCATGATCATCTCGCGCTTCTGCACCCCCTATATCGAAGCCTCAGTGGGCGAGAGCTGGCCGGGTCGCGACCCTTTGGGGCGCCGCGTCCGTAATGAACTAGTCGCGGGGCGCTGAGCCGGAAAACCGCTCAGAATGTTCGGCGGCATGAGAGGTATTGGGGCGGCATCAAGAAAAACGCCCCCGTTCATGAGAACGAGGGCGCTTGATCTTAATCGGCGTCCGCAGCCTTGGCCTTCTTGGCGGGGGCCTTTTTAGCGGCCGGTTTCTTGGCCGCGGGCTCCTTCTTCGCAGCAGGCTTTTTCGCCGCCGCCTTCTTGGCGGGCGCCTTCTTCTTGGGCGCGGCGCCGGCCTTGGCGGCCAGCAGGGGCAGGGCGGCCTCCATCGTCATGTCTTCGGGCGCCGTGCCCTTGGGCAGGGTGGCGTTGATCTTGCCCGACTTGACGTAGGGGCCGTAGCGACCGGCCATGACCTGAACGGCCTCGCCCGTTTCCGGGTGGGCGCCCAGTTCCTTCAGCGGCGCGGCGGCCGAGGCGCGGCCTGCACGACCTGCGCGCTTTTCAGCCAGCAGGGCCACGGCGCGGTTCAGACCGACGTCGAACACTTCCTCGATGTCCGCGACGTTGGCGTAGGTGCCGGCGTGCGCCACGAACGGGCCATAGCGGCCCAGGCTGGCGGTGATCATCTTGCCGTCTTCGGGGTGCGGGCCCACGTCGCGCGGCAGGCTGAGCAGACGCAAAGCCTTCTCAAGATCCATCGACGTAGGGGTCCAGCCCTTGGGCAGGGACGAGCGCTTGGGCTTTTCCGCATCCGGCGGCGTGGTTTCGACATAGGGGCCGAAACGGCCGATCTTCAGGTGCACGGGCTGGCCGGTCGCCGGATCGACGCCCAGTTCGCGATCGCCGCTCTCGGCGCCGCCGTCGGCTGCGTCGGGCGAAGCCACGGGGCGGGTGTATTTGCACTCCGGATAGCGCGAGCAGCCGATGAAGGCGCCGAAGCGGCTGGTCTTCAGGCTTAGTTGGCCTTCATGGCAGACCGGGCACTGGCGCGGGTCGGAGCCATCGCCCTTGTCGGGGAAGATGTGCGGGCCCAACGCTTCGTTCAGGTGATCAAGAATCGCCGTGGTGCGCAGCTCGCCTGCGGCCTGGGTCGCGGCGTGGAAATCCTGCCAGAAGCGGCGCAGCAGGGTTTTCCAGTCCAGATCGCCCGCCGACACCTCGTCCAGCTGGGTCTCCAGCGCGGCGGTGAAGTCGTACTCGACCCACTTGGCGAAGAACTGCTCAAGGAAGGCTGTGACCAGCCGTCCCTTGTCCTCGGGATAGAAGCGGTTCTTGTCCATGCGGACGTATTCGCGGTCCCGCAGCGTCGTCAAGATCGAGGCGTAGGTCGACGGACGGCCGATCCCCAGCTCTTCCAGCTTCTTGACCAGGGTGGCTTCGGAGAAGCGCGGCGGCGGCTCGGTGAAGTGTTGATCGGTGCGGATAGCCTCGACCTTGGCCTTGGCGCCTTCCTTCAGCGCAGGCAGGCGGCCGCCTTCGTCCTCGTCTTCCTCGGCGCCTTTCTGCTTTTCGTCGCGGCCTTCTTCATAGGCGGCGATAAAGCCGTCGAAGACCACGACCTGGCCGGTGGCGCGCAGGCCCGTCTGGCCGTCCGGCGTCTCGATCTCGACCGTGGTGCGGTCCAGACGCGCCGATTCCATCTGCGACGCGATCATCCGCTTCCAGATCAGCTCATACAACCGCTGCAGATCGCTATCGAGCCGCAGGGTGTCGGGGCTGCGCAGGATGTTGGTCGGACGAATGGCTTCGTGCGCTTCCTGGGCGTTCTTGGCCTTGGTCTTGTAGTAGCGCGGCTCGGCCGGGACGTAGGCGGGGCCGAAGCGCTGGCCGATGGCCTCGCGGGCCTGGGCGATGCCTTCGGGCGTCACATAGACGCCGTCCGTACGCATATAGGTGATCAGGCCGCCGGTGTCGTCGACGCCTTCATACAGCTTCTGCGCCGCCTGCATGGTGCGCTGGGCGGTGAAGCCCAGCTTGCGCGCGGCTTCCTGTTGCAGGGTCGAGGTGGTGAAGGGCGGGGCGGGGGACCGCTTGGCCGGCTTCTTCTCGACCGATCTGATGGTGAAGTCGCCGCTGTGGACGGCCTCACGCGCGGCCATGGCCATGGCCTCGGACACGATGTCCAGACGCTGGATCCGCTTGCCTTCGTGCTTGACCAGGCGGGCGGTGAAGGGCGGGCTGTCCGCGATCAGGTCGGCCTCGACCGACCAGTATTCCTGCGCCTTGAACCGCTCGATCTCCATCTCGCGGTCGACGACGATGCGCAGGGCGACCGACTGGACGCGCCCGGCCGAGCGAGCGCCTGGCAGCTTGCGCCACAGCACCGGCGACAGGTTGAAGCCCACCAGATAGTCCAGCGCCCGGCGCGCCAGATAGGCGTCCACCAGCTCCATATCCAGCTGGCGCGGGTTGGCCATCGCCTCGAGCACCGCCGACTTGGTGATGGCGTTGAAGGTGACGCGCTGGACGTCCGTGTCCTTCAGCGCCTTCTTCTTGTTCAGGATTTCCAGAACGTGCCAGCTGATCGCCTCTCCCTCGCGGTCGGGGTCGGTGGCCAGGATGACGCGGTCGGCGGCCTTGGCGGCCTCGGCGATCTCGGACAGGCGCTTGGAGGCCTTGGCGTCGACTTCCCAATGCATGGCGAAGTCATCGTCAGGCAGAACCGAGCCGTCCTTCGACGGCAGGTCGCGGACGTGGCCGTATGAAGCCAGAACCTTATAGTCCGAGCCCAGGTACTTATTGATGGTCTTGGCCTTGGCGGGGCTCTCGACGATGACGAGATTCATGGCGCTCTATCGGGGAAAAGGGGGCGCGAACGTGGTTGCGGCGCGGCCGGAAGTCAATCGGCGCATTTCAAGTGAGCAACCTTTCCGGGTAACGCGAGTTTGCAAACTATTGTAAGTTGTGTTCCTCTGAGGCGTTCTCGGGAGGGTTGACGATGAGCAAGACAGCACAGCGACGCCGCCAGGCGCCAAGCCCTGATCTTACGGACTATCCGGTTCGTGAATATGTGGCCGCCATGGCTATGGAACTGGCCGGAATGGCCCGCTGGGACGGGGATGAGAGGTTGGCCGGCATTCTTGAGAATGCGGCGGATATGGCTCGCCGCACCGCCCCTGCCTAGGTCGAGGCCATACCGCCGGGCAGCAAGGTCGCCCGCCCTGCGAGATCAAGCTCCAGCAGGGCGGCGGCTGTTTCCGCAATCGACAATCTGGCGGCGCGCGCCAGTTCGTCGCGGCTGACCGGCGAAGGGGACAGCAGGGCTTCTATCCGATCCAGCACCTCGTCATCGATCTTTTCAGGACGTCCGCCGTCGAACGGCGAATCAGCGGGCGGCTCTCGCAGAGTTTGCAGAGAGGCGAAGGATCGCTCTATATCCTCGATCCCTTCACACAGGATGGCGCCTTGGCGCAGCAGTTCGTTCGGCCCTTTGGAGCGCGGGTCCAGCGGCGAGCCGGGGACGGCGAACACGTCGCGGCCCTGTTCGCCCGCCAGCCGGGCGGTGATGAGAGAGCCGGACCGGATTTCAGCCTCCACGACGACCACGCCGCGCGACAGGCCTGAAATAATGCGGTTGCGGCGCGGGAAGTCGCGCGCCTGCGCCCGCGCGCCGACAGGGCTTTCCGAGACGATGCAGCCTCGTTCGGCGATCTGGCGATACAGGTCGGCGTTGTCCGCCGGATAGATGTCGTCCACGCCGCCGCCCAGAACGGCCACCGTGCCGGTCCCCAGCGCGCCGAGATGCGCCGCCGCATCGACCCCGCGCGCCAGACCCGAGACGACGACATGGCCGCTTTCGCCCAGTTGTTGCGCCAGTCCGCGGGCTATGCGCTGGCCGCCCACCGAGGCGATGCGCGCGCCGACGATGGCCATGCAGGGGCGCTGCATCAACGCCGCGTCGCCGAGGATCCACAGCAGAGGCGGGGGTGGATCGACGGCCGCCAGGGCTTCGGGATAGGCGGCCTCGCCCCATAGGATCAGTCGCGCGCCGATGCGGGCGCCTGCTTCCAGTTCGGTTTCGACGGTTTCGGGCGCGGGGACGGAATAGCTAGTGCGTCCCCGATTACGGATCAGATCGGGCAGGGCGTCCAGAGCGCGCTGGGCTGAACCGAACCGCTGCAACAGCTGGGAAAAGGCCACAGGGCCGACGCGGTCGGTCCGGGCGAGCCGGAGACGGGCGAAACGCTCGGCCTCCGACAGCGGCGTCACGCCTTCTTCGTCCCGATCTTGGGCTCGGCGCCTTTCAGCAGGCGGCCGATGTTCTCATGGTGGCGGATGAAGATCAGGACGGCTGTGAAGACCGCCATGATGAATATGGGCTGGGGCGTGGGCAGGCCCAGCGCGGGCAGGGGCAGCAGGGCGTAGAGCGGGGTCAGCGCCGCCGCCACCAGGGCCGACAGGGAGGAATAGCGCAGGGCGAAGGCCATGATCAGCCAAGTCGCCGCCGCCAGCAGGCCCAGCGGCCAGCACGCGGCCAGGATCAGGCCGAAGAAGGTCGCTACCCCCTTGCCGCCCTTGAAACCCAGCCAGACGGGGAACAGGTGGCCCAGGAAGGCCGCGCCGCCGGCGATGGCGCCCGCGACGTCGGTTCCCAGCAGATGCCGCGCGATCAGCAGGGCGACCGCGCCCTTGCCCGCATCAAGGATCAGGGTGGCGATGGCCAGATCCTTGCGCCCGGTGCGCAGGACGTTGGTCGCGCCGATATTGCCCGAGCCGATGTTGCGCACGTCGCCCGCACCCGCCGCGCGGGTCAGGACCACGCCGAACGGAATGGAGCCCAGCAGGTACCCGCCGACAGCCACAAGCCCGAGCGTAAGGAGCGCCGGCCCCGTCAGATCGTGCAAGTGATTCGCTCCCCTTAACGTGCGTCGTGGACGATGCGGCCCGAAACGACGGTGAGCAAGACCTTGCCTTGCAGCCGCCGCCCGTCAAAAGGCGAATTTTTCGACTTGGAGCGCAGCGTCGCGGCGTCGATCACCACCGGCGCCCCGGCGTCGAACAGCACCAGATCGGCGGGCGACCCTTGCGACAGCTCCCCAGCCTCCAGACCCAGCAAGGCCGCCGGGCCCTGCGTCAGCGGCCGCAGCACGTCCAGCAGGTCCACGCCGTATTCGTGGTGCAGCGTCAGGGCGGCGGGCAGCAGGGTTTCCAGACCCACCGCGCCCGGCTCGGCCTCGGCGAAGGGACGGCGCTTGTTCTCGGCCGGTTCGGGGCAGTGGGCTGAGGTGATGACGTCGATCAGGCCGTCGCGCGCCGCCTCGACCAGAGCCTGCCGGTCGCTCTCGGCGCGTAGCGGCGGGTCCAGCCGGTAGAAGGTGCGGTAGTCGCCGATGTCGATCTCGTTGAAGCACAGGTGGTTGATCGAGGCCGAGGCCGCAACCTCCAGCCCGCGCGCACGGGCGCGGGCCAGCGTCTCCAGCGCCCCTTCGGTCGAGATCTGGTCGATCAGGAAGCGTGCGCCGGTCTGCTCGACCAGGGCCAGGTCGCGCTCCAGCTGGATGCGCTCGGCGATGGCGGGCGCGCCCGACAGGCCCAGACGGGTCGCCAGTTCGCCCGAGGTCGCCACGGCGCCTTCCGACAGCCACGGCTCGGTTGGGCGGCAGGCGATCAGGGCGTTGAACGAGGCGGCGTAGCTCATCACCCGTTGCAGGGTGCGGGTGTTGCGGATCACCCGGTCGCCGTCGGTGAAATACAGGGCGCCCGCCTCGTGCATCAGGCCGATCTCGGCCATGCGCTCGCCGTCGCGCGCTTGCGTGGCCGCGCCCGCCGCGCGGACGTGGACCAGATCAAGCGCGGCGCCGCGCCGCTGGATGTGGTCGATCATGGCCGGGTCGTCGATGGCCGGATCGGTGTCCGGCTGGACGATGATGGTGGTGACGCCGCCCGCCGCCGCCGACAGGCTGGCCGACTTCAGCGTCTCCTTGGGTTCGTTGCCCGGCTCGCCGGTCTTGACCCGAATGTCGATCAGGCCGGGCGCCAGGCAGCGGCCTTCGGCGTCGATGATCTGCACGCCCTCGGGGCGTTGGGTCGCCTGTCCGTGGATGACCTCGACGATGCGGCCATTCTCGATCAGGACTGCGCCGGGGCCGTCATAGTCGCTGGCCGGGTCCAGCAGGCGGGCGTTGATGATAGCGATGGGCTGTTGAGCGGCGGTCATGCGGCGCCTCCCGCGCGGCGGTGGGCGAGGGCGGCCAGAACGGCCATGCGGGCGGCGACGCCCATCTCGACCTGATCCTGGATCAGGGAGACGCTCAGATCGTCGGCCACGTCGGAATCGATCTCCACGCCCCGGTTCATCGGGCCGGGGTGCATGACTTTGGCGTTCGGCGCGGCCCAGGCCAGTTTTTCGCGGTCCAGACCCCAGAAACGGAAATACTCCCGCGTCGAGGGGATCAGGGCGCCCGCCATCCGCTCCAGCTGAAGGCGCAGCATCATGACCACGTCACAACCGGCCAGACCCTCCTTCATGTCGTGGAAGACCTCGCAGCCCCAGCGGTCGGCGTCGCCGGGCACCAGCGTCGGCGGCCCGATCAGCCGCACCCGCGCGCCCATCATCTGCAGCAGGGCGACGTTCGAGCGCGCCACGCGGCTGTGGGCGATGTCGCCGCAGATGGCGACGCTCAACCCGCCCACATCGCCGAAGGCGCGGCGGATGGACAGCAGGTCCAACAGGGCCTGCGTCGGGTGTTCGTGCCGCCCGTCGCCCGCGTTGACCACGGCGCAACCGACCTTCTGCGACAGCAGGTCCACCGCGCCGGAAGAGGCGTGGCGCACCACCAGAATCTCCGGCTTCATGGCGTTCAGCGTCACGGCGGTGTCGATCAGCGTCTCGCCCTTCTTCACCGAGGAAGAGGCGACCGGCATGGTCACGACGTCGGCGCCCAGACGCTTGGCCGCGATCTCGAAGGAGGAACTGGTCCGCGTCGAGTTCTCGAAGAACAGGTTTACGACCGTCTGGCCGCGCATCAGGTCCACGCCCTTGGCTGACTGCCTGTTAAAGTCGACGAAGGCGTCGGCCAGGTCCAGCAAGGCCAAGGCGGCCGGCGGATGAAGGTCTCCGGCGGCGAGGAAGTGGTCGCGAGGAAACGGCGTCAGCCGTTCCTTGATGAGATCGGTGACAGGCGCTGCGTGGGTCATTGAGACGCCGCTATAGGCGGGACTCAGGCCAGATGGAATAGCAGCAGGGCCGCAGGGATGCCGATGACCGAGAATACCGTCGTCGCCGCGATGATCCCGGCCATCAGCGGCGCGTCGCCGCCCATCTGACGCGCCAGCACATAGGCCGAGGCGGCGCCGGGCGCGGCGCCGCACAGCAGGGCGATTCCCTGCGCAGTTTCATCGCCGCCGTACAGGCGCGCCAGCTGCCACATGGCCAGCGGCGTCACGATCATCTTGACCACCACCACGGCGCCGACCGTGACGCGGGTGCGCGCCAGTTCGCGGAAGCTGAGACCTGCGCCCGCCACGATCAGGCCCAGCGGCAGGGCGGCTGATCCGAGCAGTTGCAGCGTCTCGGCCACGCCCGGCGGCTGCGGCGCGCCTGAGACGTTCAGCGCCAGCCCCAGCAGACAGGCCAGCAGGATGGGGTTGGACATCATCGCCCGGAACAGGGCCTTGGGCGAGGCGCCGCGCTGGTCCGCCCCCCACTTGGCCAGGACGATGACGCTCAGGATGTTGCTGACCGGGATCATGGCGGCGATGACCACGGCGGCCAGGCCTACGCCTTCCGGCCCGAAGGTCGCCTGCACGACGGGCAGGAAAACGAAACTGTTCCAGCGGATCATGCCCTGAAAGACGCTGGTGTAGGCCGGGCCGCTGAGGGGCAGCAGGGGCTTTGACAGCAGGGTCAGGGTCGAGACGATGATGGATACGGTGACGGCGGCGGCGCCCGCCGCGCCCGCGGCCGATCCCGAGAGGTCCGCATTCCAGATCGCCGGGATCAGGAAGCCGGGATAAAGGACATTGATGGCCAGCTTCTCGATCGGCCGCCAGGCGGCGTCGGGCAGATAGTCCGACTTTTTCAGGCCATAGCCGAGCGCCAGCAGCAGGAAGACCGGCAGGACGCCGGCTAGAATGGCCGCCATCTCAGGGGCGCAGCCGGTCCAGCGCGCCTTGCAGAATCCAGGCGGCGGCGGTGCGGTCCACCACATCGGCGCGGCGCTTGCGGGTCAGGTCCAGCTCGTCGATCAGGAACCGCTCGACCGCCGTGGTCGACAGCCGCTCGTCCTGAAAGGCGACGTTGACCGGCCGGAACCGCTCCAGATTGCGGGCGAAGGCGCGGCACGACTGGGCGCGCGGCCCCTCGGTCCCGTCCATGTTCAACGGCAAGCCGATGATCAGGGCCGACACGTTGCGGCCGTCCACGATCTTGAACAGCTGTTCGGCGTCCTGGCTGAACTTGGTCTTGCGGATCAGCTCCAGCGGGCTGGCGATGATGCGCCCGGTGTCAGACACGCTGACGCCGATGGTGTTCTCGCCCAGATCCAGACCCAGCCACGGGGTGTTGGGCGGGCAGGCGGCGGACAGTTCGGAAAGGTCAAGGACAGGCACGAGGGCGCGTTAGGCCCTGCGGGCGCGCGTGTCAAAGCGCCTGTCCTCTAACGGCCGGCCTCACACGTCGTCATCCCCGACCGGCCCGCCTTCATTCTCCATGCTGCGGATCGAGCGGACTTCCTTGCGGGTGAACTTCAGCCGCACGCCCAGACCGCCGTCCTCTTCGTTCAGAAACACGGCGCCGCCTTCCTCCAGCGCGGCCTGCAGGCGGCTGCGGGCCTCATCGCCCGGATCGACGTTCTCGCGCTCGAAGTCGGCCAGGATGTCGACCGCCAGCCCCGAAAGGCGGGCCACATGGTCGCGCGGCCATTGCACCAGGGCGCGTGCGGCGCGGGCTTGGGGGCCGGTGATCTTCATGGCTTTGGTCTCCTTGAGGCGGGTCTTCATACTCGCGCCGGGCGCGCTGTCAGGATAGGGGGCCTTTGGTCGCCGTGGTCAAGCTGGACAAAGGGCGGCGCCCGATCCTTGTCGAAGCGGCGTTGAAACGCTAATCCCGCCCCCTCAGACTTTCATGCTTTGGAGGGCCGCATGGCCATCGACGCCGCGACGGTGCGCAAGGTTGCGCATCTCGCCCGCATCAAGACCCCCGAGGACCGCCTGGAGCCGCTGGCCCAGGAGCTGAACGGCATCCTGCAGTGGATCGAACAGCTGGACGAGGTGGACGTGCAGGGCGTCGAGCCGATGACCTCCAACGTGTCTCAACCGCTTCGCCTGCGCGATGACGTGGTGACGGACGGCGACAAGGTCGCCGACGTCCTGTCCAACGCGCCCAAGTCCGCCGACGGCTTCTTCGTCGTGCCCAAGGTCGTGGAGTAAGTCATGACCGATCTGACCAAGCTGACGCTGGCCGACGCCGTCGACGGCCTGAAGGCCAAGACCTTCTCGTCGGAAGAGCTGACCCAGGCCTTCCTGACCAATATCGAGGCCGCGAACCCGACGCTGAACGCCTATATCGAACTGACGGCGGACAAGGCGCTGGGACAGGCGCGCGCGTCTGACGCCCGTCTGGCCAAGGGCGAGGGCGGGGCGCTGGAAGGCGCGCCGCTGGGCGTCAAGGATCTGTTCTGCACTGAAGGCGTTCAGACGACGGCCGCCTCCAACATGCTGCGCGGTTTCGTGCCACCGTATGAATCGACCGTCACCGCCAATCTGTGGCGCGACGGGGCGGTCATGCTGGGCAAGCTGAACATGGACGAGTTCGCGATGGGCTCGGCCAATGAAACCTCGGCCTTCGGTCCGGTGAAGAACCCGTGGAAGGCCAAGGGTTCGAACGCCGAGCTGACGCCGGGCGGTTCGTCGGGCGGCTCGGCCTCGGCCGTGGCTTCTGACCTGTGTCTGGCCGCGACGGCCTCGGATACCGGCGGCTCGATCCGCCAGCCCGCCGCCTTCACCGGCACGGTCGGCATCAAGCCGACCTACGGCCGCGCCAGCCGCTTCGGCATGGTGGCCTTCGCCTCCTCGCTGGATCAGGCCGGGCCGATCACCAAGACGGTGAAGGACGCGGCCCTGCTGCTGAAGTCCATGTGCTCGTTTGATGCCAAGGACTCGACCAGCCTCGACGTCCCGACCCCCGACTGGACTCAGTCCGTCGGCCAGTCGGTCAAGGGCCTGCGCATCGGCGTGCCGGCGGAATATCTGATCGACGGCATGTCCGAAGAGATCAAGGCGCTGTGGGAACAGGGCGTCGCCTGGCTGAAGGCCGCCGGTTGCGAGATCGTCGAGATCAGCCTGCCGCACACCAAATACGCGCTGCCGACCTACTACATCGTGGCCCCGGCCGAGGCGTCGTCGAACCTGGCGCGCTATGACGGCATGCGCTTCGGCCATCGCGCCGAGGACTTCTCGTCGCTGGACGACCTCTACGCCGCCTCGCGCGCCGAGGGCTTCGGCAAGGAGGTCCAGCGCCGCCTGACCATCGGCGCCTATGTGCTGTCGGCGGGCTTCTACGACGCCTATTACGTCAAGGCGCTGAAGGTGCGTCGCCGCATCGCCGAGGACTTCGACAATGTCTGGGGCAAGGTGGACGCCATCCTGACGCCGTCCACCCCGTCGGCCGCCTTCGCCATCGGCGACAAGCAGATCGACCCGCTGACGATGTATCTGAACGACGTCTTCACGGTGACGACCAACCTGGCCGGTCTGCCGGGCATCTCTGTGCCCGCGGGGCTGAACAGCGAGGGCCTGCCGCTGGGCCTGCAGGTCATCGGCAAGGCCCTGGACGAAGCGACCGTCTTCCAGGTCGCGGGCGCCCTCGAAGACGCGGCGGGCTACGTCGCCAAGCCGGACCGTTGGTGGTGAGCATGACTGAGAACACCAAACTGATCCAGGGCCGCACGGGCGCTTGGGAAATCGTCATGGGTCTGGAGATCCACGCCCAGGTCGCCTCGAACGCCAAGCTGTTCTCGGGCGCGGCGGTCGGCTTCGGCGCCGGGCCGAACGAGCAGGTGTCGCTGATCGACGCCGGCTTCCCCGGCATGCTGCCGACACTGAACAAGTATTGCGTCGAGCAGGCGGTGAAGTCGGGCCTGGGCCTGCGCGCCCAGATCAACCTGAAGAGCCAGTTCGACCGCAAGAACTACTTCTATCCCGACCTGCCGACCGGCTATCAGATCAGCCAGCTCTATCACCCCATCGTCGGCGAGGGCGTGGTCGAGGTGGAGGCCGAGGACGGCAGCTTCTTCAACGTCGGCATCGAACGCCTGCACCTGGAGCAGGACGCGGGCAAGCTGATCCACGACCTGTCGCCGACTGAATCCTACGTCGACCTGAACCGGGCTGGCACGGCGCTGATGGAGATCGTCTCGCGCCCCGACATCCGCACGCCGGAAGAGGCGGTCGCCTACGTCAAGAAGATCCGGACCATCCTGATCTACCTCGGCACCTGTGACGGCGACATGGAGAAGGGCAATCTGCGCGCCGACGTGAACGTGTCGGTCTGCCGCGAAGGCAACTACGACAGGTTCAAGGAAACGGGCGACTTCAGCTTCCTGGGCACGCGCTGCGAGATCAAGAACGTCAACAGCTTCCGCTTCATTTCTCAGGCGATCCAGTATGAGGCGCGCCGCCAGATCGAGATCCTCGAAGACGGCGGTTCGATCATTCAGGAAACGCGCCTGTATGACGCGACGGTGGGTGAGACCCGTTCCATGCGCTCCAAGGAAGAGGCGCAGGACTATCGCTACTTCCCGGACCCTGACCTGCTGCCGCTGGTGCTGGAACAGGCCTGGATCAATGAAATCAAGGCCAGCCTGCCGGAACTGCCGGACGACAAGCGCCGCCGCTTCATGAGCGAATACGGCCTTTCGCAATACGACGCGGGCGTGCTGATTTCGGAACAGGCCAAGGCCGAATATTTCGAGGCCGCCGCGAAAGGCCGCGACGCCAAGCTGGTGTCCAACTGGGTGACGAACGAGGTCTCGGCGCGTCTGGCTGCGGATAGCAAGGATTTCAGCGACAACCCGCTGCCCGCCGCCCATGTGGCCCAGCTGGTCGAACTGATCGAGACGAACGTCATCTCGTCCAAGATCGCCAAGGAGGTCTTCGATCACGTCTGGAACGGCGAAGGCTCTCCCGCCGAGGTGGTCGAGAAGCACGGCCTGAAGCAGGTCACGGACACCGGCGCCATCGAGAAGGCGGTGGACGAGATCATCGCCGCCAACCCCGACAAGGCCGCCGCCGTCGCCGAGAAGCCCCAGGCCATCGGCTGGTTCGTCGGTCAGGTCATGAAGGCCACCGGCGGCAAGGCCAACCCGGCCGCCGTCAACGACATCCTGAAGGCCAAGCTGGGGCTTTGATCCAGCGGCTGATCCTGGGGGCCTTCGCTCCCAGGATCAGCGTGCTCGACAGGATTACAGACTGTCGACCATCACCAGTTCGGCGTCTTCCTTGGCCGTGATGGTGATCGTCGGTTCGTCCATGATGCCCGCGCCGTCGCGCGCGTTCAGCGTCGTGCCGTTGACGTCCACCTGGCCCACGGCGGGCACCAGATAGGCGCGGCGGCCGCTGGCCAGATCATAGGACAGGCTTTCGCCCGCCTTTAGCGTGGCGGCCAGCACCCTGGCGTCGGCGTTGATCGTCAGCGCCTCGTCCGCCGGATCGCCTGAGGCGACGACGGTGAAACGGCCCGAACGGTCGCTCTTGGGGAACTCGCGCTGACCCCACGACGGCTGGGCGCCCGGTCGATCGGTCTCGATCCAGATCTGGAACAGCGTCGTGAGCGCGTGCTCCATATTGTATTCGGCGTGACGCACGCCGGTCCCGGCGCTCATCACCTGAACGTCGCCCGCTCCCGTGCGGCCGGTATTGCCCATCGAGTCCTGGTGCGTGATCGCTCCGGTGCGGACATAGGTGATGATTTCCATGTCGGCGTGCGGGTGGGGCGGAAAGCCCGATTGCGCGGCGATCTCATCGTCGTTCCAGACGCGCAGACGCCCCCAGCCCATGCGCTTGGGATCATAGTAGTTGGCGAACGAGAAGTGATGCTTGGCGTTCAGCCAGCCGTGGTTGGCGCCGCCGAGGGTGTTGAAGGGTCTGACGTCGATCATTGTGCGCTCTCCTAGTATGCGCAGCCTGCGCCGCGCCGTTGGAAAACCATATAGGCAACCATAACTGTTACGAAAAGGGGGCGTCGAAACCCGCCTCAGCATTTGCCCGACTCCGCGCGGGGCGCTACAGCCTTCGGCTCTCCCTCCCTTGAGCGCCGAAAGAGCGACGCCATGCACGATATCCGAGCCATTCGCGACAATCCCGAAGCCTTCGTTGCGGGCTGGTCGTCGCGCGGCGTGGATGACGCCGCAGAGGTCGTCGCGCGCATTCTGACGCTGGACGTCGACCTGCGCGCCGCCCAGACGCGCGGTCAGGACGCCCTGGCCAAGCGCAACGCCGCCTCCAAGGCCATCGGCGCCGCCATGGGCAAGAAGGACATGGCCGAGGCCGATCGCCTGAAGGCCGAGGTCGAGGCCCTCAAGGGCGAGATCGCCGAGGCGGGCGAGGCCGAAACCGCCAAGGGCGCCGAACTGCGCGACCTGCTGGCCGGGCTGAAGAATCTGGCCGCCGCCGATGTACCGGACGGCGAGGACGAGAACGACAACGTCGAGATCCTGAAGTGGGGCGAACCCCGCACGACCGGCCTCGCCAAAGATCACGCCGATCTGGGCGAGGCTTTGGGCCTGCTGGACTTCGAGGCCGCCGCCAAGATGTCCGGCTCGCGCTTCGCCGTGCTGAAAGGCCAACTGGCGCGTCTGGAACGCGCCATCGGCCAGTTCATGCTGGACATGCAGACGGATAAGCACGGGTATCAGGAAGTGAATCCGCCGCTACTCGTGCGCGACGAGGCGATGTTTGGCACGGGGCAGTTGCCGAAGTTCGAAGAAGACCTGTTTTTCGCTTCCAGCTTTATTAATTTTGATGATTTCGATTTTTCGAATCCGGGCGGGGTGTTCGCGCCGAGCCTTTCGAAAATCGTCAACGATGACGACGGCAAGCACATCACCGTACCCAGCGTTTCTGCGCTGACTCGTCACCGCTGGCTCATCCCCACCGCCGAAGTCTCCCTGACCAACCTCGTGCGCGAGCAGATCCTGTCCGAAGACGAGGTCGTCCAGCCCATGCGCATGACCGCGCTGACGCCGTGCTTCCGCGCCGAGGCCGGGTCGGCGGGGCGCGATACGCGTGGCCTGATCCGCCAGCACCAGTTCTCCAAGGTCGAGATGGTCTCCATCTGCCGCCCGGAGGATTCCGAAGCCGAGCATGAGCGCATGACTGGTTGCGCCGAGGCGGTGCTGCAGGCGCTGGAACTGCCCTATCGCAAGGTGCTGCTGTGCAAGGGCGACATGGGCTTCTCGGCGCAGAAGACCTACGACCTCGAGGTCTGGCTGCCTTCGCAGAACACCTATCGCGAGATCAGCTCCTGCTCGAACTGCGGCGACTTCCAGGCCCGGCGCATGGACGCCAGGTTCAAGCGCGCAGGTGAGAAGAAGACCGAGTATCTGCACACCCTGAACGGCTCGGGTCTGGCTGTCGGCCGCACCCTGGTCGCGGTGATGGAAAACTATCAGCAGGAGGACGGGACCATCGCGGTTCCGGCTGCCCTGCAGCCTTATATGGGCGGACTCAAGACTGTAGGCGTGGCGTCCAACTGATGCGTATCCTTCTGACCAACGACGACGGCATCGAGGCCGAGGGCCTGGCCTGCCTCGAGAAGATCGCCCGCACCCTGTCGGACGATGTCTGGGTCGTTGCGCCCCAGACCGAGCAGTCGGCCAAGGGGCGGGGCATCACCCTGACCGAGCCGCTGCGCGTCAACAAGCTGGGCGACAAGCGGTTCGCCGTCACCGGCACGCCGACCGACTGCGTCATACTGGCCGTCAACGACATCATGCCCGAACGGCCTGATCTGGTGCTGTCGGGCGTCAACCGCGGCCACAATGTAGGCGAGGACGTCAGCTATTCCGGCACGGTGGCGGGCGCGCTTCAGGGCATGGCCTTCGGCATCCGCTCCATTGCCCTGTCGCAGTCGCTGGAGCGTTTCCACGATGACGTGGTGGCGCACTGGGAAACGGCCGAAGCCTTTGGTCCCGGCATCGTCGCCCGCCTGCTGGAGCAGAAATGGGGGGAGGGCGTGGTCATGAACGTCAACTTCCCGCGCCTGCCGCCCGAACTGGTCAAGTCGGTGGAGGTGACGCGCCAGGGCTTCCGCGATATCGGCGAGATGCACGCCATCCGCCGCACCGATCTGCGCGGCCGCGACTACTACTGGATGGCCTTCCGCGGCGCGCCGCAGGAGCACGCCGACGGCACCGATCTGCGCGCGATGGACGAGGGCCGCATCTCGGTCACGCCGCTGCACATCGACCTGACGCACATGCAGTCGGTCAACGACCTGAAGAAGGTTCTGGGCGGCGCGCCGCCCAAGGGGCCGCAGGAAAAATGAGTCTCAGGGACGACCGCGCGGGCCGCTTGATCCTGTCGCTGCGGCGTCAGGGGGTGACGGATGCGCGAGTGCTCAAGGCGATGGAATCCATCGACCGCGCCGTCTTCGTCCACGAGAAATTCCTCGATCAGGCGTGGGAGGATCAGGCCCTGCCGATCGACTGCGCCCAGACGATCAGCCAGCCCTATATCGTCGGCCTGATGACCCAGGCGCTGGACGTCCAGCCGCGCCACCGCGTGCTCGAGATCGGCACCGGCAGCGGCTATCAGTGCGCGGTGCTCAGCCGCATGGCGCGCTTCGTCTACTCGGTCGAGCGTTACAAGAGCCTCTTAACCGAGGCCGAGAACCGATTGAAAATCCTCGGCATCGACAACGTCTTCACCCGCCACGGAGACGGCGGGCAGGGCTGGCCGGAACAGGCGCCGTTCGACCGCATCATGGTGACGGCGGCCTCGCCGCACGAGCCGACGGAACTGCTGAAACAGCTCAAGCCGGGCGGCGTTCTGGTCGCGCCGGTCGGCCGCACCTCGGTGCAGATGCTGAACCGCTACACCGGCCAACCGGACGGCAGCTTTCAGCGCGAAAGCCTGTGCGAAGTCCGCTTCGTTCCCCTGGTCGAAGGGACGGCGAAAGAGGGCTAGGGGCGAAATCTCACCGCTCCATTAACCTTTCCGCCCCACTTTTGCGCGGGTTAGCGGGTTGGATTCTCCGACGGGTCGGGGCAAACCGGCGAGCATGGTTAATACGGAGAGACGCATGAGCGGCTTTACAGGCTGGATCAGGGCGGCGGCGGTCGTCGGCGGGGCGCTGGCGTTCACGGCGTGTTCGACCTATCCGAGCGAGCCGCGCTATTCGACCCGGCCGACGACGCCGGGCGGCTATCCGCAACAGCCGGGCCAGCAGCCGGGCGCCTATCCGAACAATCCCTATTATCAGGGCCAACCGGCTCAGCCGCAGCAGCCCGCACAGCCGCCGATCGAGGAAGGCCCTCGCGCTCCGGCGGGCAGCATCGAGGGCGGCGGCCTGCCGCCTCCGGGCGGTCCGGCCTATCCGTCGACGGGCGCGCCGATCACGGTGACGACGCCGCCGACAGCCGGCAATCCGGGGATGCCCGGCGCCACCTATGTCATCCAGCCGGGCGATACGATTTCAGGCGTGGGCCGCCGTTTCCGCACGCCGGTGCAGATTCTGATCGACCTCAACGGCCTGGGGCCGCGCGGCGCCATCAGCTCAGGTCAACGCATCATCCTGCCGGACAGCGCTGTGGACGGGGGCTCCGACCCCTACGCCACCGGACCGTCGCCGGTCGGGGTCAGGACGCCGAACAACGGCATGGCTCCGCCGCCGCCTCCACCGCCCAGCGGGAACGCACCCCTGCCGCCGCCGACCCGCGCGCCTGCCGCCACGGCGCCGGTCGCGCCTTCGGCTCCAGTCGGCCAGCCGTTGGCCCTGCAGTGGCCGGTGCGCGGCGACATCCTGCGTCGCTTCGGCCCGGTCGGCATGGGCGAGCGCAATAACGGCATCAACATCGGCGCCTCGGCGGGAACCGAGGTCAAGGCTTCGGCCGACGGAACCGTGGCCTATGTCGGCGATGATATCGTGGGGCAGGGGCTGACGGTCCTGATCGTTCACCGCGACGGCTGGCGCACGGTCTACGGCCATCTGGGCTCGGCCACCGTGCGCGACGGAGCGCAGGTGCGGGCGGGACAGGCGATCGGCACCGTGGGCCTGACAGCCGGCGACGGCCGCCCATCCATCCACTATGAAGTGCGTCAGATGCGCGGCGATGATCCGGTCGCGCTGGACCCGTTGACGGTCCTGCCGCGCTGATGACGTGAAAAGAGGCGTCCGGGCGGCTGCGTCCGGACGTTCTTGTCATCAGGTCGCGTTGCAAAACGGCCCGGCGCACCCTAGTTTCCGCGCCTTGATTTCGAAGGGCCCCCAATGAAGGCGCGGCCCGCGTCGGGGAGTTTCCTAATGACTGCAGCCCAAGACGGCGGCCTGATGGCCCTGTTTATCAACATCGCCCCGATCCTGGCGATCTTCGTCCTGTTCTACTTCCTGATGATCCGTCCGCAACAAAAGCGGATGAAGGCCCATCAGGCCCTGATCGCCGGCGTGAAGCGCGGCGATGAAGTCGTCCTGTCCAACGGCATGGTCGGCAAGGTCACCCGCGTCGAGGACGCCGAGGCCATGGTCGAGATCTCGCAGGGCGTGAATGTCCGCGTGGTCAAGGCGATGATCGCCGAGGTGCGCAACCGCACCGCCATCGCCGCCAACGACAAGGGCTGATAGCCTCGCCTCGGCGCGGCGCGCGCCGGCCCTGAAGAGAACCGAGACATGATTCAGCTTTCACGCTGGAAGATCACCCTGGTCGCGCTATCGCTCGTCCTCGGGTTGTTCCTGGCCTATCCAAGCGTGCTGTCGCCGGCGCAGCGCGAGGCTCTGCCGAGCTGGCTGCCGAGCAACGGCCTGAACCTGGGCCTGGACCTGCAGGGGGGCTCATACCTCCTGCTGGAGGTCGATGTGCCCGAGATGCGCGAAAAGCGCGTCTCCAACCTGATGGAAGACGTTCGCGTTTCCCTGCGCGAAGACCAGGTCAATATCGTCGGCATGCAGCGCGAACCGGGCGGGGTCGTCGTCACCGTCGCCGAGGGCGCCGCCTATGACACGGCCTTCAACACCCTGCGGACCATGGCTCAACAGGGCATGGGCGCGACCGGTCAGCCCGACCGCGTGGCGACCAAGCTGGGCGGGGGCCGTATCCGTTACGCCTTCACCGAGGCCGCGCTGAACAGCATGGGCGCCACCGCAGTCGATCAGTCGATCGAAGTGGTGCGGCGTCGTCTGGACAGCTCGGGCACCAAGGAAATCGCCATCACACGTCAGGGCGCCGACCGCATCGTCGTCCAGGCGCCGGGTCAGAGCGATCCGGCCGAGCTGGAGCGTCTGGTTGGCCGCACGGCCCAGTTGACCTTCCAGATGGTGGACACCTCGCCTACGGGTCTGAACGACGCCATGGCTGGCCGCGTGCCGCCGGACGCAGAACTTCTGACAGACGATCAGGGCACGCCTTATCTGGTCAAGAAGCGCATCCTGGTGTCGGGTGAAAACCTGACCCGCGCGGGCGTCGGCTCGGATCAGAACCAGCGTCCCGCCATCGACTTCCAGTTCGACGGCCAGGGCGCCCGCCGCTTCGCCGAAGCGACCGCCCAGAACCTGGGCAAGCCCTTCGCCATCATCCTGGACGGCAAGGTGATCTCGGCCCCGACCATCCAATCGGCCATCACTGGCGGCAGCGGCCAGATCACCGGCAGCTTCACGATCGCCTCGGCGTCGGAACTGGTGAACCTGCTGAACGGCGGCGCCCTTCCGGCCCCGCTGAACGTCGAGGAACGCCGCGTCGTCACCGCCGAACTGGGCGCCGACGCCGTGGCCGCAGGCGCCCTGTCGACCGCGCTGGGCTTCGTCGTCATCGTGGTCTTCATGATCCTGGCATACGGCTTCCTGTTCGGCGGAATCTCGGTGATCGGTCTAATCCTGAACGGGATCCTGATCGTCGCGGCCATGTCGCTGACCCAGGCGACGCTGACCCTGCCGGGAATCGCCGGTCTGATCCTGACCTTCGCCGTGGCGGTCGACGCCAACGTGCTGATCTATGAGCGGATGCGTGACGAGGCGCGTCAGGGGCGGTCGGTCGTGGCCTCGATGGATGCAGGCTTCAGCCGCGCCATGGGCACCATCATCGACGCCAACCTGACCACTCTTGTGGCGGCCATCATCATGTTCATGTTCGGCGCAGGCCCCGTTCGGGGCTTTGCCTGGACCCTGACCATCGGCGTCTTCACCTCCGTCTTCTCTTCGGTGCTGACGGCCCAAGTCCTGCTCGGCTACTGGCTCAAGATCGCCAAGCCGAAGAAACTGCCGATCGCGGAGTAATGACGATGAACGGTTGGCCTCTTATCAAACTGCTGCCGCACAAGACGAACTTCCATTTCGTCAAATACGCCAAGGGTTTCGCCATCCTGTCGGCGATCCTGACAGTGGCGGCGATCATCGGCTGCTTTTATCCGGGTCTGAATCTGGGCATCGACTTCCGGGGCGGCGCCTCGATGGAAGTCGCCAAGCCCGCCGGTCAGGTGCTGGAACTGGACAAGCTGCGCGGCGCGGTCAGCGGACTGGATCTGGGCGACGTCCAGGTGCAGGGCATCGCGCGTCGTGACACCAATGTGGACGACGGCTCGACCGCCATCGTGCGCTTCCAGGTGCCCTCGGACCAGGACCAGTCTGCTGTCGTCGAGAAGGTGGAAACCGCCATCAGCGACGCTGTCGGCCAGGTCGGCTATTCCGGCGTCAGCGTGGTCGGCTCCAAGGTCTCGGGCGAACTGCTGACCAACGGCGTCCTGGCCCTCGTCGTGGCAGTGGTGCTGATGTTCCTCTACATCGCCTTCCGCTTCCCGTGGCAGTTCGGCATCGGCGCCGTGGCGGGGTTGCTGCACGACGTGGCCCTGACCTTCGGCCTGATCGTCGCCTTGCGCATGGAGTTCAGCCTGAACCTGGTCGCGGCCCTGCTGACGGTCATCGGCTATTCGATGAACGACACCGTCGTCGTCTTCGACCGCCTGCGCGAAAATCTGCGGAAGTATAAGGTCATGCCGCTGCGTGAAGTCATCGACCTGTCGATCAACGAGACCCTGTCGCGGACCATCATCACCGGCGTGACGACCGTGATCGTTCTGATCGTCCTGGCCGTTTTCGGTGGCGAGGCCCTGCGCGGTTTCTCCATCACCCTGGCCTTCGGCGTGATCATCGGCACCTTCTCGTCCATCTATGTGGGCGCGCCGATCATCCTGCTGTGGGGCGTGGACCGCAGCGGCGGCGGCAAGGCCGACGCCACGCCGGTGAAGCTGGGCATGGCCAGCAGGCCCTAATCAGCGTCGACGGCTCCAGATCACGGCCCGTCTTCCGCAGGGAAGGCGGGCCGTGTGCATTCCGGACTTGATGCCGCCGCCTCAATGGCCGAAGGGCGGTCGCCATGACTGTTGATCTTGACGCCCAGGTTCGCGCCGCCGACCTCGACCGCTGGCTGACCAGCCGCTTCGTGGCGGACGAACAGGCGCGCGCCGACCTGATCGCCTTGTACGCCTTCGAGGCGGAGCTGATGGCCATTCCCACGCGCGTGACCCAGCCGCTGTTGGCCGAGATGCGCTACGCCTGGTGGTCCGAACAGATGGACGGCGTCTTCTCCGACACGCCGCGTCTGGGCCATCCCGTGCTGGAGGCGCTGACGGCGGCGGTTGCGCGTCACGGTCTGGAGCGCGCTGCGTTCGACGCCCTGATCGAGGCCCACATCGGCCGGGTGCACGGCGAGCCGCACGATCTGGAGGCCTTCTACGTCGGGCCGATGCAGGCGGCGGTGCGGATTCTGGCAGGGGAGGGGCATGAAGCTGCGGCCGCCGCCGCTGGTCGCGTGCGCGCACTGGCCCAGACCGGACAGGTCGATCAGGCGAGTGCGGCCCGTCCCGAAGCCAATAAAGCCCTGCGAACTCTGCCTGCCGCCGCTTTCCCGGCCGTGGCTTCCGCCGCCCTGATCAAGCCGGACGTACCAGAGCCCTTCAAGCGACTGCGCCTGTTCTGGGCGGTGCTGAGGGGCCGGATCTGAACGGCGCTTTAGGCGTGCCCATATATTAGTTATTGCTAATTTAGAATCATGGCATATATCCGTGCCATGATTGATCTTGAACGTGTCGGATTGGAGCGGTTTCAGGCCAGCGCGGGCGACGCCTCGCGACTGCTGAAGGCCCTGTCCAATGAGCACCGCCTGATGATCCTGTGCCAGATCGGCGACGGCGAACGCCAGGTCGCCGACCTTCAGGTCGGCCTGTCGCAATCGGCCCTTTCCCAACATCTGGCGCGGCTTCGCAAGGACGGTCTGGTCAGCGCGCGCAAGAGCGGCGCCGCCGTCTTCTATCGGATCGCCGACCCTGTCGCCCTGAAGGTGATCGCCGTCCTGGCCGAGATTTTCTGCCCGCCTGAGGCGCATTGAGCGTCGCGGCTTCCTGAAAGATTTTCTGATGAACCCGCTGGTTTCCCTTTCCCCCGCCGATGTCGCCGCTCGCCTGAAGGCGGGCGCGGCCGTGCTGATCGACGTGCGCGAGCCTGATGAACATGCGCGCGAACACATCGCGGGCGCCGTGACGGCGCCCCTGTCCGCTTTTGAAAGCGCTGATCTCAACCTCAAGCCCGGCAAAGACGTCATCTTCATGTGCCGCAGCGGCAACCGCACGGCCGGCAACTGCGATAGACTGGCCGCCCGCATCGATGGGCCGTCCCACGTTCTGGCGGGCGGTCTGGACGCCTGGAAGAAGGCGGGCCTGCCGGTCGCGGCCGACCGCAAACAGCCGCTGGAGTTGATGCGTCAGGTGCAGATGGCGGCGGGCGGACTGATCCTGCTGGGCGTGGCGCTGGGCGTCATGGTCCATCCCGGCTTCTGGGGCGTCAGCGCCTTTGTCGGGGCGGGCCTGTTCGTGGCCGGCGCGACCGGCTTCTGCGGCATGGCGCGGCTGCTGGCGGTCATGCCCTGGAACCGTCGGATGAAGCGGGCCTAGAGCGAAATCGGTTTAGTTGGACACAAGTCCAACTAAACTCAGATGTTCGCTCCAGATATTTCTGGACCATTGTTCTGGGTTCAGTCGATTCCGACTGAACCGAAAATGGTTTAAGCCTCGACCGTTGCGATCAGGCGGGCGAGCAGGGCGCCCAGCACGGCTTGCTCCTCGCGCGACAGGTCGGCCAGCATGGCCTGACTTTCCGCCATGTGCAGCGGCATCATGGCCTCGATCAGATCGAAGCCCTTGGGCGTCAGCTTGACCAGTGAGGCGCGGCGGTCGTTGGGGTGCGGCGTGCGCTCGATCAGGCCGGACTTCTGCAACCGGTCCAGCCGCGCCGTCATGCCGCCGGACGACATCATCGTCGCCTCATAAAGCGCGGTGGGCGTTAGCCCCTCGGACGAGGGCGCACGGCGCAGCGTCGCCAGAACATCGAACTCGCCATGCTGCAGACCATAGCGCGCATACAGCGGCGCCTGCCGCTCGCGCGTGACCAGAATCGACGCCTCATGCAGACGGCCCAGCGTCTCCATCGCCAGCAGGTCGAGGTCGGGGCGCGCAACGGCCCATTGGGCGGCGGCGCGGGCGGCGCGATCGGTCATTGTCTTGACATCAAGATACTCGATGCAGAGATACTATCGTCTCTCGCAGCCGGAGTCACCTCGGATGGATCAGTCGAACGCCTCGCCGCCGTCGCGCGGCGCGGGCCTGTTGTTGATCGCGGCCATCTTCGCCCTGGCCCTGAACCTGCGTCCGGCGATGGCGGCGGTCGGGCCGCTGCTCGACCTGATCGAGGCGACGACGGGCATGGATTCGACCACGGCCAGCCTGCTGACGACCCTGCCGGTGGCGATGATCGGCGTCGGAGCCCTGTCGATCCGGCCGTTGCGGCGCCGTCTTGGCGAGCGGATGGGCATTCTGTTGGGCGCCGTTCTCATCGCTCTGGCCTGTCTGGCCCGCTGGCCGTTCAGCAGCACCGGCGGCCTGATTCTTAGCGCCGTGGTGGTCGGCGTCGGCGTAGCCCTCATTCAGGCCCTGGCGCCCGTCGTCATCAAGCGCGCATTTCCGGCGCGGTTCGGCACGGTGATGGGCGTCTATACGACCGGCATCATGGGCGGCGCGGCCGTGGCGGCGGCGACGGCGGCGGGCTTCGCCGAGGCGTTCGGCTGGGCCGTGGCGCTGGCGCTCTGGTCGGTTCCGGCCCTTGTGGCGGCCGTTGTCTGGATCATGGCTTCGCGCACCCCGGCCGCCGAAGAGCCGAACCGCCTCGCCGTAGCCGAAGGGACCGACCCCGAGCACCCGTTCTGGAAACAGCCCCGCGCCTGGGCGCTGGTCCCTATTCTGGGGCTGGGCACCTCGGCCTACACGCTCGTGCTGGCCTGGCTGCCGCCCTACTATGTCGACATGGGGCAGGCGAGGGCGACGGCGGGCTTCCTGCTTAGCGGCATGACGGGCGCCGAGGTGCTGGCGGGCGTGCTGGTGTCGCTGTTCATCGCGCGATTTCCCGACCGGCGCGGGCCGATGCTGCTGGCCGTGGCCCTGGCCCTGATCGGTCTGGCCGGACTGGTGCTGACGCCGGTCAGTCTGGCGATCCCGGTCATGCTGCTGCTGGGTCTGGGGATCGGCGCCGTCTTTCCCCTGACCCTGATCCTGGCGATGGACCAGATCGACGACCCGGTGCGCTCCGGCGACCTGCTCGCCTTCGTTCAGGGCGGCGGCTACATCATCGCCAGCCTGTCGCCGCTGGCGGCCGGGCTGCTGCGCGACCGCCTGTCGGATCTCAGTCACGCGTGGATGTTGATGGGGCTAGGCCTTCTGGTCATGGCCGCGATGACCCTGACCTTCCGCCCCGGCGGCGCCAAGCTGAGTTAGACGGCCGCGTCGCGCCAGGCTTTCAGCGCCTCGATGGCGCGGAGGCTCTGCAGGCGCTTCTTGGCGCGACCGCGCTCCTTGGGATGGATGCGATTGCCGTCCTCATCGACCTTGGGCGCCTCCAGCGGCGGCAGCAGGCCGTAGTTGATGTTCATCGGCTGGAACTTCGAGCCTTCCATGTGCCCGCCGGTGATATGTTCGACCAGGGCGCCCATCGCCGTTTCCGGCGGCGGCGTCGCCAGATCGCGGCCCAGCGCCTGCGCCGCCGCCAGACGGCCCGTCAGCAGACCCATCGACGCGCTCTCGACGTAGCCCTCGACCCCCGTCACCTGACCGGCGAAGCGCAGGCGCGGCAGGGCCTTCAGCCGCATCTGCTTGTCTAGCAACTTGGGACTGTTCAGGAAGGTGTTGCGGTGCAGACCGCCCAGACGCGCGAACTGGGCGTTCTCAAGCCCGGGAATCATGCGGAAGACGTCGGTCTGGGCGCCGTATTTCAGCTTGGTCTGGAAGCCGACCATGTTGAACAGGGTCCCCAGCGCATTGTCCTGACGCAGTTGCACGATGGCGTAGGGCTTGACCGTCGGGTTGTGCTGGTTGGTCAGGCCGACCGGCTTCATCGGACCGTGGCGCAGGGTCTCGCGGCCGCGCTCGGCCATGACTTCGATCGGCAGGCAGCCGTCGAAATAGGGCACGTCCTCCCATTCTTTGAAGTCAGCCTTGGGGCCGTCCAGCAGGGCGTCGATGAAGGCCTCGTACTGGGCCTTGTCCATCGGACAGTTCACATAGGCCGCCTTGTCGCCGCTGGGGCCTTCCTTGTCATAGCGCGACTGGCGCCAGGCCACGTCGAAATCGATGCTGTCGGTGTGAATGATAGGGGCGATGGCGTCGAAGAAGCTGAGGCTCTCCTCGCCCGTTGCCTTTAGGATCGCCTCAGCCAAGGCGGGCGAGGTTAGCGGCCCGGTGGCGACGATCACATTGTCCCAGCCTTCCGGCGGAATGCCCGCGATCTCTTCGCGCACGATGGTCACCAGCGGGTGCGCTTCCAGCTTGGCCGTCACCGCGTCCGAAAAGGCGACGCGATCAACCGCCAGAGCGCCGCCCGCCGGCACCTGATTGGCGTCGCCGCAGGCCATGATCAGGCTGTCCAGCGCCCGCATCTCGGCATGCAGCAGGCCAACAGCGTTGAACTCCCAGTCGTCCGAGCGGAAGGAGTTTGAGCAGACCAGTTCGGCCAGACCCGTGGTGTGGTGGGCGTCGGTGCGCACCTCTTCCGGCTCGTTCCGGCGCATTTCGTGCAGGATGACGGGCACGCCCGCCTGGGCGATCTGCCAGGTCGCTTCGGAACCGGCGAGACCTCCGCCAATGACATGCACAGGAGCGGGGGCGGGGCGGGGAGCGGGAGACGCGTTCGACATGGCGGCCTTCTAGCCGCGCGACGCGGTCCTGTCATGCGGCGCCTGTCGTGGTCGGTGCTGTCGCACGGGCGGCGGCTGCGTTAAGCTGATCGGGAATCGAGGAGCCAGCATGAGTTTCAACGCCACCGAATCCGCCTTCGAGGGCTTCCGTCTGGCCCGGCGGGCGCCGCTCGCCATCCTGGCCTGGGCGGGCGCCTATGTCGCCTTCTTCGTGGTGTTCTTCGCTGTAGCGGGTGGAAACCTCATCAACATCATCAGCCTGGCCGAACAGGTCGAGCAGAACCCGTCGCCGTCGATGAGCGACCTGTCCACGCTGGGTCAGGCCTACGGCGCCATGATGGGGCTGGCCTTGCCTCTGTCTCTGTTGTTCAGCGCCGTGCTCGCTACGGCGGTCGCGCGCTCGGTCATCCGGCCGCAGGACAAGCGTTTCGGCTATCTGCGTCTCGGCCGGGATGAACTGCGCGTCCTTGGGGCCACCCTGTTGGTCGCGGTGCTGATGTTTTTCGTCACCATGGGCGGCGCCTTGATCGTCGGTCTTTTCGCGGGTCTCGCTGCCGGTACAGGTGCGTCCTGGCTGGTTCTCCCGGCTGTGCTGGGCGGTCTGGCGCTTGTGGCGGTCGCCATCTGGCTGGCCGTGCGCCTCAGCCTGGTCGTGCCGATGACCTTCGCCGAGGAGAAGATCGCCATCAAGGAAAGCTGGGCCATGACCAAGGGCCGTTTCTGGCCTCTGTTGGGCATGGCGATCCTGGCTGGGGTCATGTCTATTCTGGTGGGGCTTCTGGGCTCCATCATCATCGCCCCGCTGAATATGATCTTCGGCGGCCTGAACAGTCTGATCGGAGCCGAGACGACCAATGTCGTCGCGCTTCTGGCGCGGTTCTGGCCGGCCCTGCTGATCTGGGGCGTGGTCAACGCCCTGCTGTCGGCGGCGCAGGCGGCCATCATCTACGCCCCGTTCTCGTCGGCCTATCTGGGTCTCAAGGGCGCGCCGCGCGTCTGATTCAGCGGCATTGCCGAAATAAAACGCCGCGCTCCGGCAAGGGGCGCGGCGTTTCTCGTCGGGCTCAGGCGCTCTTGCGGGCCCTGGTGCGTTTGGCGGGCGCAGGCTCAGCTGTCATGGCGGCGACGCGGCCCTTGCGACGCTTCTCGTGCCGGTCCAGCACTTCCCTCAGATAGCGGCCGGTCCAGCTCGCGGGGTTCTCGGCGACCTGTTCCGGCGTGCCGACGGCGACGATCTCGCCCCCGCCGTCGCCGCCCTCGGGACCAAAGTCCAGCAGGTGGTCGGCGACCTTGATGACGTCGAGATTGTGCTCGATCACCACGATGGTGTTGCCGTTCTCGACAAGCTCCTGCAGCACCTCCAGCAGCTTGCGCGTATCCTCGAAGTGCAGCCCGGTCGTCGGCTCGTCGAGGATATAGAGCGTCTTGCCCGTCGCCCGCTTGGACAGTTCCTTCGACAGCTTGACCCGCTGGGCTTCGCCGCCGGACAGAGTGGTGGCGGGCTGGCCGACCTTGACGTAGCCCAGACCCACGCGCTCCAGCGTCAGCATCTTGTCGCGGATCGACGGCACGGCGGTGAAGAAGCGCGCAGCCTCTTCAACCGTCATATCCAGAACATCCGATATGCTCTTGCCTTTGAAGACGATTTCCAGCGTCTCGCGGTTGTAACGCTTGCCCTTGCAGACGTCGCAGGTGACGTAGACGTCGGGCAGGAAGTGCATCTCGATCTTGATGACGCCGTCGCCCTGACAGGCCTCGCAGCGGCCGCCCTTGACGTTGAAGCTGAAGCGGCCGGGACCATAGCCGCGCGCCTTGGCCTCGGGGAGGCCCGCATACCAGTCGCGGATCGGGCCGAAGGCGCCGGTGTAGGTCGCCGGGTTCGAGCGCGGGGTGCGGCCGATCGGCGACTGGTCGATGTCGATGACCTTGTCGAAATGCTCCAGCCCCTCGATGCGATCGAAGGGAGCGGGGGCGTCGGACGCATTGTTCAGGCGCCGCGCGGCCGCCTTGTAGAGCGTCTCGATGGTGAAGGTCGACTTGCCGCCGCCCGAGACGCCGGTAATGCAGGTGAAGACGCCGACCGGGATCTCGCCCGTGACGTTCTTCAGGTTGTTGCCGGTGGCGCCCGAAACCTTGAGCATCCGCTTGCGGTCGATCGGACGGCGACCTTCGGGCGGCAGCTCGATCTCGCGCGCGCCGGTCAGATATTGACCGGTCAGGGAGTTGGGGTTGGCCATGACCTCAGCGGGGGTGCCCTCGGCGCAGACCGTGCCGCCGTGGACGCCGGCGGCCGGCCCCATGTCGATGACGTAGTCGGCCGTCAGGATGGCCTCCTCATCGTGCTCGACCACCAGCACCGAGTTGCCGAGATCACGCAGCCCCTTCAGGCTGTCCAGCAGGCGGGTGTTGTCCCGCTGGTGCAGGCCAATGGACGGTTCGTCCAGAACATAGAGGACGCCGGTCAGGCCCGATCCGATCTGCGACGCCAGGCGGATGCGCTGGCTCTCGCCGCCCGACAGGGTGCCGGATGAGCGCGACAGATTCAGATAGTCCAGCCCGACATTGTTCAGAAAGCGCAGCCGGTCGGTAATTTCCTTGAGGATGCGCCGGGCGATCTCGATCTGCTTTTCGGTCAGGGCGTCTTCCAGCGTCGAAAACCACAGGAAGGCCTTCGAGATCGACAGGTTGGAGATGTCGGCGATGTCCTCGCCGCCGACCTTGACCGCCAGAGCCTCAGGCTTCAGGCGCTTGCCGCCGCAGACCTCGCACGGCGTTTCGGACTGATAGCGGCCCAGTTCCTCGCGCACCCAGGCGCTGTCGGTCTCGCGCCAGCGTCGTTCAAGGTTCGGCAGCACGCCCTCGAACGGCTTGGAGACCTCGTATTTGCGGGCGTTGTCGTCATAGACGAACTTGATCTTGTCCCCACCCGAGCCGCGCAGAATGACGGCCTGCGCCTTCTCCGGCAGGTCGCGCCAAGCCTTGTCCATCGAGAAGCCGTAGTGCAGGGCCAGCGATTGCAGCGTCTGCGTATAGAGCGGCGAGGGACCCCGCGCCCACGGCGCCACTGCCCCCTTGTGCAGGGTCTTGTCGCGGTCAGGGATCACCAAGTCGGCGTCGAAGGCCAGCTTGACCCCCAGGCCGTCACAGGCCGGGCAGGCGCCGAAGGGGTTGTTGAACGAGAACAGCCTCGGCTCGATCTCGCTGATGGTGAAACCCGAGACAGGGCAGGCGAACTTCTCGGAAAAAACGATCCGACGCGGCTCTTCGCCTTCGGGCGAATTCGCCCATTCCGCCGTGGCGATGCCGTCGGCCAGACCCAGGGCTGTCTGGATGCTGTCGGCGTAGCGGCCCTCAAGACCTTCTTTGGTTACAATGCGGTCCACGACGATATCGATGTCGTGCTTGAACTTCTTGTCGAGCGCGGGCGCGTCCTCGATGGCGTAGAACTCGCCGTCGATCTTCAGCCGCTGGAAGCCCTGACGCTGCCACTCGGCCATTTCCCTCTTGTACTCGCCCTTGCGGCCGCGAACGACCGGCGCCAACAGCAGGATGCGCTCGCCGTCGGGCAGGGCGGTCAGCTTGTCGACCATCTGGCTGATGGTCTGGCTCTCGATCGGCAGGCCGGTGGCCGGCGAATAGGGAATGCCCACGCGCGCCCAGAGCAGACGCATGTAGTCGTGGATTTCGGTGACGGTGCCGACCGTCGAGCGCGGGTTCTTCGACGTGGTCTTCTGTTCGATGGAGATGGCCGGGGACAGGCCCTCGATCAGGTCCACGTCCGGCTTGCCCATCAGCTCCAGGAACTGGCGCGCATAGGCCGACAGGCTCTCGACATAGCGACGCTGGCCCTCGGCATAGATGGTGTCGAACGCCAGCGAGGATTTGCCCGACCCCGACAGGCCGGTCATGACCACCAGCTGCTCGCGCGGAATGTCGAGATCGACGCCCTTAAGGTTATGCTCGCGGGCGCCGCGAACGCGAATGAAGTTATGCTTTTCGGTCATGGAATCCGGGAACGCGGAAGACCCCGGAACGGTCCGGGGCGACGACGCTATATGGGGATCAATTCGCCGAAAACAGCAAGAACAATATGAGAACTTCTAGTCTGCTGCGGGCGCCCACGACGTTTCCGGTCGCCGATAGCGTTCGCCGGGGCCGACCATCACGCCGTTGGCGTCGGCGACGCCCAGTTCCAGACTTTCGGCTATGCGGCGGGCGCGGACGATGAAGTGTTCGGCGGCGACGGGCGGGCACAGTTCATGCGCGGTCGCCTCGAACAGTTTCAGCCATTGGTCGAAGTGGCGGGCGTCGATCGGCAGGGGCAGGTGTTTGGGCATTGGCCGCCCCTGATAGACGCCGGTCGACAGGGCGACAGACGACCAGAACAGCTTCATCTGCGCCAGGTGCGGGCCCCAGTCGTCAATGCGCTCGGCGAAGATGGGGCCGATGAAGTCATCCTCGCGCACCCTGGCGTAGAAGCCTTCGACCAGAGCGTCGATCATGGCCTCGTCGATACCGGTCTCGGCGCGAATGCGGGCCACGGCGGCGTCGCGGCGGGCGGCGGCCTCGGCCCGGTTCGGCGCGGGACGGTCGATGCGGAAGGCGAGGGTGCGCTCGGGCGTGTCCATGCCGAGCAACATAGGAACCGAGGCCTGCAAAGGCCATGATGCGGATTGCCCAAGGCGGCGTCTCGCATCAGCACATGAAAGCGGAGCCGCAGTTTTAGGGTTGCGTTATGAAACGTCCGTCCCCATCCTTCACTCAGCCAACGCATCAGTGAGGAGGCACGACGATCATGATCAGCACCCTGGAAATCGGTTTCGCCCTTTCCATGCCGCTGCTCGCGCTCGCCTATGTCCTTACTCAACCCAAGCCCAAACCGGTCCGCATCCGCACTCGTGACGCTCAACGGCGTCGCGGCCCGCACGCCTGACGGCAGAGGCCTCTTCGACAATCTGACGCTCGCCTTCGGGCGCGAACGCACGGCCGTCGTGGGTCGTAACGGCGTGGGCAAGACCACGCTGCTGCGCCTGATCGCCGGTCTGGCTGAGCCCGCCGAGGGCGCGATCACGCGCGTCGGAACCATCGGCTGGCTGGCGCAGGCCCCGACCCCTGCCGACGGCGAGACCGTCGCCGATACGCTGGGCGTCAGAGAGCCTCTGGCGATTCTGCATCGCGTACTGGCGGGCGATGGCTCGCTGGACGACATGGCCGAGGCGGACTGGACGCTGGAAGAGCGGATGCAGATGGCTCTGGCCGAGGTCGGTCTGGCTGACCTGGCGCTGGACCGGCGCACGGCGGACCTGAGCGGCGGAGAGCAGACGCGCCTGCGGCTGGCGGGGCTGAAACTGGCGGCGCCGGACCTCCTGGTGCTTGACGAGCCGACCAATCATCTGGACGCCGAGGCTCGCGCCATGATCGCCGATGTCGTGGCCGACTGGCCGGGCGGGGTTGTGCTGGTCAGTCACGACCGCGCCCTGTTGCGCCGCGTGGATCGCATCGTGGAACTGTCCAGTCTGGGCGCGCGGGTGCATGGCGGCGGCTGGGATCTCTATGTCGAGCGCCGCGACGCCGAACTGTCCGCCGCTGAACGAGACCTGGAACAGGCCGAGCGCGCCGTCGGCCGGGTGCAACGCGAAACCCAGATGGCGCAGGAGCGTCAGGCCCGGCGCGATCGTGCAGGCAAGGCGGCGCGCGCCAACAGCTCCGATCCCAAGATCCTGCTCGACGCCCAGGCCCAACGCGCCGAGGAATCCGGCGCCCGCGGCCAGCGGCTGGCCGAACGCAAGCTTCAGGCGGTCGAGGCTGACCTGGCTCAGGCGCGTGAGCGCGTCGAGCGGGTGCGACAACTGGCGCTGGCCATGCCCGCGACAGGTCTGCCTGCAGGCCGGCTGGTGCTGAATCTGAATGAGGCGGTTGTATCGACCGAGGACGACCGTCGCCTGCTCGGACCGATCTCACTGCGTCTGACGGGGCCTGAGCGCCTCGCCGTCGTCGGCCCCAATGGCGCAGGCAAGACGACCCTGTTGAAGCTGATCGCGGGGCTGATTCAGCCATCAGCAGGGGCGATTGAACGGCCAGTGCGCGCCGCCCTGCTGGACCAGCAGGCGGCGATGCTGAGGCCTGATGAAACGCTCGTCGAAGGCTGGCTGCGGCTGAACCCGCAAGGGACGCCCAATGCGGCGCGGGCGGCGCTGGCGCGTTTTCTGTTCCGCAATGTACAGGCGGATCGGCGCGTCGGCGAACTGTCAGGCGGAGAGCGGCTGCCCGCGGCTCTGGCCTGCGTCCTGACGGGCGCCCAGCCGCCGCAACTGCTGGTGCTGGACGAGCCCACCAACCATCTGGACATAGAGTCCGTCGAGGCGATGGAGGCGGCGCTGTCGGCCTATGACGGCGCTCTGGTGGTGGTCAGCCACGACGCGGACTTCGTTCAGAGCCTGCGCGTTGACCGGACCATCGTGCTGAAGTCAGGTCAGCTCCAGCCTTCGACCACGCCCTGACGGCGTCCGCGGATCGAGGGAGCATTCAGGATGGTGCGCGGCTCGGCCTCGGCGCGGCCGAACAGCCAGCCCTGACCGTGGGTGACGCCCAGATCGCGCAGGGCGTCGGCCACCTGATCCGTCTCGATCATCTCGGCGATGGTCTCCAGATCCAGCGAGCCGCACAGCTCGACCAGATGGGCGACGAGGGTGCGGGTGCGGGCGTCGATGTCGATATCGCGCACTAGGCCCCCGTCAATCTTCACCGCATCGACCGACAGGCCGCGCAGATAATCGAAGGAGGCCGACCCGGCGCCGAAGTCGTCGATGCAGACCTTGATCCCCGCCTTGCGCAGGGCGCCCAGACGGCGGTCGGCGGCGGCCAGATCGGCCAGTGCGGCGGTTTCCGTCACCTCGACCATGAGGCGCCGACGATCCTCGGGCGCCGAGGCGGTCATCTTCATCAGGGCGGCGACATAGGCGTCGCTCGCCAGTGAGGCGCCCGACACATTGACGGCGATCTTCAACAGGCCCCCGCCCGGTTCGCGCAGCCGTCGGACGGCCTTTTCCGCCACGACCAGATCGAAGCCGTCGATCAGGGCCAGTTCCTCGGCCATGCGGATGGCGGCGGCGGGCCCCGATCCCTTGCCGAACCGCGCCAGGGCCTCGAAATGGTGCACGGCCCGCGTCTTCAGGTCGACGATCGGCTGATAGTAGAGGGCGAACTCCCGGTCGCGCACGATGCTGCGGAAGCGGTCAGCATCCTTCAGCGTCCGTTGCAGGGAATCGGCGAAGGACAGTTCCGGCTGATCCAGGCCGCCTTCCTTCAGACAACCCTCAATGGCGAAACGCATGGCCCGCAGGGCCGAGGCGGCGTCTTCGCCCAGATTGGCCTGGCTGGCGACGGCGGACAGGACCAGACCTTCGGCCTGCCCGGCCATACGCATCTCATCGGCCAGGTCGCGTTGATCGTCAGCCTTGCGGATCAGGGCGTAGCGATCCGGGGTCAGCCGACCCGCGCTGGTGCCGTCGTGCGAGGCGGCGCTGAGGGTGGCCCCTATGCGGTTATGGACACGTTCCAGCGTGGTCGCATCGACGCCCTGCAGGCCGTTCACATCAATGAAGGCCAGGGCCAGCCGCTGCAGGGCGCCTGCGTCGCCGCCCGACAGGCTGGCGCGAGCATGGTTCAGAAACCCTTCGGCGTCCGGCGGCGCAGCCCCGATCTGAACAGGCTCCACGCCGACCGCGAAAGGCTCGCCCTCATAGGACAGGGCGCACGACCGCGCCGGGGCGATGTCGGGCAAGGCGAAGGCGCGCAGGGTCGCCCGACGCATCCGGCCGTCGCCGCAATCCACCAGAACCTCAGTCGCAGGGCTGCGCTGTCCGGGGTTCAAACCATCCAGCAGGGCTTGCAGCGCGGCGGCGCTATTGATGGACAGGCGCTCGCTGAATGGCTGCCCGACCCATGCGGCCGTCTGCTGTCCCGCCACTGGGCCGGACCCCAGCGCAAAGCGCACCACCCCCTGCTGATCCACTTCGATCAGGGCGTCGGCGGCGGCGAAGGCCAGCCCGAGCAGGCGAGGGGTCAGGGTCATGCCGAAGCCATAGGACGCGGGCTGTTAAGGAAAGGCGACGTACGAGCGTCAGGCCGTGCGGTTCAGGGCCACCGCGCGGCCGTCGCCCTGCATGGCCTGGCCCGAGGCGCCATAGCCGACGCCCTGCGCGCGGGCGCCCGCCACCTCGGCGGCGATGGTGCGCACCAGTCCCTCAGAAATCTGACGGGCCGCCTCCACGGTCACGGCGTGTTCGGCCAGGACCGTTTCAAAGGCCTCGGTTGCCTCGATCAGGGCGTGCCGGTCAGCCTCAGGCGCGGCGGCGATGGCGGCCGGATTGGCTTTCACCTGCGCCGACTCGCGCCGATAGAGGTTAGCCATCTCCTGAGTCTGGGCCATGCCTTCGTTCAGGTCCTGGGCGCGGTGGGCGCGTAAGGCGTCCATTTCCAGCGACAGTCGATCCGTCAGGTCGCGGGTCAGACGCGTCAGATGCTGTACGCGCAGGGCGGCGGTCTCGACATCGGCGGTCATGCGCCTTGCTCCTGCATCTTGATCATCTGGGCCAGAACGCTGTCGGCCAGGCCGACGCCGCCGGCCTTGACGGTCTGCTGCGCCATCGCGTCCACCAGAAAGCCGCGCCATGCGGCCTCGCCGGCGCCGCCGCCGAAGGGCGCTTCGGTGCTCAGCCCCTCGAACATCGGCTTCATCATCTGCGACAGGAAGCTAGCCTCGAAGGCTTCGGCGGTGCGTCGCAGGGATTCAAGGTTTTTCGGTTGGCCAGGAAGGGCCGAGGCGGGATCGCGCAAAAGGTCTGGAGAGGCGGCGAGGGGGCTCATCAGATCACCTCGATTTCGGCCTGGAGGGCGCCGGCGGCCTTGATGGCCTGTAGGATGCTGATCATGTCGCGCGGGCTGACGCCCAGCGCATTCAGGCCGTTGACCAGGGTCGACAGCGAGGTGGAACCGCCCACCAGCCGCATTTCACGACCTGAATCTTCGCTGATGCTGACATCCGACTGCGGCACCACCACGGTCTGGCCGCCCCGGCTGAACGGCTCGGGCTGGCTGACCATCGGCGTTTCCTGCACCGACACGGTCAGATTCCCCTGCGCCACGGCGACGGTGGAGATACGCACGGCCTCGCCCATGACGATGACGCCGTTGACCTCGTCGATGATGACCCTGGCCGGGGAATCGATCTGGACTGGCAGATTCTCGACCCGGCTCAGAAAGCCCGCCATGCCGAAGTTCTGGGGCGCCCGAATGGCGACGACCGTGCCGTTCTCGGCGAAGGCGGTCTGGGGGTAGGTCTGGTTGATGGCGGCGGCGATGCGCTGGGCCGTGGTGAAATCCGGGTTGCGCAGGGTCAGCCGCACCGAGGGCATGGACGCCAGGTCAAAGCCGGTCTCGCGCTCGACCACCCCGCCCGAGGCGATGCGGCCCGCCGTGGGCACGCCGCGCGTGATCGACGACCCGGACGAACCCGAGGCCGAAACCGCGCCGGTCTGCACCGCCCCCTGCGACACTGCGTAGACCTCGCCGTCGGCGCCTTGCAGGGCCGTGACCAGCAGGGTGCCGCCCAACAGGCTCTTGGCGTCGCCCATCGCCGAGACGCTGACGTCCAGTCGCGAGCCCGGCGTGGCGAAGGGCGGCAGTTCGGCCGTAACCATGACGGCCGCCACATTCTTGGTGTTCAGGTTGGCGCCCCGGATGTTGACGCCCTGGCGCTCCATCATCCCCTCCAGCGACTGGCGGGTGAAGGGCGAGTTGCGGACGCTGTCGCCGGTGCCGTTCAGCCCGACCACCAGTCCATAGCCGACCAGCTGGTTAGACCGGACGCCCTCGATCGAGACGATGTCCTTGATGCGCGACTGGGCCTCCGCCTCGCCGGGCGCAACGGTGAGGGCGACGGCCGCAACGGCCGGGGCGATAAGGGCGGTAAGCAACTTCTGCATGCGACGGACGTCCCTGCGTGAGCGTTCGCCATTAACCATGCGAGGATCGTGCCGCTTGAAAACATGAGTAATTACAATGATTGTCGGCTTTCTCTCCGGCGCCTGCGGGCAGGATTTGCCTAGCCGTTAACCAAGAGTTCAGCCCCTGCCGTCAAGGTGGAGGCGTAGAAGGAGACGTCTTGCATGAAGGTCACCGGACCCTTGGGCGCCGCTTCAACGCCGACCGCCCGACCTGCGGCGCGCGCCGCAGGCGGTTTCGCCCTGCCGAGCACGGGCGGCGCGGCCGCCTCAGCACAGGCCGGCGCGACATCTTCCGCCTCGGGCGTGGCGGGCGCCGCAGCCCTGATGGCCCTGCAGGGCGTTGAGGATCCGATCGAGCGTCGGCGCCGCGCCATCCGTCGCGGTTCTGGCCTGCTGGACCGTCTGGACGAACTGAAGCTGGCCCTGCTGGGCGGTCAGGACGGCGGGGCGGCTCTGAGCCGTCTGGCCCGCGATATCCGTGAGCAGCGTGACGAAGAGGCCGAACCCGGCCTGACCGCCGTGCTGGACCAGATCGACCTGCGCGCCTCGGTGGAGCTGGCGAAAGCGGAAATGAGCCGCATTCGCGCCTAAAGGCGACGAAACTTCAGTCTACTATCCGGCAAAGAGCGCTCTGTGAGGATAATTCGCCACACTTCCCCAGCGTCAATGCAGCTTAGCCATATCACGGACTCGCGAACGCCATTGCCGCGACTCTTGCCCTTGCCTATACGGCCCATGCGCCGCAGGGGGGCGCGATAGAGAAACGAGTGTGAGTGCGATGACCGCATTGGCCTCTGTAGTGTCTGGGGACACGGCCGTTTATCGGCCGACGGACGACGAACCGTTCATGAACGAGCGGCAGGTCGCCTATTTCAAGAACAAGCTCCTGGCCTGGAAGGACGATATCCTTCGCGAATCGAAGGGTACGGTCACCAATCTGAAAGCCGAGACCGAAAACCACCCCGACCTGGTGGACCGGGCCTCGTCGGAATCGGATCGCGCGCTGGAACTTCGGACCCGTGACCGTCAGCGCAAGCTGATTTCCAAGATCGACGAGGCTCTGCGCCGGATCGAAGACGGCTCCTACGGCTATTGCGAAGACACCGGCGAACCGATCGGCCTGGGTCGCCTTGAGGCCCGCCCGACGGCCACCCTGTCGGTCGAGGCTCAGGAACGGCACGAGCGCCGCGAGCGCGTCCACCGCGACGACTGACGTCTTTACGGGCGGTTCGGCTTGACTTGAGCGGACGGCGGCGCGACCAAGCCGCCTTCCTATCGAGGTCGTTGATCCCCCATGTCCGTCAAGGTTCGTTTCGCTCCGTCTCCCACGGGTAAGCTGCACGTCGGCAATGTCCGCACGGCTCTGGTGAACTGGCTGTTCGCCCAGAACGCCAAGATTGGGGGGCAGGGCGGCTTCTTCGTGCTGCGCATCGACGACACCGACCTGGTTCGTTCGACCCAGGAGTCGGAAGATAATATCGAGATCGACCTGAAGTGGCTCGGCCTGACCTGGGACGAACGCTATAATCAGTCCAAGCGGTTCGACCGTTATGAAGAGGCCGCCGCCAGGCTGAAGGCCGCGGGCCGCCTCTACCCCTGCTATGAAACGGCCGATGAACTGGACCGCCGCCGCAAGGTGCAGCTGTCGCGCGGCCAGCCGCCGATCTATGATCGCGCATCCCTGTCGCTGACCGATGCTGAGAAGGCCGCCTTTGAGGCCGAGGGACGCCGTCCGCACTGGCGCTTCAAGCTGGAAGGCAAGCGCGTCGCCTGGGAGGACCTGGCGCGCGGCCACGCCGAGGTGGACACCGCCTCCATGTCCGACCCGGTGCTGATCCGCGAGGACGGCCTGTTCCTCTATACGCTGCCGTCGGTCGTCGACGACATCGACATGGAGATCACCCACATCATCCGGGGCGAGGACCACGTCACCAACACCGGCGCCCAGATCGAGATCTTCGAGGCGCTGGGGGCCAAGGTTCCCGGCTTCGCCCACATGCCGCTGCTGGTCGGCGCCGACGGCTCGGCCCTGTCAAAGCGTTTGGGTTCGCTGGCCATCATGGACATGCGCGCCGACGGCTATGAGCCGATCGCCATCACCAGCCACCTGGGCAAGATCGGCACCTCCGACAATCTGGAAGTCGCCACCTCGCTGGAAGACCTCGGCGCCGCCTTCGCCTTCTCCAAGATGGGCCGCTCGCCCGCGCGCTACGACACGGCCGATCTGGACCGTCTGAACGCCCAGGCGGTTCACGCCATCGACTACGCCGAGGCCAAGCCGCGCCTGGAGGCTCTGGGCGTCGATCTGGGCGAGATCTTCTGGAACACGGTGAAGGGCAACCTCAACAGGTTCGGCGATGTCGTCGATATGGCGAAGATCGTCACGGGGCCGATCACGCCGGTGATCGAAGACGCCGCCTTCGCCGCCGCCGCTCTTGAACTACTGCCGGACACCATCGACGCCGACGCCTGGTCGGCCTGGACCTCGGCGGTGAAGGACAAGACCGGCGCCAAGGGCAAGGGCCTGTTCATGCCGCTGCGTCTGGCCCTGACCGGGCAGGCGCATGGGCCCGACATGGCCGCCATGATCCCGCTGATCGGCCGAGACCGCTTGGTTCAACGGCTCAAGGGCGAGGCCGCCTGAGGCTTCGCCTCACGGAAACAAGAAAGGCCGCCTTCGTCGTGAAGGCGGCCCTTTTCGTTCAGGATTGAAGCTGGATCAGCCCGCGTTGCAGGCGGCGATCTCGTCTTCGTTCAGGCTCTGGCCCTTGTAGGTGAAGCTGGTCACCGGGCCGAGCTTGGCGACTGCGCGGCGGCAGGCGCGCGTCGCCGGCTGGCTGGCGCCGCCCGTGGCGGTGCAGGCGTCGCCTTCACAACGCCAGGTCGCGCCGTCGACAATGACGCGGCCCGAAGGCGCGCTGGCGGCGTCGGCCAGGGTGGCGCTGGTAACCGGCGCCTGAGCGAAGGCGGGAGCGGCCGCGAACAGGACGGCGGCGGCGAGAAGAGCACGCATGGACAGTCTCCGATAAGGGTAGGGCGCACGCCCAGCAACGCCATAGACCGTTGTTCAAGAAAACTGTCAATCCAGCTTCTCGCCCGATGGACCGGCGTTACTGACGCACGTTTACTTACCGGCGATCATGTTGCAAGTGGGGCGTGTCCTGCGCTGATTTCATGGCCTCGATCGCGCCCTCTACCGAATCCACGCTGACATAGGCGTCGAGGAAGCTGCGCGGCGTCATGCCCTTTTCGACCGTGTGTTCGATCAGGGTGAAGAAGCCGTCCCAAAAGCCGTCCAGATTCAGGAAGATGACCGGTTTGGCGTGCAGGTCCAGCCGCTTCCACGATAGCAGCTCCACCACTTCCTCCAGCGTGCCGACGCCGCCGGGCGCGACGACGAAGACGTCGGACTCGTCATACATCAGCTGTTTGCGCTCATGCATGGAGGTGACGACGATCGTCTCCACATCGTCGAACAGGCGCTCGCGGCTGCGCAGGAAGGCGGGCATGATGCCCACGACGCGACCACCTGCCGCATGGGCGGCGCGGGCCGAGGCGCCCATCAGCCCCACGCCGCCGCCGCCATAAACGAAGCGCCAGCCCGCCTCGGCCGTCGCCTTGCCGAAGGCCGCAGCGGCCTCAACGTATTTGGGGTCCGTACCGTCGGACGAGCCGCAGAACAGGCAGACGGAGCGACCCTCGAAGGGGGCGATGTTGACGGGGGGCAGGGACATGGAGTGTCTGACGACCTTTACGGTTTAAGCTCCAGCACGAACCGGCTGGCCCGGATGAGGCTGCAACCTATAGTGATGCGGGGCGGGATGGAACGAGCGAAGGACGACAGGATGAGGGCGAGAGCTATGGCGGCGTGGCGACGAGGCGGACAGAAGCTGACTCTGGCGGCGTTTCTTAGCCTGACTGTCGCCGGTTGCGGCTCTCCGCCTCAGCCCCCTGAAGAGCCCAAACAGGCGGATCAGGAAAACTGGGCCGCCGCGCCGCACATCGACAAGGTGACTTTGCAAGGCTCGAGGCAAGGCTCCGGCGTGGTGGTCAGCGGTCAGGCGCCCCCGGGCGCGCGCGTCATTCTCAGCAACGCCCTGGGCGAGGCGATGGCTGCGGGCGCAGATTCGCACGGGCGCTTTGAACTGCCGGTCGGCAGGGAAGCGCTCGGCCATGTCCTGACGCCGGAAATCCAGATCGGTCAGACGCCGACGCCTGGGCCGGAACGGCTTTTTCTGGCCGGAGACGGCGCCATCGTAGCGGCCTTGCTGATTGACGGCGGCCCCAGCCGTCGACTGACGGACGGTCCTGCTCTGGACGCCGTGGACGGCGATGGTCGCGCCTTGCTGGCATCCGGCCGCGCCAAGCCCGGCCAGCGCATCGAGGTGAAGAGCGAAGGCGAAACAGCCGTCGCCGTGGCGGACGAAACGGGCTTATGGACCACGCCCCTGTCTCGAGTCAGCGATCGGGCGGTGCAGATCGAGGTCGCGGGCGAGCGTTACGCCTATCCCGGACCGGGCCCCGCGACGGGACGGGCGGAACGCGCAGGACAGGGATGGAGGGTCACGCGCGCCCTGTCGGACGCCGCGCGCCAGACCAGCTGGTTCCCCGATATTCCTGGCTCCACGGCATCGCCCGAAACGTCGTTAACGCCACATTAACCAAACCGGTTGATCTACGGATTGTCTTCTTTTTCGGAGGACACCCACCATCACCGAATGACTTCAAGCCCGGCGCCTGGCGTCGGGCTCTCTTTTTGACGTCATGAGGCCGAGTAATCGACCAACAGCCGCGCCAGCAGCCGAGCGACGACCTGGCGTCCGGCGTCGTCGTCCTGTCCCAGCATATCGCGCAGAGGATCGCCGATCAGGGCGTCGCCGAATGCGCTCAGGGCGATGAAGAGGACGGCCGAGCCGATAATATCATCCGCCTGTCCGCCGCTTGCCCCGATCTTTTCCTTGATGGCCGCGACCAGGTTCTGCACCGCCGCCCGCACAGGTTCGAGATGAGACAGATCCCCCGACATGGCGATCCAGGCGGCGAGGCGTCCGGCGCCGCCGGTCGAGAAGGCGGCGAATACGGCGTTGACCACCTCAAGCGGCGCGCCGTCATCGGTTCTCAACCGGATGATCGCCGCATCCAGGGCATCGCTCAGATCAGCGGTCATCGAGGCCATCAACGCCGATTGCAGCCCGGCCGCAGATCCGAAATGGTGGATCAGATTAGCATGGGTGACGCCGATCTCGCCTGCGACAGAAGTCAAGGTAACGGCGTTCGGCCCGCGAGCCAGCAACAGATCGCGCGCCGAGGCCAGGGCCTCGCGACGTGCTTCTTCGGGCGAACGGCGACGGCGCCTAGGCTTGTCTGCGACGGAAGGGGGCATCGGTGAAAATATGGTTTATGCGATGTTTTGTCTTACGGGCCGCCTGATCAGACTGCAAGGTTCGCGAATCGCCGCTCCGGCCCGGCTTTAGTCCCTCCGCGCGGGTTGCGGTGCGCCTTCTGGGCGGCCTAACTAAGGGCGGGACGAGTAAGAGGCGATGAACGGCATGAAGGCGCAGTGGATCGGACCGGGACTGGCGGCGGCGCTTGTGCTTCTGGGCGCCTGCGGGCGACAGGACGAACCGCAGGCCGACGCCGTGCGCGAACCGACTCCGCGCGTTCCGACCGCCCTGCCTGACGTCAAGGAAAGTCCGACTCTGGCGGCGATCCGCCAGCGCGGCCGCCTGAACTGCGGCGTGCACGAAGGCCTGGTGGGGTTCGCCTATACCGACAACCGGGGCGCCTGGCGGGGCTTCGATGTCGATTTCTGCCGGGCTACGGCGGCGGCCATCTTCGGCGACCCGGACGCGGTGCGCTTCGTGCCGCTGACGACGGAACAGCGATTTGAGGCTGTCCGCGCCGGTCGCGTGGACGTGTTGTGGCGCAACACCTCCTGGACCATGAGCCGTGACACGGCAGCGGGCCTCAGCTTCGCCGGTGTCAACTACTACGACGGGCAGGGCTTCATGGTCCGCCGCTCGCTCAACCTGACCAGCGCGGCCGAGTTGAACGGTGCGCGTATCTGCGTCCAGTCCGGCTCAACGACCGAGTTGAACGTCGAAGACTATTTCCGTCGTCGGGGTATCGAATACCGTCCGGTCGTCGTCGCCACCGAAGGGGAGGCGCGTCAGGCCTATGCGCGCGAGGCGTGCGACGCCTTCACCGCCGACATCTCGGCCCTGGCCGCCGCCCGCACGACCCTGCCCAATCCGCAGCAGCACATGATCCTGCCCGACGTGATCTCCAAGGAGCCGCTGGGTCCGGTCGTGCGCAATGGCGACGATCGGTGGCTGGCGGTGATCCGCTGGACGCTGAACGCTCTGATCCTGGCCGAGGAACTGGGCGTAACCCGCGACAATGCGGCTGATCTGGCCAAGAATTCTGCAGACCCCAGGGTCCGACGCCTGCTTGGCGTAGAAGGTGATTTCGGGCCCAGCGTCGATCTGCCGCGCACATGGGCGCTGGATGCGATCACAGTGAGCGGAAATTACGGCGAGATATTCAATCGAAACCTGGGCGAACAGTCATCGCTTGATCTCGATCGGGGACTGAATGCTCAATGGTCCTCTCGACCTAGCGGGTTGATCTACGGCCTTCCTGTCCGCTAGTCCAAGCAGGGGGGATCAGGGAAGGGACCGGATGGAGACTACAGCCAAGCGCGGACTGCCGCTTCACATGCTGATGCTGATCGGATTTCTGGTCGGCCTCATCGGCGGCCTCATCGTCAATCTGACCGTCGGCGGCGACGTCGGCTGGGTTCAGTGGCTGACCTCCAACATTACAGGACCGGCAGGCCAGATATTCCTTCGCCTGCTGTTTATGCTGGTGCTGCCCCTGCTGTTCTCGGCCCTGGTCATCGGCGTGGCCGAGATGGGCGATCTGAAGGCCTTGGGGCGCGCGGGATCGCGCAGCCTGATCTACACCGTCGTGATTTCGGCAATGGCCGTGCTGATCGGCATGGTCATGGTCAATATCTTCAGGCCGGGCGATGGCGTTGATCCGGTCCTGGCCCAGCAGCTTCTGGATCAGGGGCGCGCCGGGGCGGCCTCCATCATCGGCAATGCGCCAACCCCGGTTCAGGCGGGCGACTTCTTCCTCGATCTGATCCCGTCGAATGTCTTCACGGCGGCGGCCGAGAACCAGATCCTGCCGGTCATGGTCTTCGCCCTCTTCTTCGGCGTGGGCCTGGTCATGGCCAAGAGCCCGGCCACAGATCGCCTGCAACAGACGATCGAAGGCCTGTTCGAGGTGATGATGAAGCTCATCAACCTCGTCATCCGCATCGCCCCCTTCGCCATCGCCTGCCTGATGTTCAATCTGGCGGCCCTGTTCGGGTGGGACCTGCTGATCCGGCTCGGCGCCTTCGTGGCCGTCGCCGTGGGCGCGATGGCGATCCATATGTTCGTCGTCTATCCGCTGGTGGTCTGGCTGATCGGCGGCATGTCGCCGGTGAAGTTTTTCCGCTCCATCCGTGAGGCGATGGTGGTGTCCTTCTCCACCGCCTCCTCGAACGCCAGCCTGCCGGTGTCGCTGCGCGTCGCCGAGCAGGAGCTGGGCCTGCCGCGCAAGATCGCCCGCTTCGTCCTGACCGTCGGCGCCACCGCCAATCAGAACGGCACCGCCCTGTTCGAGGGCGTGACGGTGCTGTTCCTGGCCCAGTTCTTCGGCGTCGACCTGACGCTGGGCCAGCAGGTTATCGTCATGCTGGTCTGTATTCTGGGCGGGGTCGGCACGGCAGGGGTTCCGGCGGGCAGTCTGCCGGTCATCGCCATGATCCTGGCGATGGTGGGCGTGCCGCCGGAGGGCATCGGCCTGATCCTGGGCGTCGACCGCTTCCTGGATATGTGCCGGACGTCGCTGAACGTCACCGGAGACCTGGTCATCGCCACGGTCGTCTCTCGCGGCGAAAAGGACGAAGACGAGCCGGACGCGCCGCCGCTGGCGACCGGCGCGGCCTAACCGACGGCGAGGGGCGCGTCCGGCCGCGCGCCCCATTCAGCCCACGACCCGTCGTAGAGCCGCGACGGCCGCCCCAGCACGGCCAGCCCTAGCGTCAGGATCGCGGCCGTCACGCCCGAGCCGCAACTGGTGATGACAGGCCGCTTCAGATCGACGCCGCCCGCGCGAAAGGCGTCTTCCAGCGCCTGACCGTGTTTCAGCGTCCCGTCCGCATTCAGCAGATTGGCGAATGGCAGGTTCAACGCCCCCGGCATATGGCCAGCGCGCACGCCGGGACGCGGTTCGGCCGCCTCGCCCCGAAAGCGGGCGGCCCCGCGCGCATCGACAACCTGAAGGCCCTCAGCCAGCGCAGCGCCGACCTGATCGAAGTCCGCTACGGCGTCGGCGTCGAACTGCGCCTCAAACCGCGCAGGAACAGGTCCTTCCGCTTCACCGCCTTCCAGCGGTCGCCCCTCGGCCTTCCATTTCGGCAGGCCGCCATCCAGCACGCGCACACGCTGAGCGCCCATCGTCCGCAGCGTCCACCAGACGCGCGCCGCCGAAAACAGCCCTTGGGCGTCATAGACCACGATGTCGTCGCTCTCCGACACGCCCATCGCCCCCATCGCCTCCGCGAAGGCGTCCGGCGAGGGCAGCATGTGCGGATAGGGGCTTTCCCGATCCGACACCGCGTCGAGGTCGAAGAAGATCGCGCCCGGCAGCCGCTCGCGCTCGAAATCCGCGCGCGCGTCACGTCCGTCCAGCCACCAGCTGGCGTCGATGATGCGCAGGTCCGGCTTGGTCATCTGCGCGGCGAGAGCTTCGGTCGAGATCAGAGGCGTGTTCATGGCGCCAGATTATCATGATCGCCCAAACAATCATGCTTTCAGGGGCGATGGTCAGGACCTGAGTCGCCGGATAAGTTGCGCAAACGCATCCGCGACGCCACCTGTCCGACTCAAAGTCGCGGCATAGGCCCGCGAACCGCCGTTGAAATCAGTCGAAAGCGCCGCCGTGACCTCTCCCAACGCCGTCATCACCCTGTCCGAAGGCCTCAAAAAACCCGTCGTCATCGGCGGCGGCGCCCGCATCGTCTTCATCGCCGGCCCCTGCCAGATGGAAAGCCGTCAGCACGCGCTGGAGACGGCCCATCAGCTGAAGGAGATCGGCGAGCGCCTGAACTTCGGCATCATCTACAAGACCAGCTTCGACAAGGCGAACCGCACCAGCGCCAGCGCAGCGCGCGGCATCGGCCTGAAGGACGCCCTGCCGATCTTCGCAGAAATCCGTGAAGTCACCGGCCTGCCGACCCTGACCGACGTCCACTCCGAGGCCCAGTGCGCGGGCGTGGCCGAGGCCGTGGACGTGCTGCAGATCCCCGCCTTCCTGTCGCGCCAGACCGACCTGCTGCTGGCCGCCGCCGCCACGGGCAAGGCGATCAACATCAAGAAGGGTCAGTTTCTGGCCCCCTGGGACATGAAGAACGTCATCGCCAAGGTCACGGGCGCGGGCAACCCGAACGTCATGGCCTGCGAGCGGGGCGCCAGCTTCGGCTACAACACCCTGGTCAGTGATATGCGCGCCCTGCCGATCCTGCGCGAGATCGGCTGCCCCGTCGTCTTCGACGCGACCCACAGCGTGCAGCAGCCGGGCGGGCAGGGCACCTCCTCGGGCGGCCAGCGTGAGTTCGTGCCGGTGCTGGCGCGCGCCGCCGTCTCGGTCGGCGTCGACGCCGTCTTCATGGAGACGCACGAAGACCCGGACAACGCCCCCTCGGACGGCCCCAACATGGTGCCGTTGAGCCAGTTCGAGGCCCTGGCCGCCGAACTGATCGCCTTCGACGACCTGGCCATCAAGCTCGGCCACAAGGGGCCGATGGCGAAGACGGCGTGAATCCGCTAGTTCGGCGTCATGGCTGAACGTTCTCTTGATCTCGGCGCCCTGCAGTCCCTGCTGGAGCGCGTGCGCGACCTGAAGGTCGCCTGCGTCGGCGATCTGATGCTGGATCGCTATGTCTATGGCGAGGTCAGCCGCATCTCGCCCGAGGCGCCGATCCCTGTCCTGCGCGCGCGCCGCACCGTGGCCATGCCCGGCGGCGTGGGCAATGTCGCCCGCAACGTCGCGGCTCTGGGCGGTCAGGCCCGTCTGGGCGCCGTGGCGGGCGATGACGCGGCGGGCGCCGAGCTGGCCGAGCTGATCGCCGTCGAGGACAGGATCGAGGACGCCCTGATCCGCCCCGAAGGCGCCGCCACCATCGTAAAGACGCGCTTCGTCGCGGCGGGGCAGCAGCTTCTGCGTCTGGACGACGAGGCCGCCCTCCATTCCGGCTATGCCGACAAGGCCGTGTTCCACGGCGCGGGCGCCATCCTGCTGTCCGACTACGCCAAGGGCGTGGTGGACGACGGCGCCATTCAGGCGGCGTTGTGGGCCGGGGCCGAATACGGCGCGCCGGTCATCGTCGATCCCAAGGGCCGCGACTTCGCCCGCTATGGCGCGGTGGACGTCATCAAGCCGAACGCCAGCGAACTGGCGGGCGCCACCGGCCTGCCGACCGAGACGGATGAACAGGTCGAGGCGGCGCTGGCCGCCTTGCTGGACACCACCACGGCCAAGGCCGTCATCGTCACCCGCGCGGGCAAGGGCATGACGCTGGCGAAACGGGACGGCGGGGTCACTCACTTCCCCGGTCGGGCGCGTGAAGTGTTCGACGTCTCGGGCGCGGGCGACACCTGCCTCGCCGCCCTCGGGTTGGCGCTGGGCGCAGGCGCGACGCTGGAACAGGCGGTGCAGTTCGCCATACTCGCCTCGGGCGTGGTGGTAGGCAAAAGCGGCACCGCCGTCGTCACCCCGGCCGAACTGATCGAGGCCGAGATGAGCCAGCACGCAGCGCTGGCCCAATCCAAGGTCACGCCGCTGGACGAACTGGCCGATCAGGTCGAGGCATGGAAGCGTCAGGGCCTGAAAGTCGGCTTCACCAACGGCTGCTTCGACATCCTGCACCGCGGCCACGTCGCCTATCTGGCGCAGGCGCGCAGCTGGTGCGACCGGCTGGTGGTGGCGCTGAACACTGACGCCTCGGTGCGGCGCCTGAAGGGGGAGGGACGCCCCGTCAATGATCTGGACAGTCGCGCCGCCGTCATCGGCGGTCTGGCCAGCGTGGATCGTGTGACGGCCTTCGACGACCCGACGCCCATCGCCCTGATCGAGCGGCTGAAGCCCGACGTGCTGATCAAGGGCTCGGACTACACCAAGGACAAGGTGGTCGGCGCCGCCGAGGTCGAAAGCTGGGGCGGGGAAGTTCGTCTGGCCGACTTCGCCAATGGCTACTCCACGACGAAGACCATCGAGAAGATGACTGGAGACAAGGCATGACGCCCAGAATAATCGTCGTCACGGGCGGCGCGGGCTTCATCGGCTCCAACATCGTCGCCCGCCTGTGCGAGAGCAGCGCCTGGGATGTGGTCGTCTGCGACCGGCTGGAGACGGCCGACCTCGCCAAGTGGAAGAACATCGCCAAACACCCCATCGCCGACCTCTGGGCGCCCGAGGAGTTGTTCGAGCAGCTGGAACGCCACGCCGACCGCATCGAGGCGGTGATCCACATGGGCGCCATCTCCTCGACGACGGAGCCGGACGCCGACCTGATCCTGCGCACCAACTTCAGCCTGTCGCGCGACATCTGGGACTGGTGCGCGGTGCGCAATGTGCGGATGATCTACGCCTCCTCGGCCGCCACCTACGGTGACGGCGAGGCGGGTTTTGAGGATCGCGACGATCCTGAGAACCTGAATGCGCTTCGCCCGCTAAACGCCTATGGCTACTCGAAATACTTGTTCGACCAGTACGCGGTTCGCCAGGCTGATCGCGACGAGGCGCCGCCTCAGTGGGCCGGGCTGAAGTTCTTCAACGTCTATGGTCCGAACGAGGGCCACAAGGGCGGGATGAAGTCGGTCGTCGCCCAGATCTGGCCCAAGGTGCAGGCGGGCGAGACGGTCAGCCTGTTCCGCTCGCACAATCCCAACTATCCCGACGGCGGTCAGCTACGCGACTTCGTCTTCGTCGACGACGTGGTCAACATCATCCTGTGGCTGCTTGAGAACGAAGCTGTCTCGGGCGTGTTCAACGCCGGATCAGGCCAGGCCCGCTCTTTCGCCGATCTGGCGCGCGCGACCTTCGCGGCGGCGGGCAAGAAGCCGTCCATCGCCTATGTGGACATGCCCGAGGCGATCCGCGACCGCTATCAGTACTTCACCGAGGCCAACATGGATCGCATCCGCGCCCTCGGCTACGGCGGCCAGTCGACGCCGCTGGAGGAAGGCGTGCGCCGCTATGTCCAGGACTTCCTGGCCCAGTCGGACCCGTACCGCTGATGCTGCCCCGGCTGACTGCGCGCCAGTGGGTCGGCTACACGGGCTTTGCGCTCGTCTTCATTCTGACGGCGGCGGTCGCCGTCTGGCGCGGCGATATCCTGCGATCCGGCCTCGATCCCCAGGTGCCATTCCAGACCTATCAGCCGCCGGCCAAGCCCGACTATGCGCAGGCTGACGCCTGGGCCCTGCTGGACGCCCGCACGCCGGCGGCCGGGCCCGCCCACGTCTTCTTCGTCCATTCCACCACCTATAACGGCGGCAAGGAGTGGAACGGGGCCATTGACGACGCCCGCGCCCTGGCCGGGCTGCGCGGCGCGGTCCTGCCCAACTACGCCGGACCTCTGGCCCTGGCTGGAGACGTCAGCGCGCCCCTGTATCGCCAGGCCAGCCTCTACACCCGCCTGACCCTGCGTGAAGACGCCCGAGAGGCGCGCGCCTTCGCCTATCACGACATATCCGCTGCATTTGACGCCTGGCTGAAGCGTCATCCCGACGGCCCCATCATCCTGGCCGGGGTAGAGCAGGGGGCCGAACTGGCCGACCGCCTGCTGCATGAACGGATCGCGCCCGATCCCGCCCTGCGGTCGCGTCTGGCCGCCGCCTATCTGATGGAGCACCTGGCTCCGACATCTCGTTTCACCGCCATTCCCCTGTGCAGCAGCCGCGAGCAGGCTGGCTGTGTCGTGACCTGGCGCTCGCTCGAGGAGAACAACGAGAGCGAGGCTCGACGCGCGCTGCGTCGCGCCCTGACGTGGGACGACCGGGGGGCTCTGGTGACGTTCGACGGCCTGGCCTCGGCCTGCGTCAATCCGGTCACGGGATCGGCAGGCGCCCCGCGCTCTGAAATGCGCGAAAGCCGCGGCGCCACCAACGCCACCAATCTAGAGTGGGGCGTACGTCCCGCCCTGCAACGCCGTATCGTGGCGGCAGAGTGCCGCGACGGCGTCCTGTGGCGATCACGGCTGAGTTCAGAGTCCTTCCGACCGACCGGCGCCTGGGCCGAACAGCGCAAGATCCCGCCCTACAACCCCTTCTATGCCGACATTGAGGCGGATGCGCTGGCCCGTCTGTCGGCATGGTCAGCGCTGCATCCGTCGTAAGCGAGCGTCAGGATAAGGCGCTCAGGCCCTCTGCATGTTCAGGGCGGTCATCAGGGCGTCGCGGATGGCGCCTTCGGTGAAGGGCTTCTGCACCGTGGGGTTGCCGCGCCAGTGTTCCGGCAGGCCCGCCTCACCATATCCGGTCGAGAACACGAACGGCACGCCCCTGGCCTTCAACGCCTCAGCGACCGGAAATATCTCCTGCCCCGCGACATTGACGTCCAGCAGGGCGGCGTCGAGCGGCGCGGTCCCTGACGCGACGTTCAGCCCGTCCTCGATGTTGGATTCCGGCCCCACCACATCGCAACCAAGATCGGCCAGAATGGTCTCAAGCAGCATGGCCACCAGGGACTCGTCCTCCACGATCAGCACGCGTCTACCGGAAAAGATATCGGTCATCAGGCGTCTGTCTCCAGCGGCAGGGTGAATCGGGCGCTCAGGCCGTGGCCTGTGTAACTCATATCAACAGCGCCGCGCAGGTCATGCCGAACATTGCGCTCGATCAAGCGAGTGCCGAAACCGCGCCGCTCTGGTTTCTGCACGGTCTGACCGGCGGTTTCACTCCAGATGATCTCCAACTGGGGGGAAGAATGATTGGTCACGCGCCAGTCGACCGTCACCCGCCCATCGCCATGCGCCAGGGCGCCGTATTTGGCGGCATTGGTGGCCAGCTCATGGAAAATCATGCCCAGCGACAGAGCTCTGGCTGGCGAAAGAGCGACAAGCGGCCCGTTCAGACTCAGCCGTCCTGCCCCGTGCGCGCGCGTCTCATGTTCCAGCACCGAGCGCAGATCGGCGCCCTCCCAGTGGCTCTTCGTGAGAAGATCGTGGGTGTGCGACAGGGCCATAAGCCGCGCTTCGAAGGCCTCGGCGAACGAGCGGGGGTCCTGGTGGGTGCGGGCCGTCTGCATGGCGATGGATTGAACGGTGGCCAGGGTGTTCTTTACGCGATGATTGAGCTCGTCGATCATCAGCTTCTGCCGTTCAGCGGCCATGACGACATCCGTCACGTCATGCCCCTGAACAAAGACGCCGATCACGCGCGCATTCTCGTCCCGGATGGGCTGATAGGCGAAGTCGATGTAGCGATTGTCCGCCGGACCGTCCGGTGAATGCTGCAGGCTGAACGCCCGCTGCCTGCCCATGACCGGTTCCCCGGTCTCATAGACGTCGTTGAGAAAGTCGAGATGGCCCTGTTCGCCCAGCTCAGGCAGGGCCTGTTTGACCGTCTGGCCCAGAATGTCTCTATGATTGACAAGGCGATAGCAGGCTTCGTTGCAGAACTGGATGACATGATCCGGTCCGTTCAGAACCGCAACAAAGCCCGGCGCGTTCAACAGAACATCCGAGAGCTGGCGCCGCTCGGCCTCCAGCCTTTGATTGTCCGCCTCTACCTCCATCGCCCGACGAAAGACGCCACCGCCCAGCATCTGTTCCAGGGCGTCGCGGGGGGCCTCATCTGATGTCCGAGCCTTGACCAGCTCGGTGACGTCGCTGGTGTGCTGCAGGATATGGGTGACCTCGTCGTGATCATTCTTGATCGGCGTGTGGGTGCAACTCCAGTAGCGATCATCGAACACGGCTTCGCCGTGGGGGCTCCGCGTGCGGATCGGATAATGCAGCAGCGCCAGATGATCGGCTTCGCCCGTTTCCAGTACTTTCTTGAAGGATGTTTCGAGCCGTTGGCTGGCGTCGTGGCTTGGCCCTTGGGGCGCGGCGCCGAATACATCCATCACATGCACGCCGATCAGTTCCTCCCGCCTGCGGAGCGTAACGTCCAGATAGGCTTGGTTCATTCCTGCAAATCGCAGGTCGCGGTCCAGCAGCATATAGGGGTTAGGCGAGGCGTCGAAGGCCGCGACCAGGTCAATCGTTTTGGCCAGTGTCTTCAACACGCCCCCCGTCCTGTTGCGTCCCTAACGCAACGCGCGCGGAAAGGGTGCACGGCCCGCTGTTGAAACAGGGAAACAGTAAACCAGCGTCCTTAAGCGTCAAGTTGACAGCGGCTGGCGTGGGGAAAAGGATGAACACGGACACCGATTCATCAAACCGATTTTTCTCCACTTTGAGCGCTTGGGGGACTGCCTCCGCCGGATTTTCCAGTGAATGATCACAAGGGCGCGGGCTTAGGCCACCGGACTGCTTGGACAAGCCCGCATCACCATCTGGCTCGCGCCGCCATACGACTTCATGCTGCGGCTCTCAGGCAACGGAGAATCAGCGACAGAAATGTCGCTGATCTGATTGCTCGCGACTCGCCCGACCCGATTTCCCTGAGGAGCGGTCGAAGGGACTGGCTCATTGTGCGCTCAATCGATCCGCTCGTGAACGAATACTTCGCGAACCGGAATCGCATAGGGTTTGCGAACACGCGCAGCTAGCTCTGTCGGCGAGACCGAGCGGCCATCGAAAAGGGACGGGTGTCATGCATTCAGCATCCCTCAAGTCCCCGCAGCACAGCTAGTGGCGCGCTGCAGGATTGGTGATGGCCGGATCAGAGGGATGCCAGCCGGGCGGTTACTTGCTTAGCCAATCATAGCACGGTGCGAAAGGTGACTCTTGATGGGCGCTGGGGCCTACGGGACAGCGTCCGGCATTGCCAGGCCGAGGGGACCCAACCAGCGATCAGAGCCCTGCTGAACCTCAATCTTGGTGCTGGTGTGGCTCACCTCGAAGCGAATTGGGGAGGATTCGAGCTTCGACCAGATCGCCAACGGCTCGATGTTGCCCTGACTGAGAAAAAGGGCCGCCGCTGACATACGTTCGGCCGATCTCACCAGCATCTGCCTAGCCGCCCGGATTTCTTTCAGCTTCTCCCGCCTCACGGTTGGGGCCAGAGCTTCCGCCCAGGCTTGAGGATCTGGACCGGCTTCAGCTGTGGCCTTCCGGATACTCGCGGCCGCCTCGGACAGTTCGCGGCTCATCGACCAGGAGCCGGTTAAGAAGGTGGGACCACGGACCGTGGCAAGCGCTCGGCCGCTGGAGGATCTGAGAGTAGGCCCCTTAGTCTTGATGTCACGGGACAACGCGAGGCGTAGGGTTCTCATCGACCGCGCAAACTCGCGGTGGGCCAGCTCGGCGGCCGAGGCGCGCCCTTGGTGATCTGCGATCCACTGCAAAAAGGCATCAGCCCGCCGGACATGATGAAAAAGCGCGGCGGTCTCCTCTCGCTCCTTCTGGGAGCGGCGGAAGACGTTCTTAGCTGTCTGCAGTCGGTTGTCGGTCCAAATGCTGAGGCTGCATTTGGGCCCGATGGCGTAGATCGCCTCGGTATGCGCGCACCAGATCAACGTCCCGTCGGACAGGTACTTGGGAGAAGTTGGGCTACAGATCGGGCACGGGGCACCGTTCCCGTTCGGGCGCAGCTTCTTATTGATGCTGATTTTTTCGAGAAGCACCTCGACGTCGCCATCCACTGGCGGCTTGGTGGTGCTGATCGCATGGAAGGTCTCCGGCTGACCGGTTGTCCTCACGTGGTCTTCAAACGCGGCGATGAGCGACTGGGCAGGAGGCTCAGGGAAATGGCTTCGAAGGACGAGGGTCACGACCGGTCTCCTACCACTGGCCACCCGCTGCGCGGGTGCAGCCGCGTAGCCAATGGTAAGGTGTTCTTGTTTTGTGCGAAATCCTCTCCCAAGCGGCAGACAGAGTGAAAATCGCTAAACCTAGTACTGTGTCGCCTCAGCAACACCATATCTGGACTTTAACTCCGAATCACGCGAATCTGGCTACCTTCCGTTAACTGCGCTTTTCATCTACGCTCGGCGCCCCATACTGATGGTGCGTATCGGCGATTCGTGTGCGCGGGTGGCTGGCTCGAACCAGCGAGATGCTCTCGGGAGGGGGCGAACGGGAGGCTTAGGCCAACCAGCCACGGCCAGCTGGCCGGGGTCCACGGGGAGAGGCGACCACCAGACTTGGCCGTCGCAGGAAGTCGTCTCTCACCCGCTTTTCTTTCAACCGATCGCAGATCGGCTCCGGATATAAGCGCGCTTCTCCTCGGCTTACAACAGCCATGCGAGCGTCCCGGCGGCTGCCTGCGGCAAGCATATCCGGACAACATGACCGCCAAGGTTAGCTTTTTCCGCGTCGGCAACGGCGACATGACTCTGATCACCCTGCAAAGCGGCAGGACGATCCTCATTGACTGCAACATTCGCGCGGCGGCGGATGACCCCAACGACGAGACCGCTGACGTGGCCTCACAGCTTCGGGCTCGCCTTCGCCGCGACGACGCCGACCGGCTCTACGTTGATGCGATGATCCTCTCCCACCCCGACGCGGATCACTGCCGTGGGCTGGAGAAGCATTTCCATCTTGGGCCGATCGCGGACTACGACGCCGACGGCGACAAGATCATCATCCGGGAGATGTGGTCTTCGCCGATGGTGTTCCGCCGCGCCTGTCGCAGCCACACCCTCTGCAACGACGCCAAGGCCTGGAATCGTGAAGCCAAGCGTCGGGTGAAGGTCTTCAAGGACGAAGGCGCGTGCAAGGCGAACGAGCGCGTGCGCATCATGGGCGAAGACGAGGACGGCAAGACCGACGAGCTGGCCGGGATTCTGGTGAAGATCGATGAGGTCACCTGGGAGATCGACGGATCGAGCGAGGATCTGTTCGAGGCCCGCCTGCTCGCGCCGCTTTCCAAAAGTGAGGATGAGGAGGAGGAAGAGGCGCTGTCGAAGAACGACAGCAGCATCATCATCCAATTCAGCCTCGCCAGTGAGCAGGGCAGCGATCCGGTACTGTTTCTCAGCGGCGGAGACGCTGAGGTCGGCATCTGGGAGCGTCTCTGGAACAGGAAATCGTCGACGCCGAAGCACCTCGCCTACGACCTGCTGCAGACGCCCCACCACTGCAGCTGGCATAGCCTGTCATGGGACAGCTGGAGCGACTATGGCGAAGACGCCGAAGTCAGCGAGGATGCGCGCAACGCCTTGGGACAGGCTCGGTCGGGGGCGAAGATCGTTGCCAGTTGCAAGCCGATCCAGGACGATGACTGCGATCCGCCCTGCGTGCGCGCGAAGCGCGAGTACGAAGACATCCTCGACGAGGTCAACGGCGAGTTTGTCTGCGTTGGGGACGACGGGCCGGAACCACTCGAGTACGAGATCGGTCGCGGCGGCCTTACGCTCCTGAAGGCGGCTGCCACCCGCCGCGGCCCCACGCTGATTGGCGTTACCCCCCAAGGGCACGGGTGACCGACCTCCTGATCGAGTACGCCTGCCGGCAGATCGGCCGACACCCATCGGTTCGCAGCATGGAGGCGCCAGTAGCGGTGTCGGACGTGACGATCGTTGAGTTCGACGTCGACTTGTCCCTGGGCCACCGATGGGTGGCCCAGGGAGCCAGCCCGTTCGGTGTTCGGCCGGTCGAGCGGGTCCGCCTCGACTTCGGCCCCCTGTACCCCACCAAGGCACCCGGGCCCTCCTACCGTGCCGACCTCGGCCGAGGATTTCCCCACGTTCAGCCATGGCTGACCGCAGATGGGCGCCCAGTGCCCTGCCTGACAGAGGCGCCAATCGATGATTTTCATGCGGTTTACGGCATCCACGGCCTGATCGATCAGTTTGTCGCCTGGCTCAAACGTGCGGCGTCCGGCGCTCTGATCGATCCGCATCAGGGCTGGGAGGTGTCTCGCCGTGACGGCTACATCGACAGCGTGCTCGTCGACGTGGCCGCCATCCGACGGCTGCCCGACGCTCAACCTGGTGGACAGTTCGGCTACGCCTACCTCCAGACCAGCTTTGCCGCTCACCGGCTCGGCGCAGGCGACCCAGGATCCTGGCTTGGGGAGGTGGGGGACGTCGTCAAGCTCGACGATGCGAGCCTTGGTGGGCGCGTGAGGGGCGATGTCGTGTACGGCGAAGGCGTCTGCCTGGCGGTGTGGGCGACTTCGGGAGAGGGCGAACCCGTCCCCGTGTTTGCGGACTATGAGCCTGATGACGTGGAGACCTACGCCGACCTGATGGCGAAGGCTGAACGGCTCAAAGTCAGTCGCCGCTTGGGCATGTATCTCGATATTGTGACCAACAATGCCCCGTACGGCGGAAACGCTGCCAAACTCCCGGTCGTGGTGTTGATGATGGTACGTCGTCCGTTGCCTTTGGCCGGTTCGGAAAGCGACATTGAGGTGTTCGCCTATTCGCTGCCTCTAACCTTCCCGTCCAAGCGAGCGAAATTAGATCCGAGGACCAGGGTGGACCGCCTTGCCGTACGGGATCGGCTATCGCGCCAGCTTCTGCGCCGGGTGAGCGGGGGACCGGAAATTGTGACCCCCTGGGCTCTGATAGGCGCCGGAAGCCTCGGCTCAAAGATTGGGATTCACCTTGCACGGCACGGCGTCACCCCGATCGCCGTTTCTGACAAATCGCAGCTGCTTCCGCACAACGTTGCGCGCCATGGCTTGTTGCCGACAACCGACGGCCTCGGCCTCGAATGGCGAGGCCCTAAGTCCTCTGCTCTGGTCGAGGCGGTCGCCAGCATTGTGCGAGAACCGCTACGTGATCTTCCTGGCGACGCCACGGAGGCCTTGATCCTCATGGAGGCTTGGGCTGACGCGCCTAAGGTGATCGTCAATACGACCGCCTCGTTGGCCCTCAGGGCGGGCGCTGCACAAACGCCGTCCTCAGCCCGTTGGATAGATGCGGAGCTTTTCGATCGAGCGTCGCTAGGGACTCTGCGGGTGGAAGGGCCCGGCCGTAATCCCTCGATCGAGGAACTGGCCGGCGTCGGCTATGCTGCGGCGGCACGAGACGAAAGTCTGGCGCAGCACATCTTTGAGGGCGCCGGTGTATCGCGGCTGGCTCTGGGTGAGGGCTGCGGTTCGTCGACCATGATCGCCGACGACGCCCGCCTTTCGGTCCAGGCCGCGGTGATGGCCGAGGCGATCGGACAACACCTGGCGCAAATGCCGACGACGGGACTGATCCAGACCTGGCGACGCGATGGCGGAGGCCTGAGTCACGAGACCACCCCGATCTCTCCTTTTTTCCGACTGGCCCTCGCGGACGGCTGGACCCTGTCGATCGCACCGACCGTGAGCGCCGCGATCGACGCCGAAGCCGGCAGATGGCCCAAATCCGAGACCGGCGGTGTCCTAGTCGGCAGGGTATCGTTCATCACTCGCACCATCTACGCGCTGGATACGATGCAGGCGCCTAGCGACAGCAAACGCTCGCCGTCCTTCTTTGAACTCGGTGTCGTCGGATTGGCAGGCGCGATCTCTGACCTAACGGCCCGGACGGGCGGGGCCTTGTACTGCGTCGGGACGTGGCACAGTCATTTGGGTGCCGCCAACCCGTCGCAGGTCGACCGGGCGACGGCGGCGAAGCTGGCCAAGGATGCGCCTTATCCGCTCGCACTGCTTATCCGCGGCACGGATGGGTTTCAGTGTATTTTCGCAGGCTACCGGGAGGGGGACAGGTGAGCCAGAATTTCGATCCGTGCGAATATATCGCGATCATCACGCCGGGATCGGTCGTGGCCGCTGGCGTGATCTTGCTCTGGCCGGAAGCGAGGGCGCTGGTTGAGGTCGATGGCTTGTCCGTCGGGGACCTCGGCATGTTCCTGATCTGCGCCTTCGTCGCGGGGCACCTCGTTCAAGGACTGGGCAATCTGGTCGAATGGATAGCCTGGGCGCCGTTCGGCGGCCTTCCCTCCCGTTGGCTTCGCCGATCGAACGGGCTGGTTGCCCCAGCTCAGCGAGAAGCGTTTCTTGCCAAGCTCGCAGGGCTTTCCGGCGTCGAGGCTCCGGCGGATCTGGGCGGGCGGCAATTCGACGGGCTGGTTCGCCAGGTTTATGCACGGCTCGCGTCCGTCGGCAGGACCAGTCGCGTCGACCTCTTTAACCGCACTTATGGCCTGATGCGTGGCCTGACAGCGGCTTTCCTGTTGTTGGGCGCCTGGTTCCTGATCGTTCGATGGCCAGATGTCCGCTACGCCCTGGTCGCCGGCGTTGCGGGGATACTCGCGTCCCTCCGAGCATGGCGCTTTGCGCGATATTACACCCGCGAACTGGTCGCGGAGTTCCTGATTCACGAGGAACGTTCGCAGTGACGGGAGATCAATCGGAGGAGAGCCCGTCCAAGACCGGAAGGCCTTGGGTCAAGCTGTTGTTTCGCTTCTTGGGACCAGGGCGAGGAGGTCCGAAGAAGCGCGAGGGGAGGGCGGTCTCCCGCGTGAATCTGTTCTGGCCCTTGCTGGGAGTAGGAACAGTGACCGGGATGTCGATCCTGCTCATCGGCCTCGACGGCGGATGCAAACTTGTCCCGAGCGAGACCTGCCGGTCGGTCATTGTCCCGGTGACGACGATCGCGTGGTCGTGGCAATCGCTCGTTGGAGCCATCTTCACCCTGCTGGCGGCGGTGTACGGTGCCTGGTTCGTTTTGCGCCAGATCCAGCAAAATGATCGGCAGGAACAGGACAGAAAGGCCCGCCGTCTCCGGGCCCAGCGCGCCGCCATGCCGTTAGTAATGAGCGAGGTGTGCGAATTCGCGGAGCAGAGCGTTGAGCGGCTGAAGCGGGCGCTGGCTGTCGCGAAACAGCATGGAAGCGTGACGGGAACACGGATGACTCCGCGCGCCCCGAAGCTGGCGCCCGGCGCGGTCAAGGAAATCACCGCGATGGTTGAGGCGGCCGACGGAGCCGAAGCGGATGCCTACATCGACCTGCTGGCCGAACTGCAGGTGCACCTCGCGCGGTGGCGCAGCTTCGAAGCGGATCTGAGGGCCCGCCGCAACGGTCGCGTTCCGCGCGACATTGAGATCGAGATCGTCGACGCAGCAGAGATATACGCGCGGGCTTCAAATCTCCTCGCCGTGGCGCGACCAGGTCGCCGGCCGGATGAGGGCCCCATGAGCCGTCGATCGGCGCTAACAGTCCTCGGGCTGCACGACATCATGTTCGACGACGCGAAAGGGTACGCGGAGCGCACCGACGCGCGGGCGCCGTTGTCGTTGGCGGACAGTGGGAACGCCGCCTTGGCGGGGCCGGCCGTCGGCGCATGACGTCCTCCAATCCGCCTCGCAAGCACCACTTCGCCCCCGTGTTCTATCTTAACCGTTGGACCGGCCCTGATGGACGCCTTGAGCAATATGATCGCCCTTTCGGCAATGCCGTGAAACGGCGGCGGGTCTTCCCCGTAGGCACGGGATACGAAGACAGTCTGTACAGCATGCCCGGCCTGTCGCCCGACCTCGCACAGCAGGTGGAAGAGCGCTTCATGCAGCAGGTCGATCATAAGGCCGCAGGAGTGCTCGCATTGCTCGAGAGCGGTCAGATGCCGCGGACGTCTAACGACAGGAGTTCATGGTCACGCTTCATGCAGTCTCTGCAGCTGCGCACGCCTGCGGATATCGCCGGGATCAAGGCGCGCACCCGAGCGGATTGGGTTATCAATCAGCCGGAAATTCAGGCGGCGTATGAGGAGATGGTCCGGCGGGAGGGTGATCCAGAGACCTTCGAGGAATATATGACCGCGCGTGATCCGGAGATCGTCGAACAGATAGCCATGCAGATCGCGGCGGTGCTCATCGACAACCCCACCATGGGCGAGTTCTTCAACAATATGCGTTGGGGCGTGGTCGATGTGGCGGCTTCCAACCTGTCCCTGTTGGTTTCCGACTGGTGCGTCGATCAGGTCTCAGGCCTAAGGGACCCACAGGCCTTCATCCATTTGCCGATCGGACCCAAACGGTTGTTCGTTGCGGCGAACGACCCTGGGACGATCGACACGCTTCGCCAAGCTCCCGCACGAGAGCTGGTGATGCGCCGCAATCTGACGACCGTCGCTTTGGCCCGCAGATATGTCTGGGCGACGGATCGGCGGCAAGAAGCGTTCATTCATGCGAACTTCGGGTCCGTCGCGAGGCCGACTCTCGGGGAGCGCTTAGCGGATCTCGGTACGACCGTAGCCTAGCGCTCAAATCGTGATGATCACGACCCGCGAGTATCCGACGCCACCGTCGCTGGTTGGCAGGGCGACAAAATCTTTGCCTGCGTTCTCCAGAGCCTCGCGTGCGAGCTCATCGAATGCCTCGCCAGAACCTGAAAGCACGAAGCCGTCGTTGGTCACCTCCACGCCGGAGGCGCGGGGATCATTCCTCAACGCGTCTAGTAACCGTCCCATATCGACGACCTGAACAATGTGTTCGAGCGCGCTCTATCGCACCGCGCCGATATTGAAGCGTCAGACGCTTAGTATAGTCAATCGCGAGCGTCATCCTCGCCGAGCGGCAGGAACCTTAGGAGCCACAAGCTCAGCCAGAAGAAGACGATAGCTCCCAGCGCGCCAAGCGCGAACTGGTGGGACATGATCCGCGGCCAGCCGAGGACTGAGACGAAGGCGAGGGCGAAGAATCCCACAGCGACATAGCTGAGGGAGCGGGCCCACATCACGATGGCAGTCTTCTTATGACGGGAAGCCAAGGCTATAATGTCCTCCTAGAAGGTACGCTCAGTATCGCGCCCTAGGCTCATCTGTTCCAGTCCCCGTGCCGACGACCAAGCGTCGCTGGGAGAAACGCCATTGGGCCTGATGGTCGCCTGTTAACGGGCAAGAGTCTCACCGATCTATTCGGGCCTGCGCGGCCGCTGAGTAACGCTCGCCCTGCACATCGACGTCACCGAGCGACTGGCTGATCGAGACCATGTCCTCGGGCGAAAGTCTTAGTTCGGCCGCCCCGAGATTTTCCTCGAGGCGATGCTTTTTGGTCGTGCCCGGAATGGGCACGATCCAAGGCTTCTGCGCCATCAACCAGGCCAGCGCGATCTGGGCCTTGGTGGCGCCCTTCGCCGCCGCGATCGCATCGAGCCGGTCGATCAAGGTCTGGTTGGCTCGGCGGTTCTCTTCGCTGAAGCGGGGAACCGAGCGGCGAAAATCGGTATCGGCGAATTCGGTCCGATCAGTGATCGCTCCGGTCAGGAAACCCTTCCCAAGGGGGCTGAATGGGACGAACCCGATGCCCAGTTGTTCCAGGACGGGCAGGATCTGAGCCTCCGGCTCCCGCCACCACAATGAATACTCGCTCTGCAGGGCGGCGACCGGCTGGATGGCATGAGCACGTCGGATCGTGTCCACGCCCGCTTCCGACAAGCCGAAATGCTTCACCTTGCCGGCCTCGATGAGCTCCTTCACCGCGCCGGCCACCTCTTCGATGGGCACCTGCGGATCGACCCGGTGCTGATAGAAGAGATCGATGCGATCGGTCCTGAGCCGCTTCAGCGAGGCCTCGGCGACCGCGCGGATACGCTCGGGACGGCTGTCCGGCGGCCGCGTGGAATCGCCGTCCTGGAATCCGAACTTGGTGGCCAGCACCACCTGGTCCCGGAATGGCTCGACCGCCTCCCCGAGCAGCGCCTCGTTGGAGAATGGCCCATAGCACTCGGCCGTGTCGAAGAGGGTGACGCCCCTGTCGAAGGCCGCGCGGATCAGGGCCACGCCGTCCGCGGTCGAAACTCCGGACCCGTAGCCGTAGCTCAAGCCCATGCAGCCCAGGCCGATGGCGGACACCTCAAGGGCGCCGAGATGACGCTTCTGCATTCTGCCCTCCTAGGCGCCCGCTCTCGGCGGCGCCTCGACTTCGGAGAACACCAGGACGCTTTCGGGCAGGCGGGCCCCCCGCACATCGATGGCGGCGACGGCGGCGTTGAGCTCGGCGATCTCCTCAGGCGTGAAGCGGATCGCCGCGGCGCCGGTGTTTTCCAGCATGTGCGCCATCTGGGTCGTGCCCGGGATGGGCACGATCCAGGGCTTCTGCTCCAGCAGCCAGGCCAGGGCGATCTGCCCGGGCGCAGCATTCTTACGCTCGCCCCACTGCCTCACCAGCTCAACGAGCGCGAGGTTGTGCGGCAGGTTCTCCGGCGAGAAGCGAGACTCTCCGGCGCGAATGTCGCCCTGTGCGAAGCGGGTGTTGGCGTCGATGGCGCCGTTCAGGAAGCCGATGCCCAAGGGGCTCCAGGGGACGAAGCCGATGCCGAGCTCCTCGCACACGCCCAGCACCCAAGTTTCCGGGCCGCGCCATAGCATCGAGTATTCGTTCTGAACGGCGGTCACCGGTTGTTCGGCGTGGGCGCGGCGCAGGGTGTTCTGCCCCATCTCGCTCAGGCCCCAGTGCAGCACCTTGCCCTGGGCCATCAGGTCCTTCATCAGGCCGGCGACGTCCTCAATCGGCACCTCCGGGTCGACGCGGTGCTGATAGAGCAGGTCGATCCGGTCCGTCCGCAGGCGTTGCAGCATGCCGTCGACGACGCGCCGGACATGGTCCGGTCGACTGTTGCGCCCGGGACGGCGCTGCCCGGTCTCCTGGTCGATGTTCCAGCCGAACTTGGAGGTGATGACGACCTGGTCGCGGATCGGGGCGACGGCCTCGCCGAGAAGCCGCTCCACCTCGTGCGGGCCATAGGCCTCGGCCGCGTCGAAGAAGGTGACCCCGTTGTCGTGGGCGGCGCGGATGATGTTGATCATCTCGGGTCGCGTCGGGATGGTGGTCTGATAGGTGCGGGTCATATTCTGCACCCCCAGTCCGATGCTGGACACCTCCAGCGCGCCGAGCCGGCGGCGGTCGGGCCGCGCCGGCTGCGGGGCTTGTCGCGCTCCGCCCGGAGCGGCGGCGACGGCGGATGTCGCCGTCATCGCGGGCAGGGCCAGGCCGGCTCCGAGGAGCTCCCGGCGTCCGACGCCCCGTGTGGTGTTCGTCTCTCGCATGGTTTGCGCTCCTTGCCGCAGCATCGTCGTTTCGTCTTCGGGGCCTGGTTGTTCCGACCCCGTCACCGGTTCCCGCCTTGCCCCAGCCAGGCCTTGACCTGGTCGAGGGTTCGTCGCTCCTGGTCGGCCTCCATGACGAAGGGCGGCTCGATCCGGGCCCTTGGCGAGTGGTCCGACAGGACCACCCGGCTGGAGCCGAGGCCGTATCCGCCGTGGGTGATGAAGGGCCGAACCGTTCGGTTCGTCAGATCATGCGCCCGCAAAAAGGAGCGGATCACTGGCGGCGCGGTCTGTCCCCAGATCGGAAAGCCGAGAAAGACGGTGTCGTAGGCCGCGATATCCGGAACGGTCGCCGCGAGCGGAGGTTCATGGCCGCTGTCGCGTTCCTGACGGGCCTGCGCCACGGTCGCCTCGTAGTCTTCCGGATAGGGCTGGGCGGGCCGAATCTCGAACAGGTCAGCCCCCAGCAGCCGCTGGATGGTCCCGGCGATCACCCGGGTGTTTCCCGATCGGGAGAAGTAGGCGACCAGGACGTTCGAGGTCGCGCGACGGGGCGAATCGACCGTTTCCGCGCAGGCCGCCGCCCCGGCCGAAAGGGAGAGTATGGCGGGCGCGGTCAGCATGGTGCGGCGTGAAAGGTCGGTCATGGCGTTGGCCTTCAGCGGTCCGCTTAGCCTTTCGGTCAGCGGATTGGCTCGATCATCAGGATACGCCGCACGACAGATCGTGATTAGGCGCTATAATCGGCATTCCCCAATAAGCCGGCCTAATGAATGTCGACCGAGAATTTCAACGTCCTCGCAGCCTTCGCCGTCGTCGCCCGGGAGCGCAGCTTCACCCGTGCAGCCGCCCAGCTGGGCATCTCCCAGTCGGCGCTGAGCCAGACGGTGAAAGCCCTGGAGGCGCGCCTGGGACTGCGATTGCTGACCCGTACCACCCGGAGCGTCTCCCCGACCGAGGCGGGCGAGCGGCTGATGCGCACGGTGGCGCCGCGGCTGGAGGAGATCGAACACGAGCTCGCCGCCCTGACAGAACTGCGCGACAAACCGGCCGGGACGATCAGGATCACGGCGGGAGAGCACGCGGCGATAACGGTTCTGCAGACCGGCCTGGCGCGCCTTCTGCCGGACTACCCGGACATCCACGTGGAGGTGATCGTCGACTACGGCCTCACCGACATCGTCGCCGAGGGGTATGACGCGGGCGTGCGCTTGGGCGAACAGGTGGCCAAGGACATGATCGCGGTGCGCATCGGTCCCGAGATGCGCATGGCCGTGGTGGGATCGCCCGACTATCTCGCGGCCCATGGCCGGCCGGAGATCCCACAGGACCTGATGCACCACAACTGCATCAACATCCGCCTGCCCACCTATGGCGGCCTGTTCCCGTGGGAGTTCGAGAAAGATGGCCGCGAGATCAAGGTCAGGGTCGAGGGCCAGCTGGTGTTCAACAACATCGGCCTGAGGCTTCGATCCGCGCTCGCGGGGCTGGGGCTGGCCTACATGCCCGAAGACCACGCGCAAGATCACATCGCGGCCGGCCGGTTGGTCCGGGTGCTCGAGGACTGGTGCGGGTCGTTCCCGGGCTACCACCTCTACTACCCGAGCCGGCGCCATGCCTCGCCGGCCTTCTCATTGCTGGTCGATGCCCTGCGCTATCGCAGTCCCCGATGAACATCGGTTCGCCCTGAGCGGGCCGTCGGATCCAACCTCCGTGCGGCCGGAGGCCGCGCACTGCCGCTAGCCGAGGCTTTCGCCTTAGAGCTTGCGGGTGCCGAGCCACTTCACCATCGCGGGGTCGCGGTGATCGAAGAAGCTGCTGGTCTTCCGGTCGAGGGTCGCGATCTTGGCGAGGTCCTCGTCATCGAGCTGAAAGTCGAAGATCGCGAAGTTCTCGGCCATGCGCTGCTTGCGCACCGACTTCGGGATCGCGACGATTCCGCGCTGGTTCAGCCAGCGCAGGACGACCTGCGCGATGCTCTTGCCGTGTTTCCTGGCGATCGACTGGAGCACCTCGTCGGAGAAGAGCCCGTTCTTCCCCTCGGCGAACGGCCCCCACGCCTCTGGCTGGACGTTGTATTCCTCCAGGACCTTTTGCGCATCGTCCTGCTGGTGGAAGGGATGAATCTCGACCTGGTTCACGGCGGGGCTGACCGCGTTGTGGAGTACGAAATCCACCAGCCGGTCCGGGTAGAAGTTGCTGACGCCGATCGCGCGAATGCGCCCGTCACGGTGCAACTCCTCCATGGCCCGCCAGGCTCCGTACACGTCGCCATAGGGTTGATGGATCAACCAGAGATCCAGATAGTCGAGCTGCAGCTTGTTGATCGAACGCTCGAAGGCCGCTTTCGCGCCCTCGTAGCTCGCGTCTTCGACCCACAGCTTGGTCGTGACGAACAGTTCTCCGCGGTCGATCCCGTGAGCTTTGATCGCGGCGCCAACGGCCTCTTCATTACCGTAGGAGGTCGCCGTGTCGAGAAGCCGATAGCCGACGTCGATGGCGTCCCGAACGCTGCGCTCGCATTCCGCGGGATCGTCGACCTGGAAAACGCCAAAGCCCAGGCTGGGCATCTGAACACCGTTGTTCAGGGTCACGGCGGGAATGCTGCTGGTCATAGCGTCTCTTTCCATGTGGCGATTGATGGTGCGCTCAGGGCGGCGTGGGCGCTCGCCGAGCGCTTCATTCGCGAATGTTGAGCATGTCGAGCGCCTGGGTCAGCGCCGTGCGGGCCCGCTCGGCGGCGGCGGCGTCGCTTTCCTCCAGTCCCTCGATCAACTGGCGAAGCTGCGCGGGGGAGAGGCCCACCCGGAGGCTGGCGGCCATGTGCGAGCGCAACTGCGCCTCCACGCCCGGAGTCGCGGCCAGAGCGCCGACGGTCGCGAGTTCGCGGCTCTGCCAGTCGAGATTGTCGCGTTCGAAGATGGCGCCGAAGAGATGGCTCTGAAGGTATTCGTTGATGACCGGGGCGAATCCGAACACCGGCCCCGCGACCGGCCCGCCCGAGATCGTCGTCTGGTTGGCCGCGCCGACCGCGCGCAGTTCGTCGCCGACGGCGATGGGCTGGGTAGGCTCGCGGCCGGGCGCGTCCTGTACGCCGCGCTGCCGACGCTCCTCCACGACGCTCATCAGTTCACCCAGGGCGTTGAGGCTGCGCGGGAAGCCGACATAGGCGTAGAGCTGGACGAGGATCTCCTTGGCCTCACTGATGGTCAGGTCCGCGTCCAGCCCGCGGTTCAGCGCGGCGTTGAGCCCGGGCATATCGCTCGTCGCCATGGAGGCGGCGATGAGCGGGATGGCCTGCTGTCTGGCGGACAGGGTTTGTGAAGCGGTTTGATGTTGCGGCATGGCGTACGCCTCCGAAGCGTTCTGCTGCGCGTGGGCTGGGGTGAACGCCAGCCCGAGGGCCAGCGCCAGCATGGTCGTTCCGAGGCCTGCCCGGCGATACTCAGCGCGCATTGTATTGGTCCTCTGTCACCTGCTCCATCCACTCGACAGTCTTTCCGTCGAGCGCTTCGGAGAAGGCGATATGGCTCATCCCGACCAAGGGGCCGGCGCCGTGCCAGTGCTTCACACCGGGTGGAATCCAGACGGTGTCGCCCGGTCGGATCTCCTGGATCGGCCCACCCCAGTGCTGGACCCGGCCGGCGCCGGCCGTGACGATCAGCGTCTGGCCGAGCGGATGGGTGTGCCAGGCCGTACGGGCGCCCGGTTCGAAGGTGACCGTCGCGCCGCTGATCCGCGACTCGCCGCTGCCCTGGAACCGGTCCTCGACCCGGACGGCGCCGGTGAAATTATCGGGCGACCCCGCAGAGGACGGCTGTGAACCCGTGCGGGTGACGACGACCTGGGAGTTTGCATAAGCGGGCATGGCGATGACGATCCCGGCCAAGGTTGCAAGAACAAGGCTCACGCGCGGCGTCGTCGGGCCGGGCGGTGCAGGCGGCCTCGGACGGAGCGGGGTCCTCATCGCGACAGGGTTCGGGCGAAGAACGGCGTCAGCTTGCCCATGGCGGCGTCGACATACTCGGGAACCCAATAGGTCTCGATGTGCGTGGCACCGTCGATCTTGAACAGCTCCTTGTCCGTCGTGCCACTGGCCTTGGCGAAGGCGTCGTCGGTCATGTAGCCGCTGTCCGCCCGGCTGCCCGCGATCATCAGCAGCGGCTGGTCGATCAGGTCGATCTGATCCGTGGCGTCCCAGCGCATCAGGTCCAGCAGGCTGCTCGTCGTATATCGGAAGGTCGAGCCGGCGTGAGCGTGCGTCCGCCAGTAATATTCGTAACCCTGACGATACATCTCGAAGGGCAGGGCGGCGATCTGCTCATCCGTCATGTTCGCGTCGCCGGAATAGAGAATTTCCCCGCCAGCAGCCTCCTGCGCTCGCGCGGCCGAGGCCTGCCGCAGCCGCTCCTGAATGGTGTCGAGCTGTGAATCCGCGAAGCCGTTGCGGCGGACCCGCCCGGAGTTGAACATGCTCAGCGTCGCGATCGACTTGAAGCGCTTGTCGCTTTTCGCCGCCGCCAGCGAATAGCCGCCGCCGCCGCAGATGCCGAACAGCCCCAGGCGCGAGACGTCGACCCCCGGATACCCGGCGATGAAGTCGGCCGCCCCATGGATGTCTTCGATGCGGTTCGTGGGCTTGTCCACGCTGCGCGGCTCGCCGCCGCTCGCCCCCTGGTAGGCGGCGTCCATGGTGATTGTGATGTAGCCCTGTTCCGCCAGGTGCTGGGCATACAGACCCGCGACCTGCTCCTTTACGCCGCCGTTCGGGTGGGCAACGACGATGGTCGGATACTTGCGCGCCCGATCATAGTTCGCCGGGGTGTAGACGTTGGCGGCGATGTCCAGACCGTTCAGGTTGTAGGTGACGGGGTGGACGTTCACCTTGCCGGGCTCGTTCGCCGTGATGGCGCCGCGATAGACCGGGGTGAAGCCATTGATCCGGGTTTGGGCCGGGTTGGCCATGGCTGGGGCTCCTATGACTGCAAATGAGAGGGCGAGCGCGGAGCCTGCGAGGAACTCGCGTCGCTTCGGATTGACGGCTTCATTGCTCATTCGAGCTCCTTTCTAAGGATCCCAGGGGAGGGGCTCATCGCGAGCCCGCGAAAGACGCCCGGGAACTAGTCGAGGTTCTTCTCCGCGAGGAATCGCGCGACCAGGTCGGCGATTTCGAGGTTGTTCAGATCGGACATCAGGAAGTGGGTGTTGCCCCGGATGCCGATCTCCGGGAGATGGATCAGCCGGGCCTCGCCGCCGTGCCTGTTGACGGCGTCGACCCAGAGCCGGGCCATGGCCAGCCTGACGCGCCAGTTGTCCTGGCCGCGCTCCGTGGTCGGCTCCGTGGGAAAGTTGTCGCCGTAATAGATGACGATCGGGATGCGGGTCAGCTTCTCGAAATCGGAAAGCGGAACCGCCTCGGGCTCCAGGGTCCCCGCCGCGCTCGGCATCGCGTCGGGCAGTTCGCCTTCGGGGAAGATGAAGCCGCTGCCCGGCTCAAGGGCGACGATCGCCTTGACGTTGGGGTTCTTGATCGCCGTCAGCCATCCGGGACCGCCACCCTGCGAATGAGTGAACAGGATGCCGGGCCCGGTCCTGTCGAACAGCGCCGATATGGCGTCCGAAATCACGCCGGCGTCGTAGGGGCCGGTGTTGGGCGTGACCGAGCGGAAGAATTGATCCAGCGTCTCGGGGCTGCGATCAAACTGGACGTTGTCGAAATAGTCCGGCCACTTGCCGATCCGAAACTGGTCGAAGAAGAGCTGATCGTTGGGCGTCGGCTCGATGGTCGCCGCCACGGTGCTGTTCCCCGCGCGGCCGCGCCGGGGCTGGTCGACCAGATAGACCGGAAATCCGCGGCGCAGGAAAAGCGTCTGGAAGCCTTCCCGGCCGTCGGAGGTGGTTTCCCAACTGCGCGCCGACTGGAAGGCGCCGTGCAGCATGACGATCGGCAGCGCCCTGGCGTTCTGCGGGACCTGGTAGAAGGCGTAGAGGTGGTCGCCGTGGAAGCTTTGCCCTTCCGCCGTCGGCTGGTTGTTGTCGTACGCGCCGGGTGTCGTCGCCACGGTTCCGCCGACCGCGAAGCTGCCCTGATCCTGAATGGTCAGGGGTGCGAAGCCGGCGGCCGATTGAGCGCAGGCCGAGGAAGCGGCGAGGCCGAGGGCCAGAGGCAGCGACAGGAAGCGGGCGAGGCGAGGCCAGGTCATGAAGGTCATGCAATCCCTCTCTTGGCGGGTGCACGGAACATAGCCCTTGGGCGAATCTTCTATTAGCCGGGGCAATTCGATAGGGCTTATTTGCTCACCTAATGAATTGGTGCCTTCGATAACTACGTCCCGGGATGCCGCGCCAGGGCCCGGTACAGGGTGCTTCGGGACACGCCGAGCGAGGACGCAACACCCGCCATCGTCTGGTCAGGATGTTCCAGGAGCAGTCGCGCCTGAGCGACCTGGCGCTCGGTGAGGGATTGGCGGCGACCGCCTTTGCGCCCCCGAGACCGCGCGGCGGACAGTCCGGCCATCGTCCGTTCGCGGATCAGGTCACGTTCCATCTCGGCGAGCGCCGCCATCATGTGAAAGAAGAAGCGGCCGGCCGGGGTCGTCGTGTCGATGCCGTCCGTCAGGCTGCGAAACTCCACACCCCGTGCACGCAGGCCTGCGACGAACTCGACCAGTTGTCCGACGGTCCGACCCAGACGATCCAGCTTCCACACCACGAAGATGTCGTCCGTTCGGGCGTGGGACAGCGCCTCGCTCAGGGCGGCCCGCTCTGTCCTGACGCCCGATGCGACTTCGGAAAAGGTGCGTTCGCACCCGGCCTTCTCCAAGGCGTCGATCTGAAGCGCGAGGTTCTGGTCCGCGGTCGAAACCCGAGCGTAGCCGATCAGCATGTCGCAAAACCCGTCAGAGCGTCCGGAAGCGACGCATAGAATCAGCGACAGGGTTTCGACACAAGCCCGGCCTTGCCGTGACGCGAACTCGGGTCGGCGGGGGAGGGGTGTGTCAGAAACGACCGTTTGTGACACGGCGATCATCTACCGATCAGGCGATATGCGACATCGCTGAGGACTCTCACGCGAAGTTGATACATGCCGAAATCCGTGCTATTTAAGTTGAGTCCTTGCATGGCGCGTAGGTTATTTCGCGCGCGCCAATAGCTCGCCGGACGGCATACCGCCAGATTGCGGCCTGCCATCTTTGGAGTCCGAGATGTCCTTCCATTCACTGGAGGACATGACCGTGACCCGACTGCCGTCTTCTCAAGAATCTGAAGCTTCGCGTTCCCATGACCCTTTGGCCGGTCTTCCGGAGTGCGTCCTCGTCGCTACCGAGCAGTTGATCTGCGAGCTCCTTGAGGCCGCCGAGGAAGAGGTGGACCTGGACGACTGGCATGTGGTTGCCGCCGAGCTTGATGTCTCCGTCGAAGGCGCTCGTACCGGGTGGCTCGTCACCGTCGGCCATCAGCCTACTCAGAGGATCCTGGGCTCAACCACGGTGTTTGAGCCCGTCCGGCCAGAGGCGGCCGCGGCATGAGCGACCCAGCCTTGACCGGTGGCGACCTGGAGATGCTGTCCGAGGAGCAGTTCGCGCAGCTGGCGGCCCGGGCCCGCGGCATCGCCGACCTGGCGACGCGTGACCACACAGTTTTCGAGGTCGAATTGGCGGCCGAACGCGCGGGCGTCAGCCGCGCGACGGTCTACCGGGATCTTCAACGCGCGCGCGGGGAGGGGAGGACCACCATCCGGGACCTGGTCGGCCGGAAGGGCGGCTTTCCCAAGGGCCGCAGCCGCCTGCATCCCCATGTTGAGGCGGTCATCGCCGAAGCGTTGACCAGTCACTACCTGTCGCCAAACAAGCCGCCCCTAACGGATACGACCAGGGTGATCGGTGCGGCCTGCGCCAAGCTGGACCTGCCCGAGCCGAGATACCCGACAATCCGCCGCCGTTTGCTGAAGATGAAGCGGGCGACGGTCGAGGGTCGGCGCAATGGGCGCAAAGCACGCGAGGCCGCAACCGCCCGGCCAGGAAGCTACCAGATTGAGACCCCCTGGGACTGCTGGCAGATCGATCACACGCGAGCCGACGTCATCATCGTTCACAAAGAAAGTCGCAAACCCGTCGGCCGGCCGTGGCTGACAGTCATCATTGATGTTGCGACCCGGATGGTCGTCGGCTTCTACGTGTCGCTCGAACCGCCCTCAATACTGAGAGCCGGTACGGCCCTGGACCAGGCGGTGCAGCACAAGGGACCTTGGCTGAAACAGCTGGGGCTCGACTATCGCTGGCCTGTCGAGGGCTTGCCCAAGCTTGTCCATTCCGACCGCGCCGGTGAGTTCCAGTCGCGCGCCTTCGAAAGGGCGCTGGCCAACCAGGGCGTCGAAACGTTCCTGCGTGCGGCCGGGAAGGCCCACTGGGGCGGCCACATCGAGCGACTGATCGGCACCATGATGGGCAAGTGCAAGATGTTGCCAGGGGCGACGCAGGGGAACCCGAAGGCTCGCGGCGACTACGACGCCAGCAAGGGAGCGGCGCTGGATATCGATCAGCTCGAGCTCTGGTTCGCCCACCAGATCCTCGGCGTCTACCATAACACCGTGCACAGCGCCTTGGGCTGTACGCCCTTGGAGGCGTGGGATCGGAAGACGGCCGGGCTCCATCCGCGCCGACCTGAGGATCCAGAGGGCTTCCGGATCGATCTCTTCCCGGAAATCACCCGCACCCTTACTCGCACCGGCCTGAAGGCTTTTGGCGAGGAGTATGCCTCGGAGGACGCCACGCTCGCCTACGCGGAAGGGCGTGGCAAGGCGCGCCTGAAATACGATCCGCGAAACTTGAGCGTTCTCCATCTGGAGACGGCGAAGGGGCGCTGGACGCCGGTTCGCTATCGGTTACCCGACTATTCCGGGCGCCATCCGACGCTCTGGTTCTACAAGTATGCACGCCGGCTTGCCCGGGTTCTGGGCGCGCCGGTTGAAGGCATTCTTGCGCGCGCCGCCAGGGAGAAGGCGGAGGAGCTTCTTCATGGCGAAGCCATCAGCTCCCGCATCGCCCGTCAGGCGGTGGAGCGGCTCCGCCATGCCCGCAGCGCTACCGAGGCCCCGCCGGCACAAGACGAGGATGACAGCTGGGGAGGCGTGCTGTGACCGACCAGGCAACTGATCCGTTCGCCCACCTGGACGATCGAGTTAAGGCGAGCGCTCTCAGCGCCGATGAAGCTCGCCTCTCCCTAATTTCGAGCGATTGGTGGATCACCTACCCGCCGGGCGAGGATGTCATCACCCGTTTGTTCGAACTGATCGATCTGCCGCAACGCCAACGGCCGCCATCAATCGTGGTCCATGCTCCGCCGAACTACGGAAAGACCGCGATCATCGCCCGATTCATGGCCCTGTATGCCGGCAGAGTGTCGCGATCCGAAGCCGAGCGGGACGGCGTCGTCGTCATCCAGGCGCCGCCGACCGTCGATGAGAAACGGCTCTATCTGGAGATCCTCGCCTCGATCGGAGCGAGCGCTCCGAACACGACGACGGCGAAGTTGCGCGCCATGGTCGTCAACCAGCTGCGCCAGCGCCGCACCCGCCTTTTGATCATCGATGAGCTCCAGCACGCGCTGATCCAGCGTGCCAGCGCCCAGCAGGTCGTGCTGAACACACTCAAATACCTGTCCAATGAGCTGAGCCTTTCGATCGCTGGCTTTGGCTCTCGCGAGTCCAAGGCGCTCGTGTACTCGGATGAACACCTTGCCCAGCGGTTCGAAGTGGTCGCCCTGCCGGCGTGGGACAAGAAGCACAGCTGGGTCGTGGACGTCGTTCGACAGCGCATCGCGCTCTTCCCGCTGCGCCGCCCAACGGTCGTCGACCGGGCCTTCATGAAGTTGCTCCTGCAGCTCTGCGGCCCGACCGGCGGCAGGATGCTGACGATGTTGGAGCGCTGCGCGCGGGCCGCGATCCGGGATGGGAGCGAACACCTCTCCACCAACCTGCTGGAGGCGGTCGCGCTCAGGGGCGAGCGGCTTGAAAATGGGATTTGATCGTCCTCACGCCGCGACCCTGTCCTTTCCGCGGGTCGCGCCAGAGAAGGGGGAGGCGCTATCGTCCTGGCTAGCCCGCATCGCCAGAGCGCATCTCCTCGACCTTGATCACGTAGGGGACGAGATCGGCTGCGCTGTCCAGCTGGTCGACCACGCGCCGTCCGATTCAACTGTCACCCAGATCGGCCGGCGAACCGCCGTTGATTTCGATCGCGTCCGCGCAGCGGTGCACCCGCTGTTGACCAGCCTGGACAGGCCGGTGCGTGGTGAGTTGGACTGGCGCGTATGTCCAGCGTGCCTGACGGAGGACGTCGAGGCGGGGAGGGCACCCCATCTGCGTGTCGCGTGGGTTCACCCGCTCTCTACCGTCTGCCTCAAGCACCGATCGCCGCTGCAGATACCGACCGACCTGCAAGCGATGGCCATGCTTCCCATGGACGTCGCCTTGCCCCGACAGGACCATGGGCTGACGTGCGTGCGCAAAGAGCCCCTCGACAGCTTCCTGCTGGCCGCCTCGTTGGTCGATCCCGCGAAACCGGCTTCGCCGGACCTGGAGACTCTGGTCGGTGAAATCCGCGATCTGGTCGACGCCCTGTCGGTGCAGATGAACTTCGCACTGGGCCGGGGAGCGGCGCTCACCCTCTTCGAACAGCCGCGCAGAGACCGGCACATCGCGCCAATGGCGCTGACCTTGCCTGACGGGCTCATGACAGGGCTAGATCCGGCCGACCGTCTTCTGTTCGCCCGGGCGGCCATTGCTTTGCGCTGGCCGTCGCCCGGGTATCATCAAGAGCGGGAAGTGCTGGGCGACTGGTTCTCTCGTGTCGTCGCAGTGGTGGTGCCCAAGGGCCGCCGTCGAGTGATCGCCGATTGCGGCATGGATCCGCTTGGCTTGCTCGCTGTCGCCTTGCCAGCGCAGCCGTTTCACCAGCTGCGCCGGCGAGCCAAAGACTGGTCCGAGGACATGCGCGCTCGATGGTCGAGAGCGGAGCAACTCGCAGCCTTGGCCGGCCTAAATTAGATCTGGAGGCCGGTCGGACGTTGGGACGACGCCGACATTCGCTGATATCCGAGATCATCGCGGCCTGAACCGAGCACTTGGAAGAAGACCCGCAAGGGCAGTATCGCACATCCCACGAGCCCGACCTGGCCGCCCGGCAAATGCTGCGAGCGGAGATGCAGCACACTGACGAATGCTGAAAGCGTATTGACGGGCGCGACTAGACGCGGAGTCCCCAATCAGCGATTCTCTCGACAAAGCAGGGAGTTTGCCGATGACTGAACCAGAATCGACCCGAGCTGAACAGGCCGCCGATTGGGAGGTGCCGCGCACGAACCTTTCGATGCGCATCCCGCGATGGGCCCACAAGCGAATGAAGGCCAAGGCCCGAGACGAGGGCAGGACGGCCGCTGACCTCTATACGGATGTCGTGGGTGAGTTCGTGGAGAACGAGATCGATCGATGGAAGAACGGGTTGATCGCGGGCCCGACGTCGTCGCCGTCGACCTCGCTGGTCGTGCCGAGGCCACTAGCGAAGCGCGTTCGGGCCATCGCCGAAGACCGCGACGTCATCATCAGCGACATCATTTACACCGCAGTGCTGCTGCACTTGGGCGAAGCGCCTCCCAGCGCCGCCGCCGCCTGAGCTCTATGCCAGGCTGGCCACCGAAACTGCGCCCACAACGAGTCGCAGCATTTCGTTCAACGCTCGCAAATCGGAACGCAAACCCTGTGAGAAGGGACCGCGGCGGTGAGAATCTCAAGGAATGAATTCAGCGACAAGAAAACCGACACACTAATGAGAAGCATCTATTACGTCTAAGATATATTATGCGAAATATGGCTTCAGGAATGAGCTTGAAGCTACAGCCCTGTTCCGACGCCACCTAGGCTGCTACCTAGATTACGGTGAAATTCGGACAGGAAGAACGCTTTGAGAAACAGGTGGATTCTAGCTGGTGCGGCTTGGCTGTTAAGCTCTTCCGCCATGGCGGGCGAAGTCATTCTTCGAGGGCCTGCGCCCGACTGGATACCCAGCATTTCGCCGCATCTGTCGAACCAGGCGGACAATCCATCTCAACACATCCGCTACGAAGTGGTCGAAAGCCATGTGCGGGCCTTTGGCGACCATAGCGAAACCTATGTCCGTATGCGGCTGAAGGTGCTGGCGCCATTGGGGTTGCAGCAGGCTTCGCAACTGGCGCTGGAATGGAACCCGGCCCTGCAGACGCCGACCGTTCACCACGCGCGCATTATCCGCGCGGGTGAAACCCATGATATCCTGGACAAGGCTGATTTCACCATTCTGCGTCGCGAGGCGGCGCTTGAGCAATCGCTGCAGATCAATGGCGTTCTAACCGGCGTTCTGGTGAATCCTGACATCCGCGTCGGCGACACCATAGACTTCGCCTACTCCTTCCAAACACAGTTCGATATTTTCGACAACCCGCTGGAAAATCTGATCTATCCCCTTTCGCAGCTTCCCGTTGATCTAGCCGAGACCACCGTCAGTTGGCCGGCGTCCATGAAGGTTCAGACACGCGCCGGGCGTCATGCCGCCGTTCCAGCGATGACTGAGCGGAATGGATTCAAGTTTCTTGCCCATCGCATCACCGACGTCGAGGGAGAAGCCTATCCAGACGCCATCGCGCCTCGCTCTCTTCCAAACTATGCATGGCAGATCAGCAGCACTCCGCAGTGGAGCGCTATCACGGATCATATCCGCACTGCATATGATCAGGCCAGCGCCCTGCCCGACGCGGCCGATCTGGCCGCGCATCTGGCGCGGATAAGGTCCGAGGACGCCACTCCGGAAGCTCGCGCCTTGGCTGCCCTGCGGCTGGTGCAGGATGAAGTCCGCTATATGGCCCTGACGCTTGGCGAAGGCGGCTGGCTGCCGAACTCGGCGAGTGATGTATGGGCAAGGCGTCAGGGCGACTGCAAAGGTAAAACGGTTCTGCTGGTCGCCTTGCTGAGAGAGTTGGGCGTGGATGCGGTCCCAGTGCTCGTTTCCTCACAGAATCTGCCGCTCGATCAGTATCTGCCGATGGTCAGCGCATTCGATCATGTGATCGTAAAGGCGCGCATCGGCGGCGAGACCTATTTGATGGACGGAGCGCGTATAGGCGACCGTAGCCTGACGCCGGATGCTCCGCTGGTTTACGAGTACGTCCTGCCCATCGTGGAACAGGCTCGCCTGGAGCAAATCCCGCTCAGACTACCGCCGCGCCCGATCAACGCCCTCCATGTCGAGATTGATCTCACCGCCGGCGTTCATAGTCCCGCGCACGTTACGATGACTAATATCAGTCGCAGCGACAGAGCGACGGAAATGCAGGCCGGGATTGCACAATTGCCTGCCGCCGAGGTGACCCGTCTGTATGACGAGCGCTGGACCAATCTGTTCAAGGATTATGGGCAGGTTTCCGATCTCGAAAGCCAATGGCGGTATCTTGAAGACACCCATGAATTTGTGGCCAGCGCCACGGCGCGCGTCGCCTTTGACTGGACGGACGGCCCGGTCGACATCCCTCTGGCCCATGTCACCTGGAAAGGCTTTGAGCCGCATAAGAATACGAGGTTCAAGGACGCCGATTACCATAAGTCCTTCCCGAGTTCGTCCTCATTCCGCACGACCGTCATCCTGCCTGAAGGCCGAGACGATGTTGATCTGTCGGTCGAGCCCTATGAAGTCGAGGCTGGCGCCACCCGATATTTCCGCACCGTTCAACGCAACGGCAACCGACTGGAGACGGATCGGGGCTCGATCACCTTGCGCCCCTATGCCACTGCGGCGGAAATCGCGGCTGAACAGGCCGGTATGGACAGCTTCAAGGACTTGAAGGCCACCATGCGGGTGAAGCGGAGCTACACCCTAACGGCGTCGGACAGGGAAACCCTGACTGCAGCGCCGGAGGGCGACCCGGAGACGGCCCTGCGTCGCGGCTACGCTCTTCTTGACGAGGGGGACCATGTCGCCGCCATCGCCCAGTTCGATGTGGCCATTGCGGGCTTTCCGACACCCCATGCCAACGCCCTGGCCAATCGCGCCCTCGCCTATCTGGCGTTGAACGATCTGGACAAAGCCCGCGCCGATATCGCGGCGAGCGATGCCGCCGATCCTAATGAGACCATCCTGTTTCATGCGAAGGGTCGCCTGGCCGAGCTAGAAGAGGACGACCTGGAAGCGGTGTTGGCCTTTACGGGCGCCTTACGCTCGTGGTCCGAAAACACGCATGCCCTCTACCGTCGCGCCGCCGCTTACGAACGGATGGGACAGTCGTCACGCGCCTTGGCTGATCTGGAGCGGATCGTCGCTATGAAGCCGGAGGATCATAGCGCCAAGGTCGCTCTGGCGAACCAACTGCTCAGGATGGGGCGGGCCGCAGAGGCCTACCAACAGGCCGGCTTGATGGCCGAAGCTGTCGGCCATCCAGACGCCAAGGCTCAGATGTTCATCGGCATGGCGCAGGTTGCGGCGTCCAGTCTCAAGGGCTCCGATCCTGCCAAGGCCGAGGCCATCCTTACCGACGTCCTGGCGATCGAAAACGACTTCCCTGCCCTGCTGATTGATCGCGCCGTTGTTCGTGAACAGCAGGGGGATAGCAAGGGCGCGGCGACCGATATGGCTCGCTTCAAACAATTGACCCGCATCAACCTTGATGACCCCGCTCAAGCCTGCGTGTCGCAGTCCCTGATGCGGCATAGCCGCGATTTCGCACTGGAAATGTGTGATCGGGCCATTGAGCGGAAGGGAGACGACGCCCCTCTTCACATGAGGCGCGGATATCTGCTCTTCCTCCAGGATCGCAATGGCGAGGCCTTGGACGCCTATCGTACGGCGACGGAACTGGATCCTTCGAGTTCGAAGGCCAAATACGGTCTGGGCAAGATGCTCAAGACTACAGGGCGATCCTCTGAAGGAGAGGCGCTTATGGCTGCGGCGTCGGCCTCGGACTCGAAAGCGAGCGAGGACTACGACAGCCTCATGATGAGCGTTCGCCTGGACGATTAGGGCGCCGATGGATCACGGTCATCAGATACGGAACGGGCGGCCCCGCTGATGCGAAGCCGCCCGTCAAACCATAGATCAGGCCAAAGCCTGAAATGGTCGGAGCGACAGGATTCGAACCTGCGACCCCTTGACCCCCAGTCAAGTGCGCTACCAGGCTGCGCCACGCTCCGAAGGCGCTCCGTATAGACGGGGGTTTGTCGCTCCGCAAACCCTAAAACGCATTATCGACAACAACTTCCGCCCTATCGGCGCAGAACCGCCTCAAGCCGCGCATGCGCCGCTTCCAACTCGGCTAAAACCCGCGTCAATCGCTCATGATCAGGTGCTGACGAGACCGTTGGGGCGTCCGGCGCAGGTGAAAGGCCCGAATCAATTTCCAGCGTTGCGCCCGGGTCGCCATAGGCGGCCACGCGCGCCAAGCCCTGATCCTTGACCAGGCGCTGGACGCCGCGAATGGTCAGGCCCTCGTCATGCAGCAAACGTCGAACGGCCTTCAGCACCATCACATCATCCGGGCGATAGAAACGCCGTCCGCCCGCCCGCTTCACCGGGACAATGAAATCGAACTTCGTCTCCCAGAAGCGCAGAACATGCTGAGGCGCGCCGACTTCTTCGGCGGCTTCGGAGATCGTGCGGAAGGCGCTGGGGCTTTTGGCCAATGAACTCAGGTCTCTACGACGGCGTCGTGCACCCGGCCCTTCATGATCTGAGAGGCCCGGAAGCTGATGACGCGACGGGGGTTGATGGCGGCGGGTTCGCCGGTCTTGGGGTTGCGCCCCATGCGAGCGCGCTTTTCGCGCACCTGGAAGACGCCGAAGCCGGACAGTTTAACCGTCTCGCCGCTTTCAAGCGACTCAACGATCAGTTCAAGCGTCCGTTCGACCATGCCGGAACATTCCTGGCGCGACAGGCCGACCTCTTCGTGAACGGCCTCGCACAGATCAGCCCGAGTAAGGGTCTGGGACACTGGCATCTCCCCGCTTTCCAATGGCGGGGCATTGAAGGGCAAAATGAATGAAAATCAAAGCCCTCAATGAGAATCTAGAATCGGAAGGCGCATGCGCCCCACGTCAGGCCGCCGCCCATGGCCTCGACCAGCACCAGATCGCCCTTCTTGATGCGTCCGTCCTTGATGGCGACGTCCATCGCCAGAGGGATGGAGGCGGCCGAGGTGTTGGCGTGCATGGCGACGGTCGAGATGACCTTGTCTTCGTCCAGGCCCAGGCGATCGCCGACGCCCTTGATGATGCGCTGGTTGGCCTGGTGCGGCACGAACCAGTCGATTTCGGGGATGTCCACGCCCGCCACCTCGGCGGCGGCGGTGATGGCCTCGGCGATGTTAACCACGGCGTGACGGAAGACCTGGTTGCCCAGCATCCGGAGATGGCCGACCGTGCCTGTCGTGGCCGGGCCGCCGTCGACATAGAGCATGTCGGACTTGGCGCCCTCGCAGCGCAGGGCGAAGCCCAGCACGCCGCGATCGTCCTTGGTCCCCTGCCCTTCGCCCGGTTCCAGCACGAAGGCGCCGGCGCCATCGCCGAACAGGACGCAGGTGGTGCGGTCCGTCCAGTCCATCAGCTTGGTCATTTCCTCGGCGCCGATGACCAGGGCGCATTTGGCCTGACCGCGCGCGACGAAGCCGTCGGCCACGCTCATGGCGTAGACGAAACCCGAGCAGACCGCCTGAATGTCGAAGGCGATGCCGACCGGCGCGCCCAGCTTGCGCTGGACGATGGCGGCGGTCGCGGGGAAGGTCTGGTCCGGCGTGGTGGTGGCGACGATGATCAGGTCGACGTCCGCCGCCGTCTTGCCGGCGTCGGCCAGGGCGCGCTCGGCGGCCTTGACGGCCAGGTCGCTGGTCGGTTCGTCGTCGCGAGCCTTGTGGCGCTGACGGATGCCGGTGCGCTCGACGATCCACTCGTCGGAGGTTTCGACGATTTTGGTCAGGTCGGCGTTAGTGACCACCTGTTCGGGCAGGAAGGAGCCGACTCCGGTGACGACGCTGCGGATAACGCTCACGACTGGATCTCTCCTGTTTGCTCTTCGTCGGGCGCAGCCTCAGCCGTATCCAGCACGGCCGACAGACGCGCGAAATTGGCGCTGACCTTCGTCAGATAGTCGCTGCGGGCCAGATCGACAGCTACGCGGATGGCGTTTCCATAACCCTCGGCTGTGGCGCCGCCGTGGCTCTTCACCACGATGCCGTTCAGGCCCAGCAGGGGGCCGCCGTTGACGCTGCTGGGATCGATGCGGCGCGCCATTCTCTTCAGGGCCGGCATGGCGATCAGGGCGCCCATCTTGGCCATGGGGCCGGAGGTCAGAGCCTCCTTGAGCAGGCCGGAAATGAAGCGCGCCGTACCCTCGGCCGTCTTCAACGCGACATTGCCGGTAAAGCCGTCGGTGACCACCACGTCCACCGTGCCTGCGGCGATGTCGTGGCCTTCGACGAAGCCGGTATAGTTCACGGGCACCGCATCTGTGCGCAGGACGGCGTGAGCCTCGCGCACCTCATCATGGCCCTTCATTTCCTCAGAGCCGACGTTCAGAATCCCGACCGTGGGCTTGGCGACGCCGTGGACGGCCGATTGGAAAGCCTCGCCCATGATGGCGAACTCAACCAGTTGGCGCGCATCGCTGCCGATGTTGGCGCCGACGTCCAGAACGGCGGTGAAGCCTCTTTTCGTCGGCCAACTGGCGACGATGGCAGGCCGCTCCAGCCCATCCACGGCCATGCGCAGCAACAGTTTGGAGATGGCCATCAGGGCGCCAGTGTTCCCGGCCGATACGGCGGCCTGCGCCTCCCCGAGCTTGACCGCCTCAATGGCGTTCCACAGGCTGGAGCCCTTGCCCCGGCGCATGGCCTGGGCGGGCTTTTCGTCCATGCCCACGACCTTGTCCGTGTGGCGGATTTCGCAGACATCAGCCGGAAGGCCGTTGCGGGCGACCTCCGCGCGAATGGCCGCCTCATCGCCATGCAGTTGAAAACGAACGCCTTCGCCGCCGTAACGGGCGATGTAGTCCTTCACGCCTCCGACGACGACGGATGGTCCATGGTCCCCGCCCATGGCGTCGAGCGAGATCAGTATCGGTGATGCCAAGTGAAAATCGACTCCGTCGCCGTCTTGCCGCGGCGCTTCAGTTTAGGGCGATCGGACGAAAATGTCGCACCGTGGATGAGGCTTGAGCGACCTTAGGTCAACTCTTGTCGGTTTGCCCGCCAGGCTTCAGCGTTTTCAACACGCCGAAGGGCGAGATTTCACCGGGCTCCGGCGGCTGTTCGAACACCGCGCCTTCCTTGCGAGGATAGGGATCCAGGTGCAGGGCCAACTGTTCGACAGCGTATTGGCCCAGGTCGATCTGGCCATTTTCCACCAGGTCAGCGGAGTCGTCGTCCAGTTCCAGATCGATCTCGCCTTCCTCGTTCGCCTGAACCTCAGGCGCCGTTTCAGTCAGATTGATCGAGAATCGTTCGTCGATGGCGACAGGCAGCGGCTCCAGCGTCAGAACGCAGGCCTGAACGGCCTCGGCCTGGACCCGGCCATCCATGCGCCACCCCGACACCGTGGGCACGAGCTCCATCTCGGCGACGAATCGGTCGAGCGACTTCAGGTCCAGCGCGCGCGCGATGCGTTGCCGCGCAGCGTCATCAGGCTCCAGCCGCCGTGTCAGGGAGACGCCGACCTGATGCAGGCGGATGGGATCGCTATAGGGAAGAGCCGGAAGGGTCATGCCACGATCTTCGCCCAGTCCGGCGCCTTTTCCACGGCGGCCGACGACTGTCGGGCCAGCTGTTCGTACGAATCAATCGTGTAGCGCGCTAGGGCGGCGCCTGCAGCGGCGTCTTCGCTCTCAAAGACATTGCGGGCGATCGAGGCCTGAAGCCCCTCGTGATCCCCTGCCCTCAGCGCCTTTTCATAGGCGCTCATGCGGCCATAGAGGGCCTCGCCCAGCTTGCGCATCTTCTTGCCCACCGAGACATCGCCCACGCCCAGTTCGCGCAACACGTTGTCCAACGCCGACACATAGGCGTCGAACAGCTTCTGGGACAGGTCCGCGCCGCGCTCGCCATCTTGCTTCAGCCGCACGAACAGCAGCAGCACATGCAGGGTGTAGAGCTCGAAACGCGCGTCGATGCGGTCCGCGACGCCCAGCCGCGTGTAGAAATCAGGCTGGCGGGCCTGTTCGACGGCCAGGGCGTACAGGGCCTGGACATGGCGATCTTGCGTCTGGCGCTTGAAGAGTGTCTTGAACATAGGATTTCACGGCCCCTTTTCCGCCGCGCCGTTGCACTAGGACGCAGCGACGGTTAGGTCAAAGACCTTATTTCTTGAGGCCCATCGCCGATGCCCCGTTTTACGTCGCTCATCATCGCCGCCTCGCTCGCCGCCGCCGCCGGCGCCTGCGCGCCGGTTGTCGCCACCCAGGGCTTTCAGGCCGTGGACGTCAAACCCCAGGATATCGAGTCTGGCGTCGACACGCGCGAAACCGTGCTGACCAAGCTGGGCACGCCCTCCACCACCTCGACCTTCGAGTCGGAGAACGTCTGGTACTACCTGACCCAGACGACGCAGCGCTACACCTACAACAAGCCGCAGGTGTCGCAGCGGACGGTGACGGAGATCACCTTCAACGAAGCCGACGGCAAGGTCGCTTCGGTGCGTAATCTGGGACTGGATGACGGCCGCCAGATCGCGATGGAACGCCGCGAGACCCCGACGCGGGGACGCCAACTGACCATCCTCGAACAACTGCTCGGCAACGTCGGCCGCGGCCAACTGCCGCGCACCGAGGACGACGTTCCCGGCCAGCGCCGCCCGGATTAACGCCCGCAGCATACAGTCGCCCTCAAGCCGCAAGCGACCGCGTCGCGAGCATAGGGCGCAAAAAAGATAACGCCCCGGAGATCGCTCTCCGGGGCGTCTTCAGTTGCAGTAGAGCGCCGTCAGACGATCTTGCCGCTCGCCAGCACAGCCAACAGCAGAAGCGCGACGATGTTGGTGATCTTGATCATCGGGTTCACCGCCGGGCCGGAGGTGTCCTTATAGGGATCGCCCACCGTGTCGCCGGTGACTGCGGCCTTGTGCGCTTCCGAGCCCTTCCCGTGGACCACGCCGTTCTTGTCGGTGAAGCCTTCCTCGATCACCTTCTTGGCGTTGTCCCAGGCGCCGCCGCCCGAGGTCATGGAGATGGCGACGAACAGGCCCGTCACGATCACCCCCATGAGCATCGCTCCCAGCGCGGCGAAGGCGTTGGCCTTGTCCGGCTGGATGAACAGGATGACCACGAACAGGACGATCGGCGACAGCACCGGCAGCAGCGACGGCACGATCATCTCGCGGATAGCCGCGCTGGTCAGGATGTCGACCGCCCGGCCGTATTCCGGCTTGGTCTCGAACGTCATGATGCCGGGGTTCTCGCGGAACTGACGCCGGACCTCGGCCACCACGGCCTCGGCGGCGCGCCCCACAGCCGTCATCGCCAGCCCTCCAAACAGGAAGGGCAACAGCCCCCCGAACAGCAGGCCGACCACGACATAGGGGTTGGACAGGTCGAACGCGACCGCGCCCAGACCGTAGAAGAAGCTGCCCGGCGCCGCCTCGGCTGCGAAGAACTTGAGGTCCTCCACATAGGCGGCGAACAGGACCAACGCCCCCAGACCCGCAGACCCGATGGCGTAGCCCTTGGTCACGGCCTTGGTGGTGTTGCCCACGGCGTCCAGAGCGTCGGTCGAGACGCGGACTTCCGGCGGCAGGCCGGCCATCTCAGCGATGCCGCCCGCATTGTCCGTAACCGGGCCGAAAGCGTCCAGCGCAACGATCATCCCCGCCACGCCCAGCATGGTTGTGGTGGCGATGGCGATGCCGAACAGGCCCGCCAACTGGAAGGCCGCGACAATGCCGACGATGATGGTCAGGGCTGGCAACGCGGTAGATTCCAGCGACATGGCCAGGCCCTGGATCACGTTGGTGCCGTGCCCCGAGACCGAGGCGTTGGCCACCGACTTCACCGGACGGAAGCCCGTGCCGGTATAGTATTCGGTGATCACCACGATGGCCGCAGTGACCAGCAGGCCGACGACGCCCGCCCAGAACAGATTCATCGGCTGGATCAGCAGGCCTCCTGAGGTTTCGACCGCCCCCGGCAGAAGCTGGTTGATCACCCACCAGACCGCGCCCAACGACAGGACGCCTGTGACGATCAGCCCCTGATACAGGGCCCCCATGATGTTGCCGCTCTTGCCCAGACGGACGAAGAAGGTGCCGATGATCGAGGTCACGATGCAGACGCCGCAGATCGCCAGCGGCAACAGCATCAGCACGTCGACATAGGGCTGGTTGCGGAAAAAGATGGCCGCCAGCACCATAGTCGCCACCGTGGTGACGGCATAGGTCTCGAACAGGTCGGCGGCCATGCCGGCGCAGTCGCCGACGTTGTCGCCCACATTGTCCGCGATGGTGGCGGCGTTGCGGGGGTCGTCCTCAGGGATGCCGGCCTCGACCTTGCCCACCATATCGCCGCCGACGTCAGCCCCCTTAGTGAAGATGCCCCCGCCCAGTCGCGCGAAGATGGAGATCAGAGAGGCGCCGAAGCCCAGAGCCACCAGTCCGTCGATGACCTCACGGCTGGTCGAGGCGTGGCCCAGCCCCTGCGTCATGAAGGCGTAGTAGCCGGACACGCCCAGAAGCGCGCCGCCCGCCACGAACATGCCGGTGATGGCGCCCGAGCGAAAGGCCAGGTCCAGCCCCTTGGACAGGCTCTGCGACGCCGCCTGGGCCGTGCGGACGTTGGCGCGCACGGAGATGAGCATCCCCGCATAGCCCGCCGCGCCCGACAGGACCGCGCCGATCAGGAAGCCGAGCGCCGCCCAGATTCCGATAAGAAAAAAGGCCGCGACCAAGATCACGACCCCTACAATGCCAATCGTTGTGTACTGACGCTTCAGATAGGCGGATGCCCCTTCCTGGATCGCCGCGGCGATCTCACGCATCCGTTCATTACCACTGTCGGCCTTCATCAAGGCGGCGGTCTGGACGGCGCCGTAAAGCACCCCCAAAGCGCCGGCCGCAATGACCAGCCAAAGATATGACGTCATGGCGTTTCCAAGCCTTATGCAACTAGACGCGCGGTTCCATGGGCTGCGCTACGGGCGTTGTCGCCTCTCGGCCGCCTTCCGGTCCCCCCGTGCGCTTACGGACGCAAATTCACGCCCCTCGGGAATTGCGGCTAAATCGTGCCAAAAGCAGAGGCGTGGCGCAACAGCGCTCTTTTAGGGCGTTCAGAGAGGGCGAACGGTCGTGCGGCGGCGCGCGGCCTGGCTGACGACCTCGACGCGGGTGATCGCGCCTTTGCCGATCAGGCTGTCAGCCGAGCGGATCAGGATGGCGCTCAGCGCTGCCGCGTCCAACTGATTCCAGTCGTCTGCGAGGACGAAGGGGGTCCGGTGCCCGGCGCGGACAAGGGCGTCGCGCAGGTAGGGCTCCTTGGCCCTTACCGCGTCCAAGGTTTGGCCTTCACCCAGATGCAGTCTCAGTTCTGCAAAGACGTAGTTGCGGACGCGGCCGCCCACGATGATCGGCAGGCCCACGCCGGTCAGATTGAAGCTCGCGGGCTGGGCGGGCGTTTCTGCTGAAGGCGAGGCGAGCGCTCGTCCCGACAGGGCGGCGCCAGCGAGGGCGAGGATCAGGGCGCGGCGGTTCATGAACTCAGTCTGGCCCTGCCCGGTTAGGATTCCGTTGCGCTCAGCCGTGGGTCCAGCCGGTGCGGGTCGGGGTGATGGCCTGGCCCAGATAGCGCGGGGACAGCCCCCTGCCCTCGGTTACGCGGCCGACGCAGGTCAGGCGCAGGTGGCGGCGTTCGGCTTCGCGGCGCAGGGCGTTCTCGGCGCCCGCCGGGATGGTCAGCAGGATCTCGTAATCGTCGCCGCCGCTGGCCAGCAGCTCCAGCGCCGCCTGCGGGTCGACGCGGCCTTCGAACCAGGCCTGGGCCGCCGCCGACATCGGCAGGACCTCCAGATCGATCTCAAGACAGACGCCGCTGGCCTCGGCGATGTGGGCGGCGTCGGCCAGAAGGCCGTCGGAGACGTCGGCGCTGGCCGTCGCGAGGCCCAGAACGACGGGCGCGAACTCCACGCGCGGCATGGGGGTGCGATAGGCGGCCTCCAGCGCGTCCATGCGCTCAGGCTCCAGCGTCAGGGTCGCCTGGGCGGCCTGAAGGCCCAGCCAGCCGTCGCCGATCGTGCCGGTGACGAAGACCAGATCGCCGGGCCGCGCCCCGGCCCGGCTGACCGCCGCACCTGATGGCGCCCAACCCATCATCGTCGCCGAGAAACTGGCCGGTCCTGGCGTCTTCACCGTGTCGCCGCCCAGCAGGGAAATGTCGAAAATGGCCTGATCGCGCCGCAGCCCGGCGACGAAGGCCTCGCGCTCGGGCCAGCCGCAGCGTTCGGACCAGCAGCAGGCCAGCAGATAGCCGAACGGCTCGGCGCCCTTGGCGGCCAGATCGGACAGGTTCACGCGCAGCAGCTTCTGCGCCACCGTGTCCAACGGATCGTCGGGCAGGAAGTGGACGCCTTCGATGATGGCGTCCTTGGTCAGGATCAGGTCGTGTCCCGGACGCGAGGGCAGCGCGGCCACGTCGTCGGCCAGCCCCCTCGCCCATTCCGGGTGAGCCAGCGGCTTCAGCAGCCGCTGGATGGTCTCGAATTCACCCGCGACGTCAATCGCGGGCATCGCGCGCCACGCCGTCCAGCGCCGCGTTCACGAACTTCGCCTCCGCATCGTCGAAGAAGGCCTTGGCCAGTTCGACGTATTCGTCGATCACGATCTCACGCGGGACGTCCGGCTTGTGCTTCAACTCCCACGCGCCGCAGCGCAGCAGGGCGCGCAGGGTGGCGTCCAGACGCTCCATACGCCAGTTGGAGGCCAGACGCGCCTTGATCGCTTCGTCAATGCCGCGCTGATCCTCGACCACGCCGTGGACGATGTCGGCGAACCAGTCCTCGTCCGCCTCAGCCAGAGGCGCGCCGTCGATGTCGGCGTCGAATCGGTGATTGCGGAACTCGCGCACGACGCTGTCGACGCCCTCCCCCGCCAGCTCCATCTGATACAGGGCCTGAACGGCGGCCAGACGGGCGACCGTGCGGGCGCGGCGCTGGCGGCTGGTCAGTTGCGGCTCGGCGCGGGCTTTTTCAGCCTCGGCCAGTTGAGCCATGACTTCGGCGACGGTCGCCGGGGCGCTGGTCGGTTCGGTCACGAGGCCAGCCCCCCGCGCAGGCGCTTGCGGATGGCGATCAGGTCCAGGCAGGCGCGAGCCGCGAAGCCGCCCTTGTCGCCCTCACTGAGGCGGGCGCGGGTCCAGGCCTGCTCCTCGTCCTCGGTCGTCAGGATGCCGTTGCCGATGGCCAGCCCCTTGAGGCCCAGATTGCGGATACCGGCGGCCGACTGATCCGAAACGATCTCGAAGTGATAGGTCTCGCCGCGAATGATGCAGCCCAGGGCGACATAGCCGTCATAGCGCGGCGCCGTCGGATAGCGGCCGGCCTCTTCGGCCATGGCGATCACGGTGGGAACTTCCAGCGCGCCGGGCACGGTCACGACGTCGTATTGAACGCCTTGCGCGCGCAGGGCGTCCTTCGCCCCTTCCAGAAGGGCGTCGGCCAGTTCGTCGTAGAAGCGCGCCTCAACGATGAGGACGCGAGTGGGGTCGTTCAAGATTGGTCTTCTCCGTCCATGTCGCGCCAACCGACGATGCGCAGGCCATAGCCCTCAAGCGCCGTCGGATTGGGCCGCGTCGAACTCATCACGATCATATCCTTGACGCCGAGGTCGAGCAGAATCTGCGCCCCGACGCCATAGGCTTTCAGCGAGCGATCCGCCGCCGCGGGCTTGGGCACGCCGCCCAGCCGTTCGGCGAGACCATGCAGGTCCGGATCGCGAAGGAAGACGACGACGCCCGGCCCATTCTGAGCCGCAAGCGCCTGCATCGCCTTCGGAATATAGTCCTGGCGAGCCTCGACGTGGCCCAGCAGGTCGGCGGCGAAGTCAACCTGGTGCATCCGCACGACGGTCGGCTTGGCGGGGTCGATATCGCCGCGCACCAGGGCGACGTGCTCGGCACCTTCGATGGTGTTGCGGTAGAGGATCAGCTTGAACTCGCCGCCGTGAACGCTCTGGAAGGGCGTCTCCATCACGCGCTCGACAAAGCGCTCGGTGCGGCGGCGATAGGCGATCAGGTCGGCGATGGTGCCGATCTTCAGCCCGTGCAACTGGGCGAAGGCGATCAGGTCGGGCATCCGCGCCATCTCGCCGTCGTCCTTGATGATCTCGCAGATCACCCCGGCGGGAATCAGGCCGGCCATACGGCTGATGTCCACGGCCGCCTCGGTGTGGCCGGTGCGGACCAGGACGCCGCCGTCGCGCGCGACCAGCGGGAAGATATGGCCCGGCGAGACGATGTCGTCGGCGGTGCGCGAAGGGTCGGCGGCCACCTGAACCGTATGGGCGCGGTCAGCGGCCGAAATGCCGGTCGTGACGCCTTCCTTGGCTTCGATCGAGATGGTGAAGGCCGTTCCCATGCTCTCGCGGTTCTCGGCGGCCATCGGCGGCAGGCGCAACTGCTTGGCGCGCTCGGCCGTCATGGCAAGGCAGACTAGGCCGCGCGCATAGCGGATCATGAAGTTGATCTGGTCCGGCGTGGCGAACTGGGCCGGAATGACGATGTCGCCCTCGTTCTCGCGGTCCTCGGCATCCACCAGGATGTAGGGGCGGCCGTTGCGGGCGTCCTCGATAATGTCCTCGATCGAGCTGATCGGGCTGTCGGTATTGTAGACGGCCAGTTTCATCATGCGGTCTCCTGCCACCGCGCGAGGTAACGCGCCAGCATGTCGATCTCCAGATTGACCTTTTCGCCGACCTTCAGGCCGCCGAGGGTGGTCGCATCCCACGTGTGCGGGATAATATTCACGTCGAAGCGGCGCTCATGCACCCCATTCACCGTCAGGGAAACCCCATCGACCGTGATTGAGCCCTTTGGAGCGATGAATCTGTGCAGGGGCGCGGGCGCCTCGATCACGATGCGGTGCGATCCGCCCTCGGGCGTGATGGAGATCACCTCGCCCAGACCGTCGACATGGCCCGAGACGATATGGCCGCCCAGTTCGTCGCCCAGCTTGGCGGCGCGCTCCAGATTGATGCGGCTGCCCTCGCTCCAGTCGCCCAGCTTGGTCTTGGACAGGGTCTCGCCAGAGACCTCGACGGCGAACCAACCCTCGCCCTTTTCCGTGACGGTCAGGCAGCAGCCCGCATGGCTGATGGAGGCGCCCAGGTCGATGCCCGCCGTGTCCCACACGGTCTCGACCTCATAGCGACGGTCGCGGTTGGTTTCACGGACGCTGCGGACGCGGCCGATGTCGGTGACGATGCCGGTGAACATGAAAGCTCCGGTCCCTCCGGACCCAAAAAAACAGAGTCTAACTAGTCTAATTCGTCTGAAATCGCGCCTGGGGAGGCGTCAGGCGCGGGCGTAGCGTTCCCACAGATCGTCTCCGACAGGCTCGACGCCCAGACGACGGAACTTGGGGGCGTCGGCCAGCTTTGCAAGCGCCAGGGAGGCGACGCAGGACCGCCCCTCCCCGCCCAGCAGGATCGGTGCGCGGAACCACTCGATGGCGTCCACCGCCCCCGCCTGGATGAAGGAGGCGGCGACGCGGCCACCGCCCTCGATCAGGATGGAGCGGATATTGCGGGCGGCGAGCGCGTCGAGGACAGCGGGGATGGCTGGGCGGCGGTCGATGGCGGCGACGGTGACGACTTCGGCGTGGCCGATGGCGTGGCGCGCGGCGGTCGTGATGATCAGGGTGTTGCCGCTGGCGACCTTGGCCGTCGCAGGAGTCCGCAGACGACTGTCGAGGACGACACGAAGAGGATGCCCCCCGTCGTAGTCCTGGAGACGCACCGTCAGTTCCGGATCATCGGCCAGCACCGTCTCGACGCCGACCAGAATGGCGTCATGTGTCGCGCGCAGGCGGTGGCCCTGAAGGCGCGCTTCCGGGCCGGTGATCCACTGGCTTTCGCCCGTGGCCGTGGCGATGCGACCGTCCAGCGACGTGGCCAGCTTCAGTGTGACGCGCGAGCGCATCAGTCCTGGCCAGACTTGGTCTCGTCGAAACCCTCGTCTCCGAGGAATTTGGCGAAATCGCTGGTGTGGCGGAAGTCCTTGTAGACCGAGGCGTAACGGACGTAGGCGACCTCATCTACCGACTTCAGCGCCTTCATGATGAAGTCGCCGACGATGCTGGACGGGATCTCCGTCTCGCCCAGACTTTCCAGCTGGCGCACGATGCGGCTGACCAGCAGCTCGACCTGATCGGGCTGCACCGGACGTTTGCGCAGAGCGATGCCCAGCGAGCGTTCCAGCTTGTCCCGATCGAAGGGGGTGCGGCGGCCGTTCCGTTTCAGGATGACCAGTTCGCGCAGCTGCACCCGCTCGAAGGTGGTGAAGCGCCCATTGCACTGCGGGCACGACCGACGGCGCCGGATGGCCGCGCCGTCGTCAGACGGGCGGCTGTCCTTCACCTGGGTGTCGGCGTTTCCGCAGAAGGGGCACTTCATCCGATGGACCTCTTAGCGATAGATCGGGAAGCGCGCGGTCAGTTCGCGCACCTGGGCGGCGACGCCCGCGACCACGGCCGGATCGGCTTCGTCGCCGCCGTTCATCGAGGAGACGACGTCGGCGATCCAGTGGCCGATCTGCTTGAACTCTTCCTCGCCAAAGCCGCGCGTGGTGCCCACCGGGGTGCCCAGGCGAACGCCCGAGGTGACGGTGAAGGGGGCGGTGTCGAACGGCACGCCGTTCTTGTTGCAGGTCATCAGCGCCTTCTCGAGCTCATGCTCGGTGGCCTTGCCGGTCACGCCCTTGGGACGCAGGTCGACCAGCATCAGGTGGCTGTCCGTGCCGCCCGAGACAATGGCCAGGCCGCGTTCGACCAGGACGCCGGCCAGGGCCTGGGCGTTCTTGACGACCTGCTGGGCGTAGAGCTTGAACTCGGGCTTCAGCGCCTCGCCGAAGGCCACGGCCTTGGCGGCGATGACGTGCTCCAGCGGGCCGCCCTGCAGACCGGGGAAGACGGCCGAGTTGATCTTCTTGCCCAGATCCAGGTCGTTGGACAGGATCATGCCGCCGCGCGGGCCGCGCAGGGTCTTGTGGGTCGTGGTGGTGACGACGTGGGCGTGGGGCATCGGGTCGGGATAGGCCCCGCCCGCGATCAGGCCTGCATAGTGAGCCATGTCGACCATCAGATAGGCGCCGACCGAATCGGCGATCTCGCGGAAGCGCTTGAAGTCGATGTGGCGGCTGTAGGCCGAGGCCCCGGCCAGGATCAGCTTGGGCTTCTCCTTCTGGGCCATTTCGGCGACGTGATCATAATCAATGAGATGGTCGTCTTCGTTCACCTTATAGGTGACGGGACGGAACCACTTGCCCGACTGGTTGGCGGGCGAACCGTGGGTCAGGTGGCCGCCGCAGGCCAGGTCCATGCCCAGGAAGGTGTCGCCCGGCTGCAGCAGGGAGAAGAAGACGGCCTGGTTGGCTTGAGCGCCCGAGTGGGGCTGGACGTTCACATAGGCGGCGCCGAATAGTTCCTTGGCGCGCTCGCGGGCCAGGTCCTCGGTGACGTCGACGAACTCACAGCCGCCGTAATAGCGACGACCCGGATAGCCCTCGGCGTATTTGTTGGTCAGGACCGAGCCCTGCGCGTCCAGCACCGCCTGAGAGACAATGTTCTCGGAAGCGATCAGCTCGATCTGCTCCTTCTGGCGGCCAAGCTCGCCCTGGATGCCCTTGAAGATCGCCGGATCAGCATCGGCGAGGCTCTTGGTGAAATAGGAATCGTGCGTGAAGGCGGTCACTGGAGGCATCCCGGAGGCTGAAGGCTGAAACGGCGCTCCCTTCTAGGCCGCGCCGCCGAACACCACAACATCTAGGGGGTCACCGCTGTGACAACGCTCGTTTCAGTTTGGCGATAGCCACCCGTTCGACCGCGCGCGGTTCAGCGGCCGGGCCCATCGCGGAGACCTCCACGCCCGTCGCCGTGTGGACGGCGGAGCATTTCACATAGGGGCCGTTGCGGACGAACTCGACGATGACTTCGCCGAGTTCAGCGTCGGTCCTCATGCCGCGACTGGACGACGCGCCACGTTACAGTGGGACCACAGCTTATCCATCGCATCGACCAGCTTGTCGATCATGGCGTCGTCATGGTCAGGCGAAGGGGTGAAGCGCAGACGCTCGGTCCCTTTGGGTACGGTCGGATAGTTGATCGGCTGGACGTAGATGCCGTGTTCTTCCAGCAGCATGTCCGAGATCAGCTTGCAGTGCACCGGGTTGCCGACATGGACCGGCACGATGTGGCTGACGCTGGGCAAGACGGGGATGCCCGCCTCAGACAGACGGCGCTTCAGAGTGGCGGCGCGCTCCTGATGGGCGTCGCGCAGTTCGGGGTGCGCCTTCAGGTGGCGGACCGAAGCCAGGGCCCCCGCCGTCAGGGCCGGCGGCAGGCTGGTGGTGAAGATGAAGCCCGAGGCCCAGCTGCGCACCGCATCCACGATCACGGCGTCGGCGGCAATGTAGCCGCCCATGACGCCGATGGCCTTGCCCAGGGTGCATTCGACGATGTCGATGCCGTCCAGCACGCCGTCGCGCTCGGCCACGCCTGCGCCGGTCGCGCCGTACAGACCCACGGCGTGGACTTCGTCCAGATAGGTCAGGGCGCCGTATTTTTTGGCCAGGGCGATGGTGCCCGCCAGATCAGCGATGTCGCCGTCCATCGAATAGACGCTCTCGAAGGCGATCAGCTTGGGCGCATTGACGGGCGCGGCGGCCAGCAGTTCTTCGAGGTGTTCGAGGTCGTTGTGGCGGAAGATGTGACGCTCGCCGCCGCCGTTGCGGATGCCCGCAATCATCGAGGCGTGGTTCAGGGCGTCCGAAAAGATGATCAGGCCGGGCAGGATCTTCTGCAGGGTCGACAGCGTCGCCTCATTGGCCACATAGCCCGAGGTGAACAGCAGGGCGGCTTCCTTCTGGTGCCAGCTGGCCAGCTCGGCTTCCAGATCAACCGCCGAGCGTGTGGTGCCCGAGATGTTGCGGGTGCCCCCTGCCCCGGCGCCGCTGAGATCGATCGCGGTCTTCATCGCCTCGACCACGGCCGGATGCTGTCCCATGCCGAGGTAGTCGTTGGAGCACCAGACCACCACCTCCTGCTGCGTGCCGTCCGCACGGCGACGGCGAGCAAGAGGAAATTGCCCGCGCACCCGCTTCAGATCGGCGAAGACACGGTAACGGCCTTCGCTGCGGACCTGATCCACAGAGTTCTGAAAGGCGGACTTATAGTCGAACAAGGCGGCGCTTCTTTCGCTTATGCAGCTTTGCGGCCTAATTGCGCGCGCCGCCCTGTCTTGTCCATGTCAGGAGCCGGACAAAACGTCCCAACCCCTTAATTGATAACGGTTCTCAGCTTCAGCTATTCCCGCGGTCCTCGGCTCTGCGGGACCTCCCCACCCGATGCGGGCTTGGCTCAGCTCAGCGTATCGATGCGGCCGCGCAGCATCTGCACCATGGCGGAGAAGTCCTTGCCGCCGTAGCCAAGGCCGTTGAACAGGGCGTAGAGAGCCTCGGCCTGGGCGCCCAGCGGGGTCGTGGCGCCCGCCTTGGCGGCGGCGTCCTGCGCCAGCTTGAGGTCCTTCAGCATCATGGCCGTAGCGAAGCCGCCTTCATACTCGCGGTTCGACGGGGCAGTCGGCACCGGGCCGGCCCAGGGGTAGTAGCTGGTCACGCTCCAGCACTGGCCCGAGGACTTGGAGGCGATCTCGAAGAAGCGTTCCGGCTCCAGGCCCAGCTTTTCGGCCAGGGCGATGGCTTCGCAGGTGCCGATCATCGAAATGCCCAGCAGCATGTTGTTGCAGATCTTGGCGGCCTGACCGGCGCCATGATCGCCCGCGCGGATGGTGATGCGGCTCATCGGCTCCAGCGCCGGTTCGACGCGGGCGAAGTCGGCCTCGTCGCAGCCGACCATGAAGGCCAGAGAACCCGCATCGGCCGCCGCCGTGCCGCCCGAAACAGGCGCGTCGGCGAAGGCGTAGCCCGCCTCCTTGGCCAGACCCGCGACCTTGCGCGCGGTTTCTACGTCGATGGTCGAGCAGTCCAGCAGAAGCGCGCTGGAGGGCGCCGCGCCGATGATCTGTTCGGAATAGACGCTGAGGACGTGCGGCCCGGCGGGCAGCATGGTGATGACGACCTCGGCGTCCTTCACGGCCTCGGCGACCGAACTGACGGTGCGGCATCCGGCCTCGGCCGCGCGTTCCAGCGCGGCGGGCGACAGGTCAAAGGCGGCGACGTCATGCCCGGCCTTGGCCTGATTGGCGGCCATGCCGCCGCCCATGTTGCCCAGACCGATGAAGGCGATGCGAGTCATCTGTGCGTTTCCCTTATGGATTTTGGCCGAGGGTTAGCGCCGCACGACCCGCTTCGCCAGTCACCAATTTGAGACGAGACGCCTCAGTTCGGCTTGCGGAAGCGATAGACGAACTGGTCGGTCTTGCCCCGGATCGCCTCGTCGAAGACGTTCAGGCTGTGGTCGTCGGCCGGGTTGGCGACGGCCGTGCTTTCGCCGTCGAAGACGAAGCCGGCCGCCTCGACCTCTTTGCGCAGCTGGGCGCCTTCGATGCGGTGCAGGGTTTCGACGACGGTGTTGGCGGCGCCGGGCGCGGCCTGATGGTCGATAACGACATAGAGCCCGCCGGGCTTCAAAGCCTTGAAGATGTCGGCGTTCATCTTGGCCACATCCACGCCAAAACGAGGGATGTGGAAGTCGTGATATTCCTGGCTCATGAAGACCAGATCCAGCGGCTGGTCGAAGCTCATGGCGTCCAGGTCGCCGTTGACGCGGCTGATGTTGGGATAGGCGGCGACCAGGGCGTCGGCGCGCGGGTTCTCGCGCTCGGCCGTGCGGTTCGGCACGAAGGCGTAGACGTGGCCGCTCTCGCCCACGACGCGCGCGAACAGGCGGCTGAAATAGCCCGCGCCGGGGCGGATGTCGGCAATGCGCCAGCCCGGCTTCACCTGGGCGAAGGCCAGCATCTCGGCAGGATGACGCAGGGCGTCGCGCTCGACCTCATCGGCGGGACGCAGAGTGTCGGAGACGGCGGCCTGATAGGCAGGCGCGGCGGCGTCCTGAGCCAGAACAGGCGCGGCGCTCAGAAAGGCGGCGGCGACGGCGGCGGCGAGCAGATGCGGTTTCATGACGAACTCCTTGATCTTGCGGCTGCCCCGGTCGGGGCCTTCGGACGGCATAAGGCGCGCGGATGGGACGGCTGGCAAGCCGTCCCGGCGCACGATCAACCGGCGGTCATGGCCGCCGGGGCTTGCTTTTCTCTCAGAGTGACGAGTTCCTCAGCCATCGTCGGGTGGACGGCGCAGGTGGCGTCCCACTGGGCCTTGGTCAGGCCCGCCTTGACGGCGATGGCGGCCAACTGGATCATCTCGGGGCTGTCGGGGCCGACGATGTGGCAGCCGACGACGCGCTGGGTTTCGGCCTCGACCACCAGCTTCATCAGCACCCGCTCGTCCGAGCCGGTGAAGGCGTATTTCATCGGGCGGAAACGGGTGACGTAGACATCGACCTCGCCCGGGCAGGCGTGGCGGGCCTCGGCCTCGGTCAGGCCGACGGTGCCGACGGGGGGCTGGCTGAAGACGGCGGTGGCGACGGCTTCATAGTCGAAGCTCTGCGGGTTGTTCCTGAACACCGTCTCGTGGAAGGCCACGCCCTCGCGGATGGCGACGGGGGTCAGGTTCATTCGGTCGGTGACGTCGCCGACCGCCCAGATGTTGTCGGCCGTGGTCTGGGAATACTGATCGACCTTGATGGCGCCGTTCTCGTTCAGCTCGACCCCGGCGGTTTCCAGTCCCAGACCCTCGACATACGGCACGCGGCCGGTGGCGAACATGACCACGTCGGTCTCGATCTTCATGCCGTTTTCGAGGTGGTTGATCAGACCCGTGTCTGTCTTCTCAATCGATTCATGCTGACAGCCGAGGATGACCTTGATGCCGCGCTTCTCGATCTCGCCCGCCAGATGGGCGCGCACGTCGTCGTCGAAGCCGCGCAGAATGTTGGGGCCGCGATAGATCAGGGTCGTCTCGACCCCCAGCCCGGCGAAGATGCCCGCGAACTCCACCGCGATATAGCCGCCGCCGACCACCAGGACGCGCTTGGGCAGTTCGGGCAGGTGAAAGGCTTCTTCGGAGGTGATGGCGTGCTCGATGCCAGGCAGGCTGTCCGGCTTCCACGGACGGCCGCCGGTGGCGATCAGGATCTTCTCGGCCGTGATCGTCTGGTTTTCAGCGCCGTCCTTGCCGATGACCTCGACGGTGTGGGCGTCCTTCAGCACGGCGCGGCCGTGCAGCAGGTCGACGCCCGCCTTGCCCAGATTGGCGGCGTAGATGCCGGACAGGCGGGCGATCTCGACATCCTTGGCCTGCAGGAAGGTCGGCCAGTCGAACCTGGCGTCAGCGAACGACCAACCGTAGCCCTCGGCGATCTCAAGCGCATGGCTGACCTCTGCGGCCATGACCATGAACTTCTTGGGCACGCAGCCGCGAATGACGCAGGTCCCGCCGACCCGATACTCTTCAGCGATGGCGACCTTCTTGCCGCCCAACGCCGTCAGCCGCGCCGCCCGCACGCCTCCCGAACCGGCGCCGATGACGAAGAGATCGTAGTCGTATTGGCTCATCGGGGGCTCCGGCTGGATCGGACTCGAAAAAACAGAGTCCAATTCGTCTGAATCGTCTGAAATCCGCGCGGCAGAACCGCAGCGCTGACCCGACTTAGGCGCCCGGATGCGAGGGGGCAAGGCGTGAGGATCAAGCACGCCCGTTTGCCGCATCTCCCTTCCGTCATCCTCCGGCGAGCGGAGAGAGATCGGGGGACCCAGCGGCGCCGAAGTCGATCTTTACGGCAAGCGTGACGCGTGGAGCTTTCGCCCTGACGGGGGCCGCTGGGTCCCCCGGTCAGCGCCTCTGCGCGGCTTGCCGGAGGACGACGAAGAAAGGGTAAGGGTCAGGGATTGATCGTCTCGACGCCCTCGTCCGTGCCGATGATCGCCAGGTCGGTGAGGTCGAGGAACAGGCCGTGTTCAACCACGCCGGTCAGGCTTTTCAGATCGGCGGCGAGGCGGGCCGGGTCGGCGATCAGCTTGCAGGCGGCGTCGTAGATCAGGTTGCCGCCGTCGGTGCGGATCAGGCCGCGTTCAGCCTCGCGCACACGGGCGGGCGCGGCGATGTCGTGGTCAGCCAGGACGTCGGCGATGCGGTTGGCGGTCGTCTTGTGGCCGAAGGCGACGACCTCGATCGGCAGGGGGAAGGTTCCCAGCGCCGGAACCACCTTGGCCGCGTCGGCGATGCAGATGCAGCGGGCGGACGCCTCCCACACCAGTTTCTCGCGCAGCAGGGCCGCGCCGCCGCCCTTGATGAGGGCGAGGCCAGGGCCGATCTCGTCGGCGCCGTCGACGGTCAGGTCGATGCGGGGGGTGTCTTCCAGCGTCGACAGGGTCAGGCCCAGTTCGCGCGCCAGATCGGCGGTGCGCTCGGACGTCGGGACGCAGCGCAGGTCCGGCAGGTTGCGCGCCGCCAGGGCTTTCACGAACCAGGCGGCGGTGGAGCCGGTGCCCAGGCCGACGACCATGCCGGCCTCGACATAGGCGGCGGCGGCTTCGCCGGCGTTCTTCTTCTGCAGGTCGCTCATTTGGTCTTCGCCGCCTTCTTCGCGCGCATGGTTTCCATGAAGCGGGCCGCCCAGCCCGGCTTCGTTGTCTGTTCGGCGCGGCCGAGAGCCAGGTCGCCGGGCGCGACATCCTTCGTCACGACCGAGCCGGAGCCGACCATGGCGCCCGCACCGATGGTCACGGGAGCGACCAGCGAAGAGTTCGAGCCGACGAAGGCCCCCTCGCCCACTGTGGTGCGGTGTTTGAAGAAGCCGTCGTAGTTGCAGAAGATGGTCCCTGCGCCGATGTTGGCTTTCGCCCCCACCTCGCCGTCGCCGAGATAGGCCAGATGATTGGCCTTGGCGCCCGCGTCCATGCGGACGTTCTTGACCTCGACGAAGTTGCCGACCTTGACCCCCTCGCCCAGGTCCGCGCCGGGGCGCAGGCGGGCGTAGGGACCGACCTCGGCGCCGGTGGCGATCCTGGCGCCTTCGATGTGGCTGAAGCTGCGGATGCGCGCGCCCTCGGCCACCTTGGCGCCGGGGCCGAAGACGACGAAGGGCTCGATGGTCGTGCCTGCGCCGATGTCTGTGTCCCATGCGAAGTAGACCGTGTCGGGGGCGCTCATGGTCACGCCCTGCGCCAGGAAATGCTCGCGCTGGGTCTTCTGGAACAGGGCCTCGGCCTGAGCCAGTTCGGACTGGGCGTTGACGCCCATGACGGAGTCTTCAGCGGCGAAGACAGCACGGGTCGGGGCGCCGCGCCTGCGGGCCAGCTCGACCACGTCGGTCAGATAGTATTCGCCCTTGGCGTTGTCGTTCGTGACCTCGGCCAGCAGGTCGAACAGCAGGCCGACCGGCGCTGCCATGACGCCGGAGTTGCAGGCGGTGACGGCCAGAACCTCGGCGGAGGCTTCCTTGGCCTCGGTGATGGCCAGCAGGCTGTCGCCCTGAAGGATCAGACGGCCGTATGCGCCGGGGTCGCGGGCCTCGAAACCGATGACGGTGACGCCTTCATGAGCGTCGGCGAAGACCGGCTCGATGTCGGCGGCCTTCAGAAGGGGGACATCGCCATAGGTGACGACCACGTGGCCGACGAAATCGCCCAGCACGGCCTCGGCGGCGCGCACCGCGTGGCCGGTGCCGAGCGGAGGATCCTGAACGGCGATGCTGTCGGCGCCGAGGCGTTTCTCGACGTGGGCGCGGACTTCCGGAGAGTGAGAGCCGACCACGACCACGATGCGCTCGCAGCCCAAGGCCTCAGCCGCGTCGATGGCGTGGTCCAGCATGGCGCGCGCGCCAACCGGGTGCAGCACCTTGGGCAGGGGCGACTTCATGCGCGTGCCCTGACCGGCGGCGAGAATGATGGCGGCTCTCGGATGAGGCTTGCTGGTCATGAATCGATCCGGCGGCTTGTCGTTGTCTGCGATCTAGCCCATTGCCGGGGTCTTCGCGAGCCGGGAGACAGATGAGTGAGCATTGAGCGCGACCTGGAAGGCTGGACCATCGCCTTCGATCTGGACGGGACCCTGGTGGATTCGGCGCCGGACCTGATCGGCACGCTGAACCGGATGCTGGCGGAGTATGAACTGCCGCCCGTGCCCATGTCCTCGACCCGGCATCTGGTCGGGCACGGCGCAATGGCCATGCTGCGTCACGGCTTCATGGAAGCGGGCGCCGTCTGGGACGAGGCCCACGCACCCGGCCTGTTCGAGCGCTTCATCGAGGTCTACCTCGCTCACATCGCCGATGAGAGCCGCCCGTTCGACGGTTGTGTGGCTGCGCTGGACCGGCTGAGCGCGCGCGGAGCGATCCTGTGCGTGGCGACCAACAAGCGCACCGACCTGTCGGTCGCGCTGATCGAGGCGCTGGGACTGACGCGCCATTTCGCCTTCATCGCTGGCCCCGACGTGGTGTCGGCTCGCAAGCCCAGCGGCGCCCACATCATCGAAGCGGTGCGCAAGGCGGGCGGCGATCCGGCGCGCTGCGTCATGGTCGGCGACAGCACGACCGACACCAAGGCGGCCAGGGACGCGGGCGTGCCCTGCATCACCGTCAGCTTCGGCTACAACGACGCGCCGCATGCGGAGTTGGGCGGCGACGTGATGATCGACCACTACGACGGGTTCGATGAGGCGCTCGCGGGGGTGATGGGCTGAACCCATCTCCTCTTGCGGGAGAAGGAAAACTCCTGCTGCCTTTAGAACTTCTACCCCCTATCCGCCCCTGAGGCTGTTGCCGTCTTCGCGTCTGCGAAACACATAGGTCGACCTGTTCCTCCCCAAGGGTCGTCATGCTTCGTCGCTTCTTCGCCATTCCCCTGTGGCAGCGCACCGCCGCCGGTTTCGCCCTGGGCATTATCGCCGGCCTGATCCTGCGCGAGCAGGCCGTGGTCTGGATTCAGCCCATCGGCGACGTCTATCTGAACCTGATCCGCATGGTGGTGGCGCCGCTGGTGTTGTTCACCATCGCCAGTTCGATCGCCAAGCTGGGCGAAGGGGTCGGCGCCGTGCGGCTGGGCGTGCGGACCATCGTGTGGTTCGCCGTCACCTCCCTGCTGGCCGTGCTGGTCGGCTTTGCGTTCGGTCACATCATCAATCCGGGCGTCGGCTTGTCCGACCTGCCGCTGGGCGAGGTGAAGGCGCGCGAGATCCCCTCGCCGTTGCAGGTTCTGCTGGGCGTCGTGCCGACCAATCCCTTCGCCTCGCTGGCCGAGGGCAAGGTGCTGCAGATCATCTTCTTCTCGGCGCTGCTTGGCGCGGCTCTGGTGGCGCTGGGCGACCGGGCGCAGAACGCGCGCAGGCTGGTGGATGAGGGCGCGGCCCTGGTCTTCCGCATCACTCGCTGGGTGATCCAGTTGACGCCGTTCGGGGTGTTCGGCCTGATCGGCTCGGTCGTCGGCGGCTATGGCTGGGAGGCGCTGCTGCCGCTGGGCAAGTTCATCTTCGCCATCTATGCGGCCTGCCTGTTCCACATCTTCGTCGTCTATTCGGGCCTGCTGAAGCTGCATGGACTGAAGGTCGTCAGCTTCTTCCGCGGCGCAGGCGCGGCCATGCAGACGGCCTTCGCCACTTCGTCGTCGCTGGGCACCCTGCCCGTCACCCTGCGCCAGACGGTCGAGCGGCTGGGCGTGCCGCAGGCCTACGCCTCCTTCGCCGTGCCTCTGGGCGCCAATGTGAAGATGGATGGGTGCGGCGCCATCTATCCGGCCATCGCCTCCATCTTCATCGCCCAGTATTTCCAGATCGACCTGACGCTGACGCAGTACATCCTGATCGGCCTGACGGCGGTGTTGGGGTCGCTGGGTACGGCTGGCGTGCCCGGCACCAGCATCGTCATGCTGACCCTGACGCTGTCCACGGCGGGGCTGCCGCTGGAAGGCGTCGGCTACATCATCGCCATCGACCGCATCATCGACATGATGCGCACGGCCACCAATGTGACCGGCCAGATGGTCGTGCCGGTCCTGGTTGCAAAGGAAGAAGGCATCCTCAATCAGGACATCTACAACGGCCACGTGGCCTGGCTGCCCGGCGATCCGGAAGATGAAACGCCCGACGGCGTGCGAGCGGCGGGAATCTGAGCAAGCGACGCAGCTATTTGATGATTTGAGGCTTGCCGTCGTCGGAATCGCGGGCTATGTCCCCGCCTCCCGACGGCGCAGTCACTGACCGCCCCGTTCCAGGCGGACGCGTAGCTCAGCGGGAGAGCACCTCGTTCACACCGAGGGGGTCACAGGTTCAATCCCTGTCGCGTCCACCATTTTTCACCTAATGAAATCAACTACCGCGCGGCGAGTGCGCCTTGGTTCGGTTGAACCGTGGCGGAAGGCGCGCTGGACGAGGTTTCGGCGCTTGTAGCGACAGCTACAGATCGTCCACCCCGGCCTCGGCCGCCGCACGCACTTCTTCCTTCAGCCAGGCGACGAAGGTGCGGGCGGCCGTGGTGGCGCCGCTGCGTTTGATCAGGAGGTGGTAAGCGAAGTCGGTCGTCAAGGCCCCGTCGGCGAACGGCGCGACCAGTCGGCCAGCCGCCAGGTCGTCAGCGACGAAGGCATAAGGCGCCAAGGCTACGCCCTGGCCGTGAGCCGCCGCTTCGATCGCCAAGGCTGTCTGATCGAAACGCGGACCGGCCTGATCGTCGATGTCGGTCAAGCCGCGCGCTTTCAGCCAGGCGCGCCAGTCCGGGCGCGGCTCTTCCAGTTCGCTGGGCCTCAGGTGGATCAACACATGCTGCGCCAGATCGGCCGCTTTCCGCAGCGGCTTTGGACCCGCCATCAGGCCCGGCGCGCAGACGGGCGTGACGTCGGCGTTCAACAGATATTCGGATCGCACGCCGGCATAGTCGCCCCGGCCATAGCGCACGGCGACATCCACCCGGCCGCCGCTGACGTCAGCCAGCCGCATGTCGGCCGACATCCAGACCTCGATCTCGGGATGGGCCGCCGAGAAGCGCGCGATACGCGGCGCCAGCCATTTGGCTGCGAAAGACGGCGGGACGGAGATCGACAGGGCGTGACGACGTTCCGGCCGGTAGAGCAGGTCCCCTGCCCGTTTCAGATAGTCGAAGCCGTCGCGCAGCAGAGGATAGAGCTCGGCGCCCAGCTCGGTCAGCGCGATCTGACGGCCCTCGCGGTGAAACAGAGGCGCTCCGGCGTGTTCCTCGAGGATGCGGATCTGCTGGCTGATGGCGCCGGGCGTGACGGACAGTTCCTCGGCCGCGCGCGTGATGTTCAGGCGTCTGGCGGCCGCCTCGAACGCCTTCAGCGCGTTCAGCGGCGGGATGCGGCTTTCGGGGGCCGACGGGGTCTTGCGGCGCGTCATCAGCTCATCCACTGGGGCTTAGGCAGGTTTCGAGCGGCCAGGAAGGCCGGGTCATAGATCTTGCTGCCGTAGCGCTGGCCGGAATCGCACAGCACCGTCACGATGGTGTGGCCTGGGCCAAGATCGCGGGCCAGTCGGATGGCGCCGGCGATGTTGACGCCGCTGGATGGGCCAAGCGACAGGCCTTCTTCTCTCACCAGGTCGAACAGGATCGGGAGGAACTCAGCGTCCTCGATACGATAGGCGTGATCCACCGACAGCCCTTGTAGATTGCCCGTGATGCGGTTGACGCCGATGCCCTCGGCGATGGAGGTCCCCTCGCCTTTCAACACGCCATCGGTGAACCAGCTATAGAGCGAGGCGCCCGGCACGTCGGCCAGCCCGATCCGCACATCGGCCTTGCGTTCGCGCAGATAGGCGGCCGTGCCCGCAAGGGTTCCGCCCGAACCGACGGCGCAGATGAAGGCGTCGACGCGACCGTCGGTCTGTTTCCAGATTTCCGGACCGGTGGCCTCATAGTGGGCCAGGCGGTTGGCCTGATTGTCGAACTGGTCCGCATAGAAGGCGCCGTTCGGTTCGCTTTCGTTCAGTTCTTCTGCAAGACGCCGCGAAAAGTGGACGAAATGATTGGGGCTGGCGAAGGGCGCCGGATCGACCTCGATCAGGCGCGCGCCATGAAGGCGGACGGCGCGCTTCTTTTCCTCGGTCTGGGTGCGCGGCATGACGATGACGACGGGGTGGCCCAGGGCCGCGCCCACAAGCGCTAGGCCCACGCCCGTGTTGCCGGCCGTGCCTTCGACAATTGTCCCGCCTGGCCTGAGAGCGCCGGACGCCCGCGCGGCCCGGATAATGCTGAGCGCGGCGCGATCCTTGATCGAGCCGCCGACGTTCAGAAACTCGGCCTTGCCCAGAATTTCACAGCCCGTCGCCTCCGAGGCGCGCTTGAGACGCACCAGAGGCGTGTTGCCGATCAGGCCGAGGACGTCAGGCGCGACAATCATGGAAAATCCGAACCGCAGGGAGGAACGCCCCTCTTAGCCACAGTTCAGATTTTCTAACAACCGGCCTTAGATATGGATGACGCGTCCATAGGCGTCGAGCGCGGCCTCATGCATGGCCTCTGACATGGTCGGGTGCGGATAGACGATGCCGTGGATGTCTTCCTCGGTCGCTTCCATCGTGATGGCGGTGACGTAGCCCTGGATCATCTCGGTGACGTCGGCGCCGATCATGTGGGCGCCGATCAGGGCGCCGGTCTTGGCGTCGAAGATGACCTTGACGAAGCCTTCGGTTTCGCCCGCCGCGATGGCCTTGCCGTTCACCTTGAACGGGAAGCGGCCGATCTTGACCTCGCGCTTCTCGGCCTTGGCCCCCTGCTCAGTCACCCCGACCGAGGCGACCTGCGGCTGGGCGTAGGTGCAGCCCGCGATGGGCGAGTTGACGTTCGGCGTCTTGTAACCGGCGATGTGTTCGGCGGCATGGATGCCTTCGTGGCTGGCCTTGTGCGCCAGCCAGGGCGCGCCGGCGCAGTCGCCGATGGCGTACAGGCCCTTCACATTGGTCTGGCAGTGGCTGTCGGTCTTGATGTGGCCGCGGTCCAGTTCGACGCCCAGCGCCTCCAGACCGATGCCGTCGGTGTTGGCGGTGATGCCGACGGCCGAGATGCAGACCTCGGCCGCCAGGCTTTCAGCCTTGCCGTTGACCTCAAGATCGACCTTCACACCCTTGGAATCCTTGGAGACCTTCGTCACCTTGGCGCCGAGCTTGAACTTGATGCCCCGTTTTTCGAAGCCCTTCTGAGCGGCTTTAGAGACCTCCTCGTCCTCTACCGGCATGATGCGGTCGACGGCTTCGACGACCGTCACCTCGGCGCCCAGAGCGCGGTAGAAGCTGGCGAACTCGATGCCGATGGCGCCTGAGCCGATGACCACGAAGGTCTTGGGCAATTTCTTCGGCGCCAGGGCGTCGCGATAGGCCCAGATCCTGTCGCCGTCGGCCTCAAGCCCGATCTGCGGCAGGGCGCGGGCGCGGGCGCCGACGGCCAGCATGACGGTCTTGGCCTCGATGGCGCGCGTGCCGCCGGCCTTCAGGGCCACGACGACCTTGGGGGCGGCGGCGCCTTTCTCGAGCTTGGCTTCGCCCTCGATGACCTCGATCTTGTTCTTCTTCATCAGGAAGCCGACGCCCTGATTCAGTTGCTTGGCCACGCCACGCGAACGCTGGATGATGGCGTCGAAGTCGAACGACGCGCCCGAGGCGGACAGGCCGTAGTCCTTCAGGTGCGACAGGCTTTCGAACTTCTCGCCCGATTTCAGCAGGGCCTTGGTGGGGATGCAGCCCCAGTTCAGGCAGATGCCGCCCAGGTTTTCGCGCTCGACGATGGCGACCTTCTGGCCCAGTTGGCTGGCGCGGATGGCCGCGACGTAACCGCCGGGGCCCGAGCCGATGACGACGAGATCAAATTCAGCAGCCATGATCAGATCAACTTTTCGATGTCGGCCTTGATGGCCTCAGGTTCAGTCTGGGGCGAATAACGCGCGACAACGCGGCCTTCGCGGTCGGTCAGGAACTTGGTGAAGTTCCACTTGATGGCGCGCGAGCCGAGGAAGCCCCTCTTCTGCTCCGTCAGCCAGGCGTACAGGGGGTGGCGTTCCGGCCCGTTGACCTCGACCTTGTCGAACAAGGGGAAGGTCACGTCGAAACTGCTGGCGCAGAAGGCGGCGATTTCCGCCGCCCGGCCCGGCTCCTGCTGGCCGAACTGATTGCAGGGAAAGCCCAGGACTTCGAACGGCGCGTCAATCAGATCGCGATGCAGCTTCTCCAACCCGGCGTATTGGCCGGTAAAGCCGCATTTCGACGCCGTATTGACGATCAGCAGCGCCTGACCGCGAAAGCGGTCCAGCGACACGTCCGCGCCATCGATGGCCCGGGCGGAGAAGTCATAGACGGATGCCATGACCTCTCGGCTCCCTTAAGCCAGCATCGCCACGGGATCTTCGATCAGCGGCTTGAACGCCTGCAGGAAGCGAGCGCCCGTCGCGCCATCGACCACGCGGTGATCGCAGGTCAGGGTGACGGTCATGACCGTAGCCACGGCCAGTTGGCCGTCCTTGACGACCGGGCGTTGTTCGCCGGCGCCCACGCTCATGATGCAGCCCTGGGGCTCATTGATGATCGAAGTGAACTGCTTGATGCCGAACATGCCCAGGTTGGACACTGAGAAGGTGCCGCCCTGGAACTCTTCCGGCTTCAGCTTGCGCTCACGCGCCCGCTTGGCCAGATCCTTGGACTCGGTCGCGATCTGGGCCAGGCCCTTGGTTTCGGCCTTGCGGATGATCGGCGTGATCAGGCCGCCGTCGATCGCCACCGCCATCGAAACGTCGGCGTTGTGGTGCATGGCGATGCCTTCGGGCGTGTAGGAGGCGTTGGCCTCCGGCACCATCTTCAGGGCAAGCGCAGCGGCCTTGATGACGAAGTCGTTGACGGAGACCTTGATCCCCTGCGGCTCCAGCATCTTGTTGACCTTGGCGCGGACGGCCATCAGCTGGTCGATCTCGACGTCGATGAACAGCGGGAAGTGCGGCACGTTCTGAACGCTGTCCACCATGCGGCGGGCGACGGCCTTCTTCATGCCGTCCAGCGGGATCAGGTCGTAGGTTCCGTCCGCGATGCCCATCTGAGCGAGCGACAGAGCCTTGCGCGGTTCAGCCGAAGCCGCGGCCGTAGCGGCGGCGGCCGGTTGAGCGCCGCCCTTGCCCGCGGCTTCCACGTCGCGCTTGACGATACGGCCGTGCGGGCCGGTGCCCTTGACGGTCTTCAGGTCCAGACCGGCCTGGGCGGCCAGACGGCGCGCCAGCGGCGAGGCGAAGATGCGTCCGCCGTCGTCGGACTTCGGCGCGGCCGGAGCAGCTTCAGCCTTGGGAGCCTCAGCCTTAGGAACTTCCGTCTTCGGCGCTTCAGCCTTGGGGGCCTCGGCCGCAGCGTCAGCCTTCTTGGGCGCGGGCGCCACGGCGTCGCCGGACAGGCGGGCGATCGGCGTATTGACCTTCACGCCCTCCGAGCCTTCCGGCACCAGGATTTCGAGCACTTCGCCTTCATCGACGGCTTCGACTTCCATCGTCGCCTTGTCGGTCTCGATTTCAGCGATCACATCGCCGGCAGAGACGGTGTCGCCGACCTTGACGTGCCACTTGGCCAGCACGCCCTCTTCCATCGTCGGAGACAGGGCGGGCATCAGGATATCGGTCATTGAGCGGTCTCCGTCTTGACGGTGGAGGCGGCTTGGGCATGCGCCCTGTCCCAGCTGTCGGAGATGGCCTTGAACGCCGTCAGCTGATCAAAGCCATGATGCTCCGCATAGGCGTGGGAGTAGTGCCACGCCAGTTCGGCCAAGACGACGCCGATGTTGCCGGGCTCCGCCAGCGCGGGCCGAATGTTCATGATGGGGCCCGTGCCGTTCCACCAAACGCGAGCCAATTCGATGACCAGATCTTCGGGCGCGTTCAGACCTTCAGGGATCGGCAGAGCGCGTTGTTCCAGGGCGGCGGCGTCCATCAGGCGCTCCCCTTCGGCTGCAGGATTGGCTCGGCGACAGTGCGCACATTATCGGCCTTCACTACGTCCGACAGGCCTTGCAGGATGCGATTATAGGCTTCGCGTTCGTTATGACCGTGCCTCACGGCATAACCATGCGCCATATGTCGCGCGGCATAGGCCAGCAGTTCCCCGAATTTGATCGGGTCGTTGAAGGCCGGCTTCACCGACATGACCGGCTCGTTCTTCGACCACCACATCCGCAGGATTTCGATAGCCTCCGGATCAGCAGCGACGCTCTCCGGCATGGTCAATTGAAATTCAGGGTTCTCGCTCACGCCATCACCTTCTTTACGGCGGCGACGATCTTGTCGACGCCCGGCAGAGACAAGGCTTCGAGGTTGGCGGCGTAGGGCAGCGGCACGTCTTCCTGGTGCACGCGCAGCGGCGGGGCGTCCAGATAATCGAAGGCGTGCTCGATCACGCGGGCGACCACTTCGGCGCCGACGCCCATCGGGCCCCAGCCCTCTTCGGCCGAGACCAGACGATTGGTCTTCTTGACGCTCTCAACGATGGTCTCGTGATCCAGCGGCCGCAGGGTGCGCAGGTCCACCACCTCGACCGACACGCCTTCCTCGGCCAGCTTTTCAGCCGCCTGCAGGGCGAAGCCGACCATGCGGCTGTGTGCCGTGATGGTGACGTCCGTACCTTCGCGGCGGACCTTAGCCTTGCCGATCGGCACGACGTAGTCCTCGACGTCCGGAACGTCGAACTCCAGGCCGTACATCATCTCGTGTTCAAGGAAGACGATCGGGTTCGGGTCGCGGATCGCAGCCTTCAGCAGGCCCTTGGCGTCGGCGGCGTCATAGGGCGCCACGACCTTCAGGCCCGGGATCTGGGCGTACCAGGCCGAATAGTCCTGGCTGTGCTGGGCGGCCACGCGGGCGGCGGCGCCGTTGGGGCCGCGGAACACGATCGGACAGCCCATCTGGCCGCCGGACATGTACAGGGTCTTGGCCGCCGAGTTGATGATGTGATCGATCGCCTGCATGGCGAAGTTCCATGTCATGAACTCCACGATCGGCTTCAGGCCCGAGAAGGCCGCGCCGACGCCCAGGCCGGCGAAGCCGTGCTCGGTGATCGGGGTGTCGACCACGCGGCGGTCGCCGAACTCCTGCAGCAGATCGCGGCTGACCTTATAGGCTCCCTGATACTGGGCGACTTCCTCGCCCATCAGGAAGACGTTCTCGTCGCGGCGCATTTCTTCGGCCATGGCGTCGCGCAGGGCGTCGCGGATGGTCGTCTTCACCAGCTTGGCGTCAGCCGGAATTTCAGGATCGCGCAGTTCGACCTTCGGTTTCACGGGGGCGTCGGCAGGCGCGCCCTCAGCCTTGACCTCGGGGGCGGCGGCCGCAGCAGCCTCGGCCTTGGGCGCGGGCGCGGCAGCGCCGTCTTCGCCGGCCAGACGCGCGATCGGCGTATTGACCTTCACGCCTTCGGAGCCCTCGGCCACCAGGATTTCGAGGACTTCGCCCTCATCGACGGCTTCGACTTCCATCGTCGCCTTGTCGGTTTCGATCTCGGCGATCACCTGACCGGCTGACACGACGTCGCCAGCCTTGATGTGCCACTTCGTCAGCGTGCCCTCTTCCATCGTGGGGGACAGCGCCGGCATCAGAATGTCCGTCACGTATCAGGCCTCCACGTAGACGTCGGTGTAGAGCTCGGACGGATCCGGCTCAGGGCTCTCTTGAGCGAACTGCACAGCTTCGGCCACGATGGCCTTCACTTCGTTGTCGATCGCCTTCAGCTCATCCTCAGTCGCCTTGGCGGCGGCCAGAAGCATCTTGATATGGTCGATCGGGTCGCGGGTCTTCTTGACCTCGTCCACCTCTTCCTTGGTCCGGTATTTGGCCGGATCGGACATGGAGTGGCCGCGATAGCGGTAGGTCTTCACCTCAAGGATGTAGGGGCCTTCTCCGGCGCGGGCGCGAGCCACGGCGCGGGCGGCGGCGTCGCGAACAGCCAGCACGTCCATGCCGTCGACCTGTTCGCCCGGAATGCCGAAGCTGGCGCCGCGCTGATACAGTTCCGTCGTCGAGGACGAGCGTTCAATGCTCGTGCCCATGGCGTACTGGTTGTTCTCGATGATGTAGATGGCCGGCAGCTTCCACAGCTGGGCCATATTGAAGCTCTCGTAGACCTGACCCTGGTTGGCCGCGCCGTCGCCGAAGTAGACGAAGCTGACCGAGTCGTCGCCGCGATACTTGCCCGCGAAGGCCAGGCCGGTGCCCAGCGCCACCTGAGCGCCGACGATGCCGTGGCCGCCGTAGAAGCCGGTCGGCACGTCGAACATGTGCATCGACCCGCCCTTGCCGCGCGCCGAGCCGCCGATGCGGCCGGTCAGTTCGGCCATGACCTCATTGGGATCCATGCCCGCAGCCAGCATGTGGCCATGGTCGCGATAGCCGGTGATGATCTTGTCGTAGCCCTGCTTGACGCTCTCCTGAACGCCGACGGCCACGGCTTCCTGACCGATGTACAGGTGGCAGAAGCCCCCGATCAGGCCCATGCCGTAGAGTTGGCCCGCGCGCTCTTCAAAGCGTCGGATCAGGACCATCTCGCGATAGAAACGCAGCAGGTCTTCCTTGGAAGCCTGAGGCGTGTTCGGAATCTTGTCGCCCGCGCTGGGCGAGTTTTTCTGAGCGGCGGCTTTCGCCATCCGGCATCTCCCGGCTTACACCCCTGTATCAGGGACTCTTATCGTTACGGAAAGGGGCTTTAGCAGCCTTCGTTCCCGAAACGCAAAGCGACCGGCTACGCTGTAACAATAGTTCAGGAGGCGCGGGTCGCCTCAGGAGCGCGTCCTGCGGGACCGTTCAGCCGAACAACGTAGTCGCGCGGGTCGGCGAAGCCGATCACCGCCCTCGCCCGCTCTTCCAGCAGATCCCTGGAAAGGCTCTCGGTGCGCAGATAGCGGACCCGCACTTCCAGATCCTGACGCTGCTCATTAAGGCGCGTGAGCTGAGACTGGCGCTTGGACAATAAAGCATCGCGTTCTGAGCCGCTTAGCAGGCCGCGCTCACCCGTCAGGGCCTGGACGCCCAGATAGGCGATCAGCAGCAGCAACAGTACGGTCGGCAGGTATGGCTTCATCTGCTCGGGCACAACGGACGCTCCTTCTGAGCGCGCACAAACACGGTGGCCCATCAGTGACCGAAAATGCCTAACGAACCGTAGCTTGGCCGTAATTGCGAACGCCGCCCCCGAGGTTCGGAAGCGGCGCCCGGCACATCTTCGTGATGAAGCTTATTTCAGCAGCATGCCGTCGCCGAAATAGGCGGCCTGGTCGCCCAGCATCTCTTCGATGCGCAGCAGCTGGTTGTACTTGGCCGTCCGGTCCGAGCGGGCCAGCGAGCCGGTCTTGATCTGACCGCAGTTGGTGGCCACGGCCAGGTCGGCGATGGTCGAATCCTCGGTCTCGCCCGAACGGTGCGACATGACGGCGGTGTAGCCCGCGCGGTGGGCCATATCGACGGCGTCCAGCGTTTCGGACAGGGTGCCGATCTGGTTGACCTTGATCAGGATGGAGTTGGCCAAGCCTTCGCCAATGCCAGCGGCCAGACGGCGCGGGTTGGTCACGAACAGGTCGTCGCCGACCAGCTGCACCCGGTCGCCCAGACGGTCCGTCAGCAGCTTCCAGCCGTCGAAGTCGTCTTCGGCGCAGCCGTCCTCGATCGAGACGATCGGGAAGCGCTCGACCAGGTCGGCCAGGTAGTTGACCATGCCCTCGGCGTCGAAAGACTTGCCCTCGCCGGTCAACTCATACTTGCCGTTCTTGAAGAACTCGGTCGAGGCGACGTCGAGCGCCAGGTGGAAGTCCTCGCCCGCCAGATAGCCGGCCGCCTGACCCGCCTTGGTGATGAAGGTCAGGGCTTCGTCGGCCGAGGCTAGGTTCGGGGCGAAGCCGCCCTCGTCGCCGACATTGGTGTTGTGACCGGCATCCTTCAGCGCCTTCTTCAGCGCGTGGAAGATTTCGGCGCCCATGCGCAGGCCTTCCGAGAAGCTCTCGGCGCCCGTCGGCATGATCATGAACTCCTGGATGTCGATCGGGTTGTCGGCGTGGGCGCCGCCGTTGATGATGTTCATCATCGGCGTCGGCAGGATGCGGGCCGAGACGCCGCCGATGTAGCGGTGCAGCGGCAGACCGGCCGAGATGGCGCTGGCCTTGGCCACGGCCAGCGAGACGCCCAGCATGGCGTTGGCGCCCAGACGGGACTTGTTCTCGGTGCCGTCCAGCTCGATCAGAGCCTCGTCGATGCGGCGCTGGTCCTCGGCGTCCATGCCGGACAGGGCGTCGAAGATTTCGCCGTTGACGGCGTCGACCGCCTTCTCGACGCCCTTGCCGCTCCAGACGTCCATGTCGCCGTCGCGCAGCTCAACGGCTTCGTGCGCGCCGGTCGAAGCGCCCGACGGCACCGCCGCGCGGCCGAAGCTGCCGTCTTCCAGCATCACGTCCACTTCAACCGTCGGATTGCCCCGGCTGTCGAGAATCTGGCGGGCGACGATGTCGACGATGTCGGTCATGAAAGACACTCTGTAGTGAATGGTGGGAGTTGTTCGAGGCGTTTAGCCCGACCGTGCGGAATCTCCAACCGCCGCTCCGCGATCAGGAACATCCCTCGACATACTGGATGCTGGGGCCGCCCGCGTGGATGAAGGCGACCTTGCCGTCCTGACCGATCTCGAAGTTGAAGCCGCGCGCGGCGGGGTCCGTGACATAGCCGCTCGACGGGGAGGTCTTGCCTGACCAGATCGTGACGTAGGCAGCCGGCGCATCCTGATATTTGTGAGGCGTCACCTCAGCGACGGAGCCGTAGCGAGCCTTCAACTGCTCGCCGTCAAAGCCCACGCCGACGCCGTCCTCGGTCAGCACGTCCGACCCTCTGATGGCGGTCAGCCGTGTGAGCACGCCCTTCTCAAGCATCACAAGAACACCCTTGGGACCACGAGGCGGCTGATACTGGCGGCATTCGGAAGGCTCGGCGTCCGCGACGTTGGCGGGAGGCGGGCCGACAGCGGCGTCCACCTCGGCCTGGGTCATGCCGATTCGCAGCGGCCCATAGCCCTGAGGCGTCAGAACATCCGCTGCGGCTGTCGGAGCCGCAGGTGCAGAAACAGGAGGCTCGGCTTCAGGTGTTTTGGCGGTTTCCGGAGCGTTGCAGGCGGCCAGGGCCAACAGGGCGACGGAACTGAGAACGGCGTTGCGGATCATGAAAGGCGCTCCTGTCTTGCACACGCCGTCCATAACGCACGAAAACGGCGCGCGATGACATCGCGCGCCGTCAAAACTTTCGTCCGGCCGAAGCCGGTCAGACCCGAAAGACTTAGTCTTCCTGCTGGGTCAGGACCTGACGGCCTTTGTACATGCCGGTCTTCAGGTCGATGTGGTGCGGACGACGCAGTTCGCCGGTGTCCTTGTCTTCGACATAGGTGTTGGCGCCCAGGGCGTCATGAGCGCGACGCATGTTGCGACGCGAGGGGGAGGTTTTGCGCTTCGGAACGGCCATGTCCGTCTCAATCTCTAAGTCGGTGCGCCGGTGAAGACGCGAAAACAACAGCGGCGGCCCCCCGATAAGAGCCGCCACGCGAGGGCGGGCTTATGCATGAAGACGCAACCGATTTCAAGGGCCTCGACGCCGTCAGGCCTACCGACCGTCAAACCCTTGCCGTCAGGCTTTGCGCCACGGCCTCGCCGATGGCCAGCGAACTGGTCAAGCCGGGGCTTTCGATGCCGAAAAGCGCCATCAGCCCTTCCAGCCCGTGATTCGCCGCGCCATGAAGCTGGAAGTCCGGCTGCGGCTCACCCGGCCCGTGCAGCTTGGGCCGGATGCCTGCGTAGTCAGGCGTCAGCCGCTCGACCGTCACGCCCGGCCAGAACCGGCGGATGTAGCGGGCGAACTCTTCCGCCTTGGCCGGATCGACGGAATAGTCCTCGGTCTCGACATAGGCCAAGTCGGGCCCGAACACGCCCTGCCCGCCCAGATCCGTGCGGTAGTGGGTGCCCAGCGCGCCGGGAATCGGCGGCGGATAGATCAGACGGTTGAACGGCGCCGCCCCCGTCAGGCGGAAGTAGATTCCCTTGCCCAAATGACGCGCAGGAATATCCGCTGCCGGATAGCCCTCGATCCGCACGGCGACTTCCTGAGCCGACAGGCCGGGCGCGGTGACCAGAAGGCGGCTGGTCACGGTCATCGCCCCCTCCCCGCCCACACGGATCGAGAAGCCGCCGCCCGGCAGGCTTTCGGCGCCCTCGAACGGCGCCGAGATCACGACCGCGCCGCCCGCGTCCTCGATCTCGCCCTGAAGGGCCAGCATGTAGCCGTGGCTGTCGAACACGCCGCTCTCGGGCGACAGGATGGCGGCGTGGGCGTTTAGTTCCGACTCCAGCGCCCGCGCCTGCGCGCCGGTCAGGTGCTCCAGGTTTTCGACGCCATTGACCACGGCCTGCTGGAAGATAGCCTCGATGCGCTCGACCTCGGCTTCCTCGGTCGCCACGACCAGCTTGCCGCATTTCCAGTGATCGACCTTGCGGCTCTCCAGGAAGTCATAGAGGGCGCGCCGCCCTTCGACGCAGAACTGCGCCTTCAGCGAGCTGGTCGGGTAGTACAGCCCGCCGTGGATCACCTCGGAATTGCGCGAGGAGACGCCCTGGCCGATGTGCGGCTCCTTCTCCAGCACCAGCACCGTCAGGCCGCGTCGCGACAGCGCCCGCCCGCACGCCAGCCCCACAGCCCCCGCGCCCACGACCGTCGCATCGAAGTCGAAAGGCGCGCCCATGGTCTTACCTCTTGCCGTAGAGGGCCTTGGCGCGGCCCTCGAAACACTGGATTAGCTTGTCGACCGCCCGGTCGAAGTTCGCCTGAAGCATCATGTCCAGCATGCGCGACTTGAAGGCGAAGTCGATAAAGAATTCCAGTCGTGTCCCCTGCGGGTGCGGATGGAACTCCCAGCGGTTCTTCAGGTGTTTGAACGGGCCACGGATCAGGCCGACCTCGACCTTGGGCGCATGGACGTCATGGCGCACCCAGGTCGAGAACTTCTCGGTCAGGAAGGCGAAGCCGACGCCGGCCTCTGCGTCCAGCAGATGCATGCCCGGCGCCTCGTCGCGCACGTTCCAGGCGCGCATGGAGGTAATCCACGGAACGAAGTCGGGATAGGCGCGCACGTCCGCCACCAGGGCGGCGAGCTGTTCCGGCGCATAGGGCAGAATGCGCGTTACGCGATGGACGGCCAAAGGATCAGCGGCCGTTCCGGGACGACAGCTGAGCCTCGCGCGCCGCCTTCAGCCGGGCGAAGTCGTCGCCCGCGTGGTGCGACGAGCGCGTCAGCGGCGAGGACGACACCATCAGGAAGCCCTTGGCCCGCGCGATCGCCTCATAGGCCTTGAACTCTTCGGGCGTGACGAAGCGGTCGATCGGGGCGTGCTTGCGCGTCGGCTGCAGGTACTGGCCGATCGTGATGAAGTCGACGCCGGCGGACCGCATGTCGTCCATCACCTGCATGACCTCTTCCTTGGTCTCGCCCAGACCGACCATGATGCCGGACTTGGTGAACTGGTTCGGGTCGCGCTCCTTGACCATCTGCAGCAGGCGCAGGGAGTGGAAGTAGCGGGCGCCCGGCCGGATCTTCAGATAAAGGCGCGGAACCGTCTCAAGGTTGTGGTTGAAGACGTCGGGCGTGGCGTCGATCATCACCTCGGCCGCGCCGTCCTTGCGCAGGAAGTCAGGCGTCAGGATTTCGACCGTGGTGTTCGGCGCCTGCAGGCGGATCTGGCGCACCACCTCGGCGAAGTGGGCGGCGCCGCCGTCCGACACGTCATCGCGGTCCACTGAGGTGATGACGACGTGGTTCAGGCCCATCTGGGCCACAGCCAGACCGACCTTGGCGGGCTCTTCCGGGTCCAGCGGCTGCGGCAGGCCGGTCTTGACGTTGCAGAAGGCGCAGGCCCGCGTGCAGGTGTCGCCCATGATCATCAGGGTGGCGTGCTTCTGGCTCCAGCACTCGCCGATGTTCGGGCAGGCGGCCTCTTCACAGACCGTCACCAGCCCCTTGGAGCGAACGATGTCCTTGGTCGCGTTGTACTGGCCCGAACCGGGCGCCTTTACGCGCAGCCAGTCCGGTTTTTTCAGCACGACCGAATCCGGCCGGTTCTGCTTTTCCGGGTGACGAAGCTCGGACGGCTTCTTCTGCAAGGTGTCGATCAGCGTGACCATTGTCGGTGGTCTGAATCCTGTTTTCGAGGGCGGCCGGATTTCCGATGCTATGTCGGCTTTCCGTAGTGCAAACGCAAGGCACACTGCGTTTCAGTCCGACGCCGGAACAGCCTCACGCAGCGTTACGCATCTTTTCAAGCCGACCTTACGTCACTAGGTTCCGGCCTCTTGTAACCGAGAGGGCCGTCTGAGAGCCCTCCGAAGGAGGACGTGCTTGCTGCGGGCAGCCCTGGACCCCAAGGTCTATGAAGAGACCCTGTTCGACGCGCTGGTCGATGCGCGCGCCCGCTACGGCGACAAGGAGATTCTGGAGGACCAGGATCGCCACCCCCTGACCTATACGGGCCTGATCCGCGCCGCCTTCGTGCTGGGCCGCAAGATCGCCAGACTGACCCAGCCGGGCGAGCGCGTCGGCGTGCTGCTGCCGTCCAGCGCAGGCCTGGTGGTGACCTTCTTCGCCCTGCACGCCTTCGGCCGGGTGCCGGTCATGCTGAACTTCACCTCGGGCGAGGCCAATCTGAAGGCGGCCCTGAAGACGGCAGGCGTAAAGAAGATCCTGTCGGCCAAACGCTTCGTCACACAGGCCAAGCTGGACGACCTGATGGAGGCCCTCGGCGAGGTTTCCGAGATTGTCTGGCTGGACGACATTCGCAAGACCATCGGCCTGGCCGACAAGCTGTACGGCCTCAGCGCGGGCATGGCGCCCAAGCGCTTCCGCGTGAAGACCGACCCGGATTCGGCGGGTGTCGTGCTGTTCACCTCGGGCAGCTTCGGCGCGCCCAAGGGGGTAGTGCTGAGCCAGCAAAATCTGGTCGCCAACGCGCGCCAGGTGGCGGCCCACATCGACCTGGATCCCGACTGGGTGATGTTCAACCCGCTGCCGACCTTCCACTGCTTCGGCCTGACGGGCGGGGTCATCCTACCGCTGCTGCAGGGGCTTAAAGCGTTTGAATACCCCTCGCCGCTGCACGCCAAGCAGATCACCGACCTGCTGCCCCAGGTGAAGGCGTCGATCCTGTTCGCCACCGACACCTTCCTGAACCAGTACGCCCGCGTGGCCGAGCCCGGCGACTTCGCCACCCTCAAGTTCGCCGTGGCGGGCGCCGAAAAGGTCCGCGAAGAAACCCGCGCCGCCTTCGACGCCAAGTTCGGCGGCCTGACCCTGCTGGAAGGTTACGGCGCCACCGAAGCGGCGCCGGTCGTGGCCGTGAACCATCCCGACCGCAACCGGCCGGGCACGGTGGGTCAGATCCTGCCGGGCATGGAATACCGGATCGAGCCGGTCGAGGGCATTGCGGTCGGCGGCCGCCTGTTCCTGCGCGGCCCGAACGTGATGGAAGGCTATATCTCGCCGAACGATCCGGACAATCTGGAGCCTCTGGCCGACGGCTGGCACGACACCGGCGACATCGTCGACATCGACGCCGAGGGTTACATCACCATCCTTGGACGGGTGAAGCGCTTCGCCAAGATCGGCGGCGAGATGGTGTCCCTGACGGCTGTTGAAGGCATGGCGGGCGCCGTCTGGCCGACCGGCCACCACGCCGTCGTCGCCGTCCCTGACAGCAAGAAGGGCGAGCGCCTGGTCCTGGTCACCGACGTTGCAGGAGCCGAGACCGCTCAGTTGACGGAGTGGGCCCGAGAAAACGGTGCGCCCGAACTGGCCGTGCCGAAACGGATCATCAAGGTCGACAGCATTCCCGTCCTGGGCACCGGCAAAACCGATTATGTGACGATCCAGAAGCGGGTCGAGGATGAATTGAAGGGCGCCTGACAAGGCGCTTGCCGTTCTCGGCCAGTGTCATAACCTCGACGGTTCGGTCCCGCTCTCGGGACGCCACGACCGAGGAGACTTCATGGCTCGACGTTCGACATCCCTGGCCGGCTGGGAACCGCATTTCCTCAGCCTTCTCAGAATTGTCTCCGGCCTGCTGCTGCTTCAGCACGGCGCGCAGAAGATTCTCGGCTTCCCGCCGGGCGGAGGAGGCCAGGGCATTAACCTGTCGACGCTGGCGGGCTGGTCCGGACCGATCGAACTGGTCGGCGGCGTGCTGATGGTGCTGGGCCTGTTCAGCCGCCCGACGGCCTTCATCCTGTCCGGCTTCACCGCCGTGGCCTATTGGATGGTTCACGCGCCGCAAAGCCCCTACCCCATCAACAACGGCGGGGAGCTGGCGGCCCTCTACTGCTTCGTCTTCCTGTATCTGGTCTTCGCCGGACCGGGGCCGTGGTCTCTGGACAGCGCCCTGCGCGGCGGCCGCCGCTGACACCCGCGACGCGGCGTCCGGTCAGCCGATCCGGACGCCCGTCATCGAGATCGAGCCGCCGTCGATCACATCATTGAAGAAGCTCAAGGGCTCGCCCGGCGCCTGCTGAGCGGCGACATAGAGCAACGGCAGATAGTGCTCGTCCGTCGGGACGCTGAGCTGCGCCTGCTCGGCCAGATGGACCCAGTCGATCAGGGCGTCATGGTCGCCCGCCATGAAGGCGCGTTTCACCGCCTCGTTGAAGTCGACCGCCCAGTCATAAGGCTCGCCGCCCGCGCGCTTCCACGTCCGCAGATTGTGCACGAAGTCGCCCGAACCGGCGACGATCACGCCTTCATCCCGCAAGGGGCGCAGGCGCTTCGCCAGTTCATAGTGTGCGCGGGCGTCAATGGTTCGGTCCAACGACAGTTGCACCACGGGCACGTCGGCGTCGGGCCAGACGTGCGCCAGCACGGACCAGGTTCCGTGGTCGAGCCCCCACTGGGTCGTGGGCGCGGCCCCGGTCAGCTCCGCCACGCGGCTCGCTAGCGTAGGCGAGCCTGGCGCCGGATACTGCATGGCGTGAAGTTCAGCCGGAAAACCTCCGAAATCATGGATGGTTTCCGGTTGTTCCTGCGCCGTCACGCCCAGCCCGCGCGTCTCCCAGTGAGCCGAAACCATGACAACGCCTTTCGGTTTGCCGACGTCCTGCCCCAAGGTTCGCCAGGCCTCTGCGAAAGGACCGCCAAGGGCGTTCATGGGCGAACCATGACCAAAAAAGAGTGCGGGTTGGCGCATGACCTTAACCGTGCCGCTTCTTGGGCGTCACGGCTCCGATGAGAATGAAGTACGATGCCTATTCGGCAACAGTGTTGGTGACTGATTTAGGCTTCTCACGCAGGTCCGCAAGACTCTCGCCTCAAAAATCCGACAGTCCGATCGGACAGACACGCTGATAAAAGGCTGGATCGGCGGGAACCCGAGCGCCTCGTGACAGCAGGAAGCGGTGCTCGACCACCATGGCCTGCTGTTCGATGTTCAGGCCGATCCATTCACAGCGATCATCGACAGGATAGGCGTAGGCGCCCGGCCCGTCGCCCGCCTTCAGCTTGCCGGTCAGCAGGTTGACGCCGTTCTGCGCCTGCCAGACGTGAACCAGCTCGTGGATAAAGACCGCCTGCGTCCTCAACAGCGCCTGCGACAGGTCCGGCGCCAGCGTCGCACTGGGCCAGACGATCCAGTCACGTCCGAACCAGCGCCCCGGCACGAAGGCGCGATCAAACGGCCAGGGCGAGCCCAGAAAGCGGATATCGTCCAGCCGCAGGTCGCGCCCGAACACCTCGCGCGCCAGCGCCGCTTCGCCGTGCGCCAAGGGGCGGATCATCTACCGACCCACTCCCAATGCCAGGGCTCATAGACATAGGGGACGAAGCCGAACCGCCCCGCATTCTTGACCAGCCAGCGATAGGTCGGGGTCTGGCTCATGTGGCGGCGGCTGTGAACGTCGGTGGAATCCACGCCCATGCCCTGCAGGTGGCCGACATACAGATCGACCGCCGTGCCGGTGCGGTGCGGCGAGCAGACGGCGCGGCGCAGGCCGTCGCAATTGCCGTCACGTGCACATCGGGCGGCGTCGGCCTCCGGATCGCGGAAGGAAGAAAAAACGCGCAACAGTTCCGGCTCAGCGGCGATCTCAGGAACTTCGGCGCGGGCAGCCGCCGCCATCGCGCGATAGGCCTCCAGCACGTCGCGGCGCAGCAGGCGCGTCAGACGTTCAGCATGTTCCTCGCCCGTCGTCAGATAGGCCAGGTCGGCGACGGGGGGCGGATCAGGGCATTCCCCCCTCACCCGCGCCATGACGAAGGGCCGCCGCTCCTGCCACAGGCCCCGCAAGACCTGAAAGGTCGCCTGGTCGAACCGTCCGCTGGCCGTCAGCCCATAGCGCGCCTGGAACGCCGCCAGGGCTTCAGCGAACCCCGCCGATGTCGGATCGCAGGGCGAGCCGACCTCATGCTGGATCAGCGGCACATAGGCTTCCCAGCCCAGTTCCGACGGCCCGAACGGAACCCATTCCAGCGCATATAAGGAGATGGCGTTCGCCTCGGCCGTATCGTCCCAGGCGCCGGGCGCCCGATCGCAGATCTGGGCGGTCGGTGCAGGTTCCGGCGCCTCGGCGTGAGCCTGTCCTGCGAAGGCGGCGGCCAAGGCGGCGATAACGAAGGCGGACGCTTTCCACATGCCCGCAGCAGGCCTCAGGATGAGAGTCGCCGCAAGCCCTCGCGGTCTTCGCGCCTGCGTCGAAAACCTGCATGGTGACGATTGCGGCCGACTCGCGCCGCGATCGGGCCGTGACCGCATGACCGCAACCGCCGCGCCTTCGTCCGCCACAGCTGCGCCCGACGCGCCGCGTCGCTCCAACGCCATCCTGGCCGCCTTCTCAGGGCCCTGCCTGCCGCTGGCGGCTTTCGGCGTCGCCCTGCCCGTCACCCTGCCGGAGTTCTACGCCACCCATGTCGGCATCGAGATGGGCATGGTGGCCGCCGTCTTCATGGCGGTGCGGCTGATCGACATCCTGTTCGACCCCTTTATCGGCTGGGGGATGGACCGGACGCGCACGCGCCTGGGCCGCTATCGCCCATGGATGGCCGTGGCGACGCCGATCCTGATGCTGGCGGCGCTGATGATGTTCGTGACGGTCCAGCCGGGCGCCGGGCCCGTCTACCTGTTCGCCTGGCTGCTTGTACTCTACCTCGGCTTCTCGATGGGAACGCTGGGGCAGTTGGGCTGGGCCGCCGTTCTCGCGCCGCAATACGACCAGCGCAGCCGCGTCTATGGCTGGTGGCAGGTGTTCAACATCATCGGCGTGATCCTGATCCTGATCCTGCCGACCATCGTGGTGAAGACAGGCCTGGGGAACTACGTCGACGGCGTACGCATCATGGGCTGGGCCATCATCATCGCCCTGCCCCTGACCATCGGTCTGGCGATGGTGGCCGTGCCCGAGCCGGTCAACGCGGGCGCCGCGCCGCACGGCGGGCCGCGCGCCTATCTGGCCCTGTTCAGGATGAAGACGGTGCGCAAGCTGCTGATCGCCGACCTGCTGCTGGGCATTGCGCCGGGAATCACCGGGTCGCTGCTGTTCTTCTTCTTCGGCCAGATCAAGGGTTACGATCACACCCAGGCGTCGCTGTTCATGCTCATCTACTTCATGGCGGGCCTGGTCGGGGCGCCCATCTGGGCCTGGCTGGCGACCCGGATCGGCAAGGACCGCGCCCTGGCCGTGGCCAGCCTGATCTTCGCCGTCTTCTACGTTGGCGCGACCCTGGTGCCGGGCGGGAACTTCGCCCTGACGGCGGTCGCCATGTTCATCGCCGGCCTGCCCTATGCGGCGGGCCTGTTCCTTCTGCGGGCGATGATGGCGGATGCGGGCGACGAGGTGCGGCTGGAGACGGGCGTGGACCGCACCGGCCTGATGTTCTCCATCCTGTCGGCCACGACCAAGATGGGTCACGTCTTCGCCCTGCTTCCTTACGCCATTCTGCCGCTGGTCGGGTTCAAGGCTTTGCCGGGGCCGGAAGGGAACAGCGACTTCTCGCTGTTGATCCTGCAGATCCTGTTCATCGCCGTGCCGGGCCTGCTATTGGCGGCCACCGCCTGGGTGCTGAAGGGCTATCCCCTGACTGCGAGCAGGCACGATGAAATCCGCGCCGCCCTGGCGCAAAGAGACGCCGGACACGCCTGAATGACCCACCCCGTCGACCGCCTGAAGGACATCATGGTTCGCCTGCGCGATCCGAACGGCGGATGTCCCTGGGACGTGGAGCAGACCTTTCAGACCATCGCCCCCTATACGATCGAGGAAGCCTATGAGGTCGCCGACGCCATCGAGCGCGGCGACATGGACGAGCTGAGGGTCGAGCTGGGCGATCTGCTGTTCCAGGTCGTCTTCCACTCGCGCATGGCCGAGGAATCCGGGCATTTCCGGCTGGAAGACGTGGCCGAGGCCATGGCCGACAAGCTGATCCGCCGCCACCCGCACGTCTTCGGCGACGAGGCGGCCAAGGCCACCGGCCCGGCCCAGAAGGCCCGCTGGGAAGACATCAAGGCCGCCGAGCGCAGGGCCAAGGAACAGCATGGCGTGCTGGACGACGTGCCGGTCGGCCTGCCCGCCCTGACCCGCGCCGCCAAACTGACCAAGCGCGCAGGCCGTGTCGGCTTCGACTGGCCCTCGACCGACGAGGTCTTCGACAAACTGGCTGAGGAGGTCGAGGAACTGCGCGCCGAAATCGCGGCGGGCGACAAGGACAAGGCGCGCGAGGAGTTGGGCGACCTGCTGTTCGTCGTCGCCAATCTGGCCCGCAAGCTGGAGGTCGAGCCCGAAGACGCCCTGCGCGCCGCCAACGCCAAATTCGTGCGTCGTTTCGAGTTCATCGAAGCCGAGTTGAAGAAGGATGGCCGCGCGCCGGAACAGTCCGACCTGCCCGAAATGGACGCCCTGTGGGACGCGGCGAAGGCGGCCGAGCGAGCCTAAGCTAGATGTAGCGCAATTCCTGCAGGTCGATCTCGCGGATCAGCTTGCGGGCCGTCTCTTCGTCGATCAGCCGCTGACGGCCCAGGCGGACCAGTTCCTCTCGCTCTGCGGCAAGGCCCGTCAGACGCAGGCGGCGCTCGATCTCGTCGGAGCGGCGGGCCTGGACGACGGCGTCGGCCTCCATGCTGGCGCGCATGTCGATGCGGTGGCGATAGACTTCCATCACTCGTGTGGCGGTTTCGGTGTAGAAGTCGGGGTCCGCCTTGCCCTCGGCCATCGCGTGCTGGGCGTCCTCGATGGCGCGGATAGCGGCCCAGGCGGCTGCGACGCGAGAGCGGTTTTCCTCGGCCTGATGATCATCCTCGGGCGGCAGTTGGACGCCCTTCAACAGGCGCGGCAGGGCGATAGTCGCCAGCACCAGCGAGACGATGATCACGCCCGCCGCCAGAAAGATGGCCAGGTTCCGCGCCGGCATCGGCGACCCGTCGCCCAGATAGAAAGGCAAGGTGAGAATGCCGGCCAGGGTGATGGCGCCGCGCACGCCCGCCAGAGACATGACCGCCACGAGCCTCAAACCGACCTTGGGCGGGGCGCCGCGACCCTTGCGGCGGAACAGGGTCAGCTTCAGCGAGGTCCACACCCAGACGAAGCGCAACACCGCCAGCGCCGCGACGATGGCGAAGACATAGACCGCCAGCCACCATAACTCGCTGTGCTGGGTTGTGCGTGTCACCTCGGCGGCGCGCGCCATGATGGACGGCATCTGCTCGCCCAGGATGACGAAGATCAGGCCGTTGGCGACGAACTGCACCGTGTCCCAGACCACGGCGCGGCGAATGCGGGTCGCGGCCAGGGCCGAGCCCTGACGTTCGGTGAAGCTCATCGTCACGCCCGCCGCCACCGCCGCCAGAATGCCGGAAGCATGGATGGTTTCGGCCGCCAGATAGGCCGCGAAGGGCATCAGCAGGCTGATCAGGATCTGGCCGCCGACATCCTCGCCCCAGCGACGGCTGATGAAGGCCTTCACCAGCCCTATGGCGAGGGTGACGCCGACGCCGATAGCCACGCCCGCCAGAGCCAGCCAGGCGAAGGTTCCAAAGGCGCTGGTCAGTGAAAAGGCGCCGGTCGTCGCCGCCAGCACGGCGATCCGCATGCAGGTCAGGCCGCTGGCGTCGTTCAGCAGCGACTCGCCTTCGAGAATATGCATCAGCCGCTTGGGGATCGGCGCCCGCCCGGCGATGGCCTGGACCGCAATCGGGTCCGTCGGCGACAGGATGGCCGCCAGGGCGAAGGCCACGGCCAGCGGCATGGCCGGGATCATCCAGTGGATGAGAAAGCCCAACCCCAGAACGGTGAAGACCACCAGCCCCAAGGCCAGCTCCAGGATCACCACCCGGTCCCGGAACAACGCCTCCTTGGGGATGCGCCAACCGTCCACGAACAGCAGCGGCGGAAGGAACAGCAGGAAGAAGACATCCGGCTTCAGATCGACCGACTCGCCGGTGATCAGCACCACCCCCGCGCCCAGCGCGATCTGCACCAGAGGCAGGGCGATGCGCGTGATGCGAGCCACCCATCCCGACAGCACCACGGCCAGCAACAGGAAGAGGATGGTCTCGATCAGATGCATGACGGGATCAGTCGATCACATCCGGATACAGCCGTTCAAGTCGCCCCAGCGCGGCGGGATGCAGACGGACCGTCAGATGAACCCGGCCGCCCTCGTCGGTCTCGCGCCCCGTTACGCGGCCGTTGGCGTAGAGCCACGCCAGCAGGTCGCCGCGATGCGGTTCGACCGTAAGCTGCGTCTCGGGGTCATCGTCGATCAGGGCGGCGATTGTTTCGCGGAGCGCCTCGATCCCCTCGCCTGTCCAGGCAGACACAGCCACGGCCGTTCCCTCGCGCGCAAGACGTTCGGCCTGACCGACCACGGCTTCCCGCGTTTCGGGTTCCAGCAGGTCGATCTTGTTCCAGACCTCAAGGATGCGGCGCGTCTTTCCTTCCGGCGTCGGTATCTGCTCGAGCACCGTCTCGACGTCCTTGGCCTGGGCGGCGCTGTCGGGCGAGGCGATGTCGCGCACATGCAGGATCAGATCGGCCTCGCCGACCTCCTCCAGCGTGGCGCGGAAGCTCTCGACCAGTTCGTGCGGCAGATCGGAGACGAAACCCACGGTATCGGCGATGATGGCCGGGCGCCCCTGCGGCAGGCGGATGGTGCGCTGGGTCGTGTCCAGGGTGGCGAATAGCAGGTCCTTGGCCATCACCTCAGCCCCGGTCAGCCGGTTGAACAGCGTCGACTTGCCCGCATTGGTGTAACCGACGAGAGCGACAGACGGGAACGGAACCTGTTTGCGCGCCTTGCGGTGCAGGCCGCGCGTGCGGCGCACCTCTTCCAGTTCGGCCTTCAGCCGGACGATGCGGTCGGCGATCATCCGCCGGTCCAGTTCGATCTGGGTTTCGCCGGGGCCGCCGACGCCGCCCGTGCCGCCGCGCTGGCGCTCGAGGTGAGTCCAGGTGCGGACAAGACGCGAGCGCTCATATTCCAGCCGCGCCAGCTCGACCTGAAGACGGCCTTCGCGCGTGCGGGCGCGGCGGCCGAAGATTTCGAGGATCAGCCCGGTTCGATCGATGACCTTGATGTCCCAGAAGCGTTCAAGGTTGCGCTGCTGCACCGGGGTCAGTTGGTCGTCGACGACAACCGCCTCGGCGTCGGCCGCAAGGATCAGGGCTGAAATCTCTTCCAGCTTGCCCCGACCAATCAGGGTGGCGGGCGTGACGGATCGCAGGCGCACGATCTCCTGCGCGCGAACGTCAAGGTCCAGCGCCTGGGCCAGGCCCACGGCTTCTTCCAGGCGTTCGGAAGCATGGCGCGCATTGTCGCCGCGACGGTCGGGATGGATGACGACGGCCCGGATCAGCGGGACGGCGTGGTCAATGAGTTTGGAGGTCAATCAGTCTTCTTCGGCGTCGGGCTCGTACAGTTGCACGGGCGCGGACGGCATGATGGTCGAGATGGCGTGCTTGTAGACCAGCTGCGATTGGCCATCGCGACGCAGCAGCACACAGAAGTTATCGAACCAGGTGACGATGCCCTGAAGCTTGACGCCGTTCACCAGGAAGATGGTCAGCGGCGTTTTCGTCTTGCGGACGCTGTTCAGGAAGGTGTCCTGGAGGTTCTGTCGTTTGTCTTGCGACATGGCAGGTTGATCCTGTTCTTGGTCTTTTTCATCGACGGCGGAATGGCCGCGAGGCGGGACGTCGCCCGCATTCGCGACCTTAGCCACGCCCCCGCCGGTGCGGCAACGGCTTAAATGGCCTCGCGGCGCGCCTGTTCCAGATAAATCTCGCGCAAACGGGCCGCCACCGGGCCGGGCTTGCCCTCGCCGATGCGGGTTCCGTCCAGCGACACGATCGGCATGACGAAGGAACTGGCCGCCGTGACGAAGATTTCACGCGCGCGCTTGGCCTCTTCGACGCTGAAGGCGCGCTCTTCCAGTTCGATGCCTTCCGCCTCCACCAGTTTCAGGATCGCCGCGCGGGTGATGCCGCGCAGGATGTTGGCCTGGGTGTCGCGGGTCCTCAGCTTGCCGTTCTCGTCAACGATCCAGGCGTTGGTCGATGAGCCCTCGGTCACCATGCCCATTTCGTCGAACAGGATGGCTTCGTAAGCGCCGCGTTCACGGGCCGCCTGCTTGGCCAGGGCGTTGGGCAGAAGGCCGACCGTCTTGATGTCGCAGCGTCCCCAGCGCATGTCTGGGTGGGTGACCCCGGCGGCGCCCCTGGCGGCAAGGGCCTCGCCCTTCTTCAGGTCGACAGACTTCGCGGTGACGATGACGCTGGGCGCCACATCCTTTGGGAAGGCGTGATCGCGCGGGGCGGTGCCGCGCGTGATCTGGATATAGACCAGGCCGTTGCGCACCCGATTGCGGCGGATGGTTTCACGCAGGACGATGCCCAGCGACTGGGCCGACATGGGAATGTCGATGCGCAGCTCGGTCAGGCTGCGCGCCAACCGGCTCAGGTGACCCTGATAGTCAGCCAGCCTGCCGTCAAACACCGACCAGACCTCATAGACGCCGTCGGCGAACTGAAACCCGCGATCCTCGATGTGGACAACGGCCTGACCGTGCGGCTGATAAACGCCGTTTACATAGGCGACCCTGGACATCAGGCGCCCTCTCCTTCTTCGTCTCCGCCGCGTGCGGGCGACACGCCCAGCGACTTAAGCTTGCGATGCAGCGCCGACCGCTCCATGCCGATGAAGGCGGCCGTGCGCGAGATATTGCCGCCGAAGCGCATGATCTGCGCCGACAGATATTCCCGCTCGAACACCTCCCTGGCTTCACGCAGCGGCAGGGCGATGATGCGATCGGCGCTGAGCGAGGCGGGGCTGGCGGACGACGCCACCTCCTGCGGCAGCATGTCCGCCGTTATCGGCTCGTCCGCCGTCCCGGTCGCCAGGATCAGCAGGCGTTCGACATTGTTGCGCAGTTGCCGAACGTTGCCGGGCCACGGGTGGACCTGCAGCACAGCCAGGGCGTCATCGGCGATGCGGCGATGCGGCAGTCCCTGCGACGACGACAGGCTATCGACGAAATACTCGACCAGTTCGCTGATATCCTCGCGACGTTCGGACAGCGGCGGAACGCGGATCGGCACCACGTTCAGACGGTGGAACAGGTCCTCGCGGAAGCGCCCTTCGCTGATCTCCAGACGCAGATCGCGCGAGGTCGAACTGATGACCCGCACGTCGACCTGAACATCCTGTTCGCCGCCGACGCGGCGGAACCGCTGCTCAACCAGAACACGCAGGATGCGGCTCTGGCTCTCGCGGGGCATGTCGGCCACGTCGTCGAGGAACAGGGTGCCGTTATGCGCCTGTTCAAAGACGCCGATCTTGCGCGGGCGACCGTCGCCGCCTTCTTCCCCGAACAGTTCGACGTCGAGGCGCTCGGGCGTCATGCCGGCGGCCGAGATCGCCACGAACTCGGCCCGGGCGCGCGGGCTGGCGTCGTGGATCTGGCGCGCGACCAGTTCCTTGCCCGAGCCCGGAGGCCCGGCGATCAGAATTCGGCTGTTGGCGGGCGCCACCTTGGAGATGGTGCTGCGCAGCGCCTGCGCCGCCACAGACTTGCCGATCAGGCCGCTGGGCGTCAGCGTCTGGGCGCGCAGGCGACGGTTCTCGCGCTTCAGAGAAGCCGCTTCCAGCGCCCGCTCGACCACCACCACCAGCCGGTCGGACTTGAACGGCTTTTCGATGAAGTCATAGGCGCCGCGCTTCAGGGCGCTGACCGCCGTTTCAATATTGCCGTGGCCCGAGATCATGACGACCGGCAGGTCCTCATCCAGCTCGCGCACGACATCCAGTAGTTCCAGGCCGTCCAGCCCGCCGCCCTGCATCCATATATCCAGGACCGCCAGCGATGGCTTGCGCGCCTTGATGGCGGCCAGGGCCTCGTCCGAGTTTGCGGCCGTGCGGACCGCGTGGCCTTCGTCCTCCAGCAGGCCGGAAACCAGCTCGCGGATATCGGCTTCGTCGTCGACGACCAGAATGTCGGCACCGGTGCTTTTCATGACGCCTCTCTTACTCCGCCGTCCGCATCGCGCTGGAAGCGCGGGCGGCGGCCTTATGATCCTGGCTCAGGGGGAAGGTCAGGCACACGCGCGCGCCTGACAAGGTTTCGGCGTCGGCCAGCCTCAGCTCTCCGCCATGGTCTTCACAGATGCGCTTGACGATGGCCAGGCCCAGGCCCGTCCCCTTCTCGCGCGTCGTTACATAGGGTTCGGTCAGCCGGTCTCGGTCCTTGGCCGGCAGGCCGACACCGTCGTCCTCGATGATGAAGGAAGCGAAACCGTCCTCGACCGTCAGACGGGCGATGATCCCCAGACCGGGCTCCGTCACCCCGTCCCGCTCGCGTCGACCGGCCACCGCCTCGCCTGCGTTCTTCAGGATATTGGCGAGGGCCTGACGAACCATGCGACCGTCAGCCTGCATCGCGACGTCCGGCAGGGGCTCGATCAGATCGACTCCGATATCCCCCGCCGCAACGCGCTGTGCGAACACCGCCTCGCGCAGCATTTCAGCCGGGTTCTCGCGTGAGAAACGAGGCGCGGGCATCCGCGCGAAGGACGAGAATTCGTCCACCATCCGTCCGATATCGCCAACCTGACGGATGATGGTCTCGGTGCAGCGGTCGAAAACTTCGACATCATCGCCGACCTGCTCGCGATAACGGCGACGCAAGCGTTCGGCCGACAGCTGGATCGGGGTCAGCGGGTTCTTGATCTCATGGGCGATGCGCCGCGCCACATCGCGCCAGGCGGCGTTACGCTGGGCCGTGACCAGACGCGTGATGTCGTCGAAGGTCAGCACCATCTCGCCGCCCTGCCCGCCTTCGATACGGACCCGCAGGCGCAGGGCATCGCCGTTGCGGTCGATGTCGATGTCTTCTTCGATATGGGCCTCGCCACGCTCGGACAGTTCGCCCAATTCCGGCGCCACCTCGGCCAGCCGCCGTCCCTGCACATGCTCGGCGTCCAGCCCCAACAGATAGCTGGCGCTGTCGTTGATGGCCGAGATGCGGCGCTTGCGATCCAGGCCGATGACGCCCGCGCTGACGCCCGACAGCACGGTTTCAATGAACAGGCTTCGGGCCTGAGCCTCGTCGGACGCGGTCTTCAAGGCGGCCTGCTGGGTCTTGATGTCCTGCGTCATGCGGTTGAACGCTTCGGACAGGACGATCAGCTCTGCCGGCGCCTCGGCATTATCGACCCTTGCGTCCAGATCGCCGCCGGCCACCTGGTCGGCCGCCTTCACCAGACGACCTATGGGCGCCGAGATCGAACTGGCCGCCGACATGGCCAGCCACACCGCGCCAACCAGCACCAGCAGGGCCGTCTCGAGATAGCTGAGGGCGAAAGCCGCCTGGATGCGGGCGCGGCTTTCCTCCGCCTCGCGATAGGCGGTGATGGATTCCTCGCCGTTGCGCATCCGCTGGATCAGGCCCGGCGCCAGCGGGCGCACGACGTAGAGATAGGCGTCGCCATAGTCAGGCAGCGGATAGAGGGCGCGAACCGTGTCGGGATTCTCCGTCACCGTGGTGGGCGCCACCTCGCCGCCCGCAACCGTCTCCAGGGCTTCGCGGGGCGGCGCGACATAGGGCGGCGCGCCGGGCCGCTCGCCGCTGGCCAGCACCCGGCCGTTCTCGTCGAGGATATAAAGCGCCGGATAGCCGAAGAAGTCGCCGATCTGAGCCAGGGCGCGGGAAAACTGGATACGGTTGTCGAACAGGCCGCGCACCCCGCCCAGTTCAGTGGACATGGTCTCCATGTCGGCCTCAAGCCCGCTGCCAACATCGGCGACATAGGCCCGACCGATCTCAGCGCCGTTCCTGACAGCCGATTGCACATTCGCGCTGAACCACTGATCGACGCCGCGGTTGACCAGAACGCCGAACACCAGGGCGATCAGCACTGCGGGCACGACCGAAACCAGCGAGAACAGGGTCACAAAGCGCAGATGCAGCCGCGCCCCAGGGTCGTAGCGGTTGCGGAACAGGCGCAACACGCGAACGCCGATCACAAAGGCCAGTCCGAAAATCAGGACCAGATTGGCCAGCAGGATGAACAGCACGGCCTGACTGGCCGCTGAGCGGGCATCGCCTCCGCCGGTCGCGCCGGGCGCGATGGCGACAAGCCAGATCGCCGCCGCCGTGACGATGAAGGCGACCGCATAGGCTGTGCCGAACAGGGCGCGCGCCCGACCGCCAGCCAATCGCCCCCAGAGCGAAAGCTCCGAGTTATGGTGATCAGCCGGGGCGGCGGGGTTCGACATCAAGCGATAGCTTCAACCACCTGTGGCTTAATTTCAACATCGAAGTTGCGAGAATGCTTCACATCGAGCCACAACGCCGTCAGCGCCTCCTCGACCTCCTCTGGCGTCTCCAGCCTACACAGGCGCGCCTTGGCGGCCCGTCGCTCGGTCGGATCGGCCGGCCAGGGCGCCTGTTCGATGTACCAGCCCAGATGTTTGCGGAACATCTTCAGCCCCAGCGGCAGGCCGTAGAAGTCAGCCGACGCCCGCAGATGCCGGATGACGATCGCGAGCCGCTCTTCCCGATCCGGCTCGCGCAGTTGCGTCCCGTCGATCAGGGCGCGCTCCAGGTGTGCGGCCAGCCACGGCCGGCCATAGACACCTCGCCCCAGCATCAGGGCGTCGGCGCCGGATCGTTCCAGGGCCTCGCGCGCCTGTTCGGCAGTGATGATGTCGCCGTTGACGATGACGGGAATGGCCACCGCCTGTTTCACCTCGGCCACCGCTTCCCAGTCGGCGATCCCAGTGTAGAACTGCTTGCGAGTGCGGCCGTGCACCGTCACAGCCGCCACGCCCAGCGCCTCGGCCCGGCGCGCCAGATCGGCGGCGTTGAGACTGTTGTCGTCCCATCCCAGCCGCATCTTGACCGTCACCGGCCGACTGACGGCCTGAACGACCGCCTCCATGATCCGCGCCGCCTGATCCGGCGTCCGCATCAGGGCCGAGCCGCAGGCGGCGCCGGTGACTTCCTTGGCGGGACAGCCGAAGTTCAGGTCGATAATGTCGGCGCCGGCCTTCTGCGCCATACGCGCGCCCTCGGCCATGGCCTCGGCGTCGCCGCCGACCAGTTGAATCACCGTCAGCGGCAAGCCCGCGCCCACTGCGGCGCGGCGCACCACGTCCGGCCGCGCGCGCGCCAACTCTGCCGCCGCCACCATTTCAGTCGCCACGTAAGAGGCGCCCAACTGTGAGGCCAGCACCCGGAACGGCAGGTCGGTGATCCCGGTCATGGGCGCCATCAGCACCCGTCCGTCGATCCTTACGTCCCCAATTTGCAGGCCAGTCGTCATAAGTCTCCTTAGCACTGAAGGCGCCCCCTCTCGTCAAGCGGAACCGGGACGCCTAGAAGGCCGTCATGGGATTCTCAGCGATTGTCGTCGCCGCCGGTTCGGGTTCGCGGGCCGGGGGCGCCAAGCAGTGGCGCTTCGTCGCCGGACGCCCGGTCATCGCCTGGTCGGTCGAGGCTTTGCTGAAGGCTGGCGCGCGTGAGGTTGTGGTGGTGATCGCCGCCGACGCCGAAGCGACGGCGCAGGCGGCTCTGGCCGGACTGTCCGGCTGGCGCGTCGTGCCCGGCGGCGCGACCCGGGCCGCCTCGGTTCAGGCCGGTCTGGCGGCGCTGACGGCGGATGACGCAGAGCCTGTGCTGATCCACGACGCCGCCCGGCCGTTCCTGAGCGCTGACATCATAGAGGCCCTGCTGCAGGGGCTTGAAGGCGCTGACGGCGCCCTGCCCGCGCTCGCCGTCGCCGACAGCCTGCGTCGAGCCGAGGGCGATTTCATTGTCGGGGGCGTCGATCGCGACCACCTCTGGCGCGCCCAGACGCCTCAGGCCTTCCGCCTGAAGACCATTCGCGACGCCTATGCCGCATGGCCGAACGATGAGACGGCGACCGACGAAGCCGCCGTCGTCGAGCGCGCCGGCGGCCGCGTCCGGTTGGTACCCGGCGATCCCCGCCTTCTGAAACTGACCTATCCTGAGGATTTCGCCATGGCCGAGGCGCTCGCCCCCCCCCGCACTGTCGTTCGCATCGGACAGGGCTTCGATGTCCATCGCTGGGGCCCCGGTTCGTCGGTCTGGCTGTGCGGGGTCGAGATACCGCACGACCAGACCCTGATCGGCCATTCGGACGCCGATGCGGGGCTGCACGCCCTGACCGACGCCATTCTGGGCGCGATCGCCGACGGCGACATCGGCGACCATTTCCCGCCCAGCGATCCGCAATGGAAGGGCGCCGCCTCGGACCGTTTCCTGGTCTATGCGGCTGAGCGGGTGGCGGCGCGCGGGGGGTGCATCGTCAACGTGGACGTCACCCTGATCTGCGAGCAGCCCAAGGTGAAGCCGCATCGACAGGCTATGCGCGAGCGTCTGGCGGAACTGTTGAACCTGCCGCTGGACGCGGTCAGCGTAAAGGCGACCACCAGCGAAGGCCTCGGCTTCACGGGGCGCGGCGAAGGTCTGGCCGCCCAGGCCGCTGTCTCGGTCGAACTGCCCGGCTGATCGAGGTCAGGCCCGGGTCAGTCCGGCGGCGGCCCTTTCCAGCAAGGTCAACGCCGTATCTTCGGCGCTCAACTGCGCCACCCCGACGTCCAGCTCCACCACGAACGGGGAGCGATCCTTGCCCGCGTCAAAGGCCGTGCAGGCGATGACGGCCGCGATCCGCTCGGCTGTGAGGCGGGCCGAGGCTTCGTCGGTAGCGGGCAAGGCAAGGGCGAAGGTCTCGCTGGACAGGCGGGCGGCGGTGTCTTCGACACGAACCAGACGGGACACCATGGCCCCGACCTGAGGCATGGCCTTCTCCAGCCAGCCTCCCGCTCTCAACGCTTCCAGAGCCTCGCGCCCCGCCACGCGCAGCACGCCGACAGACAAGGGCCGCGAGCGAACTCGAGCCCCGTCCACCAGCCGGCTCAAATGCGAGGCGAACAGGTCGCGGCTGAACAGCCCTGTCGCCTCATCCATCAGGTCGCTGCCCCGCACCGCGTCGAGCGCACGGCGAAGCCCCTGCTGGCGGCGATGATTGCGCGCCAGGGCCACCACTCGGGCGGCGGCGTCCTCTTCCGGCGTCGTCGGGTCGGCGACGTCGGCGAACCCTCGCCGGTACAGGTCGCCCAAGGCCTCGCCCGCCTCCTCGTCCCGCAGATAGAGGGTCAGCGGAATATGGTACAGGCGCGTGTTCCGGCGCATTCCCGCCGCGATCGCCAGGGCGGGCGCATGCGATCGATCGCCCCAGAGGACGGCGCCGTCGAACGCACGCTCATGCAGATAGTCGAAGGCCGTATAGGGCGTCGGTGCCGCCACCACCTCGGCCCCCAGTTCCACCAGGGCGTTCGAAAGCGCAAGGAATCGACGGTCCGCCGCCCCGGCGGTCAGAATGTTCAGCGGCGCCGCTTCCATGTCCGGCGCCGCCAGGGGCACGCCATGCTGGCCGAACGTGGCCTGACGCAGAACGAACTCTTCCTCCGCCACCGCCGCGCGGGTCATCTGTTCCAGCCGCATGGCGGCCTGCGCCGGATGCGGGGCCCTGGAAAGCGTCAGATCGCAGCCATTGAGACCGGCGCCTATCGGCGCCCCGACGCCCAGTATCGTCAGGTAACGCGCATCCGTCGACGATCGCAGCCGCGCAATCGCCGAAGCGTCCAACAGGGCCGTATCCACGACGGCGGCGTCGATCGTCAGGTCTTCCAACGCGAGGATGGCCGCATCCAGATCGCGCGCGGTCAGGGTTCGCCATCCCAGCCGATCCAGCCCCTCGCACAGGGAATCCAGGGAGTCGTCAGCGTCGGCGACAACCAGCACGCGCGGGTTCGGATGCAAGCAGAATCTCCTGGCTTCGGCCGGCCGCCCCCGCTGCCTTTTCCGAGCCTTGAGACATGATACCGGCGCAGCCGCGACCCGCAATGGGCAAGATCGCGTACCGCCGGACCGCCGATCAGGGGTTCCCACTTCACGCCGAATGGGGTTAATCCCCCCGCTTGTTCGACGACGAGGCCTTGGATTGACCCAGCCCTTACCGCTCGCGGACCTGCCCATGCACACGGCGCGCCTCGCAGGCCGCGCCTTCGCCAGAAGCTGGGGCCGGGACGTCATGCTCTATACCGGCGGGGTTTCCTTTTTCGCCCTGCTGGCCCTGTTCCCGGCCATCGCCATCCTGATCGGCTTCTACAAGGCCGTCCTGACGATAGGACAGGTCAGCGAACAGGCGGCCGCCCTGGCGGACGTCATTCCCTCGGCCGCGCGCACCCTGTTCCTGAATGAGATCGACCGCCTGGCCAATACTTCGGCGCGGACCGTATCGCTGCAGAGCGCAATCGCCCTGGTCATCGGCGCCTATGCCGCGCATCGGGGCTTCAAGGCCTTACTGGCGGGGCTGAATCTGATCCACGACGAAACCAAGCCGCTCGGCTTTTTCAAATTCAACCTGCTGGCCTTCCTGGTCGCGCTTGCGGCTTTCGTGCTGTTCACCGTGGTGTCGGGCGCCGTCGTCACCTCGCGCCTGATGGAGCACGCCTATGTCGACCAACCGGGCGGCTGGATGACGATGCCGCTCGACGGCCTGTGGCCTGCTCTCGGCCTGTGGCTGGGGCTGACCATGCTCTATCGCTACGCCATGGCGCACGCCAAGCGCGTCGCGTGGAAGGCGGCGGTCATCGGCGGTCTGGTCGCCACGGTCATGTCCAGCTTCTTCTCGTGGCTATGCACAATCTACGTCGAGCAGATCGTGCATCTGGGCGCGACCTACGGCTCGGTCGGCGCCGTGGTGGTGTTGCTGATCTGGCTGTCGTGGAACGTCAACGCCGTCTTCTATGGCGGCGCCTTCGCCACGGAACTGGAGATCGACTGGGAAAAGCGCGCCGCCCTGCCCCCGCCCGAGGCCTATTCCGACACGGTCGTCAGCCTGTCCGAGCGTCGCCGCTCTCGACAGTGATCTGAAGCACGCCGTCCGACTCTTCGATCCCAATGACCTGACCGCCCATTTCCTGCATCAGGAAAGGCACGTCGATACGCGCCATCGGATCGGTCGCCAACAACGTCCATTGCGCGCCCGCACAGGCGCCCTCCATCGCCTTGCGCAGTCGCAGGCTGGGGACCGGACATCTGTGACCCCGCGCGTCGATGACGACAGGCTCGCTCATCGAGCCGCCGCGTCCAGCAACAGGCCCAGGGCGACGCGCACGCTTTCCAGACGCACCTGATCGCGCCCGATGGCGCCGAAGCGCTTTTCGACATGGGCCACGGCTCCTTCAGGCCCTGCGATGGCGAAGTGAACCAAGCCGACCGGCTTGTCGTCCGAGCCGCCGCCTGGCCCGGCGATGCCGGTGACCGACACCGCGACCTGGGCCCGCGAGCGCGCCTTCGCTCCCTCGGCCATGGCCCGCGCCGTCGGTTCCGACACCGCTCCGAAACGCGCCAGCACGTCCTGCGGCACGCCCAGCATCTCCATCTTGGCCTCGTTGCTATAGGTGACGAAGCCTCGATCCACGACGGCCGAAGACCCGGCGATCGCCGTCAGGGCGCCCGCCACCAGTCCGCCGGTGCAGCTTTCGGCCGTAGCGATCATCAGACCGGCCTTGATCGCATGGCCGATCACGCCTTCAGCGGTCGCCTCGATATCCTGCGGCAACATGGGAATTCGCTCCATCCTCGAGTCGTCCTAGCCTCGACCTGCGGAATCACCCGCTCGAGGTCGAAAGCAGCGCATGACCGAACACGTCCTGTCCCCGGCGCATCGCAGGATCGACGCGATAACACCTGCCGCCTTCGCCGTCGCCATCTTCACCTCGGCCAGTCTGGTTTTCCTGGTTCAGCCGATGGCGACCAAGCTGGTGCTGCCGCTGCTGGGCGGATCGCCATCGGTGTGGAACACCGCCATGGTCTTCTTCCAGGCGGCGCTGCTGGCGGGCTATCTCTACGCCCACCTGCTGCAACGGATTCCGTCGGTGCGGTGGCAGGCCGTGACGCATTTGACGCTGTTGGCGGCGGCGGCGGTCTTCCTGCCGCTGAGCATTACTGAGGCGTTGGGGGATCCCGATCCGGCCGCGCCGATCGGCTGGCTTCTGGGGGCTCTGTTTCTATCCGTCGGCGCGCCTTTCGCCGTTCTTTCAGCCACGGCGCCCCTGCTTCAGGCCTGGTATGCGCGCGCCCGCGTCGGCCACCCCGATGGAGCCAACCCCTATGTGCTTTACGCCGCCTCCAACCTGGGCAGCTTCCTGGCGCTTCTGGCCTATCCGGTCCTGATCGAGCCGCTGGCGTCCCTGTCGGGGCAGAGACTTGGCTGGACAGTCGGGTACGGCGCCTTCGCCGCCATGATCGTCCTGCTGACGATCATCCTGCCGCGCGGTCTCGGCGCCGCCCGCACCGCCGCCTCGGACCATCGCAGTCCGCCGATCCCGTGGACGCGCAAGATTATCCTGATCCTGCTGGCGGCCGCGCCGTCCAGCCTGATGCTGGGGGTGACCGCTCACCTTTCGACAGACGTGGCCTCGGCCCCCTTTCTGTGGGTCGCGCCGCTGGCCCTCTATCTGCTGACCTTCATCATCGCCTTCCAGACCCGGCCGTGGATATCGCTGCCCGTCACCCTGATCCTGCAGGCGACCTTCACCGTCATGATCGCCGCCCTGGTCGGCATGACGACCGGGCATTGGCTGATGCTGCTGGGCGTGCACCTGGCCGCCTTCTTCTTCACGACCCTGATGTGCCACCAGCAGTTGGCCGCCCGACGCCCGGCGCCGGACCGGCTGACCGAGTTCTACCTGCTGATGTCGCTGGGCGGCGTGCTGGGCGGGGCCTTCACAGCCTTGCTGGCGCCGACCCTGTTCGAGACCGTGCTCGAATATCCGCTGGTCATGGTGCTGGTCTGTCTGGCGCGACCGTGGCTGGGCGCGCGCCCCGCCAGGCATGAAGTCTGGCTGATGACAGCGGGCCTGACGATCGCCTTGTCGGCGCCGCTGCTGTTCGAGATGATGCGCTATGATGCATCGCTGCGCACGGCGTTCAGCGACTTCGGCCTGACCGCGACGGCGCAGATCATCCTCGGCGCCGCCGCCATCTGCGCCTTTCTGATCCGCGATCGCGTGCTGATGTTCACCGCTGTCGTCGCCGCCATGACGGTGTCGGCCCACTACATCGGCCGAGGTTACGATTGGAGCCTGTCTGAGCGCAGCTTCTTCGGCGTCATGCGTGTGGCGGTCACGCCGGACCCCAAGATGGGCGGCGACGTTCATGTGCTGATGCACGGCACGACCCTGCACGGCGCCCAGGCGCGCAACCCCGACTTCGCCTGCGCCCCGACCATGTACTATGCCGAGACCACGCCTCTCGGGCAGGCGGCCGAATTGATCCAGGCCCGCGGCCCCGGCGCCGTTATCGGCGTGGTGGGTCAGGGTTCGGGCGCAATGGCAGCCTATAAGCGCGCCTCGGATCAGATGACCTTCTTCGAGATCGATCCGATGGTCGACCGGCTGTCGCGCGACCCGAAGTGGTTCACCTTCATCTCGAACTGCGCCGCTGGTTCGATCCGCACTGTCCTGGGCGATGCGCGGTTGACGCTGAACAAGGAGGCTCCCGGCTCCTACGATCTGCTGGTGATCGACGCCTTTTCATCCGACGCGGTGCCGACCCATCTGCTGACCCGCGAGGCGATCGAGGGCTACCTCAGGCTGCTGAGGCCGAAAGGCGTCGTGGTGCTGCATCTGTCGAACCGCAATCTGGAGATCACCCTGCCCGCCGTCGCCGCCGCGCGCGAACTCGGCGCAGCCGAACTGCACCAGATCTACATCGAGCACCCCGACGCCGCCCTGATGGCCGAGGCCTCGACCGAAGCCCTGGCCATCTCGCCCACGCCCGAAGGTCTGGCCGACTTCAAGGCCGACGGCCGCTGGCGCAAGCTGGAGCCGACCGAGGTCCGCCCCTGGACCGACGACTACGTCAACCTGTTCGGCGCCCTGGTCCGCAGCATGAAGGCGCGTGCGGGCTAGGCCGCGCCGGCAACCCGCGCCAGATCGGCGGTGATGCGCTCGGCGACCTTCAGGCGATCGTCGGGCGTGGGCCAGTCGCCCTTCACCACGATCTTCTGATCGGGGCGAATCTTCCAGAAGGCGTGGTTCTTCTGGATCAGGCCCACCAGACCCATCGGATTGGGGAAGGTGTTGTTGCGCAGGGTCAGCACCGCCCCCTTGGGCCCGATGTCGATCTTCTCGATGCAGGCCGTGCGGCAGTTGGCCTTGACGCCGACGATCCGCAGAAGCTGCTGCGCCTCGTCCGGCAGCGGGCCGAACCGGTCGATCAGTTCGGCGGCCATGGCCTCGCGATCCTCCATCTTCTCGGCGTCCGACAAACGGCGATACAGGCTCAGGCGTACGTTCAGGTCCGGGACGTAATCCTCTGGAATCAATACGGCCGCGCCGACGTTGATCGACGGCGACCAGCCGCGATCCGGGGCCGTCTCGCCCTGTTCCCGCAGCTCGGCGACGGCGTCTTCCAGCATCTGCTGATACAGTTCGACGCCGACCTCGCGGATATGGCCCGACTGTTCGTCGCCCAGCAGATTGCCGCCGCCGCGCTGGTCCAGATCGTGGCTGGCCAGTTGGAAGCCTGCGCCCAGATTATCCAGAGACTGCAGCACCTGCAGCCGCCGCTCGGCCGACAGGCTCAGCGGTTTGGTCGGATCGGTCGTCAGATAGGCGAAGGCCCGCGCCTTGGAGCGACCGATGCGGCCCCTGATCTGGTGAAGCTGAGCCAGACCGAACATATCGGCGCGATGCACGACCAGGGTGTTGGCCGTCGGAATGTCGATGCCGCTCTCGACAATGGTGGTCGAGACCAGAACGTCATATTCGCCGTCATAGAAGGCGCTCATGACCGCTTCCAGCTGGGTCGGGCTCATCTGGCCGTGGCCGACGACGAACTTCACCTCTGGAACCTGTTCGCGCAGGAACCGCTCGATGTCGGGCAGGTCCTTCAGGCGCGGCGCGACGTAATAGGCCTGACCGCCGCGATATTTCTCGCGCAGCAGGGCCTCGCGCACCAGCACCGGATCCCACGGCGTCACATAGGTCCGCACCGCCAAGCGATCGACCGGCGGGGTGGCGATGATCGACATCTCGCGGATGCCCGACAGCGCCATCTGCAGGGTGCGCGGGATCGGCGTCGCCGTCAGCGTCAGCAGGTGAACATCGGCCCGCAGGGACTTCAACTTCTCCTTGTGCTTGACGCCGAAGTGCTGCTCCTCGTCGACGATGACGAGGCCCAGATCCTTGAAGCCGACCTGATCGGCCAGCACGGCGTGGGTGCCGACGACGATCTCGAAACTGCCGTCCTTCAGACCCGCGCGGGTTTCGTTTGCGTCCTTGGCCGTGACCATGCGCGACAGGTGGCGCACCTTGATCGGCCAGCCGGCGAAGCGCTCGCTGAAGGTCTTGAAGTGCTGACGCGCCAGCAGGGTCGTCGGACAGACGATGGCGACCTGCTGGCCCGTCATGGCCACGACGAAGGCGGCGCGCAGGGCGACTTCCGTCTTGCCGAAGCCGACGTCGCCGCAGATCAGACGATCCATCGGCGTGCCCTTGCCCAGGTCCTCCAGCACGTCGCCGATGGCGTTCAGCTGATCGTCCGTTTCCTCATAGGGGAAGCGGGCGCAGAACTCGTCGAACAGGCCCGCGGGCGGCACGATGGCGTCGGACACCCGCAGCGCCCGCTTGGCGGCCAGGGCGATCAGCCCTTCGGCCATGGCCCGCAGACGCTCCTTGGCCTTGGCCTTGCGCGCCTGCCAGCCCGCGCCGCCCAGACGGTCCAGCTGAACCCCTTCGGCGTCCGTGCCGTAGCGCGTCAGAAGGTCAATGTTTTCAACTGGAAGGTAGAGCTTGCTCTCACCTGCATAGAGGAGTTCGAGGCAGTCGTGCGGGGCCTCCTGAATCTCCAACGTCCGCAGGCCCTCATAGCGGCCGATGCCGTGATCCAGGTGGACGACCAGATCACCTGCCGTCAGGGCCGAGGCCTCGGCCAGGAAGTTCGACGCCCGCCGCTTGCGCCGTGGCCGCGCCAGCCGGTCGCCCAGTATGTCGGTCTCGGAGATGACGGCCAGATCGTCGGTGACGAAACCATGCTCGACCGGCAGCACCGCGCGCAGATAGACGCCCTCGGGCGCGGCCCGCACATCGTCCCAGTCGCGCACCGCCACGACGTGCGTCAGGCCATGATCGCCAAGCATGGCGGCCAGACGCTCGGCCGAACCTTCGGACCAAGAGGCGAACAGCACACGCTTGCCCTGCGCCTTCAGCGCCTCGGCGTGCTGGGCCACGGCGGCGAACAGGTTCACGCTGTCCTGCGACCGTTCGGCGGCGAAGCTGCGGCCCAGACGGCCGCCGGCGTCCTCGCCCGAACCGGCGGCCAGCGGCGACAGGCGGCGCACGGCGCGACCAGCCAGGGCGCTGTTCCAGTCGCTGTCGTCCAGATAGAGCCGAGCGGGCGGCAGGGCGCGGTAGGCGGCCCCGCCCTTGCCGCGCGCCGCCTCCTTGCGCGCCTCATAGGCGTCGACGGTCAGATTCCAGCGCTCGCCCCGCGCCTGCTCCGTCTGGCTGTCGAGGAAGACCGGCGACGCGTCCGGCAGATAGTCGAACAGCGTGTCCAGTCGGTCGTAGAACAACGGCAACCAGTGCTCGACGCCTTGGCGACGCGCGCCCTCGCTGACGGCGGCGTACATGGGTTCGTCGCTAGGCGCGCCGAACAGGTTCAGATAGCCGCTGCGGAAACGCGAGATGGCGTCGGCGTCCAGCAGCACCTCCGACACCGGCGACAGCGAAACCGCCTTCAGCTGGCGCGTCGAGCGCTGGGTCTCGGGATCGAAGGCGCGGATCGATTCCAGCTCAGACCCGAACATATCGAGCCGCACCGGCTCATCAAATCCCGGCGGGAAGACGTCGATCACCCCGCCGCGAATGGCGTACTCGCCGCGCTCCGACACGGTTGAGGCGCGCACATAGCCGTTGGCCGTGACGTAGCGTTCCAGAGCCGCCGTATCGAGATCCGCGCCGACCTTGGCCGCGAAACCAGCGCCGGTCACGGCGCTGCGCGGCGGCGTGCGCTGGGCGGCGGCGGCGACAGTGGCGACCACCAGCAGCGGCGTCCTGTCCGCCGGATCGCGCGTCGCCAGCCGGGTCAGCGTCGCCATGCGCTGGGCCGCGACCGAAGCCGTAGGGCTCAACCGGTCATAGGGCAGGCAGTCCCACGACGGATATTCAAGAACTTCAACATCCTTGGCGAAGAAACGAAACTCCTGAATGAAGTTTCCCGTACGTTGATAATCGCGCGCCACGAACAGGGCGGTCCCGCCCTGCGCCTTGATGCGATCAGCGACGATCAGGGCGTCCAGTCCCTCAGGCGCGCCGCCCAACTCCATGTCGGCCCGCGCCGGCGCGCCGTCCATCAGCCGATGCCCTTGGCGACTTCGGCCGCAACATGCTCGCGCATGAAGGCGCGGATGCGGGCGATCATCGGCCCGTCGAACTCAGGCGGGGTCGGCTCGCGCTCGATGATCCAGGCGTAGAGGTATTGATCCTCTTCATCCAGCAGGGTCTCGAGTTCGGTCAGTTCGTCGTCGTTCAGAGTCGGCGCGACCTGATCGGTGAACGGCCCCAGCACCATGTCGGCCTCGCGAAAGCCCCGGCGCCAGGCGCGGAAGGACAGGCGCCCCAGGCGCGTCTTGCGGTCGTCGGTGTTCTGGGCGTCCTCAGGACGTGCGTCGATATCGGCCACGCTGTTTCCTTGCCTGTCCGTTCACTTCGGTAAGAGGCGGATCAGATAGCGTTCCAGACGCCGCTGCGCCAGCTATGCTGCATCATCATGAGGCCCGAGATTCTCTTTCCCCTGTTCGCGGACATCACCACGCTGAAAGGCGTGGGGCCGCGCAGCGCGCCCCTGGTGCAGAAGGTGGCGGGTCCACTGGTGCGCGACGTGCTGTTCCTGTCGCCCAGCGGCGTGATCCAGCGGCGCCGCACCACGGCGATGGAGGCCGTCGACGGCGAGATCGGCGTCTTCGAGGTGACGATCGACCGCCTGATTCCGCCGCACAAACACGGCGCGCCGATCAAGGTGCGCGCCATCGACGATACCGGCTTCATCCATCTGATCTGGTTCGCGGGTTCGCCGCGCCATATCGAGAGTCTCGCCCCGCGCGGCTCGCGTCGTCTGGTGACCGGCAAGGTCGAGCGCTTCAACAGCGAAGTCCAGATCGCCCACCCCGACTACATTCTCCCGCTCGAGAAAGCCGATGAAATTCCGCTGTCCGAACCCGTCTATCCGGCGACGCAGGGGCTGACCTCGCGCCAGATCCGCAAGCTGGCGCAGGGCGCGCTGGCCCTCGCGCCCGAGCTTACCGAGTGGCAGGAACCGAACTGGCTGGCGGCGCGGCGCTGGGCCGGCTGGCGTCCGGCGCTGGAGGCCCTGCACGCCCCGGCGAACGAGGCTGACTTGCTACCGGACGCCCCGGTGCGCCAGCGTCTGGCCTATGACGAACTGTTCGCGCACCAGTTGGCCTTGGCGCGCCGCCGTCGCGCCCGCCAGATCACGCCCGCCGCCCGCATCACGCCGGGCGAAGCTTCCGCCCGCCTGCTGGCCGCCCTGCCCTTTAGCCTGACCGGCGCGCAGGAACAGGCCGTCGTCGAAATCCGCGCAGATCTGAGTTCCGGCGAGCAGATGGGGCGGCTGCTGCAGGGCGACGTCGGTTCCGGCAAGACGGCCGTCGCGGCGCTGGCTCTGGCCGATGCCGCCAGCAGCGGCTTTCAGGCCGCCCTGATGGCGCCGACCGAGATTTTGGCGCGCCAGCATTACGACAAGCTGTCGCCCCTGCTGGATCAGGCGGGCGTGTCCAGCCTGTTGCTGACCGGCCGCGACACCCCGGCCGAACGGCGCGTCAAGCTGGCCGCGCTCGCCTCCGGCGAGGCTCAGGTCGCCATCGGCACCCACGCCCTGTTCCAGGACGCGGTGCAATTTCACCGGCTGGCGCTGGCTGTCATCGACGAGCAGCACCGCTTCGGGGTGCGCGAGCGTCAGCGCTTGCAGGCCAAGGGTGATCCAGTTCTGGGCGGCGTTCACCTGCTGACCATGTCGGCCACGCCGATCCCACGCACGCTGGAGCTGACGCAATACGGCGAACTGGAAGTCAGCCGCCTGATGGAGAAGCCGCCGGGCCGCACGCCCGTGACCACGGCCGTCCTGCCGCTGGCGCGCATCGGCGAGGTGGCGAAGCGGCTGAAGGCGGCCGTCGAAGCCGGCGCCCAGGCCTACTGGATCTGCCCTTTGGTGGCCGAATCCGAAGCCATCGACCTGGCCGCCGCCGAGGATCGGGCCAAAGACCTGCGCAAGCTTCTGGGAACCGAGGTCGGCCTCGCCCACGGCCAGATGCCGGGCGCCGAGCGCGAGGCCGTGATGGCGCAGTTCGCGGCGGGCCGCCTGCCCGTTCTGGTCGCCACGACCGTGGTCGAGGTCGGCGTCGACGTGCCCAACGCCTCCATCATGGTGATCGAACATGCCGACCGCTTCGGTCTGGCCCAGCTTCACCAGTTGCGCGGGCGCGTGGGACGCGGGGCCAAGGCCAGTTCCTGCATCCTGCTGTACGGCGGCGAGGACGGCGCCCTGGGCGAAACGGCGAAGGAGCGGCTGGAGACCCTGCGCCGCACCGAGGACGGCTTCGTCATCGCCGAGGAAGACTTCCGCCTGCGCGGCGGCGGCGACCCGCTGGGCCTGAAACAGAGCGGTTTCCCGGCCTATAGCTTCGCCGATCCGATCCGACATCGGTCGCTGCTGCTGGCGGCGGCGGACGATGCGCGCCTGCTGCTGGGCCGCGATCCCGACCTGACCAGCGAGCGCGGTCAGGCCGTGCGTCTGCTGGAAGCCCTGTTCGACTGGAAAAACGAACGCCCCTCAGCGGACTGAGGGGCGTCGTAAAACTCAGCGAGACTTTAAAGCGATCAGCCTGCGTTGCGGGCGATGCGTTCGACTTCCTTGCGGACCTGCGCCTCGACGATGGCGGGCAGGTTGGCGTCCAGCCAGTCCTTCAGCATCGGGCGCAGCATCTCGCGGACCATGGCCTCGACCGTATTGCCGCTCATGAAGTTCATGTCAGCGGCCGAGGCGACCGGCGCAGGCTCGGGCTTCTGGAAGCTGGCGGCCAGACCGGCGAAGGCCGAAGCGGCGCTGGCGGCGGCGGTTTCGCCGACCAGGGCGTCCGTCTCAGGCGCGACGGCGACCGGCGCAGGCTCGGGTGCGACAGCGGGCGCCTCGACCGGGAAGGGTGCTGCGTCGGCGACGTCCAGATCGCCAATGGCCTCGGCGGCCGGGGCCTCATAAGGCTCGGTCAGCTCAAGAACATCTTCCTCAGCGGCGGCGATAGCCGGGGGCGCTTCAGGTTCGGGTTCGGGCGCAGGTTCCGGCTCGGGCGCTGCGGCGGTTTCAGCCGGGGCGTCGTCTTCAGAAATAATCCGGCGAATCGACGCCAGGATTTCTTCCATCGTGGGTTCCTGAGCGGACTGGTCGGTCATGTCGGAGCCTTCAACCTCGGTGCTCGATCTCGGTCATCACCCGTTGAGCCGGAAACGGCGCAGGGCGAACGGGCGCGGCCGGTACAGACTCGCCTCGCCCCTGCCCTGTCGTCGCATCAACCTCGGCCGGAATCAACGGACGTTTTCATGCGCCGGCTTCGACGAAGCGTCAGCCTTGCGGCGCTGTGCGGACGACTTCGCCCTTCAACTGGCGGTCCACTGGGGCGTCTTCGGCGTCCGCAGCGGGCGTCACAGCCGGCGCGGCGACGCGATCCAGCGTCTCCAGCAGGCCGTCCCACGGCAGGGCGCCGCGATTGCGGATGGCGTTGTAGTTGTCAGCCGGATCATAGGCGTCGATGGCCGGATCCAGATTGGGGCCGCCCAACCGCCCCATCGCCGCCAGCAACTGAGCCTGAGCCACGTATTCATTGCGGCGCGCGCTGGCCAGGGCGACCTCTGCGCTACGCAGTTCCAGTTCGGCGTTCAGCACGTCCAGCGTGGTGCGCAGGCCGACCTGCGCTTCCTGACGGACGCCCTCGGCGGCGACCGAGGCGGCGCGTACGCCTTCCTGGCCAGCGGCGACGCTGGACTTGGCCGAAGCGCTCTGAGCGTAGGCTGAGCTGACCGATTGCAGCACGGTGCGGCGCTGGCCCTCGACGTTGATCTGGGCGGCGTTGGCGCGCTCCAGAGCCTGTGCGACGCGCGACCGGTTCAGCCCGCCCGTGAACAGGGGCACCGAGACCGAAGCCCCTGCGGTGAAGCTGGTGCGATCCGACAGGTCAAAGCCGGACAGGTCGTTGGCGGTCCCGCCGTAAGAGGCCGTCAGCCGCGCCGAAGGCAGATACTCCGAGCGCGCAGCCGCCACGTTCGCCTCGGCCGCCTGCTGGGCGTAGAGGGCGGCCAGGACGCCGGGGTTTTCAGCCAGGCCGACATCCATCGCCGCGTCGAAATCTGACGGCAGACCCGGCAGGACCGGCAAGGCCTGAAGGTTGGACGGCGCCTGCCCCACCACGGCGGCGTAGGCCGCGCGCGAGACCGACAACTGCGCCTGAGCCCCGGCCAGATCCGATTCGGATTGCGCCAGACGGGCTTCTGACTGGGCCACGTCGGTGCGGGTGATCTCGCCCACTTCAAAACGGGCGTTCGATTCGTCCAGCTGGCGGCGCAGGACCTGCAGGTTCTCCTGGCGGATACGCAGGATCTCCAGATCGCGCACGACATCAGCGTAGGCCTGGACGACCGAAGTCATCACCTGCTGCTCGACCTGACGCAGGTTTTCACGGCCCGCCATGACGTTGGCCTCAGCAGCCGAAATGCCGTGCGATACCCGGCCCGCCGTCCAGATGTTCTGGCTCAGGCTGACGCTGGCGCTGGCGCCGTCGCTTTCGATCGTGCCGCCGCTGGTGGTGGTGCTGCCCGGCAGCGTGCCCGTGGCGTCCGGCACGCCGTCGCCGTTCGTATCGATCGGGATGGTCTGGCCGGGAATGGTCGTGGTCACGCGATCCGTGCGCGTGCGGCTGTAATCAACGCCCGCAGAGGCGTTGATGGTCGGCCGCAGCCCGGCGCGCGCCTGAACAATGGATTCGTCCAGGGCGCGTTGATTGGCGCGCTGGGCCAGCAGGGACGGATTCGTCCGATAGGCCAGACCGATCGCTTCCTGAAGCGACTCGGCCAGAACCGGCGTCGCCCCCATCGTCAATGCGACCAGTGCGACCGAAGCGAGCGCGCGCGAGCGTTTCAACATGAACCTGTCCCTGCCTGACGCCCCCGTTCGGCGCGCCTGTAGTGCCTTCTAACGGCGTAGTTGGCGGCTAGCCTCGCCCGACGCCAGTTAAGTTTTTTTCACGCAGCGCAACGTCTGTTCCGTCGCACAAGAGGCGCTAGAGCGCAAAAGCAGGCGCCGGCGTCATTTCCGGCAGCAGGTCAGGCGCCGCATCGAACAGTTCGCGGCGCGACACGCCTTCACGGCCGCGCACATAAAGAACCGCCGCGCCGCTGGCGCCGTCGCGCTCCACCACGGCCAGACGGCCGCCGGGACGCAGGGCCGCGATCCAGGATTCGGGACGCTCGATCACCGCGCCTTCGCTGACGATCAGGTCATAGCCTTCGCCTTGCGGCTGGTTCAGCGGCGCGACCGCCGTCTCGACTCCAGCCTCGGCCAGAGCGGCGCCGACCACCTCGAACACGGCCGCGTCCGATTCCTGCGCTGTCACCTTCAGGCCCATGTCCGCCAGCACAGCGGCGGCGTAGGGCGCCGCGATCGCCAGCGCCTTCTCGCCCGCACGGGCGTCCAGTCCCTGCAACAGCTTGGCCACATCGCGCGGCAACATCAGACGGCGACCATTCGCGATCTCAGGCTCGACATCGGCATAGGCCGAGAAGGCGCGGTCAGGGGCGCAGAATCGCTCGCGCTGCACAGCGCCGATGGCGGCGTGCAGTTGGCGGTCGGTGACGTCGTTTACGCGGACCTGCGAGTCCAGCATCACCTTGCGGGCGGCGGCGAAATCCATAATCCGAAGTCCTTCAGGTCGGCTTAGGCGAAGAAATGTGACGCGCTTATAGGTCCGTGCGTTGCAGCGGACAATCCGATCTGATAGCTGACGGCCCTCGCGATGGCGGGGCCCTTGGAAACGGGGGCCACGGCCTGATGGCGGAGTGGTGACGCAGAGGACTGCAAATCCTTGCACCCGGGTTCGATTCCCGGTCAGGCCTCCATCGCGATGAACATCGAGAAAGCCGCCCTCCGGGGCGGCTTTCTTGCTTTCAGCCGTGCGCCAACCTCGCCGTCGTCACGTGATGCAGGGCCACGGCGCTGGTCGCCGCCACGTTCAGCGAATCGAATCCGCCCGCCATGCGGATGCCGACGGGGCGGCAGCGCGCGATGATCTCCCCCGGCAGACCCGGCCCCTCGCTGCCCAACAGAATCGCTGTGCGCGGCGCGGGTTTCAGTTCGGCCAGCGTCTGACCCGCCGACGGCGTCAGCGCCAGCACTTCGAATCCCCTACCTTGCAACAAGTCGATCATGCTCCCTGCCTCCAGCCCCGTCGCCATGGGCGTACGCAGGACCGCGCCGACCGACACCCGGATCGCCTTGCGGTAAAACGGATCGCAGCAGGTCCGATCCAGCAGCACCGCCCCTGCGCCAAAGGCGGCGGCGTTGCGAAACAGGCCGCCCATGTTGTCGTGATTGCCGATCCCGCAGGCCATCACGACGACGGCCCGATCCGGCAGGCTGTCCAGCAGAGCGTCCGGGTCGACCGGATTCGGCTTGCGCCCCAGGGCGAGGATGCCCCGATGCAGATCAAACCCCGCCACAGCGTTCAGAACCGCTTGGGGCGCTACATGGACGGCCACGTCCGCTGGAAGGCGCTCCAGCACGTCTCTCAACCCCTCCAGCCGCTTCTCGGCGATCAGAACCGATACCGGCGCGCAAAGAGAGGCCCCGGACGCCAGGACGCGCAGAACCACCTCTCCCTCGGCGACGAACAGCCCCTGCCGCCCGGTCAGGTCGCGTTCCTTCACATCGCGAAAGGCGGCGACGCGGGGATCATCAGGATCGAAAACAGTGATCGGAGTCATGCCGCCCCTTGTAGCGCAGGGCTTTGCGAAAAAATTTGGCGATTTCTGCGTTTTACCCGTTGCATGAATCGAAAAGGCGCTGCTATACGCCGGCCTCCCCCGAGGGGATGTTCCGCGGTAGCTCAGTGGTAGAGCAGCCGACTGTTAATCGGCTGGTCGTAGGTTCGAATCCTACCCGCGGAGCCACTCGGGGGATTGAAATCCCTAGACAATGCGATGATGAGATCCGAGCTGCGTGACAGCTTGCTTGTTTAGAACGGCGCCTTTGAACGAAATTGTTCGAGATCGCTGCTCGCTTCACATTGGCTTGAGCGCGAAGCCCAACCACAGCGTCATAGTGGTGAAGTAGCGGGGCGGCCCCGCCTCCATGGATCGACCGGGGATCCATTTCGGTCCTCACCCTGCAAGGCCGCTTGCGGTGCGAAATCGCCCTTGGCGCCCGTGCTATAGATGACCCTCGGACGACCCCGCTCATCCCAAAGGACGTCATGGCGCGACAACCCAGGATCTCGACCAGGCTTTCCGCGGCCAACCTCGTCCATCTCGGGGCGCCTCGCCTCGCGGACCTGCTGATCGAGGCCGGCGCCGGGAACGCCAACCTCAAGCGCCGCCTTCGTCTTGAACTGGCGGCTGAAGCCAGCCCCGACCTCCTCGCTCTTGAGATCGACAAGCGCATCACCGCCGTCTCCGTCGCCCGCACACGTGTATCCTGGCGCAAGCGCGGCGAACTGATCGACGATCTGAACACGCACCGCGACATGATCGTGGGGCGCCTGGCGCCCGAGGCTCCCGGCGAGGCGCTCGCCGTCCTCATTCGCTGGCTCGACCTCTATCCGGGTCTGGCTTCCCGCGTAAAGGACACCAAGGGGGAACTGCCCGCCGCTTTCGAGGCCGCCGCGCCGGATCTCTTCACTCTGGCCGAAACCGTCGACGATCAAGCGTTGCGCGACCTGATCGACGCTCTGCGCCGACGTCCGCAGGATTACGCGCGCTGGGTCTTCGCCGCCGGCGAGGCCCTCGGCCCGCTTACGGCGCGCCGGCTGCTGGACAACCTGGACCCTTCAGCCAGGAAGACCCCGGCAGGCCGCAACCTCTTGCGCCGTCTGGCGGACCGGGCCGGGGATCTCGACCTCTGGCTTTCCCTCATCACGCCCGAGCAGGCCGGCTCGCCCGACATCGCCGCCGACATCGCCCGCCGCTTCCTCGCCGCGGGACGCGTCGGGGAGGCCCGCGCCGCCCTTGAAGCCGCTTTAAGCCCTTCGCCGCTCAACCGCCGCTGGACCTTCGGCCACAACCCGGGAGACGATGCCCCGCGCCTGACCCCTGCCTGGGAAGCCGCCTGCATCGACGTGCTCGACACCGAAGGACACCGCCAGGAAGCCCAGGATCTGCGCTGGAGCCTGTTCGAGCGCGACCTATCGGCGCCCGTTCTTCGCGACTACCTCTCGCGACTGCCCGACTTCGATGATGTCGAGGCCCTGGACCTGGCGTTCGCTCACGCCTCGACTCATCCGGACTTCGAGGCGGCCATGCGGCTGCTGATGGACTGGCCCGCCCACAGGGAGGCGGCGGCGCTCGTCCTGGCGCGTCCCCGTGAAGCCCGGCAACCCCGACCCCAGTCGGGTGACTGGACGTCGCGCTTGGCCCAGCGCTATCCCGAAGCCGCCGACATCCTTACAAATTAGGTTCGTTTTTCAGTATAATGCCCCGAAAATAATAGAGTATCGCAGGGCTGTCATCGGCGAGATCGAATGCCGTCAACCCGCCGCGCCTCGTCGGAAAGCCGATAGACAGAGCCGGAAGGTGGCGTCGCGCCAGCGCGACGCCACCTTCCGGCGAAACCGCATGACGCCGGGCGCGATAAAGGAGACGCCTATGATCTCCCATAGACCGGCCCGTCGCGATGCCAGGCTCAAGTTGCAGGGTCGTGATCTGGCCGACCTTTATCTTGTGACTGGAATCTATCGCGCTGGAAAGATTCCGGCCGGAGCGACACGCCACACCGTGTTGGACAGATCGTCGGCCACCAGCAGAATCCGGCGCTGGGGATCAAACCAAACGCCCACGGGGCGGCCGCGGGCCTCGCCATTGTCCGTCAGAAACCCGGTCAGAAAATCGACGGGCTCGCCGGCTGGTCGGCCTCCCGAGAACGGAACCCACGCAACCTTGTACCCCGCCAGATCCTGGCGGTTCCAGCTCCCGTGCTGTCCGATGAAGGCCCCTTCGATGAAGACCCCGCCGAAGCCGCCGTCCCGGGCGAAGGACAGTCCCAGGGCGGCCACATGGGCTCCCAGGGCGTAATCCGGCTTTACCGCCGTCGCGACCAGTTCGGGCTTCTGGGGCCGCACGCGCGGGTCGAGATTTTGTCCCCAGTAGCTGTATGGCCAGCCGTAGAAGGCGCCGTCGCGAACCGAGGTCAGATAGTCTGGAACGAGTTGCGGCCCGATTTCATCCCTTTCGTTCACCACGGCCCAAAGGGCGGCGCTCGACGGCTCAATCGCCAGAGCGGTGGGATTGCGAATGCCGCGGGCGATGGTTCGGCGCGCACCTGTGGAGCGGTCGACAGCCCAAACGACCGCCCGCTCCTCCTCCACGGCCATGCCCCGCTCGCCGGCGTTGCTGTTGGAGCCGATGCCGACATAGAGTGTCGAACCGTCTGCGCTGGCGGTCAGAGCCTTGGTCCAGTGATGGTTGAGCGCGGACGGTAGACGCGTCACCTCTTCAGGCGGCGCCGTGATCCGGGTCTGCCCTTCGACATAGGGGAAGCTGACCAGAGCATCCTGCTCGGCCACGTAGATGCGGCCATCAACATAGGCCAGGCCATAAGGGGCGTTAAGACCGTCTATGAAGACTGTGCGGACTTCGGCGCGGCCGTCGTTATCGGCGTCGCGCAGCAAGGTGATGCGGTCGCCGCCGTTCACCTTGGTGTTGCCCTGCTTCTTGATGACCCCGGCGATGACGTCCTTGGGCCTCAAGGCCGGCGCGCCGCCGCCCCGCCCCTCGGCCACGAGGATGTCCCCGTTAGGCAATACGAGCATCTGACGTGGAATACGCAGGTCCGTAGCCAGGGCCGTCACCACGAAGCCCTCGGGCGCGCGCGGCGTTTCATCGCCCCACCCGACAGGCTTGGCGATACGCATCGGCGGCAGCAGGGTTTCCCGAATCTCCGGCAAGTCAGGCTTCGGCCCGACTTCATTGATGCCTTTTTCGCTTTGACCGCAGGCGGCCAGAGCCACGACGCCTCCCAAGACGCCGTACAGAAGGACGTTTCTGCGGATCATCGGCTCGCCTCCTCGTCCAGCATTCCGGAATAGCGCAGCCATCCCGCGATCAGGGCCAGCCCGCAGCATAAAGCGGACAGGGTGAATCCAAGGGCGCCGACGGAACTCCAACCGTCCTGGCTATGCTTGAAGGCGTTCGCCAAGCCGACAAGACAAAGGGCCCCAAGAGCGCCGCTGTACAGAAGACGCAAGACGCCGCGACGGCCCCAGGCCAGGTCGATCAGGCTCCACACGAAAGCGGCTCCGCCAAACATCAGGCCGCCGACAATCGCCCAGGAAGAGAAGTTGCTCCACTGCATCTCCGCGGTCCGAAGATAGGCCGCATCCGTCGCCGTCCCGAGACTGAACAGGGCCACCGGAAAGCTCAGAATCAGCCCCTGCACGGCCCGGCCCAGGCCAGCCGTCCCGGTCACGGCCGGCTCTCGGCGAATTCGATGCGACCGATCGCGCGGGATCCACGCGCCCTCATCCGCCGTCTCAGTTGCTCACGGATGCTCCAGCCTTCCAGATGCATCAGGTCGCTGATCGTATAGCCTTCCCGCGCAAGCGCTTCACGCACGTCGCTGACCTTGAGACAGGCATGGTCTCGCTCGGCGATTTCAAAAGCGCGTTCGATGACATGGGTCTGGTTCATGGCTCCTCCTCCGTCTGATCCAATCGGCCTGGAGCCATGCGGTTCCGAGCCCGAGCGATATGACGCAGGTTAACGATAGGCCGCAGATTAGACTTTTCAGAACGCCAGCGGCGTCGTCTGCCACGTCACCCCGACGGCGGCGACGAAAGCGCCAGTCAGGGCCACGCGCCGCTCCCACAGGCCCGGCCCATCCGGGACAGGACGCCGCGCTATGACGATAGCCGCCACGGCGATCAGCGCCAGACACAGAAGACTGAAGCCCAGCCCGACCCAGCGACCGGCGGCCGCCTCGGTAGAGGACCAGACATCTGCAGCGCTCGCCAGCAGATAGAGCCCCACGAAGTGCGCGGCCCAGATCAGCAGACCCGCCGTCATGGCCAGCCAGCGCCTCACGGCCCGGCGCCCGGAAACAGCCGGATCAGCAGCAAGACCATCGCCGCCTGCCCCGCCGTATAAGCGAGGAAGAGGCCGATCAGATCGACCGTGGACGGGCGGTCGGCCGACAGCCGTCCGAACGCTCGACGCAACAGGATGTAGAGGCCCATCAAGACCCCGATCCCCGCAAAAGCGCCCGCCCAGCCCAGAAGAGCGAAGACAGCGGCGCCCTGACTGGTAGCGTCGGGCTTCAAACCAGCGGACCACCAGGCCCGAAGCTCCAACCCGACCGCCGTCGCGGCTCCGACGGCGCTGACGACCAGAAGAGCCGTCGCGAGCGTCTCAGCTCCCGTTCTCGCCCGGCGCAACATGCGCGGCGCGACTGCGGCGCACAGGCCTGCCAACGCCAGAACTCCAAGATGCAGCATCAGGGACGCCATCGCCGGCGACGCCTGCCACAGGTCAGGTCGTCGGCTCCACAGGAAGACATAGGAGAAGCCCGCCAGCAGGCAGACCATCCCGCCGACGATCAACACGATCACCATGGCCCACCAGCCGTGGCTGGACGGGCCCGAGACATAGTTAGGCATGCGAATGCCCGCCCCGATATCGGTCGTCTTGCGATTGTGCGGCGCGTCCAGGAACCAGCACCAGCGCATGATGCAGTAGATCGCCAGCACCCCGCTGACTACGGCGACAGCATAGGCCTGGATCGTCAAAATGAGGAAAAAGCCCGCCGTAAACACGGCGCCGAAGACGTGCCAGGGCGACGGGCGCGGAAGACGCAAGACATACTGCGGCTCGGCGTTCAGAGGGCTGGTGACGAGGGTCTGACGCTCGCCTCCAGCCGCGCCGGGCAGGAACCAGCGCCCTTCCTCCACCTCCTTCGCCAACCCCTTCTGCTCCCACAGCGGATAGAGACTTTTCACCACCGGGACGGATCGCACGGAATAATAGCCGCTGGGCAGCCATTCCAAGCCGGGGCCGTCGTGGATGTTGCCCGCCTCGCGCGGGCCGAAGGGGCGGAAGTTGCGGATCATGTCGATGACCCACAGCAGGACCGCCAGACCGAACAGGAAGGCCCCTATGGTCGAGATGAAGTTGGGCAGGTCCCAGCCGCGTCCCGGCAGATAGGTGTAGACCCGGCGCGGCATTCCCATCAGCCCCGTCAGGTGCATCGGCATGAAAGCGATGTTGTGGCCCGCGAACATCAGCCAGAAGATCCATTTTCCCATGCGCTCGCTCAGCGGCCGGACGCTGGACATGGGCAGCCAGTAGTAGATGGCCGCGAACATGGGAAACACCATGCCGCCGATCAGGACATAGTGCAGGTGGGCGACGATGAAGTAGCTGTCATGGGCCTGCCAGTCGAAGGGCACCATGGCGACCATGACCCCGGTCAGCCCCCCCATGACGAAGATGATCAGGCCGCCGACGGCGAACAGGCCGGGCGTGGAGAAGCGCATCTTTCCGGCCGCTATGGTGGCGATCCAGGCGAAGACCTGCACCCCAGCGGGCACGCTGACCGCCATGGAGGCGGCGCTGAAGTAGTTGATGCTGATCTGCGGCATGCCGGTGGTGAACATGTGGTGCGCCCACACGCCGAAACTGATGAAGCCGGTCGCCAGCATGGCCATGACCACCAGAGGTTGGCCGACCAGCCTGGTCCGCGCCATGGCCGGGATGATGGTCGACATGGCGCCTGCCGCCGGTAGAAAGATGATGTAGACTTCCGGGTGGCCGAAGAACCAGAACAGGTGCTGCCACAGCATGGGATCGCCGCCCTTCAGCGGGTCAAAGAAGGGCCAGCCCAGCGCCCGTTCCAGCTCCAACAACAGCGTCGCCAGTATCACTGAGGGAAAGGCGATGATGATCATGCAGGCGAAGATCAGCATGGCCCAGGGGAAGACCGGCAGTTTGTCCAGCGTCATGCCGGGCGCGCGCGTCTTCAGCACCCCGACGATGATCTCGATGGCGCCGGCGATGGCTGATATCTCGATAAAGCCGATGCCCAGCAGCCAGAAGTCGGCGTTGATCCCCGGCGAATAGGTCATCCCGGTCAGCGGCGGATACATGAACCATCCCCCATCCGGCGCCAGGCCGAAAAACAGGGAGCAGAAGAAAGCCAGGCCGCCGATCAGATAGGCCCAGAAGGCATAGGCCCCCAGACGAGGAAACGGCAGGTCGCGCGCGCCCAGCATCTGCGGCAGCAGCAGCACGCCCAGCGCCTCGACCGCCGGCACGGCGAACAGGAACATCATCACCGTGCCGTGCATGGTGAAGATCTGGTTATAGGTTTCCTGTGGCAGGAAGCCGGTCATCGGCAGGGCCAGCTGCGTGCGCATCAGCAGCGCCAGCACGCCCGCCAGCACGAAGAACAGCATGGCCGCGCCGACGTAGTAGACGCCGATGATATTGTTGTTGATCGCCGTGATCCACTCGCCGGGACGGCGTGGACCGCACCAGGCGGCCTCCAGTTGCTCCAGCTCGCCGTCCGGACGCGACCCCTCGGTGGGAAAGCGATCGTATTTGCGGACGTCGAAGCCGGTTTCCGACGTCATTTCAGACTGTCCAGATAGGCGGCCAGATCGCGCAGTTCGCGTCCGGTCAGCACCGGATAGGACGGCATGCGGTTGCCCGGCTTGATGCCCTGGCTGTCGGCGATCCACCCCGCCATCGTCCCCTGATTGTTGGGCAGGATGCCCGCGCCCAGCGTCTGGCGCGAGCCGACATGGGTCAGGTCCGGCCCCGCAAGACCGTTGGCCTCGGTTCCGCGTATGGTGTGGCAGGCGCCGCAGCCCGAGGCGCTGAACACCCCCGCCCCCGGCAGGGCGGACGGCGCGGCCGATGCGGCCTGACGGGCCCGCCAGGCCTCGAAGTCAGCGTCGGCATGGGCGACGACGACGAAGCCCATCAGGGCGTGAGGTCCGCCGCAATACTCAGCGCACTGTCCCGCGTAGACTCCCGGCCTGTCAGCCTGCAGCCGCATGAAGTTGCGGCGGCCGGGGATCATATCCGTCTTGCCGCCCAGACGCGGGACCCACAGGCTATGGATGACGTCGGCGCTCTCCAGTTCGATCACCACCGGACGGCCGACGGGGATGTGGACCTCATTGGCGTCCTGCACCGTTTCGCGGCCTTGGCCGTCCAGATAGGCCACGCGCCACCACCACATCTCGCCGGTGATGCGCACGCGCATCTCGCCGTCGCGGGGCGCATCCGACACGCGCGCCGTCACGCTGAGGCCGTAGATCAGCAGGCCCGTCAGCACGACCACCGGAAAAGCCAGACCGCCGATCCAGACCAGGCGTTCGCCACCCACACGACGTTTCCACTTCCTCGGCCCGAACAGGGCGACGCCCAGCGCGATCAGGACGACGGCCAGCACCACCGCCCCCATGACGAACAGCACCCAGGCGACCATCGTCACCGGCCCGGCGAACGGCCCGGCGGGGTCCAGCACCGGCGGTGGCCAGCCGCCCAGCATGTCCGGCGTCTCAGTCGTCATCGAGCGTATAAAGATAGGCCGCTATGTCGCGGGCTTCGGCTTCGCTCAGCCGCATGGGCGGCATGCCGGTGTCGGGCAGCAGCGACGGCGCGTCGCGCACGAAGGCGGCCATGACCGCAGGCTGGTTCGGCAGGCGCCCTGCAATCATCGGCCGCGCCGCCACGCCCGCCAGCGATCCGCCGGTCCGCCCACGGGGCCAGGCCACGCCGGGAATGGCGTGGCAGGCGCCGCACCCATGCGTCCGGACAAGGCGAAGTCCCTCGGCCGCATCGGCGCCCGCCAAGTCGCGCGACGCCCCGCCCTTGTCCGCGCAGGCGGCCAGGCCCAGGCCGACGGCCAAGACCGCCGCCCCTATCTTCCCCATCGTCGCGACATGACGGCATCCGGCCCCTTTCAGCTTCACCAGAACCAATCCATCGAACGGCCAGGGGTTCCGAGGCGGAACCGGCGCCGCAAGGCCGGTGTTGGATCGAGGTGCGCGCCCTGCCCCTCGCTCTTTTGGGACTGACCCTCGCCGCCTGCGACACGAGTCCGGGCGCGACTGACCGCGCGTTTCAGGCCTCGGGCGAGATCATCGCCATGGGCGGCGGGGCGGGCGGGCCAGCCAACGCCTGCTTCGCCTGTCACGGGCTGAAGGGTGAGGGCGACGGCGTTTCCACGCCACGCCTGGCGGGTCTGGAACAGGGTTACCTCCAGAAGCAGATGGAGGACTACGCCAGCGGCCTGCGTCCCGATGACGTCATGACCCGAGTTGCGCGCGGGCTCACGCCCGACGCCCGCCGCGTCGTGGCGGCCTGGTACGCTGGACTGCCTGCGCCCGCCGTGCACGCCTCAGCCGGTCCCCCGCCCCCGATCTGGCTTAGCGGCGACGCGGCGCGCGGGATCACCGCCTGCGCCGCCTGCCATGGAGCGGAAGGGCAAGGCGCGGGCGCAGGCCAACCGATCATCGCCGGACAGCCCGCCCCCTATACGCTGGAGCAGATTGACCGCTGGAAGTCCGGCAAGAGGCGCAACGACCCCCGCGGCGTCATGGCCGCCGCCGTCCAGCATCTGTCGGAAGAAGAAGCCCGCGCCATAGCCGAGTGGCTGTCGACCCGACCCGCCGCTCAAGCGCACGCCAACGCCTCTGCCAGCGCGTCCGTTTCGGCTTCGGCTGCGGCACGACCGGCAGCATCGCGTGAAACACGTCGTCCCGATCGATCAGATGGTGCTTGAGCGCCGCCCCGGCATGGATCGGGATCATCAGCAGAAGGGTCAGGACCAGACCCCAGTGCATCCACTCAGCCGCTGCCTCAATCGCCCATAGTTGACGGTTCGACAAATCCTGCATCGGCAACAAAGGCCAGGGGATGAAGCCTGCCGCCGCCAGCTGGGTGTCCCGCGCCGTCGCAGAAACCATCGCCCATCCCGACAGCGGCAGTCCGAACAGGCAAAGGTAAAACACATAGTGGGTGATATGGGCCGCCGTGCTCTCCCATCCCGGCTTGTCCGCGTCATTGATCAGATCCGGCGCGACCAGCCGCCAGGTCAGGCGACCGATCACCAGCAGCAGCATCAGGATGCCGACGGCGAAGTGAACCTCATAGGCCGCGACCTTCTCTCCGCCAACCGGCAGCCGCCTCATCCACCAGCCCCAGCCCAGTTGGAACGCCACCAGACCCGCCATGCCCCAGTGAAACCCGATGGCCACGGGGGAATAGCGTCCCTCATCATGATGACCAGCGGCCCATTCCAGCGCCTGGGCGATCAAGCGGTCGATCATGGCGTCGTCTCGCCCGTCGGCTTCAGCAGGCCATTAAGACGCCATAGGGCGACGAGAAGATAGGCCGCCGCCGCCGGCGCCCACATGATCAGCCCCGCCGCCTGCTGATCCTCCAACGGCGTCATGTTCCAGGCCAGGGTGCTGGCGAAATGCGGGGTATAAATCGGTTGGGCCGCGAACACGATCAAGGCGCCCAGCAGCCCCATCAGCAGCATGGCCGCCAGCAGCGCCGCCACGGCCGCATGGCCTTTGGCGCTGCGCACCGTCGCCCAGAACCAGACCGCGCTCCCCAGGATGCTGACCTGCATCAGCCAATACACTCCATCATGCGATAGAGCCTGAGCGTAGAGTCCGGGCGCGTGCCAGGCCCAGAAGATCACCGCCTGGACCGCCACGGCCGCCGCCAGACGCGGTCGTTTCAACCGGGGCAGGCACAGGGCCAGCAAGGGCGCCGCCGCCAGCACCAGCAGAAGATGATGCAGCGTCCGTGCCGTGAACAGCGCGGAACTCAGCGCGCACAGCGGCGAAATGAAGCCGATCGCCAGGACAGCCATCGCGGCCGTGTATCGTCCCTTCTGGGGCCCGCGGAGCAGAAGCAGCCCAGCGACCGTCGCAGCCATCAGAAGGACCCAGAGAACCGGGTCCCCGTTCCAGCGCCCCAGCGCCTCGGCCGGATCGGGTGCAGGCCCGCAATAGGGTGTCCAGACGGCATCGACCATTTTGGGCCAACGCCTGCGCGCTGCGACGGTTCACCTGCTCGGGTTCAAGGCGAACTGTGACGTGAATGGGCCGACGCCTTACGGTTTCTCCTGAGCGCCGTCCGGCGTCACGATCAGTCGCCGTCCGGCATATGACCGGGGGTCGACATTCTCGATCACCACCTGCCGGTTGCCCATGTAGGTGACCTCGACACGGACCGGCTGCATGTGCGCCAGACCGAAATGGACAGGCACAGCGCTTTGAGCGTTGTAGCCGCCGCCAGTCGACACCTGACGGGCGCCCAGGATTTTACCCTCTGTATCGAACAGTCGCACTTCTGCGCCGGGCGGAATGCGCTTCCCGCCTTCGTCCAGGACCAGAATGCTGAGGCTGCGAGAGCGCGCCGGCTCAGCCAGATCGTTATGGAACAGGAAGTGACCGCCTTCTTCGCCATATCCCTTGGTGAGGGACAGGTCCAAGGCGCCGTCGTTGTCGTAATCGACCCATTCGACGCCATGATCGCCCGCATTCAACAGGCTCTCGCGGGTCAGAACCTGCTCAAACCGCCCGTTCCCGAGATTGCGATACAGCAGATTGACGGGAATCTGCTTTCCCGGCTCGCCTTCATAATGGGTGACGAAGAGGTCCAGCCAGCCGTCATTGTCGTAGTCGCCCCAGGCCGCCGCCACAGCGTGCCCGCCATGATCCAGCCCAGCCTGGACCGCGACTTCGGAAAACGTCCCGTCGCCGTTATTGCGGTACAGCAGGTCCGCGCCATAGACAGCGACGAAGATGTCGAGGTTCCCGTCGTTGTCATAGTCGCCGACCGCGCAACCGACGCCGCCCGTGCTGCGATCCCGCCCGGCCTGATCCATGCCGAGGGACGGCGCCACATCGACGAAGCTTCCCCCGTCATTGCGCCACAAGGCGTCGGTTGAGCCGGACTGGTTGGCCAGGAACAGGTCCAGATCGCCGTCGCGGTCATAGTCCAGCCAACAGGCGCCGACGGTGGCGCGAACGTCGTTGACGCCGCCCTCCCCCATCACCGGAACGAAACGGCCGTTCTGATTGCGGAAGAGCTGGTTCGGCCCTGCGCGGTCCGCCGCATAGAAGTCCAGCGCGCCGTCGTTGTCGTAGTCGATCCAGTTGGCCTGACGGCTCATCCGCCCCGGAACGAGAAGACCCAGCGACTCGGCCTGCTCCTCGAAACGCAGTCCGCCTTCGTTGCGCCAGACAAAGGAGCGGTTGGCCGCCCGATCGCCCATGACGTTCGATCCGCCCATCAGGTCGACGAAGCCGTCGCCATCGAAATCGCCCCAGCTCAGCCCCCGGATTTCGATGCCCGAGGTGGGCAGGCCCATCTCCGGGCCGACGTTGACGAAGTTTCCGCCGTCGTTGCGATAGAGACGGACTTCGCCGCTCTTCCAGGAAACAGCGAGATCCAGGTCGCCGTCGTTGTCGAAGTCGGCCCAGGCGTTCGATAGAGCGCCCGCGACCGAAAAGCCCTCGACCTGAACCGCAGTGAAGGCTGGCTCGCCTGCAACCGCGCCAGAGGCGGCGACCATCAGCGCCAATGACGCCGCGCTCGCCGAATATCCGATCCGTCGTGTCATGGTCAGGCCTTTCATGGCTTGAAGTTGAAGGGCGTGCGTTCCTGGACCGCGGCCTCGACCTGCTCTCGGCGCAGCAACAGCTCGCGGAAATCGGCCTTCGACACACGCTCGATCTGATCGCTGTAGTGGGGTGTGCCGGGCTGGCGCGAGTTGCCGTAGCTCATCAGGCCATAGGCCCGCACCGGTGTGGAGAACTCGATCATCGCCACCCATGTCTCGCCGTGGTTGGGCGTGCGAATCCCGTTTTCGTCAGGATCGGACCAGGTGAAGACCCGGAAGGAACCCAGGTTGCCGTAGCCGGCGGCGCCCGGAACATTCACGTCGTTCAGGATCATGCGTGAGGCATCGCCGAACGGCCGGTCGATCGCGCCGTATTTGCGCTTGGTGTTGTCGATAGCGGTCCGCAATTGATCGACGGCGGCCTTGGGATCGCGGACGCCGTAAGGCGTGCTGACAGGCTTATCCAGCGACCAGGGCGTGGCGAAACCCGCCTGACCGGCGAAGCTCTGACCGGCGAACAGACGCGCCCATTCCTCGAACAGCAGGGCGGCGCGGCTGTCGCTGGTGAACTCGCGAACCCACGCCGCCAGCAGGCGCGCCGCCGCCTGGACCTCGGGATCGGGGTCGATCAGGGCCGCCGGGATCAGATCCGGCAAGGTACGGTCGGCCATGACGGCGCGATGGTTCAACTGCAGCGCCATGAAGCGCTCCAGCGTCAGGTCGTCGTTCTCGGACATCAGACGCACGCTTTGCTGAGCGCGCAGGGAATGCGGCGTCTGGGGCGCCAGATAAGACGGGAAGTCCTTGGGCGTGTAGGTGACGGGCCAGGTCGGCGTCCACGGCGGGTCGTTCGAGTTCTGCACGAAGCCGCCCGGCGGATTGGTGACGCGCGGCAGGTCATCCAGCGGGTGCGTCTCGGTCCACAGGTAACGCGATGAATCGCCCGGCACGAGCCCCTGCCAGAAAGCGATGTCGCCCTCGGCCCGTTTGGGCGCTACGCCGTTGAAGCTGTAGTTGATGGTCCCTTCGCGGTCGGCGTAGACGATGTTGAAGGTCGGCACCTGCATCCGCGCCATGGCGGCTTCGTAGTCATCGAAGCTGTCCGCCGTGATCATGTCGAAATACTGCTCCAGCATCCCCGGCCGATCCAGGCCGGCGACCCGAACGGCGACGGCCGTGCCATCCGCGCGCTCGAAGACCGGGCCATGGACGCTGGAGCGGATTTCCAACGGCTTGTCGATCGTCGATCCGTCCGCCTGACGCAGGCGATACGAAGCCTGACGCCGCTCAAACGGCCGCACCTGACCGTCATAAAGATAGCCGCCGTCCTGCAGCGTCAGCCGATAGTTTGTGGCCCCCAACATGCCGTTGACGGTGTTGGTGATGCCCATGCGCTGGTTGAAGGCGAAGCGGATGACCGGCAGGCCGATCTGGGTCGCGCCATAGATTTCAAAGTCCGGCGTGACGAGATGCGCCTCGTAGTAGGTGAAGTAGTCCGTCGTCCAGGACAGGTGCGGGTTCTGCAGCAGCAGGGCGTTCCCATTGGCCGTCTTGCCTGGCGCCACCGCCCAGGAGTTGGAGCCCTGATCGGCCAGGTCCGGCGGGTCGCCCTCGCCCAGGGTGCGGCCCGGCGATGCGACGTAGAGGAAGTTCATCAGGCGGTGGGCGTGGGCCACCACGTCGGCGCCGGAGACCGGCAGCACCTGCCGCACCTCGGGCGAGATGTCGTCTGGGTTCTGTTCCGCATAGGCGTTGATGCCCGCCGCGAAGGCGTCGAGGTTGGCGCGGAAATCAGGCGACTGCTGCGCATACCACTGCTGGGCGCGCTCCGGCACGCCGTTGGTCAGCAGCCAGACGGTCGTCTGTTCATAATCCGGGCCCCAGTATTCAGCCCCCTTGCCCCGCGCTTCTCCATACAGGCGCAGGATGTTGTCGCCGTGGCTGCGCGCCTGGGCCCAGCCGTAGCCGTAGAAGACCGATGGCGCGTCGACTCCATAGACATGGGGGACGCCGTAGCCGTCCCACAGAATCTCATTGGCCCTGGGCTTATAGGCCGTAATCGGCGCCTGCGGCGTCGAGGTCGGCTCAGCCAGCGCAAAGGCGACGCCGGGCGCAAGGCCGATCGCCGTCGCCATAACCAGGGCCGATGTCGCCCGGTGCAGAACTCTCAGCATGGATTTCCCCTCTCACCCCGACCTAGAGACGCCGCTGCGCGACGCCTCCGGACGTTCCCCTTGATCACCATTTGTAGGCGGCGCGCACGAACCAGGATCCGCCGGTGAAGCCGAACGGCGCAAGCCCGCTGTACATCCCGTTGCCCAGGTTGGCCGAAGGCTCCTGAATCTTGGTCGGGTAGACGTTGAAGATGTTGTTGGCGCCGAGCGTCACGCGAACGGCGTCCGTCACATCGTAGTTGACCTGCAGATCGGTGATCCACGCCGCGTCAATGTCGTTGTCCAATGCAGGATTGGACGAGTGCCGCGTGGTGTATTCGCCGAACCGCGTCAGACGCAGGTTGGCGCTAAGCCGATCCAGCGCCCAGCCGCTGTTGAGCGAGATCTTGGATTTCGGCAGGGATTCCGTCAGCGCCGCCTGCTTGCTGCGGTCGAAGATGACGATATCGCCCAGCGCCGCCAGCTCCGGCGGATTGTCGATGATGCCGGTGATCTCGGTTTCGTTCTGATTATAGCCGAAGCTGAAATCGAAATCGCCGAAGTCGACTGTGCCGTACTTGTAGGTCGCCACGATATCGAAGCCGCGCGTTCGCGTGTCGATGGCGTTGGTATAGTACTGACCGCTGACATCGGGCGACAGACCATTGGCGACCATGATGGCCTGAAGTTGCTCGCCGATTGTCGTCACCCCGTCCGCCGACAGACGTGTATCGATCGGCGAGAAGGTCGTAGTGACGGCGATGCGGTCAGCCACATCGATCTGATAGGCGTCAAACGTCAAAGCGAAGTTCGAGAAGGGCGTCAGCGTGAAGCCCACGCTCAGGTTCTCCGACATTTCCGGCGTCAGGGGCTTGGCGCCCAAGGCGATGGCCTCCGGCGAGTTGACCTGGAAGTTCTTCAACCGCAGGGACTCGGCCACCCCGGTGCCCCGGATGTCGCGCAACTGGCTTGTCGTCGCCGAATAGGCCTGCTGCGCCAGGCTGGGAGCGCGGAAGCCCGTGTTGAATGAGGCGCGCAGAGCGGCCCAGTCGTTCAACTCATACCGGCTGCTGATCTTGTAGATGGTGGTGTCGCCGGCCGAGTCGTCGAAATTCTCGTAGCGCACAGCCCCGCCGAGATAGAACCGCTCGGTCGGGTTCCAGCCTAGCTCGCCATAGACGCTGTAGTTGTTGCGGCTGACGTCAGCCTCGTCCTCGGGACGGAAGCCCGGCGTGGACTGCGTGCCCGGAGGCAGGGGCTGGCCCGCGAAGGGCTGGCCCGGCGGGCGGACGTAATCGCCCTGGATCCAGCTCGCCTCGTCTCCCTGCTTGATCGTGTAGTTCTCCCAGCGGTGCTGCAAACCGAAGGACACCTGCAACTCGCCCGCGTTCTCAAGCGTGAAGCCGCGCGTCACATCCAGCGCATTGACCCACTCGGCCGAAGCCAGTTGTCCGACGTAGAAATGACGTGGACTGCTCGGCCCCAGACTGGCGTTCAGACTGTAGTTCTCCCAGTCGGAAACGTTCGAGCCGTAGCCCGTCGACAGGTCCCAATCCCAGCCGCCCAGCGAGCCCCGCGCACCGGCGACCGCCTCATAGTCCTTGTCCTTGATGACGGTCAGGGTGCGCAGGCCGTCCGGCGCGATCTCGGGCAGGACAGTGATGTCGGTCGGCGGCCGCCACGTCCAGCTCAGGTCGGACTTGCGCTGACCATAGGTGCCGAAGGCGTAGAGCTCGAGTTCGTTGCTGACCGTATAGGCCGCGTTCGCCCCGAAGACGTTGGAGACCTGAGGCATGGTGCCGTAGTTGGTCGTCACCATCCGGTCGATGATCGCTTCGCGCGGGTCGCGCGAGCCGTCGGGCAACAGCGGATACAGGCGCACGGAATCGGCGATACGCTCCGCTCGGTTCGATGCGCCGCGATCCATGAAGCTGTACGACAGGTTCAGGAAGCCGTCCTCGCCCAGCGCCAAGCCGAGATTGGCGTCCAGGTTCACATAGCGGCCGTCGTTGCGGTCGAAATTTCGACCATGGGCGACTGAAATGCTGCCGCCTTGGGCGCTGGAGTTCAGCATGACGTTGATGACGCCGGCCACGGCGTCCGAGCCATACTGGGCGGCGGCCCCGTCGCGCAGCACCTCGACCCGGGCAATGGCGCTGGACGGGATCATGTTCAGGTCGACCCCGACCGAGCCGTTGTAGAGCGTCGAAACCGAGTTGATCAGCGCCGTGCGGTGACGACGCTTCCCATTGACCAGCACCAGCGTCTGATCCGGATTCAGGCCCCGAAGCGCTCCGGTAGCGATGACGGTGGAGCTGCCGCCGCCCGACCGCGCCGGCAGGTTGAAGGACGGCACCAGGTAACGCACCGACTCGAACACGCCGGTCTGGGCCCCCTGCTGCAACTGCTCGGCGTTGAACACGTCGATGGGCGTCGGGCTCTCGATCGCCGTGCGCGGCGCTCCGCGCACGCCGGTGACGATGATGTCGTCCACCCGAGCCGCCTCGGCGGCTTCAGGCTGAGTGCGCTCCTGAGCCAGCGCCGCTCCCGCCGTCAGGCTAAGCAGACTGGCTGACGCCAGGCTCGCAGCTTTCAGGCCAACCCCTTTGAAATCTCTAGTCATCGCTAAGTCCCTCCCCCTCTGGATCGCGTTACAGCCCGTCGCTGCGCGAGCCGGTTTTTGTGATTACGCTGGGTGATACTGATTTCAATCGTGAGTAATCATGCTCTTATGTTTAGTATCCCTCATGAATATGAAGACGATGAGCGATATTCCGATCATGATCGTCACGTACCAGAAGTATGCGACCTCGTTATTCTGCGACTTGAACCACAGAGCGGCGTACTCGGCCGTGCCGCCGAACAGGGCGTTGGCGATGGCGTAAGGCAGGGCCACACCCAGGGCCCGCACATGCGCCGGGAACAGTTCCGCCTTCACCACGGCGTTGATGGCGGTGTAACCGGACACGATCACGAGGGCCGCAAGAGCCAGGGCGAAAGCCGCCGGCGCGCTGTTCACCGTGGCCAGGGCCGACATGATCGGCACGGTGAAGAGCACGCCCAACACGCCGAAGGCGATCATCACAGGCCGTCGTCCAATCCGGTCCGACAAGGCTCCGACGACGGGCTGCAGCAACATGAAGACCAGAAGGGCCGCAGCGCTGATCTGGGTGGCCACGTCCTTGGAAAAGCCAGAGGTGTTGACCAAGAACTTCTGCAGATAGGTGGTGTACGTATAGAAGGCGAGCGTGCCGCCGGCCGTCAGTCCCATCACCAGAAGGGCTTCCTTCGGGTGCTTGAGGATCAGCAGCATGGCGCTGGATTTCGGCGCAGATCGGGTGTCTTCCGCCTTGAAGGCGTTAGTCTCATCCAGACCCCGGCGCAGCCAGAACACGACCACGGCCAGAGCCGCCCCGACGAAGAAGGGGATGCGCCAGCCCCAGGCGCCCAGCGCCTCATCCGTCATCACCGCCTGCAGGACGATGAGCAACAGCAGGGCCAGAAGTTGGCCCGAGATCAGAGTCACATACTGGAAACTGGACCAGAAGCCGCGGTTCTTGGCCGTCGCCATCTCGGACAGATAGGTGGCCGAAGAGCCGTATTCTCCACCAACGCTGATGCCCTGCAACAGCCGGGCGACCAGCAGCAGCGCCGGCGCTGCGATGCCGATCTGCGCGTACCCCGGCGTGCAGCCGATCAACAAGGAACCGGCGCACATCAAGGTGACCGACAAGGTCAGGCCGGCCTTGCGACCTCGCCGGTCGGCGTAGACGCCCATGATCCAGGCGCCGATAGGCCGCATCAGGAAACCGACTGCAAAAACAGCCGCAGCGCCTAGAAGTTGGGCCGTTCCATCATCACTAGGGAAAAATATCGGCGCAAAATAGAGCGCGAACGCCGCATAGGCATACCAGTCAAACCACTCGACTAGATTACCTGTTGAGCCGCCTATGATGTTCTTGAGGCGGCGCGCGTTAGTCATTGAAGACATATCACCAACTCCGGGAGAATCTATTCTTGCAATCAAAGTGATCCCGGCTCATCAAATCTGACATATCCGCGCCCCAAACCCTTCAACCGCTCTGCGACGGCTCGATGAATAATGATAGTCATGGGGATGATCGTGGCGGCAACGCAGCCACGCAAAAACTTCACAACACGATGTTTTTCTTCACTTTAATGCCTGTTTTATTCCGACCTGGCGCCGCTCAGGCGTGTCGAAAAGCACCCATGTGAGACCGCCTTTGTCCCGCAAACCACACAGTCCCGTGCGAAAAGCTTTTCAGCCGCGACACCGCATGCTGACGCTTGTGGCGATCAGCCTCATCCTGGGCTGCGGACTTGCCGTCTGGGGCGGAGCTTATTGGGCGGCGCGTCAGGCCCGGCTGGCGACGGACGCCGCAGCAGCCGAACAGGCGGACAAGCGCGCGCGTCAATTAGCAGGCACGCTGCAAAAATTCCGCCTGCTTCCCCTGGTGCTGAGCGAATACCCTGATGTCCACGCCGTGCTCAGCGACGCCCGACCCGATGCCGTGGCGCGCCTGAACGGCAAACTGGAGCTGCTGGCGGAGCGGACCGACGCGGCCGCCATCTATGTCATCGCGCCGAACGGCCTGACTTTGGCGGCGAACAACTGGAACCAGCCCGGCAGCTTCGTAGGACAGAATTTCAGCTACCGGCCCTACTTCCTCAACGCCATGGCTAATGGGGAGGCCGAACTGTTCGCTGTAGGCTCGGTCACCGGACGACCAGGCTTCTTCATCGCTCGCAGGATCGACGAAGGCGCTCGAACCCTGGGCGTCATCGTCGTCAAAATAGATTTCGCCGATCTGGAAGCGCAATGGAGCGGCACGGCCGAGCACACCCTGGTCGTCGATCCCCGCGGCGTCGTCATCATCACCGACCACGCCCCCTGGCGATTTCGCGCCACACGCCCGCTGACGCCTGAAGATCATCAGGGCATCCGCAGCGCCCTTCAGTTCGCCTCCCTGCCGCTGTCGCCGCTCCGGTTCATGCAGAATAGGGACGGAGACCTGAGCATGGCGGATGCCGAAGGTCGCTTCCGCACGTCGCGAACGGCTGCCGCCATCGAAGGCGCATCCCTGCTGCACGTCGCTTCGCTGGAGCCGGCCTACAGAAGCGCCAACCTCCAGGCTCGCCTGGTCATCTTCGCCGTCCTGGCCGCCGCCCTCATGGCCTTCGCCGCCTATTGGCGCATACACATGGGCCGCCTGGCCCAGGTTCGCGCCCGTCAGGCTCTGGAAGAAGAAGTCGATGCGCGCACCAGCGAATTGCGGGACGCCAATCGCCGTCTGCGCGAGGAGTCACAGGGGCGCCTGGCGGCCGATCGCCGGTGGCGCGCCGCCAGCGAAGAATTGGCGCAGGCCAACCGCCTCGGCCTGATTGGACAGGTCACGGCCGGCGTCGCCCACGAGATCAACCAGCCCATCGCTGCGATCCGCGCCTTCGCCGAAAACGGCGCGCGCTATCTTCAGCGCGGCAGCATCGCCAAGGTTCACGACGATCTGGCGTCCATTGTCGACCTGACTGACCGCGTCGCGCGGATCACGACGGAACTCCGCTCCTTTTCACGCAAGCGAACCCCGCTGATGGACGAGGTCAGCCTGAACGAGGCGCTGGACGGCGCCCTGCTGTTGATCGGAGACCATTTACGCACGGCCGGCGTGCGCCTGGACTGGACACCGCCCGTGAAGACCCTGCGAGTCAGCGCCGACAAGATGCGGCTGGAACAGATCTTCATCAACCTCATCCAGAATGCGACCGACGCCTTGCAGGATCGCCCCGCCCCGAACATCGCCATTGTCATAGAGGTCGGCGACGAGGATGTTTCGATTGTTATCGCCGACAACGGTCCAGGCGTGTCTCCCGACCTGGAAGGATCCCTCTTCACGCCTTTTGTCACCAGCAAGCCCGCCGGATTGGGTCTCGGCCTCGGCATCGCCCGAGACATAGCCCGCGAGTTCGGCGGCTCCCTTTCTCTTGCGGCTTCTCCCTTGGGTGGCGCTGCGTTTCGTGTTCGATTGAGACGCGCATGACGACTCCGGAAACTCCTCCCTCGGTCCTGTTCATCGAAGATGACGCCGAGCTGCGGCGCGCAATCGTCGATGCGCTCGATCTTGAATCCATCATTGTTCAGGCCCTGCCTGACGCCGTCCAGGCGCTGGCCGCTCTGACGCCCCAGTTCCGCGGGGTGGTGGTTTCCGACATCCGCATGCCGGGCATGGACGGGCTGGAGCTGTTCTCACGCATTCGCGCGCTCGACTCCCAGATTCCGGTCATCCTGATCAGCGGACATGCCGATGTGCCGATGGCGGTCCAGGCGCTGCAGGACGGCGCCTTCGATTTCCTGACGAAACCGTTCGCCATGGAGCGGCTGATCACCGCCGTGAACCAGGCGCAGGACTATCGGACCCGCGCACTGGCGCATCGCTCATTGCGGGCGGCGACGGAAGCCGCCGCTCACGCCAACACGCTGCTGATCGGAGAGAGCCCCGCGATGGTCGCGCTGCGCGAGGCCATCGCCCGCATCGCCGCATCAGATCTGGACGTTCTGGTCGAAGGCGAAACCGGCACGGGCAAGGAGTTGGCGGCTCTGACGTTGCACCGACTCAGCAAGCGACGCGGCAAGAGCTTCGTGCCGGTCAACTGCGGCGCCATCCCCGATGACTTCGCCGAGGTGGAGTTGTTCGGCCAGACGCTGGACGGCTCAGGCTATCGGCGAACCGCCCAGGTCGGCCGCATCGAGGCCGCTGACAAGGGCACGCTGTTCCTTGACGAGATCGACAGCATGAGCCCCGGCGTCCAGGTCAAGCTGCTGCGCGTTCTCGAGGAACGCACGCTAATGTCGGGAGGCGAGCCCTACCCTGTCGATATCAGAGTCATCGCCGCTTCGAAACGAGACCTGGAAAGCGCTGCTCGGGAGGGCGCTTTCCGCTCCGACCTGTTCTACCGACTTAACGTGGTGCGCCTTCGGATGCCCCCTCTGCGTGAAAGGCGCGAGGATATCCTGCCACTGTTTGCGCATTTCCTGGCGGACCGGAAACAGGCTCGGGAGACGGACGCCTACGCCATATCCGACCCCATTCGCCAACACCTACTGGAGCATAGCTGGCCCGGCAATGTACGGGAGTTGCGCAACTTCGCACTCAGCACCCTGGTTAACGTCCCGGAGATCGAAACCGCTGCGGCGTCCTCGCCTCAAAGCCTCACCCACCGCATGGACGCTTTCGAAGCGGCTCTGATCCGCGAAGCTTTACAGGCGGCCGGAGGCAACGTCTCCGAGGTCATCGCCAGATTGGGGACGCCCAGAAAGACGCTTTACGGCAAGTTCAAACGCCTCAACATCGACCCTGCGGCCTATCGGTAGGCTACGCCCGCGTCGCAACGCTGCGGTTGTGCCGAGCGTCTCTCTCCCGACTCAATCGGACTTTGAAAACACGGCTGACAGGGCTTCGACCAACCATCGGGTTCCCATGTCGCCGTCAGAGCGTTCATGCCACACCAAGTGGTAGTCGAAAGGCTGGATTTCCTGCGGCGCCGGGAAGACGCCAAGGCCGTGCGCCGCCGCGAAACGCTCGGCTGCCCGGCGCGGCAGGAGGGCCACCGCCTCGCTAGCCTGCAGCAGATAGGGAACCAGGGCGAAGCTCTCGGCCCGCACCAGGACGCGGCGCTCGGCCATATCGGGCAGATCGTCCGACACCCAGTCGCCGAAGCCGTCCCCCGCCGAAGGGACGACATGGGGCCAGCGCAGCAGTTCGGCGTGCGTCGGCTTCGTCTGGCAGACGGGATGGTCGCGGCGCGCCAGGCCCAGATGCGTCTCACGAAACAGCCAGCGCGACTTCAGCCCCGCGCCCTCGGGATTCCAGCCGGTCAGCACCAGATCCAGCCGACCATCCTCCAGCCGCCGCAGACTGGTGTCCGACAGAGGCTCGACGTCCAGTTCCACCCCCGTCGCCTCCTGCGCTATGCGGGCGATGGCGGGCGTCAGGACGCTGAGCAGCCCGAAATCGGTGGAGGCTAGACGGAACACCCGCTTCATCCGCCCGAGATCCAGGCTGGGGTCGCGCAGCAGGCTCTCGCCCGCCTCCAGCCAGGCGCGCAGCGGGCCGGACAGGGCCTCGGCGCGCGGCGTCGGCATCATGCCGCGCGGACCGCGCACCAGCAGGGGATCGTCGAACTGATCGCGCAGCCGGGCCAGGATGCGGCTCATCGCCGGCTGGCCGATGCCCAGACGCTCAGCCGCACGCGAGACGCTGCGCTGCTCGATCAGCACCTGAAGGTGCGGAAGCAGGGTGAAATCGACGCGGTGGGGAAGTCGCCCCGACATATGGCCTCGCTGCATGACGCCCCGCGCGTCGCCCCCGGCTGTATTAAGAACGCCTCTTAATTGCAATACATACGCACCCCAGTCCGCGACCCGTTTTCGCCGCCTGCCGAGAGCCGCCCCCTCATGCGACGAGGCGAATAGGCCCCATGCCGAATCCGACATTGAGACAATATTGCGAATGATTATTAGGAGCGGGCCGCTCGCACGGTCGAGCTTTCCTCCCCTCCCCGGGCGCCTGGCGCCCGCCTAACGCACGCCTCTGGGGGCGCATGATGCACCTATCAAAACGCCGCATCGGGCTGGGCCTGATGACCTCCACCCTACTCGCCGCCTCGCCGGTTCTGGCCGAGACCGTCATGCCGGACGCCTCCGGGGTCGATCCCCAGGCCACCACGGTCAGCGACGTCATCGTCACGGCGTCAGGCACGGCTGTGGACGTCCGCAACGCCCCTGCCTCGGTCAGCGTCATCACCCGCGACGAGATCGAGCGTCAGCCTGTGCAGAGCCTGGGCGAACTGTTGGGCCGTCTGCCTGGCGTGACCGGGGGCGTCAGCCCCACCGGAGCCATGTCCAAGATCACCATTCGCGGCCTGCCGGACAACTACACCCTGGTGCTGGTCGACGGCCGCCGCGTCGGCAACTCGCGCGACATCAGCTATCGCCCCGATCTGGGCCGACAGGATCTGAACTGGATCTCGCCCGACATGATCGAGCGCATCGAGGTGGTGCGCGGGCCGATGTCATCTCTCTACGGCTCCGACGCCATGGGAGGGGTCATCAATATCATCACCCGCAAGATCGCCCCGACGTGGCGCGGATCGGCCAACACCAGCTACACTTGGTCCGAGGATTCCGAACGCGGCGACGCCTATCAACTGGGCGTCAACGTGGCCGGTCCGCTGGCCGAGAACCTGGGCCTGCGCCTGGGCGCGACCTACGCCCGAACCAACCCGGACGAGGTGAACATCTCGAGCAACAACGGCGCGGGCGGCGTCGTAAACAAGAGCCTGAACGGCGTGCTGAACTGGGCGCCGTTCGAGAACCAGAACTTCTCGTTCGAGGCGAACTATGGGGTGGAGGAGCCCCTGGCGCCCAAGCTGTTGGTGCCGAACAGCAGTGGCGTACTGACGCCGCAGGGCGCTTTCGGCTCCGAGACAGAGCGCACCAATTTCCGCGCCAGCCACGAGGGCGAATGGTCCTTCGGCAAGACGCGTCTGGACGTCTATCGCAACGCCTTCGAGAACAAGGCGATGGGCGAGTACGGCGGCTCCGGCGAGTTCGAGGAATGGATCGTCGACGGCCTGTGGAACTTCGAAAAGAATTTCGTCTGGCTGCACAAGTTCGCCCTCGGCGCCCAGTATCGTCAGGAAGAGCTGACCAACACCGACACCATCGGTACGGTGCCGATCGACTATGACGGCAACGTCATCACCGGCGCTACGCTGAAGGGCGACACGGCGGCCATCTTCGCCGAGGACCAGATCACCCTGCGCGAGAATCTACTGCTGACGCTGGGCGGTCGCCTGGACAGTCATGACAAGTACGGCGAGCACTTCAGTCCGCGCGCCTATCTGGTCTGGCATCCGGCCGAGGCCTGGACGCTGCGCGGGGGCGTCTCCAAGGGCTTCCGCGCGCCGTCCCTGAAGGAGAACAGCGCCGGCGCGGCGACAAACTCCGGCGGCAACGGCTGCCGGGGCCTGATCGGCATGGTCGCCAGGGACAAGAACGGAAACCCGATCCTGGACGGGAACGGCAACCCGCTGATCTACACCTCGGGCGGCTGCTGGATGGCGGGCAACCCCAACCTCAAGCCCGAGGAAAGCACCAGCTATGAGTTCGGCTTCGCCTATGACGGCGCCGCCTACAGCTTCGCCGCCACCTATTTCCACACCGACTTCGAAAACAAGATCCAGTACGCGCCGCTGGGCTATTTCGAAGGCCGCTGGTGGACCAAGAACGAGAACGTCCAGCGCGCCCGCACCAAAGGCCTTGAACTGACCGGCCAGGCCAACCTGCCCTATGATCTGACCCTGCGCGGCAACGCCACCTGGATGATCGAGGCCAAGAACCTCGACACCGGGGCCAGCCTGATCACCACGCCGGAATGGTCGGGCTACGCCTCGCTGGACTGGCGGGCGACGGATCGCCTGGGGGTCATGCTGTCGGCCCAGTACACCGGCGAGCAGCTGAGCGGCGGCTCGACCCTGACCAACGCCCGCACCGAGTTCGACCTGACGACCGCCTATGAGGCGTCCGACACGGTGACGCTGCGCGCCGGCGTCTCCAACCTCTTCAACGAGAAGGTCAGCGGCACCGCCGGCGATGGCTACTATTCGCCCGGCCGCCGCTTCTTCGTTGGCCTGACCACCCGCTTCTGATCCGGAGAAACTGCGATCATGACTAACCTACGCAAATCCCTTCGCGGCGCCGTCCTCGGCGCCCTTCTGGCGGCATCGGCCGTCGCAGTTCCGGCGACGGCCTCGGCCCAGGCCCTGTTCTCGGCGCCCGAGCGCCTGGACGGCGGCCAGGTCAGCTTCGCCTCGGGCGAGCGCGGCAAGCCCGTCCTGCCGGGCGGCCCCGTGGTCGCTGCTGGCCGCGGCTTCCATCCGGGTCAGAGCATCACTCTGATGTACGGCCAGACGCCGCTGTCGACCGGCCCGATCACCGCTGACGCCGAAGGCGGCTTCGAGGCGCGGCTGACGCTGCCCGCCGACGCCCAGCCGGGCAATCATCCAATCGTGGCGGTGTCGCAGGCGCCCTACAACGCCGTCCTGGCCAATCTGAAGATTTCGCCGAACGTGCCGCCGTCGAACGAGGCGGCCTACCGGATCACCAGCATCCAGCCGACGCGCGGCCTGTACCAGACCGCCTACAGCGCCAAACGCAACGCCGTCTTCGCCACCTCGGCGGTCGGCCGTCCGCCGGTGCGCCAGTCGGAGCTGCTGCGCCTGAACGCCGACACCCTGGCGGTCGAAGCCCGCATCACCCCGGCCGCCGCGCCGGGCCGCGCCGGTCGCGACGGCCAGCCCCAGGACGGCGGAGTCTTCGCCGTCTATGGCGTCGGTGTCGATGACGCCAACGACACCGTCTGGGTCTCGAACAGCCGCCAGAACACGGTGGCCGTCTATCGCCAGTCAGACCTGTCGCTGGTGCGCCAGTTCGAGCCGGGCACGGTCAACCACGCCCGCGACGTCGTCATCGACGAAGAGCACGGCAAGGCCTACGCCAGCGCCACCTTCGAGCCCGAGGTCGTGGTGTTCGACACCGGCGCCCTGACGGTGGCCAAGCGCATCAAGATCGACTCGACCGTGCGCGGCGAGACTTTCTCAGCCGCCAGCGTCTCCTATGACCGCGAAGCGCGCCGTCTGTACGTCGCGTCCAACTCGACCAATGAGGTCGCCGTCATCGACGCCGCCGCCGACACCGTGCTGAACGTCTTCCGCGTGCCCGGCGCGCGCAGCGTGATCGGCGTTTCGCACGATCCGCAGACCGACCGCATCTTCGTCGCGGCCCAGGGCACCGACAACCTGGTGGTGCTGAACGGTTCGGACGGTTCGGTCGTGGCCGACACCCCGGTCGGCGCGGGCGCCCTGAACGTGGTGTTCGAGCCGAAGTCGCGCCGCGCCTTCGTCAGCACCTTCGGCGCCGGCACGGTGACAGTCACCGACGTCGACGGCCGCATCGTCGCCAACCTGCCGGCCCCGCCGGTGGCCAACCACGTCTCGACCGACGATCGCGGCAACGTCTACGTCGCGGTCAAGTCCGGCTGGACCACGGACGGAAACGACTCCGTGCTGCGTATCCGCCCCGCGCGCTGATGAAGAAACTCTGACGCGAAGCGAGAACTAAAAAGAAGGGCCCTGGCGATCACTGCCAGGGCCCTTCCCGTCTCAAAGCGTGGTGCGGGCCCTTACGACGGGCCTCTCGGATAATAAGAGACGCCCCTCGCCATTCACAGGGATGCGAGGGGCGTCTGACCGTTCAGCGCCGGGTTGCGTCAGCGATCAGGGCGCGGGCGCGCTCTACAGCAGCCGGGGGGGTCAATGTCCCGGCGTTGATCTGGTCCGCCAGATCCATCAGAGGGGCGCTGGTGACGGCGCCGGTTTCGGCGACCTCCTGAACATGGACGCCTCCCTCACGTGCGATCACGGCGTCCCATGCGGCGCGGACCTCAGCCCAGTAGTCTTTGGTCGCGGCCCAATAGTCGTCGCCGGGCTTGGGCTCGAAGGCCGTCGAGGCGTCGTAGGTGTTAACCACGTCTTCCTGAACCACGGCCTGAGGAACACCGCCGTTACGCCCCGTCATCTTGACGTTGTCCTGAATGTGGACCCAGCCGCCCGGACGGATAACGTGGCGATTGGTCCCAAGATAACGGTCATAGACCGGGTTGCGCACGGCGTCGCGACGGGCCAGCGGCCGCCAGGTCGGGCCGGACGTCCACACGGTCATGCCATTGTCGTAGCTCCAACGTCCCACGCCCCCGTAGCGAGGCGAATCGTCCGTTTGCCAGACAGTCTGGGACCAGGCGCCGCGACGCTCTTCGGCCGACACAGGAGTCAGGGTCCACTGGTCCGGTCCAGCGTAGGTCAGCACGGTCTCGGGCTGATGGGCCCAGTCCTGACGCCAGTGTTTGACCAGTATGGTCTGGCCCTCGTGATACATGACCAGGATGTGCTGAAGGCTGATGCGATCGCCGGTGTCGTAGACGACACGCACGATCTCGGTGCCGCCGGACCGCTTGGGCTCGAGCGGCTGATAGTCCGCCTGCAGGCCGACCGTCTCGCGCATGTCGAAACGCACGCGATAATCGCCGACCTGGGCCAGGATGGCCTGCCGGTCCTGTTCAAAGGCGCTGGCGGGCGCCTGGGTCTGGCCTGTCGCCGTCGTCGAGGCGGGCAACGCCTGGACGGCCGGGGCGCCGGTCAGAAGGGCGGCCGCTATCAAGATTGCGCGCATGGGGGCTGCTCCATTGGTTTGCGAAGGACGGGGTTTCAGCTGGCGCTTCCGGGGCATGGTCGAGCTCACAGGCGCACGCTCAGAGACACGCCGAAGTTGCGGCCGGGCTGGGTAAAGGCGTCCAGCGTCGCCGGTCGGGCGCCGACGGCCGGGCTGTTCAGGCCGCGCACGTCGCTCCACCAGGCGTATTTCTCGTCAAAGACGTTGAAGGCACCGGCGCGCAGAGTGGCCCGTTCGGTCACGTTCCAGAAGGCGGTGACGTCCAGCAGGGTGAAGCGCTCGCCCGGCCAGCACAGACCGCCGCCGCATTCATGGTTCGACTTCCTGTCCGACCAGGTGACCGTGGCGCTTCCGCCCCAGACGCCCGAGGGAGCGGCGTAGTTCAGCCCGCCGACCAGTTTGATCGGATCCACGCTGGTCAGGGCGCCGCGCTTGCCTTCCGTCTCCTGTTCGCCATCGGCGAAAGAGGCGGCGACGATGGTCGAGAAGCCGTTGTCCCAATGAATGTCGCCGCGCGCTTCCAGGCCCCAGATCTCGACCTTGGTCAGATTGACGTACTGATAGATCAGCGGATCGACGCCCGGCACGCCGGTCCCGCTCACCACGACCTGATTAATGAAGTCGTCGTACTCCGTGCGGAAGGCCGTGGCCTGCAGCGAAAGGGCGCCGCCGAAGGCCTCCAGATTGCGGAAGCGGAAGCCGCCCTCGATGCTCTCGCTGGTTTCGGGCTTCAGGTCCGGGTTCGGAATGGACTCATAGCCGAACACCGGGTTGGCGAAGAAGTTGTTCACCTGCATCGGCGAGGGCGCCTTGAAGCCCTGGGCGTAGTTGGCGAAGACGCCGAAATGATCGTCGGCCCAGTAGATGGCGCCGATCTTGGGCGACAGATGGCTGTCGCTCTGCCCCTCGGCCGGGGCCGGGAACAGGGCGTCGGCCTGCGGCGTCAGCTCATACCAGTCGTAGCGCAGGGCCGGGATGATGCTGAGGCGGCCGCCCAGCAGATCGATCTCGTCCTGGATGAACAGGCCCGCCAAGTCGAACTCGGTCTTGGGGAAAGGCCGGGCGGGGAAAGGCTCGCCCATCGGCGGGACCGTACCGTCGCGGATGCCTTCCTGGGTGGTGCGCGACCAGTCGGCGCCGAAGGTGACCCGGTGACGAACAGCCTCGCCGCCGAAGCTCTTGGAACCCTGCGCCGCCAGGCCCCAGACGGCGTTGTCGAAGGTCACGTCGCGGGTGCGATCGCCCAGCGTCGGGCGCTGCTCATAGGTGAACTGGCGCGTCGTGGCATCCTGCCAGAAGACGGCGGCGGAGCCGGAATCGAGGCCCAGGAAGTCGTCGAAACGCCAGTCAAGGCTGACGCGGTCTCGCTGCGTCTCGTCCTGGGCGCTCAGGCCGGTGACGGAAGCGGAATAGCTGCTGAGCGCCTCGCCCTCCATGTCCTGGTCGAAATGGTCGTAGGTCAGGCGCAGGGTGTGATGGTCATTCACATCCCAGACCAGCTTGGCCAACACGGCGTCGGAGGCGAAGTCCTGAGGGTTGGGCTGGGTGCGGGCCGCGCCGACGCCGCCGGTCTCAGCCATGTTCTCGGTCTCTTGTGCGTCACGGCGGGTGTAGGCCAGCAGACCCGAAAGGGCGCCGCTGCGCCCGGCCAGGGCCAGGCCTTCGGTCCAGCCCTCATCAGCGGAGTTGTAGCCGACCCGCGCACGGGCGCCGAAGCTGCGGCCCGCCTCGATGAAGTCGGTCGGGTCCTTCGAGGTGAAGCTGACCGCCCCGGCGATGCCATCCGAGCCATACAGAGCCGAAGCCGGACCGCGCAGGATCTCGACCGACTTGACCAGATCCAGGTCATTATAGCCGCCCCGCCCGACCGCCTGGGCGCCGAAGGCGAAGCCGTCCGGCACCCGCACGCCGTCCTGGACGATCAAGACGCGGTTGCCGCCCATGCCGCGAATGGTGAAGCCTGAATTGCCGTCACGACCGGCGCCCGACAGGGCGGCCGAGAAGCGGGCGGGGCTGGTCGGAACGCTGACGCCCGGCTCGAACCGGATCAGGTCCTTGATGTCCGTTACTAGGTTGTTCTCAATATCCTTGGCGGTGATCACGCTGATGCTGGCTGGGACTTCGTCGATGCGCCGTTCGGTGCGAGTGCCGACAACCGTGACCGGAGCCACCCGCACCGGTTGATTCAGGTCGATCTCAAACGCGCCCTCGGCGCTGGCCGGCAGGGCGGCCCCGAGGGCGGCAAGTCCGGCGGAAAACATCAATAACGAACGCATAGGCGGCACCCTGTTTGAAAGAGTCCTCGCCTTTAGTGCGAACGATTATCAGAATCAATCTTAAACTGCTGCCCCGCCTGCATCCGCCTAAGGTCAACTGTCGCGCGAACGACAACGAAAGCGGGCTTGAGACTTCTGAGCGACCTCGCCCAGGCCCAAAGAGCATTTTCCTGGCTGGTGAAATCTTGCCCGGCGCGTCGGCGACCGCCACTCTGACGCCTGGAGCACAATCCGCCGGAGGTCATATGCCGAAGCTATCGGACCGCACGCGACTGGTCGCCGGCGCCACGCGACGCGGTCTGGGTCGCCGTCCCGTCAATCCGCCGATTGAACGCGCCTCCACCATGCTGAGCGACGACCCGGCGGCGATGCAGGATCCCAGAGACGGTCCCGTCTATGGGCTGGACGGGACCAGCGCGGCGCGTGAACTGCGGGCGGCCCTGGCCGATCTGGAGGGGGCGAGCGAGGTCTTTCTGGTTCCGTCCGGCCTGGCGGCCGTCACCCTGCCTCTCACAGCCCTTCTTCGCCCCGGCGACGAAGTGCTGACGACCGAAGCCGTCTATGGCCCCACACGGCGGTTTCTGACGCGCCACATGGCCGACAGAGGCGTCGCCGCGCGCTTTCACCCGGCCGGGGCGTCTGTCGAGGAAGTGATGGATCAGGCAAATGAGCGCACGCGGGTGTTGCTGATCGAAGCGCCCGGCTCTCTCACCTTCGACATGATGGACGTGCCAGCCGTAGCGGCGGCCTGCAGGGCGCGTGGCGTGCTGACGGTGATGGACAACACCTGGGCGGCCGGTCTGGCCTTCCGCCCGCTGGCCCACGGCGTGGATGTCAGCGTTCAGGCCCTGACGAAATATGCGGGAGGCCATTCCGACCTGCTGATGGGCGGCGTGGCGGCGCAGGCGCCTGAGATCATCCGGGCCATCAATATCGTCATCGAGGACATGGGCTGGCACGTCTCGCCAGACGACGCCTGGCTGGCGCTGCGCGGGCTGCGCACCCTGCCGCTGCGCTATGAGGCCCAGGCGCGCGCCGCCCTGCGCGTCGCCGAATGGCTTCAGGACCAGCCCGAGGTGGCCCGCGTCCTGTACCCGCCCCTGCCCGGCTCAGTCGGGCACGCGCTTTGGCGCCGGGATTTCGACGGCGCAGCGTCCTTGATGGGCGTCGTCATGAAGGGCGGCGACAAGGCGGCGGCCCACGCCTTCATGCGCGCCCTCAGCCTGTTCGGCATGGGCTATTCCTGGGGAGGCTTCGAGAGCCTGATCACCCACGAAACCCCGCAGTTAGCCTATCGGCAGCACGCGCCCGACCTGCCCGGCCAGTTATTGCGCCTGCATATAGGGTTGGAGGATCCCGCCGATCTGATCGCCGATCTGACGCGTGGATTGGCGGCGTGGCGCGCCCAGCAGGACTCGAACCTGCAACCCCCTGCTTAGAAGGCAGGTGCTCTATCCGGTTGAGCTATGGGCGCCAGGGGCCGCGGACCTTAGTGGGTCCAGGACTGTTTGCGATCAGTTGCGAAGTTGTCGGCGTAGGCCTTGATGATGACCGGCGCCTCGTTCGGCTCATGCAGGCGGAAGGCGATGCCGTGGCGTTCGGCGTATTCGATCGCCTCTTCCTTGGTGTCGAAGCTCAGGCGGACCTGGCCGTTCATGTCGGTCGAGCTGGTCCAGCCCATCAGCGGGTCGATCGTGCGAGCCGAGGCGGGCTCGAACTCCAGGCGCCAGTCGCGCGTCTTGGCCTTGCCGGACTGCATCGCGGTCTTGGCCGGGCGATAGATGCGAGCGAGCATGGACGGAATCCTTCGGACGGAGAACTTGCCGGGTGCATACCCCGCCGTCGCCGCCCGGTCCAGACGCCGAAGCCGTCTCGGTCCGCTTGAAATCAGGCCGCCAGAGACGATGAACCGGCGTCGATCCAGCGACGCGCGGCGCGCTGGGCCTCAGCGATCTCGTCGTGCTCCATCTCCTGGCTGAGATCGCGGCGATACCCTTTCGCCTCGAGCGAACCCTTCATGGCCGCCAGGTTGAAGATCATATGGGCCGACACCCGATCGATCGGACATCCGTCCAGGCCGGACGAATAGGCCAGGCCCAACCGGAACAGCGCATCGCCGTCCATATCCGGCGTGGGCAGGGGCAAGGGCGCGTAGTCGGTCTGTTCGCGCGCCGTATCATGGGCGTTCATCGCTAGGTTCCTCCTGAGAAGCACGTTCTGCGCCGCTCTCGGACACGCATTCAAATACCCGCGGTTTGAAATTAGCGTTAACGCGCCCGCCCTTGCAGACGCGAGGCTGACAGGCCGGTTCAGACGCCGTTCATTCGCCGACGCCGAAGTTAGGCCCAGACAGGGTTTCGCCGCTTTGCATGGAGTTTAACATGAACCGCCTGACCAAGGCCGCCGTCATCGCCCTGGCGCTGGCGACCACGGCCGCTCCCATGATGGCGCAGGCCCAGGATCGTCATGATCGCCGTGAGTGGCGGCAGGACCGTCGTGACGACCGTCGCGACTGGCGTCAGGATCGCCGCGACGACCGCCGGGACTGGCGCCAGGATCGCCGCTCGGATCATCGCGACTGGCGTCAGGATCAGCGCCGCCAGGACCGCTGGAGCCGCGACAACCGCAACTGGTGGCGCGGACGCCCCGAATTCCGCGATTATCGCGGCGCGCGCAACGGCTATTGGTATGCGCCGGGCCACGGCTATTATCGGGTCGAGCCGCGTTATTACGGTTATCGCTGGCGCACGGGCGGATACCTGCCGCCAGCGTATCGCAGCTACTATGTCAGCGACCCCTATTTCTATGGCCTGCGTCCGGCGCCGCGCGGTTACCGCTACGTCCACGCCGGCAATGACATCCTGATGATCGCGGTCGCCACCGGCCTGATCGCCAGCGTGATGAACAACGTCTATTAAACCTGCGCTCGTGCAGTCGACTGGCCCCGCAAGCGTCTGTCTTGCGGGGCTTTTTCATGACAACGCTCTGCGATCTTCGTTCAGCCGCAGTTCATGCCCCGGCGTCTATTTTCCGATCAAGCCGCCCAATCTGGGCGTGCGAGGATTCTGACCATGAAACGTTCTCTTCTCATGTTCGCGGCGGTTTCCGCCTTCCTCGTGCCCGCCGCAGCACCTCTGTCGGCCCTGGCCCAGGAACGGCCTCAACGCGCCCAGACCCGCGAGGACGGCCCACGCCGCTCTGAACGACGCGCTGCGCCGCAACCTGATCGCGGCGACATGGCCATAAGGCCGCGAGAGCGCCAGGAAGCGCCGCGCCAGAACGCCCAGCCTCGTCCCAATCAGTCCCGTCCCGATCAGCCGCGTCCGAACCAACCTCGACCTGAAGCGCGGCCGGACGCCCAGCGTCCGCAGCGCCCTGGCGGCGAGCGCCCCGATCACCAACGACCCAACCGCCCGGATCGTCCAGAAGGACAGCGTCCCGATCGCCCGGACCGGCCTAACCGTCCCGACTGGAATCAACCGAACCAGCCTGGGCGCCCCGATCGGCCTGACCGCCCCGATCGCCCTCAACGCCCCGACAGGCCAGATCGCCCCAATCGTCCCGATCGTCCCGGCGCAAATCGTCCGGACCGTCCGGATTGGAACCGCCCGAATCGTCCAGACACCAACCGGCCGACTCGTTCGGACTGGAACCGGCCCGGCCGCCCCGACGCCAACCGTCCACACCGGCCGGATCGTCCCGGCTGGAACAGAGACCGGGACTATCGCGAGTTCCACAATCGCTGGAACCGGGACCAGTGGCGCCGTGACTGGGACCGTCGTCATCGCAGCGACTGGTGGCGAAACGACTCTCGCTTCCGGGGCTGGAGCGGCGTGCGCGTCGGCTTCTATTTCGCACCGGGCTACGGCTACTACAGCGTGCCGCGCACCTATTGGAACCGGCAGTATTACGTCGGTCAGTACCTGCCGGATGTCTTCTGGCGCTATCAGGTGAATGACTGGCGCACCTATGGCCTGGGCTATCCGCCTCCGGGCACGCGGTGGGTCTATGTCGACAATGCGATCTATCTGATCGACGAATACGACGGCTACATCATCGAAGTCGTCCGCGACGCCTGGAGCTGGTAAGCGGAGGGCCCCTGGCAAGAGACCCCGAAGAGCGATCTCCGGGGTCTCTCTTTTTTACACGCTGACATGCGCGGCCCGCGTAGGCAGACTGCTACCATGATGATCAAGCCCCTGCCCATCCTCGCCTTCTGCCTGACCGCCGCCCTGATGCTTCAGGGCTGCGTCGCGGGCGCCGTCGTCGGCGCAGGGGCCGCTGTGGTCGGCGGCGCGGCCAAGGTGACGGGAGCCGCCGTGGGCGCGGGCTTCGACGCCGTCACCACATCGGATGAGGAAACCAGGGCCAAGCGCGAACGCGAACAGCGCGCATGGGAGCGTGAACAACGCCGCTGCGAACAGAGACAGAAGCGCGGCAAGCACTGCTGAGGGCCTACCGCACCCCGATATATTTGTGTGTCTGAACGCTGAGCCGCCATTTCGGATGGGTCAGACAGTATTCAATGGCGGCCGCCGTGTTGGCGGCCTGGTCTGGTCCATCCATCGGCTGAAGCCAGAAATGCTCGAAATCGAGGTGCTCGAAACGGTCAGGCATGGCCAGAAGCTGAGGGAAGACCAGCTTCAGTTCCTGACCCGTGGTCTGAACCACGGAGGCGTCGGCCTTGGGGCTGATGCAGATCCAGTCGATCCCCTCCGGCGCCGCCAACGTGCCGTTGCTTTCGATGGCGATCTGGAACCCCCGCGCGTGCAGGGCGTCGATCAGCGGCGCGTCCAACTGCATCAAAGGCTCGCCGCCGGTGCAGACCACCAGCTTGGGGTCGCCCTCGCGACCGCGCCACATCCCTGCGACATGATCGGCCATCAGGTCAGCGCTCTTGAACTTGCCGCCGCCATCGCCGTCCACGCCGACGAAATCGGTGTCGCAGAAGGTGCAGACGGCGGCAGCGCGATCCCGCTCCAGCCCGCTCCACAGATTGCATCCGGCGAAGCGCAGGAAGACCGCCGGGCGGCCCGCCTGCCCGCCCTCGCCCTGCACTGTCAGGAAGACTTCCTTGGCCGAATAGGTCATGCAGCAGCCCATTCGGCATAGCCCGCCGCGCGCAGTTCGCAGGCTGGGCAGGCTCCGCAGCCATAACCCCAGGCGTGACGCTGCGTCCGGTCGCCCAGATAGCAGGTGTGGCTGAACTCGATGATCGCCTCGACCAGAACGCGGCCGCCGATCCGCTCGGCCAGTTCCCACGTCTGCGCCTTGGTCAGGAACATCAGCGGCGTCTCAACCGGTACCGACTTGTCCAGCCCCAGGGACAGGGCGCGGGCCGTGGCCTGAATGGTGTCGTTGCGACAATCCGGATAGCCCGAATAGTCCGTCTCGCACATGCCGCCGATCAATACTTCCAGCCCGCGTCGGTCGGCCAGCGCCGCCGCCGCGACCAGAAAGATCAGATTGCGTCCCGGAACGAAGGTGTTGGGCAGGCCGCGCGCGTCGGCCTCAATGGCGCGCTCGGTGGTCATGGCCGTCTCGCCGATGGCGCCGAAGCCCGTCAGATCGACCACATGATCATCGCCCAGTCTGTCCGCCCATTGCGGCAGAGCCTTGATCACCTCGCGTCGCACCGCCTGGCGCGCCTGCATCTCAACCGCATGGCGCTGGCCATAGTCGAAACCGACCGTCTCCACCCGATCAAACCGCTCCAGCGCCCAGGCCAGACAGGTGGCGCTGTCCTGCCCTCCGGAAAAGAGAACCAGGGCGGAGGTTGTGGGGTGGGGGTCGATTTCGCTCATGACAAACCTGCGGTCGGCCGGTCGGCCGCGCGCATCCAGAAGACGTTCCAGGATCAGGAAGATGGGTGGTCAAGAACCATAGACCAGACCCGCCCGCGCCGCAAAACAAACCGGTCCCCGTAATTTTACGGGCCAGGCTTAACGGTTCAGCAAACAATCATGAGCGAATGTAAAATCGCCTTAGTAGGAGTCCGGCCGAATGCCGACCATCGAAGTGCTGACCGACAGGGCGGAGCCCGTCCCCCCTTCTGCCAAGACAGGAGAGGTCTTTGCGCGTTTCGAGCGGGAGCCGGATACCCTGGCGATAGCTGTCGTGGACGGCGACCGCCCGGTCGGCCTGATCGAACGCAGCGACTTCCTGATGAAGCTGGCCGGTCCGCTGGGCGTCAGCCTGTACGGCGGGCGCGAGGTCTCTCACCTGATGGACCCGGAACCGGCGGTGGTCGAGGCGGGCGTTCGCATCGACGCCTTCGCCGACATCATCCTGAAAAGCGGTCCCGGCGCGCTGATGCGCGGCTTTATCGTAACCCGCAACGGCGCCTATCGCGGCGTCGGTACGGCCGTGGCCCTGCTGCGCGCCGTCAACGAACAGCAGAGGCATGAAAACCAGCGTCTGGCAGAACAGGCCCGCGCCGCCGTTGACGCCGATCACGCCATGCAGACCGCCGCCCGTGAGAAGAGCCGCTTCATGGGCCTGCTCAATCGCGAGCTGAGCACCTCCATGAACGGCGTGCTGGCTGTCGCGGAACTCCTGTATCGACAGCCGCTGAATGAAGCGGCCAAGGCGCACGCTCGCACCATCATGGAATCGGCCGAAGACCTCTTGGGCGACCTGCACGACGCGCTGGATCTGGCTCGTGCCGAGGCGGGAGAGCTGCAGTTGTCTCCGGCGCCTACGCCGCTACGCACCCTGATGGACCAGCTTCAGACCCATTGGTCTCCGCGCGCCGCCCAGGATGGCGTGACCCTGATGGTCGGGTATGAGGGCGACACCGAACTGGCGGCCATGCTGGACGCCGAGCGCCTGAAGCAGGTGTTCAACAACCTGATCGGCGCCGCCCTGGGCAATGCGCGTCACGGCATGGTCGAAGCCAGCCTGAAGGCTCAGGCTCGAGGCGATCAGGTGGTGATCGAGGCCCGCGTCCGCGACGATGGCGCGGCCGACCCGGCCCGGTTCGACGACGCGGCCGAACAGGACGGCGACCTGGGACTGATGGTCAGCCGCCGTCTGGTTCAATACATGGCGGGCAAGCTGCGCGCGGAGCACAACGCCGGTCGGGGCGCGACCTTCGCCTTTGAAATCGAAGCTCCCATCGCCTTGATGGAGCAGGAAACGCCATCCAACATCGCGGACCTGGAGCATCTGCACCTGCAGGCCCAGCCGCACATTCTCATCGCCGACGACAATGCGACCAACCGCGTCGTGGCCCAGGCCCTGTGCGAGATGTTCGGCTGCACCTCGGAAACCGTCGAGGACGGCCAGGAAGCTGTCGAAGCCGTGCAGACACGGCCGTTCGATCTGATTCTGATGGACATCAAGATGCCCCGCCTGGACGGCGTCGGCGCCACGCGCGCAATCCGCGCCCTGGCAGGGCCCGCCAGCCAGATCCCCATCATCGCCCTCACCGCCAACGCCGATCCGGACGATGCCAAGGGCTATCTGGCGGCAGGAATGGCGGCCGTGGTCGAAAAACCCATCAAGCCTGAACGACTGCGCCTGGCGATGAACACGGCCCTTGATCCCGCCGAGCAGAACGTCGCCCGCAAGGATCGCGGCGCCGCCTGATGCCGGTTCAGCCGGCGTCCTCCAGCACGTTCTGCTCGCCTTCGCCTTCGTCGTCATAGCCGACAAGACGCAAGGCGCGCGCCCGCATCCCCTTCAGTTCGCACCAGCGCAGCAGGCCCTCCTCTCTGCCGTGCGTGATCCAGACTTCTTCCGGCGCGATCTCTTCGAACGTCCGCGTCAGTTCTGGCCAGTCGGCATGGTCGGAAATCACCAGCGGCAGTTCGACGCCGCGCTGGCGGGCGCGGGCGCGAACGCCCATCCAGCCCGATGCAAACGCCGCGATCGGCTCGGCGAACCTGCGCGCCCAGCGATCCTGAATGGCCGACGGCGGCGCAATGACCACCTCGCCGCCCAAGGCTCCGGCCTTCAGCCCCGTTGCAGGCGCCAGCGGGCCTAGCGGGACGCCTGACGCCTGATAAAGGTCGTTCAGCCGCTCCAGCGCGCCGTGGACATAGATGGGCCGTTCCCAATCCGCTTCACGCAACAGTCGTATGATGCGCTGCGCCTTGCCCAGCGCATAGGCGCCGACCAGGTGCGCCCGCTCGGGAAACTGCGCCAGAGACGACACAAGCCGCTGAATCTCTTCTGTGTCCGGCGGATGAACGAAGACCGGAAGGCCAAACGTCGCCTCTGAAATGAAGACATGGCAAGGCGCCGCCTCAAACGGAGCGCAGGTCGGATCGCGGCGGCGTTTATAGTCGCCTGATACCGTCATGATCAGGCCGCTCTGACTGACGACCGCCTGCGCCGAACCCAGAACATGTCCGGCCGGGATCAGTCGCACCTCGACGCCTCCGACGGATGTCGTTTCGCCATAGCCCGCCGCCTGCGTCCGCCCTGCGAAATCCACGCCGTACCGAACCGCCATGATCGCCAGGGTCTCAGGCGTCGCCAGCACGGACCCATGTCCGGCGCGCGCATGGTCCGAATGCCCATGCGTGATCACGGCCCGGTCCACCGGACGCATCGGATCGACATAGAAATCTCCGGGCGGGCAATAGAGACCTGCCGGCGTAGGCCGCAAAAGATCCTGAGGACGCATCATCGGTTCACAGTGTGGCTGGACAAGACAACCTCGGGCGGGCGACCAAAGGCGACGCTCACAAAGGACGCCTTGATGACGGAATCGTTCCTTACCACCCTGCTGCCGCAACTGGCCTCAGGCGCCGCCCATACCCACGCCCTGGGCTTTGCCTATGAAGGGCTGGAGGGTGATCGGGTGCGGATGCGCGTGCCCTATCGCGACGATCTCGTCGGCGACCCCGAGACGGGCGTGCTGGCGGGTGGCCTGGTCACCACCCTGCTGGATCATGCGGGCGGCCTGGCGGTCTGGGTAGCCTTGGATGCGTTCCGCCCCATTGCGACGCTGGACCTCAGGGTCGATTACATGCGCGCCGCCCAGCCGGGGCGCGACCTGCTGGCCGAGGCTCGATGCTATCGCCTGACGCGCAATCTGGCTTTCGTGCGGGCCTGGGCGTTCGAGGATGATCCTGCCGACCCCGTCGCGGCCGCCCAGTCCGCCTATATGGTCAGCGCCGAAGGCGACAGCCGCACCGGCGCCAATCTGAAACCCCGTAGAGCCAAGGACGCCGCATGACCGCCGCCCTGCTGGACACCCTGCCCTACGCCCGCTTTCTCGGCCTCCAGACACAGGTGAACGGTGATGAAATCACCGTCACCATGCCGTTTGACGACAGGCTGATCGGCAACCCGCTACTGCCCGCCCTACATGGCGGTTCTACGGCCGCCCTGCTGGAGATGACGGCTATGGCTCAGGTCGCCCTCACCTATCCCGGCCTGCGCCTGCCGCGCCCGATCAATGTGACGGTGGCCTATCTTCGGTCCGGCAAGCCGGTGGACGTATACGCCCGCGCCCGCATCAACCGCGCTGGACGCCGGGTGGCCTATGTCATCGCCGAAGCCTGGCAGGAAAACCATGCCCAGCCGATCGCCAGTCTAACCGCTCACTTCCTGCTGGATGAAGCCACCTCAGGCTGAAGCCGAATCTCGGCGGCGCCTCTCCTGCAACGTAAAAAATGGTAAACAAAACACTACCGAAGGTCGTTAACGCGTGTTAACTATTGCCCATCGTTCATTAGATGAGGGGTAAGCTATGCAACGCAACGAAGTCATCGCCGCCGTCGCCGGCGATCTGCACTCTGCTGAAAAGGCGATCGACGACGCGATCGTGCAAGCGACCGCCCTCGTGCAGTCGATGATCGGCGCCCGTTCCGCGCTCAACGTGTCCGCTGTTGCGGGAACGGTTTCGCAAGCCAAGGCGATGGAAGCCATCGCCGCCCTCAGCGCCGCGCGCGAAGCCATCGTCGCCAGCCACAACGAAATGGCCAAAGACCATCGCCGCATGGGCTACGGCGTCTACGCCGCCGGCCCCGTGGCCAAGCCCGACGAGTGGGACGACCGCCCGATGGGCCACCTGCGGGTTGCGTGAATTTAATCTAACCAAGCCATAGTGCTGGATGCGTTTCCCGCGCTTCGGTGACATGATACCCCCTTCGCTCACGGCGGAGGGGGTTTTTCATGTTCAGCTTCATGTCCGAGTACATCGGCATGACGATTATGCTCGCCATAGGGCTGTTCGCGCTCGCCAAGGGCGGGAAACCCGAGAGGATCGGCGCTGCGACGATGCTTCTGGCGTGGTTTTTATCGATCCTGACCCAGAACTACATCGGCTATGCTGGCGTCCAGTGGCCGATGTTCGTGATTGACCTGGTTGTTCTGGGCGTTTTCGTCGCACTGGTGTGGAAGTCGCCTCGTTCCTGGCCCGTCTGGGCCAGTGCGCTTCAATTATTGACCGTCGCCAGCCACGTCATGGTTTTCATGAAGATGAAGCCGACGGTTTCCGCCTTCTACACCGTACTGAACATGACGGCCTACGGCATCATGATCGCAATCGCCGTCGGCGCCTTTTTGGCTTGGCAGGAGCGTCGGGCCGTCGGCCAGGATACCGAATAGGCTAATATTCCTATACTCAGCCTGGCATGATAGGGTTGCACATGCCCCTGTCACACACGCAGATATGGAACGCGATTGATGCGCTGGCGCGCCGTGAGGGCCTGTCGGCCTCCGGACTGGCGCGCCGTGCAGGACTGGACCCCACCAGCTTCAACCCATCAAAGCGGTTTGGCCCCGGCGCGCCTACGCGGCCGAGATGGCCCTCCACCGAAAGCCTGATGCGCGTATTGCAATCGACGGGCCTCAGCCTGGGCGAGTTCGCGGATCTGGCAGACGACGCCGGGCTGCGCACCCTGCCCATCCCCCTGCTCGGCCTGGCGCGCGCAGGCGACCAAGGCTTCTTCGACGACGCGGGCCTGCCCTTGGCTGAAGGCTGGGAGCAGACGGATCTGCCGACGCGGAAGGACAGCCTGTTCAGTCTGCGGATCGAGGGCGACTCGATGGCGCCCCTGTATCGCCCCGGCGACCGGGTGATTGTCGATCTGGACGCCACGGACATTCGGCGGGGCGATCGCGTGGCCTTGCGCACCCGAAGCGGCGAAACACTGGCGAAAGAGGCCGCCGCGCTCGGCGTGCGAGACATCGTCCTGGCCTCCATCAACCCCGAGTATCCGCCGCGCACCATTGCGCGCGATCAGCTCCTCTGGATGGCGCGTATCCTTTGGGTCAGCCAATAAAGCACAAAGGCCGCCCCTTTCGGGACGGCCTTCGCTCTGATCGATGCGGGGGAGAAAATCGATCAGTTCGGCGCGACGTAGTGGGCGTTCACCCAACCGCCGCCGGCGATCTGGACCCACTCGCCCTGCGAGCCGATGGCGGTGAAGGGCTGACCGGCCGACAGGCTGCCGGTCTGGCGATAGTTGGCGCCCGGGCCCGTGCGAATGCGCAGATTGGAGGTCGCGCGGTAGGAGTTGGCGCCCGCCTGATTGGCCGACCGCGCACGTTGCTGGTTACAGCCGATATAGGAGCCCGCCGCAGCGCCGGCGCCAGCGCCGACCACCGCGCCAAGCGCTCGCTCATTCTTGGAAACCTGGCTGCCGGCCAGGCCGCCCAAAACGGCGCCGATCGCGGCGCCCGCCTGCTGGCGACCGCCGGGGGCGTCGCAGTTGGTGACGCCGTTGGCCTGCGGCATGGCGGCGGCGCTCATCGGCACGGCGGCGGAACCCAGGGCGGCGAACATGGCGGTGGCGGCCAGACCCGCCTTGAACATCTTCGACATCTGTCTCTCCTGTCATCGAGTTGTCGATGAAGAGAGAATACATCGGCGAAGCTGAAGGCTCCCCCCGCCTCGCCGTTATGTTGTGTTCATGTTTAGGGGGCCTACCGCCCTTCGGGCTACTTGAGGCCCGTTGGCGCCCCCGCCGTCATCCCGGAAACGGCGAAGCCGTTATCCGGGACCAGGAAACACCGGCCGTCAAGCTTTGGGCGGTCCCGGCTCTACGCCTTACGGCTTCGGCCGGGATAACGGTCAGGGTCAGGCGGCCAGTTCGCCGTTTGCACCAGCTTCAAGCAGGGCGATCGTCTGCGGCAGGCCATAGATGGCCGCGAACGACCCGAAGCGCGGCCCCTGGGATGCCCCCAGCAGCACCTCGTACAGCGCCTGGAACCAGGCCCGCAGCGGCTCGAACTCATGCGCCTTGCCCACGGCGTAGACCTCGCCCTGGATGATCTCGCCGTCGGTCGTGTCCGCCGGCAGGGCCTTGAGACGTTCGGCCAGATCCAGCAGCGCCGCCTTCTCCTTGTCGTCGGGCAGACGATAGGTCTTCGAGGGCTTCACAAAGTCCTCGTAGTAGTTCAGCGCATAGCCCATCAGCCGATCCAGCACGGGCTCGTTATCCGGCGTGGCGTCAGGCAGATATTTGGCGAAATAGGCCCACAGCTGCTCCTTGGTCGAGGCGTTGGCCACGCCCACCAGATTCAGCAACAGGGCGAACGACACCGGCGAGGCGCTCTCAGGCGGGTTCCCCGAGTGGATGTGCCACACGGCGTTGTCCATCCGCTTGGCCGGTTCCTGCGTCTTGTACTGTTCGATGAAGGACAGATAGTCGTCCGTCGCGCGCGGAATGACGTTGAAGTGCAGGCTCTTGGCCGACTTCGGCGACTGGAACATGTACCAGCTGAGGCTCTCGGGCGTGCCGTAGCGCAGCCACTCCTCCATCGTCAGGCCGTTGCCCTTGGACTTGGAGATCTTCTTCCCTTCGATGTCGAGGAAAAGCTCATAGTTAAAGCCTTCCGGCGGAACGCCGCCGATGGCGCGGCACAGCTTGGACGACTCGCGCACGCTCTCGATCAGGTCCTTGCCCGACATCTCATAGTCGACGTCCAGCGCGGTCCAGCGCATGGCCCAGTCGGGCTTCCACTGCAGCTTCACATGACCGCCGGTGACAGGAACCTCGGTGCGGCCGCCATCCTCGCCCTTGGCGGGGTCGACAAAGACGATCGTGCCCTTCTCGACGTTGCGTTCCAGCGTCGGCACCTGCAGCACGTGGCCGGTGATCGGGCTGATGGGCAGGAAGGGCGAATAGGTCGCCCGACGCTCTTCGCCCAGGGTCGGCAACATGATGCCCATGACCTTGTCGAAACGCTCCAGCAAGGTCAGCAGGGCCGCGTCGAACCGGCCCGACCGATAGGTCTCGGTCGAGGACATGAACTCATAATCGAAGCCGAAGCTGTCGAGGAAGGCGCGCAGGCGGGCGTTGTTGTGCGCGCCGAAGCTGTCGTGGGTGCCGAACGGATCGCGCACCTTGGTCAGCGGCAGATGCAGGTCTTCGCGCAGCATCTCAGGGTTGGGGATGCCCTCGGGCACCTTGCGCAGGCCGTCCATGTCGTCGCTGAAGGCGATCAGGCGCGTAGCCCAGTGATCGCCGGTCAGGGCGCGGAACGCGTTGCGCACCATGGTCGTGCGCGCCACCTCGCCGAAGGTGCCCATGTGCGGCAGGCCCGACGGGCCGTAACCCGTCTCCAGGATCACCGGCCGGTTCAGCGCCTCGAAGGTGGCCAGAGCCTCGTCCGTCTTGCCCGCGTCGATCAGCAGCTTGGCCGCATCGCGCTCCGCGTCAGACAGCCGTTTTTTGAGCACGTGGGCCAGCAGGTTGCGCGCTTGCTCAAACGGCCACGAACGGGCCTCACGGGACAGGGTTTCGAGGTTCTGTAGCATGCACCGGGCTTTGACGCCTTGAAGGCCCGGGGTCAACAGCGGCGGGGCGATCAGAGCCGCACCGTCTTGCCTGACGGTCATTAAGTGGACATGACCCGAACGCCGTGTTCATCCTGCACCATGATCAAGCTGAACCGTAGATCGGCGCTGCTCGGCGGTCTTTCCGTCGTCGGATGCACGACCGCTCAATCGTCACCCGAGGGCGTCTCGGAATTCAGTCTGGCGCTTCAGGCTCGCCTGCCTCGCCAGCCCCCCTTCCTGGCGATATTTGAGCGCGGCGAGCGGGCGTTGGGTTTTGTGGCGGCGAGACATTCCATCAACGCCGATCACCCGACCTTCGCCCTGGTGCGAACCGCCTTTGATGCCGTTCAGCCCCGCGCCGTCATCATCGAAGGCATAGAAACGGCGCAAGGCGAGTGGCCACGCCCTATCGTGCTGGAAGCCCGCCGTCTCAAGGCCTCAGCAAATCCTGCCTCGGCTGGCGAAGCCCTGTATACGGCGCAACTGGCCATCGAACGCAGTATCCCCTTGTGGGGCGGCGAGCCATCCGATCAGGACATCTACACCGCCCTTCTGGTGGCGGGCAGCGACCCTCAAGACGCCTTTTATGCCTCTCTTTTCGGCCCTCTTGAGCAAAGCCGACGGGAGGGCGACATCACCGGCCCCGACGATCCGCGTTTCGACTCGGTTTTTGAACGCTGGGCGAAATGGACCGCGCGCGGCCTGACGCCCCAACCTGACACTAGCATCAGCGCCTTTCGCGCCTGGTATCGCGACCGCACCGGCCTTGACTTGAACACCGATCCCAACTGGCTTGAGAGCCATGACCCCGACTATCCAGGCCCCGTCCAAAGAGAAAACAAGCTGCACATGAGGATCAGGGACCAGCACCTGTTGGATCTGATCCGGTCACGGCTGGGCACGCATGGTCGCGTCCTCGTGGTCTATGGCGGCAGCCATATCGCCACGATGTGGACTCCTCTTGTCCGTCAACTGGGACAGCCGCGTCTGATCGGAGGAGTTTAAAGACGCGCTTCGGCGTTCCTCGGCAGTTGCATCTGGTTCTCGAAGCTCATGGCCAGATCGCCGTCCTGATTGGTCACCGTCGTCTTGGTGCGCACGACGCCGCGGTCCGGCTGGCTCTTGGACGGGCGGATCTCGATGATCTCGCGGCGCACCGTCAGGGTGTCGCCGGGACGCACGGGCCGCACCCACCACAGGGCGTCGACGTTCATGCCCAGCAGCGGCGTCTGGCCGAAATAGGCTTCATCCACGAACTGGCGCATCACGCGCGAGCAGACGTGCCAGCCGCTGGCGATCAGGCCGCCGAAACGACCTGCCTCGGCCGCAGCCTTGTCGATGTGCATGGGTTGCGGGTCGAACTCCGTCGCGAAGGCGATGATCTCGGCTTCGGTCATGGTGAAGGGTTCGCTGTCCCAGCTCTCGCCGACGGTCAGGTCGTCCAGATAGCGGTCGGTCATGCACTCAAACTCCCATTGGCTGCGCCTGACATAGCGGCTGGGACGGTTTTCGCCAGTCGACTTTCCGCCGGGCCTCGCTTGACCGCAAAGGCGGGGCGTGAGCATTCCCCGCCCCATGCGGACATCCGATTTCGACTTCGACCTGCCCGAGGCGTGCATCGCCCTGCGCCCCGCCGATCCGCGCGACTCGGCGCGCCTGCTGATCGTTAAGGGCGGCAAGCTTCAGGACCGGATGATCCGTGACCTGCCCGATTTCCTGCAACTTGGCGACGCCCTGGTCTTCAACGATACTCGCGTGATCCCGGCCCGTCTGTCGGGCGTGCGCCATCGCACCGGACCGGAAGGCGAGCTCCTGTCCGTGCCGGTTGAGGCCACCCTGCACCACCGCGACGCGCCCGATGTCTGGAGCGCCTTCATGAAGCCCGGCAAACGGCTGAAGGTCGGCGACCGGGTGCGCTTCGGGCGCGAGGAAGACAACGCCTGCTTCCTGGGGCAGGTCGACGCCGAGATCACCGCCAAGGGCGAGGACGGCCTCGTCACCCTGCGCTTCGATCTGGCCGGTCCTGTGCTGGACGACGCCATCCGCGAGGTCGGGGTCATGCCTTTGCCCCCCTATATCGCGGCCAAGCGAGCCGAGGACGACCAGGATCTGAAGGACTATCAGACCGTCTTCGCCGAGCATGACGGCTCGGTCGCGGCGCCGACGGCGGGTCTGCACTTCACCCCCGCCCTGCTGGACGCCATCCGGGCGCGCGGCGTGACGACCCATGCCGTGACCCTGCACGTCGGGGCGGGCACCTTCCTGCCGGTCAAGGCGGACGACACCGCCGATCACAGGATGCACTCCGAGTGGGGCGAGGTCTCAGCCGAGACCGCCGCCGCCCTGAACGCCGTGCGCGCGGCGGGCGGGCGCATCGTCTGCGTCGGCACCACCTCGCTTCGCCTGCTGGAGAGCGCTGCCAGCGAGAACGGCGTGATCCAGCCCTTCCACGGCGACACGGCCATCTTCATCACGCCGGGCTATCGCTTCCGCGCCTGCGACGTGCTGATGACCAACTTCCACCTGCCGAAATCGACGCTGTTCATGCTGGTCAGCGCCTTCGCCGGACTGGAGACGATGAAGGCCGCATACGCCCACGCCATCGACAATGGTTACCGCTTCTATTCTTATGGCGACGGAAGCCTGCTGTTCAGACAGTAGCGCAGCAGGGGGACGACCATGCACTATCTGAAGACGGCCTCGTTCGGGGGCCTGTTCACCGTGACGTTCGGCGTCGCCGCAGCCTTTCAGATCGCTTTCTCCATCCTTGGCGTCCTGCTGGCGTTTCTATCACCCGGCCTGTTTCACATGAACGGCGCCCCAGCGACGTCAGCGCTTGGCGCCATCGGCGTGCTCATCTTCCTGTTGGTCTTCGGCCTGTGCATCAATGCCGCCATGTCAGCGCTCGGCGCCTTGGTGGTCATGGGGGTCAGGCACTTCCTGCCGAAGGCGAAAACAGCTTAAAAGACAGACATGAGCGACGATCTGCCCGAAAATCTGGCCGCCACCTTCGACATTCTGGCCTCGGCGGCCAGTGAGCTTCAGGATCCCTGGTGGGTGTTCGGGGGCGCAGGCATGGCGCTGTCGGGCCTGTCGGAATGGCATGTGCCGGACGTCGATGTCATGACCAGCCCGCGCGACGCCCGACGCCTGATCGAAACCCTGCACGGCGAAGCGGTCGAAGACCCCGGCGAGGGCCTGTTCCGCTCTCAGGTCTTCGGTCAGATCCTGACCACGCCCGTCCCGATCGAGGTCATGGCGCAGATGGATGTGCGCGCCGGCGCCGACTGGACGCCGGTCATCTTCACCACGCGCCAGCCGATCACCCTGGACGGCGGGACGCTCTATGTTCCCACCGTCGCCGAACAGATCGAGAAATGCCGCCTGTTCGGCCGCCCCAAGGATCTACAACGGGCAGAGCGGCTGGCGACGCTGCTGCGCTGACTGGCGGTTCAGAAACAGAGGGCCTAAGACGCGGCTCCGCTGCAAGGAACGTCTATGCCTTTCCCGTTTGAAATTTCCGCCACCGAAGGTCGGGCCCGCACCGGCGTACTGAAGACCACGCGCGGCGACATCCGTACTCCCGCCTTCATGCCCGTCGGCACCGCCGCCACGGTCAAGGCCATGACATTGGATCAGGTCAAACAGACCGGCGCGGACATCATTCTGGGCAATACCTATCACCTGATGCTGCGGCCGGGGCCGGAGCGGATGGAGCGTCTGGGCGGCCTGCATAACTTCATGCGCTGGGACAAGCCGATCCTGACGGACTCCGGCGGCTTCCAGGTCATGAGCCTGTCGGGCATTTCCAAGCTGACCGAGGAAGCCGTCACCTTTTCCAGCCACATCGACGGCTCCAAACACGTCCTGACGCCCGAACGCTCGATTCAGATTCAGGCCGACCGTCTGGGCGCCGACATCGTCATGCAGTTGGATGAATGCGTCGCCTGGCCCGCCGAGGAAAAGCGCGCCCGAGAGGGCATGGAGCTGTCGGCGCGCTGGGCCCAGCGCTCCAAGACCGCCTTCGGGACGCGGGATGCTCAAGCCCTGTTCGGCATCCAGCAGGGCTCGACGTTTGAAAACCTGCGCCGCGAGTCCTCGGAACGCCTGCAGGAGATCGGCTTCGACGGCTACGCCATCGGCGGTCTGGCCGTCGGCGAAGGCCATGACGCCATGTGCGAGGTGCTGGATTATGCGCCCGAGTTTCTACCCAAGGACCGGCCGCGCTATCTGATGGGCGTCGGCAAGCCGATCGACCTGGTCGAGGCGGTCTATCGCGGCGTGGACATGTTCGACTGCGTCCTGCCCACGCGCGCCGGGCGTCACGGCCAGGCCTGGACCTGGGACGGCCCGCTGAACCTCAAGAACGCCCGCTTCGCCGAGGATCAGGACCCGCTGGATGCAGAGGTCCCCTGCCCCGCGTCGCAGGACTATTCAAAGGCTTACCTGCATCACCTGATCCGCGCCGACGAGATCCTCGGCAAGATTCTGCTAAGCTGGCACAACATCGCCTTCTTCCAGGCGCTGACGGCCGCCATGCGCGCGGCCATCGCCGAGGGCATGTTCGAACAGTTCCGCCGCGACTTTCGCGCGCGGCACCTGAAAGCCTAGCCTCGACGTGGAACGAAGCCGGCCGGGGCCGCCGGAGGCGCACAGTTTCGCTGCATTCCCACGCCCTTCAGGAAGGAGCGGCGACGCAGGCCGGCCTGAATCGCCGACTGGACGTGCTTGCTGTGCGCATCGGCGCCGGTCAGGCGTCGCACCCAGCTGCGGGCAGGGATGAAGTCGGTCACCGTCCCGCGAACAGCATCAAGCGTCGCCCCCGCCGCCGCATCGGCGGCCCGCTCACTCATGTAGGAACCGTCCTGCGACGGCGGCGCGTCCGTGTCAGGCCCCAAGGCCTCGTCCAGACGGGCGATCTCGGCCCCGATCGTGCGGCAGTTATTCAGGTTGCGCAGGTCGTAGGGATTAGCTTCCGCCTGCAGCAGAATGGTCGGGATTTCATCGCGTCGCAGGTTCAGGTCTTCCAGCGGCGCGGTGACGGCGTCGCCCAGTCCGGCTCCGACCTGCTCGGCTCCTCCGCGCGCGGAGGCGCCCGCGTTACAGCCGGAAAGGACAAGGGAAACCGCGACAGCAGGTAAAATCAAAGAGCGCATAGCCGGTGTTAAATCACGACCTGCAACCACAAGCCAAGTCGATGGAATGAAGCCACCCTTCATCCGGGTCACATGGCGGAAAACCTGTGCGGCGAATCCATCGTAGGATAGTAGTGATGATCAGTCGCGCCGAGAGCGGGCGCGCCTGAGTTCACAGGGGTTACAACACGATGAAGCCGCCAAGCCGTCCGTCAGCGGGCTCGAAGATGGAAAGCGTTGCGACGGTAGGACTGGCGCTGGTTCTCGCCTTTTTTCTCGCCACCGGGATACTGGCCTGGCGCAACGTCGAGGTGTTGCGAACCAATAATCAGCAGATCATCCATACGCATGAGGTGATCGTCGCCGTCGAAGACATCCTGTCCGCCGCGCAGGATGCGGAGACGGGCCAGCGCGGCTATCTGTTGACCGGCGACATCCGATATCTTCAGCCCTATGAGGCCGCGACGGGTGATCTGAACCGGCGACTGGGCGATCTGGCGCATCTGACGCGCGACAACCCGAGCCAGCAAGCGCATCTTGAAGAGTTGCGTCGCCTGCTCGACGCCAAGATGACCGAACTGGATGCGACCCTCCAGACCCGTCAAGCCGAGGGGATGCAGGCCGCTTTGGCGCGGATGGGCACTGACGAGGGCAAGCGCGTCATGGACTCTATTCGCGCCCGGATCGGACTGATGCGCGTCGAAGAGCAGCGTGTACGCGCACAACGCATAACCTCAATGGACGCCGCCTATCGAACAGCGCTGGGAAGCGGTCTCTTGTCAGGACTGCTGGGCGCCGTTCTGACGATCGTGATCTTCAACCTGATCCGACATAGCGCGCGCGCTCGTGCGCGCCAGGAATGGCTGAACAAGGGACAGGTGGGCCTGGCGGAAGCCATGATGGGCGATCAGTCCCTTGAACAGTTGGGCGACAGCATCCTTGCCTATCTCGGCCGCTACGCCGGGGTGCAGGCGGCCGCTCTGTTCAAGGGCGAAGGCGGCCAATATCGCCGCATCGCCGCGCTGGGCGTTCCGTCCGACGCGGCCATTCCGGATCGTTTCGGCCTGCGCGAAGGCCTGCTGGGTCAGGTCGCGGCTGATGGCCAGGCTCTGCGCGTATCCGACGTGCCGGACGGCTATCTGACCATAGGATCGGCCCTGGGCCGCGATAAACCCAGGCATCTGATCATCTCTCCGGTCCAGGCGGACGGCGCCGTCAACGCGGTGCTGGAACTCGGCTTCCTGCACGCTCCGGACGAGCAGTTGACGACCCTGCTCGAAGAGGTAGGCCCCGCCATCGGCGCCGCCCTGCGCTCGGCCCGCTATCGCGCCCAATTGCAAAATATGCTGGAGGAAACCCAGCGTCAGGCCGAAGAGCTTCAGGTCCAGAGCGAGGAACTGCGCGTCTCCAACGAAGAGTTGGAGGAACAGGGTCGGGCGCTCAAGGAATCCCAGTTCCGCCTCGAACAGCAGCAGGCCGAGTTGGAACAGACCAACAGCCAGCTGGAAGAACAGGCGCAGATGCTGGAGACACAGCGCGATGACCTGGAACGCGGCGCCGCCGCCCTGACGCTGAAGGCCCGCGAACTGGAACAGGCCAGCCAGTACAAGTCCGACTTCCTGGCCAATATGTCCCACGAACTGCGGACGCCGCTGAACTCTCTGCTGATCCTGTCCAAGCTGCTGGCGGACAATCCCGAGGGGAGCTTGTCAGAGGAACAGGTCAACTACGCCCGGACCATCCAGTCATCGGGGAACGACCTTCTGACCCTGATCAACGATATCCTGGATCTGTCCAAGATCGAGGCCGGCCACATCCAGGCGCGCCCGGAGGCCGTCTCGATGCAGCGGCTGACTGGAGACATCCGCCAGACCTTCCAGCCCATCGCCGATGATCGCAGCCTGCCGTTCGAGATCGAGGTGGATCCGGGCGTCGACCTGATGGAGACGGACCGTCAACGGCTTGAGCAGATTCTCAAGAACCTGCTGTCCAACGCCTTCAAATTCACCGAAAGCGGCCTGGTCAAACTGGGCATATCCGCCCTGCCCGACGATGAGATCGCCTTCGCGGTCTCGGACACCGGCATCGGCATTGCCCCCGACCAGCAGAAGGGCGTCTTCGAGGCCTTCCAGCAGGCTGACGGGACCATCAGCCGCAAATACGGGGGAACAGGCCTGGGGCTGTCGATCTCACGCGAACTGGCGCGGCTTCTGGGCGGTCGGATCGAACTGGAAAGCCGTGTCGGCGAAGGCAGCGTCTTCACCCTTTTCCTGCCGCGGACCTATGACGCCTCACGCGTGGCCTCGCGTGAGGCTGCGGTCGCGGCCTCGCCCCTCGCGCCTTCTCCGGCGAGGCCGAACCCCAGGCCGACTGAACCTCGTCCTTTATCCGCCAGCGTTGAAGACGACCGGGACAACCTCGGTGGAAACAGGCGGCTGCTGCTCGTGGTCGAAGACGACGGCCGGTTCGCCGCCATCGTGCGCGACCTGTCGCGCGAACTCGGCTTCCAGTGCATTGTGGCCGGCACCGCTGAAGAAGCCCTGAAACTGGCCAAACGCCATCGCCCCAGCGCCGTCGTGCTGGACATCGGCCTGCCCGACCAGTCCGGCCTGACCGTTCTGGACGAACTGAAGCGCGACGACGACACCCGCCACATCCCCATTCACGTCGTCTCGGGCGAGGACCACAGCCAGACCGCCCTTTCGCTGGGCGCGATCGGCTATCTGATCAAGCCGGTGAAGCGGGAGGACCTCGCCGAGGTCCTGCGCAACCTTGAGGAAAAGCTGACCCGCACCGTCCGGCGCGTCCTTATCGTCGAAGACGACCTGGTTCAGCGCGATGCGGTCAGCCGCCTGCTGAGCTCCGGCGACGTCGAAACGGTGGGCGTCGGCACCGCCGCAGAGTGTCTGGAGCAACTCAAGAGCCAGACTTTCGACTGCATGGTGCTGGACCTGACGCTGCCGGACGCCTCGGGCTTCTCCCTTCTGGAGACCCTCAGCCGCGACACCGGCCACAGCTTCCCGCCGGTCATCGTCTATACAGGCCGGGACCTGTCGCCCGATCATGAGCAACAACTGCGCCGCTACTCCAGCTCCATCATCATCAAGGGCGCCAAATCGCCGGAACGGCTTCTGGACGAGGTCTCCCTGTTCCTGCACCAGGTCGTGGCGGAACTGCCGCCAGAGCAGCAGAAGATGATCCGCAAGGCACGCAACCGCGACGCCGTGCTGGAAGGCCGCCGCATTCTGATCGTCGAGGACGACGTGCGGAACGTCTATTCGCTGACCAATGTGCTCGAACCGCGCGGCGCCCTGGTCGAGATCGCCCGTAACGGCAAGGAGGCGCTGGAGGCGCTGGATCGGTCTTCTACCGATCCGTCCAAGGCGGTCGATCTGGTGCTGATGGATGTGATGATGCCGGTCATGGACGGTCTGACGGCGACCCGCGAGCTGAGAAAAGACCCGCGCTGGAAGACCTTGCCGGTGCTGATGCTGACGGCCAAGGCCATGCCGGACGATCAGGAACGCTGTATGGCGGCCGGGGCCAATGACTATATGGCCAAGCCGCTGGACGTAGACAAGCTGCTGTCCCTGGTGCGCGTCTGGATGCCCCGCTGAGCCCCGAAATGCCCCACCAGACGGAAGACATCGAGATCGGCCTGCTGTTGGAGGCGTTGTACCAACGCTACCATTACGACTTCCGCCACTATGCGCGGGCGTCGATCAAACGCCGTCTGCTGCAGGCGCGCAGCCATTTCAACATGCCCAGCCTGACAGCCCTTCAGGAACGGGTGCTGCACGATCCCGAAATGCTTCCCCGCCTGCTCGGATTCCTGACCGTTCAAGTCAGCGAAATGTTCCGCGACCCCGGCTATTTCCGCGCCCTGCGAGAACAGGTCCTGCCTCACTTGCGCACCTATCCGTCGCTGAAGGTCTGGATTGCGGGCTGCAGCGCCGGCGAAGAGCTCTATTCCATGGCTATCCTGTTTCGCGAGGAAGGCCTGTTCGACCGTACGCTGTTCTACGCAACGGACATCAACCCTGACGCCCTAAGAGCTGCTGAGGCTGGGATCTATCCGCTGGATAGGATCCGCAAATTCACCGAGAACCATCAAAAATCAGGAGGGAGATCGTCACTCTCCGACTACTACACTGCGGACTATGGGCGAGCCGTCTTCGACAAATCACTGCGCGCCAACGTCGTCTTCTCTGATCACAGCCTGGTCACGGACGCCGTCTTTGCGGAAATGCAGCTGATCTCCTGCCGCAATGTGATGATTTATTTCGACCGAGGACTTCAGGACCGCGCCGTCGGCCTTTTCAGGGAATCCCTGGCGCGACACGGCTTTCTCGGCGTGGGGTCGAAGGAAAGCCTGCGTTTTTCCCGCCACGCGGCGGCCTTTTCCGAGTTTGTTCCCGAGGAAAAAATATACAGGAAACGCGAGGCATGAGTTCGGCGCCGGACCGGGCCGTGGTGATCGGCGCCTCCGCCGGGGGCGTTCAGGCTCTGCTCGCCCTCCTGCCCGCTCTGCCTGCCGATTTCCCCTGGCCGATCTTCATCGTCCTTCACGTCCCGGCCGACCGCAGCAATGTTCTGGCGCCTCTTTTCGAGGCCCAATGCGGACTTGAGGTGAAGGAAGCTGAGGACAAGGAGCCTGTCCGCTCCGGCGTGGTCTACTTCGCCCCCTCCGATTACCATCTCCTGGTTGAAGAAAACGGGGACCTGGCCCTGTCATCCGACGAAGCGATCAACTACTCACGTCCCTCCATCGACGTTCTGTTCGAGAGCGCCGCGGACGCCTATGGCGAGGGTTTGATCGGCGTCATCCTGACCGGCGCCAACAATGATGGAGCAGCCGGCCTCAAGGCGGTGCACGCCGCCGGCGGCGTCGCCCTGGTGCAGGACCCGACCGCCGCCTATGCCCGGACCATGCCTCAGGCCGCTCGTCAGGCCTGCAACGCCGCGCTCGTGCTGCCGCTCGAACGCATCGCCGACTATCTGAAAGGTCTCGAAAGAGAATGACCAGCACGGAACAGCCGATTCATCTCCTGCTGGTCGACGATCTTGAGGAGAACCTGCTGGCGCTGGAAGCTCTGCTGAAAAGCGAAGGCGTGGTCTGCCTCAAGGCCCGTTCGGGCGACGAGGCGCTGGAGTTGTTGCTGGTTCATGATGTCGCCCTGGCGCTGCTCGACGTTCAGATGCCCGGCATGGACGGTTTTCAACTGGCCGAATTCATGCGCGGCAACGTCAATGCCCGCCACATCCCCATCATCTTTGTCACCGCCGGAAGCGCCGACCTTCAGCGCCGCTTCAGGGGCTATGAAGCGGGCGCGGTGGACTTCATCCAAAAGCCGATTGAGGCGGACATTCTGCGCAGCAAGGCCAAGGTCTTCATCGACCTGTATCGCCAGCGCATGGAAAGTCTCGCCCAGCGCAATGAACTGGAGGCCTACGCCAACGCCCTGCGCGAGGCTGATCGGCGCAAGAACGACTTCATCGCCATGCTGGGCCATGAACTGCGCAATCCCATCATGGCGATTCACGCCGGACTTCAGTTGCTGCAGCGCCAGTCGGACGAAGAGCGCAAGGCTGTGATTCACGCCCGCATGGAGGTGCAGGCCCACCACCTTTCGCGTCTGATCGAAGACCTTCTGGACGTCGCCAGAATCGATCAGGGCAAGATTTCCCTCAAACAAGAACGTGTGAGCCTGCAGAGCATCATCGACTCCGCCATCGACACCAGCCGCCCAAGGATCGAGGCTGCATCGCACGAACTGACGATCTCCCTGCCGCCCGAGCCGGTGTGGCTGAAGGGCGACTTCACCCGTCTGTCCCAGGTGATCAGCAACCTGCTCGCCAACGCCGCCAAATACACTCCGCGCGAGGGCCGCATACTCCTATCCGTCGAGATCGAGCAGGATCAGATCCGGATTGATGTCGCCGACAATGGCATCGGCGTCTCAGCTGATCTGAAAGACCGGATCTTTGATTTGTTCGCTCAGTCGAAGGGCCCCGACGACCGCTCCCGCGACGGCCTGGGCATCGGTCTGGCGCTGGTCAAACAGCTGGTCGAACTGCACGACGGCACGATCGATCTCGTCAGCGAGGGCCCTGGTCTGGGCAGCTGCTTCACGGTGCGTTTGCCGCTCAGCGCGTGACATATGGACCGGCGTCTCGCCAAGGCGCCGTTTCAGGTCACGAGGCCGACAGGCCAGCCTGAACATCTACTGATTTTTGAGTGGAAAATGGTACGCCCCCCCGGGCTCGAACCGGGGACCCTCTGATTAAAAGTCAGATGCTCTAACCAACTGAGCTAGGGGCGCACATCGCGTCTGCGAAGAGGCGCGGAACATACGGTCGAGTTTCTGATCCGGCAAGCCGATATTTCGGAAAATTTGTTGGAAAACAAACACCCCGGATATGCCAGGCTGGAAAGGGTCTGGAGAGGCGGCGCAATGCTCGTTCGGGTTCAGATTGCGTTCAGAGATTCCACGCAACACCGTGGCGTGCGGGAACCTCCGTCCCCTTTTTCACGTTTCCAGCCCCTGAAAGGGGGAATCTCCATGAGCCAATTCATTCCGAAGCGTCTGCTGCTCGGCGCCGTCGCCCTGGGCGCCATGGCTGCGCTGGCGGCCTGTGAGGAGCCTCGCCACGAACCGGCCCCTGCTCCGGCGCCGGTCGTTGAACCCGAAACCCCCGCCGCCGAGGACGCCGCCGCGCCGACAGCAGCAGAAGCCCCCGACACGCCGCCGACCGCGCCTGTCGAAGCCCTGCCGCCCGACCATCGCTCCTCCGAGGAGACGGTGCAGCCTGAAAGCGATACGCTGTTTTACTGATTCCATCGGCGCAGACGGCTAAGTGCGGCGTGTTAACCACACACAGGGTTCAGATTTGACGTCGAGGCTCCCCCTCCTTCTAGCCACCGCGGCCCTGTGCGCCTTCGCCACACAGGCGACTGCCGAGCCGAGGGCCCAGATTCGCGGCGAGATCGACGCCGATTTGAAGCGACAGCTGGAACAGGCGGTGGGTCAGGTCGACGGCGCGCCGGCCAATCGCTTTGAAGCCCGTCGTCGCGCGCGGGCGGCGCTGGAATCGGCGCAGGCCTTGTTGCGGTCTGAAGGCTATTATCAGGCCACGGTCCAGGATCAGGTCGAAGGCGAGGAAACGCCTGTCGCCATCGTCGAGGTCACGCCCGGCCGCCGGTTCGTTCTGGGAGACGCCAAGGTCAACTGGAGCGCGCCCGCCCCGGACGCAGACACCAGCGCCGCGGTTATAGAGAACATCCAGCTGAAGCCCGGCGAGCCCGGCCGAGCGGCTGACGTGCTGGCTGCCGAGGGACGCTTGATCGCCGACCTGACCCGTCGCGGCTATGCAGACGCCGTCGCCCAGCCCCGCCGGGTCGTCGTGGATCATGCGACTTTTCTGGTGGAGCCCGGCTTCAATGTGGCGTCCGGCAAACTGGTGCGGCTGGACGGCATCCAACTGCGGACACGCGGCCCGACCAAGCCGGATTGGATCCAGAGCCTTGTCCCCTGGCAGGAAGGCGACCGTTACGATCCAGAAGACGTCGCCGAGCTGGAGCGCCGCCTGCTGGACACCGGCGTCTATGACGGCGTGGGCGTCGCCCTGTCGTCGCTGGACGATACGCGCCCGGACGGCTTGAGGCCGGTTGTCGTCACCCTGGCCGATCGGCCGGTCAGCCTGCTTGAGGCAGGCGCCAGCTATTCGACCTACGAGGGCGTCGGCGTCGATATCTTCCGCACCCGCTACAACCGCTTCGGCCGCGCCGACACGCTGCGGTACGGGGCGCGGATCGCCAGCATCGACAGTCGCATCGGCGGCGAGTGGTCGCAGCCCCACTGGCGGCGCGCGGGTCGGACGCTGAAACTGTCGTCCTTCATCGTCAACGAACAGACCGACGCCTATGACCGCAGCGCCCTGACGGTTGCGGCGGACCTGTCCCAGCGTCTCGGCAAGACGTCCTGGTTCAGCTACGGCCTGGGCGTGGACGCGGGGCGATATACGGAATACCGCTTCGATCCCCTGACGCAGACGCCGATCACCCTGGACCGGGACCTGGCGATCGTCACCCTGCGGGGCAGCGCCTTTATGGATCGCTCCAACGATCCGCTGAACCCGACGACCGGCTACCGCCTCTCCGTTTCAGCCCAGCCGACCGCAGTGACGGGCGAGGACACGGTCATGTTCCTGCGCACCGAGGGACAGGCCAGCGCCTATCTGCCGCTGCAGGACGGCGCGAAGACAGTTCTGGCCGGGCGCGCCCGTATCGGCTCGATCATCGGCGGCGAAGAGCTGACGGTTCCCTCTGACCGCCTGTTCTATTCCGGCGGCGGCGGCTCGGTGCGCGGCTATTCCTATCAGAGCATCAACCCGCGCCTGCCGGACAACCGTCCGCGCGGCGGCCTGTCGCTGTTTGAAACCTCACTAGAGGTGCGGCGCGATATCGGCGAGAAGTTCCAGGCAGTCGCCTTTGTCGACGCCGGCGCCGTCGGCTTTCAGGAAACGCCGAACTTCAGCAACATGCGTTACGGCGCAGGGGTCGGCGTCCGCTACAAGCTGCCGTTCGGTCCCGTCCGCGCCGACGTCGCCTTCCCGCTGAACAAGCGCGAAGGCGATTCAGGATTCCAGCTCTACATCAGCATCGGCCAGGCGTTTTGACCGACACTCCTCCGCCTCACGAAACGGGCGCAGACGTCGCCGACACGCCCGCCGAAAAGGCGAAGCGCAAACGCACCCGGCTTCAGCTGGCCGCCTTCATCGCCGGGGTCGTCTCTGCGGGCCTGCTGGCGCTGGTCATCGTCGCCCTGGTCGGCGGGCGGATGTATCTGGTTTCCGATCCGGGCCGTGAACTGATCACAAGCTTCGTCGCCGGCAAGAAGATCAGCCGCTACGGTCGCATCAACGTCGAAGGTCTGCAGGGCGACCTGTTCAACGATTTCCGCCTGAAACGCGTCACCGTAACCGACGAAAAGGGCGTCTGGCTCGAAGCGACTGATGTGCGCGTCGACTGGTCCTATTGGCCCCTTCTGGCGCGGCGTTTTCACGCCACCGAAATCAGCGCGGGTCAGATTCGTCTGCTGCGTCGCCCGGAGTTGGAGGCGCCCACCGAGCCGGGCGGCCCGCAAGCCATCTCCATCGACATCGACCGCTTCAGCGCCAATGTCGAATTGATGGAGGATTTCTCCAAGGAATACGGCCGCTGGACGCTGAGCGGCGACGCCGCAATTCCGCGCAAGGGCGTCAAGACCGCCAACGTCAACGCCTACAGCCTGAACCGCAAGGGCGACTATCTGCGCCTGGCCGCCGCCTTCGGCGACAAGCCCGAAGACCTGCGCGTCAACCTTCGCGCCAATGAGGCCCAGGGCGGACCGATCGCCGGTTCGCTGGGCTATTCGCCTGACCAGCCCTTCTCGGCTGTCGCCGTGGTGAACGGCGAGGTCATCGACGTGGCCGTGCAGACCGGCCAATTCCGCCCCCTGCTGGTCAAAGGGACCTATGGCGACAACGGCGCCAAGGTCTCGGGCTATGCTGACTTCTCGGGCTCCGACCTGCTGGAGCCGTTCGTCGAGCGCATCGGCCGCACCGCCCGCTTCGGCTTCGCCATGACGCCGGACGCCAAACGCGAGGGCTATCAGGGCGTGGCCTGGCGCCTGTACGCCGACAACATTGAATCCAGCGCGCGCGGCCTGATCCGCACGACGGACAACACCGCGCCGGAAGGCATCAACCTGGAACTGACCACGCCGTCGCTCAGCCGTCTGGTCGGCAGCCCGGTCGCCGGTCCGGCCGCCTATACCGGCGTGTTCAAGGGCGACGCTCAGGTATGGAGCCTGCAAGGTTCGGCCAGTCTGCTGAACGCCGACATCGCCTCCTATCGCGCCACGCGCATCTCGGGTCCGGTCAACATCGCCGCCAACAAGGGTCGTATCGACGTGACGACCGACGTGCGGGCGGTCGGCGGTTCCTCGGCCGGTATCATCGGCGCCCTGTTGGGCGCGACGCCGCACATACAGATGGAAGGCGTCCGCATGGCCGATGGCGCCATGCTGCTGAAGAAGGTCGATGCGCGCGGCCAGGGCCTGACCCTGACCGGCTCGGGCGGACGCAGCCTAAACGGGGGCCTCAACTTTACGGGTCGCGCCGAACTGACCGACCTGTCGCGCATTCAGCCCGGCGCCCGCGGGGCCTTTGGCGGACCGATCCGCGCTTCGTCCGCTCGGACCGGCGCGCCCTGGGTCCTCAGCTTCGACGGGCGCGGCTCTCGCATGGCCATCGGCATGGAAGAGCTGGATCGTCTTCTGGGCGCGACGCCGCGCCTGCAACTGGCCGGGTCGCTGAACGACGGCGTCGTCTCCATCAACACCGGCGAACTGACCGGCGCCGCCGGACGCGCAGGCGCCAAGGGGCGTATCGAGGGCTCTAAACTGCGCCTTGCCCTGGACTGGGACGCACGCGGTCCCTTCGGCGTCGGCCCGGTCGCCATCGACGGCGCCATGTCGGGCGACGGCGCCCTGACCGGCACCCTGGCCCAGCCGCGCGCCGACCTGCGCGCCGCCTTCGACAAGGTGGCTGCGGGCGGGCTGATCCTGACCAAGGCCGATCTGATCCTCAGCTTCCGCAAGGGCGCTGACGCCTCGGACGGCCGCGTGGTGCTGACCTCCGGCTCGAACTACGGACCGGCGCGCGCCTCGGGGAACTTCTATCTGGGCGGTCCGCGCCTGCGTCTGTCGGATGTCGATGTGAACGCAGGCGGCGTCACGGCTCAGGGCGACGTGGCTTTGTCGAACAACTTCCCCTCCAGCGCCGATCTGACCTTCACCGCGCGCCAGGGCGCCTTCCTGGCCTCGGGCGAGGCCAACGGCCGGGTGCGCCTGACCGAGGGCGCGGGCGATCAGACCGCCGTGCTGGACATCACCGGCCGCAACGTACGCCTGACGGGTCAGGACTGGACCCTGCGAAATCTGTCGCTGAAAGGCCAGGGCACGCTGGAACGCCTGCCCTTCACCGTGGCTGCCGATGTGGGCGGCGCCAATCCGGTCCAGTTCAACGGTTCCGGCGAATACTCCCGCCAGGGCCCGGCGCAGAGCCTGACCCTGCGCGGCGGCGGCCGTGTGCGCGAGATCGCCTTCACCACCCGTGCGCCCGCCGTCTTCGCCATCAACGGCGACGGCCGCGTAGCGCGGCTGGACCTGGGCGTCGGCGGCGGCGTCCTGACCGGCGAACTGAAGCAGGACAAGCAGGGCGCGGCCATCCAGGCTGACCTGACCAATGTCGAAATGGGTTCGCTGCTTCCCGATCTGCGCGGTCAGGTGACCGGCCGCGTCTCGATGCAGGGACAGGGCGACACCCTGCGCGGCTCGGCCAATGTAGACCTGAAGCAACTACGCAGCATCGACGCGCCGCGGGGTCTGGCGGTCGACGGCACGCTGAACGCCGACCTGACCGGCGACGTGCTGCGCCTGCGCGCTCAGGCCCATGACGGAACCGCCGTTCAGGCGACAGCCGACGTCAGCCTACCGGTCGAAACCTCGGCCGCTCCGCTGCGTCTGGCCATCGCCCGGACCCGGGACATGTCGGGTCAGGTGGCTATTCGCGGTCAGATCCAGCCGATCTGGGACCTGTTCCTGGGCGGCGCCCAATCGCTGTCCGGTCAGGTGAACGGCCAAGCCACGCTGGCGGGCACGCTGAACGCGCCCCGACTGAACGGCCGACTGGACATGACGCAGGGCGCCTTCCGCGACAGCGCCTCGGGTCTGCGCCTGGAGAATGTGACTCTCGCCAGCCGTTTCAACGACAGCCAGGCCGTGATCGAACAGTTTCAGGCCACCGACGGGCTGAAGGGCGAGGTTTCCGGCAATGGCGATATCGGCCTGCGTCAGGGATCGCCCTCGACGTTGCGGCTGGAACTGACGCGCTTCCGCATCATCGACAACGACATCGCCAAGGCCCGCGCCAACGGCCGCCTGACAGCAGTGCGCGGCGCGAACGGCGACATTCAACTGACCGGCGACCTGAACATCGACGACGCCGAGATCTCGCCGAACCTGCCCGGCTCCACCGGCATCGTCAAAATGGACGTGGTCGAGATCAACCGTCCCGGCGGCGACCCCGTTCAGACCGAGCAGAAGGCGCGAGGCGGTCCCAGGATCGGCCTGAACCTGAACCTGACCGGACGGGAAATCTATGTGCGCGGTCGCGGTCTGAACGTCGAACTGGCCGCCAATGCGCGGGTACGCGGCACGATCGCCGATCCTCAGTTGTCCGGCACGGCCAATGTGGTGCGCGGCGACTATGAGTTCGCGGGCAAGCGTTTCGTCTTTGACGATCGCGGCTCCGTCACCCTGTCGACCGACCCATCGCGGATCCGCCTCAACCTTGAAGCCGTCCGCGAGGACCCTGCCCTGACCGCCGTGATCAAGGTCACCGGCACGGCCGCAGCGCCCAAGATCGAACTGACCTCGACCCCCGCCCTGCCTCAGGACGAAATTCTGTCGCAGGTGCTGTTCGGGCGATCCGCAGCCCAACTGTCCCCGTTCGAGGCGGCCCAACTCGCTTCGGCGGTCGCTTCACTCGCGGGCGGCGGCGGCTTCGACGTGATCGGCAACCTGCGCGAACTGGCCGGGCTGGATCGTCTGTCTTTCAGCGGCGAGGCGTCCAGCCTGACCGTCGCGGGCGGCCGCTACATCACCGACGACATCTATCTAGAGGTCATCGGCGGCGCCGAACGCGGGGCGGCGGTCAGCGTCGAGTGGCAGGTCCGCCGCAACCTCGCCGTAACTTCCAAGTTCGGCGGCGAAGGCGACACCTCCCTGTCCGTGCGCTGGCGTCGCGAGGGCCCGCGCCCTGGCGGCGACCGGCGCGACCGCAGGCCTAACGCCTCAGCACGGCGCTGATCTGAGCCAGAGCGCGACCCAAACGCCTGGCGCTCGGCGCTATTTTTGTTCTTGATTTGTTCTCATCGGTCCCGCATCCTGCGGCCATGAGTAAGGCGATCAACGGACGCGGCGCACGCTCCAACGCCTCGGGTCGGTATGAAGCCGATCGGCGCGAGGCTTATGACGACGGCTGGACGGATCAGGACGAGGCGGTTCCTCCGCTTCGCACGACCCTGTCCCCGGAACGCGCCCGCACCATCATCGCCAAAAATACGAGTCCCGACGTCGGCTTCGATCGCTCCATCAACCCCTATAAGGGCTGCGAACATGGCTGCATCTACTGCTACGCCCGTCCGTCCCATGCCTGGATGGGCCTATCCCCGGGCCTGGATTTCGAGAGCCGGATCTTCTTCAAGCCGGACGCCGCGCGTCTGTTGGAACAGGAACTCTCAAAGCCCCGGTACGTCTGTCGGCGCATCCACATAGGGGGCAACACCGACCCCTATCAGCCGGTCGAGCGCGAAACAGGTTCTACCCGCTCGATCCTTGAGGTGATGCAACGGTTCAACCATCCCTTCAGCATCATCACCAAATCGGTGCTGATCGCGCGCGACGCCGACATCCTGGGCGATATGGGACGGCGGGGCCTGGCCTCCGCCTTCGTCTCCATCACCACATTGGACCGCAAGCTGGCGCGGGCGATGGAGCCGCGCGCGTCAACCCCTGCCAAACGGCTGGAGGCGATCAGCCGTCTGACCGACGCGGGCTGCCCGGTCGGCGTCGGCTTCGCTCCCGTCATCCCCGGTCTGAATGATCATGAGCTGGAAGCGGTGCTGGAGGCGGCTCAGAAGGCCGGTGCGACCTCGGCCATGTACGTGACCCTGCGCCTGCCGCTCGAAATCAAGGACCTGTTCCGCGAATGGCTGGCCGACGCCCGCCCTGATCGCGCGGCGCGCGTCATGTCCCTGATCCGCCAGACGCGCGGCGGCAAGGACTATGATCCCGACTGGTCGCAACGGATGAAGGGAACCGGCCCCGTCGCCGAACTGATCGCTACGCGCTTCAAGGCGGCGATCAAACGCTATGGACTGGACGCCCCGCGGCAGTCTCTAGACGTGACCCAGTTCCGCGTCCCGGCCGACGCCCGACCTCAACTGGACCTGTTCGATCTGGCGTCCTGATCAGCGCCGGAAGACGCCGACCAGTTCGATATGAGTCGACCAGATAAACTGATCGATCGGCGTGACCTTCTCCAGCTGGAAACCGGCGTCGACCAGCACCCGCGCATCGCGGGCGAAAGTCTGGGGATTGCACGACACCCCGACAACGACTGAGGCCTTGGTTCCCGGCAATTGCTGCGTCTGCTCCAGTGCGCCTGCGCGCGGCGGATCCAGCACAATGGCTTCGCAGCCCTTGAGGTCATAGGGCGACAACGGACGGCGGAACAGGTCGCGCGCCTGAGCTTCGATTCCCTTCAAACCCTGAGCCGTGCTCACGCCTGCCTTCAGGGCGGCGATGGAAGAAGCAGCAGAATCGGCGGCGGTCACGCTGGCGACATCGGCCAGCGGGAAGGTGAATGTGCCGGCCCCACAGAACAGATCGGCGACTTTCTTGGCCCCCTTCACCGCCGCGACCGCGCGCGCGACCATCGCAGCTTCCGCAGCGGGCGACGCCTGCAGGAAGGCGCCCGGCGGCAGGGGTACGGAGGCGCGCCCGAACCGCACGCGCGGCTGGCGCGCCATGACCAGCGTGTCGCCATCCAGACTGAGCCGCGCCAGATCGGCCTCGGCCGCCGCCGCGATGGCCAGCGCCAGTTGATCACCGTTCAGGCCGCCTGACCGCTTCTCAACGCCGGTCACGTCAACATCCAGACCGCTATCGGTCAGGGTGACATGCAGGGTCGGCGCCGATTTCGGATGCCCCAGCAAGGGCGCGGCGACTTTCGCCAGGGCGGGCAGAGCCGCCGTCAGTTGCGGATCCGACAATGGACAGTCGGTCAGTTCGACCACACGCCACGACTTGCGCGCCTTGAACCCCAGGATGACCCGCCCGTCCGGCGCCTTGCGCGCGTGCAATGCCAGGCGCCGACGACTGCCCAGCGGCGTGGCCACGGCCGCCTCGACTTCAGTCTCCAATCCCTCACGCGCCAGCGTCTGGATGACCACCTCGCGCTTCCAAGCCAGATAGGGTTCCTCGGCCCAGTGCTGCAGCGGCGCCACGCCGCATTCGGCATAGGTCTGCGAGTGGATCGGGCGCCGATCAGGGCTGGCCTCGATCAGGTCGAAGCGCTCGGCCCGGCCGTCCTTGACCTCGGCGGCGACCACCTCGCCCGGCAAGGCGCCCGTCACGAAGACCGGGCCGTCGGCGGTGTCGGCGATCCCGTCGCCCTGATGGCCCATGCGGGCGATGGTCAGCGTCTGCATCATGCGCGCCTTCTAGCGACATCTGCACGAAAATCGAAACATGAACGAAGATGAACGAGGCGCTCAAAAGCCGTTCAGCTTCGCCGTCCTATCAATGGCTGCAACAGACGGCGGCCTGATCCGTTCAGGTGCGGCATCCGTCGAAGGAACAGAAACGATGATCGCTCTCATCTCGAAAAAAGCCTCGGCCGCCGCCATCGCCGCCCTGGCCTGCGCCTCTGCCGCCGCCCTGCCCGGCGTCGCCTCGGCCCAGAGCTACGGCTACGACTATCCGCCTGCCTATGGTTACGGCGCCAACGGCTACAGCCAGGGAACCTATTACGACCCCTGCGTCCGCGATCAACGTCAGCGCGCCACGACCGGCGGTGTTCTGGGCGCCGCCATCGGCGCCATCGCCGGGTCCCAGATGGCCGCGCGCGGCCGCCGCACCGAAGGCAGCGCCCTGGGCGGGGTTCTGGGCGCCGCGATCGGCGCGGGCGTGGGCAACAGCTCGGCCGCCTGCGACAGCCGCGCTCGCCGCGACGCCGACTACGGCTATCAAGGGACCTATGTCCCGCCGGCCTATGGTTATGACAACCGGGGTTACGACAGCCGCAGCTATGACAATCGCGCCTATGACCGTCGTTATGACGACCGCCGCGACAGCTATGACTACTATCGGGAGTATCCCGACACCTACGCCTCCACGCCCCGCGACGCCGATCAGTGCCGCTTGGCCGAGAGCAACATCCGTCTTCCCGACGGTCGTATGGAGACGCGCTACGTGCGCACCTGCATGGACCAATCGGGCCGTTATCGCGTCGTCGATTAAGTTTCAGCCCCCCTGTCAATCGACGATGTGAAGAGGGCCGCCGGCGATCCGGCGGCCCTCAAATCGTTTCAGTCAGGGCTTTTGCGCCCAGAGCAGGAACTCGACATTGCCGTCGCCGCCGGTGATCGGACTGTCGGCGACCTCACGCACGCTCCAGCCGCCAGCTTCCAGCCAGTCGCGCACGCGGGCCACGGCTGCGGCATGCGCCTCGGGGTCCTTGACCACGCCCTTCTTGCCGACCGCTTTGGGGCCCTCCGCCTCGAATTGAGGCTTCACCAGAGTAATCAGGTCCGCCCCCGACGCCGCCAGTTCGAGGGCGACGGGCAGCACCTTCAACAGGCTGATGAAGCTGGCGTCGCAGACGATCAGAGACGGCGCGTCGGTGATGAGCTCAGGCGTCAGGTCGCGGGCGTCCGTCTTTTCCAGATTGGTCACACGGAGATCGGCGGCGACTGTCGGGTGAAGCTGGCCCGTGCCGACATCCACGGCGAACACCCGCGCCGCGCCGCGATCCAGACAGACCTCGGTGAAGCCGCCAGTCGAGGCGCCGACGTCGAGCACGACCCGCCCCTCGACCGCGACCGGCCACAGGTCCAGCGCTCGCTCCAGCTTCAGCGCGCCGCGTCCGACCCAGCGATGGGCGGCCTCGGCCTCGATGACGGCGTCCTCGGCGACCTTTTCCGAAGGCTTGGCGACCGCGCGGCCGTCGGCTTTCACCAACCCCGCCTCAATGGCGGCTCGGGCGCGAGCGCGGCTGTCGAAGACGCCCCGCGCGACAAGAAGCTGGTCGATCCTCACGCCCTTACAGGGATTCCAGCCGCTTCAACGCAGCCTGCAGGCGGGCCTTGCCCTCCTCCGCTTCAGCCAGTTTGGCGCGCTGTTCATCGACGACTTCCGGCGCCGCACGCGACACGAAGTTGGGGTTGCCCAGCTTCTTATTCACATGGCCGATGTCAGCGTCGAAGGCGGCGATTTCTTTCTCGAGGCGCGCGCGCTCGGCGGCGAGGTCGATGATGCCCGCCAACGACAGGGCGACCGTCGCCCCGCCCGAAACGAAGGTCACGGCCCCGGCCGGCGCGGCCTCGGCCACGGCCAACTCGGACACGCGGCCCAGGGTCAGGATCAGGTCGCGGTGGCGCGTGATGCGCTCGGCCGTAGCCGCGTCCGGGGCGACGAAGGCCAGCGGCGGCTTGGCCGACGGCGGCACGTTCATCTCGGCCCGCAGGGCGCGGATTTCGCCGATCAGATCGACCAGCCAGCCGATCTCTGCCTCGGCCGAGGCATCGACAAAGGCATCCGGCAGCACCGGCCAGGTCTCACCCATCAGCAGGCCGTCGCGCGCCGGGCCTTCCCTGCCCAGTTCGGCCCACAGTTCCTCTGTGATGTAGGGCATGACCGGGTGCAGCAGCTTCAGCGTCTGGTCGATGGTCCAGGCGGTCATGGCGCGCGTCTCGGCCTTTGCCGCTTCATCAGCGCCGTTGAACACCGGCTTGGCCAGTTCCAGATACCAGTCGCAGAAGACGTTCCAGATGAAGCGATACAGGGCGCCCGCCGCATCATCGAAACGACCGCCTTCGATAGCGTCCGACACCTGACGCTCGGCCTTGGTCAGTTCGCCGCGGATCCAGCGGTTGATCGTCTGCTGCACGCCAGCAGGGTCGAAACCCTCGACGCGACGCGCCTCGTTCATCTGGCTAAAGCGGGCGGCGTTCCACAGCTTGGTGCCGAAATTGCGATAACCTTCAATGCGCTGTTTCGAAAGTTTGATGTCGCGCGTGCCCGACAGGATGGCCATGGTGAAGCGCAGCGGATCGGCGCCCAGTTCGTCGATGATGCCCAGAGGGTCGATGACGTTGCCCTTGGACTTCGACATCTTCTGGCCCTTCTCGTCGCGGACCAGACCGTTGATGATGATGCGCTTGAACGGGACTTCGCCGTCCATGAAGTGCATCCCCATCATCATCATCCGGGCGACCCAGAAGAAGATGATGTCCGCCGCCGTGACCAGATCGCTGGTCGGATAGAAGCGCTCCAGATCTTCGGTCTTTTCCGGCCAGCCCATGGTGGAGAAGGGCCACAGGGCAGAACTGAACCAGGTGTCCAGAACGTCCTCGTCCTGGGTCAGCACGACCTCGGAATCATAGTCGGACAACGCCTGTTCACGGGCGTCCTCTTCCGTTTCGGCGACGTAGATTTCGCCATTCGGACCGTACCAGGCTGGGATGCGGTGCCCCCACCACAGCTGGCGCGAGATGCACCACGGCTCGATGTTGCGCAGCCATTCGAAATAGATCTTCTCATAGCTCTTCGGCTCGAAGACGGTCGCGCCGTGCTCGACCGCCTTCAGGGCGGGCTGGGCCATGACCTTGGCGTCGACGTACCACTGGTCCGTCATCCACGGCTCGATGACGACGCCAGAGCGGTCGCCGTGCGGGACCATGTGCCTGGTCTTCTCGATCTCACGCAGCCAGCCCTCTTCCTCGGCGCGGGCGACGATGGCCTTGCGCGCGGCGAAGCGGTCCATGCCCTCGTATTCTGCGGGCACGTCCGGCGTGTCGGCGGCGGTGATGCGACCGAAGGCGTCCATGACGTTCAGGGCTTCAAGTCCTGCACGCTTTCCGACCCCGAAGTCATTGAAATCGTGGGCAGGCGTGATCTTCACCGCGCCAGAACCTTTGGTCGGATCGGCATAGTCGTCGGCGACGATCGGAATGCGACGGCCGGTGATCGGCAGGGTTACGAACCTGCCGACCAGACCCTTGTAACGCTCGTCCTCAGGATGAACGGCCACGCCGGTGTCGCCCAGCATGGTCTCCGGTCGGGTCGTGGCGACGACGATGAAGTCGCGCGTCTCGAACTCCGTCGCCTTGCCGTCCTCGTCGAAGGCGACCGGGTGCTGATAGGTCACGCCGTCCGACAGCCTATAGGCGAAGTGCCAATAGGCGCCGTCGACCTCCTTCTGCTCGACCTCAAGGTCGCTGATGGCGGTCTGGAAATGCGGGTCCCAGTTCACCAGACGCTTATCGCGATAGATCAGGCCGTCCTTGTGCAACTGGACAAAGACCTTGCGGACAGCGGCGTTCAGCCCCTCGTCCAGCGTGAAACGTTCGCGCGACCAGTCGCAGGAAGAGCCCAGACGGCGCAGCTGGCGCACGATGGTCCCGCCGGACTCGGCCTTCCACTCCCACACCTTCTCGATGAAGGCGTCGCGGCCCAGATCGCGGCGACCGATGTTGCCCTCAGCCGCCAGCTTGCGCTCGACCACCATCTGGGTGGCGATGCCCGCGTGGTCGGTGCCGGGCAGCCACAGGACGGCCTTGCCCTTCATGCGGTGATAGCGGGCCAGAATGTCCTGAAGCGTGTTGTTCAGGGCGTGGCCGATGTGCAGGCTGCCGGTTACGTTCGGCGGCGGAATGACGATTGAATAGGCGTCGGCGGCGCCGTCGGTGGGCTTGGCCGCGCGCGGGGCGAACAGGCCGCTGTCCTCCCACCGGGCGTAGATGCGCGGCTCGGCGGCCTTGGGTTCGAACGTCTTCTCAAGCATGGTCATCTCGTTTCCCCGCGGCGTCGCGCGAATGCGCCGCTGATCGGGGCTGGAATTCTTCGGTAAAGCAAAGGGCGGCCCCGCCGGAACCGCCCTTATGTGACTTAATGATCGCCGCAGCCCACGGCTAGGTCAAATCAGTGCCGTCGCGGCGAGAACCACTCCTGCCCCGTGCGCTGAATCGACCCCACCGCGGCCAGGATCGCCAGCATCTGCTCAACGCGATCCGTCTTGCGGCGGCCGTTCGGCCCGGCGAAACGGCTTGACAGTTCACCAAGCGACAGCGGCCCGCCCTCAAGCCGCAAAACATCCAGGACTTCTGCGGCCAGCTCTTCCGGAGCCTCCGGCAAGGGACGGATATCCCTTATCTGGGGGCGCAATGTCTCGACCGCCCGAGCCCGCCCCGCCGGCTTCACCCGGTCCTGCTGATAAGCGGGTCGCAAGAAACGGATATCGCCTCTCGCCTCCTGACCCGCACGCTCCTGGTTCAACGCCAGCAAGGCCGCCAGAATAGCCTGATCCGTCATAGCCGAAGGCCAGCCATAGGCTCGATGAACCGCTGCATCCAACTCCCGGTGCAGACGATCCAGCTCGTCAAATCGGCCTGAGCATCGCTCATTATAGAGCGCCGTCATCGTCAGGGCGTCGTCCAAAGCCATCAACTCCTGACGCTGGGCCTCGATGGCTTCGGCAGCGACGCCGATCTCCAGGCCCGCCATTCCATCGAGACACGGGAACGGAAAGGAGTCGAAACAGGCCGTTATAGACGGGCCGGTCCTCGAGGCGCCCGCCCTGCGCCAACGCCCACAGCCCATGCGCACGGGACGACAGCACGCCCAGAACACGTGGATCATCCGACGCGACCGCCACCACCGTGTTGTCAGGCAGAACATCCGCATCCAGAAAGCGGAACCAGCGGTGCTTGGATTTCTCGACCGTAGCGATGTAGCGGGGCAGCCCGCGCAAGGCGTCGCGAAAGGCGCCTCGCGGCTCACCGAACACCCACCATTTGTCGCGATAGGCAGCCCGACTGTTCCCGTCACGCTCGACCTTCACCGTGTCTTTCAGGCGCCCAAAGAGCTGTGGCCAAAAGCGCCGGACATCGTCCTCTTCCAGGCCGTACAGGTCGATCACCTTCACGCCGCGAGGGCGGGCCGCCAGATCGCGCCCGTTTCGATAGGCCCGGATCGGCGGCGCATCCACGCAATCGCGCGCCAGTTCGTCGGCCTCGCTCTCCGAAACGATAAAGCCCGCGCCGTGCAGCTTGACGCCCGGCGAACACAGGAGTGCGTTCGCCCTCAACGGCTGCGCATGGGACATCCCGCCGCCTATGGTCAGATCGGCGCCGATATCACCCCGCTTTTCATCGAATTGAAGGACGATCTCCCCGCCTGCATCCAGGCGCTCCTCGCGGATCGTCAGCAAACGTCCCTGTCCGTTCGGGGCGCCGCGCTCGGCCACAGTCATGGCGATACGCACCTCAGCGCCACGTTCCTCGCCCTTGCTCCAGGGATGGTCAGGAATGGCGAAGGTCAGCCGCATGGGCGGCTCTCCGGTCAGGTGATGCTCCAGCACGCGGCGCGAGAAATTCTGAGTGATGGAGTTGGTGGTGATGAAGCCGAACCGCCTTAGCTGGCTCTTGGGCGCCGTCAGGATTTCAGCGGCGCGATCCCACCACGCCATGACCAGATCGGCGGAGCGGAATCGCCCCTGCCGCACATGCCACAGGGCGTCGACATAGCCATCGCCTAGCTCGCGACGAAGGTTCTTGCCCGCAATGAAGGGCGGGTTGCCGATGATGAAGTGGGCGACAGGCCATTGGGTGGGCTGGGGCCGACGATAATGCACGACCTCCGTTTCCCGGTTGAACCGCCACAGACTGATCGGGCGGCCGCGCGCATCGCGATGCAGATCTTCACCCGCCGACACGAGCAGGGCGTCGGCCCGGATGATGCGGTCGCGCCCCCGTCTTGGGGCCAATTGGCCGGCGGCGGCCAGCTGGGACGGCGCCTCTCCGTTGCGGATGCGCCATTGCAGGTACCCGATCCACATGACGACCTCGGCGATCGAGGCGGCGTGGTCGGATTTCTCAATGCCCCAGAACTGGGTCGGGTTGATCTTGCGGCGCACAGCCGCGTCGGTCGCCTCGCCTCCCAGTTGCTGCAAGGCGCTGAGGACGTCCCTCTCCAGGTCCTTCATCATGGTCATGGCGACATAGAGGAAGTTGCCCGTTCCGCAGGCGGGGTCCAGCACCCGGATCGTGCATAGTCGTCGCTGGAACCGCCGGACCGCCGCTCGCGCAGCCACGGCTTCGCCCCGGGCGTAATCGCTGAAAGCACAGGCTCGCACCGCCTCCCAGTCCGCGCGCAGCGGACCTATGATCGTCGCATCCACCAGCCGCTGCACATAGGCTCTCGGCGTGTAATGCGCGCCGAGTTCGGTGCGGTCACCGGGTTCCAGCGCGCGCTCCAGAAAGCTCCCGAAAACAGCAGGCTCTACGGCTGACCAGTCGCAGCCGGCGGCGCGTATCAACACCTCCAGATCAGCCTCGCTGAGCGGCAGCGCCACCTCCTCGCGAAACAGACCGCTGCCGAACGCAGGGACATCCTGACGCAAGGCGGCGCAGTGTCCTCCGCGCGCCAGACTGCGAAATACGGTCGCCGCGCTCAGGTGAAAGCGGGCTGCATGACCGCGATAGCTTTCCAGCAGCGTCAGAAAGCCCTTTTGGCGGATCAGACCAACGCTGTCGGCGTACATCGCCAGGATGCACTGCATCACGAACATGAAGATGCGACGATCCGTGATCGGCTGAAACGCCTGCGATGGATCATGCAGCGCCCGAGCCCGCATCGAACGCACCAGGCGCCCCAACACGCCCGAAATCTCCTGCGTCGCCGCATTCACCGGACGTTGCGTGTCAAGGCTGCGGGGGGCGTCCCATACCTTTCGCAGACGTTCCCTGATCGCCGGATCACGCAAATCCGTCAGATCGATGCGGCTGCTCTTCGCATCTGGAAACGGCGCATAGCCCCTCCCCGCCCGCTCGAAGTCAGCCCACAGGTGAATGGCCGCGCCGACATCGACCATCATCAAGAACGGCGGACATTCCGGCAGGGCCGCCGCATAGTTTTCAGCTTGAGCGTGCGCCTTGCCCATCAAGCGATTCAAGGCCTCCACGCCGTCCTTCGGCGCCTTTCGTCCCGGCCATTCAACAGGGCCGCCAACTGACGCAGGTCCATATCCTCGCCCGTAGCCTGTTGGGGCGACAGCTTGAGCTCCATCACGAAAGAGCCGTGCTTGAAGCAGTCGATGGATTTGTTGGTTATACGCCCCTCGCCGAGAGGGAATTTCACCGTGCGCTCGAAACAGTAGTCACGGTCCCCAACTGCCTGCTGCCCCGGCGCCGCGACGCCCAGGACGGCGCAGAGTTCGATGATGAAGCTCTGGCCGTTCGCCCTTTCGCTGATCGTCGCCTCGCTCCAGCGCGCGATGAATTGTTCGACGTCCATAAGCTGGTTCCTCCCCCGAAGAACCTAACCTTACCGCGAATAAATATATAACTACAACTTATTCGCGCATTCAGGACAACGCTCACGCCGACCACCTGACCGCGGCCGCCCTAACCGAGAGAGAAACAAATGTATCGCGTACCGGCACGAGGCCGCGCTCCCGCGGACCGCTTGCGTCAGAGTCCGGCTGCGCGACCCGCCACATATCGGCAGTGCAGCAGGGGCTTGCCCAGCCAATAGGCCAGTTCGGCCGGGCGGCTGATGTCCCAGACGGCCAGATCGGCGGCCTTGCCCGCCTCCACCGTGCCGATCTCATCATGCAACCCTAGCGCGCGGGCCGCATTGCGCGTGGCGCCCGCCAGAGCCTCTTCCGGCGTCAGACGGAACTGGACGCAGGCCAGGTTGATCGCCGCCGTCATCGAGGCCACGGGGGAAGTGCCGGGGTTGCAGTCCGTCGCTACCGCCATGCGCGCGCCATGCTGGCGCAACAGGGCGATCGGCGGCGCCTGCGTCTCGCGCAGCATCAGGAAGGCGCCCGGCAACAGCACCGCCACCACGCCCGCCTCGGCCATGGCCTTCACGCCCGCCTCGGTCGTGTGCTCGATATGGTCGGCCGACAGGGCCTGATAGCGGGCGGCCAGCGCCCCACCGCCGCCGTCCGATAACTGGTCGGCGTGCAGCTTGACCGGCAGGCCCAGTTCCTCGGCCTTGTCGAACAGGCGGCTGACCTCCTCGACCGAGAAGGCGATGGGCTCGCAATAGGCGTCCACCGCGTCGACCAGCCCCTCGGCATGGGCGGCGGGCAGGATTTCATCCACAGCCTTGTCCACATAGGCGGCGCGGTCGGCCTTATGCTCCGGTGGGACGGCATGAAGGCCGAGATAGGAGGTGCGCACCCGCACCCCGGCCTCGCGCCCGATGCGGCGAGCGACGCGCAGCATCTTCAGTTCGCTGTCGTGGTCTAGGCCATAGCCGGACTTGATCTCGACCGTGGTGACGCCGGTCGCCTTCAGCCCTTCCAGCCGCGCCAGGGCCGAGGCGTAGAGCTGATCCTCGCTCTCTTCGCGCGTGGCGCGCACGGACGAGACGATGCCGCCCCCGGCGCGCGCGATCTCTTCATAGGTCGCGCCTTCCAGCCGCTGCTCGAACTCGCCCGAGCGGTCGCCGCCGAAGACCAGATGGGTGTGGCAGTCGACCAGCCCAGGCGTGACCCAGCGCCCGCCCAGACGGTCGGTTTCCACAGCCTTATGCACAGGCAGGTCCGCGCGCGCCCCGACCCAGACGATGCGCCCATCCTTGATCAGGATGGCGGCGTCCTCGATTGCGCCATAGGGCTCGCCGCCCTCGGTCATGGCGGCGACGCGGCAGTCGGTGATCAGCAGATCGGCGTCGATCATCGGGCGGCGACTCCAGCCAGAATTTCACAGAACCACCGCCCTGCCGTCAGGGAGCCGAGGTCGCCGACTTCCAGCGACGGGTCGTATTCGGTCAGGTCGACGGCGCGCACCTTAGAGCAGGCGCCGATGGCGCGGGCGGCATCGAAGAAGTCGTGGACCGACACCCCGCCCGGCCGTGCGCCGGGGCTGGCGGGCCACTGGCTGCGGTCGATGACGTCGATATCGAAGTCGACGTAGATGACTTCGCACAGGGACGACAGCCGCTCCAGTTCCTCGACCACGACATTAGCCAGACCCCGCTGGCGACACTCTCGCGCGGTGCGGACGCTGATGCCTGAGCCTTCCGCCTTTTCGTGGGCGCGGCGTGTGTTGGCGAAGGGGGCGAGGCCGACCTGGCTGATGCGATGACCGTCGAGCCCATCATCCAGCAGGGCCTGAATCGGGTTGCCGTTGGTCAGGCCCTGATCCGTGTCGCGCAGGTCGAAGTGGGCGTCCAGCGTCAGGACGCCGACGCTCGAAAGCCCCTTGGCGAGCCCCAGCGCGTGGACGCCCGGCCGGGTGATGGCGTTGTTGCCGCCGACCAGAATCGTGAGGTCGCGATGGGCCTGCGCCGCCACCGCGTCGCGCACCGGCTCAAAGGCATCAAACGGCGAGACGGCCTTCAGCGCCACATCGCCCGCGTCGTGGACCTTGATATCAAGCTCCAAGCCAGTCTCAACGTCGTAGGTCGACAGGCGCGGCAGAACCCCACGCAGCGCCTTCGGCCCCAGATCACAACGGCCCGGCGTCAGCGACCGCTCGTTCAGCGGCGCACCGATCAGGGCGACGCGCGCGTCGGGATGATGGCCCACCAGATCGCCGACAGATCGCCACCCCAGGGCTTCAGACGGTTCGCTCATCGGGTCATCCTTTGGTCGGAGAGAAGCGGGCGACCAGATCATAGGCCGCGCCGGGGAAAATCTGTGAGGCCCAGGTCACGCCCTGACCGTCGCGCCAGGTGCGACGCTCAAGCCGCAGACAGGGCGCGCCGTCGGCCAGCCTCAGACCCGCCGCCGTCTCATGATCGGCGCCGACGGCAGAAATGCGGTGCTCGGCCTCGGTCCAGGGCATATGAGCCAGCAGCCAACCGCCTGGCGGCTGCGTGGTGAAATCGGCGGCTTCCGCCTCGGGCGCCGCCGTCAGTGAGATCAGGCGTCTCTCGAACACGAACGGCAGGTCATCCGCCAGATGAAGCGTCTGCAGTTCAATCACCCGCTCGCCCAGACCCTCATCGTCCTCACCCGCAGGGCGCACGATTCGGCCCAGCAGGCGGTGGGAATAGGCCAGCCCCCTGCCCTCGACCTCGGACTGGATGTCGGGGATGGCGACAAGGGCCGAGGAATGCACGGGCGGATGGGCCACGACCGTCCCAGCGCGGCGACGGCGCACCACCAGTCCCCTCGCCGCCAGATCGGACATGGCCCGCGACACCGTCATGCGGGCGCAACCGTATTCCGTGGTCAGTTCAGCCTCGGTCGGAATGCGGAAGCCCGGCCGCCACTCGCCCGAGGCGATGCGGCGCTCGATGTCGCCCGCGATGCGACGATGAAGCGGCTCCTGATCCATCATGCGAAACTGCCCCTTGCGCGCATTAATGTCTAGACATAACACTGAGCCCAACATTCGACGGCCGAAGCCGCATGGAGGATTCGATGTCCACGCCAAACACTCACCAGAATACCAGAGTGGTCCGCAGCCCGCGCGGGCCTGAAAAGACCGCAAAAACCTGGGCCGCCGAGGCCGCCATGCGGATGCTGATGAACAACCTCGACCCCGATGTGGCCGAGCGCCCTGAAGACCTGGTCGTCTATGGCGGCATCGGCAAGGCCGCGCGCAACTGGCAGGCCTTCGACACCATCGTCGACCAGCTCCAGAGGCTGGAAGCAGACGAGACGCTGATGGTCCAGTCGGGCAAGCCGGTCGGCGTGTTCCGCACTCATGTCGATGCGCCGCGCGTGCTGATCGCCAACTCCAACCTGGTGCCCAAATGGGCGACGTGGGACCACTTCAACGAACTCGATAAGAAGGGCCTGGCCATGTACGGCCAGATGACCGCCGGATCGTGGATCTACATCGGCACCCAGGGCATCGTTCAGGGCACCTATGAGACCTTCATGGAAGCGGGTCGCCAGCACTATGGCGGCGACTGGTCGGGCAAGTGGATCCTGACGGCGGGCCTGGGCGGCATGGGCGGCGCCCAGCCGCTGGCCGCGACCATGGCCGGCGCGTCCTGCATCACCATCGAGTGCCAGCGCAGCCGCATCGAGTTCCGCCTGCGCACCCGCTATGTCGACGTCATGGCCGAGACGCTGGACGAGGCCCTGACCCTGCTGGAGCAGTCATTCAAGGACAAGAAACCCTTATCGATCGGTCTGTTGGGCAATGCGGCTGATCTTCTGCCCGAAATGGTCAAGCGCGGCGTCCGCCCCGATCTGGTGACGGATCAGACCAGCGCACACGACCCGGTCAACGGCTACCTGCCCTCGGGCTGGACCGTCGCCGAGTGGGAAGAAAAGCGCGTCAGCGACCCGGCCGCCGTCGAGACCGCCGCCCGCGCGTCGATGGCGACCCACGTCAAAGCCATGCTGGACTTCCAGAAGATGGGGGTCCCCACGACCGACTACGGCAACAACATCCGTCAGGTCGCCTTTGACGAAGGCGTCGAGAACGCCTTCGACTTCCCCGGCTTCGTGCCCGCCTATATCCGCCCGCTGTTCTGCCGCGGCATCGGGCCGTTCCGCTGGGCCGCTCTGTCGGGTGATCCCGAGGACATCCGCAAGACGGATGAGGCGATGAAGAAGCTGTTCCCCGACAACGCGGGCCTGCACCGCTGGCTGGACATGGCGGGGGAGCGCATCGCCTTCCAGGGTCTGCCGGCGCGCATCTGCTGGATCGGTCTGGGCGACCGTCACCGCGCGGGCCTGATGTTCAACGAGATGGTCGCTTCGGGCGAACTGAGCGCCCCCATCGTCATCGGCCGCGATCACCTGGACAGCGGCTCCGTCGCCAGCCCGAACCGCGAGACCGAAGCCATGATGGACGGCTCGGACGCCGTGTCCGACTGGCCTCTGCTGAACGCCCTGCTGAACACGGCGTCGGGCGCGTCGTGGGTGTCGCTGCATCACGGCGGCGGGGTCGGCATGGGCTATAGCCAGCACTCAGGCGTGGTCATCGTCGCCGACGGCACCGAAGAAGCCGCCAAACGTCTGGAACGCGTTCTGTGGAACGACCCGGCCACCGGCGTCATGCGCCACGCCGACGCCGGATACGACATCGCCAAGGACGCCGCGCGCGAACATGGCCTGAACCTGCCCTCGCTGGACCTGTAAGCTTATGACCACCACCATTGAAATCGGCGCCGCGCCGCTCACCCTCGCCCAGCTTCGCGCCGTCCTGAACGGTCCGGTCACGGTCAGCCTGACCGACGCCGCCTGGGCTAATGTCGAAAAGGGCGCGGCGACCGTCGCCGCCATTCTGGACGAAGGCCGCACGGTCTATGGCATCAACACCGGCTTCGGCCTGCTGGCCAACACCAGCATCGCGGCGGAAGATCTTGAAACCCTTCAGAAGAACCTGGTGCTCAGCCATGCCTGCGGCGTCGGTGAGCCGCTGAGCGAGGACACCACCCGCCTGCTGATGGTGCTGAAGATCGCCAGCCTGTCGAAGGGCGCCTCGGGCGTACGTCGTCACACGCTGGAGACCCTGATCGGCATGGTCAACGCCGAGGTCCTGCCGCTGATCCCGTCAAAGGGCTCGGTCGGCGCCTCGGGCGATCTGGCGCCGCTGGCCCATATGTCGTGCGTCCTGATCGGCGTCAGCGAAGCCCGCTATCAGGGTCAGGTGCTGGACGCCGTTTCGGCTCTGGCCAAGGCCGGACTGAAGCCGGTCGTACTGGGCCCCAAGGAAGGTCTGGCCCTGCTGAACGGCACCCAGTGCTCGACGGCCCTGGCCCTGACCGGCCTGTTCGCGACCGAGGACGTCTTCGCCGCCGCCATCGCCGCCGGTGGCCTGTCGGTCGACGCCCTGTTGGGCTCGGACGCGCCGTTCGATCACCGCATCCACGCCCTGCGCGGCCAGCCGGGTCAGATCGACGTGGCCCGTCGTCTGCGTGAACTGCTGAACGGCAGCGCCATCCGCGACAGCCATCGTCACGACTGCGCCAAGGTGCAGGACCCCTACTCCCTGCGCTGTCAGCCGCAGGTGATGGGCGCGACGCTGGACGTGCTGCGCAACGCCGCCGCCATGCTTGAGCGCGAAGCCAACGCCGTGACCGACAATCCGCTGGTCTTCATCGAGGACGGCGATGTCATCTCGGGCGGCAACTTCCACGCTGAACCCGTTGCTTATGCAGCAGATCAGATCGCCATGGTCCTGTGCGAGATCGGCAATATCTCCGAACGCCGCACTTCGATCCTCGTCGATCCCAAGATGACCGACCTGCCCGCCTTCCTGGTCAAGGACAGCGGCGTGAACTCGGGCTTCATGATCGCCCAGGTGACGGCGGCGGCCCTGGTGGCCGAGAACCGCATGGTGGCTCACCCCTGCGTCATCGACACGGTGCCGACCAGCGCCAATCAGGAAGACCACGTGTCGATGGCCACGCACGGCGCGCGCCGACTGCTGGACATGGCCGCCAATACGGCGACCGTCGTGGGCATCGAACTGCTGGCCGCGGCGCAAGGCATCGAGTTCCGCCGTCCACTGACCTCCTCGCCGGAGCTGGAGCAGACCTACGCCATCGTGCGCGAGGCCTGCGGCGCCTATACGGAAGACCGCTATTTCGCGCCGGACATCGCCCGTGCGACCGAGGGCGTCCGTGCTGGCCGCTATCGCGCCTTCGCCGGCGATCTGCTGCCTTCGGCTTGAACTGGACGGCGGTTGAGCGCTTTCGTAATCAGAACGAACGCAGGATGCCGCCGATCATGAGCAGAAGCGCCGTCATTATGGCCTCCGCCGCCCTGGTTCTGACCGGACTGGGGGCGGCGGGCTGGGCCGTCTGGAACTCCACCTCGGCCGCGCACGGCGGGCGGGCCCCTGGGTACGGCGTGACCGTCGAGGTCGTACCACCGGTCGAGCCGGATCTGCCGCCCGGCTCCATCATGACCGTGGGCGAGCTGCGCGACGGCTATGAGCACGATGCGGAGCGCGTCGCCGCCCCTCCCCGCGACGACGAACCCTATGTCGAAAGCGCGTGGCTGGAACTGACGCCGGAACCGTCACAGCCGCCCTATTACGACACGCCGTCCGATCCCGGCCCGCCTCTCTCGTCCCGACCGGCGCCGGAGCTGGAACGCGACCACTACGGCTTCGGCTTCGATGCGCCGCAGCCGGACTACGCCGCCGAACGCGCCGCGCGTCAGTCGGCGCTGCAGGAGCGGCCCCAGCGCCACAACAGGCCGGCGGCCGAAGAGATGTTCTATTAAAAAAGGCCCCGGTTTCGCCGGGGCCTTTTGCGCATCACCGCATGGTGGTGACGGAAACCGTGTAGTCGCCTTCCTGCGCCGAACTGAGGCTGTTGGCGCGGAAAGAATAGGAACCGGGACGCAGGGTCTCGGTGATCATGGCGCTGGTCCCGCCGCCGCTGTCGTCGTCGGCGGCCAGGCTCTCGCCATCGCACTGCGGCCCTTCGTGTAGCGAGAGGTAGGCGTCGAACTGCGCCGAATCCATGCGGATCGACACATTGCCTCCGTTGCTGATGTTCAGGGCATAGCAGTCGTAGAAGGAGCCGTCGTCGGCCTGGCGGTCGCTGAACTCCAGACGGCCCTGACGGCTTTCACCAACCGAGATCGGCACGATCTGGGTGGTCGGCCGCAGGCGCTGGCCTTCCGAAACGGTCAGGCGGAACGACCCGGTCTCGCCTTCGCTCAGCGTATTGGCGCGGATGATCCAATTGCCGCCGTTCGAGATGAAGCGTAGCTGCGAGTCGGTGCCCATGTCCGGCCCGTCGTCGTTCGTCACCGAGGTCTCGTCGCAGTCCGTCCCGGCGCCGGCCATCAGATAGGTGTCGAAATCCGACGACCGCATGGTCACCGTATAGGCCTGACCGGCCTCGGTCTGGACGACGTAGCAACGATAGTGCGAACCGTCGTCCATGCGCGCGTCCTTGGCGCTGAAGTTGCCGTTGACGGTCTGCCCCGGCCGGATGGAGCTCTGGGCAGCCGCAGCGCCGGCCAGAAGGAGCGAGGACGCCAGAACCGACGTCATCAACACAGCGCGCATGGGAATCTCCTTGGGTGCGACGCAAAAATCTAGGGGCGGAAATGCCCCGCTTATGTGACAGGAAGCAACGGAACTCGTTTCAACGCCGCTAAATTTGAAGCGTTTACGCAGAAACACACGGTACGCAGCTGCCTTATGACCAGTTGAAACTGTTCAATGACGGCCTCGGTCGAGACGGTAGCGGCCTGAATCACGCCCGAGGCCATGCCCACCATGTCGGCGCCCAGCCGGATCGCCTTGGCCGCATCCACCCCATCCCGGACGCCGCCCGACCCGATCAGAAGGGCGTCCGGCAGGGCGTTGCGCGCCTCGGCCAGGGCGCGGGCCGTCGGTATGCCCCATCCGGCGAAGGCCAGGGCATGGGCCTTGTCTGCGGGATCGGTCGCCCGTTCGCCTTCGATCAGGCCCCAGTTGGCGCCCCCGGCACCGGCCACATCCACGCCCGCCGCCCCCATCGCCATCAGACGCTGGGCCGTGACGGCGGAAATCCCCGCCCCCGTCTCCTTGACGATGACCGGAGCGTCCAGATCGCGGATCAGGGCCTGAAGCGCCGCGCCCACGCCCCACCAGTCGCGATCTCCCTCAGGCTGGCAGGCCTCCTGAAGGGGGTTCAGGTGAACGACCAGGGCGTCGGCGCCGATCATGTCCAGCGCCCGGCGCGCCTCGTCCCGCCCGAAGCCGCGCGTCAGCTGGGCCGCGCCGATATTGGCCAGGATCGGCGTGTCCGGCGCCTTGAGCCTGAGCGCGAAGTCCAGCCCGCCCGCCGCGCCGCCTTCCAGCGCCGCCCGTTGCGAACCGACGGCCAGGGCGATGCCCAGATGCTGGGCCGCTTCGGCCAGACGGGCGTTGATCGCCTCGGCCCTGGCAGGGCCGCCGGTCATGGCGCTGATCAGCAGGGGCGCCTTCAGCCGCCGTCCCAGAAAGTCGACGCCCAGGTCGATCCGGGCATGGTCCACGTCCGGCAGGGCTTCGTGCACGAAGCGCCAGTCGTCGAACCCCGCCGAGACAGCATGACGCCCTCCGCCCGCCAGCACCACGTCCAGATGCTGATCCTTACGACCCAGGATCAGGGCCGAGGCGGCGGTGTCGCTGGCGTTGTTCAGGGCTGCCGCTCCGTGATCAGCACATAGTCGCCGGTCGAGTTGGCGCTGAAGCTGCGGGCGCGCAGCACATAGGTCCCGTCGCGCGGCGCGGTCCAGCTCAGGCGAGCGTGGGTGTCGGACAGGCTGTCGTCATCCGTGTCCAGCTCGAAGTAGTCGCCGTCCTTCTCCTCGCCGACCTCGACCACCGCGTCAAAGCTGCTGGCGATCAGGGTGAAGCGCAGCTTTTCGTCGGCCTTGGCCTTGAAGTGATAGGCGTCATAGAAGACGCCTTCGTCGGTGATGCTGGCCCGTTCGGTCAGGCGGCCGCGCACGGTCGATCCGATCAACAGGCTGCCCGGCGAAGGCTCTCCCCCCAGATCCGTCAGCTCCAGCGAATAGAGCCCCTTGGCGTCGCGCGACCAGGAACGCGCGCGCAGCACATAGTCGCCGGTCTCAGGCAGGGTGAAGATCAGGCGCGCATCCGTCCCCTGACCCAGACCGTCGTCGTCGCTGGCGATCTCGCTGAAATCGTCCTCGTCCTGACCCAGTTGCAGATAGGCGTCGAAGTCGCCCGACCGCATGACGGCCTGAATGCGCTGGCCCTCGGCCCCGCTGAAGACGAAGGCGTCATACAGGCGTCCGTCATCATCGGTGGCGTCGCTGGTCGCCAACTCGCCCTCGACGGTCTGGCCGAAGGCGATGGCGGACGGCGGCGGGGGCGGCGCGATCTCTTCGATCTTGAGCGTATAGGGCCCCTCGCCGCTGGAGAAGGCGCGCGCCTCGATCAGATAGTCGCCGTCCTCAGTCAGGGTGTGCGTCAGCCGCGAGTTCAGGTCCCCGGCGCTGTCGTCGTCGCTGGCCAGACTGTTGTGATTGGCGTCGAACAGTTCAAGGAAGGTGTCGAACCCATCGGCCTTCATGGTGATGGCCAAACGCTGTCCGGCCCGGCCGCTGAAGCGGTACAGATCCGCCGGAGCGCCGGAATCGCTGCTGGCGCTATCCGGCGTCAGGCGCCCACGCGTTTCATCGCCGACCGAGACCGGCGTGGCGGTCGGCGCGGGCGGTCCCTGTTCCAGCGCCAGTCGATACGTCCCCTGCGCCGAGCCGTCATAGGAGGTGGCGCGGACCAGATACTCTCCGTCCTGGGGCGCCGTGAACACCAGTCGCGCGTTCAGGCTGGACCCGCCGTCGTCATTCTCGGCCATCTGCACGAAGGCGCCGTTCACAATACGGCCGACGCGCAGGAAGGCGTCGAAATCGTCCGATTCCAGGTCGATCCTCACCCGCTCGCCCGCCGAGGCCCGGAAGGCGTAGGCGTCATAGCGATTGCCGTCATCATCCTCGGCGCTGTTGGCGCCCAGGCGGCCAGAGGCGTCACGACCGATGGCGACGCGGCCGGGACGCGGCAAGCGCGGCGCGGCGCGCTCCTTCAGCGACAGGCGATAGTCGCCGGTCTCCATCCCCGAGAAGGTGCGCGCACGCACGATATAGACCCCGGATTCCGGCGCAGTGAAACGCAGGCGCGCATTCAGGCTGCCTGCGCTGTCGTCATCGCTAGCCAGCGACTGTCGCATCGAGCCTTCGGCGTAGACTTCCAGATAGGCGTCGAAATCATCCGCCGTCATCTCGGCTTCCAGCCGCTGGCCAGCGCGCAGGTTCAGCCGATAGTCGTCATAGCGATAGGCGTCCCCGCCCCGCGTGCGGGCGTCGCCCTCTTCCAGCCGCCCCCGGATGTCGTCTCCCAGCCGGGCATCAGCCGCCGTCTGGGCCCAGGCCGCGCCGGTGGACAGGAGGGCGACGGCGCTGGCCGCAGCGAACAGGGAATAACGCATAAAAACCTCTTTGCTGGCGTCATCATAGACGCCGAACCGCAGCGCCTGTAAATCGCGGCCACGCTTTCCAGTTCCCGGCAGATGGAGCCAAATATGGCTGTCGAACCCGCCCGCGCCTCTCTGATCGACGGCAAGGCCTTCTCACAGACCCTGGTGGAGCGCGTCGCAGCGGCCGCCGCCCGGCTGGAATCCGCCCACGGCGTCAAGCCCGGTCTGGCCGTCGTCATCGTCGGCGAAGACCCCGCTAGCCAGCTTTATGTCCGCAATAAGGGCGAGACGACGCTGAAGGCCGGGATGCGGTCCGACACCCACCGCCTGCCGGTCGAAACGAACCAGGACGAACTGTTGGCCCTGATCGCGTCGCTGAACGCCGATGCGGGCATCCACGGCATCCTCGTGCAGCTGCCCCTGCCCAAACATATCGATTCGTCCGCCGTTCTGGACGCGATCTCGCCGGACAAGGATGTTGACGGCTTCCACGTCGTCAATGCCGGACGTCTGGCTGTCGGCCTGCCCGGCATGATCCCCTGCACCCCGCTGGGCAGCCTGATGCTGCTGAAGGACCAGTTGGGCGACCTGTCGGGCCTGAACGCCGTCATCGTCGGCCGCTCCAACATCGTCGGCAAGCCGATGGCGCAACTGCTGCTGGGCGAAAGCTGCACTGTCACCATCGCCCACTCGCGCACCCGCGACCTGCCCGCCCTGTGCCGCACCGCCGACATTCTGGTGGCCGCCGTCGGCCGCCCCGAAATGATCAAGGGCGACTGGATCAAGCCGGGCGCCGCCGTCATCGACGTCGGCATCAACCGCGTCCCCTCGCGCGATCCGGTCAAGGCCGCCGAGGGCAAGACCCGCGTGGTCGGCGACGTGGACTTCAACGAGGCGGTCGAGGTCGCCGGACGCATCACCCCTGTCCCCGGCGGCGTCGGCCCCATGACCATCGCCTGCCTGCTGGCCAACACCTACACCGCCGCCTGCCGCGCGGCGGGCGTAGAGCCGGAAGACGTGAACGGCTGAGGCCTGCGTCAAAAATCCAGCCTTGAAGCGGAGCCTTTCGGCCCCGATAGTCTTTAGCGATCAGCGGTCATGAGGACCGCCCCGCAGGAGCTTCTTCATGGCTGGATTTTCGCCTCGCATCGCGGCCGTCGCCGCCGTCGTCGTCCTGGCTCCGGCCGTGAGCGCCTGCGGCTACAACACCATTCCGACCAAGCAGGAGCGCGCCGAAGCCGCCTGGGCCGACGTTCAGAGCCAGTATCAGCGCCGCGCCGATCTGGTGCCCAATCTGGTCGCCACCGTTCAGGGCGCGGCCATTCAGGAACGCACCACCCTGACCCAGGTGATCGAGGCCCGCGCCAAGGCCACCAGCGTCAACATCGACGCCTCCAACCTCGATAACGCCGCCGCCTTCCAGCAGTATCAACAGGCGCAGGGCGAGCTTTCCAGCGCCCTGTCGCGGCTGCTGGTGACGGTCGAGGCCTATCCCCAGCTTCAGGCCAACCAGAACTTCCTGACCCTGCAATCGCAGCTGGAAGGCACCGAGAACCGCATCTCTGTGGCGCGCCGCGACTACAATGAGGCCGTGCGCGACTACAACACCACCCTGCGCACCTTCCCGAGCGTGATCTGGGCCAAGACCCTGCACGGCGGCTCCAAGCCAATGCAGCTGTTCACCGCCACGGCCGAGGCCCAGTCGGCGCCCAACGTGAACTTCGACCTGGGCGTCCAGCCCGGCGGCGGCGCGCCTGCGACGACGCCCGGCGCCGCGCCCGGTTCGACGCCGCCCGCCCCGGCGGCGCAGTAAGCCTGAAATGAACCCTTCCGCCCTCGCCCTGAGGGAAGGCGCGGCGCGGGGCCTCCTCCCCGCGCTGATTCTGGCCCTCACCCTGTGGCTGACCGCCCTGCCCGGCGCCAGCCTGGCCGCCGAAATCCGTTTTCCGGCGCTGACCGGCCGCGTGGTCGATGACGCCCAGCTGCTGACGCCGGAACAGGAACAGACCCTGACCGGCAAGCTGGCGACGCTGGAACAGCAGACCGGCGACCAGTTGGTCGTCGTCACCCTGCCCTCGCTCCAGGATCAGGAGATCGAGGACTTCGGCTACCAGCTCGGCCGTCACTGGGGCATCGGCCAGAAGGAGAATGACGGCGGCGCCCTGCTGATCGTCGCGCCGAACGAGCGCAAGGTGCGGATCGAAGTCGGCTATGGACTGGAGGGCGTGCTGACCGACGCCTATTCCTCGCTCATCATCCGCAACGACATCCTGCCGGCCTTTCGTCAGGGCGACTATGCGGCAGGCATCATCGCCGGGACCGACTCCATCATCGCGCAACTGACCGCCGATCCGGCCGAGGCCCAGGCGCGTGCTGAAGAAGCCAAGAGCCTCGCGACAGAGTCGACCAAGCCGGTGCTGCCGGCGATCATCATCCTGTTGGTGTTCGCCTTCATCTTCTTCAGCATGGTCGGCGCAGCTGCGGGCGGTCGCAAACGGCGGGGCGGACGCGGCGACGGCCTGTCCCCGATCCTGATCTGGGCCGCCAGCGAAGCCTTGAAAGACCGCAATCGCGGCGGGCGCGGCGGCGGCTGGGGCGGCGGCGGATTCGGCGGCGGTGGTGGCTTTGGCGGTGGAGGCGGCGGCTTCGGCGGCGGCGGCGCCTCGGGGGGATGGTGATGCAGTTCACGACAGACGACCACGCGCGCGTCGCCAGGGCCATCGCTCAGGCCGAAGCGCACACGTCGGGCGAAATCTTCTGTGTCGTGGCGCGACAGGTGTCCTCCTATCGCGACGTCAGCCTGGGCTGGGCGGCCGCTACGGCCCTGCTGCTGCCGCTGGGGTTGATCCCGTTCGGATTCAACGGCGACTGGCTGGCTTTCGGCCACGGCTGGGAGATCGCCCATGCGCCCGCCGCCTCGGCCGAGATCGGGCGCGCCCTGGCGGCTTATGGGCTGGTGCAGGCGGGCGTCTTCCTCGCCGTCTTCCTGCTGTCGCTGATCCCGGCCGTGCGGCGACTGCTGACGCCCGCCGCCCTGCGCCGCACGCGCGTCCGCCGCGCCGCCATGCAGCAATTCCTGGCCCACGGCCTGCACGTCACCGAGGCGCGCACCGGCGTCCTGATCTTCGCCGCCCTGGCTGATCATCAGGTCGAGGTGGTGGCCGACGAAGGCATCCATTCCTGCGTCAGTCCTGAGGTCTGGGCCGACGCAGTCGCCGCCTTGACCAAAGCCCTGCGTCATGACCGCCCGGTCGAGGGATTCGAACAGGCCATCAACCTGTGCGGCGGGGTGCTGGCGGAACGCTTTCCGCCCAAGCCCGCTGATCAAAACGAGATCCCCGACAGACTGGTTGTCATCTAGTCTGGCTATCAGGGCCTCGCGACCGCCGCATTGAGCCGCGACAGTCGCTGCGATCGCGGGCAAGGAATTCATGCCGAGACTTCTGACCTACAACGTCCATCGCTGCGTCGGCGTCGACCGGAAGCTGGACGTGAACCGCATCGCCGATGTCATCGCCGAGCATGAGCCTGACGTGGTCTGCCTGCAGGAACTGGATGTCGGCCGCGCCCGCACCGGGCATGTCGATCAGGCCAGCGCCATCGCTCAACACCTGGCCATGAGCGTGCAATTCCATCCCGCCATGAAGGTCGAGGCCGAGCTCTACGGCGACGCCATCCTGACCCACCGTCCCGAGCGGCTGGTGCGCGCCGCCGCCCTGCCCACCCTGCCCGGCATCAAGGGGCTGGAGCCGCGCGGCGCCCTGTGGTCTGCGGTCGATTTCGACGGGGCGGTGGTCAACATCATGAACACCCACCTGGGCCTGATCCCGCGCGAACAACGGCTACAGGTCGCCGCATTGATCGGCGAGGAATGGCTGGGCGATCCAATGTGTCAGGGACCGACCATTCTGACCGGCGACTTCAACGCCACCTCCATCACCCGCCCCTATCAGGCCCTGACGCGGCGGCTGGACGACGCCCAGCGGCGCTTAGGACTCAAGCCCTCCATCAAGACCTTTCCCTCCAGCTTCCCGGCCATCCGCATCGACCACTGCTTCGTCAGCCGCGAGATCCGCGTGACAGGCGCCCGCACCCCGTCCTCGCCTCTGGCGCGCGCCGCGTCGGACCATCTGCCTCTGATTATCGACTTCGAGATCGAAGGTCAGCGCCAGGATCAACCCGGCGCCTGACCGCCCTCGGACCTGGGCCGGGTGCGGTGCGAGCGGTTCAGCCGCTTCCACGGCCGCCAGGCGTCGGTCGCCGACACCGGATCGCCGAACTGCCACTCGGCGAACATCCGCTCGACCCGCGTCGGCTCTGCGGCGCCCAGCGGCTTCATCCGCGCCTGACCAAAAGTCTGGATCGCCTGCGCCACCGAACCCAGCAGGGTTTCCGCCTCGGCGAAGGCCTCGCCCGAGACGCCGATGAAATGGCCCAGCGAGTGGCGACGAAAGCGCCGGATCACATCGCGCTGCTGATCCGTCTGCGCCTCGACGGCCACGTCGCATTCCGTGTCCAGCCCCATCGAGCGGTTGTTCAGATTGCTGGAGCCGATCCGCAGCAGCTTGTCGTCGATGATGGTCATCTTGGCGTGAACAATGATCCGCTCGCCCTCGTCCGTCACCGGATAGAAGGCGGTGAAGCGGTCATGGCGGTCCGCCTGCTCCAGCCGATACAGCACCTCGGCCCGCGCCGTATCCATCGTCAGACCGTCGAACCAGCTGGGGCTGCGCCCGGTCGAGACCAGCACCACCTCCGGCCCGTCCGGCTCGGCCAGACGTTCGGCCAGCGCCGCCGCCAGCAGGGGCGAGGTGAAATACTGGTTCTCCATATAGATCAGCGACCGCGCCTGCCGGATGGCCTCCAGATGCAGGGCCTCATTCTCGCGCACCTCAGGTCGGCCCCGGACCTGCGGTTCCGTGCGGGAGATAGCGACCGGAACATCATGCAGCGTCGGCTCGACGCCATCGGGCCAGGCGTCGCTCCCTCGCGGCGTCGAAGCTTCCAGCACCTCGCCCGTCGCCCGCCGCCAGCGTTCGCGCGCCAGCTCGCCCAGGTTCTGCGCCGCCGGTCCGTCCAGTACGCACATCACCTCATGCCGCGGCGCCGGAATGACGCCGGTCGGCTCGCACCGGCGCGGATCGCCCGAGAAATGCTCTTCGGTGTCCCAGCGGTCGGTCGAGATGTCGCCGCCGCCGCAGAAGGCGATCTGATTGTCGATCACCACCACCTTCTGATGATGGCAGGCGCCCAGAATACCCGGCCCGTCCAGCCGGAACTCCACGATCCGGCGGCGGAACCACCTCTGGGCCTTGTGCGGGTAGAAGCCCTGCGACGCCGCGATCAGCAGGGGCGAGCGCCAGATCAGCAGGCGCACGTCCAGGTCCGGCTTGTGCCGCACCAGAGCCTTCAACTGATGACCGATCTCGGCCCGGCGGTCGGTCAGCGGCCCCTCCGGATCGAGCCGCGTGCGGGGATCGAACTGCCAGCCCAGAATCAGGATCGACCGTTTCGCCTTGTGCAGCGCCGAGGACAGGGCGTCGAAATAGGCCTTGTTCTCCATCAGCGGCGCGAAACGATGCGCAGGCGCAGACCGCCACACGCCCGGACCCGGCTCGATCAGACTGGCTTCATAAGAACGATCTGGCCCCATGACCCTCCGATGGCCGATTCGCGTGACGGCTTGATGCGCGGCCTCTACAGCAGAGGTCGAGCGGTTGCAGATCGTTCCATTTTCGCATCAGCACGGTCAATGGCGACGCTCCTTCACTTCGCCGCATTGTCGCCGGAACCGTGATCTGTCATTATGCGCGCCATGCAAGCTCTGATCGAAATGGTGATCGGCCTCATCGCACTGCTCGCCGCAGTCGCGCTGTCGCAGTTCGGCGTCGATCTCAGCCCGACGAAGAAGTCGGATGGCGAGATCCACCGGGTCGAAAAGAAGTGCGGCGACGCCCCGTCCACCCACATTCAGGTCAACGCCCCGACCTCCTGCTGATCCACAGCTTAGGCTTAGTGAAGCCGCCGCTTCAGGCCGGATAATACGCCCTCCAGCCTTTTCGCTTCTCGTTACAGTCGTTAGGGTCGCTCCGCACACGACCTCGCCCGCGTCTCCAGGCGACCAGTAATCGAGATCGACGCCCATGAAATCCCGCCCTCGGCCGCCGCTCAACCTGACCGACTCCGAGCCCGCCCTTGAGGACGAGGCCCCCGTGATCGCGTCCGACGCCCAAGCTGATGCGGCCACGCCCGAGCCGATGCCTGAGCATCCGCCGCTGCCTGAATCCGCCCCCGTCCCAGAACGGCCGATGTCTGAGCGTCAGCGCCGCCGCCTGGCCGAACAGCAGGCGATCGCCGAACAGCGCGCGGCTGAGGCGGAAAAAGCAGCCCGCACCCTGGCCATTCTGGGCGAGTCGGCCGACGCGCCGCCCGCCACCGTCGAATCAACGCCCCTTACCGTTCCCCCCTCCCCTCGCGCCAAGTCGGCCAAGGGCGGCGCCAACCACGCCTATCTGATCGCCGGGCTGGCGTCGGCCCTGTGGGTCGGCGGGCTGGCGTCCTGGTTCGCCTATGAGCTGGGCTCCGGGATGATGGAGTTGGATCCGCTGCGGCTGGCGGTCTACGGCCTGATCCTTCTGGCGCCGGTCGGCCTTTCGATCCTGCTGGCCCACGCCGTGCGTCAGGGCGCCGGTCTGGCGCAAGAGACCCGTCGCGCCCGCGAAATGGCGAACGCCCTGGTCGGCCCGACCGCCCTGGCCGCCAACGAAGCCGGTCAGGTGCTGACCAGTCTGCGCGGCGATATCGACCTGGCCGCACAGGCCGCCGAACGCGCGCGCAACGACATGGCCCAACTTCGCGAGGCCCTGGCCAAGGAAACCGCCCTGCTGAACGAGGCTGCCGAACGCGCCGGCGGCACGGCCCGCCAGTTGACCGAAAAGATGTCGGCCGAGCGGGAGCAGATGCACGGCCTCAGCGGCCGTCTGGAAACCCAGGCCTCCAACGTGGTCGAAACGGTCGAGCGCCAGTCGCGCATGGTGGCCGACGCCTCCGACCTGGCTCAGACGCAGTTGCGCGAGGCCGAAGCCGCCCTGGCCGCCCGCGCCGCCGACCTGGCCGCCGCCGCCAATGAAGCGCAGGACGCCGCCCGCGCCGCCGCCGACGACCTGGCCCGCCAGACCCTGCGTCTCGAAACCGCCGGCTCCGGCGTCGCTGAACAGATTCAATCGGTCGAGGAAGGTCTGGGCCAACAGCGCGCCGCCCTGGTCACCGCCGCCTATGCCCTGCGCACCGATCAGGAAGACTTCTCGGCCCAGGTGGAGAGCCAGCGCGCGCAGCTTCTGGATCACCTGTCCCAGACCCGCACCGCCGCCGACGACCTGAACCTGAAGGGCGAAGAGGCGGCCAACGCCATCAAGGCCCAGGTCGAGGCCGTGGTCGATCAGTTCCAGGCCCTGGTGCAGTTGTCTCAACGTGAAGCCGACGGCTTCGACCACGCCACCAAGCTGGCGCTGGACCGGTTCGAGGCGCTGTCCGCCGAATCCCGCGACCTGCTGGTCGAAGAGACGCGCCGTTCGCTGGCGGCGCTTCAGGCCACGGCCGACGCCCAGCGTCAGGCGGCCGACACGGCCATCGAACAGGCGCAGATTCGCGCCGACCGCCTGGGCGAATCCCTGTTCGACGCCGCCCAGCAGGCCGACGCCGCCGCCGAGGCCCGCATCGAGGGCGCCCGTCGCATCATCGGCCAGACGGCTGAGATGGTGGACCAGACGGGCGAGCGCCTGATCGACAGCCTTCACGCCACCCTGACCCGCGTCACCGAGGCCCTGACCCAGGTCGAACAGGCCGTGTCCGAGATGGACGAACGCGCCAGCCGCCTGCCCCAGGAAGCCCAGAACCGTGTGGACTCGGTCCGCGCCGCCGTCGAAAACGGCCTGACCGCCCTGAGCGCCGCCTCCCGTAAGGCGGCCGAGGACACCGAAGCCCTGGAAAACGGCTTCCAGGAACGCGTCCGTCGCAACTACGACATGCTGACCGAGGCTGTGCGCCTGATGGGCGCCGTGTCCGGCGAAGGCGGCCGTCGTCGTCCCTTGAACCAGCCCGCCCCGACCGAGCGCTCCGCTGAACGGCCGCATGACAGCCTGCGCGGACGGCTGCGCCCGCAGAACGCACCGGAGGGAGACATCGAAGCCATCCCGGCCGCGCCGCAGGCCCGACCGGCGCCGCCGCCGCGTGATACGACGCCGCCCGCGCCGCCCCACAGACACGAGGCGCCCGCCGCCGATCTGGACTGGAACGATCTGTCCGCTCCCAACGGCGGCCCTCAGACCGACGCCGCATCGCACGCCCCGGCGGCGCCGATCGGTTCGCCCGAAGAGATCGACGCCTTGGCCTCGCGCATCACCGACGCCATTCGGCGCATGGGCGTGGACCCCAACGCCCTGCTGCCGCGCCCACGCATCGAGGAAACGGCCCAGGCCTTCGCCGCCCATGACCCGTCGCGCGCCCGCCAGATCGTCCGCCGGGTGGCGCCCGCCGCCGTCCGCAGCGTCTCGCGCCGCGTGCTGAGCGACGACGCCCTGCGCGCCGACGCCGAGGCCTATGTGCGCGCCTTCGCCCACGGCCTGAGGCTTCAGGCCGAGCGCGGCGACGCCCATGACATTCAGGCGCGGCTGGCCACGGACGAAGGCCGCGCCTTCATGCTGCTGGACGCCGCCGTCGGCGACCTGAGCTGAGAAATCAGCTCAGGCTTGACCTCACGACGATTTTACCGGCACGCTCACTGAGCATAGCGCCATCCCGACGTACAGGAGCCACGCCCCTTGGTGGACACGGATTCCCGCACCCGTCCTGATCGACGCCCCGCCCTCGCCATCTGCGTGTGGAATCCGGATTACCCGACCTGGGATCTGGTCGAAGACCTGTCCGGCGAGCCCTGGAGCCCGCCCGGCGCCCGCACCCAGCCGATCCCGGGCGATACCGACGCCCCGGCTCTCGCCGACCGCCTGATCGCCGCGCTGAAGGATCAGGACTGCGCCGCCCTGCTGCTGATCGGCCGCACCAGCCATCCCGGCCCCTTCCTTCTTCAGATGCGGGCCGAGAACCGGCGTCTGGACGGCGCCGGCCGACTGGATGAGACCGGCCCGGGCGTTGCGCGCGTCACCGCCCCAATCGCCGAGATGTTGCGCGATCTGACCGCTGCGGGCCTGTCGGCCATCGCCGCCTCTGACGCCGAAGAAGACGCGGGCAGCTACATCCTTTACCGCGCCCTCGCCGACCTGCCCGACAGCCTGAACTCACCCTCCATCGGCCTGCTGCGCGCGCCCGAGGGCGCGACCGAAGAGGCCATGCGCACCGCCATCAAGGCCGTCGCCTCGGCGATGGCGCGTCATTTGACGCCCCTGCCCCGCTCAAGCGCGGCCTGAGCCGCCCAACCGTCGCGCCAACAGCAGTCCCGTCACGCCGCCGACCAGCGCCAGTCCAGCCATGCTGAGATAGGCGCGCGAACCGAAAGCGTCGTACAGCGGCCCGCTGGCCAGGGTCGCCAGGCCGATCAGCACCCCGGCGGAAAGGGCCGAGCTCAAAGTCTGCGCCGCCGTATGGCTATCCGGCGGACACAGGCGCTCGACGATCTGCACGCCCGCCAGATAGGTGGCCGCGAACGTCAGGGCGTGCAGCGTCTGCAACGGCCACAGCAGCCACAGCGGCGGCGCAAAAGCCATGACGGTCCAGCGCAGCACCGCCGCGCCCGCGCCCAGCGCCAGAATGAACCAGGGCCCGATCCCCCGCCTGCGGCGCCACGGCTCGACCACCCACATGAAGCCGATCTCGACCAGGACGGAAAAGGCCCACAGCAGGCCCGTCATGCTCTCGGCCACGCCCTGCGCCCGCCACAGGATGGCGGAGAAGCCGTAGTAGAAGGCGTGCGCCGCCTGCACCGCACCTACGGCGAAGATGGCGGTCATGAACACCGGGTCCGCCGCCAGACGCCCCAATCCGCGAAACCGCTCGAACCCCGACAGCGGCCCGTCGTCGCCTACCCGCTCGTCCGGCAAGATGCGCCACGCCGTCACGGCGATCAGCAAGGACGCCGCCACGGCCCAGATGATCACGACGTCCGCCGACATCCGCGTCAGCAGCCAGCCCATTACGACATTGGCGACGACAAAGGCCGCCGAACCACACCCGCGCGGCAGGGAGAAGGGAAAGCCCTCTCGCGCCGCGACCTTAAGGGTCAACACGTCGCTGAGCGGGATCAATGCGGCCGCGGCCGTCGCCCCGATCAGCCAAAAGACGGCCCACGGGACGACGCCCTGCACCAGCCCCGCCCCGCCATAGCCGACCGCCATCGCCAGCCCCAGCAGGGCGATCGGCGTGCGTCGGCGCCTGAAACCATCGGCCCAGACAGCGATCAGCGGCCCGGTCAGCGCCCGCGCCAGCATGGGGATCGCCAGGAGGGCGCCGATCTGCGCACCGCTCAGCCCCTGAGCGCGGAACCACAGCCCCGCGAACGGCAGAGTCACGCCGCTGGCGCCGAACAGAAGGATGTATTGCAGGGCCATGCGCGGGGCGGACATCATGGCGCGCCATAGCAGACTTCCCCCGATTTGTGGTCTAGACATAAGCCATGAGGTCCTACCGCAAGCTTCTTGTCTTCGCCGGGTTCAACGGCGCCATGGCCGTGGCGCTGGGGGCCTTCGCGGCCCACGGCGCAGCGCCCGCTGTCAAAACCCTGCTGACCACGGGCGGCCAGTATCAAATGGTCCATGCGGCCTTAGCTGTAGCGCTGGCGCTATGGAACGGCGGCGGGCGTCTGGCGCGCCTCGCCGGATGGCTGGCTGCCGCCGGGGGGCTGATCTTCTGTCTGGCCCTGGCCATGATCGGCCTGCTCAGCCTGCCCGTGATGGGGGCCGTCGCCCCGATCGGCGGGGTCATGATGATCGCGGCCTGGTGCCTGGTCGTCGTCGCCAGCCTCAAAGCCGCACCCAACAACGCCTAATCTCAAAGCAGAACAGGGTCCCAGCATGTTTGCCGTGAACGAAACGCCCCGCCGTGACCTCTATCCCGAGATCGAAGCCTACGCCTCAGGCTGGATGCCGACCGACAGCGTCCACGAGATCTATTACGAGGAAAGCGGCAATCCGCATGGCGTGCCGGTCATCGTCCTGCACGGCGGCCCCGGCGGGGCGGTCAATCCGGGGATGCGGCGCTATTTCGACCCGGCCAAATACCGCATCGTCATGTTCGACCAGCGCGGCTGCGGCCTGTCGCGGCCCAACGCCTCGCTGGAAAACAACACCACCTGGGACCTCGTCGCCGACATCGAGCGCCTGCGCGAGAAGCTGGGCATCGACAAATGGGTCGTGTTCGGCGGGTCGTGGGGTTCGACCCTGTCGATGACCTACGCCATCAAACACCCGGATCACTGCCTGGCCCTGGTCCTGCGCGGCATCTTCCTGCTGACCAAGAAAGAACTGCACTGGTTCTATCAGGACGGCGCCTCAATGATCTTCCCGGACGCCTGGGAGCGCTTCCTGGCCCCGATCCCGCAGGCCGAGCGCGACGACCTGATGGCCGCCTATTACAAGCGCCTGACCGGCGACGACATCGAGGAACGCAACCGCTGCGCCGTCGCCTGGGCCACCTGGGAAGGCGAGACCGTCAGCATCCAGGGGCCGTCGGGCAAACCGGACAAGTTCGCCGATCCTGAGTTCGCCGTCGCCTTCGCCCGGATCGAGAACTGGTATTTCACCAATGGCGGCTTCATGGATAGCGAGAACTGGATCCTCGAAAATATTGACACCATCCGCCACATCCCCTGCTGGATCGCGCAGGGGCGCTTTGACGTGGTGACGCCGATCTCGGGCGCCTGGTCCCTGCACCGCGCCTGGCCCGAGGCCAAGCTGGACATCATCGGCGACGCCGGCCACGCCTCGACCGAGCCGGGCATCATCGACAGCCTGATCCGCGCCACCGACTGGGCGGCGACCTTATAATCCGTCATCCCGGCCCCGCGGCCGACGTTTCCGGGATGACGCTTTAGCCTTAGGCCCCTGCCGGTTTCGGGCTGGTCTTCTGAACCATCTCGTTGAGTTGGAAGCCGATGCGGCGCGCCTCGCGCTCTTCCGGCTTCTTCACCGCGCTCAGCACCACATTGATCTGGCTGTAGTGCTGGATCAGGCGCACAGGCTTGCCGTCGGCGTTACGGCCGAAGAACATGATCAGATCCGGTCCCCAGAAGCCGACGTCCACGATCTGCATCGTGCCGTCGCCCGGCAGGCCGACCACGCGCGCGCCGATCTCCTCGTCCTTGTCGAGATTGGCCTCGAATTCCTCGATCAGCTTGGACAGGCGGACAAAGGCCCATTCCGCCGGATTGTCCCGCATCCGCACGCCCTCCGCGAGGGCAGCCGCCTCGTTCTTAGGATCCGCCAGCACGGGCTGCGGACAGGGCGTGTCGCCGCAGTCCGAAAACATGGCGGGGTCGGCCTTGGGCGCTTCGGCGGCGGCTTGGATTTCGGGCGTTTCTTCAGTCATGCCGCAAACCTAGCGCGCACAAGCGGTCAGAACAGCCCCTGTCCCTTCGGCAGTTCGACATAGCGGTGCACGCGCGTCGACAGGATCAGGCCGAAACCGACCATCACCGTCATCATCGACGATCCGCCATAGGACAACATCGGCATGGGCACGCCGACGACCGGCGCCAGCCCCATCACCATCGCCCCGTTGATGAGCATGAACAGGGCCACGAAGGCCGTCATGCCCGCCGCACTCAGACGACCGAAATGGCTGTGCGACAGCGCCGCGATCCGCAACGAAATCAGGATCAGCGCCACATAGCAGGCGATGACGGTGAAGGAGCCGATGAAGCCGAACTCCTCCGACACCGTCGAGAAGATAAAGTCCGTGTGGCGTTCCGGCAGGAACTCCAGCTGGCTCTGACTGCCCAGACCATAGCCTTTGCCCATCAATCCGCCCGAACCCAGGGCGATCTTGGACTGGATGATGTTGTAGCCCGTGCCCGACGGGTCGGCTTCAGGGTTCAGGAAGGTCAGAACCCGGTTACGCTGATAGTCGTGCATGCCGAACATCACGAAAGGCGGGATGACGGCCACGGCGGCGGCGACGCCTGCGCCGATCACGCGCCAGCTCAAGCCCGCCATGAACATCATCACCCCCCCGGTCAGGCCAATGATCATGGCCGAGCCGAGGTCCGGCTGCTTGGCCACCAGGATGAAGGGAACGCCGATAATCCCGGCCGGAAACAACAGCTTCCACGACCAGCGCGCGTCCTGAGCCGAATGTCCATGATACCAGCGCGCCAGGGCCAGCACGAGGCCGATCTTGACGAACTCGGCCGGCTGGATGCGGATGAAGCCCAGGTGCAGCCAGTTCTTGGCGCCGCCCGCCACGTACCCCAGCGGAGTGAACTCAACCAGCATCACCATGAACAGCAGGACGCCATAGACGGGATAGGCCGCGTGGAACCACCACTTCGGGTGGACCATGGCCAGACCGATCATGCCCGCCAACAAGACCCCGAAACGGATCAGATGCTTGGCCGCCCACGGCTGCCAGTGGCCGCCCGCGATCGAATAGAGCATCGCCGTGCCGATCCCGGCCAGAATGCACAGCAGGCCGATGATGCGCCAGTCCAGCTCTGCGAACTTGGTGGACAGGCGATCGCGTTCGCCGGGGCGGGTCAGGGCGGAAGCGGTCATTGTCCGGGCTCCGTCAACGGCGGCGGGGCGACGGCGGCGCCTGCTTCGGCATCGCCGTTGTCGATGGGCTCGCCTCTGGCTTCAGCCTCGCGGACGCCCGCGTCCTCCTGAGCCTCGAAACCGGCCGATTCGATGCGGGCGCGGATCTCGGGGTCCTTGAGCAGGGCCACCTTCATCGCTTCGCGCGCGCGCGGCGCCCCAGCAGTCCCCCCGCCCAGACCGCCATGCTGGACGATAACCGAGACGGCGTAGCGCGGGTTGTCGGTCGGCGCATAGGCGACGAAAAGGTTGTGGTCCTTCTGGTCCCACGGACGGCCCGCCCCCTTGCGCGACCCGGAGCCATAGTTGCGCGCCTGGGCCGTGCCGGTCTTGCCCGCCATCTTGACCGTGCCCAACCCCAGCTGACTATTGCGGAACCCCGTACCCCCAGCGGCGGTCACCGCCTCCATGCCGTCGCGAAGCACCTGAATCATCTCGGGCGTATAGGGCAGGTCGGCGAAGGCGCTGCCGCCCTGCTCGACCCCGCCGATCGACTTGATCAGGCGCGGCGTCACCGCCTTGCGGCCATTGGCGATCCGCGCCGTATAAACGGCCAGTTGCAGGGCGTTCACCGTCAGCGCGCCCTGGCCGATGCCATAGCTGGGATTCTCGCCCGGATACCATTTCGTATCGCCGCGCACCGGATTCTTGCGGCGCCATTCGCGGTCCGGCACCAACCCGGCCTTCTGGCCGCCGATGCCGATATCGAATGTCTGCCCAAAGCCCAGATCCCGCGCAGTCTCGGCGATGGCGTCAGGCCCCATCTCTGCCGCCAGCGTCATGAAGTAGACGTTGCACGACGCCTTGATGGCCCCGCGCAAATCCAACGAGCCATGCCGCCCCAGACAGGCGAAGCGCCGCCCCAGATAGAAGCTGCCGCCGCAGAAGATGCGCCGCGACGGGTCCAGCCCCCGCTTCATCGCCGCCAGTCCCACGACCGGCTTGAAGGTCGAGCCCGGCGCGAAGGTGCCGCTCAACGCCTTGTCCAGCAGGGGGCGGCGCTCATAGTCGGCCAGGGCGCGATAGATCCTGGACGGCACCCCCGACACGAACAGGTTCGGATCGAACGACGGCGAAGACACCATCGCCAGGATGTCGCCGTTGCGCACATCCATGACCACCATGCTGCCGGCTTCTTCGCCGAAGACTTCGAGCGCCCTCTGCTGGACGTCGTTGTCCAGCGTCAGCACGATCTCTGACCCCTGCACCGCCGGACGCGAACCCGCGATGTCCTCTGCCACGACGCGGCCCCGCGCGTTGACCTCGACCCGCTTGCCGCCTTCGACGCCGCGCAGATCCAGGTCCAGCGAGCGTTCAATGCCCTGACGGCCGATACGGAAACCGGGGTTGAACAGGATGGCCGGCGGCTGCTCGCCCTTGTCCCGGATCGCCTTGACGTCGCGATCCGAGACCTTGGCCACATAGCCGACCACATGGGCGTAGGCGCCGCCGTGCGGATAGTAGCGGGCCTCGTTCATGTCAGCCATGACGCCGGGCAGTTCGGCCGCGTGCAGATTGACCTTGGAGAACTCTTCCCACGTCAGGTCGCTCTTGACCGGAACCGGCGAGAATCGCGGCGCGGCGTTGACCTCGCGGATGATAGTCCGTCGCCGCTCCAGCGTGTCCGGCAGCAGTTGGCCCAGCAGGTCCAGCGTCTGATCCAGGTCCTTGGTCTCGTCGCGCACGACCAGCACGCGGAAGCTGGGCCGGTTGCCGGCGATGACTACGCCGTTGCGGTCCTTGATCAGGCCCCGCGGCGGCGGGACCTGACGGAAGTTAAACTGATTGCGGGTCGCCAGGGTGGCGAACTCTTCGGACTTGAACAGTTGCAGATGCGCCAACCGCCCGACCAGGGCCAGACCGCCCAGCGCCGTCGCCCCGCCCATCAGCATGGTGCGCCGCAGGAAGGAGCCCTGCCGTTCGTTCACATCGGAAAAGAAGATATGCGGTTCGCTGCTCATCGGAATCGCACGTCCGCGTCGTCGAAACGCTCGATCAGCCAGCCGGCCAAGGGAAAGAGCAACAGCGTCGGGATCATCTGCCCCATGATAGCCAGCAGATTGGGCGCATTCCCAAGGCTGCCGCGCGTCACAAAATAGGCCACCGCAAACGCCAGACCTGTCGAGGCGACATAGAGGGCGAACAGGACGATGGTCGCCTGCCCCGCCAGATATTTCGAAGCCAGCAGAATGGCTCCATAGATCAGCAGCAGGTTAAGCGCCCACATCCCTGCCTTGCCGCCCCAGAAGAAGTCCAGAAACAGCCCCAGACCGAACAGCACGACCGGCGCCAGCATCGACGGCCGGATCAGCGGCCAGGCGAAGGCCAACACCATCGGCCAGACCGGCTCAGGCAAGGTCAGGCCGAACAGGCGCAGCGGAATGGCGAACAGAATGGTCACGGCTGCGGCGATCAGCGCTGGGTAGCCGATCCACTGCATCGGACCGACCATCCGTACGGTGATCGTCCGTCTCACTCGCGGCCCCCGTCGGGCGTTCCAGCCGCAGGTGCGGCAGGCTGGGTCGCGGCTTCGAGCGGCGTCGCGGTCGGAACCGGCGGCGGGGCGGCGTTGGCGGCGCGCACACGGTCGGCGGCGGCCTTGACGGCGGCGGCGCGGCGGGTCGCCACGTCCTGAATGGCGGCGGCCTGAGCGGCGGTCGGCGGCGGCGCCGTCTTCAGGCTGGACAGCGGCGGCGCGTTCAGCGCGTTCTGGTCAGCCAGCTGGCCGAAATCCTGGAACAGCAGGACGCGCACATAGTCGATGGCGGTGCGATCGCTGTACAGCTTGACCCGCCAGGAGCCGTCGACCCCCTTGGCCACGACGCCGACCGGCAGGCCGCGCGGGAATCCGCCGCCATCGCCCGAGGTCAGGATGCGGTCGCCGTCCTGCACCGAGCCCTGTCCACGCACATAGTCCAGACGCGGGCTGCGGCTGCCGTCTCCGGTCAGCATGGCGCGTGCGTCGGTGCGTTCGACCATCACAGGAATACGCGAAGCCACATCGGTCAGAAGAACCATGCGGCTGTAACCGCCGGCGGCGCCCGCGATGCGGCCGACCAGGCCGTGCTCGCTCAGGACCGGATTACCGACGCGCACGCCCTTGGCGGCGCCCACGTTCAGCAGGCGCGAACGGGCGAAGGGGCCGCGCGCATCAGTAATGGCCCGCCCGGCCGTCATCTCGATCGGCGGTTCGGTCTGCAGGCCCAGCAGTTGTTCATAGCGCGCGTTGAGGTTCTTGAGCGCCAGGGCGTCGTCGCGCCATGCGCTCATCTCCGCCAGTTCACGACGCAGGCGGCGGTTCTCGGAGACGGCGAAGAAATAGCCTTTGACGAAGTCGACCGCGTCGCCCGTCCATCGCACAGGAGCCGCCAACACCCCGCCCGTCGTTCCGGCGGCGGTATCGAACGCAGCCTGTGCGGGCTGGAGATCATCCACGCTGGGCGGCGGGCGATCGGCGAGCAGAAGCATGATCGCCGCGACGATGCCGCCGACAACCATGACCGCAGCCGTCCAGGCCAGCGGCACCTTCAGATTCTCGAACGGTCCGTCGCGAAACGCCACGGCCAGCCCTTCCTGCTAGAGCTCAGGGATCAGCGGGCCGAGGCCCGCCTTCGCGTGTGAAACAACCGTCGGGGGCGGCCTATAGCAGTCTGCGGCGCCCCCGGCGGCCAGTCAGTCTGTTAGAGCGACGCCTCAAGCACGCCCTTCATCCACGACGGGTGCTCCAGCACCTTGCCGCAGCCGATGGCGACGCACGACAGCGGATCGTCCGCCACCTGAACCGGCAGGCCCGTGTGGTCGCGGATTTCGGTGTCCAGGCCGCGCAGCAGAGCGCCGCCGCCCGTCAGCATGATGCCCTTGTCGGCGATGTCGGCGGCCAGTTCCGGCGGCGTGGCTTCCAGCGCGACCTTCACGGCTTCGACGATCTGGGCCACCGGCTCGGCCAGGGCTTCCGCCGCCTGACGCTCGCTCATCTTCACTTCGCGCGGCACGCCCTGCATCAGGTCGCGGCCCTTGACCTCGATCGACAGGCCTTCGCCGTCGGCCGGGACGCGGGCGGTGCCGATGTCCTTCTTGATGCGCTCGGCGGTCGTCTCGCCGATCAGAAGGTTATGGTTGCGGCGCATATAGGCGATGATGGCGTCGTCCATCATGTCGCCGCCGACGCGCACCGAGCGCGAATAGACCACGCCCGACAGCGACAGCACGGCCACCTCGGTCGTGCCGCCGCCGATGTCGACGACCATCGAGCCGGTCGGCTCATGGATCGGCAGACCGGCGCCGATCGCGGCGGCCATCGGCTCGGGCAGCAGGCCGACACGGCGCGCCGAGGCGTTCAGGCAGCTGTCGTGAATGGCGCGGCGCTCAACCGCCGTGGCGCCCGAGGGGACGCAGACGATCATCTTCGGATTCACGAAACCCTTGCGGTTGTGAACCTTGCGGATGAAGTGCTTGATCATCTCTTCGGCGACTTCGAAGTCGGCGATGACGCCGTCGCGCATCGGGCGGATGGCTTCCATGTGGCCGGGCGTCCGACCCAGCATCTGCTTGGCCTCAAGGCCGACAGCGTGGACGATCTTGCGGCCGCCGACGTTGCGCAGGGCGACGACCGACGGCTCGTTCAGAACGATCCCCTTGCCGCGCATATAGATCAGGGTGTTGGCCGTCCCCAGATCCATCGCGATGTCATTGGAAATCATGCCGAAGAGGGGTGAAAGCATGGGCGTCGGTTACCGCTTTAGTTCGGGCCTGCAAGGGCGTGAATTTCATTCGTCCGCTGTGGCGACGCCCTACCCCCGCTTCGCGTAACCGCAAAGCCGTCCTGACCGTCTTCGCCGAGCCGACTACAGGCCCGTTTGCCCTCATGCCGCGGGGATTGCAAGCGCCTATGGCTTCTCGATCACAGGCTTGTCACGGCAAGGCTTGAAAGCCTTGCCAGTCAAGCTTTCCAGCCCCGCTTGGGCCGCATCAGACCGCCGGAATGCCTTCGGCCTCAAGCACGCGCTGTACGGCCGGGCGCGCCTGCACCCGGTCAAGATGGTCGTTCAGCCTGGCGAACCGGGTCTTGTCCAGCAGCCCCGCCTGACGCGCCCAGCGCGTGAAGACCATCAGATAGCCGTCCGCCATCGAATAATCTTCGCCCATGACCCAAGGGCCGGTCAGCACATGGTTCTCGGCCAGATCGTACTTCTCCAGCGCAATCTTCACGGCCTCCTCCCTCGCCTCGCCTTCCAGCGCCGGTCGTGAGAACAGCGTCTTGCCGATGGCCGGATGCAGCGACGAGGCCAGCCAGCCGTTGACGGCCTGCATCCGCGCGAACTCGAACGGGTCTTTCAGATCGGCCAGTCCGGCCTGCGGATGCGTCTGCGCCACATAGGCCAGGATGGCTGCGTTCTGGGTGATCACGCCCTCGGAGGTCTGAAGCGCCGGGGTCACGCCCGCCGGATTGATCGCCAGATATTCCGGCGTCCGCTGCTGACCGGCGCGCAGGTCGATCTTCTCGATCTCATAATCCGCGCCCGCCTCTTCCAGACCGATGTGCGAGGCGATGGCGCAGGCGCCGGGGGAATAATAGAGCTTCAGCATGGTCGTTCTCCGATCAATCGACTGACAGGCCGCGCGCAGCCTCACGGCGCTTCACCCACTCGCGCACAGCCAGCATCAATACAAGCCAGACGGCGGCGACCGCCGCAAGGATCACCGAGGTCCAGACGCCGTCGCCGCTGACCGCCGCCATGAAGGATCCGCCGAAGAAGGCGACCAGCGCCGTCTTGGGCAGGACCCCCAGCGCGCACCCCGCCAGATAGGCCGGGAATGAGGCGCGCACGGCACCGAAGGCCATGTTCACGACGATGAAGGGCGCCGAGGGGACATTGCGGATGATGAAGCTGGCCGAAAAGGCGTTGCGGCCGACGAACCTGCGGATGCGCTCAACCGTCCCGCCGCCGTATCGCTCCAGCGTCCGTGCGGTCGGTCCGCGCCCCAGCCAATAGGTCACGGCCGCCGAGGCGATGGTGGCGATCCAGCTATAGAGAAATCCGAACCACGGCCCGAACGCCACGACGCAGGCGGCGATCAACAGGAACTGCGGCACGCCGATGAAGGCCGACAGGGTGAAAACAACAACCGCCGCCACCAGTCCCCACGGCCCGGCGCGATACCCCGCCAGCCAGTGCTCCAGTCGATCCTCAGCCCCCAGCGCCAGTTGTGTCTTGCCCAGAGCGAACAGGGCGATGATTCCCGCCAGCAGCAGCAGGGTCACGGCCAGGGTGCGCCACCGCCTGGCCTCCATATTCAGCAGAAAATCGACGACCCGCCGCATAGATTTCGCCCAAATCGCCTTTTGATCGTCCGCGACGCGCACAAACGTTGTGCGGCCCTGCGGGGTTGCGTATCAAGCCTTCGCCTCCCCGGCTCTCTTCACATCCTCCAGACAGGATAGCCATGTCCAGCCTTCAGTCCGCCTCCCTCGCCCGCGTCAAGCCTTCGGCCACCCTGGCCGTGACCGCCCAGGCGCGCGAGCTGAAACGTCAGGGACGTGATGTCATCGGCCTGGGCGCCGGCGAGCCGGACTTCGACACGCCCGACAACGTCAAGGCGGCGGCCATCGAGGCCATCAAGCGCGGCGAAACGAAATACACCGACGCCGACGGCATGCCCGAACTGAAGGCGGCGATCGTCGCCAAGTTCGCCCGCGAAAACGACCTGACCTACGAGACCAACCAGATCCACGTCGCCTCGGGCGGCAAGCCGGTGATCTACAACGCCTTCGTCGCCACCCTGAATCCGGGCGACGAGGTGATCGTGCCCGCGCCCTACTGGGTGTCCTACCCGGACATGGTGCTGCTGGCCGGCGGCGAGCCCGTCACCGTGGTCGGCGAGGAAGCCGACGGTTTCAAGCTGCGCCCCGAAGTGCTGGACGCGGCCATCACGCCCAGGACCAAGTGGCTGATCCTCAACTCCCCGTCGAACCCGACCGGCGCCGCCTATACCCGGGCCGAGCTGGAAGCCCTGGCCGAGGTGCTGCGTAAGCATCCGCAGGTCTGGATCCTGACCGACGACATGTATGAGCACCTCGTCTATGGCGACTTCGACTATGTCACCATCGCCCAGGTCGCGCCGGACCTGTATGACCGCACCCTGACCTGCAACGGGGTGTCCAAGGCCTATGCCATGACCGGCTGGCGCATCGGCTATGCGGGCGGCCCCAAGCCCCTGATCGACCTGATGCGCAAGGTCGCCAGCCAAACGACCTCCAACCCCTCCTCCATCAGCCAGTGGGCCGCTGTCGAGGCCCTGAACGGCCCGCAGGACTTCCTGGCTGAGCGCGCCGCCGCCTTCGAGAAGCGTCGCGACCTGGTCGTCTCCATGCTGAATCAGGCCGACGGCATTCGTTGTCCGAAGCCGGAAGGCGCCTTCTACGTCTATCCGTCGATCGAGCAGTTGATCGGCAAGACGACGCCTTCGGGCGTGGTCATCGACAATGACGAAACCTTCACCGCCGAGTTGCTGAACGCCGAGGGCGTGGCCGTGGTCCAGGGCGCGGCCTTCGGCCTCAGCCCCTATTTCCGCATCAGCTACGCCACGTCGGAAGCGGTGCTGGAAGAAGGCTGCACCCGCATCCAGCGCTTCTGCGCCAGCCTGAAATAAGCTCTCAGTGAACCGGCGCCGGCGGAATGTTCAACGTCGGCGCCGTTTTCAGGATGAACTCGCTGCACCAGACGATGGCGCGACGCGAGTTGTCGACCACCCCGCCGGGAATGCGTGACAGGCGACAGGCGGCGTCCGGCTCGCCCTCAACCTCGGGCCCTGCGTAAAGCACGATCGGGCCGTCGGGCAGGCTGCCCTCGCGATACAGCATGATCAGCGGCGGCACGGAACGCACGGCCAGCGCCGCGTCATCCCGCGTCATGTCCTCGCCCAGAAGAGCGCGCGCCTGACCGCCCGGATCGCCCGACTCCAGACGAAACAGCTGCGCGCTCAGGGCGTCGCCCGGCTCTGGCCTCAATGTAAAACTTGGCGGCTGTTGCGCGCCCAGTTGCCCGGCGACAAGAAGCGCCGCCAGCATCAGGTCGCCCGGCTGACAGCGAAGTCGGCCAGGGACTCCAGCGCCGAGCGCCACGGCCCAGCGGGCAGCGCCTGCAAGGCGGCCTTGGCGCGGTCGGCGTATTCAGTCGCCGTATCCAGCGTAGCTTCGACCGCGCCGCTGCTGACGATCAACTGGCGCGCCCGCTCGAAATCCTCGGGCTTGCGGTCGCCCTTGGTGATGACGCGGTCCCAGAACAGGTCCTCGGTTCCTTTGGTCCGCTGAACAGCCAGCAATAGCGGCAGGGTCGCCTTGCCCTCATTGAAGTCGTCGCCGGCGTTCTTGCCCAGCGTCTCAGTCGCGCCGCCGTAATCCAGCGCGTCGTCCGCCAACTGGAAGGCGATGCCCAGACCCATGCCGTAGTCACGCAGGGCCGCGACCTGTCCATCCGTGGCGCCCGCTCCGACCGCGCCGGACTCGGCGGCGGCGGCGAACAGCTCGGCCGTCTTGGCGCGGATGATCTGCAGATAGGTGTCCAGGTCCAGATTCAGGTCATGGGCGCGCGTCAGTTGCAGCACCTCGCCCTCGGCGATCACGGCCGAGGCCCGCGCCAGAATGCCGAGCGCACGCAGCGAATCCGTCTCGACCATCAGCTCGAACGCGCGCGCGAACAGGAAGTCGCCCACCAGCACCGAAGAGGCCGCGCCCCAGATCAGGTGCGCCGCGACCTTGCCCCGGCGCATTTCCGAGCCGTCGACGATGTCGTCATGCAGCAGGGTGGCGGTGTGGATGAATTCGACCGAGGCGGCCAGTTTCTTGGGGCCTTCGATGTCGCCGGTCTGGCCCGCCGCGCGCGCCGCAGCAACGGTCAGCAGGGGACGCAGACGCTTGCCGCCCGCCGAGACCAGATGTTCGGCCAGCAGGGGGATCACCGGCACATCGGACTGCATCCGCGCGATGATCAGGGCGTCGACCGCCGCCATGTCGTCCTTGGCCAGACGAACCAGGGCGTCTACATCGCCCTTGGGCCGGGAGGCGACGGCGAGAGCTGCGTCCACGAAAATCTCTTTCAGCACAGGGGCGAAGGGGGAGATTCGCCCGAAATTCACACGCATCCGCTTGCCCGGACGCGACGCGGCGCACAATGGTGGCGGCGTCATGATGGGTCAAGCCGAGTCATCCCTTACAACCGCCGCCGATGTTGCGGAATCCGCTCTGCTGGGCGGACGCATACGCCTGCGCCAGCCTGCGCGCGGCTATCGCGCCGGTCTGGACGCGGCTCTGCTGGCCGCCGCCGTCGGCGCCCGACCGGGCGAACGGGTGATCGAGGCCGGCTGCGGCGCCGGGGCGGTGCTGATGCAGATCGCGGCGCGACGGCCCGAGGCCCTGCTGACCGGACTGGAGCGCGACGCCGCCGCCGCCGCCCTGGCCCGACAGAACGCCGAGCTGAATCAGGCCGCCTCGCGCACGACCATATTGGACGGCGACGTGGCCCACGCCTTCCGCGCCCTGGACCTGCCGCCGTTCGACTGGGCGATCAGCAATCCGCCCTTCTTCGACGATCCCGGCGCCCTGCGCGCCCCCGCCGAGGGCAAGCGCGGCGCCTGGATGGCCGACGACGGCCTGTCCGCCTGGACCGGCTTTTTGCTGAAGGCGGTGCGCGAGGGCGGACGCATCGTCATCATTCACCGCGCCGACCGGCTGGCCGACATCCTGGCGCTGCTGGCGCCCAAGGCCGGTTCGTTCGCCATTCGCCCGATCCAGCCTTACGTCGATCAGCCCGCCAAACGGGTGCTGGTCCAGGCCATCAAGACGGGCAAGGCGCCGCTGCGCCTTCTGCCGCCGTTGATCGTACACGACCGCGCGGGGGCCAAGCACACCCTACAGGCCGAGGCCATTCTGCGCGGCGAGGCCGAACTCGGCTTCTGACCGCCAGGCCTCTACCCCTTCAGCAGGCGATCACGCGCTGCATTGACGCGGGCGGCCAGGCCTTCGGTCCCGCCCTGATCGGGATGGGCGCGCGCCATCAGGCGTCGCCAGGCGGCCTGCACCGTCTGCGCGTCGGCCCCGGCCGTTACGCCCAGGATCGCCCGCGCCTCGGCTTCGCTCATCCGCTCTGAGGGCTGAGCCTTCGACGCTACGGGCCTGACGCGCGACTGCACCGCCAGCCAGACCCCGGCCAGCGCCATGCCGCCGCTGATCAGCCAGGCCCCGCGCGCCGCCGCCAGCACCGCCCCGGCCAACAGGGCCGCGCTCAGTATCGTCGCCGAAATGCGCCAGTGACCGCGCCGGGCGCGCTCGGTCTGACGGCCCAGCCGCACCAGAGCCCACAGGGCCACGGCGGCCAGACCCAGCCAGATCAATCCCATAAAGCTCTATCGGCCCATGAAGCAGTCAGGCCGCCGCGTCCATCGCCGCGATGGCGTCGTCCAGCCCCAGCGCCTGCATCAGATTGCGCATTTCCTGCCGCGCGGCCACGTGGGCCAGCGACACCGACACCGGGCGGATATCGTTCGACAGGTCCGCCACCGTCAGGCCGAAGGGGAAGAGTTCGCGATAGATGACCCGGTCGCGCAGGCCCGGCCCGACGCGGAAGCCGACCCGTTTGGCCAGCTTGGCCATGCGCGAGGCCAGACGGCGACGGTTGCGGGCCTCGGCCACGGCCAGACGGTTGGTGACCACGATCCAGTCGATCGTCACCTGGCGGCCCTCGGTGATGGCGCGGTGCTTGCGCGCCTCCCAGACGCTTTCCGAATAGATCGAGGGGCGGATCAGATCCAGCGTCACCGGGTCCACCTCGCCCAGCAGGTCGAAGTCGACGAAGCTGTCGTTCATCGGAGTGACGATCTGATCAGCCCGGCCATGCGCGGCGCGCGACAGCGGCGTATCCCCGCCCGGCGTATCGATCAGGATGACATCCGCCGACGACTTGGCGTAGCTGAACGCCGCCTCGAAACGCGACAACTGCTCGGCCTCATCCGCCTTATGCAGCACCTTGCCGTCGCCCATGTCGGGAACAATGGGCAGCGGCAGCACATGGCCGTTGGCCTTGGTCCAGGCGGCGCGGTTGGCGAAGAAACGCTCCAGCGAGCGCTGGCGCAGGTCCAGGTCGATGATGGCGACCTTGCGACCGGCATGAAGAAGGCCGGTGGCGATGTGAATGGCCAGGGTGGACTTACCCGCCCCGCCCTTTTCATTGCCGATGACGATGACCTGAGGCTGCGCCATGTGAAATCCCACTGTGATCAGCAGGCGCGACTCATCTCTGTCCGCAGCCCGCCCATGCCGCGCAGGATCGGGCCGCGAGAGCCAATCGTCAACGAAACCTTAAGCTGAGCCTGTGGACGATCAGGCCGCCGCGCCGCGGGAGCGCGCACACCAGGGGTCCGACGCCGCCAGATCGCGGCACAGAATCTGCGCCTGTTCAGCCGTAGCGGCGACTTTCAGCCGGACCAGACGGCGCCCGCCGACCTCGACCGCCTCATAGGCAGGCTGAAGCCCCGACAGGGCCGCCCCGCCCGTGCTGCGGCTCAGGCGCGACCACGCCGCCCGGGCGCCCTCCTCGCTGGAAAAGGCGCCGAGCTGCACATGGCGCGCTGTCGGCATCGATGGTCGTTCCGTCGGGACGGCAGGCGCAGGGGCCTCGAAATCAGGATAGGCGCTTGCGGCAGGCGCAGCCGTAGAGGTCCGACGAACCTTGCCCAGACCATCCTTGGCGACCAGACCTTCGCGCGCGTCCCACAGCTCGTGCGGGGTCATGAGCTCGACCTTCAGCGGCGCTGCACGCTGACGCGGAGTGGCGGACGACGCCGACGCCGCCTGACCCTCCACTTCAGCCGATACCGGAATGGAGGCGACAGACTGCGCCAGAGCCTCGAAACGGTGCGGATCGCGCTCGTTCACGCCGCAACTCGCCAGCACCAGGGCGGCCGCCGAAAGGGCGACGGCAAGCGGCAGTCGAGGCAGGACGGGCTGGACCATGACGCCACCCTCGCCCGCCCTGCTTTGAGACGGAGTTAACGCGCCGAGTCAGCCTATGGCGCCGACGCCGCCCTCGATCTCTCCCGGCGCCACATCGGCGTCGGTCAGGGCCAGGGTCCAGCCGTGGTGCGTATTCAGGCCCCAGCGACGCGCGCCCGAGCCGTCGCCCGCATCGCCGCCCGCCGTGACCACCACGCGGCGGCCCTTGGGCAGGGCCGGCGGATCAATCTTGCCAACGGCCAGAGACGTCGGCGTCTCGCCGCCGTAACCGTCGAACACGCTCAGCATCGACCACTCGCGACGCAGGCCGATCCACCAGGGATCATCGCCGCTGATGGACAGGACCGCCACGCCCTTGCCCTCGGCCGCATGAGCCAGAGCGGCCTGCGGATCGAGGACCAGCTTGATGTCGGCGGCGGCGCCGAAGCGCAGGCGGGCGCCGTCCACCGCCTTGGATGGATCGATCGGGGCCCAGACCTGGACCTGCAGACGACCCTGGCGCGCCAGACCCCAGCCGACGATCTCGCGCCACAGGTGTTCGACGGCTTCGCGGTTTTCAGGGTCGCACTGCTTCAGGATGCGGGCCTGAACGGCCTGCTCGCGATCGGGGCGCAGCTTGGTGTGGGGGCCGGTCGGCGCGTCCTTGGCCTTGCCCACCTGGGCGGCGACGGACAGGCGGCGCTCGAACAGCTCGAGAATCTGATCGTCCAGGCTGTCGATTTCGGCGCGCAGGGCGGCCAGCGCCTTCTGTTCGGCGCTCAGTTCAACGGATTCGGCGGGCCAGACTTGCTGGATGGCGGATTGCGACATGGGAGATGGCTTTCGGCATGGATTTCGATGGGGAGGTCGCGTCCCGCCGACAGAAGGTCAGGCGTGAACGCGCGTACTGGCCGCTTGGGGAGAAGCGGTCGCCAGCGAGACTGTCAGGGTTTGGTTAGAAGCCCGACGCCTCAGCCGGCGTATCGAAAGCCGTAATAGCCGTAGCCAAAATAAAAGCCGGCCACCGCGCGCGAGGTGGTTTCAAGGGTCATTTGTGCGCGCAGCGAGGACATGAATCCGGTCCAGTTTCTGGATCAGGGTTGATCCGACCGGGCCTTACAACAGCAAATTTTATGCGCGGTCAAGCCTCAGGAGCCGTAAAGAGGACAAACCGTGTGCGGTTGTCGCTGAAATCCTGCAGATCGTTGCGCAGAACCGACAGGCCATAGACCTCAGCCGCGCGAGCGGGCGCGACGGCGGCGCGCGAGACGTCGCCCGCCTCGGCCACCGCAGCGGCCGCGCCCCCGGTGTCGAACACCTCGACGGCCGTGATCGCCATCTCTTTCAGCGCCTTGGAGCACTGTTGCAGGGCCACAGGGTGGCTCTCGGCCGTCTTCACGTCCGACAGCCGCGCCTCGGGCACGCCCAGCAGGGCCAGCCGGATCGGCCGCCAGGCGTCGCTGACCGCTACCAGTCCCGCCTCTCGAACAAGCGTAGCGGCGGGCTCGACCACGCCCACGGTCGAGTTCTCGACCGGGATCAGGGCGCAGTGGCAGTCGCCGCTCAGGACGGCGTCGATCGCCCCCTGAAAGGTCTCGAAGCCGACCGCTTCGTCCCACGGGCGCAGGTCGAGGCAGGCTTCATGGCTGAAGGCGCCCGGCGCGCCCTGATAGGCGACGCGGCCGGGCGTTTCGTCGTCTGACGTCATGCGGCCTCGGACCGGGCCTGCCGCCCGGCCTTGAGGCGCTCGGCGACCAGGAAGGCCAGCTCCAGCGCCTGATCCGCGTTCAGGCGCGGGTCGCAGTGGGTGTGATAACGGCTCGACAGGTCGTCCTCGGTCACCGCCTGGGCGCCGCCGATGCATTCGGTGACGTTCTGGCCGGTCATTTCCAGGTGGACGCCGCCGGGATGGACGCCCTCGGCCTCGGCCACGTCGATGAAGGTGCGGACCTCGCCCATGACGCGATCGAACGGACGGGTCTTGTAGCCGTTGCCAGCCTTCAGCGTATTGCCGTGCATCGGGTCGATCGACCAGATGACGCGCTTGCCCGCCGCCTTCACCGCCCGCATCAGGCCCGGCAGGCGGTCGCCCGCCTTGTCATGGCCGAAGCGGCCGATCAGCGTCAGACGGCCCGGAGTGTTGTTCGGGTTCAGGGCGTCGATCAGCGGCAGCAGGTCGTCCGCCGTCATGGTCGGCCCGCACTTGACCCCGATGGGGTTGGAGATGCCGCGCATGAACTCGATGTGGGCGCCGTCCAGTTGGCGGGTGCGCTCGCCGATCCACAGCATGTGAGCCGAGGTGTCGAACCATTCGCCGGTCGAACCGTCCAGACGCGTGAGGGCGCTCTCGACGTTCAGCAGCAGGGCTTCGTGGCTGGTGAAGACCTCGACGCGCGACAGGTCGGGATGCGTCTCGGGCGTGACGCCGACCGCCTCCATGAAGGCCAGGGCCTCTGTGATCTTGTCAGCCAGCTCGCGGTAGGCCGCGCCCGCGCCGTCGTCGGCGAAGCCCAGAGTCCAGCGGTGGATGTTGTAGAGGTCCGCATACCCCCCGCCCGCAAAGGCGCGCAGCAGGTTCAGCGTCGAGGCCGACTGGTTATAGGCGCGGATCAGGCGCTGCGGATCGGGCGTGCGCTCTTCCGGCGTGAAACCCATGCCGTTGATGATATCGCCGCGATAGGACGGCAGCTCGACCCCACCGATCTCCTCGACCGGCGACGAGCGCGGCTTGGCGAACTGACCGGCGATGCGGCCCACCTTCACCACCGGCTTGCGACCGGCGAAGGTCAGGACCACCGCCATCTGCAGGATCAGGCGGAAGGTGTCGCGGATGTTGTCGGTCGAGAACTCCTTGAAGCTCTCGGCGCAGTCGCCGCCCTGCAGCAGGAAGGCGTCGCCCGCCTCGACCTGGGCCAGGTGGCTGGTGAGCTTGCGCGCCTCGCCCGCAAAGACAAGGGGCGGCATCGCGCGCAGCTCGTCTTCGACGCGCGCCAGTTCGGCGGCGTCCGGATAGTCCGTCGGCATATGCAGAACGGGCTTGTTTCTCCAGGATTCGGGGGTCCAGCGCTTACTCATGCCGCCAAGATAGGCTTTTAAGCGATCTGGAACAACAAACCTTGCAGAAAATTACCCGATCAGCGGTTTCCATGCCTCACCCTCGGGCAAGGGTGCGAACAAGGCCTCGATCTGGGCGTCCGAAACCGAAGAAAGCTCGGCGGGCGACCACTTCGGCGCATTGTCCTTATCGATGATGACGGCGCGGACGCCCTCCTGGAAGTCGTGGGTCTGCACCACCCGCCCGCCCAGGGCGTATTCCATCGCCATGTTGTCGGCGAAGTCGGTCAGGGTCGCCCCCGTGCGGATCTGGCGCAGCGAGACCTTCAGCGACTGCGGCGACTTGGTCTTCAGGATGTCCAGTTGCTTCAGCGCCCAGTCCGAACCGTCGGCCTGAAGGGCGGCGACGATCTCCTCGACCGTGTCGAAGGCGAACAGGCGGTCAATGGCCTCGCGGTGCGGCGCCAGCGGCGAAGGCCCAGCGTCCCCGGCGACGCGGTCGGCGACCGCCTTGGGATCGGCAGGCGCGGCCAGCAGATCGGCCTTCAGGCCCTCGATAGCCTCGCTCGGCACGTAATGAGTGTGAATGCCCAAGGCCACCGTATCCGCCGCCTTCAGCCGCGCGCCGGTCAGGGCCAGCCAGACTCCCGTCTGGCCCGGCAGGCGCGGCAGGAACCAGCCGCCGCCCACGTCGGGGAACAGGCCGATGCCGGTTTCAGGCATGGCGTAGGTGGTGCGCTCGGTGGCGATGCGGACGTCGGCGGGTTCGCTGATGCCCACGCCGCCGCCCATGACGATGCCGTCCACCACCGCCGTGATCGGCTTGGGATAGACGAACATCAGATGGTTGAGTTGATACTCGGCCTTGAAGAAGGCCTTGGCTTCTGACGCGTCCCCCGCCCCGCTCTCGGCGATCATGCGGATGTCGCCCCCGGCGCAGAAGCCGCGCTCGCCCGCGTGGTCGATCAGCACCGACTGAACCGCGTCGTCCGCGCGCCAGGCCGACAACGCCTCGATCATCGCCTCGCACATCGCCCGGTTCAGGGCGTGGATCGCCTTGGGCCGGTTCAGGGTGATGCGGCCGACACCGTTCTCGATGCGGGTGATGACTTCGAGTTCGCTCATTTCGCCAGCTCCCGCGCGATGATCACCCGCATGATCTCGTTCGTGCCTTCCAGAATGCGGTGAACGCGCAGGTCGCGCACGATCCGCTCCAGCGGATAGTCCTTCAGATAGCCGTAGCCGCCGTGCAGCTGCAGCGCCTGATCGGCGATCTGGAAGCAGGCGTCGGTCGTCAGGCGCTTGGCCATGGCGCACCACTTGGTCTTTTCGGCGTGGCCGGTGTCGATGGCCCAGGCGCCGCGAAGCACCATCAGACGGGCGGCCTCAAGATCCGTGGCCATGTCCGCCAGCTCGAACTGGGTGTTCTGGAACTGGCCGATCGCCTGACCGAACTGCTTGCGGGCGGCGACGTATTCTTGCGCCGTCTCCAGCGCCAGACGTGCCCCGCCCAGCGAACAGGCGGCGATGTTCAGACGCCCGCCGTCCAGACCGGCCATGGCGTATTTGAAGCCCGCGCCTTCCTCGCCCACCAGATTGGCGACCGGCACCCGGCAGTCGTCGAAGCTGACCACGGCGGTCGGCTGGGCGTTCCAGCCCATCTTCTTCTCATTGGCGCCGAAAGACAGGCCCGGCGTCCCCGCCTCGACCACCAGGGTCGAGATGCCCTTAGGCCCCTCCCCGCCCGTGCGGACCATGACGACATAGACGTCCGACGTCCCGGCGCCGGAAATGAACGCCTTGGCGCCGTTCAGCACATAGTGGTCGCCCTCACGCACCGCCGTCGTTCGCAGCGCCGCCGCGTCCGAGCCCGAGCCGGGCTCAGTCAGGCAATAGCTGGCGATCTTCTCCATCCCGACCAGCGACGGCACAAAGCGCGCCCGCAGCTCGTCCGAGCCGAAGCTGTCGATCATCCACGTCGCCATGTTGTGGATCGAGATGAAGGCCGCCGTCGCCACGTCGCCGCGCGACAGCTCTTCAAAGATCACCGCCGCCTCGACCCGGCCCAGACCCATGCCGCCGTGTTCCTCGCCCGTATAGATGCCGGCGAAACCCATCTCGGCGGCAGCCTTCAGCACGTCGACCGGGAAATGCTTGTCCTCGTCCCAGCGAGCCGAGTGCGGGGCCAGTTCGGCCTCGGCGAAGGCGCGGGCCGCGTCCTGAATGGCGCGTTGATCCTCGGTGAGGGCGAAGTCCATGAAAGCTCCCGCATTACAGCCTGCCCTCTGACGGGGCGTTCGGGGCGCTTCTAACGGCTGGTGAAGCGCGCGTCACCTTGCTGTCGGCGCCTGCTCAAGATTTCCGCTCATCCCGGCGGACGCCGGGATCCAGTAAGAGCGACGAGCACAGGGTTGATGTTCGGGGAGCAGGCAGGGCGAATTTCAAATGATCAGTCTGAGGCCAAAGCACTGGGTCCCGGCGTCCGCCGGGATGAGCGGGGAGAAAGGGTGTTCGCCCGCTTGGACAGTTCGTCTTTTGCCTCTCCCCTCGCTTTGTTTTAAGCCCCGCCCATGACCATCCCCTTCCAGCCTGCCGCCTTCCCCTACGCCCGCCCGCGTCGCCTGCGTTCGCAGCCGTGGGTGCGCCGTCTGGTCGCTGAGACGATCCTGACGCCCGCCGATCTGATCTGGCCGCTGATCGTCCATGACGGCCCGGAAGACCGTCAGCCGGTCGCCTCCATGCCGGGCGTCTTCCGGCTGTCGCCCAAGGAGGCCGCCAAGGCCGCCGTCGAGGCGCGCGATCTGGGCATTCCGATGGTCGCCCTGTTCCCCAACGTGAACGACAGTCTCAAGGACAATGTAGGCGCCGCCGCCACCGACCCGGACGGCCTGATTCCCGACTGCATCCGCGCCATCAAGGACGCCGCGCCCGAGATCGGCGTCATGACCGACGTGGCGCTGGACTGCTACACCGACCACGGCCACGACGGCGTTCTGGAGAATGGCCGCATCGTCAATGACCCGACGCTGGAGCGACTGGCGGAACAGGCCTTCATCCACGCCCACGCCGGCGCCGACGCCGTGGCCCCGTCCGACATGATGGACGGCCGCGTCCAGGCCATCCGCGAGGCGCTGGAGGCCAACGGCCTCAACGACACCCTGATCATCAGCTATGCGGCCAAATACGCGTCGGCCTTCTACGGCCCATATCGCGACGCGGTGGGCTCTTCCAAGTCGCTGACGGGCGACAAGAAGACCTATCAGATGGACTTCGCCAACGCCGAGGAGGCCCTGCGCGAAGTGGCGATGGACCTGTCGGAAGGCGCCGACGCCCTGATCGTCAAGCCGGGCCTGCCCTATCTGGATATCGTCCGGTTGGTGTCGCAGACGTTCAAGGTTCCGACCTTCGCCTATCAGGTGTCCGGCGAGTACGCGATGATGCAGGCCGCCTTCGCCAACGGCTGGCTGGACCCGGACCGCGCCATCCTTGAAAGCCTGCACGCTTTCAAGCGCGCGGGGGCGTCCGGCGTCATCAGCTATTTCGCGCCTCAAGCCGCGCGGATGATGGGCTAAGCCTTTATCCAGAATCAGGCGGTCGGATCGACCGCCTTGCCGTATTTCCCGCGAAAATAGGTCAGGGCGTCGCCCGGTCGCGTATCGAACGCCTCGACCCGGCCGACAATGACCAGGTGATCGCCCATGACGATGCGGTCGTGGGTCTGACAGGTCAGGCGCGTCACCGCGTTCAGAAGGCGCGGCGGCTCGGGATCATCAACCGCGAACTCATCGTCCGACAGACGGCACACGCCCCAGGCGAAACGGTCGGACATGGCCTTGTCCTCGACCGGCAGCATATGAACGGCGAAGCGCTCGGCCCCGGCGAAGGCGTCATGTCGGTCGGACTTGATGTCCATGCACCACAGCACCAGCGGCGGGTCCAGCGAGACGGAGGTGAAGCTGTTCACCGTGATCCCCATCGGCCCGTCGACCGTATGGGCCGTGACCACACATACCCCCGTCGCAAACCCGCCCAGCGCCCGGCGATAGGCGCGAGGATCGAATTCGGCGGCAGGAAAAACGGACGCGTCGGACATGGCCCTCAGCTAGGCCGTGCGGCCCCCATCGGCAAGGGCGCAAGCGCGCTGCATCACGTGCAACCGCTTCTTAAGCCCCGCATGGGATGTAAGGCGAACGAACACGGTTAAGACGGACCCCGCCCCATGGCGCTGAATGATCGCCCGATCCTGATCAAGAAGGTGAAAAAGGTTTCCGGCGGCGGACACCACGGCGGCGCGTGGAAGGTGGCCTATGCCGACTTCGTCACCGCCATGATGGCCTTCTTCCTGCTGATGTGGCTGATCAACACAACCGACCCGGAACAGAAACGCGGCATCGCCGAATACTTCGCCCCCGCCAGCGTATCCGCCTCCACCTCGGGCTCAGGCGGCATTCTTGGCGGCACGTCGCTGGGCGATTCCGAAGGAGCCAAGGGCGCCGGCTCCAACGCCGTCATCGAACAACTGGCCCCGGCCGCGCCCGACGCCCCCCAGGATGCAGGCCAGAACTCCAACCTGGCCTCGGCCAGCGAAGCCGCCCTGCGCGCCGAGATCGCCCGGCGCGAGGCCGCCGACTTCGCCAGCGCCGCCGAATCCCTGCGTCAGGCCATGCAGTCCATGCCGGAACTGGCCGAACTGTCGAAACAGCTGATCATCGATCAGACGCCGGAAGGCCTGCGCATCCAGCTGGTCGATCAGGAAGGCCGCTCGATGTTCGAGAACGGCTCGGCCCGCCCCAATCCGCGCGCCCAACTGTTGCTGCGCGCCGTGGCCAAGGTCATCAACCAACTGCCCAACCGCATCTCCATCACCGGCCACACCAGCGCCGTCGCCGGCTCCAGCCGCGCCAGCAGCCCCGGCGACTGGCCCCTGTCCTCGGCCCGCGCCGACGCCTCGCGCCTGACGCTGCAGGGTGCGGGCGTGAACGCCGACCGGGTCTATTCGGTCGCGGGCAAGGCGGGGTCCGATCCGCTGTATCCGGACGATCCGTCGCTGGCGGGCAACCGCCGCATCGCCATCGTCCTGCTGCGCGAGGCGCCGGTCCTGCCCACGGACACCAGCCTGTGAGGAAGCGCGGCGATACGCCCGCCGCGCGAAGAAGGCTTGCGAAAACGGCTGGTTGCGCGCCAAATCAGGACATGAGCCGCGCGTACCCATCCAGCCCCTGTGCGGGCGCTGACACCGTCACGGAGCGACAGCCGTGACCCAGCACTTCTTCTCGCGCCAGCTCCGCTTCTTCATGACGGCCAGCGCCCCCTGCCCTTACCTGCCGGGCAAGTTCGAGCGGAAGGTCTTCGCCAACCTGCCGTTCAGCGACGGCGCCGACGTCAACGACGCCCTGACCCAGGCCGGGTTCCGCCGCAGCCAGAACATCGCCTATCGCCCGGCATGCGAGGCCTGCGCGGCCTGCGTCTCGGTGCGGATTCCGGTGGCTGAGTTTGAGATGTCCCGTTCACGCCGCCGCATCCTTGCCCGCAACGCCGACCTGTCCCGCGACCTGGTCGAGGCCGAGGCGACGATGGAGCAGTTCGACCTACTGCAACGCTATCTGAACGCCCGCCACCCCGGCGGCGGGATGAGCGACATGAGCTGGTCCGACTATGTCTCCATGGTCGAGGACACCGCTGTTCGCACCCATCTGATCGAATACCGCCTGCCCAGCGAAGACGACGGGCCCGGCCGTCTGGTCGGCGTCTGCCTGACCGACCTGCTGCATGACGGGCTGTCCATGGTCTACAGCTTCTTCGACCCGGATATGGAGCGCCGCAGTCTGGGCCGCTTCGCTATCCTGGACCACCTGCAACAGGCCGAGACGGTGGAACTGCCCTATGTCTACCTCGGCTACTGGGTCCAGGGTTCGCCGAAGATGGACTACAAGGCCGAGTTCCGCCCGCTGGAGGCTCTGCGCCCCTGGGGCTGGGAGCGGCTGTAAGGCCCTTCTCCCACAAGGAGAGAAGGAATTACGTCGTCGGCACCGCCGTGCCCGTGGCTTGGGACACCCCGCCCCAGGGGCCATCATCACGGCCGCCAGCGAACTGCACCAGCGCCGCGATGCGTTTCTCAATCGGCGGGTGCGTCGCGAACAGGCCCGAAAAACCCGTCTTCTCGGTCGTGTTGTCCAGGAACATGCCGCGCAGTTCGTCCGGCGCCTCGATCTTCGACTGGCCCGACACCTTTCTCAGCGCCGAGATCATGGCGTCCGGGTTCTTGGTCAGTTCCACCGCCCCGGCGTCGGCCACATATTCGCGCGTCCGTGACAGCGTCATGCGGATGACGGCGGCCAGCCCAAAGCCGATCACCCCGATGGCCAGACCGATCAGGATCAGCGGCATGGCGTTCTTGTTGTCCCGCCCGCGGCCGCCGCGCATGTAGAACAGGCTGCGGAACACCAGTTCGGCGATCACGCTGATGATGCCGGCAAAGATCGAGGCGATCACCATGGTCCGCACGTCCTTGTTGATGACGTGCGTCAGTTCGTGCGCCAGGACGCACTCCATCTCATCCCGGCTCAGGGTCTGCATCAGGCCGCGCGTGACGGTGACGCTGTAGTTGCCCTCATGCAGGCCCGACGCATAGGCGTTCAGCGACGGGCTCTCGATGATGCGCAGGGCGGGCGTCTTCATCCCGCGCGAGATCGCCAGATTCTCCAGCAGGTTATAGAGTTCCGGCTCGACCCGACGCTCGACCTTTCGCGCGCCCGTCATGACGTCGATCATCATCTGGTTGCCGAAATAGGCGATGACGAACCAGGTCGCCGCAGCGATGGCGGCGAAGGGCACGGTCCAGCCCAGCATCGAAGCTGCCAGCGCCAAATCCTGCCCCAAATCCCCGCCCGAGTTGGGCAGCAAGCCGAACCCCATCATCAGCACCTGAACGCCGAACAATATACCGACCAGCAGCACCGGGAACCCGGCCAGCAGGATCGCTGACCGGGCGTTGTTCCGCCAGATATGGGTCTTGAGGCCGACGGCCTGACCGAAAACCGCCATTGGGGCTTAGAACTTCACCGTCGGCGGCGCGGCGTTCAGGCCGGCGCGCTCGCTCTCGCCCACGTCGAAGAAAGGCTTGTCGGCGCCGAAGCCGAACATCCCGGCGAACAGGACGGTCGGGAACTGGCGGCGAACAGCGTTGAACTCGCTGACGGCGTTGTTGAAGAAGCGACGCGCGGCGGCCAGCTTGTTCTCAATGTCCGACAGGTCCATCTGCAACTGCTGGAAGTTGGTGTTGGCCTTCAGGTCGGGATAGGCCTCGGACACAGCGAAGAGGCGCCCCAGCGTCGCCGTCAGCATGTTCTCCGCCTGTACCTTTTCATCAACCGTGCGAGCGCCCGCGGCGGCGGCGCGCGCCTGTGTCACAGCGTCCAGCGTGCCGCGCTCGTGCGTGGCGTAGCCCTTCACCGTCTCGACAAGGTTGGGGATCAGGTCCTGACGCTGCTTCAGCTGCACATCGATGTCAGCGAACGACTGGTTGGCGGTCTGATCCAGCTTCACCAGCCGGTTATAGGCGCCGACCACGACGAACAGCAGAATGGCGACGATGACGCCGATGATGATCAGGGTGATCATTGAGCCTCCTCCAGAGTTTCAGACGGAATATGGGGGGACTTCCCCGCCGCGCCCAATGAATTCGACGTCACCCTTCCCTCTCCCCGCGCAACAGGAAGGCAAACGCGCGCGCGCCTTCTCCCTCCCCATGAAGGGGAGGGAGAAGGATAGATCAGCGAAACTTCCTCAGCCCGCGCGGACCCTGCCGCCCCGCCCCGGCGCGCTTGCCCAGCCAATCCTTCCAGTCTGGCCAGTTGCGGCGGCGACCGCCGCCATCGACCCATTCCGGCCCGGCCTCGGCGTTAAACACCGTCACATCGGCCAGACCGCCCTGCTTGTAGTTCTGCAGCTTCACGCCCTTGCCACGGCCCATTTCGGGCAGGTCCGCCAGGGGGAAGACCAGCGTCTTGATGTTCTCGCCGATGACGGCGACGTGGTCGGCCTGCGGGTTCGAGGGCACGCGCAGCATGACCAGCATCTCGCCGTTCAACACCTGCTTGCCGCCGCGCTTCTGGGCCAGAAGGTCGTTCTCGGGCGCGACGAAGCCGTAGCCCGCCTTGGAGGCAATCAACAGCTTCGCGTCCGGCTCATGCGCCACGACGTTGATGATGTCGGCCTTCTCGTCCAGGTCGATCATCAGGCGCAACGGCTCGCCATGTCCGCGCCCGGAAGCCAGCTTGTCGGCGCCGATGGTGAAGATGCGCCCGTCCGATGCCCCTACCAACAGCTTGTCCGTCGTGAAGGCGGGGATCAGGAAGCCCAGCTTGTCGCCTTCCTTGAACTTCAGCTCGGAGGGATCGTCGACCTTGCCCTTGGCGGCGCGGATCCAGCCGCGATCCGACAGGATGACGGTGATCGCTTCGCGCGGGATGAAGGCTTCCGGCGCGACGAAGGCCGAGGCGTCGACCGCCTCGCCGATCAAGGTGCGGCGCGGCGAGATCAGCGCCTTGCGCACGGCCTCCAGTTCCTTGCCGATCGCCTTCCACTGTTTCGCCTCGGAAGACGTCAGCGCCTGCAACGCTGCAAGTTCTTCCGACAGCTCCTTGAATTCCTTCTCGATCGTCATTTCTTCGAGACGGGCCAGCTGACGCAGGCGGGTGTCGAGAATGAAGTCGGCCTGAAGCTCGCTCAGTCCGAAGGTCGCGATCAGGGCCGCCCTGGGCTGCTCTTCCTCGCGGACGATGCGGATGACTTCGTCCAGGTTCAGGAAGACGATGCGAAGGCCTTCCAACAGGTGCAGGCGCTTCTCGACGCGGGCGATGCGCCACTGGCTGCGGCGGTTCAGCACTACACGGCGGTGATCCAGAAAGGCCCGCAGGCATTCTTTCAGCCCCATGACGCGCGGCGTGCCGGTGGCGTCCAGCACGTTCATATTAATGGGGAAGCGCACCTCGAGATCGGACAGCTTGAACAGGCTTTCCATCAGCATTTCAGGCTCGATGGTGCGGTTCTTCGGTTCGAGGATCAGGCGGATATCCTCCGCAGACTCGTCGCGCACGTCGCCCAGCAGGGGCGCCTTCTTGTTCTCGATCAGGTCAGCCAGGGCCTCGATCAGGCGCGACTTCTGCACCTGGTACGGCATCTCGGTGATGACGATCTGATAGGCGCCGCGATCGAGCTTTTCCTCGACCCATTTGGCGCGCAGGCGCACGCCGCCGCGCCCCGTCTCATAGGCGTCCAGGATCGCCGCCTGGCTTTCCACCGAGACGCCGCCGGTCGGGAAGTCCGGTCCCGGCACGATCTGCATCAGGTCGACCGTCGTCGCGTCCGGCCGCTCCAGCAGCAATTGGCAGGCGTCGATCAGTTCGCCCACATTATGCGGCGGGATGGAGGTCGCCATGCCCACGGCGATGCCCGACGACCCGTTGGCCAGCAGGTTGGGGAAGCCCGCCGGCAGGACCACCGGCTCTTCGTCCTGATCGTCATAGGTGGGGCGGAAGTCGACCGCGTCCTGGTCGATGCCGTCCAGCAGCAGGACGGCGGCGGGCGTCAGCTTGCACTCGGTGTAGCGCATGGCGGCTGCGCTATCGCCGTCGATGTTGCCGAAATTCCCTTGGCCGTCCACCAGCGGATAGCGCTGGGCGAAGTCCTGAGCCAGGCGGACCAGCGCCTCATAGATGGAGGCGTCGCCGTGCGGGTGATAGCCGCCCATCACCTCGCCGACGACCTTGGCGCATTTACGCGCGGCCGCCTGCGGGTTCAGCCGCATCTGGTGCATGGCGTACATGATCCGCCGGTGCACCGGCTTGAAGCCGTCGCGCACGTCGGGCAGCGCGCGGTTGGTGATGGTCGACAGGGCGTAGGCCAGATAGCGGCGCGACAGCGCCTCGCCCATCGGTTCTTCGACGATGCGGCCGCCGTCGGGCGTCGGGGTGTGGATGGTCATGCGACTTCGAATCAATGATCGGACGAGGAAAGTCTAGCGCAGCCGGGGCCTGACGCCGGGATTGTCAGCGCCTATCTGTGCAGAAACGCGCGAAGGAGCCCCGATGAAGACCGCCCTGACCGATCGCCTCGGCTTGTCCTTCCCCCTGATCCAGGCGCCGATGGCGGGAACCTCGACCGCCGAACTGGCGGCCGCCGTGTCGAACGCGGGGGCGCTGGGCTCCATCGCCCTGGGCGCCATCGACGCCGAGGCGAGCCGGAAGGCCATCCGGGCGGCGAAGGCGCTGACCGACCGGCCGTTCAACGTCAATCTGTTCTGCCATACGCCGATCGCGGCCGATCCGGTGCACGACGCGGCATGGATCGACAGCCTGCGCCCGATCTTCAGTGAGTTCGACGCGGCGCCGCCCGAACGGCTCAACGACATCTACCAAAGCTTCCTGACCGACGACGCCAAGCTGGCCGTGCTGGTCGAGGAAAGGCCCGCCGTGGTCAGCGTCCATTTCGGCCTGCCGCGCGCCGACCAGATCGCGGCGCTGAAGGCGGCGGGCAGCATCCTGATCGCCAGCGCCACCACGCCCGAGGAAGGCCGCGCCGCTGTCGCCGCCGGGTTCGACATGGTGGTCGCCCAAGGAGTCGAGGCGGGCGGCCATCGCGGCGTCTTCGACCCGGCCGACGATCCGCGCTTTGCGACCCTGCCGCTGACTCGCCTGCTGGCGCGCGACCTGCCGGTTCCGGTCATCGCGGCGGGCGGGATCATGGACGGCGCAGGGATCGCGGCGGCGCTGGCGCTGGGCGCGGCCGGGACGCAGATGGGCACGGCCTTCGCCGCCTGCCCGGAGTCGGCGGCCGATGCGGCGTATCGTTCGGCGCTGGCGGGGCCGGAAGCGGGGCGCACGCGGGTCAGCGCCGCTATCTCGGGCCGCCCGGCGCGCGGAGTGGAGAACGCCTTCATGCGCCGCGCCGATGAGACGAAGATCGCCGCCTATCCCTACGCCTACGATCTCGGCAAGGCGCTGAACGCGGCGGCCAGGGCCAAGGGCGACAACGGCTATGCCCCGCACTGGTCCGGGCAAGCCGCGCCGCTGGGCCGCGCCCTGCCGGCCGCTGAACTGGTCGCGATGCTGGAAAGGGAAACGCGCGAGGCGATTGCTGGGCTGTCCCGCCTCTAACCTGCCACCGGGATGAGCGGCCGTGGGGCAGTTATAGCCGCCCCGACTCGCCCAGCTTGTCGATCATCCACACCCGCGCGGGCGGCAGGGGCCGGTTCAGGGCGTGGAAGACGAACTGCTCAAGGAAATGTCCCGTCAGCTCCAACCCCGCCTTCACGTCGCCCTCGCCCAGCCCCGCCTGCGCGCCCAGCATGAAGGGCGGCAGCGTCAGCAGTTTGTCGGCATAGGGCGCGCCCGCCTCCCGGCTGACGGCGCGGCCGGTGCGGGGGCTGACCCAGACCAGATCGTCCATCGACCCCGTCGAGGCGCAACGCGACAGGTCGAGACCAAACCCCAGATCCTCCAGCAACCCGGCCTCGAACCGCACGAAGATGGCGGGCCAGACCTCCGGCACGGCGAAGGCCCCCATCAGCGCCTCGAAGGCGTAGAAGGCGCCGGGGTGCGGCTCCCGCTCCGGCAGGGCGCCCTGCGCCACCGCTGCCGCGGCGCTCAGCCCGGTCAGGGCCAGCGGGTCGTCGAACAGGGCGGCCGGGCCTTCGCCCACCGGCTCCAGCCGCGCCGAGCCCAACTGATCCGAAGTCCTCGACCGCAGATCAGCCACGACCCGCGCGCCGGGCTGAAGGAAGGGCCGCATCCGGCGCGACGCCCCGCCCGCGACATAGGCGGCGCGGCGGCCGTGCCGCTCGGTCAGCAGATCGACCACAGCGCCCGTATCGCCATGCGCCCGCGCCGACAGCACGAAGGCGTCGTCCTGAACCTCCATCAGTCGGCCTTGATGGCGTCGACGACGGCGCGCGCCCGGTCGTTCGGCACGGCGAAGCTGAGGACATACTGCTCGATCTTCCAGCCGTCGTCAGTCAGGCGCAGCACGCCCGAACCGCGCGTGGTCCCATAGGCGTCATTATCCAGCACCTCATCGAACCAGGCGACGCAGCGGCAGTCGATGGGGGCGATGGTCACGGTCCGTGCTGTCGGCCGATAGGTCCATCCGCGCCCTTGCGAGAAGTAGGGCGTGGCGTAGGCGCGGAACTCCGGCAGGCTCCACCGCTCGCCCGCGTCGGTGCCGATGAAGCGAGCGTCCGGCGTGAAGGTCGCGAAATAGGCCTCGCCGTCCGCGACCGAGGCTGCGGCATGCATGGCGTCCAGCGTCTGCTCGACAGGCGCAGTCTCTGCGGACGCGGCGGACAGTTGAAGCATCATCAGGGCGGCGGTGATCATGGCTTTGTTCTAGTCCTGTTCCGTCAGCGGGGGAAGCACGGCGCGCCTTGTCGCATCCCTGATCTGTCCCGGCCTGCTAACGCCTTTGTGATCACAGACTGTTACGACCAAAGCCGTATTGGAATCAGGGTGATGCGGCGCCTATGTCCGCTACGTTTTCCGAGCCCTTCCCGGCTCCAGTCGTCAGGTTTGCGATGTCCCGCGTCCGTAACGCCGCCCTCAAGTCGAAGATCATGTCCGCCCAGGACGCCGCCGCCCTGATCCCGGCGAACTCGACCGTGGGTATGAGCGGCTTCACCGGCTCGGGCTATCCCAAGGTCGTGCCGATGGCCCTGGCCGAGCGGATCGAGGCCGAGCACGCGGCGGGCAATCCGTTCCGGCTGAAGGTCTGGACCGGCGCCTCGACCGGCCCGGAACTGGACGGCGCCCTGGCCAAGGCCGACGGCATCGAGTTCCGCCTGCCCTACAACTCCGACCCCATCGCCCGCGAGAAGATCAACAAAGGCGAGATGGAATACCTTGACATGCATCTGTCGCAGGTGGCGCCGGTGGCCTGGCAGGGTTTCCTCGGCCCGCTGGAGACGGCGGTGGTCGAAGTCTCGGGCATCCGTGAGGACGGGGCGCTGATCCCCTCGTCGTCCATCGGCAACAACAAGACCTGGCTGGATCGCGCTGACCGCATCATCCTGGAGGTCAACAGCTGGCAGAACGCGGCGCTGGAGGGGATGCATGACATCTACTACGGCACCGCCCTGCCGCCCGCGCGCGTGCCGATCCCGCTGACCAGGCCGACCGACCTGATCGGCGAGACGGTCTTCCGCGTCGATCCGTCCAAGATCGCCGCCATCGTCGAGACCGACAGCCCCGACCGCAACCTGCCCTTCGCCGCGCCGGACGCCAGCGCCACGGCCATCGCCGGGCATCTGATCGAGTTCCTGCAGCACGAGGTGAAGCTGGGCCGCCTGCCCGCCCATCTGCTGCCGCTGCAATCGGGCGTCGGCAATGTCGCCAACGCCGTGCTGGCGGGCCTGGCGGACAGTCCGTTCGAGAACCTGACCGCTTATACGGAGGTGCTGCAGGACGGGATGCTGGACCTGCTGGACAGTGGCAAGCTGACCGTCGCCTCAGCCACCGCCTTCTCGCTCAGCCCCGAGGCCGCCGCCGATCTGAACAGCCGCATGGAGCAGTTCCGCGGCAAGATCATCCTGCGTCCGCAGGAAATCTCGAACCACCCGGAGATCATCCGCCGTCTGGGCTGCATCGCCATGAACGGCCTGATCGAGGCCGACATCTACGGCAACGTCAACTCGACCCACGTCATGGGCTCGCGCATCCAGAACGGTATCGGCGGCTCGGGCGACTTTGCGCGCAACGCCTACATCTCCTGCTTCGTCACGCCGTCGACGGCCAAGGGCGGCAAGATCTCGGCCATCGTCCCCATGGCCAGCCACGTCGACCACATCACCCAGGACGTGCAGGTCATCGTCACGGAACAGGGTCTGGCCGACCTGCGCGGCCTGTCGCCCAAGCAGCGCGCGCGGGTCATCATCGCCAACTGCGCCCACCCCGACTATCGCGACGCACTGAAGGACTATTACGACCGCGCGCTGGAAGGGTCATACGGCCTGCAGTCGCCGCACCTGCTGACCGAGGCGCTGTCCTGGCACCAGCGCTACATCGAAACGGGGTCGATGAAGGCCTGATCGGCCTTCGTCGCCCTAGCGCGCCAGCGCGGCCGGGACCGGGCGGCCGAGAGCCTCGGCCATGGCCTGCTGATTGAGCAAAAGCACCAGGTCGCGCAGGTGGTAGTTGTTCGACAGCACCACCACCGTCACCTCCTGATCCGGCTGATAGGACACCAGGTTGCGGAAACCCGCCCAACTGCCGGTGTGATAGATCTGGCGGTCGCTGAACGGCGCCGAAGTCCGCTCGCCCAGAGCGCTGACATAGAGGCCATAGCCATAGGCGCGGTGCGGGCCGCGCCGCTCCGGCATATCGTCCGGCGCATGGTCGGCGATCAGGTCGGCATAGGCCTTTTGGCTCAGCACATGGCCATGATGCAGGCCACGGTTCCAGGCCAGCATGTCATCCAGCGTCGAGTAAAGCGCCCCTGCCCCCGCCACGATGCTGACGTTGGCGATCGGCTGCGGCGTCAGCCCGGCCGGAAACAGGCCGTAGCCCATAGCCAGTCCCTGAGCGTCGTCGTTCACGTCCGAGCCGGTGTCCTTCATGCCCAGCGGCCTGAGGATGGACTGCTCCATATAGTCTTCGAACGCCATGCCGCTGGCCTTGGCCACGATCACGGCGGCCAGGTTGAAGGCGGCGTTATTGTAGCGGATTTTGGTTCCCGGCTCGAACTGCAGGCCATAGCGGGCCGAGGTCTCGGTCAGTTCCTGCGGCGTGCGACGGGTGACGCGGATGCGCCCCCATTCGGCCTGAGCCATCAGGTCCGGGATGCCCGAGGTGTGCGACAGCAGGTGATGGATGCGCAGCGGCGCCCATGCGGCGGGGCACGGCTCGATCCACTTGCAGACGGGATCGTCAACCGACAGCTTGCCCTCGTCCTGAAGCTTCAGGACAGCGACGGCCGTGAACTGCTTGGACACCGAGGCCAGGCGGAATCGGGTGTCCAGTGCGAACGGCGTGTCCTGCTCATAATTCGCCTTGCCGTAGACCTGGCGGAACAAGACCTGATCGCCTTTGGCCACCAGGACGGCGCCGGTGAACTGTTTGGTCGCAGCCAGGTGATCCAGCCGTTCCTTCAACTGCGGCAGGGCCTCGACCACTTCGACCGGCGGGCGCTTCGGCGTAGCCGGCTGGTTGACGACCGCCGCCTGGGTCTCCGGCGCGACAGCGTTGAGGAACCACGCGCCCGCCCCGGCCGATATCAGGCCGGCGGCGACGAGCGAGCCGAGAAACCAGGGCCTGCCGCCCGCGGTCTTGGGAACGATGAACACGAGACTAGACGTCAAACTCCAGGCCGAACTGGGCGTACAATGCCTTTGAGTCTTGCCATTTGGGATCGACCTTGACGGTCAAAAACAGGTGAACGGGCCGATCCAGGATCTCGATCAGCTCTTCACGCGCCTTCTGGCCGATCCATTTCAGGGTCTGGCCTCCCTTGCCCAGAACGATCGGGCGCTGGCTTTCACGCTCGACATAGATGGTCTGTTCGATGCGGGCCGAGCCGTCGGCGCGGTCCTCGAAGCTGGTCGTCTCGACCGCCGCCGAATAGGGCAGTTCTTCGTGCACGCGCAGATAGACCTTCTCGCGCGTGATCTCGGCGGCCAGAACGCGCAGGGGCACGTCCGCCGACTGGTCTTCGGGGTACAGCCACGGGCCTTCCGGCATGGCCATCGCCAACCGCGTCATCAGATCGTCCACACCGTCGCCGCTCAGCGCCGAGATCATGAAGACCTCGGAATAGACGCCCGTCTCGAACAGGCGCTGCGACAGGGCCAGCAGGGTGTCCCGGCGCATCCCGTCGATCTTGTTCAGCGCCAGAATGACCTTGGTGTCCGTCGCCTGCAGGTTGGCGATGATGGTCTCCGTGTCCTCAGCCGAGCGACGGTCGGCAGGCGTGCCTTCACGGCCCTCGGCGTCGATATGCGACTGGGCGTCGATCAGGTGGACGACGACATCGGCGTCCTGCGCGCCGCCCCAGGCCGAGGCGACCATGGCGCGATCCAGACGGCGGCGCGGCGTGAAGATGCCGGGCGTGTCCACCAGCACGATCTGGGCGTCGCCCTTGATGGCGATGCCGCGCACGGGAAAGCGCGTGGTCTGCACCTTCTGGGTGACGATGGAGACCTTGGAGCCCGTCAACCGGTTCACCAGCGTCGACTTGCCTGCATTGGGCGCGCCGATGATGGCGGCGAAACCCGCGTGCTGGTTGCTGATCTCGGTGGTTTCGGGAGTTTCGGTCAAATCACGCCTTCACGTTTCAAAAGAGCGATGGCTGCGGCCTTTTCCGCCTCCTGTCGCGAACGCCCTTGAGCTCGGGCGGGTTCATATCCTGTCACCGTCGCCTCGACCGTAAAGGTCGGCGCGTGGTCCGAGCCGGTGCGCTGGACCACCGCATAGGTCGGCAGCGGGCGGCCCTGGCCCTGCGCCCATTCCTGCAGGGCGGACTTGGGATTGGTGATGGCCGGCGCCGGGGGCGCCGCCAGTTCTTCGGCCCAGGCGCGCTCGAACACGGCCTGAGCCGCGATCAGGCCGCCGTCGCGATAGACAGCCGCCAGGATCGCCTCAACAGCATCGGCGATGACTCCGGCCTTTCTGCGGCCGCCGGTCTTGGTCTCGCCGGGCGACAGGCGCAGGGCGTCGCCCACGCCCAGCGCCTCGCCCACGCGGGCGCAGGCGCTCTTGTCCACCAGGGCGTGCAGGCGGGCCGAAAGCTGCCCCTCGTCCGCCGCCGGGAAGTCGCGCACCAGACGGTCCGCGACCAGCAGGCCCAGCACCCGGTCGCCCAGGAACTCCAGCCGCTCATTGTCGGCCGGAACCTGCGGCCCGGCGCCCTCGCCTACGCTGGAGTGCGTCAGGGCATGCTCCAGCAGGGAGGCGTCCTTGAAGTCATGCCCCATACGGCGACGCAGGGCCGCCACGGCCTCGGCGCGCACATTCGTGCGTCCGCCCGCCATCAGTCGAGGATCTTGAAGAACCGGCTGAAGCGCACATTGGCGAACCAGCTGACCGGGTTGAACAGCGAGGCGCCCGGCGTCCACGAGAACATGATGATCTCGGCCTTGCCGACCAGATTCTCGGCCGGAACCATGCCCACGCCCGAGGACATCTCGACACGGCTGTCGATGGAGTTGTCGCGGTTGTCGCCCATCATGAAGTAGTGGCCGGCCGGAACCTCATACAGGGGCGTGTCGTCCAGTTCGTTGCCGGGGCCGAAGTCCTGGGTCATGAAGCTCTTGCCGCCCGGCAGGGTCTCGCGCACCTGGGTCACGGCGCGCGGGCCGAACATGTCCGCCATCTCGGCGCGGGTGACCACCACGTCCTGAACCGGCGCGCCGTTGATGTAGAGCTTGTTGGCGATCATCTGCACCTTGTCGCCCGGCAGGCCGATCACGCGCTTGATGTAGTCGGTCTTGTTGTCGCGCGGCAGCTTGAACACGGCGATGTCGCCGCGCGCAGGCTCGCGCCCCAGGATGCGGCCGTTGAACACCGGCGGGCTGAACGGGATCGAGTGCTTGGAATAGCCGTACGACCACTTCGACACGACGATGTAGTCGCCCTCGTACAGGTTCGGCTCCATCGAGGCCGAGGGGATGGTGAAGGGCTGGAACAGCAGCACCCGCAGCACCAGCGCGATCAGCAGGGCGAAAACAACGGTCTTGATGATCTCGACCGTTTCGTTGTTCGCGGACTTTTCTTTCTTCACTCGCTTGGCCTTCCTGGAGCGCCGGGGCGCATAGATCGGGGTCTCGCTGTCGAGCGCCTCGGGGTCATCCCCCATGTCGAAAGGCGCGTCGCCGTCGTCGCTCCAGATCGGCCGTTGGTCTGCCGGATCGAGGGCTGGATCGGCCGCTGCGCCGTTCGCCTTGGGGTCGTCGCTCATCGTCTGCTCGAATCCCCCGCCGAACGCGGGGTTTGAAGGTCGAGGCGTAGTCTCTGAAATCGCCGCGAGCAAGACTTTGGATGATGAAGGAACCGCAACCTTCGCGGCGGCGTCAGGCCCTGGGCAGGGCCTCGATCACCACGAAGGCGAGCGCATAGGGATGTTCGTCGCTGAGGGTCAGGTGGATGCGCGCCTCATGACCCGGCGGCGTCAGGCGGGCCAGATGTTCGGCCGCGTGGCCGGTCAGGGCCAGGGTCGGCTGCCCAGACGGCAGGTTCACTACCCCCATGTCGCGCCAGTAGACGTCGGAGCGCATCCCGGTGCCCAGCGCCTTGGCGCAGGCTTCCTTGGCGGCGAACCGCTTGGCGTAGCTCCACGCCGGGTCGGCCTTCCGGTCCGAACGGGTCCGCTCCAGCTCGGTGAAGACCCGCTGTTTGAAACGGTCGCCGAAACGGTCCAGCGACGCCTGAATGCGCCGGATGTCCGACAGATCGGCGCCGACGCCGATAATCACGACCCGGCCCCGAGCGTGGCCTCGTCCATCGCCGCCCGCATCCGGCGGATGGCGGCGTCCAACCCGACGAAGACCGCCTCCCCGATCAGGAAGTGGCCGATGTTCAGTTCAACGATCTCGGGAATGGCCAGGATCGACCCCGCCGTGGCGTAGTTCAGACCGTGGCCCGCATGGACCTCCAGCCCCAGAATATCGGCCTGGGCGGCGGCGGCGGCGATACGCTCGAACTCGGCTTCACGCTCGGCCGGATCGCCCAGCAGGCAATAGCGGCCGGTGTGGAATTCGACTACCTGGGCGCCGACGGCGGCCGCGGCCTCGACCTGGTCCTCGGACGGCTCGATGAACAGGCTGACGCGGATTTCGGCGTCCGACAGGGCCTTCACCACCGGGGCGATGCGGGCCTCATGACCGGCCACAGCCAGACCGCCCTCGGTCGTGACCTCCTCGCGGCGTTCGGGCACCAGACAGGCGGCGTGCGGCGTGTGGCGCAGGGCGATGGCCAGCATCTCTTCCGTCACCGCCATCTCGAAGTTCAGCGGCTTGTCCGCGCGGCGGCACAGGGCCGTCAGCACGTCGATGTCGGCGTCGGTGATGTGACGGCGATCCTCGCGCAGATGGGCGGTGATGCCGTCGGCTCCGGCCGCCAGCGCCGCCTCGGCCGCGCGGGCCGGATCGGGATGAGCGCCGCCGCGCGCGTTACGAACCGTGGCGACGTGGTCGATATTGACGCCCAGGCGAACCCGCTGACGCTTCATCCCGTTCTCTCTTCTCTACTTGGACAATCGGCGGCTGCCCGGATCCTCGACCGGCAGGGCGGCCAGTTCCGGCGGCAGGGCGTCGGCTGGATAGGCCGGGACCTCCATCGAGGCGAGGGCGATCAGGGGCACGCCCACATCGACCTTGCCGCCCGAGCGATCGACGATGCAGGCGGCGGCGACGACATGGCCGCCCGCCTTCTGGATCGCGGCGATGCATTCGCGCGAAGAAAGCCCCGTGGTGACGATGTCCTCGACCATGACGATCTTCTCGCCCGGCTCGACCGAGAAGCCGCGACGCAGTTTGAATTCGCCGCCCTCGCGCTCGACGTACATGGAGCGGACGTTCAGGTGCTTGGCTGTCTCATAGCCGGGGATGATGCCGCCGACGGCGGGCGAGATCGCCGCATCGACCGGGCCGACCGTGGCAACGATCTTTTCCGCCAACGCCTTGCACAGGCGCTCGCAGCGGGCGCCGTCCATGAAGACCAGGTTCTTCTGCAGGAAGACCGGGCTGTGCAGGCCGGACGAGAGGACGAAATGGCCTTCGCGCAGGGCGCCGGCGTCGCGGAATTCGTTGAGGACGTCTTCAGTGTTCATGAACGCCGTCCTTAGACCCTGAGACGGCCGCCCTCAACCCGCGCCCTATTTGATCTCGTGGCCGGGCTTCAGACCGCCTTCCAGCAGCTTGGCCCACACCGTCTCGGCGTCGTCGGCGAAGGCGAACAGATCCATGTCCGAGGCCTTGACCATGCCGTGCTCGATCAGGGCGTCGAAGTTGACGACCGAGCGCCAGTAGGCCTCGTCGAACAGGATGATGGGGATCGGCGGCGCTTTGTCCGTCTGGCGCAGGGTCAGGATTTCAAACAGCTCGTCCAGGGTGCCGAAACCGCCAGGGAAGACCACCAGCGCATTGGCCCGCATGGCCAGGTGCATCTTGCGCATGGCGAAGTAGTGGAACTGGAACGTCAGCTCCGGCGTCGACCAGGGGTTCGGGAACTGTTCGTGCGGCAGGGTGACGTTGAAGCCGATCGACGGCGCCCCCGCCTCGTGCGCGCCCTGGTTGGCAGCCTGCATGATGCCCGGCCCGCCGCCCGTGGCGATGACGTTGTCGCGCACCTCGCCCGGTTCGCCCCTGAAGGCGCCGCCGCGTTCAGAGGCGATGCGGCCGAACTGACGAGCCTGTTCGTACCAATAGGCGTGGCGGCCGTCGCCATTGACGCCCACGCGGGCGCTGCCGAAGACGACGATGGTCGAGCGCACGCCCCAGGCCTTCAGCGCCTGCTCGGCCTTTTCATATTCCATCAGGAAACGCACGCCGCGCATCGATTCGCCCAGCAGGAAGTCCTGATCCAGGGCGGCCAGACGATAGGAGGGCGAGGCCACCTGGGCTTCGTTGGCGAGTCTTTGTTGTTCGGGAGACATTTCGACCTTTGAGAAAATGGATGGCGTCGGCGCGGCTCAGCCGCGCGCGCGATCGACCGTATCGACGTAAGGATTGGCCCTCAGCGCCGCAATGATCATGGTGGCGTGGCGGGCGTCCTCGACCTCCACGTCGATATCGACGTCATAGAAGTCGTGCTGACGATGGGCCATCGACAGGTTCAGGATGTTGCCGCCCGCCTCGCCGATGATGGAGGCCACCTGCCCCAGCACGCCGCGCGCATTGGTCAGGGTGGCGTGCAGCTTGACCGACCCGACCGCGCTGCGCTCGGCCTGCGGCGTCCATTGCAGGTCCTGCCAGACGGAATCGTCGTCGGCGAACTCCGCAAGGCTCTGGCAGTCGATGGTGTGGACCGTCAGCCCCTTGTCCGGCTCAAGAATGCCCACGATGCGGTCGCCCGGCACCGGCGAACAACACTGACCGAAATGGATGCTGACGCCGGGCGTCAGCCCGCCGCCGCGCACGAACAGACGCGGCGATTCCTCGCCGATGCGCTTGCGCTCCGGCCCGGCTTTCAACTGCCCCTTCAGCGCCGGGAACAGGGTCTCGGCCACCCGCGTCGCCGTCAGCCGCCCTCGGCCGATGGCGTCGAACATGTCTTCTTCGGACGGCATGGCGAAGGTCTTCAGCACCTCGGTCAGCTTGACCTCGCCCAGCGACTTGCCCGCCCGCTCCAGCGTCTGTTCCAGCGTCGCCTTGCCCAGACGCACGAACTCTTCGCGTTCGGAAGTACGAATGTGGCGGCGGATGGCCGAGCGGGCGCGGCCCGTGACCGTCAGGCTGCGCCAGTCGGTCGGAATCTCGCGTTTGGTCCCGCGAATGATCTCGACCACGTCGCCGTTCTGAAGCGCGGTGCGCATGGGCTTCAGCTCGCCGTTGATCTTGACCCCGACGGCCGTGTCGCCGACCTCGGTGTGGACGGCATAGGCGAAGTCCAGCGGCATCCCCCCGCGCGGCAGGGTGATCAGCGTCCCCTTCGGCGTGAAGACGAAGACCTGGTCCAGGTACATTTCGAGCTTGGCGTGCTCGACCCAGTCTTCGCCACCCTCTCCGTGCTCGATCACCTGAACCAGATGGCGCAGGTTCAGCAGGGGGTCGCGGCCGCCATCGGCCTCCATCGCCTCGCGGTCGAAGCCATAGGACTGATTCTTGTAGCGCCAGTGCGCCGCCACCCCGTCCTCGGCCACCCGGTCCATCGCCTCGGTGCGGATCTGCATCTCGATGCGCAGGCCGCCCGGCCCGACCACCGTGGTGTGCAGCGAGCGGTAGTTGTTCGACTTGGGCGTCGAGATGAAGTCCTTGAACCGTTCCGGCACCATCGGCCAGGCGCGGTGGATGACGCCCAGGGCGCGGTAACAGTCGTCCTCGCTCTCCACGATGACGCGGAAGCCGTAGATGTCCGACAGGGACGAAAAGCCGACCGTCTTGCGCTGCAGCTTGCGCCAGATGGAATAGGGCGTCTTCTCCCGCCCCTTGACCCGCGCCTGCACCCCGGCTTCGGCCAGGACGCGCTCGATCTCGGGCGAGACGGCCTCGATGGCGCTGCCGTTCTCGAGCTTCAGGGCTTCCAGACGACGCTGGATGGCGACGCGGGCCGTGGCGTTCAGATGCTCGAACGCCAGTTCTTCCAGCTCGGCGGCGATGGAGTGGATGCCGATCGACCGGCCCAGCGGGGCGTAGACTTCCAGCGTCTCGCGGCTGATGCGCTCGCGCTTCTCCGGCTTAACGAAGTGAAGAGTGCGCATGTTGTGCAGCCGGTCGGCCAGCTTGACCAGCAGCACCCGCACGTCGCGCGAAATGGCCAGGATGAATTTGCGCAGGTTCTCGGCCTGGCGCGTATGCTCGGCCTGAAGCTCCAGCCGCGACAGCTTGGTCACGCCCTCGACCAAGACGGCGATCTCCTCGCCGAACATGTCCGCAATGTCGTCGCGGGTGGCCGAGGTGTCCTCGACCACGTCGTGCAGCAGGGCCGTGACGATGGTCGCCGTGTCCAGCCGATAGTCCGTCAGAATGCCCGCGACCTGGATCGGATGGGCGAAATAGGGATCGCCCGAGGCCCGCAGCTGCGAGCCGTGCATCTTCATCGCATAGACATAGGCGCGGTTCAGCAGCGCCTCATCGGCGGTCGGGTCATAGGCCTTGACCGCCTCGATCAGTTCGAACTGGCGCATGATCGGTGCGCGCTTGGTATCAGACAATGCAGGGCCTTCAGACGACTTCGGCGCCGCCTCGGGAAGAGACGACGCCGATGTCTTGTCCTGCAGATTCGCGGCGGGGTCCATCGGCGAGTCTGTTTGAGACCGCGCCGCCCGTCGAGCTACCTTGGTGACCGGATCGGTCGTCAGTAGCGCTCCTCCTGGCCCCCGTCCCGGTCGCTCTGCAGCGCGCGGATCAGTTCGGCTTCGGCCATGTTCATGTGCTGCGGCTCGGCCAGCAGGGCCACGACTTCGGCTTCGTCCTCGGCCTCGGTGCGCTCATCGACGCGCTGCAGGGTGGTGATGATGTTCTCGCGCAGTTCTTCCGGCACGACGGTCTCGTCGGCCAGTTCGCGCAGGGCGACGACCGGGTTCTTGTCGTTGTCGCGATCCAGCGTCAGCGGGGCGCCGTTGGCGATGTTGCGGGCGCGGTGGCCGGCCATCAGAACCAGACCAAAGCGGTTCGGCACCTTTTCGATGCAGTCTTCGACAGTGACGCGGGCCATGAAAATCCTCTGGCGGCAGGGAGAACCGCACAAAATATAGGTTGAAAGCCGATTGTGCAACGCCGCGAAGGCGTCATTGAGGCGGATCGGCGTCCGTCGCCCCTCCCCTCGCCCGACAGACCATCCCGCGTCAAGCCCTGCGCAGGGGGAAGGCGTCGCGCCCGACCTCGGCTGCATCCGCTAGATCGCGCGCCATCCGGCCGCAGAGCGGATGCCTCCACTCCGGCGCCAACTCGGCCAGCGGCCCCATAACGAACAGCCGCTGGGCCGCGCGCGGATGCGGCAGGATCAGCCCGTCGAGGTCGCCGCTCAGCCGCCCATAGGCGATCAGATCCAGATCCAGCGTGCGCGGCGCGTTGCGCGTGGTGCGCACCCGCCCGCAGACATCCTCGATCCGCGCCAGCGTCCGCATAAGAGTGGGGGCGTCCTGGGCGGTGCTGACGATCGCCACCCCATTCAGGAACGGCGGATCGGTCGGATCGGGCCAGGCCTGCGACGACCACCAGGACGACCGCGCCAGCACATCCACCCCCTCGGCGCGAAACCGGGCCAGCCCTGCCTCCAGCGCCTCAATGCAGGACGACCATGCGCCCTTGTCATTGCAGCCAAGGGCGACGATGACTGCGTCGTCCAGATCGAAGGCTGTTTCGGCCGCGTCGTTCCGGGCGTTCATTTTCTCGACCATTCCGACGGACTCATTTTTCTGCATGACCGACCACCCCGACGACCGCATCGCCCTGTTCCTCGACGGCGCCAATCTCTATTCGGCCGCGCGCGCCCTGAACTGCGATCTGGACTTCAAGAAGCTGTCTCAGCGCTTCACCGGCGAAGGCCGGCTGATCCGCGCCTATTATTACACAGCGGTGATCGAGGGCGAGGAATTCTCGCCGATCCGGCCCCTGGTCGACTGGCTCGACTACAACGGCTTCACCGTCGTGACCAAGCCGGTCAAACGCTATGTCGATGCTCAGGGCCACAGCCGCACCAAGGGCAATATGGACATCGAGATCGCGGTCGACATGCTGGAACTGGCGTCACGCCTGGATCATGCCGTGCTGTTCTCCGGCGACGGCGACTTCCGCCGCCTGGTGCAGGCCATGCAGTCCAAGGGCGTGCGCGTCACCGTCGTCTCGACGGTCAAGAGCCAGCCGCCCCAGATCTCGGACGACCTGCGCCGTCAGGCCGACGCCTTCATCGACCTGGCCGACATCGTCAATGAGGTGGGCAAGCCCAAGGCCCCGATGAATCAGGGCGTGACCCGCACCCTGGATCGGAACGACCGCGCGTGAGCGCTCTTCTGAACCCGGAGCCGCCCCGCGACTGCCCTCTCTGCCCGCGTCTGGTCGCCTATCGGGCCGAGAACGCGCGCCAGAACCCGGACTGGTGGAACGGCCCTGCGCCTTCGTTCGGCGACCCGGACGCGCGCCTGCTGATCGCGGGACTGGCGCCGGGGCGCACCGGCGCCAACCGCACCGGCCGCCCCTTCACCGGGGATCACGCAGGCTGGCTGCTGTACGACACGCTGAAGAAGACCGGCTTCGCGGAAGGTCGCTACGATCCCGACGGCGACGACGATCTGCGACTGGTCGACTGCATGATCACCAACGCCGTGCGCTGCGCCCCGCCTCAGAACAAACCGACGGCGACGGAAGAGAACACGTGCCGCCCCTTCCTTGTGGATCGGCTGGCCGCCCTGCCCCGGCTGAAGGTGATCGTGACGCTGGGCGACGTGTCCCGGCGCAGCATCCTGCGGACGCTGGGCTATCCCGGCTCGGCCATTCCCGCGGGACACGGCGTCGAGGGCAAGGTCGGCGCCTATACGCTGATCAACAGCTATCACTGCTCACGGCTGAACACGAACACGGGCCGCCTGACCGCCGAGATGTTCGAGGACATCTTCAGGCGGGCGAAGGCGGCGCTGGAGGCCTGAGGCTTCAGCCCCCGGCGATCTCGCCGGCGACCATCACCGGGGCGGCGGGTTCGCGGAAATAGCGGTCGATGCCCTCGGCGACCGAGCGCATCAGGCGGCGGCGGGCGCGTTCGTCGGTCAGGACGCGCTCGTCTTCCGGATTGGTGATGAAGCCCATCTCCAGCAGCACGGCGGGCACGTCAGGCGCCAGCAGCACCGCCAGACCCGCGTCGCGATGGCTGCGGCGCAGCAGGGGATGGTTGTCGCCCTCGATATGGGTCAGCAGCACCCGCGCGAACTGGGCCGAGCGGTTCTGGGTGGCGCGCTGGGTCATGTCCAGCAGGATGCGGTCGACCGAGGGATCGCGCCCCGGCAGGCGCAGATCACGCTGCCAGTCTTCGCCCTTGGTGAACTCGCGCACGGCCCGTCCGGCGCCCTGTTCGGACAGGGTGTAGACGCTGGCGCCGCGCAGCGCCGGGTCGGAACCGGCGTCGGCGTGCAGGGAGATGAACAGGTCCGCGCCCGCATCGCGCGCCACCTGAACCCGGCGACCGTGGGCCACATAGATGTCGCCGTCGCGCGTCAGCCGCACGCGATAACGGCCGGTGCGCTCCAGCGCGGCCTTCAGTTCCTGAGCGGCGGCCAGGGTGACGGCCTTTTCCTGAACATGCTGCCCTTGCGCGCCCGGATCGCGGCCGCCGTGGCCCGCGTCGATGACGATCAGGGGTTTCTCAGCACGGGCCTGCTCGCGGCGCGGGGCGACGACGGGCGCAGCCGCCGCGCCTGTCGCCTTCAGGTCGATGACATAGCGATAGTGGTCCACCCCGTCGCCGGGCGGCAGCAGGAAACGACGCTCGATCTCAGCGCCGCGCGCGAGGTCCAGACGCACGCGCGATGAAGAGCCCGAAGCCGACACCTCATAGCCGCGCACCAACCCCGAGCCTGAACCGTCCAGCCCCCGTCCCGGCTGAACGCCCGACAGCGCCAGGATGACCCGCCCGGACGACCCGTCCTCGATCACCTGACCGCGCGTACTGCGGCCCAGATCGACGACGATGCGGGTGCGCTGGGCGTCGCCGCCGAAGCGCAGTCGCATGACTTCTCCGTCCGGCCCGAAGGCCAGCCCACGCCCGGCCGCCAGTACGACCGCGCATACGACGAGAACGGCGACGGCCGTCATCGCCCATTCGCGGACGCCCCAAAGGGCCAGATTGTCACGCCACCGACCGGCCATGAACCGAAGTTACCCTGTAGTTTGTCCCTGCATGATGCCGCCGCAGATTAAGGATTTCGTTAAGACCTCTTACCGTCGCGGTTCTTTTATTTTCCGCCGCATGTGCCTATTATGAGTTCCGCATGCGACTGATCGCGCCGCCCGCAGTTCTGCGGGACCGGGCGCGCCCTCCTCGCGGCGTTGACTTTCACCTATTCCGAGGATCGCCCGGCCTGGCCGACGATCCGGAGAACGGGTTCGGGATGCAGCCCTGATCGGCGCGTTCGGACCCAGGACCGACAACCTTATGGGCCACTACGCCTGCGATCCTCTTCGGCAAGACCTTGCCGCACTCGCTTTCTGCGAGGGGATGACGCGCGCCCCGGCCCCCATTTCCATTCGGCGAGCCGCCCCCATTCCCGCGATTGAACTCGCGGCGCACGGCCTGGCGCGCCTGAGAGAGACCCTTCATGTCAAAAACCATGTTGATCGACGCGGCGCACGCGGAAGAAACGCGCGTCGCGATCGTGGACGGCCGCCAGGTTGAGGAATTCGATTTCGAATCCCGCGCGCGCCGTCAGCTTCGCGGGAACATCTATCTCGCCAAGGTCACCCGCGTAGAGCCCAGCCTGCAGGCCGCCTTCGTCGAATACGGCGGCAACCGCCACGGCTTCCTGGCCTTCAACGAAATCCACCCGGACTATTATCAGATCCCGGTCGCCGACCGCGAAGCCATCATGGCCGAAGCGCAGTCGGACGATGACGACGATCACGACGATCTGGGCCGCGAGAGCGACGACGGCGAATCGGACGGCGGCCTGGCCGACGAGGAGCGCCTGAAGCGTCGCCTGATGCGCCGCTACAAGATTCAGGACGTCATCAAGCGCCGTCAGATTTTGCTGGTGCAGGTCGTCAAGGACGAGCGCGGCGCCAAGGGCGCGGCCCTGACCACCTGGCTGTCGCTGGCTGGCCGCTACTGCGTGCTGATGCCCAACACCGGCAAGGGCGGCGGCATTTCGCGCAAGATCACCAACACCTCGGATCGTCGTCGCCTGAAGGCCGCCGCCGCCGCGCTGAAGGTGCCGCAGGGCATGGGCCTGATCATCCGCACGGCGGGCGCCAAGCGCACCCGCGCCGAGATCAAGCGCGACTATGAATATCTGCTGCGCCTATGGTCGACGATCCGCGAGACGACGCTGGGCTCCAACGCCCCGGCGATGATCTACGAGGAAGAAAACCTGGTCCGCCGCGCCGTGCGCGACATGTATGACAAGGACTTCGACGGCATTCAGGTCGAGGGCGTCGAGGGCTTCAAGCAGGCCCGCGACTTCATGCGCGTGCTGATGCCGTCCCAGGCCAAGAAGATCCACCTCTATCAGGGCTCGCGCCCGCTGTTCGCCTCGAACGGCATCGAAGAGGTGCTGACCCAGATTCACCAGCCGGTCGTGCCGCTGAAGTCGGGCGGCTATCTGGTCATCAACCAGACAGAGGCTCTGGTGGCCATCGACGTGAACTCGGGTCGCGCCACCAAGGAGCGCAACGTCGAGGCCACGGCGACCAAGACCAATATGGAAGCCGCCGTCGAGGCCGCCCGCCAGCTGCGCCTGCGCGACCTGGCCGGTCTGATCGTCATCGACTTCATCGACATGGACGAGGGCAAGAACAACCGCGCGGTTGAGAAGGCCCTCAAGGACGCCCTGGCCAAGGACCGCGCTCGCATCCAGATGGGCCGCATCTCCAGCTTCGGCCTGATGGAGATCAGCCGCCAGCGTCGCCGCCTGGGCGTGATCGAGGGCGCGACCGAGGTCTGCGAATGCTGCCAAGGCGCCGGGCGCGTCCGCTCGGCCGAATCGGCGGCCCTGACCACCCTGCGCGCCGTCGACATCGAGGCCGGAAAGAACGGCGCGGGTTCGGTGAACCTGCGCGTCTCGACCGCCGTGGCGCTGTATATTCTGAACCACAAGCGGGCCTATCTGCAGTCCCTGCTGGAGTTGCGCGGCCTGAACGTCGTCATCCAGATCGACGACAGCCTGGCCCAGGGCGAGCACTCGATCGAGCGCACCGAGACCAATGAGGACTTCGTCGCTCCGGAAAGCCACATCGACCTGGCCGAGCTGGACGACGGCTTCGATGACAGCGCCTTCTCCGACGAGGATGAGGATCACGACGAAGACGAGGACTTCGGCGAAGATCAGGACGAGGCTGAACAGGACTCCGAAGACGAGGACGACGACGAAAGCCGCGCACGTCAGGAACAGGACGATGACGGCCGTGGAGGCCGTCGCCGCCGTCGCCGTCGCGGCGGACGCCGTGAGGACGAAGCCGAAGCCGAAGCCGTCGCCGCAGAGGACGATGACGACGGGCGAGGCGGTCGCCGTCGCCGGGGCCGTCGCGGCGGTCGCCGGGTCCGCGAGGAAGGTGAACGCGACGTCTTCACCTGGGTGCGCGGCCGCACGCCCTCGCTGCAGGACCCCTATGTCTGGTTCGACCCGATCAACCCGACGCCCGTCCGCGCTGAACGCGCTGCAGAGGGGGATGCTGAGCGCAACGACGCACCGCGCGATGTTCACGCCGAACAGGCGAACGAGGGCGAAGGCCGCAACGGCCGCTCGCGCCGTCGTCGCGGTCGTGGTCGCAGCCGAGGCGAGGTAACGCACGACGCCAAGGTCGAGGATCGCGCGGTCAACGAAGGCCTGCCGCCTGTCGGCTCGCCCGACACGCCCATCGCCGTGGTGATCGAAGACGAAACGCCTGCCGTTTCGGCCGACGCCTCGCCCGAAACCGTGACCGAGGCCGCCTCGACGCTGGAACCGGTTGAAGCGCCCAAGCGTCGCCGCGTGCGCCGCAAGGTCACCTCGGCCATCGCCGAGGAACTGAATGAGGTCGCCGCCGAACAACAGGCCGAAGCGCCTGCGGCTGAAGCCGAAACCGTCGCTCAAGAAGCCGAGGTCGAAGCCGAACAACCGGCGCCGGTTCCGGCTGAACTGGACGTCACGCCCGCCGTGGCCGCCCGCATCGAGCAGGCGATCGAAGAGGTCCTGGTCGAAGAAGCCGTCGTCCTGGCTGAACCGATCCCGGCGCCGACGCCTGAAGTCGATATCGCCGCGATCATCGCCGACGATCCGAATCAGATCGGCGCACCGCCCGCCAAGCCGAAACGCGGCTGGTGGCGCCGTTGATCGGACACGATTAGGCTGGAAGCTGCGGGGGAGACCATCGCTCTGGAGTTCTTCATGACCAGGACGCCCCCCGCCGCAACCCGCATCCGGCGCTATCTGGCCGCCGGGGCCTGCGCCCTTGCAGTGCTGACGTCGGCCGCATCAGCGCAGGCCCAGAGCCTGATCCGGGACACCGAGATCGAAGGCATCATCCATGACTGGTCCGAGCCGGTGCTGGACGCCATGGGTCTTGACCCGAACGAGGTCGAGATTCTGCTGGTCAACGACAACGACCTGAACGCCTTCGCCACGCGCGGGCGGATCATGGGGTTGAACACCGGCCTGATTCTGCGGACCAAGAGCCCCAATCAGCTTCTGGGCGTGATCGCCCACGAAGCCGGACACATCAAGAATCGCCACACCCTGCGCGACGGCGCCCAGAACGCCGGGATGCAGCCGATGATCATGACTATGGCGCTGGGCGCCCTGGCCGCGATTGCTGGCGCGCCAGATGCAGGCGCCGCCCTTTTGGCCTCCAGTCAGTATTTCGGCACGCTGGGCGCCCTGCGCTACATGCAGAGTCAGGAAGGCGAGGCTGACATCACCGGCGCTCGCGCCCTTGAACGCGCAGGTGAATCCGGGCGCGGCATGGTCGAGTTCTTCGAGAATTTCCGCTCGCAGGAAATCTTCTCGGACCAGCGCCGTTTCCCCTATTTCCGCAGTCACCCCCTGTCGTCTCAACGGATTGAAGCCCTGCGCCCAGCGGTAGAGGCAGCCTCCAGTTACGACAAACGCGACAGCCCGCAGCGCATGGCCGAGCACGCCCTGGTCCTGGCCAAGATCCGCGCCTTCATGGATGCGCCCAACGCCACCTTGCGCGACTACCCGTCCAGCGACGCCTCCCTGCCCGCCCGCTACGCCCGCGCCATCGCCTGGTTTCGCGACGGCCAGACTCAGAAAGCGCTGGACGCGGTCGACGTGCTGCTGACCGAACAGCCAGAAAACCCCTACTTCTGGGAGCTGAAGGGTCAGATTCTATTCGAGGAAGGCCGTCCGGCCGAGGCGATCGGCGCCCATGAACGCTCCGTCGAGTTGAAGCCGGACGCGCCGCTGCTGCGCATCAACCTGGCCCACGCTCTGATCGAAACCAATGACACGGCCCGGCTGACCGAGGCTGAAGACCAGCTGAAGCGCGCTCTGGCGCTCGAAGGCGACAACAACCTGGCCTGGCGCCTTCTGTCCCAAGCCTATTCCAGCCAGGGTAAGGAGGGTGAGGCGCGCCTGGCCTCGGCTGAATACTGGTTCGCCCTGCGCCGCTCCGAACAGGCAGCCCAGTTCGCCATGCGCGCGCGCGACATGCTGGACCGCAACTCCATCGAATGGCGCCGCGCAACCGATATTGTCCTCGCCTCTGGCGCCACCGAAAAAGACATCACCGACGCCGAGCGCCGCAATGAACAGCGCAGCCGCTCCGGGGTGATCCCGCCCGGCGGGGAATGAGTCATTCCCGCCCCCTGCTGCACTTCTTGATAAGACGAGATCCTGATGACTGAAGACGCGCGCCCCGAACCGACCCCGACCGTCACGCCGAAGAAGGCGCGCCTGGGGCTGTCGGGCACGACGCTGGGCTGGGCCGCCGCCGGGATGTCGGCCGTCGCACTGGCCCTGTCGGCGGCGCCCTATTTGACCGGCGGTTTCGGCGAGCGGGTGCGGGCCTATCTGATCCAGAACCCGCAGGTGCTGGACGAAGTGCTGGCCGCACGTGAAACGGCGGAATCCCAATCGCGCGTTCAGAGCATCAACGCCGCGGCCGCCGCCAATCCGCCCCTGCTGGCCGCCGATCCGCGCGACCCGGCCTTCGGGCCTGAGAACGCCAAGGTGACGGTAATCGAGTTCTTCGACTTCCGCTGCCCCGGCTGCAAGGCGGTGGCCCCCGAATACCGCGCCCTGATGGCCGCCCACCCCGAGGTGCGCTTCGTTTTCAAGGACTGGCCGATCCTGGACCGGGGCGAGGACGTGACGTCCCAATACGCCGCGCGCGCCGCACTGGCCGCGCATCAGCAGGGCAAATACCTCGCCGTCTATGACGCCCTGATGGCCGAGCGCGCGCTGGACCGCGCCGCCATCGACCGCATCCTGACCGACAACGGCGTCGACATGACCAAGGCCAACGCCGCCATCTCGGCCCCCGAGATGACGCGCCACGTCACCGACATCCACACGGCGGCGGCGGCGCTGGGCCTGCAGGGCACGCCGACCTTCTTCATCAACGGCGTCGCCAGCCCCGGCATCGACCCGCGCGAAGTCGGCGCCCTGATCGAAGCGGCCAAGAAAAAGGGCTGACCTTTCGGTCAGCCCCGCTTCATCTTCAGATCAGCCCCGCCAGCGGCGATGATGGATCGGCGTAGAACCGCTTCTTCATACGCCCGGCCAGATAGGATTCGCGCCCGGCGATGACCGCGTGCTTCATGGCGCTGGCCATCAGCAGCGGATCGCGCGCCTCGGCGATGGCCGTGTTCATCAGCACCCCGTCGCAGCCCAGTTCCATGGCGATGGTCGCATCCGACGCCGTGCCGACGCCCGCATCGACCAGCACCGGCACCTTCGATTGCTCGACGATCAGGCGAATGTTGATCGGGTTCTGCACCCCCAGCCCCGAGCCGATCGGCGCGCCCAGCGGCATGATGGCCACGGCGCCCGCGTCCTCCAGCTTGCGCGCATAGACGGGATCGTCGGTGCAATAGACCATGACCTCAAAGCCCTCGGCGGTCAGCAACTTCAGCGACCGCAGCGTCTCCTCCATGTCGGGGAACAGGGTCTTGGGATCCGCCAGAACCTCCAGCTTGACCAGGGTCCAGCCGCCCGCCTCGCGCGCCAGACGCAGGGTCCGCACGGCGTCCTCGCCGGTGAAGCAGCCCGCCGTGTTCGGCAGATAGGTGTATTTCTTCGGGTCGATGAAGTCTGTCAGCACCGGCTGGTTCGGATCGGTCAGGTTCACCCGGCGCACGGCCACGGTGACCATCTCGGCGCCAGACGCCTCGGCCGCCGCCGCGTTCTGGGCGTAGTCGCGATACTTGCCGGTGCCCACGATCAGGCGCGAATTGAAGGTGCGGCCGGCGACGGTCCAGCTGTCGGTGCGGGGAGCGGTGTCAGTCATGCCTAGGGAAGTAGCGCCGCCCGCCGCTGGGGGGAAGCGCCGTTGCGGGATTTGATCGCCCTGCCCTTTTCTACCGCTCATCTCCGTGGGGATGAGCGGATTTAAAGTCAGCCGCCGCCCACGAACTGCACCAGTTCGATCCTGTCGCCCTCGGCCAGCGCCGTCTCGCCGTGCAGCGAGCGCGGCACGATCTCCAGATTGCGCTCGACCGCCACCTTCTTGGGGTCCAGCGACAACTCCTGAACCAGACCCAGAATGGTCGTGGCGCCGGTCTCCCGCGCCTCGCCGTTGACTTCGATACGCAAACTGTTCGCTCCAGGGGATGCAGGGTGGAGAGGCAAAGCCTCTCGGAGACGTCAGATAATGGGGGTTCCGGCGCGGGACATCAAATCCACGACTTCAGTGAGCTTTCGCCCCCATTGCGGACATCGGTCATCTGTCGTTCACTCCCGATATGGCCGACGAAATCGCTCGATCAGCAAATGCCATCCGTGACCACATCGTGGGCACCTTGAGACAGGAATTCTACATCGAGGAGCCGATCAACGATGAGGCTGAACTTTACTATGATCTCCATCTCGCGGGCGATGATTTGGTTGATGCCATTGACGCGATCACGAAGCCGTTCGGGACTGACTTCAGTCTGATGGATTTGCGGCGCTACGCTCCCAACGAGGTGGGGCATAATTTCGGGCTGAACTTTTTGCGTGAATTTCGCGAATGGCGAGGTGAACGCACTTATCGCAGCCTGACCGTGGCAAGCGTCATCCACGCCATTCTGGCCGGATCGTGGAACGATCACTGAGCGGTATTAATCGCCTTCTCAGGCTAAGCTCGCTGCCGCCAACCTCCCCCTACGTCACCCTTTTTCCTCGCCCGCTTTGCGCCGCGCGCCACCTGGGCTACAACGCGCGCTCGATTCCGCGCGGCGGCGCGCCTGTTTTGCGAGCGAATGCCCGAAACTCTCACCCTGTATGTCCTGAACGGGCCGAACCTGAACCTGCTGGGGGTTCGGGAGCCGGATATCTATGGCCGCGAGACGCTGGCCGACGTTCAGGCCATGTGCGAGGCGGCGGCCGACGGCGCCCGCGTCGTTTTCCGTCAGTCGAATCATGAAGGCCAGCTGGTCGACTGGATTCAGGAAGCCCGGCTTGAGGCCGACGCCCTGGTCATTAATCCGGCCGCCTTCACCCACACCTCGGTGGCCCTGCTGGACGCGCTGAAGACGCTGAGCATCCCCGTGGTCGAATGCCACCTGTCGAACCCCGCCGCGCGCGAGGCGTTTCGGCATCACTCCTATGTGTCCCTGGCCGCGACCGGCGTGATCGCCGGCTTCGGCCCCCGCAGCTATGAATTGGCCGTCCGGGCCGCTCTGGATCTGGCGCGTCGCGCCGGGGCCAAGAGCTGACCGCCGCGCGCCGTCTGAAGATCAAGTAGAAGAGACCCCCATGTCCGACGACAAGAACAAGCACATCGACGCCGAACTGGTCCGCAGCCTGGCCGACATCCTGAACGACACCGATCTGACCGAGATCGAAGTCGAGCGCGGCGATCTGAAGATCAAGGTCAAGCGCGAAGTCACCGTCGCCGCCGCCCCGATTCAGTACGCTGCCGCCCCTGCGCCGGTCGCTCACGCTGCCCCGGCCGCCGCGCCTGCCGCGCCGATGGCCGCTGACGCCACCACCATCGTCGCCCGCTCGGGCGAAGAGGTGAAGTCGCCGATGGTCGGCACCGCCTATCTGCAACCCGCGCCGGGTTCGGACCCCTTCATCAAGACCGGCGACAAGGTCAAGAAGGGCCAGACCCTGCTGATCGTCGAAGCCATGAAGACGATGAACCCGATCCAGGCGCCGCGCGACGGCGTCGTGGCTGAGATCCTGGTGGGCGACGCCCAGCCGGTCGAGTTCGGCGAAGCCCTGGTCGTTCTGGAAGCCTGAGCCCCATGTTCACCAAGGTCCTGATCGCCAACCGGGGCGAGATCGCGCTGCGCATCCACCGCGCATGCAAGGAGATGGGAATCTCCACCGTCGCCGTTCACTCCGAGGCCGATCGCGGCGCCATGTGGGTGCGCCTGGCCGATGAGAGCGTCTGCATCGGCCCCGCGCCGGCGGCCAAGTCCTATCTGAACATCCCCTCGATCATCGCGGCGGCGGAAATCACCGGCGCCCAGGCGATCCACCCCGGCTACGGCTTCCTGGCCGAGAACGCCCGCTTCGCCGAGATCATCGAAGCCCACGGCATGACCTTCATCGGTCCCAAGCCGGACCACATCCGCATCATGGGCGACAAGATCACCGCCAAGCAGGCCGTGAAGGACGCCGGCATCCCCGTCGTCCCCGGCTCTGACGGCGAGGTCGAGACGGTCGAACAGGCCATCGAGGCGTCCAAGGCCATCGGCTTCCCGCTGATCGTCAAGGCGGCCGCCGGCGGCGGCGGTCGCGGCATGAAGGTGGCCCAGACGGCTGACGATCTGGTCGAGGCCGTGCAGACGGCTCAGGCCGAGGCTCTGGCCGCCTTCGGCAACGGCGCTGTCTATATGGAGCGCTATCTCCAGAAGCCGCGCCACATCGAGATCCAGGTCATCGCCGACAGCCACGGCAACGTCGTCCACCTGGGCGAACGCGACTGTTCGCTGCAACGCCGCCACCAGAAGGTGCTGGAAGAGGCCCCCTCTCCCGCGCTTTCCGCTGAAGGCCGGATCAAGATCGGCGAGACGGTCAACAAGGCCATCGCCGCCATCGGCTATCTGGGCGCCGGGACCATCGAGTTCCTGTGGGAGGACGGCGAGTTCTTCTTCATCGAGATGAACACCCGCCTGCAGGTCGAGCATCCGGTCACGGAAATGATCACGGGCGTCGATCTGGTACGCGAACAGATCCGCATCGCTGCGGGTATGCCGCTGTCGTTCAAACAGGAAGACATCACCTTCGAGGGCCACGCCATCGAGGTGCGGATCAACGCCGAGAACCCGGACACCTTCACCCCCTCGCCGGGCACGATCACCGAGTTCCACGCGCCGGGCGGTCTGGGCGTGCGTCTGGATAGCGCCATCTACGCCGGCTATTCGATCCCGCCCTATTACGACAGCCTGATCGGCAAGCTGATCGTTCACGGCCGCGATCGTGAAGAGGCGCTGGCGCGCCTGAAGCGTTCGCTGGGCGAGACGGTCATCAGCGGCGTCGACACCACCATCCCCCTGTTCCAGAAGCTGTTGCAGGAGCCGGACATCCTGTCGGGCGACTATGACATCCACTGGCTGGAGAAGTGGGCGGCGGCGCAGAAGGCCAAGGCCTAACCCCTCTTGCCCAAGGCTCCCGACGAGCCCGGCTTCAGCGCGAGCGGCGCCTCTGACGTCTTCGGACCTGAGGCGCTGCTCGCCTGCTATGCGCGGGGCGTCTTCCCGATGGCCGAGGCGCACGACGATCCGCGCGTCTTTCTGGTCGAGCCGGACCAGCGGGGCCTGATACCGCTGGATCGCTTTCACATCCCCTCGCGCCTGCGCCGCACCGTGCGGGGCGAGCCGTTCGACGTGCGGGTCAACACGGCCTTCGCGGCCGTGCTGGACGCCTGCGCCGCCTCTGCGCCGGGCCGCGAGGACACCTGGATCAACGCCCCGATCCGCCGCCTCTATGTCGAACTGCATCAGCGCGGTTTCGCCCACAGCATCGAATGCTGGCGGGACGAGGCGCTGGTCGGCGGTCTTTACGGCGTGACGCTGGGCGGCGCCTTCTTCGGCGAGAGCATGTTCAGCCGAGCGACGGATGCGTCAAAGCTTGCCCTGGTCCATCTGGTCGCGCGCCTGAAAAAGGGCGGTTGGCGACTGCTGGACACGCAGTTCCTGACCGAACATCTGGGCCAGTTCGGCGCCGTGGAAACGCCGCAGGAGGCTTACTTACGGATACTGCCATGGGCCATGCAGGCTACGCCCGACATGGACGCCTTCACCGCGCCCCTGAGCGGGGCTGACGCCGTAGCCTACGCCTTACAGCCCACCACCCAGGCGTCATAGACCGGATGCTGCAGGCCGCTGACGCTGGGCGATGAGGCGAACATCCAGCCCTTGAACACCTGACGCGCCTCGGTCGGCGCCGCCAGACCACGCGGCTGAACCCCGACCTCCATATAGGCGATGGCGTCTTCGGTCATTTCATCGGAGGCCGAGACTTCGCAGGCGCGAGCCTTGAACAGAAGGGTCCTGCCGAACCGCACCGGGCGGCCGCCCACCTCGACCTCGAACCGCATGGTCTCGGCCGTAGTCTTGTCCACCGCCTGGATGACGGCGATGCGGCGGCGCTGACGCACGCCCGGCGGCGAGGCCGGTTCCGTGGGCGCAGGCGCGACCTCTTCGACCGGGATTTCGTCCGGCGCCTCTTCCTGAACGGCCACTTCCTCGCCCTGAGCCACGATGACAGGCGTCGGCGACGTCGCAACGGGCGCGGTCGGCATCACAATGGACGGGCTGTTGGACGGCGCCGGTTGCTGCGGCTGCGTCGCCGGGCCCTGCGGATTCTGCAGCGGCGTACGGGTGGTGTCGCGCAGCATGTCGCCGATCGGATCGGCCGGAGCCGGCGTGGCGTCCTGCGGCAGGTCCATCAGGACGCTGGCCACGCCGGCGCCCGATATCGCCAGTCCCGCGACGACCACCCCGGCCAGCAGGACATGGCGAAGGCTCATTCCGGGCTCCAGGCCTGATAGTCGCCGGTGGCGGCCGGGCGTTGGCCCAGGGCGGCCAGCGAGCCTTGCGGACGACGCGCCATCGGCGTGCCCGTCATGTTCGGCAGGTGATCTTTCTCCCACGCCTGACGCGGCAGCGGACGCTCGGCCGGAGTCTCGTCATAGGTGTAGCGCAGCCAGCCCTGCCATTCCGGCGGCACCTTGGTCGCTTCGGCATAGCCGTCATAGATGACCCAGCGGCGCTTGCGCCCGTCATAGCTGACGGTGTCGCGGGATTCGTAATAGCGATTGCCGAACTCGTCCGTGCCGACCTGCTGGCCGCGTTTGCCAACGGTGAACAGGGTGCCGATCGTGGCGCCGTTCCACCAGGTGAAGATCTTGCTCAGCACGTCGTCGAACTCACTCGAATCCACCGCCCCGGGGAGATCCGGCGGCGCGGGCCGATCATAGAAACCGCGACGCCCTACGTCCAGCGCGGAGCGCACGGGAAACGCCTCAACATCTTGTGGGCAACACCCCCGATAGCCGCAACATCTATTGAACGCTGTCATGATCGCCCGATAGGTTGTCTTCAGGACACGCTCCACCTCCAGCGTGGGAGACGCCTGATGCGCTTCAAGCCCCTGTTTGCTCCCCTGGCCGCCGCCGTCCCCGTCGCGCTGCGCGAGATCGAACGCGCCGACGCCGTCGAGAGCCTGCTGGCGCCCGAGGCCTGGCCCGATGTGCAGGTCGAAGCGTGGATGGACTGGACCGACGCCTCCGCTGCCGCCCAGCCCGACCTGCCGCTGAACGGAGCCCTGCACGATTGGGCGGCCCGTCTCTCCGCCGCAGGGCGCGAGGGCGGAGCCTTCGCCAACGCCGCCGAGTGCGTCCGATTCGAGGCGGAACTGACGGGCGCGGTCCTGCTGGGTCTGGCCGCCGTCAGCGATGCAGATAGGCCCCCCGCAACCGCCCTTCGTCTGGATCTGTCCGAGCCGGAGGCCGAACGCCGTCTGGCCGATCAGGCCGCCGCCTGGCGTCGCGAGCGGCTGGCCGGCCGGGCCGCCGAGGCCCTGGCTCAGGCGCTGGCCAACGTCGCCGACGCCGTGACGCGGTGTGAAGGCGACGCGACCGCCTGTGCCGATCCCGTCTCCAACCCCGCCCTGACCCGCGCCGCCCATGTCGCGCGCCAGTGCGGCGCCGCCGATGCGGACATCCTGCGCGCCATCAAGGGCGAGGGCCTGTCGAGCACCGCCGCGCCGTCCGTCGTCGCCCCGCAGACGCCGATGATCGTGCTGGTGTCACCCGACACGGCCGCCGCCGGCGGGCCGCTGGCGCTGGCCGTGGCCGAAGCGGCGCTGGCAGGCCCCGTCGCCGCCGTCTTCACGCCCGCCGACGCTGACGCAGCGGCCGATACGCCTCTGGCCGCCCGCGCGACGATCAACCTGCCCGCTCTGGCCGCCGCCTTCCCGCAAGCGTTCGACTCGGCTTTGGCCGCTCTGACCGAGTTGCTGGTCACGGCGCTGGACCTGACGCTGGACGCGCAGGGCCGCTGCGCCGCCGCACGCCCCATCGCCCTTGGTCTGGGCGGCCTGACGGACTGGGCCGTGTCGCAGGATGCCGCTGCGCCCGCCCTAGCTGCTCCCGATCTGGCCGCCGCCGCCGTGGCCGCACAGGTCGCGCGCTGCGCCAACGCCGCCTCGGCCGATCTGGCCGCACGGCTCGGCCCCTGCGTGGAGTGGGAGGCGGCGAAGGACGAAACCCTCGCCGCCCTGGCCGAACGCGGCGAGCCGGTCGAAGCTCTGCGCGCCCACGGCCGCCGCCATGCGGCCATCAGCCTGTTCGCCGACGACGCCGAACTGACCTTGCGCCTCGGCGTCTCGCCCTTCGCGGCGACGGATGTCTGGCAGACGGCGGACGGCGAGGTCGAACGTCGCCTCCGACCGTCTCTGGCTGTCGCCCTCTCCCTTGCAGGTGCCGATATCGAAGCCGCCGAGCGCCACCTGTTCGGCCGCCGCACTCTGGCCGAGGCGCCGGGCGTCAGCCATGCCCGCCTGCGCGAACTGGGCTTCACAGACCTGGAGCTCGAAGGCATCGAGCGCGCCCTGTCTTCCGTCGAGGATTTCGCCGCCGCCTTCGCCCCGCCTGTGCTGGACGAGGGTTTCATCGGCGACGTTCTGGGCCTGACCCTGGCGCCAGGCGAAGCCCTGCTGCCGTGTCTGGGCTTTGACGAGGCGGCGATCCGGGCGGCGGCCGATTACGTCTTCGGCCGTCCCGATCTGTCCGACTGGGCCGACGCGCCTGAGGCCCTGCGGCTGCTGCTGTCGCAATCCGGCGAGGCGCTGGAGGCCGGCCTGCGCCGCACCATTGAGCCGTTCAGCGACGCGCCCGACCTGGCGCCCGTCACGCTGGACTGGCGCGCCGATCGTCTGGATCTGGCCCGCGCCCTGGCGGATGCCGCACTGGACGGTCGCCGCGCCGCTGTCCTGCGCCGGGCCGAGGCCCCTGCCGATTTCCGCCTGCGCCTGCCCGAGGTGGAGGCCCCGCGCCGCGAAGCATCCCCCGAGCCCGCACCCCGAACCGTCGAGCGCGTGGTCGAAAAGGTGGTCGAGCGCGACCGCACCCGCCGTCGCCTGCCCGACCGCCGCAAGGGTTATATCCAGAAAGCCTCGGTGGGCGGCCACAAGGTCTACATCCACACCGGCGAATACGAAGACGGCGAACTGGGCGAGATCTTCATCGACATGCACAAGGAAGGCGCCGCCTTCCGCTCGATGATGAACAACTTCGCCATCGCCATCTCCATCGGCCTGCAGTACGGCGTGCCGCTGGACGAGTTCGTGGACGCCTTCGTCTTCACCCGGTTCGAGCCGTCAGGACGGGTCACGGGCAATGACTCCATCCGCTCGGCGACCTCCATCCTCGACTATGTGTTCCGTGAACTGGGCGTCTCCTATCTGGACCGGCGCGAACTGGCCCAGGTGACGCCCGAGGCCGCCAATCTGGACGGCATGGATGGGGGGCCGACCGAAGCGCCCCAGCCCGTGCCCGCCGCCCGCTTCATCTCCAAGGGCTTCGCGCGGGGCGCGGCGCCGGACAACCTGATCGTCGCCCCCTTCGGCCGCAAGGAGCCCTCTGCGCGCACGACGCCGTCCGTACAGGCTGGTCCCTGCCCCGAGTGCGGCGACCTGATGCTGACGGACCGGAACGGGACGCCCGTGTGCGGCGCCTGCGGCGCGGCGCCCAAGGTTCAGGGCTAACAAGGTTCATGGGCTGAAACGGGACGCCCAAAGCGGGACAGGCTGTCCCGAAACGGCGGCCCGCTTCTTGCTGCAACAGGCCCAAAGCCTGGAGCCATTCGCATGATCCGTCCCGCAATCGCCCTTCTCGCCGCCGTCGGCCTGACGCTGACGGCCCTGCCCGCCTCGGCGCAGAACGCCTCGCAGATCGCACAGGTGCGTCGCGGCGCCTCCTGCCCCGGATGCAACCTGTTCCAGGGCGACTTCTCCGGCATGGAGCGCACCGGCCTGAACCTGTCCGGCGCCCGCATTCGTCAGGCGGACATCAGCCTGTCGGTGATGAACCGCACCAACTTCAGCCGCTCTGACCTGCGCGATGTCGAGGCCTATGGCGCCGTCCTGTCCAGCTCGAACTTCAACGGCGCCGACCTGACCAACGCCAGCTTCGTGGGGACCTTCCTGGAAGGCGCAACCTTCACCGGCGCCAAACTGAACGGGACCAATCTGTCGGGCGCCGAAATGGCGCGCGCGCGCGGCCTGACGCAGTCGCAGCTCAATCAGGCCTGCGGCGACCAGAACACGGTTCTGCCTTCTGGCCTACGCATTCCCGCCTGTTGAGCGTCGCCTTCGTTACCGCGATTTAAGTAGGGTTTTTACGGACTAAGGCGCATTCAATAAGGGTGATGAAACGCTCGATTTCTCCCCTGCGCCGTCTGGCCCTCGCCGCCTCAGCCCTCACGGGACTGATGGCGGCCGCCCCCGCCACGGCCGGCGCCGTGGACATGACCTGGGTCCAGGATCGCGACGTCGCCCGCATGGTGTCGCTGGGTGGAAGCTGCACGCGTTGCGAACTGTCGGGCCGCGACCTGTCGGGCGCCACCCTGACCGGCGCCAACTTCGCCCAGGCCACCCTGGTCGGCGCCAATCTGCGCGGCGCTGAACTGGTCGGCTCGAACTTCACAGGGGCGGACTTCAGCCGGGCCGACATGCGCGGCATTGAAATGGTCGGCTCGAACTTCACCAACGCCAAGATGACCGGCGTCCAGCTGATGGGCGCCGAGGCTACGGGCGCCGTCCTGATCCGCGTCGACCTGAGCGGCGCCAATCTGAGCGGGGCCGAGCTTCAGGGCGTGAACATGAACAGCGCCGTCCTGACCCGCGCCCGCCTCAACGACGCCGAGATTTTCGGCGCCACCCTGGCCAACGTGAACGCCAGCGGCGCCGACTTCAGCAACGCCGACATCAAGGCCTCCAACCTGACGGGCGGCAACTTCAACAGCGCCTCCTTCCGCAACGCTGATCTGGACGGCGCGCGCCTATCCGGCGGCGACTTCACCCGCACCGATTTTCGCGGCGCCTCCATGCGCCGTACGGACATCCGCGGTCTGGATCTGACGCGCGCGCGGGGCCTCAGCGCCGATCAGGTCTCCGAGGCGTGCGGCGACGCCGCCACCCGCCTGCCCGGCGACATGACCGCCCGCAACTGCCGTATCAGCGGCGTGCGCGTCATCCGCACCCCGCCTGCCCCTCCGGCGCCGCCCGCCCCGCCTGTTCCGCCGCGCCAGCGCAACCTGGTCATTTCATCAGGCAACTGAAGCCCGGATGTAAAAAGGGAGGGGTCGCCCCCTCCCTTTTCCAATTCAGCCCTGTGGCTTGGATCAGACCTTGATCGGCAGCTGGGTACGGATCGACAGCTCCTTCAACTGACGCTCCTCGACCTCGGCCGGGGCGCTCATCAGCAGGTCCTGGCCCTGCTGGTTCAGCGGGAAGGCGATGACCTCACGGATGGCCTGTTCGCCCGCCAGCAGCATGACGATACGGTCGATGCCCGGCGCCAGACCGCCGTGCGGCGGCGCGCCATAGCGGAAGGCGTTCAGCATGCCGCCGAACTGCTCTTCGACCACCGAGGAATCGTAGCCCGCGATCTCGAAGGCCTTCAGCATGATCTCGGCCCTGTGGTTCCGGATCGCGCCCGAGCACAGCTCATAGCCGTTGCAGACGATGTCGTACTGATAGGCGCGGATGGTCAGCGGGTCCTGCGTCTCCAGCGCCTCCATGCCGCCCTGCGGCATCGAGAAGGGGTTGTGGCTGAAGTCGACCTTCTTCTCTTCTTCCGACCATTCGAACATCGGGAAGTCGACGATCCAGCAGAACTTGAACTGGTCCTCGTCGACCAGCTTCAGCTCCGTGCCGACGCGGGTGCGGGCCAGACCGGCGAACTTGGCGAAGACGCCCGGCTGACCGGCGACGAAGAAGGCGGCGTCGCCCTTGCCCAGACCCAGCGAAGACATCAGGGCCTCGGTCGGCTCCTGACCCAGGTTCTTGGCGATCGGGCCGCCCCACGACTGCTGGTCGTCGGACCAGAAGATGTAGCCCAGACCCGGCTGGCCCTCGCCCTGCGCCCAGGAGTTCATGCGGTCGCAGAAGGCGCGGCTGCCGCCGGTCGGCGCCGGGATGGCCCAGACCGCGTTCTTCTCGTCGGCGCCCAGAATCTTGGCGAACAGGCCGAAGCCGCCCTCGCGGAAGTGATCCGACACGTCCTGCATCTTGATCGGGTTGCGCAGGTCCGGCTTGTCCGAGCCGTACCACTTCATCGACTGCTCGAACGTCAGGCGCTCGAAGCCCTTGTGCTCCATCGTCTGGCCGAAGTCGTTGGTGAAGGTTTGCACGGCGTCGATCGGCGACACCGGCTTGCCTTCGCCGAACTCAGTGAACAGGCCGTGCATCAGCGGCTCGATCGCCTGGAAGACGTCTTCCTGCGTGACGAAGCTCATTTCCACGTCGAGCTGGTAGAACTCCAGCGAGCGGTCGGCGCGCAGGTCTTCATCGCGGAAGCACGGCGCGATCTGGAAATAGCGGTCGAAGCCCGACACCATCAGAAGCTGCTTGAACTGCTGCGGGGCCTGCGGCAGGGCGTAGAACTTGCCCGGGTGCATCCGGCTCGGCACCAGGAAATCGCGCGCGCCTTCCGGTGACGAGGCCGTCAGGATCGGCGTCTGATACTCAAGGAAGCCTTGGGCGACCATGCGGGTGCGGATCGACTGGATCACGCGCGACCGCAGGACGATGTTCCTGTGCAGACGCTCGCGACGCAGGTCGAGGAAGCGGTTGCTCAGGCGAATCTCTTCCGGATATTCCTGCTCGCCGAAGACCGGCATCGGCAGTTCGGCGGCTTCAGACAGGACTTCCACCGACAGGACGCGCACCTCGACCTCGCCGGTCGGCAGGTTGGCGTTGACGGTCGAGCCTTCGCGCAGGACCACCTCGCCATCGACCTTGATCACGCTCTCGGCGCGCAGGCGCTCGACCACCTCAAAGCCCGGCGTCTCGGGGTGCAGCACCAGCTGGGTCAGGCCGTAGTGGTCGCGCAGGTCGATGAACAGCAGGCCGCCGTGGTCGCGCTTGCGGTGGATCCAGCCCGACAGACGAACATTCGCGCCCGCATCCGTCGAACGGAGGGCGCCGCAGGTGTGGGTGCGATAGGCGTGCATATCGGATTTCGTCTGAAAACGGCTGTCGAACAGCGTGAATTAGGAGCGGGGAAAGGCCCACCATCGCCCCCGAAAGTCAAGGCTGACGCCTCAAACGCCCATGATACGCCATCCACAGGGCGAGGCCGGTTGTCCCCGTGATCCCGCCCTATCAACAGAGACGCCCGCGCCCCCGCCCGGCTAGGGTCCAGTCGTTATGAACGCCCCGGCCGCCGAAATCCGACAACTGCGCCTGCCCCTGCAGCAGGAGACGCCCCAGCGCGCCTCGGATCTGGCGATCTCGGCGGCGAACGCAGCGGGCGTGGCGACCCTGGCCGCATGGCCGGAATCGCCCGGCGCCGTCCTGGCCCTGTTCGGCCCGGCCGGTTGCGGCAAGAGCCATCTGGCCGCCGCCTGGGTCGAGCGCACCGGCGCTATCGCCCTGCACGGGGCCGAGGCGGCCCTGGTCGACCCGCTGGAGCTGGAAGGCCGCCCCGTCCTGCTGGACGACGCTCAGGAGGCCGACGACGAAAGCCTGTTCCACCTGATCAACCTGACCCAGTCAGGCGGCGGGGCCCTGCTTTTGGTGTCGCGCGATCCGCCCGCCTCGTGGGCGACGGACCTGCCCGACCTGCGCTCGCGTCTGAACGCCATCCGCACCGTGGGGATAGAGGCGCCCGACGACGTCGTCTTCGCCGCCATGCTGCGCCGCGCCTTCGCCAGCCGGAACATCACCCCGGCCGATGAACTGATCGACTATCTGGTCCGCCGCATCGACCGCTCGGCCGAAGCCGCCGAAGCTGTAGTCGACCGCCTGGACGCCCTGCACCGTCCCGTGACGCGCGTGCTGGCGCGGCAAGTGCTGGACGGGGAATAGCCCTCCCCTCTTACCCGCTCATCCCCGCCGCGACACAATCGCGGTTGCAGCCGTCACGGGCGCGCGCGACAACGGAATCATGACCGATATCGCGCCCATCGCCGTCGACACCACCGGCGAGGAAGTCCCCTCCTCGCGCGCACCGCAGCTGGAGCTGTCCGAGGCGCTGATGGCCTCGCCCGAGCGGTTCATCAACCGCGAGCTGTCGTGGCTGGCGTTCAACGGCCGCGTGCTGGAAGAAGCCGCGAACGAGGGCCACCCCCTGCTGGAGCGGGTGCGGTTCCTGTCCATCTCGGCCAACAACCTGGACGAGTTCTTCATGACCCGGGTGGCGGGCCTGAAGGGGCAGTTCCGCGAGCGCATCCGCGTCGTCTCGCCAGACGGCCTGACCCCCGCCGAGCAGTTGGAGCAGGTCAATGCCGCAGCAGGCGGCCTGATGGCCGAACAACAGCGCCAGTGGCGCGTCCTGCGCAAAGAGATGGCGGCCGCCGGGATCGAAATCGTCGAGCGCGCCCGCATCACCAAGACCGAGCGCGAGCGTCTGGAGCCCGAGTTCCTGAACCAGCTGTTCGCCGTCTTGACGCCGATGGCCATCGACCCGGCGCACCCCTTCCCCTTCCTGCCCAACCTGGGCTTCTCGCTGGCGCTGAAGCTGAGGCGCAACAGCGACAACCGCGTCCTCTACGCCCTGGTGCCGGTGCCGACGCAGGTGCGGCGCTTCTGGGCGCTGGCGACGGACGGGCGTTCGACGCCGGGGCGGACGCGCTACGTCTCGCTGGAAAACCTGCTGCTGCTGTTCATCGACCACATGTTTCCGGGCTGCGAGATCCTGGAAAAGGGCCTGTTCCGCCTGATCCGCGATTCCGACATCGAGATCGAGGAAGAAGCCGAAGACCTGGTCATGGAATTCGAGGAGGCGCTGAAGCAGCGCCGCATGGGCTCGGTCGTCCGCATCAAGATTCAGGCGGACATGCCCGACGACCTGCGCGACTTCATCATCGCCCAGCTTCACGCCCAGCCGCAGGACGTGGTGCTGGTCGACGGCATGCTGGGGCTGGCCCAACTGTCCGAACTGATCCCCAGCGGCCATCCCGACCTGAAGTTCAAGGGCTATGAGCCGCGCTACCCCGAGCGGGTGCGCGACAACGGCGGAGACATCTTCGCGGCCGTGCGCGAAAAGGACATGCTGATCCACCACCCGTTCGAGAGCTTCGACGTGGTGGTCCAGTTCCTTCGTCAGGCGGCGCGCGACCCGCACGTCATCGCCATCAAGCAGACGCTTTATCGCACCTCCAAGGACAGCCCCATCGTCGCCGCCCTGATCGAGGCGGCCGAGAACGGCAAGAACGTCACCGCCCTGGTCGAGCTGAAGGCGCGTTTTGACGAGGAAGCCAACCTGCGCTGGGCGCGCCAGATGGAGCGGGCCGGCGTCCACGTCGTCTTCGGCTTCGTGGAGTACAAGACCCACGCCAAGATGAGCGTAGTCGTGCGGCGCGAGGGCGAATCCCTGCGCACCTACTGCCACTTCGGCACCGGCAACTATCACCCGGTCACGGCCAAGATCTACACGGACCTGAGCCTGTTCACCTGCGATCCGGCGCTGGGCCGCGACGCCACGCGGGTGTTCAACTACATCACCGGCTATGCGGCGCCGGACGAGTTGGAGGCCCTGGTCGTCTCGCCGCTGAACATGAAGACCAGCCTGATCGAAATGATCAGCAAGGAGATGTCGGCCGCCGCCAAGGGCAAGCCCGCCGCCATCTGGGCCAAGATGAACGCCCTGGTCGACCCTGAGATCATCGACGCCCTCTATCGCGCCAGCCAGCAGGGCGTGCGCATCGAACTGGTCATCCGGGGCATCTGCTGCCTGCGCCCCGGCGTGGCGGGCCTGTCGGAAAACATCCGGGTCAAGTCGATCGTCGGCCGCTTCCTGGAGCACAGCCGCATCGTCGCCTTCGCCAACGGCCACGACCTGCCCAGCAACCGGGCGCGGCTCTATATCTCCTCGGCCGACTGGATGCCGCGCAATCTGGACCGCCGGGTCGAGGTGATGACGCCCATTCTGAACGCCACCGTCCACGATCAGGTGCTGGATCAGATCATGGTCGCCAATCTGAAAGACGACGCCCAAAGCTGGGTGCTGGAGCCCGACGGCTCCTATCGACGGCTGATCCCCAGCGGGTCCGAACGACCCTTCTCAGCGCACAAATACTTCATGACCAACCCCAGCCTGTCGGGGCGCGGCCGCAAGGTGAAGACCCTGCCCGGCGCCCTGTCCTATCCGGGCCTCAAGGTGCGGAAGCGCCGCTCATGAGCCCCGAGCGCGAATACGAATCGAAACAGATCGCCGTCATCGACATCGGCTCCAACTCGGTGCGCCTTGTGCTGTACCGGCTGGAGGGCCGCGCGGTCTGGACCATGTTCAACGAGAAGGTGCTGGCCGGTCTGGGCCGCGATCTGGCCGCCACCCGGCGCCTGTCCGAGCCGGGCGTAGTCATGGCCATGACGGCGCTGCGCCGCTTCGCCGCCGTGATCGAGGGCGTCCAGCCCGATCAGGTGCTGGTCGCCGCCACCGCCGCCGTCCGTCAGGCCGAAGACGGCCCTGAATTCTGCGAGCGCGTGGCCGCCGAGACGGGCCTGCACATCCGCGTCCTGAGCGGCGAGGAAGAGGCGAAATATTCGGCGCTGGGCGTTCTGGCGGGCGATCCCGGCGCGCGCGGCGTGGCCGCCGACATGGGCGGCGCCAGTCTGGAGCTGACGCGGATCGGGGATGGTCCGCGCGGCAAGGGCGTGACCCTGCCGCTGGGTCCCTTCGCCCTGCTGGACGACAGAGGCTTCGACGCCGACCGCCTGCGCGGCCGCATCGCCAAGCGGCTGGAGCCGATCGAGGACCATTACGCCACGCCGACGCTCTACGCCGTCGGCGGCGCCTGGCGCAGCCTGGCCCAGATGCATATGGCGATGGTCGAGCATCCGATCCGCATCGTCCACCAATACGCCATGAGCGCCGCCGACGCCCGAGACATGGCCCGGCTGGTCGCGCGCCAGTCCCGCGCCTCGCTGGAGAAGCTGCCCGGCCTGTCCAAACGCCGCGCCGAGACCCTGCCCTACGCCGCCCTGGTGCTGGAGGGGTTGATCGACAGACTGGGGCTGTCGTCTGTCTGCTTCTCGGCCTGGGGCGTGCGCGAAGGACTGCTTTACCACGGCATGGACCCCGCCATGCGGGCGGTCGATCCCCTGCTGGCCGGGTGTTCGGCATGGGGCGGTCGCCAGGGCGTAGACCCCGCCCTGCCCCGCGCACTCGACGGCTGGCTGCAATCCGTGATCTCCGCGCTGCCCGAAGTGTTCGGCGAGGAACGCGACGCCCTGCTGACCTCATCGGTCTGCCGCCTGGCGGACCTGGGCGCGCGCCTGCACCCCGACCACCGCGTCAGCCTCGTGTTCGATCAGGTCCTGTGGTCGCCCATTCCCGGCCAGACCCACGCCGAGCGCGCCTTCATGGCCGTGGCGATGAACGCCCGCTATGGCGGCGAGGCGCGCACGCCCGCGCCGGAAACAGTCGACCGCCTGCTGTCGGAAAAGGGGCAGAAACGCGCACGCGCCCTGGGCCTGGCCATGCGGCTGGCCTGCGACCTGTCGGGCCGCTCGCCCCAGCTTCTGGCCAACGCCACGGCCACGGTCGAGAAGGGCGCCCTGCGCGTCACCGCCGCCAACGGCTACGCCGACATGCTGCTGGGCGAACAGACGAAACGGCGCGCCAAGGCGCTGGCCGAGGCGATGAATCTGGCGCTGAAGATATAAAGCCCTCTCCCGATGGGAGAGGGCTTTAGCCTCCAAGAGCCGAAGGCGATTGGCTAAGGCGAAAGGGTGACGGTTCTCGCGTGAAGTCGGTCGAAGACCGTAGCGTGACGGCTTACGCCGACTGACGGGACAAGCCCCTCACCCTTTCGCGCAAGAACGATCACTTCGCTCTCGTGCGCTCAAGCCCTCTCCCGCCGGGAGAGGGTGGATCAGCCCTCGATCTCGACCACTTCGACGCGGGCGCCGTTCAGCACCAGGGCGATCTCGCCCTTCTTGAGCTTCAGCGCGTCTTCTCCGAACAGTTCGCGGCGCCAGCCCTTCATGGCCTCGATGTCCGCATTATCGTTCAGGGCGATCTTTTCGAGGTCCGAGACCGTGGCGATCAGCTTGGCGGCCACGCCCGCATTGTCGCTCTTGGCCTTAAGCAGCACCTTCAGCAGTTCCACCACCGAGGGCGGCGCGGGCTGGTTGTTGGCCGGGCGTTCCAGCTTGGGCGCATGGGCTTCCGGGTCGGCCAGGACGCGCTTCAGTTCGGCCGCCAGCTCCAGCCCCAGACGCGAGCCGCCGAAGCCCTTGGGCACCGAACGCAGGCGGTTGAAGGCGTCCGGATCGGTCGGCGTCTGGACGGCGATCTCGTCGATGGCCTCATCCTTCAGGATGCGGCCGCGCGGCTGATCGCGCTCCTGCGCCGCGCGCTCGCGCCAGACGGCCGTGGCGACGAAACCGGCCAGGTATTTGGCGTTGAACTTCTTGGGCTTCAGCCGCTTCCAGGCGTTCTCGGGCGAGGTGTCGTACAGCGCCGGGTCCGTGACCGCGCCCATTTCCGACATGACCCAGTCCAGACGGCCTTCCTTCTGCAGCCGGTCGCGCAGTTTGGGATACAGCGCCGACAGGTGCGTCACGTCGCCCAGCGCATAGGTCAGCTGCGCCTCCGACAGCGGGCGGCGCGCCCAGTCGGTGAAACGGCTGCCCTTGTCCAGCTCCTGACGCAGCATCTGGCGGACCAGGGCCTCATAGCTGACCTGATCGCCGAAGCCGGCGGCCATGGCGGCGACCTGGGTGTCGAACAGCGGACGCGGCATGGCGCCCAGCTTGTTGAAAATCTCAACGTCCTGCCGGGCGGCGTGGAAGACCTTCAGAATCGATTCGTCCCGCAGGATGTCGAGGAAAGGTTCCAGATCCAGCCCTTCCGCCATCGGATCGATGATGGCGGCGTCCGTAGGCGAAGCCGCAGCCTGAATCAGGCACAGCTTGGGCCAGTAGGTGGTTTCCCGCATGAATTCCGTATCAACGGTGATGAACGGGGCCTTGGCCAAACGCTCGCAAAAGGCGATCAGCGCGTCATTGGTGGTGATTGGCGTCATTCCGATGCTATAGCCCCGCGCGACGCCGTCGTGGCAAGAGCGCCGCGACAAATTTTCGCCCCCGATTTCGAGCCGTGACCGATGAGCGACACCCCCGAGGCCCTAAAGAACGGCCTGACCTACGCCGATGCGGGCGTCGATATCGACGCCGGAGAACAGCTGGTCGACGCCATCAAGCCGTTGGCGAAGTCCACGCGCCGCCCCGGCGCCGAGGCCTCGCTGGGCGGATTTGGCGCCCTGTTCGACCTGAAAGCCGCCGGTTTTGAAGATCCGCTGATCGTCACCACCACCGACGGCGTCGGCACCAAGCTGAAGATCGCCATCGAGACCAGCCGTCACGACGGCGTGGGCGTCGACCTGGTCGCCATGTGCGTCAACGACCTGCTGGCGCAGGGCGCTGAACCGCTGATGTTCCTGGACTACTACGCCACGGGCAAGCTGGACGTGGACGCCGCGCGCCGCGTCGTCGCCGGCATCGCCGAGGGCTGCCGCCAGTCGGGCAGCGCCCTGGTCGGCGGCGAGACGGCCGAGATGCCGGGCATGTATTCAGGCGGCGACTATGATCTGGCCGGTTTCTCGGTCGGCGCCGTCGAGCGCGGCAAGGTCCTGCCCTATCTGGACCAACAGAAGCCGGGCGACATCATTATCGGCCTGGCCTCCTCGGGTCCGCACTCGAACGGCTATTCCCTGATCCGCAAGGTGGTCGAGAAGTCCGGCCTGGCCTGGGGCGACGACGCTCCCTTCGCCAAGGACCAGTCGCTGGCCCAGGCCCTGATGGAACCGACCCGCATCTATGTGAAGCCGGTTCTGCCGCTGATGAAGGCCGACCTGATCAAGGGCGCGGCCCACATCACGGGCGGCGGTCTGATCGAGAATCCGCCGCGCTGCATCGCCGAGGGCCTTGAGGCCAGCTTCGACTGGGACGCCTGGCCCATGCCCGACGTCTTCCAATGGCTGGCCGAGACGGGCGGCATTTCGGACCACGAGATGCGCCGCACCTTCAACTGCGGCGTCGGCTTCATCCTGATCGTCGCGCCCGAGAACGTCGAGCCGGTGCTGGCCGCCCTGCTGAACGCAGGCGAGACGGCGTTTGTCTGCGGGCAGCTTCAGGCGGCGTAAAGCCACCCCATTCCGACAAGACAAAAGCCCCCGGCCAACGCTGCCGGGGGCTTTTTTGTGGTCTGATCCCCTTCATCCCCGCTCATCCCGGCGGACGCCGGGATCCAGTGCTTTGGCTCAGGACGCCGCGCTTGCGGTTCTCATTGCCCCAGCCTCCGCCGGGATGAGCGGAAGAGAGCGTAGTCGCAAAAAAGGCCCCGGTCGCACTGACCGGGGCCTTCTTCATTTCAGGCTGTCGCCGGGATCAGCGCAGGCCGCCGTTGACCGTCTCGTCGTAGAATTTCGACAGGTCGACGTGCAGTTGCTCCAGCGCCGGGCGGGCCGTGTACATCATGTGGCCGCCTTCATAGTAGGTGAACTCCAGGTTCCGGCGCAGGTGCGGCTCCAGCATCATCTGGGCCAGATCATACTCCGTGCTGAAGAAGGGCGTGGCGGCGTCGTAATAGCCGTTCAGCGCCAGCACCTTCATGTGCGGATTGCGGCGGATGGCGGTGGCCAGGTCGACGGCCGTGTTCGGCGTGGTCTGCGGGCCGCCGACCGGCGGACGGTGGTTCCAGTCCCAGTTGAAGCCCGGCAGGCCGCGCGCCGACTGGCGGTAATCCACATCGGTCCGATAGTTCAGCGTCGTGGCGATATAGTCGCGGAAGATGCCGAAATAGGCGCCGGTGATGGCGCTGCTCGACGGGTCTTCTTCGGGCGAGGCGCCGACGGCGTTGGCGTCGATGCCGGTATAGCGCATGTCCAGACGGCCGATGGTCTGGCGACGGTCGCGCAGCAGTTCCTTGCGGAAGGGGCTGAGCTCAAGGCGCAGGTTGGCCTGATCCAGAACCGTCGGCGAGATGCCGATCAGGGCGCTCATCTGCTGGGCGATCTGGGCGCGTTCGGCGTCCGAGATCAGGTGTCCCTTCGACAGGGCCGCCGCATAGGGGCCGATGGCGAATTCGCGGGCGCGCTGGACGTGTTCTTCCAGGCTGGGCTTGTTCGGGATCTTGTTGTGATACCAGGCCGTCGCCGCATAGGTCGGCAGCAGGGTGACGAAGTTCTGCGGATAGCCCGGCTGGCGCACGCCGTAGTTCATGATCGACGACAGCAGGACCACGCCGTTCAGCGACATGCCGCGATCTTCCAGCTGGTGCACCAGGGCGCCGGCGCGCAGGGTGCCGTAGCTTTCGCCCAGAACGTATTTCGGGCTGGACCAGCGGTCGAATTTGGTCGTGTAGCGCATGATGGCGCGGGCGAAGGTGTCCGCATCCTGATCCACGCCCCAGAAGGCCGAACCCGGCGTCTCGCCCAGCGGACGCGAATAACCGGCGCCGACCATGTCGATGAAGACCAGGTCGGTCTTGTCCAGCAGGGTCATGTCGTTGGGCGCCAGGTTGAACGGCGCCGGGCGCTCGACCACCGGCTCATCGGTCTGGACCCGCATCGGGCCGAAGGCGCCCATGTGCAGCCACACCGTCGGCGAACCCGGTCCGCCGTTGAACATATAGGTGATCGGACGGCGACCGACCGGCTGGCCGTCCAGCGTATAGGCCACATAGAACAGGCTGGCCGTCGGCATGCCCGCGTCGTTGCGGACCGTTAGCGTGCCCGCCGTCGCCTTGTAGCGCAGGGTGCGGCCGTGGGCGTTGATCGAGTGGCTGGTGGTCACTTCCGATTCATCGGCCGTGGCGCGCGCCCAGTTCTTTTCGATCTGCTCGGCGGTGACGTTGCGCAGACGATCAGAGGCCGAGCGGACCGGCCCCGAGCCGCCGCTGGACGCGGCTTCCTGAGCCATGGAAACGGCCGGCGCGGCCAATAGGGCCGCGGCGCAGGCGGCGGTCAACAGACGACGCATATAGGATACTCCCCCTTGGATGCCGGACTCCCCGGCGCATGGACGCTAACGCCGCCGTTTCCGAAGAAGCAACGGAGTTTGCGTCAGTTCCACGACAATGGTTCGGCGGCGCTGCGCCCTTCTCCCCGACCTGCCGTCCCTCTTGCTAAGTCGCCTCCGGGGCCGCATGGCAGTCACGCCATCTTCCACGCGTGAGCCGCCCATGTCCGTCGCCAAAACCCGTGTCGCCGTCCTGATCTCCGGGACCGGCTCGAACATGGTCAGCCTGATCGAGGCAGGACAGGCGCCGGATGCGTCATATGAAGTCGTGCTGGTGGTCTCCAACATCGCGGACGCCGCCGGTCTGGACAAGGCGCGTGCGCTGGGGGTCGAGGCCGTCGCTGTCGAACACGCCGCCTTCGGCAAGGATAGAGAGGCGCACGAACGCGCCGTGGACGCCCTCCTGCGCGAACATGGCGTCGAGGCCGTGGCCCTGGCCGGTTACATGCGCCTGCTGACGCCGTGGCTGGTGCGCGGGTGGGCGGGCCGGATGCTGAACATCCACCCGTCGCTGCTGCCGCTCTATCCCGGCCTGAACACCCACGCCCGCGCCATAGAAGCGGGGGACCATGAGGCGGGCTGCACCGTTCATATCGTCACCGAAGGCGTCGATGAGGGCCCCGTCCTGGGCCAGGCGCGCGTGCCCATCCTGCCCGGCGACACGGCTGAAATTCTCTCCGAGCGGGTCAAGGCGGCGGAACATCAACTTTACCCCCGAATTCTGATGAATTTTCTGAACGCTCCGAAACCTTAACGATTTTTAATGCGACAGCCGGTCGCAGGCGGGCGCAGTTTGCCGTCAAGCATGAATGCGCCGCCCTGACGGCGCAATCGCGCACGTCTGCACCACTGGGAAAGACCCGATGATGAAAACCCGCCTGATGGGCGCCGCCGCCATGGCCCTCGCCCTCGCCTTCACGGCTCAACCGACCTTGGCCCAGCACGCCCACGCCTCGGCGGCGGCCTCCACCGCGCCCGAGATCAAGCCCTGGGGCTTCGACCTGGACGGCCGCGACCTGACGGTGAAGCCGGGCGACGACTTCAACGCCTACGCCAACGGCGTCTATCTGAAGAACACCGAGATTCCGTCCGACAAGGCCCGCTTCGGCCCGTTCGACGTCCTGTATGAGAATTCACAGGCCCAGCTGCGCGCCATCATTGAGACCAGCGCCGCCAATCCGACCAACGCCAACGCCCAGAAAGTCGGAGCCCTGTACGCCAGCTTCATGGACGAGGCCCGCGTCAACCAACTGGGCGCCCAGCCCCTGGCCGCCGATCTGGCCGCCATCCGCGCCGTGACGAACCATAGCGACATGGCCCGCCTGATGGGCGCCAGCCACGAAGGCTTCGGCGGCTCCCTGTTCGGCCTGGCGGTGTTTGAGGACCTGCAGGATCCGAACATCAACTCGGCCTATCTGGGTCAGGGCGGGCTGGGGCTACCGGACCGCGATTATTATCTGAAGCCCGACTTCGCCTCGCAGCGCGAAGCCTATGTCGCCTATATCACGCGCGCCCTGACCGCCGCCGGTTGGGACCATCCGGCTCAGGCCGCCGCCGACATCCTGGCCTTCGAGACCAAGGTGGCCGAGAAGCACTGGACCACGGTCGAGCGTCGTCAGATCGACAAGATCTACAACCCGACCCCGACCGCGCAACTGGCGACCTTCGCACCGGGCTTCGACTGGGCCGCCTTCCTGCAGGCCTCCAAGGTCGAGAACGTCCCGACCCTGGTGCTGATGGAAAACACCGCCATCCCCGGCATCGCCCAGGTGTTCGCTGATGCCCCGATCGAGACGCTGAAAGCCTGGCAGGCCTTCCAGACCATCGATCAGGCCAGCCCCTATCTGTCCGACGCCTTCGTCGACTCGCGCTTCGAGTTCCGCGGCAAGACCCTGCGCGGCCAGCCCGAGAACCGTCCGCGCTGGAACCGCGGCGTGGTTCTGGTCGACGGCCAGCTGGGCGAGGTGCTGGGCCAGGAATACGTCCGCCTGCACTTCCCGGCTTCGTCCAAGACGCAGATGGAGACGCTGGTCGCCAACCTCAGCGCCGCCATGACCGAGCGCCTGAAGGCCCTGGACTGGATGAGCGAGGCCACGCGCGAGCAGGCCCTGCTGAAGATGTCCAAGTTCGGCGTGAAGATCGGCTATCCTGAGAAGTGGCGCGACTATGATGGTCTGGAGCTGAAGGCCGATGACCTCTACGGCAACGTCGAGCGCGCCGCCGCCTTCGACTGGGCCTGGAACCGCGGCAAGATCGGCCAGCCGGTCGATCCGCTGGAGTGGGGCATGACGCCCCAGACGGTGAACGCCTACTACAACCCGCCGCGCAACGAGATCGTCTTCCCCGCCGCCATTCTGCAGGCGCCCTTCTTCGACCCGAACGCCGATCCGGCGGTCAACTACGGCGGCATCGGCGCCGTGATCGGTCACGAGATCACCCACGGCTTCGATGATCAGGGCCGCAAGACCGACGCCAACGGCGTGCTGCGCGACTGGTGGACGCCTGAGGACGCCGCCCGCTTCGAAGAGCGCGCCAAGACGCTCGGCGCCATCTACGCCGCCGAAGAGCCGGTGCCGGGGATGCACATCAACGGCGACCTGACGATGGGCGAAAACATCGCCGATCTGGGCGGGCTGCTGATGGCGCTGGACGCCTATAAGCGCAGCCTGAACGGTCAACCGGCCCCGGTGATCGACGGCCTGACCGGCGAACAGCGCGTCTTCCTGGGCTGGGCCCAGGTGTGGCGCGAGAAGTCGCGTGACGAGGCTCTGAAAGAGCAGCTGACCACCGACCCGCACTCGCCCGGCATGGCGCGCGCCGCCACCCCGCCACGCAACATCGACGCCTGGTACGCCGCCTTCGACGTCACCCCGGATCAGGCGGAATACATCGCCCCTGAGAAGCGCGCCCGCATCTGGTAAGCGGCGCGTCCGGCGACGGACAAAAGGAAAGGGCGTCGGCTTCGCGGCCGACGCCCTTATTCTTATCGCGCGGCGAAAGCCTTACTCGTGCGGCTTTTTCGGCGTGGTGGCGGCGCCGCCGATGGCGCCGATGGCCGCGCCGGCGACCGTCGCGCCGGTATTGCCGCCGATCGCCTGACCGGCGACCGCGCCGCCCAGGGCGCCCGTGGCGGCGCGTTGTTCCGTGGTGGTGCCGCACGCGGCCAGCAGGGCCGTCAGGCCCAGCACCGGGGCAAGCTTCAGCATCGTCTTCATGGCGGTCATCCTTGTTCTTCTTCGAGAGGGACGGCGTGACCGTAAAAACGAAACGGCCCGCCCCCGGTTCCGGGAGCAGGCCGAATTGTCACAAGCCGCGTCGGGTCGAAAAGGCGGAGCCTTTTGACCGCGGCTTACAAAAAGCTTCCCGAAGGGTCGACGATCGCGGCCCCTCAGAAAAGCCCCTTAGCCGACGATGTCGGCGTCCGTGAAGAACTGCTCGATCTCGATCTTGGCGTTGTCCAGCGAGTCCGAACCGTGGACCGAGTTCTCGCCGATCGACAGGGCGAACAGCTTGCGGATGGTGCCTTCGGCGGCGTCGTTCGGGTTGGTGGCGCCCATGACTTCGCGATACTTGGCGACGGCGTTGTCGCCTTCCAGCACCTGGACGACGACCGGCTCGGCGATCATCTGCGACACCAGTTCGCCGTAGAAGGGACGCTCGGCGTGCACTTCGTAGAACTTCTTGGCTTGGGCTTCGGTCAGCTTGACGCGGCGCTGGCCGACGATGCGCAGGCCGGCGCCTTCGATGACGGCGTTGATGGCGCCCGTCAGGTTGCGGCGGGTGGCGTCCGGCTTGATGATCGAGAACGTACGTTCGGTCATGGGAGTGACTTCTTGTTTGGGAGTTTGAGGGTCGGCGGCTTATAGCGAGCGCCGCACATCTTTCCAATATCCCCGCGCGTAAGCCTTTTTCTTTCCGGTTCCCATGCTGCAGATCAAAAACCTGACCTACAACGCCTGGGGCCGCGAGTTCCTGGACGACGCCTCCGTCAGCCTTCCGCCGGGCTCCAAGGTCGGGCTCGTCGGCCGCAACGGCATCGGCAAATCGACCCTGTTCAAGCTGATCCTGGGCGAGCTGGCCGCCAACGGCGACGAAATCTCCCTGCCCAAGACCGCCCGCATCGGCTCGGTCGATCAGGAACACCCCGCAACGCCCGTCAGCGTGCTGGACACCATCCTTGAGGCCGACGTCGAGCGCCACGACCTGTTGACCCGGCTGGAAACCGCCGAGCCCGAGGATATGGGCGAAATCTGGGGCCGTCTGATCGAGATCGACGCCGACAGCGCCCCCGCCCGCGCCTCGGAAATCCTGGCCGGTCTCGGTTTCAGCCATGACGACATCCTGCGCCCGATGGCCGAGTTCTCGGGCGGGTGGCGGATGCGCGTCGCCCTGGCCGCCGCCCTGTTCGCCGAGCCGGACATGCTGCTGCTGGACGAACCGACCAACTACCTCGATCTGGAAGGCGCCCTGTGGCTAGAGCAGCGGCTGAAGCGTTATCCGCACACGGCCCTGATCATCAGCCACGACCGCGAACTGCTGAACGGCGTCTGCACCCACATCCTGCAACTGTCGAACCGCAAGTTGGACCTCTACACCGGCAACTACGACACCTTCGAAAAGACGCGGGCCGAAAAGCTGCGCCTGATGGAGGCCAACAAGTCCAAGCAGGACGCCGAACGCGCCCACCTGCAGAAGTTCATCGACCGCTTCAAGGCCAAGGCGTCCAAGGCCACCCAGGCCCAGTCGCGCGTCAAGCGGCTGGAGAAGATGCAGCGCATCGAACTGCCGCCCGAAGAGCGCGTCGCCCCCTTCACCCTGCCTTCGCCCGAACGCCCCCTGCCCCCGCCGCTGATCCGGCTGGAGAAGGCCAACGTCGGCTATGAGCCGGGCAGGCCGATCCTGAAGAACCTGAACCTGCGGATGGACCTGGACGACCGCATCGGCCTGCTGGGCGTCAACGGGGCCGGCAAGTCGACCTTCGCCAAGCTGATCGCCAAGGCCCTGACCATCGAGACGGGCGAGTTCCACCGCGACGGCAAGATGCGCGTGGGCTGGTTCCACCAGCACCAGATCGAGGCGATGGACCCGACCGACACGCCGTTGGAGATCATCCGCCGCGCCATGCCGGACGCCTCGGAAAGCAGCCGCCGCAGCCGTCTGGCCCAGTTCGGCCTGCCGTTCGAGAAGCAGGAAACCACCGTCGGCGCCCTGTCCGGCGGCGAGCGCGCGCGCCTGCTGCTGAACCTGGTGGCGATGGATGCGCCGCACATCCTGATCCTCGACGAACCGACCAACCACCTGGACATCGACAGCCGCCGCGCCCTGCTGGACGCGCTGAACGAATATACCGGCGCGGTCATCCTGATCACCCACGACCGCTCGCTGATGGAGCTGGTGGCCGACCGCCTGTGGCTGGCCGCCGACGGCTCGGTGAAACCGTTCGACGGCGACATGGACGACTATCAGAAGTTCGTCCTCGACCGCGCCAAACAGGCCGGCATGAAGCCCAGCCAGGTCAAGCATGAGGAGGTCGCCGCCGAGGCGCCCGCCCCCGTCGCCGCGCCCAAGGCCGAGAAGAAGAAAGGCCCCTCGCCCTCGACACTGCGTCACGCCGTGAAGAAGGCCGAGGACCGGATGGCGCAACTGACCGCCGACCTGGCGCGTCTGGACGACGACCTGGCCAACGCCGCCGTCAACGATCCGAAGAAGCTTGAAGGCCTGACCCGCTCGCGCGCCAAGACCCAGGCCGACCTGGATCAGGCCGAAGCTGACTGGATCGCCGCCGAGGAAGCCCTGGCCGAGGTGTCGTGATGAGCAAGGCCCCGCCGCCCCTGTTGACCAAGGACGAAATGCAGGAGGCGGCCGCCCGCCTGCAAACCTATCTGCGCGACGAGCTGGAGGTCGAGGTCGGCCGCCTGCCCGCCGAAATGCTGGTCGAGTTCATCGGCCGGGACATCGGCCGCCTGTTCTACAACCGCGGCCTGCGCGATGCCGAAACCGTGGTGCGCCAGAAGGTAGAGGACGTCGCCGACGCCCTCTACGGCCTGGAGCGATAGTCCCGCCGCCCTGTTCCCGCTCCCCCCGGCAGACGCCGAGATGAGGGAATATTCTAAGGACCTCAGCCGCAGCTGACGCGGGTCACGATTTCCGTCTTGTCGTCATAGGTGAAGGTCACGCGGTTCTCGCGATAGTCCATCGTCGCCGCGCAACTGCTGCACAGGACGCGGAAAATACGCCCGCGCGGCGCATCGGCCGGAATGGTCGAGCGATTGCGGCCGACATACTCCTGATAGTCGCTGGCCTTGCAGGCCATCGGTGTTGCCTCGCCGCCCGGCGCGGTCGTCGCCCCGCCCCCCTGCGTCGGCGCGCAGGCCGCCAGCGCCAGGAAACCTGCGGCGGCGGTCAGCGTCAGAAATGACTTCATAACGTCGTCCCTCATGATCATCCGCAGCGGACCTGTTCGATCAGGCCCGTGCGCTGGTTGTAGAAGATGTTGAGCCGATAGGGCGAATAGTCCTCGGTGATCGGGCAGGTTGTACAGGCGACCCGACGGTTGACCACATCCACCGGAACGGGGATCTCAGTGCGAGGTTTCCCGATCAGCCACTGAAACTCATCCGCCTTGCACATGGCCTGGCCCGAAGCGTTGCGCACGCCCGGTTCAGACAGATAAGGGCGCTCGGTAGGCGATACGGGCGCAGCGGGCGTGGCCGGCGGATAGTTCGGATGGGCGGCCGTTCGAGTCGGGGTCGTGGTGTTCGTGGGCGGCGAGGCGCAGGCCGCGACAGCCAATGCGCCTGCAACGGCGATCAGGCCGCCTTTTCCCAACGCCCTTCTTCCGATTGTTTCCAATAGGCCAGGTCGGCGCCGTCCGCCTTCAGCGTCCGCCAGCGCCCGCGCGCATGGTTCAGCGCCTGCTCGTCCCGACCGTCGAAGATGATGAAGCAACGTGCGAACTCCTGCGTGGCCCCAAGCTCTGAATCATCGACGATGAACAGCGCCTGAGCGCCGTTCAGATTCTCGCCCGATTCGGACAGAAGCACAGGCTGGCGCGCGGCGTGATCGCCGTCGGCTCGTCCGTGAGGCAGGAAGCTGTTGTCGCGATAGGTCCATAACAGCTCGTCGATGTCGTCGAGCCGATGCGAGGTCGCGCCCCGGATCAGGGCGCGCCAGCCCCGCTGAAGCGTGCGCTCCAGCAGGGTCGGCAGCACCTGGTCCAGCGTCGACCGCTCCAGATGGTAGAACCAGATTTCCGGCTTGGCGTCAGACACCCGGCCCTACCTTCCTGAACAGGGATCAGCCTTCGTAGTGGTCGGCGACCATGCGGTCCAGCAGACGCACGCCATAGCCGACGGCGCCGTCCGGCACGGTCGGGTTCTTGGAGTCTTTCACCCAAGCGGTCGAGGCGATGTCGATGTGCGCCCACGGCACGCCGTTGGTGAAGCGTTGCAGGAACAGGGCGGCGGTGATCGAACCGCCGGCGCGGCCGTTGCCCATGTTCTTCACATCGGCGATCGGGCTGTCGATGTGGCGGTCGTATTCGGCCGGGATCGGCATGCGCCAGGACTTCTCGCCCACCTTCGGGCCAGCATCGGCGATGTTGGCGGCCAGTTCGTCGCTGTTGGTGAAGACGCCCGCATATTCCAGGCCCAGCGAGATGATGATGGCGCCGGTCAGGGTGGCCAGGTCGATCATGAACTTCGGCTTGAAGCGGTCCTGCGTGTACCAAAGGGCGTCGGCCAGAACGAGGCGGCCCTCGGCGTCGGTGTTCAGCACTTCGATGGTCTGGCCCGACATGGAGGTGACCACGTCGCCCGGACGCTGGGCGTTTCCGTCCGGCATGTTCTCGACCAGACCCAGAACGCCAACGACGTTCACCTTGGCCTTGCGGCCCGCCAGGGCGTGCATCAGGCCGGCCACGGCGGCGGCGCCGCCCATGTCCCACTTCATCTCTTCCATGCCGTCGGCGGGCTTCAGGCTGATGCCGCCGGTGTCGAAGCAGACGCCCTTGCCGACGAAGGCGATGGGGGCCTCGCCGTCCTTGCCGCCGTTCCACTGAATGACGGCCAGCTGGCTTTCACGCACCGAGCCCTGGCCGACGCCGAGCAGCGAGCCCATGCCGAGCTTCTCCATCTCGGCCTCGCCCAGGATTTCGACCTTGGCGCCCAGAGCCTCCAGCTCCTTCACGCGGCGCGCGAACTCGGCCGGGTACAGGATGTTGGCGGGCTCCGACACCAGATCGCGCGAGAACAGCACGGCGTCGGCCACGGCCGACAGCGGGCCGAAGGCGGCCTCGGCGGCCTTCACGTCCGAGGTGACCACGCGCACCGTCGTCACCGACGGAATCTTATCGGCCTTCTGCTTGGTCAGGTATTTGGCGAAGCGATAGGCGGCCAGGCGAACGGCGAAACCGGCGCGGGCGGCCAGTTCGGGCGACAGGTGCGACACGTCGATGGTCAGGACTTCGGCGCCCGACAGCTTGGTCGCCTGATAGGCGGCGGCAGCGGCGGTTTCGACCGCCAGATCATCCTGCTTGTCCTGCGCGCCCGCGCCGACCAGCAGGACGGCGTTCGCGTCGATCCCGGCCGGGGCCGCAACGTTCAGGCTGCTGTTGGACGCGCCATTGAAGCGGCTGTTCTTCATCGCCTTGGTCAAGGCGCCCGAGGACGCCTGATCCAGCGCCGCGCCGGCGCCTGCGAGGGCTCGTCCTTCATTCACCAGCACGGCGAGAATTTCTGCGGCGCCGGTCGAAGCGACGAATTCGATTTTCATGAAACTGACTCCAGACCGGAAAAACCTGTCCCGATCACGCTTGAATTTGCCATGGTCGCGGCGACGGTTTCGTCGGGGCGGCCGGATGTGTATTACATGGCTCGCATCGCCCTGGGCTGCAACACGTTCGCAGCCGATTATACGACCTTTCCGGCCTTATGACCCTGATCCAGAGGTATCTTTTCCGCCAGATCGGCCTGCCCGTCGTGGCGGCGGTCGCGGCGCTGGCCGGCATCGGCCTGCTGAGCCAGAGCCTAGATCAGCTGGAAGTCATCGTCGAGCGCGGGCAGAGCGTCTGGGTCATGGTCAAGCTGACCCTTCTGGCCCTGCCGCAGTTGATCGCCGTCATCCTGCCCATCGGCCTGTTCGTCGGCGCCCTGATCGCTCTGACGCGGTTGCAGCGCGAGCAGGAGCTGACCGCCGCCTACGCCGCCGGGGTCAGCCGCTGGGCCCTGATCCGGCCCGCCCTGCAGATCGCCCTGATCGTCACCGTCGTCGCCCTGCTGGTGAACGTCTTCGTCCAGCCCTGGGCGCAGCGCGAGGGCCGTCGTCAGGCCTTCGCCATCCGCACCGACCTGGCCGCCCTGCTGGTCGAGGAAGGCCAGTTCGTACAGGGGCCCGACGGCCTGACCGTCTATGTCCAGCAGATCGAGCAGAACGGTCTGATGAAGAACCTCTTCGTCTACCTGGACAACGGCAAGACGGTCACGACCTGGGACGCCGAAACCGCCCGTTTCGGCCGCGTCGACGGCCTGCCGGTGCTGACCATGCAGAACGGGTCGATGCAGCGCTATTCCTCGCGCGAGGTGCTGAACCAGCTATCGTTCGACCAGCAGGTGTTCGATCTGTCGCCTTACGCCCAGACAAGCGAGCGCATCCGCTTCAAGCCGTCGGATCTGTGGCTGACTGACCTGTTCGACCCGACGCCCGCCCTGCTTGAGACCGCCGGAACGCGCGGCGAGCTGGCGGCCGAGGGCCATTCGCGCCTGGCCTCGCCCTTCTACGCCCTGGCGGCGATGGCCTTTGCGCTGGCGGCCATTCTGGGCGGCGCCTTCAGCCGGACAGGCTACACCGGCCGCATCGCCAAGGCGGCGGGCGCCTTCCTGATCCTGCGCGTCATCGGCTACGGCCTGGTCGCGGCCAGCGCCTGGAATGGGGCCCTGAACACCCTGCAATACGTCGTGCCGTTGGCCGCCACGGCCCTGGCCCTGCGCATCCTGTTCCGCGCGCTCAAGCCGCGCCGTCGCCGCGCCTCATCGCCGCTGGCCCGCGTGAAGGCGAGGACCGCATGAAGCTCCGTCTCGGCCGCATCGAACGCTATGTGCTGATCCAACAGATGAAGTCGCTGGGCGTGGCCTTGGCCGTCATCGCCGCCCTGGTCATGCTGATCGACTTTGTCGAGGTGTCGCGCGGGCTGAACTCTTCTGGCGAGCTGTCCAGCACGCGGATCTTCGGCCTGGTGCTGATGAAATCGCCCTCGGTCATCCTCCAGCTCCTGCCCTTCGTCTTCCTCTTCGGCACCCTGAGCGCCTTCGTCAGCCTGAACCGGCGCAGCGAACTGATCGCCATGCGGGCGGCGGGGGTGTCGGCCTGGCGCTTCGTCCTGCCCGCGGCGGGCGCCGCCGTGCTGCTGGGCGCGCTGACCGTCACCGTTCTGGGCCCTATGGCCGCAGCGGGCGACGGCGTCTGGCAGCGTGAGCGCGGCCGCATCTCCGGCTCGACGCCCGGAGGCGATTCACGCGAATCCGTCTGGCTGCGGGAAGGCGACGAGAACCGCCAGATGATCATTCGCGGCGGACGGCAGGAACAGGCCACCGGCCGCCTGCTGGACGCGACCTTCTTCATCTACACCACGACCTCGGGCGGCCATCGCGTCTTCACCGAACGGGTTGATGCGGCCACGGCCACCCTGAACGCCGGGCGCTGGCGCCTGACCGACGCCTCCGGCGCGCAGACAGGCCAGCGGGCGGTCCGCTACGCCACCCTGGACCTGCCCTCCAACCTGGCCGACAAGGAAGCGTTCCAGCGCTTCGCCCGGCCGCAGTCCACGCCCTTCTGGTCCCTGCCCAATCAGATTCGCCGCATCGAGGACGCCGGCTTCGCCTCCACCGCCTATCGCCTGCGGTTGCAGCAGTTGCTGGCGACGCCGCTGGTCTTCGGCGCCATGTCGATCCTTGCGGCGGCCTTCTCGCTGCGGCTGATGCGTCTGGGCGATCTGGCGCGGATGACGGTGGCGGCCGTCGTGCTGGGCTTCGCCTTCTTCTTCCTGAACCAGTTCTCCTCGGCCATGGGCTCGGCCGAAGTGGTGCCCCCGGTCATCGCCGCCTGGCTGCCGCCCATATTGACGGCTCTCGCCGCCTTTACCTTGCTGATCTATACCGAAGACGGCTAATCGGGCGGTTTCCGCCCGGCCGGTAATGAGTGGACACCGCATGACCCATCGCCGCCTCCCCCGTATGGGAGCCCTGCGCCTTCGGCTGTTGACCGGCGCGGCGTTGGTCATAGGCGCGCCCCTCTCATCCCTGGCCTTCGCCTCGGCCGCACAGGCCCAGACGGCGCCCGTCCCGGTTCAGGCTCCCGCGCAGCCCGCGCCCCAAACCACGACCGAGGCCGCGCCCGGCGCCGACGGCCTGACGCCCGACGCCGTTTTCGTGGACGCCGATTCCGCTCAGCGTCAGGGCGACGTCATCTCGGCCCACGGCTCGGCCGAGGATCGGGTCATGGCGCGCTTTCAGGACCACAGCCTGCGCGCTCAGGACCTCACCTATGACCTCCAGAACCAGGTCGCCACGGCTTCAGGCGACGCCGAACTGACGGCGCCGGACGGTTCGGTCGTCCACGCCCAGCGGATCGAACTGGATTCCGACCTCAAGGCGGGCGTCGCCGTCGACCTGGCCACCCGGCTGTCCAACGGCTCCAGCCTGATGGCCGCCACCGCCGTTCGTCGCTCCGAGACGGTCAGCGAGCTGAACAACGTCATCTTCACCCCCTGCCCGATCTGCACCGTGGACGGCGCGGCCAAGACGCCCAGCGTCTCCATCCAGGCCTCCAAGGCGGTCCAGAACGAAGAGTTGCGCGCGATTCTGTATCGCGACGTGGTGTTCCGGCTGGGCGGGGTTCCGATCTTCTACCTGCCCGCCTTCTCTCATCCCGACCCGACCGTGGACCGGGCGTCAGGATTCCTGGTGCCGTGGGGGGATTATCAGGCGGGACGCGGGGTCTCGCTGGAGATTCCCTATCTGCACGTCATCTCGCCCTCTGAAGACGTGCTGGTCAGCCCCCAGTTCAACACCAAGGTCGCCCCGCTGCTGAACCTGCAGTGGCGCAAGCGATTCACCGACGGGATGATCGTCGCGCGCGGCGGCGCCACCTACGGCCGCAGCTTCGGCGACTTTGATCTGGACGGCGACGGCCAGGCGGAAAGCAACGTCCGTTTCGGCGACAAGACGACCCGCAGCTATCTGCTGGCCCACGGCAAGTTCGATCCCGACGGCCCGTGGCGCTGGGGCTTCACGGCCGAACGTGTCTCGGACAAGACCCTGTTCGACCGCTATGACATCCGCGACGCCTATCAGGACAACGGTCTCTACTACGGCGACAGCCGCCGCCTGATCAGCCAGATCTACGCCGAGCGCCAGACCGAGCGGTCCTATCTGTCGGTCGCGGCCTTCACCCTGCAGAGCCTGCGGGTGGCCGAGTTCAACCCGATCACCCCGGCCCTAAACGTCTTTGAAGACGACAACACCCTGCCGCTGGTGGCGCCGCTGATCGAGGCGCGCTGGGAGCCTGAAGGCCCTGTGCTGGGCGGTCGCCTGCGCCTGCGCGGCTCGGCCGTGGCGCTGACGCGCGACGCCTATGTCGGCTTCCCGACCCTGGCGCCCGAACTGATTCCCGGCGGGCCGACCGACGGCCTGCCCGGCGTCGACAGCCGCCGCATCACCGGCCAGGCCGAGTGGCGCCGGGTGCTGACCTCGCCCATCGGCGTGCGGTGGGAGCCCTTCGTGGACCTGCGCGCCGACGTCTATTCGGTCGATGATCTGCCGCCTGCCCTCGGCGTCGAGAACGAGACCTACACGCGCGCCCGCACCAGCGCCGGCATCGACGTCAGCTATCCGCTGTACCGCCCTCTCAGCGCCTCGTCCGACCTGATCCTTGAGCCGATGGCCCAGTTGTCGATTTCCAACAAGGCCGACCTGGACCCGCGCATCCCGAACGAAGACAGCCAGATCACCGAGTTGGACCACCTGTCCCTGTTCCGCATGGACCGCTTCCCCGGCTACGACCTGCTGGAGGGCGGCCTGCGCTTCACGGCAGGCGCCCGCGCCACCCTGCGCTGGGACGAGGTGCGTTCGGCCAGCCTGTTCATCGGCCGCAGCATGCGCGCCGACGACCAGGACGAATATCTGACGCCGATCCCGGATGATCCGAGCCGCCTCTACGACCCGTCGGGACTGGCCAGCCGGACCTCGGACTGGGTCGTTCAGGGGACTTTCAATCCGTCGGACCGGATGCGCGGCTGGTTCCACGCCACCGTCGACGGCAATGGCGAGATTCGCCGCGCCGAAGCGACGGTCGACGGCCGCTGGGGGCGCCGCAACCTGGCCAGCGTCAGCTACATTGTCGACCGCTCCAATCCGCTGGACGGACCCGAAAACCGCAACTACGAATTCGTCCAGCTGTCGGGTCACCAGTTCGTCTATGGCAACTGGGGCGTGGCGGTGACCGGCATCGCCGATCTGGAACGCGACATCATCACCCGCTCGGAGGTCGGCCTGTTGTTTGACGACGACTGTTTCCGCATCGAGCTGGGCTGGCGTCGCGACAACACCCGCGTGCGCCCCACCGGCCCGGCCGAGGGCGTCTATATCCGTCTTAACCTCGCCACTTTTGGAGGTTCAGGCTATGATCGCGGCAATATGCGGTAGGCATGGCGTGGATTGCGGCTTACGGGGGTGTATCCCCTTGCGCGGCGGTGCGGACAGCATCGCTCACCGGGTCGGGACCGCTTTAGGGAATCAGGACTGACGATGCGTTTGAAGCGTTACTCTATGGGAGCCGCCCTGGCCGCCCTTATGGTCGTGACGGCCGTGGAGCCTTCGTGGGCCCAGACGGCGCCTGCTCAGACAGCGCCTGCTCAGACGGCGCCCGCAGCCGGCGCTCTGAATCCCGCGGCGGAAGAAGCGCCACAGCGCGCGACCGCCGCGCCCCAGTTCCGCATGGCCGACGGCATCATCGCCACGGTCAACGACCGCATCATCACGGGCTTCGACCTGCGCCAGCGTATGCTGGTCGTCATGGCCATGTCCCAGTTGCAGCCGACCGAAGAAAACATCGCCGCGATCCAGCAGCAGGCGCTGAACGACCTTATCGAACAGCACCTTCAGGCGCAGGAAATCGCCAAGTTCGACCAGTTGAGGATCACTGACGACGAGGTCGATCGTGAAATCGCCGACATGGCGCGCCAGGCGGGCGCCAGTCCTGAATCCTTCCTCACCTTCCTGCAGCAGGGCGGCATCGCCCTTCCCGCCTTCCGCGAACAGATCCGCACCGAGGTGGGCTGGCGCGAACTGGTCGGCGGCCGCTTCCGCGACCGCGCCCGCGTCAGCAAGAGCCAGGTCGATCAGGCCATGCGCCAACTGACGGAATCGGCCACCAAGCCCCAGTATCTGGTCGGCGAAATCTACCTCGAAGCGGCTCGTGTCGGCGGGATGCAGGAAGCCATGAGCGGCGCCCGCCAACTGGTGCAGCAGATGATCCAGGGCGCTCCCTTCATGGCCGTGGCGCGCCAATTCTCGGCCGCCCCTTCGGCCGCGCGCGGCGGCGACGCCGGCTGGATCGTCCAAGGCACGACCCAGCCCGCCCTGGAATCGGTCATGGACACCCTTGAGGTCGGCCAGCTGTCGAACCCCATTCCCGTCGATGGCGGGGTCTACATCCTTTACATGCGCGACAAGCGCTCGGGCGTCTCGACCAGCATGGTCAAGATGAAGCAGGTCATGATCGAACTGCCCGAGACCGCCGACGAGGCCCAGGTCGCCGCCGCCACCCAGCGCCTGGACGCCCTGCGCGGCGAACTGACGTGCGACAATATCCTGACCCGCGCCCGCTCCGAAACCGGCCTGCTGGGCGCTGATCTGGGCGAAAGCGACGTCGCGGATCTGCTGCCGCAGTTCCAGCAGGTCGCCCGCTCGGCCGAGGTCGGCTCCATCAGCACCGCAGTGCGTACCCCGCTGGGCGTCCATCTGCTGGCCGTCTGCGACCGTCGCCTGGGCGGCCCCGAAGCCCCCTCTGCGCAACAGGTCGAAAGCCGCCTGCAGAACCAGAACTACGCCATGCTGGGCCGCCGCTACCTGCGCGATCTGCGCGAAGACGCCCTGATCGAAATCAAGCAATGACGATGCCCCGGCCGCTCATCGTCACGATGGGCGACCCCGCCGGGGTCGGGCCGGAGATCATCGCCCGCGCCTGGTCGGTGCTGTCGTCGCCGCCCGGCCCGCTGGCTCCGATCACGCCCTTCGTCGTGGTCGGCGACGCGGAGACGATGAAAGCGCAGGACCAGCCGGTCGAGGCCGTGCTCAGCCCGTCAGACGCAGCTTCCGTCTTCGGCCGCGCCATCCCTGTTCTGCACCATCCGGCGCCCGCGCCCGTCACCCCCGGCCAGCCCGACCCCGCCAACGCCGTCGCCGTGGCCGACTGGATCGAGCGCGGCGTCGATCTGGTGCTGTCGGGCGAAGGCTGCGGTCTGGTGACGGCGCCCATCGCCAAGGCGCCCATGTACGCCTCCGGCTTCCGCTTTCCCGGCCACACCGAGTTCATCGCCGAACTGACCGCCGACATCCCCTTCAGCGGCACGCGCGGCCCTGTAATGATGCTGACGGCGAAAGATCTGCGCGCCTGCCTCGTCACCATCCATGTGCCGATCGACCAGTTGCCTGAACTGGTGACAGGCGAACGCGTCGCCCGCGTCGCCCGCGTAGTCCACGAATCGATGAAGCGCGACTTCGGCATCGCCTCCCCGCGTCTGGCGATGGCCGCCCTCAATCCGCACGCAGGCGAAGGCGGCGCCATCGGCCTGCAGGAGGTGACGGTGCTGCGTCCCGCCGCCGAGGCCCTGCGGGCCGAGGGGCTGAACATCACCGATCCCCTGCCCGCCGACACCCTGTTTCACGAAGAGGCGCGGGCGCGCTACGACGCCGTCGTCTGCCTCTATCACGATCAGGCGCTGATCCCGGTGAAGACGCTGGATTTCTGGGGCGGGGTGAACGCCACCCTCGGCCTGCCCATCGTCCGCACCTCTCCCGATCACGGCACCGGCTTCGACATCGCCGGCAAGGGCGTGGCTCGCGCCGACAGTTTCATCGCCGCCGTCCGCCTGGCTTCTGAGATGGCGTCCGCCCGCGTCAACCGATAGCCTTCTCCCCTCGGGGGAGAAGGTGGGCGCCGAAGGCGCTCGGATGAGGGGGCGGCGACCATGTGGCAAACGCCAGACCGCACAAGGCGCGCCCGTCGGCAACGCCGAACCCTGAACCACGCCGAGGCAATATTTTGGCGAATTGTCCGTGACCGCCGCTTCGATAACCTCAAGTTTCGTCGTCAGACGCCGGTCTGCGGCCTGATCTGCGACTTCGCCTGCACGGAAATTCGACTCATCGTAGAGCTGGACGGCGGCGTTCATAAGCTTCATGACGCCCAGGATGCTGAACGTGACGCCAGACTGGAGCAGGCGGGATCCATGGTGCTGAGATCGGGCAATGAGGCCTTCCTGTCCGACCCTAACGTCCTGTTGGGCGCGATCCGCCTTCGTGCGGCGCAGATGCGGACCCAGCCCCCTCATCCGAGCGGCTCCGCCGCCCACCTTCTCCCCCGAGAGGAGAAGGAAAAGTGACTTTGCCCACCCTGCGTGAAACGCTCGACGCCCACGGCCTGTCGGCCAAGAAGAGCTTCGGCCAGCATTTCCTGCTGGACCTGAACGTCACGCGGAAGATCGTCCGCTACGCCGGGCCGTTCGACGGCCGCGCCGTCATCGAGGTCGGCCCCGGCCCCGGCGGCCTGACCCGCGCCCTGCTGGAAAGTGATGCGGGCAAGGTGGTGCTGGTCGAGAAGGACCCCCGCTTCATCCCGCTGCTGTCCGAACTGGACGACGGCTCGGGCCGCCTGACCATCGTCGAGGCCGACGCCCTGAAGGTGAAGGAAGCCGACTTGGTCGAGGGACCGGCGCACCTCGTCTCCAACCTGCCTTACAACGTCGGCACGCCGCTGCTGATCAAATGGCTGACGGGGCCGTGGAGCCCTTGCGCCCTCACCCTGATGTTCCAGAAGGAGGTCGCCGAGCGCGTGGTGGCCCAGCCCGGCGAGGACGCCTATGGCCGCCTGGCCGTCATCAGTCAGGCCGTGGCCGAGGCGCGCATCGTCATGCACCTGCCCGCCGCCGCCTTCACCCCGCCGCCCAAGGTGGCCTCGGCTGTGGTGCATCTGATACCCTTGGCCGAGCGCCCCGCCCCCGACCGCCTGAAGCGGCTGGAACGGGTCACGGCGGCCGCCTTCGGCCAGCGTCGCAAGATGCTGCGCTCCAGCCTAAAACAACTCGGCGGCGCCGCCCTTTGCGAAGCCGCTGGAATCGAACCCGACGCCCGCGCCGAGACCATCGACGTGGCGGGCTTCCTCAGATTGGCCGACGCTTTGACATGACAGTAGAAATCGAACCCTTCCGCGCCATCGCCATCAGCCGCATCGCCCATGAGATGAAGGCCAAGGGCCAGTCGGTCATCCATATGGAGTTCGGCCAGCCCTCGACCGGCGCCCCTGCGCCCGCCCTGGCCGAGGCGCACCGCGTGATCGACGCCGAGGCCGGCGGCTATTGGGAAAGCCCCCTGCTGCGCGCCCGCGTGGCCAAGCTGTATAAAGACCGCTACGGCGTCGTCATAGATCCCGAGCGCGTCATCATGACGGCCGGCGCCTCGCCCGCTCTGGTGGTGGCGCTGAACATGCGCTTCGCCCCCGGCGACCGCGTCGCCATCGCCCGCCCCGGCTACGTCGCCTATCGCAACACGATGAAGGCCCTGCACATCGTCCCGCAGGAGATAGACTGCGGCCCCGACGTGCGCTTCCAACTGACGGCCAAGGCCCTGCGCGAACTGGACCCGGCGCCCAAGGGCGTCATTATCGCCAGCCCGGCCAACCCGACCGGCACCGTCATCGCGGAGGATGAGCTGAAGGCGATTGTCGAGGTCTGCCGCGAGCGCAACATCAGCATCATCTCGGACGAGATCTATCACGGCATCACCTACGGCCACGACACGCCCTGCATGCTGCAGTTCGACGACAAGGCCATGATCGTCAACAGCTTCTCCAAATACTGGAGCATGGCGGGCTGGCGCCTCGGCTGGCTGATCCTGCCGGAAGAAGAGGTCCAGCAGGCCCGCGCGCGCATGGGCAACATGTTCCTGACGCCGCCGACGCTCAGCCAGTTCGCAGGTCTGGCCGCCATGGACTGCGAAGAAGAGCTGGAAGCCAACATCGACGTCTATCGCGCCAATCGCGAGCTGATGCTGAAGGCGCTACCCGCCATGGGCCTGCGCTCGATCGCCCCGCCGGACGGCGCCTTCTACATCTATGCGGACATCGGCCACCTGACCAACGACAGCATGGCCTTCTGCGAGAAGCTGGTGCGCGAGACGGGCGTGGCCACGGCGCCGGGCGTCGACTTCGATCCGGTCAACGGCCACCGCTTCATCCGCTTCAGCTTCGCCGTCTCGACGCCCGAGATCGAGGACGCGCTCAGCCGCCTTAAGCCTTTCTTCGCCGCCCGCACCGAAGAGACCCAGGAACAGCAGACCGCGTAAACGCGTTCGACAAGTCCCGGAACCTTCGGAGCTTTCATGTCGAAATCGCGCCTCGCCGCCTCTGCCCTGCCCTTCATCGCGGCCGCCCTGACGGCCTGCGGCTCTCCGGCCGAAACGTCCAGGCCGGAGCAGCCCCCGGCCGCCGCCCAGCCCACCGCGCCCGCCGCTCTGACGCGTGAGGCCGTCGAAAGCGCCGTATTCGAAACCGCCCCCGCTCCCGTCGAGGGCCAGCCCGCGCGGCCGGACGCGGCCACGGCGCGCGCGCAGATCCTGCTGGACCGCGCCAACTTCTCGCCCGGCGTCATCGACGGCCTGGGCGGGGACAACACGCGTCAGGCCATCGCCGCCTTCGAAAAAGCCGCCGGCCTGCCGCAGGACGGGGTGCTGGACGCCGAGGTCTTCCGCCGCTTGACCTCAGGCGACGACGGCCGCGTCCTGACCGACTACACGATCACCGCCGCCGACCTCAGCGGCCCCTTCATCGGCCAGGTTCCGGCCAGTCTGGCGGACATGGCCAAGCTGAAGACGGTCGGCTACGCCACGCCGCTGGAGATGCTGGCCGAGAAGTTCCACATGACCGAAGGCCTGCTGCAGGCGCTCAACCCCGGCGTCGACTTCGGCAAGGCGGGTCAGACCATCATCGTGGCCGCCGTCGCCCAGACCGACCTCGCGGCCGAGGTGGCCCATATCGTCGTGGACAAGGCCGAACGCTCGGTGCGGGTCTATGACGCCTCGGACAAGCTGCTGGCCTTCTATCCGGCCACCATCGGCAGTTCGGCCCGCCCGGCGCCGTCGGGCGAGTTGACCGTCGTCGGCGTCGCCCCGGAGCCCAACTACACCTACGATCCGGATCGGGTCAGCTATGACCGGGGCGACCGCAAGGTCATCGTGCCGCCGGGGCCGAACAATCCGGTCGGCTCAGTCTGGATCGACCTGTCGCGTGACACCTATGGCATCCACGGCACGCCGGACCCGTCCAAGGTCGGCAAGACCTTCTCCAGCGGCTGCGTGCGCCTGACCAACTGGGACGCCGAACAACTGGCCTCCAAGGTCAAGCCGGGCGTGCGCGTAACCTTCCGCTAGGCGGCGTAAAGCTCCGCCGCCGTCCGTCCCGGCACATCCAGTCGCGTCAGCGGCAACGGCGGCGGGTCCAGCGTCACGCCCAGCGCCTGATAGGTCGCCGCGCTGGAGAAGCCGTAAGGCTCGGCGTCCGCATTACTGAAGGCGTAGTAGACGGCGCTGACCCGCGTCATCACAGCCGCCGCCAGGCACATGGGGCACGGGTGCCCGCTGGCGTAGAGCACCGCGCCCGTCATATCGACGCCGCCCAGCGCCGGTCCCGCCTGACGCAGGGCTTCCATTTCGGCGTGTGAACTGGGGTCGTTCGTCGCCAGCATCCGGTTGACGCCGCTGGCGACCAGCGAGCCGCCCTTGACCAGCACCGCCCCGAACGGCCGACCGCCCACCCTGACGTTCTCCAGCGCCAGATCGATCGCCTGAGCCAGCCAGCGACGGTGTTCGGCCTCCCTCATGCGCGTCAGACCACTTCCTTCAACAGGGCCGCCTTATAGCCGTCGACCCACAGGTTGCGGCGACGGCAGCTGCGTTCAGCGTGATAGATGTGCGCCAGTTCGGCGTAGGACCGATCAAAATCCTCGTTGACCAGCACATAGTCGAACTCGTCGCAGTGCTCGATCTCGCCCTTGGCGTTGGCGACACGGCGCTCGATCACGTCCTCGGCGTCCTGAGAGCGCGTCACCAGACGGCGACGCAGCTCTTCCAGGCTGGGCGGCAGGATGAAGACCCGCACGGCGTCGCCGGGGCATTTGGCGGCCACGTCGCGGGCGCCCTGCCAGTCGATGTCGAACAGGACGTCGCGCCCCTCGGCCAGCGCCCGCTCGACCGGAGCGGCCGGGCTGCCGTAGCGGTTGCCGTGCACATCGGCCCATTCCAGGAAGGCGTCGCCGTCGATCAGGCGCTGGAATTCCTCGACCGAAACGAAGTTGTAGTCGCGCCCGTCCACCTCGCCCGGCCGAATGTCGCGGGTGGTCATGGAGACGGACAACTCCAGCCCCTTGTGGTCGGCCATCAGGCGGCGGCACAGCGAGGTCTTTCCGGCCCCCGACGGACTGGCCACGATCAGCAGGACGCCACGGCGGGGGGTGCGGTTATTCGACATTCTGAACTTGTTCTCGAAGCTGCTCGATGACGGCCTTCAACTCCAGGCCGATTCCGGTGAGGGCGGTCGTAGCGGATTTCGAACAGAGGGTGTTCGCCTCGCGCATGAATTCCTGCATCAGGAAGTCGAGTTTTCGACCGGCGGGGGGTTGCTGCAACAGTGCGCGGGCCGAGGCGACGTGGGCCGTCAGCCGGTCCAGCTCCTCGCGCACATCGGCCTTGGTCGCCAGCGCCGCAGCCTCAAGGAAGACGCGCTCGTCCAGACCCGGCGCATCGGGCGCCAGTTCGCTGATGCGCCGGGTGAAACGTTCGCGGATGGCCTCGACCTGGGCCGAGGCTTCCAGCTCGGCGCGCGCGACCAGAGCCTCAATGGTCCCGACGAAGTCGTGGATCACCGGCGTCAGTTGCTCACCCTCGCGCTGACGCGACGCCTTCAGCGCATCCAGCGCCTGTTCAACCGTGGCGGCCATAGCCGATTCCAGAACGGCGCGAGCCTCGGTGTCCTCGTCCTCTTCGGCGACCTCGATGACGCCGCGCAGGGCCAGCAGGCCGTCGGCCGAGGGCGGGGTCGCTCCTTCCTCCGCCAACTGGTTCGCCAGCCGCAGATAGGTCGCCAGCACCGCCTCATTGACGCGTGGCGCGGGCTCGGTTCCCTCGGCGCGTTTAGCCTGAAGGCCCAGCGTCACCTGCCCGCGGTTCAGCCGCGCCTGAGCCGCGGCCTTGGCCAGCCGTTCCAGATTATCGAAGCCGTGCGGGCCGCGAAAACGCATCTCCAGCGACCGGCCGTTGACCGAGCGCGCCTCGACCGTCCAGGTCCAGCCGTCCAGCGTCCCGTCGGCCCGGCCGAAGCCCGTCATGCCCGAGATCTCGCTCGAAATAGAGTTGCTCATCGTCCAGCCTCCGTAGGCACGCGAATGACCTTGGCGCCCGGCGGAATGGCGATGGCCGGGCCTGCGGCTTCATCCGTCATCGGCGCAGGCGACGTCTCCGGCGCGGTTTCGCCCGCCGCCAGACCGGCCTTGCGGCGCTCGATCTCGCGCCAGCGGGCCACGTTCAGCAGATGTTCCTGATAGGTGCGGGCGAAGACGTGGCCGCCCGTGCCGTCGGCGACGAAGAAGACGTATTCCGAGCGCGGCGGGTTCAGCACGGCCTTGATCGCCTCCTCGCCCGGATTGGCGATGGGCGTCGGCGGCAGGCCGTCGATCAGATAGGTGTTCCACGGCGTCGGCTTGCGCAGCTCCGACAGCAGGATGCCGCGCCCCAGCGGCCGCCCCTTGGTCACGCCGTAGACGATGGTCGGGTCGCTCTCCAGCCGCATCCCCAGACGCAGGCGGTTGGTGAAGACGGCCGCCACCTCGGGCCGTTCGGAGGCGATGCCCGTCTCCTTCTCGACGATGGAGGCCAGGATGACCGCCTCTTCCGGCGTCGTGACCACCGTGGCGGGCGAGCGGGCGGCCCACAGCGTCTCCAGCTTGGTCTTGGCCGCGCGCTGCATCCGGGCGACGACGGCGGCGCGGGTTTCGCCGCGCGTGACCTCATAGGTCTCGGGCCACAGGCTGCCCTCGGGCGGAACCTCGACCTCGCCGGTCAGGACCGGCTGTTTCATGAGGATGTCGACGGCCTGGGCGCTGGACCAGCCCTCAGGCAGGGTCACGTAGTGGCGCACCGACTTGCCGTCGACCAGCAGGCCCACCACCGTCGCCAGAGAGGCGCCTGACGGCACCTCATATTCGCCCGCGCGGATCTTGCGGTCGGCGCCGGTCAGGCTGATCGCCGCGCGGAACAGGTCGGTCGAGCGGATCACCCCCGCCGATTTCAGATTGGCCGCAATGGCCGGAACGCCCGCCCCGGACGGCAGGGTGACAATGGTCGCCTCCCCTTCCGCCGCCCTCGGCCCCGGCCCCCAGTAGACGGCCCAGAACGCCACCAGCGCGGCGACCAGAAACAGACCCAGCGTCCCGGCGGCCGTGATCAGGCCGACGCCGAGACCGGACTTTGCGCCTCCGCCCCCGCTTCCCTTTTTCGGAACGCGCGACTTGGGAATGCGAACCTTGGGGGTGCGGCGGGACGGAGCCTTGGCCAAGTCAGTCGACCTTCTTGAAGATCACAGAGGCGTTTGTGCCGCCGAAACCGAAGCTGTTGGACATGGCGACATCGATCTTCCTGGCCTTGCCCTTGTGCGGAACCAGGTCGATCGGCGTCTCCATCTCCGGGTCGTCCAGATTGATGGTCGGCGGCGCCATCTGATCGCGGATGGCCAGGACGGAGAAGATGCTCTCGATCGCCCCGGCGGCGCCCAGCAGGTGGCCCGTCATCGACTTGGTCGAGGACACGGCCAGGTCCTTGGCGTGGTCGCCGACCAGCCGCTCGACCGCCTTCAGCTCGATCCAGTCGGCCATGGTCGAGGTGCCGTGGGCGTTGACGTAGTCCAGGTCGGACGGCTGCATGCTGGCGCGCTTCAGCGCCGCCTTCATGGCCCTCAGGCCGCCGTCGCCATCTTCCGACGGGGCGGTGATGTGATAGGCGTCGCCGCTCATGCCGTAGCCGACGACCTCGGCGTAGATCTTGGCGCCGCGCGCCTTGGCGTGTTCGTACTCCTCCAGCACCATGATCCCGGCTCCTTCGCCCATGACAAAGCCCGCATGGCCGCGATCATAGGGACGTGAAGCCTTCTCCGGCGTGTCGTTATAGGCGGTGCACAGCGCCTTGCAGGCCAGGAAGCCCGCGATGCCGATCGGCACGACCGAGCTCTCAGCCCCGCCCGCCACCATGACGTCGGCGTCGCCCAGGGCGATCATCCGGGCCGCGTCGCCGATGGCGTGGGCGCCGGTGGCGCAGGCGGTGACGACCGAGTGGTTCGGACCCTTCAGGCCGTGGCGGATCGAAATCTGGCCCGACGCCAGATTGATCAGGGCCGAGGGGATGAAGAAGGGGCTGACGCGGCGGACGCCCTGTTCCTTCAGGATGATGGCCGTGTCCGCGATGGGGCCCAGGCCGCCGATGCCCGAACCGACCATGACGCCGGTCGCTTCCTTGTCGTCTTCGCTTTCCGGCTTCCAATCCGCATCAGCCAGCGCCTCGTCCGCCGCTGCGATGGCGTACAGGATGAAGTCGTCGACGCGCTTGCGGTCCTTGGCCGACATGACCTGATCGGGATCGAAGACGCCGGGCTGGCCCGCCTCGCCGCCGCCGCGCCCGTCGACGCTGGGCACTTCGCCCGCGATGGTGCAGCCGTAGCCCTCGGTGTCGAAGGCGGTGATCGGACGGATGCCCGAGCGGCCTTCCAGAATGCCCTTCCAGACGTGCTCGACGCCCGTGCCCAGAGGCGTAACCAGGCCGAGGCCCGTGATGACGACGCGGCGCATGGTTCGCGCTCCTTCTTGGTCAGAATCGTAACCAGAAACACTAATGGCCGCCGGACGGTCCCGCTAGGGGTCCGTCACGGCGGCCATCAGCTGGTAAGTGCGACGAATCGCAGCCGGATCAGGCGGCCAGCTTCTCGTCGATGAACTTCACCGCGTCGCCGACGGTCTGGATGTGCTCAGCCGCGTCATCCGGGATTTCGACGTCGAATTCTTCTTCGAAGGCCATGACCAGTTCGACGTTGTCGAGCGAGTCAGCGCCCAGGTCGTCGATGAAGGAAGCCTTCTCGGTGACCTTGTCCGGATCGGCGTCCAGGTGGTCGATCACGATCTTGCGGACGCGTTCGAGGGTGTCGGACATGAGTGTCTCTCTTGCCTGTTTGAAATCGCCGTGATGGCGGGTCGAGGGTTGTTTCGCCGTGTCACGGCTGCCTGCCGGGATCAAGCCTCAATGAGACTCACCCCCGAAAGACGTCCGTGCCCTTTAGCACAGGGTGCGGAAGTGGAAATAGTCTGTTGCGCGTCGTGATGACACTTCACGCTTCGATCAAATCATCGCCATGCCGCCGTTAACGTGCAGCGTCTGGCCGGTGACATAGGCCGCTTCATCCGACGACAGATAGACGGCGGCCGAGGCGATTTCGTCGCCCGCGCCCAGACGTCCGGCCGGAATCTTGGACAGGATGGCCTCGCGCTGCTGGTCGTTCAGCACGTCGGTCATCGGCGAGGCGATGAAGCCCGGCGCGATGCAGTTGACCGTGATCCCGCGCGAGCCGACTTCCTGGGCCAGCGACTTGGAAAAGCCGATCATCCCGGCCTTGGAGGCGGAATAGTTGGTCTGGCCGGGGTTGCCCGTGACGCCGACCACCGAGGTGATGCCGATGATGCGGCCCGAACGGCGCTTCATCATCCCCTTCACCGCCGCGCGGGTCAGGCGGAAATAGCTCTCGAGGTTGATCTGGATGACGGACTGGAAGTCCTCGTCCTTCATCCGCATCAGCAGGCCGTCCTTGGTGATGCCCGCGTTGGCGACCAGGATGTCCAGCGGCGCGCCCGCCGCTTCCTCCGCGCGCGCAACCAGACCGTCGACCGATTCCGCGTCCGACAGGTTGGCGGCGGCGAAATGCGCTCGTTCGCCCAGCTCCTTGGCCAGATCGGCCAGCACGGCTTCGCGCGTGCCGGACAGGACGACAGTCGCTCCCTGCGCGTGCAGGGCGCGGGCGATGGCGCCGCCGATGCCGCCGGTGGCGCCGGTCACGAGGGCGGTCTTTCCCGAAAGATTGAACATTGAAATCTCCGCTCATCCCCGCGGAGGCGGGGACCTAGGCTTTAGCTTCAAGCGCCGCATCTCGTTCCCAAAGAACTGGGTCCCCGCCTCCGCGGGGATGAGCGGCTTCAGATCGTTTTCGCGAAGGCTTCCAGCTCTTCCGCCGTATTCAACGCCAGGGCCTCGGCGTCGGGAGCGATCCGCTTGGCCATGCCGGTCAGCACCTTGCCGGAGCCGACCTCGACGAAGCGGGTCACGCCGCCTTCAGTCGCCATCCACTCCATGCTCTCGCGCCAGCGCACGCGGCCCGTCACCTGCTCGACCAGCAGGCGGCGGATGACCTCGGCGTCGGTTTTCGGGCGGGCGGTGACGTTGGCGACCACCGGCACGGCGGGCGCCACGATCTTCGCATCGGCGAGCGCGGCGGCCATCTCGTCGGCAGCAGGCTGCATCAACGGGCAGTGGAAGGGCGCCGAAACATTCAGCGGAATGGCGCGCGCGCCCAGTTCCTTGGCTTTCTCGATGGCCAGATCCACGGCGGCCTTGTCGCCCGAGATGACGACATTGCCCTTGTTGTTGTCGTTGGCGACGACGCAGACGCCCGCCGCCGAACCGGCCTTGGCGGCCTCTTCAGCCAGCGCCAGATCGGTCTTGGGCCCGATCAGCGAGGCCATCGCGCCCTTGCCCACCGGCACGGCGCGCTGCATGGCCTGACCGCGCAGCTTCAACAGACGGGCGGTGTCCGACAGGCTGATCGCGCCCGCCGCGGCCAGAGCCGAATATTCGCCCAGCGAGTGACCGGCGACGAAGGCCGCGCGCGCCACATCGACGCCGAACTCGACCTTCAGCACCCGCGCCGTGGCGACCGACACGGCCATCAGGGCCGGCTGGGCGTTCTCGGTCAGGGTCAGCTGATCTTCCGGCCCTTCGCGCATCAAGGCGAACAACTTCTGGTTCAGGGCGTCGTCCACCTCGGCGAAGACTTCGCGCGCGCTGGCGAAGGCCTCCGACAGGGCGACGCCCATGCCGACCGACTGGCTGCCCTGACCGGGAAAGAGAAGCGCGAGGCTCATCCGGGATCGTCCGTCATCCGTTGAATCAAGCCGCGAGGGTTAGGCGAATCCCTCCCCTACGGCAAGAAGGACGGCGGGCCGGTTCAGTCCTTCCCGCGCGCCGTGCAGGGACGGTCGTCCGGTCCCGCCGCGCCGTTGCAGCGGCGCTGGGCCATCAACGTCTCTTCCGTCTCGACCAGACGCTTGGTCCCGTCCGCCTGCCGTTCCAGCGTGAAGGCGTCATACAGGCCGCCCGTCGCCGTGAAGGCGCGGAACGACAGGCGATCCGCCTCGACGTCGATCAACTGATACAGTTCGGTGTTCTCGGCCGCGCGCACGGGCTGCGTGTCCGCCCGGTCGTTCAGCCCATACATCTTGGAACCGGTGACCGAGACCACATAGACCGGCCCCTGCGGACGGCCCGCCGCGCTGGCGGCGCGCGAGGCCTCGGCCCCGGCGGGGTTGGAGACGCGGCCATAGCAATGGTCGTGCCCCTGCAGCACCAGATCGATGTTGCGGGCGTCGAAGATCGGCTTCCAGGCGGCCTTCAGCTCCTCGGTGTCCTCGGGCCGGGCGCAGGTGTAGATCGGCTGGTGGAACAGGGCGACGTTCCAGCGCGCCGAGCTATCGGCCAGCACACGATCCAGCCAGCGCGTCTGGCTTTCCCCGGCGCCCAGATCGATCGCCGCCGTGCCGTCCAGCACGATGAAGCGCACGCCCTGATAGTCGACATAATAGCTGGTCGCCTTCGCTCCCTCTGCGCCATTGTCCGGCAGGGCGAACTGCAGCGGCCAATGCGGGCCCAGAACGCGCGATTCCTCGCCGTTCGGCAGCACGTGGTCGACGTATTCATGGTTGCCGCTGGCGGGCAGTTGCGGCGTCATGGCGAAGGCGCGGCCGCCCGCCTCGGTCCATTCGCCCCATTCGTCGTCGTGAACCTTTTCCTCGCGCTGCGCCACCAGATCGCCCGCGTGAACGACCAGCGCCGCCGGTCCCGCCTCCTTGAAGGCCGAGCGGATCACGCGCGAGCCGATCTCCAGAATGTCGTTCTGGGTGTCGCCCAGATAGATAAAGCGGAACGGCGCGAGCTCAGGCTTCGCCGTGCGGAATGGCAGCCACTCGCTCCAGCCGTCGGCGGCGCGCACGCGATAGACATAGCGCGTGTCCGGTTTCAGCCCGTCAAAGCGCGCCTGATGATAAAGGGCGCGGCCGTTCTCGTTTTCAATCGGCGTCGTGGCGCCGGCCACGGTGCGGGCGGCGAAACCCAGCAAGGGGCCGTCGATCTCCTCGGCGATCTGAGCCTCGGCGGCGCTCTGGCGCGTGTCGGTTCTCCAGGCGACGGCAGCGCCGCGCGCAGCGTCAGCGGCGGGGCTCAGCACGATGCGGTCGGCCCAGCCCTTGGCCGCCCAGCGACCGTTCGGCGCGTGCAGCGGCGCAGGCTTCGTCGCCTCCGCCAGCACCATGGAGGGCGCAGCGGACAGCAGGGCGGCAGCAGCCAAGGACGCGACCTTGCAGGCGACGGACAGCTTCATGTTGGATGTATCCCCGAACCGATATGATCCCTGTTATGGATTAACGGGCCAGTGCGACGGTTCGCCGGGGGTTTTGTGAAACTCCTGCGAGGAATGCGCCGCGCACGATGCGATGGGGCCCCTGCCCCGCGCCCTGCCTTGCCCTGACGGGGTTTTTCCCGTATAGGCGCGCCCTTTCCAGGGCTTCGGTCCTGCTGCGGAACGTCAAAGGGCCGGGAAACTCCCGTCCGCCGCATCAGGAGCCATCGTGGACGAACTCACCCGGTTCGTTCGCGCCGATGTCCGCCAAGGGAGAATACCGCATGGCTCTTTACGAGCACACGGTCATGACGCGCCAGGATATCTCGGCGCAACAGGCCGAAGCGCTGAACGACACCATCAAGGCTCTGATCGAAGAAGGCGGCGGCTCCGTCGCCAAGATCGAGTACTGGGGTCTGCGCAACCTGACCTACCGGGTCAAGAAGAACCGCAAGGCTCACTATTCGCTGATGGCCGTCGACTGCCCGCCGGCCGCCATGGCCGAAGTCGAGCGCCAGCTGTCGATCAACGAAGACGTGCTGCGCTGGCTGACCATCCGCGTCGAGGAACTCGACCTGGAGCTGTCGCCCCTGCTGGCCCGCCGCGAACGCGAGCGTGACCGCAGCGCCCCGCGTGGCGAAGACGCCGCGGCTTCGGAATAAGGAACCGGATCATGACCGATACGACTGCCCCCATCCCGGGCGCTCCGGCCGGCTCCGGCCCGGCCCGTCGCCCCTTCTATCGTCGCCGCAAGGTTTGCCCGTTCTCGGGCGCCAACGCGCCGAAGATCGACTACAAGGACGTGAAGCTGCTGCAGCGTTACGTCTCCGAACGCGGCAAGATCGTGCCTTCGCGCATCACCGCCGTTTCCGCCAAGAAGCAACGCGAACTGGCCAAGGCCATCAAGCGCGCCCGCTACCTGGCCCTCCTGCCGTACGTGGTGAAGTAAGATGAAGGTCGTTCTGCTGGAACGCGTCGAGAACCTCGGCGCCATCGGCGACGTCGTCACCGTCAAGGACGGCTTCGCCCGTAACTTCCTCCTGCCGCGCGACAAGGCGCGTCGGGCCACGGAAGCCAACCTGAAGGCCTTCGAAATCGAACGCGCCGCCATCGAGCAGCGCAACGAGAAGAACAAGGCCGAGTCGCAGAAGATCGCCGACAAGATCGACGGTCAGAGCTACATCATGATCCGTCAGGCTGGTGAAACCGGCCAGCTGTACGGCTCGGTCGCCGGCCGCGACGTCGCTGAGGCGGTTCGCGCCGAAGGCGGCAAGGTCGAGCGCTCGCAGGTCGTGCTGAACACGGCGATCAAGACGCTGGGCGTCCACGAGGTGCTGGTCCGCCTGCACCCCGAGGTCTCGGCCACGGTCAAGATCAACATCGCCCGTTCGGCCGACGAAGCCGAGCGTCAGGCCAAGGGCGAGGACGTGATCCGCAGCCAGTTCGACGACGAGCGTCAAGCTGCTGATCAGGCCGCTCAGGAGCTGCTGGAAGGCGGCGCCGGCCAACAGGAAGGCTTCGGCGACGAAGCCTGATCCTGTCGCTTCGGCGAGATGATCCAGGGGCGCTTCCGCAAGGAAGCGCCCCTTTTTCTTTGCCCGGCCCCCTGCCTGCCGACAGGACGAAACCGTCGCCTACCCTTAGCTTTTCTAACTAACCTGTGAAGTAATCTCGATACCGGACGCCGTCTTCGCGCCGCAGTATCGCCGCGTCTCGTCACATTCGACGCGCCGGAGCCGCCATGCCTTCAGTCCAGTCCCGCCCGACCTGGGAGCCGCGTTCGCAGGCCGCTCCCTGTCGCGATTGTGACTGATTTCGGCCCTCGGAAACTTCTCGTTAGCCTTACCGACGCAGGCTTGGACCGTCGCGCTTTCAGTATGCGGCGCTTTCCCCGCGTCCAACCAGAAAAGCTGATCTCTCCCATGCCCATCGTTTCGTTCCGCCGTCCCGCCCTGCTGGCCGCCGCGTCCGGCGCCGCCCTCCTGATCGCCGGCGCCGCCCAGGCCCAGAGCACGCCCGACAACGCCACCTCAGTAGACGACATCGTCGTCACCGGCACCCGCGCTCCGGCCCGTTCACGCCTCGACACCCTGGCGCCGGTCGATGTGGTGACGGCCGAGACCCTGCAGAACCGCGGCACGACCGAGTTCGCCGCCGCCCTGGCCCAGACCGTGCCGTCGCTGACCTTCGCCCGTCCGACCGTGGTCGACGGCACCGACTCGGTTCGTCCCGCCACCCTGCGCGGCCTGTCGCCTGACCAGACCCTGGTGCTGCTGAACGGCACGCGCCGCCACGCCTCGGCCCTGGTCAACGTCAACGGCTCGATCGGGCGCGGCTCGGCGGCTGTCGACCTGAACGCCATTCCCAGCGGAGCCCTGGACCGCGTCGAGGTGCTCCGCGACGGCGCCTCGGCGCAATACGGTTCCGACGCCATCGCCGGGGTGGTCAACCTGCGCCTGAAGGAAGCCCGCGAGGGCGGCGGCGCCAGCGTCACCTACGGCCAATATTTCACCACCGTCGAGGCCGCGCGCGGCAAGCGCGACGAGACCGACGGCGCCACCACCACCGTTTCGGCCTGGCAGGGGCTGGGTCTGGGTTCGGACGGCTTCCTGACCCTGTCGGCGGAGTATCTGAACCGCGAACCGACCAACCGCTCGGACATCGACCCGCGCGCCGCCGCAGATGGCGCCATCACCGCCCGCGCGGGCGACCCTGATGTCGAGCAATGGACGGTCTTCGCCAACGCCGGCAAGCCGTTGAACGCAGACTGGGAGGCCTTCGGCTGGGCCGGCTATCAGCACCGCGACAGCGAAAGCGCCGCCTTCCCACGCCTGCGGGACAATGTGAACAATGTGTCGTCCATCTACCCTGACGGCTTCCTGCCCAAGATCGCGGTGCAGTCGAAGGATACCTCGGCCGGGGGCGGCGTGCGCGGCGACATCGCTGGCTGGAACGCTGAGTTCAGCCTGGTCTACGGCCGCAACGCCCTGGCCTTCCGCACCGAGGATTCCCTGAACGCGACCTATGGCGCCGCTTCGCCGACCAGCTTTGATTCCGGCGGCCTGACCTATGACCAACTGGTCTTCGGCGCCGACTTCTCGCGTCAGTTCGACGTCGGGCTGAGCGGTCCGCTGAACTTCGCCTGGGGCGCTGAAGCGCGCAAGGAGAACTACAAAATCGAAGCCGGTCAGGCGGAATCATGGAACCGCGGCCCCCTCGGAACAAACACGAGCCTGGCAGGCGGCGCTCAGGGCTTCGTCGGCTTCCAGCCCTCGAACGAGGTGGACGAGGATCGCGACGCCTTCGCCCTGTACGCCGACGTTGAAATCCCCCTGACCGACAAGTTCACGGTCGAGGGCGCCGTGCGGATCGAGGACTATTCCGACTTCGGCGACGCCCAGACGGGCAAGCTGGCCGCGCGTTATGACTTCAGCCCCAACTTCGCCCTGCGCGGTTCGGTCTCGACCGGATTCCGCGCACCGTCGCTGCAGCAGAGCTTCTTCACCTCGACCTCATCCGTCATTCAGGACGGGGCTGTGGTGGAGACCGGCACCTTCCCCGCCACCAGCTCCGTGGCCTCAGTACTGGGCGCGCGTCCGCTGAAGCCTGAGACCTCGACCAACTACACCCTGGGCGCGGTGATCCGGCTTGGAAACTTCGACCTGACGATCGACGCCTACCGCATCGAGATCGAGGATCAGATCGTCCTGTCCGAACTGATCAACCGCAGCTTCTCGACCCAGGTCGCCGGGCTGCTTGATCCGCTGGGCATCCAGGCCGCGCGTTTCTTCCTGAACGGCGTGACGACCGAGACTGAAGGCGTCGACATCGTCGGCCGCTATCGCCTGCGCACCGAGACGGGCGGCGACTGGGACTTCACCGTCGCAGCCAACGTCAACGATGTCAGCGTGACCAAGGTCCCGACCTCCTCTTCGGTGCTCAACCCCGTGCCGACCCTGTTCTCGCGTCAGCGCATCGCCACCATCGAAGAAGGCACGCCGGATACGAAGGTCTCGGCCTCGGCCGACTGGAATCTGGGCCGCTGGGGCGCGACAGCGCGGGCGACCTATTACGCCAGCGTGCTTCAGCCCGGCTCAACGTCGGCCAGCGACTATTCGACGGGCGACAAGACCACCATCGATCTGGAAGGCCGCTTCCAGATCAGCGACCGCGTAGGCCTGGCGATCGGCGTCGATAACGTCTTCGACCAGTATCCGGATTTCGTGCCGGCCGATCTGAACAGCAACGGCGTGCTGGGCTTCCCTTACTACTCCCCGTTCGGCTTCAACGGCCGCTACGGCTACGCCCGCCTGAACCTGAAGTGGTGAGGCCGCGCGCCCGAAGGCTTCCTCCCTGGCCTTTGAGCGCGCCTCCATCGTCAGGCGCGGCGTGCGTCGCAGCCGCCGCGCCTGACGAAAACTTAATGTCCGACGGCGTTCATCGCTCATGGTTCTCTCGCTATCCGCAAGCTAGGCTTGAACGCCTGACGAAAGGGAAGCCATGAAAGCCGCTGCAATCGCCGTCGTCGCCGCCCTGACCCTGTCGGCCCTGCCCGGCGCAGCCGCCGCCATGTCGGTTCAGGAGTTCCTGACCTCGGCCAACCGCATCCCGCGCAATCCGACCGCCCTGCTGCGGTCAGACACGCGGCGGCTGATGAACGAGATTAGAGGGGCCTTCCAGGCCGTGCGCGACGATCAGGCCGCCGCCAAGACCGCCGGCCGCCGCCCCGCGACCTGCATCCCCGACGGCAAGATCAGCCTGTCGGCAGAGCAGATCCTGGACCGCTTCAACGCCATCCCTGCCCAGCGGCGCCACATCAGCGTCAACCAGGCCGTCCGCGAATGGATGGGCGAACGCTATCCCTGCCCGGCCTGACCGGCGCCCGCACTTGCACTGCGGCGTCGGCGGGCGCATTTATTCCCCCATGTCGCGTTTCGCTCTCGCCCTCATCGCCGCGCCTCTGGCTTCGGTGACGCTGTTCGCCTCCGCTCCCACCGCCCAGGCCCAGTCGTCCGACATGACCGTCCAGCAGTTTCTGACCATCGGCCAGAACATCCCGCGCAACCGCGCCGTGGCCATGATGCGCCCGGACACCCGTCGCCTGATCCGCGAGGTCACCGGCGCCGTCAGCACGGTGAAAGCCGAGCAGGCCTCGGCCGTCTCGGCCGGTCGCCGCCCGGCCCACTGCATCCCCGCCTCCGGCACCGGCATCACCCCCGAGACGCTCGTCGCCCGCTTCGAGACCATGCCCGAGGCGCGGCGTCGCGTCACCGTGACCCAGGCCGTGCGCGACTGGATGGTCGAACGCTACCCCTGCCGCAGCTGACGGCCCCTCACTGATCCGACAGCGGTTTTCCGCGCCCGTCCACAGGCGCAGGCGACTGTCCACGACGACGACCGCGCCCGCGTCTGACGCAGGGCGCGCCTATGGCTATTGATGATGTCGATGAACGCCTTCGCCCCCCTGCCCTATGATTCCGCCAACGACCCCGTGCAGGTGTCGTCCATGCCCCATAATCTGGAGGCGGAGCAGGCCCTGCTGGGCTCGCTGATGTTCGACAACGCCGTGTTCGAACGTCTGTCGGACCGACTGCGCGGCAGCCATTTCTACGAACCCTTCCACCAGCGGCTGTTCGACGCGATCGAGGACCACATCCGTCAGGGCCTGCTGGCCGAGCCCACCATCCTGATGGAGCGATTCAAGCAGGACCCGGCCTTTCAGGAGTTCGGCGGCCTGCGCTACCTGGCCGATCTGGTGGACCGGGCGCCGCCCGCCGCCAACGCTCCCGACTACGCCCGCGTCGTCTATGACCTGGCGCTGCGCCGCGACCTGATCCGCATCGGCGGCGAGATCATCAAGGAGGCGCCCAACCCCGAGACGCCCGCCGACGAGCAGATCGAACAGGCGGAGCAGACGCTTTATTCGCTGGCCGAGACGGGCAAGCCGTCGTCGGGCTTCGTGTCCTTCTCACAGGCCCTGTCGGGCGCTGTGGAAATGGCGGGCGAGGCCTATCAGCGCGAGGGCAAGCTGGCCGGTCTGGCCACCCGGCTGGACGATCTGGACCAGAAGCTGGGCGGCCTGCACCCCTCCGACCTTCTGATCCTCGCGGGCCGTCCGTCGATGGGCAAGACGGCGCTGGCCACCAACATCGCCTTCAACGTCGCGCGCAACTATCGATGGGAGCCGACCCCGGACGGCGGGCGTAAGACCGTCGACGGCGGCGTGGTCGCCTTCTACTCGCTGGAAATGAGCGCTGAACAGTTGGCCATGCGCATTCTGGCCGACGCCTCGGGCGTATCCTCGGACAAGCTGCGCAAGGGCGAGATCGACGCCTCGGACTTCGGCAAGATCCGCGACGCCGCCATCGAGATCGGCGAAAGCCCGCTCTACATCGACGCCACCGGCGGCCTGTCCATCTCCAAGCTGGCGGCGCGCGCGCGGCGGCTGAAGCGGATGGAAAACGGTCTGGACCTGATCGTGGTCGACTACCTCCAGCTCGTCACCACCGGCGACAACAGCCAGAAGAACCGGGTGCAGGAAGTCTCCGAAATCACCGGCGGCCTGAAGGCTCTCGCCAAGGAGCTGAACGTCCCCATCATCGCCCTGTCGCAGCTGTCGCGTCAGGTCGAGCAGCGCGAGGACAAGCGGCCGCAACTGTCCGACCTGCGGGAATCCGGCTCGATCGAGCAGGACGCCGACTGCGTCATGTTCGTCTATCGCGAGAGCTACTACCTGGGCCGCGCCGAGCCGCGCGAAGGCACCGAAGAACACCTGAAGTGGCAGGAAGACATGGACCGCCTGCAGCACCAGGCCGAGGTGGTCATCGGCAAGCAGCGCCACGGCCCCATCGGCATCGTCAAGCTGGCGTTCGATTCCAACACCACCCGCTTCGGCAATCTGGCACACGACGGCCGCTACGGCGGCGCCTATGCGGATATCCCGGAGTAAACGCCCCACCCTCCGGTCGGGGCCACGCGCGTGTCGCTAGGGCATAAAAGCCGGTAGCGCCGCCCGAGCAGCGGCCTATAACCCTTTTCATGACCTCCCCCGCCCTTGCTCCCGCTGTCCTCAACGTCGATCTGGACGCGCTCGTCCGCAACTATCGCACCCTCGAGACCGTGACGGGCCGTCCGGTCCATCCGGTCGTGAAGGCTGACGGCTACGGCCTGGGCGCCGCCGCCGTGGCCCGTCGGTTGATGGCCGAAGGCGCCAGCACCTTCTTCGTCGCCCGCGCCGCCGAGGGCGTGCGCCTGCGCGAGGCGATCGGGCCTGAGCCGGTCATCTATATTCTGGACGGCTGCCACGGCGATGGCGCGGCTATGCTCAAGGCCTCGAACCTGCGGCCCGTCATCAACCACCCGACCCAGCTGCAGACCTGGCAGGCGGCAGGCGGCGGCGCCTGCGCCCTGCAACTGGACACCGGCATGAACCGGCTGGGTTTCCGCGTCGAGGACGCGCCTGAACCGTTCGAGGGCCTCGAACTGGTGATGACCCACCTGGCCTGCGCCGACGAACCGTCGAACCCGCTGAACCGGGCCCAGCGCGACGCCTTCGCCGCGGCGGTCCAGCGCTATCCAGGCGTGACGCGCTCTCTGGCCAACTCGGGCGGCTGCTTCCTGGGACCGGACTTCGCCTTCGACGTGGTGCGCCCCGGCATCTGCCTGTACGGCGGCGGCCCGGAAGGTCGTCCTCATGAAAAGATCGCCCCCGTCGCCAGCCTGATAGCCCAGGCGGTGCAGGTGCGCGACGTGCCCGCAGACGAAACCGTCGGCTATGCCCAGGGCCACAAGGCCGACAGACCCATGCGCGTGGCGACTGTCGGCGCCGGCTACGCCGACGGCGTGCTGCGCTCCTACAGCCCCAAGGGACAGGTCTTCATCGCAGGCGAGATGCGGCCGATCATCGGCCGGGTGTCAATGGACGTGCTGGCCGTCGACGTAACCGGCCTGGACGTCAAGGCGGGCGATCCGGTCGAGATCTACGGCGCCAACCGCCTGATCGACGATGCGGCCACGGCGGCAGGGACCATCAGCTATGAACTGCTGACCTCGATCACGCCACGCGTGCCGCGCGTCTACAAGGGCTGAATAGCAAAGGGCCGGGGCGCACCGCCCCAGCCCTTCATCTTCAGACTTAGCTCAGGGCGAAGGCCGTCGCGCCCACGCCGACGATGACGAAGCTGGCGATGACCGCTGCGACGAGCGACCAGACGATCGCCAACAGGATGATGGCCGCCACGACCACGACGATGGTGTAGCCCAGCGCCTTTTCGGCCGTCGTCTTCATCAGCACCGGCAGGCCCAGATACATCAGATAGAAGCCGTAAAAGCCGATCAGAAGCGCCAACCAGCCCAGCGTCGGGATGATGTTCAGCACGCCCGCCACCCACATGGGCGTCATGGAATAGACGGCGACCTGCATCGCCTTCACCCGGTCCTTGGTCCCGCCGAAGGTCGGCGCCAGGGCATCGATGATCATGCCCAGGATGTAGACGCTGATCAGGCTCAGCACATAGCTGAGCGCGCCCGCCAGCACCGGTCCGACCAGTCCGCGATGACCGAAGGCGATCTGGCCCACGACGGTCGCCACCGCCGGAATGGCCGCCAGAATGACGGCGTAGTTGGTGAACAGCCCCTTGATGGTCGCGCTCTCGGCGTCGATCACCGGCCATTCGAACTTGGGCCGCGTCAGGATAAACTTCACCCGCGAGGCGAGCGAGGGATCGACGGCGGGGGGATTTTCCAGGGTCATTCGTTTGCCTTCCGGGCGGTTGAGTCGGATCACGGCCTTATCATGGCAGAATGACGGCTGTGTGGACGCCTGCGCAACCCCGCAGTCTCCCTATGACAGTTTCGGACGCACCTTGATCCAACCCGCCTGCCCTCGGCCGTCTGATCTGCTAGGTCTGTCTCATGGCGCGCGACTCTCTTCTCTTCGTCTGCAAATCCTGCGGGGCGGTTCATTCCAAATGGGCCGGGCAATGCTCGGCCTGCGGCGAGTGGAACGTGCTGGTCGAGGAGTCCAAGGCCGCCCCGCCGGGCGCCATGAAGCCCGCCTCGACCGCGCGCGGGCGCGGGGTGCAGTTCGAGACGCTGCAATCCGACACGCCTGAGCCGCCGCGCATCGTCACCGGCGTGACCGAGTTCGACCGCGTCTGCGGCGGCGGCGTCGTGCCCGGCTCGGCCATCCTGCTGGGCGGCGACCCCGGCGTCGGCAAGTCGACCCTGCTGCTGGAGGTCACGGCCAAGGCCGCGCGCAACGGCGCCAAGGTCGCCTATATCTCGGGCGAGGAAGCCATCGAGCAGATCCGCGCCCGCGCAAAACGCATGGGCGTGGCCGACGCCGACGTGGCCCTGGCCTCCGCCACCGCCCTGCGCGACATACTGACGACGCTGAAGCGCGATCCGTTCGACATCGTGATCATCGACTCCATCCAGACGCTGTGGAGCGACGCCCACGACGCCGGGCCGGGCTCCATCACCCAGGTGCGCGCCTGCGCCGCCGAACTGGTGCGGCTGGCCAAGAACGGCGGTCCGGCCATCGTCCTGGTCGGCCACGTCACCAAGGACGGCCAGATCGCCGGGCCGCGCGTGGTCGAACACATGGTCGACGCCGTCCTCAGCTTCGAGGGCGAGCGCGGCTATCCCTTCCGCATCCTGCGCGCGGGCAAGAACCGTTTCGGCGCCACCGACGAGATCGGCGTGTTCGAGATGGGCGACGCTGGCCTGCGCGAAGTGCCCAACCCCTCGGCCCTGTTCCTCGGTGAAGGCAAGGACCGGGCGCCCGGCGCCGCCGTCTTCGCCGGGATCGAGGGATCGCGCCCTGTTCTGGTGGAAATTCAGGCCCTTGTCGCGCCCTCTGCATACGGCACGCCAAGACGCGCCGTCGTCGGTTGGGACTCCGGTCGCCTCGCCATGCTGCTGGCGGTGCTGGAGGCGCGCTGCGGCCTCGGGTTCGGCGACAAGGACGTCTATCTGAACGTCGCGGGCGGGATGCGGATCAACGAGCCCGCCGCCGATCTGGCCGCCGCCGCCGCCCTGATCTCATCGGCGCTTGACATGCCCCTGCCGCAGGGCTGTGTCGTCTTCGGCGAGATCGGCCTGTCGGGCGAGGTCCGCGCCGTCGGCCGGGCCGAGGCCCGCCTGCGCGAGGCCCAGAAGCTCGGCTTCGAGCGCGCCCTCGCCCCGCCACAGGCCAATGGAAAGGTGAAGAAGGGCGACGTCGCCCTGACCGTCGTCACCCGCCTGACCGACGCGGTCGAGCGAATCTCCCAGAACCGCTATTAGGGCGCGTTCCCCATCCTCCTTGAGGCCGCAGAGCGCGTGACCGGCTACGACGTCTTCGTGATCCTGGCCCTGCTGGCCTCGGGCGCCGCCGGATGGTTCCGGGGCGGCATGCGCGAGATCACGGCCCTGTTCAGCTTCCTGCTGGCGGCCCTGCTGGCTCTGATCACCCTGCCGTGGACGGCGCCGGTCGGGCGCTCTCTGGTCGATCCCGACTGGGCAGGGTCGGTGCTGGCCGTGGGTCTGGTGTTCGTGATCCTCTATTTCGGCCTGCGTTTTATCGGTTCAGCCATTTCGCAGGGCGCGCGCGGCCGCGCCCTGGGCGTGCTGGACCAGACGCTGGGTCTGGCGGTCGGTCTGGTTCGCGCCCTGGCCCTGATCGGGGCGGTCCACTTGATCATCATGGGCGCCATGCAGGACAACCCGCCGCGCTGGCTGTCCGAGGCCGCCACAGCCCCCGTCAGCGAAGGCGCCGCCCGCGCCATCCAGATCGTGCTGCCCACGCTTGGAAAGGGCGCCGACGCCCTGACGCCCGTGGTCGGTTCTTCCGTCCGCGAAGGGTTTTCGTCGCAATGAGCCTTGCCCCCGACGCATTCGCAGACTACGTGCGCGTCGCCGCCCATTGAGTTATCTTCCCCCGGTCATCGGAGCCTGACGATGCGCCACCATATCGCCGAACCCGTCGTTCACCGTGAGCATTGGCGTGAGCCGGGCGATGACCAGCTTCGCCTCGAGTGCGGCGTCTGCGGCGTCTGGGGGGCGCCGAAAAACGAAGCCTCGTCCATCGTCGCCCTGGGCCTGCACGCCCTGCAGCATCGCGGGCAGGAAGCCTGCGGCATCGCCAGCGTCCACGACGAGCTCTTCTATACCGAGCGGCATCAGGGCCTGGTCGGCGAAGCCTTCGGCAATGCCGAACTCAGCAAGCGTCTGCCAGGCACGGCCGCCATCGGCCACACCCGTTACTCGACCGCAGGCGGCAGCTTCCTGCGCAACATCCAGCCCATGTTCGCCGACCTGGACCAGGGCGGCATCGCGATCGCTCACAACGGAAATCTCACGAATTTCAAATACCTGCATGCGCAACTTGTCTCTGAAGGTGCGATTTTCCAGTCCACGTCGGACTCCGAGGCCATCCTCCACCTGATCGCCCGCAGCCGGAAGGCCAAGATCGTCGATCGCTTCATCGACGCCCTCAGCCGGATTGAGGGCGGCTACGCCCTGATCGCTCAGACCCGGCTGAAGCTGATCGGCGCGCGCGACCCGCTGGGCATCCGCCCGCTGGTGCTGGGCAAGGTCGGCGAGGCCTGGGTGCTGGCGTCCGAGACCTGTGCGCTGGACCTGATCGGCGCCACCTTCGTGCGCGATGTCGAGCACGGCGAGGTCGTGGTCATCGACGACGAGGGCCTGACGTCGATCAAGCCCTTCGCCGCGCGCGCCGCCCGTCCCTGCCTGTTTGAATACGTCTACTTCGCCCGCCCCGACTCGGTCGTGAACGGCCGCGCCGTCTATGAGGTCCGCAAGGAGATGGGCCGTCGCCTGGCCCGCGAACATGTGGTCGAGGCCGATGTCGTGGTGCCAGTGCCCGACTCGGGCGTCCCCGCCGCTCTCGGCTATGCGCAGGAAAGCGGCCTGCCCTACGAGATGGGCATCATCCGCAGCCATTATCTGGGCCGCACCTTCATCCAGCCCAGCCAGGGCGCCCGTCAGAAGGGCGTGCGGATGAAGCACAGCCCCAACCGCGCCGCCCTGGAAGGCAAGCGCGTCGTGCTGATCGACGACTCCATCGTGCGCGGCACGACATCGCTGAAACTGGTCCGCGCCGTGCGCGCGGCGGGCGCCAGGGAGGTGCACCTGCGCTCGGCCAGCCCGCAGATCCTCTACCCCGACTTCTACGGCATCGACATGCCCGAGCGCTCGCAACTGATGGCCGCCACCCACAGCATGGAAGAGATGCGCGCGGTTCTCGAGGTCGATTCGCTCGGCTTCCTGTCCATCGACGGCCTGTACGACGCGCTCGGCGCCGGGCCGCGCGATCCGGCGAGCCCGCAGTTCACCGACCACTACTTCACCGGCGATTATCCGACCCGCCTGCTGGACCGCGAGATCGAGGAAGGCGGCCGCGATCCGCGCGGGAAGCAACTTTCTCTGCTGGTGACCGCTTAAGGCTGGATGATCCAGCTCGGCTACTTCACGCTCGACACACCTGACGTCGACAAGGCCCGCGCCTTCTATGCGGGCCTGTTCGGCTGGCGCTTCAACGACGCCTCGTCCAGCCCGACCTACGCCCATGTGGCCCAGTCCGATCCTGCGTTCGGCATCACCAAGGGCGAGCAGAAGGCCTTCCCCAATCTCTATTTCCGCGTCGACGACATAGAGGCGGCCTGCGCCCGGGTGGTCGAACTGGGCGGCCGATGCGCCGTGCCCGCCGAAAGCCCGTCAGGCCTGTCCGCCGTCGTCAGCGACGACCAGGGCGTCAGCTTCAGCCTGTGGCAGCCCGCATCGGGCTACTGAGCCTTCCACCCTGCGTCCGGCCGCGCTATCAGCGGGCCATGTCCGAGAATGCTTCCCTCCCCCTCGCCAATCGCGTCGCCCTGGTCGTCGGCGCCTCGCGCGGCATCGGCCGCGAGGCCGCCCTCGCCCTGGCCAAGGCCGGCGCCCACGTCATCGCCGCCGCCCGCACCCAGGGCGCGCTTGAGGAGCTGGACGACGAAATCTTCGCCGCCACCGGCCAGCACGCCAGCCTGGTTCCGTTCGACCTCGTGGACGGCGGCGCCATCGACCGTCTGGGCGGCGCCCTGTTCGAGCGGTTCGGCAAGCTGGACATCTGGGTTCAGGCCGCCGCCACAATGGGCCCATCGGGCCTGACCCCGGTCGCCCACGCTGAGCCGCGCGAGTTCGCCAAGGTCGAGAAGATCAACTTCACCGGCGTCTATCGCCTGATCCGCTCGCTGGAGCCTCTGTTGCGCGCCTCCGACGCCGGTCGCGCCATCCACCTGACCACCAGCGTCGCCAGCCAGCCGCGCGCTTTCTGGGGCATGTACGCCGCGACCAAGGCGGGCGCCGAAGCCCTGGTCAAATGCTGGGCGGACGAGATCGAAAGCACGCCGGTGCGCGCCTGCATCGTCGATCCGGGCCGGATGCGGACCCAATTGCGCGCTCAGGCCTTTCCGGGCGAAGATCCCGAAGTCCTGCCTCATCCTTCGGAGATCGGCCCCCTGATGGTCGAACTGGCCCGCCCCGACTTCACCCCGCCCCTGACGGTCAGCTTCAAGGAATGGAAGCAGGGTCTGTCGGCGGCCGCCCTGGTCTGACACCCGGATGTCCGGGGGAGCGGGCGCAGAAGACCAGATGATCCTGGCCCCAGCGGAGAAGCGTCCCTCGCTTCCGCTCGTCCGCGCCGCCCCTCTGGCCGATATCGTGGCTGTCATCGCCTCGATCGGACTGATCCTGACCTATGTCGGCTTCTGGAGCGCGCCGCTGACCGGCTATGGCGCGCGATCGGCCGACTTCCTGCGCAACTTCTACTATCCGGCCTATCTGCTGGCGCTGGTGCTGGTCTGTATGCGCCCCGGCCGTGCGTTAAAGGGGATGCTGCGCTCGCCGCTGCTGATCGCCTTGCTGCTGCTGACGGCCGCGACCTATTTCTGGTCGATCATGCCGGACCTGACGGCGCGGCGCATTCCCGCTCTGGTCTTCACTACTCTGGCTGGCGTGGCGCTGGCGTCGCGCTGGAGCTGGAAAAGCCTGACCGAAATCGTAGCCGGGACGCTGGCGGTGCTGGCGGTGATTTCCTTCCTGTTGGGCCTGTTGCTGCCCGACATGGGCCGGATGCAGGAACTCTTCCCCGGCGCCTGGCGCGGACTGTGGCTGGAAAAGAATTCGCTCGGCAACGTCATGGTGAAATCCGCCGTCTTCATGATCGCCGCGGGCATGATGGCGCCGGAACGACGCAAGCTCTGGTTCGGCCTCGCCCTCCTGCCCGTCATGCTCATCATCCTGTCGACATCGAAAACCGCCCTTGTGGTGCTGTTCCTGTCGATGGCCGCCATGGGCTTTGTAGCGATCGTGAAATCCGGTCCGCTGCGCGCCGTCATCGCCACCTGGCTGGCGGTCGTAGTGGTGATCGGCGCAGGCCTGCTGATCGCAATGGAGACGGATACCTTCTTCGCCCTGCTCGGCAAGGACGCCACCCTGACCGGACGGACCGAGATCTGGTCCGGCATCATGCAGCAGATGTCCGAGCATCCGTGGCGCGGCTTCGGCTATGGCGCGGTGTGGGACGACCCCAGCTTCACCGGTCCCAAGGCATGGATCGGCTATCAGGCCCACTTCATTCCCGCCGACGCCCACAGCGGCTGGCTGGAGCTCTACATCGCCCTGGGTCTGGGCGGCGTCATCCTGTTCGCCCTCTTCCTGCTGCAGATCTGGGCGCAGTCCTTCTGGGCCGCCTATACCAGCCCGGCAGGATGGCTGGTCCTGCCGATGATGACCTCCTACACCATCACCATGATGACCGAGAGCATCGCCATGAACTGGCATGAGTTGCGCTGGGTGGTCGTCGTCGCCATCGCGCTCAAGCTGGCCCTGGGCGACGAGCCCGAGGCCCCGAACCAAACCGCGCCAAGACGGCTATCGCGCAGGTAAGCTGTTACGGAATAAACGGGGCGTCAGCCCTGTATCAGACCCTCTGGCCCAGCCAGCTTACGTTCGCATATCGAATAGCGGTTGGCGGCCGCCGCATAGTCGGACAAGGCCGCCGTATAGTCGTTCAGCGTATCGACATAGGCGTTGAAGGCCTCGCCATAGGCCGCCAGTTCACGCTCGAAAGCCGCATAGGCCGCCGGACGGCAGTTATGCCGCGCCCGCGCCTCATCGACACATGACGGCGTCGCAGGTCGCGTGGGCTTGACCGGGCGGATCACCGGCGGCGCTTCGGGCGCCCGGCACTCCGCTGTTACGGCCGCCGCCTCTCCGGCCTGGACGACGAGCGCCAGCATCAGAACCGCTGCAAGCATCAAACCCTCCTTCAACCCTGCAGACGCAGACCTGGCGAAGCCCGCATAAAAGAAGCGGCGCCTTAGCGCTTGGCGCCGCCCTTCTGACCCGTGCGGACGCGGCCCGAGCGCGAGACCTGACGGGCGCCGCCGCGCGCGCCCTTGCCGACGAAGGCGTTGGAGCCGGACTTCTTGGACGCGCTGGCCTTCAGCCCGCCCAGCGGCTTCACCTTGGGCTTGATCCCAGCCTTGGCCTTCTGCTCCAGCGCCTTGCCGGGCAGGTTGGACAGCTTCTCGGCCTTCTCGGCCTTGATCACCCGACGCGGCGCCGTCTTGGCGTCGCCCTTGAACCGTTCCGGCCCCGACTTGGCGCCGCCCGCGGCATAGGGGTTGGCCGAGCCCGACTTGACGTTCAGGCGGATGGGCGTGCCCTGCAGGTCGAAGCTCTCGCGGATCGAGTTGACCAGATAGCGCTTGTAGTGATCCGGCATCGCCTCGGCCCGGCTGGCCATCAGCACGAACGTCGGAGGACGCGCCTTGGTCTGGGCGATGTATTTGGGCTTGATGCGCTTGCCGTCCACGGCAGGGGGCGGGTGCCTCTGCGTCGCCAGGGACAGCCAGTCGTTGAGGTCCTTGGTCTTCACCTTGACCGACCAGGTGTCATAGGCCTCCAGCACAGCGGGCATCAGACGCTCGACTCCCCGACCGTTGAACGACGACAGGGCGACAAAGGGCGAACCGCGCAGTTGCGGCAGCTTGTCGTCGGCCAGACGCTTCAGCTCGGCCAGACGCGCCTGAGGCTCTTCTTCCAGATCCCATTTGGCGGCGACATAGACCAGCGCCCGCCCTTCCCGCTCGACCAGATCGGCCAGTTGCAGGTCCTGGGTGTCGAAGGCGTCGTCCTTGTCCATCACCATGATCACCACCTCGGCGAAGGTGATGGCGCGGATGGTGTCGGCGACCGACAGCTTTTCCAGCTTCTCCTGGACGCGGGCCTTGCGGCGCATCCCGGCGGTGTCGATCAGGCGAATATTCTTGCCTTCCCAGACCCAGTCCACCGAGATGGAGTCGCGCGTGATCCCGGCTTCCGGGCCGGTCAGCAGGCGGTCGTCGCCGATCAAGCGGTTGATCAGGGTCGACTTGCCCGCGTTCGGTCGGCCGATGACGGCGATGCGGATCGGCTTTTCAGGCTCGTCGACTTCCTCGATGAAGATGTCTTCGGACGCCGCCACGACCGCCTGATACAGGTCGGCCATGCCCTCGCCGTGCTCGGCCGAGATCGGCACCGGCTCGCCGAAGCCCAGGCCGTGCGCCTCGCCCACGCCGCCGCCGCTCTCGCGGCTTTCGGACTTGTTGGCCAGCAGGACGATGGGCTTGTGCACCTTGCGCAGGCGGTCGGCGAAGATGCGGTCCAGCGAGGTCACGCCTTCGCGCGCGTCCATCATGAACAGGATCAGGTCCGCGTCCTCGATCGCCGCCTCGGTCTGCTCGCGCATCCGGGCTTCCAGGCTTTCGTCGGTGACGTCCTCATACCCCGCCGTGTCGATCAGGGTCAGGTCCATGTCGCCGATCACGCCGTCGGCGTAGCGGCGGTCGCGGGTCACGCCGGGGCGATCATCGACCAGCGCAAGGCGCTTGCCGACGAGACGATTGAACAGTGTCGACTTGCCCACATTGGGGCGGCCGACGATGGCGACCTTCAGAGCCATGTCGGCCTTCTAGCTTAAATCGGGGGAAAGGTCAGCGGATGCTGACCAGCTGACCTTTGTCGGTCAGGACATACAGGGCGCCGTTATAGGCGGCTGGGGCGATATAGGCGGCCGAACCCAGCTTCAGGCTGGCGGTCTGCGCGCCGGTCTTCGGATCGAAGGCCACCGCCTCGCCGTCCGAGTTTACCAGCACGAGACGGTTGGACGCCAGGATCGGACCCGACCAGACCGGACGCACGGTGCGCTTGCCGAAGCCCAGGAAGCCGCCTTCCTTGCGCACCCGGCCCTCGTTCAGGTCGCGGGTCCAGTAGACCTGCCCCGTCTCGCGGTTGACCACGGTCAGTTCGCCCGACTTGGACACCACATAGAGCACGTCGCCGACCGGCAGGGGCTGGTTCACGCCCGCCACCGGCAGGGACCACTTAGGCTGGCCGCTGCGCAGATCCATCGACTGCAGCACGCCCGACTGGCTGACGGCGTAGACCTGGCCGCGGCTGACCACCGGGCGACCGGCGATGTCGCGCAGTTCCGACAAGGCGCTGGTGCGGCTGGTGCGCGACAGCACCTGCTCCCACACTGGCTGGCCGTTCGAGGCCTGCAGGGCCACGATCTGGCCCGAGGAGAAGGGCGCCACCACCGTACCGCCGCTGACCGCCGGGCTGGAGGCGCGCATGATGCGGGCCGGCTCGGTGATGCCGCGATAGGACCAGTCCTGCTGCCCGTTGGCCACGTTGAAGGCCATCAACTGGTTGTCGACGTCGACGACATAGACCCGCTGGCCCGACACCGTCGGCGCGCCGTGGATCGGCAGATCGACCGGGGTGCGCCACAGCTCGGCGCCCGTATTGGCGTCGAACGCCGTCATCACGCGATAGCCGGACGAGACGAAGACCTTGCCGTCGCTGACGGCGAGACCGCCGCCGAAGCCGCCGCCGCCCGCCCCGCCGCCGAAACCGACGCCCAGGATGCGACGACCGCGATCGACTTCCTCGACCTTGACGCTGGCCTTCCAGGCCACCTGACCGGTGCCGGCGTCGACGGCGGTCACGCCCGCCTCGCCGTCCAGCACGAAGATCTTGCCGCCGTCGGCGACGACCGGCGACATCACCTGATCGGTGCGCCCCGAACCCGCGCCGATGTCACGACGCCAGGCGACGGCGAAATCCGGCGCGGCGATAACATGTTCAACGGCGTTTTCGGCGTTGCCGCCCGGCTGGCTCCAGCTAGTGACCGCCTGCGGGCCGGGCAGGAAGAAATCGCGGCCCGACAGAGCGGCCGAAGGCGTCAACTGCTGTTCGAACTCAAGAATGGAAATCCGCTGACCTTCGCTGGCGGTCGCCACCGGATCCTTGCCGCCGCCCAGACCGAACGGCAGGGCTTTGCGAACGGTGCCGCAGGAGGCGACGGTCATCGCCAGACCGCACAGCAGAGCGACTTTCAGGGTTTTGTTCATGCGAATCGTCCCGAAGGCGTCAAATCAAGGGCGAGCGGCCGGAGCCGCAGCGGCGGGAGCGGCGTCGGCCTCAGCGACCGGCGCGGCCGGAGCCCCAGCGGCAGCCGCGGCGGTCGTCGGTAGGGCCGCAGCGGCCTTGACGATCTGGGCCAGGCTGGCCGCCGTGCCGGTGTCGATCGCCTGAACGGCCGCCTGGGCGCGCTGACGCACCGGGTCGGGCACGTCCTGCCCCAGTTGCAGTTGGACGAAGGCCTGACGCGCCTCGGCGGTCTTACCGTGCTGCAGTTGCGCCATCGCCAGCGCTTCCTGGGCGAACGGCTGCAGCGGGCGCTTGTCGCCGGCCAGCGGCTCCAGACGCTTCTGCACGTCTTCCAGCGAACCGGTGTCCATCACCAGGAAGGCGGCCTTCAGCGCGGCCATGTCCGACAGGATCGGATCGCGCGTCGCCTTGGCGGCTTCGTCGAACAGGGCGACGGCTTCAGTCGTCTTCTTCTCGGCCAGCGCCAGACCGCCCTGTTGCATCAGCGCCAGGACCTTATAGCCGCCGCCGACCTTGGCGGCCTCGGCGAAGGCGGCGTCGGCTTCGGCCGACTTGCCCGACTGCAGGGCTTCGACGCCCTTTTCATAGGCGGCCGAGGCCTTGTCGGCCTGCGAGCTCACATAGGACTGCCAGCCCCACCAGGCCAGCGCCGCGACCAGGGCGACCGCCAGAACGCCGCCCAGAACGGGCAGCCAGGTGCGGGCCAGACGCCGATAGCGTTCGGAGCGAAGCTCCTCCTCGACCTGTTCGAAGACATCAACCACGAAGCGTCGCCCCAAAAAATGCAGCCAAGGCCGAACATTAAAAACGCCGCGACCCTAGAGGTTCGGCGTCATCGCCGCAACGCAGGCGTTGGGCGCGAAACGGCTTTTTCCAGCCCTAAGCCGGGACTGGGGCGGGAAAACGGCGCTCAGATCTGTTGCGACAGCTTCACCGCCCCTGCCGCCAGCAGGGCGACCAGCACCCCGGCCGTGGCCCAGAACATCTGCATCCCGCCCATTGAGCCCATCGCGCTGAGCGCCGCATCGCCCAGTCCTGACCGCTCCAGCAGCGACTGAAGCGCCAGCCCGCCCTGAGCGCCAGCCGAATCGAGCGACCCCGCGCCCGCCTCGGCGGTGAAGCTGTTCGGACCCAGATGGAAGTTGACGTTCAGCAGTTCGCGCACGGCGATGACGCCGCCCGCCAGCCCCGCCACGGACAGGGCCATGGAGCGGAACCGCGACGCCTTGTTCAACCGCGCCGCCACATCGGCTTCAAAGAAGACCGAATCGGGGAACTGCGGCGCCTGGGCGAACAGGCGCTCGATCGCAGGATCGAATTCATCAGCCGACATGGGATGCGCTCCCGAGTGCAACCGGCCCCGGCTGGAGCCGGGCCCGAAGTTTATCCAGACCACGCTTGACATGAGATTTCACCGTTCCGAGCGGCAAATTCATGGCCGCGGCGATTTCCGGGTGCGACAGCCCCGCGCCATGGCACAGGGAGACGCACAGGCGTTCAGCCTCGCTGAGCCCCTTGAGCGCCTCGTCCAGATCGACGCGGCCGATGCTGTCGACAACAGGCGCGACATGTTCCGTTTCGCTTTCAGCCACATAGCGCGCCTCCTTCGAGATACGCTTCAGATACAGGCGCGCGGCGATGCGCTTGATCCACGCGGCGAAGGTGCCCTCGCTCCTGAACTCGGCGCATTTCTCGAACGCCAGCAGAAAGGCGTCCTGAGCCACGTCGTCGGCCAGCGCCGGCTGGGCGCCCATGCGGCGCAGCAGACCCCGCACCGCCGAGCCATGCCGACGAACCAACTCGCCGAACTCGCGGCGGCCGCCCCCGGCCGCCAGCCCGGCCAGCTCGACATCGTGCAGATCGCGTAAAGGTTTGGCCATGACGGCTTCCCTGCCCCGATCCGCCTTAACCCTTGTTCTTGTTAAAGAAGCTCAGGATGATGAACGCCAGACCGATCATGCCCGGGATCGCGGCGACCCCGACGATGGGATAGTAGGCGTCCATCTCGGCGAAACTGACCGCATAGCCCAAGATGCCGATGCCGACGGCTACCGCCACCAGGATGACTCCGGTGCGCAGATCGCGCGCGGCCGTCGCCGGCGGCTTGGCGTTTTCCTTGCTGATGCTCTCGATCACTTCAGGCGGCAAGGGTTGGCCCTTTTCAATGGCCGCCCGCAGCGTGGCCTGCATCTCGCGCCGGTCGCGGCTCTTCAGCCAGGCGGGGATGGCGACGATGGCGACCACCATGAGGAAGGGCGCCAGGGGGATGAGGATTTCAAAGCCGTTCATGGGTTGTCGCCCCTAGTGTGAAACCTGGTTAGGCCGAACCTGATATGGCGGCCTTCTGATCACAAGAGGCGGCGATGATGGCCTACGGATGCAGTCGCGCGCATGAACTCTTCGTAATGCGTCACCACAGCGTGACTCGACACGCTCCGGGCCGCGTTCAACGGTGTCGCCAGACCCTTCGGAGGCGCCGAATGAACATCACCTATCGCATCGTCCCGCACGACGGCGGCTGGGCCTACCAGCTGGGCGACAGCTATTCCGAGACCTTCCCCAGCCACTCGGCGGCGCTGGCGGCCGCCTCGGCGGCGGCGCGCGAACAACGCGTGCCGGACCGCACCTCCTGGATCGAGTATGAAGACGCCTCGGGCCAGTGGATCACCGAACGCGCGGATGGCCACGACCGCCCCGACACGGCCGTCGAGGACTGACCCTCAGCCCTTCAGGGCCTCGGCGTAGATGTCCGGCTTGAAGCCCAGCAACGTCCGCCCGTCGCCCAGATCCAGCACCGGCCGCTTGATCATCGACGGCTGTGCCAGCATCAGGTCCACCGCCTTTGCGGCGTCGATATCGGCCTTTTCGGCGTCCGACAGCTTGCGGAAGGTCGTGCCCGCGCGGTTCAGCACCTTCTCCCAGCCATGCTCGGCGACCCAGCGCTCCACATCGGCACGATCCGCGCCCACAGCCTTATAGTCATGAAAGTCATAGGCCACGCCGTTCTGATCCAGCCAGACACGCGCCTTCTTCATCGTGTCGCAGGCCTTGATGCCATACAGGGTGCGGGTCATGGGCGAACTCCAAGCGTGACGAACAGCCGGGGTCTGGCATCGAAGCGCGGAGGGGTCAATTTAGGGGCGCGTGAAAGGTCCCCTTTCGACCCTTAGGGACTAAGCTACCCAAGACTCCTCGCAGCCTGCCCGATGCCACGTGCCCCAGAAGCGGTAATAAGTGCAGTTCTGCCCCGAGCCTGCCAGAGCCGCCAAAACCACCCCGACATCAACCTTAGCCCTGTAACCGCCAAGGCTGTATCGCGGGGTTTCTACTGTGCGGCTCGCCGCATCGGTTCCAGGGGAGAGTTGATCGTATGCCAGGGCGCGCGGGAAGCCCAACTCCCGCCAATTGCATGTACGATCTGAAGCTATGACGCGATAGAGCTGAGATGTACCGCGCAACGCTTGCGCCATAAGCACGCAATCGGCTCCTAAGGGGCCGTCCATTCCCTGTCCCCGAACAGGAAGGGCTAGTCCGGCTATTGTAGTTATCAACAGCAGCGAAGCGGTGACCGCTGAAGCCACGCTTACGGCTCCGATCTGTCTTCTCATCGGCTCCCCCAAGGTGGCGACGACATTAGCAATGTCGATAGCCGCCAACCACCCATAGCTGACATCAGCAACTTGCGCCCTCAAAGCACCCCCAGCACAGCCTCCAGCGGCCGCCCGATCGCCGCGCCCTTAGGCGTCTCCACGATAGGGCGCTCGACAATGACCGGGCTCTCGATCATGGCGGCCAGAACCGTCGCGTCCTCCGCATCGGCGGCCAGAAGTTCGGCGGCTTTCGCCTCCTTCTTGCGCAACAGGCCCTTCAGCCCGCCGCCCGTCCCCCGCGCCAGACGGTTCAGCGTCTCGGCGTCCCAGCCGGCCTTCAGATACTCGACCACCGTCGGCTCAACGCCACGTTCGCGCAGCAGCTCCAGCGCCTTGCGCGAGGTCGAGCATTTCGGGTTGTGATAGAGGGTGACGGTCATGGGCGAACTCCTGTCTGCACCCTGACCTAGGCCGTGGGGGCGTCTTTCGCCAGCGCCGTCGCCCCGCGCAGCCCGCCGATATGCAACAGCAGGCACAGGATCATGGCCGCCCCCGCCACGCCGAAGCTCCAACCCGGCAGACCCGCCGCGCCCAGCGGCGCGCCGACCATCAGGCTGACCGACAGGGCGCTGAGCTCATAGACCGCCCACACCATGCCGAAACCGGGCAGCAGCCGGTTCGGACGCCGCCACTGCACCCGACCCAACAGAAAGGCGATGGCGGCGAAGAAGATGGCGAATCCCGCCGTCGTCCCGCGCATGCCCTCATGCTCGGGCGCCCCCATGAACCAGACCAGGGCCGCCTGCATCAGGCCGACCGCGCCCCAGATCCAGAAGGCGATGGCGCTGCCGCGCGCCAGCGCCGCCGCCGTCTCGGCCGAATCGACCGGGGCGAAGGGTTGAGGCGGTGCGATCCGACGGTTCATGCGCGACTCCCTGACTGAGGCGGCGAAACTATCCCGCCGGGCGCCGAAATCCCAAGGGCGTGAGAGAGATATCGCCCCGCCTTCACCTTTTTCCCGCGCACGTCTAGGCTCGCCGCCATGCGGATCGAACCTCAGGATCAGGCCGTGCTGGACCACGTCGCGGCCCGTGGCGACGCCATTCTTCGACGCGCCATCGACTGGTCCGACATCAACTCAGGCAGCCGCCACGCCGAAGGACTGGCGCGGGTTCTCGACGTTCTGGACGCCACGGCGCGCGCCGCGTTCGGCACAGCCACGGTCGAGCGCGTGCCGACCCAGGGCTCGACCACCGTCGCCGACAGCGGCGCGGTGATCGCCGAGAGCTACGCCGACTGCCTGAAGATCACCGCCCGGCCCGAGGCGCCGCTTCAGGTCGTGCTGACCGGCCACTACGACACCGTCTTCCCCGCCGACAGCGCCTTCCAGAGCGTCATCACGCGCGACGACGGAGCCCTGAACGGGCCCGGAATCGCCGACATGAAGGGCGGGATCAGTGTCATGCTCGCCGCGCTGGAAGCCTTCGAGACCCATCCCGACAAGGCCCGCGTCGGCTGGACCGTGCTTCTTTCTCCGGACGAAGAGATCGGCTCCCCCGCCTCGGCCCCCCTGCTGGCGGAACTGGGCGCGCGCGGCCACGTCGGCCTGACCTATGAGCCCGCCCTGTCCGACGGCACGCTTGCGGGCGAGCGCAAGGGCAGCGGCAACTTCCACCTGATCGTCACCGGCAAGGCCGCCCACGCGGGGCGCGCCTTCCACGAGGGCGCCAACGCCGTCGCGGGCGCCGCCATCATCGCCGCCCGCCTGCACGCCCTGAACGGCCAGCGCGAGGGCGTCACCGTCAATGTCGCCAAGATCGCAGGCGGCGGTCCGCTGAACGTCGTGGCCGACAACGCCGTGGTCCGCTTCAACGTCCGCGTGCCGGACGCCCAAAGCGCGACATGGATCGACGAGGCGGTCCGCGCCCTCGCCGCCGAGCCGCCCTTCCCCGGCCTGACGCTGGACCTGCACGGCGGCATGACCCGCGCGCCCAAGCCGATAGACGCCAGCCAGACCGCCCTCTTCCACGCCGTGCGCGACGCGGGCGATCTGCTGGGCCAGGCCATCGCCTGGAAGCCGTCGGGCGGCGTCTGCGAGGGCAACAACCTGCACGCCGCGGGCCTGCCCAACGTCGACACCCTGGGCGTCGTCGGCGGCGACATCCATTCGGATCAGGAGTTCGCCTGGCCCTCCAGCTTCGTCGAACGGGCGCAATTGTCCGCCCTGATCCTGTGCAAGATCGCCTCGGGCGAGATCGACGCCCTCAAACTGAAACAGCTCCGACTGGAGACGATGTAACCGCATGCTCGTTGTTCGCCCCGCCGGTCCCGCCGACCTCCATCACCTGCTCGAACTGGCCATCCTGTCCGGCCCCGGCTTCACCAGCCTGCCCGAGGACGCCGATGTCCTGAGCGAACGACTGGAACTCAGCAAGGCCAGCTTTGAAGGCAAGATCGCGCCCGAAGAGGCCTGGTACACCCTGATGCTGGAAGACGGCGACACGGGCGACATCGACGGCATCGGCTCGGTCAAGGCGACCGTGGGGCTGAAGCGGCCCTTCTTCAGCTTCCGCGTGGTTAACAACACCGTCCAGTCGCCGTCGCTGAGCGTGAAGCTGAACCATCAGACGCTGGTGCTGGTCAACGAGTGCACCGGCTGGACCGAGGTCGGCTCCCTGTTCCTGAAAGCCGACCGGCGCAAGGGCGGCGCCGGGCGTCTGCTCAGCCAGTCGCGCTATATGCTGATCGGCGCCCAGCCGGACCTGTTCGCCGACAATGTGCTGGCCGAACTGCGCGGCGTCTTCACGCCCGACGGCTACTGCCCCTTCTGGGACCATGTGGCGCACAAATTCTTCCCGATGGATTTCGACGACGCCGATCGCATGACCGGCTCGACCGACAAGCAGTTCATTCTCGACCTGGCGCCGCGCCACCCCATCTACATCGACCTGTTGCCCGAACCGGCCCGCGCCGTGATCGGCAAGGTCCACCCCCAGGGCGTGCCCGCCATGGCCCTGCTGGAAAGCGAAGGCTTCCGTCCCAACGGTCTGGTCGACATCTTCGACGCCGGGCCAACCGTGGCCTGCGGCCGTGACAACATCCGCACCGTGCGCGACGCCCGCGTCCTGACCGCCCGCATCGAGAAGGAGGTCGAGGTCGACCTGCCCTCCCTCGTCTCGACCGACAGCGTCGCCGCCTTCCGCGCCGTCCGCGCCCGCGTCCTGGTCGACGGCGATCTGGCCCGCATGACCCCCGACGTCGCCTCCGCCCTGAAGATCAAGGACGGCGCTACGGTGCGGGTGAAGTCGTGATCCTCGGGATTTCCCGCTCATCCCGGCGGACGCCGGGACCCAGTGAGAACCCCGCGCACCACGCCTCCCGACTTGACTTGGCCTTTCGTCCCGCCGCTCAGATGCGGCCAAAGTACTGGGTCCCGGCGTCCGCCGGGATGAGCGGATACTGATATGACCCACTTCACCTCCACCAACCCCGCCACCGGCGAAACCGTCTGGGAGGGCGAAGCCGCCTCCGTCGAGCAGATCGGCGCCGCCGTCGAAGCCGCCCGCGCCGCCTTCCCCGACTGGGCCGACCGCCCGCGCCAGGACCGCATCGACGCGGTCAAACGCTATCAGGCCATCCTGAAAGAGCGCGCTCCCGAAATGGCCGAGGCCATCGCCAGAGAAACCGGCAAGGCCCTGTGGGAGACGAAAACCGAACTGGCCTCGATGGCGGGAAAGGTCGACATCTCGATCCGCGCCTATGACGAGCGCACCGGCGAGCGGTCGAACGACACCGCCTTCGGCCGCGCCGTCCTTCGCCACCGCCCGCACGGCGTCTCGGCGGTGCTCGGCCCGTTCAACTTCCCCGGCCACCTGCCCAACGGCCACATCGTCCCGGCCCTGCTGGCAGGCGACACCGTGGTGTTCAAACCGTCCGAGGAAACGCCCCTGACCGGCCAGCTGATGGCCGAATGCCTAGAGGCCGCCGACCTGCCCGAGGGCGTGTTCAACATGGTGCAGGGCGGGCGCGAGACCGGCGCGGCCCTGCTGGATCAGCCGATCGACGCCCTGATGTTCACCGGCTCGGGCGCGGCGGGCGCCCACTTCCGCCGCAAGTTCGCCGATGACCCGCACGTCATCCTGGCGCTGGAGCTGGGCGGCAACAACCCGCTGGTCGTCTGGGACGCCGCCGACGCCGAAGCCGTCGCCGGCATCGTCGTCCAGTCCGCCTTCGTCACCACCGGCCAGCGGTGCTCGTGCGCGCGCCGCCTGATCGTGCCGGAAGGCGCCCAGGGCGACGCCATCGTGGAAGCCGTGGCCGCCCTGTCCGACCGCCTGAACTTCGCCCCGTGGGACAGCAACCCCGAGCCCTACGCCGGGCCTCTGATCTCGGAGAAGGCGGCGACTGCTGCGCTGGCCGCCCTGCAACAACGCATTGACGCGGGCGCGCGCGTGATCCGCGCCTCGGGTCCGGTCGACAACTTGCCGGGCGCCTTCGTGAAGCCCGCGATCATCGACGTCACCGGCGTCGCGGTCGAGGACGAAGAGATGTTCGCTCCCTTCCTGCAGGTCATCCGCGTCCCGACCTTCGACGCCGCCATCGCCGCCGCCAACGCCACCAGATACGGCCTGTCGGCAGGCCTGGTCAGCGACGATGCGAAGAACTGGGACCGCTTCATCAACCGCATCCGCGCGGGCGTGGTGAACTTCAACCGCCCGACCACGGGCGCGGCGGGCGACATGCCCTTCGGCGGCCTGGGCGCCTCCGGCAACCACCGCCCCAGCGCCTATTACGCCGCCGACTACTGCGCCTACCCGGTCGCCAGCTTCGAGGCCGGCGCGGTCAAGAACATCGAAAGCGAGATCAAGGGCTTGCGTTAATCCCTTCTCCCCTTGTGGGAGAAGGTGGCTCGCGGAGCGAGACGGATGAGGGGTGTCAGCGCCATGTTGGATAGTTCAAACTCAAGGTCCCGGATGATCGGAAACGGCGCCGCCGTCACCCCTCATCCGAGCGCCTCCGGCGCCCACCTTCTCCCACAAGGGGAGAAGGAAGCATGACCGCCATCGAAGCCAACGCCGACGGCCTGATCGGGCCGACGCACTCCTATGCGGGCCTGTCGCCGGGCAACCTGGCGTCCAGCCTGAACAAGGGCGAGGCGTCGAACCCGCGCGCGGCCGTGCTGCAGGGCCTCGACAAGATGAAGACCCTGGCCGACCTGGGCCTGCCCCAGTTCGTCCTGCCCCCGCATGAGCGGCCGAACATTCCCTTCCTGCGCGACCTCGGCTTCTCGGGCCCCGACGCCCAGGTGCTGGATCGCGCATGGAAGGACGCCCCCTCCTTCGCCGCCGCCGCCTGTTCGGCCTCGCCCATGTGGGCCGCCAACGCCGCCACGGTGACGCCCAGCGCCGACGCACGTGACGGCCGCGTCCACTTCACCCCCGCCAATCTGATCACCAACCTGCACCGCTCTCTGGAGCACGATCAGACCAGGCGCGCGCTGGACGCCCTCTTCCCCGACGCCAGCCGGTTTGCCGTCCACGACGCCCTGCCCTCGGTCGCCCATCTGGCGGACGAAGGCGCCGCCAACCACGTCCGCCTGTGCCGCGATCATGGCGAGGCGGGCGTCAATCTGATGGTCTGGGGCCGCGAGGCCTGGGAGCATTGGGACGGCCCCTATCCCGCCCGCCAGACGCGCGAGGCGTCTGAGGCGATCATGCGCCGCCATGGCGCGTCCGGCGCCGTCCTGGCCCGTCAGGGCAAGGCCGCCATCGCCGGCGGAACCTTCCACAACGACGTGGTCTGCGTCGGCGCCCTGGACACCCTCTTCTTCCATGAGCTGGCGTTCGAGGACACGGACGCGACCAAGGCCGCCATCCGCGCCGCCGCCGACGGCTTCGAGCCGCAGTTCGTCGAGGTCTCGGCCGCCGACCTGCCGCTGGCCGACGCCATCAGCTCCTATCTGTTCAACTCCATGCTGATCCGGGTTCCGGGCCAGGACCGCCTGACCCTGATCTGCCCAACCGAAACGCGCGACAACCCGCGCAGTCATGCGGTGGCGCAAAGCCTCGCCGTCTCCAATGGCCCGATCGGCCATGTCGAATACGTCGATGTGCGCCAGTCGATGCGCAACGGCGGCGGCCCCGCCTGCCTGCGTCTGCGCGTCGTCCTGACCGAGGCAGAACTGGCGGCGACCAATCCCGCCATGCGCCTGACCGACGCCCTGCACGCCCGCCTGTCCGACTGGAGCCGCCGCTGGTATCGCGACAGCCTGACGGCGCACGACCTGGCCGACCCCGCCCTGGTGGACGAGACGCGCGGCGCGCTGGACGAGCTGACGCAGATCCTCGACCTGGGCGGCGGCTTCTACCCGTTCCAGCGCACTTAAGCCCTTAGCCCACAAGCGGAGACGGAAGAGGCGACAGAGGCGCCTGCAGCCATCGCAACACGGCCTCCCAATCCCTGAAAAACACGGGCTTTGCGAGCGTCCAGCAGGCTTTAACCCGCCCGCCCTTCACCGCGCGCCATCATCGCCTCCCCGCCCGCGTCGCGAAGGAGATTTCAGACGATTCAGGCGAATTGGACTCTGTTTTTCTCCCTCCCCTTTATGGGGAGGGTGGTTGAGCCCGCAGGGCGAAACCGGGTGGGGGCGGCTTGGCTATTCAAGCGCCGAACCCAGGATCACTTGGCCCTCCCCACCCGGTCGCTACGCGACCACCCTCCCCATAAAGGGGGAGGGAGAAGATGCGCCGTCTATGCCGCGAACCGCCCGCCCTTCCTGGCGTAGGCCTGAGTGCCCTGCGTGAAGACCTTGTCCGTCGGCAGCACAGCCTCGATCGGCAAGGCCTCGGCGCCCTTCAGCCGCTCATAGACCGGTCCGAAGTCCTGCAGCGTCACCGTTTTCAGCGCCTCGATGCTGTCGATGACGAAATAGACCTGCTGGAAGTCGTCGATGCGGTACAGGGTCTTCATCACGCGCTCCAGGTCGAAGCCCAGCCGGTTCGGCGAGGGGTCGTCAAGGCTGAAGACGCTCTCGGTCGCCGACGACACGATGCCCGCGCCATAGATGCGAAGGCCGTCCGCCTCCTGCATCAGACCGAACTCGACCGTGTACCAGTACAGGCGCGCCAGGTTCGGCAGCATCCCCAGCGACGCCGCCCGCTGCCCGCCCTTGCCGTAGGCCTCCATATAGGCGGCGAAGTCGGGGTCGGTCAGCATCGGCACATGGCCGAACACGTCGTGGAAGATGTCCGGCTCCTGCAGGTAATCCAGTTGATCCGGCTTGCGGATGAACTGGCCCGAGACGAAGCGGCGGTTGGCCAGGTGGTCGAAGAAGACCTCGTCCGGCACCAGTCCCGGCACGCAGACCACGGTCCAGCCGGTCAGGGCCTGAAGCTTGGGATTGATGACGTCGAAGTCGGGGATGCCGCCCGCGTTCAGGTCCAGCGCGTCCAGACCGCGCAGGAAGGCTTCGCTGGCGCGACCGGGCAGGATCTTCATCTGCCGCTCGTACAGGGTGTTCCAGGTCTGGTGCTCGACCTCGGTATAGGCCGACCAGTTCTGGGGGATGGTCCAGTCGGCGGCGGCGCCTTCCGGCGGCTGCTCGAAAACGTGCTCGAAGTCGGACATGGAACGCTCCTCACGGCTCTGATGGCCTTTCGGGGTAGATTAGCGCGGTGGTTCGTCGTCGTCACGCATGACTGTTGCAACGCTGGGCCAAGCCGCCTCATTCGTCACCGCATGCGACGACGGACTGGCGCGACAGGGAGTCGCGGTCTAACCTGTCGGGGACGGGCGCCGCTTCGGACCGCCCACATGAAAGCTCGGCCCATGCCGGAGACCCCTGGCGCGCCTGAACGGCGCGACTCGCGGTCCCTGCCTCGGCGTTCCCGCAGCGGCGGGAGCATCGATCGAGACGCCCCTCTGTACGGCGCGCTCGACCTGGGGACCAATAATTGCCGCCTGCTGATCGCGCGTCCGGCGCGTGACGGATTTCGCGTGGTGGATTCCTTCAGCCGCATCGTGCGCCTGGGCGAAAGCCTGTCGCGCACCGGCCGTCTGGACGACCGGGCGATGGACCGGGCCTATGACGCCCTGGCCCTGTGCGCCGAGCGTCTGGTGCGCAAGGGTGTCGACCCCAAGCGCCTGACCGCCGTCGCCACCCAGGCCTGCCGCATGGCCGAAAACGGCCCCGCCTTTGTCGAGCGCGTGCGGCGCGGCACCGGCCTTCGCCTGCGGATCATCGACCCTGCAGAGGAAGCCGCCCTGTCGGTCGCGGGCTGCCTGAACCTGTTCGATCCGCGCGCCGAGGCGGTGCTGGTGATCGACGTCGGCGGCGGCTCGACGGAACTGTCCTGGCTGATGAAGGGCGCGCGCGGGATTGAAACCGTGGCGTGGATGTCGGCGCCGCTGGGCGTCGTAAGCTTGGCCGAACGCCACCCTGAACCCAAGGACGGGACAAGCGAATGGTATGAGGCCATGGTCGCGGACTTCGGCGCCGCCATCGCCTCTGGCGGACCGGGTCCTGAATTCCTGGCCCGTATCGAGGCGGGGCGCGGCCATATGGTCGGCACCTCGGGCGCCATCACCAGTCTGGCCGGGATTCATCTGGGGCTGAGGCGATACCAGCGCGATCTGGTCGACGGCCTGTGGATGACGCGCGGCGACTGCGAAAAAGCCGCCGACCGCCTGATCGCGCTCGGCCCCGCAGGACGGGCGGCGGAAAGCTGCATCGGGCCGGACCGCGCCGACCTGGTCCTGGCCGGGGCCGCTATTCTGGAGGCCGTCCAGCGCGCCTGGCCGTGCGAGCGTGTCCGCGTCGCCGATCGCGGCCTGCGCGAAGGGCTTCTGTTGCAGAAAATGCGCGAGGATCGGCAGCAAAAGCCGCGCCGTCGCAGGCGGCGCAAGCGCGGCGGCGGAAACAGCGGCGTCGCTGAATAGGCGACGCCTAATCCACCTCGACCGGCAGTTCGATGTCGCAGGCCGAGAAGTCCGCACCTCTGGCTGCTCGGGTCCTCTCGACCAGGGTGCGGAAACGGGCGCTGTCTGTGCTCAGCACGCGCACGGACGGTCGTTCGCCCTCCGCCAGGTCGCCCGCCACGCGCACCCGCGTCATCCGGTCAGGGTCCGTGACGATGCCGTCCGGATTGGGGCTGAACTTCAGGGCGCGCACCACGTCCAGCCCCGACACGACCCGGCCCCAGATGGTGTAACGCTTCTCCAGCGCCGGATAGGGCTGGCGCATCAGGAAGAACTGGCTGTTGGCGCTGTCAGGCGCATCGTCGCGGGCCATGCCCGCCACGCCCGGACAATACAGGCCCCAGGCGTGAACCTTGCGATCCGCTGTCGTCGCCATCACGGCGTCGGGCTGAGTCTGGACCGGCAGCGACTGCATAAAGCCGATCAGCGCGCCCGCCGGCGCAGCCACGGGAGCAAAAGGCGTCTGGGCGTCGCGGCGGAAGGTGAACTCGGCCTTCAGGTCTGGATGCCAACTCTGGCCCTCGCCGGTGCCGAGCGGATCGCCGGTCTGCGCCATGAAGCCGTCGATGACCCGATGCCAGGGTATGCCGTCATAGAAGCCCGCCTTGGCCAGCAGGCGAATGCGGGCGACATGGCCGGGCGCCGCCTCGGGCGTCATCTCGACCAGGATACGGCCCTTGTTGGTGTCGATGATCAGCAGATTGTCCGGCGCCACAGAGCGCCAGTCGCGGGCGGCGATGGCCGCCGCCCGGTCTTGCTCATCCGCAATCGCCGCAGCGTCCTGAGCCGCGGCCGAACCGGCCAGCATGGCGGCCAGCAACGCCGCCCCGATGGTGTGAACTCCCCGCTTCATGTCCCGCCCCTCCCCGAGCATGGCGCGCGGCTCAGCCGCCCTGCACAGGCGGCTGAACGTCGCAGATAGTGAAAGACGCGCCTTTTTCAGCGCGCGCCGCCTCGACGGCGGCGTTGAACGGCGCCGAACCGGGCACGGCCACGCGCATCGTCGGCCGCTCGGCCTCCGGCATGGCCGAGGCCAGACGCACGCGACCCATCGTGTCCGCATCAGGACCGACGGCGCCGTCGCTGGCGTCATTGCCCTTCTTGAGCGACTTCACCACGTCCAGCCCCTGAAGCACGCGTCCGAAGACCGTGTAGGATCCGTTCAGATTATCGTTCTGGCCCGTCATCAGGAAGAACTGGCTGTTGGCGCTGTCGGGCGAACCGGCGCGCGCCATGCCCGCCACGCCGGGGCAGAACAACCCTTGCGCCGAGGTCTTGAAGTCGGCCGTCACGAACATCTGGGCGTCCGGCTGGGTCACAATGGGAATGGAGCCCATGACGCCGCGCAGGCCCGGCCCGCTGTTCTCGACCGGGGCGAAGCCGCTGTCGCGTCCGCGCCGGAAGGTGAACTCGCCCTTCAGGTCCGGCAGTTCGCTGCCGCCTTCGCCCGTGCCCTTGGGGTCGCCGGTCTGGGCCATGAAGTCGGGAATGACGCGGTGGAATTTCAGCCCGTCATAAAAGCCCTGACTGGTCAGGGTGCGGATGCGCTCGATGTGGTTCGGCGCCGCGCGCGGCTCCAGCTCCACCAAGATGCGCCCCCTGGCCGTGTCGATCACCCACAGGTTCTCAGGCGACACCGTGCGCCAGTCACTAGACTGGCTGGTCGTCTGCGCCATCGCAGCTCCGGCCAGCAGGGCAGTCGCCGTCGCCAGCGCCATCACAGACTTGATCTTCAAACCCGACCTCAATCCTTCTTGACCTTGGCCAACACGCTCGCGGCAACCGCGGGGCTGACGAAGCTGTCGATCCGGCCGTCCAGCCGGGCGATTTCCTTCACCAGTCGCGAGGCGATCGCCTGATGCCGCGGATCGGCCATCAGAAACACCGTCTCTATGTCGCTGTTGAGGCGCTGATTCATCGCCGTCATCTGGAACTCATACTCGAAATCGGCGACCGCGCGCAGGCCGCGCACGATAACGCTGGCGTTCAGTTCCTCGGCGAAGTGCATAAGCAGGCTGGAAAACGGCCGCACCTCGATGTCGGCGTTGAAGCGCGCGACCTCGGCCTTGATCATCTCGACCCGCTCAGCGGTCGAGAAGAGAGGGCCCTTGTCGTCGTTCTGGGCCACGCCGATGACCAGACGGTCCACCAGCTTGACCGCCCGCCCGATAATATCGAGATGACCGTTGGTAACCGGATCGAAGGTGCCCGGATAAAGTCCGATACGCATGGCCAGCGGCCTCCCCATCGTTTGGGTCCGTTTAGCAGGTGCGAAATGAACGGCCTAGATTTTCTGACGCGGCTGTGATCGCCAAAGGGCGCCTATTTGTTGCACTGCATCAGCCGCGCCGCTGAAAACATGGTTGTCGATGGCCGCGATCTCGGCCGCGGGCGTAGCGCTGTTGCACAGAAAAGCCCCATCAAAGCGGGACAGATCGGTCAGCCTCACCACCGCCTTGCGCTGCGGCGCTCCGGCGCGCTCCAGCGCATCGCGGATCAGGGCCTGCGCCACGCCGTCCAGCATGGGCGCGTCCGGCCAGACGACCGTATCGCCCTGAATGAAGCCGATATTCCACAGAGAGCCTTCGGAAATCAGCCCTTCCGCGTCCGTGAACAGGGCGTCGTCATAACCCGCCAGCCGCGCCATGCGCCGCGCCCTGAGCAGGCCCATCGTGGCGACATGCTTCAGATGCGGCGCCTCGCGCCCATAGGTCTGGCTTTGCAGACGCACGTCGTGCGGCAGAGGCGACGGCGGCGGCGAGACGCTGATCATCACCTGCGGCGCGCCGATCCAGTCCGGCTGACGCAGGGACAGGTCGCGGGAAAACAGGCTGATGCGCAGCCAGGCCTCGGCCCGCCCGGCCAGAGCCGCCCGCATCTGATCGCGCAGACAACCTTCAAGGACCGCCTCGCCGAACAGATCGACCGCCGAACGGTTCAGACGGTCCATATGCCGGTCCAGCCCGCGCACGCCGCCCTGCTCCACGACGAAGGAGGTCAGGGCGCCGTAGTTGATCAGGGCCTGATGGCCCAGATCCTCAAGCCCGGCAGGACGGCCGTCGATCCAGAGCTCAGGAGCGACGGCCATACAGGATCAGGCCTCGCCGCCCTCGACCGCCGGGGCGTCGCCCTCTTCATCATCGCCGCCGGAATCGGCCAGACGTTCGACCGAGACGACCTTCTCGTCCTTGCCGGTGCGGAAGATGGTCACGCCCTGGCTGGAGCGGCCGACGATGCGGACCTGTCCGACCGGAGTGCGGATCATCTGGCCGCCGTCGGTGACCAGCATCAGATCGTCCGACTCCTCGACCGGGAAGGCGGCGGCCAGACGCGTGCCTGCACGACCGCCCAGGCCGTGGGCCGTCAGCCCCTGCCCGCCACGACCCGTGCGACGATACTCATAGGCCGAGGACCGCTTGCCGAAACCGGTTTCCGTGACCGTCAGGATGAACTGCTCGGCCGCGCCCAGTTCGGCGATGCGCTCCACGGACAGGGCGGCCTCACCCGCATCCTCTTCGTCCGCCTCGACCGTGACGCCTTCGTCCTCTGCATCGGCGCCGGACAGCGCCTTGCGCATGGCGTTGGCGTGTTTGACGTAGGCGGCGCGTTCCTCCGGCGTCGCATCGACGCGACCGAGGATCGCCATCGAGATGACCGTGTCGCCGTCCTGCAGGCGGATGCCCCGCACGCCGGTGGAATCGCGGCCCTTGAACACGCGCACATCGTCGGCCTTGAAGCGGATGGCCCGGCCCAGCGCGGTCGTCAGCAGCACGTCGTCCTCGGCCGTGCACAGGCCGACCCCGACCATGCCGTCGCCGTCTTCCAGCTTCATGGCGATCTTGCCCGCGCGGTTCACTGTGGCGAAGTCGCTCAGCTTGTTGCGGCGCACGTCGCCCGACCTGGTGGCGAACATGATGTCGTAGTCGCCCCAGGTCGCCTCATCCTCGGGCAGCGGCAGCACGTTCATGATACTGTCGCCCGGCTCGATCGGCAGCAGGTTGACGAAGGCCTTGCCGCGTGACTGCGGATTGCCCAGCGGCAGGCGCCAGGTCTTCAGCTTATAGGCCTTGCCGTTGGTGGCGAAGAACAGCACCGGCGTGTGGGTCGAGGCGCTGAACACGCCGGTGATGGCGTCCTCGTCCTTCATCGACATGCCGCTGCGACCCTTGCCGCCGCGATGCTGGGTCCGATAGGCGTTCAGCGCCACGCGCTTGACGTAGCCGCCGTGGGTGACGGTCACGACCATGTCCTCGCGCGGGATCAGGTCTTCGTCCTCCATCTCGGCGTCGCCTTCGCCGATGAGGGTGCGGCGGTCCACGCCGAACTGCTCCCTGACCAGCAGCAGGTCGTCGCGGATGATGGCCAGGACGTTCTTGCGGTCCGACAGGATGGTCAGATGGCCCTGAATGGTATCGGCCAGGCTGCGCGCCTCGCCGAAGATGTCGTCGCGGCCCAGACCGGTCAGACGCGACAGGGTCAGGGCCAGGATGGCGCGGGCCTGCTCGTCGGTCAGACTGATCTTATCGCCTTCGACCAGCACGGTGCGCGGATCGGCGATCAGCTCGACCAGGGCCATCATGTCCCCGACCGGCCAGGCCTTGGCCTGCAGCCGCTCGCGCGCCTCGGCCGGGTCGGCCGAGCTGCGGATGATGTGAATGACCTCGTCGATATTGGCGACGGCGACGGCCAGACCGACCAGGACGTGGCCCCGATCCCGAGCCTTGGCCAGCTCGAACTTGACGCGGCGGACCACCACTTCCTCGCGGAACTCGAGGAAGGCTTCCAGCAGGGCGCGCAGGCCCATCTGCTCGGGTCGCCCGTGGTTCAGCGCCAGCATGTTGACGCCGAACGAAGATTGCAGCGCCGTATAGCGATACAGCTGGTTCAGGATCACATCGCCCGATGCGTCGCGCTTCAGCTCGATGACGATGCGCATCCCGGCGCGGTCCGACTCGTCGCGGACGTCCGCGATGCCCTCCAGACGCTTCTCGCGCACCATTTCGGCGATGCGCTCGATCAGGGTCTGCTTGTTCACCTGGAAGGGCAGCTCTGTGATGATGATGGCGTCGCGATCCTTGCGAATCTCTTCGACCGAGGCCTTGCCGCGCACGATGACCGAGCCGCGCCCGTCGCGCAGGGCGTTGCGCGGGGCCGTACGGCCCATGATCTCGCCGCCGGTGGGGAAGTCAGGACCCGGCACGATGTCCAGCAGGGCGTCGTCCGAAACGTTCGGATCGTCCAGCAGGGCGACCGAGGCGTCGATCACTTCGCGCAGGTTGTGCGGCGGGATGTTGGTCGCCATGCCGACGGCGATGCCGCCCGCGCCGTTGACCAGCAGGTTCGGAATCCGCGCCGGCAGGACGACAGGCTCAAGTTCCTTCTCGTCATAGTTCGGCTGGAAATCGACCGTGTCCTTCTCGATGTCGGTCAGCAGGGCCACGGCGGCCGGGGCCATCCTGGCCTCGGTGTAACGCATGGAGGCCGGCATATCGCCGTCGACCGAGCCGAAGTTGCCCTGGCCGTCGACCAGCATCAGACCCATGGAGAAGTCCTGGGCCATGCGGACCAGGGCCATGTAGACAGAGGCGTCGCCGTGCGGGTGGAAGCGGCCCAGCACGTCGCCGACCACGCGGGCGCACTTCGAGTACGACCGCTCGGGCGTCATGTTCAGGTCGTGCATCGAGTACAGGATGCGGCGATGCACAGGCTTCAGACCGTCGCGCGCGTCCGGCAGAGCGCGGCTGACGATCACGCTCATGGCGTAGTCGAGGTAGGAGCGCTTCAGCTCATCCTCGATGGTGATGGTCGAAATATCGCCCGGCGCCATCGGGGCGGCGTTTTGGTAACTGTCGTCGGTCAAGGAAATCAGGCTTTAAATGGCCGGAATCGGAACGTGATCCGCTGTTCCGGTTTCTATCATCCGGGGGCCGTGGTGGCAAAGAAACGCCGCTGAAATCCCCATGCCGAAAAGGACAGGAAAGCCATGCGTTTAGCCGCTTCGAAACTGATCGCTCCCAGCGCCCTCGCCGTGGTGCTCGTCGCCGGGGCCGCCTGCAGCCAGAACCCGGCGACGCCGCCGGCTTCAGAGGCCTCGCCGGCAGCCCCGGCCGAGGCCGCCGAGCGTGCTGCGCCGGGCCAGACGGCGCAGGTCGCCATCATCAACGGCCAGGGCGCCGAAACGGGCAAGGCGACCCTGACTCAGGGAGCCACAGGCCTGCTGATCAAGGTCGAGGCCACGGGCCTGACGCCCGGCTGGCATGGCATCCACATCCACGCCACGGGCCAGTGCGAGGCTCCCTTCACCTCGGCCGGCGCCCATATCAATCACGGCGATCCGAAGTCGCCGCACGGCCTGCTGAACGCCGACGGGCCTGACGACGGCGACCTGCCCAACGTCTTCGCCGACGCGAAGGGCGCCGTGAACGCCGAAGTCTTCACCACCCGCGCCCGTCTGGCGGACGCCGGTCCGGGTCAGTGGCTGCTGGACGACGACGGCTCGGCCCTGGTGATCCACGCCAACGCCGACGACCACTCCAGCCAGCCGATCGGCGGCGCGGGCGACCGCGTGGCCTGCGCCGTCATCAAGGCGCAGTAAGCAGACCTAAACCTTGGCGGGGGCGCCGGCGCGAAGGCCGCGCTCCCCCAGGGCCACCGTCACCACGCCCAGCAGAGCGATGGCGACACCCGTCAGGATCTGCGGCGTCAGCACGTCGCCCATGAACAGGCCGCCGATCATGATCGACACCAGGGGCGAGCCCAGCAGATAGGGCGTCACCCGCCCGGCCTCGCGCCGCTGGACCAGCCAGAACATCAGGCTGGTGGCGAACACGGACGAAATCACCCCCGCCCAGATCAGCGTGCCCCATACCAGCGGCGTCGCGGCCTTGGCCGCTTCCCACTGCCCGTTCTCGAACAGGGCCGACCCCAGGGTCAGCACCGGAAATGCCATCAGGGCCAGCAGGCCCTGCATCTTCAAGGGCGGGATCGAGGTCGTCCGGCGCGCGATCACTGTCGTCAACGCCCAGGCCGATGCGCCCAGCGCGCCCACCAGAATGGCCTTCCAGTCGTTCAGGGCGTGGGGGTCCAGCGTCATCCACGCCACGCCTGCAAAGGCGATGACCAGGCCGACGGCGGCCATTCTCGAAATCCGCTCTCCCAGCATCAGGAAGGCGAACAGGGACGTCAGGGGAATCCACAACTGGGTGGCGATGGTCACCGGGCTGACGTCATGAGCCAGCCAGAAGGCCAGGTAGATCAGCCCATAGTGGATCGGGCCGCCCACCACGGCGATGATCAGCAGGCTTTTCCAGTTCGGGAACGGCGGCCGCACGAACCAGACCAGACAGGCGGCGGCGATGGCGAAGCGCAAGGCGCCCGTCATCAGCGGCGGAAGCATCTCGGTGGCGACCTTGGCGGCGGCGTTGTTCACGCCCCAGATGACCAGAACGGCCACGATGGCGGCGATTTCAAGCGGCGTCAGCGCGTGCGGGGAGGAGGAGGAGGAGCTGGACACGCCTCCATGCTTGCCACAAGGCGCGACGTTTTGCCTCTCACGAAGCATGACCACAGGTTACCCTGCCGCACGTCATGCCCCACGACCGCGAACCGGCTATAGAAACCGCTATGAAGATCCCTGCCCTGTTGTCCGCCCTCGCCGTCCTGACCGTCTGCATCAGCGCTGCGCCTGTGAGCGCCGAGCCGACCGTCGTGGTTTCGCCTCAGCCCCTGCCCATCGACAACGACCGTCCGCGCGTCTTCCTGGGCGGCAGCATCGACATGGGCGGCGCGCCCGACTGGCAGGGGGCGCTGACGCAGGCCTTGTCCGACATGGACGTCACCGTACTGAATCCTCGCCGCCCCGACTGGAACCCCGCCTGGCGGCCCGAAGCGGACGAGCCTGAATTCCTGCGTCAGGTCGAATGGGAGCTGGCCGCGCTGGAAAGCGCCGACGTCATCGTCATGTATTTCGCGCCTGGCACGCAAAGCCCGATCAGCCTGCTGGAAATGGGCCTGCACGCGCGCGGCGGAAAGCTGATCGTGCTGGCTCCCGAAGGGTTCTGGCGCAAGGGCAATGTCGACATCACCGCCCGCGCCTATGGGGTGCGTCAGGTGCAGAGCATGGACGAACTGACCGCCGCCGTCCGCCAGTCCCTGACCGAAGCCGCCGAGAAAGGACGCTTCGCGCGCTAGAAAACCGGCTTGGCCACCATCAGCCAATAGATGCCGATCACGCCCGCAAAGGCGGGCCAGCCCAGGATGAACCAGCCCCAGAACAGACGATAATAGGCGGCAGGCAGAGCCTCGCCCGCGTCCGCGGCCGTCTGCGCCAGGCGCGCCATCTTCATCTGCATCCACACCACCGGCAGCCAGCAGACGCCGATCAGCACATAAAGCGCGTAGGCCGCCAGCAGCCACGGCTCGGTCAGGCCGTATCCCTGCAGGTGGATCAGGCCCAGCCCGCTGAGCGGCTGAACCACCACGGCGCTTGCGGTGAAGACGAAGTCGGCCAGCACGACGATCTTGCCCACCGAAGCAATGGTCGCAACGTTGCGGCTCATGTGGGCGCACAGCATGAAGAAGGCGATGCCCGCTCCCGTGCCGAACAGCACCGCGCCCGACAGAATGTGGATGACCTTCAAGGTCAGGTACAGCATCAGCGCCTCGCGTCCGTCGCCGCCACGAACAGGCACAGGGCCATCATCGGCAGCACCTTGAGCCACGGCCCCAGCGGGTCGATCCAGTAGTGCGGCAGGCTGAGCGTCCCGGCGATCAGATAGCCGACCGTGGCCAGGCACATCAGGATCGCCACGCGCGCCGTCCACGGCCGCACGAACAGCGCCAGCCCCAGCACCACGTCCAGCAGCGCGCCCCACCAGGCGATCGCCCCGGCCCAGCGACCGAAGCCGCCTTCATGAAGGATGGCGATCGCCCCGCTCCAGCCCGGCCCAAAGCTGATCAGGCCGGTGATCAGCCAGAACAGGCCCAGCGTCAGGATGGAAATCGGCCGTACGAACCACAGCCGTGCGTGCCACACGTCCTGAACCGATGCAGGCGTTTCGGCCAGGAAACGGCGAAAACCCCGCGCCTTGACGCCCAGACACTCGGCCCAACCATTGTCGACGCCTGACACGTCGTGATCCATCTGGCGCATCGCCGTGGTGCGAATCGGCGAGGACCAGCCCAGCCGTCCCAGCAAGTCGCCGATCATCAGCGCAGGCCCAGCCAGAACGCGCGGAACCCGCACGACCGGCGCAGGTGAAAGACCCAGCCAGCCGCGATACAGACCGACCGTCTCGATCATGCTGACCGCCTCCGGCCCCGGCATATCGAACGTCTCATGCACCGGCGCGCCGGGTTTCAGCGCCGCGACGACCGCCTCGCCCAGATCGGACAGGACGATAGGACGGAACAGTTGATCTCCGCCCACCACCGGGCTGAACAGCGGAAATGCCGCCAGCGCCCGGATCAGGCCGGTTCCGCCGAACGCCGCCCGATCGACCACCAGCGACGGGCGCAGGATCAGCCAATCCAGATCGGCGGCGCGGACCAGCCGCTCGGTTTCGGCCTTGGTGCGCGCGTAGGCCGTGCCCGCGGCATCATCGGCGCCCACGGCGGAAATATGGATCAGGCGACGCACGCCCGCGCGCTTACAGGCCTCAATGAGCACGCGCGGCCCTTCGACATGGGCCAGCGTCGTGTTGTCGCCCGCACCATCCTGCAACACGCCGACACAGTTCACCACAGCGTCGACGCCGTCCAGCAGCGGGGCCCAGGCTTCGGGCGTCTTCAGCTGTGCGAAATCCGCCTTGATCCAATCAAACGTCGGCGCTCGGCGCGCAGCCTCATCGGGCCTACGCGCCCCGGCTCGGACCCTCCAGCCCGCAACCGACAGAGCCGCCGCCAGGTGCGATCCGATGAAGCCGTTGGCTCCCAGAACCAGAACGCATGCCGTCATGATCTCACCCCAGAACCCGATCGGTCATGTCTACGCCTTCAGGCGGCATGGCGCACCAGGCCTCACCAGGAAAGCGCCGCCTATGCCGCGCGACCCAGCCATAAAGCCCATCCCGTACGGGCCGAGGGATCAACCGCCCCGCCGTCGCCAGTCGATAGGGAAACGGCATGGACGCCGCCAGATGCAGCACGCCGTCAGAACGGCCGACGGCGCGACCGTCTTCGATCACCAGCATGGTCGAGGGGTCATCCGGCGAGAGGCCGTAATGTCGCAACAGGGCCCGTCCCAACTCCGACTGTGTCGGCGCCAGACGGAAGCGGGCCCCATGCTTCAGCAGCGTTCGTGCGGAATGGGAGCACAGGGCGCAATCGCCATCGAACAGGACCAATGGCCGATCGTCCGGAAAGGACGGCACGGCCGGGTCATCGCGATAGCTATAGGCCCCCTGCCCCACGCCGCGCCCTTTCGCGCCGGGCTTAGAACGGAATGTCGTCGTTCAGGTCGTAGCTTTCCTTCGGACCCGAGGGCTTGTTGGCGCCGCCGGTCGAGAAGCCCGAGGAATAGTCGTCGTCGCGACCGCCGCCGTAGCCGCCGCGATCACCGCCACCCTGGCTGTCGCCACGGCCGCCCAGCATGGTCAGCTGGCCGTTGAAGCGCTGGATGACGATCTCGCTCGTGTATTTCTCGACGCCCTGCTGATCAGTCCATTTGCGGGTCTGCAGCGAACCTTCGATGTAAACGGTCGAGCCCTTCTTCAGATAGTTCTCGACCACCTTGACGATGTTGTCGTTGAAGATGACCACCGAGTGCCACTCGGTCTTTTCCTTGCGCTCGCCGGTCGACTTGTCGCGCCAGGTCTCCGAGGTGGCGATGCGCAGGTTGGCGACGCGGTCGCCGTTGTTCAGCGAACGGATTTCCGGATCGCGGCCCAGATTGCCGATGAGGATGACCTTGTTGACGCTGCCCGCCATGACGAATGTCCTTTTATGTTCTTGCGCCGAGTCCTAGCGGATTTCGACGAGATGTTCCAGTTTTGTTCACGCCCAATTCCGGGCGCTGAAATCAGTTCGGAGCGACCGCGACCGGGCTTCCGTCGATCTGTCGCTGAATCGCGCCGGGAATGGCCAGGCGGCCGTCCCCGGTGCGCGCCAGGGCGAAGAACCGGGGGCCGTCCAGGCTCTTGCCGAACTTGACCCCAGCGCGGTCGATGAAGATGAACTGCCCCTGATAGGCGCCGACCATCTCGGTCTTGCTGCCGCCCAGACGCAGGAATTTCAGACGCATCTCTTCCAGTCGCGCGGCGCAGAACTCGATCTGCGGCTGATCGCGGGCGACGACGTTGAAGCGCACGCCCCCGCCCTCGGCGTCCTGTCCCATATGGTAGCAGACGCCCGTCCCGCCCGGCGCCTCCGCCTTCTTGGCGCAGGCGCTCAGAGCCGCAGACGCCGCGACAATCGCCAGCAGGGTGATCGAAGCGCGGCTCATGCTCACAGCTCCGGGAACTGACATTGGCGGTCCTGCTGGGCCAGGGTGCGGAAACGGTTGTTGTCGGTCGACTGCTCCACGCGGCGCGGGACCAGACGCAGGGTCGTGTCGCCCCACCGCCCGTAACGCGCCTCGCCCGGCGCGACGCAGGTTCCCGAATAGAGAGCCTGAACACAGGCCGCCAGGCTCATATTGCCCGACACCTGGCGCCATTCCGAACCCGTGTGACGCAGGCAGGCCGTGCCCGAGGTAGAAGGCGCCGCGCGCGTCTCCTCGGCGGCGCCCGGCTGGCCCGCAGGGGCGATCTCGACGGCCGGGGTCGAAGGCAGTTCCGGCGGCGGCGCGAAGGAGGCCGTCGGCGCCGCGACCAGCGAGCCGGAAGCGTCCAGCCCCACATCCAGGGCGCTGGTGGCCACGCCGTTGCGCTTGGCGCAGTCGGCCAGGGTGGCCAAGCCGACGAACTGGCCGTCCACGAAGCAGCGCAGTTCGCGGGTCGGCTCCAGCGTCGGGGCCTCGGCCACGTCGATGGTCAGTCCGCCCTTGGACGCAGGCGGCGGCTCAGATGGCGCGCCCTTGCCTCCGCTGAAGACCAGGGCGGCGGCCACGGCGCCGACGACGGCCAGACCCGCGCCGACGATCAGAACCGTACGATTGTCTTTCGAAAGGGCCATGCAGCTCTCAACGCGCCAAAGAAGGCCCCACTAACCCCGAGCGCCCCACAGCCGTCAACCGAAAGCGCCCTCAACCCCGGCTTAGCCTGTGAGTCTCGCCAGAGCAGCCTGATAGTTGGCCAGCTGCGCCTGCAGATAGGCCGGAGCCTGGCCTGTCACCTTGGGCTTGTCGCTTGCGGGGTCCAGGGCGCGATAGGCGTCGCGCATGGCCTTGATCGCCAGTTGCACCTGATCCCGCGACTTGGCGATGGCCTCTGCGCTGGACAGGTTCAGCAAGGGCGACAGGTCGATCCCGAAGGTCTTGGTCTTGTCCTGCGTCTTGCCGATGAAGCCGGGCGTCAGGCCCAGTCCCGCCAGGGCGTCCCGCCCCGCCTCGCCCGGCGTCAGAACAGCTCCGGCCCTCCCGTCGGCGCTGGTGATGGAAAGGCGTTGGACCCCGCCGCTGGTCACCCGTGCGTCGCCGTCCATGCCGGTCACATAGTCGCGGTCGGTCTTGATCGTGACCTTCAGATAACGCCCCGACGCCATTTCGATCTTGCGCGCCAGCGACTGCAGCGTGTCCTTGGCGTCGATCGTCACGGCCGTCTTCCGGCCGGTCAAAGGGTTCTGCACATAAAACCGGTCGCCCGCTCGGACGGCCGTCGCATCCACCAGGGTCTTGGACTGGCTCTGGCTGATCTCGCCCTGCGGCAGGCCCAACCGATCCAGCACGCTGGCGCCGCCCGAAGACACGGTCAGGGCCAGGGGCTTGGCCTGGCCGTCAGCCGCCGTCCATGTCTGGCTCCACTCTACCTGCCCCGTCTGCACGTCCAGTCGCGCCAGATAGCCGCGCGAGGGGTCTTCGGCCTTGGCCCCGACGGCGCGGTCCGACACGCCGGTCAGCCAGACCTTGCCGTCGTGCACCTTGACGTCGGCGGCGGTGTCGTCGCCCGCCCCGCCGTAATAGGTCACCCGATCCGCGCCCGAGGCGGCCAGGTCCGTGGACAGGACAGCGACAAAGGCGTCCTGACCTCCGGCATGAGCATTGGCGACCTGGCCCGCATTCAGGGCGCCGTTGCCGGTCGCGCCCGAGATAATCAGTCGCCCGTCCGCCACCGCAAGGCCAGCGATCTCGCCGCCCGAAGAGGAGCCCAGATTGCGCACGCTCAGAAGCTCGGGCGCGCCCGTCGCGCCGATACGGAAATGACGCACGACAAAGGCGCCGTTCTCGACGCCCGCCGTGTAGAGATTGTCGCCGTCGACGACCATGGCCTGGACGTTGTCGTCGCCGGCCGTGCCGAACTGGGTCGCACCTGTCGCCGTCGCCGTGATCGGCGCCAGACTGTGGATCTGACTTTCGCTGAAGGCCTGAACATAGCCGTCCCAGCCGCCCACGGCCAAGGTCCCCGGCATGGCCGACTTGGCCCGCCCCGCCACATAGACCCGCCCGTCGGCGCCGAAGGAGACGGCGGTCGCTTCATCCTCGGCCTTGGCGCCGCGCCTCTGGGTCCACTGTTCGCGCCCCTGAGCGTCGAAGACGGTGACGAAACTGTCGGCCGTCGTGGCGGAGGCGCCTGCCTCGCCGGGCACAAGAGCGCCGATCACCGATCCGGCCACGGCCACCCGCCCGTCCGCATCCACGGCGATGGCGTAGCCGCTGGCCTTGGACGCCGCGCCCAAAGCGCGACTGACGACCACATTGCCCGCCGAATCCAGCTTCATCAGAACGACGTCGCCCTGCCCCTTGATCGGCTGGGTCGAGGCGCCGGCGCTGACATCGGCCACAATCCACATCGAACCGTCCGGCCCGGCCGCGCTGGCCCGCACCGTCTCGACGCCGTCCGGCAGGGACGAGACGCCGCTGCGGCCCTCGACCCAGAACCCGCCGCCGGAGCCCGCCACCGGATTGCCGTCCGGGTCGAACTTCAGCACCTCATGGGCGCCCTTGCTGCCTGCGCCCTGTACGACCTGAATCGAATCCCGCGCCTCGGCGGGGGTGAAGCTGATCGTCTCCAGCGAGACGCCGGCGACCGTCAGCCCCCAGCGCGCCGGCCCGGCCGGAAGGGTGATGGTCTTGTCGCCCGCCTTGACCGTGCGCGGCTCGGCCTCAATCGTCTGCCGATGGATGCGGGTCTGCACGCCCGCCTCTTCCAGCTTGCCGTTGATGTGCTGCACCACCGCATCCATCGTACGCGGCGTCGCCCCCATCTCAGCCAGGTCGATATCGACCGTCTGGCTTCCGGTCGTGGTCTTCACCGTGATGCCGAAACGCACATCGCCTTGGAAAGCCGCGACCTCGTCGGTCAGGGCGCCGTCGTGAATCGGGCCGGTCAGATATTTGGGATTGTCGCGCGGCACCGCCGCTGTCGACTGGCTCTGCGAGGCCGAGACGCCCTGAACCACGCGCACGCCTTCGAACTGAGCGGAATTCAGGAAATCCATCACCTCCGTCATGCCGGAAGCGAACCGTCGAGACAGTTGCTCGGATTCCATACGGGTGACCCCGCGTTCGCCCGCGCGGTTCGTCAGGGCCTCAAGCATGGTCAGCCCCTGATACAGGGCGAAAATCTTGCGGTAGTCGCTTGAGGAGACGCCCTTGACGTCAAGAACGGCATTGTCCTCGTTGACGAGCTTTCGCCCGCTCAAGGCCGTACGCAGAAGGTCCGACTGGCTGGGCTTTTCCTTGCCGCTCAAGGTCCACGGCGCGGTCGGTTGCGTCTTCGGCTTGGGCGCGGACTGCGCGGACGACGAGGCGCCCGCTCCTCCGGCGAGACCGTAAAGGCCCAGCAGATAGCTGTTGTTGATCACCGCCACGAAAGCCTCCGCAGGCCAGCTTGCCGCAGGCACGGTAACGAATTGTTTAACCCCCGCACGCAACCGCCCCGCGTCAGCCGCAGTTCACTCTTGTCTGCAGCCTGATGTGGAGATGTTCATGTCGCGCGTACGCTGGCTTTTAGTGCGGCTGATGAGCCTTTACGGCCTGATGCCCCGCCCCGCGCCGCGCCGCCGGCGCCCGCCCGTCACTCTGGGCTATGGGCCGACCCGGCGAATGGGTTAGCGGCTTCAGCCCTTGAACAGCGACAGGATGATCTGCGGCGCCTGGTTGGCGATCGACAGAGCCTGAGCGCCGAGTTGCTGCTGCACCTGCAAGGCCTGCAGACGTGCGCTTTCACGCGCCATGTCCGCGTCCACCAGATTGCCGACGCCGACTTCCAGCGAATCCATCAGCTTGGTGACGAACAGGGTGTGCTTCTCGATCTGCTTGGACTGAGCGCCCAGTTCAGCGAGCTTGCCGCTGGCGCCGGTCAAAGCGGTTTCAACCAGAGCCAGCGCAGCCTCAGCGTCCGCCTGCGTTAGCAGCTCAGGCATAACGTCCGGGTCCGTCGGCGCAGCGCCCGCGACAGCTAGACCAAGCCCGCGCAACGACAGGTCCTGCCGGTTCATGGTGATGGTTTCGGACGCATCCGCATTCGCCAGGAAGTTCAGCGGCGTCAGAACCCCCGGAGGCGTTGCCGAGTAATCAGGCCGCACCCCGCCGACCTTGCCGTTCAGGATATTCTCGCCATCGAATGAGGCGTTATCCGCAAACGACTGCAAGGACTTCAGCAGCGACTGAAACTCATCGTTGTAAGCCTTGCGCGTCGCATCCGACGCCGACGGATCGGCCGCCGCAGTGGCTTTCTGACGAAGTTCGACGAGGATATCTGAAATCTGCTGACCGGCCGCCAGGGCCACATCGGCGACCGAGGTCGCCCGGTTCAGGCTGGTCTTGACCGATTCAAGCGCGTTCATGTCGGCGCGCTGGTTCTGGGCGATGGCCCAGGTGGCGGCGTTGTCCTTGGCGCCCTGGACCTTCAGCCCGGTGTTCACCCGGCTCTGGGTCGCCGCCAACTTGGAGTTGGTGGCGTTCAGATTCTGAAGCGCGATAAGCGCCGACGCATTGGTGATTACGCTGTTGGTCATGGCCGTTCTCGCCTCAGATCCGATTCTGGCGAGTAGTAATGACGCTGATTCCTGAGCGTATGGTTAACAGCGCCGCAACGCCTGTTAACGCCGCCCGGCGCCGCCGAGGGGCGTCAAGCCGCCTTCCGTCGCCCAGACCGCCGCTCAGATCTCGGTCTTGATGATCTTGCCCACGTCATAGGCCGGGCTCTGACGCAGCTTCAGGACTTCTTCACGAGGGAACTGGCGAACCACCTCCCCGGTAACCCGATCCAGGGTCTTATAGACGTAGCCGGTCGACTCGCGCTCGATCGTCAATCGGTAACGACCTGCGTCGTCGCTATCTTTCTGCGCGCCCTGCACAGGTTGCTGCGCCTCGATAGCGCCGCCCTGCGGCTCGCGATCGAGGTAGGTTACGCTGGACACTCCCGCGACATTGTCAGCCATATCCTTTCGCGCGGACGCGCCGCGCCTCCCGTATCGAACGACACGAGAAAGGGGCGAACCTTGCGGCCCGCCCCCTTCCTAATCGCGTCGGATTAGCGGAACAGGCCCAGCAGGATCGAGCTGGACTGGTTCGCAATCGACAGCGCCTGCACGCCCAGCTGCTGCTTGGTCTGCAGAGCCGTCAGGCGAGCGCTTTCCTTGGCCAGGTCGGCGTCGACCAGGTTGCCGATGCCAGCTTCAAGAGCGTCCTGGAGCTTGCTGGTAAAGGTCAGCTGACGATCCAGAGACTTCGACTTGGTGCCGAAGTCGGCCAGAGTAGCCGTGAAGCTCTTGATAGCATCTTCCACGGCGGCAACCGTTCGCGTCCCCGCCGCAAGGCCGAGACTGGTGGCATCGGTTGCATCCGCAGCGATTGCCTTCAGCTCGAATTTGCTCGTGGTCGAGTTGGTGATTTCGATCTCGGCAGTGTTGGCGGCAAAGAGATTCACGCCGTCAAAGTTAGCGCCGCCCAACGCATCGCCGATTTCCTTAACGATCGCGTCAAAATCAGCCTCCAACGCCAAGCGGGTCGCGTTAGCCTCTCCGGCCGTATCCGGATCGGTTGGGTCATAATCATCCCCGTGCGCTGGCGCGTCAGCTATAGCCACGGCCAGGCTTTTCAACTCCGTCAGAGCAGCCGTAACCGTGTCACCCGCCGCCATGGCGACATCGACGATCGATTGACCGCGCTGGATGGATTGCTTGACCGCGTCCAGAGCGCCCATTTCAGCACGCTGGTTGGTGGCGATAGCGAAAATCGCCCCGTTGTCTTTGGCGTTCGCAACCTTGAAGCCGGTGTTGATGCGATTTTGGGCAGTTTCAAGCGACTTGTTGGTCGCGTTCAGGTTTTGCAGCGCAACGAGGGCGCCAACGTTCGTGTTGATGCTGTTAGCCATTTTGGCTGTCCTTTGTCTTCAGACGATGTCCGACGCCATTTTGGCTGCCGGGAGCTTTCTGCTCGGAAGGTCAGGTCGCAAGTGGCGGGCCAACAGAGCGTCGCTGGTTCCAAAAGCCAGCGCATTGATTTTTCAATGTTAGATTCTGGAAACCATATCAGAACGCCCGGCACTTCCTGCCGTCAGCGAGCGTAGGCGGCAATAAGTGCCGGGCTTATCGGCAAAAAATGCCGCCTGCTGTCCTATCGAAAAGACAAACTCACGGACGGGAATGCACCCATGCGTCGATCAGGGCGCGTTCGGCCTGAAGCGTCTCAACCGCCAGTCGCCGCGCCGCATCGCACGTCAGGATCTGCCCGCCGCGCCGTACATAGGCCTCCTCCAGATCCGCAGTCTTGGCCGCCTCGGGCAGCACCGCCAGATCACAGGGCCGCGTCACGGCGTCAGGAAGGATCAGACGCGGCGGCGCAACCGGCGACGGCTGGGGCAAGGCGGCACAGCTCGCGGTCATGATCACGCAGGCGCTGAGCGCGAGCGGGATCCAGAGGCGTATCGGCGTCATCGGCGGTCCTTGCTCGGGTTTCGGCCGTCGCGGTCGCCCGCGCCACGGCCTCGGCATGATGGTGAAAGGCGTCCAGAGCCTCGACCTGGCGACCGCGCGCGGCGGCCTCCAGGGCGCGGGCGGCCGCCAGGGCCTCGGCCTGATCCGCGCGGCGCTGAACAGTTTCAAGACGGCGCGCCTGCAGATGCAGCGGATCCCACCGCACCCCGAGTCCTCGCCCGACGATCAGGATCAGGACTACGACGACGCCGAACGCCGCCAGCCAGCCCAGCGGCGTCAGGGTGCGAAGAACGCCGCCGCTCATGGATAGGCCCCCCGGTCCAGTTCGAAATGCGGGCCGTCGCGCAGACGCGGCCAGTCGCCTCCCCAAATCAACCGCACGCCCCGCCCTTTCGCCGCCGCCTTGAAGGCCTCGGCGATGCGCGGATAAAGCGGCCAGTCCCAGCGGACCTGCCCATCGACCCAGGCGGCCACATCGATGGCGTGCCCGGTCAGGTGGCGCGAGTTCAGCGTCCGGCTGGCCCCTGCCCGCACCAGTTCCGCCTGACGCGCCGCCGTGCGCAGGCCCTCGGTGACCATGAAATCCACCGGCGTCAGCTCGATGGCGGCCTCGACCACGGCCACCAGGTCGGGATGCACCCCCTGCAGCGCGGCGCGCGAGCGTTGCGAAAGCCGGAAGCTCATGGCCGCCCGCCCGCGCGCAGGCGCATCATATTGACGATCTGCTGGGCGCTTGGCGCCACCAGATAGAGCAACAGCATCAGGGCGATCAGTCCCATCAGGCCGTCAGCAATACGCGGCAGGTCCGAGGCCTCAGCCCGGTTCACCGCCAGCCGCAGCAACAGCCACAGGGCCAGGCTGGCGCCATAGACATAGATCCGCCGCCACAGCCAGCGGCCCTCAGCGAGATCATGCGTCGGTTCCTTGGGCGTCATCATTGGTCGTCCTCCGGATCAAATGGCGCGGCGGAGACCCGCCAGTCGGCGCCCAGATGGTCGAAACAGTCGTCGGCGCTGAGCCGGTCAGGCGCGGACCAGGTCTCCTCGTCCGGCAGTTCAGGCAAAGGAGGCGCGGTCTCGTCCCACGGCTCCACAGTTTGAATGATGCGATGCAGGCGCTGGATCATGACGTCACCCGATCGCCGTCAGCCGGACCACGCCGGGCGCGCCCGCGCCGCCTGCGCCCGCCGCCGTCACGCCCGCGCCGCCCCCGCCGCCGCCGCCGCCGTAAAGGCCCCCGTCGCCCCCTGCACGCCCGGCTCCGGACGCCTGAGCGCCGCCCCCCGCGCCGCCGCCGCCCGCCCAGTGCAGATCGTTCAGAGGCGCGTTCTGTCCGGCGTTTCCGACGCCAGCGCCGCCCGCCCCGCCGGTCGCCTTGACCGACAACAGGCCGCCATCTCCCCCGGCGCCGCCCGACTGGATGATATTGGCCGCGCCGACGCCCCCTCCGCCGCCGCCGCCGCCCGGTCCATCAGGCCGCGCGCCGGACTGGCCAGCCATGCCCATCGCCGTGACCGAAGAGGCTCCGCCCCCATTGGATGCCATCAGGCCGCCGCCGCCGGCGCCGCCAAGCCCGGCCGCGGACGCGCCGCCCGCCCCGCCGCGCCCGCCCTCGCCGGTCAACAGCGTCACGCCGCCCAGCGTGATGCGGCTATCGGCCCCCGGCGCGCCCGCAGCGGCCGAGCCGGAACCACCGCCCCCGCCTGCCCCGACGACGATGCTCAATCCGGCGCCTAGCGCCTCGACAGGCCAAAGGGCGCTCATCACCCCGCCCGCGCCGCCGCCGCCGCCGCCGTGGCGGCTTGTCCCGGCCGGACCGGCCAGCCCGGCCCCGCCTCCTCCGCCGCCGCCGACGCAGACCGCTTCGACCCAGCGCGCCCATTCAGGCGGGGACCAGGCGCCATCGGTCGTCAGGGTCGTCGTCTCACGTCGCGTCGCGCCGCGGGCGAACCAGGCGCGGCCGGTGTGCCGGTCGGCCATCAGCACCTCGCGCCAGGTCCCGCCGTCCGCGCTGACCTTCAGCCGCAGATCGTCGTCGCCGATCAGGCCCAGTTCGGCCCGGCCGCCCCAGCCGCTCTGGAACAGCAGGGACAGCACGTCCGCGGATGTCTGCTTGTTGAAGGTGAAGCGCAGGTCGCCGTCGCCGCCGCTCTCGCTTTCCAGCGCGGTCCACAGGGCCTTGTTCGCCCGCACCGTCACCACGTTGGTCGCATCCGCCGTGGCGTTCACGCCCAGGCGGGTGATCTGCTGCAGTTCGTCCGGCGTCGCGGTCTGAAGGGGCGTCCAGTCGCCATCACGGCGCACGACGATCTCTTCACTGTCCAGCACCACGGCCAGATGTCCATCCGGCGTGGGCGCCACGGTCCAGCCGCCCATCTCATGACGCATCAGCGCCCCCGCCGCCCGGCCCGACCAGTCATCGCCCGTCGCGCCTTCCGGCAGAATGTAGAGGTCGCCGTCCGACGCCTCGGCCGGCTGGGTCGCCGTGGTGCGGCTGACCACCGCCGTCTGGGTCAGGGCGTCCAGAAAGGTCAGCGCCTCGTTCAGAGTGACGTGCTTCTGCAGTTGTCCGGCCGCCAGATAGGGCAGGCCCAGCCGCGCGCTGGCGTCGATGCTCATGTTCAGTCTCCGTGGATCAGGAGACGTCAGTCTGGGCAGAGGTCCCATGCAGGTGCGTCGATACGGTCGAGGCGTCGCCAAAGCCGGGAATTTTCAGGCATCGGCGTATTCAGTCGCGATAGCCGCGCCGTTTCTGCGCGCGGAACGGCCGCCTAGACAGCGCCCGTATCGGCGGCTAACCGGAACAGCCCTCTGCCGCCTTTCGCGATCTGCTGCATGACCCTGTTTCAGGCCCTGACGCGCCTAGCCGCCTTGGCCGTTCTGGCGCCGCCCGCACTGGTCGCGGTCTCAGCGCTCAGCCGTATCGGCCACCGGCTGCCTGATCTGCTGACGCAGTTCACCGCTCCGGCCCTGATCGCGACGGTGGCGGTGTGCGGGGTCTTCCTGTTGCTGAGGCTGTGGGACATGGCGGCGCTGGGCGGGGTCGTCGCAGGACTGCTGCTGGTCGCCGTCTGGCCGCAGTGGGCGCCGCCGCGCGGGACGCCTGCCGATGGCGCCGAAACGCTCACCCTCTATTCCGCCAACCTGTGGGCGCGGAACAATGATGCGGACGCGGTCGCCCGCTCCATCGCCGCCGCAGACGCCGACATCGTCATGCTCATCGAGCTGGGCGACGGCCCCAACGCCCGGCTGGACGAGGTTCTGGCGGGCTATCCCCACCGCGTCGCCACCCCGCGCAAGGATCGGCCCAGCGGCGCGGCGCGCTCGGTGATCGCCTCGAAACGGCCGCTGCACCGCGTGCGCGACGCCGACGGTCAGGGGCTGGCCGCCCTGGTCGCCGAGGCCGAGACGGCGCTGGGGCCGGTCCATCTGATCGCCGTCCACATGACCCGCCCTTGGCCCTTCCAGCATCCCTATGGCCAGATCAGCCAGGCTGAACGGCTGGCCGGACTACGCCAAGGACTGACAGGGCCGGTCGTCATCGCCGGGGACTTCAACAGCGTTTCCAGCGGTCGCATCGGCCGTCAGATCAAGGCGCAAACCGGCCTGATCCCCGCCCCGGCCTGGCCCGGCACCTGGCCCGCCGTGGCGCCCTCGCCGCTGGGCGTCACCATCGACCATGTATGGCGCTCACCCGATCTGGCCCTGCTCGACCGGCGGCTGGGCGACAGGACCGGCTCGGACCACCGTCCCGTCATCGTCGAGCTTACGCGGGCGACGTAATAAGCGCCTTCAGCCGCGCCTCATGACCCTGATCGGGAAAGTCGTCGGCGATCCAGCCGTCTTCAAAGGCCTTCAGGACCCGCCCTGTCTCGGGGCCCGGTTTCAGACCCAGTCGCGCCAGATCACGCCCGCCGACCGGCAGCTTCGGCGGCGTCCAGTCGGCCGCGAGGGCCAGCAACGCCTGCATCCTCGCCGCCTCGGCGCCCCCCGCCCAGGCACGCATCACGCGATCCTCGAACGCTTGTCGCCCCTCGCGCCAGATGACGGCGCGCGCGCGCGCGTCGCTAATATCCGGGTCAAGCGGCGCTCTAGCGGCGGCGATCAGCCGGTCCTTCTGGGCGTTGGACAGCCGCAGCCGGTTCGCGGATGCGCGCACCGTCTCAACGTCCGCCGGCAACAGGGCCGACAGCCGCAGCACCGGGTCCGGGCTGACCCCGACCATCGCCTCGAACAGCGTCACGCCTTCGGGTTGCGGCACAATACGGCCCAGCACACCCGCATCCTGCATCAACCGCACCGCCGGGCGCGGATCGGGCGCGGCCAGCAGCTTGAGCATCTCCTTCGACACCCGCTCGGCCGACAGCCGCTCGACCCCTTCGGCGAGGGCGGCGCAGGCGGCCACCGCCGCCGCATCCGGCGCGCCTCGCCCATACCAGGCGAAGAAGCGATAGAAGCGCAGAATGCGCAGATAGTCCTCTTCGATGCGCTGTTCCGGCTCGCCGACGAAGACGATCCGTCCCGCCAGAGCGTCGTCATAGCCCGCCCCGGTCGGATCGAGGATCACGCCTTGCGCATCGGCATAGAGGGCGTTCAGGCGGAAATCCCGCCGCGCCGCGTCCTCGGCCCAGTCGTCGGTGAAGGCGACCGTGGCGCGCCGTCCATCCGTCGAGACGTCCCGGCGCAGGGTGGTGATCTCGAACGGCTGGCGCTCCGATATGGCCGTGACCGTGCCGTGCTCCATGCCGGTCGGCACGCTCTTCAGCCCCGCCGCCTTCAGCGCCCGCACCACCGCCTCGGGCGTCAGGACGGTGGCGATGTCCACGTCGTCGATCGGCGCGCCCAGCACGGCGTTGCGCACGCAGCCCCCGACGAAGCGGGCGCAGTCCGCCCCGCCCGCCGCCGCCAGAGCCGCCATCACTGCACGCGTGGCGTCGGCCGTCAGCCAGTCCTGCCCCTCAAGGACGCGGCTCATCCCACGCGCTCGCTCGCGTCGGCCTCGGCGGCCTGATGCGGCGCGGCCTCCTCGCCATAGAGGCGGTTGAACAGCCCCTTCAGAATGCCCGCCGTCACGCCCCAGATGTAGCGCTCGCGATAAGGCATGGCCCAGAACCAGCGGCGCGGCCCGTTCTCCTGATCATAATAGTCGCGGCGATGGTTCACCGGGTCCATCAGGAAGTCCCACGGCGCCTCGAACACCTCGGCCACCTCGGCGGGCGACGGCGTAACCAACGGCGGCGCCGTCAGCCAGCCGACCACCGGCGTCACCAGAAAGCCGGTGCCCGTCTCATACGGATCGCCCAGCCCCAAGGGCTCGACCACGGCCGGGTCCAGCGCGATCTCCTCCCACGCCTCACGCAAAGCCGCGTCCAGCGCCGTCTCGCCCGGATCGAGTCGTCCGCCCGCAAAGGCGATCTGCCCCGTATGGCTGGCCAGACTGTCGGATCGCCGCGTCAGCAGGACGCTGGGGCCGTCCTCGCGCGCGATGATGGGGATCAGCACCGCCGCCGGTCTCAACTTGACCTTCGGACGGCTGAAATCGGGGTTCAGGTCATAGTCGGACCGCACCGCCCCACGCTGCGGCGACCACGCCGATACCGGGTCCAGCCTCTGTTGCAGCCGCGACTTCAAGCCGGAACAGGTCAAAGCCCCGCCCCTTCCGGCCCCAGCGGAAACGTCACCCCGCCCGAACGCACCGCCAGCCGTCCGTCCGTCTCCTGCGCCCGCTCGACCAACTCATAGAAGACGGGCCGCGCGATCCGCGCCCACAGATCGCCGCGCACATGAACACGCGGCGCAGGCTCGCCGGTCGCCGCGTCCGTCTCGACGATGATGGCGTGATCGGAACCCGCGACGGCCTCATCCCCCTGATCCGTGATGAATACCAGCGCCTCACCCTCTTCGCGCACGGCTACGGCGCGGAACGGCAGATCCTCGACCGCGATCTTCAGCTTCTCGACCGGCGTGACCAGGTGATAGCCGTCCGGATCCTTCCTCAGCACCGTCGAGAACAGCCGCACCAGCTCGGACCGGCCAATGGGCGATCCTTCATGCGTCCACACCCCGTCGGCGCGGATCAGGATGTCGATCTCGCCGCAATGTTCAGGATGCCACAGATGCACGGGCGGCAGCCCCCTGCCCGGCGCCTGACGGGCAGCCTCGGCCACGCCTGTCAGACCCGAGGATGTCGGTGGGTTCGTCATGTCTCAACTATGGGATGCGTCGCCCTGCAAAGGAAGGCCGCGCCCGGCTCAGGCGTCGGGGCGCACCGCTCCGACCGGCGCCGCATCAGTGAAAGGCAGCCACATGACCCGGCGCTGGTCCACCGGCCCCGGCAGCACGGCGTCCGGCGCCGGCTCAAACCCGAAGCGCGAGAAATAGGGCGGATCGCCGACCAGCAGAATACCGTCCAGCCCGAGCGCCTTCGCCTCTTCGATGCAAGCGCGCACCAGTTCTCCGCCCAGCCCCGTGCTGCGGCTGGCCTTGTCCACGGCGATCGGCCCCAGAAAGACCGAGCGCGCCTCGCCCGTCAGGACCGACCACAGCCTCACCGAACCGATTAGGCGGCCGTCTTCATGCAAGCAGAACCCGGCCGCCAGCGGCGCCCGCTCGCGCAGACGCTCGGCCGTCTTGGCGAAGCGGCCGGGGCCGAAGGCGGCGATGACAAGGGCGTCGACAGCGGCCGAATCGGCTGTCGTCTCACGCGTGATCGGCCCCGCGATCTGCGGGTCGTCTGAAGAAGCGGAGGCGGGCGCGGCGTTCATGCGCGGCCCCTAGTCCCCCGCGCCCGCCGAATCAATCGCGATCTTCGGCGAAACCGCGAGAAATCAGCCCAGTTTGGAGAAGTCCGGAGCCCGCTTCTGGCTGAAGGCCATGAAGGCCTCCATCGCCTCGGGACTGCGCATCTGAGAGCCGAACGCCTTGGCTTCCATCTGCATCACGCCCCACAGGGCCTCGGCGTCGCGCATCAGGGCCTTGGTCTTGCGGATGGAGTTGGGCGCCCGCGCCGCCAGCTTGCTCGCCAGATCCGCCGCCGTCGTCTCGACCTGATCGGCCGGAACCGCGCGGTTGGCCAGCCCCCAGGCCAGCGCCGTCTTGCCGTCGATCGCCTCGCCCAGGGCGAACAGTTCAAACGCCCGCTGATGCCCCAGCACGCGCGGCAGCAACAGCGACGACGCCGCCTCCGGCGCCAGCGCCAGATTGACGAAGGGCACCGACAGCAGGGCGTCTTCGGCCGCCACCACCATGTCGCAGTGCAGCAGCAGCGTCAGGCCGATCCCCACCGCCCGGCCGCGCACCGCCGCCACAGCAGGTTTGTCCAGATCGGCCAGCGCCTTCAGGAAGCGGAACACCCCCATCTCAACCAGATCGCCTTCGGTCTGGCCTAGGGAAATGAAGTCGGCGATATCGTTGCCCGCCGAGAAGGAATCGCCCTCGCTTCGGAACAGGATGACTCGGACGGCGTCGTCGGCCTTCGCCTTCTCCGTTGCATCGGCCAGCGCCGTATACATCGCTTGCGTGATGGCGTTCTTCTTGTCGGCGCGATCGAAGACGACCGTCAGGACGCCGCCCTCTAGATGGGTCCGAATATGTTCGCTCATTGGCCTGTCTCCGAAAGGCTCCACCAGTCCACGCCGTCCCCGTCCCGCTCGCGGCGGACACGTCCCTGGCGTTCAAGATAGTTCAGGTGCGCCAGCGCCTCGCCGGTCGCCATGCCCAGCACGGCGTCGCCCACCGGCCGCGCGAACAGGGCGCCGAACACGTCCACGGCGCGGCACGGCGTCCGCAGCGTCTTCTCCAGCCGCTTCAGCGCCACCTCATGCCCGCGCATCAGCGCTTCCAGCCGCAGGGTCACGCCATAGAACGGCTCCCCATGCGCCGGCAGCGCCAGCAGATCGCCCGGCAACCGTTCCTTCAGCGCCGCCAGCGACCGGAGCCAGTCGCCCAGCGGATCGGCCAGCGGCTCCGTCGGCCAGATCGAGATGTTGGAGGAAATGCGCGGCAGGATCTGATCGCCGGCGATGAAGACGCCGTCCTTCTCACGCCACAGACAGACGTGTTCGGGGCTGTGGCCCTCGCCGACCACCACGCGCCATTCGTCGCCGCCGATGATCAGCGCCTCGCCGTCCTGCACCCGACGATAGTCGCGCGGAAAGTCCTGCACCATGCGGCCGAAACCGCCATAGCCGTCGCGCCAGCGCGCCACCTGCTCGTCCGACCAGCCAGCCGCCCGATAGAAGGCCTCAGCGCTCGCTGGAGGCCCCAGGGCCTCGTCGCCGATCAGCAGTCGCGCGGTCACATACTCCGTCCGCGACATCAGCAGCGGCGCGTCGAACCGCTCGCACAGCCAGCCCGCCAGCCCGATGTGATCCGGGTGCATATGGGTGCAGATCACCCGCGTGATCGGCCGCCCTCCCAGCACGCCCTCCAACGCCGTGTTCCACCCGTCGCGCGACGCATCCGTCGCCAGCCCCGCATCGACGACCGCCCAGCCCTCGCCATCTTCGATGGCGTAGAGGTTGATGTGGTTCAGCGCCATCGGCAGCGGCAGGCGCAACCACAGGACGCCAGGCGCCACGACGGTCGCTTCGCCCGCTGCGGGCATCGCCAGGGCGGGATAAGTCAGACCGCGCTCCGTGCGGGTTCCTGCAAGGGTTTCGCCGTCAGACAAGTCCGTCTCCAATCGCAACTATGGTTCTTATGACGGATTCCAGGTCGCGTCTATTCTTGACCCGAGGCGTCAGCGCGGTCAGGGATATGCAACTTTCTCAAGGAGCGCCCCCGTGTCCCGTAATGCTCGTACTATGATCGCTGTGACCGCGGCGGTCCTGATCTCCGGCCTGACCTCGCCCGCCTTCGCCCAACGCTCCGCCCAGGATCAGGACGGCGTCCGGGTCACCGAGGCGCAGAGCCGCACTTCACGCAACCGCGAACGCCAGCCGCGCAACCAGCCCAAGCCGCCCAGCGCCGAAGAAATTCAAGCCGGCGCCCAGGCCGTGCTGACGGCGACCAACACCAACTGCCAGATGACCGAGTCCAAACTGCTCGGTCAGTCCGCGGCCAAGGAGTCGTTGTACGAAGTGTCGTGCGCCACCGGCCCCGGCTATCTGCTGCTGACCTCGACGCCGCCGCAGGCCACGGACTGCCTGGTGCTGGCCTCCTCGGCCGAACAGGCCCGCGCACGCGACCCCAACGCCGATGTCGGCTCGCAGTGCACCCTGCCCGCCAACGACAACGCCATGGCCGTCTTCACCGCCTTCGCTCAGGAAGCCGGTCTGACCTGCACGGTCGACGAGGGCCGCATCATCGGCGCCAAGCCGGGCGGCGCGGTGGTCTATGAAATCGGCTGCGCCGGCGTCGACGGCGCCCAGATCAACAAGAGCGGCGCCGGCTGGGAAGTCGTGGACTGCCTGGAACTGGCCTCGGCCGGTTCGACCTGCCGCTTCACCACGGAGCAGGAGCAAGCCGCCACGGTCAAGACCATGCTGGTGGGGTCGGACGCCGCTTCGTGCGACGTGACCCAGGTCCGCTACATGGGCAAGAACGCCAACGGCGCCTTCTATGAAGCCGCTTGCAACGGCGCCGACGGCCTGATCGCCCGCGTGAACACCGAGAACGCCGTGCAACAGGTCTACCCTTGCGAAACCGCCTCCCAGATCGGCGGCGGCTGCAAGCTGACGACCACGCCTCCGGCCGCAACGCCGAACAGCTGATCCTTCGCATCAGACTGAGGTTTCAGACGCCGCCGGAGCGATCCGGCGGCGTCTTTGTTTTGCGCGCCCCTCTTCCCGAAAGGGGCGGCTCACCTTAGCCTTGCGTCTCATGCGTATCGCCACCTGGAACGTGAACTCGGTCAACGCCCGCCTGCCTACGGTGCTGGAGTGGATTCAGGCCGCCAACCCCGACGTCGCCTGCTTCCAGGAGATCAAATGCGTGGACGAGAAGTTCCCGCGCGAGGCCTTTGAAGACCTGGGCTACAACGTCGAGACGCACGGCCAGAAGAGCTACAACGGCGTCGCCCTGCTATCGAAGTATCCGCTGTCGGACGTGCGGCGCGGCCTGCCCGGCGACGGCACGGACGAACAGGCCCGCTATATCGAGGCCCTGATCGAGGCGCCCCGGCCGATCCGCGTCGCCTCCATCTACCTGCCCAACGGCAATCCCATCGGGACGGAAAAGTTCACCTATAAGCTGGCGTGGTTCCAGCGGTTGCAGAATCACGCGCGCGAACTGCTGGCTCTGGAAGAGCCGCTGGCCCTGTGCGGCGACTACAACGTCATTCCCGAGGCCGAGGACGCCAAGAACCCCGTCGCCTGGGCCGAGGACGCCCTGTTCCAGCCGCAGAGCCGCGAGGCGTTCCGCGCGCTGAAATGGCTGGGCCTGGCCGATTCACACGAACTGGGCCGCGAACCCGCCGGAACCTTCACCTTCTGGGATTATCAGGCAGGAGCCTGGCGTCGCGACCATGGCATCCGCATCGACTTCGCCATGCTGTCGCCTCAGGCCGCAGACCGCTTCCGCGCCATCGAGACGCACCGCGACGCGCGCGACATGGACAAGCCCAGCGACCATGTCCCCGTCGTGGTTGATCTGGATCTGGAGGCCTGATCCATGGGCGACACGTTCAGGGCTATTCTGCTGATCGCCCTGATCGCCGCCTTCCTGACCACCGGCGTCCTGCTGTTTTCCTGGTGGATGGAGTCCGAGCGGCGACTGCGGCGGGCGATGAAGAAGGCGCTGGGCGCCCCGGCCGACACCGTGGCTCTGTCGGCCCATGAAGGCCGCGCGGCCGGGCTGGACCTCGAAGGCGGCCAACTGGTCGTGCTGTGGAACCGGGGCGCAATGGGCCTTGTCTACGCCTTCGAAGAAGTGCTGGGCGCAGAGATCATCGTCGACGGCCATGTCGTCGCCCGCGTCCTGCGCGGCCAGATGCGCAAGGAAATCAACCTGGACGCGCCCGACGCCGAACTGGTCGTGTTGCGGCTGATCTTCAGCGACCCGCACAACGCCGAGTTCGAGCTGGCCCTGTGGAACGGCACGCGCACCGCGCCCGCCTCTGAGGCCGAAAAAACCAGCGGCGCCCGCTCGCCGGGCGAGGGTCTGCGGCTGGGGCGCCGCTGGTTGTCGCACGTCGAAGCCCTGATGCAACGCTGATCGCCCTTCACGGCTTGAGTCCGGGCGGCTAGAACCCCTCGTCCTGCCTTTTACTTTCTTTCATCAGGAGCCCCCGTGGCCCGCCTTTTCGACGCCTACATCATCGCCAACTGGACCGCCGCCGAAGGCAAGAAGCTGGGCGAACAGACCCTGTGGGTCGGCGTCGCCAAGCGCGACGTGCGCTTCCGCCTCTATGCCGAGACGCACAACGTCGCCACGCGCGCCGAGGGCGAAAAGCTGATCGCCGACCTGCTGGCCGAACACCGCAAGCGCGGCGACCGCGTGCTGGTGGGCTTCGACTTCGACTTCGGCTTCCCGGCCGGGACGGCTGCGCGTCTTAAGCTGGACGGCCGTCCGTGGGACGCGATGGGCAGGTTCCTGGCCGCCAACATCGTCGACAAGGCCGATAACGCCAACAACCGCTATCAGGTCGCGGCCAAGATGAACCGCCTGATGACGGACGAGCCCTGGCCCTTCTGGGGCGCGCCCGCCAGTCAGGCCCAGCGCTGGCTGACCACGACCAAGCCGCCCGAAGGCGCCGGCGCCGACATCCCCGAGTTCCGCGCCACTGAACTGGCCGCGCGCAAGGACAAGCTGCCGCCCAAGAGCGTCTGGCAGATGCACGGCGCGGGCGCGATCGGCGGCCTGACGCTGGTCGGCGTGCCCATGCTGCGCCGCCTGCTGGACACTCTGGGCGCCTCTGCGGCCGTCTGGCCGTTCGGCACCGGCTGGCGCGAACTGACCGAGGCCGACATCGCGCCCCTGTCGGCCGTCGTCGTCGAGGTCTGGCCCGCCCTCTATGAAGCCAAGCGCAGCGTCAACGCCGAGGGCGTCAAGGAATACAAGACCCAGGCCCAGGTCCGCGCCGCCGCCGAGGCCTTCGCCCGCATGGACGACGCCGGAGAAATGCAAAAGGCGTTTGCGCCACCTGCGAGCGCGGACGACGCCCTGATCGCTCAGGTTGAGAGTGAAGAGGGCTGGATTCTGGGAGTCTGAGCCTTCCTTCTCCCCTTGTGGGAGAAGGAAAGGGTCAGCCGATCAGCACCCGCGCCGCCGCGCGCGCCTCATCGGTGATCTCGGCGCCGGACAGCATCCGCGCGATCTCTTCCTGACGCGGGCCCTCCTGCAGCACGTCGATGGAGGTCCGCGTATGGCCCTCCACGTCGGCCTTACGCACCTTCCAGTGGGCGTGGCCGCGCGCCGCGACCTGCGGACTGTGCGTCACCACCAGCACCTGCGCCCCGCGCGACAGGCGTTGCAGGCGTCCGCCGACGGCCTCGGCCACGGCGCCGCCGACGCCCTGATCCACCTCGTCGAAGATCATGACCGGCTGGCGCTGGTCCTCACGGCTGGCCAGCGCCGCCTTCATCGCTAGCGCGAACCGCGCCAGTTCTCCGCCCGAAGCCACCGTGTCCAGCGGGCCGAAGGCGGTCCCGGCGTTGGTCGCCACCTCGAAGCGCACCGTCTCGACGCCCATCGGGCCGCGACGCCCTTCGACCGGCTCCAGCGTCACGCGGAACCGCGCCCGCTCCAGCTTCAGCGGACCAAGCTCGTCCATGACGGCGGCGACCAGGCGATCGCCCGCCGCCTCGCGCGCCGAGGTCAGCAGCAGGGCGGCGACGTCATAGGCTTCGATCGCCGCAGCGACGTCGCGGCGGGCCTTGGTCAGGGCCTCTTCCCCGTCCTCGATCAGGCGCAGTTGCTCGCGCAGTTTCACCCGCAGCGCCGGCAAAGCCTCGACCGTCGTGTTCAGTTTGCGTGCGGCGGCGCGCAGGGCGAACAGCCGCTCCTCAGCCTTGTCCAGACGGCCAGGCTCGAAGTCGAAGGCGTCGGCGGCGGCGTCGACGCAGGCCACGGCCTCGGTCGCCTCGACCAGGGCGCGGTCCACCGCTTCGGCGGCCTGGGCCAGTTTGACGATGATGGGGTTGTCGCCCTCGGCGCCCGCCTGCACCGCCCGCTGGCGCGCGTGCTCCACTGCACGCAGGGCCGAAGCCAGACGCTGGCTCAGCTTGTCGCCGCCCAGCAGATTGCGCGCGTCGGCCAGATCGGCGACCGCCTTTTCCGCCGCGCCGAGGATGGCCCGTTCGCCCGCCAGTTCCGTCTCTTCGTCCGGCTTGGGGTCCAGGGCGTCCAGATCCGCCAAATTCAGAGCGATTTCCTCAGCCTTGGCCGCCGCCTCGGCTGCGGACGCCTCAAGCTCGTCCAGATGAGCCTGCGCCGTTTTCAGGCGCTCGGCCGCCCCCGCCACGCCCGTCAGCTGCGGCTGTAACCCGCCATAATTGTCGAGCAGGGTGCGGTGCGTCTTCCAGTCCAGCAGGCCGACCGTCTCATGCTGGCCGTGCACCTCGACCAGCAGGGCGCCGATCTCGCGCAGAGCCGTCACTCCGGCAGGCTGGTCGTTGACATAGGCGCGACTGCGGCCGTCGGCAGACACCACCCGGCGCAGGATCAATTCCTCGCCCGGCGCGACCTCGAAGCCGCGTTCGGACAGCAGGGCGATCAGGGCTTCATCATCAGGCGCTGTGAAAACAGCCGTAGCCGAGGCCTGTTTGGCGCCGTTGCGCACCAGTCCGGCGTCGGAGCGGGCGCCCAGCGCCAGGCCCAGCGCGTCAAGGATGATGGACTTGCCTGCCCCGGTCTCGCCCGTCAGCACAGTCAGGCCGTCCTCGACCTCCAGGTCCAGGGCGTCGACAAGAACGATGTCGCGGATCGAGAGCGTGGTCAGCATGGACGATCTGATTCTAGGTTTCGCCGCATCCTAGCCGGAAACAGAACAGGAACGCAGCGACTTAATCACCGCGCGCCTGTTTTGCTGCGACCGGATCAGGCGCCGCCGGGAATCAGGCGTTGCAGCCAGGATTCGCGCTTGCCCTCAGGCTTGACGTCAAGGCGCTGACCCCGCTCGTTCAGCAGGGCGTAAGCCTCGGCGTACCAGGGGCTGCCCGGATAGTTGTGGCCCAGGACGGCGGCGTTGCGCGTCGCCTCCTCGGTCAGGCCAAGACTCAAATTGACCTCAACCAGACGGTAGAGCGCTTCGGGCGTATGCGAGGTGCGCTGGAAGGCCTCGTTGTTGATCACCGCCTTATAGCGGTTCAGGGCGCCCAGCGGCTGATTGGCGCGCTGATAGAAGCGGCCCACGGCCATTTCCTTGCCGGCCAGCTGGTCGTTGACCATGTCGATCTTGACCCGCGCATCGGTGGCGTAGGTCGAACCGGGATAGCGGCGCACCACATCGCGCAGGCCCGCCAGAGCGGCCTCGGCGTAACCCTGGTCCCGGCCCACATCGACGATCTGCTCGAAGTTGCAGACGGCCTTCATGTAGAAGGCGTAGCCCGCCGAGGGATTGCCGGGGAACAGGGCGATGAAGCGGTCCGCCGCCGCGATCGCGTCCTGATAGGCGTTGTTCTGATAATAGGCGTAGACCTGCATCAGGATCGCCCGGCGCGCCCATTCCGAATAGGGGTGCTGGCGTTCGACTTCCTGGAAATAGTCGACGGCGTCCATCCAGCGCCTGGACTGCAGCCGCTGATAGCCCGTGTTGTACAGGGCCTCGACCGGACGCTCTTCATAGGCCAGGCGCTGGCGGGGCTTGGTGCCCGAGCAGGCCGAGACCGTCAGGACCGCAGCAGCAGCCGTCAGCAGGATCAGGCCGGACCGGGTTTTCGAAGCGAGCCGAGTGTTCGAAGCAGGCAAGTGCGACCTCATCAAGATGCCTTCGGGACGCGGACACGCGACACGCGCCCTCGTTAGCAGGATGCGTCCTCTATAACAGCGCCCGCGTCCAAGCCAATCGGCTGAAATCGAAGATACGTCCGGAACACGGCTGGACGCCGCCCCGTTCGCCGCCTAGAGAGCGCGTCCAGAAACGCCTCCGCGACTATTGGCGGGGCGATGACGGCGAAAGGATGACCGGTCAATGAAGCTGCTCGCAGGCAATTCGAACCGGACGTTGGCCCAGGCCATTGCTTCCCATCTGGACATGCCGCTGACCAAGGCCCAGGTGAAGCGTTTCGCGGACAATGAAGTGTTCGCCGTCGTCGAGGAAAACGTGCGCGGCGAGGATGTCTTCATCATCCAGTCGACCTCCTATCCGGCCAACGACAACCTGATGGAAATGCTGATCATGACCGACGCGCTGGTGCGCGCCTCGGCCAAGCGGATCACGGCCGTCATGCCCTATTTCGGCTACGCCCGTCAGGACCGTAAGACCGGGGGCCGCACCCCGATCTCGGCCAAGCTGGTCGCCAATCTGATCACTCGCGCGGGCGCCGACCGCGTCCTGACCATGGACCTGCACGCAGGCCAGATTCAGGGCTTCTTCGATATCCCCACCGACAATTTGGTGGCCACGCCCGTGCTGGCGCAGGACATCAAGGAAAACTATCCGCGCGGCGATGATCTGATGATCGTCTCGCCCGACGTCGGCGGCGTGGTGCGCGCCCGCACCCTGGCCAGCCGCCTGGACGCCGACCTGGCCATCGTCGACAAGCGCCGCCCCAAGGCGGGCGAGAGCGAGGTCATGAACATCATCGGCGACGTCGAAGGGCGCCGCTGCATCCTGTTCGATGACATCGTCGATTCGGGCGGCACGCTGGTGAATGCGGCCAAGGCGCTGATCGACCGGGGCGCCACCGAGGTTTCGGCCTATATCAGCCACGGCGTCCTGTCCGGCCCGGCGGTGGATCGCGTCACCAACGGCCCGCTGAAGGAGCTGGTGATCACCGACTCCATCGAACAGCCTGACGAAGTTTTGAACTGCCCCAAGATCCGCCGCGTGTCCGTGGCGCCGCTGATGGGCGAGGCCATTCGGCGCATCGCCAACGAAGAGTCGGTCTCCAAGCTGTTCGATTAAGGTTCGGCTAACCATTCCCTCGGCGATATAAGGGCCTGTAGTCTGAGGCGGCGCGCGCCTCGGACGCTTGTCCAAGTGCGTATCGCTTAATCAAGGGAAGACCGCCGATGACCCAGGCCTTCTTGCGCCACGGCCTCTCTGTCGCCGCCGTCGCCGCAGCCGCCGTCCTGGCCAGTTGTTCGACGCCGGAACCGGAAGCCCCGCCGCCGCCGCCTCCCCCGCCGCCGCCTCCGGCGCTGGCGCTGAATCAGAGCGTGGCCGAGGCCGCATCGGTCTATGTCGCCTTTGTGCGCGAAGTCCGCTCGATCCAGGCCGGTTTCCCTGACGCCGAGACCATTCAGGCGGCTGTGCGCAAGGGCGCCGCCGTTGAGGCGAGCCAACTGTCGCGCGGCATGATCGCCTACGGCGCCATCCTGGCCCTGCAGTCGCCCGAGTATGTCGCCGGCGTTCGCCAGTACGCTGCTGATCCGGCCCAGCGCCAACAGATGGTGGCGCGAATCGTTGCCGATCCCGCCTACGCCGCCACCCTGCCCGGCGCCGAATCAGCCGCAGGCCTGATCGCCAGCACCATGGGCAAGGACGCCGAAATCATGACCGCCCTGGCCGAGGCGGTCGAGACGGACGCCTATACGATTCAGGAGCGCACCGACCCGCGTCGCCGCTGGGCCACCCAGCCTGTCGCCGACCGCAACGGTCGGCTGGAGAGCGCCAAGTCCCTATCGGCCGTGCCTCGCCTGCCCTCGGCCGAGGATAGCGCCCGCCTGTTCGCCGCCGCCAACAGCGGCTCGGGCCTGAACCTGTCCGCCGCCCAGCGCGGCGCGCCCTTCACCCCGGCCATCGTCAACTCCCTGGCCATTGCAGCCCTGGCGGCGCTTGGCGCGGCGGGCGAGGACGCCAAGGCGAACACCGACGCCCTGACGACCGAATCGAACAATGAGTTCTGCCTCAGCATGTCCAAGCTGATGCTGTTCCAGTGTCTGGCGGCGGCCAAGCCGAACTATGAGGACATCTTCTGCGCCGGTCGCCACATCGTGCGCGACATGGCTCAGTGCACGGCCCAGTACACAGGCCCCATGCCGACCATTACCGTGGCCGTGCCGCCTGCTGGCGCGCCCACGCCGATGGCGCAGGCGCAGAACCAGTCGGCGCCGACGCCTTCGCCGCACGGTTGAGGCTGAATATCGCTGCGGGCTGAACCGGGGCGGTTGCGTCCGCCCCGTGTTCCGTGTAATAGCCCGCCCTCTTGAATTCGAAGGGTTCATGACCCCGCCGCGCGGGCCCCGGTTCCGCGCAGGCGTTTACTTGTATTGAAGGCGAGCCCGATGGCCGAGATCATTCTGAACGTTGATGTCCGCGAGAACGTGGGCACCGGCGGCGCCCGCGCCGCGCGTCGCGACGGCGCTGTGCCCGGCGTCCTGTACGGCGGCGACAAGGCCCCGGTGGCCATCTCCGTGAACGAACGCGAGTTCCGCAAGTCGCTGTACACCGGCAAGCTGATCGGTCACCTGGTGACCCTGAAGCATGGCAAGGAATCGCAGCCGGTCATCGCCAAGGACATCCAGTTCGACCCGGTCAGCGACCGCCCGCTGCACTTCGACCTGATGCGCGTCGGCGCCAAGGAAGAGATCAAGATCGAAATCCCGGTCGCCTTCGTCAACGCCGACGAAGCCCCCTACACCCGTCAGGGCGGCATGCTTGAAGTCGTGCGCCATACCGTCGAGATCATGGTCCGCGCCGACCGCATCCCGTCGGAACTGGTCGTCGACCTGAAGGGCCGCGAGATCGGCGAGAACATCCGCATCTCGGACATCCAGCTGCCGGAAGGCGCCGCGCCGACCATCGCTGACCGCGACTTCATGATCGCCGCGATCAAGAACTCGGCCGCTGGCCAGTCGGACGTCGGCGACACCACCGCGGAAGCCGAAGCCGAAGAGGCCTGATGTTTCTTCCCCTATCGCCCTGCGCGCGGCGCAGGGCTGCTTGAGGGGTTTGAACAACAAGACACAGCCCCGCCGGGTTCACCCGGCGGGGCTTTTCTTTGTCTGAACCTCGGGGCATGAGGACCGCATGATCATCATCGCAGGCCTGGGCAACCCCGGCGCCAAATACGAAAAGAACCGCCACAACATCGGCTTCATGGCCGTGGACGAGATCGCCAGCCGCTGGCGCTTCGGCCCGTCGCGCGCCAAGTTCCAGTCGATCGTCGCCGACGGCGAGGTCGATGGGACCAAGGTCCTGCTGATGAAGCCCCAGACCTATATGAATGAGAGCGGCCGGGCCGTGGGCGAGGCGGCGCGTTTCTACAAGGTGAAGCCCGAGCACGTCATCGTCTTCCACGACGAGATCGATCTGGCGCCCGGCCGCTTCCGCATGAAGCAGGGCGGCGGCGCAGCGGGCCAGAACGGCGTGCGCAGCCTGATCAGCCACCTGGGCGCCGACTTCCGCCGGGCCCGCATGGGCATCGGCCACCCCGGCGAGCCGCAGTTGGTCATGCACCACGTCCTGGGCGACTTCCATAAGGCCGACAAGCCGTGGCTGGACGCGCTGCTCCAAGCCTGCGCCGACGCCCTGCCCTTCGCGGTGAAGGGCGACGACGAGCGCTATCAGGGCGAAGTCATGCGCCTGGCCCCCGCGCCGAAGTTCAGCCCCAGACAGGCGGCCAGGGGCGAGTAGTACAAAGCCTCTCCCTCCCCTTCATGGGGAGGGTGGCTGAGGCCGTAAGGCCGAAGTCGGGTGGGGGCGGCGAGAGGCTGAGGGTCGATCGCCTAGCCCTCCCCACCCGGTCGCTGCGCGACCACCCTCCCCATGAAGGGGAGGGAGAAACACAGCTCAATCCGTCGTCGTCCACGCCGCCTTCAGCGTCGCCGCGCCGTTCGCGGGCACGGTCAGCGTCCACACCGGATAGCCGGTGTCATCCACCCGGCTGCGCACCGACTGACTGCGGATGCGGAAGCCACGCTGCATGGCGGCGTTGGCGACCAGTTCCACAGTGACCGCCTCCGAGCGGGCGTTGGTGACCGTAGTCTCGATTTCGGAACGCTGCGTCGTCACCGCCCCCCGTCGGGAACTCTCGCTCTTCACCAGCCGCGTCTGCACCTGCACATCCGGCGACTGGCCGAAGTTCAGCCGTACCGGCAGGCCCACGCCCTTGTCCTCGAATCGGTCCTGACCGGCCAGCAGCACGCCGCCCGCGCCATCCGGCTGCATCACCGCCACCGAGCCGCCCGGCAGGGCCACGCCGAGCCCCGCGCGGGTCTCATTACGCAGCTTCAGGACCACGCCCATCGGACGGGATTCCTCGTCCTGATCCAGCAGTCCGGCGCGATAGACCCGCTCATAGGCCACGCTGTCGCGCTCTAGGAAACGCACCTGCTTGGTCTGGCGCGCCGCGACGGTCGTCGGTTCGGGCAGGGAGTAGATCTTGTAGTCGCCCAGTTCGCCTTGCCGGGCGATCCGGCTTCCGGTCACAACCACTGCATCCATCGCCTCATTGGCGACCATCCGCAGCATGGGAGCAGAAGGCGCCGGAGGCGGCGGAGGCGGAGGTGGCGGAGGAGCCCCGCCATAGCCCGCGAACTGTCCCGATCCGAACGTCGTCGTCCCCTGTGGCCAGCACTGGTTCTGCTGATATCGGACCAGAGGCTCGACCGGCGTGGTGCCCGCATCCTTCCTCAGCGTCCCCGCCACCACCTGCACCGGGGCGTCGGGGAATCCCGTGCCGCCGAAATTGGCCAGCGTCACCCAGCCGGCCAGGTCCAGCGTGCCGTCCGTGGGGTCCAGACGCGCCACATAGTCGGCCGACCACTGCAGCCCCGTCGTCAGATAGGCCAGAGTCACCGTGTGCCGCCCCGCCCGCTCCGCGCGCGTGCGCACCGACAGGGTCGGCTGGTCGCCCAGCCCCTCGGGGATGCGGTCGAACACGACCCGCTCGGTCTGGCCAGAGCAGTCCAGCGCCTCGAACTGGCCGTCGATCTCCAGCACCGTCCCTTGGCCGCCCGCGCGGATGACGGCGGCCTTCTCGACCTGTTCGCCGGTCGCAGGGTTGGTACGGACGACGCGCACCACCTCGCCCACCGACTTCTCCATCAGGCTGGCGGGCGACAGAAGGTCGAAGTCGGCGTTGCGCTCGACCACATGGGCGGGCAGCCCCTCCAGCACCGCGCTCTGCGGCACGACGCCGGTGGCCAGTCCGCGAAAGCGGATGATCCCCTCCCCGGCGGGAAGATCGACCGTGCGCGTCTCGACGATCAGGGCCAGCCCCTGCCGGTCCAGCCGGTTCCACGACTGCCGCGACTGTTCCATCAGGGCGACCGTATCGACCGGCTGGTCGCGATAGATGACCACCGTCGCCCCGTCGGGACGCGCGGACACGCTTTCCGTCTGCGCCCATGCGGAGGGCGCCAGAAAGCTCAGCGCAGTGGTTATCGCCAGAAGGCGGCGCACGGGTCAGCCGCCCGTCGTGATGGTCGCGGTCAGCCTGGTCTCGCTGTTGGCGGGTACGGGCACACGCCAGACGACGGTGCGCGCGTCGCGCATCTCGCCCTCGATGCTCTGGTCCGTCAGCTCCGTGTCGCGGCCCAGACCGCGCTGGCGCACCTCGACCGTCACCGGCTCGGGCCGGGCGTTGCGGACGGTGTACTCCATCGCATAGCGGGTGCGGAAATAGTCGACCAACCGCTTGGACACCCGCTCGGACGACACCAGACGCGGCTGCACCGTCACGTCGAAGGCGTCGCCGGTCGTCACCACGATCTCGGACCCGGCAGGCGAGTGATCAACCTGGCTTTCGCCGATGAAGCGCGGCTCGCCCGCCTCATCCTTCACATAGACGCGGATGACGCCCGCAGGCAGGGCGCGCGCCGCGGCGCCTGATCCGTTGGCGAAGATGACCCCGACCTCGGCCGCTATCGGCTGTTCGGCGGTGGAGAAGCCGTTGATGACCCGCAGATAGCGCTTGGTCGCCGGCACGCCGGCCGCGTCGATCAAGCCGACCTGCTTGGTCTGGTTGTTGGCGACCGTCACCGCCTCAGGCAGCGGATAGACATAGACGTCAGCCAGAGCGCCTTCTCCGCCCGACTGGGTTCCATTGCCGCGCACGCCGCCGCCGCGAACCGGCTGGCGCGGATTATAGCCGCCCTGATTGCCGATCAGATTGACGTCGCCCGCCACCACCCGCGTCTGGGCGTTGCTGAAGGTCGCGCCGGAATTGTTCGTCAGCGTCACCCAGCCGGTCAGGTCCAGCTTGCCCGCCTTCTCGTCGAAACGGGCGACATAGTCCGCCTTCCACGTCAGGCCCGAGGTCAGATAAGACAACGTCGTCTCGCGCCGCCCTGCCCCTTCGGCGTCCAGAGTGACGCTGAGCGTCGGGCGGGGGCGCAGGTTCTGCGGCACCCGGTCGAAGATGACGCGCGTCGGCACGCCGTCGTCGCGCAGCACCTCGATACGGTCGCCGATCTGCAGCACCACGCCTTGATTCGCCGCCAGCACGCGCGCGCGCTCGGTCGTTTGCGCCCCCGAGCCGGGGTTGGTGCGGACGATGCCGATCTCATTGCCGACAGCGCTTTCCATCAGCTTGCCGGGCGTCAGCAGGTCATAGTCGAAGTTCTGCTCGACCACCGACAAACCGCGCCCCGACAGCCCCACCGTCTCGGGCCGGATGCTGGCGGATACGCCCGGAAACTCCTGGCGAGAGCGTCCGGCGGGCACGTTCAGGTTCCGCACGTCCTCAACCAGGGCGATGTTCTGATTATAGACCGTCAGGGAGACGCGGTCGGGACCGCCCGGCCCCTCCTCCACCTGTTGCGCGTTTGCGGGCGCCGCGAGAAGCAGGGCGAGAGCGAAGGGTCCGATGGCGCGGATCATGCGTATCCTCGATGGCTGTTCGACCGCCACGCTGGCACGGGTAAAGCGGCATTGTCGAGGCGCCGCGCGACCGTCGGTCGCTCCGCATGGTCTGGCTTCCCCGTATGGGAAGGTTTAAGGGGCCTGCATCGTGACCCGCTCTCAGGCAGAAAACTGGTCGACCTGGCGCTCGCTGGCCTTCCTGGCCGCGACGTTCGCCATCGTGATCGGCAGCCTGATGCCGTTCGCGGCTCTGGCGGCCTCCACGCCCGGCCAGCCCATCGTCATCTGCTCGGCCGACGGTCCCCAGACCATCCAGTCCGGCGGCGTCGATGGCCCGATCAAGGCCGAGATGGGCGCCAAATGCGCCGCCTGCGTCATGCCCTTGCTGGCCGCCCTGCCTGCGCCTCCTGCGCCGGAGCCGTCGCCGGTCGTGCGTCTGTCGCAGGCCGTCGTCTACGCCCCCTTCATCGCCAGCCCGCCGCCCCCGGCCCGGGCTCCGCCGCGTCCGCCGTCGCGCGCGCCGCCTCACGCCTGAAAACCAGAAACCCCTGCCGCCTCGCCCGCGTCCAATAGCGACGCCTGCGACTGCACCTCTGTTCTCAGGACTTCAGTTTCATGTTTCTCAAGACCGCTGCGGCGCCGTGCGCCCTGCTGATCGGCGCCTGCCTGGCGCCCGCCCTCGCCCACGCCGACGACCTGCCCGGCGCTGACAGCCCCACCGTCGTCGACAGCATCATCGTCACCGGCCGCCGCAACGCCGAAGACCCGACTGTCGTGGCCGAGGCCCGCGATCGTCTCAGCCGCACCCCCGGCGCCGTCGCCGTGGTGTCGGCCGAAAGCTATTCCGACCGCTTCGTGCAGGGCTTTTCCGACACTCTTCGCAATGTCCCCGGCGTTCTGGCGCAAAAGCGGTTCGGCGAGGAAAGCCGACTGTCCATTCGCGGCTCGGGCATCGCCCAGGGCTTCCACCAGCGCGGCGTCCTGTTCGCCCAGGACGGCGTGCCCTTCGCCGACGCCGACGGCTTTTCCGACTTCCAGAGCGTGGACTCCCTCAGCGCCCGCTATGTCGAGGTGTGGAAGGGCGCCAACACCCTGCGCTTCGGCGGGGCGCAACTGGGCGGGGCGATCAACCTGATCACCCCCACCGGCCGCACGGCGAACCAGCGCGCCCTGATGCAGGTCGAGGGCGGCAGCTACGGCTTCGTGCGCGCCCACGGCGCCGTCGCCGAGTCCTATGGCGACTGGGATGTCTACGCCGCCGCCACCGCCATGCAGGGCGACGGCTGGCGCGACCACAGCCAGCAGTCGCAGGGGCGGCTGACGGTCAATGCGGGCCGCTCGTTCGGCGAGGACCGCGAGGTGCGCCTGATCGCTCAGGCCGCTGGCATCAAACAGGACATGCCCGGCTCCCTGACCCTGAAACAGGCGCTGGAGACCCCGCGCATGGCCTCGGCCAGCGCCCTGTCCGGCGATCAGGCCCGCGACCTGACGGTCAAGCGGCTGACGCTGCAGACCCGCTGGCGCTTCAATGAATCCACCCTGTTCGAGGGCGCCGTCTGGGGCTGGGAGAAGTCACTCTATCACCCGATCTTCCAGGTGATGGATCAGGACAGCACGACGCGCGGCGCCTTCGCCCGCATCGACTGGACCGGCCAGATCGGCGGCCTACGCGCCGACGCCTTCTATGGCTTCTCATGGCGCGACGGACAGACCGAGGCCCTGCGCTATGTAAACCTGGCGGGCCAGCGCGGCGCCCAGACCGCTGATGCGCGTCAGGACGCCTCTGGTCTGGACGTCTTCGCCGAGGGGCGGCTGTTCGTCACCGACCAACTGGCGCTGGTCGCGGGCGGCTCCTGGGGACGCGCCACGCGCGATTATCTGGACCGCATGACCCCGGTCAACGACGCTAGCCGGGACTATGAGTGGTTCTCGCCGCGTCTGGGCCTGTTGTGGGAAGCCGAGGACGGCGCCCAGATCTTCGCCAACATCACCCGCTCGGTCGAACCCCCGACCTTCGGCGCCCTGGTGCAGGCGCCGCTGACCGGCTTCACCCCGGTCGAGGTTCAGGACGCCTGGACCGGCGAGATCGGCACGCGCGGCCGTCGCGGGCCTCTGGCCTGGGATCTGGTCGCCTATCGCAGCCGGATCGAGGGCGAGATGCTGAACTTCATCACCGGCCCCGACATTCCCGCCGCCACCTTCAACGCCAAAAAGACCATCCACCAAGGCGTCGAGGCCGGGCTGGACTGGACCCTGCCGGTCGAACTGGCGGACGGGTCGCTGATGCTGCGTCAGGTCTATAACTGGAGCGACTTCCGCTTCGACGGCGACGCGCGCTGGGGCGACAACCGCCTGCCGGTCGTGCCTGAGCACCAATACCGGGCCGAACTGACGTGGCGCCATCCGACGGGCGTCTTCGTCACCCCGTCGGTCGAGTGGCGGCTGTCCAGCCCCTATGTCGACTACGCCAACACCATGAAGGCGCCGGACTACGCCGTGCTGGGCCTGACCGGCGGCTTCAGCATCGGCCCGAACGCCTCGGTCTACATCGACGCGCGCAACCTGACCGACAAGCGCTACGTCGGCGAGTTCTCGGCTGTGACGGACGCCAGCACAACACAGACGGCCGTCTTCTTCCCCGGCGAGGGCCGTTCGGTCTTCGTCGGCCTGCGGTTGGCCTACTGATGACCATCTCTCTCAAGAACAAGGCGCCGGACATGATGTCCGGCGCCTATCGGGCCGTCTGGCGCTGGCACTTCTACGCCGGAGTGCTGGTCATGCCGTTCCTGATGCTGCTGACGCTGACGGGCGGCCTTTATCTGTTCAAGGACGAGATCGACCACGCCGTCTATCGCTCCATGATCCAGGTTCCGGTCAGCGCCCAGCAGGCCGGTCCCGATCAGTGGCTGGCCGCCGCCGCGCTTGCAGGCGAAGGCCGGGCGGCGAATGTGCTGGTCCCTGACCGCGCCGATCAGGCCGTGCGCGTCCGCGTCGACCGGCCCGACGGCGCCCAGCGCACCGTCTTCGTCGATCCGCATACGGCCACGGTCACCGGCGTCACCGCCTATGGCGGCGTGACCGAGACGATCAAGAAGCTGCACTCCCTCAGCCTGTTCGGCGGCCCCATCGGCACGGCGCTGAACATTCTGGTCGAGATCGTCGCGGGCTGGGCCATCATCCTGTGCGCCACCGGCCTCTATCTGTGGTGGCCGCGCCGCCGCGCCGGCGCCGTGCTGAAGCCCAGCGAGACGGACGCCCGTCGACGTCCCTTCTGGCGCGATGTCCACGCCCTGACCGGCTTCTACGTCGGCGGGGTGATCATCTTCCTCGCGGCCACGGGGATGCCGTGGTCGGCCGTCTGGGGCGATCAGTTCATGGGCGTCATGCGCGGCACCGGACTGGGCCGCCCGCCCGCGCCCGCCGCCGCCAGCCCCTGGAGCCATGCCAAGCCTCACGACGCCCCGGCAGGCGTGGGTTGGACGCTGGAGAACGCCGTCCTTCCCGCCCATGGACACCTACATGACCATGCAGCCCCCAGCCTGAGCCGCGTCCTTCAAACAACGCGCGAGCAAGGCCTGCTCCGGCCCTTCACCGTCAGCATCCCCCAATCGTCCGATCTGGCCTGGACCGTCGCCCACCAGACTCGCAAGGCCGAGGACGCCCGCAGCCTCTATGTCGACGGCGTCAGCGGGGCTGTGAAAGCCGACCTGCGCTGGAGCCAGTTCGGCGTCATGGCCAAGGGCTTTGAATGGGGCATCGCCGTCCACCAGGGGATGCAATACGGCTGGATCAACCGCATCATCATGCTGATCGGCTGCATCGCCGTCTGGCTGCTGGCGATCAGCGGCCTGATCATGTGGTGGAAGCGCCGCCCGCCCAGCCTGTCGCGCCGCCGCTCCGGCGCTCCGACGGCGCCGCCCGGCCCGCGCGCAAGAATCGCCGTGCTGTGCATCGTCATCCCCCTGTCCATCCTCTATCCCTTGACGGGACTGAGCCTCGTGGCCGCCCTGCTGCTCGACCGGGCGGTGCGTGCGTTCACCGGGTCCAAGCCCGTCGCAGCCTCTTGATAAGGAGCTTCAACATGAAACGTCTGTTCGCCCTGACCGCCCTGTCGGCCGCCGCCCTCACACTCGTCGCCTGCGGCCAGCCCGCCGAGAAAACGGCCGAGGTCGTCGATGCGACGGTCGCCCCCGGCACGGTCCAGGTCGCCGACGCCTGGTGCCGCCCCACGCCCAACGGCGCCAAGGCCGGGGGCTGCTACCTGACCCTGACGGCGGGTTCCGACGACCGTCTGGTCAGCGTCTCGACCGCCCTGGCCCAGTCGGCCGAGGTGCATGAGATGAAGATGGAGAACGGCGTCATGAGCATGGCCCACCTGCACGACGGCCTGCCCCTGCCCGCCGGAACGCCGGTCGAGCTGAAGCCGGGAGGCAACCACATCATGCTGATGGGCCTGCGCGAACCTCTGGTCGACGGCCGGATCGCCTCCTTCACCCTGACGTTCGAAAAGGCCGGTCCGATCAGCGTCCACGCGGCGATCAAGCAGCCCCCGGTAGTGGATTCGGAGGAGTAAGCCTCTCTCTTGAAGGCGCGAGCCTGACAAACCGGCCCGAACCGGCTAAAGGCTCGCGCTCACGAGGAATACCATGGCCCTGAAAGTCGCGATCGTCGGCTTGCCCAACGTCGGCAAGTCCACCCTGTTCAACGCCCTGACCAAGACGGCGGCGGCCCAAGCGGCCAACTACCCGTTCTGCACCATCGAGCCGAACACCGGCGACGTGGCCGTGCCGGAACCGCGCCTGAACATCCTGGCCGGCATCGCCGGGTCCAAGGAGATCATCCCCTCGCGGATCACCTTCGTGGACATCGCGGGTCTGGTGCGCGGCGCGTCCAAGGGCGAAGGCCTGGGCAACCAGTTCCTTGCCAACATCCGCGACTGCGACGCCATCGCCTTCGTCGCGCGCTGCTTCGTCGATGACGACATCACCCACGTCGAGAACCGCATCGACCCGATCTCAGACCTAGAGATCATCGAGACCGAGCTGATGCTGGCCGACCTGGAGAGCCTGGAGCGTCGCCGCGTCCAGATCGAGAAGCGCGCCAAGGGCGGCGACAAGGAATCCCAGCTGAACCTCAAGCTGATCGACGCGGCGCTGGAAAAGCTGCGCGACGGCAAGCCCGCGCGTCTGGCCGAGGTGTCCAAGGAAGACCGCAAGGCCTGGGACATGCTGCAACTGCTGACCGCCCTGCCCGCCCTCTACGTCGCCAACGTCGAGGAAGGCTCGGCCGACAAGGGCAATGAGCTGTCGGACCTGGTCGCCAAGCGCGCCGCCGAGGACAACGCCAACTCGGTGGTCATCTCGGCCCAGATCGAGTCGGAGATCGCCGTCCTGGACGATGAGGAGCAGAAGGAGTTCCTCGAAACCCTGGGTCTGGAAGAGCCCGGCCTGAACCGCCTGATCCGCGAGGCCTACAAACTGCTGGGCCTGCAGACCTACTTCACCGTCGGCCCCAAGGAAGCGCGCGCCTGGACCATCCCCGTCGGCGCCACCGCGCCGCAGGCGGCGGGCGTGATCCACACCGACTTCGAAAAGGGCTTCATCCGCGGCGAAACCATCGCTTTCGACGACTATGTCGCGCTGAAGGGCGAAGCGGGCGCCAAGGAAGCGGGCAAGATGCGCGCCGAAGGCAAGGCCTATATCGTCAAGGACGGGGATGTGATGCATTTCCTGTTCAACAACTAACTCGAGCAAACAAGGTGGATGCTCCTTCCCGGAAGCGTCCACCCTTGACGATGACGGATTCGCCAATCAGTGATCCCCAACACGGTTCGATATCGAACCGCGGGGTTATTTCATGCTGTCTTTCCGTATCCTTCTTGGCGCCGTCGCGCCCCTGAGCCTGCTGCTGGCGACCTTGGCGGCCCCGGCCGAGGCTCAAGACTCCGCTCCCATTCCCCCCGCTGCCGAAACCGATGAGGACGCGGGACAGGACGTTGAAGTCGACGCCCCCGCATCTGTCGCTCCCTTGATCGGTGCGGAAAGATTTCTGGCCGAGGTCTTGGGTATGGAGCCGACCGGCGACCCCGTCGTCTCCGACGTCACGATCAAAGGGCAACCCTTTCTTACCGCGCCGCTTCGCCTGAAAAGCGAAGGCCGGTTGGGCGCGGATATCGCGACCGCCAGCCACCGGATGGCCGCGGGAGCGCCCGTCGTCCACCGCGAGTTCAAGCCCAGAACGGTCGACCAATCTGAATCCATCCAGGCCTGGTGCGGCCCGGGCGAACAACGCGGCATGTTCGGCTGGGCGCGCGGCTTTACCGTATGCATGGTCCACACCAGCGACGGCAAAGCCAATCTGGGAACGCCCGTGTTGGCTTACGGCCCCTGGTGGACGGCGCGTGAAGTCAGTTTCACTTCTGTGGACGCCAGAACGGAGCGGGTCGAGGTGGTTCCGGCGGAGGCCGCTTCAGCCTTCAATCTGACCATCGTCTATGAGCGCATGCGTAACGACGGCCTGGCGATCCGCGCCGGGATTGAAGGGCCCGGGATGACGGCAGACGCCAAGCCATATCGCTATACGATGCGGCGCCGCGTCCTGCCCTTGACCGACGGCGTGGCTCGAATGGTCTATGACGGCCAGTTGTTGCAACTCACGCCTCAGGGCGCGGGCGACTCCATAGAGATCAACTCAGAACGGGTCGCGCCTCCCGTCGATTTCAACGCACTGCTGAAACAAGCCGAGAACCGCGCCGCAACCGCACCCGCCCAAACGCCCGGCGAAGCACGCCAGACAGATGACAGTCGGCTGGCCCCCACGCCGTTCGTCATCGGCGGCGTAAGGTTGAAGCCGGAAGCGATGACAGCGGGTCAGGGCGTCATCAGTCGAGGCGGAGTCGTTCTGTCTGGCCCGGCGGAATATGCGCTTACGGGCCGTCTATCGAGACCCCTGAACCTGCGCGCGCCTCTGATCAATGATTTCGCGCCCGAGGGCATGATCCTGCATGAAGTCGAGTTTGCGCGAACCACCCCGCTGGGCGCGCGAACCATGACCCGCATCTGGTGCGGCCCTATCGGCGCGCCGACGATCTGGAGCAGCAAGCGCGTGACCATGTGCCTGCGGCGCGGCCAGTCGACCCCGCTTGAGGCTTTCTGGCCGTCCACTGGCCGTCCCTGGCTGGGCACGACCATGTCGTCCGGCGCTGTGGGCGCGCTTCCGGCTTACGACTTCGAGATCGAGCGGTCGCCTAGCTCGCTGCTTGAGCCCCTGGATGTCAGAGCCGAGATTCAGCGATTGACCGATGCAGCCGTCACGCTGCGGATCTTCGCTCGCAAGGGCGATGAAGACGCCCTGATCCTGGTCCTCTCGCCGGAGTTCAAGGATGGCGAAGCGGCAATCCCGCTTTGGAGCCACCGTCTGCTGCTGACGCGTTCGGACGCCGGCGTCACGGCGCGATTCAGCGCGGACGGCGATGGCGAAGGGCCGACCGCGCAAGGCGTCTATCCCTGACGCCCACCACGCCAGGCGAGGCCCGGGCTGGAAAATCCAGCACATAATGTTCCAAAAATAGCGAGAACACCCGGATCGGTTAGAAAATCTTACTGCCCAGCTGGAATTACTGCAAACCTATGCCCTTGCGAGGACCGGTAAAGCCCTGGATGAATCGGCCTGACTGACGCTGCCAATTCTCCCGGGGACCATCATGAAGTTCGACACCCTCGCCGTGCACGCGGGCTATGCGCCCGATCCGACCACCAAGTCGGTGGCCGTGCCTATCTATCAGACCACCAGCTATGCCTTTGACGACACCCAGCACGGGGCCGACCTGTTCGACCTGAAGGTGGCGGGCAACATCTACACCCGCATCATGAACCCTACGTCCGACGTGCTGGAGCAGCGTCTGGCGGCGCTGGAGGGCGGGGTCGCGGCCCTGACCGTGGCCTCGGGCATGGCGGCCATCACCTATGCCATCCTGACCATCGCCGAGGCTGGCGACAACATCATCGCCACGGGCGCCCTGTATGGCGGCACCTACAACCTGTTCGCCCACACCCTGCCCCAGTACGGCATTGAGGTGCGCTTCATCGACGCCGACGACTTCGCGGCGGTGGCGGCCAATACGGATGAGCGGACCAAGGCGGTCTTCTGCGAATCCATCGGCAATCCGCTGGGCAATGTGGTGGACTTCGCCGCCCTGGCCGACGCCGCCCACGCGCAAGGCCTGCCGCTGATCGTCGACAACACCGTGCCGACCCCCTACCTGACCCGGCCGATCGAGCATGGCGCCGACATCGTCGTTCACGCCCTGACCAAATATATCGGCGGCCACGGCACCTCGATCGGCGGCGCCGTCATCGACGGCGGGACCTTCCCCTGGGCCGAGCACAAGGAACGCTTCCGCCGCCTGAACGAGCCGGAAGTCAGCTACCACGGCGTAGTCTATACCGAGGCCTTCGGCCCAGCGGCCTTCATCGGCCGGGTGCGTACGGTGCTGTTGAGGAACACCGGCGCAGCCATCTCGCCGTTCAACAGCTTCCTGATCCTGCAGGGGCTGGAGACGCTGGCCCTGCGCATGGACCGCCACGTCGAGAACGCCACGGCCGTCGCCCAGTGGCTGAAGGCGCACCCCAAGGTGGACTGGGTCAACTATGCGGGCCTGGCCGAGCACAAGGATCACGCCCTGATCCAGAAGTATTTCGGCGGCAAGGCCTCGGGTCTGCTGACCTTCGGGGTGAAGGGCGGCCGCGAGGCGGGCGGCCGCTTCCAGGACGCGGTCAAGCTGTTCACCCGACTGGTCAACATCGGCGACGCGAAGTCGCTGGTCTGCCACCCAGCCTCGACCACTCACCGCCAGCTGTCGCCCGACGAACTGAAGAAGGCGGGCGTGACCGAAGACACCGTCCGCCTGTCGGTCGGCATCGAGCACATCGACGACCTGATCGCCGACCTGGAGCAGGCGCTGGCGGCGGTCTGACCGTCAAAGGCTGACATGAGAAGGCCCTCTGCCCGGCGATGGACAGAGGGCCTTTCTTCTTGCGCCTAAGCCGCCTCTAGCGTCTCGCCGCCGCGCTGCGGTCGCGGACCTGGCCGAACTCCGACGTCGGCTTCCACGTCGGCCACTCGTCGCCGTTGGCGAGTTCTAGCCCCAGGCGATACAGCAGGGTCAGATTCTCAACCGCTGAGCGCAGGTCCCAGTCCGCCGACCATTCGTCGCTGGGACGGTGATAGTCGGCGCCGAACTTGGCCTTCCACGCCGCCAGTCCCGCTTCGCGTCCGCCCTCGACCCAGTCCACGCCGTGCCACGGCATCAGGGCCGGAACCCCGGCGCGGGCGAAGGGGAAGTGGTCCGAGCGATAGTAGAAGTTCTGCTCCGGCTGGCCGTCCTCGGAGACATAGCGCCCCTCCTTCTCGGCCAGGGCCTGCAGGTCGTCCTCAAGGCTGTTCTGCCCCTTGCCGAAGATCGGCACGTCCTTCGTCGGGCCGCTGAGAGGCAGCATGTCGATGTTGATGTCGGCTACAGTCGTCTCCAGCGGATAGACCGGATCGGCGACATAGGCGTAGGCGCCCAGCAGGCCCATTTCCTCCGCCGCCATATGGGCGAAGACGATGCTGCGTTTCGGCGTCGGCGCGGCCTTCAGCTGACGGGCCATTTCGACCACGCCGATGGTGCCCGAGGCGTTGTCCCAGGCGCCGTTGAAGATCTTGTCGTCGCCGGCGGTATTCTCATTGACGCCGACATGGTCCCAGTGGGCCGAATAGATGATGACCTCGTTCGGGCGCTCGCTGCCGGTGATGCGGGCCAGCAGGTTGTGGGTGCGCAGGATTTCGACCGTCTCCTCGGCCGCGGCGGTGATCCGCACATCCAGAGGGAAGGCGCGGAAATCGCCGGTCTGGAGCCGGGGCTTCAGCGTCGCCAGATCCACGCCCATTTCGGCGGCTGCATCACGGTTGACGGCGCCGCTGAGCATCAGTTCGGCCGAACCGGGCGTCAGGGTACGGGTGCGCGTCGCCCCGCCCGTTTCGCGGCGCCACGCAGCGGCGCCCGCGTCGCCGTCGATGATCGTCAGAACCGCGACCGCGCCGCGCCGCTCGGCCTCGTCGGCCTTGTAGGCGGCGGACTGATAGTTGGTGGCGTAGGGGCCATTGAACAGTTCGCCGTCCGGCTCGCCCGCCACGACCAGGACGACCGCCCCTGTCACATCCAGATCGCCATAGTCGTCCCAGCCCCGCTCGGGCGCATGGATGCCGTAACCGGCGAAGACGACGGGCGCGTTCGCCACCTGACCGGCCGCCGCATCGTTCATCGCGCGCAGGGTGAAGTCCGTGCCCGCGATCAGGGCTCGCCCCTGAGACGTCGCGCCAGACCAGGTCAGCGTCGGCTGGCCCTTGGGCGTCAGCCGCTTCAGATCGATGATCTGCAGCCATTGGCCGTCAGGACCGCCTGGCTCCATCCCCATGGCTTCATACTGAGCCTGCAGCCAGTCCAGCGTCTTCTTCTCGCCCTCAGTGCCCGGATAGCGGCCCTGGAAATCGTCGGCGCTGATGATGCGGATCTCATCCGACAGGCGCTGGGCCGAAAAGTCCTGGGCCGAGACCGCGCCCGCGACCAGCAGCAGAGCGGCGGCGGCGACGCCGCGAATGAAGCGGTGGTGCATGGCGATTCCCTTCAGCCTCCCCCACGAGGCCCGTTTTGATAGTCATAGGGCGGCCTCTTGCGAGGCCGCCCCTTACATTTTCGTCATGTTCGTCGCGAAAGACGGATCAACGGCGCTGAGCGGCGCTCTTGGCGCGCTCGGGGCCGAACTCCGAACCGGCCTTCCATTCGGGCCAGTCACGGCTGTTAGCCAGGTCCTGGCCGACCTTGAACATGACCTCCAGGTCCTGAAGCATGCCGGCGTAGTCCCAATCGGCCTCCCACTCATCCGCCGCCTGGTGGTAGCGGTTGGCGCGATAGTCGGCAGCCTTGGCCTGACGCGGCTCGATCGGCGCATCGACGAAATCGCCGGTCGACGACAGATAGGCCATCGGCACGCCCTTCTTGGCCAGCGGGAAGTGATCCGAGCGGAAGTAGATGCCCGCTGCGGCCCCAGCATCGCCGACGAAGCCGCGTCCCTGCGCCGCCGCCGCCGCGATCACCGGCTCGTCCAGCTCCGAATGGCCATAGCCGGTCACGCCCAGCTTGTTCATGCGGCCGAACACGGCGGCCGAGTCCAGGTTGAAGCCGCCGACGGTCTTCTCCAGCGGATACAGCGGGTTTGCGGCGTAGAATTCCGACCCCAGCAGGCCGCTTTCCTCGCCGGTGAAGCTGATCATGACGATGGTGCGTTCCGGCTTCGGTCCGGCCGACCACTGACGCGCCAGTTCCAGCAGGCCGGCCGTGCCCGATGCGTTGTCGATGGCGCCGTTGAAGATGCGGTCGCCGTTGGCGTCCGGCTCGCCCATGCCGATGTGGTCCCAGTGGCCGGTGTACAGGATGGTCTCGTCCGGATGGGTCGAGCCTTCCAGCTTGGCCACGACGTTGTGGGTGACGATGCGGTCGGTGGCGACGTCGAAGCTGGCGTCGACCGTCGCGCCCTTCAGCTCAACCGGCTGGAAGTCTCGGCTGCGCGCCTTGATCTTCTCCTGCTCGAAATCGAGCCCGGCGCGGCGGAACAGATCGACCGCCAGATCACGCTGGATCCAGCCTTCCATCGCCACGCGTTCGGACGCCGGATCAGCGCGCACGATGTCGAACTGCGGCACGCCCCAGGAGTTGGCGACCGTGGTCCAGCCGTAGGAAGCAGGCTTGGTCTCGTGCACGATCAGCACGCCCGCAGCGCCCTGACGCGCGGCTTCCTCGAACTTGTAGGTCCAGCGGCCGTAGTAGGTCATGGCCTCGCCGCCGAAGGTGTTCAGCGACGGGTCTTCAAAGTCGGCGTCGTTGACCAGGACGACGATGACCTTGCCGCGCACGTCGGTCTTGAAGTCGTTCCAATCACGCTCGGGCGCGCTGATGCCATAGCCGACGAAGACCAGCGGCTTGTCCTTCAGGTCGACCGCAGCGCCCGGCAGGCGCGTCGTCATGGTGACTTCCTGGCCCTGGGTCAACGACTGGCTCCAGTCGCCCAGCTTCAGCCGGCCCGTGACGTTGGAAACGGCGAAACGGTTCAGCCCGACCGCCTGGGTCCAACCGCCGTTCTCACCGCCCGGCGCGAAGCCAGCGGCGGCGTACTGGCGGCTCAGATAGTCGATTACCTTCTGCTCGGCCGGGGTGGCGATGCCGCGTCCCTCGAAGCTGTCATCCGACAGGACGCGGATATCTTCGGAAATGCGCGCGGCGTCGAAGGCCGGCGCGGTCTGGGCCTGTGCGGCGGCCGCCGCGCCCAGGGCGGCGGCGAAGGCCAGAACGGCGATGGAAGATGAAATACGCATACAGGCTCACCCCTCGGAGAATTCGATGCTGGGACCGTAGTCAGCCCGCTCGCAGGTGTCGACTGCCGAAAGGCGCTGAGCAGCCATGAAAAAACCCGCCGGATCGCTCCGGCGGGTTCTTTCGTTTCGATCAGACAATCGCGCCTTAGTGGGCGACGCCCTTCCAGATGCGGCGGTAGCTGGCGTAGGTCACGCCCGCGAAGGCCAGCAGGAAGATGATGACGCCGAAGCCCATCTGCTTGCGCTCGACCATCTTAGGCTCGGAGGTCCAGGCGATGAAGGCGGCGACGTCCTTGGACATCTGGTCCACCGTCGCCTCGGTGCCGTCGTCATAGGTGACCTGGCCGGCGCTCAGCGGCGGCGGCATGGCGATGAAGCCGCCCTTGGGCACGTCGCCCTTGCCGGTCCAGAACGGGGTCATGTCGCCGGCCATATAGGGGTTGTAGTGCTGGGTCTCGGTCATCTTCAGGCCAGCCGGCGGAGCGGAATAGCCCGACAGCAGCGAGTAGATGTAGTTGGCGCCGTCGTGACGCGCCTTGGCCATGACCGACAGGTCCGGCGGCATGGCGCCGCCGTTGGCCGCAGCCGCAGCCGTCGGGTTCGGATAGGGGTTGGGGAAGCGGTCGGCCGTGGTGGCGTCGCGCATCAGGGCCTCGCCCGTTTCCGAGTCGATGTCGCCGACCTGGATTTCCTTGGCCAGCGCCTTCACGACCGGGTTGTCGTTCGGGTTCGGATACTTCGGATTCCAGAACGGGCCGTGCTTATCGCCCAGGTTGCGGAAGTGCACCATATCCATGCCGTGGCAGGAGGCGCAGACTTCGCGATAGACCTTATAGCCGCGTTGCAGCTGGCCCTGATCGAAGGTGCCGAACGGCCCGGCGAAGCTGAAGCCGCCGTCGCGCGGATGCTTGGCGCCCCCGGCGGCCATCGCCGGAGCGGCGATGGCGACCAGGCCGACAGCGGCCGTCACAGAGACAAGGATCTTGCGGAAGGACACGGTCTTTTTCTCGTTGCTCATCATCGCGCTCACGCCTTCTCGGCTGCGGTCGACGGGAGCACGGGCTCCGAGATCGTCGCCGGGATCGGCAGCGGCTTTTCCTTCAGTCCCACGAAGAACATGATCGGCCCAAGGAAGGCGAAATAGTACAGCGTGAACAGACGGGTCAGCCACAAGTAGGAGTTCAGCTGGCCGTCGATCAGGTTGAAGCTGGGCATGCCCGGCACGACCGGAGCGTCCGGCAGTTGCGCGCCGCACCAGCCCAGTCCGAAGCAGACGAACAGGAAGATGATGAAGAAGGTCCGCATCGTCGGGCGGTAACGCATCGAGCGCACCTTGGACGTATCGATCCACGGCAGGACGAACAGGATGCCGATCGCCGCGAACATGGCCACCACACCGCCGAACTTGTCGGGGATGGCGCGCAGGATCGCGTAGAAGGGCAGCATGTACCACTCAGGCACGATGTGCGCCGGAGTCTGCAGCGGGTTGGCCGGGATGTAGTTGTCGGCGTGGCCCAGGGCGTTCGGCTGATAGAAGACGAAGACCGCGAACAGGATCAGGAACAGGATGATCGCGAAGCCGTCCTTGACCGTGAAGTACGGGTGGAACGGCAGCATGTCCTTCTTGGCGCGGTCCTTCGGGATCAGGATGCCGACCGGGTTGTTCTGACCGGCGGCGTGCAGGGCCCACAGGTGCAGCACAACGCAGCCGGCGATGACGAACGGCAGCAGGTAGTGCAGCGAGAAGAAGCGGTTCAGCGTCGCGTTGTCGATCGCCGGGCCGCCACGCAGCCAGATCAGGATCGGCTCGCCGACGACCGGAATGGCGCCGATCAGGTTGGTGATGACCTCAGCGCCCCAGAAGGACATCTGGCCCCACGGCAGGACGTAGCCGAGGAAGGCGGTGGCGATCATCAGGAAGAAGATCACGCAACCGACGATCCAGATCATCTCGCGCGGCGCCTTGTAGGAGCCGTAGTATAGGCCCCGCAGCATGTGCAGATAGACGGCGATGAAGAACATCGACGCGCCGTTGGCGTGCACATAACGGATCAGCCAGCCGCCGTTCACGTCGCGCATGATGCGCTCGACCGAGGCAAAGGCCATGTCGACGTGCGGGGTGTAGTGCATGGCCAGGACGATGCCGGTGATGATCTGGGTCATCAGGCAGAGCGCCAGGATGCCGCCGAAGGTCCACCAGTAGTTCAGGTTCCTCGGGGTCGGCAGGTTCGCATAGTCCATGCCGAAACGGATGATCGGCAGGCGCGTGTCCATCCACCGCTCGACAGCGGTTTTCGGGACGTAAGTGGATTCGTGATCGCTCATGGTTCCTCTGTCCGTCCTCAGCCGATCTTCACGCGGGTGTCGGACATGTATTCGTAGTTCGGCACGATCAGGTTCAACGGCGCCGGGCCCTTACGGATACGCCCCGAGGCGTCGTAGTGCGAACCGTGGCACGGGCAGAACCAGCCGCCGTACTCGCCGGCGTTGAAGGTCGGCACGCAGCCCAGGTGGGTGCACGAGCCGATGACGACGAGATATTTCTCGTGACCGGCCTTGGTGCGCTCGGCGTCGGTCTGCGGCGGGCTGCCCACGGCGCCCTCGTCGATGACCTTGGTCAGCTCGGCCGGAGTGCGATAGCGCACGAAGACCGGTTTGCCCTGCCACTTGATGACGACCTGCTGGCCTTCCTGAACCTTGGTCAGATCGAATTCGATCGACGCCAGGGCCAGGGTGTCGGCCGCCGGGTTCATCTGGTTGATCAGCGGCCACGCCACCATCACGCCAGCGCCGGCCGCAGCCGCACCTGCCGCAATGTGGATGAAGTCGCGGCGGGTGGCGTCGCCACCCCCGTGTTGGCCGTCAGGCCCGTCAGCATTCACGACCGATTCGGCCACGCGTTTCACCTCTGCATCGCCGGTCGTCCGCCCCAAGATGGAACGTCAACCGAATGGAACCCTTTGTGCGAAGGCAAACCCCTGCCCGTCCGGCCTTGGTTTCGGCTGCTTCAGACAAGTCGCGAAAGCGATTTGCGAAACAGTCGCAACAAAAGCCGCGACAAGGCCCCGCCCCGCGCGTATGAGGGCCTTAGAATGCGTCTCGCCCTTTTTCAACCTGACATCCCCCATAATGTCGGCGCCTGCATCCGTCTGAGCGCCTGTTTCGGCGTGGAATTGCACGTCATCGAGCCCACGAGCTTTAATTTCGACGATCGGGCGATGAAGCGGGCGGCTCTGGATTACGGGCCTCTGTCCCATATGACGCGCCATGCCGACTGGGAGACTTTCCAGCGCGACCGCGCGCCGGGTCGGCTGGTGCTGTTCACGACGCGCGCGGCCGAGCCGCTGACGGATTTCGTATTCCAGCCCGACGACGTCCTGCTGTTCGGCAAGGAGAGCGCCGGATCGCCCGACTACGTCCACGCGGCGGCCGATACGCGAATCTATATTCCGATCCGGCCGGAAGCCCGGTCGCTGAACCTGTCGGTCAGCGCCGGGATCGGCCTGCATGAGGCGCTGCGGCAGATGCAGGGGTTGCCGAGGCGATAGACGCCACGCCTCTCCCTCCCCTTCATGGGGAGGGTGGCTGAGGCCGCCAGGCCGAAGACGGGTGGGGGCGGCTTGGCAAATCAAGCGACGGGGCCAGGATCTCCTGGTCCTCCCCACCCGGTCGCTACGCGACCACCCTCCCCATGAAGGGGAGGGAGAGAAGCTGGCTTATTCCGGCGCGCCGTCGTCGGGCAGCTTGGCCAGGCTCGGTCGCTCAGCCCGCTTGGACTCGGCCACCCGCTCCACTGCCCGCATGACGCGCAGCAGGTTCTCGCCCGAGATCTTGCGGATGTCCGCCTCGCTCCAGCCGCGGCGCATCAGCTCGGCCAGCAGGCGCGGATAGCCGTCCACGCCCTCCAGGCCGACCGGCAGGCTGTCCACCCCGTCATAGTCGCCGCCCAGACCAATGTGGTCGATGCCCGCCACGTCGCGGACGTGCTGGATGTGGGCGATGACGTCCTCCATCGTCGCCTTGGGCGCCGGGTTGGCGGCGTTCCAGGCGTCCATGCCCGCCTTGACTGCTGCGGGATCGCCGGGGTTGAGGGCGCTGAGCCGCGTCATCTCGGCTGCCCGCGCCGCGCCGGAGGCGCGCACCGCCTCGCTGATGAAGCCCGGCACGAAGGTCACCATGACGATGCCGCCGTTGCCCGCCATCTGGCGCAGCACCGCGTCAGGCACATTGCGCGGATGGGCCGTCACCGCTCGCGCCGACGAGTGAGAGAAGATCACCGGCGCCGACGACACGCGGATGGCGTCGACCATCGTGTCCTCGGACACGTGGCTGAGGTCAACCATCATGCCCAGCCGGTTCATCTCCCGGACCACGTCCTCGCCGAAGGCGTTCAGCCCGTTCCACTTGGGCGCGTCGGTGCCGCTGTCGGCCCAGGTGGTGCTCTTGGAGTGGGTCAGCGTCATGTAGCGCGCGCCCGAATCATAGAACTCGCGCAACAGGCCCAGGGAATCGTCGATGGAATAGCCGCCTTCCATGCCGATCAGGCTGGCGATCTTGCCCGCGCGGTGGATACGGACCAGGTCATCGGCCGTCGTGGCGATCTCGAAAGTCTCGGGATAGGCGGCGGCGATCCGCTTGACGGTGTCGATCTGCTCGAAGGTGGCCTTGGCGGCCTCCACCGGCGCCATGCTGGCCGGGACATAGACCGACCAGAACTGACCGCCCACGCCCCCGGCGCGCAGGCGCGGAATATCCGTATGCAGGCGCGTCGACGCTGACAGATTTGCATTCAGATCAACGCCGTGCGGATCATTCCCAAAGCCCTGCCGCAAGGCCCACGGCAGGTCGTTGTGGCCGTCGATCAGCGGCGTGCGTTTCAGAATCTGCATTACCCGCGCCTCTTGCGGCTGGGTTTGAGCCAAGGCCGGTCCCGCCAGAACGGCGATGGAAGCGGCGGCCAGCAGACTGGCGCGCAGTCTGGCGTTCAGGGCGATGCGGATCATGGTTTCCCCTCTTTGAGATACTAGGCCCGCCCGGTCGCCCTCGGCGCTGCTTCTTGCGGGTGCGGCAGGCTGGCACAGCCGGACCGTGGATGGAACCGTTCGCATACCGCCTCGACGCCAAGGGATTGTGATCTGGATCAAGGCCCCTTCGCCTCGCCTGCGGCATGAGGCCGTCGTCCGCGCACCCCGCCGGACTGTTCAGAAAGGCCGCGTCATGGTTGAAGCCCTCATGATCCAAGCTGACCCCGCCCTGCTGATTGAGCGCCGCGAGCGCGCCCGCGCCTGGTTCGAGACCCTGCGCGACAAGATCCACGCCGGTTTCGAGGCGCTGGAGGACGCCGCCCCCGCTGAACTGTTCACCGGAGAGCCCGGTCGTTTCGTCCGCACGCCCTGGGATCGCCCCGAAGGCGGCGGAGGCGTCATGGGCATGATGAGCGGCCGCCTGTTTGAAAAGGTCGGCGTCCACTGCTCGACCGTCCACGGAACCTTCCCCGCCGACTACGCCAAGAACGTGCCCGGCGCCGAGGAAGACCCGCGCTTCTACGCCACCGGCATCAGTCTGATCTGCCACCCGGTCAGCCCGCGCGTGCCCGCCGTGCACATGAACACCCGCCTGATCTCCACGACGAAGACCTGGTTCGGCGGCGGCGGCGACCTGACGCCTGTTCTGGATGTCGATCGCCGAGACGATCACCCCGACACCGTCGACTTCCACGCCGCCATGAAGGGCGCCTGCGACGCCTTCGACCCGGCCTGGCACGCCAAATACAAGCAGTGGTGCGACGAGTATTTCTTCCTGCCCCACCGCAACGAGCCGCGCGGCACCGGCGGCATCTTCTACGATCACCACGACAGCGGCGACTGGGAGAAGGACTTCGCCTTCACCCAGGCGGTCGGCGAGGCCTTCCTGAAGGTCTACTCTGAAATCGTCGCCCGCCGGATGCAGGAGCCCTGGACCGACGCGGAGCGCGAGGAACAGTTGATCCGTCGCGGCCGCTACGTCGAGTTCAACCTGCTCTACGACCGCGGCACCATGTTCGGCCTGAAGACCGGCGGCAATGTGGACGCCATCCTCAGCTCCATGCCGCCCGTGGTGAAGTGGCCCTGAGCCGCACGGATCAGGCCGGAACCTGATCCGCCTCATGCATGACGGCCGCCTCGATCGCCTCGGTCAGGGCGGCCACGGTCAGAGGCTTGGTCAGGTGGCCGTCAGCGCCCGCTGCCTGCCCGGCCTCGACGTGCTCCCTCAGCGCATTGGCGGTCAGCATCAGCACGGGCGTGCGCGGCGCGTGCGTCGCCCGCTCATGCTCGCGAATGGCGGCGGTGGCGGTCAGGCCGTCCATGACCGGCATCTGCATATCCATCAGCACCAGATCGAAGCCATCCCGCCTGAAGGCCTCCAGCGCCTCAGCGCCGTTCTCAACGCTGACCAGATCGACCGGCATGGCCTCCAGCATGACCTGAACCACCAAGCGGTTGGCCGGATGGTCGTCGGCCAGCAGCACCTTCAGGCGCTCATGGCGCGCGATGGAGCGCGCGGCGGGCGCAACAGTCTGAACCTCAGGCTCCGGCGCAGGAGGCAGAGACAGTTCGAACCAGAACCGCGCGCCTCCGCCCGTCGGCGATTCGCAATCGAGACGCCCGCCCATCAGCCGCACCAGATCAGCCGAAATCGCCAACCCTAAACCGCTGCCCCCGAACCGCCGGGTAATGGAGCCATCCGCCTGCTGGAAACGATGGAAGATTCGCTGCTTGAACTCCTCGTCGAAGCCGATGCCGGTATCCGAAACCATGAACGAAGCCCGTCCATCCGCAGCGAGACGCGCTTCAAGCCGCACCTGACCTGTTTCGGTGAACTTCACGGCGTTGCTGACCAGATTGGTCAACACCTGCCGCAGGCGCACCACGTCGCCGATGAAGGCGGCGTCGAGAACGGGGTCCAGTTCAAGCGCAAGGTTGACGCCCTTCTGCATGGCCATAGGCGTCCACAAGGCCATGATTTCGCGCAACATGACGCCCAGATTGAAGGGCGCCGGGTCCAGCCTGATCTCGCCGGTCTCAACCCGAACCGTGTCGAGAATATCCGACAGCAACCGCTCCAGGGTGACGCCGGACGACCGGATGATGTCGACCAGTTCGCGATCCTTGGGCGTCAAATCCCGCCGTGACAGCACGTCGGTCATCGCCACGACGCCGTTCAAGGGCGTGCGGATTTCATGGCTCATATTAGCCAGGAACTCGCTTTTGGCCTGACTGGCCTCTTCGGCGCGAAGCTGGGCTGCGCGCAGGCGCCGGGACTGGCGTCTCTGCCAGATGACGACGAACAACGCCGAAAGGACGAACAGGAGGCCGATGCCCATGATCCAGTTCTGACCACGGATGACCGCACGCTGAAGCTGGGTATTGGCCCGCGCGGTCTGCAACTGACGACGGCGCTCGGCCAACTGTTCCTGCATGTCGCCGGTGACCTGATGGATGCCGGCGCTGAAGCGCTGCGCCGCCTGCACGGCGCGGCGCTGTTCATAGTCGCGCAGCACGTCAAAGGCCTCGGCCGCCCGCCCGGACGCCCTCAGCACCTCCGCCTCCACGAGGCGCTCACGCGGATCGACGATGCCGTCCGGCGCAAGCTCGCGCAGGCGCTCCAGGTCGCGCCGGGCGCCTTGGATGTCGCCCATACGCGCCCGCGCCACGCCGCGCAGCGGCAGGATGTCCAGCGACAGGAAGGCCTTGCGGTCAATAAGCCTAGCGTGAGGCGCCAGGCATTCCAGCACCTGGGCCGACAGTTGCCGCATATCGGCCACCGCAGCGCACAGGGCCGCGTCATAGGCGCGAATGGCCGCAATGCCGGACCGCTCAGCCAAGCGGTGGTGCGCCGCGTAGTAATGCTCGGCCCGCGCCAGGTCGCCGACCTGAACCGACATTCGCGTCAGGTTGTACAGGCTGTCGAAATCCGGGCGGGGATATGCCGGGTTGGAATAGTCGATTTCAAACCGATGGAAAGCAGCAGCCGCCCCGGCCACGTCGTTGAGCTTCATCAGCCCCATACCGGTCACTTCCCACACCCCGGCGCGAGCGGTGTCGGCGAAAGCGTCCTCGACCGGAATTTCGGTTTCAACGGCAGCCAGAAGACGCAATCCCTCGCCGACCCGATCCTGATCCATCAGAGCCAACGCGTACAGCCGAGCGGCGTGCGCCTTGACGAACCAGTCGCCAGTCGTCGACGCTGCGCCCTCCATTTCAGCGGCCACAGCCAGATCGCCCTGGTCATAGCGCGCCGTCAGCGCATTGAGATGCGCGATCGCCAGATAGCGACTATCGTTCGCCGCCCTTGCCTGCGCCGCCAAGCGACTGTTCCATAGAGCGGCCCGCTCGAAATCGCCCTGATTCAGAAACGTCCAGGCGACATGGTACAGGCGATTCAGCCCCTCGCGGTCGCTTCGCCTGAGGGCCTGATGGCCAAAAGCCTCAAGCGCGTCGAAGTTCGTGCGCATCGCCCGCTGCTCGACCGCGCGAGCCAGTTCGACGGTCGCCGGAGGAGGCGCCGTATCGGCCTGTATGGGCGGCTCGGCGACAGCGACCGAGGCCGCCGCAACGCCTGCGAGAACGAAGCCCCTGAACAGAACACGGCGCTTCAACATCTTCCTCCCGCCTGACATGGGCGCGACAGTGGGGGCGAGATATTGAGCAAGGCTTATCGCCCCGCCGCAATCAGGCCTTATTTTCACCTGCGTTCGATACGCCCAGATAGTTGCGGATCCAAGCGCCCAGTATCGCCCTGTCGTTGGCCTGCTGCAGGCTGGCCTGAGCCTCGTCCACCAGATGTTCGGCGATCCGTCCGCGCCGCCCCTCGGTCAGGGCTGCGGCGAAGGCAGGGTCAAATTCCGGATGGCACTGGAAGCTGATGGCGTCGTCCCCCCAGGCCACGCCCGCATTGGGCGTGAAGGGGCTGGCTGCGATCACCCGCGCGCCATCCGCCAGGGCGATCACCTGATCCTGGTGAGAGGCGGGAATAGATAAGGTCCCAGCGGGCGGCTGCATCCATGCCTCGTCGCCGGTGACCTCATAGGTATGCAGGCCTACGCCCCAGCCGCGCCCCGACTTTTCGACCCGGCCGCCGAACGCCTGAGCCATGATCTGATGGCCGAAGCAGATGCCCGTCAGGCGCGTCTTGCCGCGCGCATCGCGCAGCCACTGCGCCAGCGGCTCGATCCACGGCAGATCCTCATAAACGCCCGCCGCAGAGCCTGTGACGATGACTCCGGCGAAGGCCGCAGGATCGTCCGGCAGTTCGCCCGCCTGAACGTCAAAGCGGCGCGTGGCCACCCCGTCGCCCAGCAGGGCGCGGAACTGATCGACATAGTCGCCGTATCGGGCGGCCAGATCCGCTGGCGGTCGCCCGGTCTCAAGAATGGCGATGACGTTCATGCTCGGTTTTCACTCCCGCAGACGCACGATGAAGGAGGCGTCAGCCCCTGGATTGGGGTAGAAGATCAGCCAAGGCAATGGGACGAACCGTCATGACCGCAACCGATGATCCGGTCGTGCTGATCAACATCTTCAAGTGCGACCAGCGCCACCTGGACGAACTGATCGAGCGCCTTGCGGCTCTGGCGAAGGTGCAGTCCGGCCTGCCCGGCTTTGTCTCGGCGACCCTGCATCGCGGACTGAACGGCCGCGTCGCCGCCAATCACGCGATCTGGGCCAGCGCCACGGACTGGAAGGCCATGACGCGCCACCCCCAGATCGTCGCCGCCATGGGTCCGATCCTGGCCATCGCCACTTTCGAGCCTCACCTCTATGAACCAGGCGAGCCGACAAGCGGCTAGCCCGCGCGCCAGACCTCGGCCCGGGCCCCGGCGTCGCCCAGCGCCTGAACCGTCCAGCCGCAGATTTCAGCCGCCGCCGCTTCGGCCCCCGACGGCGCATTGACCACCGTCATCGCGCAGCCGTTCATCTTCATCGGATTGTTCAGTGGCCGCAGGCGCGCCTCGGCGACCAGCACCCGCGACAACCCCGCCTGCTCCAGCCGCCGGATGAAGCCGTCGAACGTCTCCAGGTCCTTCAAGGGCGTCCAGATCGCGACGCACGCCGTCGGATCCGCGCGCACCACCGCCGCCGCCGTCTCGGCCGAGCGGACATAGTCGTCAGGCCGCTCGAACGGCGGATCGATCAGCACCAACGGCGCCTTGACGCCTCTGGCCGCGCGCACCGCCTCTTCATAGCCGTCGCCCGCCCGTCCCGTCGCGTTCGGCCATGCAGCCAGAGCCTCATTCAGCAGGGCTTCGACAGGCGGGTTCAGCTCGAAACCGCGATAGGAATCCTCCGGCCGCAGCGCCCGCGCCGTCAGCACCGGCGAGCCCGGATAGAACCGCACGCCGCCTTGGGGATTCAGCGCGGCCACTTCAGCCGCCAGCGCTTCGATCAGCGGGGGCCGCGCCTCGGCGGTCATCAGCCGCGCCACCCCGGCCTCGGCCTCGCGCGAGCGCTGGGCGTCGCCCGACAGATCATAGAGGCCCGCCCCCGCGTGGGTGTCGAACACCGTCACCGGCCCCCTGGCCTGGCGATCCTTCAGCAGCCACAGCACCAGGGCGTGCTTGACCAGGTCGGCGAAGTTTCCGGCGTGAAAGCTGTGACGATAATTCATGCCGCTCCGTCCCTCGCCTGCGCCTTCAGGTCAAGCCATCGGCGAGACTCGGCTAAGGAACCGCTCGACGCGGCCGCCGTTGCCGTATGCCGCCCGAGAAGAGCCATGATGATCGACCACCCGGCCCTGTCCGACGAAGACCGCACGCCCGGAGCCGCCATCGCCAAGGCGGCCCGGCAAGGCCTGGCCCTTCGCGAACAACATGGACGCGGCGGGACCGAGGTCGGCGTTAGCCGCGCGGAACAACTGATGTCGCGCACGCCGCTCAGCGATCGCGACATCAAATCCATGTACAGCTATTTCGCTCGTCACGCCGTGGACAGGCACGGTCGCCATTGGGCCGATCCGATCAAGCCCTCGGCGGGCTACATCGCCTGGAACCTGTGGGGCGGGGACGAGGCCCGCGACTGGATCAACATCCTGCGCGCCCGCCTGCGCGAGGTCGGCGTGTGACGTCCCCTCATCCCCCACCGCCGAAAGGGCTGACCTGGTGCAGTGATGACAGCCCCGGCCTGACTCGCCGTCGCTCCGGTCGCGGCTTCTGCTATCGGGATGCGGACGGCGACCTGATCCGGGACGCCGCCATGCTCGACCGCATCCGCGCCCTGGCCATCCCGCCGGCCTGGACCGATGTGTGGATTTGTCCGCGCGCCACCGGCCATATTCAGGCGACGGGGCGCGATGCGCGCGGCCGCAAGCAGTACCGCTATCACCCCGACTGGACGGCTCATGCGGCCGAGAACAAGTTCGAGCGCCTGCCCGCCTTCGCCCGCGCCCTGCCCCGTCTGCGACAGCGCGTAGAGGACGACCTGTACCGGCGCGGCCCGTGTCGGGAAAAGGTGCTGGCCACCGCCGTGCGCCTGCTTGAGATCACCCTGATCCGCGTCGGCAACGCCCAGTATGCGCGCCAGAACCGCTCCTACGGCCTGACCACTCTCAGCAAACGCCACCTGGATGTGGACGGCGCCGCCCTGACCTTCGCCTTTCGCGGCAAGAGCGGGATCGAACACAGCGTCAGCGTCCGCGACCGACGCCTCGCCACGGTGGTCCGGACGCTGCGGGATCTGCCCGGTCAGCAATTGTTCAAATACCGCGATGCGAACGGCGCCCTGCATCCCGTCACCTCGGACGAGGTCAACGCCTATATCCGCGAGGCGGCGGGAGAGGAGTTTTCAGCCAAGGACTTCCGCACCTGGGCCGGTACGGTGTCCGCCGCCCGCGCCCTGCGCGACGCCGAGGCCCCGACCTCGGCCGCCGACGCCAAACGGAAGGTGACGATCTGCATCAAGGCTGTGGCGGGTCTGCTGGGCAATACGCCGACCGTCTGCCGCTCGTCCTACGTCCACCCTGCGGTCGTCACCCTGTTCGAACAGGGGCGGCTGGCGCAAAGCCTGCCGAAGTCAGAAGCGGCCTCTTTCGAGACCGCCCTGATCAAGCTGCTGGCGGCCTGATCCAGGCCGCCCCGCCTCAATCGGCCCAGTTCAGGACGACCTTGCCGGACTGGCCCGACTTCATGGCCTCAAAGCCCGCCTCGAAGTCCTGATAGGGCATCTGGTGGGTGATCAGCGGGGTCAGGTCCAGACCGGCCTTCAGCAGGCCCAGCATCTTGCGCCAGGTGGTGAACATCTCACGCCCATAGACGCCCTTGATGGTCAGGGCCTTCAGGATGATCGCGCCCCAGTCCGTCTCCATCGGCTTGCTGGGAATGCCCAGCATCGCCATGCCGCCGCCCATGATCAGGGTGTCGACGCACTGCTTGAAGGCGACGGGCGAGCCCGACATCTCCAGCGCAACATCGAAGCCGACCTTCAGGCCCAGTTCGTGCATCACGTCGCGCAGGTCTTCCTTGGTGGTGTTGACCGTGCGCACGCCCGGCGCGACCTTTTGGGCAAGTTCCAGCCGGAAGTCATTGATATCCGTCAGAACCACGGTGCGCGCGCCCGCATGACGCGCCACAGCCGCCGCCATCATGCCGATGGGGCCGGCGCCGGTGACGATGACGTCCTCGCCCAGCAGGTCGAACTGCTGCGCCGTGTGCACAGCGTTCCCGAACGGGTCGAGGATGGAGCCGATCTCATAGGGCACATCGTCCGGCAGTTCGATGACGTTGAAGGCCGGGGCCACCACGTACTCTGCGAAGGCGCCCTGACGGTTCACGCCGATGCCGCGCGTGTCGGGGTCCAGATGGAAGTGACCCGCGCGGGCCGCTTCGGAGTTCAGATCGATCACATGTCCCTCGGCCGAGACGCGCTGGCCCACCTTCAGACGGCGATCCACGTCCTTGCCGATAGCAACGATCTCGCCCGAGAATTCGTGGCCGGTGATCATCGGAACCGGCACGTTCTTCTGGGACCATTCGTCCCAGTTCCAGATGTGGATGTCGGTGCCGCAGACGGCGGTGCGATGCACCTTGATCAGCACGTCCTCGTCGCCCGCTACGGGGATGGGGGCGTCGATCAGTTCCAGCCCTTCGGCCGGTTTCGTCTTGGCCAGGGCCTTCATGGTGTCGGTCATCAGATAACTCCCAATTCCTTGCCGGCCGTCGTGAACGCCGCGACCGCTTGATCAATCTGTTCGAAGGTGTGGGCCGCCGACATCTGGGTGCGGATGCGAGCCTGACCGCGCGGCACCACGGGGAACGAAAAGCCGATGACGTAGACGCCCAGCTCCAGCAGGCGCGCGGCCATGTCCTGCGCCAGCTTGGCGTCGCCCAGCATGACCGGGATGATCGGGTGCTCGCCCGGCAGCAGGTCGAAACCTGCCTGCGCCATCGCCGAGCGGAAGCGCGCGGCATTGGCGAACAGTTGTGTCCGCAGCTTGTCGCCTTCCTCGCCCGCAGCGATACGGATGGCCTCCAGCGACGAGCCGCACACGGCGGGCGCGAGAGCGTTGGAGAACAGGTAGGGCCGCGCGCGCTGCTTCAGCAGTTCCACGACGTTCGACCGGGCGCAGATGAAGCCCCCCATCGCCCCGCCCAGCGCCTTGCCGAAGGTGCCGGTGACGAAGTCGACTTCGACCCCGCAGTGCGCAAACGAGCCCTTGCCCTTGTCGCCCAGGAAGCCGGTCGCGTGGCAGTCGTCGACCATGATCAGGGCCTGATACTGGTCGGCCAGGGCGCGGATCTGGTCGATCTTGCCGATATAGCCGTCCATCGAGAAGGCGCCGTCGGTGGCGATGATGATGTTGCGGGCGCCGGCGGCGCGCGCCTCCTTCAGCTTGGTCTCCAGATCGGCCATGTCCGAGTTGGCGAAGCGGTAGCGCTGAGCCTTCGACAGGCGCACGCCATCGATGATGGAGGCGTGGTTCAGGCTGTCCGAGACGATGGCGTCCTCGGCCCCGAACAGCGGCTCGAAGATGCCGCCGTTGGCGTCGAAGGCGGCGGCGAACAGGATGGCGTCCTCAAAGCCGAGGTAGTCGGCGATGGCGCGTTCCAGCTCCTTGTGGATTTCGAGCGTGCCGCAGATGAAGCGCACCGACGCCGTGCCCGCGCCCCACTTCTCCTGCGCCCTGATCCCGGCCTGGGTGACGCGCTCGTCGCCCGCTAGGCCCAGATAGTTGTTGGCGCAGAAGTTCAGCACGTCGCGGCCGTTGACGGAGATCACCGGCCCTTGGCGCGAGGCGATGACGCGCTCGGGCTTGGTCAGCCCCTGGGCGTCGATATCAGCCAATTCGGCGGAAACACGGTCGTAGAAAGCCTGGGTCATATTCTGGGTCATGTTTGCTCCGCTACGCTGAATCTCGGCAGGTTTGAACCCCTAGCCTGCGGCGGGCGCAGCCGCCTGAGCCGAGGCCTCAGCCACGGGGCGCAAGGGGCTGACCTCAACCTGCCCGCCGCAGGGCGTGAAGGCCAGCGGCAGGGCGATGGCGCTCGCCGCGCCCGGCGCCGTGACCCGCACCGTCTTGGCCGAAGGACAGGTCGCCTCGCCCTTGTCCTCATGCGGGATGACGCTCCAGGCCAGATCGAACCAGGCGGCCTGTTGCGGGCGGATCTCCACCGGCGTCGGCGCGCGCCCCTGCGCGAAATAGTTGCCCGGCCCCTGCGCCGCCCGAACGCCCGTCAGCAGCTTGCCGTCGCCGTCCAACAGGCTGACGGAGGGATAGCCCGTGACCGTGCAGGCGGACGGGCCTGTATTCCTCAGCGCCAGAGTGGTCACGCGGTGACCCATGCCAGCATCGCCGCCTTCGACCGCCAGACGCAGGTTCTCGGCGGCGCAGGGTGCGCCCGAAGGCGGCGGCGCCACCGCCGCGACCGGGCGGCTGCAGCGCTCGATGATGACGCCGCACGCCTGATCCCCCTGCCCCATACGGCTCAGCGTGCCGCTCTCCGTCTCTCCGCGGCTGGCTGTCCACCACTCCAGCCCCTGCCCCGCATAACGGGCGCCGCTGGCCGAGACGACGCTGGTCAGGGCGTAGTCCTTGCCTTCGTAGGAGACGCGGGCGGTCTGGGCGTCAGGATAGGCGACAACGACCGTCTTGCCGCTTTCGCAGGCATAGCCGACGGCCGCCGCGTCCTGCATCGCCGGGGCCTCGATCGGCGAGGTCGGCTCGGCTGGCTTCTCCTGCGAACAACCAGCGACCAGCAGGCCCAGCCCGGCGGTCAGGGCGATGGTCTGAAACGTAACGGTTCTGGTCATGGCGGCCCCCTTGAAACAGCGACCCTGCTGCAACGTCGCGGGCTTGTGAAGGCTCCTCCAAGACGAAATCGTCAAGGGGGTGGTTGCGTAATGATATACTATAACATATCAAGCCTCACATCATTGTAACGGGGATGCGTGACATGCGATTTCGGACCTTCCTGCTGACGGCCGCGGGGGCGGCGGCGGTGACCAGCCTGGGCGTCGCTGCGCCTGCTTTCGCCGAGGATGTCGTACAGCGTCAGTCACAGAACGACCCGCACGATCACGCCCCCCGCGCCGCCGACGCCTATGAGGTGGATGAGGTCGTCGTGCGCGCCCTGCCCCTGGGCCGCGCAGGCGACGACGTCGGCTCGCACGTCGCCCTGCTGAGCGGCGACGACCTGGTTCACCGGCGCCAGTCGACACTGGGCGACACCCTCAGCAGCATCCCCGGCGTCAACTCCGACACCTTCGGCGGGGGCGCCAGCCGGCCGGTGGTGCGCGGCCAGACCTCGCCTCGCGTCAAGGTGCTGAGCGAAGGCGCGGGCCTGATGGACGCTTCCGAAGTCTCGCCCGACCACGCCGTCAGCGGCGAGCCCCTGCTGCTGGAAGGCGTCGAGATCCTGCGCGGTCCGGCGGCCCTGCTCTATGGCGGCGGCGCTATCGGCGGCGCGGTCAATCTGCTGGACAAGAAGATCCCGACCCGCATCCCGGCTGAAGGCGGAGAAGGCGTGGCCGAATATCGTCTCGGCTCGGTCGACAATGAAGAAGCCGGCGTGGTCGGCATGACGGTCGGGGCCGGAAACTTCGCCCTCCGCGTCGAAGCGGCGGCGCGCAAGTCGGACGATTACAAGGTTCCGGGCTGGGACGAACCGCGCCTGGACGGCTCCTATAATGAAACCTCGACGGCGACTCTGGGCGCCTCCTGGATCGGCTCGCGCGGCTATCTGGGCGCGGCCTATACGGAACAGACCAGCCGCTACGGCCTGGCCGGTCACAGCCACGAATATGAGGGCTGCCACCCTCACGGAGACCACCTCCACTGCGGCGGCGGCCACGATCATGGCCATGACGACCACGATCACGGCGACGACGACCATGGGCACGACCATGAAGGCGACCACGACCACGCCGCCCCCGAAGTCCGCCTGAAGAGCCGCCGGGTCGATCTGCGCGGCGAACTGCGCGATCCGCTGCCAGGCATTGAGAACGTACGTCTGCGCGCCGGTTACACTGACTATGAGCACAGCGAGCTGGAAGAAGGCGTCGTCGCCACGACCTTCACCAACAAGGGCTATGACGGCCGGATCGAGGCCCAGCACCGCGAAATCGCCGGTTTCAAGGGCGTCGTCGGCCTGCAGTTGAGCAAGAGCGATTTCGCCGCCGTCGGTCTCGAAAGCTTCCTGGCGCCCAGCACGACCAAGAACACCGGCCTGTTCGTGATGGAGGAGTACGAGATCGGCCTATGGCACCTGGAGGGCGCCCTGCGTCAGGAATGGCAGGAGGCCTCGGCGCTCGGACTGGCCGATGTCAAACACAAGCCCTTCTCCATCTCGGGCGCAGCTGTATGGCACTTCACCCCCGGCTGGACGGGCGCCGTGTCGCTGTCACGTTCGCAGCGCGCGCCCTCGGCTCAGGAGCTCTATGCCGACGGCGTCCACCTGGCGACCAACACCTATGAGATCGGCGATTCCGATCTGAGCGTCGAGACGGCCAATTCGATCGAACTCACCTTGCGCAAGACCGAAGGCTCCCTGACCGGATCGGTCAGCGCCTATCACTATGTCTATGACGACTACATCTTCGCCCGAACGCTGGATCAATACGAAGATTTCCGTCTGATCCGCTACAGCCAGGCCGACGCGACCTTCACCGGCATCGAGGGCGAACTGACGCAACAGTTCACGCCGTGGCTGTCGGGCACGGTCTTCGGCGACTACGTCCAGGGCGAGCTGAAAGGCGACGGCGGGAACCTGCCGCGCATCCCGGCGGCGCGGGCGGGCGTGCGTCTGGCCGCCTTCCAGGGACCTTGGTCGGGCGACGTCGAATACAGCCGCACCTTCAAACAGACCGACATCGCCGCCTTCGAGACCGAGACGCCGGGCTACGACATGGTCAACGCCACGATCGCCTATGACGTCGATCTGGGGCCGGTCCGCTCGCAGATCTTCCTGCGCGGGACCAATCTGCTGGACGAGACGGCGTTCAACCACGCCTCCTTCCTGGCCGAGACGGCGCCCCTGCGCGGGCGCAACCTGACGGTCGGCGTGCGCGCCCGCTTCTAGGTTTCTTCCACGCTGCAAAAAACAGGGGGCGGGATCCGACGGATTCCGTCCCTTCGTCCGTTGGACCCATGTCGGTTCTGACGGGACTAAGCCTCTTATTACAGGAGTTTAATTCCTGAGTGCGATTGCGCCCCTTTTCGGCGCACATTGTTCTCTATCTGGGCCGATGCGGTCGATGAGACAGGGCTTCGACCGCGAGCGTGCCTATTTCCCGGTTGCCTTTAGGACTCGACATGTCGCCAGTCGCCTTGCTGTTCGCCCTCGCCTCCCTGTCTCCTGCCGACACGGCGGCGGCTTCCTCTCCTCCCGCCCAGGCTGCGCCCGCCCAGACCGCAACCCCTGTGCCGCAGGAAGAGATCGACGATGACGCCTATGACCTGGGCACGCTGGAGGTCGTGACGACCGCCCGGCGCGGCGCAGCCTTAGGCGATTACGAGCCGGAACTGGTCCTCGACGAAGAACAGATCAAGGCTTACGGCGCCAGCAGCATTCAGGAGCTGATGACCCTGCTGGAGCCGGTGACGCGCAGTTCGCGGGGCGGCTCGCCGGTCTTCCTGGTCAATGGCCGCCGCATCTCGGGCTTCCGTGAAATTCGCGGCATTCCGCCCGAGGCGATCGAGCGCACCGAAATCCTGCCCGAGGAAACCGCCCTGTCCTACGGCTACAGCGCCGACCAGCGGGTGGTGAACTTCGTGCTCAAGGCCGATTTCCGCTCCCTGACGACCCAGGCCAGCGTGCGCCGCCCCGAGCAGGGCGGCCGCACCTTGACGCAGATCGACAACAACGTCCTGCGCATCGCCGGCAAGCAGCGCTGGACGCTGGACCTCGGCTATCAGAACGACAGCCCCCTGTTCGAGACTGAGCGCAACATCCGCCGCGACGGCGTTCCCTATGACCTGATGGGCAATATCACGGCGCCCGGCGGCGGCGAGATCGATCCCGCCCTGTCGGCCCTGCTGGGCCAGAGCGTGACGACCGCTTCGGTCGGCGCGGGCGCGGCAGGCGGCGCCGGCCTGGGCGACTTCGGCGTCGGGCCGCGCACCGACGACCTGACCGCCTATCGCACCTTGTCGCCCCAGCGCGAGAACAGCTCCATCACCGGCTCGCTGGTGCGTGACCTGAACCAGACCATGTCCCTGACGCTCAGCGGGGAACTGTCCGATACCACCAGCTTCTCCTATCTGGGCCTGCCGGGCCTCAGCCTCGCCCTGCCCTCGACCAGCCCGTATTCGCCCTTCGCCAGCGATGTGCTGCTGCACCGCTATGTCGATGCGCCGGGCGCCTTGGGACGGAGCAGCGACACCCTGTCGGGTCAGCTGGGCTTCCTGGTCGACGGCTATCTGGGCGACTGGCGCTGGACGGTGAACGGCGGCTATGACCGCGCCGAGACCAAGACCCGCACCGGACGCGGCCTCAACGACGAAGCCCTGCAGGCGGGGGTGACTGCGGGGGTCATCGACCCCTTCGGCGACCTGGGCCAGTTGCCGACCAATCCGTTCGACACCGCCCGCTCCGTCTCCAGCAAGTCCAGCATCGAAGGCGTCATCAACGGCACGGCCTGGGAAGGTCCGGCCGGATCGCTGACCTCGACCTTCAAGATCGGTTTCGACAGCCAGTCGCTCGATTCCGAGACCCTGCGCTTCTCTGAACAGGAACAGGCCAGCGTCTTCTCCGAACGCTCCCTGTCGCGCGACCGCACCAGCGCCTCGGGCAACTTCAACCTGCCCATCGCCAACCGCGACCGCGAAGTGCTGGGCGCGCTCGGCAATCTGTCGGCCAACCTGAACCTGGCCTATGAGGACCTGTCCGACTTCGGCGGCCTTTCGGCCTATACGGTCGGGCTGAACTGGTCGCCGTGGGAGCCGGTCAACTTCAACGCCAGTTGGGCCGACGAGCAGAAGGCCCCGTCGATGTCGCAGTTGAACGACCCGACGCTGTCGACCCCCAACGTGCCGGTCTATGACTTCGCCACCGGCCAGTCCGTCACCATCACCCGGATCGAAGGCGGCAACCCCAACCTGTCCGAGGAGACCAAGCGCGTCCTGAAGTTCGGCGTCAATCTGACGCCGCTGAAGGACAAGGACCTGCGGTTCACAGCCAACTACACCCGCACCGAAACCGAAGGCTCCATCACCTCCTTCCCGACCATCACGCCGGAACTGGAAGCCGCCCTGCCCGAGCGCTTCACCCGCGATCTGGACGGCAATCTGCTGTCGATCGACGCTCGGCCGCTGAACTTCCAGAAGGCGGAGCAGCAGGAAATCCGCTGGGGCCTGAACTTCTCCACCGCCTTCGGCAAGCCTGACCCGGCGGCCATGGCCCGGATGAACGCACGCAGCGGCGGCAGTCCGCGCGGATCGGGCGCGCCGGGCGGCGCTGGCGCCGGCGCTCGGCCGGGCGGCGGCGCTCCGGATGGCGCGCCGACCGTCATGCGGGTCGAGGGCGGTCCGCCCCCTGGCGGCGCTCCGGGCGCAGGCGGCCCTCCTCCGGGTGGAGCGGTGCGGATGCAGGCCGGCGGGTCGGGCGGCCCCGGCGGACGGGGTCGCGGCGGCGGCATGATGCCGGGCCAGGGCCGGTTCAACGTCTCGCTGTATCACACCTATCGCATCCAGGATGAGATCACGATCCGCGACGGCCTGCCCGTGCTCGACCTGCTGGACGGCGCCGCCATCGGCGCGCGCGGCGGCCAGTCCCGCAATGAAGTCCAGTTGCAGATGGGCGCCTTCAAGAGCGGCATGGGCGGGTTCCTGAACGCCAACTGGAAGGAATCCACCCGTATCAACGGCGGCTCCTCGCCCGACGACGACCTCAGCTTCTCGGACCTGACGACGGTGAACCTGAACCTGTTCGCCGACCTGTCGTCGCGCGAAAACCTGGTCTCGCGCTATCCGTGGCTGAAGGGGACGCGCGTCAGCCTCGGCGTCGAGAACATCTTCGATCAACGGCTGGATGTGCGTGACGGTCTGGGGAACACGCCGCTGTCGTATCAGCCCGACTACCTCGACCCGATGGGCCGGACGTTCAGGATCAGCCTGCGGAAGATCCTGTACTGATCGGCGTCACGCTGCTCACCGTCATAGAAAAGGCCCGGTCTCGCGACCGGGCCTTTTGCCTGTATCGGTTTTACAAAACCGGAGCTCAGTGCGCCTCTTTCGGCGTCTCCATCAGTTCGATCAGCACCCCGCCCATCTCCTTGGGATGCAGGAACACCACCGGCGTGCCATGCGCGCCGATCCGCGGCTCGCCCGTGCCCAGGATGGTCACGCCCTTGGCGCGCATTTCAGCGATGGCGGCATGAATGTCCGCCACCTCAAAGCAGACGTGGTGCTGCCCGCCCTTGGGGTTCTTGGCCAGGAAGCCGGTAATCGGGCTGGTCTCGTCAAACGGCTCGATCAGTTCGATCTGGGCCGTCGGCGTGTCGATGAAGCAGACCTTCACCCCCTGCGCGGGCAGGTCGAACGGCTCGCCGATCTTCGTCGCGCCCAGCACGTCGCGATACAGCTTGATCGACTCGGCGATGGAGGGCGTGGCGACGCCGACGTGGTTCAGGTTGCCGATCACTTCTTCGTCTCCCCCATGTTCTGGACTGGCGCGGGCTGAGCATAGCCCAGGCGCTGGTTCAGCTTCTCGATCAGGTCCACGGCCGTCTCGGCGATGACCGAGCCGGGCGGATAGACGGCCGCCGCGCCCATATCGATCAGAGGCTGCACGTCCGACGGCGGAATGACGCCGCCGACCACGATCATGATGTCCTCGCGCCCCAGCTTGGCCAGTTCGGCCTTCAGCTCGGGCACCAGCGTCAGGTGCCCCGCCGCCAGCGACGAGGCGCCGACCGCGTGGACGTTCTTCTCGACCGCATCGCGCGCGGCCTCCGCCGGCGTCTGGAACAGAGCCCCCGCCGTCACGTCGAAGCCGATGTCGCCGTAGCCGGTGGCGACGACCTTCTGGCCGCGATCATGGCCGTCCTGACCCAGCTTGGCGATCAGGATGCGCGGCGGGCCGCCGTCGTTCTCGACGAAGGCCGCAACCATCGAGCGGGCGCGGGCGACCTTGGGATCGTTCCCAGCCTCCTTGGCGTAGACGCCCGAGACCATCTTCACCGTCGCGATATGGCGGCCGAAGGCGGCCTCCAGCGCGTCGGAGATTTCGCCCACAGTGGCCTTGGCGCGGGCCGCCCGCACCGCCAGCTCCATCAGGTTCTCATTGCCACGCGCGCCCTCGGTCAGAGCGTCCAGCGCGGCCTGCGTCGCCGCCTCGTCCCGCTCGGCCTTCAGGCGTTGCAGCTTCTCGATCTGACGGGCGCGCACCTCGGCGTTGTCGACCTTCAGCATCGGAATGTCGTCGACCACGGGGTTCAGATATTTGTTCACCCCCACGACCGTCTGCTGGCCCGTGTCGATGCGGGCCTGCGTCTTGGCGGCGGATTCCTCGATCCGCAGCTTGGGGATGCCCGCTTCAATGGCCTTGGCCATGCCGCCGTAGGCCTCGACCTCCTCCATCAGGGCGCGGGCCTTGGTCGCCAGCTCCTGCGTCAGGCGCTCGACGTAGAAGCTGCCGCCCCACGGGTCGATGACGCGCGTCAGGCCCGTCTCGGCCTGCGCCAGGATCTGCGTGTTCCGCGCGATCCGAGCCGAGAAGTCGGTCGGCAGGGCCAGGGCTTCGTCAAGCGCGTTGGTGTGCAGGCTCTGCGTCTGGCCGCCCGCCGCCGCCATGCACTCGACCATGGTGCGCGGCACATTGTTGAACACGTCCTGCGCCGCCAGCGACCAGCCCGAGGTCTGGCAGTGGGTCCGCAGGGACAGCGACTTCGGATTGACGCCGCCTTCCCGCTTCACCGCCTCGGCCCACAGCAGGCGGCCGGCGCGCATCTTTGCCACCTCCATGAAGTAGTTCATGCCGATGGCCCAGAAGAAGCTCAGGCGCGGCGCGAAACGGTCGATCTCCATGCCCGCCGCCTTGCCCGCGCGCAGGTATTCGATCCCATCCGACAGGGTGTAGGCCAGCTCGATATCCGCCGACGCCCCCGCCTCCTGCATGTGATAGCCGGAGATGGAGATGGAGTTGAACTTGGGCGTTTCCTTCGCCGTCCACTCGAAGATGTCGGCGATGATCCGCATCGAGGGCGCAGGCGGATAGATGTAGGTGTTGCGGACCATGAACTCCTTCAGAATGTCGTTCTGAATGGTCCCGGTCAGCTTGGCGTGGTCGACGCCCTGCTCCTCGCCCGCCACAACGTAGAGGGCCAGGATCGGCAGCACCGCGCCGTTCATGGTCATGGACACCGACATCTGGTCCAGCGGAATGCCGTCGAACAGGGTGCGCATGTCCAGAATGCTGTCGATGGCCACGCCGGCCATGCCGACGTCGCCCTTCACCCGCGGATGGTCCGAGTCATAGCCCCGGTGGGTGGCCAGATCGAAGGCGACCGACAGGCCCTTTTGCCCCGCCGCCAGGTTGCGGCGATAGAAGGCGTTGGACTGCTCGGCGGTCGAGAAGCCCGCATATTGGCGGATGGTCCACGGCGCGCCCGCATACATGGTCGGATAGGGCCCGCGCACGAAGGGAGCGAAGCCCGGCAGGCCGTGGATGAAGTCCAGCCCGTCCAGCGCCTCCGGCCCATAGGCCGTCTCGACCGTCAGCCCCTCGGGCGTGGTCCACGGCGCGCGCTCAGGCCCGGCGTCGGTCGCGCGCAGATCAAGGGGGACCTTGGAGAAATTAGGAAAGCTCATTGGGCGGCCTCCTCGAAGGCGGCGGCGAAGCGAACAGGCGCCAAGGCCTCGAACGCTCCGGCGACGGCGGCCACGGCGGGCGCGGGCGTCACCGGCGCGGAACGCACGTCCGGGTCGACAAATTTGGTGACGCCGACGATCTGGGCGGCGCCGTCCTTGAAGGCCTTCTCAGCCATGTCGCGAGCGCGGGCGATGCGGGGTTGGATCACCCCGCCTTCCAGACAGGCGATGACGCCGCCTTCGGCCTCATAGACCTGAAACTCGGCCCAGGCGGCCTCGGCCAACTCACGCGTGCGGGCGTCCAGATACCAGGAACCGCTGGCCGGATCGTCCACGCGGCCCAGATTGGACTCCTCCATCAGGATCAGCTGGGTGTTGCGAGCCTGACGCTTGGCGAAGTCGTCCGGCAGGCCCGCCGCGCGGGTGAAGCCGTCCAGCACCACCGCATCAGCCCCGCCCACGGCCCCGGCGAACCCGGCGGCGGTCAGGCGCAGCATATTCGGCCACGGATCGCGCGCCGACAGCATCCGTCGCGACGAGCGCGCCTCGATGACCGCCGGAACCTCGGCGCCGAACGCCCTAGAAACGCTGGCCCCGATCAGGCGCAGCGCGCGGATCTTCGCCAGGGAGTCGAAATAGGCCTGATCGACGGCGACACCTAGGACCACGCCTTTCAGAGCCGCCTCGACCGACAGACCCGCCTCAACCGCTGCCTTCACATAGGCCACAGCCGACGACGCGGCGAAGGCCAGTTCCTGGGCGATGGAGCCGCCCGCCTCGTGCGCTGCACGGCCCGAGGCCATGAACAGCGTCGCCTCGGGATAGGTCGCGGCGTGGGCCGCCGCCGCCTTGGCCGTCGCAGCCATGAGGGCCGCGAAGTCGCCCGGCGCCCCGCCCGCCTCGGCATAGGCCGAGATCGGATCGAGGTGGAAGGCCAGCTTGGCGCGGGGCGAACCCTTGGCGACCGCCGACAGGGCCTCGGCCGCCTTCACCCCGTCGAACCCGGCGTCCAGCGCCACCGGCGCCAGCTCCAGCGCCACCCCGTCCAGCGCGCGCGCCAGACGCCCGACATCCGCCGCGACCGGCCCGGCGATCAGGATGGAGGCCGCCCCGTTTTCCAGATCGGTCAGGATGGCGCGGTTCAGGGCGTCCGCGTCCTCGCCCTCGTTCAGCGCCCGCACGTCCCACGCCCGACCTTCGGAATCCGAGGGCCGGGGCGCAAACACCGACTCGCCGCCGTTCGCCGCCCCATACAGGGGCTTCGTCGCCAGATGATCCGCATCCAGATGGATGAGGCTCTCCAGCGAACGCTCCTTCAGCGCCTTTACGGCGGCTTCGCGCCACTCCAGCGGGGTCGGGTTGGGGAAGGTCATGCGGCCGCTCCTTCTTCCTTCGTCATCCTCCGGCCAGCCGCGCAGCGGCGCAGACTGGGGGACCCAGCGGCGCGCGAAAGCGCGAAGCTGTCACGCACGCCGTGCGCCCCATCGAAACACGGCGTTGTCGCCTTCGCTTCGCTGCGGCGCCGCTGGGTCCCCCGGTCGCTCCTGCGGAGCGCCGGAGGATGACGAAAGAGGGAAAGCATCACTCGAACTCCACCAGCACGTCGTCGGCCGCCACCGGATCGCCGGCCTTGGCCTTGACGGCCTTCACCTTGCCGTCGCGCTCGGCCTTGAGGATGTTCTGCATCTTCATGGCTTCGATGATGGCGACGGTCTCGCCGGACTTGACCTCCCGCCCCTCGGTGACGGGGATGTCGACCACCAGACCCGGCATCGGCGACAGCACCAGCTTGGAGGTGTCCGCCGCCTGCTTCTCGGGCAGCAGAGCATAGAGGTGCGCCACGTCGGGACGCAGCACCCGCACCCGCGCCTTGGCCGCGCGGTGGCGGATGTCGAAGCCGTCGGCGGCGCGCTTCACCTCGGCGGTGAAGGCGTCGTCGTCCAGCACCGCCTTGAACAGCGACAGGCCCGGCCGCCAGTCGATCTCCGACAGGGAGACCTCCTCGCCGTCGATGGCGACGATCAGGTCCTCGGCCTCGTCATAGCCGACCTCGACCTCATGGGCCGTCTTGTCGACCAGCACGGTCCAGTCGGTGCGCTCGCTGGGGTCGCCGTCCTGTTCGGCGATGACCTCGTTCATGGCCACGGCCGAGGCGATCAGGATCTTCACCTGCTCCGGCGTCGGCGCCAGACCGTGGAAGCCCTCGGGGAACTCGTCCTTGATGTAGCTGGTCGACAGCTGGCCGGACTGGAAGCGTTCCTGGTCCATGACCGCCGCCAGGAAGGGCACATTGTGGCCCAGCCCCGACAGATGGGTGTCCTCCAGCGCGCGGGCCATGCCGCGCACGGCGTCCTCGCGCGTCTCGCCCCAGGCGCACAGCTTGGCGATCATGGGGTCGTAGAACATGCTGATCTCGTCGCCCTCGCGGACGCCCGAGTCATTGCGGACGATGTAGTCGCCCTGATCGCCTTCCTCGGGCTGCTCATAGCGCACCAGACGGCCGATCGACGGCAGGAAGCCGCGATAGGGGTCCTCGGCGTAGATGCGGCTCTCGATGGCCCAGCCGTTGATCGAGAGGTCTTCCTGCCTGATCGCCAGCTGCTCGCCCCAGGCCGAGCGGATCATCTGTTCGACCAGATCGACGCCGGTGATCAGCTCCGTCACCGGATGCTCGACCTGCAGACGGGTGTTCATCTCAAGGAAGAAGAAGCTCTTGTCCTGACCGGCGACGAACTCGACCGTGCCCGCCGAGTCATAGTTCACCGCCTTGGCCAGGGCGACGGCCTGCGCCCCCATGGCGGCGCGGGTGGCCTCGTCCAGCAGGGGCGACGGCGCCTCTTCGATGACCTTCTGGTTGCGGCGCTGGATCGAGCATTCGCGCTCGAACAGGTGGATGACGTTGCCGTGCTTGTCGCCCAGCACCTGAATCTCGATGTGGCGCGGGTCGACGATGAACTTCTCGAGGAAGACGCGGTCGTCGCCGAAGGCGTTCAGCGCCTCGGCCTTCACGGCGGCGAAGCCCTCGGCCATGTCGTCGTCCGAATGGGCGACGCGGATGCCCTTGCCCCCGCCCCCGGCCGAGGCCTTGATCATCACCGGATAGCCGATCTCACGCGCGATCTTCACGGCCTCCTCCGGCGTTTCGATCAGGCCCATATGGCCCGGCACGGTCGAGACGCCCGCCTCGGCCGCGAACTTCTTGGACGTGATCTTGTCGCCCATGGCGTCAATCGCCTCGGGGTTCGGCCCGATGAAGGCGATGCCCTCGGCCTTCAACCGCCGCGCAAACCCGGCGTTTTCCGACAGGAAACCGAAGCCGGGGTGCACGGCCTGCGCCCCCGTCTGCTTCACGGCGTCCACGATCTTATCCTGGATCAGATAGGACTGGGCAGCGGGCGACGGGCCGATGTGAACCGTCTCATCCGCCATCTCACACGCCAGCGAACCAGCGTCGGCGTCGGAATAGACGACGACGGTTTTGATGCCCATCTTGCGGCAGGTCTTGATGACGCGAACAGCAATTTCGCCTCGGTTGGCGATGAGGATTTTGGAGAACATGGTCAGTCTCGGATTCTAGTTTGTCTGCCTAAGCCGGGAAGCGATTTCGCGAGAAATGATGCCTTGAATGACATCATTCGCTCGCTGAACGAGTACTCGGCGCCTTAGCCATTCTTCGCCCCTTTTCTCGGCCAACTTCGCGAAGACTTCGTCAGCGAAGCTGCTGCTGATCACCGAGATGTCCGCAAACGATATGATCACGCCGCCCCCATCATCAGCGGCGGCGGCCAAGTTTTCAACTAGATTTCGGAAACGTTCTCCGCCAGCTCTAGTTGATATGTCGCCAATACGGTCTCTAACAAATATAGTATAATGATCTTCATCATGATCAAAAGTCTTGTCTATGAAGTCGAAATATATTTCATGGGATTTTCCTTCAAATACCAATGCGTTTTTTAGCAGATCTGGATCGTCGAGGCCGACCGACCAGTGCACCAATGTTCCTGAGAAGGGAATTTTCTCTGAAGACGAAGAAACCGAGTTGTTCATTCTATTGTAGAACAATCTTGCATACCCGCTATCCATAAGGAAATGCCCCTTGGATTTCATCGCAATCTGGGATGTACCAAATAGGCCGTTCCCTTTGTTGTATCCTTTGTTGCTTGTCACGCCCTCTTTGATTGACTGGCTTAGGGCTTCGGGGGCGTTATGAATTCCAATCCTTTTCATAGACTCTGGAATTCCTTTGCCGGAGTCTCCGACAACAAACTCAACCACCCGCTTTTTCTTGAAAATTGTCGCTTCTAGATAGGCCCCGTTTCGGGATCCTCCGTGGTTGAATACATTGTCGACTACCTCATTCAGAGACCATTCGAGTGCTTGAAGTTGAGGTCGACCAACCCCCGGAACCGCAGTCAGGATGGTCCTGAGAACCTGATCCACGGCCAAGTGCACTTGCTTGCTCGACATAACGTGGATGAGTGAAGTGCTTCCCGAAACTGATTTCGGAATATCGTCGAACGGCTGACGAAGGATGTGAAATTCCCAGCAGTTCTTCTTGAATATGGACGCGAGCTTTTTGTCTTCGGGAGCTACGAAAAGATACGAAATCTCAGGAGATAGCTGAGATATCAAACCAATCATGGCGCTAGGCATAGCTTTCTTAGTGTTGGAAAAATCAAGGATTATGTCCTTCTTCCCAGATCTTTCGAGCCCATGAAGTCCGGCCAAAAGAAACTTGTAGGACTTCAAATCCACCTCAGCAGGAAACGTGATAGTTCGGTCCACGATATGATCGCCTACAGCGGGATGTTGTCGTGCTTCTTCCAGGGATTTTCCTGGGTCTTGTTCTTCAGCGTCTTCAGGGCCTTGATCAGGCGACGGCGGGTGCCGTGGGGCATGATGACGTCGTCGATGTAGCCGAGGCCGGCCGCCACGAACGGATTGGCGAAGCGTTCCTTGTATTCGGCCTCGCGCGCGGCCAGGGCCTCGGGGTCGCCGGCCTCCTTGCGGAAGATGATCTCGACCGCGCCCTTGGCGCCCATGACCGCAATCTCGGCGGTGGGCCAGGCGTAGTTGACGTCGCCGCGCAGGTGTTTGGAGCTCATGACGTCATAGGCCCCGCCATAGGCCTTGCGCGTGATGACCGTCAGCTTGGGCACGGTGGCCTCGGCATAGGCGAACAGCAGCTTGGCGCCGTGCTTGATCAGGGCGCCGTACTCCTGCTTGGTCCCCGGCATGAAGCCCGGCACGTCGACGAACGTCACCAGCGGGATGTGGAAGGCGTCGCAGAAACGCACGAAGCGCGCGGCCTTGCGGCTGCTGTCGATGTCCAGCACCCCCGCCAGCGTCTGGGGCTGATTGCCGACGATGCCGACCGGCTGGCCGTCCAGACGGCCGAAACCGCAGATGATGTTCTTGGCGAAGTCAGCGCCGATCTCGAAGAAGTCGGCCTCGTCGACCGTCTTCAGGATCAGCTCCTTCATGTCATAGGGCTGGTTCGGATTGGCCGGGACCAGGGTATCCAGCGAGGCCTCGTCGCGATCCGGCTCGTCATAGGTTTCGCGGACCGGCGGCGTCTCGCGGTTCGACAGCGGCAGGAAACCGATCAGGCGGCGGACCTCCGACAGGGCCTCCAGATCGTTCTCGAAGGCGCCGTCGGCGACGCCCGACTTGCCCGCATGGACGCGGGCGCCGCCCAGATCCTCGTGGCTGACCACTTCGTTGGTGACCGTCTTCACCACGTCGGGGCCGGTCACATACATGTAGGAGGTGTCCTTCACCATGAAGATGAAGTCGGTGATGGCGGGCGAATAGACGTCGCCGCCCGCGCACGGGCCCATGATGACCGAGATCTGCGGGATGACCCCCGAGGCCAGCGTGTTCTGCAGGAAGATGTCGGCGTAGCCGGCGAGGCTCTCCACCCCTTCCTGAATACGGGCGCCGCCTGCGTCGAACAGGCCGATGATCGGCGCGCCCGCCGTCAGGGCCATCTTCTGGATCTTGACGATCTTGGCCGCGTGGGCGCCCGACAGCGAACCGCCGAACACGGTGAAGTCCTTCGAGAAGACATAGACCAGACGGCCGTTGATCGTGCCGCGCCCGGTGACGACGCCGTCGCCGGGGATGCGCTGGTCCTGCATCCCGAAGTCGTGGCTGCGGTGCTCCACGAACATATCGGTCTCTTCGAAGGAGCCTTCGTCCAGCAGGACGCCGATGCGTTCGCGGGCGGTCAACTTGCCCTTGGCGTGCTGGCTGGCGATGCGCTTCTCGCCCCCGCCCAGCTTGGCGGCGGCGCGGCGGCGCTCGAGTTCCTCGAGGATGGCCTGGCTCATGGTTGGGCGACTCCCTGACTTCGTTCAGGGTCCAACAAGCCGCTTCGTTGCAAAAAGGCAATCGCAACTTTGCAAAAGGTGCGTAAGTGCGTAAGCCTGCCAAGGCGCACAGGCGTTTTTGCAAAGTTGCAACGCCGATGACCGATGCAGGGCGATGGCTGAAAAACTCTACCTCGGGACCAAGGTCCGCAAGCTGCGCGAGACGCGCGGCTGGACGCTGGAGCAGTGCGCCGGGCGGCTGGCGCTGTCGCCGTCCTACCTGTCGCAGATCGAGACCAATCAGCGTCCGGCGACGGCGCGGGTGCTGATCGCCCTGACACGGGCCTTCGACGTGGACGCCAGCCTGTTCGACCTGGACGGCGACGCCCGCCTGATCGCCGACCTGCGCGAGGCGACCACCGACGTCGCGGGCCACGCCGAGGCGCCGACGGCGGGCGAGCTGAAGCAGGCGGCCATGAACGCGCCCCGGCTGGCGCGACAGTTTCTGGCCCTGCATCAGGACTATCGCCGTCTGGACGAGCGGCTGAAGACGCTGAACGAGACGCTGGGCCGCGACGAACGCGCCACAGTCGCCGCCCCCGCCCTGCCCTATGAGGCGGTGCGCGACTTCTTCCACTATCGCGACAACTACATCGACGCCCTGGATCGGGCGGCCGAGGATCTGGCCGCACGGCTGAACCTGGGCGACGGCGCCCACCCTGAGCGCGAGTTGGAGGCCGCCCTCAACGACCTGTGCGGCGTGCGCGTCGCCACAAGTCAGGGGCGCGGCGCCATGCGACGCTTCGATCCAGGCGCGCGCATCCTCTATGTCGACGCCAGCCTGCCGGGCGCCACCCGCGCCTTTCAGATGGCGCACCAACTGGTTCGCTTACGGTTCGAGGACCTGATCGAGCACGAGCTGGACCGCGCCGCCTTCGACATTCCCGCCGCGCGCGACGTGTGTCGGGTCGGTCTGGCCAACTATGCGGCGGGGGCGCTGCTGCTGCCCTATCGTGCGTTTCTGGAGGCGGCGCGGGAGCTGCGGCACGACGTGGACCGCCTGCGCAACCGCTTTCACGTCAGCTTTGAACAGGCCTGCCACCGGCTGAGCACGCTACAGCGCCCCGGCTGGCGCGGCGTGCCCTTCTACTTCGCGCGGGTGGACATGGCGGGCAACATCACCAAACGGCACAGCGCGACGCGCTTCCAGTTCGCCCGCTTCGGCGGCGCCTGCCCGCTATGGAACGTGCATGAGGCGTTCAGCGCCCCGGACCGAATTCTGGTCAATCTGTCGGAAATGCCCGACGGCGCCCGCTACGTCTGCCTCGCCAAGAGCGTGTCCAAGCCCGGCGGGTCGTTCCTGGAGCCGGACCGGCGCTATGCGCTGGGTCTGGGGTGCGAGATCGAGCACGCGGCCCAGTTGGTCTATGCGGACGGGCTGGACCTCAACGGCCCACCCACGCGCATGGGCGTCAACTGCCGCATCTGCGAGCGGACGGACTGCACGCAACGGGCGTTTCCGCCAATCGACCGCACGCTGGCCGTGCCGGAGAACGAGCGGGGGGTGATCCCGTATGTTCTCAGTTGAATCCTTCCCCCGATGGGAGAAGGTGCCCCGAAGGGGCGGATGAGGGTTCTCGGCCTCAGTCGGCGTAAGCCGTCGCAAAACGGCTGACTTCGGAACCCTCACCCTTTCGCCTGTTCCAATCGCCTTCGGCTCTTGGTGGCTCAAGCCCTCTCCCATCGGGAGAGGGTCAGAGTCAGCTCATCGTCGGGATGATGAAGCTGGAGTCTTCATGCTCCAGAGCGCTGTCGGGCCAGCGGGCCGTCACCGTCTTGGTCTTGGTCCAGAACTTCACGCCTTCCATGCCGTACTGGTTGGTGTCGCCGAAGCCCGAACGCTTCCAGCCGCCGAAGGAGTGGTAGGCCACCGGCACCGGGATCGGCACATTGATGCCGACCATGCCGACGTTGACGCGGGCGGCGAAGTCGCGGGCCGCGCGGCCGTTCTGGGTGAAGATGGCGACACCGTTGCCGTACTGGTGCTTGCTCGGCAGGCTCAGGGCCTCCTCAAAGTTGGCGGCGCGGACGATCTGCAGCACCGGGCCGAAGATCTCTTCCTGATACGACGACATGTCCGTCGTCACATGGTCGAACAGCGACGGGCCGATGAAGTAGCCTTTCTCATGCCCCTGCAGGCTGAAGTCGCGCCCGTCGACGACCAGTTCGGCGCCTTCCTCAACGCCCTTGCTGATCCAGCCGGCGACGCGGTCACGGTGCTGGGCGGAGACCACCGGGCCATAGTGAGCCTGGTCATCGGTCGAGACGCCGACGCGCAGGGTCGGGATTTCGGCGACCAGACGCACGCGCAGTTCATCGGCGGTCTTCTTGCCGACCGGCACGACGACCGGCAGGGCCATGCAGCGCTCGCCGGCCGAGCCATAGGCCGCGCCCGACAGGTCCTTGATGACCTGATCCAGATCGGCGTCGGGCATGACGATGCCGTGGTTCTTGGCGCCGCCCATGGCCTGGACGCGTTTCCCGTGCTGGGCGCCCGTCTGATAGACGTAGTGGGCGATGTCCGACGAGCCGACGAAGCTGACGGCGTGGATGTCGGGATGGGCCAGGATGGCGTCGACCGCCGTCTTGTCGCCGTGGACGACGTTCAGCACGCCCTTGGGCGCGCCCGCCTCCATCATCAGTTCGCCCAGACGCACCGGCACGGACGGGTCGCGCTCGGACGGCTTCAGTATGAAGGTGTTGCCGACGGCGATGGCGACGCCGAACATCCACATCGGGATCATGGCCGGGAAGTTGAACGGGGTGATGCCCGCCACCACGCCCAGGGCCTGACGCGAGGAGTAGACGTCGATGCCCGGACCGGCGCCCAGCGTGTATTCGCCCTTCAGGGCGTGCGGGATGCCGCAGGCGAACTCGATGACTTCCAGACCACGCTGGATGTCGCCCTTGGAGTCGGCGATGACCTTGCCGTGCTCGCTGGACAGCATCTCGGCCAGTTCGTTCATGTTCGCCTCGACCAGGCGCTTGAACTCGAACATGACGCGGGCGCGGCGCTGCGGGTTGGTCGAGGACCAGCCTTCAAAGGCGGCCTGCGCCGACTGGACCGCGCGGTCCATCTCGCTGACGGTCGCCAGTTGGACGCGTGCCTGAACCTCGCCGGTATTGGGGTTGAAGACGTCGCCGAAGCGGCCCGACGCCCCCTCGAAAGCCGCACCGTCGATGAAGTGGCGAATATCGCGCATTGAACGTCTCTCCCGATGATTATGGTTCTTCGTCAACCTGCCCTAGCAGAGCGGGTCGATCAGGCCCATTGCAATCTTGCAGGTGATGATGTGCATATCTGCATATGTTCGACTGGGATGATCTGAGGGTGTTTCTGGCCGCCGCCCGCGCCGGGTCTCTGGCCACGGCGGCGCAGCGGCTGGGCGTGGATGCGGCCACCGTCGGGCGGCGTGTCGCGCGGCTGGAGACGGCGCTGAAGTCGACCCTTCTGGTGCGCTCGGCCGCCGGGCTGCACCTGACGGCCACCGGCGCCCAGTTGCTGGAGCGAGCGCTGGACGCCGAAAGCGCGATGGAGGCCGCCGGGCGCGTCACCCAGCCCGACCTGATCGCGGGCGCCGTGCGGATCAGCGCCTCGGAAGGCTTCGGCGGCGCGGTGTTGGCTCCCGCCCTGCCGGGCCTGCTGGCGGCGCATCCGGGACTGAACGTCGAACTGGCGGCCAGTTCCGGCTTCCTGTCGCCCAGCCGGCGCGAGGTGGACATGGCCATCACTCTCAGCCCCGCCGACAGCCCGCGCCTGATCGTCGAGCCGCTGACCACCTATCAGCTGGCGCTCTACGCCGCCCCCGAACACCTGGAACGGCACGGGGAGCCCGATAGCATCGACGATCTGAATCGTTTCGACATGGTCGGCTATGTCGACGACCTGATCTATGCCCCCGAGCTGCGCTATCTGGAGGAGATCCGGCCCAACCTGCGGCCGCGACTGGCGTCCTCGTCCATCCGCGCCCAGCGGGACATGGTGGCGGCGGGCGGCGGCATCGGCGTCCTGCCGTGTTTTCTGGCCGAAGGGCTGACGCGGATTCTGGCCGATCAGGTGCTGATCGAACGGCGCTTCTGGCTCAGCACCCACCGCGAGGTTCACGGCGCCGCCCGGCTGAAAACGGTGCGGCGCTGGATCAAGTCCCTGTGCCGGGATCAGGCTCCCCGCTTGACCCCACTGCCAGGCTTGTCACAGTGAATTTCAACCTTTCCGCGAGGTGACCATATTTTACATTTTACACTCACCTAATCCGCCACTTCCACGGCTATGGTTCAGCCATTCCCCGGAGCGTGCAGAACTATGAAAATCGCGGTGTTGGATGACGATCCTGTCCAGTTGGAGTTCATCTCCGACGTGGTCGAGGACGCCGGTTATCGCGCCACTCTTTTTTCGCGAGGCCAGGCGCTGATCTCGGCGCTGCGCAAGGACACCTTCGACATGATCATTGTCGACTGGAACCTGCCGGATCGGTCGGGGCTGGAAATCCTGACCTGGGCGCGGAACAATCTGAAGCCCGCGCCGCCCATGCTGCTGGTCACCAGCCGCGCCGAGGACGAAGACGTGGTCGCAGGCCTGGACGCCGGGGCTGACGATTACCTGCCCAAGCCCTTGTCCAAACCGGTGCTGGCCGCGCGCATCAACGCCCTGATCCGCCGCGCCTACGCCCAGCCGGTCACGCCGGGGATAGAAACCTACGACGACATCGTCTTTCACGAGGCGGCAGGCAGCGTGGCGCGCAATGGCGAGACAATCGCCCTGACGGCCAAGGAATACGCCCTGGCCCTGCTGCTGTTCCGCAACCTGCACCGGGCGCTGTCGCGGACCTATATTCTGGAGACGGTCTGGGGCAACGAGCCCAACCTGAACAGCCGCTCGCTGGACATGCACGTCTCGCGCGTCCGCAACAAGCTGGAGCTAAGGCCGGAGCAAGGCTTCCGCCTGACCCCCATTTACAGCTACGGATACCGCCTGGAGCGCGTCGCGGGGGCCGAAACCGCCGTCGACGCCTGAGTATAGGCGGAATGAGACGAGGCATGAGCAACAACTGGGCCAGTGTTCTGGCGGCTGCGGTGCTGCTGTCGGCGGCACCGGCGGCGGCGCAGTCGACCGCCCCTTCACGCCAGGCCGAGACCCTCGACTATGTGGTTCGCCCCGGCGACACCCTGATCGACCTGGCGACCGCCTATATGAACCGGCCGCTGGATTACCGTCGGGTGCAGCGCGAGAATAGGGTGGCCAATCCGCGCCGCCTGTCGATCGGACGCACCCTGGCTCTGCCCGTGGATCTGCTGCGCGCCGATCCGGATGAGGCGCGCATCGCCGGCTTTCGCGGCGCCGTCAGCCTGAATCAGGGCGGCGTTTCGGGCGCGCCCACAACCGGTCAGATCGTTCGTGAGTCCGCCGTCCTGAGCACCGGCGCCAACGCCTTCGTCCGCCTGGCCCTGTCGGACGGCAGCCATGTGGTCGTGCCTTCCAACAGCCGCGTGCGCGTCAGCCGCCTGCGCCGCTACGCCATCAACGGCGCCGTCGATCACGCCCTGACCGTCGAAACGGGCCGCGCGGAATCCAGGGTCACGCCGCGCACCCGCCCGGGCGGCTTCGCCATCCGCACCCCCGTCTCGGTTTCGGCCGTGCGCGGCACCGACTTCCGCGTCTCCTTCGACGAAGCCAGCGAACGGTCGGCCACCGAAGTGCTGGAAGGCGCCGTCGCCGTGGCCTCTGGCGAGGCTGAGCAACTGGCCGCCGCCGATGAGGGCGTCAGCGCCGCCGCAGGCGCCGTTCGCCTGCTGCCCCTGCTGCCCGCCCCCGCCCTCGCTCGCCCCGACGCGCCTCAGACCCAACCCCAGGTCGTTTTCGAGGTCCAGCTTCTGCCCGGCGCCGAACGCTATCGCGGCCGCGTCGCTCAGGACGCCGGCATGATCGAGGCCTTCGCCGAGGCCGACAGCCCGCCCGGCGGCCCGCTGGCGTTCGGAGACATGGAAGAAGGCGCCTACTTCCTGCGCCTGACCGCCCTGTCGCCCGAGGGGCTGGAGGGCAAGGCCACGACCTACAGTTTCATCCGCGCCCGTAACGGCGTCGGCGGTCTGGCCTCGGCGATGGACCAGCGCGACCGCAGGCGTTTCTATCGCTTCCGCTGGGAGGCCGAGGGCGTGGGCGAAGCCTCGTTCCGCTTCCAGCTGTGGCGCGAAACCGAGGAGGGCGGCGTCGACGGCCCCCTTCTGATCGACCAGCCCGGCCTGACCGACGAGGCCTTCACCCTCAGCGACCTTCCGCCAGGCGTCTACAGCTGGCGGGTACAGGGCGCGCGTCACCGCTTCGGCCGCCTGCTGGAAGCCTGGTCCGAGCCGCAACAGCTGCGCATCGGGCGCTAGGGTGGCGCCCGCGCCTTCCGGGCTGAGAGGCGGCTGGAAACGCTGGTTCGGCGCTCGCCTCACCGGCCGCCGCGCCCTGGTCGAATGGGTCGTCGTTGCGGCTTCATCCGCCCTGCTGGTCAGTTGGCTGGCGCTGACGCCCGTGGCCGACGGGCCCGACCACCTGGCCTATGACGTCCTGATGCGGGCCAAGGCCGGGCCGGCTGACGAGAACATCGTCATCATCGCCATCGACGACCGCAGTCTGGAGGCCCTGGGGCAATGGCCCTGGCCGCGCGACCTGCACGCCCGCCTGATCGACCGCCTGACCAAGGCGGGCGCCGGGCCGGTCGCCTATGACGTCCTGTTCACCGAGCCGTCTTCGCAGGATGACGCCCTGGCCGCCGCCCTGGCTCGCAACGGCAAGGTCCGCCTGCCTGTCGTCGTGGATGCGCCGGGTCTGAACGACGCCGCCTTTCGCGAAGACGCCCCCGCCCCCATTCTGGCCACGTCGGCAGCGGGGATGGGCCACGTCAATCTGACGGTCGACAACGACGGCGTCGTGCGTCGCCTGCCCCTGTATCTCCAGTCGGGCGATCAGAGCTGGCCGCATCTGATCCTGCCTCTGGCCGCCACGAGAACCGCTATCCCGCCGCCGCCCGCGCCACAGGCCGACGACGCCCTCTATCCCGCCGCATCGGAGGCTGTCGTCTATCGCGGCCCGCCCGGCGCCTTCCGCACCCTGTCCTTTGCCGATGCATTGACCGGCGAGACGCCCGCCGCCTTTCTGAAGGACAGACTGGTGCTGGTCGGGGCCACCGCGCCGGGACTGGGCGACCGCTACGCCACCCCGGCCACGCCGCACGGCGAGCTACGCCCCGGCGTCGAGGTGCAGGCCGCCCTGTTGCAAACCCTGCTGGACGGCGGCGGCCCTCGCAGCCTCTCGCCCGGCTGGGTGCTGGTCCTTTCCCTGCTGCCGCTCAGCCTGCTGGTCGTCGGCTTTCTGATCCTGCGCCCGGCGGCCAATATGGCGCTGGGCGTCGGTCTTATCATCCTGACCCTGTTCGCCACAGCGCTGGCCTTCCTGGCGGGCGGCCTGTGGTTCCCGCCCTCGGCGGCCGTGGCCGGGCTGGCTCTGGCCTATCCGCTGTGGAGCTGGCGCCGCCTGGCCGCCGCCTCGGCCTATATGCAGAGCGAGGTCGAGGCCTTCGAGCGCGACGGCGTACGTCTCAGCGGCCCGGCCCGAGGCGGCGACGTCGTGGCCCGTCAGGTCGACGCCCTGCGCGCCGCCGTGCGCCAGGTCCGCGACCTCGAACGCTTCATCTCCGACGCCCTGCGCAGCCTGCCCGACGCCACGGTGGTGGCCGACCCCTACGCCCGCATCATCCTGTCCAACGACCGGGCCGAGGCCCTGTTCGGCGACCAGTTGCAAACGGACGCCGACCTGCCCCTGCTGTTCCAGTCGCTGGGCGAGCCCGCCTGGCGCCGCTTCCTCGACCCGGACGGCGATCCCGGCGAGATCACCACGCCCGACGGCCGCATCCTGAAAGCGGCGGCCTCTGTCCTGACCGACGCCGAGGGGCAGCCCGTCGGCCACATCGTGCGCTTCGCCGACATGACCCGTTTCCGCGCCGCCGAGCGCCAGCGGACCGAGGCGCTGCAACTGCTCAGCCACGACATGCGCGCGCCCCAGGTGTCGATCCTGACGCTGCTGGACGGCCCCGCGCCGCGTCTGGACGCAGCGGTCCAGAAACGCATCGCCGATTACGCGCGCCAGACCCTCGACCTGGCTGAAGGCTATGTGCAGCTGGCCCGCGCCGAGAGCCAGCCCTATCGCTCAGAGCTCATGGACCTGGGTCAGGTGGCGATGGACGCCGCCGACATCCTGTGGCCCCAGGCGTCGAAGAAGGGCGTCCGCATCCTGACGCCCGACGGCGAAGAAGAATTCCTGGTTCAGGGCGATCCCGCCCTGCTGCGTCGCCTGACCACCAATCTACTGGACAACGCCCTGAAATACGGCCCCAGCGACGGAACCATTCAGGTCAGCCTGAGCGGCGCCGAAGAAAACGGCCGCCCGGTCTGCGTCCTCAGCGTCAGCGATCAGGGACCCGGTCTGTCCGAAGACGCCGCCCGGCGCCTGTTCCAGGCCTTCGGTCACGGCGGCGCCGACCATCGAGGCGCGGGCCTCGGCCTCGCCTTCGTCCGCACGGTCGCCGAGCGTCACGGCGGAACCATCAGTCATCAGCCCGGCACGCCAGGCGCGACCTTCGTCCTGACCTTGCCCAGGATCATTGAGACAGAGTCGCCCGCGACCAGCTCCGCAGGCTAGTTCGCGGCTTCCAGTTGCGCCACCGCCGCCTCGGCCAGCAGGTTCGCCGCACCGTCCGCCTGACGACGCCCCAGCACCGCGACCGCCGACGCGCGATAGGCGCCCGCCTCATCGCCCGGTCCCGTCAGGATCACGCTCAGGGAGTGGATCTGACGGTTGCGGCTCCACCATTGCGGCAAATGCGGCGCCTCGGTCCATTCGCCGCCCCGCGCATCGACATCGGTGAAGACCCCGGTCTTCTGCGGCCGCACGGCATAGGCCGTCTCAACCCGCCAGGCGGTCTTGTCGTCCACCTCGCGCCAGCCGCGCGCGGCCAGCGCCTGGCGCACGGCGTCGCTCGCCGCGCGATCGGCCGCAGTCGGCGCTTCGCCCTCGAACAGGCGATAGGCGGTCACAGCGACAGGCACGACGGCCGACAGGCGGGTCTCGACGCGCGGCGCCGAGGCGCAGCCCGCCAGAACGGCCGCACTGATCAGGGGAAGAGCTGCACGTGAGAACATGACTGCGATACCTGCCCCGGCGCGCCGCCCAAGTCCACAACCGTCGAAGGGAGCAGGTTGAAAAGCGCTCTAGGCGCCCGAGGCCAGCGCGCCGCTGACGCCCAGCGTTCCGTCAGCATTTTCGACCACGCCCAGTTCCTCGATCCGCGCACCGCCCTGCTCCAGCGCCGCCAGCCAGCCGAAGGCCTGGGTCGTCGTCACGCGATCCAGTCGAAAACCCAGCCGCCCGCCTTCGGACATGCCCAGCGCCGGCTGAACGCCCGCCGCCGATGCCGTCGAAGCGACGAGCGCCTGAAGGTCGACAGCCTCGGTCGGTCGCGCGCCTCGCTGGGCCACAGCGGTCTGAACCTGCGCCATCTGCCGCTCGGCCGCGACGCGGGCGCGCGCCTGATCGGCCCTCCAGCCGTCCAGCGGCCGCACCACGCCCAGCCAGGCGATGACGCCCAGCACCACAACGCCCATGACCGCCAGCATCCGCCGTTCGCGCAATGACCGCCCGTCCCACAAGGCGACGACGGATGTGAAGGAGGTCCTCATCGGGCGCCTCCGATCGTGAGCGTGCTGATCATCCGCCCGCCCTCCTCAGCCGAGGTTTCATCGACCACCGCCAGACCGGCCTCGACCAGGTCGACGCGCACGCCGTCCAGATCATTGAAGGCCGCGTGGTTCATCGTGACCCGCAGCCCTTCGCCGCCCAGCGTCGCATCATCCAGTTCGGCGCCCGGCACACGCTCGACGGCGGCGAAGACGGCGGCCATGGCGCGCGCAGTTCCGCCCGGCGGCGGGCCAGCGTCCAGACGGCGCAGAGCTTCGGGCGCCGCATCCTTCATCGTCGCCAGTTCGGGATACAGCTTCACCGCCCCGGCCCTTGCGTCCGCTCCGGCGCGATCCGCCGCCGCACGGTCACGCAGCCCTTCAGCCGCCATCAGGATCAAAGGCGAGACCAGAAGCGCCGCCGCCAGACCGGCCGCCAGCCGCCAGCCCCTGGCCGCCTGCCCCCGCTCGCGCCGGTCATGGACCTGCAACAGATCGACCGACGCCGCCATCGCCCCCGCCGCCATCGCGACGTCCAGCGCCTCGCCCTGCAGCCAGTCGAGCGCGCGCCCGGCCGCAATCGCCTCGACGAGATCAGGCTGCACCGTCGCAGCGAAGGTCGAACCGCGCAGAGCCACGTCCGCGCCCACCTGCGCAGCGGCCAACATCTCGCCTTCCAGCGGCGCGGGCAGGCAAAGATTGTCCGGCACAACGACTTCGGGCCGAATGTCGAAGGTCTCCATCCACCGCAGCCAGGCCTGCAACAGCTTAGCCGACACCGCCGCCGTCAGGCGCGGGCCGCCGTCGACAGGCGCGGCGCCCAGCGCGACGTCCAGCCCTTCGACCTCGCCCGCCGCCTGATCACGCAACGTCCAGCGCGCGGCGGCTCTGGCCTGGGCCATATTGCCCGGCGGCAGGTCCAGCCAGCGCGTCATGACGTCGGCGCCCGGCGCTACGGCGATGGTCCGGATCGGCGGCGGGGTCTCGGCCTGATGCGGGTCCAGTTCGCCGCGCCCGACGACGCGGCCTTCGCGATCGACCAGCAGGAAACGCGCGGGCAAGGTCGCGTTGGTCGGGATGAACAGGATGCGGGCGTGGCTCATTCTTCCATGCTCATTCTTCAGGCGTCCAGCGACGGATGACGGTGCGCGCCACGCCATCAGGCGCGACGTGGATCAGGGCGGTGCGGACGGCGCGGGCGTCGCCGTGCTCGATCTCGACCCTCAGGTCGAAATAGCGGGTAGCCAGGGTGATCTGGCCCTTGGCCTCTTCTTCTACGACGACGCTGGAGAGGGCGGGCTGAGCCCAGAAGGCGTCCGGGCTGCTCCACCCCGCCGCCGGGCGCGCGGCGATAGCCGCCTTGGCCGCGTTCAGCCCCACCACGCCCCGACTGATCGCGACCAGAAGCACGGCGTCCTGCGGCTCCAGCGTATTGACGTTCAGCGGCGACAGCCTCGCCTCCGGCAAGGCGCACAGATGTGGCCTCAGGCGGCGATAGAGTGCGTCGTCCACCTCCGCCACGGCGCGCAGTTCGCTAACCTCGGCCAGCATGACTCCGCCGGTGCGATAGGGCGTAGGGCGGCTGGCGTAGGCGGCGTCCTCGGCCCCCTGCGGCGAGACCTCGTCGTCGCCGTCCATCCAGTCGGTCAGGGCCGCCGCCACCGTCGCCATCCGCCCGCGCGGCGCGCCCAGCGCCTCGCCGAGCGCGATGAACTGCGCCGCTCCTTCCGGCCGGGCGATCAGATCCTCGCCCTGCCCCAGCACCAGACTGTTCAGGTTGAAACAGGCCTGGCCGTCGCGGATCACCGCACGCCCCTCGCCCTCTTCCAGCGGCAGGGCGAAGACGCGGCCGTTCCACTGGGGTTGAAGCGGCGTGCGGGCAGGATCAGCGCGGACCAGATCGGACAGCCGCCGCCGCGCCAGGGCCTCCGCCCCCGCCGCAAAGCCTTGCGCCTGCGCCTGGCTCTCGGCGTTGGTGGTACGCCGCACGGAAAAGCGCACATCGTCCAGCAGCACCACGCACAGCGCCGCCATCACCGCCACCAGCAGCAGGACGGTCAGCAGGGCCATGCCCCGGCGGTCACGCGCGCCCGGCTTCATGCGGCGGCGACCATAAACAGCTGCTCGACCGGGCCGAAGCCGTCGAGCGTCAACGTCACCCGCACGGCGTCCGGCAGGGGCCGGTCGCTGCTGGCGGAAAAGGCGGGCGCCTCGGACCCGTTCTGGATGAAGGCGACGCGGGCGTCCTTCACCCCGCGATACAGCACCTGCGGCGGCCCGGCTCGCGTTCCATCCAGATAGGGGGCGACGCGGCGCTCCAGCCGGTCCTCGACCAGTCGGTATTCTACCCGCTGCAACGAGGCGCGCGGCGCGCCGTCCGGGTTGCTCCAGCCGCTGCGGGCCAGCACCAGCAGGGGATCGCCCGGCCGTTGCGGCCCCATGATCGCCTGAGGCGCCGGACGCCCCGTCGGCCCGCGCACCCGACGCCCCGTCGCCTGCGCCAGATCAGCGCGCAGCAGTGCCCGCGTGCGTTGCAGAGCTGCTACTCGGTCAGCATTGGCCTTCACCGCAAATCGGTTGTCGATCGACTGCCCCAGAACCAACGCGCCCGCCCCCGCAAGCAGGGCGAAGATCAACAGAGCGATCATGACTTCGACAAGGGTGAACCCTTGTCGGCTTTTCGCGCTATCGCTCGCGCCACGGGCGCTCGCTGCTTGAGCGCGTTTGGAAGCGCTACCGCTCGCCGCGCGGCGGCTCGCTGCTTGAGCGGATAGGCGATCTTTCGTCATGCCCCCGCCGCCCGGAACAGCACCCGCTCGGCGGCCTGTTCCTCGTCGGCGAAGACGCGCACGACGATGGCGCCTACGCCCGGCATATCCGTCGCGCTGACCACCCGCACCCAGCGCCACTCGCGCCCGCCCAGCGACGCCTGACCGCCCGTGCTGCCGCTGGGCAGGTCGCGCGCGATCATCGCCTCGGCGGCCACATTATCGGCGACGATGCCGCCCAGCGTCCGCGTTTCGACCCGCGCCGCCGAGCGGGTGCTCTCGCCTGACAGGTTCAGCAGCGCCATCGCCGCCAGACCGAACACGGCCAGCGCCACCAGGCATTCGATCAGGGTGAAGCCCGCACGGGACGAACCCTCACTCATGGATCGTCACCTCGCCCGCGCCGTCGATGGCCACGGTGACGGCCTGACCCTCGCGCTCCAGCCGCACACTGGCGGCGTCGGCGCCGCCGGTGGGGTCGAACACGGCGCGGGCGGCTCCGGCGACGGCGGCGCCCTCGCCCCACGCCTTGGGCGCCAGAACGCCGGTTAAAGGCGTCCAGACGGCGCCGTCGAAGCTCTCGAAACCATAGCCCGCCGCATCGGCGCGCAGGGCTACCGGACGGTTCGTCATCACCGCCTCCTCCCGCGCCAGCGTCAGGCGCGCAGCGAACCGCTCGGCCTCGACCGCCAGCGTCGGACGCGGGTCCGGCATGGATAGCATCACCGCCCCCGCCGCCACGCCGATAATGGCGATGACCACCATTAACTCGACAAGGGTAAACCCTTGTCGCGCGCTACCGCTCGCCGCGCGGCGGCTCACTGCTTCAGCGCGTTTGGGCGTGTCCACGGCTGTCGAGCGAGCCGAACGGGAATGCGCCTCAGCCCTGCCAGTTGCCGATGTCGGCGTCATTCCCCTCGCCCCCTTCCTGACCGTCGGCGCCGAAGGACCAGATGTCGAACTGGCCGCCATGGGCGCTGCGGCGGCGGTACTGGTAGGGATTGCCCCACGGATCTTCCGGCAGGCGACGGACATAGCCGCCCTGGCGATAGCGTTCCGGCCGCGCCAGATCGGCAGGCGGCGCGGTCAGGGCTTTCAGCCCCTGTTGGTCCGTCGGGAAGGTCAGATTGTCGAGGCGATAGGTCTCCACCGCCTGCTCCAGCACCGAGATGTCGGCCCGCGCCTTGCCGACCATCGCCTTGTCCTGACTGGGCAGGACGTTGATCGCCACCACCGTCGCCAACAGGCCGATGATGACGATGACGACCATCAGCTCGACAAGGGTAAACCCTTGTCGTGCGCTACCGCTCGCCGCGCGGCGGCTCGCTGCTTGAGCGCGTCGGGCGCGCGCTTGGTGGACATGGCGCAGGCGTCGGGCGCAGGTCTTGAGAACGGACATCAATGCCTCTCTCACCCCAAAGCCAGGGTGTTGATCTGAAGAATGGGAAGCAGGATCGACAGCACGATCACGGCGACGATCCCGCCCATGACCACGATGATCGCTGGCTCCAGCAGGCTGAGCATCACGGCGGTGAAGTTGGAGAATTCGCGCTCCAGATAGTCGGCCGCACGCTCCAGCATGGGCTCCAGCCGACCGCTGCTTTCGCCGGATGCAGTCATGTAGACGAGGATGGGCGGGAAGACCTCGGCGCGGCGCATGGCGGCCGACAGGCCCCCGCCTTCGCGCACGGCCTCGGCCATCTGTTCGGTGGCGCGGCGCAGGGCGCGGTTGGAGACGGTGCGGGCGGTGATGGTCAGCCCCTCCAGCACCGGCAGGCCCGCCGCGATCATGGTCGACAGGGTGCGGGCCATGCGCGCTCCGTGCAGATCGCGCGTCAACCGCCCGACCAGCGGCAGCCTGAGAACCCAGGCGTCCAGCTTCAGCCGCACCGCCTCGCGACGCCGCGCGATCAACCCAGCGACAACCACGACGGCGACTATCAGCACCATCAGCCAGCCCCAGTCGCGCATCAGGTCCGACAGGCCGATGACCAGCCGCGTCAGCAGCGGCAGGGTCTGGTCCATGCTGTCGAACTGATCGACCACCTTGGGCACGATATAGGTCATCATGGCGACGATGACGCCCAGCGCCACGACCGCCAGCACGCATGGATAGACCAGCGCCGTCAGCACCTTGCCGCGCACGACCTCGTCCCGCTCCAACCCGTCGGCCAGCCGTTCGAGAATGGGCTGGAGCGCGCCCGACTGCTCGCCCGCCGCCGTCATGGCGCGATACAGCGGCGGAAAGGCCGCGCCCTGCTGGCCCATAGCGTCGGACAGGCGCCGCCCCTCGATCACCCCAGCGTGGACGCCTTCCAGCACGCGGCGCACGTTGGGCCGGTCGGCCTGAAGCATCAGGTTCCGCAGCGCCTCCTCCAACGGAGAGACGGAGATCAGCGTCGCCAGCTGCCGCGTCGTCAGCGCCAGCGCCTTGGGCGACAACCGTCCTGCCTTGCCGACCTTCGACGCCGCGACCGCCCCCGCACGACCGGGCGACAGTTGCAGCGGCGCCAGCTGACGCTTCGCCAGCGCCTTGCGCGCGGCGGCCTCATCGGCGGCGCTCAGCGAGCCGCTGACCATCCGCCCGGCCGCATCGGCGGCGATGTAGTCGAAGGCCGCCATCAGGCCGCGACCTCTTCGGCGGCGGTTTCCTGACGCGCCACGCGCAGGGCCTCCTCGACCGAGGTGACGCCTTCCAGCACCAGCGCCCGCGCCCGGTCGGCCAGCGTCCCGCCGCGCGCGAAGGCGGCGTCGAACACCGCGTCCTCATCGGCACCCGAGGCGATCAGGCGGCGCACCTTCTCGTCCACCGTCAGCGTCTCATAGAGGCCGATGCGGCCGACATAGCCGGTCGAGCCGCAGTCGGCGCAGCCGTGCGGGCGCCAGACGCGCACGCCCTCTTCGGCGCCGATCAGACGCGCCGTCGCCCTGTCCGCAGTCTCCTCGATCCGGCAGTGCGGGCACAGGCGCCGCACCAGCCGCTGCGCCACCACCAGCCGCAGGGTCGAGGCCAGCAGGAAGGGCTCGACCCCCATGTCGCGCAGGCGCGTCACGGCTCCGGCCGCGTCATTGGTGTGGACCGTCGACAGCACCAGGTGGCCTGTCAGCGACGCCTGCACGGCGATGGCCGCCGTCTCCGTGTCGCGGATCTCGCCGACCATGACCACATCGGGATCCTGACGCAGGATGGCGCGCAGACCGGCGGCGAAGGTCATGCCGACCTTGGGGTTCACCTGCGTCTGGCCCACGCCCTCCATGGCGTATTCAACCGGGTCTTCGACCGTCAGGATGTTGCGCGAGCCGTCGTTCAGCAGCGACAGTCCGGCATAGAGGCTGGTCGTCTTGCCCGAACCGGTCGGGCCGGTGACGAGGATGATGCCGTTCGGCTCGGCCAGCGCGTGACGGAAGGCCTCCAGCGCCGCCGGATTCATGCCCAGCCGATCCAGCGTCAGCCCGGCCTGATCCTTGTCCAGAATCCGCAGCACCACCCGCTCGCCCGCCCGCGACGGCAGGGTCGAGACGCGCACGTCCAGCGACTTTCCGCCCAGCGTCAGGGGAATGCGCCCGTCCTGAGGTTTGCGCTTCTCGGCGATGTCGAGACGCGCCATGACCTTGATACGCGACACCAGCAGCGGCGCCACGCGTGGGTTCAGGCTCAGCGCCTCGCGCAGCACCCCGTCCACCCGCATCCGCACCAGCAGGCGCGTCTCATAGCTTTCCAGATGCACGTCCGAGGCGCCGATGCGGGCGGCCTCGGCGATGACGCCGTTGATCAGGCGGATGACCGGCGCGTCGTCCGTGGCGTCCAGCAGGTCCGCCGCCGCCGGAATGTCGTCCACCAGACTGTCCAGCCCCACCGGCAGGGACAGGTCGTCGCCGTCGGCCGCCGTCAACTGCTCGCCCGCATAGACTTCCGACAGCTTGCGATCGAAGGCGGCGGCGCTGAGCGGCGTCGCCTCCAGCGGGCGGCCCAGCGCGCGGCGCGCCTCGACCAGCGCCAGAGGGTCTGCGCCCTCGCGCACCCCCACCGCCATCACCTCGCCCGCCGCCAGCAGCAGGACGCCGTGAGTCTTGGCGAAGCCGTAGGGCAGACGCGGATCGACGACGGTGATCACCGCGCGCCCCCCGATACCGGCGGCAACGGCCGGGCCGCGACCGGCGCCACAGGGGCGATGACCAGCGGCTCGCCTGCTGCCGGGGCCGCAGGCGGCTGGGCCTGCATATAGTCGCGCAGCAGGGCGTCGAGGCTCGGCTCGCGATCTGGGTGAACGCGCTGCTGCTCGCCGCGCATATAGCCCCAGCGATCCGCCGCCAGCCCCTGCGCGTCCGCCGTGGTGCGCAGGATGGTCGGGCGCAGGAAGACCATCAGATTGGTCCGTCCCCGCTCGCGGCTGGTCGAGCGGAACAGGACGCCGACGCCCGGAATGTCGCCCAGCCCCGGCACCTTGCTGGTCTCCAGCCGATCGTTCTGATCCAGCAGGCCGCCCGCCACGGCGATGTCGCCGTCATCGACGACCAGCGTCGTCTCCAGCTCGCGCTTGTCCAGGATCAGGTCGTTGGCGCCGCTGGTCAGCAGGCCGTTGATGCTCGACACCTCCTGCCGCAGGGTCAGGGTGATGGAGCCGCCCGCATTGATCTGGGGCCGCACCGTCAGGCGCACCCCGATGTCCTTGCGCTCGGTCGTTGTGAAGGGGTTGGAGTTGCCGTCCAGAATAGCCCGGCCGGTGGTGATCGGCACCTCCTGCCCGACCAGGAAGGTCGCCTCTTCGTTGTCCAGCGTCATGATCGACGGGGTCTGCAACAGGTTGGAGCCCGCGTCCGTCTTGGCCGCATTGATGATGAAGCCGAACAGGCCGTCGCCCCACTTGCCGCCCGCCCCGCCGACAAAGCCGTTGGCGCCCAGCAGGCTGTTCAGAGCCAGGTTCTGCAGCCGTTCGCGCAGGGGATCGTCCTTGTCGAGCTGGCCCGCCGCCGCCCCGCCCGCAATGGGGACCAGCGGCGCCGCGCGGTCGGAATAGTTGGTCAGACCGACGCCGTTTTCGCCCGCCATCAGCCACTGCACGCCCAGATCGCGCACGGCCTTGTCGCTCAGTTCGACGACGATGGCCTCGATCAGCACCTGCTGGCGACGCACGTCCAGTTGGCGGATCACCTCCGTCAGGGTGCGTTGCAGGTCCGCCGGGCCGGAGATGACCAGAGCGTTCGCGCCGGGGAAACGGGCGATCGTGGCGCGCTGGCCGGTGGCGGTCACCGTGGTCGAGCCGATCGGCCCGCTGTCGCCCTCGCCCGTCGTGGTCAGGCCGCCCTGCCCCATGCCGCTGGTCGTCTGGTTCGTCCCGGCGCGGGCGGTCCGCAGGCGCGGGGACGAGGTCGCCGCCGCATCCGCAGGCTGCCCCACGATCTGTTGCAGGACCGGCAGAAGCTGCTCGGCGTCCGCGTGCTCCAGAAAGACGACATTGACGTCCTGACTGGCCCGCGCCCGGCCGTCCAGATCGGCGATCAGGCCGCGCACCCGCGCCAGCGCCTGACCGTCCCCGCGCAGCACCAGGGCGTTGGAGCTTTCGACCGGGGTGATCGTCACCAGGCCGGGACCGCCGGGACCGCCCGTCACCTGTTGCAGCACGCCTGCGATCTCGCGCGCCGAGGCGTTCTCCAGCGCCACGACCTCATAGGCCGAACGGTCCACGTCGATGCGGCCGACCAGCGCCCGGATGCGCGCCAGGTTGTCGGCGAAGTCGGCCACCACCACGCTGTTGGCGCCGGGATTGGCCAGCACCTGCCCCTGCGCTCCAACCAGAGGCCGGATCGTCTCGGCGGCCGAGGCGGCGTCGATGTGGCGAAGGGTGAAGACCTCGGTCGAGAACCGCTCGGCGCCGACCGTGGCCGGACCCTGCGCCGCACCCTGCGCCGGACTGATGCGATAGGCGCCTGACGACGTCGGCGTCACGACGAGGCCATTGGCCCGCAGCGTCGACAGGAAGACCTCAAATAGTTGGGCGCGGGTCAGGGGACGCGGGCTGGACACCGTCACCGTGCCCATCACCGCCGGATCGACGATGAAGGTGCGCCCCGTCGTGCGCGCCACATCCTGCACGAAAGCGCGGATGTCGGCGTTCTGGACGTTCAGCGTCTGGCGCGTCTCCTGCGCCATCACCGGCGCGGCGGCCAGCGGCTGGACCGCCAGAACAGCGGCCAGAACGCCGGTAAGCAGGGAGCAGCTTCCAGAGCGACGACTGGGGGCCTTCATGGGCGCGTCCTTAGGGTGGTGGAGCGGACCTGACCGTCGCGCTCGAACTGAATCTGGGCCGAAGGGGTGTCGGCCAGCTGGCCGCGCAGGGCGGCGAGCGCCTGAGGGCTGTTCAGGGCCGTGCCGTTGACAGACAGGATGACGTCGCCCGAGCGCAGCCCCGCATTGCGCAACTCGCCCCCGTCGCCCGATGCGGAAACGGTCAGGCCGTTGACGCCCAGCCCCTGGATGCGGGGTCGCAGCCTCGCCTGGGCGATCAGGCGCTGAGGATCGACCACCGCGTCCTCGGCCGAGGCGGGTTCAGGCGCCGTCACAGCGGGTTGCGGCGTCGTTGCAGGCGCTGCAGGCACGGCGCCCGAGACCATATCGGGAAAGTCGAGACGGAACGGCGCGCCGCCGCGCGACAGCATGACATGATCAGGGGCGACCGAGGTCAGGGTCAGACCCGCCTCCAGTTCCTCGCCCGCGCCGACCGAGACCTGGCGTCCGTCCGACAGGCCGATGATGGCCGAACCGCCGCCCGCGCCGTCCGCGCGCACGCCGAACAGGGTCAGGCCGCCGCCGTCCGACGGAGATGTTTGCGCACCTCCACCGCCGTTACGGAAGAAGGCGTCGAAGCGCGACAGGATGCTGAGATCGACCTCCGGCAGAAGACGCGCCTGCACGGCCTGCGGCGCCGGAGCCGCGAACAGCCAGACCAGCCGCCCGCCCTGCGCCAGAAGAAGCAGGATCAGCGCCGCTTCGACCACGCGCCGCAGCGGCAGATGACGAAGGGATAGGCGGCGAAGAGACAGGCCGTCCCGGCCCCATGAAACGCCGCTCAGTTTGCGAAGGCCAGCGAGCAAGGAAGACATCCCCCACGGCCTCTCGCGGCCGCAACGCCTCCCTAGGCGGATGCTCCGTACCCGGCTCGCTCCGAACCATGACAGCGCCGAGAAGTTGTCACGACAGATGCAGCGGGTTCGGAGCGAATGACGTGCAAACGTCACCCTCCCACAGCGAGAGGGCGAATAAAAAAGCCGGGAGGCCGCTAGACCTCCCGGCTCAAATGTCAGTCGTAACCTGCGCTTAGAAACGCGCGGTCAGGCTAACCGAGGCGCTCTGGCCCAGATCGTATTTGTTGATACGGATCTTGTTGCCCTTCTCCTGGTATTCCTCGAACCCGGTTCCCAGCAGGTTGCGCAGCTCGAAGGCGAAGCCCAGATCGCGGCCCTTCACGGTGAAGTCCTTGCGATAGACGAAGTCGAGGAAGGCGCCCGGCTCCTGCAGATAGTCAGGCTCGCGGGCTTCATACAGACCCGCGCCACGCGCCGTGATCCGCTCCGACACATAGTTCAGGATCAGCGTCGCCTGCGACCGCGCCGTGTCGTCTTCCCAGCCCAGTTGCAAGTTGGCGACGTGTTCGGACTGGCCCTGCAAACGGCTGCCGTCTTGCAGGAAGGCGCGGGCCGGTTGCGGGGCGCCCGCGCCGCTCAGAGTGATGACGGTGTCGTTCTCCCCCACCGAAATCTCGGAGTCGGACCAGGTGTAGTTGGCCTGCACCAGCCAGCGCTTGTTGGAAATGAAGGCCGTCTGATCGGCGAACTCGAAATACTTCTTCACCTCGGCCTCGACGCCCATGACGGTCGCTTCCGGCGCATTGAGGAAGGACTGCTGGCGCTGATTGCCGACGTCGACGATCATCGCTTCGACCGGCTTGTCCAGCTTCTTGTAGAAGACGCCCGCCGTGACGAACTGCTGGCGACCGAAGTACCATTCCCAGCGCGCGTCCAGGTTCAGGATCTCGGTGTCCGTCAGATAGGGGTTGCCGATGAAGACGCGGTCGCTTTCCGGATCGGTGTAGGCCTGAGGCGCCAGCTCGCGGAACTGCGGGCGGCCGATGGTCTTGGACGCCCCGAAGCGCAGTTGCTGATCCTCGGTGAAGTTCCACGTCGCGGTGAACGACGGCAGCCAATACTGCTCCTTGATCTCGGTCGCCTCATAGGACGAGGTCCCGCCGAACAGGTCGCGGGGGGTCACGCTCTGCTGTCCGTCCTCGAAACGGACGCCGAAGGTGGTGCGCACGGTCGGCACGAACTCGGCGTCGACCATGGCGTAGATCGCGTTGACCTTGAGGTCGGCGTCATAGGCGTTGGCGCCGTTCGAGCCTGCGACCTCACGCAACTGCAGGGTCCACGGATTGATGTTGAAGTCCGAGAACAGATAGTCGATGCGCGCGCGGCGCTGGCTGTCGGTCAGGCCGTTGACGGCCTCGAACTGCAGGTCGTGACGCTCGGCCGAGCGGGTGTTGTCCAGCGTCGATGCGCCGACGCTGATGGTTGCTTCGCGCCCCGCCGCCATCGGCAGTTTGTAGGCCAGGTCCGCGCCGCCGGACCAGACTTCATCGTCCAGTTCGCTGAACGAGATCTGGTTGCCCTGAACGTTGTGGATGAAGCGGTCCTGGGCGTCGACACCGTACTGGAAGCGCGATTCATAAGGGGCGTCGCGCGAGGTCTTGGCGTAGGCCGCACGCCAGTCCAGCTTCCACGCGCCGTCAGCGCCGAAATAATGTTCGCCCGCGAGCTGGCTGGTGAACAACTGGCGCACGAACCATTCCGTGTAGTCGTTGCGGATGATGCTGTCGCCCGCGTCGAAGTCAGGGCCGCTGGAGATGCGGGCGCGCTTGGTCGTGGTGCGGACATAGAGGTTCGTCCACTTCACCTCATGATCGTCGGTCGTCAGCGACAGGCCGCCCAGTAAGTTCAGGCGCACATCGTTCTGATTGGACTCTACATCCTTGGTCGACCGGGGGATCAGGATGTCGCCTTCGAACTGCGACTTTTCCTGGATCGCCTGACGGGTGCGCCACGAGTTGTCATAGCCGGCGACGGCGATGACGCCCATGTCGCCGATCTCGGTCGGGGTGCGGAAGCCGCCCGCCAGCTCCAGACTGCCGTCGACCGGCGTCTGCTGACGCTGCATCAGACGCAGCGGCGCATTGACCAGCGAGCGGCCCATCGCCTGAACTTCCGACGCCGAGAAGTTGGCCAGGTTGATCTGTTTGCCGAGACGGAAGGCCTGGGCGATCTGGCCCGGAACCTTGCGGGTGTCGTCGTCGAACCCGGTCCAGTCGGAATCCGAGCCGTAGTAGACGAGGTTGTCGCGCGCGGTGGTCTCGGTGTTGCCGCCGACGCCCGCCTTGAAGGTCAGGAAGGGCTCGGCCGGGGCGTCCACCGTACGCAGGTCGATGACCCCGCCGCCGAACTCGCCCGGATAGTTGGGAGAATAGGACTTCTGAACCGTCACGCCCGCCAGGATGCTGGAGGGGAACAGGTCCAGCGGCACCACGCGTTGCAGCGGTTCGGGACTGGGCAACGGCGAGCCGTTCAGCAGGGCCGAGGAATAGCGCTCGCCTAGGCCGCGTACATAGACGAAGCGACCATCGACTATCGACAGGCCGGTCACGCGGGTCAGGGCGGCGGCGGCGGTGGAATCGCCGGTGCGTTGCAGGTCTTCGGAGGTCAGGAAAGCAGCCACCTCGGCGCTCTGACGGTTCGGCTCCGGGATATTGCGCCCCAGGACGACGATGTCGCCCAACTGGGTGGCCGGGGTCTGCGTCACCTGATCCGGGCTTTCCGGATCGGCGGGCAGTTCAGTGCTCAGCGCCACGGCGGCGGCGGGAGCAGCCGCCTGTGCGACAGCCTGGGCGAGCGCGAGACTGGGCGCGCCGAAAGCGGCGACGAGGGCGCTGCTGGCCAGCAGCACCCCGTTACGGGTCAGGGTCTTGTTCTTCATGTTCGGCTGCCTTGCGAAGGTCGAGAGAGGCTGAGCGCTCAATGGGTCGGCGGCGGCCCTTTCGGACCGCCGCCTCGCCAGAGGGTTCATCAGCACTTCGAGTTGGCGGTCAGGCCGCAGGTCCAACCCTGCCACCAGGTGTCCGAGGCGTTCTTCACGGCGCCGATGTAGTCGGTATCGACAAAGAAGGGATGCACGCCCGAGGCCTTGACCGGGGTCACGGCGGTTTCATTGGCGCCGTTGATGAAGGTCAGAACCTGATTGGTGATGGTGACGCCCGAGGTCGGCGCGGTCAGGGTCGAGGTTCCCTTGACCGTGTTGTTCGAACCGGCCGTGAAGATCGGCTCCGAACGCGCAGCGCCGCTGGCGCGGTAGGGAATGCCGCAGGACATGAAGACCGAGTTGAACACCGGGTTCACGCTGGCGGTGTCGGCGTCAGCAATGTCCAGGCAACCGGCTGCGGAACCCGCCACGCTGGTGAAGACCGAGTTGACGACGGTGGCCTTCACGCCCGTGTCGAAGTGGGCGACGGTGTGGGCGTCGGTCGGCGAGTTGCGGCCCACCAGGGTCCAGTTGGCGATCTTGGGCTGGGAGTTGTAGCGCTGGGCCAGCGGCGTCGAGGCCGGGGCGGCCGAGAACTCGAAACCGGCCGAGCGGCTGGTCGCATTCGGAGCGCGCTGGGTCACGATGCCGAACTGGGCGCCGCCGCGCCAGCCGGTGTCGGTGTCGAAGCCATCGTCGTCAGCGCCGTTGATGACGATGCGGCTCAGGTTGACGTTGCCGCCGAAGATTTCGATGCCGTCGTCCGACGAGTTGTAAGACTGGACGTATTCGATGACAGTGCCCGCGCCGACGCCCGCCAGGGTCAGAGCCTGCAGTTCGTTGCCGGTCGAGATTTCAAAGCCCGAATAACGGATCTGCACGTAACGCAGACGCCCCGAGTTGTCGTTGGCGTTGCCGCCGCCGTAGAAGGCGTTGGTGCCCTCGACCTGGCCGGTGCAGGTGACCGGTGCGGTCAGTTGGCAGTTGGCCTGAGGCGCGCGGCCGGCGATGACGATGCCGCCCCATTGGCCGTGCGAGTTCTCGTTCGTCGCGCCTTCGACGTTCTGGCGGCTGGTGAAGATGATCGGCTGCGAGGCCGTGCCTTCAGCGTAAATCTGCGAGCCGCGGTTGATCAGAAGATAGTCGCCGCCGCCCGAGGCGAAGATGGTCACGCCCGCCTCGACCGTCAGTACGCCCTGAGTGCCGGTGTTGGCCGAGGCGTCGACGCCGCCGTCCACGCCGACGGCCGTGCGGCCCGAAATCGAATAGATGGTGCCGGCGCGCAGCGGCACGGTCAGCGGACCGTTGATCTGCTGCGGCAGCTGACAGTTGCGCAACGTGCCGTTGGCCATGGTGCCGACGTTGGCGAAACCAGCGGGGCAGTCCGCCGCCGCCTGGCCGTTGCCGCCATTGCCGTTGCCATTACCGCCGCCATTGCCGCCGCCATTGCCGAAGTCGCCCTCGCCGGGCGAAGCCACCTCGGCCGAGCCGCCGCAGGCCGCCAGAGCCAGGGTGCTGGCCGCCACCACGAGCAGGGTCTTGAAGCTGCTGTTCATCGTCGTTCCACCGATTGATCAAAAATCTGCGGCGGGGGGCCGGCCATACCGACCGGTAATGACATCGGACCCCTCCTGCCCGACGGCGAGGGATAGAGAAAAGCGCGATGGAAGCTTGCGCGTGCCGGTGACGGATCGGCCTCGTTTTCGTGCCGTTTCAACGGTGAAACCGTGACGAAAATTCCGCCATCGGATCAGAAATCCGGACGGGTCGTCCGCTGGCGCGCCCGAGCCCCTTGTATTGCCGCGGCATCCACCGCAAACCCGCTGGCTTCATGACCTTCCCCAGACAGGAGCCACCGATGGGCGGCCCAGACGCGCTACCGCGCCCCAATCCAGAACCGGGCCCCCAGACCCTCGCTCGCAGCCTGAGCTGGCCGCATCTGGTGGCGATGGGCGTAGGCGCCATCGTCGGCACCGGCATCCTGACCCTGATCGGCATCGGCGCGGACAAGGCGGGCCCCGCCGTCCTGCTGTCCTTCCTGATCGCCGGTTTCGTCTGCGCCTGCGCCGCCATGTGCTACGCAGAGATGGCCAGCACGGTGACGGCGTCGGGCAGCGCCTATACCTATTCGCGCGTAGTGCTGGGCCAGATGGCCGGTTGGGTCATCGGCTGGAGCCTGATCCTGGAATACAGCCTTGTGGTCAGCGCCGTGGCCGTCAGTTGGGCAGGTTATGCGGCCCCGCTGCTGCATGATTGGCTGGGCCTGCCGATGGCACTGATGCAGGGGCCGCACGCGGGCGGAATCGCCAACGTCCCCGCCCTCTTCATCATCATCGTCGTGGCCGCCCTGCTGCTGACCGGCGCCAAGAAAAGCGCAACGCTGAACCTGATCCTGGTGGCGGTGAAGCTGTCGGCCCTGGCCCTGTTCGTCTGGTTCGCCCTGCCTCACTTCAACGCCGCCAACCTGGAGCCCTTCAGCCCCTATGGTTTCGCCCGTCACATGGGGCCTGACGGCGTCGAGCGCGGGGTCATGGCGGCGGCGGCCATCATCTTCTCGGCCTTCTACGGTTTCGACGCCATCGCCACGGCGGCCGAGGAAACGCGCAATCCCAAGCGCGACCTGGCCATTGGGATCATCGGCTCCATGCTGGCCTGCGCGGCCATCTACACCATCATCGCCACCGTCGCCCTGGGGGCGACACCCTTCACCCGCTTCGCCAACAGCCCCGAGCCGCTGGCCCTGATCCTGCGCGAGATCAGCCAGCCTGGCGCCGCTCATTTCCTGGCGGTCACGGCGGTCCTGACCCTGCCCACGGTGATCCTGGCCTTCTTCTACGGCCAGAGCCGCATCTTCTTCGTCATGGCGCGCGACGGCCTGCTGCCGCGCGGCCTGGCCCGCGTCTCCAGGGGCGGCGCCCCGGTGCGCATCACCGTGTTCACCGCCTGCGTGGTGGGAACCATCGCCCTGTTCTTCCCGCTGGACGAAATCGTCGCCCTCGCCAACGCGGGCACTCTGGTGGCGTTCAGCGCGGTGGCCCTGTGCATGTTGATCCTGCGTCGTCGCGCGCCGGACATGGCGCGCGGCTTCCGCACGCCGCTGGGCTGGTTCGTTGGTCCCGTCGCCATCGCAGGCTGTCTGTACCTGCTCGCGAGCCTGCCGCAGAAGACACAGATCTGGTTCGTGGTCTGGAACCTGGTCGGCCTCGTCGTCTACTTCATCTATGGCCGCAGCCGGGCCGCGAAGGCGGCGCAGGCGGACGCCTCCAAAGACTGATTCCCGACGCTTCCCGCAGCAAAAAGGCCGCCCCGCAGACGCCGGGCGGCCTTTTCATTCTTCGTGCAGGTTCGCCGGGCTTAGCGGTCGTCCCTAGCCACGGCAGGACCATAGAACAGGGCGTTGAAGAGCAGTCGCGACGACGCTCGCGCCTGGGCGCGGTTCACTACATCGGGACCCAGAACGATGACCCGGCCCTGGCCGTGCTCCAGGTCCAGCACGGCGTCGGCGCCCGACAGCCGTTCCGGACCGATCGCCCAGCCGCTGGAGACGGCGACCTGTTGCGGATAGCGCACCAGGCTGGCTCCTTCGCCCGCATGGCGGAAGCCCGTGTTGCGGTTGAAGAAGACGTTCATCTGACGCGGGGCGCCGAAGGTCAGGGGGCGGCTGTTGTCGACCTCGGTCTGCATCACCGCGCCGGGGATGAAGAAGTCGGTCGAGGCCAGGGGCTTGCCGTCGGCGCCCGTCAGCACGTCCTGCACCGGCGCGCCCATGGCGGCGGCCAGGCGGTGGGCCGAGCCGATGGTGACGACGCTGCCGCCCGCCCGTGCAAAGGCGTCCAGCTGGGGCACGGTCGTCTCGGCGGTGATGTGGCCCAGCCAGCCGCGGTATTCGGCGGGGATGCTCTCGGGCGCCGGCTGCGGGCGCTGGGCGGCGGCGGACAGGTCGGCCGGGATCATGTCCGAGGCGAAGACCAGGACGTCGAAATCCTTGTTCAGGTCGCCTGCGTCGAGGCGCTGCGGGTAGACCACCTCGAACGGATATTCGAACTGCTCCAGCATCCACTGGGTCCAGCCCGAGGCCATGGAGCCGCCGTAGCGGTCGACCAGGCCGATGCGCACCGGCTTCAGGGCGATCTGCTCGCCGCCCGGCGCGCGGGCGACTGCGTGGGCGGTCAGGCCCAGGTCGCGCACGGCCGCCTCGACGATCGGGCGGGCCTTGTCGTCGGCCGGAATCCACAGGGCGCCGGGCGGCAGGGTCGCGCGACCGGCGCGGGTCTCGCCCTCCTGCCAGTAGACGGGCAGACCCGCCGCCAGCAGGCGGTTGGTCAGGACGTAGCCATTGATCGGCGCATGATCGATCAGCCAACCTGCGCGACCATTGCCTTCAATCCGCCCCGGCGGCGGGGCCATGACGTCGGCGACGCGTTCGGTCGGCGCCTCGAAGCCGTCCAGGATGCGGTCGAACTGTACGCCCATCTGCATGGCCAGCGTGTAGCCGGTGGCGTCATAGGGCAGTTTGGGCGGGCCGCCCGGATACTGCAGGTCGTGCGGGTGGTCCTGCGGCTCGAACATGTCCAGCACGTGCGGGCGATAGGCCTGGGCCGTCTTCACCACATAGGAGCCCGCCGGATAGGTCTTGCCGCCCACGGTGAAGGCCTGGGTGGCGCGATCCACATCCACGCCGGTCTTGATCAGGCTGTTGAGGAAGGCGACGGCGGTGGGCAGGTCGGCCTGATCCGCCGGGATGACATAGCCGCGCGGATCGCGCCGGGCCGGGTCGCGCAACACGCTTTCATACAGCGCCGGATCGACTCGGCGAGCGTTCTCGCCCGCCGCTGCGTTCAGGGCGTCGATCGCCGAGGGCGTGACCCGCCAGGTGTCGGCATTACCCTTGTCGATGGCGTTCTGGCCCATACGCCAGATGTTGAACAGCACCCTGTCCTTGTTGCGCGAGGCGTAGTTCAGCACCGCCCGGTTGATCGATTGCGAGTACTCAATCGACTGGGCGAAACGCCAGGTCTGGGGCGCCACCGGCATGGGCAGGTCGTTGCGCGGCAACTGGTTGTCCGGGATCAGGCTGATCTGGCTGGGCGTCGGGTGGCCTGTGATCTCGGTCAGCAGGCCGACCGCATTGTGGAAATAGGTGACGGAGCGCTCCATCCCGTTGTTCCACGTCGAATAGTTCGCCCCGCTGCGCATGGTCGAGCCGGGCTTGCCCTCCTCGATCAGGCGGCTGTGCATGGCGGCCCCGACCTCGGAGAGGGTGCTCATGACCAGCGGATCGTAGTTGTAGTTGAAGGGGTCGCGGAACGGCGGCATGAAGACCACGGTCCCCGCCGGCGCCGTCTGGTGGTGGTTGTAGATGATCTGAGGGAACCACTCGCGGAAGAACTGCCGATTGACGTTGGTCGTCTCGGTCATCGCCGACAGGTAGTAGTCGCGGTTGTTATCGTGACCGACGTACTTCTGATACAGGCGGGGAATAGACGCGTATTCGCGCTTCAGCGGGTCCGCGTTGCGCATGTACCAGGTCGAGACCAGCTCCCATCCGTCCGGGTTCATCGGCGCGAACAGGATGACCACGTCGTCCAGGATGCGCCTGGCCTCGGCGTCTTCGGCGGTCAGCCATTCATACAGGGCGGCGATCAGGGCCTGGGGCGGCACGGTTTCGGTGGAGTGCAGACCGCCGTCGATCCACACCACGGCCTTGCCCTCGGCGGCCAGGGCGCGGGCTTCGTCCTCGCTGACGCCCTCGGCCTTGGCCAGGCGCCGCGCGATCTCCTGATAGCGGTCGATGTTCGCCAGGTTCTGCGGCGAGGAAACGACCGAGAGGTACTGCGTCCGCCCTTCGGAGGACTTGCCGATTTCCAGCAGCTTCATCCGGTCGGACTGGCCGGCCAGGGTGTGCAGATAGCGCTCGAACTGGCTGTAGGTGATCAGATGATAGTCCGCCCCCACCTCATGGCCGAACGCCTCCAGCGGCGTGGCGAGGGTGCGGGCGGGGGCAGCTTGGGCGACTATCGCCGCCGGGGCCGAACCGGCCTCCAGCGCCAGGGCGCTGACGGAAGACAGGGCCCAAAAAGCCAAACTGGCCGCAAGCACGGCGGACGGACGGGTCATGCGATCTCCTGATGCGTTCACTCTCAGCCTTCTGCGAGGCTTGGCGACAGCTTGGCGTCTTCGCGGCCCGGACGCAATTTACCCGCAGCCTGAAAAGGCCTGCGACAGGGATTACCCACAGCCAAGCCGCGGCGAGGCAAAAAGAAAGGGCGGCCGGATCGCTCCGGCCGCCCTTTCGGCATTTCAGCAGTAAAGCCTGAAATCAGGCCTCGTCGTCGCCCTCGATGGCGAAGACCGGACCGGAGTCCTTGCCCTTGGCCTCGACGTCGCGATCCACGAACTCGATGACGGCCATCGCGGCGTTGTCGCCGTGACGGAAGCCCGCCTTCATGATGCGGATGTAGCCGCCGTTACGCTCGGCGTAACGCGGAGCCAGCGTGTCGAACAGCTTGCCGACCTGCGGCACGTCGCGAACGGCGCTGATGGCCTGACGACGGGCGTGCAGGTCGCCCTTCTTGGCCAGGGTGACCAGCTTCTCGACGAAGGGACGCAGTTCCTTCGCCTTGGGCAGGGTGGTCGTGATCTGCTCGTGCTTGATCAGCGAGGCGGCCATGTTGGCGAACATGGCCTGGCGGTGGCTGACCGTACGGCCGAGCTTACGATAGGCGGCGCCGTGGCGCATCGGGGTCTCTCCTACTCGACCCTGGTTTCTCGTCCCTACTTGGCGGACGAGACCTGGGGCCTCTCATTCTAACCGCCCCAACCGATCCACGCGGGACCTGGGCGGAGGGGTTAATGATCAGATCTGGTCGTCGAACTTCTTGGCCAGATCTTCGATGTTTTCCGGCGGCCAGTTCGGCACATCCATGCCGAGGCTCAGGCTCATGGACGCCAGAACTTCCTTGATTTCGTTCAACGACTTGCGGCCGAAGTTCGGGGTGCGAAGCATTTCGCCCTCGGTCTTCTGGATCAGGTCGCCGATGTAGACGATGTTGTCGTTCTTCAGGCAGTTGGCCGAACGGACCGACAGCTCCAGCTCGTCCACCTTCTTCAGCAGGGCCGGGTTGAAGGGCAGTTCGGGCTTGCCGTCCGACTGCTCGACAGCCTTGGTCGGCTCATCGAAGGTGATGAAGATCTGCAGCTGGTCTTGCAGGATGCGCGCGGCGTAGGCCACGGCGTCAACCGGCGAGACGGCGCCGTTGGTTTCAACTTCCAGGATCAGCTTGTCGTAGTCCAGCGACTGGCCCTGACGGGTCGGCTCGACGCGATAAGCGACGCGCTTCACCGGCGAATACAGGGCGTCGACGGCGATCAGGCCGATCGGAGCGTCTTCCGGGCGGTTCAGTTCGGCGGCGACGTAGCCCTTGCCGTTCTGGACCGTCAGTTCCATGCGGACCGAAGCGCCGTCGTCCAGGGTGCAGATCACGTGATCCGGGTTCAGCACCTCGATATCGGCCGGCAGTTCGATCTGAGCCGCAGTCACCGGGCCGGGGCCCGTGGCGCGCAGGGTCATCCGCTTCGGACCTTCTGCGTGCATGCGCAGGGCCAATTGCTTGATGTTCAGAACGATGTCGACGACGTCCTCGCGAACGCCTTCCAGCGACGAGAACTCGTGAACAACGCCGTCGATCTGAATGGCCGTGACCGCCGCGCCTTGAAGCGAAGACAGCAGAACGCGACGAAGCGCGTTGCCGAGCGTCACACCGAAACCGCGCTCGAGAGGTTCGGCGATCAGACGCGCCTTGTGCTGCGGGTCAGACCCGCCCTCGACTTGCGGTTTCTCGGGACGGATCAGCTCTTGCCAGTTTCTTTCGATCATAAAGTCCCTCGAACGGGTTTCGACGGCTCCGTGTCCTCACGTTCAGGACAACAGGAGCCGCCGGGAGAAGGGGTAGGCGGCGTGAACCTTAGACGCGACGGCGCTTGGGCGGACGGCAGCCGTTGTGCGGCATCGGCGTCACGTCGCGGATGGTCGTGATCGTCATGCCGACGGCCTGCAGGGCGCGCAGGGCCGACTCACGGCCCGAACCCGGACCCGAGACGTTCACTTCCAGCGTCTTGACGCCGTGCTCGGCGGCCTTCTTGCCAGCGTCTTCCGCAGCCATCTGAGCGGCGTACGGCGTCGACTTGCGCGAGCCCTTGAAGCCCATGTGGCCGGCCGACGACCAGGAAATCGCGTTCCCTTGAGCGTCGGTGATGGTCACCATGGTGTTGTTGAACGAAGCATTCACGTGGGCGACGCCCGAGGTGATGTTCTTACGTTCGCGGCGCTTAACGCGACCCGGTTCCTTAGCCATCGGTCAGGCCTCTCTCTTACTTCTTCTTGCCGGCGATCGGCTTGGCCGGACCCTTGCGGGTGCGAGCGTTGGTGTGAGTGCGCTGGCCGCGGACCGGCAAGCCCTTACGGTGACGCAGGCCGCGATAGCAGGCCAGGTCCATCAGACGCTTGATGTTCATCGACGTCTCGCGACGCAGGTCGCCTTCGACAGTGTAGTCGCGGTCGATGGCTTCGCGGATCTGCAGAATCTCCGCGTCGGTCAGCTGGTTCACGCGGCGAGCCGGCTCAATGCCGATCTTGGCCGTGATCTCCTTGGCGTTATGCGCGCCAATGCCGTGGATGTACTGAAGCGCGATTTCAACGCGCTTGTTGGTCGGAATGTTGACGCCTGCGATACGGGCCACGAAATTCTCCAAGTACGCGTTAATCAGACGCAGAAACCGCTCCGGTCAACAGACCAGGAGCGTGTACGCCCTTCGCGGAAGTCCGCCCTTATACAGGGGATTCCCGATGCGTCAACGGGCAAGCGCCGTGAGCAGGATGGTTCAGGGCCATTCGACCCCCACCCGGACCTCTCGACCATCAATCGGCGCTCCGTTCTGCGTCGGAGGACGAAAGCGGAAATATCGCGAGGCCGCAAGGGCCGCCTGACCGAATCCCATCCCCGGCGGCGTTTCGTCCACCAGGCGGCAGTCGCTCAGGGTGGTGTCCAGCCGAACCCGACAGGCCAGTGTCGCCTGCCCGCCCCTCCGCTGGCGGAAGGCTTCGCGCGGATGCAGGGCCCGCAGTTCGCCCACCGTCGGGCCGCGAATGATGCGCGGCGGGCCGTCGCCCTCGCCGGGGCCGACGCCGGAACCGCTGCCGCCGCCGCTGCCCGTCCCCTGCCCGCCCTGGCCCTGACCCGGCGTCGGACCGGGCTCTGGCGCCGCGCCGAGGACCAGTGGCTGTTCATGAGCGGGACGCGGGGGCGCGACGACTTCGGGCGGAGGCGGCGCCGGACGCGGTCGCGGGGGACGCACGCTTGAGGCGGCGGCGGGCGCTCCGCCCCCTTGCGTGACCGCCGGTTCCGCAGGCGGGGGCGGAGGCGGCTCGGGACGTTCAAACGGAATCAGGTCGACAATGATAAGCGGCGGCGGCGCGTCCAGGGTCGTCTCGGGCCGCCCTACGCCCAAAAGCACAAAGGCGCCGAGGTGCAGAAGAGCCACAAGCCCCGCCGCGCCCCAGCGCCATTGTTTCATTCGTTCCGGTCGCAACCGCCTCTCCCGCACAGGCTTCCGAACGCTAACGCTTCAGAAGTCGAGGAGATCAGACCGCGCGTTCGATCAGGCGTCCAGCGCCGCGTCGATAGCGGCGGCCACGGCGGCGATATCGCCCATGCCGTCCACCTCGGTCAGCTTGCCCTGGCCTTCATAGTAGGGAAGCAGCGGCGCGGTCTGGCGGTTGTAGACGGCCAGACGGTCCTTGAAGGTCTCGGGATTGTCGTCTGCACGGCCCTGTTCGGCGAACCGCTTGCCGATCCGATCCGTCAGGGCGGCGTCGTCCACCTTCAGGCGGATGACGCTGTCGATCTTGGCGCCGCGCTTGGCCAGCATGGCGTCCAATGCTTCAGCCTGAGCCACCGTGCGGGGGAAGCCGTCAAAGATGGCGCCGCCGGCGGCCTCGGCCTCCGGCAGACGGGCTTCGATCAGGGCGATGACGATCTCGTCGGTAACGAGGTCGCCGCGCGCCAGCACGTCCTTGACCTTCAGCCCCAGCTCGGAGCCGGAAGCGATCGCCGCGCGCAGCATGTCGCCGGTCGAGAGCTGGACCATGCCCCGCCCCTCGACCAGCCGCTTGGCCTGGGTGCCCTTGCCGGCCGCAGGCGGCCCGAACAGGATCAGGTTCATTATGTCTTCGGGCCCCCTACCCGATCAGCGACGGGCAGGAGCGGAACCGCCCCGGCCACGGCCGCGCAACTTGGCCTTCTTGATCAGCCCCTCATACTGGTGAGCCAGCAGGTGCGACTGAATCTGGGCGACAGTGTCCATCGTCACCGAGACCACGATCAAGATAGACGTTCCGCCAAAGTACAGGCTGTTCCCCAGGCTGCTGACCAGGAACTCCGGCAGCAGACAGACGGCGGTGATATAGGCGGCGCCGATCACCGTCAGGCGCGTCAGGACATAGTCCAGATACTCGGCCGTGCGCTTGCCCGGACGGATGCCCGGCAGGAAGCCGCCGTACTTGCGCAGGTTCTCGGCCGTGTCCTCGGGGTTGAAGGTGATCGAGGTGTAGAAGAAGCAGAAGAAGATGATCAGGACGGCGTACAGCACCATGAAGACGGGCTTGCCGTGCGTCAGCTGCGCCGTCACCAGCGGCAGCCAACTCATCCATTCCGGCAGATTCGCGTTCGCCGTGAACTGAGCCACCGTCGTCGGCAGCATCAGCAGCGACGAAGCGAAGATGGCCGGGATCACGCCTGCGGTGTTGACCTTCAGCGGCAGGAAGCTGCGCTCGCCGCCGGTCATGCGGTTGCCTTCCTGGCGCTTCGGATACTGGATCAGAAGACGGCGCTGGGCGCGCTCCATAAAGACGATGAAGACGATGACCGCCACCGCCATGATGGCGATGAAGAACAGGGTGAAGGCCGACATCTGACCCTGCTGGGCCAGGCCCAGCATCCGCGCCACCGTCGACGGCAGAACCGCCACGATGCCCGCGAAGATGATCAGGGAGATGCCGTTGCCGACGCCGCGCGCCGTCACCTGCTCGCCCAGCCACATCAGGAACATGGTGCCGCCGGTCAGGACGGTGACCGTCGAAATGATGAAGAACAGACCGGGCTGGTCGATCAGGCCGGGCTGGGCGTTCAGGCCCACCGCGATGCCGAAGGACTGGGCCAGGGCCAGGAACACCGTCAGATAGCGAGTGTACTGGTTCAGCTGCTTGCGACCCGACTCGCCGCCTTCCTTCTTCAGCTTCTCCCACGGCGGATAGACCGCGCCCATCAGCTGGACGATGATCGACGCCGAGATGTAGGGCATCACGTTCAGAGCGAACACGGCCATGCGCTCGACAGCGCCGCCCGAGAACATGTTGAACATGTCCAGGATGCCGCGTTGGCCATCCGGATTCTGGAAGAAGGCCAGGAAGGCCTCGCCATTGATCCCAGGGATCGGAACATAGGTGCCGATCCGATAGACCAGCAGCGCGCCCAGCGTGAACAGCAGGCGCTTGTGCAGCTCGGTCGCTTTCGCGAACGAGCCGATGTTCATATTGGCAGCAAGTTGTTCAGCGGCCGAAGCCATCAGGCGCTCCCCACACGGTCACCATTAGTCATGCCCGTGCTCAGATAGGCGGAAAGCGGCGCTCTTGCGAGGGCCGCTTTCGGAAAATCGTCATCCCGTTCCGGACCTTCCCGGCGAAGGCGCGAGAGTCGCGCCCCCGTCGGGATGACGATATCGGATTTAGGCCTTGGCCGCGGCGCGCTTGGCGCGAGCCGAGATCTTGTTGGCGTCGCCCAGCGGAGCCTTCGGCGCCGGGGCCTTGCCGCGAGCCGCATTGCGCTTCTCGAGACGGGCCGCAGCCTTGGCTTCAGCTTCGATGCGCTCCTGCTTGACCGAACCGCCGGCGGCTTCCACCGCCTTGATGGCGCCGGCCGAGGCCGACCAGACCACCAGGTTCAGCTTGGCCTTCAGTTCACCTTCGCCCAGCACGCGCACGCCGTCCTTGACGCGGCGGATCACGCCGGCGGCGACCAGGGCCGCGCCGTTGATCTCGGCCTTGGCGTCCAGCTTGCCGCCGTCGATGGCCTCTTGCAGGCGCCACAGGTTGACTTCAGCCAGCTTCGGCGCGTTCGGCACGTTAAAGCCGCGCTTCGGCATACGCATGTACAGCGGCATCTGGCCGCCTTCGAAGCCGACCTTGCCGCCGCCCGAACGCGAGTTCTGGCCCTTGACGCCGCGACCAGCGGTCTTGCCCTTGCCCGAGCCCGGGCCACGGCCGACGCGCATGCGCTTCTTGGTTGCGCCTTCGTTGTCGCGGATTTCGTTCAGTTTCATTGCCTGATCCTTTCGGGTTCTAGCGCCAGGTCCGCTAGGCGGTCCTGACTCGGCGTTGTAAAAATGAAGGGTCGCTGATTAAGCGACCCGCGTCTGCATCGCAAGATGCTTCTTCACAAAGCGAAACGCCCTCCCCCGCGAACGGGAGAGGGCGAAGCGTCTTATTTCTCGACCACTTCCACCATGTGGGCGACCTTGGCGATCATCCCACGGACGGAGGGGGTGTCTTCCAGGGTCGACTCACGGCCGATCTGGTTGAGACCCAGGCCCACCAGGGTGGCGCGCTGATCGCCCTTGCGGCGGATCGGGCTCGCCGTCTGACGGACGGTCACAGTCTTCTTTTCGGTCTTGGCCATCTATCAGCCCTCCACGGCTTCCGGCGCCGAAGCGCCGTCATTGCGGCGGCCCATCAGGTCGGACACCTTCTTGCCCCGCTTGGAGGCGATCTGGCGCGGCGACGACTGGACCTTCAGAGCTTCGAAGGTGGCGCGGATCATGTTGTAGGGGTTCGACGAGCCGGTCGACTTGCCCACGACGTCCTGGACGCCGAGGGTTTCGAGGACTGCACGCATCGGACCGCCCGCGATGACGCCGGTGCCCGGAGGCGCCGCACGCATCATGATCTTGCCAGCGCCCCAACGGCCGTTGCCGTCGTGGTGCAGGGTGCGGTTCTCGCGCAGCGGAACCTTGATCATGGTCTTCTTCGCTTCTTCGGTCGCCTTGCGGATGGCTTCCGGCACTTCGCGCGCCTTGCCATGACCGAAGCCGACGCGGCCCTTGCCGTCGCCGACGACCATCAGGGCCGCGAACGAGAACCGGCGGCCGCCTTTGACGGTGGCGGCGACGCGGTTGATGTGCACCAGCTTCTCGACGATGTCCGAATCCGGACCATCAACGGGAGCGTTGCGGTTGTCGCGACGGTTGCGGTCGCCGCCGCCGCGTTGGGGTTCACGAGCCATGCTTGCCGTTCCCTTAGAAGTTCAGGCCGGCTTCGCGCGCGGCTTCCGCCAGCGCCTTGACCCGGCCGTGATAGATGTAGCCGCCACGATCGAAGACGACGTCGGTGACGCCCTTCTCGATGGCGCGCTCGGCGATCAGCTTGCCGATCTTGGCAGCGGCTGCGACGTCCGAACCCTTGGACCCCTTGCCGCCTTCCAGCGACGAGGCGGAGGCCACCGTGACGCCCTGGGCGTCGTCGATGATCTGGGCCGAGATGTTCTTGTCCGACCGGTGAACCGACAGACGCAGGCGACCGTTGGCGACAGCCTTCAGGCGGCGGCGAGTGCGCTCGGCGCGGCGCTTGGCTTGTTGTTGAAGAGAGAGAGCCATGACTTACTTCTTCTTGCCTTCCTTGCGCCGGACGAATTCGCCCTGATAGCGCACGCCCTTGCCCTTATACGGCTCCGGCGGACGCATCTTGCGGATGACTGCGGCGATTTCACCAACGACCTGCTTGTCGGCGCCCGAGATCTTGATCTCGGTCTGCTTCGGAACAGCGAAGGTGACGCCTTCCGGCGGAGCGATGTCGACGTCGTGCGAGAAGCCGAGCTGCAGCGAGAGATCCTTGCCCTTCAGGGCGGCGCGGTAACCGACGCCGACCAGTTCCAGGGTCTTCTCGAAGCCGTCGGTCACGCCGGTCACCATGTTGGCGACCAGGGTGCGCGACAGGCCCCACATGGCCTTGGCGCGCTGCGTGTCCGAACGCGGGGTCAGCGACAGTTCGTCGCCTTCCTGCTTGACTTCGATCTCTTCGGCGACGGTCCAGGAGCGTTCGCCCTTCGGACCCTTCACGGTGATGTCCTGGCCGTTGAGCGTGACGGTCACGCCCTTCGGCACAGCGATGGTTTTCTTGCCGATACGAGACATATCAGTAGACCCTGCAGAGGACTTCGCCGCCGACGTTAGCGTCGCGGGCGGCGGCGTCGGACATGACGCCCTTCGAAGTCGAAAGGATCGAGATGCCGAGGCCGTTCTTGACCGGCTTCAGATCGCCGATGGCCGAATAGACGCGACGGCCGGGTTTCGACACGCGGGCGATCTCGGCGATCACCGGCTGGCCGTCGAAGTATTTCAGCTCGATCTCGAACTGCGGGAATTCGCCGGGGTTCTGAACCAGCGAATAGCCGCGGATGTAGCCCTCGTCCTGCAGCACGTCCAGGACGCGCTGGCGCAGGCGGGAAGCCGGGGTGAGCACCGACGAACGCTTGCGGGTGGCCGCGTTCTTGATGCGAGCGATCATGTCGCTCAGGGGATCGTTGATCATCATGTCTGTTCGCTCCCCTTACCAGCTCGACTTCGTCAGGCCGGGGATCTGACCCATGTTGCCCAGCTCACGCAGGGCGACACGGCTCATCTTGAGCTTGCGGTAATAAGCCCGCGGACGACCCGTCACTTCGCAACGGTTGCGAATGCGGCTCGGAGCCGAGTTGCGCGGCAGGGCCGCCAGCTTCAGGCGCGCGTCGAAACGCTCCTCAAGCGGCAGGCTCTCGTCGTTGGCGATAGCCTTCAGGGCGTCCCGCTTCGCGGCATACTTCGCAACCAGGGCCTTGACGGCTTCGTTGCGGTTTACGGCGCTTTTCTTAGCCATTGTTCTCTTCCCTTCCCGCTCAGTTCACGAACGGGAACTTGAACTCGGTGAGGAGAGCCTTGGCTTCCTCATCGGTCTTGGCCGTGGTGCAGACGATGATGTCCATGCCCCACATCTGGTCGATCTGGTCGTAGTTGATCTCGGGGAACACGATGTGCTCCTTCAGACCCGTGGCGTAGTTGCCGCGACCGTCGAACGAGGTGCCCTTCAGGCCACGGAAGTCCTTCACGCGCGGCAGGGCGATCGTGATGAAGCGGTCCAGGAACTCGTACATCTGGGCGCCACGCAGGGTGACCTTCCCGCCGATGATCATGCCTTCGCGCAGCTTGAAGCCGGCGATGGAGTTACGAGCCTTGGTCGGCACGGCCTTCTGACCGGCGATGGCCGTCAGGTCCTTGAGGGCCGCAGTGGCCTTCTTGGAGTCCGCGACGGCTTCACCGATGCCCATGTTCAGGACGATCTTGTCCAGCTTGGGGATCTGCATCTCGTTCGTGTAGCCGAACTTTTCCTTCAGGGCGCCGCGGATGCGGTCCTGATAGTCGGTCTTGAGACGCGGCGTGTACTTGGTGTCGGCCATCAGATGACGTCTCCCGTCGACTTGGCGAAGCGGACCTTCTTGTCCCCCTCGACCTTGAAGCCCACGCGGGTCGCCTTGCCGTTGGCGTCGGCGATCGCGACGTTCGACAGGTGAAGCGAGGCTTCCTTGTGCTTGATGCCGCCTTGCGGGTCAGCCTGGGTCGGGCGCGTGTGGCGCTGGACCATGTTGACGCCTTGCACGACGACGCGGTTCTCGGTCGGCAGGACCTGCAGCACCTGGCCGGTGCGGCCCTTGTCCTTGCCGGTCAGGACGACGACCTTGTCGCCCTTTTTGATCTTGGCGGCCATGTTACAGGACCTCCGGAGCCAGCGAGATGATCTTCATGTGGTTCTTGGCGCGCAGCTCGCGCGGAACCGGGCCGAAGATACGGGTGCCGACAGGCTCGTTTTGCTTGTTGACGATGACGGCGGCCGACTTGTCGAAACGGATGACAGAGCCGTCCTTGCGTTGGATGTCCTTAGCGGTGCGCACGACGATGGCGCGAACGACGTCGCCCTTCTTCACGCGGCCGCGCGGAATCGCTTCCTTCACCGAGGCGACGATGGTGTCGCCGATCGAGGCGTAGCGGCGCTTGGAGCCGCCCAACACCTTGATGCACATGACCCGGCGAGCGCCCGAGTTATCGGCGACCTCCAGGTTAGTTTGCATCTGGATCATGGGATCCGATCCTTCTTCTTACGAAGCCGAAGACGGGGAAATGATTTCCCAGCGCTTCAACTTGGACTTGGGGGCGCATTCGATGATGCGCGCGATATCGCCGACTTTGAGAGCGTTAGCTTCATCGTGGGCGTGGTAGTTCTTGGACTTACGAACCGTCTTGCGGAGCAGCGGGTGCAGCAGGGTGCGCTCGACCTTCACGACGACGGTCTTGTCGCCCTTGTCGGAGACGACCACGCCTTCAAGAATGCGTTTGGGCATCGGTGTTTCCTTACGAGGCCGCACGCTTCTCGCGCAGAAGCGTCGAGATGCGAGCGATGTCCTTGCGCACTTCCGAGACCCGGTGGGTCTTTTCCATCTGGCCGGTGGCGGCCTGGAAGCGCAGGTTGAACTGTTCCTTCTTGAGCTTCAGCAGCTCGTCGGACAGTTGGTCGACGGTTTGCGACCGGAGATCGGCGATCTTGGTCATTAGGCGGCTTGCTCCGTAACGATGCCGGCGTCCAGGCGGGTGACCACCTTGGTGCGGATCGGCAGCTTGGCGGCGCCGAGGCGCAGCGCTTCACGAGCCACGTCGTCCGGCACGCCGTCGATTTCGAACATGATGCGGCCAGGAGCCACGCGAGCGGCCCAGTGGTCCACCGCGCCCTTGCCCTTACCCATCCGCACTTCGGCCGGCTTGCCGGAAACCGGCACGTCGGGGAAGATACGGATCCAGACGCGGCCCTGACGCTTCATCTGACGGGTGATCGCGCGGCGAGCCGCTTCGATCTGACGCGCCGTGATGCGCTCCGGCTCGACGGCCTTCAGACCGTAGGAGCCGAAGTTCAGCGAGAAACCACCCTTGGACGAGCCGTGGATGCGGCCCTTGAAGGCCTTGCGGTATTTGGTCTTTTTCGGTTGCAACATGGCCTATCAGCCCTCACGACCACGGCGCGGACCGCGATCACCGCGGGGGCCGCGCTCACGGCCTTCGTTGGACGACGGACCCGAGGCTTCCTGGGCCCAGCGCTTGTCCTGGGCCATCGGGTCGTGCTCGAGCACTTCACCCTTAAACACCCAGACCTTCACGCCAATGATGCCGTAGGTCGTCTTGGCTTCATAGAAGCCGTAGTCGATGTCGGCGCGCAGGGTGTGCAGCGGCACGCGACCTTCGCGGTACCACTCCATACGAGCGATTTCGGCGCCGCCCAGACGGCCCGAGACGTTGATGCGGACACCCTTGGCGCCCAGGCGCATGGCCGACTGCATCGAACGCTTCATGGCGCGGCGGAACGCGATACGGCGTTCCAGCTGCTGAGCGATGTTCTCGGCGATCAGCTGAGCGTCGGTTTCCGGCTTGCGGACCTCGACGATGTTCAGGTGAACTTCGCCTTCGGTGCGGGCCGCGATGTCCTTGCGCAGCTTCTCGATGTCAGCGCCCTTCTTGCCGATCACGACACCCGGACGGGCGGCGTAGATCGTCACGCGGCACTTCTTGTGCGGACGCTCGATGATGATGCGCGACACGCCGGCGGCCGACAGGCGTTCCTTCAGCCACGTGCGCAGCTTCAGGTCCTGGTGGAGCAGTTTGGCGTAGTCGGCGCCGCCGGCGAACCAGCGGCTGTCCCACGTGCGGTTCACGCCGAGGCGCAGACCGATCGGATTGATTTTCTGACCCATCAGGCGGCCTCACCTGCTTCGCGAACCACGATGGTGATTTCGCTGAACGGTTTCAGGATGCGCGACGAGCGGCCGCGAGCACGGCTCGCGAAACGCTTCATCACCAGGTTCTTGCCCACGAAGGCCTCGGCGACGACCAGGTTGTCGATGTCGAGGTTGTGGTTGTTCTCGGCGTTCGAGACGGCCGAGTACAGGACCTTGCGGACGTCGCCGGCGATGCGCTTGCGGCTGAATTCCAGCTCGTTGAGAGCCTTCTGCACCGGCAGGCCGCGGATCGATTGGGCCACCAGGTTCAGCTTCTGAGGGCTGATGCGGACGTTGACCAGCTTGGCGCGGGCCTCGGTCGTCGCAACGCGACGGGGGTTCTTGGTCTGGGCCATGGATTACTTCCTCTTGGCCTTCTTGTCCGCCGCGTGGCCCGGGAAGTTCCGGGTCGGGGCGAACTCGCCGAACTTCATGCCGACCATTTCTTCGGAGACCGACACCGGCACATGCTTCTGGCCGTTGTGGACGCCGAACGTCAGACCGACGAACTGCGGCAGGATGGTGGAGCGGCGCGACCAGGTCTTGATCACGTCCTTGCGGCCCGACGATTGAGCGGCGTCGGCCTTCTTGAGCAGATACCCGTCGACAAACGGGCCTTTCCAGGAGGAGCGGGCCATTCTTAGCGAGCCTTCTTCACGTGACGGCTACGGATGATGAACTTATCCGTCGCCTTGTTCTTGCGGGTACGAGAGCCCTTGGTGTCCTTGCCCCACGGCGTAACCGGGGTACGACCACCAGAGGTCCGGCCTTCACCACCACCATGCGGGTGGTCGATCGGGTTCATGGCGACGCCGCGAACGTGCGGACGCCAGCCCATGTGACGCTTGCGACCGGCCTTGCCCAGGTTCTGGTTCATGTGCTCGGGGTTCGACACGGCGCCGACCACGGCCAGGCACGAGTCCAGAACCATGCGCAGCTCGCCCGAGCCCAGACGGATCTGAGCGTAGCCCTGGTCGCGACCGACCAGTTGAGCGTAGGCGCCGGCCGAACGGGCCAGCTGAGCGCCCTTGCCCGGCTTCATCTCCACGTTGTGGATGATGGTGCCGACCGGCATGGAGCGCAGGGGCATGGCGTTGCCCGGCTTCACGTCGACCTTCTCACCCGCGACGATGGTGTCGCCGGCGTGCAGGCGCTGAGGCGCGATGATGTAGGTCTTCTCGCCGTCGGCGTAGTTCACCAGAGCGATGAAGGCGGTGCGGTTCGGGTCGTATTCCAGACGCTCGACCGTGCCGACCACGTCGAACTTGCGACGCTTGAAGTCGATCTTGCGGTACAGCTTCTTGGCGCCGCCGCCGCGGAAGCGGACAGCGATACGACCGCCCTGACCGCGACCGCCCGACTTGGTCAGGCCTTCGGTCAGCGACTTCTCCGGGCGGCCCTTGTGCAGCTCGGAGCGGTCGACCAGCACCAGGGCGCGGCGGCCCGGCGACGTCGGATTGTAATGCTTCAGAGCCATGGTCTTAGAGCCCCGTCGTGACGTCGATCGACTGACCATCGGCCAGCGTCACGATCGCTTTCTTGATGTCCACGCGGCGACCGAGGATGCCCCGGAAGCGCTTGGTCTTGCCCTTTTGAACCAGGGTGTTGACCTTGAGGACGTTGACTTTGAACAGGCTTTCGACCGCAGCGGCGATCTCGTCCTTGGTCGCCGTGCCGGCGACGCGGAACACGACCTTGTTCTGCTCCGACAGGATCGTGGCCTTCTCGGTGATCACCGGAGCCAGGATGGTGTCGTAGTGCTTGGCGGTGGGTTGAGCGGCGGCCATTATGCGGCTTCCTTCTCAGCGAAGCGGGCCTCGATCGCCTCGACGGCGGCCTTGGTCAGCACCAGTTTGTCCGCCCGCAGGATGTCATAGACGTTCAGGCCGGCGTTCGGCAGCACGTCGATGTGCGGGATGTTGCGAGCCGCCAGGCCGAAGTTGGCTTCGACTTCCGGACCCGCGATGATCAGAGCCTTGCTCCAGCCCAGCTTGCCGAAGGTTTCGCGCAGAGCGGCCGTCTTCGGCTCCTTGACCGAGACGCTGTCGACAACGACCAGATCGCCGGCCTTAACCTTGGACGACAGGGCGTGCTTCAGCGCCAGGGCGCGGACCTTTTTCGGCAGCGAGAAGCCGTGGTCGCGGACGACCGGGCCGAACGCCGGCGAACCGCCGACGAACTGGGGCGCACGACGCGAGCCGTGACGGGCGCCGCCCGTGCCCTTCTGCTTGTACATCTTCTTGCCCGTACGAGAGTTCTCGTTGCGGGTTTGAACCTTGTGGGTGCCGGCGCGGCGCTTGGCCAGCTGCCAGTTGACGTAGCGGGCCAGCAGGTCGCCGCGGATGTCGGAGATGCCGAAAACGGCGTCCGACAGCTCAACGTCGCCAGCAGCCTTGCCGTCGAGTTTGATGACCGAGAGTTTCATTACGCTTCACCGCCTTCGGTCGCTTCCACGGCCGGAGCTTCTTCAGCCGGCGTCGAAGCGGGTTGAGCAGCGGCCGACTTGACGGCGCCCGGGAACGGGGCATCCGACGGACGGGCCTTCTTGATGGCGTCGCTGATCTTGACGTAGGCGCCATCGTGACCCGGGACGGCGCCCTTGATCAGGATCAGGCCACGTTCGGCGTCGACGCGGACGACGGTCAGGTTCTGGGTGGTGACGACTTCCTGGCCCAGGTGGCCGGCCATCTTCTTACCCTTGAAGACCTTGCCCGGATCCTGACGCTGGCCGGTCGAACCGTGCGAGCGGTGCGAAATCGACACGCCGTGCGAAGCACGCAGACCGCCGAAATTCCAGCGCTTCATGGCGCCGGCAAAGCCCTTACCAATGGTATGGCCCTGGATGTCGACCTTTTGACCCGCGAGGAAGTGGTCGGCCGACAGTTCGGCGCCCACGTCCAGCAGGGCGTCTTCGCCCACGCGGAACTCAGTCACATAGGCCTTCGGCTCGACCTCGGCCTTCGCGAAAACTTCGCGTTGAGCCTTGGCCGTGTTCTTGGCCTTCTTAACGCCAGCGCCCAGCTGAAGGGCGACGTAGCCGTCGCGCTCCTTGGTACGTTGGCCGACGACTTGGCAGCCGTCGAGCTGGAGTACAGTGACCGGAACGTGTGCGCCGTCATCGGCGAACACGCGGGTCATCCCCAGCTTCTTGGCGATCACGCCCGTGCGCATGTCGGATCCCGCCTCTTTCTTTCTTAGATCTTGATCTCGACGTCCACGCCAGCGGACAGGTCGAGCTTCATGAGCGCGTCCACGGTCTGCGGGGTGGGGTCGACGATGTCGAGCACGCGTTTGTGCGTGCGGATTTCAAACTGCTCACGCGACTTCTTGTCGACGTGCGGCGAGCGGTTCACGGTGAACTTTTCGATCAGGGTCGGCAGCGGGATCGGACCACGAACGGTCGCGCCCGTGCGCTTGGCGGTGTTGACGATTTCGCGCGTCGAAAAGTCGAGGACGCGATGATCGAAGGCCTTGAGCCTGATGCGGATGCTTTGATCCATATCGGTTGTTATTCCCATGCGGCCGGAGCCGCGTCCCTGTGAACCATTTCAAAGACCGAAGCCCCGAGACGAAAACTCATCCCCAGGAAACGCAAATCCGCAAAAACGAGCGGCCCACGCAGTCCCCCGCGAAGGCCGTAAGTTCCCAAGAAGCTGCAAAGAACAGTAACTTAGGTCGTTCCTGCGGACCGCGTCTGCACCCGAAAGTACACAGCCGGTCCAACAAGAGGGGCGCTTATGCCCTCCGATTCCGTTTCCGTCAAGCGTGGAAATCCCCGCCCCGTCAGGGTTTGCGACTCACCGCCCGCGCTGCCCCCAGAAACGATGCGGCGCAACATAACACGGGCTGATTGTTAGGGACTACGGCCGGAAAGCGGCCATATGAACGCGCCGGAAAGGCGCCGCCGCAATGCTCGCCGTATACTGACGCACTTATGCCTCAATGCGTCACTTTTGGGCAACATCGCCCCCGATGTGACGAGGCCATGACATGTTTGTTACGGCAAAGGGCGAAACTGCGACCTATGTCTTGCCCATCGCCGGGCGGCTCAGCTTCCCGGCGGCAGTACATAAGGACAAAAAAATGAAAACCGTCTTTCTCGCTTCGGTCGCCGCCGCGACCCTGATCGCTGCTCCCGCCTTCGCCCAAGACGCCATCGGCTCGGCCGGCATCGCCTATAACTACGCCGACGTGGACGGCACGGACGTGAACCGCGGCGTCATCGACGGCACCGTCGCCTCGTCGGTGTTCGGCGACTGGACCGTGACCTTCAACGCTGAAGCCGCCTATACCGACGTCAAGCACGGTGGCGACGAAACCACCCTGGCCGGCGCCGTCCACCTGTCGAAGAAGGTCGAAGACATGCGCTTCGGCGGCTTCTACGGCGCTTCGGAACTGGGCGCGACCACGCTGAACACCTTCGGCCTGGAAGGCCAGAAGTACCTGGACCGCGCCACCCTGACGGGCGTCGTCTCGTACGGCACGGCTGCTGACGCCGACATCTGGACCGTGGCCGGCGACGCCGCCTTCTACGCCACGCCGCAACTGCGCCTGAGCGGCGGCGCCGCCTACACCAACGTCGACGCCGACAACATCTTCATCGGCGCCGGCGACGTGGACGCCTGGTCGGCTGGCGTGGCTGCCGAGTATCAGTTCGCCAACTCGCCGTACTCGGTCTTCGGCGGCTACGACTACGTCAAGTCCTCGGACCTGGACGTCGACGCCAACGTCTTCAAGATCGGCATGCGCTACAGCTTCGGCGGCGGTCTGCAAGCCCGCGACCAAGCCGGTGCCAACCTGGGCCGCACGCACAACGGCGTCGCCGCCCTGTTCGGCCACTAAGACGTCTGCGCGGTCCGCAAGGGCCGCATGGAACGACGAAACCCCGGCGGAGCGATCCGCCGGGGTTTTTGTTTGGCTCGCACCCGACTGAGGACGTGAAAAAAGGCCCGGAGGGTTCCACGCTCCCGGGCCTTTTCCTTAGAAACCTCGCGCGGCGTCAGCGGCCGATACGCAGGTCTCCTGATCCGACGATCGAGCGCGACACCCGGCCGGTCGCCTCAGCCACCCGGACATCGCCCGAACCGGCGATGGCCGCTGAAACATCGCCGGCCGTTCCCTCGAAGCGGACATCGCCCGAGCCGCCGATCGACACCTTGAGCGACGGAGCGCGCCCTGCGCGCACCCGCACCCCGCCGGAGCCGCCGATGGCGATTTCGGTTTCACCATCCACCCGGGCCACTTCAATACTGCCCGAGCCGCCGACATTGGCCTCCAGCCTGCCTGTCGCCCCCGCCAAGACCGATCCGGAGCCGCCGACCGATGCCTCCAGATTGCGGGAGGTCCCGGCGCGGATGCTGCCCGAGCCGCCGACCGACAGATCGACGTCGCCGTCGACGTTGGCCACAGTCCATGAGCCGCAGCCGCCAGAGCCAAGATCGACCGAGCGGGCGCCGCGTCCGATGGAGCCGAACACAGCCCCTCCCCCGTTAACGTCCACGTCGCGCGGCGTGCGCAGGACGATCATCGGCGCATCCTCCATCCGGATTCGTCCCTTGCCCCGCACCTCGACCGTGGCGCCGTCGCCGGGCTGGCGAGCGTCAGCCCGGCCGTTGTTGCACGAACCGATCAGGCCGCTGTTGAAGCCCATGCCGCGCGAACGACCCAGGCCTCCGTCGATGCGCACCTGATCGCCGCGTCGCTCGATACGCAGTTCCGGCAGATCGGCTGAGCCCTGGGTGATCTCCACCCCGACATCCGCCCGGTCTTCCGGAATGACGATCACACGCGCCACCGCATTGCGGATGGTCACTTCGGCGGCGAACGCCGGAGCCGCCAGAACGGCGGATGCGGCCAGGGCGGATCCCAAGGCAGCGGCGATAGCGGCGGGTTTCATCAGCGAGCTCTCCCTGTCTCTGTGTCCAGACGAAACTGAGGGCCCCACGCCGCAAAGTCAGTTTAAATCGAGGTCATGAACCCCTTTTAACCTTGGCCCCCCGCCGGCTCGGCGTTCAGTCGCCCGGCGCCGTCCACGGCGCCCGCCTCAGGCACGAAGTCACGCTCGAAGTTCTCCAGGCGGCTCTTCAGGGCGCCGGTCTTCTTCAGCAACACCGACGCCGCCCAGCGGGCGGCCAGTTCAGGCGTTCCCATCTGATCGGTCGAACGGGGCGCCCCTCCCCGGCTGCGCAGCACGGCGTTGGTATAGAGAGCGCCTCGTCTCAGTCGCGAACTCCAGGTCTGGAAGTCGACCGACAGGGAGACGCAGAACCGATCCAGATTCTCCACCCGATGCGGCGCAAAGAAGGGCCAGGTCAGCGCCTGGCCGGGTTCCAGGTCGATCGCCCGGGCGTCCTGTTCAAAGGCGCGGACATAGGGGATTTCCTCGGTCGTCTGCCGCGCGATCACCTGCTCCATGCTGCGCTCAGGCAGATGCGCCTCATCGCCCGGAAAGACGAACAGCCGCTTGCGGCCGCGCATGTGGAACAGGATCACCCCCGACGCGTCGAAATGATAGGGCACACGAGCCTTCGGCGACGACAGGATCAGCTGACCATTGCGGCTGACCGCCTTCAGGCCCGGATAGGCATCGCCCATGATCCGGTCGAACTCGGCCATTGTCGCCTGCCACAGCTCGGGCCAGCCGCGCTCGACGTCGCGCATATTGACCCACAACCGGCCCTGCTGGATCGCCTCCAGCAGTTCCGCCCCGTTCAGCCGCCCGCGAGCGCCCGTGCGCAGGCTGACCTGCCCTTCGTCGTCGTAGTCGTAGAGGTTGATGTCGAACAGATCCGCCGGATACCGGTCCAGCACTTCGGCCAGCGCCTGATCCTCGGCGAAGCCGTTGGCGACCAGGGTATGAGCATGGACTGCCGCCTGGCTGATCGGACCCGCATAACGCGTCATGGAAGCCGTCATTCCGTTTCCTCCTCTACCGGCCTGTCCGGCCGCCCTCTATTTCCGCACCATGTCGACGGCGGCGCGCAACGCCCCCGAAGCTCGGCCCGTCAAACTCGTTTCACACGCCTCGATCACGGCCCAGCGGCGCCGCGTACTGGTGCGCAGACGCTGCGCCCGCTCACGGCCCGCCAGGCCGACAGCGGCGCTCATCGTGGCGCACAGGGCCCTGGACACGCCGGGCCGGGCCACGACGCCTTCGACAGTCACCAGGCCGCCGTCATCGTAGTATTTCTTGTAGTAGCCGCCTACGCCGACGCCGTAGTCGAAGATCCGGTAACCCCGTTCGGACCCCAGCCGGATCGTCTCCTGCGTCAGCACTATGCCCGGCGACCAGCGCGCGACTTCCTGATTATAGACCGGGAACCACAGGTGGAAATGACGTCCCGCGTGCATGGAATATTCCATCGCCACCACGCGGCCATCGACACGCAGCACCGCCATCGACGCGCCGAAACCGTCTTCGCCCTCGCAGTCCATCAGGGCGTGCAGGACCTGACCGGTCCAGCCGCAGGCGAAAATGTCATGCAGCCCGGTGCGGCGATACTGCTCGCTCTTTTCGATGATCAGCCGCTCCAGCAGAGCGTGATCGTGGAGGCCGATCTCGATCTCTACCGTCTTGAAGGCGCCGTCCAGCCCCCGCCGCGAACGCTCCTTGTCCTTGAAGTATTTCGGAAAGGCTTTCCTGCGCCGCGCGTACCAGGCGTCGAAGCCGCCCTCATCCGGCACGACCGAGACGACGCTGTGATGGCGAGGCATCTGTTCCGGCGCTTCGCCGATCCAGGCGGCGGCGGCGAAGCGCGGTGCGCCCAGCAGGCGCGCCGCTTCCTGCATCGAGGGCTTCTGATTCTTGGGACCGATGACCCCGTGATAGTCGTTCATCGGCGCCGCCAGCGGCTGGATCGTCCCGCCCCGGCGCTGATGCGGATAATATCCGACGACGCGACCGTCCCGTTTGAAGACAGCCACGGCCGAGCCGGGACAGATCGCCCCCGCCGTGCGCGCGAACTCCCAACGGAAATAGGGGCTGCTCAGGTCGGGATCCGCGCGCGCCCAGCCATTCCACTGTGCGCCCTCATCGGGCGTCAGCTCGTCCAGGCTGCGGATTTCGACTGATAGTGGTCCCGACATGACGCTCCCTTCGGAACGATCAAAGCAAGTCCCGTTCCATCCCTGCCTGATAAGGCCAAGCTCTTGAGGCGGGGTTAGCGCGCAGTCGCGTTGGCGCAGAAACGGAGCCTCTTGTCGCCCCCGGCATTGTCTTCAGCAGGAGGTCCCTCATGACAACGCCCCGCCCCAAGGCACGCGAAACCGAGAACGAGAACCAGCGCCCAGACAAGGCCGGTCATCCGCCGCGCCCCGCGACCGAACCGAAAGGCGCCGAAGGCAGCAGCAACTCCGGCCGCACCGAAACCGACCCGGCGACAGGCGAGCCGAACAACTGAATGCAAAACGGCCCCCGGATCGCTCCAGGGGCCGCTCTGTTACGCTTTACTCTTGGCCTAACGCCCTTGCGGGCTGCTTGAGGCCATTACTGCGGCCTAACGCCCTTTCGGGCTGCTTGAGGCCGGTACGCTTACGCTTACTCGTTACTGGCGAACCAGCGAGGGCCGAGGCCCTCGCTCATTCTGACGTCGATATTACTCGACGATTTTCGCCACGACGCCGGCGCCGACGGTGCGGCCGCCTTCGCGGATGGCGAAGCGCAGCTTCTCTTCCATCGCGATCGGCGTGATCAGCTCGACGTCCAGCTCGGCGTTGTCGCCCGGCATGATCATTTCCACGCCTTCCTTCAGGCGCACGATGCCGGTCACGTCCGTCGTGCGGAAGTAGAACTGCGGGCGGTAGTTCGTGAAGAACGGCGTGTGACGGCCGCCTTCTTCCTTGTTCAGGATGTAGGCTTCAGCCACGAACTTGGTGTGCGGGGTGATCGAACCCGGCTTGCACAGCACCTGGCCGCGCTCGACGTCTTCACGCTTGGTGCCGCGCAGCAGCACGCCCACGTTGTCGCCCGCCTGGCCCTGGTCCAGCAGCTTGCGGAACATTTCGACGCCCGTGCAGGTCGTCTTCTGAACCGGACGGATGCCGACGATTTCGACTTCTTCACCGACCTTGACGATGCCGCGCTCGACGCGACCCGTCACCACGGTGCCGCGGCCCGAGATCGAGAACACGTCTTCGACCGGCATCAGGAACGGCATGTCGATCGGGCGTTCCGGTTGCGGGATGTAGCTGTCGACCGCCGCCATCAGCTCCAGGATGCGCTCTTCGCCGATCTGCGGGTCGCGGTCTTCGACGGCGGCCAGGGCCGAGCCCTTCACGACCGGGATGTCGTCGCCCGGGAACTGGTACGAGCTGAGCAGCTCGCGCACTTCCATTTCGACCAGCTCCAGCAGTTCCTCGTCGTCGACCATGTCGACCTTGTTCAGGAACACCACCAGGGCCGGAACGCCGACCTGACGCGACAGCAGGATGTGCTCGCGGGTCTGCGGCATCGGGCCGTCAGCGGCCGAGCACACCAGGATCGCGCCGTCCATCTGGGCGGCGCCCGTGATCATGTTCTTCACGTAGTCGGCGTGGCCCGGGCAGTCCACGTGCGCGTAGTGACGGTTCGCCGTCTCATATTCCACGTGCGACGTGTTGATCGTGATGCCGCGCGCTTTTTCTTCCGGCGCGTTGTCGATGTCGGCGTAGTTCATCGCCTTGCTGCCGCCGGCCTTCGCCAGCGTCATCGAGATCGCCGCCGTCAGCGTCGTCTTGCCGTGGTCAACGTGACCGATCGTGCCGATGTTCACGTGCGGCTTGGTGCGTTCGAACTTTTCCTTGGCCATGGCCAAACTCCTGTGGCCCGGGTCCGGAACGGAGGGGCGCTGTGCTCAGTTCATAAAACCTGGAGCGGGTAGCGGGAATCGAACCCGCATATTCAGCTTGGAAGGCTGCTGCACTACCATTGTGCTATACCCGCGCGAAGAATGCGGCTGCACCGCCCTTCGTTTGAAGAGCGACGTTTCCGCACCCGATTCCTTTCTGGACTCCCGGCCCGGCGGGCATTGAAGGCGCGTGGTGGGGGAAGCAGGACTCGAACCTGCGAAGCTTACGCAGCGGATTTACAGTCCGCCCCCTTTGCCGCTCGGGACATTCCCCCAGCGCGCCTTATGTCAATGCCGGTCTGGAAACGCCGGAAACAATCTTTCGATCATTTCGCGACGAAAGCCTTCGCTGTCGGGCGACGCCTGCAGTAGAGGAAGCGCCTGAACCGAAAGCCCTGGGGCCCAAATCGGAGGCCGTCTTATAGTGTCGTCATTTCGAGAACGCAACGACCGGAAAACCGGTAAAAAACAATCTTTCCACAAGAGGGACGAAACACGCCCAAATCGGGCTCAACCCCCCGCCCCGCAAGGACGCAGCTCCGGCGAAAACGAGCGCAGACCCGCCCGATCGCGCCCGGACGCCGATAATTTTCTTTGGGGACGCCACCCGGTTCTGGCCGCTTTGGCGAATCCGGCGCGGCGCGGAACGGGCCGTCTGATGGTCACGGAAGACCGCGCCGAGGAGATTCAGCGCGAGAATCTGGCGAACGGCCACCGAATTGAAGTGGTCGATTCGGTCGCCCTTGGCCGGATGCTGCCCGCCGGGGCCGTGCACCAGGGCATGGCCTTCAAGGTCCAGCCGCTGGAGGGCGTCGATCTGGAAGACCTGGCCGAACCGGCTGAGGGCGTCATCGTCATGCTGGATCAACTGACCGACCCTCAGAACGTCGGCGCCATCTTCCGCTCGGCCCTGGCCTTCGGCGCGCGCGGCATCGTCGTGCAGGACCGCCACTCTCCCGCCCTCGCCGGCGCCCTAGCCAAGGCCTCGGCCGGCGCGACCGAGCGCCTGCCCTGCGCCCGCGTCACGAATCTCAGCCGCGCGCTGGAAAAGCTGGCCGATCACGGCTGGCGCGCCATCGGCATGGACGGCGGCTCGGACCTGACGCTGGAACAGGCGCTGGACCCCCGTCCGACCGTCATCGTCATGGGTTCGGAAGGCGACGGCGTGCGCCGCCTGGTGGCCGAGCACTGCGAAGCGATGGCCCGCATCCCCATGCCCGGCGGTTTCGAGAGCCTGAACGTCTCCAACGCCGCGGCCATCGCCCTTTATGAAGCCGCGCGGGCTCAGGGGCGCGCAAGCTAGGGACACACCCCCCGCGCCACTTCGCCCCTGCGGCGTCTTGGCGCGGGTCCCGTCGGGCTTTATGAGTGCGGCATGGACTTCCTCTCCAATCCCGAACTGATCAGTCAGGCCTCCGCCCTCGGCAAGGTGCTGATGATCGACCTGGTGCTGGCCGGCGACAACGCTGTCGCCGTCGGCCTGGCCGCCGCCGCCCTGCCGCAGGAACAGCGCCGCAAGGCCATCCTGGTCGGCCTGGCCGCCGCCGTCGTCATGCGCATCGGTCTGGCGCTGATCACCGTCCAGCTGTTGGCCATCGTCGGCCTGTTGCTGGCGGGCGGCTTCCTGCTTCTGTGGGTCTGCTGGAAGATGTGGCGTGAGCTGCGCGAACAGGCCACCCACGATCAGGCCGAAGCCGAAGCCGAGATCGAGCGCGCCATGGCCATCGAACACGGCGGCGGCCCCTCGCCCGAGGAAATGGGCCTGAAGCGCAAGACCTTCGGCGCCGCCCTGATCCAGATCATGATCGCTGACCTGACCATGTCGCTGGACAATGTGCTGGCCGTGGCGGGCGCCAGCCATGATCACCCGTGGATCATGGTGTTCGGCCTGATCCTGTCGATCGCCCTGATGGGTCTGGCGGCCACCTTCATCGCCAAGCTGCTCAACCGTTATCGCTGGATCGCCTATGTCGGCCTGGCGATCGTGCTGTACGTCGCGCTGCACATGATCTGGGACGGCGGCCGTTCGGTGATCGTGCGCACCGGCCATACGGAACAGTTCAACGCCTCGGCCCCGGCCTTCCTGGCGATCGGCGCGGAGGAAGAAGCCAAACATCTGCGTCAGGGCGGCAAGGGCGCAAACTCACATACGCCCCACGCCCTGCCCGGCGGTCGAGAGCGGGGCGCCCCGCCGCCGCAGACGGTCGAGCCCGCGCCGCCTGCGCCCTGAAACAAAAAAGGCCCGGAGCGATCCGGGCCTTTTCTTTATTGCATGCCTTGGTCGTTAAGGCCCTTACCCCTCAGCGCCGCCGAAGCGTTCGGTCCATTCGGCGACCTGAGCGTCCTCGATCTTGGCGAACAGCACCTGGGCAGAGGCTACGGCCTGCCCCGTCGGCAGGGCGTTCAGCAGATCGACCGGCGCGTCCGGCCAGGACAGGTCGGTCGCGCCCACGGTCGCGGCGATGCGGGCCGCCGCCTCGGGCATGAAGGGGGCGGTGATCCGGGCGAACAGGGCGACCAGGTTCAGGCCGGTGCGGACCCCGACGGCGGCGCGCTCACGGTCGGTCTTCAGCGCCGTCCACGGCGCGGCGACCTGCAGATACTCATTGCCCAAGGCCCACAGGGCGCGCGCGGCCTGGGCCGCCTTGCGGAACTCCATGGCCTCGAACTCGGCGGTCAGTTCGTCCAGCCCGGCCTTGATGTCGGCGGCCAGCTTGCTCTCCAGCGGCCCGGCCTCGCCTTCGGCCGGCAGCACGCCGTCGAACTTGGACTCGGTGAACTTGACGATGCGGTTGACGAAGTTGCCCAGCACGTCGGCCAGGTCCTTGTTCGTCGTCGACTGGAACTGCTCCCAGGTGAAGGCCGCGTCGGAATGTTCCGGCCCATAGGCTGTCAGGTGCCAGCGCCAGTAGTCGGCGGGCAGCAGCTCCAGCGCCTGATCCATGAAGACGCCCCGACCCATGCTGGTCGAGAACTTTCCGCCGTACCAGTTCAGCCAGTTGAAGGCCTTCAGCTGGTCCACTGTCTTCCACGGCTCGCCTGAGCCGAGGATGGTCGATGGGAAGCTGACGGTGTGAAAGGCGACGTTGTCCTTGCCCATGAACTGAACGTAGCGCACGTCCTCGGCGCCCTCGTCCAGACGCCACCACGAGCGCCAGTTTCCGCCGGTCTTGTCGGCCCATTCCTCGGTTGCGCCGATGTATTCGATGGGCGCGTCGAACCAGACGTAAAAGACCTTGCCCTCCATGCCCGGACGCGGCCCGCCGTCAGGACCGACGACCGGCACGCCCCATTTCAGGTCGCGGGTGATGCCCCGGTCGATCAGGCCTTCATCCAGGTGCTTATAGGCGATGGAGCGGGCCAGCGGCTGCCACTGGGGCGAGCGGGCGTCGACCCAGGCGCGCACATCGTCGGCCACCTTGGTCTGCAGCAGATAGAGGTGGCGCGTGTCGCGGACCTCCAGATTGCGGCTGCCCGACACCGCCGAGTAGGGATTGATCAGATCGGTCGGATCCAGCAGGCGGCCGCAGTTGTCGCACTGGTCCCCGCGCGCCTTCTCATAGGCGCAGTGCGGACAGGTCCCCTCGACGTAGCGGTCGGGCAGGAAGCGGGCGTCGTCGATCGAATAGATCATCCGGTCGACGCGCTCCTCGATCAGGCCGCGCTCCTCCAGCACCTTGGCGAAATGCTGGGTCAGGCGGGTGTTCGGCGAGTTGGAGCTGCGGCCGAACACGTCGAACGACAGGCTGAAGGCTTCGCCCGCGCGGCGCTGCACCTCGTGCTGCTCATCGCAATAGGCGCGCACGTCCTGACCGGCGGCGGCGGCGGCCAGTTCTGCCGGGGTGCCGTGTTCATCGGTGGCGCAGACATAGAGGACATCATGCCCCCTCGCCCGCATGAAACGCGCCCACACATCGGCGGGCAGCATCGACCCGGCCAGATTCCCAAGGTGCTTGATGCCGTTGATGTAGGGCAGCGCCGAGGTGATGAGGATGCGGGCCATGATGTTCCAACGTCTGACAGGGAGGCGTCGGATATAGAGGGCGAAATGGGCGCCGTCACCTTTAGCCTTCTCCCTCCCCTTCATGGGGAGGGTGGCTGAGCCTGAAGGGCGAGGCCGGGTGGGGGCGGCAAGGCAAACCAAGCGCGTTCCGTCACCTGGCTCTCCCCACCCGGTAGCTTTGCGACCGCCCTCCCCATGAAGGGGAGGGAGAAATCTACGTCAGCCGCCGCGCGATGCGCACGAAGCGCCCGGTCAGCAGCGCGCCCGAGATCAGGCTGGCGACGATCACCGACCAGACCAGTCCGTCCACCCCGATCCGGTGCGCCAGGAACCAGCCCAGCGGGATCATGATCAGGCCATAGGACAACAGGTGCATCAGCGTCGGCCACACCACGTCGCCTGCCGCACGGTTGGCCTGTGCGGCGACCACCTGCATGGCGTCGGCGACGAAGAACAGCGTCGCCAGCACCAGCGCCGGAGCCGCAATGGCGAGGATCGCCGGGTCGGTCGTATAGGCGCCGACGATCAGCCGCGCCGACGGCCAGATGATCAGAGCGATGATGAAGGCCAGCACCGTCACCACGCCGATGCCGGCCAGACCGCCGCGCATCACGCCCGCCTTGTCCGCCGCGCCATAGCTGCGACCGACCAGCACCGCCGTCGCGGACGAAAGCCCCATCGGCACCATGAAGACTATGGCCGAGATGTTGATCACGACCGCCCAACTGGCGGTCTGGGCGGCGCCCAGCTGACCGGCGAACAGGGTCATGGCGGCGAATGCGCCGACCTCGATGAAGTTCGACGCGCCCGCGCCCAGCCCGACCTTCATCTGCTGGCTCTCGACCGCCTTGTCGCGTTTGGGCTTCTTGAACACGCCCCAGGCCCGCGCCTCGGGCAGGCGCAGGATGAAGACGACCAGAAAGATCGCCAGCGCCGTGCGCGCGCCGAACGTCGCCCAGGCCGAGGCCACCGCGCCATGCAGGCCGATGCCCAGCAGGTCCGGCACCAGCAGCAGGTTCAGCGCCAGATTGACCGCATTGGCCACCCACATGGCGACCATGCCCGCCTTGGGCCTGTGCAGTCCCTCAAGGAAGAACTGGGCGCAGACCGAAATCAGATAGGCGGGCATCGACAGGGCGAAGACCATCAGGGCGGGCGTCGCGCCCTCGCCCAGACCATCCTCCAGCCCCATGTGAACCAGTCCGAACGGCCCGAGCAGCAGCAGGCCGATCATCGAGACCAGACCGATCTGCAGCGAATAGGTCATCCCGCGCCTCAGGACGGCGCCGACCTCGTCGCCCCTGCCCTCGCCCAGCAGGCGGGCGGTCATGACCTGCACCCCCATCATCAGGCCGACCGCCGTGGTCAGCACGACCGAGGACGGCGCCCATGCCAGGGAGTGGAAGGCCAGCTCGCGGCTGGCGTAGTGGCCGACGACGATGGCGTCCGTCAGCCCCATCGTCATGATGCCCAGACGCGCCATAACGACCGGCCAGGCCAGCTTCAGCAGCTCGGACAGGGTGGCGCGTGTTTTGAAGCTGAACAGAGCGTGGGTCATCGGAGGCCGCAACAGCCACGCGCCCATGCGCGCGTCAATCGATTTTCCGTGTGTTTCGGGCGCCTACCAGGCGCCCAGTTCGCGCAACTCCCGCGCCAGTTCGGGCGGCAGGTCCGTCGGCTCGGCCACCGACAGGTCCGGCGGCACGTCCTTGTCGAAATAACGCCAACCCTGAAACGGCCGCCGGGCCAGCGGCGCGGTGCGGATGACCTGGCTGTCCAGCTTGATTTCACACCGGCTGGCCTTGCCCTCGCCCACGGTGGTGATGTCCAGAATGCGCTGACGGCAGGTCACTACGCCCTTCATCACCCAATAAAGGGAGCCGCCGTCTTCGATCTCGGCGGCGCGCTTGGGCGTCATGCGGGTGTGAACGATGCGCCAGTCGGACCGGGCGGCGTTCGCCTCCAGCGTCTCGACGTCCGACACGCCGACGCAGAGCTTGATCATGTGCAGGGGCATGAAACGCCGCCTCTACTCCGTTCATCCCGGCGGACGCCGGGACCCAGTGAGAGCCCCGCACGCGGCGCTCGACAAACTTGCTCGGGCCAACTCCCGGCGTCCGCCGGATCAGCGGCGGTTTAGTCCGCCGCCTTCACCACAGCCAGAACCGCGCCGTCCACGACCTGATCACCGACAGCGACGTTGAACTCGGCCACCACGCCGTCGAAGGGCGCGGTCAGGGCGTGCTCCATCTTCATGGCTTCCAGCACCACGACGGGTTGGCCCTTGGTCACGGCGTCGCCGGCCTTGGCGGGCGCCGCGACGATCTTGCCCGGCATGGGCGCGCGCAGGCCGCCGTCCGAGGCGGCGCCTACTGTGGCCGTTGTCGGTCGGCACAGCGACACCCGCGAAACTTCCCCGGCGCGGAAAACGACGACGTCATCTTCAACCGATATGATCGAGGCGGCAGGCCGACCGTCGAACATCACGGAGGCTCCCTTGCCACGCCCCCCCCATTGCACGTCAGTGACCAACGAGGTAGCGCCCGCGCTCACGTTCCAATTCCAATCCGGCCTAGACGAAAATACGAAGTCCGATGCCGCATCCGCCGAATAGACCCGCACCTTAGCCCCAGGCGAGCTATTGGCGCGGAACCCGAATATGCCGTCCGGGGTCGGCGTCCACGGGTCGAAAGGCCCACTTCCCCAGAACGCCCGGTCGTCATCGCGGGCAAGACCGTCGAGCAGAGCAGCGGCTCCTGCTAAGACTGCTTCCGAAGCGGACGCCGCGATCAGCGCGCTCTCCTCCGCTGCGATGAAGCCGGTGTCCACGTCACCCTCGACGAAGCGCCGGTGATCCAGACAGCGCGCCATGAAGCCCGCGTTGGTCTTCACCGGCCAGACTTCTACCTCGCGGCAGGCGTCGGCCAGGCGGGCGGCGGCGGCTTCGCGGGTGTCTTCATGGACGATCAGCTTGGCGATCATCGGGTCGTAGAACTGGCTGACCTCGCCGCCCTGCATCACGCCGGTGTCGACGCGGATGTCGTCGGGCATGACGAAGTGATCCAGCCGCCCGATGGATGGCAGGAAGCCGTTGGCCGGGTCTTCGGCGTAGAGGCGGGCCTCCATGGCCCAGCCCTTCATCGGGATGTCGGCCTGCGCCAGCGGAATGGGCTCGCCCGCCGCGACGCGCAGTTGCCATTCCACCAGATCGACGCCGGTGATGGCCTCCGTCACCGGGTGCTCGACCTGCAGTCGGGTGTTCATCTCCATGAACCAGATGCGGTCAGCCTTCAGTCCGTCGGAGGCGTCGGCGATGAACTCGATGGTGCCCGCGCCCTGATAGTCCACGGCCTTGGCGGCGCGCACGGCGGCCGCGGTGACGGCGTCGCGCGTGGCCTGATCCATGCCGGGCGCCGGGGCTTCCTCGATCACCTTCTGGTGGCGGCGCTGCAGCGAGCAGTCGCGTTCATGCAGGTGGACGACGTTGCCGTGGCTGTCGCCGAAGACCTGCACCTCGATGTGGCGCGGACGGGTGATGTAGCTCTCGATCAGGACGCGCGGGTCGCCGAAGGACGACTGCCCCTCACGCTGCGCTGAGGCCAGACCTTCGGCGAAGTCCTCAGTCCTATCGACCTTGCGCATCCCCTTGCCGCCGCCGCCCGCGACCGCCTTGATCAGGACGGGGAAGCCGATGCGGTTCGCCTCGGCCGTCAGGGTCTCCAGCGACTGGTCCTCGCCCTGATAGCCGGGCGTGACGGGCACGCCCGCCTCGATCATCAGCTTCTTGGCCGCGTCCTTCAGCCCCATGGCGCGGATCGAGGACGGCTTGGGGCCGATCCAGACGATGCCTTCCGCCGACACGGCCTCGGCGAAGTCGGCGTTCTCGGACAGGAAGCCGTAGCCGGGGTGGATGGCCTCCGCCCCCGTCGCCTTGGCCGCCGCCAGCACCCTGGCCGCATCCAGATAGGATTCGCGCGCCGCCGCCGGGCCGATCAGCACCGCCTCGTCCGCCTCACGCATGTGCAGGGCGTTGGCGTCAGCCTCGGAATAGACGGCGATGGTGCGCAGGCCCATGCGGCGAGCGGTGCGGAAGACACGGCAGGCGATCTCGCCGCGATTGGCGACCAGGACGGACTTGAACATTCGGCTACCTTATTGCGCCCAGCTCGGCGCGCGTTTGTCGAGGAAGGCGCGCACGCCCTCCTGGCCCTCGGCCGAGACGCGGGCGCGGGCGATGCGCTTGGCGGTCTCTTCCAGCAGGCGGTTGTCGATCTCTTCGCCCGCCACATCGTTGACCAGACGCTTGGCGTCGCCCATCGCGCCCGGCGCATTGGCCGACAGGCTGTCCGTCAGCATGGAGATGAACTCGTCCACCGAACCTTCAGGCAGGACCATGTCGATCAGCCCCGCATGAGCGGCGTAATCGGCGTCGAAGATGTTGGCCGTCAGGAATAGCTGGCGCGCGCGGCGCGCGCCGACCGCCTCGATGACATAGGGGGCGATGGTCGCGGGGATCAGGCCCAGCTTGACCTCGGAGAAGGCGAAGCGCGTCCCTTCGACCGCCACGGCCATGTCGCAGGCGGCGACGATGCCCGCACCGCCGCCCATGGCCGCGCCCTCGACCAGAGCCACCGTCAGCGCCGGCACGTCGTGCAGGGCCTTCAGCATCTTCGCCAGGCCCATGGCGTCGTCGCGGTTGTCGCTTTCGGACCAGTCGGCCGCGTCGCGCATCCAGTTCAGGTCGGCGCCCGCGCTGAACGTCCCGCCCGCGCCGCGGATGAAGACCACGCGGACCCGGTCAGCGCCCTGCAACGTCTCGAACGCTTCATACAGGGCGGCGATGGTGGCGGCGTCGAAGGCGTTCTTCTTCTGCGGCCGGTTGATGGTGACGAAGACCACGCCGTCGGCCGTGGCGTCGATCTGCACCAGGTCATCGTTCGCATCCGGCGCTGGGTCAGCGACGAAGGGATGGGCGATGGCGTTCATCTCCGCCGCCTCGGCGTCGGTGATGTCCAGGGCGTTGAGGTCGTCTTCGGTGGGCTTCTGGTCGGTCATGATAGGCTCCTTGCCGGACTGAAACGCGGCAGCAGTGCTTTGGTGCAGGCTTTCGCCAGTTACATCCGGAATACGCCGAAGGTCGTCTCAGGGATGGGTGCGTTCAGGCTGGCGCTGATGGCCAGACCCAGCACGTCGCGGGTCTGGGCCGGATCGATGACGCCGTCGTCCCACAGGCGAGCCGTGGCGTAGTAGGGGTTCCCCTCGTCCTCGTACTTCTGACGGATCGGCGCCTTGAAGGCCTCGGCCTCTTCCGGCGTCCAGGTCTCTGCGTCGCGGTGAACGGTGGCCAGGACGCTGGCCGCCTGCTCGCCGCCCATCACGCTGATGCGGCTGTTGGGCCAGGTGAACAGGAAGCGCGGGGAATAGGCCCGGCCGCACATGCCGTAGTTGCCGGCCCCGAACGACCCGCCGATCAGGACGGTGAACTTGGGCACCTCGGCCGAGGCGACGGCCGTCACCAGCTTGGCGCCGTGCTTGGCGATGCCCTCGGCTTCATATTTGCCGCCGACCATGAAGCCCGAGATGTTCTGCAGGAAGAGCAGCGGAATCTTGCGTTTGCAGGCCAGTTCGATGAAGTGCGCGCCCTTCTGGGCGCTCTCGGAGAACAGCACGCCGTTGTTGGCCAGGATCGCGACCGGCTGCCCCCAGATGCGAGCGAAGCCGCACACCAGCGACGTGCCGTACAATGCCTTGAACTCGTCCATCTCCGAGCCGTCGACGATACGGGCGATGACCTCGCGCACGTCATAGGGGGCCCGGACATCCTCGGGGATGATGCCGTACAGCTCAGCCGGATCGTAAGCGGGGGCGCGCGGCTCGCGCACGTCCAGCGGCTGGGGCTTGGCAGTGTTCAGGTTGGCGACGATGGAGCGCACGATCTCCAGCGCGTGCTCGTCGTTCTCGGCCACATGGTCGACCACGCCGGACCTGCGGCCGTGGGTCTCGGCCCCGCCCAGCTCCTCGGCCGAGATGACTTCGCCGGTCGCGGCCTTCACCAGCGGCGGCCCAGCCAGGAAGATGGTGCCCTGATTGCGGACGATCACCGTCTCGTCCGACATGGCCGGCACATAGGCGCCGCCCGCCGTGCAACTGCCCATGACGCAGGCGATCTGGGGGATAGACCGGGCGCTCATCCGCGCCTGGTTGAAGAAGATGCGGCCGAAGTGATCGCGATCAGGAAAGACCTCCGCCTGGTGCGGCAGGTTGGCCCCGCCGGAATCGACCAGATAGACGCACGGGAGGTTGTTCTGCTCGGCGATCTCCTGCGCCCGCAGGTGCTTCTTCACCGTCACCGGGAAGTAGGCGCCGCCCTTCACCGTCGGGTCGTTGGCGACGATCATCACCTCGCGGCCCGACACCCGGCCGACGCCGCAGATCATCCCGGCGCCCGGCGCTTCGTCCCGATACATCCCATCGGCGGCCAACTGGCCCACCTCCAGAAACGGCGAGCCCGGATCCAGCAACCGCTCGACCCGATCCCTCGGCAACAGCTTTCCGCGCGCCACATGGCGCTCGCGGCTGGCGTCCGATCCGCCCCGCGCCGCCTTGGCGACCTTTTCATAAAGCACGTCCCGCAGGGCGCGATTGTGCGCATCCAGCGTTTTGAAAGCAGGACTGTTGCGATCGACGGCGGAAATCAGCTTGGGCATGCCTAAGGTTTAGGAGGCTTCCGCGCCGGGGGGAAGCCGTTCGGTTCACCGAAGACGAAATCGGCTATATCTCCTTCCCATGGCCCCGCTTCGACCGGACACCCTCGCCGCCGCCCTGACCCGCGCCTTCGAGGACGCGCAGGACAGCCGCGCCAGCTGGTTCGCCCTGACGCGGGGCGAGCGGCTGTTTTCCGCCGGCGACCGCGCCGACACCCTCTATCTGCTGCGCGCCGGGCGGCTGGGCGTCTTCCGTCGCGACGACGGCCGCACCCCCCAGATGATCGCGGTCATCAAGCCCGGCGAGCCGGTCGGCGAACTGGCCATGCTGGCGGGGACCTCGCACATGTCGGACGTTGTCGCTCTGCGCGACAGCGACGTGCTGGCCCTGCCGCGCGAGGCCTTCTTCGACGCCGCGCGCAACGATCCCCTGCTGATGTCGGAGTTGGGCCAGATCATGCTGACCCGGGCGCGTGAGCGCGGCGGCGGGACCGAGCCCAACGTCTTCGGCTTCGTCTCGGCCCGCGACAAGCCGATCCGCGCCTTCGTCGAGCGCGTCGCCCGCGCAGTCGAGGCTCAGGGCGCCACCTGCCACGTCATCGACAGTTCGGCCCTGTCATCCGCCGCCGAGTGGTTTTCGCGGGTCGAGGACGCCCACGACTATGTCCTCTATGTCGCCGAGGCGGACGAGCCGAACTGGGCCGCCCTGTGCGCGCGTCAGGTCGACCGGCTGTTCCTGGTCGGCGCCGCCGACTGCCCCCCGCCCCTCGCCCCGCCCGTGGCCGACGAGTGGGACGATGCGGGCCAACGCACCGACCTGATCCTGCTGCGCGATCCCCGGATGCCGCGTCCCAGCAACACCCGCGCCTGGCTGGACGTGCTGAAGCCCGGCCGCTGGTTCCACGCGGTCGAGGGCCTGTTTGAAGACACCGCGCGGATCGCCCGGCTGATCACCGGCTCCTCCGTCGGGGTGGTGCTGTCCGGCGGCGGCGCGCGCGCCTACGCCCACATCGGCGCGCTGAAGGCCCTGCGCGAGGCCGGCACGCCCATCGATTTCATCGGCGGCGCCTCAATGGGGGCGGTCATCGGCGCCGGTCCCGCTCTCGGCTGGTCCGACGAAGAACTGGAGCACCACATCCGCCAGGCCTTCGTCCTGTCCGATCCCCTGGCCGACATCGCCCCGCCCATTATCGCCATGACCCACGCGCGCAAGGTCAAGGCGCTGATGAAGGAGGCCTTCGGCGACGTGCAGATGGAGGACATGCTGCTGCCCTTCTTCGCCGTCTCGACCAATCTGACCGCAGGCAGGCTGGAGGTGCATCGCGAGGGCACGCTGCGCCACGCCCTGCGTGCCTCCATCTCCATTCCCGGCGTCATGCCGCCCGTGGTGATGAACGGCCAGGTGCTGGTCGACGGCGCCGTTCTGCGCAACTTCCCCAGCGACGTGATGCGCCGGTTGAACAGCGGTCCGGTCGTGGGCGTCGACGTGTCTCAGTCACGCGGCGTGGACGCTTCGGCGCTGGAGAATCCCCCCTCCTGGTGGCGTTGGATCCTGTCGGGGGCCTGGAAGCACGGCCCGCCGATCGTCTCCATCCTGATGCGCTCAGCCACCCTGTCGAGCGAGGCCGAGCGGATGCAGGCCCGCGCCGAGACGGACCTGCTGATCCTGCCGCCCTCCGACGGCGTCGATATCCGTGACTGGAAGGCCTATGAGCCCGGCGTCGCCGCGGGCTATGAGGCCGCGCGCGCCGCCCTGGACAGCCTCAACGGCCCGGTCGAGACCCTGCACCGGCGCCGCCGCTCCGACGCGCCAGAAGAAACAGTCGAGGAAATGGCAGAAGAGTCCTTCCCTCAGGACGTTTTGGAAACGCCTGGCCCAACACCTGGCTCAGGCGCAACAGGAAGGCGTCGCGGCTGGCTGGGTCTTCGCAAAGCGCGGTGAGATAGGGCCGCAGGGCGGTCCCCTTCATCCACTCCAGCACGGCGTCATCGCCTTCCAGCACATGCAGATAGGTCGTCGACCAGATGTCGACCTCTTCGCACAGATCCGCCGCCGCATCGTAATAGGCCTCCGCCGCCAGCAGAGGCTGAATGGTGTCCACGCCGCTCAGCCGCTCGCGCCACGGTCCGCCCGCCGCCGTCTGACGCATCAGGGTGTGATGGCGCGTCTCCCACGCCATCGGCATCTGCACCGCCAGCACGCCGCCCGGCGCCAGCGTCTGCGCCAGCCGCCGGAACAGGGCCGCATGGTCCGGCGCCCACTGTAGCGAGGCGTTGGCCAGGATAAGATCAACCGGCGCATCCGGCGCCCAGTGCTCCAGATCGCCCTGCACCCAGCGCACGTCGTCCGGCAGGCCGCGCGCCTGTTCCAGCATCGCCGCGCTGGAATCCAGCCCATGCACCCGCGCTGCGGGCCAGCGTCGTTTCAGCAGGGCCGCATGCTGTCCCGTGCCGCAGCCGATGTCCCAGACCTCATGCGGGTCCAGATCGTCCGGCAGATGCGACAGCAGGTCGATGGCCGCGCGATCGCGCTGGCGCTCAAAACGATTGTATTGCTGGGGGTCCCACGCCGGCGACGTCATCGTCATTATTCTCCTTCGAGCATCGCGAAAGCGATTCGAAGGAGAATGGTACAGCCTCTCAGGATTGAACTGAGGACCTCCGGCTCCACAAACCGGCGCTCTAACCAGCTGAGCTAAGGCTGCACATCTCTGCGCGAGGGCGGTTCTCTAGCGGGCCTCGCCGTCGGGGGCAAGCGGCCTTTTCACCCTCGCGTAGAATTTATGTTTTATCCCCGTCAGTTCCAACCTCGGCTGGCGATATATTGCTGCAACTGAGCGATCCGGGTCTGATCCGACGGGTGGGTCGAGGCGAACTCCGGCGTGCCCGACTGCCGCCCGGCCGCCATCGCGCGCCACAGCGTCAACGACTCGGACGGCTTGTAACCGGCCGCCGCCATGTAATCGACGCCCAGCCGATCCGCCTCCAGCTCATGACTGCGCGAGAAGGGTAGCAGCACGCCCAACTGCGCGCCCAGGCCGCCGAAAGCCTGCACTGCCTGGCCATAATCCCCTGCCCGGCTCTGCACGGCGCCCAGAACCAGACCCGTCGTCTGCGTTGTCGATGCCCGCTCGGCCGCATGGCGCGCGACGACGTGGCCGACCTCGTGGCCGATCACCGCCGCCAGTTGGTCGTCGTTCTTGGCGATGGCGAGCAGACCCGTCGTCACGCCCATATGGCCGGACGGCAGGACGAAGGCGTTCGGCGTGGCGTCGTCGAACAACGCATAGTCCCAGTGACGATTGGTCAGGTTCGCCGCCTGGACGATTCGATCGCCGACGCGGCGAACGCGCGCGTTCTGGGCGGCGTTGTTCGACACCTTCTGCGTCCGCAGGGTCTCGGCCCACGCTGCCTGCGACTGCTGGATCAGGGCGCTGTCGTCCATCAGAACGAACTGGCTGCGGCCCAGCGCCTCATTATAGGCGCAGCCGCCGATGCCGGCGCCGACAACGCTCGCGCCAATGGCCAGAGCGACGAGGATGGGTTTGTGGGACATGGGGCCTCCAGACAGCAATTCGCTCTTCATAATGCACAGCCTGTCCGCTCGGCTCCATGTCAGGTGAGCGCAATCTGCCGTCTATCCAGCAAGCTGGCAGGTCGATCCGTCGCCAGAGGACGCCAGGCCGCGCTTCGCCGCCGACGCTGTTGCGCAACCCTGTTCCTGAACAGCTGGTGCCACGAAAAAAGCGCCCCGAGGCGAAACCTCGAGGCGCTTCTTTTCGTTCAGTGCGATCGCTCGCTTAGTCCAGGTTAAACGGCACCCGGACCACGAACTTGGCGTTCGTTGCAGCGCCATCGACCGTGCGGGGCGAAAGTTGCCCGCGCTGGACGATGCGGACCGCTGCGGCGCCGAAGCCCATGCCCGACGGCTCTTCCGAGACGACACGGCAGTCTTCAGGACGACCGCTCGGGGTCACCGTACATTCGACCGTGGCCGAACCACCCACGCCGCGATCAAGAGCGCGCTGCGGGAAGTCCCGTTCGGTCGGACGCGGCGGGCGAGCCCACTGCGGGTTGGTGATCACCGAAGGACGCGGCGGCGCGGGCGGCGCCGGCGGAGGCGGAGGACCTGGGACGATCACGGGCGGGCCCGTGTATTCGACGCGGTCTTCCTTCTTCGTCGGCTCGATCGGCAAGGTCACCGGCGGCGGAGGCGCCGAGGTGTTGACGACCGGCTCGCGCACCTGAAGCTTCGGCGGCGGAGGCGTGTCCGGCGGCGGAGGCGGAGGCGGCGGAGGCGGAGGCGGTGGCGGCGGCGCCATCAGCTCCACATCTACAGCCTCGTCTACATAGTTGAACTCCTGGAGTTCGAACTTGCTCTTGTAGAGGTAAAGACCCGCAAGAACGTGAACGGCGATAGAGATGCCGATTCCGACCATTGCGCCCGTCGAAAGTTTTTTCTTTCTCGGAGCGTCGAGCAGAGGGTCGCGATGCTCGCGATGTTCAGCAGTCATGCTTGCGTCACGCCCCCTTACGACTGATCTTCGCCAACCAGGGCGACACTGTAGAAACCATTATCCTGCAAGGCGTTCATGACCTGCATGAAGTCCCCGTAACGCGTTTGCTGGTCAGCACGGATGAAGATCCGCTCCTGCTCAGGGTCACGTGTTCCGATCTGGACCTTCAGATCATCGCCCAACGAGCCCACCGAGGTCCGGAAGTCGCCGATCCACACTTCACCGCCATTCTGGATGGAGATGAAGACAGGCTTGGGCGGATTCTGGGCCGGCGGAGCGACGGCGCGAGGAAGCGTCACCGGCACCGACACGGTGGCGAGCGGAGCCGCCACCATGAAGATGATGAGGAGAACGAGCATAATGTCCACGAAAGGCGTGACATTGATTTCGCTGTTCGCCTCGACGGTGTACTTGCCGCCGCCGGAACCGGAAAGTTTGGCGGCCATTCGGCTTACGCTCCCTTGTCGAGTTGACGCGAGATCGAGTTGATGAGCTCAGCGTTGAACCCGTCGGCGCGAGCGCCGTACGAAGCGATGCGGGTGTTGAAGTAGTTATAGAAGATAACCGCCGGGATAGCCGCGAACAGGCCGATACCGGTGGCCAGCAGGGCTTCAGCGATACCCGGAGCAACGACGGCCAGGTTGGTCGTGTTCGACTCGGCGATGCCGATGAACGAGTTCATGATGCCGTACACGGTGCCGAACAGACCGATGAACGGACCGCCCGAACCGACCGACGCCAGGAACTGCTGGCCGCCCGACAGACGGATGCCCAGACCACCTTGAACGGCGCCGATGGCGTTGTTCGCGCGGTCGATCGTCGAGCCGCGGTGAACGCCAGCGACGTCCAGGCCGGCTTGACGCGACAGTTCCACTTCGCCGGTGGCGGCGGCGGCCATGTCGGCCAGCGGGTTGCCGTCGAACTCTTCCGAGGTGGCCAGGCGACGGATGTCAGCCAGGGTGCGAGCACCGCGGTACTCTTCCAGGAAGCGGTTGGTCTTTTTGCCCAGCGAGCTGAACTCGACCAGTTTGATGAGCAGCAGCGTCCAGGAGAAGATCGACGCCAGGATCAGACCTGCCATCACGACCTTAACGACCGGGTGCGCCATCATGAACATGGCGATCGGGGTCAGGCCCGCACCGCCGTGACCTTCAGCGGCGGCTTCTTCGGTGGCGGCTGCATCAGCAGCCGGGGCGGCGGCGTCGGCGGCCGGAGCGGCGGCGTCGGCAGCGGCGGGAGCCGAAGCGGCGGCCGGAGCGGCCGGAGCGGCTGCGTCCTGCGCCAGAACCGGCGAGCTCGCCATCAGGACGGCTGCGCCGGCCATAGCGAGGAGGATATTCGTCTTCTTATCGAGCATGTTTCGCCAGTTCCTGCTTGGTCTGACTCGTGGAACCCAAGACGGCGACCGCGTCAGTCGGCCGCGCCTTTACAGTGAAATCTTTTCCTCCCGCCGGATTTCTCCCCCGCCGGTCGGCGCCGCAATCCTCCAAACGCCGAAACGTCTGCGGACCTGGCGACAGAGACAATATCTCGCCGCCCACAGCCTGCAAGCAGGAATGCGGTCCTGTCCCTTTGGCGAAGCCCTATCTTAGCGTCAAGGGCGGAAAATGTCTTTTCACCCCCGGCCGGACGCTGTTCGCCACGCCGCGCACAAAAAATGCACGCTCAGGACACAGAACGGCAACAAACTTGCAGTGTTACCGATTGTTAAGAAAAGTTTAAGCCCGTGATGAATTTTCGGCTTTTTCGGGACCGAGGCGAATATTCATCAATGAGGGGAAAGTGGTGCCTGGAGGCGGATTCGAACCACCGACACGCGGATTTTCAATCCGCTGCTCTACCAACTGAGCTATCCAGGCGTCGCTTTGCGTCGCGAGAGGCGGCTCTATAGGCGAGCCCGGACGGGCTGTCCAGACGCCAATTCACTCAATTCCGCGATCTTTTTCATCATCGTGCGCTTCTTCGGCCGGAATGGCGTAGCCGCCGGTGAACCAACGCTGCAGATCGATGTCCGCGCAACGCTTGGAGCAGAACGGCTTATAGGCCGCGACGGTCTCGGCGCGACGGCAAATGGGGCACTGGGCCATGCGTCAGCCCTCCTTGATATGAAAGTCGCCCGGCGCGGCGTCGGGGCGGATATGGGCGCGCGGCCCCAGTTCAGCCGCCCACGGCGACAGAATCGTTTCAGAGGCCGGGCTGCAATGCAGCGTCAGACGCGGCGTCGCCCGATCCGTCGCCAACGCCAGTCGCAGGCGATGCAGGGCGGCGCGTTCGGCTGCGCCCGGCCCGGCCAGCCGCTCGTCCGCCGGGGTTCGCCCCCACGGCAGGGACAGTTGCAGCAGCCCGAACCGACTGAGCGGCCCCACCGCTACGCCTTGCGTCCCGGCGAAGGCCTGACGCGCCATGTTCAACGTGCTTTCGGGATGCAGGCCCACGCCCGCCAGATCGACCGCCACCAGACCGCCCCACCCCGTCAGGCCCAGCAGGCGCGCGGTCTGGCGAAGCCCCTCGCGATTCACCGCCTCGCGCCCCTTGCGGGAATCACGACCGGCGACAGGGGCGTAATCAATGTCGACCGCGATCAGGGCGCGCGTGCGCTGGATCGCCAGATCCAGCCCGACCGCAGGCGCGACAACCCCGCCCGCCAGCGCCTCTTCCTGAGCCTCCGTCGCGGCGCGCATGGCCTCCGCGCCGGTCGTAATGGGCGTGTCAGGATAAAGGGTCTTCAGAATCGCCTGAATATCCGGCCCCGGCGTCAGCAGGCGCGGCTCGCCGCTCGCCTCGGCCAGACGGCGCAGCACCGGCCCCTTGCGCTCGCGGGGCTCAGCGGTGATTTCCAGTTCCAGCTTGGCGCCTTCAGTCGGACGATCCGCCTTGCCCAGCGGCAGGAAGCCGAACGGCTCGCCGCAGCCCAGGTCGACGAAGGCGCCGTGCAGCCCCGGCGCCAGCCGCGCCACCCGGCCCACGACCCGCGCGCCCAGGCGATGTTCGGGCCGGTCGTCGTCTCTATGAAGGATCAGGGTCTCGGCGCGGCCGTCGCGGAACGCCACGCCTCGGGTCTCGCCCGGAGCCGCGTCCAGGAAGACCTCGATATCGGCCATCAGGCCCCCTCGCCTCGCCAGCCGGCGCCGCGAAGAAGATTCGCCGCTTCATACAGAGGCAGGCCCATGACGGCGGGATGACTGCCGACGATTCGGGTGATGAAGGCCGCCGCCCGGCCCTGGATGCCATAGCCCCCGGCCTTGCCGCGCCATTCGCCCGAGGCGACATAGGCGGCGATCTCGCCGTCCGACAGCGGCTTGAAGCTGACGCGGGTTTCCACCACCCGCCAGGACGTCCGCCCGCCGCAGATCACGGCCACACCGGTGAAGACGCGATGATTGCGTCCCGACAGCAGCTTCAGAAACCGGATCGCCTCGGCCTCGTCAGAAGGCTTTTCCAGCAGACGGCGCCCGACAGCCACCACTGTGTCGGCGGCCAGGACCACGTCTTCGGGATGGCGTTCGGCCACGACGGCGGCCTTGGAACAGGCCAGCCGCTGGGCCAGACGCGTGGGCGTCTCGGCCCGCTCGGGCGTTTCGTCGATGTCGGCAGGGTCGACCAGATCGGGCGCAATGCCGATCTGCGCCAGCAGTTCGATACGGCGCGGGCTCGACGAGGCCAGGATCAGCCTCGGAGCCAGGGCGTCAGGACGCGACACGCGCGTCCTTACTTGAAGCGATAGGTGATGCGACCCTTGGTCAGGTCATAGGGCGTCATTTCGACCAGCACCTTGTCGCCGGCCAGCACCCGGATGCGGTTCTTGCGCATCTTGCCCGCAGTGTGGGCGATGATCTCGTGATCGTTTTCCAGCGTCACGCGGAACGTCGCGTTCGGCAGCAATTCGCTGACCACGCCGGGGAACTCCAGAAGTTCTTCCTTAGCCATGCGGCCTCTCTCGCCCCTGTGAATACGGCATAAGGCTCGCGCCGGGCGTGAGCGCGAGCCGTAAAAGTGAGGGCGCCTAATGCACCAAAACGCTTAGATAGTCGAGTTCAGCCCCGACGGTAGAGGGCGCAGACCAAAGTAAAGAGCCGCCGCGCGGTCTCCTGGTCCATCTCAACCTTGCCTTCCAGACGCGCTTTCAGCAGGGCGGCGCCTTCATTGTGCAGGCCTCGGCGCCCCATGTCGACCGACTCGATCTGACTGGGCGAAGAGCCGCGCAGGGCCTCGTAATAGCTTTCGCAGATCAGGCCATAGTCGCGGATCACCGTCTTCATGGGGGTCAGGGACAGGACATGGGTGCGGCTGAAATCCGGGCCGGTGATGTCAAAGGCCAGGCGATTGTCCTGCGACGACAGCTTCAGCCCATAGGGTCCGCCTTCGGCGCCTTCGGGCACGAAACTGTTCTGCTCCACCAGGTCGAAGATGGCGACACGGCGCTCATGCTCGATCTCGGCCGTGGCCGCAGGCAGGGAGGCGTTGTCGATCTCGATCGCCGTCAGCTTGTGCGTCGCGCTCATCAGCCCGCCTCGTCCAGATGAGTCGGCGCCACGCGGGCGGGCCAGCGTTCGGACAGATCGGTCAGGACCGCGTCCAGGCATTCGACGTCGATTCGCAGGTCTCCGCCGCCGGCGAACATCATGAACACCTTGCCTCCCGGCGCCTCGGTCGGATGAAAGTCCATCGCCAGCAGTTCCAGCGCCTGATCCGGCAGGCGCGGCAGACGGCGGCTCTTGACCGCCTGAACGTCGCCGAACTGCATGGCCGCCATGACGCGCGTGCCCCCGCATTCCCAACAGAAGCGCGACAGGACCACCGTCAGGCGCCGCGCCTCCTTTTCCCAGCGGATATCGACCGGGCGCATGATGGCGTCCTGAAGCGCAGCCGAAATGATCTGCAGGTCGTCCGCATCCTCGGCCAGCAGGCGCAGCGGCGCGATCGGCGCGGCCTCCTCGCCATCGCCGTCGATCATAGGATCAGGGATGGATTCGCCGTCAGTGGTCATCGCCCTCCCCCTTGATGCGTCGGACATCGGCGCCGCAGGCGCCCAGTTTCTCTTCCATGCGCTCGAAGCCGCGATCCAGATGATAGACGCGGCCGACCGTCGTCTCACCTTCGGCCACAAGACCGGCGATGACCAGAGACATGGAGGCGCGAAGATCGGTCGCCATGACCGGCGCCCCCTTCAGCCTCTCGACGCCCCGCACCACCGCCTGACCGGCGTGGACGGTAATGTCCGCGCCCAGACGCGCCAGTTCCGGCGCGTGCATGAAGCGATTCTCGAAGATGTTTTCCTGGATGACGCTTTCGCCTTCGGCCGTCGTCATCAGGGCCATGAACTGCGCCTGCAGGTCGGTGGCGAAGCCCGGATAGATCTCGGTCGTGGCGTCGACCGCCTTCAGCCTCTGCGTCGGGTCGCGGCGCACGATCAGGCCGTCGTCCGTGGGCTCGATCTCGACCCCCGCCTCGATCATCCTGTCGGTCAGGGCGGCGATCAGATCGGCGCGGCCCTTGGTCAGGCGCACCTCGCCCCCAGCCATCGCCGCAGCAAGCGCATAGGAGCCCATCTCGATCCGGTCGGGAATCACCGACCAGGTCGCGCCTGACAGGGACGAGACGCCGGTGATCGTCAGCACGTCCGTATCCAGCCCCTCGATCCTGGCCCCCATCGCGGTCAGGCAGCGGGCCAGGTCGCCGATCTCAGGCTCGCGCGCGGCCCGCTTCAGCACCGTTGTCCCGTCCGCCAGCACGGCGGCCAGAAGGGCGTGTTCGGTCGCGCCGACGGAGACGAAGGGAAACTCGATCTCGGCCCCGCGCAACCCTCTGGGTGCGGTGGCGGAGACATAGCCCTCTTCCAGCTCAATGGCCGCGCCCATAGCGGTCAGGGCCTGCAGGTGCAGATCCACCGGACGCGCGCCGATGGTGCAGCCGCCCGGCAGGGAGACCTTGGCGTTCCCCGTGCGCGCCAGCAGCGGTCCCAGCACGTTGAACGAGGCCCGCATCTGACGCACCAGATCATAGGGAGCGAAGGTGGAGGTCAGTTCCGGCGCATGAAACAGGGTCTCCTGTCCATCCGCGCCGTCCCGCTCGGTCACTTCCACGCCGAACTGACGCAGCAACTGGCCCAGGAATCGTGTGTCCGCCAGACGAGGCATATTCGTCAGCAACAGGGGCTGATCCGTCAGAATCGACGCCGCCATCAGCTTGATCGCCGAATTCTTGGCGCCGCTGACTGGAATGGAGCCGTTGAGGCGGTGGCCGCCGTGGATGACGATGCTGTCCATGAGTGTCGGGGAAGTCCTGGGAGGCCGGGCCCCTACGGCCCGGCGAACCGGCTATCTAGCAAGCCTGGCGGCGCAGGCGAAAGGCCGGAACTTCGCAATAGGGATGACTTTCAGTTGCTTTCCTTGGCCGGGCGCGCACCGCCCGCGCCCGGCGCCTTGCGGCGACGCAGATTCGCACGCAGGGCGGCGGCCAATCGCGCTGCTCGCTCGGCCTTGGCCGAGGCGGCGGGCGAAGCTGAAGAAGGAACGGCGGGCTCCGGGCCCGCCCCATCGGCGTCTTTGGTCGGCTTATCCATGACCGCAGCAGACCGCGCCCAAAGATTTTGATCAAGCGTGCATTTTTGGCTTGGCCCGGCCAAAACCTTTGGCTATACGGCCGCTTCCTCAGTGACCCGCCGCCGTAGCTCAGTGGTAGAGCGCATCCTTGGTAAGGCTGAGGTCGGCAGTTCAATCCTGCCCGGCGGCACCATCGAGGCCCAGACCTTCCGGTCTGGGCCTCGTCCATTTCCGGCCCCGATAATCCTGATCCACCGCCTCGGCGCCGAAAGCTGGTCAGGCCTCAAGCTCTGCTTTTGAACAAGCAGGCCGAGGCACTCACGATTCACCGAAGAATATTCGGACCTGCCGACCTTATCCCGACTAGCCAAGGTCCGGCCGCTGCCGCTAGCTTCGCCCCCATCTGTATACGTTTGATAGCCGAGGGGGCTTTCATGAAGCGCGTTCTATTGACTACGGCTGCGGCTCTGGCCGTGGCTTTCCCGGCCTTCGCCCAGGATTCCAGCCAGACGGCGACGCCGAAATGGGATGTCCAGAATCCCATCGGTCCCCAGCGCGACATAAACATCAACGTCGACGAAGGCACCTGGATGGCCGTCGACGTCAGCCCCGATGGCCGCGAGATCGTCTTCGACCTGCTGGGCGACATCTATGTGATGCCCATCAGCGGCGGCGAAGCCCGTCCGATCGCCTCGGGCGTGTCGTGGGACATGCAGCCGCGCTATTCGCCGGACGGCCGCTTCATCGCCTTCACCTCCGACCGTGGCGGCGGCGAAAACCTGTGGGTCATGAACCGCGACGGCTCCAACCCGCGTCAGGTGTCGAATGAAACGTTCCGCCTGCTGAACTCCCCGACCTGGACGCCTGACAGCCAGTTCGTCGTCGGCCGCAAGCACTTCACCTCTTCACGCTCGCTGGGCGCGGGCGAGATGTGGATGTACCACCGCTCGGGCGGCGGCAGCGGCGTGCAACTGACCGAACGCCGCACCCAGCAGAAGGACACGGGCGAGCCCGCCTTCTCGCCCGACGGCCGCTATATGTACTTCAGCGACGACGCCACGCCGGGGGGCGTCTTCGACTATTCCAAGGACCCCAACACCCAGCTCTATGTGATCCGTCGCCTGGATCGCGAGACGGGCGAGATCAAGCCCTTCGTCACCGGCCCGGGCGGTTCAGTGCGCCCGACGCCGTCGCCGGACGGCAAGTCGCTCGCCTTCGTGCGCCGCGATCGCTACCAGTCGGTCCTCTACGTCATGGACCTGGAGTCGGGCCGCGAGACGCCGATTTACGACGCCCTTGACCGCGACATGCAGGAGACCTGGGCCATCCACGGCGTTTATCCAGGCTTCGCCTGGACGCCGGACAACGGCTCCATCGTCATCTGGGCGGGCGGCAAGATCCGCCGCATCGACGTGGCCTCCAAGGCCGTCAGCGAGATTCCCTTCCGCGTCACCGACACCCGCCGGGTGCAGGAGACCGCCCGCTTCCCCGTCGAGGTGGCGCCGGACCAGTTCGAAGTGAAGATGATCCGCTGGGCGCAGACCTCGCCCGACGGCTCCAAGGTGGTGTTCGAAGCCCTGGGCAATCTGTGGGTCCGCGACCTGCGTAACGGCGTGGCCGGAACGCCGCGCCGCCTGACTCGCCAGAGCGATCATTTCGAGCTGTATCCCTCCTGGTCGCGCGACGGCCGCTCGATCGTCTACACGACCTGGAGCGACGACAAACTGGGCTCCATCCGCGTCGTTCCCGTCGCAGGCGGCGAAGGCCGAACCATCACGACCAACCCCGGCCACTATCTGGAGCCGCGCTTCTCGCCGGACGGACAGACGGTCGTCTACCGCACCTCCAGCGACGGCTATCTGCGCTCGGCCCTGTGGAGCCGCGAGCCAGGCGTCTACCGCGTCTCCGTGCGCGGCGGCGCGCCGGTCAAGATCACCGATTCGGGCACGACGCCGCAGTTCGGCGCCAGCAACGACCGCATCTTCGTCAGCGCGCGTGAGGGCGACAAGCGCGTCCTGCGCTCGATGAACCTGTCGGGCGGCGAGGTGCGCAACCACCTGAGCAGCGAATGGGCGGCCGAGTTCTCGGTCTCGCCGGACGAGCAGTGGATCGCCTGGACCGAGCGTTTCAACGCCTATATCGCGCCCTTCGCCTCCACGGGCCGCGCCATCACGGTCGGAGCCGACACCAAGGCCCTGCCGCAGACGCGCGTCACTCGCGATGCGGGCGAATGGCTGCACTGGTCGGGCGATTCCAGCCGTCTGCAGTGGTCGATGGGACCGGAGCTGTTCTCGCGTCCGCTGAGCGAAAGCTTCGCCTTCGTCGACGGCGCCCCGGCAGATCTGCCCAAGCCCGCCGAGCACGGGATCAAGATCGGCTTCACCGCCGACTACGCCCGCCCCAGCGGCGTCACGGTCCTGTCGGGCGCCCGCCTGATCACCATGAAGGGCGAGGAAGTCATCGAGGACGGCGTCGTCGTCATCAACGGCAACCGCATCGAAGCCATCGGCCCGCGCGGCTCGGTCACGGTTCCGGCCGGCGCCCACGTCATGGACGTGGCCGGCAAGACCATCATCCCCGGTCTGGTCGACGCCCACTGGCACGGCCGCATGGGCTCGGATCAGATCATCCCGCAGCAGAGCTGGGTGAACTACGCCGCCCTGGCCTTCGGCGTGACGACGCTGCACGACCCGTCCAACAACAACAGCGAAATCTTCGCCCACAGCGAACTGGCCAAGGCCGGTCGCGTGGTCGCGCCGCGAATCTTCTCGACCGGCACGGTCCTGTACGGCGCAGCCACGCCGACCACCGCAGTGATCAACAGCCTGGACGACGCGCGCTCGCACCTTCGCCGGATGCAGGCCGTCGGCGCCTGGAGCGTCAAGAGCTACAACCAGCCGCGCCGCGAACAACGTCAGCAGATCATGCAGGCCGCCCGCGAACTGGGCATGATGGTCGTTCCGGAAGGCGGCTCGCTCTACAACGTCAACATGAGCATGCTGGTCGATGGTCACACCACCATCGAGCACTCGGTGCCGGTGGCGCGCATGTACGACGACGCCGTACAGCTGTGGTCGCAGACGGGTACGGCCTATACCCCGACCCTGATCGTCGGCTTCGGCGGCGCCTGGGGCGAGAACCACTGGTATGAGGTCACCGACGTCTGGAAGGACCCGATCCTCAGCCAGTATGTCCCGCGCCGCATTCTGGACGATCGCTCGCGTCGGCCGGTCAAGACCCCTCCGGAAGAGCTGAACCACATCTCCATCGCCCGCGAATCCAAGCGGCTGATGGATCAGGGCGTCTCGGTCCAGATCGGCGCCCACGGTCAGCGCGAAGGTCTCGGCGCCCACTGGGAGCTGTGGATGTTCGAACAGGGCGGCATGAGCCCGCACGAAGCCCTGCGTGTCGGCACCATCAACGGCGCCCGTGCGCTGGGGATGGACAAGGACATCGGCTCGCTGGAAACCGGCAAGCTGGCCGACCTGGTCGTTCTGGACGCCAATCCGCTCGAGAACCTGCGGGACTCGACCAAGATCAGCCACACCATGATCAACGGCCGGCTGTTCGATAACCATATGAACGAGGTCGGCGGCGCTGAGCGCAAGCCGTTCTGGTTCGAAAGCGAAGACGGTCAGGCCTGGAGCGCCTCGGGCACGGCTACGGCCGCCGAATCGCACAGCCACACCCACGACTGATCCCGCCGCACGGCAGGAACGCGAAAGGGCCCGGCATCCGCCGGGCCCTTTTTCGTGGGCAGTTCTGTTTGAGTGTTTCTCGCTGCCTACCTCCGCTCATCCCGGCGGACGCCGGGACCCAGTGAGTGAGCCAGAGCGGGGCCTAACCGCTCAGCCGAGCGCTCTGAAGCCAAAGCACTAGGTCCCGGCGTCCGCCGGGATGAGCGGGGATGAACAGACACAGCTCAGAACAGGCCCGAGGATGGCCGAGGGCCGGCCTCTCGCCTTGCGCCCTACACCGGACAAGAGCGGGCGAGTCTTACTCCCCCAGCCCGCGCACCGAGGCTTCCAGCAGGGCGTTGCGCCGCGCCGCGCGGCCCTTCAGCCAACGCATGGCGACGACCAGGGCCGCCACCACCGCGACGAAGGCCAGCAGCCACAGTGTCGGATTGTGCGCCTCGCTCATCATCTCCAGCCGCGCCAGCCCTTTGGCGGCCAGATAGCCCGGCGCCAGCATGGCCAGCACCCAGACGAAGGCCGAACTGACGTTGGCGATCTGGAACACGCGCTGGCGCATCTGCAGCACGCCCACCATCACCGGCACGAAGGCGCGCAAGGGACCGAAGAAACGGCCAATGAAGATCGAAGCCACGCCGTAGCGACGGCAGTACAGGCGCGTCCAGGCCAGCTTGCGGCGATGGGGCACCAGCAGGTGATGACGCAGCACCCGCGTGCCCAGCCGACGCCCGATCCAGTAGGAGATGGCGTCGCCCATGACGGCGCCGATGACGCAGCCGCCGATGACGGTGAAGGGGTCCAGCACGCCTGCCGCCACCAGTCCGCCCGCCGCGACCAGCAGGCCCGTCGCCGGCACGAAGGCGCCGATGACGACCAGCGACTCAAAGAAGGTCACCGCGCCAAGGATCACGCCGGCCCACATGGCGTTGCGGGCGATGAAGTCGGCGGCCGAGGTAAGCAAACTGTCCATACTGATCCTTTGCCCGAGGGCATATGGGATCAGGCCCTATAAAGGGAATGCGGCGATGCGACGCCCAGGCCTAAAAAAGGTCTGCGTGGCGTATGGGACGCACTTTATCGGCGGTCTGACGATCGACCGGCGTCGCCATCCGGGTCGCGCGCGGGCTCAGCCTGCCGCTCATCCGTGCTGAAGGGGCGGATGCGGCTGGGGCGTTCATGCGGACTGCGCACCCCCATCGGCCCCGGCATGGCGCCATAGGCGTCGCGCCAGCCATAGCCGTTCAGCCCATAGCGGCCCGCGCCATAACCGTAGGGCGCATAGCCGTAAGGCCCGTAGCCATAGCCCCAGGGCGCGTTCTTGGTCTGGCTGACGCTCAGGTTCAACGTGCCGTTTTCGCCAAGCGGCATGGAGACGGCGGCGGCGAAGTCGCTATAGCCGCCCGTGCCGATCCCGGCGCTGACTTCGCCGTGCATCTTGCGGGGCGCGGCCTCTTCCCAGGCGTCGGCCCATTGCTCGACCGGACGCGCATCCGTCTTGCGTTCTCCGATCCAGCGGGAAATCTGTTCTTCGGTGCTCAGGCCGTGCGGCGCCGCCGTCTGCAGCGTCACAGCAGGCGAGGCCTCGCCCACGGTCTCGGCCAGCGCGGCCGCGCTGGCGGTCGGCACGGCGCCCGAGCCTGCGCGCGGAGCGGTCGAAACCACGCCCTCGGGATCGCTGCTCGCCAGCAGGAGGGAGGCCGTCATGAGTTCGATCAGCATACGCATCTACTCCCGTTCACAACCACCCTACCCCTAAATGCGGCCAAGGTCAGGCGGTCCCATCGCCGCGCCCCAAAGGATCGGGCAGGGATTCGCCTTCGGCTACGAAACTCAAGGCGACCGAGTTGATGCAGTAGCGCAGGCCCGTGGGCGGCGGCCCGTCCGGGAAGACGTGGCCCTGATGGCTGTCGCAGCGGGCGCAGCGTGTCTCGACGCGCACCATGCCGTGGCTGTCGTCGCGCACGGCGCGAACATGGGCCGGATCGACCGGCTCGGTGAAGCTGGGCCAGCCGGTGCCGCTTTCGAACTTGGTTCCCGACCGGAACAGCGGCAGGCCGCATTCGCGACAGCAGAACACCCCTGCCCGCTTTTCACCCAGCAAGGTCCCGCAGAACGGCGCCTCGGTGCCGTGCGCCAGAAGCACGCGCTTCTCTTCAGGCGACAGATCGGCCTCCAGCGCCGCGCGCTGGCTGTCGGTCGGGGGCGTCAGGTCATAGCCGGAGGCGGAACGCATGGCGGCGTGAGATTCGGTCTGGGTCATGGTCTGAAAATAGGAAGGGCCGGACGGTCGTTCCACCGTCCGGCCCTCGATAGGCTGAATTCAGGTCGTCGCGGTCAGGCGCCGAACAGGCCGGCGACCCAGGCGCGAACGGCCGTCTCATCGGTGGCGTCACCCGTGTAGGCTAGGGCGCCTGCGGGCGCGTAGGGCGAGTTGTTGCCGCGTTGACGCGTCGTCCAGGCCTTATGGCCATAGCTCAGGTCGGCGTAGTTGGACGGCAGACGCAGGGTCGTCGGCTCGATGAAGATGGTGTCTTCGGCCGTGGTCGAACCGGCGATGCGCACGTTCGGCAGGCGGCTCAGCAGGTCCAGCGTGTCCAGGCAGCCGCCCGAGCAACCAGCGTCCACCAGCACGACCACCTGGCCCTGCACCGGATTGGCGGCGCCGGTGTCCGGGGTCGCCGGGCGGCCCGGCATGACGAAGGTCGGCTGACCAGCGGCGATGGCGCTGTCGAAGGCGGCGACGATAGCCTGGGTCTGTTCGATCACCGCGCCCGATTCCTGAACGAAGCGCGGATCAGACTGCATCCGGTTCAGGGTGTCGGCGAACCACTGGCGGTTGCCCGGCGTGGCGCGATAGGTGATCTGACCGGCTTCCGGCTGGCGGCTGACGGTGAATTCCGGCGACCAGATGCGATTGGCAAGGCCATAGCCGCGCGAGGTGGCGTTGGCCGAGGAACCGTTGGCGCCGCGCAGGTCCAGCACAAAGCCCTGCGGCCCGCGAATGGCGGCGGACTGGGCCTCGACCTGGGCGAAGAAGGCGTCCCAGGCCGCGTCGTCGGCCAGCGAGTGAACGCTGACCCACGGACGCCCATCGACCATCTCGACCGACAGCGGCGCGCCGGACGGCGTATAGACCGAGGCGCGATAGGCGGCTTCCAGATTCTGGGCCGTGGCCGGCTGCGGCGACAGGGTGAAGCTGCGGGTGCGACGGCCGACCTGGAACTCGCAGGTCCCCGGCACGCCCGTCGTCATCGGGTTGTTGCGGTTCCACAGCAGATAAGGGGCGCTGCGGACGCGACCGGCTTCGGTCGTCAGATCGCCCTCGAACTGGTCCAGCTTGGCCTTGGCCAGGTCCTCGATCGGCTCGGCGTTGCAGCTCTTCAGCACGGCGCCCAGCGGCGGCGCGCCGCGCACGCCGTCCTGAACATAGGAGACGACATACTGGCCGTTGCGCCAGGCCGTGGCCACGCCCGGCCAGCTGGTGGCGAAATACGGCCCGAGACCTTCATAGGTCGGACGGGCGGCGATGTTGGAATCGCGGAAGCCGTTGGCGTACCAGCGCAGCAGATAGGCGTGGCTGTCGCCGCTGTTGACCTGTCCGGCCTTGGCCTGCGCTTCCTGCAGGCCGGTGTCCAGCCAGCCGCGGAAGGTCGCGCTGGCCTCGCCCGGCGTCACGGCGGCCGGATGGTTGTCGCGCAGGGCCGCGTGCATGGCCTGAAGGTCCTGACGCGCCAGATCGCTGAAGTTCTGGGCCGAGGCGGCCGAGGCGGCGAAGCTCAGGGCCAGCACGGCCGCCGAAGCGGAAAGCAGGCGTTGCATAGGGGGTTTCTCCCAGTCCGTTCAGTATGCGGGTTGGTCGTGTTTTAGACCCATTAACGGCGCCGTCGCCACCCCTGTGACGAAATTGCACCGCTTTGCGGACCGCGGCGTTTACGCGCGCCCCTTTCCCGACTAGGCCGGGTTTCTGCAGGCGCAAAACGCGCCGAAACGCCGCGTGCCCCAAGAATGACCGCCCTGGCTGATCTCTTTTTGAATTCTACGGGACGCATCGGTCGAAGCCGCTTTTCAGCGGGCGCAGTCTGCCTGATCGGCGCCTGGATCGCCGTGGACGTTTTTCTGCGAACGCCCGGCTGGCTTCACGCCCTGATCGCGGCCGCCCTGCTCTACGGCGGCTTCTGCGTCCTGTCGCAGCGCCTGCATGATCGCGGACGCTCAGGCTGGTGGAGCGGGCCGATCCTGCTGGCCTTCGCCCTGGCCTGGCCGCAACCGCTGACGCTTCTGGACTGGGTCGCGACGGCCGCTCTCGCCCTGGTCGCCTTCGACCTCGCGATCCTGCCCTGCCGAAAGGCCTTCAACCGCTACGGCGCCGCGCCGGGCGCCCGGCGTCACAGGGGCGCGACGCCCGGCTGAACCGGGCCGAACACCTGCTGGAAGGACGACTTGAGCGCATCGTCCGCCTCATCCATCGTCGCCAGCACGCCCAGATCGACCAGGCTGGTTACGCCGTGTTCGGTGATGCCGCACGGCACGATGCCGCCGAAATGGTCCAGGTCCGGCTCCACGTTCAGGCTGATGCCGTGGAAGCTGACCCATTTGCGGACCTTGACGCCGATGGCGGCGATCTTGTCCTCGCGGCTCCAGCCCGCGCCCTTGCGCTCGATCCAGACGCCGACGCGGCCCTCGCGCATCCCCGCCTCAACGCCGAAGCGGTCCAGGGCGCCGATGATCCAGTCCTCCAGCCCATGCACGAAGCCGCGCACGTCCTTGCCGCGCTGGTTCAGGTCCAGCATCACATAGGCCACCCGCTGGCCCGGTCCGTGATAGGTGAACTGCCCGCCCCGCCCCGTCCGGTGCACCGGAAAGCGATCCGGCGCCAGCAGGTCGTCGTCCTTGGCCGAGACGCCAGCAGTATAAAGCGGCGGATGCTCCAGCAGCCAGACCATCTCCTCGGCTTCTCCCGCCGCGATGGCGGCCACGCGCGCCTCCATCGCGGCCTCGGCGGCGGCGTAGTCGACGTAGCCGGACGACAGCGCCCATTCGACAGGACGGCCGTCTTCGCGAAACAGGCTGCGTTGGGAAGAGTTTAACGGGTCGGCAAGCATGATGCCCTCAATGTGGGGCCGAACGCGGCGGCGCAAGGGCCGCCCGTTGATTTGCGAGTATCCTCTTTGAGCCAGATCGATGCCGTCGATGTCGAGATTTCGGTCGTATTGGGCCGTTCGGTCCTGCCGATGCAGCAACTGCTGCGCATGGGCCGTGGCGCGGTGATCCCTCTGGACGCCTCGGAAAAGGACGAGGTCTGGATCCTGGCCAACAACCATCCGGTCGCGCGCGGCGAGATCGAGATTCGCGACGACCGCATCGCCATCACGGTGACGCGCCCCGCGGATGTCTATGATTTCATGGCAGGGGCGGCTTGATGCTGGGCCGCGATCAGGAGGCTGCGCCTTCTCGACCCGACGCGGCCTGATGCTGGGTCGCGATCAGAAGGCTGCGCCTTCTCGACCCGCCGCCGCCTGACCCTCGTCCTCCCGTCGAGAGAAGGCCTCACGCACCGTCGATAGACAGGAATTGCGCCTGTCTCTGCTATTTCCGCAAAACACTCTTTTCTTTCCGCTCTCTCTCCGCTATTGCCCGCCCTCCGATGCGAGCGGTCGTGGCGGAATTGGTAGACGCGCAGCGTTGAGGTCGCTGTGGGGCAACCCGTGGAAGTTCGAGTCTTCTCGACCGCACCATCTGATCTGACAGGGCGAATCTCGGCTAGATACGGCTGATATCAACTCCAGAGGAGGCAGACACGTGACCCACACGGACCTTGCCCCTCTGCGCCCCGAAGACCCTCATCTCGAAGACGAAGATCACGCCGCCCTCGGCGAGGACTACGCCCTGACGGCGGCCTTCGTCGAAAAGGTCGTGGACGCGGCCGACGACGGCGACGGCATGCGGCTGCGCAGCCTGCTGGAAGACCTGCACCCCGCCGACGTCGCCGATCTGATGGGCTTCCTGACCGCCGAACACCGCTCGGTCGTAGTCCAGTGGCTGCCGCCCGATCTGCTGGCCGAAGCCCTGCCCGAAATGGACGACGGCATCCGTGAAAAGGTGCTGGAGCGCGTCCCCTCGGCCACCCTGGCCGAAGCCCTTCAGGAACTGGATTCGGACGACGCCGCCTCGGTCGTCGAAGACCTTGAGGAGGACCAGCGCGAGCGCGTGCTGGCCGCCATGCCCGAGGTCGAGCGCGCCGCCATCGAATCCTCGCTCGGCTATGAAGAGGATTCGGCCGGCCGCCTGATGCAGCGCGAGTTCATGGCCGCGCCGCAGTTCTGGAACGTCGGCGACACCATCGACCACGTCCGCGCACAGGGCGATCACCTGCCCGAGCTCTTCTTCGACATCTATGTCGTCGATCCCATGAACCGACCCGTCGGCGGGGTGGCCATCAGCCGCATGCTGCGCAGCCCGCGCGACACGCCCCTCACCGAGCTGATGGAGCCGGTGAACCCCATTGAAGTGGACGTCGACCAGGAAGAGGTCGCCTACATCTTCGAGAAATACCACCTGATCTCGGCGCCCGTAGTCGATACGGGCGGGCGGCTGGTCGGCCAGTTGACCGTCGATGACGTCGTCAACATCATTCAGGAAGAGAACCGCGAGGACATCCTGCGTCTGGCCGGCGTCTCGGACGAGGACCGCTCGTCCAGCGTGCTGGAGATCGTTCGCGGCCGCGTGCCCTGGCTGGGCATCAACCTGTTCACCGCCGTGCTGGGCGCCAGCGTCATCGCCCTGTTCGAGGGCACCATCCAGCAGATCGTCGCCCTGGCCGTGCTGATGCCCATCGTTTCGGCCATCGGCGGCAATGCGGGGACGCAGGCCCTGACCGTTACCGTGCGCGCCCTGGCGACGCGCGAGCTGAACGCATCGAACGCCCTGCGCACCTTCTGGCGCGAAATGGCCGTAGGCCTGGCCAACGGCTTCGTCCTGGCTCCGCTGATCGGCCTGGCGGCAGGGTTCTGGTTCCAGGACTGGAGGATCGGCGGCGTGATCGCCACGGCCATGATCCTGAACCTGCTGGTCGCCGCCAGCGTCGGGGTGCTGACGCCGCTGACCCTGGCCAAGCTGAAGTTCGACCCGGCCGTGTCCTCGGCCGTTTTCGTGACGGCGACGACCGACTTCTTCGGCTTCCTGATCTTCCTGGGCCTGGCGACCATCGTCCTGCTGTAAATATGACCTGAAACGGCCTCGCCCGTTTCGGAACAAGGCTTGCTCCGCCCCGGTCAGGGCGAGAACGCCCGTTTCGAATTGGGTCAGTCCGTGTCCGCAGCCGCGCCGCAACGCCGCAAGGTCTCTCGTGAAGGCCTTCTGCTGATCAAGAGTTTCGAGGGCTTTCGCCCGCGCACCGTGCTGCGCCGCGACGGGACGCCGGTCATCGGCTATGGCCACTCGCGCTCGGCCCGGCCCGGCGCCGTGGTCAGCGAGACCGAGGCCGAACTGCTGCTGCAATACGACCTGATGCCCATCGTCGCCCTGTTGAACGAGCGGGTGCGCCTGCCGCTGAACCAGCACCAGTTCGACGCCCTGGCCAGCTTCATCTTCTCCATCGGCCTTGAGCGCTTCCAGGGTTCCGACGTGCTGGAGAAGCTGGACGCCGACGCCCTGCCCGAGGCCGCCGACGCCCTGTCCGCCTGGCCCGAGCGCGCCTCGCCGCCGGTCGACGCCCTTTATCGCCGCCGTTCGGCCGAACGCGCCCTGTTCGACACGGCGCCCGACCAGCCCGCCCCGCTGGACGCCCTGCTGACCGCGCCGGTGCAAGGTCCCGGCGCCGAGGCTACGTCTGCCGAGGCCGCTTCCGCCGACGCCGCGCCGCCCAGCGTGCCCGTCCTGCGTCATGAAAAACGCGCCGCCAAAGACGCCGCCAGCGACGCCGCCCTGGGCGACAAGGGCGCCGTCCTGTTCATCGGCGGCGTCGGCGCCCTGGCCTTCGCGGCCGGAATCGCCGCCTTCCGCCGCGCCCTCAACGCCCCCGCTTCGGGCGACGCCACGGTGGTGATCGGCGCCGGTCTGGCGGCGGCGGGGCTGGTCTTCATCGGCGTGGCGGCCTGGAGCTTCCTGCGCGGCAAGGACCTCCCGCCAAAGCACAAACAGTCGCGCTAACAGGCGTCTTTGCGAAGGCCGCGCACGATGCTACGCCTTTGGGCATGAGCATTCCCTTCGCGCCCCAATCCATGGAATTCGGCCTCGGCGAGACCGCTGACGCCATCCGTGACACGACCGCCCGCTGGGCCGCCGAGCGGCTGGCCCCCCGCGCCGCCGAAATCGACGAGAAAAACGAGTTCGTCCGCGACCTGTGGCCCGAGATGGGCGAGTTGGGCCTGCACGGCGTCACGGTGGAAGAAGAGTTCGGCGGCCTCGGCCTCGGCTACCTCGAACATGTGGTGGCGATGGAGGAGGTGTCGCGCGCCTCGGCCTCGATCGGCCTGAGCTACGGCGCCCACTCCAACCTGTGCGTCAACCAGATCCGTCGCTGGGGCACGCCCGAGCAGAAGGCGAAATACCTGCCCAAGCTGATCTCGGGCGAGCACGTCGGCTCGCTCGCCATGTCCGAGGCCGGTTCGGGTTCGGACGTCATGTCCATGCGCACCCGCGCCGAGAAGAAGGGCGACCGCTACGTCCTGAACGGCACCAAGTTCTGGATCACCAACGCCCCCCACGCCGAGACCCTGGTCGTCTACGCCCGCACCGGCGACGGCAACGGCGGCGTCACCGCATTCCTGATCGAAAAGGGCATGAAGGGTTTCAGCGTCTCCAAGAAGCTGGACAAGATGGGCATGCGCGGCTCGGACACGGCCGAACTGGTGTTCGAGGACTGCGAGGTCCCCGAAGAGAACATCATGGGCGGCGAAGGGCGCGGCGCGGCCGTGCTGATGAGCGGCCTCGATTATGAGCGCGCCGTCCTGTCCGCCGGCCCGCTGGGCATCATGCAGGCGGCGCTCGACGTGGTCCTGCCCTACGTCCGCGATCGCAAACAGTTCGGCAAGGCCATCGGCTCCTTCCAGCTTATGCAGGGCAAGGTGGCCGACATGTACGTCGCCCTGAACAGCGCCCGCGCCTATGTCTATTCGGTCGCCCGCGCCTGCGATCAGGGCCTGACCACCCGCTACGATGCAGCCGGAGCGATCCTGCTGGCCTCGGAGAACGCAGTGAAGGTCACGCTGGAGGCCGTCCAGGCCCTGGGCGGCGCCGGTTACACCAGGGAATGGCCGGTCGAGCGCCTGGTCCGCGACGCCAAGCTCTACGACATCGGCGCCGGCACCAACGAAATCCGCCGCTTCCTGATCGGTAGAGAACTGCTGGGCAGCTGACGGAACTCCAAGGCGGGCGAACAGTTGCTCCCTTCTCGAAAGGAGATCGTCATGCCCGCCAAATCCGCCGCCCAGCAGAAAGCCGCCGGAGCCGCCCTGTCGGCCAAGCGAGGGGATACGCCCAAGTCCAAGTTGAAGGGCGCGTCGAAATCCATGATGGAATCGATGAGCGAAAAACAGCTTGAAGAATTCGCCCACACCAAGCGCAAGGGCAAACCTGAACACGTCTCGAAGCACTAGAGGCCTTATTTCGTCGCAACCCTCGCGGCGGGGATGGCGCAAGTCGCGGCGCGCCCCTAACGTCGTGCACGACATCGCTTTGAGTCTCGCTTGATGACGCTCGTTTCCACGCCGCCGCCCGATGAGGGACGGACCTTCTCCGACGTGCTGGAGCGCCTGGGCCAGGAGCGGCTGGATCAGGACCGGCTGGATCAGGGCGAATCCGATAAACTGTCCCTTCGCGAAATGGTCGAGGCTTTCGGCGAACGCGGCTTCGGCGCCGTCATCCTGATGCTGGCCCTGATGGCGCTGTTTCCGTGGCCGCCGGGCGGCAAGGCGGTCTTTTCCGTTCCGATCATCCTGATCGCCGCCGAGATGGCGCTGCAGCGCGAGAAGGTCTGGCTGCCGCGCTGGTTGTTGAACCTGTCGGTAAGCCGTCAGTCCTATCGTTCCGCCACGGCGAAAATCCTGCCCCGCCTGCGCCGTGTCGAGCGCCTGACCAGACCGCGCTGGCCAGTCCTGACGGGCGAAGCCGCCGATGTCGCCATCGGCGTGATCTGCATTCTGCTGGCCCTGATGATGGCGCTGCCGGTGCCGTTCGGCGACGCCCTGCCCGGCCTGACCCTGGCCCTGTTCGGCCTGGGCATCATCCAGCGTGACGGCGCCTTCATCCTGGCCGGTCTCTTCGGCTCAGCGGTGTGCGGAGTCTATCTGGCCCTGGTGTGGACCACGGTGGTGGCTGTCGTCAGCGGCATAGCCCACTGGGCCGCGAACCTGTTCTAGGCTCGTAACTAGGCCCGCAGGAAGCGTTCAGCCCGCGTCCGTCTGTCCGCTGAGTCCCTGCATGATCATGCGGTTGATCTCGATCAGGGTCGAGAAATCGTCCTCGCCGCGCATGACTTCGGATGTGTTGCGGTTGACGAACAGGCTCAGCGAAATGAACTGCGCCCGCATCGCCTGCGGCAAGGCGTTGTCCGGGTCCGTGCAGGCGGTCGCCAGCGTCGACCACAGCCGACGGTTCCAGTCCAGCGCGTCCATCCGCCCGGCGACATCCGACCTGTCCAGGGTCGAGGCGTGCATCAGGGCGCGCGTCACCTGGCCGAACAGCCGGTATTCCATTTCACGCGGGGATTCAGCCCGCGTCGCCGCCGTCTTGTACGCCTGAAGCGACATTGCCGAGCCTTTGATCTTCGTAATCGACGATTTTGCGAGCGCCCATCAGGGCCTTGTAATACTGACGCGCCAGCACGTGCTTCGAGCAGGCGACGCATTCGCTCAGGATGTCCGGATTGCGCACCGCGCCCATGAACTCCGTCAGGCGCAGGGCGAACTCGTCATAGAATTTCGGCGCGTCGGCCTCATCCAGATACATCATCATGACGGGGAAATAGATGCGGCGCGCGGGCGTCGTGACGTCCTCGGGCTGCATGATGTCCTTTTCGCGCAGGACGCTGGCCTTGTTCTGCAGGATCAGAACGCCGCGACGGTCGCCGTTCTGGACGACGGCCCCGTTCAGCACGAATTTCTCGCCGGGTTTCAGCGACAGTTTCAGAGGCAAGGGAAGGTCTCCGTGGCGCCGCCCTCACCGTGACGGCCGGCCGCTGATGAACTGTAAAGCGACGTGGTTAACCATCCCTTCACTTCGCCCTTCCCCAGCGTCATGGCCGCAGGCGGGAACGCCCTGACGAGCCGAGCCGTTGATCTGTCGGAAGGGAGACAATGATGGCAGGACCCGACTTCGACACCGACGCCCAGGATCAGGCCGAGGTCTATGACGAGACCCATCTGGACGATGACGGCGACGGCGACCTGTCGTTCGACGAAGCCGAGGACGTGCTGGACGTCACCCAAATGGATGGAGACGCCGACGCCGAACCCTTTGACGAAGATGACCCGGATCTCGACGCGGAACTGGCTCTGGACGGCATAGAGGCCGAGGCTGACGCCCTGCTCGGCGTCGACAGCGTCCGGCTCAGCCAAGCCGACGGCGACGGCGCCATGACCTCCGGCGCGGACGAGGTGGAACTGGTCTACGCCGGTCTGATGCGCAACCAGCGCGGCGCCCAGGCCAGCGCCGCCCATTGGGAAGCCAAACGTCTCTCCGACGACGACATAGAGGACCTGGGCTACGGCCCCGAACAATGAGGAAATCAATGACCGACAAAGCTCACACCAAGACCCAGGAAGACGCTGACCCCAACACCCCTCCGGCCAAGCGCGCGCCCCACCAAAGCGGCAAGACCGACCAGCTGAAAGACAAGGAAAAGGACGCCGAAAACCGTCAGGAAGCCCTGATCGACGAGGGCGTCGAAGAGACCTTTCCCGCCAGCGATCCGGTGTCGGCCAAGCGCATCACCTGATCCTGCCGCCTGTTCACGCCCATCTCTTTAAGCTACCTGCTCCCTTCCCCCGGAATGGAGCAGGTTTCGCATGAGCCGGTTCGAAGGCACGTCCAACTACATCGCCACCGACGACCTGAAGGTCGCCGTCAACGCCGCCGTGGCGCTGGAACGGCCGCTGCTGATCAAGGGCGAGCCCGGCACGGGCAAGACGGTCCTGGCCTATGAACTGGCCCGCGCGCTGAACGCGCCGCTGATCACCTGGCACGTCAAGTCCACGACCAAGGCCCACAACGGTCTGTATGAATACGACGCCGTGTCCCGCCTGCGCGACAGCCAGCTGGGCGACGAGCGCGTGCACGACGTGCGCAACTATCTGAAGAAGGGCAAGCTGTGGGAGGCCTTCACGGCCCCGACCCGCCCTGTCCTGCTGATCGACGAGATCGACAAGGCCGACATCGAGTTTCCCAACGACCTGCTGCAGGAACTCGATCGCATGGAGTTCTACGTCCAGGAGACGGACGAGACGATCCGCGCCGAGGTCCGCCCCGTCGTCGTCATCACCTCGAACAATGAGAAGGAGCTGCCGGACGCCTTCCTGCGCCGCTGCTTCTTCCACTACATCCGCTTCCCCGACGCCGAGACGATGCAGGACATCGTCGAGGTCCATTTCCCCGGCATCAAGCCGCGCCTGGTCTCAGAGGCCCTGAAGACCTTCTATGAAATCCGCGACACGCCGGGCCTGAAGAAGAAGCCTTCGACGTCGGAACTGCTGGACTGGCTGAAGCTTTTGCTGGTGGACGACGTGGCGCCGGAGACCCTGCGCGAGAAGACGCCCGGCAAGCTGATCCCCCCGCTGCACGGCGCCCTGCTGAAGAATGAGCAGGACGTGCATCTGTTCGAACGCCTAGCCTTCATGAGCCGTCGCGAAGGCGCCCGTCCCGGGGGCTGAAGGGGCGGCTGATTTCAGCCGCTTTCCCGTCGCCTTTCGATTACCGCGATTTCACTGGCCCCACGGCGCTTATGGCGCACAATCGGGACCTTGAGTGGAGCCGACCATGCAACAGATCACCTGGCCTGTTATCGCCCTGGCGCTGATGGCCGCCGCCTGCGACAACCCCGGCACGGTGCGCATCACCACGTCTTCGACCTCGGATTCGTCCGGGGTGCTGAAGGTGGTCGACGCCCTGCAATGCCCCCAGACCCAGGGCGTGCTGACGCGCAAGGGTTCGGCCCGCGCCGACGGGTCGTGCGTCTATGGCGGGCCGCGCGGTTCGGAAGTCATCCTGCAACTGGTTCAACTGGACGGCCGCTCTTCCACCGAGGCCCTGAAAAGCTTTGAGAACCGCCTGACCTCCGACCTGCCCGAGGCCGTGGCCGAGGTGGAGGCCGAAAACGCCCGCGTCGAGGCCGAGGCCGCCAGGGCTGAGGCGGACGCAGCCCGCGCCGAAGCCGATGCGTCCCGCGCCGCCGCCGAAGCCGAGGCCGCCGCCGGCGATTCCGCCCAGGTCAGGATGCCGGGCCTGCGCGTCGATGCTCAGGGCGACAAGGCCACCGTCCGACTGCCCGGCATGAAGATCGAGGCCGACGGCGACCGCGCCAACATCCGCATCGGCGGCCTGACCATCCGCGCCGACGACAAGTCCAGCCGGGTCAACGTCTCGTCCCGCGACGACACGGTGAACATCGACGCGACCGACGGCGCCGCCCGCATCCGCACCAGCGGTTCCGGCGAGGCGGTGCGCGCCACCTTCCTGATGACCGGCAAGGAGGCCTCGGCCAGCGGCTGGCGCACGGTCGGATACGAGGCGCGCGGCCCGGTCGGCGGCCCCATCGTCGTCGCCACCGTCCGCAGCAAGGACCGCGACCCGGACCGCCTGTTCGACGCGGCCAAGGCCTTGGTGACGCTAAACGTCGGCGATTAACCCCCATCTATCGCAACGGCCGCCCTTGATCGCGCGTTCGGTCTGAGTCACCAGCCTGAGCATGCGCAACATCAAGACCTTGGCCGAAGAAATCGAAGACGCCGGCCCCGCGCCCCGAGTCCGCAAACCCAAGCCGCCCCGCGCCTGGCAGCGGATGCTGTCGGGCCGCCGCCTGGACCTGCTGGACCCGTCGCCGTTCGACATCGAGATCGAGGACATCGCCCACGGTCTGGCCCGCGTCGCCCGCTGGAACGGCCAGACCATCGGCGAGCACGCCTTCTCGGTCGCCCAGCACTCCCTGGTGGTCGAGGAGATCGCCGCCCACATCCGGCCGGGGCTGGAGCCGAAATGGCGCCTCGCCGCCCTGCTGCACGACGCCTCGGAATACGTCATCGGCGACATGATCTCGCCATTCAAATCGGCGCTTGGCTCCAGCTACAAGGATTTCGAGGCCCGACTGGAAGCCGCCATCCACGTCCGCTTCCAACTGCCTCCCAAGACGCCGCAGACGATCAAGACCCTGATCAAGAAGGCCGACAAGGCCTGCGCCTTCTATGAGGCGACGCAACTGGCCGGCTTCACCCGTCGCGAGTCCCTGCAGATCTTCGGGGCCCCGCCGCCCGGCTATGATCTGGTGATCGAGCCCCAGCCCGCCGCCGTCGCCCAGCAGCGCTATCTGGACCGCTACCGCGTTCTGGCCGAAGCTGTCGGCATCCTGCCCGGCGCCGACGCTTGGCACACAGAATAGGACGCTTGATGAAGCAGGGGGGCGAACAGGGCGTGCGGATCGGCCTGTCGGCCGTGGTCATCGCCCTGCGCGAACGTCAGGCCGTAGTGCTGACCACACATGCCCCGGACGGCGCCTCCGCCCTGCCCTTCGGCCCGTTCGATCCGTCGCGCGACCGGACCTTTGAACTGGCCCTGCGCGCCTTCGTCACCGAACAGACCGGCTTCCCGCTCGGCTTTGTCGAGCAGCTCTATACCTTCGGCGACGCCGGTCGCGCCGCGCCCCGCGCCACGCCGGGGCCGGAACGCGCGCGCGAAGTCTCCGTCGGCTACCTGGCCCTGACCGCTGAGGCGCCCGACGCTCCCGGCTTCGCCTCGGGCAGGGACGCCGCGTGGACTCCTATCTTCGACATCTTTCCCTGGGAGGACTGGCGCCAGGGCCGCCCCTCCGTCCTGGCCAGCCTGCGTTCAGACCTGGCCGACTGGGCAGGCGATGATCCCGCCCGACGCGGCCGCGCCGAGTCCCTGTTCGCCCTCTCGCCCGACGCGCGCTGGAACGAGGAGCGCGTGCTGGAACGCTATGAACTTCTCTATGAGGCGGGCCTGGTCGCCGAATCCGCCCGCGATCATGACCGGCCCGTCCCGGCGCCTCTGGGCGACCTGTCCATGACCTCAGACCACCGCCGCATCGTCGCCACGGGCCTTGGCCGACTGCGCTCCAAGCTGAAGTACCGCCCGGTCCTGTTCGACCTGACGCCGCCGACCTTCACCCTGTCCGCTCTGCAGAACGCGGCCGAAGCGGTGGCGGGCCTGTCCCTGCACAAGCAGAACTTCCGACGCGGCGTCGAGCGCACCGGCCTGGTCCAGCCCACTGGCGTTTTCGCCAGCGACACCGGCGGCCGCCCGGCCGAACTTTTTCGCTATATCGGCCCCGAACCGGCCGGCGGCGCCCCTTCGGGACTGGCTCTTCCCGGACAGCGTTGAAGCGGCAGTCGATTTTCTTCGACATACGGCTTGCAGCCCGACACGGCTTTCATTAGAGAGACCGCTCGCTCAGCCCCATTAGGGACTACCGACCCGCGGAGAGGTGGCAGAGTGGTTGAATGTACCGCACTCGAAATGCGGCGTACGTGGAAGCGTACCGGGGGTTCGAATCCCCCCCTCTCCGCCACATATTTCCTTCCTGAAATTGTAGAATTGCGCTCCCGCCCGATAGCTTGGGTGGTTGGAGGGGCAGGCGTCGCCGTCTTCAGGCCAGAGCGACGGGCGTATCACTGAGGCGCCTGGGGGTTTCCCGTCAGTTCCCGCCCCGTTCCCAAACTTTTCGTGTAGCGCTGCTGTAGGAACCGGCTTCTCCCCTGTTGCTTGATTTCACTCAATCAACAGAGAGAACCGTCATGACCGACGTCCAACCGAACGACCCCAACCGCGACGACGAGACCGGCCTTGATGGCGACGAGGTCGAGGCTGGCCGAGCCGCCCGGAAGGCGGCCGCCAACCAGGATCCAGAGCAGACCAGCAACCCCGCTGACCGAAGCGCGACGCCCTCAACCGGCGGCGCTGGCGCTGCTGGCGCCGGTGGTCCCAAGGGCTTTGGCACAGGAACCTGAACAGTGTGGAGAGGAGAGAGAGGTACGAGCAACGACCTCGCTCTCTCCTCCTTCACAGGGAGAAGACGATGACGGCAAATGATCAAGACCCTCGCAGCCCCGCTGACAAAGACAGCCTCCAGGAGCAGGCCCGCCGCGAGACCGGCGACGCAGAACGCCGCGACCGACACCCCGATCCCAGCGTCACCACCCCTCAGCCGGACGAAGACCCTGACCAACGCCGAAGGCTGGAAGAAGAAGCCGCCAAGGCTCCTGCGCCGACGGCGCCGATCGCCAACCCGGATTGAGCTTTTCGTTGAGATTGGCCAATATCGCTCAATATTTTGAGCATCATAGACGCTAAATCAACAACTTAGCCCCCGCGCAAAAAGGGCTTGTTGCATAATCCGTAATGCGGCCCACTCTCAGGCTAGCGATCCCTCAGAGAAGATCGCAGGCAGGATGGGCGGGAAACAAATGGCGGCGCCATTTTCCACGGACAGGATTTTCATAGGCGGTGTATGGCGATCCGCCGCCGACGGCGCCACCCTGCCGATTGAGAACCCGTCGACGGGCGAGGTCATGGGCGCTCTGGCCGCCGGGACCGCCGCCGACGTGGACGCCGCCGTCCAGGCCGCCCGCGCCGCCTTCGACGGAGACTGGGGCCGCATGACGGCCGTCGAGCGCGGCCGCATCCTGGCCCGCATGGGACGCGAGGTCGAAGCCCGCATCGACATGCTGGCCGAGCTTGAGGCGCTGGACGTCGGCAAGCCGCTGAAACAGGCCCGCAACGATGTCGTCGCCCTGGCCCGCTATCTCGAATTCTATGCAGGCGCAGCCGACAAGCTGCACGGCGAAACCATCCCCTTCCAGGACGGCTACACCGTCTACACCCTGCGCGAGCCGCACGGGGTGACGGGGCATATCATCCCCTGGAACTATCCGATGCAGATCATCGGCCGCTCGGTCGTGGCCGCCCTGTGCGTCGGCAACGCCGTGGTGCTGAAGCCCGCCGAGCAGGCCTCTCTGACAGCGCTAGCCTTCGCCCACATCGCCGCCGACTGCGGCCTGCCTGCGGGCACGCTGAACGTCGTGACCGGCACGGGCGCCGAGGCGGGCGCGGCGCTGGCCGCCCATCCGGTGATCAACCACCTGTCCTTCACCGGCTCGACCGGCGTGGGCGTCGCCATCCAGCAGGCCGCAGCGATCAACGCCGTGCCGGTGACGCTGGAGCTGGGCGGCAAGTCGCCCCAGTTGGTGTTCGACGACGCCGATCTGGACAAGGCCCTGCCCTTCCTCGTCAACGCGGGCGTCCAGAACGCAGGCCAGACCTGCTCGGCCGGATCGCGCGTGCTGGTTCAGCGCGGCGTCTATGACGAGGTCGTACGCCGCATGGCCGAGCGCTTCGCGGCCCTGACCGTCGGCCCCGCGATGGACGACCGCGATGTCGGTCCGCTGGTGTCGAAGAAGCAGCAGGCCATGGTCGAGAGCTTCATCGACAAGGGCCGCGCCGACGGCCTGATCGTGGCGCAGGCGAGGCTGTCCGACCTGCCGTCAGGCGGCGCCTATGTCGCCCCGACCCTGTTCGCCAATGTCGCGCCCGACCATCCGCTGGCGCAGCAGGAGATCTTCGGCCCCGCCGTCGTCGTCATCCCCTTCGACACGGAAGACGACGCCGTCGCCATCGCCAACGGCACAGACTACGGCCTCGTCGCAGGCGTCTGGACCGCTGACGGCGGGCGACAGATGCGGCTGGCGAAGCGGCTGCGGGCCGGACAGGTCTTCATCAACAACTACGGCGCGGCGGGCGGGGTCGAACTGCCCTTCGGCGGCGTCGGAAAATCGGGGCACGGTCGCGAGAAGGGGTTCGAGGCGCTCTACGCCTTCACCACCCTGAAGACCGTCGCGGCCCATCACGGATAGCGCAAGGGAGTAGCGTCTTGGGGGAGAACAGATCGAAGCGGCTGGAGGGCAAGCGAGCGATCGTCACAGGCGGAGCCTCCGGCTTCGGCGCCGGTATCGCGCGCCGCTTCGCCGAGGAAGGCGCCCGCGTCATCGTCGCGGACCTGAACCTTGAAGCCGCCCGCACGCTGGCCGCTGAACTGGGCGACGCCGATCTGGGCGTGAAGGTCGATGTGTCCAGCGCCGCCGACGTGGCCGCACTCGGCGAGACAGCTGAGCGCCTGCTGGGCGGCGTCGACATCGTGGTCAACAACGCGGGCGTCGGCCACACGCCCCAGCCGCTGGACGAGCTGTCGGACGAAGCCTTCGACCGCATCGCCAACGTCAACATGCGCTCCATCTATCTGATGTCCAAGGCCTTCGTCCCGGCGATGAAGGCGCAAGGATCGGGCGCCATCCTGAACATCGCCTCGACCGGCGGCGTCAGCCCCCGCCCGAACCTGGCCTGGTATAACGCCTCCAAGGGCTGGGTCATCACGGCGACGCGGGCGATGGCGGTCGAACTGGCGCCCTTCCAGGTGCGGGTGAACGCCCTGAACCCGGTGGCGGGCGACACCCCCCTGCTGAAGACCTTCATGGGCGCCGACACCCCCGAGGTGCGAGCCAAATTCCTGGCCTCCATTCCCATCGGCCGCTTCTCGACGCCCGAGGACATGGGCGCCGCCGCCGCCTTCCTGTGTTCGGACGACGCCTCAATGATCACGGGCGTGGCGCTGGAGGTCGACGGTGGCCGCTGCATCTGACCGCGTGTTCAAGCTGCTGGTCCTGCCGGGCGACGGCATCGGGCCTGAGATCGTCCGTGAGACCCTGCGCGTCATCGACTGGGCCCGGAACGCCGGGCTGCGGATTGAACTGAGCGAGGCCCTTGCGGGCGGCGCCAGCATCGACGCCGTGGGCGCGCCCATCGCCGAGGATGTGGTCGAGCAGGCGCTGGCGTCGGACGCCGTCCTGTTCGGCGCCGTCGGCGGGCCGAAGTGGGACCACCTGCCCCGCGCCCAACGGCCCGAGATGGGCATCCTGCGCCTGCGTCAGGCGCTGGATCTCTACGCCAACCTGCGCCCCGCCGTCTGTTTCGACGAACTGCTGGACGCCTCGGCGCTGAAGCCCGACCTGATCCGGGGCCTCGACATCCTGATCGTGCGCGAGGCGACGGCGGGCGTCTATTTCAGCCTGCCCCGCGCCAACGAGGTCGCCCCCGACGGCCAACGCCGCGCCTACGACACTCAAGCCTACACAGAAGCCGAGATCGCCCGCGTCTGTCGCACGGCGTTCGAACTGGCCCGCACCCGCCAGCGCCGCGTCTGCTCGGTGGACAAGGCCAATGTCATGGAGACGGGCGCCCTGTGGCGCGCCGTCGCGATCGAGGTCGCCGCCGACTATCCCGATGTGGAGCTGTCGCACATGTACGCCGACAACTGCGCCATGCAGTTGGTTCGTCGCCCGGACCAGTTCGACGTCATCGTCACCGACAACTTGTTCGGCGACATCCTGTCGGACGCGGCGGCGGCGCTGACCGGATCGCTGGGCCTGCTGCCTTCCGCTTCCCTGTCCGGCTTAGGAAAAGGCGGCAACAGCCGGGGCCTGTATGAGCCGATCCACGGCTCGGCGCCCGACATCGCGGGGCAAGGCATCGCCAACCCCATCGCCACCATCCTGTCCTTCGCCCTGTGCCTGCGCTGGTCCTTCGACCGAGCGGACCTGGCCGACCGGCTGGAACACGCCGTTCGGCGCGTCGTGTCCAGCGGCGTCCGCACCCCCGATATCGCCCACCCCGGCGTCGCCGCCGTTTCCACCATTGAGATGACCGACGCGGTGCTGGCCGCCTTGGCCGCCGAGTGAGGTTCCACCGATGAGCGCCCCGACCCTGCAAACCGTCATGGACCTGATCGACGGCCGCACCGACGAACTGGTCGCCCTGACCCAGGACCTGATCCGCTTTCCCACCATTAATCCGCCGGGCGAGGCCTATCGCCCCTGCGCCGAATACATCGGCGAGCGACTGAAAAAGCGCGGCTTCACCGTCGAATACGTACGCGGCGAGGGCTCGCCAGGCGACAGCGACCAGTACCCGCGCACCAACGTCATCGCCCGCTGGACCGGCTCTGAACCGGGCCCTTGCGTCCACTTCAACAGCCACATCGACGTGGTCGAGGTCGGCGCCGGCTGGACCGTCGATCCCTTCGGCGGCGAGGTGAAGGACGGCAAAGTCTACGGCCGGGGCGCCTGCGACATGAAGGGCGGGCTGGCCGCCTCCATCATCGCGGTCGAGGCCCTGATCGATTCCGGCCTGCCCCTGCCCGGCGCGCTCGAAATCTCCGGCACGGTGGACGAGGAATCGGGCGGCTACGGCGGCGTCGCCTATCTGGCCGAGCGCGGCTGGTTCTCGGAGCCAAAAGTCAACCATGTCATCATCCCCGAGCCGCTGAACGTGGACCGGGTCTGCATCGGCCATCGCGGCGTCTGGTGGGCCGAGATCGAGACCAAGGGCCGCATCGCCCACGGCTCCATGCCCTTCCTGGGCGACTCCGCCATCCGCCACATGGGGGCGGTGATGGAGGAGTTCGAGAGCAAGCTCTATCCCGCCATGGCCGCCCGCCATTCCGACATGCCGGTCGTGCCCGAGGGCGCCCGCCAGTCGACAATGAACATCAACTCCATCCACGGCGGCCAGGCCGAGGGCTTCGACGGACTGCCCGCGCCCTGCGTCGCTGATTCCAGCCGCATGGTCATCGACCGCCGCTTCCTGATCGAGGAGTCTCTGGAGGACGTGAAGGGCGAGGTGCAGGCCATCCTCGACGGGCTGGCGGCCCAGCGTCACGGCTTCCGCTATGAGATGCGCGACCTGTTCGAAGTCGCCCCCAGCATGGCCGACCGCGACGGTCCCGTCGCCAGCACGACCGCCGCCGCCATCGAGACGGTGCTCGGTAAAAAAGCCCAGTTCGTCTGCTCGCCTGGCACCTATGACCAGAAGCACATCGACCGCATCGGCCGGCTGAAAGACTGCATCGCCTATGGCCCCGGCGTGCTCGACCTGGCGCACCAGCCCGACGAATGGGTCGGCATCGACGACATGACCAACTCGGCCAAGGTCATGGCGCGGGCGGCCTATGATCTGCTGACCCGCAAACGGAGCTGACAGGGTGGCGCGTGGCGATATGGAAGAAGAAAACATCATCGGCCCGCGCCTGCGCGCCCTTCGGGACCGCCTCGGCCTGTCGCAACGCGCGCTCGCCCGCAAGGCTGGGGTGCCGTCCAGCACCGTCAGCCTGGTCGAGAGCGGCCGTACCAGCCCATCCGTCGGTTCGCTGAAACGGCTGCTGGACGCGGCGGGCATCTCGCTGGGCGACTTCTTCAGCTCGGAGTTCGAGACCCCGACCAAATACTTCTATCGCCACGACGAACTGACTGACATCTCGCGCGGCGAGGTCTCCTATCGCCAGTTGGGCTCCAGCCAGGATTCCAGCCTTCAGATCCTCTACGAGACCTATCAGCCCGGCTCGGACAGCGGCCGGGTCATGCTGTCTCACGAAGGCGAAGAAGGCGGCATGATCATCTCGGGCCGTCTGGAAGTCACCGTCGACGGCCAGTCGCGCGTGCTGAAGGCGGGCGAAGGCTATCTGTTCCCCAGCGTCCTGCCGCACCGTTTCCGCAACATCGGCGACTGCCCCTGCGTGGTCATCAGCGCATGCACGCCGCCAACCTTCTGACGCCCCCGATATAGGCGATCATTATATCGATCATTGGAATATTTTTGCTATCAATCTCAGCATCATAGGCTGAGAAAGAAACAGGCTTGCTGCAAACAACGATCCATCGGCTACTCATTCCCGAAAGGGTGAAGATCGGCCATGACCGCTCCAGACTGCGCGAGCCGTGACGAAGGATGACCGCATGATCGCTGCAAACGTCGGCAAAGCCGCCAACGACCTTGATCCTTTCTGGATGCCGTTCACGGCGAACCGCGCCTTCAAGGCACAGCCGCGCCTGTTCGCCTCGGCCAAGGACATGCATTACTTCACGCCGGACGGTCGTGCGGTGATGGATGGCGCCGCCGGCCTGTGGTGCGTCAACGCCGGCCACGCCCGCCGGCCGATCGTGGAGGCCATCCAGCGTCAGGCCGAGGTTCTCGACTACGCCCCGACCTTCCAGCTGGGCCATCCGCTGGCGTTCGAGCTGGCGTCGCGTCTGGGCATGCTGCTGCCGGGCGACCTGAACCACGTCTTCTTCGCCGGTTCGGGGTCCGAGGCGGTGGACAGCGCCCTGAAGATCGCCCTCGCCTATCAGAGCGCCAGAGGTTTTGAGAACCGCACCCGCCTGATCGGCCGCCAGAAGGGCTACCACGGCGTCGGCTTCGGCGGCATTTCCGTGGGTGGACTGGAGAACAACAGGCGCGGCTTCCTCACCCTGCCCGGCGTCGACCATCTGCCGCACACGCTGAACCTGGACGAGGCCGCCTTCACGCGCGGCCAGCCGAGCTGGGGCCTGCACCTGGCCGATGAGCTGGAGGTTCTGATCGAGGGCCACGGCGCCGAGACCATCGCCGCCGTCATCGTCGAGCCCATGTCCGGCTCGGCCGGGGTCATCGTGCCGCCGCTTGGCTATCTGGAGCGTCTGCGCGAGATCACGGCGCAGCACGGCATCCTGCTGATCTTTGACGAGGTCATCACCGGCTTCGGCCGTCTGGGCGCCCTGACGGCGGCCGAGGCTCTGGGCGTCACGCCCGACCTGATGACCTGCGCCAAGGGGCTGACCAACGGCGCCGTGCCGATGGGCGCTGTCGGCGTCAGCGCCGCCGTCTATCAGGCCGTGGTCGAGGGCGCGGCCGGGCCGGGCATCGAGTTCTTCCACGGCTACACCTATTCCGGCCACCCGCTGGCGGCGGCGGCCGGGCTGGCGACGCTGGACGTCTATGAGAACGAAGGCCTGTTCCAGCGCGCGGCCGAACTGACGCCCTACTGGCAGGACGCCGTGCACAGTCTGAAAGGGCTGCCGCATGTCATCGACATCCGCGACATGGGTCTGGTCGCGGGAATTGAGCTTGAACCCCGTCCCGGCGCGCCCGGCGCCCGCGCCACGGAAGCCTTCCACCGCGCCTTCGATGACGGAATTCTAGTAAGGGTTACAGCAGATGTCATCGCGCTGTCGCCTCCTTTGATTATCAGCCGCGACCAGATCGACGAGTTGATCGATCGCCTTTCCAGCATCATCAAAACCATAAGTTAGAATAACAATGGTATTGAGGGGGACGATATGAACAAATATATCTTGGCATCTTCTGTCAGTTTACTGACAATAGCTGCTTTCTCCAACGCCAATGCTCAGAGCAACGCTCGCTCGGGAGAGCAGGCGACGCGCGTCGATGAGATCATCGTCACTGCCCAGCGCCGCGAACAGGCCAGCCAGGACGTCGGCGTGTCGCTCAGCGTCATCGGCGGCGAACAGCTCGATGAGAAGGGCATCTCGGTCGTCAACGATCTTGAGAACGCCGTCCCCAACATGGAGGTCGACAGCCAGTTCGGCGGCGGTCAGCCCCAGTTCCGCATCCGCGGCATCGGCGCGCGCGAATACTCGTCGAACAACGCTTCGACCGTCGGCATCTATGTCGATGAAGTGGCCCACCCCTACACCGTGACCACGCAGGGCGCGATGTTCGACATCGCCCGTCTGGAAGTCCTGCGCGGACCGCAGGGCACCCTGTACGGCCGCAACACCACCGGCGGCGCCGTCAATATCATCACCAACGCCCCGACCGCCGATTTCCAGGCCGGTTTCAACGCCGAATACGGCACGTTCGACCGCTATAAGGTCGAGGGCTATGTCTCGGGCCAGATCGCCCCGACCCTGCTGGGCCGTCTGGCCGCCGTCACCGAGCAGGGCGGCGCCTGGCAATACCACCGCGACACCGGCGAGAAGCTGGGCGACCTGAACAAGACCGCCATTCGCGGCCGCCTGACCTGGGACGTCAGCGAGACCGTGACCGCCGACCTCAGCGCCACCTATTCGATCGACAAGTCCGACGGGCGCGGCTTCCGCCTGCTCGGCCCCTACACCGTCGCCGACGGCAGCGTGACCTATCCCAAGGACACGGCGTGGCGCATCACGGGCTGGGGGATTTCACCGCAACTGGCCGCCAAGGCCGGCGTCTCGACCAACGCCAAACCTTTCCGCGACAATGACGGGTTCGACATCAACGCCCGCATCCGCGCGGATCTCGGCTGGGCCGACCTGACATCGATCACCGCCTACCAGACCTTCTCGCGCAGCGAATTCAACGACTGGGACAGCACGCCCTTCCACGAATCGAACGTCCTCTTTTACAATGACATCGACGTCTTTGCTCAGGAACTGCGCCTGAGTTCGAACGGCGATGGCCCGTTCAACTGGATGGTCGGCGCCCACTATGCCGACGAGAGCATCGACGGCGGCTTCTACACCGAATTCCGGGGCAACCCGAACCTGATCGACACAGCCTATGATCAAAGCGTGTCGGCCTTCGGCATCTTCACCCACAACTCCTATCAGGTGAACGAACGGCTGAACCTGATCGCCGGCCTGCGCTGGGAAACGGAAGAGCGGACGCTCAAGAGCGGCGGCACCTATGTCGCGCCCAACCCGCCGCCGCCGCCCGTCACCTACGACACCGACCTCAATGAAGTCTCGGGCCGACTGGGGCTGGAGTATAAGGTCACGGACGACGCCCTGTTCTACGCCAGCGTGGCGCGCGGCGTGAAATCCGGCGGCTTCACCACCTACAACGCCACTTCGGCGACCCCGTTCAAGCCGGAAATCGTCATCGCCTATGAGGCGGGCCTGAAGTCCGACCTGTTCGATCGCCGCCTGCGGTTGAACGGCGCCCTGTTCTACTATGACTACAAGGACCAGCAGGTTCAGGGTCTGGAATACGATCGCGACACCGGTCGACTGGGCAAGATCACCAACGTGCCCAAGTCGCACATCATGGGCGGCGAGATCGAACTGACCTGGGTGCCGATGGACGGCCTGACCATCAGCCAGAACATCGGCTACAAGACCGGCGAGTATGATGAATACAACGCCATCGACGGGCCTGCGACCGACGCCGCCAACCCGGTCGACGGCCCCTGGGACAACATCATCACCAACGACCGCTCGGGCGAACGCCTAGCCTTCCCCAAGATGAACTACGGCGGCGCCATTTCCTATGACTGGGAAATGTCGGGCTGGGAGCTTCGCGCTGAAACCAACTACAACTACCGCGACGAACTCTACTCACTGAGCTCCTCGTCGATCATCGAGCCCTTCTGGCTGTGGAACTCCAACTTCAGCGTTTCGCCAGCCGGGGCCAACTGGCGGGCGGGCCTGTGGGTGCGCAACATGTTCAACACCTACTACGAAGAGACCCGCAACGGCTTCAACAGCTCGTCGCGGCCGACCACCTCGCCCAGCCAGGGCCGCACCTATGGCGTGCGGCTGTCGATGGACTTCTAAGGCTCCCTCCCAAGCAAGACGGGCCGGTTCCGCCGGCCCGCCTTGCGCCTTTTGCTGATGGTATGATGGCTTATTCCGCCCCCCGCCTTGATCGTCGCGCCCTGCTCACGGGTTTGGTCGTCGCGCCCGCCGTGCTGAGTTTCGGCCGGGCGCAGGCGGGCGGCGCCTATCTGTTTCCGCTGGGCGTCGCCAGCGGCGATCCAGCTCCGGACGGCTTCGTCATCTGGACCCGGCTTGCCGCCGATCCCCTCGCCGCCGATGGGCTGGGCGGCCTGTCCGCAAACATTCCGGTGCGCTGGGAAGTCGCTGCCGACGACCAGTTCCGCCGCATCGCCGCCGCCGGGGATGTGACCGCCTCAAGCGACGCCGCCCACAGCGTCCATGTCGAGGTCGCCGGCCTCGCCCCCGGCCGCCCCTACTGGTATCGCTTCACCGCCGAGGGCCAGCAGAGTCCGACCGGCCGCGCCCTGACCACGCCCGCTCCGAACGCCGCCGCCGACCGCCTGCGTCTGGCCGTCGCCTCCTGCTCGCACTGGGAGCGCGGCTATTTCAGCGCCTATGGCCATATGGCCGACGAACAGCCTGACCTGACCCTGTTCCTGGGCGACTACATCTATGAATACAGCCTGGGGCCGGATCGCGCCGATCAGGTGGTGCGTCCCTACAACCTCGAAGAAGCGACGACGCTGGCCGGCTATCGCAACCGCTACGCCCTGCATCGCACCGACGCGAACCTTCAGCGTCTGCACGCCGTCGCCCCGTGTGTCGCCATCTGGGACGACCATGAGGTTCAGGACGACTATTCCGGCGTCTGGTCCAAGGTTTCCGGCGTCGCGCCCAGCGATTTCCTGCAACGCCGCGCCGCCGCCTACCAGGCCTTCTACGAGGCCATGCCGATCCGTCGCACGCGCCTGAGCGCCGCCTTGCAGATGCCGATCTATCGTCGCGTCCGCTATGGCAGGCTGGCCGAGTTCTTCATGCTGGACGGGCGCCAATACCGCTCTAAACAACCGTGCAGCGACGGCGAGAACGGCGGCAAGGGCCAGATCGTCACCGACGCGACCTGCACCGACCGGCTGGATCCCTCGCGCACCTTCCTCGGCTTCGAGCAGGAGCGCTGGCTGTACGACGGCCTGGCCCGCGCAGACGCGCGCTGGAACATCCTCGGCCAGAATCTGGTGATGGCGGGCCTGCGTCTGGCCCGCAGCCCGGCCGAGGAAAACCGCTACTGGACCGACACCTGGGATGGTTTCCCCGCCGCACGCGACCGCCTGACCTCCGCCCTGTCCGAACTGAAGCCGTCCAATCCTGTGGTGCTCAGCGGCGACTACCACTCCTTCTGGACCAATGACGTCAAGCTGGACAGCCGCGACCCGTCCTCGGCCACCGTGGCGACCGAGTTCGTCGGCACCTCCATCACCTCGACCGGCCCCAGCTACGACGGGCTGATGGCCGTCATGCCCAATAATCCGCAGGTGAAGTTCTTCGACAGCCGCCCGCGCGGCTATATGTCGATCGACGTGCGCCCCGACCGCATGGATACGCGCTATCAGGTCATCAGCGACGTCCGCGATCCCAAGGCCAGCCTGTCGACCCTGAAATCCTGGACCGTTGAATCGGGCCGCCCCGGCGCCGTCGCCGCATGATCCTTTCCGACCGGAGTTCCCCCATGACCCAGCCGCGCCTCGCTTCTTCACTCATCGCCATCGGGTTCGCCCTGGCCCTGGGCGGTTGCGCCGGCGCGGTTTCGACGCAGACGGCGGCGGTCGACGCGCCTGCGCCCGTGAGCTTCTGGGAAGGCTTTCGCGACCACCCGCACGGCTATCTGACAGCTGAGAACACGCCCAACGCCGCCAACTTCCTGCCGCCGCCGCCCGAGGAAGGCTCCCTGCGCGAACAGGCCGACATCGCCGCCTATCGCGCCATGCGGTCGCTGGAAGGCTCCGAGCGCTGGGCCATCGCCCGCGCCGACAATGAGATCGAGACGCCCGGCGCCCCGCGCGCCTTCGACTGCGCCCTTGGCTTCAAGTTCGAGCCTGAACAGATGCCGACCCTGACCCTGCTGATGGGCAAGATGCTGGGCGATCTGGAGATGATCCAGACCCCGGCCAAGAAGGGCTATTTCCGCAAACGCCCCTTCGTGGTCGAGCCTTTGCCGACCTGTATCGCGCCCGAGACATGGCTGGCGGCCAGCGGCTCCTATCCGTCGGGCCACTCGGCGCTGGGCTGGGCCTGGTCGCTGGTGCTGGCCGAACTGGCGCCCGACCGCGCCGACGCCATCCTGCGACGTGGACTGGCCTATGGCGAAAGCCGCGCGGTGTGCGGCGTCCACTATGTCAGCGACGTCGAGGCGGGCCGCATCGTCGGCGCGACCATCGTCACGCGCCTGAAGGCCGATCCGGCGTTCCAGGCCGACTTCGCCCGCGCCAGGCAAGAGTTCGAGGCCGCCCGCGCCGCCGCGACCGAAAGCACCGCTGCCTGCCCCGCCTCGCTGTCTCGCCAGCCCTGGTGAGGCGCGCTTAATCCATGGCGTGAGTGCAAATCCATGACGTAGGCTGACGCAGATCGGCCGCGTCGCAAGGGGGGAGATCGAGGGAAGGTGACGAAGACAGGGGCGACACGCGTCGCGACAGCATCCCGACGGCGCAGCCGGAACGGCGGGCTTCGGTCCGGCCTGATGACGCTTATGTTGTCGCTGGCCCTGTGCCTCGTCTGGGGCCTGACGGCGCAACAGGTTCAGGCGCAAGCGCCGCGTGACCGTCTGGTGCTGGGCCTGCCGCTGGAGCCGCCGAACCTCGATCCGACCTCGGGCGCAGCGGCGGCGGTGGATGAAGTCGTCTACGCCAACCTCTTCGAAGGCCTGACCAAGCTGACCCAGAACGGCGCCGTCGCCCCGTCGTTGGCCGAGTCGTGGGAAGCCGCCCCCGACGGCCTCACCTGGACCTTCCACCTGCGGCGCGGCGTGATCTTCTCCGACGGCTCGCCGTTCGACGCCGCCGTCGCCAAATTCTCTCTCGACCGCATCACCGCCGAGGGCTCGACCAACGCCCAGAAGGCCCTGTTCGAGCCGATCCGCAATGTCGAGGTCGTCGACCCGACGACCCTGCGCATCCACCTGTCGCGGCCGATGGCGACCCTGCCCTACGTCCTGGCCTGGGGCGACGCCGTCATGGTCTCGCCCAGCAGCGTCGCGACCAACGCCGTCACCCCCGTCGGCACCGGCCCATTCAAGCTGCAGAGCTGGCAGCGCGGCAGTCAGCTGACCCTGATCCGCCGCGACGGCTACTGGGGGCCTGCGCCCCGCCTGAACACTGTCGTCTTCCGCTTCATCAGCGACCCGACCGCCGCCTTCGCCGCCGTAAGCGCCGGCGACGTGGACGCCTTCCCCAACTATCCCGCGCCCGAGAACGTGGCCCAGTTCCAGCGCGACCCGCGCTTCCGCGTCGTCGTCGGCGCCTCCGAAGGCAAGGTCATTCTGGGGATCAACAACACCAAGGCGCCGTTCAATGACGTGCGGGTGCGCCGCGCCCTGTCCTACGCCATCGACCGGGACGCCCTGATACAGGGCGCCATGTTCGGCTTCGGCCAGCCCATCGGCAGCCATTATTCGCGTCAGGCGCCGGGCTACGTCGACCTGACCGGCATCTATCCGCACGATCCCGCCAAGGCGCGCGCCCTGCTGGCCGAGGCGGGCTATCCCGACGGCATCGACGTGACCCTGCGTCTGCCGCCGCGCCCCTACGCCCGGCGCAGCGGCGAGGTGCTGATCTCGCAACTGGCGCAGGCGGGCATCCGCGCCAGGATCGAAAACCTGGAGTGGGCCCAGTGGCTGGATCAGGTGTTCAAGCGCCGCCAGTTCGACCTGACCATCGTCGAGCACGTCGAGCCGATGGATTACGACATCTATGGCCGCAAGGACTACTATTTCGGCTACGACAGCCCCGCCTTCGACGCCCTGCTGGCTCAGGTCAACGCCGCCCCCGACGAGCCGACGCGCAACCGCCTGCTGGGCGATCTGCAACGCCGCATCGCCGATGACGCGGTGAACGGCTTCCTGTTCCAGTCCTCGCGCATCGGCGTGTGGAAAGCGGACGTGAACGGCCTGTGGATCAACGGCCCCATCGCCGCCAACGACGTCACCGGCGCCTACTGGACCGGCGCGGGCGCAGCGGGCGCATCGACTGCCGAGCGCACGGGCGGCGCCCTGCCCTGGGGCTGGATCAGCCTGATCGCAGGCGCGGCGCTCCTCGCCTTCGTCGCCTGGCGCTTCGGCGCGGTCTGGCTGCTGAAGAAGCTGGGCGGTCACGCGCTGACTCTGCTGGCGGCGACCGTGGTCATCTTCCTGCTGCTGCAGGTCGTGCCCGGCGACCCGGCCAGCTATATGATGGGGCTAAACGCCAGCCCGGAATCCATCGCCGCCCTGCGCCAGCAGATGGGCCTCGAAGGCTCAGGCCTTGAGCGCTATTTCGCCTGGCTCGGCGACCTGCTGACCGGAAAGTTCGGGACCAGCTACACCTATCAGGTGCCGGTCGGCGGCCTGATCGCGGAACGTCTGGCCGTGTCCGCGCCGCTGGCCCTGATGGCCACCGTCCTGTCGCTGCTGGTCGCCCTGCCCATCGGCGTCACCGCCGCCAGCCGCAGGGGAACCGCCGTCGACACCGGCCTGATCGGCGTCACCCAGGTCGGCGTCGCCCTGCCCAACTTCTGGATCGCCATGCTGCTGATCCTGCTGTTCTCGGTGAACCTGGGCTGGTTCTCGGCGGGCGGTTTCCCCGGTTGGAACAGCGGCTTCTGGCCCGCCTTCAAGGCCCTGATCCTGCCCGCCGTAGCGCTGGCCGCGCCGCAGGCCGCCATTCTGGCGCGCGTGCTGAGAACCGCCCTGCTCGACACCATGAACGAGGACTATGTCCGCACCGCCCGCGCCAAGGGGCTGTCGGTCAATCAGGCCCTGTGGCGACACGCGCTGCGCAACGCCTGGATCCCGGTCCTGACCATCCTTGGCCTGCAATTCCCCTTCCTGCTGGCGGGCGGCATCATCATCGAGAACGTCTTCTCCCTGCCCGGCTTGGGCCGACTGGTCTTCCAGGCCATCACCCAGCGCGACCTGATCGTGGTGCAGAGCGTGGTGGTGGTTCTGGTCTTCGCCGTGGTTCTGGTCAGCTTCCTGATCGACCTCGCCTATCTGTTCGCTGATCCGCGCCTGAGGGGACGCCGCGCATGACCGACGCCCCCGCCATCGCCGCCCCCGCCAAACCCCGCGTGCGCTGGCCTCTGTCGTTGATCGTCGGCGCAGGCCTGACCACCGTCGTGCTGGCGACCGCCCTGCTGGCGTTGGCCTGGACGCCCTATGACGTGGAGGCGGTGGACATCGCCGCCAAGCTGACCGCCCCCTCCGCCGCCCACTGGATGGGCACGGACCACTTCGGCCGCGATGTGCTGTCGATGATCATGGCGGGGGCGCAGAACTCCCTCGTCGTGGCCTTCATCGCCGTCGGCATCGGCGTCGGCATCGGCACGCCTCTGGGCCTGACCGCGGCGGCGCGCGGCGGCTGGATCGACGAACTGGTCATGCGCGGCAACGACCTGATCTTCGCCTTCCCCGCCCTGCTGCTGGCCGTGATGATCACCGCCGTCATGGGGCCGGGCGCGATCAACGCCGTCATCGCCATCGGCGTCTTCAACATCCCCGTCTTCACCCGCGTCGCGCGTGGCGCGGCGCAGGGCCTGTGGACCCGCGAATACGTCCTGGCCGCCCGCACGGCGGGCAAGTCCAAGGCCCTGATCTCGCTCCAGCACATCCTGCCCAATCTGATGAGCCTGCTGGTCGTTCAGGCGGCGATCCAGTTCGCCGTCGGCATCGTGGCCGAGGCCGGCCTGTCCTACGTCGGTCTCGGCGCCCAGCCTCCCGCGCCCAGCTGGGGCCGGATGCTGGCCGAGGCCCAGACCATGATCGGCTTCGCGCCCTGGCTGGCCGTCATGCCGGGCCTGGCCATCTTCGTGACCGTGCTGGGCCTCAGCCTGACCGGCGACGGCCTGCGCGACCTGTTCGACCCGCGCGTGCGGCGGGAGCGTTGACCATGACCGTCCTCGACATCCGCGACCTCAGCCTGTCGATCGGTCAGACCCCGATCCTGAAGAACGTGTCGCTGTCCGTCAGCCCCGGCGAAATCCTCGGCCTCGTCGGCGAGAGCGGCTCGGGCAAGTCCATGACCTCGTTGGCCGTGCTGGGCCTGACGCCCCCGCGCGCGACCCTGACCGGCGAGATCCGCCTGAACGGTCAGGTCGTCTCGAACGCCCCCGACGCCGTGATGCAGCAGGTGCGCGGCCGCGACGTGGGCATCATCTTTCAGGAGCCGATGACGGCCCTGAACCCCGTCATGACCATCGGCGATCAGGTCGCCGAGACGGTGCGCCTGCACAAGAAGACCTCGCGCAAGGAGGCCCTCGCCGTCGCCCGCGCCGTGCTGGACCGCGTCGGCCTGCCCGCCGAACGCTTCCCTCTGACCCGTTATCCGCACGAGCTGTCGGGCGGCCAGAGACAGCGCGTCGCCATCGCCATCGCCATCGCCCTGACGCCCAAACTGCTGATCGCGGACGAGGCGACGACGGCGCTGGACGTGACGACACAGGCTCAGGTGCTGGACCTGCTGAGCCGGCTGGTGCGCGAGGACGGCATGGGCCTGATCCTCATCACCCACGATCTCGCCGTCGTGTCCGAAACCGCCGACCGGCTGGCGGTCATGAAGGACGGCGAACTGGTCGAAGAAGCGCCCGTCGACCGCATCCGCACCGGCATGACCCACCCCTATTCCCAGCGCCTGCTGGCCAACGCCACCCACGCCCCGACACGTCGCAGCCGCCCCCAGGCCGACGCCGCCCCCATGCTTCAGGTCGAGGGACTGGTGCGCGAATACGGCGGCGCGCCCGCCCTGTTCGGCAAGTCCAAAGCCTTCCGCGCCGTCGATCAGGTCAGCCTGTCGATCCAGCCCGGCGAGAGCGTCGGCCTCGTCGGCGAAAGCGGCTGCGGCAAGTCCACCCTGCTGCGCGCCATCCTCGCGCTGGAGACGCCGCAGGCGGGCCGCGTGCGGGTCAAGGGCCGCGACATCACCGCCGCGCGCGGCGCCGCACTGAAGGCCATCCGCCGCGACATCCAGGTGGTGTTTCAGGACCCCTACGGCAGCTTCGATCCGCGCTGGAAGGTCAGTGATCTGGTGGCCGAAAACTTCCACCTGCTGGACGCCCGCCCCTCCCCCGTCGAGGCCCGCCGCCGCGTCGATGAAATGCTGGAGCGCGTGGGCCTGAACAGCGCCGCCGCCGACCGTTATCCGCACGAGTTCTCGGGCGGCCAGCGCCAGCGCATCGCCATCGCCCGCGCCCTGATCACCGAGCCCTCGGTCATCTGTCTGGACGAGGCGGTCTCGGCGCTAGACGTCTCGGTGCGGGCGCAGGTGCTGGACCTGCTGGCCGACCTGTCGGACCGGCTGGGCCTGTCCTACCTCTTCGTCACCCACGACCTCAGCGTCGTGCGCACGGTGACGGATCGCCTGCTGGTCATGCAGGCCGGAAAGATCGTCGAACAGGGCGAGACGGCCGCCGTCTTCGCCGCGCCATCGCATCCCTATACGCAGAAACTTCTGGCGGCGACGCCGGATCTGGTCCGCAATCACGCTCTGGAAAAGGAAACCGTCGGATGAACCGCAGAACCGTCCTCGGCTCGGCCCTGATCGGCGCCGCAGCCTCCGCCGCCGGCGCCGCCGGCGCCAAACCGGCGGCCCAGTCCGCCGCCCGCGCGTCCGGCCGCACCGGCCCGCTGAACCTGATCACCGACGTCGAGGGCCTCAAGGTCGGTCAGGCCCATGACGCGGGCGTCCGCACCGGCGTCACCGTCATCCTGGCCGAAAAGCCCGCCACGGCCGCCGTCGACGTGCGCGGCGGCGGCCCCGCCGGGCGCGAGACCGACGTGCTGCGTCCCGAAAATCTGGTGCAGGAGGTGGACGCCATCATCCTGTCGGGCGGCTCGGTCTATGGCCTCGGCTCGGCCGACAGCGTGGCGGCCTGGATGGGGATGCGCGGGCGCGGCTATGGCATGGGCGGGGCGCCGGGCGTGCCGCCCTCGCCCATCATTCCGACTGCCTGCCTTTATGATCTGGCCAATGGCGGGAACAAGCAGTGGGAAATGGAGCCGCCCTATCGCCGCCTGTCGGTTCAGGCGCTGGAGGCCGCGGGCGACCGCTTCGACCTCGGCACGGCGGGGGCGGGCTATGGCGCCGAAGCCGGCGCGCTGAAGGGGGGCATCGGCTCGGCCTCGGCCGTCATGGCCTCGGGCTGGACGGTCGGCGCCATCGTGGCGGTCAACAGCGTCGGATCGGTCGTCGCGCCGGGCGGCAAGAGCTTCTGGGCCGCCCCCTATGAAATCGGCGACGAATTCGGCGGCCTCGGCTCGTCCGGCCTGCACGCCTCGGCCGAGGACTGGGGCCTGTCCAAGTTCCGCCCTCAACCGCGCGAGAACACCACCATCGCCTGCATCGCCACCGACGTGGCCCTGACCCGCGTTGAGCTTCAGCGCGTGGCCATCATGGCGCAGGACGGCATGGCTCGCGCCATCCGCCCGGCCCATGCGCCCTTCGACGGCGACACCCTGTTCAGCCTGTCGACCGGCAAGAAGATCATCGAGGACCCCGCCGCCCGCCAGGTCGCGGTGGCGCAACTGGGCAACGTCGCCGCCGATGTGCTGGCCCGCGCCGTGGCGCGCGGCGTCTATCACGCCACCAACTATGACGGCGTCACCGGCAGGACCTGGCGCGAGATGGCCTGACCCCCTCCCGCCGGGAGAGGGTCTCGATCAGCCGTCGCCGATTTAGCGGACGCCCAGCGCCAGGGCGTCCGGACGGCGGGTGTCGGCGGCGCCCAGGAAGCGGTCGCCGTCGACCAGAATCGACTGGGTGCTGCCCATCGTCATCGACGGACGCACCGTGTGGCCGCGCTCGCGCAACAGCCGCTCCACGTCGGGCGAGAAGCCGCCTTCCAGCTCCAGCGGGCTGTCGCCGCCGCCCTGATTCAGGCGCGGCCGCATGGCGGCCTCGGCCACGTTCAACTGGTGGTCGATGACGTTGGAGACCAGTTGCACCATCGTAGCGATGATATAGCCGCCGCCCGGCGTGCCGGTGACCAGCCACGGCTTGTCGTCCTTGAACACGATCATCGGCGTGATGGTCGAGCCCAGACGCTTGCCCGGCGCGGGCGAGTTCGGCTGCCCCTGCGTGCCCCAGTAGAAGTTGTCCAGGTGGTTGTTCAGCAGGATGCCCGTGCCGACCGGCGCGACGTGGGCGCCGTAGGAATTCGACAACGTATAGGTGTTCGACACCGCATTGCCGTAGGCGTCGGCCACCGAATAGTGCGTCGTGTCCTTGCTCTCGAACGGATAGGGATTGCCTTCCGGCACGTCCTCGGCCTTCAGCGTCTTGTCCAGCGAGATCAGTTTGACGCGCTCGGCGGCGAATTCCTTGCTCGCCAGGCCCTTGGCCGGGGTCGTCCACTGCGGCGCCCCGCCGATCAGGTTGCGGTCGGACGAGGTGATCTTCATCGCCTCGGAGATCAGGTGCAGGCTGTCGACGCTGCCCCATCCCATCGCGCGCAGGTCGAAATGCTCCAGCAGGTTCAGCGCCTCGGCGACGCTGACGCCCGAGGCCGTCGGCGGCATGAAGGAGATGCGGTGGCCGCGATAGCTGCCCCAGATCGGCTCTGACACGTCGGCGCGATAGGCCGCCATGTCTTCCATCGTGATGACGCCGCCATGCGCCTGAATCCCGGCCACGATCTGACGCGCCAGTTCGCCCTTGTAGAACTCGTCCGCGCCGCCGCGCGCCAGTTTGCGCAGGCTCTCGGCCAGCAGGGGCTGACGGAAGACCTCCCCCGCCCGATAGACTGAACCGTCGGCCTTCAGATAGGCCTCGCGCGCGCCCGGATCGGTCACCAGAACGCGAGCGCGGCCGCCCGTGGCGTCGGCCTCGCCGTCGGACAGGACATAGCCTTCCTCCGCCAGGGCTATGGCCGGAGCCACCAGATCCGCCCACGGCATGGAGCCGAAACGCTGGTGCGCTTCCCACAGTCCCATGACGGTGCCCGGCACCGCCACATTGCGGAAGCCCGACGGCTTGGAGCGGTCGAACCGGCCGTCCGGTCCCAGCAGCAGGTCAGGCGTCGTCGCCGCCGGGGCCGTGCCGTAATAGTTGATGGCGATGTCCTGGGCCGGACGATCCTTCGTGGCCGCCATATGCACGACCATATAGCCTGAGCCACCGATGTTGCCTGCGCGCGGCAGGGTCACCGCCTCGGCGAAAGCCACGGCGATGGCCGAGTCCACGGCGTTGCCGCCCTGGCGCAGGATGTCGACGCCGACGCGGGTCGCCGGGTCGCTCTGGCTGACCACCATGCCGCCGCGTCCCACGACAGGGCTGTGAATCTGGCCGTAGTTGACGATGTCGCCGCCGCTGCCGGTGGTCGGCCGAACCTGGACCGCCGCCTCCTGGGCCATCCCCGGCGCAGCCAGCAACATCAGGGCCGCCGCCGAAACAGCCGTCGCCGACTTCATCAAACCCAAACGCATACAGAAATCCCCGCCGCAAGCCCGTGCGTCGCGAAAGGCTGAAGCGCCCGCCACGCTTTCCCGCAGGACAATATTATCAAGAACCATAGCGATAGCATTGCTCAAAACAGTAGTTCAAGGACGAGCTTGAGTGATTATCGCGCTCATTATTTGGGATATCAGCAATATTTTTTCAGCTAAGGTTGACGCGCCGCAGTGTGGCCGCTTCAAGTCCGGACTGAGGCGAACTCTCCGCGCCGCGCCAGGTTTTTCGATTCGTCGGGGCGGCGCGCGCGGGAGTCGGCCTCATTCGACAAACAGATCAGTCAGCGATGCGACGCCTGCTTCAGACAGGAGCGCAGAACGATGACCACAACGGGGATGACTATTTCATGAGCACTGTCTTGGCGCGCCGCACCATGCGAACGGCCCTGCTGGCCACCACGGCCTTGTTCGGCGCAACCGCCGCCTTCGCCCAGGAGGCGCAGGACGAGGTCACTCAGGTCGACGAGATCGTCGTCGTCGGCTCGCAGATCCGCGGCTCCAAAGTGACGGCCGCCCTGCCGGTGACCGTCGTCAGCGAAGACGACATCGTCGCCGCCGCTCCGGCATCGGGCGACGACCTGTTCCGCTCCATCCCGCAAATGGGCGATGTGACCTTCAACTCGTCCTACCTGCCCTACACCTCGAACGCGGCGCGCGGCGACACCGGCTCGGTGAACCTGCGCAGCCTGGGCATCGGCAACACCCTGGTGCTGCTGAACGGCCGTCGCGTCGTCGGCCACCCGACGTCACAGGCCAATGAGCATCTGGTGCCGGTCCTGACCTACAACACCAACGCCATTCCGGTGTCGGGCCTGAAGCGCATGGAAGTCCTGCGCGACGGCGCCGCCGCCATCTACGGCGCCGACGCCGTGGCGGGCGTGGTCAACACTGTCCTGCGCGACGACATGGACGGCCTGACCATCTCGACCCAGTACGGCGGCGCCGAAGGCACCGGCATGCGCGAGCTGAACCTGTCGATCTATGGCGGCAAGGACATTCAGGACGGTCGCGGCAACATCTCGGCCTTCTTCAACTACGACCACCGCGACGAGCTGAACACGCTCGATCAGGACTACACCGCCTCCAACGACCTGACGTCGCTGTTCGCCGGCACGGGTTTTGAGAACAACAGCAGCCTGATCGGCACCTCGCCGCTGACGCCCTGGGGCCGCTTCACCGTCAACGGCTCCGGCGCGACGATCAACGGCAGGGCCTACAGCGCCTTCACCGTCCTGCCCGGAACGCACAACGACTGCGTCACCGCCATCGGCGACGGCCTGTGCGTCATGAGCGGCGCCAACCTGCCGTCGGACCTTAACGCCGACATGGCCAAGCTGGGCCTGACGGTCATGCCCGAGGTTGACCGTTTCAACCTCTTCGTCACCGGCAAATACCAGATCAACGACGCCGTCGAGGCCTTCGGCGAGCTGGGCGGCTACTATGCCGAATCCCAAGCCTGGCAGGAGCCGATCGCAACGGCCTCGGCTGTGCCCTTCATCATCCCCGGCACGAACTACTACAACCCGCTGGACGGCAATCAGAACCTGACCCTGACCGGCTATCGGTTCATGGACATGGGCCCGATCAGCGTCAATGTGGTCAACAAGCAGTACCGCATCCTGGGCGGCCTGCGCGGCGACTGGAACGGCTGGAACTGGGAAACCGCCCTGACCTGGTCGGAAGCTTCGGCCAAGGACGTGTCGGACAACATTTCCGCCACCAAGCTGCAGGAGTGGGCCGCCAAGTCGACCCCGGACGCCTACAACTTCTTCAACGGCGGCTCGCTGACCAACCCCACGGTCGGTGACGACACCCTGTCGAACCAGGCGGCCCTGGACGGCATCCGCGTGGACATGGTCCGCAAGACCAAGACCGAACTGGGCATGTGGGACTTCCGCATCTCGCGTCCGGACGTCTATCAGCTGCCCGCCGGTCCCGTCGGCGTCGCCGCCGGCATCGAGCTGCGCACCGAGACCCAGCTGGACGACCGCGACAGCCGCGTCGACGGCACGATCCGCTTCACCAACCTGCTGGGCGTCCAGTCTTCGGACCTGATCAACCAGTCGGAGAACCCGGACACCTACGGCGAACGCGACGTCTTCTCGGCCTATGTCGAGCTCGCCGCCCCGCTGATCTCGCCGGAAATGGGCGTGCCGCTGGTCCACAACCTGGAAGTCCAGCTCGCCGGTCGCTTCGAGGAGTATTCGGACTTCGGTTCGGTCGCCAAGCCCAAGTTCGCTGCGGCCTGGGACATCGTCGACGGCTTCCGTATCCGCGGCTCGTGGGCGCAAGGCTTCCGCGCTCCGAACCTGGAGCAGATGAACGCCACCGTCATCACCCGCTCGAACAACAGCAACGACTGGATTTATTGCGAGGCCCTGCGCGTTCAGGGCGGCCTCAAGACCGCCACGGGCGCGATCGACAACACCCTGCGCGGCTGCGGCGCCTCGATGAGCTCCAGGGTCGCGGACGAGTTCAAGGCGAACTTCAGCCAGACCCACGCCCGCAAGTCGACGCAGGAGCGCCGCTCGGGCAACCCGGACTTGGCCCCGGAAGAGTCCGAAACCGTCTCGCTGGGCTTCGTCATCCAGCCGCGCTTCATCCCGGCTGAGTTCGGCGACTTCACCTTCACCGCTGACTGGTGGCAGGTGAAGCAGGAAGGCATGGTTGGCCTGTTCCGCGGTCAGAACGCTCTGACGCTGGACTACCTGCTGCGCAAGCAGGGCTCGTTCAACGAGAACGTCGTCCGCGCCGATCCGACCGCCGCCGACATCGCCCTCTTCGCAGGCTCGGGCCTCGAGGCGGCGGGCGAAGTTCTCTACATCAAGGACGCCTATACCAACCAGCAGCCCCAGACGGTCGAGGGCCTGGACCTGGGCGTGATGTGGCGTCTGCGCGGCACCCAGTACGGCGACTTCAACGTCAACCTGAACGTCTCGCACCTGATCAAATACTATCTGGACATGGCGCCGGACACCAAGATGCTGGCCGACGCCCAGGCTTCGGGTCAGCTGGACGAGGCTATCTTCCTGTCGGGTTCGTTCGGCGACATGATCGCCGACTTCGGTCGCCCGGAATGGAAGTGGTCGCTGTCGGCGACGTGGCGCAAAGACGACTGGACGGTCGGCGCCTTCACCCAGTACATCTCGTCGCTGTATGACGACGGCCTGACCAACTCGGCGGGCGATTACTGGACGGTGGACTCCACCATCACCGCTAACCTCTATGCGGAATACGCCTTCGACGGTTCGCGCTTCAGCGAGGCGCTGGCCGACTCGGCCGTTCGCGTCGGCGTGCGCAACATCACCGACGAACAGCCCCCGCTGGCCAGCGGCGGTTATGTCGGCACGGTGTACCAGCCCTACGGGCGCTACTGGTACGCCAGCTTCCGCAAGTCCTTCTGATCAGTCTCTGACTGATTTCGGGGCGGTTGGCGGCGACGCCTTCCGCCCCTTCTTCTTTCCTGTTCCCGGAGTTCCCATGAAGCCCGTTTCGATGCGCGTCCTCGCCCTAGCCGCCGCGATGACCAGCCTGCCTCTGGCCCCCGCCGTCGCCGCTGAACTGTCGCCGCAGGCCAGAGCCCAGATCACCTCCACCGTCGATCGCAACCAGGCCGCCCTGGACCACGCCGCGCTGGAGATCTGGAAGTTCGCCGAGCTGGGCTATCAGGAGACCCAGAGCACCGCCCTGCTGCAGGATCAGTTGCGCGACGCGGGCTTCGCCATCACCGCCGGCATCGCCAATGAGCCGACCGCCTTCCTGGCCAGCTTCAAGAACGGCGCAGGTCCGGTGATCGCCGTCCTGGCCGAATACGACGCCCTGCCCGGTCTGTCGCAGACCCTCAGCCCGATCCAGGAATCCGCAGGCGGCCATGCGGGCCACGGCTGCGGCCATAACCTGTTCGGCGCCGCCTCGATCCACGCCGCCATCGCGGTCAAGGACTGGATGGTCGCCAACAACATCAAGGGCGAACTGCGCGTCTACGGCACCCCGGCCGAAGAAGGCGGCTCTGGCAAGGTCTATATGGTCCGCGACGGCCTGTTCGACGACGTCGACGTGTCGCTGCACTGGCACCCCGGCAATGTGAACTCGGCCCGTCAGGGCGACACGATGGCCAACGTCTCGGGCAAGTTCCGCTTCTACGGCACGGCGTCCCACGCCGCCGCCGCGCCCGACAAGGGCCGCTCGGCGCTCGATGGGGTCGAGGCCCTGAACTACATGGTCAACATGATGCGCGAGCACGTGCCGGACCGCACCCGCATCCACTACGCCATCACCGACGGCGGCAAGGCGCCCAACGTCGTCCCGGCCTATGCCGAGGCCTATTACTACGTGCGCCACAACAACCCCGAGATCGTCCGCGACGTGCTGGAGCGGGTGAAGCTGGCGGCTGACGGCGCCGCCCTGGGCACCGGCACCCGCGTCGAGTTCGAGGCCATCGGCGGCGTCTATTCCATGCTGCCCAATCAGGCCCTGATGACGGTCATGGACCGCAACCTGCGCCATGTCGGCGGCATCACCTGGACGGCAGAGGAAACCGCCCTGGCGACCGAAATCCAGAAGACCCTGACCTCCAAGCCGGACCTGGCCAGCGTCGGTCAGATCGAGGACGCCGTGATCGGGGGCGACTTCGGCGGCTCCACCGACGTGTCGGACGTGTCGTGGGTCACGCCGACGGTCGGCCTGTCGACGGCGACCTTCGTGCCGGGTTCGGCCGGTCACTCCTGGCAGAACGTGGTGGCGGCGGGCACGACCATCGGCCTGAAGGGCGCCCATCTGGCCGCCAAGACCCTGGCCCTGACCACGGCCGAGCTGTTCCAGAGCCCGGACACCATCGCCGCCGCCAAGGCCGAGTTCGAACAGCGTCGCGGCCCGAACTTCGAATACCGCGCCCTGCTGGGCGACCGCGCCCCGGCGCTGAACTACCGCGACTGATCCGGCTCGGCCGCCGTCCCCGCGGGCGGCGGCCGACGCTCCCGCGTCGCCTGTTCATAGGCATGGCCCAGAGACAGGATGCGGGCGTCGTCCCACTTGCCGCCAATGAAGCTGAGGCCGATCGGCATCCCCCGATCAAACCCCATCGGCACCGTCAGGTGCGGATAGCCCGCCACGGCCGCCAGCCGGCTGGCGGAGCCCTGCGACCGATCATCGTCGTTGGGATCATTGGTCCAGGCCCGCGACGTGGTCGGGGCGATCAGAGCGACCACGCCGTGCTCGCGCATCATGCGGTCGATTCCATCCGGCCCCGCCGCCTGGAAGGCCTTGGCCCGCACCTCGAGATAGGTTGGGTCGTCCAGGCCCGCGGTCGCTTCGGCCATCTCGAAGAACTCCTGTCCGAACAGTTCCGTCTCGCGCGGTTCGGCGGCGTTGAAGGCGATCACCTCGGCCAGGGTGCGCGTCCTGACCTGGGCCGGGTCGGTCGAGGCCAGATAGGCGTTCAGGCCGTGCTTCAGCTCGGTCAGCATGCCGGTCAGTTCCCAGCCGCCGATGGCCTGCATATTAGGCCCCTCGCCGATCTCGACCACCTCGGCGCCTGCGGCCTGCAGAGCCTCCACGGCCCGGTCGAACTCCACGCGCGCCTCGGTCGAGTAGGCGGGCAAGAGGAAGCCCATGACCCCGAGCCGCGCGCCGCGCAGGCTGCCAGCGTCCAGGGCCGCGCGATAGTCGACCTTTCGCGCATCCGCCTCGGCCGTCGCCGGATCCTCGAGATCGGACCCGGCCATGACGGTCAGGACGATGGCCGCGTCCTCCACCGTCGTGGCGAAGGGGCCCGGCGTGTCCTGGGAATGGCTGATGGGGATGACGTGGGTGCGGCTGACCAGGCCCACCGTCGGCTTGAAGCCGACCACGCCGTTGACCGAGGCCGGGCAGACGATGGAGCCGTCTGTCTCGGTGCCGATGGCTACCGGCGCCAGGCCGATGGCGACCGCCACGGCGCTGCCTGAGGACGAGCCGCACGGCGTCCGCTCCGGATCATAGGGATTGCGCGTCTGGCCGCCGACGGCGCTCCAACCGCTGATGGACCGCGACGAACGGATGTTGGCCCATTCCGACAGATTGGCCTTGCCCAGGATGACGGCGCCGGCCTCCCGCAACCGCGCCACGATGGGAGCGTCGCGGCCGGGCGCATTATCGGCCAGGGCCAGCGAGCCGGCCGTGGTCGGCATGTCGCGCGTCTCGATGTTGTCCTTGAGCAGGACCAGCACGCCCTGCATTTGAGCGTCGTTTCCGTCTCGCATCCTCATGACTTCTGGCGATGACCATCGGAGCACGCTTCGATAGCGCTCATCCATTGTCTGCAGCATTCCGACGAACGACGCCGCAGAGGTCGCCCTCTCTCGGCAGACCTCGACGTCTGCTCCATCCGGAATGGGGCGTCCGCGCGCGGCGGCGGCGCGACGAATTTCAGCTTGCTCGGCAGGAGCCATCTGGCTGAGCAATCGGCAGCCCGAATGGGTTGACGTCGCCTGTGCGGCTGCCGGGGTTACAACCCCGCAATAGAGAGCTCCGGCAGCCGCCGCCGCGATCAATCGGCCTTTACGGGCGCCCGCGTGCCGATCGTGCGGTCCAGGAAGTCGAGGTAGGTGCGCCATAGGTGAAGCTGCCTGTCGTTGCCGCGCACGCCGTGGCGCTGGCCCGGATAGAGCATGGTCTCGAACGGAATGCTCTTTTCCTGCAGCGCGTTCAGCACCCGCGTGGTGTTCTCGAAGATGACGTTGTCGTCGGCCATGCCGTGCAGCAGCAGCAGACGCCCGGTCAGGTTGTCCAGACGGCCCAGCACGTCCGAAGCGGCGTAGCCCTCCACATTGCCCTGCGGCGTCGACATATAGCGCTCGGTATAGGCCGTGTCGTACAGGCTCCACTCCGTCGGCGGCGCCCCCGCCAGCGCCGCCGCCAGCCCCATCTTGGGCTCCGTCAGCGCCATCAGGCTCATGAACCCGCCGTAGGACCAGCCCATCATGGCGATGCGGCTATCGTCGACGTAGGGCAGCGAGCGCAGATAGTCGGCGCCGATGACCTGATCCTCAATCTCGGGCTGGCCCATCTTCAGATAGAGGGCCTGTTTGAAGGCGGCCGAACGGTCGCCTTCGCCCCGGTTGTCCAGACGGAAGACGATATAGCCTGCTTCAGTGAGCAACTGGTTCGTCGCCCCCTGCCAGGCGTTCTTCACCCCGCCCGCCGACGGGCCGCCATAGACCTGCATCACCACCGGATACTGCTTGGCCGGATCGAAGCCCGGCGGCGTGGTCATCTGCCAGACCAGCGTCTCGCCGTGGCTTTGCAGCGTGCCGAAGGTCGGCTTCTGCTGGCGCTCCGCATAGGGCCAGAAGGGGTGGCCCGGCTGGAGTTTGTTCTCTTCGATCCAGCGCACGCGCTGGCCGTTGATCGAATACAGGGCCGACTGCGCCGGGGTGTTCACGTCGCTGTAGTTGCCGACATAGCCCGTGCCCGTGCCGTTGACCGTGGCGCTCCACCAGCCGCCGCGCGGCGTGACCTCAGTGGGGTTCAGCGTCCGCTTGTAGCTGGCGCGGAACAGCTGCTGCTCGATCGGATATTCCCTGCCGTCGCGCATGGAGGCGGTGAAGAAGGCCTCGCCCGTCTCCTGATTGACGCCCGCCAGCGACTTGACCGGATAGTCGCCACGCGTGATCGCGCGCAGGCGGCGTCCGTCCTTGGCGTAGAGGTACAGGTGACGCCACCCGCTCTCCTCGCTGGACCAGATGAAGGTACCGTCCTTCAGCGCCTTGAAGTCATGGGTGACATTGACCCAGGCGTTCGAGGTCTGGCTGGCGATCACGCGGCTGGCGCCCGTGGCCGGATCGACGCTGAGCAGGTCCAGCCGCTTCTGGTCCCGCGACAGGCGCTGGACATAGGCGACCGAGCCGTCCGCCGCCCAGTTGACCCGGCCCAGGTAGATGTCGGTATCGGCGCCCAGATCGACCTTGACCCGCTGGCCGCTCTGCACGTCCTGCACATAGAGCTCGACCACGGCGTTGGGCCGCCCGGCGCGGGGGTAGCGTTGCTGAGCCACCGAGGCGCCGCCGCCGGTGATGTCCAGACGCGGAATGACGTCGACGGTGCTCTCGTCCGTGCGCTGCAGGGCGATGTAGCGCTCGTCCGGGCTCCACCAGTAACCGGTGTCGCGATCCAGTTCTTCCTGGGCGATGAACTCGGCCGTGGCCCAGGTGATCAGGTCCTTGCCGTCCGTAGTGATCGCCTGTTCGGCGCCCGTCTCAAGGTTGATCAGGAACAGGTTCTGATCGCGCACGAAGCTGACGAAGGCGCCCTTGGGCGAGACCTTGGCGTCGATCTCGTCGGCCGCCGTCTCCGTCAGACGCCGCACGGAGCCGTCGGCTCGGTTGGCCAGGAAGACGTCGCCTTCCAGCGGCGCCAGGATGTAGCGGCCCTGTTCGTCCCACGAGTATTCGACTACGCCGCGCTGGGAAATCCGCATCCGCTCGCGCCGCGCCTTCTCGGCCTCGGACAGTTCGCCCGCATCGGGGACCAGGGCGCGGGCGTCGATCAGCTTGAACGGCTCGCCGCCCTTCACCGGCGCGGCCCAGAGGTCCAGCACGTCCACATCATCCTCGCGCGAGCGCAGGAAGGCGACCAGTTCGCCGTCAGGCGACAGGCTGACGCCCCGCGCCACCGGCCCGGCCAGCGACGGATTGGCGAACACCCGCTCGACCGTCAGGATCGAGGACGCCGGCGCCGTGGCGGCGGGCGGCGTCGTGGGCTGCGGCGTGGATTGGGCGAAGGCCGAGCTCGCAGCCATCAGGATCGTCGAAGCAAGGAGAAAAGTGCGCATGGCGGCGAAGCTAGAGCCGGAATCCTCCGTCGTCATCCCTTCTTTCGCCCGCCCCCTGTTCATGGCGGAAGGAGGCTCGCCCCGATCAGCCAGCCTGCCCTGCCGCCCATGCTAGACTGCGCTCCGACACGAGAGACACAACCGCCCGTTGCTGGGGATTTCAGACGATTCAGACGAATTGGACTCTCTTTTTCTTCCTTCTCCCCTTGAGGGAGAAGGTGGCCCGTCAGGGTCGGATGAGGGGTGTCGGCGCGAGGCCTGCCTCGAAGTCGCCCGCCTGCTTCCTCGCACCTCTCATCCGTCAGGCTCCGCCTGCCACCTTCTCCCACAAGGGGAGAAGGGTCTTTATGCCTCCCGTTACCCGCTGCTTGAGCGCCTTCTCCTTTAAGAGGCGGAAGGATCGCCGCAGCACTCTTTCGCAATCGCGCGCGACCGCCTAGGTAGTCGCCATGTCTGACGCCTCCCTCGCCGCGCCGCCCGTCAAGGCCAGTCCGTTCCATGAGTTGGAAGTCCTTTGGGTCCGCCACTGGAACGACCAGCTGTTCAGCTTCGGCGTGAAACGGCCCGAGGATTTCCGCTTCCGCTCGGGCGAGTTCGTGATGATCGGCCTGCCCGGCGAGGACGGCGGCAAGCCCATCCTGCGCGCCTATTCGATAGCGTCGCCCTTCTGGGCCGAGGAGCTGGAGTTCTTCTCCATCAAGGTCCAAGACGGCGCCCTGACCTCGCGCCTGCAGAAGATCGTCGCGGGCGACAGCGTCCTGATGGGCAAGAAGCCGACCGGCACCCTGGTGCTGGACGCCCTGACCGGCGGCGAGCGTCTGTGGCTGATCGGCACCGGCACGGGCCTGGCGCCCTGGCTGTCGGTGGCGCGCGATCCGGAAACCTATTCGCGCTTCAAGCAGGTCATCGTCTGCCACACGGTGCGCAACGTCGCCGACCTGGCCTATCGCGACTTCTTCAGCCACGAGATCCACGACGACCCGCTGATCGGCGATGAGGCCAAGGCCCAGCTGACCTATTATCCGACGGTGACGCGCGAACGGTTCGAGACGCCGGGCCGCATCACCGACCGCATCAAGTCGGGCGATCTGTTCGCCGACCTGCAACTGCCCATCGGCTTTTCGCCCAACAGCGACCGCGTCATGCTGTGCGGCTCGATGGCCATGATCAAGGAGACCGGCGAACTGCTGGAATCCTACGGCCTGAAAGAAGGCTCGAACGCCGAACCCGGCGACTATGTTCTGGAGCGCGCCTTTGTCGGCTGACCTGATGACCTCTCCCCGCACCGTCGCCATTGACGAGCGCAAGGCCCCTGAAGATTGCGTCACCATGGTCGATGTGCGTCAGGGGGTGGATGCGCTGGACCGCGCTCTGGTGACCCTGCTGGCCGAGCGTCAGCGCTATATGGACGCCGCCGCCCGCATCAAGCCGAACCGCGACGCCGTCTTCGATCAGGCCCGCATCGACGACGTGGTGGCCAAGGTGCTGAAGGCGGCCGAACCCGCCGGCCTGTCGCCCGACATCGCCGAGCCGGTCTGGCGCCTGCTCATCGACCGCTGCATCGCCCACGAGTTCGGAACCTGGGACCAGACGCGGGCCTAGCCTCGCTTCAGCCCTTCAGGCTCCTGAGCGCCAGTTCATGGCGATAGGCCGCGACGTCGGCCAGGGCCGCGTCCAGCGCCGTCTTCACGCGCTCCAAACCGGCAGGCGCGGCGGATTGCTCGCCGAACTCCACCTCTTCACAGACCTGGGCCAGGGCCTTGGCCCCGATGCCCGCCCCGGCGCCGCGGATGGTGTGAACGGCGTCGCGCCAGCCTTCGCTGGACGCATCCAGAAGGGCCGACCACATGCGGGCCTGTTCGGCGAACAGGCCCAGCACTTCTTCCGTCACCTCATCCATGCCGCCAGTCATGGCTTCGAGGACGGTGAAATCCACCGCCCCCGACAGGTCGCGCCTGGCCATTAACCCTCGGCCTCTTCGCCTTTAGCCAGGCGCGAGTTACGCGACGACCAGAGCAGATAGACGGCCAGACCGAACAGGTTCCACAGCAGGAAATACAGCTGCGTCGAACTCTTCAGGCTGAAGAAGAAGACGATGCAGCCGACGATAGCCACCCCGCCGACCAGCTGCCACAGCGGCGCCTTGAACTTGCGCTCGCGGTTCGGCTCACGCACGCGCAGCACGATCAGGCTGATCCCCACGGCCATGAAGGCCATCAGGGTGCCGGCGTTGGCCAGCGACGCCAGTTCGTCCAGACGCATGATGCCCGCCAGGAAGGCGACGACGATAGCGGTGAAGATCGTCACCACGGTCGGCACGCCGCGATTGGAGATCTTGGCCAGGCGATTGGGCAGCAGGCCGTCGCGGGCCATGCCCAGGAAGATGCGGCTCTGGCCGAACAGGAAGGCCAGCAGGACGGTCGGCAAGGCGACGACGGCAGCGGCGGCGATCCATTGTGCAGCGACGCCCTGACCCAGACCGCGCATGATATGGGCCAGCGGTTCGGGGCTGTCGGCGAAGCTGGACACCGGCGCGGCGCCGATCGCAGCCGCGGCGACGGCGATGTACAGGATGGTGCAGACCACCATCGAACCGACGATGCCGATGGCCAGATCGCGCTCGGGCTTCTTGGTCTCTTCGGCCGCCGTAGCGATGGCGTCGAAGCCGTAGAAGGCGAAGAAGATGATGGCGGCCGCCGCCATGACACCCGTCTGAACGAAGGGCGCCCCGAAGCCGTGCGGCATGAAGGGGGTGAAGTTCGCCGCATCGAACTTCGGCAGGGCGATCGCCACGAAAGCCACCAGGGCGGCGATCTTGATGACCACCAGCACCGCGTTCAGCGTCGCGCTCTCGCGCGTGCCCATCAACAGCAGGCCGGTGACGATGCCGATGATGAACACCGCCGGCAGGTTGATCAGCCCGCCTTCGACGTGCGGCCCGACGGTCAGGGCGAACGGAAGGTCGATTCCCAGCCCGGCCAGGAAGGGCGCCGCATAGCCCGACCAGCCGACAGCCACGGCCGACACCACGAGGGAGTATTCAAGGATCAGGCTCCAGCCCACGACCCAGGCGAAGATCTCGCCCAGGGCGGCGTAGGAGTAGGTATAGGCGCTGCCCGAGGCGGGCATGATCGTCGACAGCTCGGCATAGGCCAGGGCGGCGCAGGCGCACACCAGACCGGCCAGGGCGAAGCTGATCAACACGGCCGGACCCGCCAGCCCCGCTCCGACCCCGATCAGGGTCAGGATGCCGGTGCCGACGATGGCGCCGACGCCCAGCGCCATAAGGTGCGGCCAACTCAGGGTCTTTTTGAGCCCCGGCCCCGAGCTCGGAGCCAACATCGCGTCGATCGAGCGCCGACGGTTCCAGAACGCCATAATCTTTACTCCCCCTCGCCGCGTCTTTCGGCGGCTGATTCAAGGCGCGACCTTAGCGCGCGTTGCAATCATGATAAAAGACGCATTTGGCGCTTGCACCGCATGATCGCTGCGAGTAATAGGAGCGCCCTTCGCCGAGGTTGTTCACACCACAGCGAAGGACCGGCGCCACACCAAGGGCGCAGACGACGGTACGGGTGATTAGCTCAGTTGGTAGAGCAGCTGACTCTTAATCAGCGGGTCCACAGTTCGAACCTGTGATCACCCACCATCGTCTCTTTATTCCTTCATCACAGAAGACAGCCGCCGAGGCGGCAGGCCATTCGACCGCCGCCGGTTTCTGTTAGAAGTCGCGCATGTCCGACGCCGTCTCGATTCCCGCCCCCGCCCCTTCTGCCTGCGGCCCGCTTCACGGCGTGCGGGTTCTGGACCTGTCGCGGGTGCTGGCGGGGCCTTGGGCGACGCAGACCCTGGCCGATCTTGGGGCCGAGGTCATCAAGATCGAACGGCCGGGCGCCGGCGACGACACCCGCCATTGGGGCCCGCCCTTCACCACCACGGCCGACGGCGCGCCCGGCGACGCCGCCTATTTCCTGTGCGCCAACCGGGGCAAGAAGTCGGTCGAACTGGACATCGCCAGCCCGGAAGGCGCCGAGGCCGTGCGCCGTCTGGCCGCGACCTGCGACGTGGTGGTCGAGAACTTCAAGACCGGCGGGCTGAAGAAGTACGGCCTCGACTACGCCGCGCTGGCGGCGGTCAATCCGAGGCTGGTCTACTGCTCGATCACCGGCTTCGGCCAGGACGGGCCGGACGCGCACCGGGCGGGCTATGACTACATGATCCAGGCCATGGGCGGGCTGATGTCGATCACCGGCCAGCCCGACGGCGCGCCGGGCGCCGAGCCGATGAAGGTCGGGGTGGCGGTCGTTGACCTGTTCACCGGCCTGTACGCCTCCAACGCCATCCTTGCGGCCCTGTGGCACGCCCGCGCGACCGGCGAGGGCCAGCACGTCGACATCGCCCTGTTCGACGTTCAGGCCGCCATGCTGGCCAATCAGGCGACCAACTGGTTCGTGTCCGGCAAGGCGCCGACGCGGATGGGCAACGCCCACCCCAATCTGGCCCCCTATCAGCCCTTCGCCTGTTCCGACGGGATGGTGATCATCGCCGTGGGCAACGACGGCCAGTTCCGCGCCCTATGCGGCGCCCTGGGGCTGGAGGTCGAGGACCGCTTCGCCACCAACGCCCTGCGGGTCGCTGAGCGCGAGGCGCTGGGTCCGCTGATCGCGACGAAGACGGCCGGCTTCACCATGCAGGGGCTGATGCAGGCGCTGGAGGCGGCGGGCGTGCCTTGCGGCCCCGTCAACACCATCGATCAGGTGTTCGCCGAGCCTCAGGCCATCCATCGCGGCCTGACGGTCGAACAGACCCGGCCCGATCTGGCCGATCCGATCCGCACGGTCGCCTCGCCCATCCGCCTGTCGAAGACGCCGGTGCGATACGACGCCCCGCCGCCGAAGCTGGGGCAGGATACGCAAGATGTGCTGGGGGCGTTGAAGACGGAGGGATGAGCGGAGCCGCTGATTAGCTGACCTGACGCTTCTCCAGCTTCCGCGCCAGGGTGCGGCGGTGCATTCCAAGACGCCGGGCGGCCTCGGAGATGTTGAAGTCGGTCTCGGCCAGAACCTCGTGAATACGCTCCCACTCCAGCGTCTTGATCGAGGTCGGGCGTGCGGTCAGAGGGGCGTCAGGGTCGCCCGCTGCGCGACCGAAGGCGGCCTCGATGTCATCCGTGCCGGCAGGCTTGGCGAGGTAGTGACGGGCACCCAGTTTGATGGCCTCGACCGCCGTGGCGATGCTGGCGAAGCCGGTCAGGACGACGATCACCAGATCGGGGTCGAAGGCGTGCAGCGTCTGTACGCAGGTCAGACCCGAGGCCGTCCCCAGCTTCAGGTCCACCACCGCATAGTCGGGATGGTGCGTCTTCAACAGCTCGACCATCTGGTCATGACTGTGGGCGGCCACCACCTGATAGCCGCGCCGCTCGAACGAGCGCCGCAGGGTGCGGGAGAAGGACTCGTCGTCCTCGACGATCAGAAGCCGGCGGGTTTCGTCCGTCATCTCATGCTCTCTTTCCAGACTGCTTACTTCGGCGCCAGGGCGTCGATGGGCAAGGCCAGTCGCACCACGGCCCCGCCGCCTGTCGCGCCCGGACGGTTGGCGGCGACGACCGTGCCGCCCAGTTTTCGCACCACATTGACCAGCAGGAACAGGCCCAGACCCGCCCCTGCCCGCGCCTTGGTAGACTGATAGGGCTGGCCCAGCTTTTCCAGAATGACGGGCGCGAAACCAGGGCCGTCGTCCTCGAAGGCGATGAACAGGCCGTCGGCGTCGGCCACCGCCCGCATCTCCAGGTTTCGCGCGCCCGCCTCCTGCGCATTGTCCAGCAGGGCGCTGAATACCTGTTTCAGAGCCGGGTCGGCGATGATGGACGGATCGCGCGGCGTCGGGCCGCTGAGGGCGACCTGCATAGCGTCGCCGGGTCGGCTGGCGGACCAGTCATCGATGATCTCGCCGAGGAAGCCGCTGAGGGTGGTGACGGTCGGCGCCTCGCCGCGCGCCTCGCCCGCCGACATCAGGATGTTGGTGACGATGGATTTGCAGCGATCCACCTCGGCCTGCATCTGTTCGATGTCGTGGCGCAGATCCTCGTCGCCGGTCAGGGCGGGCATGCGCCGCCAGTCGCTGAGGATCACGGACAGGGAGGCCAGCGGCGTGCCGAGTTCATGCGCTGCGCCCGAGGCCAGCAGCCCCATGCGCACGATGTGATCCTGTTCCGCCGCCTGCTGCCGGGCCTCGGCCAGATAGGCGTCGCGGGCGCGCACGTTCTGGCTGGTGCGGGTGACGAAGGCCACCAGCAACACGGCGATCAGGATGAAGTTGATCAGGGCGCCCTGCTGGATCAGGCCCAGCCGCGCATCGGCGCCATCCGGCAGATCCAGCGGCTGACGCCACACCGCCAGGAAGGCCAGGCAGGCGCCCGTCGCCAGTACGAAGCCCCAGGCGTAAACCGGCCGCAGCAGCACCGCCGCCAGCACCACCTGCATCAGGTAAAGGGCCGCGAACGGATTGGTCGCCCCGCCGCTGAAGTAGAGCAGCCAGCTCAGCGCCGCCACGTCGACGCACAGGGCCAGCAGGATCTCTGGGTCGGTGACGACCTTGCGCCGCAGGGTGACGGGCGCGCTGACCAGATTCATCACCGCCAGCGCCGTCGGCGCCACCAGCAGAGGCCCCAGCGGGACGCTGATCTTCAGACCCCAGTGGACGATGACGATGGTCGCCACCTGACCGATAACCGCCAGCCACCTCAACTGGATCAGCAACAGCATGTTGCGCCGCCCGGCCGCGCCCGGCGACACCGGGGTCTCGGCGTTGGCGTCCATGCCTAGAACGGTTCGAGCGAAGCGGCCCAGAGTCTGCGTCTGCACTATCGCCCCCCTGCCCTGCGGCGCCGCTCGTCGCGCAGCCACAGAACAGCGCCGCCCGCCGACATCAGCGCCAGACCGAACCAGGTCAGAGCATAGACCAGATGACTGTTGGCGAAGCGCACCACCGTCAGACCGCCGCGCGGCCAACCGCCGGGATTGGGCGTCGAGTCAGCATCTATGAAATAGGGCGCAACCGGGCCGTCCAGCCGCTTGGCCTGCGCGATCGCCGCCACATCGCGCGAGAACCAGCGGTCGCCGACTGGATCATTGTCGCGCAGGAAGCCGCCTTTCGGCTCACTGATCCGCAACAGGCCGGTGACGGAGACCGGGCCGTCGATCTGGCCTGCGGTGCGGGTCTCGGGCGAGGCGCGCTCGGCCGGAACGAAGCCCCGGTTGATCAGGACGGTGAAGCCCCGCGCATCCGCCAGCGGCGTGACGACCCAGAAGCCCGGCCCCAGGTCCGTCACCGCCTTCACCCGCGCCTCGCGGTCATGCAGGAACCGGCCGCTGGCCGTGACGCGGCGATACTGGTCCGCCTCGCGCGTCACGGCGTCGAAGCTTGCAGGCCCCGGCGCCGGGACAGGGTGGGCGTGGATGCGGCTGTCGACCTGGCGGATCAGCTCCTGCTTCCACGCCAGGCGCTGGACCTGCCAGACCCCCAGCGCGGAAAAGCCTGCGAACAGTACGGCGAAGACCGCCAGTCCCGCGACCCATCGACGGCGTGACGCCGGACGAGCGGCGGGTTCAGGGGCCGACGATGACGTCAAGCGGCGTCTCCGCGTGCAAAAGGGCTCAGCCCATCACCTGCATGTCGTGGACGGGCATCATATTGGTGTTCAGGTGATACATGACCCAGACCGAACCGGCGACGGCGATGACCACGATCACCAGGGTGAAGATCAGCGCCAGCATGTTCCACCCGCCCTCGGACCGGTGGTTCATGTGCAGGAAGAAGATCATGTGCACCACGATCTGCACCACGGCGAAGCCGGTGATGATCAACCCTGTCAGCTGCGGCGCCAACACCCCGGCCATGACCAGCCAGAAGGGAATGGCCGTCAGGACGACCGACAGGCCGAAGCCGATCAGATAGCTCCTGTAGGTGCCGTGATCATGATCGTCGCCGTGGTGATCTTCGTGAGTCACGGCGTGCTCGTTGTGGGCTTCGGCGCTCATCGCAGCATCCCGAACAGATAGACGAAGGTGAAGACGCCGATCCAGATGACGTCCAGGAAGTGCCAGAACAGGCTCAGGCACATGAGGCGGCGCTTGTTGGCCTGGATCAGGCCCTTCTGCCCCACCTGGATCATCAGGGTGACCAGCCAGATGCAGCCGAAGGTGACGTGCAGGCCGTGCGTGCCCACCAGGATGAAGAAGGCCGACAGGAAGCCGCTGCGCTGGGGCGTGGCGCCCAGGTGGATCATGTGGGCGAACTCATAGAGCTCGATGCCCAGGAAGCAGAGGCCGAACAGGCCGGTGATCGCCAGCCACGCCTGCGTCTGCGCCACCTTGTTGCGGTACATCGCCAGCATGGCGAAGCCGTAGGTGATCGACGAGAACAGCAGCATGGAGGTGTTCACCGCCACCAGCGGCAGGTCGAACAGGTCCTTGGGCGCCGGGCCCGCCGCATAGTTGCCGCCCAGCACGGCGTAGACGGCGAACAGGATCGCGAAGATGAGGCAGTCGCTCATCAGATACATCCAGAAGCCCAGCATGGTGCTGTGGCCTTCCGAGTGGTGCGGCTCCTCGACCGGGTGGAAGATCGGCCGCCCGGTCTCGTCGACGTAGTCGGGGTTGAGGGTTGATGCGTGGCTCATCGGATCACCCCTGCGTCGCTGCTGCGGCCGCCAGGGCCTGGGTGCGCGCGTCCTCGGTCGCCTGAACCGTCTCGGCCGGAATGTAGTAGTCGCGCCTGTAGTTGAAGGTGTGGAAGATGGCGTAGGCGATCAGGGCGGCGAAGCCCGCCGCCGCCAGCCACCAGATATACCAGATCAGGGCGAAGCCGACGATCAGCGACAGGGCCGACAGGATGAAGCCGGCCCCGGTATTGGCGGGCATGTGGATCGGCTTGAAACCCTCGCTCGGCCGCTGATAGCCGCGCGTCTTCATGTCCCACCAGGCGTCGCTGTCGTGGATGATCGGCGTCTTGGCGAAGTTGTAGTCCGGCGGCGGAGACGAGGTGGCCCACTCCAGCGTGCGGCCCAGCCAGGGGTCGCCGGTCTCGTCGCGCAGCTTGTCGCGATGGATGATGCTGACGGCGAACTGGATCAGCATGGCCAGGATGCCGACGGCGATGACGGCCACGCCCACGCCCGCGATGACGAACCATATCTGATAGGCCGGGTCGTCGAAGACCCGCATCCGCCGCGTCACGCCCATGAAGCCCAGGACGTACAGCGGCATGAAGGCCATCCAGAAGCCGACCACCCAGCACCAGAAGCTGACCAGGCCCCACTTCTTCTCCAGCCGGAAGCCGAAGGCCTTGGGCCACCAGAAGTTGATGGCGGCGAACAGGCCGAACAGCACCCCGCCGATGATGACGTTGTGGAAGTGGGCGATCAGGAACAGGGAGTTGTGCAGCACGAAGTCCGCCGGCGGCACCGCCAGCATGACGCCCGTCATCCCGCCGATCACGAAGGTCAGCATGAAGGCGACCGTCCACATCATCGGCAGTTCGAACCGGATGCGGCCGCGATACATGGTGAACAGCCAGTTGAACAGCTTGGCCCCTGTCGGGATCGAGATGATCATCGTCGTGATCCCGAAGAAGGAGTTCACGGACGCGCCGGAGCCCATGGTGAAGAAGTGGTGCAGCCACACCAGGTAGGACAGGATGGTGATCACCACCGTCGCATAGACCATGGAGGTGTAGCCGAAGAGCTTCTTGCCCGAGAAGGTCGAGGTGACTTCGGAAAACACGCCGAAGAGCGGCAGGATCAGGATGTAGACCTCGGGGTGGCCCCAGATCCAGATCAGGTTCACGTACATCATCGGGTTGCCGCCGAAGTCGTTCGTGAAGAAGTTGGTGCCGATGTAGCGATCCGCCGACAGCAGGACCAGGGTGGCTGTCAGGATCGGGAAGGACGCCACGATCAGGATGTTGGCGCACAGCGAGGTCCAGGTGAAGACCGGCATCTTCATCAGGCCCATGCCCGGCGCGCGCATCTTCACGATGGTCGCGATCAGGTTGATGCCGGACAGGGTGGTCCCTACCCCCGCGATCTGCAGCGCCCAGATGTAGTAGTCGACCCCGACGCCCGGACTGTAGCCGATGCCCGACAGCGGCGGATAGGCCAGCCAGCCCGTGCGCGCGAACTCGCCGATGAACAGCGAGGCCATCACCAGAACGGCCCCCATCGTCGTCATCCAGAAGCTGAAGTTGTTCAGGAAGGGGAAGGAGACGTCCCGCGCCCCGATCTGCAACGGCACCAGATAGTTCATCAGGCCGGTGATCAGGGGCATGGCCACGAAGAAGATCATGATCACGCCGTGGGCGGTGAATATCTGATCATAGTGGTGGGCGTTCAGGTAGCCCTCGGACCCGCCGAAAGCCATGGCCTGCTGCAGACGCATCATGACCGCATCGGCGAAGCCCCGCAGGAACATGATCAGGCCCAGGATCATGTACATGATCCCGATCTTCTTGTGGTCCACCGTCGTGAACCACTCCTTCCAGAGATAACCCCACAGTTTGTAGCGGGTGATCAGGGCCAGCACCCCCAGGCCGCCGATGACGACGACGGCGAAGGTGGCGACCAGGATGGGCTCGTGGAACGGAAGCGACTCCCAGTTCAACCGGCCCAGAAGCGGCGATGTGGAATGTTCAAAGGTCATGATCGTTCAGGCGCTCAGGATTGCGACGCAGCAGGCGCGGAGAAGAGGGAGGCGAAACGCTGGCCCGGTTCGGATCGGCCGGGGCGCTCCAGCCCCTGCCCCATGACGCGGTTCAGCGGCGTGTCGCGAGCCACGTCCTCGCCGAAGGCCTGACGGCGACGGGCCGCCTCTACGGCGGCGGCCTCGGCCTCCAGCGGAGTGCAGATCGTCAGCACATAGGACTCGCCGGCGCCGAAGACGGCGTCGCCGCGACGGGCGTATTTGTCATAGACCAGCGGCAGGGTGTTCTTGACCGCCGTCAGGCCCAGACCGCCCTTGCGGTCGATGTCCATCATCTCGCCCATGCACATCTTGCCCGGCTCGACGCACATGTTGACCACGGCGTCGAACAGGCGGTCGTCGACCGAGGCGTAGTGGATGACGGGGACCTTCTCGCTGGGTTTCTCCAGCTCCAGATAGGTGTCGCGGTCCAGACCCTGACCGGCGGCGCGAACGCCTGCGACCCACTGATCAAAACCCGCTTCATCCAGCCCGTGGAAGGCGAAACGCATGTTGGAGAAGCCGTCGCCGGAATAGTTGGCCGAGAAGCCGACGTATTCGCCCGGACGGTTGATGACGGCGTGCAGCTTCGTCTCCATGCCCGGCATGGCGTAGATCTGACCGGCCAGCGCCGGGATGTAGAAGGAGTTCATCACCCCGGTCGAGGTGATGTGGAAACGGATCGGCCGATCAACCGGGGCGGCCAGCTCGTTCACCGTGGCGATGCCGTATTCGGGGTAGATGAACAGCCACTTCCAGTCCATCGCCACCACTTCGACCTGAAGCGGGCGATGATCCTCGGCGACGGCCTGCCCGGCCGCGACACGGTCCAGCGGCCGATAGGGGTCCAGCAGGTGCGTCCCGGCCCAGGTTATGGCGCCCAGGCAGATGATGATCAGCAGCGGCGCCGCCCAGATCACCAGCTCCAGATGAGTCGAGTGGTCCCAGTCCGGCTCGTAACGGGCTTCCTTGTTCGACTCCCGATATTTCCAGGCGAAGAAGACGGTCAGAATCATGACCGGGATGATGACGATCAGCATCAGCAGCACGGACATGACCAGCAGATCGCGCTGCTGGGCGGCGATGTCGCCGGCGGGCGCCAGCACCACGGCCTGACAGGCGGGCAGCAAGGCCAGAAGGGGCAACAGCAACAGGGGGCGCAGTCGGCGCACGGCGGCTCCAGTCGAGGTTTGAGACAAGGGCTCGGTCATCGTCCAGCCCCCGTAAACCCCACCCCCAGCGTGCGACATTGGACAATCTGCCCTATCCCCTCTGCGATCCGAGGGGAGCAAAGGGACGCTTTAGCCATTCTATGATCGCGGGCGTGTATGCGCCCCGGTGCAGGGAGCCTCATGGTCATGAACGCAGCCAGCGGCGCGCCTTCTTCAGAGCCCCTTGAACGGGACGCCAGCCGGATCAACGCACGAGACGGCAAAATCGACGCGGGCGAAATCGCCATCGGCGTCATCATCGGCCGGACGTCGGAGTTTTTCGACTTCTTCGTCTACGCCATCGCCTCGGTCGTGGTGTTTCCGCAGCTGGTGTTTCCCTATGCGGGCCCACTGGGCGGAACGCTGCTGTCCTTCGCCGTCTTCGCCGTGGCCTTCATCGCCCGGCCGTTCGGCACGGCCCTGTTCATCGCCATCGACCGACGCTTCGGGCGCGGGACCAAGCTGACCATCGCCCTGTTCCTGCTGGGCCTGTCGACCGTCTGCCTGGGCTTCCTGCCGAGCCATGCGCAGGTCGGTCACTGGTCGGCCGCCATGCTGATCGCCCTGCGGATCGGTCAGGGCGTGGCACTGGGCGGCGCCTGGGACGGCATGGCCTCCCTGCTGTCCGTCAGCGCGCCTGAAAAGCGCCGAGGCTGGTATGCGATGGTCCCGCAGTTGGGGGCGCCGATCGGCCTGATCGTGGCCAGCGCCCTGTTCGCCTATTTCCTGAGCAAGCTGTCGGCGGCCGACTTCATGGACTGGGGCTGGCGCTACCCCTTCTTCGTGGCCTTCGCCATCAACGTCGTGGCCCTGTTCGCCCGGTTGCGCATCGTGGTGACGCCGACTTTCCAGGCCGCCTTCGAGACGCTGGAGTTGCACCCCGCGCCTGTGACCAAGGCCGTGCGCGAAGAAGGCGGCGACATCATCATCGGCGCCTTCGCTCCTCTGGCCAGCTTCGCCATGTTCCACATGGTGACGGTGTTCCCGCTATCGTGGGTCTTCCTCTACACCGACGAGGCGCCCAGCCGCTTCCTGATGATCGAGTTGATCGGCGCCGTCTTCGGCCTGTTCGCCATCCTGGCCTCGGGCTGGCTGGCCGATCGCTATGGCCGCCGCGCCCTGCTGGCCGTCACGGCGGCGGGCATCGCCGCCTTCTCGGGCTTCGCGCCCCAGCTTCTGGACGGCGGCCCGGCGGGCGAACTGACCTATATGATCCTGGGCTTCATCCTGCTGGGCCTGTCGTTCGGCCAGGCCTCGGGCGCCATCGCCTCCAGCTTCAGCCTGAAGAACCGCTACACCGCCTCGGCCCTGACCTCGGACCTGGCGTGGCTGTTCGGGGCAGGCTTCGCCCCGCTGGCGGCCCTGGCGCTGTCAGGCAGGTTCGGCCTGGTGGCGGGCGGCGCCTATCTGCTGTCGGGCGCCATCTGCACCCTGCTGGCCCTGTGGCTGAACCGCGAACTGGCCAAAGGCCGCGCGGGCGGCAAGACCTGACAGGTCCTGCCCATGGCGGTCCGCGACGTGGGTCATGGAGCGCCCAGGGTCCTCATGCGTTCCGCTCGGCGTCCCGCCACCTCTCCAACTCCTCCAGGCGGGCCGACAGGGTTAGCGCCGATTCACGATAGGGCTTAAGCTGCCGCTAAGCCTGTCTGATCGCTTGACGTTAAGGACGGTCCCGTATCGTCGCCTTGAAATCAAGGGTGATGAGGACGTCATGACCAAGCTGTTGTCGGCAAAACGCCGTGCGCTTCTGGGGATCGCCGCCGGCCTGGCCGCCGTGAGCGCGCCCCAGGTCGCGGCGGCGGGTCCGACCGCCGGAGGATCGTATCAACTGCGCGCCACCGTGCCGGTCGCCTGTTGGGTGCGCCCTGACACCACTGTCATGGCCGAAGCCGGCCGGGCGGGCTCGGTGATCGAGGCCTGCAACAGCCCCGGCGGCTTCACCGTCTCGGCCCAGTATCGCCCGCTGTCGGACACCGAGACGGTCCGCATCGTCTATGGCGAGCGCACGCTGAACCTGGCCAGGGCCGGCTCGCTGGAGTTGCGCCGCTCAACCATGGCGACGATCCGCACCGTCGCCTATCGCTTCGATGACGTCCAACTGGACGAGCCGCTGATCCTGTCGCTAACGATCCAGCCTATCTGACGCCGCGGACGCCGACCTGAATCAAAAGACCCCGCCGATCGCTCGGCGGGGTCTTTGTCTTGATGTCGTCGCTTCAGATCGCGGCAACGGTGAAAGTCAGGATGTCGCGATATTCCCCCGCGCGCTTGCCCGCCGTCTCGCCGATGGTCAGGGCCAGCGGATAGTCGTCGAACCGCGGCCCGCGCGACGCCACCTCCAGACGACCGCCGCCGCCGAGATCCACAGCCTGCCCCCCCAGGCTGAGGGCGTAGGTGACATACCAGCCACTCGTCCCTTGCCGCAGCTGGCCGCTATTCTGGGAGGTCACGGACACGGCGTAGCCACTGGTGCTCAGCACATAAAGGGTCGTGCGCAGCGAACGGGCGCCCTCCTTCAGTTCGCCCAGATCGATGGTGGCCATGCCGCCGCTGCGGCGGAACTCGCCCTTCAATCCCATGACAGCGACACGCGGAATCTCGACCGTCAGGGCGATAGGCCTTTCAGCCAGCGGCTGGCCGTCCTCGGTCTCCAGATTGACGAAGGCGTGTTGCGTATAGCGGCCGGCGGCGACGATTTCGTGAGCGCCTGTCGCGAGCGAGAAGCGCAGCAGACCACGCTCGCCCGGCGCCAGATCCAGCATCCGTCCGCCCAGGCGGCGCGTGCTCACACCCGCGCGGGGGGTGACGTCCGCCCCCGCCCGTTCCTCGACCAGGACGTAGTCCAGACGTCTCCCGCCATCCACGCGCGCCAGACCGAAGGCTTCGCCGCGCAGATCGACCCGCGTGCGCGCGGCGCACGGCGCATCGCCCTGGTTCACCACCGCCAGATCAAAGGTCTGCTGGGCCGCATCCTGATCGAAAGGATCGTAACGAAGCAGCCATTCGTCCGCCGCCGTCTCGATCGCCAGGCGGCACCCTCCGCCTTGCGAAACCTGGGCGTCGGCCGCGCCCGCGCTCAAGACAAGGGCGGCGGCGGCCGTCATGGCGGACAGGATACCAACACGGGACATTACAGCCTCCTTGGCTTCAGTCTTCAGGCACATCGAGGGGAACGCTGACGACGCGCAGATCAAGCAGGCCTTCATTGTCCGCCGGGACCGTGAATTCAAACTCAGCGGCCGGTTCGGAGAACAGTTCCACCCGATACCTCTTGCCCGGCTCCAGGTTCTGAACGGCGAAGCGCCCCACCGAATTGGTGAAGAAGAGTTCCGGCGCGATGCCCGCATCGTCCAAAGCGCGAATTCGACCCGACAGAAGGGCGGCCGGCTTGTCGTCCCGTCCCGTCAGGCGGCCGACCGCGCTCACGAATTTGGCGCCGCCGACCTCGATCGCATAGCCGCTGCGATAGGCCGGATGCACCCGGCGCACCCCCTCGCCGATGTTGTAGCCGATCGGCGGATCGATCACGTCATAACGGACCGATTGGTTGGCGTAGGAGGTCAACCGATTGAACACGGCGGCGCCCAGGGGGCCGCTGATCGCGGTGCGACGCCCGTCCTGCAGACTGTCTCCGGCGATCACATCGCGATCGCCCAGCGAGGCGTGCGGATAGACAAGGGCGAAGCTGTCGCCGATGTTGCGCCCGACGCCGCCCCTGCCGCCAGCCGTGGCGATCGACGAGCCGATCCGCAGGGTCGAGACCTGGTCGTCCGTGATATTCGAGAAGCTTCGGCCATAGGCCGCGTGCGACAGGCTGGCGTCGAAGCGGTTGCCCACATAGTCGACCTGGCCGGAGAGCGAGCCTGGCCCGTCGTTGTAGGTCGAGGCCAGGGAATAGCCGACCGACCCGGCTTGACCCGACGACATCTGCTGATACCGCACCGATCCGATGTTGCTGGCGGAACTGTATTGCGCCTCCGCCCGACGATCATAGCGGGGCTGCCAGATCAGGGCGAAGGTGACGCCCACGCCCCGGCTGTTCCGCTCGCCCAGCAGATTGCCGTAATCCGCCGCCTCGGCGCCCAGGCGCACCGACCACTGCGGGTTCACTCGATAGGTCGATGACAGGCCGATGCTGTAGGCGTCGTCCACGATGTCGCTGCGCGACACCCGATAGGAGGCGTTGAGGTTGCCGTACCAGTTTTCCGTCAACCGCCGCGAATAACTGCCGCTGAAGGTCCAGGAGGTGGGATTGGCGAACATTCCGCCGATCGTCGCATAGTCTTCGGACACATAGTCGGCGACGAAGTTCCAGCTACTGTAGGATTCGCCTTCGTCGGCGGCGTAATCATAACTCAGCGCATAGGCGTAACCACCGCCCTCCGGGCCGTTGCTGAGCGAGCCATCAACGCCCAGGCGCGCGCCGTTGCGCAGGATGAGCTGGCTCTGGCCGCTCAGCGTCTGGATGTCTTCGGAAAGCTGCATCCCCAAGCCCACAGCCGGCCGGTTGATGAAGGCCTTTCGCCAGAAGCCCGAGAAGGCCAGATGGCCATCCTCATAATCCCGCCCGCCGAAGGCGGTCGCGCTCGTCACCCCCAGATAGGCGCCGTATTCATAATCGCCTGGTTCCAGGTCGATGGCGTCAACATAGGCCCGGTAGGCCAGGCTCTCGACCCGTCCAGACTCGCTCTGGATCTCCAGGCGCACGTCGTTGCTGCCCGTGTCCAGCGGCAGGCCGGAAATGTCGTACTGTCCGGGGTCGAGTCGGAATTCGCGCTGGAAAACGCCGTTGCGCAGCACGCGAATGGTCGCCGCCTCCTGCAACAAGAGCTGGCGCCCGCCGGTCAGGACGTTATTGCGGAAGGTGTCGAAGCGAAGGCGCTGGCGCGACACGCCCACGCCGCCCATTTCCACAAAGCCCTGACGCCCGCGCGTCTCAGGCGTCAGATCGCCCAGATACCATCGCCGGAAAGCTTCCGGCTGGTCATAGACCATGCGGGCGTAACGCCGCGAAACCCGATACTGGCCGTCGAACAGATCCTCGCTGCCCTGAACATCGGCTTCGAAGACCACATTGCCGAAACGCGCCGCCCCATCCAGAAACAGACTCGGAAGCGGCGTCTCGCTCTCGGCATGGCGATAACTCATCACCATGTTGGAGTTGAGATAGGCGCTGAAGCTTTCCGGCGCCTCGGCCGGCGCTTCGGCGCGGCCGGTCTCATAGAGGCTCTCGACCACGCGATTGGCCGGATCGATCCGAACGACCAGCAGAGCCAGTTGGTTTGGATCATATTCCAGCCAGATGCCGGCCTCGGTCAGCCCGCCCGCCTCGAATGTCGGCTTGCCTTCCAGCGTCCGCGCCAGCGCCGCCTCCGCCTCGGGCGTCAGCAGGGGTTTGACGAAGCGAAGAAAGTCGCCGCTGTCGACCAGGAAACGATCGTCCCGCGTCAGCAGAACGGCCACCTCGCCCAGGATGCGGTTGTTGAACTGCAGCGGCGCAGTGATGTTGATGTCCCGACCGTAGGGATTGAGCCGCGGCCGATCCTTCGTCGCGACAGCCGGCTGCTCTATATCGCCGACGGGCAATACCTGAGCGACGCTGTTTCCCCCTGGACTGGCGACGAAAAGGAACGTCGCCAGTCCGACCCCCCCTTTCTTCATCGCGCGAACCTGATGGTGACGGGTTTGGCGGGGTCCAGTGGCACGGAGGTCGGGACCATGAAGGTGCGCTGGCCGCCGGCGGCCGCGACATAGCCGACGCCGATCAGGCGTGAAATCTCGCCGCCGTCATAGCGATGGCTGAAGGGCTGACCGTCCAGGCCCGTGCCTTCCATGATCCAGGTCGCGCCGCTCATCAGAGCGTAGCGTTTGCCGCGATTGTTCACCACGACCCGCACGCCCGGCTGCTCCGCCGGGGTTGCGCTTTCCGTCGGAGCGGTCGCCGGTTCCGCGCCCTCAGGCGCCTGCGGGACATCCAGATCGGGCTCCGGCGCGGGAATGACGATCGGCTCGGCCGAGACGACATGGACATCGGGTTCAGCGCCGGGAGGCGCCACCACCAGCAACGCCTTCATGGTGTAGAGTACCGTGACGGCCAGGCTGGGCGTGTCCGCCTCGCCTGCCTCGACGTCCGTGGACACGGGGAGTTGGCGCACTGTCAGATAATAGGCGCGCGAGGTGTCGATGTTCGGCTCGCCCACCCATTGGACCCGCACCACCTGGCGGCCGCCCACCGGGACCAGTCCCTGCGGCGGAAACACCAGGAAATCCTCGTCAGCGGGGGTCTCCACCAGGGAGCCGTCGTCCATGAAGTCGATACGGGTGATCGTCGCCTCGAACGGCATGGCAGCCGATCCAGCGTTGCCCACCTCGATACGGGCGACCGAGCCGGCGCCCGAAGTCGTCAGTTCCGCCACCATGGGCGATACGCGCATCGCCCAGGCGACGGGCGTCAGAACGAGAGCCGCCACAAAAACAAGGGCCGCAGCCTTCCAGCGCGCGCCAAAACGTAACGCCTTCATTATGGACATGCCCCTTCCGCTTCCCACACCAAGATACTCGAAACATTTTAACGAAAGCCTTGGCGGCGGCGTCCAAGGCCCGCGCCCGCTCCGAGGCTGAATTCGAAGCTGAAACCAGAACGGGGGGAGTTCGCACTCCCCCCGCGCCGATCTACTCAGAGACGGCTTAGATGACGGCGAGCGTCAGCGTCAGCGTGTCCTGATAGGCGCCGGCGACCACGGCCTTAGCCGGGGCCGGGATGTTGACCGTCACGGTCAGGTTCGAGCGCCAGGCGCCGTGCGTCGCAACGCCCGCAACGCCGGTGTTGGAGTTCGAGGCCACGTGATAGCCGGTCGTACCCGGACCGACGTCCGTCTGGCCGCCGGCCGTGTAGTAGGCGTGGGCGCTGTACGGCAGGTTGGCTTGGAAGACGTTGTCGTCGTAGCCGCCCGCAGCGTTGTTCTTCAGACCATCGACGCCGCCCGTCTTGGTCAGGGTGACCGTGTTGGCGGTGTTGCAGCCAGCCAGGTTGGTGCGGACTTCGCCCCAGGTGTGGCCGGCGATGCGGAAGGCGTTCTCAACGCCGGCGCTGCCGTCGGCGTAGATGCCGATTTCACCGAAATCCAGGCTGTTGGTGTCAGCGATGCCCAGGACGCAATCCTTGGCCACCGAAGCCGTGACCGAGAAGGAGGCGCCGGCGTTGCCGACATCGCCGACGTTGGTCGGCTTGCCTGCGATCAGCGACTGGGTCGAGACGGCGGTTTGAGCCGAGGCGGTGCCGGCGGTCAGAGCGACGGCGGCGACGCCCGCGATAAGGGAAGCGATCTTCATTGGAAGTCTCCAAACGGTTTCAAGAGTGATTACTCAAAGAACAGAGCAATACCTCTGCTCTAGAACGTCGTTATGACATGAAGAAGTCAATAGTCAATAAGTTTTTTACAATAAATTTACGATCAATACTAAAATTTGCGAAGGAATTGCAATATTAGGACTAAATATTAGCCGTATAGAAAAGATATATTGTTTCTATATAGAAGTAATATGAGTTAATTGCTAAACTCTCGGACTTATCGTCATGGTCAGGGTTTCTCTATACCGGCCAGCCAGCAGGCCAGCGCCCGAAGGCGCTCGAGTTCGAAGCTCCAACCACCCCCGCCCGGAAGCGATGCCGTCGCCGCTGCTCAGCACAGCGTGCGCCATCATGTCCGGCGAAAAAAACCGTCCTTCGACAACGACCTCGCGTTCGGGATGGCGGGTCGGCACCGTCACCTTGAGGTCATAGGGAAGCATGCCCGCGAACGGCCCCTCTCCTTGGGGCTGGCTGGCGTGAGCCAGACCGCCTCGCGCCGAAGAGACATTGATGTCGAACGGCACGTTGCAATCCAGACCGAACCCTGCAGCCGCCACCAGACCGCCCCTCAGTTCGCCCAGGTCGATGCTCTCGCCGCCCTGAATCTCGCACCGCTGGACGATGCGGCCCTTGAGGGCGACCTCCAGTTGCGCGCCGATGTCTACAATGTTGCCCGCGCTCATCGGTTCGGCTTCGGCCGAGGACGCAACCGCCACGACCATAGCGCCGGCCGCCGCAAGCACCGTGGCCCGCCGTGGCGCGCGCGCACGCCCTGATGTCGTCAAGAACCCGCCCACCTGATCGCTCCCCAGCCGCATTGAGCGGCGCCCTCTCCCACCGAAAGAGCTTCTGCGGTCAACGTTCCAAGAGCCATGCCATCCCATTTTGGGACATCTTGCGCGCAGGAGGCGAAAAACACCCCTCGGCAAAAGGTTAAAGAAACGTAAACACCAACAGCGTCTTTAAGGCGGCGCTTGCGATCAGGCAAGAAATTGTTTCATTTTGGGATTGCGGCGATCCCTTTCAGCCCGCCTTAGCCTTCCGGCGCCAGTGAGTCAGCAGGTGCTCGGTATAGCCATTCGGCTGTTCCCTGCCCTTGAACACCAGATCACACGCCGCCTGCCACGCCGGGCCGTCATAGGCAGGAGCGAGCGGGCGATAGGCTGGGTCGCCCGCATTCTGGCGATCCACCACCACGGCCATGCGCTTCAGCGCCTCTAAGACCTCGTCCTCGGTCGTGACGCCATGGCGCAGCCAGTTGGCCAGATGCTGGCTGGAGATGCGCAGAGTCGCCCGGTCCTCCATCAGGCCCACGTCGTGGATGTCCGGCACCTTGGAGCAGCCGACGCCCTGATCCACCCAACGCACGACGTAGCCGAGGATGCCCTGGGCGTTGTTGTCCAGCTCCTGCCGGATTTCATCACCGCCCGGCGTTCCGGTCGCGAACGGTGGCGTCAGCAGCGGCGTCAGTCCGGTCGGTGCGCGCGTCGCGATCTCGGCCTGACGCGACCAGACGTCGACCTCGTGATAGTGCAGGGCGTGAAGGGTCGCCGCCGTCGGCGAGGGAACCCACGCCGTCGAGGCGCCTGCGCGCGGATGGCCCGCCTTGGCCGCCAGCATGTCGCCCATGCGGTCCGGCGCGGCCCACATCCCCTTGCCGATCTGCGCCCGCCCCGACAGACCCGCCTTCAGGCCGATGTCGACGTTGCGGTCCTCATAGGCCTTGATCCAGCCGGTCTCGCGCACCGCCTCCTTGCGGACGACGGGGCCGCCTTCCATCACCGTGTGGATCTCGTCGCCCGTGCGATCCAGGAAGCCGGTGTTGATGAAGACCACCCTGCCCTTCGCCGCCGCGATGCAGTTCATCAGGTTGACGCTGGTGCGACGCTCCTCGTCCATGATGCCCATCTTCAGCGTCAGGGCGGGCAGGCCCAGCATGGTCTCGACCGCGCCGAACAGGTCGTCGGTGAAGGCTACCTCGTCCGAACCGTGCATCTTGGGCCGCACCACATAGACCGATCCCGCTGGGCTGTTACGCGCCTCGGCCGGGCGGCGCAGGTCGTGCAGGCCGATCAGGCCGGTCATGGCGATATCCAGCAGATGCTCGGGCGTCTCGCGCCCGTGGGCGTCCAGCACGGCGTCGGTCGTCAGGTGCAGACCGACATTGCGCACCAGCATCAGGCTGCGCCCCTTCAGCGCCAGCTTCGATCCGTCCGGCGCCGTATAGAGGCGGTCCGGGTTCAGGCGCCGCTCGACCGTGCGGCCGTCTTTCTGGAAATCGGCCTGAAGATCGCCGCGCATCAGGCCCAGCCAGTTGGCGTAGACAAGCCGCTTGTCCGCCGCATCGACGGCGGCGACGCTGTCCTCGGCGTCTGCGATGGCCGACAGGGCCGCCTCGACCACAACATCGGCGACGCCCGCCGGGTCGTCACGGCCGATGGGGTGCGCGCGGTCGATGACGATCTCCAGATGCAAGCCGTTGTGGCGCAGCAGGACGCCCGACGGCGCATCGGCCTTGCCGGAATGGCCCGCGAACACATCCGCGCCCGCCAACCCCGTCTCCAACCCGCCGTCCAGCGTCACGATCAACCGGCCGTGCTCGACCCGATAGGCCGTCGCCTGAGCGTGCGATCCGGTCGCCAGCGGCGCCGCCTGATCCAGAAAGGCGCGGGCGCGGGCGATGACGCGCGCGCCGCGCTCGACGTCATAGCCGCCCGCCTTCGGCGCCTCGCCCAGCGCATCGGTGCCGTAAAGCGCGTCGTACAGGCTGCCCCAGCGCGCATTGGCCGCGTTCAGCAGATAGCGGGCGTTGGTCAGCGGCACGACCAACTGCGGCCCGGCCATGGAGGCGATCTCGGGATCGACGTTCGCCGTCTCGGCCTGCACGCCGTCGCGCTCTGGCTCGATATATCCGATCTCGCGCAAGTAAGCCTGATAGGCCGCCTGATCCGGCTGGCCCGGATAGGCGCGGTGCCAGTCGTCCAGCCTGTGCTGAAGCTGGTCGCGGCGCTCCAGCAGGTCGCGGTTGCGGCGGCCGAAGCGGGCCAGCAGCCCCTCGACCCCGGCCCAGAAGGCGGCGGCGCTCACACCCGTATCCGGCGACGCCTGATCGCGCACGAAGGCGTCCAGTTCGGCGGCGACCTTCAGGCTGCCGTGGCGGGCATAGGCGTCGGCGGGGGTCTTGGGGGCGTCGAACATGGCAGTCTCCTTCAGCCTGAAGACTACGCCCTAATGGCCGCCGCTATCCACGGCGAAGAAAGCTGCTTATCTTTGCAAAATCTGCAATGATGAGAGCCCGCCATGCTGGCCGAGTATGAAATCTTCGTCCGGGCGCTGGAGGAAGGCAGCCTGTCCGCCGCTGCGCGGCGGCTGGACCTTTCGCCCGCCGTGGCCTCGCGAAGGCTGGCGCGGCTGGAGGACCGGCTGGGCGTGCGGCTGATCGAGCGCACCTCGCGCCGTCTGGCCCCGACGGAGGCCGGGCGGCTGGTCTATGACCGCGCGGCGCAGCTGCTGGAAGGGGTCGAGGATCTGGAGGCCGTGGTGTCGCGCCGCACGACGCAGGCGCGCGGCCTGCTACGCGTCTCGGCGCCGACCTCGTTCGGGCGGCGACGGCTGGCGCCGCTGCTGCAGCCGTTTCTGGAGGCGCAGCCGCGCCTGACGCTGGAACTGAGTCTGACCGACGCCTTCGTCGACCTGATGGCCGAGGACGTGGACGTGGCGGTGCGGATCGGCGGCTATGAGGCGGACAACCCGCTGATGCACCGACTGGCGCCGAACCGGCGCGTGCTGTGCGCCTCGCCCGCCTATCTGGCCGAGCACGGCGCGCCCGAGAGCCTGGAAGACCTGCGCCGTCACGCCCAACTGGCCGCCGAAAATCAATCGACCTGGCGGCTGGAGGGTCCGGAAGGCCCCGTCGTCTTCCGCGCCCGCAGCCGGGTGCGGACCAACTCAAGCGAAGTGGCGCGCGAACTGGCTCTGGCGGGCGTCGGCGTCGCCCTGCGCTCGACGTGGGACATCGGCGACGAACTGCGCGACGGGCGACTGAAGGTGGTGCTGCCGCAGTATGCGGGATCGTCGGACGTAGCCATCTTCGCCCTGACGGCCGGGCGGGCGCGGGCTGAAACCCGCGTCCGCGCCTTCATCGACTTCCTGTCCGGTCTCTATGGCGAGACGCCGGAGTGGGATCGCTGATCACTCCTGTCCGGTCGTCGCCGCCGGCTTCATCCAGCGATCCAGCCAGGCGCCCATCTCATACAGGGTATGACCGACGGACTCCCGCGCGCGGTAGCCATGCGCCTCCAGCGGCAGAACGACGTAGCGCGCCGTGGCGCCATTGCCTTTCAGCGCCGCATAGAAGCGTTCGGTCTGCACCGGGAAGGTGCCCGAATTGTCATCCTCTTCGCCGTGGATCAGCAGGATCGGCTCGTTGATCTTGTTGGCGTAGGTGAAGGGCGACATGGCGTTGTAGGTGTCGGTCGCCTCCCAATAGGACCGCTGTTCCGCCTGGAAGCCGAACGGCGTCAGCGTTCGGTTATAGGCGCCCGAGCGGGCGATGCCGGTCTTGAACAGGTCGGTGTGCGCCAGCAGGTTGGCCGTCATGAACGCGCCGTAGGAGTGGCCGCCGACGGCGATACGGTCGCGATCCGCCACGCCCAGAGCCACCACGGCGTCGACCGCCGCCTTGGCGCTGGCGGACAGTTGCTCGATGTAGGTGTCGTTCGGCTCGGCCCCGTCGCGGCCGATGATCGGCATCGTCGGGTTGTCCAGGATGGCGTAGCCTTGCGTCAGCAGGAACAGGTGGCTGGAGCCGCCCGGCCGCACGAAGCGGTTGTCGGTGTCGACGACCTGACCGGCAACGGCGGCGTCGGTGAACTCGGCCGGATAGGCCCACATCAACAGCGGCAGCGGGCCGTCGCGGTCCTTGTCGTAACCGGCGGGCAGATACAGCGTCCCCGACAGTTCGACCCCGTCGTCGCGGGTGTAGGTGATCAGCTCGCGGCTGACCCCGGCCAGTTGCGGCGCCGGGTCCGGGAAGTGCGTCAGTTGGGTGACGCCCCCGTCCAGATCGCGCACGCGCAGGTTGGCCGGGTCGGTGCGGCTTTCGCGATAGGTGACCAGCTTGCGGCCGTTCTCGTCCAGCACGCCGACGACGGTTTCGTATTCGCCCTGGGACGAGCGCCACAGACGTTCGGACGCGCCGGTCTTGAGATCCATCAGGTCGAGGAAGGGATATTGCCCCTCGCGCGTCGCCCCGCCGCCCTCCACGAAGACCTTGGAGCCGTCGGCGTTGAAGCGCATGACCGAGCGGCCGCGCGCGTTCGGCTCGGTCATCACCGAGCCCGGATCATTGTAGCGGTCCTGATAGTTGCGATCGACCAGGACGCGGCCCGCGCCGGGATTGGATGGATCGACCAGGGTGCGGGTCTCATGCCGAGTGTTGAACCAGCGGCTGTTGACGATGGCCACGTCGTCGCGGCCCCAGATGGTCCCGGCGTAGCGTTCCTTGAGGTCAAGCAGCACCTGCGGCCGGTCGTTGAACGGCGCGCGCAGCATGAAGACGCGGTCACGCACCTCGGCGGCGTTGCGCGGATCGCCGCCGTCCTGAGCCTCGGTCCAGACCAGGGTGGCGTCGGCGTCCGCGCGCCACTGCACCGAGCGCGGCCCCGGCGCCACGGCGTCGAACGGCGTCGGCACATTATCCCGCAGCGGCAGGTCGGCGACGCGGTGCGCCTCGCGGCCGTTCAGGTCGGTGACGATGACGTCGGACGGAAACAGGCTGGCCGGCACGACATAGGAATAAGGCTTCTTCACCCGCGTCTGCAGGATGTAGCGGCCGTCCGGCGAGGTCGACAGACCCAGGATGACGCCCGGCTGCCCCACAGTGCGAGCGCGGCCGTTCAGCGACACCGCCGTCGGCTGGCTGGTGAAGTAATAGTCGAACAGGGCCTCGTCGCCCGCATTGGACAACAGGTCCTGATAGGTGCGCACGGGAGCGGCGCGGCCGCCCGTCTCGGTGATGATCGGACCCTCGGGCGGATGATCCACGTTCGGGGCTACGCCCCGCCCGGCCGGAACCGCCAGAACCAGCAGGCCAGAGGAATCCGGCAGCCAGGAGAAGCCCGAACCCGAGGCAGCGTTGACCATCGGCCCGTTCAGCTTGCGCGCCTTGGCCTGAGCGACATCGGCGACCCACAGCTCCAGCCCGTTCGGGACATTGACCAGGAAGGCGACCGTCCTGCCGTCCGGCGCCCAGCTGGTGTTCGTCAGGCGCGCATTGACGGGCAGGCCCGTGACCGGCCGCGCGGCGCCGCCGTCGATCGACTGGAAGCTGAGCCCGGTCAGCCAGGAGACGCGGCTGTTGGCCGGGCCGTTGTTGCGCGGGTTGATGCGGTATCCGGCCAAGCGAAGCATCGGCTCGGACAATTCGGCGATGCTGGGCAGGTTGGAGCGGTCGGTCAGCAGCAGGGTCTTGCGATCCGGGCTGACACTGACGCCGGGGTTAGGCTTGGCGTCGAGGATTTGTGCGATCGGCGCGGGCGGCTGCTGATAGGTCGCCGCCGCCTCCTGGGCGACCGCTGCGACCGGCAGCGTCAGGGCCGGAACGGCCGCAGCCAGAACCAGAGCGGGCAATGCGGCCCGCATCAGTCGATTGCGCATGGAGTTTCCCCACTGAGATTAAGTCTTCTGTGAGCCTAGGTGTGTCGCCCCCGGGCCGCGCGGTCAACCGCCGAGCCTTTCGACGCATGGCGCTTGCCCCCTTCTCTCGCCCGCTTTAAGGACGGAGAAGACCGCGATATTCATCAGACGGTGAAAAAGGGAGTCCGATGGGCAAGATTTACGCTGACGTGAAGTCCGCGCTGGAGGGGCTGACATTCGACGGCATGACCGTCATGTCCGGCGGCTTCGGCCTGTGCGGCATTCCCGAGAACCTGATCGCGGGTCTACGCGACACGGGGGTCAAGGGCCTGACCGTCATCTCCAACAATGCGGGCGTGGACGGCTTCGGTCTGGGCCAGTTGCTGGAGACGCGCCAGATCGCGAAGATGATCTCGTCCTACGTCGGCGAGAACAAGGAGTTCGAGCGCCAGTATCTGGCCGGCGAGCTGCAACTGGAGTTCAACCCGCAGGGTACCCTGGCCGAGCGCATCCGCGCGGGCGGCGCAGGCATCCCCGCCTTCTTCACCGCCACCGGCGTCGGCACCCTGGTCGCCGAAGGCAAGGAAGTGCGCGAGTTCGACGGCCGCAAATACGTCATGGAGACGGGGCTGGTCGCCGACCTGTCCATCATCAAGGCGTGGAAGGCCGATGAGCGCGGCAACCTCGTCTTCCGCAAGACGGCCCGCAACTTCAATCCGATGATGGCGACAGCGGGCAAGGTGACGCTGGTCGAGGTGGAAGAGATCGTCCCCGTCGGCTCGCTGGACCCCGACCACATCCATACGCCGGGCGTCTATGTCGACCGCCTGATCCAGACCGTTTCCGAAAAGCGCATCGAACAGCGCACCGTCCGTCAGAAGGGAGCGTAATCATGGCCCGTACTCGCGAACAACTGGCTGAACGCGCCGCGAAAGAGCTTCAGGACGGCTTCTATGTGAACCTGGGCATCGGCATCCCGACGCTGGTCGCCAACTATATCCCGCAGGGCATGACCGTCACGCTGCAGAGCGAGAACGGCATGCTGGGCATGGGCCCCTTCCCCTATGAGGGCGAGGAAGACCCCGACCTGATCAACGCCGGCAAGCAGACGATCACTGAAATCCCCGAGAGCAGCTATTTCAGCTCCTCGGACAGCTTCGCCATGATCCGCGGCGGCCACATCAACCTGTCGATCCTGGGCGCTATGGAAGTGGCCCAGAACGGCGACATCGCCAACTGGATGATCCCCGGCAAGCTGGTGAAGGGCATGGGCGGCGCCATGGACCTGGTCGCGGGCGTCAAGCGCGTGGTCGTGGTCATGGATCACGCCAACAAGCACGGTCAGTCCAAGGTGCTGAAGGAATGCACCCTGCCCCTGACCGGCGCGGGCGTAGTCAGCCGCATCATCACCGATCTGGCGGTGTTCGACGTCAAGCCGGACGGTTCGGGTCTGGAACTGATCGAACTGGCCGACGGCGTCACGCTGGACGAGGTCGCGGCCAAGACCGAGGCCGACTACACGGTGGCGCCGGGCGTGGGCTGAACCGCCCTCTTCCGCTTCTGAAAACAGAAAACCCCGGCGACCTCGCGGTCGCCGGGGTTTTCCATGTCTTCCTTCTCCCTGAAGGGGAGAAGAGATTTAATCCCGCGTCGCCTGGAAGCCCTGCTGGTCGGTCCACAGGACGATCTGGCGGCTGGCCTCGGCCGTGGCGCGGTCGAAGGCGGCGACGATGGCCGACTGGCGGTTGGCGCCCGCGCTCTCGCTGACCGAGAGGCGATCCTCGGCCAAGATGGAGCGGTCCCCCGGCCGAACCAGACGCAGCAGCACGACGATGTTCGCATCCGGCACGGCGCCCGGCGCGGCGTAGGCCGCCTCGAAGCGGCGCACGTCGACGCTGAGCAACAGGCCGTTGCGGGCCATTGGACCGCTGCTCAGGACCGTGCAGGCGCCGCCGTCGGCAAAGGCGTTGCGCAGAGCTTCTTCGAACAGGGTCTCGGCCGGAGACACCCAGCGCGCGCCCTTGATGTAGGCGGCTTCGGTTCCGGTTACGGCCAACATACGGTCACCGCGCGCGGCCTCAGGAAACTCGACCCGACGCATGGCGACATGAACGTCAGGGCAGGCCGAGGTCGCTCCGGTCCCGGCGTAGGCGGATGCGCCGCCAAAGCGATACAACTGAACAGGATCCGGCGTGGCCAGCACAGCACAGCCGGACAAGGCCGCTGCAAACCCAGCGCAGGCGGCGACGGTCATCCATCGGTTGCGGATCATGGCTGCACCTCGATTTCCTTGGACGGCGCCTTGGCGAAGAAGTCGCGCGGACTGTCGCGCACATTGTCGATCAGCGACTGCAGCGAGCGCGTCGCCTGATCCAGCTGGCGGATGGTGTCGTTCAACTGCGGCACTGTCTGTGTACCGAAATCGCCCAGAGGCCCTTCGAGACCGGACGCCGAACGATTGATCGAGGCGATGGCGGCCTGAGCTTCCTGCGTCGCCTTGTTGATATTGGCGATAGCCTGCCTGCCGTCGGTATCGACCATCTGGCGCGCACTGACGCCCAGGGCCTGGTATTCGCCGACTGCGGCGTTGGCCTTGGCGATCGTCTCTTCCAGCTGCTGGAACATGCCCTTGCGGGCTTCCAGCTCGGCGGTCAGGGCCTCGACGTTTTTCACACTGGACGAGAAGCTGCGGATATTGTCGTCCGACATGACCCGATTGATGCGGTTCAGGGCGTCGACCGTCTGCGCCAGCACCGTTCCCGAGCCGCTGAGCAATTCAGCCAGTGGACTGGGCTGGCTCTGGATCACCGGGACGACATTGTCGGGATACTGGTCCTTCAGAAGCGGGCTGGACGCCTCGCCCGCCGTGATCTGGATGTAGTTCAGGCCCGTGATGCCCTGCGGCTCCAACTGGGCGCGCGAGGTGACGCGCACCGGGGTCGTCCCGTTCAGACGCACCCGGGCGATGACCTGATCGCCCTTTTTGGGGTCCAGGTTCAGGTTCGTCACTTCACCGACGCGGATGCCGTTGAAGTGGACCTCGCCGCCTTCCGACAGGCCGCGCACGGGACCGTAGAAGATGATGTCATAGACATCGTAGTCCTTGTTGAACTGCAACCGCGCCAGCCAGATCGTGAACACGGCCAGCGCCACCAGAAGGGCGACGGTGGCGATGCCGACGGCGGCGTAATGAGCGTCTCTTTCCATCGTTTCGCGCCCTCCTCAGGCCGCGGTCTTGTGGGCGGCGCGTCCGCGCGGCCCCAGGAAGTATTCCTTGATCCAAGGGTGGTCAGAGCGTTCCAGCTCAGCGACCGGCGCCTTGGCCACAACATGTTTATCCGCCAGCACCGCCACCTGGTCGCAGATGGCGTACAGGCTATCGAGATCGTGGGTGATCATGAAGACGGTCAGCCCCAGATCATCCGACAGCTGACGGATCAGGTCGTCGAACGCCGCCGCCCCGATGGGATCCAGCCCCGCTGTCGGCTCGTCCAGAAAGACCAGCTCGGGGTCCAGCGCCAGCGCCCGCGCCAGGCCGACGCGCTTGCGCATCCCGCCCGACAGTTCCGCCGGTTTCAGGTAGAGCGCCTCGGGCTTGAGCCCCACCATGGCGACCTTCATCTCGGCCAGTTCACGGATCGTGTTCTTCGGCAGATGGGTATGTTCGACCAGCGGCGATGCCACATTGTCGAGCACCGACAGGGAGGAGAACAGCGCCCCCTGCTGGAACAGCACGCCGGTGCGGCGCTCGACGGCGGCGGCCTCTTCCTTGGTCATGGCGCTGCGGTCCTCGCCGAACAGACGCACTTCCCCGCCCTCAGGCTCTTTCAGGCCGATGATGGAGTTCAACAGCACCGTCTTGCCCGTGCCGGACCCGCCGACGACGCCCAGCACTTCGCCGCGCATCACGTCCAGATCCAGGTCCTGGTGGATAACCCGCTCGCCGAACTGGCTGAGCAGGCCCCGCACCTGAATGACGGCCTCGCGGTCGTCCGGTTTGCGCGTCTCGCCCGTCATATTTTCAGCTCGATGAAGATCAGGGCGAAGACGGCGTCCAGCAGGATGATGGCGAAGATGGCCTGCACCACGGCCGCCGTGACCCGGCGCCCCAGGCTTTCGACATCGCCCGCCACCGACATGCCCTGTCGGCAACCGATGGCCGCGACGACGAGGGCGAAGACCGGCGCCTTGATCAGACCCACCATCATGTGGGTCGGCATATAGCCGTCCTCGACCAACCGCTGGAAAAAGAAGGCCGGGCCGAGGTTCAGCTGGCTCCAGGACACCAGCACCCCGCCCAGGAGCCCGCCCACCATCGCCAGGAAGGTGAGCAGGGGCAGCATCACCAGCAGGGCCGCCAGACGCGGAATGACCAGGGCCTGAAAGGGATCGACCCCCATGACCCGCATGGCGTCCACCTCCTGCGTCATGCGCATGGAGCCGATTTCGGCGGCGAAGGACGAGGCCGAGCGGCCCGCCAGCAGCACCGCCGTGATCACCACAGCGAACTCGCGGAAGACGGCGACGCCGATCAACTGCACCGAGAAGACCCCGGCGCCGAACTGGGTCAGCAGGTCCACGCCGATGAAGGCCACCACAGCGCCGATGAAGAAGTTGGTCACCACCACGATGGGAATGGCGTCCAGGCCCGTGCGCTCCGCCTGACTGAACCAGGCGGCCCAGCGGATGCTGCCGGGGTGCTTCAGCGTCGTGATGACGGCGGCCATCAAGCGGCCCAGAAAGGCCAGCGACAGCATGGCTTCAGCGCCGAAATCATAGACCCCGCGACCGACCTTGGCGAAGCCGCGCGTCATCGGCGCGGATCGGCGCGGCGGCTCCGTCGTCATACAGTCCAGCTTGGCCACCATACGGTACAGCCGCCCCGCCTCGGGCCGGGCAGACCAGGCGGATTCGGGAATGGGGCTGCTCATCGCCTGGGCCACCGCCAAAGCGCCCGCCGTATCGAAACGGCCCAGATCGTCCAGATCCAGCGCCGTAACCGATCGCCCGTCCAGTTCGGACTTCAGCCGGTCGCCCAGACGCCCGACAGACACCGTCGACCAGTCGCCGGCCAACCGCAGGCGCGCCTGTCCGTCCTGATGATCGTCAATCTGGAAATCCGCCCGATTCATGAGCTCGACACTGACACAGGCCCGTCCGCGCGCCTACGCGGCTTAAAGCTATGCTTTTCACCGGACGTCAACGACTGATGACAACTCTTGATCTCTTCCGGCCTTGCTGAGCGCAAGCCAAGCCCTCCCGTCACGGCGCAGCTTTGTGAACGTCGTGGGAGGATTTTTGTTCAGAGGCGTCGAAAAGCAAAGGCCTAGACCATTATCGGTTCGGATTGAATCAATCCGAACTCAGATCAATGGTCCAGATCAATCACTCGAGCGAATATCTGGGTTCACATGCGATCGCATGTGAACCGATTTCGCTCTAGCGCAGATAGTCCAGCAGCGAGACCTGCCGCAGTTGGCTGATCACCTGGGCCGAAGCCTGCAGGGCGATCTGGGCCATCTCCAGCTCCACAACCGCCTCAGCCATGTTGGCGTCGGTCTTGCCGGCCAGGATGGTGTCGACCGAGATCTTGCGCGCCTCCTGCGACTCCAGCAGGCGATCCACCCGGTTCTGCATTCCGCCGTTGGCGGCCTGAAGTTCAACGACGCCTTTGGCCGCCGCCTCGAAGCGCCCCATCTGAGTGGTCAGGAAAGCCTTCTGCGCGTCGGTCATCTGCCCTTCCAGCGGCGTCGCCTCATGGGCCAGTTGAATGTCGCGGAAGATGGCGAACAACTCCGCCCCCATAGCGTCGGCCAGGAAGCCGGTGTCCATCGACACGTTCTCGTCCAGCCAGGACGATTGCTTCAGTTGATCGTTGCGGAAGGCCGCATTCTCATCAGGCAAGGCGGCCAGCTTGGCCATCATGGTCGCGCCAGGCTGGCCGGGGATGTCAGGCAGGTCCACGGGCGCGCGGTCAACAGCCCCGCCGCTGAACAGATACTTGCCCTGATGCTTCATGTTCAGCCCGTCCTGAGCCTCCATGAACAGGCTTTCCAGCGAGCCCATCAGCGCGTCCATACGTCCGGCGGCGATGGCGTCGGCGAGGGCCTGGCGCGCGGCGGTCGCAGCGTCGGCGACGCGGTCCATCGCCAGGTCCTGCGTCTCCAGCCGGGCGGCGACGGCCTTATTGGTGTCGATGAAGGTCTGGATGCGGGTCTGGCTGGACTTCAGCGCGCTGACCGTTTCCGATCCCCGCCCGAAGCCCACCAGATCGGTGGCGTTCTTCTGAGTGTTGACCTTCTTCTGGGCCGTCTCGGCGCGCGACTGGGCCGACATCAGGTCCAGCAGGGCCGATTGGTAGTTTCCATAGGTCGAGACGCGGGTCATCGCACCATCCCCAGCAGGATATCGTACATGTCCTTGGCGGCCTGAACCATGCGCGCCGAAGCGTTAAAGGCTTGCTGATAGGTGGTCATCAGCACCAGCTCCTCGTCCAGATTAACGCCTTCGACCGAGGTCCGCCGCGCCGTCGCCTCCTTGGCCAGGGCCGTGGCGCTGACAGCGTTGTTCTTGGCCATTGCGGCGCGGCTGCCGATTTCGCCCGACAGTTCGGACGCATAGCGCGACAGAGACATGGAGCCGCCCGCCGATCCGCCCGCCGCAGAGAAGGTCGTCGCATTCTCGCTCGCAGCGGCCAGAAGCCGGGCGCCGCGCGCGTCATTCCGCCCTACGACGGCCGTGCCCAGACCGCCCGTCGCGTCCGCTTGAGCGAAGGCCATCAGCGCCGGGTCGCGCACAATGTCCGCCCGGACAGAAAAGGCGTCCGCACGCGAGGCGCGCGCCCCGCCCAGGCCGAACAGGGCGCTCATCGACACGCCTGACGGAACCTGTGTCGTGCGGTCCTGAAGCACCGAAAGCTGGGCGCCGGAGCCGGGGCGCGGGGTGAACGCCATCTCGCCCGCCGCATTGAGGCTGAAGGTCCCCATCCGCCCGGCGCCCGTCATCGGATCGTTCAGCGCGGCCAGCAGGCTGGTCATGTCGCCGCCCGCGGGGACCGCCACCTGGACATCACGCAGCTTGGCGCCCGCCGCATCGCTGAAGCGGAAGGTGATGGTCTCGCCCGCCGGGAAGCCATGCTGCGACGCGCCCGTCATGCCGGTTTCGTACATCGCCGGCTGGTCGCTGGAGATCAGGTCGTTCAGGCCGAAGAAGTGCGAAAAGCCCCGCCCGCCCTTGTTCGTCGGCGCGGCGGGATCGTCGACCACCACGACCCCCGTTCCCGGCGCGCCCTCAATCTTCAGCCGCCCGTCGACGAAGCTGGCGCTGCCGTTGGTTCCCAGCTGGGCGTTCAGATCGGCCAGGAAGGTCGCCGGGTTCATCGTCGCCAGATCCAGGTCCACCTTGTGCAGGGCGACGCCCTGATCATTGGTGATGACGATGGAGGTTCGGCCGGTAAAGCCCGCCAGCGCGGTCTCCAGCGACTGGCCCACATTGCGCCCGGTCAGGCTGTTCGGCGGCGGCGCGGCCGAGGAGGCGTTGTGCGCCCGGTTCAGTTCATCCGCTAGCCGCGACATCAGTTCAGCCAGACGCTCGGCGGTGGCCGGGGCCTCGCCGTCGCGCAGTTCCAGCAGGCCCTTGATCTCGCCCGAACTCAGTCCTTCGGCCAGGGAGCGAGCCTTTCCGGCAGGCGGCTCTATGACCGTGATCTCGTTGAACACCGTCTCGGCCGCGACAGCGCCCGCGCGCACATAGTCCAGCTTGGCCGCGCCCTGCCCCGCCAGCAGGATGCCGGCGCCGGTGCGGATTTCGACCCCGCCGACCGCACGCCCGGTGATGCGAACGTCCATGAGGCCGGACAACTGGTCGATCAGGGCGGCCTGCGCCGTCTGGGCGCCGGATGAGTCCGCATTGACCACCGTAGCCTTGGCGATCTCGACGTTCAGTTTTTCGATCTGCTCCAGCAGGCTGTTGGCCGTCTCGACCGCGCTCTTGATGCGGGCGTCGGCGTCTTCGCGCACCGACTGGATCTGACTGTTGATGCGGGCCGCTTCGTCGAACAGCCCTTGGGTCTTCCAGATGGCGTCCTGACGCGCGGGACCGGAGGTCGAATTCTCGGCCGAGGCGGCGAAGGCGGCGAAGACGCTGTCGATCTGCGAGAAGAAACCGCTGTTGGCGCCGGGGTCGCCGAACATCGACTGGATGCGGTCATACAGTTCATAGCGCACCGTCTGGCGCCCGGCGTCGGCGCTGGCGTTCAGGCTGGCCGCCTGCAGAAAACGGTCGGTCGCCAGGCGGATGCGGGCGATCTCGACGCCTGCGCCCACGCCCTGACTGGCCCAGGACTGCTGGTCGGCGATCTTGCGGACATAACCGGGCGTGTTGACGTTGGAGACGTTGTCCGAAACCACCCGCAGCTGCGTCTGGGCCGCATTCATGCCCGAGGTGGCGATGTTCATGATCGAGTTAAGGGACATCAGACGCCTCCTGACGCCGGCGACCGCCCGCCCGGCAAGCCTTGCAGGCGAGCGTGCAGATCTTGCCCGGCGAAACGAGCAGGTCTTCTGACCATCTCTTTGATTTTCCTCGACATCGGCATTCGGCCCCTGTGCGTTCCCAGGTGAGGGAGGCAAGGCGCGGGCCAAGTCGTGCGGCGGCCTCTTCGCCCGGCAAAAAGCGACAGGCGCGGCAAGAAGCGCCCGGCGCGGGAAAACGAAAACGGCGCGCCGCGCGTTCTGAATATGGCGTTAATTCAATAGGTTAACTAGACAACCTGCACTTGGCCCAAGGCTTGCGGGGCCTCTGCCGAATGACCCAGGCGCAGCAGGCGCCGCCTTACACGACCGAAAGCGCCTGCCCGCCGCATGTCCGCCATCAACATCCTGTCTGTCCTGACGCCCGCCGCCCCCGACGGCGCGGGCCCGGACGCCTCGATCGAGGCGGCGACGGACAGCGCCATGTTCGCGGACCTGATGCTCAAGGAAGAGACGCCCGAAGCCCCAGCCCCCGCTCCGCCGTCCGTCCGGACTCCCGCCGCGCAGACTGAGCCCGACGACATGGGCGCGGCCGTCGCCATGATTCCGGTCTGGTTCGCCCCGACGCCTGAGCCTCAACAGCTTGCGGCCGGCGCACCGGCGTTGACGATTGAAGGCGACGACGCCCCGCTGAACACGGACGCCGCGGCCGAAGAACCCGCTTCTGAGAAGACGGCGGACACCGAGGCCGAGACGCAGGACGCAGAACCCATCGCGGCCGCCGCAACTGCCGTTTCGTCCGCATTCGCCGCGCCCGCTAACCCGGCAGCGCCCGCTGCGAACGGGCTCGCGCTCAGCCCCGCCGCGCCGCTCGCCGCCCTCAAGGCGACCGCCCCCGCCCCCGTAGGATCTGACGCCCCGATCGAAGCCGCGCCCGCCGAGGGCGAGACGCAGGCTGAAGGTTCGACGCCCGACCGCTCCGCCCTCCCTTCGCCGCCCGGCCAGCCCCCCGCCATGCCGGGCGTGACCGGCTTCCGCTCCGGCGCGGGCGAGCGCCTGGCGTCTGCGCGCGAAGTCGTTCAGGCGGCAGCGCAGACGGAAGGCGGCTCCGATCTGTCGGCGGCCGACCGTCTCAAGACAAGCGATACTCCGGCGACCGTCGCAGCTGGAGCCGTCGCTCGCCCGACTACAGCCGCAACGCTCCCCACGCCGCCGACGCCCGCCCCCGCCCCGCCCGCCGCCGACGCGGACGCGCCGGTCCAGCCGCCCGCCGCCGCCCAAACGGCCGCGCCGCAGGAGTCTGGCGCGCCACGCGATCTGGGCCTGTCCCATCTGTCGCGCGCCACGGTCGAGACCACCGCCCAGATCGCCGCCCAGATCATCAAGAAGCTGGACGGCCGCTCGACCCGCTTCGACATGGCGCTGACGCCCGAGGGTCTGGGCCGGGTCGATGTCAGCCTTGAGATCGAGTCCGACGGTCAGGTCACGGCCCGTCTGGCCTTCGACACCCCGGCCGCCGCCGCCGACCTGCGCGCCCGCGCCGATGAACTGCGTCGCCAGCTGATGGAGGCGGGGCTGCACCTGTCGAGCGACGACCTGGAGTTCGCCGAGCGCGACCCCTCGTCCGGCTTCGGCGGCGGCGCGTTTGAGCGCCAGCCCGACCGCCGCGCCTTCACCGGCGCCGCCCGCCTGGCCGCAGAGGCCGATTCCCTCGTTCCGCCGCCCAGCGCCTGGACGTCCCTTTCCCTGACGCCTGACCGCGTCGATCTGAAGGTCTGACGATGGTTGACGCCGTCTCCACCAACAACGCCGCAGGCCGGGTGAACGCCGGAGGCCAGATGCTGGCCTCCAACTTCCAGACCTTCCTGTCGCTGCTGACCACCCAGCTAAGGAACCAGGACCCGCTGTCGCCGGTCGATTCCAACGAATTCACCGCCCAGCTGACCCAGATGGCGGGCGTCGAGCAGCAACTGCTGACCAACGACCTGCTGACCGGTCTGCTGAAGGCCCAGCAGGGCGACGGCCTGACCGGAGCCGCGCCCTATATTGGCAAGGACGCCACCGCCGTCTGGTCCGCCACCCGCTTCGAAGATGGCGAGGCTAGCTGGAGCTACGAACTGGCGGCCGATGCGACCGACGCCACGCTTCAGGTGCTGGACGCCTCGGGCAAGGTGGTCTGGAGCGGCCCGGCGCCTGACAAGACCAATGGCCTGCACGACTTCAAGTGGGACGGAAAGACCACCGGCGGCGGTCAGGTGGACGACGGCGGCGTCTATACGCTGAAGGTCGTCGCCAAGGACGGCGCCGGCAAGGATGTCGACAGCCAGGTGCTGATCCGCGGCCGCGTCACCGGGGTCGAGATGTACGACAACACCCCCTTCGTCGTCATCGGCAAGTCGATCATGCCGGTGTCCAGCCTGATCGCGCTGGAAGAACAAAAGGCCGCCGCCAAACCCGATCCGGACGAGGACGCAGGCGCGCTCAGCGCCCTGGCCTCGAAACTCAACCCCTTCAATCTTCTCTCGTAAGGAACCCCAGCCATGAGCATCAACGGCGCCATGCTGGCCGGCGTGTCCGGCCTGACCGCGAACGCCGCGGCCCTTTCGACGATCTCGCAGAACATCGCGAATGTGAACACGGTCGGCTACAAGCGTGCGGCGACGGAGTTCTCCACCGTCGTCAACGCCCAGACACAGGGCGTCGGCTATTCGGCCGGAGGGGTGCAGGCGACCGCCCGTCACTTCATCAGCCAGGCGGGACAACTTCAGCGCACCACCTCGGGCACCGACCTTGCCATCGCCGGCCAGGGCTTCTTCGTCGTGACTGAAAAGTCCGAAAACCTGACCCTGTCGGACGCGCGCCTGTTCACCCGCGCGGGGGCGTTCAAGATCGACGACCTGGGCTATCTGCAGAACACCTCGGGCCTCTATCTTCAGGGCTGGCCGGTCGCCAGCGACGGCACGGTCAACGCCGACCCGTCTGACATGAGCCGCCTGCGCACCATCAACGTCGGCTCGGTCGGCGGCGCCGCCGAACCCACGACCCGCGTCAGCCTGAACGCCAACCTGAAGTCCAGCCAAGCGGTTAATGAAGCGGCCCAGAATCCGCTGCCTGCCGGCGTCACAGCCTATGATCCGACGACCAACTCCATGTCCATGTACGCCAATGATCCGGCGACAGGCGTGAAGCCGGACTTCGAGATCACCATCCCGGTGTCCGACTCCAAGGGCGGTCAGCGCAACATCACCGTTTCCCTGTTGAAAAGCTCGACCGCCAACGAGTGGTACGCCGAGATCCGCGCTCCCGTTGATCCCATAACGGGCGCACCTGCGGTAACGAACGCCGATGGCCTGCTGAAGTCGGGCCGCATCGCCTTCACCCAAGACGGCCGCCTGGACGTGGCCACGATGCAGACGTGGAGCGCGCCGGGCGGCATCGGCGGCGGACTCTTCGACGACCCGACTAAAGCCACCTTGTCTCTGGGCTCGTCTGACGGGGTGACACCGGGCGCCGACGGCGCTTGGGATCCCGCTCTGGGCATCGAAGCCCAGACCATCGCCTTCGACCTGGCCGCCTCGACGGGCGGGCTGACGCAGTACGACAGCACCTCCATCGTCCAGGCCACCTATACGAACGGCACCGCCTTCGGGAATCTGACCGAGGTGAAGATCGACGACAACGGCTTCGTAACCGCCATCTTCGACAATGGCGTCATGCGCAAGATCGCCCAGGTCGCCCTGGCCACCTTCCCCAGCGCCGACAGCCTGACCGAGGTTGCGGGCAACGCCTTCAGGGTCAGCCAGAACTCCGGCACCTTCAACCTGAAGGCGCCCGGCACGGGCGGCGCGGGCCTGCTGGGCGCCCAGCAGCTGGAGGCCTCGACCGTCGACCTGTCGACCGAGTTCACCGGCCTGATCACCACCCAGCGCGCCTATTCGGCCTCGTCCAAGATCATCACCACCGCCGACGAAATGCTGGCGGAGCTGATCAACATCAAGCGCTGATCGGCCAACAGGAATCCATGAGCAAGGTCTCGTTAGACTCGATGAATCCTTCCTTTAGCCGGCGCAGAACGCGTCGGATCGGCCGGATGCGTCTTAGCCATTCCTTCACCACGACGCTTAAACGCCCCTTAGCGGGCGGGGGCCTAGCCTGCGCGTCTATGGTGGTGGTGAGAGAGGCTTAAAGCCCATGCTGCAAGAGCGACGCCTTAACAGTAACGGCGAACAGTACGTGGTCGGGCCGACGGGCACGCCCCTGACCCTGCGCGACCTTCCGCCGTCGGATACGAACCGCTGGGTCATCCGGCGCAAGGCCGAGGTCGTGGCCGCCGTGCGCGGTGGGCTGATCAGCCTTGAGGACGCCCTCGAAAAGTACCGTCTGACGGCCGAGGAATTCATGGCCTGGCAGAAGGCCATCGACAAATGGGGCATGCAGGGCCTGCGCACCACGCGCATCCAGAGCTATCGCGACTAGGCCTGCCCGGCTTGACGCACGATCATGGGCCGCTCCTGAATGGGGGCGGTCTTTTTCATGTCTGGAGTTCAGCGCGGTGAAGGTCTCAGGTCCAATCCTCGCGAGCGCGCTGCTTCTCGGCGGATGCGCAGCCGCTCGTCCGGCCGCCCAATGTATCCCGCAGGAAGCCGTTGTCTGGCTGGAATGCCTCGGAGAGACGGACGCTTTCGCCACGCAGTGCGAGATCGTGAACGGGCCGCCATCCCCATGCGGCCAGGCGGAAAAAGCCATCGCCTTCGGCCACGCCCAGATGTTCCAGTCGCAAGATTCAACCCCGCGCTGGTTCCGTTTTCTGGTGAAGGTCGAGGCGGATGGAACGACAAGTCGCCATCTCTCTGAAGCTAGGCCTCGAAATCGCGCGCCTTAAGGCCTAAATGGCGGCGATGACCATGGACGCCCTGACCGACGACATCCTCTGCCCCGTTCCCGACATCGCCCCCATGTCGCAAGCCGACATGGACGCCGCGATCGAGAGCGTGCGACAGGCCGTCGGCCTGCCGCAGGGCGCGCGCGTGGTCGCCGCCATGTCCGGCGGGGTGGATTCCACCGTCGTCGCGGCCCTGCTGCACAAGGCGGGCTATAACGTGGTGGGCGTGACCCTTCAGCTTTACGACCACGGCGAGGCGCTGAAGAAGAAGGGCGCCTGCTGCGCCGGTCAGGATATTCACGACGCGCGTCTGGCCGCCGATCTGATCGGCATTCCACACTATGTCCTCGACTACGAAAACCGCTTCAAGGACGCGGTGATCGACCAGTTCGCGGACTCCTATCTGAAGGGCCAGACGCCGGTCCCCTGCATCCGCTGCAATCAGACGGTGAAGTTCCGCGACCTGCTGGACGTCGCCCGCGATCTGGGCGCTGAGGCGATGGCCACCGGCCACTACGTCCGCCGCGCCACGCACGGAAACCGCTCGCAGATGAGGAAGGCGGTCGATCACTCGCGCGACCAATCCTACTTCCTGTTCGCCACGACGCAGGATCAGTTGGACTATCTGCGCTTTCCTCTAGCCGATCTGGAAAAGCCCCAGGTGCGAGGCGTCGCCGCGTCGCTGGGCCTGCGCATCGCGTCCAAGCCGGACAGCCAGGATATCTGCTTCGTGCCTACCGGCGACTATCGCACCCTGATCGACCGGCTGCGGCCACAGGGACGTGAGGCCGGCGACATCGTCCACATGGACGGCCGGGTGCTGGGCCGCCATTCGGGCATCACCGACTACACCATCGGCCAGCGCCGGGGGCTGAACGTCGCCGTGGGCGAGCCTCTGTTCGTGACCAAGCTGGACCCCGACACCCGCCGCGTCATCGTCGGCCCGCGCGAAGCCCTGCTGACCGCGCGCCTGACGCTGGAGGAAACCAACTGGCTGGGCGATCAGGCCACGATCGAGGAAGCCGCCCGCGACGGCGCCTCGGTGCTGGCCCGCGTCCGCTCGACGCGCCAGCCCTCCCCGGCCCGCCTCGCCTTTATTCCTTCCCCTAACGCTTCGCTGCTTGAGGGGAGCATGGACGGCGCCGTTCAGGTAGTGTTCGATCAAGGCGAGGAGGGCGTCGCGCCGGGTCAGGCCTGCGTCCTCTATGATCCGGTCGACGACGAACGGGTCCTGGGCGGCGGTTTCATCCAGTCGACCGAGGCCGTGGCGGTCTAACCTCCTTAAATTTGCAAGCCGCACGGACAGCCGCTCAGGTCACGCACACGTCCGCCATGGGCCCTCGGAACAAGCCCGAGGGTGACGGTTCTGGCGGGCCGCATAGACCCGCAGGCAGTTGCCGTCCGGATCGCGCGCCACGAAGCCGTGGCCGCCGTCCATGTCCGTCGGCGGCAGGACGATGCGCGCGCCCCGGTCCCACCAGTCGATGTGCAGTTCATCCACCACGCCGGGAGCCTCCATGCGCAGGTCCGCCTGGGTTCCGCCTCGACCGCGCCACAGGCTGAGTCTCCGCCCCGGCGCCAGCAGGAAAACGGCATGGTCCGGCCCCGCCTCGACCGGTCGTCGACCCAGCAGCCCGGCGTAGAAACGCGCGCTGGCGTCCGGATCGGCCACGTTCAGCACAATGTCGTCGCTCATGGTCATGGTCCCTCCACCTGTCTGAACAGAAGGAGAACCTAGTCGGGCCTGCCGCCAGTTTCTGTCAGCATCATCGCGGCGGCCCCTGCCGCTCGCACGCCTCATGCCAGCGTTTCAGCAGCACGGCCTTTCGCGTGGGATAGCGGGCCTCCAGCACCTCGGCCTCGACGATGCGGTCGGTGCGGAAGCTGCGGAAGTCGCCGCGCAGCTCGCACCAGCCGATCAGCAGCCGCACCCGGTCGAAGAAGGCCAGGGCGAAGGGCCAGACGACCCGTTCCGACGCCGCGCCCGCCTCGTCGCGATAGTTCAGCCTCAGCTTTCGCTCGATGCGGATCGCCTTGCGCAAATGGGCCGGATCGACCGCATCGGCGGGGATCGCCGCGCCCGGTCCAATGAACAGGGCCGAGGCCTCCATCTCGTCGCGCAGATCCGGCGGCAGCACCGCCGCGATCCGCGCCTGGGCGCTCAACGCCGCATCCCGCAATCGCGCATCCGCCCGCTCGGCCACCCAGCGCGAGCCCAGGGCCAGGGCCTCGATCTCTTCCGGTGTGAACATCAGCGGCGGCAGCAGATAGCCGGGCTTCAGCACATAGCCCACGCCCGGCTCGCCCTCGATCGTCGCGCCCTGCGCCTGCAGGCTGGCGATATCGCGATAGAGGGTGCGCAGGGAAACGCCCGTCTCCTCCGCCAGCGCGCGGCCGCTGACCGGCCGACGATGGCGCCGCAGGGTGTTGAGAAGATCAAGAAGACGTTCGGAGCGCGACACCCCGCAAGCTTAACAGACTTGCTGTCAGAAAGCGGCAGCATGGGTCGGACAGAGACGCTCTTGCTCCCGCCCCGCCTGAGCGGACATGATGGATTTCCAACGGGAGAACGCCCTTGCGCGGCATCGACTTCAGCTCATGGCAGAGCCTGTTCGCCACCTTGCTGGGCCTGGCCCTGGTCACGCTGATCGGGATGGGCATACGGCTGATGATGATGTTCGCCATCCAGCAGCGGCGCGAACGGATGAATCGCCAGATCAACGAGCGCCTGCGCACCCTGATCGCCGCCTATAAAGTGCTGGGCGGATCCTTCACCGGCGATCTGAGCGTCGATCCTCGCCACATGCGCGACATCCGGCGCGGCGGCGCTGGCGACGACGACGCCGCCGCTCACGAACGCTCGGACCGCGCCCGCCGCATCCGCGATGCGGTTGAATCGGCCCTGTCCGACATCATCCTTCTAGGGACGGAAGACCAGGTGCGCCTGGCCGAACAGGCCGCGCGCGACCTCGTCGCCGGGCGACCGGTGCGCACCCACGCCCTGGTCGTCTCCCTGCGAGACTTCATCCCCAAGGCTCTGGACCTCACCCCCGTCCCGCGCGGCCTCGACATTCCGCCGCAAGGTCCGGCCCGCCCGTCAGGAAGCAAGAGCGGCCGCGACGACGCCAAGGGCGGCGGCTCCGGCGGCGGAGGGGGCGGCATGGGCATGGGGATGGGGATGGGCGGCTCGGACGACGTCTCGCAGCACAAGACAGGCTGATCGGCCATTCCGCCAGCCTCCGCCAGCGTGGCCTCTCAGGCCGCTTCGTCCTTGGTCGGCATGACCTCGCCGACGGTCGGGCGGTTCTCGGTGAAGACCACCTCCACCTCGCGCGGGCGAACCATCTCATTGCAGCAGCCGCAGGCGATACGCGGCTTCAGGTCATGGCCGCAGGTCTTGTGGCGCAGGACGATGCCCGACGCCTCGTCGCCATAGACGTGCTTCTCGCCCCAGGCGTGCAGGGTGACGAGGACGCCGTACAGGTCCTTGCCCTTGGCCGTCAGCACATATTCGTTGCGCGGCGGGCGTTCGGAATAGGGGCGTGGCTCCAGAACCCCATGATGCACCAGCGACTTCAGCCGCGCGGCCAGCACATTGCGCGCCACGCCCAGCCGCTCCTGCCACTGCTCGAAGCGGCGGACGCCGTTGAAGGCGTCGCGGATGACCAGCATGGTCCACGGGTCGCCGATCACCTCGAGGGTGGCGGCGACCGAGCAGCTCTGGCGCGAATAGTCGGCGGTGCGTCCCATACAACTGAAAGTGACGCTCCGTCAGGCTTTTGACAAGGGTTGCCAATCGCGACGCAGTCAGTCAGTTTCTATTGGCAACGGACATGGCCGCCCCCGGCCATATCCTTCCCTCGACTCGGAGGCGGCGCCGTCGCAGGTTCCGCCTCCGCTTTTCGATGAGAGCCATGACCGATCCCGACCTGATCCGCGCCGCCTTCCGCCTGACGCCCGAAGATGACGGCGTTCTGGCGGCCCATCTTTCCGGCGAATTCTCCAACGGCCCGATCAGCGCCCCGCCCGAAGCGGGCTTCCCCTTCGGCGGCCTGCTGGCGGCCCTGTGCGCCGGGGCCATGCGTCAGAGCCTGGGGATCGAGGCGCCGCTGCGCAGCCTGACGGTCCAGTATCTGGCGGCTGCCCGCTACGGCCAGTCGTTGCAGTTTCGGCCCCGGATGCTGAGGGGCGGCCGCAACGTCGCCTATGCCGTGGTCGAGGGCGGCCAAGGTTCGAAGCTGACCCACCACGCCAGCGCCACCTACGGCGCGGACGGCGCGACGCCCACGCCGCTGACGCCGCTGCTGGCGTCGCCGCCCTCGCTGGACAGCCTGAAGGACGCGCCGGGCATCAGCGGCCCGATGGCGCCGCGCTTCTCTCAGCACGTCGACTATCGCTTCGACGGCGGCCCCAACATCCTGGGCGGTAATGAGGGCAGGCCTGTCGTCGAACGGGTCTGGATGCGGGTGAAGGACGGCGCGCCGCTGGACGAACTGCGGATGTGCTACCTGTTGGACGCCCTGTACCCGCCCGCCTGGACGGCCTTCAAGGCGCCGCCGATGATGACGACGGTGGACCTGCGCTGCGACTTCCTGGCCGATCCGACGCCCGAAACCGCGCCCGACGGCTGGGCCTTCTTCGAGTATCGCCTGCTGGACCACGGCCTGGGCTGGTCGGTAGATGAAGCGATCGCCTGGGGCGCCGACGGCCGCCCGCTGGCCCTGGCCCGCCAGCGCCGCAAGCTATTGTGAAGCGCCACAAGCTGCGGTGAGGCGCCGCTTGCCAGCGGGCCTTCGCCTCCCCTAATCCCCCTCGAAACGATTCAACTTACGGAAACGTCCGCCATGACCGCCGCTTCTGACCCCGTCGTCATCTGCTCCTTCGCCCGCACGCCGATGGGCGGCTTCCAGGGCGCGCTGTCGCCGGTGAAGGCCACTGATCTGGGCGCCGTCGCGGTCAAGGCCGCTGTCGAGCGTGCAGGCGTCGCGCCTGAGAAGGTCGAGCAGATCTTCATGGGCTGCGTCCTGCCCGCCGGTCTGGGCCAGGCCCCTGCGCGTCAGGCCGCCATCGGCGCCGGGCTCGGCAAACACGTCGAGGCGACGACGGTGAACAAGATGTGCGGCTCGGGCCTGCAATCGGCCATGATGGCGCACGACGCCCTGCTCGCGGGGACGGCCGATGTCATCGTCGCCGGCGGCATGGAGTCGATGACGGGCGCCCCCTACCTGATGAACAAGCACCGCGGCGGCGCCCGCATCGGCCACGACGTCATCGTCGACAGCATGATGATGGACGGGCTGGAGGACGCCTATTCCCCCGGCAAGGCCATGGGCGTCTTCGCCGAGGATGCGGCGGCCCAGTATCAGTTCACCCGCGAGGCGATGGACGAATACGCCATCGAGAGCCTGACCCGCGCCAAGAACGCCATCGCCTCCGGCGCCTTCAAGGCCGAGATCGTCCCGGTCGAGGTCGCAACCCGCAAGGGCCCGGTGACGGTCAGCGAGGACGAGCAGCCGGGCAAAGCCGATCCGGCCAAGATCCCGACGCTGAAGCCCGCCTTCGTCAAGGACGGCGCGATCACCGCCGCCAACTCCAGCTCCATCTCCGACGGCGCGGCCGCCATGGTCATGACGCGCGAAAGCACGGCCAAGGCTCTGGGCTTGCCCATCGTCGCCCGCGTGGTCAGCCACGCCGCCCACGCGCATGAGCCGGGCCTGTTCACCACTGCGCCCGTCCCGGCCATGCAGAAGGCCCTGAAGAAGGCGGGCTGGTCGGTCGAGGACGTGGACCTGTGGGAGATCAACGAGGCCTTCGCCGTCGTCGCCATGATCGCCCAACAGGAGTTGGGCATCGACCGCGCCAAGCTGAACGTCAACGGCGGCGCCACGGCTCTGGGCCACCCCATCGGCGCGTCGGGCGCGCGCATCCTGTCCACCCTGCTGGCGGCGCTTCAGGCGCGCGGCGGCAAGAAGGGGGTGGCCTCCCTGTGCATCGGCGGCGGCGAGGCCGTGGCCATGGCGGTGGAACTCGCCTGATCCTGCGACGTTGTCGGCGGTCAAGCTAACTGTGGAGACCTCCCCCTTGAAACTCCCTGCCCTGCTCGCCGCCGGCGTAGCCGCCCTCAGCCTCTCCGCCTGCGCCACCGCACAGGCTGAAGGCATGATGCCCCAGGACAACACGGTCGCCGGTCAGGCCGGTTCGGCTGACCTCAAGGCCTTCCCGGCCGCGACGCCGGGCCAGACGCGCCACGTCATCAACCTGCCGGCCCAGTCGGACGAGGACGTGTTGAAGGTCGAACTGATCCTGGGCAAGACCCAGACGGTCGACTGCAACCGCCAGTTCTTCGGCGGACAGTTGGAAACCCGCACGGCCGAGGGCTGGGGCTATGACTACTATGTCCTGCCCGCCCTGGGGAACGCGGCCAGCACCCTGATGGGGTGCCCTCCCGGCTCGGAACGTCAGGCTTTCGTGACGACGCAGGAACAGCCGCTGATCCGCTATAACTCGCGTCTGCCGGTCGTGGTCTACACGCCGTCGGATGTCGAGCTGCGCTATCGCGTGTGGCGTGCGGGCGAGACCCAGACGGCGCGCTGATCCGGGCCGTTCATTGAGATCAGACGCGGGCGTCGGTCGGATTCGATCGGCGCCCGTTTCGATTCCGGGCCGCGCCTTCCATCCCCGCGCCTTCCATCAGCGTCCCGCTGCATCAGCGAAGCCAGAGAAGCGCATCCGGCGCTCAGGACAATCATGGGCCGACTCCTGCATTTGCGAACCATTTGCAGGTTTGCGCAGAGTCGGCCGTCGTGCAAGCGTCCTTCTCTACTTCTCTCGGAGACTCGCCATGCGCGAAGACGGCAAGCTGGATTATCTCGAACTGCCCGCCACGGACCTGGCGGCGCACAAGGCCTTCTACGCCCAGGCGTTCGGGTGGAGCTTCCAAGACTACGGCCCCGCCTATGCGGCGTTCAGCGAAGGGTTGGACGGCGGCTTCACGCCCGACGCCATGACGCCCAAGCCGCTGCCCATCCTGTACGCCCATGATCTGGAAGCCATGCAGGCCAGGGTCGAGGCGGCGGGCGGCGCCGTCACCCACGCCATCTTCGCCTTCCCCGGCGGACGTCGTTTCCACTTCCGCGACCCGTCCGGCAACGAACTGGCCGTCTGGTCCGAGAACTAGCCTACCTCGGGTCCACGGTCTGGGCGATGCGCTCGGCCTCGTCTCGGTCGGCGCCGTCCTGGGCCATCAACCAGACGTGGATTTCGGCGGGTTCGCCCGAGCGCTGGAACAGGTGCTCCATGGCGATGCGCCGCGGCCCCTCGGTCGTCACCACCGAGATGCGACCGCCGACCGTCACCTGCTCCCCGTCATAGATCGGAAACTGGGACGAAGGCCCAGCGTAGATCATCAGATAGGTCTTGCCCGCCTTGCGCGCCGAATAGACGTGAGCGCCGGGGCCCGAGCGGCCTTCGACCAGTTCGAAGCCTGGCGGCAGGTCGATGCGGAACGAAAGAGACGCCCGCTCTGCGGCGCTCAGACCTTGCGGCGCGGGCGCAGACGGTGCGGGTCTCGGCGTCGCCGGAGCGGCTGTCGCCGCAGGCGCCTGAGTCGTCGTTGACCGTCGGACCGGCGCCTCCTGGGCGGGTTGCGCCGGGCGAGGTTGAGACTGGCGCTGAGATTGGGGCTGGACTGCGACCGGGGCAGGCGCAGACGTGGACGGACGCGGGCTTGGCTCTACGGGCCGGGGCGCGGGCGTCGGGGTCGGGCGCGGCGGCGCGACAGGGCCCGGCTCAGCCCTCGGCGGAGCGCCGTTCAGACGACGGGTCAGTTCTTCGATCCGGGCGCGTTCCTCCGGGTCCTGGCGTGCGACGGGCCCAGCCAGAGGCTGGGATGCAGCGGCCTGGGGCGCAGGCGCCGGGGCGGGGCGTGACGGCGCCGTCGATTGCGGGGCGGGCGGGGCGCCGTTCAGGCGGCGGGTCAGTTCTTCGATGCGAGCACGCTCGTCCGGGTCCTGCTGGGCGGCGGCGGGGGTCGCAACGACCGCCAGCGGGGCGAGAAGCGACAGGGCGACGATAGCAGCTTTCATGACCCGACATTGGCGGCGCGGGCCGCGCCGGGTCAAGCGGCCATATCAGCGGACCTGTCTCAGACGCCGGGCATCTCCACCCAGAAGGTGGCGCCTTCCCCAACCACGGAATGCACGCCGATATCACCGCCCTGCAGTTCGACCAGCCGCTTGGCCAGCGTCAGGCCGACGCCGTGCCCCTCGATGCTGGAACGGTCCAGGCCCAGGCGGTTGAAAGGTTCGAAAAGCTGAGCCTGTTTGTCTTCCGACAGCCCCGGCCCCCGGTCGATCACCTCGATGCGGATGCGGTCGCCGCTCCATGCCGCGCGCAGGATGACCACTCCCCCCGACGCGCCGTATTTCATAGCGTTACTGGCCAGGTTGCCGACCACCTGCGTCAGTCGCTGAGAATCAGCCATCGCCACCAGGGCGTCGCCGTCCGCCGCCACCTCGATCCGCAGACCTTCCGCTTCGGGCAGCAGCGCCATGGACCGGCGCACATCCTCCAGCACGCCGCTGACCTCCGTCGGACGCAGGTCGACCTTGACCGCCCCGGCTTCGGCGCGCGCCACGTCCAGCAGATCATGCGTCAGCGCCTCGATCTGACGCGCCGTCTTGACCAGCATCTGCGCCATCTCAACTTGGCTGTCCGTCACCTGGCCCACATGGCCGCCCGCCCACAGTTCGCCGATGCCGATGACGCCGCCAATGGGGCTCTTGATCTCATGAGCCACATTGGCCAGCAGCCGAGACTTGGCGGCCGAGGCCCGTTCGGCGCGCAACCGGCCTTCCTTGGCGCGCTGCATCAGTTGATCGCGCTCTTCCAGCAAGGCCGCGACGACGAGGATCGGCATATAGCCCAGCAGCACCAGAAGTTGCGCCAGCAAGGCGCGATCCTCGGCTCCGAACTGGTGATAGGGACCGTGCCCGGCCATCGTGCCGCCGATCGCGACCACCGACACCACCAATAGAGCCCAGGCGGCCCCGATCACGCGGAACCGCACCGCCGCAATCAGGATCAAGGGCAAAAGCAGGAAGCCGAACGGCAAGCTGAGATGGGAAAAAATCGCATAACATGCGCTGCCGAGCAGAAGGCCCAGGCCGAGACCTTCGGCCAGCCGCGCCGGTTGTTTCAACAGTTGCAGGTGCGCCTTGCGCAGGCTCAGCCCGACAACGCCGATCACGGCGAAGCCCAGTGCGTGGCCGCTCCACCAAATGCGGAAGGCGTCGAGGAAGTCCTGTTCGGCCAGGTTCGCCACCGCCGCACAAGCAAGCAGCGCAGACGGCAAGGGAGCGATGGCGCAGATGGTCAGAAACCGCGTCAATCCCTGAACGCTGTCGACATGCAGGCCCGTCACCAGCCGACGCGTCAGCACGACGGCCAACACGATCTCCAGCACATTGCTCAGCGTGAACAGAGTGGACAGCCAGAGTTTGTTTCCGGCCAGGATTTCGCCGGCGAAAACCCCCGCAGCGACCAGGACGCCGAAGCCCAGATCATACTGCAGGCCGCGACCGCTGCGCAGCCAGGCGGCCATCGCCAGCCCGCCTGCGCCCCACAAGGCGGCGATCAGTCCGTTGGCGCGGGCGAAGCTGATCGCCAGCACCACCAGGATCGCGACGCCCAGAGCCGTCAGTATCGGCGCCAGCGGCTGACGGAAGAAATCGGCGTTGGGCGGGACCTGGGTTTCAACCCCGATCGCTCCCTTCGCTGTCGCTTCCAGTGCGACCTCACCCCTGTGGAGCGCGCGGCTCATGCTCATCAATCCGGCCCAGAACTAGAGTCTCAGGGCCTGATCTTGATCCATGTTCCTAAACATCCTCTGAAATCGATGCTGGACTTCAGGATGCGGCGCCCAGCACCTCATTGAAGGCGCGCACGGCCGCTGCAGGACCCTCCGGATAGAGCCAGACCCCTGCGCTGACCGCGACGAAGTCGGCGCCCGCCGCCGCCAGGCCGCCTGCGTTCTCGACCGTCACTCCGCCGATGGCGACACAGGGCGTCTCCATCGTTTCCTGCCAGATCGTCAGAATGTCCGGTTCTGCGTGATGGACCACCTCCTTGGTCGACGTCGGGAAGAAGGCGCCGAAGGCCACATAATCGGCGCCGCCCTCAGCCGCCTCCATCGCCAGGTGGCGGCTGTCGTGGCAGGTGACGCCGATCATGGCGTCCCCTCCCATGATGCGACGCGCATCGGCCAGGGAGGCGTCCTCCTGGCCCACATGCACGCCGTCGCAGCCGGTGGCGTGAGCCAGATCGGGCCGGTCATTCATGATCAGGGCGACGCCGTGCGCCTGACAGACGGGCTTCAGCCGCGCGACCGCCGCGCGAATGGCGTCATCCGAGGCCTCCTTCAGCCGGATCTGCAAGGCGGCGCAGTCGCCGGCGGCCAGCGCGGCCTCCAACTGGACGGCGAAGGCCTCGAGATCCGGCAGGACCGACGGCGTGATCAGATACAGACGGCAGGGCGGACGGGCGGGAATTTGCGGTTGACGAGCCATGACACCGCCCTGCCCTTCGGCGCCCACCCCGTCAATGTTGCAGAGCGCATGAGAATGATTTGCACCCGCCTTAATAGATGCTATAGCGAGCCATTCTCAGTGTTCCGGGTGCCTCGCCTTGTACGTCTGCAACTGTAACGGCCTTCGCCAGCGTGACGTCGCCCTAGCCATCGAGGCGGGCGCGAACCGTCCCAAGGACATCTTCGCCAGCCATCAGTGCGCGCCCCAATGCGCCAAATGCGTGTGCGAGATGCGCCAGATGATCCAGGAACAGCAGACCGCCTTCGCCATCGCAGCGGAATAGGCCCGTTTTGAAAGCGGATTTCACTCGCATTATCAATGCAGTGATAAAAACTCGCAAATAAACTGCGACGGCAAAGCCGTGGTATGAAGGTCGTCACGGGCGGTTCCGAGGCTCGGTCTTGCGTCAAGGCCGACTCCGCCGCTGCTTTTAAAGGACGACGACCATGAAGGGCGATCCCGCGATCATCCGCACCCTCAATGCGGTGCTGACCAACGAACTGACGGCGGTGAACCAGTACTTCCTGCACGCCCGCATGTTCGAAAGCTGGGGCCTGGCTCACCTGGGTCACGTCATCTACGAAGAATCGATCGGCGAAATGAAGCACGCCGACATGCTGATCAAACGCATCCTCTTCCTGGACGGCCTGCCCAACCTGCAGGACCTGCACAAGCTGAAGGTCGGCGAAGACCCGATCGAGTGCCTGGGCGCTGACCTGCAGCTCGAGATCGACAGCCGCGCCACGACGCGCGACGCCGTCACCCAGTGCGAGCAAGCCCGCGACTATGTCAGCCGCGACCTGCTGATGAAGATCCTGGCCGACACCGAGGAGCATGTGGACTTCCTCGAGAACCAGCACAGCCTGATCCAACTGATGGGCGCACAGAATTATCTGCAGTCGGCCATGAAGGAAATCGTCACCGACGGCGCCGCCACGGGCAACTGATCCAAAGGCCGGGCGCGGCCCCAGAGGGCGGGAACGTCCGCCGCGCCCGGTTGTTCTGGCTGCATGAGCAGCATGGACGACGCCCTAGACGCCGCCCGCGACCACGCGGCGGACTTCCTCAACGCCGAAGGCCGCGACTGGCGCCACGTCGCCCTGGGCGCCGCGCTGACCGTCGGCTTCGCCCTGGCGGCCACCGTAGTGGCCACGCGCGCCGTTCCCCCCCAGACCCGCAGCCTGACAGGGGCCCGCAAGCGCGAAGGCCCGATCACAGAGCGCCCGCGCGGACCGTTCAGCCTGATCCTGCCCGCAGTCTTTTCGGCCACCACCCTGTCGGCTCTGCGCGTATGGAATGCTCCGGCCCGGCCCGGCCGCAACGCCGCCATGGGCCTTTGGGCCGTCGCCCAGACAGTCAACGCGGTCTGGCTGGCCGCCCGCCCGACTGGGCGCTGGACCCAGATTCTGGCCGCCATGTCCTCCGCCGGGCTGGCGGCCGCCTTCGCCCATGAAGCGCGCAAGCTCGACCCCGGCGCAGCCAAGCTGGCGGCTCCGACCGGCATCGGCGTGCGCCTGGCCAATCAGGCTGAACGCGGTCTGGACAGCCCAGCCTGAAACAACACGCAGCGACGCCGTCGCCATTGCCCTTTTTCGCCTTATCCTCTAGGGCTCGCGGCGATTTGGCGCGCCACGCTCTGGCGGTCGGCGCCTGCCGCCCCCCAGCAACGAGCCCTACGGTTCTCATGAAAATCAACGCCAACACCATCAAGCCCGGCATGGTCCTGCAACACAACGGCGGCCTGTGGGTCGTCACCAAGGCCAGCCACGTCAAGCCCGGCAAGGGCGGCGCCTTCGCCAACGTCGAGGCCAAGAACCTCGAGACCGGCAACAAGCTGAACGAACGCTTCCGCTCGGAAGACAAGGTCGAGCGCGTCACGCTGGAACAGCGCGACTACTCCTATCTGTTCGACAACGGCGAAACCCTCGTCTTCATGGACGACGAGTCCTATGAGCAGATCGAACTGCAAAAGGGCTGGGTCGGCGAAGACCGCATTCCCTACCTTCAGGAAGGCATGAAGGTCATCATCGAGTCGCACGAGGAGCGCCCGATCGGCCTGGAACTGCCGGAACAGGTCGTTCTGGAAGTCGTCGAGACCGAGCCGACCGTGAAGGGCCAGACCGCCTCGTCGTCCTACAAGCCCGCCAAGGCCTCGAACGGCATCCGCGTCATGATCCCGCCCTTCATGTCGACGGGTGAGAAGATCGTCGTCGACACCTCGACCGGCGAATACGTCCGCCGCGCGGACTAATAAAAGTCTCGTTTCCCGGCCAAGGCCGGGCAAGTTATGACTACAGGGGCGCGGATGGTCCGCGCCCCTTTTGCTTCTCCGTCCATCCGGGCCGCAGGCCTTTCAAGGATCGACGGATCAGGAGAACCGCCTATGGCCCTCGCTTCCGCCCTGCTCCAGGTCATGATGGACGCCGTCCGCAAGACCGCCCGCCCGATGCTCCGGGATTTCGGCGAGGTGTCCCAGCTCCAGGTGTCCCGCAAGGGCCCCGGCGACTTCGTCACCGCAGCCGACGTCAAGGCTGAACAGACCCTGTTCGAACTGCTGCTGAAGGCCCGCCCCGGCTACGGCTTCCTGGGCGAAGAGCGCGGCATGGTCGAGGGCACCGACAAGACCCACACCTGGATCGTCGATCCGATCGACGGCACCACCAACTTCATGCACGCCATGCCCCACTTCGCCATCACGGTGGGCCTGGAGCGCAAGCATCCTGACGGCACGGCCGAGATCGTGGCCTGCGTCACCTACAACCCCGTGCTGAACGAGATGTTCTGGGCCGAAAAGGGCAAGGGCTGCTACCTGAACGACACGCGCATCCGCATCGCCGGACGCGCCGACATGGCCGAGTGCCTGATCGCCACGGGCCTGCCCTTCATCGGCAAGACGGGCCACGGCCAGGCCATCAAGGACATCCACGCCGTGGGCCAGCGCGTGGCGGGCATCCGTCGCCTGGGCGCCGCCTCGCTGGACTTCGCCTGGGTCGCCGCGGGCCGCTACGACGCCTATTTCGAGCGCAACCTGCAACCGTGGGACGTGGCGGCGGGCATACTGCTGGTCACAGAAGCCGGCGGCGTCGTCACCACCATCGACCAGGACGGCGATCCCATGAGCGGCAAGCAGATCGTGGCGGGCAATCCCGAAATCCAGGCCAAGCTGCGCAAGATCCTGCGCGAGGCGTAAGACAGCATTCTGCCTCCCCTTCCATGGGGAGGTCGGCTGAACCAGCCGGATGGGGCGGCGCTTCGCAAGAGGCGCCGCCTCTGTCGTAATCACGCGCCTGTCACGTCCGGTCCCTACCCTTCGTGCATGATCGCCGCCATCCTGACCGTCGCCCTTCTGTCGTCGAGCCAACCGGCCATGTCCACTCCGTCTCCCAGCCCCGTCGTCATCGCCCACCGGGGCGCCTCAGGCGAGCGGCCCGAGCACACCCGCGCTGCCTATGAGCTGGCGATCGACCAAGGCGCGGACTTCATCGAGCCGGACCTGGTCATGACGCGCGACGGCCATCTAGTCGTCCGCCACGAGAACGAAATCGGCGAGACCACCGATGTCGCCGACCATCCCGATTTCGCTGCGCGCCGCACCACCCGCGACGTGGACGGCGTCCTCGTCACCGGCTGGTTCACCGAAGACTTCACCCTGGCGGAACTGAAGACCCTGCGCGCCCGCGAGCGCCTGCCCGCCCTGCGCCCCGCCTCGGCCGCCTTCGACGGGCAGGAGCCGATCCTGACCTTCGACGAGGCCCTCGCCATCGCCCGCGACGCCAGCGCCCGCACCGGCCGCGTCATCGGCGTCGCGCCCGAACTGAAGCACCCGTCCCACTTCGCCGCCCTCGGCCTGCCGATGGAGGACGGCTTCATCGCGGCGCTGGAGCGCCACGGTCTGACGAGCGCCGAGACTCCCATCCTGATCCAGTGCTTCGAGGTCGGGACTCTGGAGCGACTGAAGGCGCGCATCGACGCGCCGCTGCTGCAACTGATGCAAGCGGACGGCGGCCCTGCCGACCGGCCCGACGTGACCTATGCCGAAATGGAGACGCCGCAGGGGCTGGCCGAGGTCGCCCGCTATGCTGACGCGGTTGGAGTACAGGATCTGATGATGGTGCCGCGCGATGACGCGGGTCGCGCGCTGGAGGCGTCGCCGCTGACGGATAACGCCCATGCGGCGGGTCTGAAGGTCGCAGTCTGGACCTTGAGAGCGGAGAACGTGTTCCTGCCTGCGCAGTATCGCATCGGCGACGCGCCTGCTGACCACGGCGACCTGACGGGCTGGCTGAAAGCGATCTACGCGCTAGGTGTCGATGCCGTGTTCAGCGACTTTCCCGCGGCCGCTGTCGAGGCTCGTTAGTTTCCCTCTCCCGATGGGAGAGGGCTTGAGCCTCCAAGAGCCGGAGGCGATTGGCTAAGGCAAAAGGGTGAGGGTTCGCGATCAAAGTCGGCCGAAGGCCGTTGTGCGGCGGCTTACGCCGACTGATAGGACAAGCCCCTCACCCTTTCGCGCCAGAACGATCGCTGCGCTCTCGTGCGCTCAAGCCCTCTCCCGCCGGGAGAGGGTAGCTTTTACGTCCCCTGAAACTGCAGCTTGGCCAGGCGCGCATACAGCCCGCCCCTGGCTGACAGCTCGGCGTGCGTGCCTTCTTCGACCACCTGGCCGCCGTCCATCACCACGATGCGGTCAGCCCGCAGCACCGTCGCCAGACGGTGGGCGATGACCAGGGTGGTGCGTTCGGACATGGCCTGATCCAGCGCCGCCTGGACCAGACGTTCGTTCTCGGCGTCGAGGGCGCTGGTCGCCTCGTCCAGCAGCAGGATCGGCGCCTCGCGCACCAGGGCCCGCGCGATGGCCAGGCGCTGGCGCTGGCCGCCCGACAAGCTCTTGCCGCGCTCGCCCAGCGGCGTGTCGAAGCCCTCCGGCAAGGCGTCGATGAAGCCCAGGGCCTGCGCCTCGGCGGCGACGGCGCGGGCCTCTTCCAGCGTGGCGGCCTCGCGGCCGAAGCGGATGTTCTCCAGCGCCGAGCCCGAGAACAGCGGCGCCTCCTGCGACACCCAGGCGAAGCGATTGCGCACCGCGACCGGATCGGCCGCGCGCACGTCCACGCCGTCCACCGACACCAGGCCCGACTGCGGGTCATAGAAACGCAGCAGCAGGCGGAAGACCGTCGACTTGCCCGCCCCCGACGGCCCGACCAGAGCCACCGTCTCGCCCGGCCGCACGGTCAGGCTGAAGCCCTTCAGCGCGGGCAGGTCGGGGCGGCCCGGATAGGCGAAGTCCACCGCCGACATCGACACTTCGCCGCGCGGCGGCTGAGGCAGGGCGACCGGACTGGCGGGCGGCGCGATGGCAGGCGTCGCCCGCATCAGCTCGTCGATCCGCTCCATGGCGCCCGCCGCCTTCTGCACGTCGCCCCAGCTTTCGCCCAGCGCGCCCACGGCCCCCGCCGCGAACACCGACAGCAGCACGAACTGCAGCAGAGCGCCCGGCGTCATGGTCCCGGCGATCACGTCCTGCGCGCCCAGCCACAGCACCAGGGTCACGCCGCCGAACATGACGACGATGATCATGGCCGTCATCACCGCCCGCGCCCGCATCCGCTTCAGGGAGACGCCGAACGCCTCCTCCACCGCCGCGCCGAAGCGGCCGATGGCGCTCTTTTCGCGGCCGAAGGCCTGAACCGTCTCGATGGCGTCGACGCTTTCCCCGGCGAAGCCCACGGCCCCGGCAAAGGTGTCCTGCGACTTCACCGTCAGCTTGCGCACGATCCGACCGAAGATGAACAGCGGCGCGATCAGCACCGGCACGATCAACAGGACGAAGCCCGTCAGCTTCGGGCTGACGAAGAACAGCAGGATCACCCCGCCGATCAGGGTCAGGAAGTTGCGCAGCGCATAGCTGATCGAGGTGGTCAGCAGGGTGTCGACCAGCTGGATATCCGTCGTCAGACGCGACAGCACCTCGCCCGTACGCATATGGGCGAAGAAGACGGGGTCCAGCGTCAGGATGCGCTGGAACAGCGCTGTGCGCAGGTCGGCGATGATCCGCTCGCCGGTCTTGGTCACGTAGAAATAGCGCAACGCCGTCGCCAGCCCCAGGATCACGGCGTTGAGGCCCAGGATCAGGAACCACTTATCGATGTCGGCGCCGCCGTTCTCGAATCCCTGGTCGATGGCGCCGCGCGCCGTCGCCGTCAGGGCCAGCGACGCGACAGTCGAACCGATCAGCCAGATCGCCGAAATTCCCGCGTCCAGCCTGTGCCGGGCCAGGAACGGCAGCAACCGGCCCAGCGGACGGATGTTGCGGCTCTTGGCGCGCTTGCCGCCCGCCTCATCCATCTGTTCGGCCAGGACGGCCCCGGCGCCGGGGCGGCCCTCGGGCTGTCCTGTCGGTTGGGCGTGACGTTGCGGTTCGGCGTGGGTCATGGCAGCGCTCTTGCCCCGGATCGCCCCCCGGTGTAAACGCCGCCCCTCGCTCCCGTCGCGCTCCGTGGCGGGATTCTCTAATTACGCGCAGTGACGGTCGGCATCGTCGTCGCGCAGAGACGGACAAGATCGATGAAAGCGGACACGCACCCCGACTACCACTTCATCACTGTTGTGATGACCGACGGCACCACCTACCAGACCCGTTCGACCTACGGGAAGGAAGGCGCCACGCTGAACCTGGACATCGACCCGACGTCTCACCCGGCCTGGACCGGCGGCAACCAGCACCTGATGGACCGCGGCGGCCGCGTGTCGCGCTTCAACAACAAGTTCGGCGGCTTCATCAAGAAGTAAGCCACGCTTGCTGCGACATGTTCGCCACAAAAGCGTCGGTCCCCGGGCCGGCGCTTTTTTGTTGCCTGGAACGCCGTTAACATGGGTGCGTTCGATCCTTCGGGGCGTGGACGTTGGGTCCGGGCCGATATCGGACCACAAGAGTTGCAGACGATGAATCGACGGGAACTGGGCCTTGGCGTCGCCACGACGAGCCTGACGCTGGCGGCCGCAAGCGGAGCGCTTGCGCAGACCCGCACGACCGACCCGCAGATTTTCATCGCCGGCTTTGACGCTCAGGCCGGGCGCCTGCCCGCCGCCCAGCAGGCCGACGTCCGCGCCGTCTATCAACTGACCCAGGGCAAGCCCATCTGGACCGCCGACCGCCTGCGCGTGCTTCAGGAAGTCGCCGCCGGGGCCGAGCGTCACGGCCTGCCCGCCGGAGACTTCTTCGACTTCGTCGGCCTGGCCGCCGACCGCGAAACGGCCGAAATCCGCACCACCGCCGCCGCCCTGGCCTATGCGAAGGTTCTGGCCGAGGGCCGCGTCCGGCCCGAGACGGTCGAAGAGCTGTGGGAGATGCAGAAGAACAGCGTCGACCTGCCGCGCGGCCTCGTCGACGCCGTCGCCGCCAACAAACTGAGCCAGTGGTTCGACGCCCTGCCCCCGACGGATCTGGGCTACACCAATCTGTCGGCCGGTTACGCCCGCTATCGCCGGATCGCCCGTCAGGGCGGCTGGCCTGCTTTTCGCCTGAACAGCGGCACGATCGAGCCGGGAACCAGCGACCCGCGCATCCCCGCCCTGATCGCCCGCCTGGCGGCTGAGGGCGACCTGAGCGCCGCCAACGCCGAGCGCCTGAAGGGCAATCTGGCTTACGGCCCTGAGTTGCAGCAGGCGGTGCGCAGTTTCCAGACCCGCCACGGTCTGGGCGCCGACGGCCGCATCGGCGGCGCCACCCAACGCTCGCTGACCGCGACGGCCGAGGATCGCGCCCGCCAGATCGCCCTGAACCTGGAGCGCCGCCGCTGGCTGAAGCGCGACCTGAATCCCGAGCGGATCGAGGTCAACACCGCCGCCGCCATCATGGTCTACTGGAAGGACGGCAAGCCGGTTCACTCCAACCGCGTCGTCGTCGGCACCGTCGCCAACCAGACCCCCAGCCTTGAAAAGCCGTTCGCCTCGGTCGTGGCCAATCCGCCGTGGACGGTGCCGATGGGCATCGCGCGTCGCGAAATCCTGCCGAAGGGCCCCGCCTACCTCGCCGCCAACGACATGTACGTCAACGCCGACGGCTGGGTGGTGCAGCGCGCCGGGCCGAAGTCGTCGCTGGGCAATGTGAAGTTCGAGTTGCAGGACAGCTACGCCATCTTCCTACACGACACGCCCGCGCGGGGGGCCTTCAACCTGTCGGTGCGCCAGCGCAGTCACGGCTGCGTGCGGGTGCAGGACGCCATCGGCTTCGCCCGCCTGCTGCTGTCGCCCGACCCGGCGCGTCTGGCCACCTTCGACGAGGCGCAGGCCAGCGGCGAAACCAAGCGGGTGACCACCGGCCGCAACATCGGCGTGCGCCTGCTGTACTGGACCGCCTTCGTCGATGGCCAGGGCCGCGTCGCCTTCCGCGAGGACGTCTATAAGCGGGACGCCAAGCTGGCTGATGCGCTCGGCATCGCCGTCAACCTGCCGCAGGTGGTGGCCGACGCCCCGATCGACCCGGACGAAGTGACGCCTTAAGGCGCCGCTACCTTATCCGAAGGCGGCGCGCAGCATGTCCATCTGGTTCTGCACCGGATTGGCGGGCGCCGTCGCGGGCTCGACATACATCTGACGATCCAGATGCAGTACGCGGTCGTACAGCTTTTCGGCCCGCACGGCGTATTCGATCAGGGCGATGGGTAGGTCGCCGCGACGCGGTTCCGTCTCCATGCGGCGATCGGCCAGGCGATAGCGGGGATCGCCCGCCGCCTCGGCGCTCATGTCCTGTTCACGCACGGCGCGCTGGACCAAAAGCCACGAGGCGATCTGCATCAGCCGCGTGGTCAGCTTCATGCTCTCCCCCGCATAGGACAGGGCTGCCGCCCGCGACAGCAGGCGTGAATCCTGGCGCCCGTCCCCGTCCAGATAGGCGGCGGTCTCCTCGACCAGTTCCATGCCTTCGCGGAAGGTGCGCTCAAACAACTCAGAGCGCGCGAAATCCAGCACCTCGGCGCCCGACAGGCCTGCCCGGCTCAGATTAGCTTCAATGGCGGTCACAGGCGTCCATCCAAGAATTTCATGTATCCGCTGGCTGCAATCGTCATGCCACGGAAGTCGCCTCTGTGGCAGAGCGCCGTCGAAACCATCCCCAGTCGCCGTCGCTCAGCGGAAGTTGAACAGCGCATCGGCGGCGCTGCGCTGCGACGACTTGCCGTCGATGGCGGCCCTGGAGCGCGCGATCTCGGCCTCAAGGGCGGCGATCCGCTCCTGAAGCTCGTCCACCGCATAGAGGTCGAGGTCTTCGCGGCCGAGGGCGCTGAGGGCCTCGCCTCGCTGCGGCCGGGGCTCCAGATCTTCAAAACTCATCCTCGCCTCCTTGGCCATCGCAGACACGAACCCCTATGTGAACGCCGCATTGAACAGGAATGCAAGCAAGGGAGGCTTCACCATGCAGGCCATTGAGATCGAAAACGGACGCGGCCCCGCCGACGCCCTGCGCCTGACCACCCGCCCCCTGCCCGACCCGGCGCCCGGCGAGATCCGCATCCGTGTGCGTGCGGCCGGGGTCAACCGCCCGGACATCGTCCAGCGCGAGGGCCGCTATCCGCCTCCGCCGGGCGCTTCGGACATTCTGGGGCTGGAGGTTGCAGGAGAGGTCGAGGCCGTCGGCGAAGGCGTGACGCGTTGGGCGATCGGCGACCGGGTCTGCGCCCTGCTGGGCGGCGGCGGATATGCCGAATACGCCGTGGTCGACGCCCGCCACGCCCTGCCGATCCCCGACAGCCTCGACTTCGTGCAGGCCGCCGCCCTGCCTGAAACCGCCTTCACCGTCTTCGCCAACGTGTTCGAAGGCGGCGGGCTGAAGGCAGGCAAGACCCTGCTGCTCCACGGCGCGACCAGCGGTATCGGCGTCATGGCCATTCAAATGGCCAAGGCGGCGGGCGCCCGCATCATCGCCACCTCGCGCGGGGCCGCCAAGGCCGAGGCCGCCCGCGCCTTGGGCGCCGACGTCAGTCTCGATGCGACGGCGCAGGACCTGGCGGTCGCCATTCAGGAAGAGGGCGGCGCTGACGTGGTCCTGGACATGGTCGGGGCCGCCTATGCCGAACTGAACCTCAACGCCCTGAAGCCCGGCGGACGCTGGGTGGTGATCGCCACCCTCACCGGCGCCAAGGCCGAGGTCGATCTGATGCGGATCATGCTGAAGCGGATCGTGCTGACCGGCTCGACCCTGCGCAGCCGCCCCGCCGATGAAAAGGCCCGGCTGGCCGCCGTCGTCGAGGCGACCGTCTGGCCGTGGGTCGCATCCGGCGCCGTCAAGGCGCAGGTCGAGGCGACATTCCCCCTGGCCGAGGCCGCCGCCGCCCACGCCCGCCTGGAAGCGGGCGCCCACGTCGGCAAAGTCGTGCTGCTGCCCTGATCAAGGAAAAGGGCGGGAAGCCGAAGCTTCCCGCCCTATCCGTCAAGCCGTCGCTACAGCTTACCAGCGACCGCCGCTGCGGGCCGGACGCAGGGACGAGATCTTGTCGTTCAGGCCCGTATTGCGCAGGTCGCGGATATCGCCGCGCACGACCTCGCAGCGCCCGCGATAGTTGGCGTCTTCGCAGACTTCCCAGCTTCCACGCGACAGGCGGATCGAGCTGATCGCGTCGTTCATGCCCAGGTTGCGCAGGTTCGGAACCTCGTCACGGAAGCTCATCGACTGGCCGCGATAATTGGCGTCGCGATAGACAGTGATCGAGGACTGGTTCCAGCCGCCGCCCTGACCGGGCCGATTGTTGTCCCAGCCGACGCCGGGACGGTTCGGCCGATTGGGACGGCCGGGGCGGTTGTCTTCATAGTCGCCGCGATGGTTGTAGCAGACCAGCAAGCCGTTATCGTTGCCGATGTCGCTGCTGGAGCACCGCGCCAACTCGATCGAGGTCTCGCGCACATTGCCGTTGCGGTCGCGACAATCCGCGTACAGCCGGCCCTGATTCACATAGGAGCCGGTGCAGCTCTGCGCATAGGAGCCGCGCGGCGCGCCACGGGCCTGAACCTGCGCTTCAGCCGTCCCGACGTTGACGACGGAGAAGCCGCCCGCCGCCATGACCAAACCTGCCGCTGCAACCACGAACTTCTTCATGACACGGTCTCCTTAGAGGTCTCTTCCGGCGCACAACGCGCCCTGGCCCTGAATGTTCATCATCACAGATGAACCTTTGCTGTATGGCGACGACAGACGACGTTTTCATTTCGGCCGAAATCACCTATAAAGGGTCTCTCGCGCCCGGCCGAAAAGGTCGGGCGCCGTTGATTCAAACGCCCGTTTTTCGGGCCGCAACCGCCGGGATCCATGCCCATGACCGACATCCTGATGCCCAAGGCCACCGCGGTCTGGCTAGTGGACAACACCTCGCTCTCGTTCGAGCAGATCGCCGACTTCTGCGGCCTGCACCCGCTGGAGGTGCGCGGCATCGCCGATGGCGACGTGGCGCGCGACATTCGCGGCGCCGACCCCATCGTCAACGGCCAACTGACCCGCGAAGAGCTGGACAAGGCCCAGAACGATGAAAACTACCGCATGAAGGCCGTGGTCAGCCGCCACGCCGAACTGCTGAAGCCCGCCAAGTCAGGTCCGAAGTACACGCCTGTGTCGCGCCGTCAGGACCGTCCGGACGCCATCATGTGGTTCGTCCGCAACCACCCCGAAGTGACCGACGCCCAGATCGCCAAGCTGCTTGGGACGACCAAGGCCACGATCGAGAGCGTGCGCAACCGCACCCACTGGAACTCGGCCAATATCAAGCCGGTCGACCCTGTGACGCTGGGCCTGACCGGTCAGCTGCAACTGGACGAAGTGGTCCGCAAGGCTGCTGACAAGAAGGCCAAGGACGACGCCAAGAACGGCGTCCTGCAACCCATCGAGGCCGAACCCGAACCGGAAGCCGCCGTCGAAGACGCCGAAGAAGAATATGGCATGGGCGCCGAGCCCACTGCCGAATCGGTGTTCGGCCCGCGCGACTGATCCCTTCGATCCGCCGAACGATACAAAACGGCCCCGGAAGAGCGATCTTCCGGGGCCGTCGTCATTTTCAGATGGGAAGCGGCGTCAGTGGGCGCGGGCTTCCAGACTGTTGATCTCTTCCTTAAGTCGCAGCTTTCGCTGCTTCATCTCCCTGAGGTGTATCGGGTCCGCGGAGGGGCGGCGCATCTCCTGCTGGATGGTGTCATCCAGCGACCGATGCCGATTACCCAGTTCGCGAATACGAGCCTCGATGGTCATGGCTTGCGCCTCCATGTGTAAGGGACCACTACACTGAACGCCCGGTTCGGCGGGGTGTGGAATCACATTGCAGTGACCCTCGCCGCTCCGGACACGGACAGGTTGGAGGCGAATTTGGCCGATGTTGTGAACTCGACCGTTCGGGCGCCGACGCCCTCTCGGCTAGTCGTTGGAATCTCTGGCGCTTCCGGCGTCATCTATGGCGCGCGCGTGCTGGACGCCCTTCGCGAACTGGGCGTCGAGAGCCATCTGGTCGTCACCCGCGCCGCCCTGCTCACATTGTCGCAGGAGACGGATCTCACCCCCGACGAACTGACGGCCAAGGCCGATGTGGTTCATCGGCTGAACGACGTGGGAGCGACCATCTCATCCGGTTCCTTCCGCACCCTGGGCATGATCGTCGCGCCCTGTTCTGTGCGGACGATGAGCGAGATCGCCACTGGCGTCACCTCGACACTGCTGACCCGCGCCGCCGATGTGACATTGAAGGAGCGCCGTCCGCTGGTGCTGATGGTGCGCGAGACGCCGCTGCATCTGGGTCACCTGCGCACCATGACGGCCCTTGCCGAGATGGGCGCCGTCATCGCCCCGCCCCTGCCCGCCTTCTACGCCCGGCCGGAAAGTCTGGAGCAGATGATCGATCAGTCGGTCGGCCGGGCGCTGGACGTCTTTGGTCTGGACTGGGCGCCGGTGCGCCGCTGGGAAGGGCTGAAGGGCGGGGTCGAGGCATGAGCGACGACCTGTGGACCTGGGCCTGCGCCGCCTATGCCGCGCCGGGCGTGAGCGAGGCCTGCCTGTCGCTGCAGGACTATCACGAACAGAACGTGCCCCTGCTGCTGTGGGCGGCCTGGACCGCAGCCACCGGCCGTCTTCCGGACGAAGAGACGATCGAGGCGGCCTGCGACACGGCGCGCGCCTGGCAGACGACGACCATCGCGCCGCTGCGCGCGGTGCGGCGCACGCTCAAGACGCCTGTTCCGGACCTCGAAACCGAAGCCCGTCTGGCGGTGCGCGAGCAGGTGAAGGCCGCCGAACTGGCCGCCGAGCGGCATCTGCTGGAAGGGCTTCAGGCGCTATCTCCCGCCGCCCCAGGCGCCCCGCGCCCGGCCGTCGACGCGATGGCCGAGGCCGCGCGGCTATGGGACAGGGTCGTGCCACGGCCGGGGCTTAGAACCCTAGCCGACCTGTTTCCGACCTGACCCTGGCTCAGCTATAATCGCCCGGTCCGGGGCCTGATGATGAACGACGACGAACCTTACCTGTCCGAAGAAGACGAGGCGCTGCGCGCCGAGCTGACCTGCCTGCTGCAGGAGCACGCCGACCTGGACGCCTCGATCGTGGCGTTGGGCCATATGCCTGCGCCCGATCAGCTGATGATCGCCCGACTCAAGCGCAAGAAGCTGGCTCTGCGCGATGACATCGTGAAGCTGCAAGACCGCATCCTGCCTGACATCATCGCCTGATAATTTCCGGGCCTGGCAGCTTCCCTCTCCCGGCGAGAGAGGGAAGCTGCCAGGCCCGCACGCGCTACAGCGGCAGGACCGAGGTGTCCTTGACTTCTTCCATCACCGCATAGGTGCGTGTTTCGCGCACGCCCGGCATGGTGATCAGGGTGTCGGCCAGGAAGACGCGATAGGCGGCCATGTCTTTCATCCGCACCTTGACCAGATAGTCAAAGCCGCCGGCGACCATGTGGCACTCCAGCACCTCCGGCGAGCGCCGGATGCGGTCTGCAAACTGGTCGAAAATGTCCGAGGTCGTGCGATCCAGCAGCACCTCGATGAAGATCAGCAGTTCCCGCTCGGCGAACTTCGGATCAATCAGCGCCGTATAGCCGACGATCACGCCCCGCTCCCGCAGGCGGCGCACCCGTTCAAAGCACGATGACGCCGACATGTTGCAGGCGGACGCCAAGTCCTGATTGGTGATGCGCCCATCCTGCTGCAACACCCTCAGGATTCGGCGATCCGCGTCATCCAACTTGTAATCCGCTGTGTTCATGCGCGGCTCCCCCTTACGCATCTACCCTACTCCAACTTTGTCAAACCGCCTGCTGATCCGCAATGGATCAGCAGGCGGTGGAGACCAACGACCTGGGAGAAAATCGTCGGCCAGAAAGATCGCCTGTCAGAAAAACGGCCGCCTATTCGGCGCGGCGCGTCCCCGCTGCCTGTTTGCTCTGCGCGATAAAGGCCTCCATTTCGGCGGTCATGGCCGGAATGGTGGCGACGCCCAGAGCCAGCAGATGGTCGTGGAAGGCCCTGATATCGAAGTCGGCGCCCAGCTCGGCCTCAGCCTTGCGACGCAGGCGGACGATTTCAATCTCGCCCAGCTTGTAGGCCAGGGCCTGCCCGGGCCAGGTGATGTAGCGGTCGATCTCGGTGCCGACCTCATGATCCGACAGGGCCGTATTTTCGCTCAGGAAGGCGACGGCCTGATCGCGGGTCCAGCCCTTGGAGTGGACGCCAGTGTCGATCACCAGACGGGCCGCGCGCCACATCTCATAGTTCAGACGCCCGAAATCCTCATAGGCGTCTTCATAAATGCCCATCTCGACGGCCAGTTTTTCCGTGTAGAGCGCCCAGCCCTCCCCGAAGGCGGAGATCCCCGCCTGCGCGCGCCATTCCGGCAGGGCGGCGTGCTCGCGACGCAGCACGCCGTGCCAAGCGTGACCGGGGTTGCACTCATGCACCGTCAGCGCAGGGATGTTGTATCGCGGACGCGACGGCAGGTCATAGGTGTTCAACAAGCACGCCCCGTTGCCGCCGCGTCCCGCCGTATAGAAGGGCGCGATGGCCGGCGGCACCGGAACCAGGCTGAAGGTGTCGCGCGGCTTCAGGTTGAAATACTGCCCCATCTTACCGTCGACCTTCTTGATCACCCAGGCGCCGTGCCAGAGCAGATGCTCGGGCTTGTCGTACTGGAACTGGCGATCGGTCTTCAGGAAGGTGAGGAAGTCGGCGAAGCTGCCCGTCCATCCAGTGCTGCGCATGACCGCTTCCATTTCGGCGCGGACGCGGGCCACCTCGGCGCGGCCGATCTGGTGAATCTGATCCGGCGTCAGGTTGACGCTCGTGTATTGACGGATCTGCGTCTGATAGAAGTCGTCGCCGTCCGGCAGGCGGTTGGCGCCCAGGGTGTCGCGCGCGCCTGGCACATACTCATCGCGGATGAAGCTGAGCAGGGTGCGATGCGCAGGCACGACCTGCTGTTGGATCACCTGAACAGCCTCGGCGCGCAGGCGCTGTTTGTCTGCCTCCGGAATCGTCGACGGCATGTCGATGAAGGGCTTGTAGATCGGGTTGGCCTGCGGATCCGTCGGCTCGGTCACCGCCAGGATGGAGACGTCTCGTCCGACCAGAGAAGCCTTGGGCTGGGTGAAGCCGCGCGCCAGTCCGGCGCGCATATTGGCGATCTGCTGGTCGAAATAGCGCGGCGTATCGCGCAGTTGGGACAGGTAGCGGTCATAGTCCTCCACCGAGGTGAAGGTCTGGTTCGCCATGCCCGAAATCGACGACCAGAACGAGCTGTCCGAGTTGAAGGGCATTTCATACAGGCGATGACGGCCGTCATCGACGAAGTTGTCGATCTGGTGCTTGTAGACGGCGTAGTTGGTGCGCTCGGACGGCGACAGCTGGTCCGGCGAAATGGCGTTCAGGCGGCGCTGGATCTCGGTCCAATAGGCCAGGCGGCGCTGCTGGGTGGCGACGCTGACGTCCGGCAGATGGGTCGGCTTGGACGCTCGCGAAGGAATCTCGTTCCGGCGCCAGGCGTATTCTTCGTCGGCGATAGCGCGGAACTGGGCGTCAACGGCGCTGGCCGTCGTCGCCATGGCCGTGGCAGGCGCCGAGGCCGACGCAGCCGGCGGCAGGGCGGCGAAAGCCAGCACGCCGGCGGCGACGGCGATGGCGCTGTATGCGGTCAGGGTCTTCATCAGTTTCTCCCCCATAGTCATGCGGACGCCCGCTTAGGCCGCCCCGTGTGAAAAGCCGCCCGTCGCCGGGCGGCTTTCCCTGTTTGCGGATCAGAAGCGCGCGTTCACGCCGATGTAGGCGTAGCGGCCCAGGTTGTTGTAGATGCTGGCGTTGAACCCGGTGTTCAGCGACGTGCCGGTCCAGGTGAACGGCGTCTGCGGCGGCTCCTCATTGGTGAAGTTGTTCACCCCGGCGAAGACCGAGAACTTGTCGAACCGATACTCCGCCCGGATGTCGTGGGTCAGCCAGGACGGCGCCTTGTAAGGCTCATAGGCCCCTGCCGGATCCTGATTGCTGCGCACCATGCTGCTCAGATACTGGTTGGCGTAGGACAGCGAGACGCGGTCATAATCCCAGGTGACGCGGAAGTTCATCCGGCGCTTGGGATTGGGCAGTTCGCCCGCCTGTTCATCCCGCACGCTGGGGTCGCCCGGCACCGGATCATAGGTCAGGTCTTCCAGGAAACCCGCCGCCGCATTGAACGACAGCGAGCCGTAGTCCGGCAGCCCCAGCTTGGCCAGATCGGTGCGATACGACGCGGTGACGTCCCAGCCCGAGTTGGTGTACTCGGCCACGTTCAGAACCTGGTTCAGCACGCGGCCGACGTTGCCGTCCGAGGTGCGGGTCATGCTACCGCAGAACGGGTTGTCCAGCGTCGGGCTGTCGACGCAGTTATTGATCACATTGCGCCAGCCCAGCGATGCGATGACATCGCTGATCTTGATGTCGTAGTGATCGACCGTGATCGCCAGACCCGGCAGGAAGGATGGGGTCAGAACCACGCCCAGCGTCAGGGTCTCGCCCTCTTCCGGCTTCAGATCAGGATTACCTCTGCTGACAACCGCCTTCGTCCCCGAGGATTGCACGAAATCCGGCGACAGTCCCAGCGCCGCGCAGTTCGCCTTGCGGTTGGCCGGGAAATTGCCGAGGTTGACCCGCGTGGCGTCACAGGGATCTTCAACCTGGCTGAAGCCTTCACTCTCGCCGCCAAACAGTTCGTTGATATTGGGCGAGCGAACGGCCTTCGCATAGTTGCCACGGAAGCGGATGTCGCGGTTGATCGTCCATTCCAGACCCACGCCATAGCTGCTGTCGCCGCCCGTGGTGGTGTAGTCCTGGTAACGATAGGCCGCCGTCAGATCCAGGTATTGCACGAACGGGACATCGGCCATCAGCGGCAGGTTCAGTTCGCCGAAGACCTCCTTGGATTCATAGTTGCCCTCGGTGATCTGCTGCGAGTTCTGGAAGATCCGCGCATCCTGGGACAGCTTGTCCGGCACGGAACGAGCGTACTCTTTACGCCACTCCACGCCCGCCGCGAAGGCGACCGGCAGACTCGTCCCGCTGAACAGCGAAGGATAGGAGAACAGTTCGCCATTGACAGTTGCGACCGCATTCCACTGGCGGGTAACGTCATTGCGCACCGTGTGCAGGTAGGAATAGTCGATGGCCTCCTGCGAAGCCACGCCGGCGCCGAACAGGTTCAGCGGCTTACAGCCATTGGCCTGGGCCTCTTTGCTGCGGCATACGATCTGGCCGTTCTGATAGACGGCGTCGATCGAGTCGTAGAACTCCTGCTGCAGGCGGTCGAAGTTGGTGAACTGCGACTTGGTCTGCCCGTAGTTGAAATAGGTCTCGAAGCGCCAGCCGTTGCTGAAGGCGCCGTCGAAGCCCGTTACGAAACGGATGGTGTCGTAGGCGCTCTCATAGGTGCGGATGCCGAAATCACGATCATTCCGCGTGATGTCGAACTCCTTCACCCCCGCAGCGGTCAGCATGGCGCGCAGGTCGGACGGCAGGAAGGCGTTGTCGGCGTGGATGTGATAGGCGCTCCCCACGGCCATACCCGGCACATCGTGGGCGAAGGTCCCGTTGGTGTTCTGGCTGGACGCTTCAGTGTGGAAATACTTGCCCTCGGCGAACAGGTTCAGCTCGGTGATGTAATCGTTCATCGGCTGGAACTGGTGACGCAATTGCAGTTCGCCGCCGTAACGCTCCACCGGCGTGCGCAGGGAGTCTTCGCTAGGCTTGAAGCCGGCGCCGCCGATCGACAGCTTCTGCTCACGGCCTGCGCCATCCACCACGATCTGACCGCGATCGAACGGGATCAGCTTGCCATCCGGCGAGAAGGTCAAGCTGTAGCCCGCCGCGCCGCCGATCGGCGTGACGATCACCGGCGTGTAGGTGTTGTTGGTGATGTTGGTATAGACGTCCCGCGCCATGATGAAGGATGGCAGGCCGTCGTCCGGGCTCTTCTTGTTCGGGTTCGGGATGTAGTTGATGGCGTCCATCGCATAGTCGCGCTGATGCCGGTACAGACCCTCGCTCTTGTCGTAGGTAGCGGCCCCCATGATGTTGGTGCGGCCGTCGTTGAAGTTCCGGCCCACGGCCACCGAGCCGTAGTAGGTGCTCGGGCCATCGGCCGAGCCATACTGGGCCTGGGCGGCGATGCCGTCGAAATCCTGCTTGGTGATGAAGTTGACCACCCCGGCGACGGCGTCGGCGCCATAGACCGCCGAAGAGCCGCCCGTCACCGTATCGACGCGGGCGATCGTGGTCTTGGAGATGGTGTTGACGTCCACGGCGCTGGTGCCGCTGGACCCGGCCACATGGCGGCGGCCATTGACCAGAACCAGGGTGCGGCTGGCGCCCAGATTGCGCAGGTTCAGCGTGGCCAGACCCTGACCGGCGATCGTATTGGTGGTGCTGGCGGCCGAACTGCCCAGGCCGACCTGCGGCTGGCGGGCCATGGCGTCGATCAGGTTGGTGACGCCGATGTTCTCGATTTCCTGAGCGTCGACGACGTTGACCGGGGTCGAGGCTTCGACGTTCGGGCGGCGGATACGCGAGCCGGTCACTACGATGTCGGCGACGGCGCTGGCCTCCGGGTCGGTCCCCGAGCTTTCGGATTGCGCCCAGGCGGGCTGGGCGGCGGCGGCCGTGACGGCCAGACCGGCGATCATGGTGCCGGTCTTCAGATACGCAGACAGTCTCATTGAATCACCCCTCGTTTTTTTGATGTTAAGCACGGGCGCGCCCTCCCCATTAGGCGGCGCCCGGCTCGTCCGTTGTTGGATCAGCGCCCTCCTTGCGCCTCTCCTCGTTCGGCTTTTTGCCGATCGACCATGGCCCGCACGTCGGCCAGCAGGGCCGGCGCGTCGTAGGCGACGCCGCGCGCCACCGTCCAACGCACCCCGCCCACCGTCTCGATGCGGTTTTCAGGGCTCAAGCGTTCATGCCCTGTGCCGTAAAGCGTCTTGAAGTTGGCCAGAGGGTTCTCGGTCGTGATGACCAGATCCGCACTCATGCCCGGCCGCACGATGCCGAAGGTCGGCGCCTTGCCGGTCGGCTCGGCCAGGGTCATGGCCCCGTCCATCGTGGCGGCGCGAACGATCTCCAACGGATGGAAACCGGCTTCCTGCAGCAGTTCCAGCTCTTCGACGTAGCCGAAGCCGTACAGCTTCCAGATGAAGCCCGAGTCCGACCCGACCGTGACCCGGCCGCCGACCTTCTTGTAGTCGTTCAGCAACAGCATGAACCGCTCATAGAAGCGGCGCCACGCCACCTCGTTCGACGTCGTCCAGTCGAAGAAGTAGCTGCCGTGATTGTCGCGCGTGGACTGGAAATAGTCCGCCAGCGTCGGGAGGGTATAGATCTGGTGCCAGGGTGCATTACGCGCCCGCATCAGGTCGCGCGAGGCGGCATAGATGGTCATCGTCGGGTCAAAGACGACGCCCGTCTCCTTTTGAGCCTCAAGATAGGCGTACCATTGCGGCGAGCCAGGCTCGACTTCGTCCCAGATCTCCGCCGCTTCGCCGAACCGCTTCTGCTCATCATAGAAGTTGTAGTCGGTCGGATAGTTCTGGATCGTCCGCCCGCCCAGCAGAGATTCGAAATGGCCGTAGAAATGGGTGATGGTGCCCAGGCCCGCCGCCGCCAGTTGTTCGGCGTTCAACTGGGCCACGCCCGGCTGGGCGATATGGGCGACCGTTCCCATATGGTTTTTCTTGGCTTCGTCGATGGCGGCAAGGACCACCTCGGGCGTCTCGTCGCCGCGCAGGAAGAACTTGATGCCGTCCACGCCGTTGGCCGCGCCCCAGCGCACCCATTCGCGCGCCATCTCAGGGCTGCGGATGCGGCCCCGCGACCAGCCGGAACCGATGGTCTGATAGTTGTAGATGCGCGGGGCGACGATCTCGCCCCGGGCCGAGCGGGCCTTTTCCGACACGGCGATGTCGTGCGGCGCCAGGCTGACGCCGCGCACCGTCGTCACCCCGTGGGCGAGCCACAGCTTGTAGACATACTCAAGGTCCGGCGCCTTCTGCGGGCTGCCGCCGTGGGCGTGGGCGTCGACGAAGCCCGGCATGACGTACATCCCGCGCGCGTCGATCTCGTGCGCTGCATTCAGCGGCGGGCGGCCTTCGCGCTCCGGCAGGCCCGGCCAGCCGGCCTGAATGATGTCCGTGATCTTGTCATTCTCGATGACGATGTCGACCGGCCCCATCGGCGGCGCGCCCGTGCCGTCGATCAGCATGGCGCCGCGCACCACCATCAGGGGATAAGGCCCGTATCCCTCGCCCGCCCGACGCGCCGGCGCCGGATTCAGGCTCGCACGCGTCGGCGCCGCCTGAGCCTGAGCCTGAGTTTGAGCTGAAACTGCGCTCGGCGCCGTGGTCAGCATAAGCGCGGCCGCACACGCCGCGCCGGCGCCCCTGAACATGGACTTTTTCTCTAAACGAGTCCGCAAGCTGCAATCCCTCCCAAGATCGAGGGTCTTTCAGACCCCTGCCAGCGCATGCCGGGCCCCTCAGCCAGACCTCCAATTCGCTAGCACCCCGCGACGGGCAAGAGTTTCGGATATTTTCCGCCTTTCGAAATAAAATTCCCGAAAAACCCCATAACCGTACGCGTTCTTCGAAATATGAGTTTTTGTGCCAGGTGAGCGAAAGAAGCGTTGTTTATGCGGCAATTCTGATTTTATGATCTAAGGATAGCGATTAAAAACGGTGTCTTGGGGTCGTTTTTTTTCGGCAATGCCCTGGACGCACCTCAAGGGCGATCTAAGAATGCTGCGCCATATCGCCGCTAATCCGAATATTCTCATTTCATAAATTGGCATTATCCAATGTCTGGGGGAGACGCATGAGTTTCTTGACACGCCGCAAGGCCTTGCCTGCGCTGGGAGGCGCAGCGCCCAGGGCTCATGGACTGAAGCCCACCCTGTCGTGGCCTCACCTCGTGGCGTTGGGCGTCGGCGCCATCGTGGGAACCGGCATCTACACCCTGATCGGCGTGGGCGCCGAGCGGGCGGGCCCGGCGGTCATGCTGGCCTTCGTCATCGCAGGCATCGTCTGCGTATGCGCCGCCCTGGCCTATGCCGAACTGGCGACCATGATCCCAGAGTCGGGGTCCGCCTACACCTACTCCTACACCACGCTGGGCGAAGGCGCGGCCTGGATGGTCGGTTGGAGCCTGATCCTGGAATACACCGTCGTCTGCTCTGCCGTGGCCGTCGGCTGGGCAGGATATTTTTCGGGCATGATGGAAGGCATCGGCATGGGCCTGCCCGCCGTACTGACCTCGGCGCCGTCCCAGGGCGGCATCGTCAACCTGCCCGCCGTCGTCATCGTCGCCGCCGTGGCGGGACTGCTGGTCGCCGGTACCAAGGAAAGCGCCTCGATCAACGCGGCCCTGGTGGTGGTCAAGATCGTCGCCCTGATCGCCTTCGTGGCCATCGCCCTACCCCACTTCAATCCGGAGAACCTCAAGCCCTTCATGCCCTACGGCTTCTCGCACGGGGTCGGGGCTCAGACCGGCGTGATGGCGGCGGCGGCCATCATCTTCTTCGCCTTTTACGGCTTCGACGCGGTGGCGACGGCGGCGGAAGAGACCCGCAACCCCGCCCGCGACCTGACCATCGGCATTATCGGCTCGATGGTGGCCTGCGTCGCCATCTATATGGCCGTCGCCATCGCCGCCCTGGGCGCCATGCCCTTCACCGAATTCATGAAGTCGCCCGAGCCGCTGTCGCACATCATCCGCACCGTCGGTTCGGACCTGTGGGCCACCCTGATCGCGGGCGCGGCGGTCGTCGCCCTGCCTACCGTCATCCTGGCCTTCATGTTCGGCCAGAGCCGCATCTTCTTCGTCATGGCGCGCGACGGCCTGCTGCCGCGCAGCCTGGCCCACGTGTCGAAGCGGTCGGGCGGCCCGGTCCGTGTCACGGCGGGAACGGCCGTCCTGATGGCGATCATCGCGGGCTTCATCCCGCTGGGCGATCTGGCGGCCCTGGCCAACGCCGGGACGCTAGCGGCCTTCGCCTCGGTCGGCCTGTGCCTGATCGTACTGCGACGCCGCGAGCCGAGCCGCCCGCGCGTGTTCCGCGCCCCGGTCTGGTGGCTGGTGGGACCGATCGCCATCGCGGGCTGCGTCTATCTGTTCTTCAGCCTGCCCGCCTCGACCCAGATCAACTTCGTCATCTGGAACGTGATCGGGGTGGCCGTCTATTTGCTGTACAGCCGCCGCAACAGCCTGCTGAACGGCTAAGAAAAGCAGGGTGCCGAGGCTGACCTCGGCGTCCTTTTCAATTCGTCAGCGCGTCGCTTCCGGACGCGCCTTCTTCCGCAGCCACATGGCCGCGTCCGCCTCGGCCAGCCAGACCTCGGCATCCGCCTGTCCGGCGAAGGCGCGCACGCCGAACGAGCCGCCCAGAGGCAGGCGCTGGCCCTCCCAGACAAAACCGTCGCGGTTCAGCGCCTCGCTCAGCCGCCGCGCTTTCTCGCGGCCTTCCTCAGCGCCTGCGTTCATCAGCACCACGGTGAACTCATCCCCGCCCATCCGGCCGACAGCGTCAGATTCGCGCACATTGGCGAGCAACAACTCCGCCACGGCGATCAGGGCCGCATCGCCCGCCGCATGGCCCAGACCGTCGTTGACGCCCTTGAACCCGTCCAGATCAAGATACAGCAGCGCCGCCTCGACCCCGTGACGACGGCAATAGGCCAGATTGCGCGCCAGCACCGTCATGAAGCCGCGCCTGTTCAGCGCAGGCGTCAGCACGTCATGATCAGCCAGAGCCTCGGCCCGCTCGGCCCGCTCGGTCAGCGCCGCCACCTCGGCGCGCAGGCGGGCGATCTCGGCCTGCAAATCGGCATCGGCGCCCGCAGCGGTCGTCTGTTCGGCCAGGTGGTTCAAAGCGGGCTCCGGCGTCGCATTTCCGGCCGACTCAGGGCCCAGCGACGGTGATGAGTCTAGCGTCCTCGGTTGCGGGCGCAACGCGGGTGCTGTAACGGGCCGCTTTCCGCATGGGGAGCCTTTGCGCATGACCGCCTCCACGCCGCCCGTTTCCGTCGCCATCATCATGGGCAGCCGCTCGGACTGGCCCACGATGAAGCTGGCCGCCGACCGCCTGGACCAACTGGGCGTCGCCTGGGAGGCCAAGGTCGTCAGCGCCCACCGTACGCCCCAGCGCCTGTATGACTTCGCCACCACGGCCAAGGACAAGGGCTTCAAGGTCATCATCGCCGGCGCCGGCGGGGCGGCTCACCTGCCCGGCATGGCCGCCTCCATGACCGACCTGCCTGTGCTGGGGGTGCCGGTCCAGTCCAAGGCGCTGAAGGGCCTCGATAGCCTGCTGTCGATCGTCCAGATGCCCGGTGGCGTGCCGGTCGCCACCCTGGCCATCGGCGAAGCGGGCGCCGCCAACGCCGGGATTCTGGCGGCGCAGATTCTGGCCCTGTCCGATCCCGCGATCGCCGAGCGCCTGTCCGCCTTCCGCGCCGCCCAGACCGAATCCGTCGCCGAAAGCGTCGAGGACTGATGCGCCCGTTGCCCGAGAAACTGCCTTTGGCCCCCGGTTCGACCCTCGGCATTCTCGGCGGGGGCCAGTTGGGCCGGATGCTGAGCCAGGCCGCCTCGCGCCTTGGCTTCGACGTGGTGATCCTCGATCCCCAGCCGGATTGCCCGGCCGCCCGCGTCTCGCGCGCCCAGATCACCGCCCCTTATGACGATCCTGACGCGCTTCAGGCGCTGGGCCGCCTGTGCGACGTCGTCACCTTTGAGTTCGAAAACGTCCCCGCCGCCTCGGTCGAGACCCTGGCCGAAGCGGGCGCCCTTGTCGCACCGGGGCCGACGGCGCTGGCCGTGGCTCAGGACCGGGTGGACGAGAAGACCTATCTGAACGCCGTGGGCGCCCCGACCGTGGCCTTCGCCGCCGTGACCACGCTGGACGACCTGACCGCCGCCATCGACGCACTGGGCCTGCCCGCCCTGCTGAAGACCCGGCGCGAGGGCTATGACGGCAAGGGCCAAGCCTGGATCCGCGACGCCGCCGACGCCGAAGCCGCCTTCGACGCCATCGGCCGCCGCCCCGCCGTGCTGGAGGCCGCCGCCGTCTTCCAGCGCGAACTGTCGGTCATCGCCGCGCGCGGCCGCGACGGCGCCGTCGCCGTCTACCCTCTGGGCGAAAACGTCCACCAGAACGGGGTGCTGAAGACCACCACCGCCCCCGCCGCCGTCGATCCGGCCACACAAGGACGCGCCGAACAGATCGCCGCCGCCGTTCTGGACGGCCTCGACTACATCGGCGTCATGGGCATCGAACTGTTCGACATGGGCAGCGGAGAGCTGCTGGTGAACGAGGTCGCCCCGCGCGTCCACAACACCGGCCACTGGACCCAGGACGGCTGTATCTGCGACCAGTTCGAACAGCACGTCCGCGCCGTCGTCGGCTGGCCGCTGGGCCCGACGCAGGCCCACGCCCGCGTCGAGATGACCAACCTGCTGGGCGACGAAGTCGAGCAGTGGCGCACCCTGGCCGCCGAGCCGAACGCGCGCCCGCACCTCTACGGCAAGCACGACGCCCGGCCGGGGCGGAAGATGGCGCACGTAAACCGCATCCTCTAACCCTCTCCCGATGGGAGAGGGCGTTGCGCCTTGGCGCCGTATCTCAACCGCCCTAGCGCCTCGGTGATCGTGCGGACTGGCGCGTCGAAATCCTTGCCCGCCTTCCACTTCTCGAAGGCCATGACGTTTTCGATGCGGCGAGCGACAAAAGCTTCCGCCGCCTCGCGCCCATCGAACCAGCGCATGGTCAGGGCGGGAATCAGGATACCGCCCAGAATCGCCCGCTTGGAGTAGTGATTCTGGTCCGTCGCCGTATCCCCGGCCCAGCGCCAGAGATGATCCGCCGTCTCCCACGCCAGCTTGAAGCCCAGGTCGACATTGGTCGGCAGGCTGAGGAAACCCGCGCAGCGTTTGGCCGCCTCGAGGTCCTGCGCTCCCGCCTCCATCCGCGCCGAGACGGCGGCGGCGATTCGTTCGCGAATCTTCATCGTGGCCGCAGGCGTGGCCTCCAAAGCTTTCAGAGCCCGCGCGTCATGGCGGCGCGACAGCAGGACCGCCAGGTCGCGCGGACCGTTCGGCAGCAGCAACTCCTGATCGCCCAGTGACAGGCCGCACGCCTCGCACGCGGCGCGCGTCATGCGCGTGTTCCAGCCCAGCGCGGGCGCGCGTTCTATGGCCGCGTCCAGAACGGCCTGTTCTGTGCGGTCGGCCCAATCGCCTTTCGAAGCGGTCTCGGCTGTCTCGGTCATGGACGGCACGATACGCCCATACGGCGGGCGTTTCGACCCATCACGATTAGGCGCGACGATCTGGACACGCCCCCCCCGATCATGTATCAGCGCGCCTTCACTTGAGAGGCCTTCCTCTCGAGCGTGGTTTTGTTTTGTCTGCCCGTCTCCCTTGGAAAGGACGCGGCGGGCGGCCAAAGGAGAGAGACCCCTGGTTCAGATTTTTGTCCGCGACAACAATGTCGATCAGGCGCTGAAAGCCCTGAAGAAAAAGATGCAGCGCGAAGGCAGCTTCCGCGAAATGAAGCGTCACGTTCACTTTGAAAAGCCGTCGGAAAAGCGCGCTCGCCAAAAGGCTGAAGCCGTCCGTCGCGCCCGCAAGCTGGCCCGCAAGCGCGCTCAGCGCGAAGGCCTGCTGCCGGCCCCGAAGGGTCGCGGTCGCTAAGACCTGCTGACGCCTGAAAGATCAAAGGCCGCCCCGGATCGCCGGGGCGGCCTTTTTCTTTGCCTTTCGACAGGCACGTTGCGTAGCCTGCCTCAGAGAGGAGTGAACGGCTATGACCGATCAGCGCACCCGGGGCCTGCCGCAACGCCTCATGTATGTGGAGAATCGCAACGGCGGCCTGATCGACGGCTCCCCGGCCCGCATCGGCTGGGTGTCGTTCTCCAAGACCGGCAAGACCGTCTATTATCGCGGCCGTGAACTCGCCAGCATTGGCGGCTCCGGCATAAGCGGTAACTTCATGGATGCAGAGACCCGCGAGGAATACTGGGTCTCAGGCGTCAAGAAACGCGGCTCGAACAACCACCCCAAAGAAAGAAGCGTCCGCACCGAAATCGATACGGACGCTCTGGACGCCTATCAGTCCTTGCGAGCGGACAGTTAGGGCGCGCTGTTAAAGAAGATCACCGCCCCGTCACGGCGCCCATAAAGCTCTTCCAACTCAGCTTCACATCCGACAGGGCGCCGGCGCGGAAGGCGCGGCCCGCCGCCCAGACCATCAGGGCGGCGAACAGGAACATGCCGAGCAGGCCGCCGATCAGTTCGATCAACGGCGGTCCGCTGGGCGCGCGGGCGGCCATGACGAAGGGGGTGAAGGGCGGGATCAGGCTGATCACCTTCACCACCATCGCGTCCGGGGTGCGGATGGCCATCTGCATGACCAGGATCGGCACGACCAGCACCATCATGATCGGCCCCATCAGGGTCTGGGCGTCGCGCGGCGTGTCGCAGAAGGCGCCGATGGCGGCGAACAGCACCGCATACATCAGATAGCCGCCGACCAGGAACAGCAGGAACCAGACGAACAGGCCGTCGGTCAGCAACACCGAACCGATGTCGCGCGCCACGTCCGGCACGCTCGCCATCAGGCCGATGGCGCCGATCCCGCCCCATGCGCCCAGCACGGCCAGGGTCAGCAGGGCCACCCCCAGCACCTTGCCGGTCAGGATCTCAGTCGCCGAGGCCGAGGACAGCAGCACCTCGAGGATCTTGTTCGACTTCTCCTCCATCACGCTGTTCAGCAGGATGGAGGCGCCGGTGATGATCAACGACCACAGGATAAAGCCCACCGCCATGCCGACGATGACCGGCAGCTTGTCGCGGAACGACACCTCGCCCCCCGACGCGGCGCGCGGCGAGAAGACCGAGACCTCGGGCCGGAAGCGCTCGGTCTGCGCCACCACCGAAGGGTCGATGCCGCTGGACACGAAGACGCGGCTGCGGTTGGCGGACTTCAGGGCGTCGCGCACGGCGTCTTCCACGACATCGTCGGTGGCGCGGCCGGTCCAGACGCGTGCGCCGGGCTGGCCGTCCTTTTCGGTCAGGAAGACCACGGCGTTCAGACGCTCGCCCTCAGGCGCATCCTTGTCGACATAGCGACGGGCCAGGGCGTCGCGCGCCTCGCCCGGCGCGGCGGCCATCAGTTCAGCAGGCGCCTCGACCAGCTCAAAGGAGCGCTTGGGCGTCTTGAAGCCCGCGGCGGCGCGCGGCGCCTCCTTCTTCAGCGCCTCAAGCCCGGCGTCGAAACCGCCCTTCTCGGCGGCCTCGCGCACCCGGTCGCCCCCAGCCGTCCCCGACTCGGGCACGGCGGCCATACGCAGGGCGGCGATATCGGCGCGTCCGCGCTCTGTCTCCAGCGCCTGACGCACCGCGGCGGCCAGGCCGGACCCGGCCGGGGTCTCGTCGACGATGACGGCTTCGCGCACCGGTTCGGCGTGCTTCATCAGCATCGGAACGGCGCCGCCCAGAACGGCGAACAGCGGAAAGGCCAGCAGGGACAACCAGAAGCCGACCGTCTTGGCGTAAGCCAGGAACTCGCGGCGCGCGATCAGAAGAATGCGGCTCATCGCGCGGCCTCCATCTTGTCAGTCTTGGCGACGGACTGATCTTCGTCCGGGTGGTCGCCGGTCAGGGCGATGAAGGCGTCGTGCAGGGTCGGCTCCTTCATCTGGAAGCGCCGCACGTCCAGTCCGCCCAGGAAGGCGGCGCGTAGGGCGGATTGCGCCTCGGCGCCCGGCGTCAGGCCGACACGCAGGGTGCTGACGGCGCCGTCTTCCGCCAGGGTCTCGATGCCGCTGACGCCCGGCAGGGCGGCGACCGCGTTGCGGTCCAGCGCCCCTTCCAGCTCCAGAAAGCGCGGCGAGGTGGCGCGCGCCTCGTCCACCGTGCCTTCGAACGCCTTGCGCCCTCGGGCCAGCAGCACGACCTTGTCGCACAGGCGCTCTGCGTGCTGCATGACGTGGGTCGAGAACAGCACCGTCGCCCCATCGGCGGCCAGGGCGCGGATCATGGCTTCCAGCCCCTGCTGGTTCATCGGATCCAGCCCCGAGAACGGCTCGTCCAGGATCACGAACTCCGGCTGATGCACCACCGAGGCGATCAACTGGACCTTCTGGGCCATCCCCTTGGACAGCTCCTTCATCTTCTTCTTGCTGGCCTCGCCCAGGCCCATCTGCTCCAGCATCTCGCGGCCGCGACGACGCCCCTCGGGCAGGGGCAGCCCCTTCAGGCCGCCGAAGAAGGCGATAGCGTCCACCGGCGTCATCTTCTTGTAGAGGCCACGCTCCTCGGGGAGGAAGCCGATCCGGTCGCGCACCTTGCGGCCGTCGTCGGCGCCTAGGATGTCGATGCGCCCGCTGGTCGCCGGTTGCAGGCCCAGGATCATCCGCAGGGTCGAGGTCTTGCCCGCCCCGTTCGGCCCCAAAAAGCCGCAGATCGAGCCTTTCTCGACCTGGAAGCTCAGGTCGGAAACCGCCTGGAAGCCTCCGTACCTCTTGCTGATTCCGTCCAGCGTCAGCGCCGCGACCATTCGGTTCCCCTGCGATAATTCGAGGATCGAAGGTAAGGGCGCGAGCCGCCCCGAGTAAAGCAACTTTTACATTACGGTTTGGTCATGATGCCGCGCCGCCTGATGCGGTCAGACCGGCGCCTTCACCCGGATGTCGAAGCTCTGGCCGACGATCTTGGCGGGGTCGACCTGGCCGCCGTTGCGCCGCACCTCGAAATGCAGGTGCGGGCCGGTCGAATAGCCGGTCGAGCCGACCAGGCCGATGCGCTCGCCCGCCGTCACCGGCTTGCCCGAGTGGACGTCGATGCGGCTGAGGTGTCCGTACAGGCTGGTCATGCCGTTGGGATGCTGAACCTCGATGAAGTTGCCGTAGCCCCCCGCATCATAGCCCGCGCGCAGAACCTTGCCCTCGGTGGTGGCGAAGACGCTGGTGCCGGTCGGCGCGGCGATGTCCACGCCCTTGTGCGCCCGCGCCTTGGCCTCGATCGCCAGCTTGCGCAGGCCGAAGGGCGAGTTGATGCGATAGCCTTTCAGCGGCGCCTCGAAAACGATCTTGCGGGTGACAGGACCGGCGGGTTCGGCCACGGCCTTGACCGGCGGCGCAGTGGGGACGGACACTTCAATGACCTTTTCCGGCGCGCCGGAGATCATGCCGACGGGCGCCGCCGCCATAGCCAGAACAGCCAGGCCGACCATGGCCCCGGTCTGGCCGAAACGGATCACATGCGGCCGCACGGCCGTGGGAACTAAACGCATACTCTAACGACTCATTCTGAGCGCTTCGTCAGCGCGGGGAGCCGTCAGAAGGGCGCGCGAAACACGCACGCAGACAGCGAGATGGACACTCGCCGACGGCTGGACTTGACTGTCTTTTGCAATTTCACCGGGACATGAATGGGGCGCCCCGAGGGCGACACGGCGTCGCACCTCGGGAACCTGCGTTTTCCAGCTCTACAGCGGCAGACTGAGCTTCACCGCCGCCATATGGCTGTCGGCATGGTCGCCGAAGCGACCCTTGTAGCCGATCGACACCTTCAGCCGCTCCATGATGGTGCCTTCGATCCCGGCGGCGGCCAGCACCTGCCCGCCGAACGGCAGATCCACGTCGCGGGCCAGAATCTTGGCCGGATTGCCGAGGATGCCGGTGCGCACCGCGTCGCTGTCGTCGCTCAGGCTGTCGCGATAACCGCCTTCGGCATAGAAGCGCACCCGCTCGGTCCCGCCCTCGGCGCGCAGAGCGATCTCGGCCGTCGTCGCCTGCACCGAACGGTCGGCATAGGCGTATTGCGCCGCCGGACCCTGCTCGCTGAAGCCGTCCACGTCGGCCTTGATCCAGGCCACAGCCGCACGCGGCGACAGGGCGAAGCCGCCCATGTCGAACCACATCCCGCCCTGCAGCCGCGCCCCGGTTGAGACGCCCCGCGTCGAGCCGCTGTGAACGATCGGCGCCAGGCTGGTCAGGCGGTTGATGTCGTTGAAGTCGTCCTGAGCCACGCCCGCCGCCGCATTGACGAAGACGTCGCCCGAGCGCCAGCCGCCGTAGAGGTCCAGCCCGAAGCTGTCGATGTCGGCGCGCAGGGCGCCCGCATCCACATCGGCGTTGCGATAGGATCCGGCCACGCCAAAACGCAGGGTCTCGGTACCGGACTCCAGGGCGATGCGCACGCCATAACCGTCGGAGGTCGCCTTGCCGATGGCGCCGCGGGCGTCCGTCTCAGTCTTGTCAGCCAGCGCGCCGACCGAGATGGAGGTCCCGCTCTCCCACGCCTCACGCCCCGACAGGGCCGCGGTCGATCCGTCCAGCGCGTCCTCGCGATGCCGCCACGCCGTCTCGCCCAGCACGGCCGTCTGGCTGCCCAGGTCGCCGTAGTAGAGGTAGTCGTTGCTCAGACGTGCGATCACCTCATGCCCCTTGGCCGTCGGGTGCACCCCGTCGAAATAGAAGTAGTCGTCCGGGTTGGAGCACAGGGTCACGCCGTTGAAGCAGGCCTGCGTCACGTTCGACACGCCGAAGGCGCTGGGGTTGGCGGCCACCACGTCGCCGACCTTGAACAGATCCATCAGGATAATGTTGGTCCCCGGCCGCGCCGCCGCCGTCGCGTTCAACCCGGTCAGCAGGGCGCCGTTGAAGGTGGTGACGGCGAAGTCGGCCAGCGGCGCGGCGGGCGTACCGCGAAACTGCGGCGTGATGCTCAGTTTGGGCAGGTTTGTGACCAATACGGTCCCCGCTCCGGCCTGGGCTATCCCGTTGACGATGAAGTTGATGTCCGCCGCCGCGCTGAGGGCTACGGGCGTGATGGCGCCGGTCGGATTGGTCGAGGCCCCGGCTGTGGGCAGACCCTGGAAAATGTTGTTCGCCCCGCCCAGGACGCTGACCAGATCGTTCGCGCCGAAGGTTCCGCCGCGCTGCTGATACTGGGCCAGTTGCACACGCATCCCCAGCGGCATGGCCTCGGCGTCGGTGCGCGCCCCGCCGAAGGCATAGTTGATGCTGCCCGTCACCGGCCCCATGAAGTTGGCGGCGTCAAAGCCCAGCCGCTCGGTAAACACCGGCCCGTTGGAGAATCGCCCGGCGCCATAGGGAGGCGAGGCCGGGGTCGATCCGCCCGTCGCCAGATACAGGTTGCCGTTGTCCGACAGGCTGTCGCCGAACACCACCAGACGGTTGTAGCTCTGGGCCGAGGCGGCCCCGGCGACAGACACGGCGGCCAGGCTCAGGGCGGCCAGCGCCGCTCCGCGAAGAAGACGAGACATCCTATTCCCTCCGATCGACCGTCAGTATGCGGTCGTTAAACGGCACTCTGCGCCGCTTTTCACAGGACGCAAGATGCCCCTGGGGAAGGTAATCGGCGATCAGTGCAGGCGCCGGAAGCGGATCGTGCCCGGAAGCTGCTTCAGCGCCGTCAGCGCTTCGCGGTCATAGTCGCGGTCCACGTCGGTGATGACATAGCCGGTGCGCTCGTCCGTCTTCAGGTGCTGGCCCAGAATGTTGAGCCCCGCATCGGACAGGGCGCGGTTCAGTTCGGCGAGCACGCCCGGCTGGTTGCGGTGGATGTGCAGCAGACGGTGCGCGCGCGTCACCTCAGCCAGCTGCACGTTCGGCAGGTTGACGCAGAAGGTGGTGTCGCCCCGGTTCAGATAGCCCAGCAGACGCTCGGCCGCGAACTCGGCGATGGCTTCCTGCGCCTCCTCGGTCGAGCCGCCGATGTGCGGGGTCAGGATGGTCTTGTCCAGACCGACCAGCGGGCTGTCGAACGGGTCGGCGTTGGTGCGCGGCTCTTCTGGGAAGACGTCGACCGCCGCTCCGCCCAGACGGCCGGACTTCAGCGCCGCCGCCATCGCGTCCACATCGACCACATGGCCGCGCGACAGGTTCAGGAACAGGGCGCCCGGCTTCATCTTGGCGAATTGGTCGGCGCCGATGATGGCGGTGTTGTCCTTGCGGCCGTCGACGTGCATCGTCACCACATCCGCCTCGGCCAGCAGGGCGTCCAGCGAGCGCATCCGCCGGGCGTTGCCCAGCGCCAGCCGCTCGGACAGGTCGTAAAACAGCACTCTCATGCCCAGGTTCTCGGCCAGCACCGAAAGCTGGCTGCCGATGGCGCCGTAGCCGACGATGCCCAGCGTCTTGCCGCGCACTTCGCGCGACCCGGTCGCCGACTTGTTCCACCTGCCCTTGTGCATCTCGCGCGACTTGTCCGCCACGTCGCGCATCAGGACGATCATCATGCCGATGGCCAGTTCGACCACCGAGCGGGTGTTGGAATAGGGAGCATTGAAGACCGCCACGCCCTTGTCCGCCGCCGCATCCAGATCGACCTGATTGGTGCCGATGCAGAAGGCCGCCACGGCCATCAGCCGGTCCGCCGCGTCCAGCACCCTGCGGCTGACGTTGGTCTTGGAGCGGATGCCCAGAACGTGCACGCCCTTGATCGCCTCGATCAGGTCGTCCTCGTCCAGCGCGCCCTTCATCGTCTCGACAGTATAGCCCGCCTCCTCCAGCCGCTCGACGGCGGCGGGGTGGACGTTCTCCAGCAGCAGCATACGGATGCGGTTGCGCGGATAGGACCAGCGCCCGGCCACGCCCTCGGCGTAGAGCACCTCGTCCAGCGAGGCGGCGACGGCGTCGGCGGCCTCGACCACCTTGGGACGGCTGACGATCTCGGTGAAGGCGTAGAAGCGGTCGGCCGCGCCGTTAAGCTTGACCTCGGCGTCGGTCCAGCCGTCGCCGACCATGACCACGGGGCCTTCAAGGTTCAGAGCGCGGATGACCTCGGGCTTGCCGTTCTCGCGCGACAGGGGGTTGGCCGTGTCCACGCCCGTGACGCGGCCTTCGTCATCATAGATCAGGTCGTTGGCCAGGACATGGTCGGCCGCCAGACCCAGCCGCTCGGCCAGGGGCGCGATCACCTCGCGAAAACCGCCGGACAGGATGTAGATGCGCTCGGCGTTGCGCTGGAAGAAGTCGACGTTGCGGCGGATGGAGACGGTCGCCTCGTCCAGAATCCGGTCGGTCAGGGCCTCGACATGTTCACGGCGCAGCGCCAACAGATCCAGTCGCTGCTTCAACGCCTCGCCGAAACCGATGCGGCCGTTCATGGCGTCGTCGGTCAGGGCGGCGATCCGGGCCTTGCGCTCGGCGGCGTCCGGGGCGTCCTTGAGCGCGAGGTCGGCCAGAGCCTCCAGCGTCTCGATGCGAACCAGGGTGGAATCGAAGTCGAAGATGAAGACAGGCGAGATCATGCGCGGGCTCTAGCCCCTCTTCGCACACGCAGCAATAAAAAGGGGCGTCGAAACGCCCCTTTCCGCATGATTTTTCCATCCGAGGATGAAAACCCGCTCGGCGACCGCCGTTTTAACCCCGTCGACGGCTTTCCAGCGCCGCCGCGCCGATCAGAGCGGCGATGGTCGCCACGGCCAGAAGGGCGCCGCCCTCCTTGGCGTGATCGCGGGCGAAGTCGCCGGCGTCCTCGGCGTAGCGACGCGCCTGCTTGGTGTAGCGGCGCATCGGGCGACGAGATTTCTTCTTGGCGCGGCGATACCAGGCGTCGGCGCGATCACGAGCGTCCTCGCTGAAGCGGCCGACGCGTTCGCCCGCATGGTCGCCGAAATCGGCGGCGCGCTGGCCCAGGTCATCAGCGCTGTCACGGACGCCGCGCGCGATGTCGTCGAAGCGGTGGCGCAGGGCCTCGGCGTCGAACCAGCCGCGCGGATCCATGCGCGTCTTGATCCGCTCATAGCGGGTCGGGCCCGTCCGCTGGTTCAGCAGAATGGTCGCCAGCCCCACGCCCGCCAGCACGGCGACGACGCCCGCCACGATACCGGGATGTTTGCGGACCTCGTCCACGACGTTGAACTCAGGATCCATCATGTCTGACCTCTTGCATTAGAAAACGGGTTTTCAGCTAAGGGAGCGAGCTTCAGCACAAAGAGTTCCCCGGTTGCGGTCAAGCTTGTCGAACAGAGCGCGGTCGTGGCGCAGGCGACACGCCCTGCCCTTACCAAGCGGCCGTCGGCTCCCTATGTTGCGCCGCTTCCGACAGTTTTCAGGATTTCACGCCGTGACCGATCACGCGCCCGCCGCTCCCATCGCCGCCCCGACGGACGACTTCGCCGCCGCCTTCCAGATCGAAGGCTGGCCGGTGCGCGGCCGCCTGGTCCGTCTCGGCGAGGCGATCGACAAGGTGCTGTCAGCCCACGCCTATCCCGAGCCGGTCGCCGCCCTGCTGGGCGAAGCCTGTGTGCTGGCCGCCATCGTCGGCTCGGCGCTGAAGTTCGACGGCCGCCTGATCGTTCAGGCCCAGGGCGACGGCCCGGTGCGCTATGTCGTCGCCGATTACGGCACCGACGGGCATCTGCGCGGCTTTTGCCGCTTCGATCCTGAAGAAGTGGCCAAGGCGTCGGAAGGCTTCGCCCGTCCGGGCGCCAAGACCTTGTTGGGCGGCGGCGTCTTCATCATGACGGTGGATCGCGGCGCCGACTTCGAACGCACCCAGGGCGTGACGCCGATCGAAGGCGAAAGCCTGTCGCTGTGCGCCGAACACTATTTCACCCAGTCCGAACAGGTGCCGACCAAGGTGCGCCTGGCCGTCGGCGAGGTCGAAACCGAAACCGGCCGTACCTGGCGCGCAGGCGGGGCGATGATCCAGGTCATCGCCGGCGACGAATCGCGCGGCTCGACCGAGGAAGTGTGGGAGCGCACCCGCGCCCTGTTCAACACTCTGGGCGACGACGAACTGATCGACCCGACCATCAGCGCCGAGACCCTGCTGTATCGCCTGTTCCACGAGGACGGCGTGCGGCTGGAAGGCGCGAAGTCGCTGGCCGCCGTCTGCCGCTGCTCGAAGGAGCGCATCGCCACCGTGCTGCAATCCTTCCCGACGGAAGAACGCGCCGAGATGGTCGAAGTCGACGGCAAGATCCGCGTGACATGCGAATACTGCTCGACCGCCTATGAGATCGACCCGGCCGAGTTGGAGACGGCTGAGGCCTGATCCTTCAGACCAGCATGAAGACGGCGTTGCCGTAGTTATGCAGCAGGACCGGCAGCAGCACGCTGCCGGTCTTTTCACGCAGCCAGACCAGCAGCAGGCCCGCCAGTCCCGTCGTCGCCATCGGCGCCCAGTCGAAGGTGAAGGCGCCGTCCCGATAGCCCAGGGCGTGAGTCAGGCCGAACGCCAGCGCGGTCAGCATCGCGCCCCAGCCCATCTGCGCGCCCAGCACGCGGACCGGCCGCCCGAACGCCTCGTTCAACATCAGCAGCAGCACGCCGCGATAGAAGATCTCCTCGTCCAGCCCCGGCATGGTCAGTTGGAAGGCCAGGCTGTCGGCGTCGAACCCCTCGCCCGGCGCCCAGATCGCCAGACCGAGGAACAGCAGAACCAGCAGGCCGGACAGGATCAGCGCCCCCTTCAGCCCTTGCCGGTCCTGATGCAGGGTCAGGCCGCTGCGCCTCCATCCGACGATGGGCAGGCTGGCGACGGCCAGTGAAAGCATGACGGCCAGCGTCTTGCCCTCCCAGTTCCAGCGCGAAGGTCCGAAATCCAGCGGGATATGCCCATAGCCGCGTGTCAACACAGCGTCATAGACGGCCATCAGCAGCAGGGCTGCGACCAGCCAACCCCAGCGCACTCTGCCGCGCGACAGCATTGCAGCCGCCAGGCCCGCCAGCGCGACGGCTCCCACCCAGCCCAGCATGGCGATGACTGCGTCCGGCATGACCTGCCTCCCCCGATGCAATGTCGGCGTTCAGAGGTGGCCGGACGGGCCTGCGGATGCAAATGAAGAAAACTTAAGCTTCCTTCTCCCCCGAGGGGGAGAAGGGTCTAATTATTCAGGTCCAGCGAATAGCCCGCAGAACGCACCGTGCGGATAGGGTTGACCGTGCCTTCGACGTTCAGCGCCTTGCGCAGACGGCCGACGTGGACGTCCACGGTGCGGGCCTCAACATAGACGTCCGAGCCCCAGACCGCATCCAGCAGCTGCTCACGGCTGAACACCCGGCCCGGATGCTTCAGGAAGTGGTCCAGCAGGCGGAACTCGGTCGGGCCCAGGTGGACCTCCTTGCCCGCGCGGCTGACGCGGTGGGCGACGCGGTCCATGATGATGTCGGCGTGGTTGACCCGGTCGTCGGCCAGACCCGGGCGGATGCGGCGCAGAACGGCGCGGATGCGCGCGGTCAGTTCCGTCATCGAGAAGGGCTTGGTCATATAGTCGTCGGCGCCGGTGTCCAGGCCGCGCACGCGATCCGTCTCCTCGCCGCGCGCGGTCAGCATGATGATCGGCAGGTTGCGCGTCTCGGCCCGGCCGCGGATGCGGCGGCAGACCTCGATGCCCGACAGCTTGGGCAGCATCCAGTCCAGCAGGATCAGGTCGGGGGTGCGTTCCTCGACCTGCAGCATCCCTTCCTCGCCGTCAGAGGCGACGGCCACGTCATAGCCTTCCTTCTCCAGATTATACTGAAGCAGGGTGGCCAGGGCGTCCTCGTCTTCCATCACCAGGATATAGGGTTGCACGTCAGCCTCTCCGGTTCGTCGAAGTCGTCAGCGATGTAGGGGTGTCAGTCGTCCGCTGCGTCGGGAGACGCAGACAGATGCGGGGTCGGCGTCGGCTCTTCGCCGGGACCGGGCACGGCCTTGGGCCGCTCGCCCAGCATTTCCTCGCCCGTGATCTCATAGTGGACCGTCTCGGCGATATTGGTCGCGTGGTCGCCGATCCGCTCCAGGTTCTTGGCCATGAACAGCAGGTGAGTGCAGGCCGTGATCGTGCGCGGGTCGCCCATCATATAGGTGAGCAGTTCGCGGAACAGGGCGTTGTAGTGCTCGTCCACCTCGTCGTCGGTCTGCCAGACCGACAGGGCGCGCTCGATCTCTGACGCCGTATAGGCGTCCAGCACGTCGCGCAGGCGGTTCGACACCAGCCGCCCCATACGCTCGATCGAGCGCGTCAGCGGCTGCATCGGCTCGGCCTCGGCCAGGATCAGCGCCCGCTTGGCGATGTTCTTGGCCAGATCGCCGGTCCGCTCGAGGTCCGAGGCCAGCTTCATCGCCCCCAGCGTCCGGCGCAGGTCGCTGGCGACCGGTTGGCGCAGGGCGATCAGGCGGATCGCCTTCTTCTCGATGTCGCGGTGCAGGGCGTCCAGGCGGTTGTCGCGCTCGACCACCGCCCTGGCCAGCGCCACGTCGCGGCGGGCGACGGATTCGATGGCGTCCGCCACCTGGGCCTCGGCCAGACCGCCCATGCGCACGACCTCCGCCGTCAACTGGTTCAGCTCGTCGCCGTAAGCCTTGACCGTATGCTGGTTCATCGTCGCGTCCTCAGCCGAAGCGGCCGGTGATGTAGTCGAGCGTGCGCCGCTCGCGCGGATTGGTGAAGATCTCTTCGGTGTCGCCCGTCTCGACCAGCTTGCCCATGTGGAAGAAGGCCGTGCGCTGCGACACACGGGCCGCCTGCGCCATCGAGTGGGTGACGATGACGATGCAGTAACGCTCGCGCAGTTCGTCGATCAGTTCCTCGATCTTGGCTGTGGCGATCGGGTCCAGCGCCGAGCAGGGTTCGTCCATCAGGATGACTTCGGGCTCGACCGCAATGGCGCGGGCGATGACCAGACGCTGTTGCTGGCCGCCCGACAGGCCGGTGCCCGGCGAATGCAGGCGGTCGGCGACCTCGTCCCACAAACCGGCGCGCTTCAGCGACTTCTGGACGATCTCGTCCATCTCGCCCTTGCTGGAGGCCAGACCGTGGATTTTCGGGCCATAGGCCACGTTCTCATAGATCGACTTGGGGAAGGGGTTCGGCTTTTGAAACACCATGCCGACCTGGGCGCGCAGCAGCACCGGGTCGATCTTGCGGTCGTTGATGTCGCCGCCGTCCATCTCGATCCGGCCGGTCACACGGGTGCCGGGGATGGTGTCGTTCATGCGGTTCATCGTCCGCAGGAAGGTGGATTTGCCGCAACCTGAGGGGCCGATCAGCGCCGTCACCGTCTTGTCCGGGATGTCCAGCGACACGTCGAACAGCGCCTGTTTGTCGCCGTAGAAGACACTGACGTCGCGCGCAGCGATCTTGATCGGGCCCAGCGGCGCCGAAGCGTGGGCGCCGACCGTCGGAACTGTCGTCAGCGTAGCGGCCTCGGAGGCGCCGCCGTTCGACGTACCTTCAGGAGCGCGGAGGATGCGGGACTTCATAGGATTTACCACCGGCGTTCGAAGCGACGGCGCAGCAGGACTGCGGCGGCGTTCATGACGATCATGAAGGCGAGAAGGACAAGAATGGCGGCCGCCGTCCGTTCGTGGAAGGCGCGCTCGGACGCGTTCTCCCAGATGTAGATCAGCGACGGCAGGGCGCCGACGGGCTCATCAATGGCGTGCGGGACGCCCGGCACGAAGCTGATCATGCCGATCAGCAGCAGGGGCGCCGTCTCGCCGAGCGCGTGGGCCATGGAGATGATGGCCCCGGTCATCACGCCGGGCATGGCCAGCGGCAGGACATGGCCGAACACCGTCTGGGTGCGGCTGGCGCCCATGGCCAGAGCCGCCTCGCGGATCGACGGCGGCACCGCCTTCAGCGATGAGCGGGTGGCGATGATGATGGTCGGCAGGGCCATCAGCGCCAGCACCAGACCCCCGACCAGCGGACTGGCGCGCGGCAGGTGCAGGAAGTTGATGAACAGGGCCAGACCCAGCAGGCCGTAAACGATGGACGGCACGGCGGCCAGGTTGTTGATGTTGACCTCGATGATCGCCGTAATGCGGTTGCGCGGAGAGTATTCCTCCAGCCAGACGGCGGCGCCGACACCGACGGGAATGGCGATCAGGGCCGTCACCATCAGCATCAGGGCCGAACCGACCACGGCGCCCAGCAGGCCCGCCAGCTCCGGCTGGGTCGAGTCGCCCTTGGTGAACAGGGCCGCGTTGAAGTGGGCGCGGATGGCGCCCGAGGCCTTCATCTTGTCCAGCCAGTCCATCTGCGCATTGGAGACGCGGCGCTGGTCCTCGGGCTGATCGCGGGTGATCTTGCCCTTCAGATACATTTCGGCGTCGTCGGACAGGGGCGCGGCGATCGGCACGGTCTGACCCAGCAGGCTGGGCTGGCGCGCGACCATCTTGGCGGCCTGGAACTTCAGTTCCGAGGACAGCAGGGCCTTCATGGCCGAGGCTTTGCTTCCCTGCTCGTCGTCCTGCACGCCCAGGCGGCGGACCTGCTGCTCGGCGACGATCTGCTCAAAGTTGGCGCCCTGCGGATAGGAACGGTCGATCCGCGCCGGATCCATATAGACCGGCAGGGTCACGGTGTGGGCGTAGAAGGCCGTGTAGCCCTGGGTGATGATGCTGCCGAGCAGGATCACCAGGAAGGCCAGCGCCACGCCGATGGCCGCACGGCCGTACCAGCGGAAGCGGGTCTCGCGCGCATAGCGGGCGCGCAGGCGGGCCTTCAGGCGCTGGGTGCGAGGGCTGACGCCGGTCATGGGGGAGGCCGCGTCAGTCATACTGTTCCCGATAGGCTTGCACGATACGCATGGCGACGATGTTCAGCAGCAGGGTGACGACGAACAGCGTCAGGCCCAGACCGAAGGCGGCCAGGGTCTTGGGGCTGTTGAACTCCTGGTCGCCGGTCAGCAGGGTGACGATCTGGACGGTGACGGTCGTGACCGTCTCCAGCGGGTTCAGGGTCAGCTTGGCGGCAAGACCCGCCGCCATCGTCACGATCATGGTCTCGCCGATAGCGCGCGACACGGCCAGCAGCAGGGCGCCAGCGATGCCCGGCAGGGCGGCGGGCAGAAGCACCTTCTTGACCGTCTCGGACTTGGTCGCGCCCATCGCATAGGAGCCGTCGCGCAGGGACTGCGGCACGGCGTTCAGGATGTCGTCGGACAGGGAGCTGACGAAGGGAATCAGCATGATCCCCATGACCGCCCCCGCCACCAGAGCCATCTGGTTCTGCACCAGAGACAGGTATAGCCCCAGATCGTTCAGCGGCCCGCCGATCAGCATGTCGCCGATGCTGTTGAAGAAGACGCGCAGAGCCGGCCCCACGGTCAGGGCGGCGAAGAAGCCGTAGACCACGGTCGGCACGCCCGCGAGAACCTCAAGCGCAGGCTTGACCAGGGCGCGGGTCTTGCGGCCCGAATATTCCGACAGATAGACGGCCGAGAACAGGCCGATCGGCGCCGCCACCGCCATCGCGATCAACATGATCAGGAAGGTGCCTGCGAACAGGGGCACAGCCCCGAAGGCGCCCGACGAGCCCACCTGATCGGCACGAATGGCGATCTGCGGGCTCCACTTGGTCCCGAACAGGAACTCGGTGATCGGCACCATGCTGAAGAAGCGCAGCGAATCGATCACCAGCGAGAAGATGATGCCCAGCGTCGTCAGCACCGCCACCGCCGAACAGGCGAACAGGAGGCCCGTGATCCAGCCCTCGACCTTGTTGCGCGCACGCAGGTCCGGGCGGATGCGAGTGAAGACGAACAGGCCGCCCAGCACTGCGGCGATCAGGGCGGCGACGCCCCCGCCCCAGTTCAGGGTCGAGGCGATGCGGTGGGCGCGGCGGCCCTCGGCGGGCAACTCCTCGGCGTAGGGGGCGGGCCAGATTTGGCGCGCCTCCTGCCCGGCGCCGACCAGACGGGCGTCGGCAAAGAAGGCCTCGCGGCGGAAGGGCTCAAGCGCGGCGACGCTGTCCGGCGCGCCCGCCCGCATCATCTGCTGTTCGATCGAGGTCGAGAAGACCGAGGCGGCGATCAGCATGGCCAGGGCCGGCGCTCCAACCCAGATCAGGGCGTAGAGTCCATGTTGGCCGGGTCGCGAATGCGACTTCGCGCCTCGGCTCCGACGCACGGCCAGCGTCCGCCCGGCCACATAGGCCATGACGACGAAGGCGATCAGCAGCAGCAGGAAAATCCAGATCATCCGGTCCGATCAGCGCAGGAATCGATGAACGCGCCGGGTGCGGTGCGTTTCGGCCGGGAAACTGCCTGCGATACGTCAGCGGATTAAGACGGCTGGATGACAGTTATGTTACGGCGCAGGTCCGTCATGTCGCAGTCCTGTGACGGTGAATCCGCAAACGCCCGGATTTCCTTCGCTTCCGTCAGCTTTCAGAGGTCGGAGCCAGCGGGAAACAGGCCGCAAAGATAGCCCCCTGCCCCGGCGCGCTGTCTACCGACAGGCCGCCTCGGTGGCGGATGATGATGTGCCGAACAATGGCCAGGCCCAGACCCGTGCCCTGACGATCGCCGCTCTTCTGTCCCTCGACACGATAGAAGCGCTCGGTCAGGCGCGGCAGATGCTCGCGCGCCATCCCCGGCCCGTGATCACGTACGGTGACCACGGCGTAGCGCTGCCCCGCCTCGCGGTCCGGCGTGGCCAGCGACAGGCGGTTGCCCTCGGCCATCCGGCTCGACATGGCCTCGTCCAGCGTGCGGTCGATCTCGATGCCGACCTCAATGGTGCCGCCCGCGCTGGAGTATTTCAGCGCATTGTCGATCAGGTTCTGCACCACCTGGGCGATCTCGTCCCGGTCGCCGGTCACGGCGGACCCGCCGTGCGGCAGTTCCGCCTTGATCGTCACCTGACGCTCGCGCGAGATGACGCTGACCGCATCGACCACGTCGGCCGTCGCCCGCGCCAGATTAACCCGGCCCAGCGGCGCGATGTGTTCGTTCAGTTCGATCCGGCTCAGAGACAGCAGGTCGGCCACCAGACGCCGCATCCGGTCGGCCTGCACCGCCATGATGTCGAGGAATTTGTCGCGCGCCTTGGGGTCGTCCCTGGCGTGGCCCTTCAGCGTCTCGATGAAGCCGGACAGCGAGGCCAGCGGCGTGCGCAGTTCATGGCTGGCGTTGGCCAGGAAGTCGACGCGCATCTTCTCCATGCGCCGCACGTCCGTCTCGTCGCGCAACGCCAGCAGGGCCAGGGCGCCGCCGCCCCAGTCGTTCGCCTCGCGCGCGGGAAGCGGGCGGATCAGGGCGCGCCAGTGGCGTTCCTGCGCGCCGCCGCCGACATATTCCACCGCCCCCGCCAATCCCTCGAACAGGGCCTCGTCCACGGCCTCAAGCACGCGCGGCTCACGGATCACCGAGACCAGCAGCCCCGCGCCGGTCCCGCCCAGCCGAAACAGTTCGCGCGCCGAGGCATTGGCCAGGGCGATGCGGCGCCCGGCGATATCGTCCGCCTCGCCGCCGCTGATGATGAACAGCGGGTCGTCCAGCGCTTCGAACACATCGCCCAGCAGGGCCGCATCCGGCCCCAGGTCCACGGCGCCGCCGTCCAGATCTGAAATATCCACCGGCGCCGGGGGCGTGCGGTTGACCAGCCAGGTCGCCAGGATCACCGCAGCCGCGCCAGCCGCCAGCCACCCGGCCAGTTCCGGCTTCATCACCGCCAGCACCGCCATGACCAGGACCGCCACGCCGCCGCTGGCGCCCGCCGTCCAGAGCCGGGAGGTCGCCGTAGGGGCTACGGGTGATGGCGGATGCTCATAAGGCATGGTGATCGACGTTATCTCATTCTTCAGCAGACCGGCGTTAGGCTGCTGGACTTGGGGGCGCCGAGTCGCACGACGTCGAACGACACTAAGGGCGTTTCTTCACGGATTTACGGCGGATTTTTCAACAGTTTTCGGAGCAAGCGGAACACAGGCCATGAGGACCGTCATCAGTTGCCTCGTCAATGATCACGACTGGCGCCTGCTCCCGGTCGCCATACTGGTCTGCCTGTTCAGTCTGGCCACCGCCTTCGTACTGACCGACCGGGCGCGGCGCGTGGCGCGGCGGTCGCGCCTGCCCTATATGGCGGCGGCGCCGCTGGTAGGCGGGCTGGGAGTGTGGAGCACCCATTTCATCGCCATGCAGGCCTATGACGCAGGCGTGCCGGTGCGCTACGACCCGGCCGAAACCCTGTTGTCGCTGGCCATCATCATTCTGGCTCTGGGCGCCAGCATCAGCCTGGGTTTCGCAGCCCTTGGTCCGCGCCACCGTTCAATCGTCACCCTGGGGCGCAGAGCGCCGGGCGGCCTCCTTCCTGCGGTGACCGCAGGTTTCGGCGTCACAGCCATGCATTTCGTGGGCATGGACGCCGTACGCCTGTCCGGCGCCGTCATTGTCTGGAACCTGCCTCTGGCGATGGCGGCCGTCGCCGGCGGCGTCGCCATTTTCGCCTCCATCGCCTTCCTTCCCTCATGGCGCGACTGGCGGGCGCTGGCGGGCGGAACCGTCATTGCGGCGTTGGGCGTCTGCTGGCTGCATTTCGTCGGCATGAGCGCCGCCTCCGTCATCCCGGCGCCCGGCGTACTGCTGCCGGAAGCCGCCGCCTCGGCCCGGCTCATCGGCCTGTGGACGATGATCGGGGTCAGCCTGACGGTGCTGATCGCCGCCTTCCTGACCGGGATGATCTGGTGGTCACGGCGCAGCGTCCTGGGGCAGGTGTTGGAGGCGATCCACGCCATGCCTGACGGTCTGGGCGTCTATGACGCCGACGACCGGCTGCAAATCTGGAACGAGCGGTACCTGGATATCAGCCCCCATCTGGCCAGCGCCCTGAAGGTCGGCGTGTCGTTTGAAGAACTTCTCGACATCGGCCTGAAGGCGGGCGCCTACCCCGAAGCCGTCGGCCGCGAACGCGACTGGGCCGCCGAACGACTGGCCCAACGCCGCCATCCCCATGGCCCGCGCGAGCTTCAGGTCGGCGATCGATGGCTGCGCGTCCAGGACCGTCGCACCACCGGCGGCGGTCTGGTCACCGTCTGTTCGGACATCACCGACATGATCCGCAGCGCTGAAGCCCTGGCCGAGGCTCGCGACGCCGCCGAAACCGCCAACCGCGCCAAGAGCCGCTTCCTGGCCAATATGAGCCACGAGATCCGCACGCCCCTGAACGGCGTCATCGGCGTCGCCCAGGCGCTGGCGCGAACCGAGCTCAACCCCAGCCAGCATGAGATGCTGGACCTGATCCAGTCGTCCAGCCGCACCCTGCAGACCCTGCTCAGCGACATTCTGGACCTAGCCCGGATCGAGTCCGGACGGCTGGACCTGAAGGAGGAAGCCTTCGATCTGGCCCGCGTCGTCGAAGAAGCCGCCCTGCTCTACGCCGCCGCCGCGCGCGACAAGGGCCTGCAGTTCATCGTCGAGGTAGCGCCCGAAGCCCGCGCCTGGGTCATAGGAGACCCCGTTCGACTGAAACAGGTGCTGACCAATCTGGTCTCCAACGCGGTCAAGTTCACGTCCTCCGGCTTCGTCAGCCTGACCGTCGACGCCGCCCCGGCGCAGAGGCCCGAGACCCTTCGCTTCGTCGTGCAGGACACCGGCATCGGCTTCGACGCCCCCACTCGCGACCGCCTGTTCACACGGTTCGAACAGGCCGACGGCGACATCACCCGCCACTACGGCGGGTCCGGCCTGGGTCTGGCGATCTCGCGCGATCTGGCGGCCATGATGGGCGGCGACCTGGACTGCGAGAGCGAACCGGGCGCGGGCGCCGCCTTCATCCTGACCCTGCCGTGGCGTGAGGTCGCCGCGCCCGATACCGCTGCGCCTGCCACCCTGTCGCAGACCTGTGAGCCGCAGGCTTGCGACCCGGCCCCACGCCGCCTGCGCATCCTCGCCGCCGACGATCACCCCACGAACCGCAGGGTGGTCGAACTGATCCTCGACCCGTCCCTGTTCGACCTGGTCTCGGTCGAGAACGGCGCCGAAGCGGTCGAGACCTATCGCGCCCAGGCTTTCGATCTGGTGCTGATGGACATGCAGATGCCCGTCATGGACGGCGTGACCGCCGTGCGTGAAATCCGGCTGCATGAGGCGGTCCTTGGCCTTGCGCCCACGCCCATCGTCATGCTGACCGCCAACGCCCTGCCCGAACATCTGCAACAGGCTCTGGTCGCCGGGGCCGACCGCCATATGGCCAAGCCGTTCAGCGTCGAGGCCCTGCTGGCCGCTGTCGCTGAACTGACCGCACAAACGCCTCAGGCCGCGGAAGCCGCGGCCTGAGATCGCCTTCATTCAACCGCGGCCGAGCCTATTCGTAGCCGTGCGCTGCTTCGTTGATGACCTGGCTGGGCATGGATGAGAAGTCCACGCTCAGCGGCCGGGCGGCCTTGGACTGGAACGTCCTGATGACGTGCTCCAGGCGGCGGCGGGCCTCCCGCTCGCCCTCTCCTGATCCGTCGAGCCCCAGCGGCGCCAGACAGAAGTCGATGATGGCCTGTGGTCTGCTCAGCGGTTCCATAGGGTTTCCTTTCCTGTGAAGTCTGGAACTCAGGCGGCGTGGAACTGGGCGGTTTCGGTGGAGTCCTTCAGGGCCGTCGTCGAGGACTGGCCCGAAGAGATGACCGTGGCGACGTCGTCGAAGTAGCCGGTGCCGACTTCGCGCTGATGACGGGTGGCGGTGTAGCCCGTCGCCTCATTGGCGAACTCGCGCTGTTGCAGCTCCGAATAGGCCGCCATGCCGCGATCCCGATAGCCGCTGGCCAGCTCGAACATCCCGTTGTTCAGGCTGTGGAAGCCCGCCAGCGTCACGAACTGGAACTTGTAGCCCATGGCCCCCAGCTCGCGCTGGAACTTGGCGATGGTGTCCTTGTCCAGCTTGGCTTCCCAGTTGAACGAGGGCGAGCAGTTGTAGGCCATCAGCTTGCCCGGATGCTCCTTCTGGATCGCCTCGGCGAACTTCTTGGCGTCGTCCAGATCGGGGTGCGAGGTCTCCCACCACAGCAGGTCGGCGTATTTGGCGTAGGACAGGCCGCGCGCGATGCAGTGGTCCAGACCCGTGCCCGGCTTGAGGCGATAGAAGCCCTCCGGCGTGCGGTTCTCGCGGTCGATGAAGGGGTGGTCCCGCTCGTCGATGTCCGAGGTGATCAGTTGGGCCGACTCGGCGTCGGTGCGCGCCACCGTCAGGGTCGGCGTGCCGCAGACGTCGGCCGCCAGACGCGCCGCGATCAGGTTCCTTTCGTGGGCCTGGGTCGGGATCAGCACCTTGCCGCCCAGGTGGCCGCACTTCTTCTCGCTGGCCAGCTGGTCCTCGAAATGGACGCCTGCGGCGCCCGCCTCGATGAAGGCCTTCATGATCTCGAAGCTGTTCAGCGGCCCGCCGAAACCGGCCTCGGCGTCGGCGACGATGGGGGCGAACCAGTCGCGCTTGGCGCCGCCCTCGGCGTGCTCGATCTGGTCGGCGCGCTGCAGGGTGCGGTTGATGCGGCGGCACAGTTCCGGCGCGGCGTTGGCCGGATACAGCGACTGGTCCGGATACATGGCGCTGGCCGTGTTGGCGTCGGCCGCGACCTGCCAGCCCGACAGATAGATGGCCTTCAGACCCGCGCGGACCATCTGCATCGCCTGATTGCCGGTCACGGCGCCCAGGGCGTTGATGTAGGACTCGCTGTGCAGCAGCTCCCACAGGCGGTTGGCGCCGCGCTCGGCCAAGGTGTGGGTGACCGGCACCGAACCGCGCAGACGCAGGACGTCTTCCGGCGAATAGGGGCGCTCGATGCCGTCGAAACGGCCCGCGGGCGAAGGAACCAGATCGGCGAAGGTCGTCATGTTCGTCTCGGTCTCGATAAGGCGCGGCCGCAGCCGCCGTCCCGGAAACCTGAACACGCCGCCGTCACGATTGACACAGCTAAAGCCACATCATTCAAGTCAAACAGTCACATCATGACACTTGCTATGAAGTCATGATGTGACATAATCGCACTATGAACGCCGCCGCTGACCGCAAGCTGTTCCTGGGCGGCCGCCTCAAGCGGCTGCGGCGCGAGCTTGACCTGTCGCAGACGGCGATGGCGGCGGATCTAGGCGTCTCGCCCTCCTATCTGAACCATATCGAGCGCAACCAACGCCCCGTCTCGGCGCAGCTGCTGCTGCGTCTGGCCGAGACCTATGACGTCGATCTGCGCAATCTGGGCCACTCCGGCGGCCCGGCGTCCGAGGCGGAACTGTCCGAAGTCTTCGCCGACCCTCTGTTTCGGGGTCTGGCCGTGCCGCGTCACGAGATCATGCAACTGGCAGAGGATCAGCCCGCCGCCGCTGACGCCGTGCTGCGCCTCTATCGCGCCTTCACCGACCGCCGCGTGCGCGACCGGGCCGAGGTCGAGGCGGGCGGCGGCGCAGCCCCGACCGACAGCCCGTCCGAATGGGTGCGTGAATACGTCCAGTCCCGCCACAACCACTTCCCCAACCTCGACGCGCTGGGAGAGGCCCTGCATGACGCCCTGCGCGCCGAAGCCACCGGCCCCGACGAAGGCTTTGAGGCGCTGGCCCGCGCGCGCCTGTTCGCCCGCCACGGCCTGACCGTCCGCACCCTGCCCGTTGAGGTCATGGTCGAATGGACCCGCCGCTTCGACCCGCACCGGGGACGGCTGCTGCTGTCCGATGCGCTGGGCCCGTCGTCGCGCGCCTTCGCCGTCGCCAACCAACTGGCCCTGATGGAGCATGGCGCCGAACTTCAGGCCCTGACCGAAGCGGCGAACGCGCCCGACCTGCCGACCCGAAATCTGCTGAAGACCTCGCTGACCAACACCCTGGCCGCCGCCGTGCTGATGCCCTACGCCGCCTTCCAGCGCGCGGCCGAGGAAACCGGCTATGATCTGGCCCGGCTGCAGGCCCGATTCGGCGTCGGCTTCGAGCAGGCGGCGCACCGGCTGACCACCCTGTCGCGGCCCACGGCGCGCGGCGTGCCCTTCTTCCTGATGCGGGTGGATCAGGCGGGAAATGTGTCGAAGCGATACGCCTCCGGCGCCTTCCCCTTCTCGCGCTTCGGCGGCGCCTGCCCGCGCTGGCGGCTGCATTCGGCCTTCCGTACGCCGGGCCGCATCGTCACCCAGATCATCGAGACTCCGGATGGCGGCCGCTGGTTCACCCTGGCGCGCACAGTGGATCGTCAGGGGCAGGACGCCTTCACCGAAGGGCATGACCTCGCCATCGGCCTGGGCTGCGAACTGAAACACGCCCACCGTCTGATCTATGCGCGCGGTCTGGACCTTCAGAAGCCGGAGGTCACGCCCATCGGCCCAGCCTGCCGCCTGTGCGAGCGCCACCCCTGCGCCGAACGCGCCGCCCCACCGGTCGGACGAGCGCTGACGGTCGATGACTGGTCCAAGTCCGTCAGCCCCTATCCGTTTGCCTGACGCGTTTCAGTGCGCCAGCATCAAGGTCACGGGCGCTTCGGTCAGCAGGGTCTGCGTCACCCCGCCGAAGATCCATTGCCGCATCCGCGCATGGCCCCAGGCGCCGGCGACGATCAGCCCGGCTCCCATTTCCTCGGCGCAGTCGATCAGGCGTCGCCCGCCTGAGCGGTCGTCGTGTGCGCGGGCGTCGGGCTCAGCGGCGACGCCATGTCCGGCCAGCCACCGAACGACGTCCTGCGTCCTGATCCGCGCCCCGTCGATATCTTCGGGGTCGCACAGTTCGACCACCCGCACGCTGTCGGCGCGCTTCAGCAGCGGCAGGGCCGCCTGCGCCGCCAATCGGCTCTCACGCGTGTCGGTCCAGGCCAGCAGCGCCGCCGCATCCACCATCGACCGGATCGGGTTAGGCGGCAGGACCACGACCGGCCGCCCCGCACGCATGGCCAGATCAGCCGGATGCGGCGCGCGCCAGGCGCTGAGCCCGCCCGCGTCGCGCCCGACCAGGGCTGCATCCGCCGCCCGCAGATGGCGCAGGGTCAGAGCCGTGGGATCGCCCACATCGCCCCGCCATTCGCCCTCGACCCCCGCCGTCTCGACGGCGGTGCGGAACCTCTGCTCGGCGGATTTCAGCGTGGTCTCGTTGCGCGCCTGTTGGGCCGCCATCACCTCGCCCAGCAGTATGCCCGCGCCATAGGCGTCGGCCACAGGCGTCTCGGGCGCGCAGCCCGAAACCCCGATCAGCCGCGCTCCATAAGCGCGGGCCAAGGTGCAGGCCTCGATCAGGCGGGCGGGGTTGTCGGCTTCGTCATCGACGTAAACGATCAGACTGGTCCAGGGCATGGCGGCCTCCTGTTTCAGGACACGCCCTATCAACGCACCAAACGCCGTTCCGCGCCTTGAGCAGGATCAATTCACGTCAGGAGGATGCGCGCGCCTTCGGCCCGATGCGGCACGCCCGCGCGGCGGAACAGGCTGGCGATCTCCGCCGCCGGATCGGCTGCCCCCTGATCCAGCATCCGCCCGATGTCGGCCGCTAGCGTCGGATCGCCCGACACGCGCGTCAGAGCGTTCAGCCATTCGTCGCGGGACAGCACTCCATCCCTGCGGTTGGCGTCCAGCAAGGGGCGCAGGAAGCCGAACCAGTCGCCCCCGTCGCGCCGCTTTTGCGCCCCCTCGGCCGTCATGGCGAAGACGGCGCCGCAGGCGTAATAGGCGCGGTGCTCGCCCCGCTCCGCCGCTCCGGCCACGCCGCGCCCCTGACTCAGGGTCACGCAGTCGTCGACCTCTTCCTGCAGGGCCTTGCGGTCGTCGTAGGCCGGATCCAGCGCCTTCAGCGCCCGCACCGCCATCAGGTCGGCGCCACCCTCGGTGATCCAGGCGTCGCGCGCGAACTCGTAACGCACCGTCTGGCCCAGCCAGAAGTGAGCGCTTTCATGGGCGATGAACCAGCGGGCGACCCGCTCCATCTCCGCCGTCGGCCGGGTGACGCCCGTCCCCTCGAACGACATGACGATCAGGCCGGGCAGGACGCTGCCCCCCATGCTGGTCATCCGTTCAGTCGGGCCGTTCCACGACACCATGACGACCGGCTTGTCGCCGCCCGCGCCGGGACGGCCCAGCCGCTGCATGTAGAACTGGCCCACGTGCGGGGCGAAGTCGCGGATTTTTTCGCCGATCCACGGCGGAAGATTGGGGTCCATGACCGTGGTCAGTCCCTCGCCCGGCGTCACCCGCGCCTGGCCCAGCAGGACATAGGACCGCTCGCCTGTCGTCGTCAGTTCGGCGTGACGCTCGCCGTTGAACAGCACAAGGCCGTCCAGATCGCGCCAGGTCACGCGCGAGGGTCCGCCGTCCAGATTGAGCCCGTTCAGATCGGCCGGAACCGCCGCCGCCGCCTCGGGCGAGCCCAGGGCGAAGACATCCATCTGTCGCGTCGGCAGGGCCACGGCCCCGTCCGAGAAGACCAGAGTCTTGTACTCCGCCTCCAGCTCGACCGCCTGCGGCCGGACGCTGAAGCGGACATGACGCGGCACGGGACCACCGTCTGCGCTGCGGATGATGTCGTAGTGGCCGCGCCGCTCCATCACCACGCCGGGCGTCTCGACCGTCCACTGGCGCGGCCTCCACGGCTCGCGCACGTCGGAGATCAACGCCGAGTCCATGAAGGCCCAGACCACGGCGTCGCGGTTGAAGGCGTAGTCGACCGTCAACCGTCCGTCCGCGCGCGTCACCGTCACCTGCGGCGCCGCCTCGGCGTTCCAGCGAGCGGGCGCCGGAGTCGCGGCGCAGGCAGTCAACAGGGCGACGACGGACAGGGCGGTTGCAGACAGGACTTTCAGACGCACGAAGAGCAGTCTCCTAGAGGGAACGGCGCAGCTTAGGGCTCTCAAACACCGCCCGTCACCTTACGGTTTCCTCAGCATTACGCCCCTTCGAGGGCGCGCCCCGCCGCGTCCAGCGCCTCGGCCATCGCCGCCTTCAGCCGTTCCGGCCCCAGGATGGTGGCCTGCTCGCCCCAGGTGAACAGGTGCCAGGCCAGTTCGCGCATCCCTGAGGCGCGGAACCGCACCACGACCGCGCCGTCGGCCTGATCCTCGATCGTCTGGGTCGGATGCCAGCGCCAGCCGCGCGCCTCACTGGCGCCTTCGGGCGCGATGCGGACGGCGACCTCTTCGATCTCGTCCTGATAGATGCCGAAGGACTGGCTGGCGAAGGCGCCGAGGTCGAAGTCCTCAGGCGGGCGAGCCGTGCCTTCGCCCGCCTCGACTGCGCTCATCCGGTCCAGCCGGAAGGTCTGGATACGCCCGCTTTCGCGGTCGGCCGCCACCAGATAGTTGGCGCGCCCGAACATCAGGCCGCAGGGCGTCATGGTGCGGGTGCGCGCCTCGGCCCCCGGCCGGGCGTAGATGAAGTTCAACGGCCGCTCGGCCAGCACCGCCCCGCGAATCTCGGCCAGCACCGTCTCGTCGGCGCTGGGGCGCGGCCCGGCCTGGACAGCGATAGTCTCGGCCCGGACCAGAGCCTCCAGATCGGGCGCCATGCGGTTCAGGGTGGTCGAGCGCATCGCCGCCTTCACCTTGCGCTCAAGGCTTTCCAGCGCCGCCGCCCGCGCCGGTTCGCCCGCCGCGCGCAGAGCCGCCGCCGCCTTGGTCAGTTCCAGCATTTCGGTCGCCGTCGGCGCCTGTTCAAAGGCCGACAGACCGCCGCGGATGCGCCAGCGTTTGGTCGGCGGGTCGGACACCTCCTCTACCTGCGGAAACAGCATCAGCACGGCGTCGCGCATCCGTTCGGCCGTGCGGCGCCCGACGTTCAGTTGAGCGGCCATCTCATTCAGCGTCAGCCCCTCGGCGCTGGCCGCCATGCCCCGCGCCAGATCGATGACCATGGCCGCCTTGTCGTGCCGCAAGATATCTTCTCCACAGAGATACGTCCGAAACTGGCGCAATGCTGTCTCATATTCATCCTGTCAGCAAGAGGCGACGCCTTTCGCATCAGGAGTTTTCACATGGCCTTCGTCCGCACCCCCTCCGTCCAGAAGCCCGCCCGCAAGACCTTCGCCGACCGCTACATGATCGTGCCTTGCGAAACCGAGAGCGATCTGGCCGTCATCTGGGACCGTCAGGAAGAACAGGTCGTGGACGTCATCAGCGCCTCGACCAGCCGCTACACCAACGAGGACGCCCTGTGGGACGAGTTCCACACCCCGCCGTTCAACGCCCGCTCGGACTGGCGCGCGGCGGCCTGAGCCAGCAAGGGTTGCGGAACCCTCCCCACGGCCCAACGTTGCGCCAGCGTGGCAGTTTGAAGGCCACGGGCTGGGAGCCGAACTCATGACTTCGTCCAATGCCGCGCCTTCGCTGGAAGGCTTTGTCAAATCCGCCCTGCATCGGTCGTGGTGGCTGCTGCTGTTGCGCGGGATCGCCGCCGTGGCCTTCGGCGTCCTGACCTTTGTGTGGCCGCAGATCAGCCTGCTGACGCTCATCATGGTCTATGGGATCTACGCCCTGGCCGACGGGATTCTGGCCCTGATCGCAGCGATCCGCGGCGGCGGCATGGTTCCACGTTGGTGGCTGGCGTTGGCCGGGGTGGTCAGCGTCCTGACCGCCGTCATCGTCTTCGCCTGGCCGGGCCTGACGGCTCTGGTCCTGGTCTATCTGATCGGATTCTGGTCGATCCTGCGCGGCGTGCTCGAAATCGTCGGCGCCATCCGTCTGCGCAACGAGATCGCCAATGAATGGAGCCTGGGCGCCGCCGGGGCCCTGTCGGTGATCTTCGGCCTGATCCTGGTCTTCATGCCGGGGGCGGGCGCCCTGGGCCTGCTATGGTTGATCGCGACGTGGGCCGTGCTGTTCGGCCTGTTGCTGATCTGGGTCGCCTTCAAGGTCAGGGCGCTGGCGAAGGCGTAAACGCAGCATTGCGCGCCGCGACCCGAGCGCGGATTTCGGCGCGCATCCGCTCCAGTTCGGCCGCATCGATCAGGCGGCCGCGCAGCACCACCGCCTCGGCGCCGCGGGTGGCGCTGACGTCCTTCAGAGGGTCAGCCTCCAGAATCAGCAGATCCGCCGACTTGTCCGCCGCCACGGCGCCGTAGCGTTCGCCCTGGTTCAGGAAGCGCGGCCCGTCCACGACCGAACCCATCAGCGCTTCGCGCGGAGTCAGGCCCAGCTCCACATAGAGCTCCAGCTCATCGTGCAGCGAGAAGCCCGGATAGTTGAACGAGTTCAGGAAGCCCGCGTCCGTCCCGGTCAGGATGGTCACGCCCGCATCGCGCAGCATGGGCAGGGTTCGCGCGGTGACGTCCTTGACGAAATGACGGTCCTCGACCTGCTGCGGCGTGGCCTGCGCCGCGCGCTGGATGCGCCAGTCATAGGTCGCCCGGATACCCGGCCCGACATAGGCCAGACCCTCGTCATGCGAGTGGTCGTCAAGGTCCAGATTAGCCAGCGTGGTCGAGCCGTAGAGGGTCGGCGACACCGCCGTGCCCAGCTCCCTCAGCCGCGCATAGACCCGCCGCGCCGTCTCCACGTCAAACGTGTCGGCATAGCGCCGCATCGTCTCGGCATAGGTGTATTTGCCCGCCAGATAATCGGCGGCGATAGCCGCCTCATCGCGCGAGCCCGCCTTCATGGCGTAGTCGAGGTGTTCGATCGACGACAGGCCCGCCTCGGCGGCCTCCAGCACGGTGATGCTGGCGGGAATGTGGGCCGAGGTCTTCATGCCCCGCTTCTTCGCCTCGCGCACGGCGTAGAGGAAAAGCTCGGGCTTCAGGGTGTTGTCGGTGATCTTGACGAAGTCGACGCGCAGGGCCTGCAGTCGGTCCAGGGCGGCGTCCACGTCCGCCTCGCTGCCCGTCTCGATCACGCCCTTCCAGACGGGGGCTATGCCCTCGATCTTGGGGCCGGAGGTGAAGATGCGCGGGCTGTCCGGGCTTGGCGGCGTGTCACGCCAGTCCAGCACCTGCTGCGCCAGATCGCCCGCCGCGTCGCGCACCGCCACCACGCCGTTGATGACGAACAGCGGCATCAGCTCGGCGTTCTCCTCGATCAGGGCCTCGCCGCCGCCGAAGTGGACGTGCATGTCCCACAGGCCCGGCATGACGTAGCGGTCGCCCAGATCCTGTGTCCGCGCGGCCTGATAGCGGCCCGCCTCGCCCTCCGGGCCCACAGCCACGATGTCGCCGCCGCGCACGGCCACCAGTTGATCCGGCGTCGTCGTCCCCTTCTCGACATCGACCACAGTGGCCGAGGTCAGCAGCAAATCGACTGGCTGAACCGGCGTCTGAGCAGCGGCCAAAGGCGCCAGGGCGCAGGCGGACAAGAGGGCGGAGGCGGCGATCAAAAAGGTGCGCATGAATCCGCTATAGGCATGGAAAAAGCTTGGTAAAAGCCATTTTTTTCAGTTGAGGGGAGTGCCAAGCGTGAGCGTAAACAGGATCACCGTTAGGCAAATTTCCGTCGCTTGCAGACATTATCGCGAGCTTAGGGCGGTTGGCGTTACCGAAAACCTCGGCATACGTATTCTCGAGCATCTTGTTGATGTTTACGCCAAATTGCTCACGGGCGCTTCAGCAACCCCCCACCATGTCAGGCAAGTCGATCCGTCACAGTGGTCCGTCGCTGCCCTGGCGCTTCATGCCCGCGATCCCAACGCCCAGCTACGCGTAGAACACGGCACGCCAAGACGAGCCTTGGCACGCCTGGTCCTCGAATTGTGGGAGCAGAATCGACTGTCAGAAGCGGAACTTGATCCTTTGATACAGAAGCGTTGGAAACTGGCGGTTATCACGCTCGAAGAAGATCGACGCCTGAACCGAATGGCGCGATCAAGCCTTTTCGATACCCCCGACGAGCGATGGACAGCCGCAGGCATATCGTTCCCCGACAGGCCCGGCACAGACCGACAGTTGGACCTGTAGTCGTCCCCGATTTTACTAGCGGATATTCAAGCCGATCCGCCCCGCCAGACACCACCCGCCGACCGACCGGGTTCGCAGCCAGCCGCCCGGCAGGATGGAGAGCCACCGGCCCGATCCGGCGTGTAGTGCTTCGCGCCGTACGCCTGCCTCGGTGGCCAGTTCGACCTCCAGCGTCGCGCCCATATAGACGGTCCAGAGTTCCTCAGCCTCGACCGCGCGCCAGTCGGACGGCGCATCGGGGGTCAGCAGACGATAGACGCCGACCGGCGTTCCGGGCGCAGCCTCGTCCGCTCCCGCCATGGGGCGCCCCCAGCCGCCCTCGCCCAGAGGCCGCAGCCCCAGGTTCTCGACGACCTCAGCCAGAGTGAAATCCGCCTCGCCTTCCATTCGGCCGCTGGTGAGGTGTTTCGTCGCCTGCGTCCACGCGCAGGCCGCGCTCCTGCGCCGTGACCGGACGCCACTGACCGCTCTCGAACACCACCTCGTCGCCGCCGCGCCAGGGCAGGCGGCCCAGCGGACCGCCGGTCCGGCCGTAGCCAAAGACGCTGTAGCGCACGCCGGGTTTCAGAGGGGCGGCCTCCACCGTCGCGTCGAACCCGTCGGGCGTCTGGCCATAGACGACCTGTCTCAGGCTCCGGCAATTGCGGCCTCGCGCCTCAATCGACCAGATCGGCCGCATCATGGCGTTCGACCGCTCATGCACGGCGATGCCGCCCAGACAGGCCTTCTCGGGCTTTGCCGGATCCAAGCCGAAGGTCGCGATCGGCTGCTCCAGGCTGCCGCTGATCCGCACCGGGATCATCGCCGAACAGGCGGCCAGCATGGCGGCCGCCGCCGCCAGCGTCGTCCCGGCGCGCAGAACCGCACCGCGCCTCACCGCCCTGTCTCTCAGCACCCGCCGTAAGGGACGTAGCCGACCTCGATCTCGTCGATGCGGACGGTCTTCAGTTCTCGGATCGCCAGCTGGTCGAAGTCGGCGCTACAGTTGAAGGTCGTGTCGATGACGTAGTCCTCGCCCTTGGCCGCCTTGATGGCGTCGCGGATGCGGAAGGAGGCGTCAATGGTGGCGTCGCTGACCATAACGGCCGAAGCGCGGATGCCTGGGAAAGCGCGCGGGCCAGGGCTCTCCAGATAGACCCACGGATCGGCCGCATTGCCACACAGCGTCAGGCAGTCGGCCTTGAAGTCGACGTTGCCGCGCGCCGCCGCGAACTCGCCCATGGTCAGGTCGATCTTCTGCGGCAGGTCATAGTCCTTCAGCGCCGCCAGGGCCTGGGTCGAACAGACCGGCGTCATCGGCACGGCGTAGCCGACGACCTCGCCGCCATCAGCGCTGACGCGGACCGTGCAGCCGCCGATCTCATAGGTGCGCTCCTTGTCCTGAACCGTGCGGGCCGGGCCCAGCTTGGATTCCAGATAGGCGACCTGTACTCCCATCATCTGAGCGATCATCGGCGCGCCGCTGGCAGCAGGCGCGGCTGCTGGGGCGGGCGTCTCGGCCGGGCCTTCGGCTTTCGCAGGCGCCTTATCCGCCTGACCGCAGGCGGCCAGCCCCGCCAGTGCGCCGATCATGGCGACGATCTTCAGTCCCTGGAATGCAGTCATCATCTCTCCACGGCTCAGGTTGAGCGTCGCAACCAACGCACCACGGCGCGATGGGTTCTCGGGCGCGAACTCAAAGGGCCTTCACGATCCCCTCGACCATCTTCTTGGCGTCGGCGAACAGCATCATGGTGTTGTCGCGGAAGAAGAGCTCGTTCTCGACCCCGGCGTAGCCGCTGCCCATCGACCGCTTGATGAACAGGACAGTGCCCGCCTTCTCCACGTCCAGCACCGGCATGCCGTAGATGGGCGACTGCGGGTCGGTCTTCGCCGCCGGATTGGTCACGTCGTTGGCGCCGATGACGAAAGCGACGTCGGCCGAGGCGAATTCGCTGTTGATGTCCTCCAGCTCGAACACCTCGTCATAGGGGACGTTCGCCTCGGCCAGCAGGACGTTCATGTGGCCCGGCATTCGGCCCGCGACGGGGTGGATGGCGTATTTCACCTCGACGCCTTCTTCTTTCAGCTTGTCGGCCATCTCGCGAAGGGCGTGCTGCGCCTGGGCCACCGCCATGCCGTAGCCCGGCACGATGATGACCTTGGAGGCGTTCTTCATGATGAAGGCGGCGTCCTCGGCCGAGCCCTGCTTGACCGGTCGCGTCTCGACCGCCCCGCCGCCCGACGCCGCGCCCGCCTCGGCGCCGAAGCCGCCCAGGATGACGCTGACGAAGCTGCGGTTCATCCCCTTGCACATGATGTAGCTCAGGATCGCGCCCGACGACCCGACCAGGGCGCCGGTGATGATCAGGGCGATATTCTCCAACGTGAAGCCCAGCGCGGCCGCCGCCCAGCCGGAATAGGAGTTCAGCATGGACACCACCACCGGCATGTCCGCCCCGCCGATGGGGATGATCAGGGTCGCGCCCAGGATCAGGGCGATGGCGAACACGCCCCAAAAGGCCCAGACCGCCGTGCCGCCCGTCCCGATCAGGATGCCGATCAGGAAGACCAGGGCCAGAGCCAGCGCAATGTTGATCAGGTGCCGCGCGGGCAGCAGGATAGGCGCCCCGCTCATCCGCCCATCCAGCTTGGCGAAGGCGATGACCGAGCCGGTGAAGGTGACGGCCCCGATGGCGACGCCCAGGCTCAGCTCGACGATGGACAGAGTCTTGATCCCGCCGCTCGCGGTGACGATGCCGAAGGCGTCGGGCGCATAGACCGCCCCCACCGCCACCAGACAGGCCGCTAGGCCGACGAGGGAGTGAAAGGCCGCCACCAGCTGCGGCATGGCTGTCATCGGCACGCGGTTGGCGATCACCGCGCCCGCGCCGCCGCCGACCACGACCCCGCCCGCGATCAGGGCCAGCGTGAGCGGGTCCAGCGCGCCCGAGGCGCCCAGCGTCAACAGAGTGACGCCGACGGCCAGGGCCATGCCTACCATGCCCAGCGTATTGCCCCGTCGGCTGGTCTCGGGACTGGACAGCCCCCGGAGAGACAGGATGAACAGAACCCCCGCCGCCAGATAGGCCAGCGCCGCGATGGATGCGTTCATCCCCCTCCCCCCTCTTCAGTCCTGAATCAGAAAACGTTGACGATGGCGGGCGCGCCGCCGTTGGTGCCCGCGGCCTTGGCCTCGCCGTCCTTGACCACCGCCAGGCCGACGGGCCCCTCGCCCCCGGTCTTGGTGACCTTGCAGCGGCCGTTGTCGCCCGGCAGGCGGCCGGCCATCCGGCCCGAGCCGGTGTGGTTGATGCGGTTCATGTGAATCCCCCGGATCGTCACCGGGGTGAAGCCGCACTCCAGCGCCCAGCTGGCGCCCTGAGGCGCGACCACCGACCAGTGCAGGCCGTTATAAGGGTTCTTGCCCACCTCGCGGTCCGACTGGGCCGAGGCGGCGCCCGCGACGGCGACGACGGCCGACACGGCCAGGGCGGAAATCAGGGAAGCTTTCATTACGCGATACTCGTTGGATTAGCGTTTGACGGACTGAGTGCGCGACAGACGCCACAGCGCCGCCGCAATGAAAAGAGGGCCCAGCAACATCATCGCCCAGTCGAAGACCGTCATCTCCCGGTCCTGAATTATGATGCGCGTCAGCACGGCGGCGAACACCATGACCACGCCGCAGTCCTGGAACCGCAGCCGCCCGATGGGATCCTTGATCCGCACCCAGCTGACGATCCACAGCGCCACGCCCAGACCAGTGACGGCCCAGGAAGCGTAAAACGCCAACAGATAGGGGGACAAGCTCACGAGGCCTTGGGCCTTTCCTTCTTCTTGTACATGGCCAGCATCCGGCGCGTGACCATGAAGCCGCCGAAGATGTTGACGCTGGCCAGGGTCACGGCGGCCACGCCCGCCCCCTTGGCGATCCAGGCGTTCGGCCCGCCCGCCTGCGCGCTCATCGCAGCCGCCGCGATCAGGCCGCCGACGATGATGACGCTGGAAATAGCGTTGGTCACGGCCATCAGCGGCGTATGCAAGGCCGGCGTCACGCTCCAGACGACATAGTAGCCGACGAAGATCGACAGGACGAAGATCGCCAGACGAAAGACGGTGGGATCGACGTGTTCCATCAGCCTCTCACTCCTTCATGCACCACAGCGCCGCCGTGGGTGACGACTGCGGCCTTGAGGATTTCCTCATCCAGATCGACCGCCAGGACGCCGTCCTTGATCATCAACCCCAGAAAGGCGACCAGATTGCGGGCGTAAAGGGCGCTGGCGTCCGCCGCGATGCGGCCGGGCATGTTGCTCCAGCCGACGATTTTCACGCCGTTGGCCGTGGTCACCACCTCGTTCGGTTTCGAGCCTTCGACATTGCCGCCCGCCTCGACCGCCAGATCGACGATGACCGAGCCCGGCTTCATCGAGGCGACATGCGCCGCCGTCACCAGCTTCGGCGCCGGGCGACCGGGGATCAGGGCCGTGGTGATCACCACGTCCTGCTTGACGATATGGGCGGCGGTCAGATCGGCCTGCTTGGCCTGATACTCGGCCGACATGGCCTTGGCGTAGCCGCCTGCCGTCTCGGCCGCCTTGAACTCTTCGTCCTCGACGGCGACGAATTTGGCGCCCAGGCTCTCGACCTGCTCCTTGGCGGCGGGGCGCACGTCAGTGGCCGTGACGACCGCGCCCAGACGCCGCGCCGTGGCGATGGCCTGAAGTCCCGCGACCCCCGCCCCCATGACGAAGGTCTTGGCGGCGGCCACCGTCCCGGCGGCCGTCATCATCATGGGAAAGCCCTTGCCATAGGCGTAGGCCGCCTCGATCACCGCCCGGTATCCGGCCAGATTGGCCTGGGACGACAGCACGTCCATGACCTGAGCGCGCGTGATGCGCGGCACGAACTCCATGGCGAAGGCGGTGGCGTTGGCGCCCCTCAACGCCTCGACCGTCGCCTTGTCGCGCCAGGCGTCCAGCAGGCTGACGACCACCGCGCCGGGCTTCAGGGCGCTGATCTCCGACGCCGTGGGTCCGCGCACCTTCAGCAGAACGTCCGCCCCGGCCAGAGCCGCCGACAAATCCGGCTTCACGCTGGCGCCCGCTTCGGCGTAGTCGGTATCGGTCAGGGAAGAGCCAAGGCCCGTCCCGGCCTCGACGCTGACCGTCGCGCCAAGCGCAATCAGCTTCTTCACCGTCTCCGGCGTTACGGCGCAGCGCGTTTCGCCTTCACGGCGTTCGCGGGTCACGGCGATGGCGACAGCCAAGCGAATCCCTCCCACTCCCCAGGGTCGAACCGACGTTAGGCCGAAGCCGAAGCGGGCGTCAAAGGCGCACCTGCGTCAACGGGCGATTTTCTTGCCGACTTGACCAGTCGCCTGCCCCACGGCGCAAATTTCAACCAAAGACCCAACCCTGACGCGCAAACAAAAGGCCCGCCGGACGCGCCGACGGGCCTTTCAATCACATCAGTCCGAAAGACCGGGCTTAATGGGCCTTTTTGGTCTTCAGCATGAAGAAGCCGATAACCGACACCACCACCGAGGCGATGAAGGCTGGCACGAAGCCGGCGCCGACGCCGAACCACACCGTCAGGAACAGGATCACCACCGCCGTGGCCAGCGAGACCCACTTGGTCAGCCCCAGGAACAGAGCCCAGGTCCAGGCCTGTTCCGAGATGTTCATTTCCCCGTGGACGTGGGGGGCGGTCGCTTCAGCGTGCTGGTCGGCCATGGGGTCTTCCAAAAAAAGAGTCGAGATTTCGACGGCTCTTATAGCGAGGCCTGCGCGCGGCTCAAGTCCGTGGGCCCGAACCGGCTTTAGTCGAGGCTTTCCAGCACCGCTCGGGCGAAGGCGGCGACGTCGAACGGCTTGCCCGCGGGGTCTTCGCCGCGCCTCACGATGACGATGTCGCGGCTGGGCGCGATCACTACATACTGGCCCCGATTGCCGAAGGCGGCGAAGGTATCAGACGGCACGCCTTCGGAGCGGTTCATCAGCCAGAAGGTCGCGCCATAGCCGAAGTCGCCCGTCGGCGGCTGCGGGCCGGTCGGCGCCGTGACGTAATCGCGCCAGCCCTGCGGCAGGAGACGACGCCCCTCCCACACTCCGCCCTGCAGATACAGCTGGCCGAAGCGGGCCAGATCGCGCGCCGTGGTCCAGACCTGGCTCGACAGGATGTAGTTCCCGCGCCAGTCCGTCTCGGCCCAGGTGTGGGTCATGCCCAGCGCATCAAACAGTTCGGCGGGCGGATGGGCGGCGAAGCCCGGGGCCGCCGCCAGGGTCGCCAGAAGCGTGTCGTTGTTGGCGTAGCGATAGACCGTCCCCACCGGCGCCAACAGCGGCCAGCCCGGCGCCTGCTCATCGACCGCCACCCCGCCGAAATAGAGGCCGTCAGTGCGGTTGCCCGCCGTGTCGCTGGTCAGACCCGAAGACATCCGCATCAGGGCGTCGAGCGTGATGGCCGCGCGCGGGTCGCCGGGCGTACGCCAGTTGGCGATGGCGGCGGGCGCCTTCACGTCCAGTTCGCCGCGCTGGACCGCAGCGCCGATGACGGTTCCGGCCAGGCTCTTGGCCACCGACCAGGTGCGCTGGGGCGTGTTCGGGCCGAAGTCGGCGGCATAGCGTTCCGCCACCCGCTTGCCGCCCTGCATCACCACCACGCCGGTCGTGTTGGTCCCCTCGCCGAAGCCCTGATCGAAGGCGCGGCCGACGGCAGCTTCCAGCGCGCGGGCGTTCCCCTTGGGCCGCGCGGTCGGCAGGTCGGGCGCCGAGGCCCGGCGCGCCAGCGGCGCCCGTTCAGGCGCGCCGCCCTGCACATAACCCATCGGCTCGATGACGCAGCCGCGCCCATCGGTCCAGGTCGCGACGCGCGCCGGAGCGGCTTGATCCCAGGCGACGGTGACGGCGTTCCCCGTCATCTCAGCCTTCATGTCGCCGACCAGCGACTGAAGCTCAGGATAGATGCCGACCAGTTCGTTCGCCTCGACGCTGGCGACCGTCCGCTCAGCCCCCGCCGCCCGCGCCGAATGGACGGCGCTGCAAACCGTCAGCGCCTTGTATCCCGCCGCCAGAGCGCGGTGATTGGCCGTAGCCTCAGTCTGGGCGGAAACCGTCGTCGGCAGGGCGAGAACGGCGGCGATAACAAGAACACGTGACGCGATTTTCATGCAGCCACGCTTCAACGCCGCACGCGCCCCTGTCAACGCATACCTGTCAACGCATAGTCGTCAGGCCAGCGCCTCGAACCGGTCGATCAGACCTTCCAGCCGCTTGGTCCCGATGGTCCAGAAGGCCGGGTCGCGCGGATTCAGGTCGAACGGCTTCAGCGCCTCGACATAGGTCCGCGCCCCGCCGCCCGACAGCAGTTCGCGATACAGCGGCGTGAAGCCCGCCGGATCCTTGGCCCGCGTCTCCATCAGCGCCGCGACCAGCAGGTCGCCGAACGCATAGGCGTAGACATAGAAGGGCGCATGGACGAAGTGGCTGACATAGGCCCACCAGTCCTCATAGCCGGTCAGGTCGACAGACGGGCCGAGACTGGCGCCCAGTTCCTCCATCCAGATGTCGCGGATGCGCTCGACCGGAACCTCGCCCGCCGTCCGCTCGTCGTGGAAGCGCGTCTCGAAGCGGTGGAAGGCGATCTGGCGCACCACCGTGTTCAGCCCGTCCTCGATCCGGCCCGCCAGCAGGGCGCGCTGCTCGTCCGGCGTCGCCTCGGCCAGCAGGCGGTCGAAAGTCAGCCCCTCGGCGAAGATCGACGCCGTCTCGGCCAGCGTCAGCGGCGTGTCGGCCAACAGCGACCCCTGCCCCGCCGCCAGCGTCTGATGCACGCCATGCCCCAGTTCGTGCGCCAGCGTCAGCACGTCGCGCCGCTCGCCCATCCAGTTCAGGAAGACATAGGGGTGCCGATCCGCCGTTACCGGGTGGGCGTAGGCGCCGGACTGCTTGCCTGCCCGCGCCCGTGCATCGATCCACGGCCGGTCGAAGAACCAGCCCGCCCGCTCGGCGAAGTCTCCGCCCAGATCCGCAAAGCTGGACAACACCACCTCGCGCCCGCCCGCCCAGTCATAGGCGCGCGACGCCGCCGCCTCGATCGGGGCGTTGCGGTCCCAGTGGGCCAGCCGATCCTTGCCCATCGCCCTGGCCTTCAGCGCGTAATAGCGGTGCGACAGGCGCGGATAAGCTTCGGCCACCGCCTCGGCCATGGCGTCCACGCTCTCGCCGTCGACCTCATTGCCCAGATGGCGGCTGTCGGCGGGGCGTTTAAAGCCGCGCTTGCGGTCTTCCAGCGCCTTCTCGGCGGCGACGGTGTTCAGCACCATGGCCATGGTCCGGGCGATGCCGGAAAAGGCCTTCGACAGGCCCTCGCCCGCCGCCTGACGCCGGGCGCCATCCGCATCGCTGAGACGGTTCAGGCCCTCGGCCAGAGTCAGTTCCTCATCCCCGACCGATGCGCGCAGCACGGCCAGGGTCTCGTCGAACAGGCGCGGCCACTGAGCCTGAATCGGTCCCCGCTCGGCGATGAAGGTCTCAAGTTCGGCCGACAATTCATGCGGCTTCATCGCACGCACCCGGCGCAGCCACGGGGCCCAGCGCGCGGCCGGAGCATGGGCGGTCAGCGCCGTCTCCACCGCCGCCTCGTCCAGCGCATTGATCTCCAGCGTCAGCCAGACGGTCGGGGTGGCGATGACCGTCAGCTTCTCGCGGACATCGGCCTCGAACGCTTGCGCTGCTGTATCCTCGCGGTTGGTGGAGGCGGCCAGGAAGGCGTAGGCGCCCAAGCCTCCCATCACGTCCGCCGCCTGTTCGTAAAGCCCGATCGCCTCGTCCAGCGCCCGGCCCAGCTCGGCGCCCGACAGCACGGCCAGCCGCCCCTGCCAGCCGTTCATCCTCTCCACCAGCGCCCTTGCACGCTCCAGATCGACGGCGACGCGCGGGTCTTCGCGCGAGGCGTAGAGGTCGGACAGGTCCCACAAGGGAGCGTCGGCGAATTCGGTCGGTTTGGCGGGCGCGTTCATGCCCTTGGTTGTGGGGAGGCAGCCGCCGTGATGCAAGCCGCTTCCCCCTCGCTTGAGGGGAGAGGGTGGACGCAGCGCCGTCTGTCGGTTCACCCTGCCTGCAAAGTTCAGGACAAAGCCCGACATGACCCACCCCGTCACCGACCTTACCGGCCGCGCCTCGCTGGACGGTGCGCGTGGGCTTGCCGCCATGCGTATCGGCATCGGTCTGGCGCAGGGCCTGATCCTCTATCTGCTCTATCGCTCGGCAGCGGACAGTGAGGCTCTGGCCTGGCCCGCGACCCAACCGCCGCTGTTCGCCGCCCTGGTTCTGGCGGCCCTGTTCGCGCCCGTGATGCTGCTGGCGGGCGTCGGGCGGATGGGGTGGAAGGCGCTGGCGCTGTGGGGCGCCGTGGCGGCGGCGGTGCTGGCGCTGATGGGCTGGCATGACGCGGCCCAGCAGACCAGGGACTATTTCCACCCGCCTTATCTGAACTTCCCGGTCCTGGCCTTCTCGGCGGCGGGCCTGTTCATCGCCCACCACCTGATCGTGCCCGCCGTCGCCGCGAGACGCTGGATCGCCGATTTCGACGACTATTTCGACACAGCTTGGAAGGCCGGGGTACAACTGGTGCTGTCGCTGGGCTTCACCGGCGCCTTCTGGCTGCTGCTGTTCCTGGGCGCGGCCCTGTTTCGCGTCATCGAACTCAGGTTCCTGGCCGACCTGATCGACGAGAAGTGGTTCTCCATCCCCGTCACCTGCCTGGTCTTCGCCGTGGCGGTGCAACTGACCGATGTGCGCGGCGGGCTGATCCGGGGCGTGCGGACGGTGGCGTTGATGCTGTTGTCGTGGCTGCTGCTCGTCATCACCGTCCTGGTGGCGGGCTTTCTGGCCGCCCTGCCGTTCACCGGGCTTGATGGATTGTGGAAGACGGGCAGCGCTACGGCCCTGGTGCTGTCGGCGGCCGCCGCTCTGATCGTGCTGATCAACACCGCCTATCAGGACGGACGCGAGGACAATCTGCCGCCGGTCGCCTTGCGCCTGGGCGCGCGGGTCGCCTCGGTGCTGCTGACGCCGCTGATCCTGATCGCCATCTGGGGCCTGAGCCTTCGCATCGGTCAGCATGGCCTGACGCCCGACCGCATCATCGCCTCGGCCTGCGCCCTCGTGGGCGTCATCTATGCCGCCGGATACGGCTGGGCGGCGCTGTCGCCGCTGTGGCGCAGGACCGCGTGGATGAAGCCGCTGGAGCGGACCAATGTTCTGGCCGCCGTCCTGACGGTGCTGGTCATCCTGGCCCTGTTCAGCCCCCTGGCCGACCCGGCGCGCCTGTCGGTCAATGATCAGATGGCGCGGCTTAAGCGGGGCGGCGTCAGCGCGGCCCGGTTCGACTACGCCTTCCTGCGTTATGATGCCGGCAAGGCCGGGCGCGCCGCCCTCGCCGAGCTGGCGAAATCGTCCGACGCGGAAGTCGCCCGTCACGCCAAGGCCGCGCAGGCCTCGACCTCGCGCTATGAGCTGACGGACACGACCACGCCCCCGCGCACGCCGACCATCGCCCCCTGGCCCGCGGACAGGCCTTTGCCCGCCGCCTTCCTGGCGCCGACAGCGCCCCCTGATCCGCGCTATGCCTGCAACAGCGACGACAACTGCCTCGCCGCTCAGCGCGACCTGAACGGCGACGGCCGCGATGAAATCCTGCTGGCGACCGCCTACAGGATCGCCCTGTTCGCTCAGGGCGCCGACGGCCGCTGGGTCCATCAGGGCGACTATCAGGTTCCGCATTGCCCCGGCCCCGGCGGGCGCGACCTGCGCGAGGCGCTCAAACATCCCGATCTGAAGACCGCCGCCTCACCCTGGCCCGATCTGAACATGGGCTACTTGACCGGTCGACTACAGCCGGAAACCGTCTGCCCAAAATCCGCCGTCGTTAACCCCTGACTCAGGTCTCCGAAACCCGATCTTCATTCCCTCCGTTCTAGGATTGTGTCGAAACGAGCCAGTCCCGAGCCAATGAGGACGGCCGTTCGATGGTGATGTTGAAGGGTGTGCTCAAATGGCCAAGACCATTCTGGTCGTCGACGATGATCCTACCCAGCGCCGCCTGCTGCAGGCGGTGCTGGAGCGTGAATCCTATGCAGTCGTCCATGCCGAATCCGGCGGCGAGGCCATTGATCGGCTGACCAAGGGCGGCGGCGCTGATGTCGTGCTGCTGGATCTGGTGATGCCGGGCCTGTCGGGTCTGGAAGCTCTGGCCGAACTGCGCACGGCGGGCGTGACCACGCCGGTCATCGTGCTGACGGCCAACGGCGGCATCGAGACGGTGGTCCGGGCCATGCAGGCCGGCGCTCAGGACTTCTTCGTCAAGCCGGTCGGGCCCGAGCGCCTGCTGGTGGGCGTTCGCAACGCCCTGCAGATGACCCAGTTGACCGCCGAGATCGGCCGCCTGAAGAAGCGGGCCACAGGCCGCTCTTCGTTTGACGACATGGTCGGCGACAGCGAGCCCATGCGTATGGTCAAGGCGCTGGGTCAGCGCGCGGCCAAATCCTCCATCCCCGTGCTGATCACCGGCGAGAGCGGCGTGGGTAAAGAGGTCATCGCCCGCGCCCTGCACGGCGCTTCGGACCGGGCGGGCAAGCCCTTCATCGCCGTCAACTGCGGCGCCCTGCCCGCCAATCTGGTCGAGTCCATCCTGTTCGGCCACGAGAAGGGCGCCTTCACCGGCGCGCATGAAAAGCACGCCGGCAAGTTCGTCGAGGCCAACGGCGGCACCCTGTTCCTGGACGAGATCGGGGAACTGCCGCTGGACATGCAGGTCAAGCTGCTGCGCGCGCTTCAGGAAGGCGAAGTCGATCCCGTCGGGGGCAAGCGTCCGGTCAAGGTCGACGTCCGCATCGTCTCGGCCACCAACCGCGACCCGGCCCAGCAGGTGAAGGAAGGCGCCTTCCGCGAAGACCTGTTCTATCGCCTGAACGTCTTCCCGATCGAGGCCCCGGCCCTGCGCGAACGGCGCGAGGACATCCCCGCCCTGGTCGACCATTTCATCGCCCGCTTCAACGTCGAGGAAGGCAAGCGCGTCACCGGCTGCTCGGCCGAGACCCTGGCCCTGCTTCAAGGTCATGACTGGCCCGGCAATGTCCGCCAGTTGGAGAACGCCGTCTATCGCGCCCTGGTGCTGGCCGATTCGCCCCTGCTTCAGCCGCACGACTTTCCGGCCATCTCCGGCGTCGCCGTGCCGCTGGACTCGATGACAGCCGCCCCTGTCGGAGAGACGACGTCCGAGCCGACGACAGCGGCGCCGTCGACCGACGACGACGGCCAGCACGACAGCCCGGTCCGCATCACCGATGAACGCGGGCATGTCCGCACTCTGGAAGAGATCGAGCGCGACCTGATCCAGCACGCCATCGAGGTCTATTCCGGCCACATGTCCGAGATCGCCCGTCGCCTGGGCATCGGCCGCTCCACCCTCTACCGCAAGGTCCGCGAACAGGGGCTTGAGGAGCAGGTCAGAGAAGCGGGCTGACCAAGCCCGTCTTTTCTATTTCAGGGTTTCAACAGGGCATTTTTCACGCCACACCACCCCTTCCTGTTTACGGAGGGGAGCCTTCCATCTTGTTACGTCCCGTTGTTATCGCCCTGAGCCTGGCGTCCTTCGCCGCCCTGACCGCTGCCTGCTCCAACGGCGAGGCGTCGGCCAAAGCTGAAGCCGCCCCTTCCGCCGCGACCAAGATCGCCCTGCCGCCCGAGTGCGAGAATCACCCCCTGCTGGCCGCCATGCCGACGGCCCAGACCATCGCCGGCAAGCCGCTGACCGAGGTAGAGTGCCAGGCCTTCTCCGTCGCGATGACCTATGGCGAACCGGGAACCAGCGCCAAGATTGTTCTGATCGACGCCAAGGCGCCGATTCCCGAGGACGCCGGCGCGCTGGGAGGTCTGCTCGCTACCGCCCAGAAGACGGCCTATGAGAGCGTCTCTCGCGGCGTCATCATGACCAAAGGCGTACGCGAAGCCGCCCTCACCTCCCCGACCGCCGTCGCCTCCGTCGGCGGCGAAAACTACCTTTCTGTCGTGATGGACGGCCCGACGGGCGAACCTGCCGTCATCAGCGTCGAGCCCAAGGACGCCGACGGCCGCGTCGGCGCCCTGATGAGCGTGCTCAAGGGCCGCTACGCCCTGAGCATCGGCATCGAACAGGACGACCTGTCCGGCGCAGACGCAGCGCGCGCGGCCTATCAGCCCTATTTCAACGCCATGCGCCTGAGCGCCCTGCCTTAAATCCTGCCGTCACCCTCGGGCCTGGCCTGAGGGTGACGAAGCCCCTCGCCGTCCTCCCGGAAGGGACCCATCCCCTATCCGGCGCCGCATCAAACGCCTGCGCCTGCGGCGGTTCCGGCTCAAGACCGGGAGGACGCTGGAGGCCGCTTCCGCCTCGCGGGTTTCTCGCCTTTGGCCTTGGCGGTGATCTCTTTCAGTTTGCGCCCCTGCATGGCCGACAGCGGCTGACCCGGCGCGCCCTTTTCCGGATCGGCGAAGGCGCGGCCGTGTTCGCGAATCCGCTCCCCGACCGAATCGAGAAACTCGCCCTCCCAGTCGGACAGGGAAACGCCCGCCTTCTCAGCCGAGCGGCGGGCGCATTTCAGGGCGTGGAGCGCCGAGCGCTTGGCCGCCTCGCGCTGTTGATCCCAAGGGCTCAACAGCTTGGTTTTAAGGGCGCTGCCGTCCTTCGGACTACTTGAGCGGGTTTTAGTGGCGCTACCGTCCTTCGGACTACTTGAGCGCAGTTTAGAAGCGCTACCGTCCTTCGGGCTACTTGAGCGCGAGAAGCCGCTGGAGCGCAGCTTGCTCGAGTGGCCGCCCTTCAGGCTGCTGGAGCGTGAAGGGCCGTTGGAGGGCTTGAAGGGCGTGCGCTTCAGGCCCGCCTCCCTCAGATCTCGCCGAGGGCCGACAGATAGAGGTCTAGGATCGCTTCTTCTTCCTGACGCTTGGCCTTGTCCTGCTTGCGCAGGCGCAGAACCTTGCGCAGCACCTTGACGTCATAGCCTTCGCCCTTGGCCTCGGCGAAGACCTCCTTCATGTCGCCCATGACGGCCTGCTTGTCCTCTTCGAGGCGCTCCAGGCGCTCGATGATGGAGCGCAGACGGCCCTGGGCCGTGGCGGTCAGGACGTCGGGGCTGGCGTCGAAGGAAGCGTCGTCCATGACTGAACTCCAGAACTCATAAACAGGCTGCGCCCTCAAACAGGCCAAGGGCCGTTAGGGCAAGAAGAAACCACGCGCTCAAGCAGGCCGAAGGCCGTTAGGGCGACTAAGTAAAGAATCACTAATCACGCGCAGGCGCAGGGCTCAACGCCGGACGCGAAAAAGCCGCGGACAACGCCCGCGGCCCTGTGGATAGTCATCCCATCCACCGACGATCGGCGCGCGCCTCGCCTTCAGCAGGCAGGGCGCGCCGGATCGCGCCTGATCAGCCTTGCTTGGCTTTGAAGCGCGGGTCGGTCTTGTTGATGACGTACAGAACGCCCTTGCGACGAACGATCTTGCAGTCGCGGTGGCGACCCTTCAGCGATTTCAGCGAGCTACGGACCTTCATGGTCGGACGTCCCGGATTTGGAGGCCCGTGAGGGCGGGTAAAACAAAAGAGCCGCGGGCGAACCTGCGGCGGAGGCGGTCGTATAGAGAGGCCTTGGCCTTTCGTCAACATTCCGCGCGGGAAATCCGCTGGAGGCCTGGCCTCCGAGTCGAACGGAGGGTCTTCGGACATGCACGTCCGACGCGTCGCCCCTCCGCCACCAGGCCGTGCTCAGGGAACGACGCAATGTAAATTCCACTCCCTTAACCGCCTACTGCCGAAAAGGGTTAACGGCGCCTTCACCCTTATCACGGAAACTGATCCTGCCTTCGCGCGCTTGTGATTGGTCGTGGAATTCGGGGGCGTTAGCCTGTGCTCATGCGTATCGCTTATCGTCTTCTTTTGCTCGGGTCGGTCGCCGCCTGCACCCCCATGGTTCCCACGCCGCCGCAGCCCCAGCCTGCGCCGCCGCCCGTGGTCGAGCCTGCGCCCGCGACGCCTGCCCCCACGCCTCCCCCCGCCCAGACTGATCTGAGCGAGGCCTATGACCACGCCAGCTTCGACGCCTGGAAACAGAGCTTCCTGGAACGCCACGGCGGCGCGCATAAATGGGAATACGCCCGAGAACTGGAGGGCGTGACGCCCAACCCCAGCGTCGTGCGTCTGGACCGTAACCAGCCCGAATTCTCCCGCCCCGCCGGGGTCTACATCCAGAACGCCACCACCCCGGCGCGAATCGCCATGGCCCGCCAGCGCGTCGACCGCGTGCCGTGGGACGTGACCCAGAAATACGGCGTGCCGACCGAAATCCTGCTGGGCGTCTGGGCCCAGGAAAGCGCCTTCGGTCAGGTTCAGGGCGACTTCGACGTCATCCGCTCGCTGGCGACCCTGGCCTATGACGGCCGCCGTCGCGCCTGGGCCGAAGAGCAACTGAAGCACGCCCTGGACATCGTCGTCTCGGGCAAGCGCGACCGCGCGGGCCTGAAAGGCAGTTGGGCCGGGGCGATGGGCCAGACCCAGTTCATGCCCGACAACTATCTGAAGCTGGGCGTCGATCAGAACGGCGACGGCAAGGTCGACATCTGGGGTTCGGACGCCGACGCCCTGGCCTCGGCGGCGAATCTGCTGGCTCAGGCGGGCTGGAAGCGCGGTCAGGGCTGGGCCTATGAGGTCACCCTGCCCTCCAACTTCGATTACAGTCAGGCCGAAGGGCCGAAACACCCCTGGTCCTATTGGGTCGCGCGCGGCGTGCGGCTGGCCGACGGCTCCTCCCCCAACAGCGCCGAGGCGGCCGAGGGTTCCGCTATCCTGCTGCCGCAGGGCGCCAAGGGGCCCGCCTTCCTGGCCCTTCCGAACCACTATGTGATCCGCCGCTACAACAACTCGGTCAGCTATGCGCTGGCCATCGGCATGATCGCCGACGGGGTGGCGGGCAAGCCGGCGCTCAAGGCCTCCTGGCCCAACGACGGCCCCCTGACGCGGGATCAGAGAATCGGCGCCCAGCAGGCCCTGACGAGCATGGGCTTCGACACGCAAGGCGTCGACGGCGTCATCGGCTCCAACACCCGCGCCGCCCTGCGCCGCTGGCAACAGGCCAACGGGCGGACGGCGGACGGATACCTGACCGACGTGTTGGCGGATGAGTTGATCAGAAGAGCGCGCTGAGTCTCTCCCTCCCCTTCATGGGGAGGGTGGCTGAGGCGAAGCCGAAGTCGGGTGGGGGCGACGAGGCTATTTCAGCGCCGAGCCTAGCATCACCTGGCCCTCCCCACCCGGTCGCTGCGCGACCACCCTCCCCATGAAGGGGAGGGAGGCGTCGCTTTAGCTCTTCATCCGCCAGGTCGCGCCCTGCGGGCCGTCCATGACGACGACATTCAACTCGTTCAGCCGATCGCGGATGCGGTCGGCCTCTGCCCAGTTCTTGGCCGTGCGGGCGGCCGCGCGCTGTTCCAGCAAGCCCTCGACCTCGGCCTTCAGCCCTTCGTCGACGCCCGAGAACCATTCCGCCGGATCGGCCTGCAGCACGCCCAGGATCGAAGCCGCCGCGATCAACTGCCCCTTGGCCGTCGCCACCGCCGCCTCGTCGCCCGCCGTCATGCCGCGCTCGATGTCGCTGGACAGGGCGAACAGGGTCGCCATGGCGCCCGGCGTGTTCAGGTCGTCCTCGATCGACTTCAGGAACTCGACCGGCGGCTCCACGTCCGCCGCCTCGACCCCGGCCGCGCGGTGCAGGGCGCCGTAGAGGCGGTCCAGGTTCTTGCGGCTCTGCTCCAGCAGGGTCTGGTTCCAGTCCAGCGGCTGACGATAGTGGGCGCTCAACAAGGCCCAGCGCACCACCTCGCCTGGCATGGCCTGCACCAGATCGTGCAGCAGCAGGACGTTGCCGATCGACTTGGACATCTTCTCGGCGTCCACGGTCAGGAAGCCGTTGTGCATCCAGTAGCGGGCGTATTCGTCGTGCGCCGCGTCGCCGTGGGCGTGGCCGTGGGCGCAGACGCCCTGCGCGATCTCATTCTCATGGTGAGGAAAGACAAGGTCGATGCCGCCGCCGTGGATGTCGATGGGCAGGCCCAGCGTCTCTTCGATCATGGCCGAGCATTCGATGTGCCAGCCGGGTCGCCCTTCGCCCCACGGCGACGGCCAGGACGGCTCGTCCGCCTTGGAGGGCTTCCACAGGACGAAGTCGTGCGGGTTCTTCTTGTAGGGAGCCACCTCGACGCGGGCGCCGGCGATCATGTCGTCCAGATTGCGCCCCGACAGCGCGCCGTAGGACGGATATGAAGACACGTCGAACAGCACATGGCCCTCGGCGGCATAGGCGCAGCCCGCGTCGATGATGGCCTGGATCTGTTTGGTGATCGCCTCGATATAGTCGGTGACGTGCGGGGCGATGTCGGGAGGGCTGACGTTCAACAGACCCATGTCGGCCAGATAGGCGGCCTCATAGCGGACAGTGATCTCGCCGATGGCGACGCCTTCCTTGGCGGCCTTGGCGTTGATCTTGTCGTCCACGTCGGTGACGTTGCGGGCGTAGACCACCTTGTCGGCGCCATAGGTGCGGCGCAGCAGGCGCACCAGCACGTCGAACACGACCGGCGGGCGGGCGTTGCCGATATGGGCGTAGTCATAGACCGTCGGGCCGCAGACATAGAGGCTCACCCGGTTCGGATCACGCGGCGTGAACAGGCGCTTTTCACGGCGCAGGGTGTCGTGGATGTGCAGGGCCATGGGTCAGGTCTTTTGCGAGTTTTCTTGCGGGACGGACGAGGTGTCCCATATAGCGGCCTGATAGACAGTCAGGGCCGCGCGCCCAAGTCCATATATAATAGTATTCTGAACAGGCGCTCTCGCCGCCGCCGGATCGTTTCATGAGCAGCACCCCCGCCAAGCCCGTCCTCGTCGCCAATGAGGCGCCCCAGCGTCCCAGCCGCGAACAGGCTCTGGAGGCCGTGCGCACCCTGATCGCCTGGGCCGGCGACAATCCCGACCGTCCCGGCCTGCTGGACACGCCCAAGCGCGTGGTCGACGCCTACGGCGAATGGTTCGACGGCTATGACGCCGATGCGGGCAAGGAGTTGTCGCGCACCTTCGAGGACGTGACCGGCTATGACGACATGGTCATCCTGCGCGACATCGAGGTCGAGAGCCACTGCGAGCACCACCTGGCTCCCTTCCTGGGCAAGGCCTACGTCGCCTATCTGCCGGGCGAGAAGGTGGTGGGCATCTCCAAGCTGGCCCGCGTGGTCGAGATCTTCGCCCGCCGTCTCCAGAATCAGGAAACCCTGACCAACGACATCATCGACGCCATCGAATCGCACCTGCAGCCCAGGGGCGTGGCCGTACTGGTCGATGCGGCGCACCAGTGCATGACGACGCGCGGCGTGCATCACCGCCACGTCTCGACCATCACCACGCGCTTCACCGGCGCCTTCAAGAACGACCCGGCCCTGGCCGAGCGATTCCTCAAACTGGCCCGGGGCTGAGCCTCAAAGGGCTGTGATACGGGGCTGAATTGATCGCGGCCAAGGCGGCCTTGCGCCGAATTCGCAATCTTATTCCCCCGGCGGCGTCATTTCCTCGCATTCAACGGCTTTACAAGCTCGCTTCAGGACGCCAAGAGACGAGCGAGACTTTCAGTTTGGCCCGCCGGAGGGTGTGGGCCTTGATAGAGACGAGGGCGTAATGGGCGCGAGACTTTCTTCGGGCGGCGGCGGCGGCAGCGGCAAGCTGGCGGCACAGAACGCGGACATCAACGTCACGCCGTTCGTGGACATCATGCTGGTTCTGCTGATCATTTTCATGGTCGCGGCGCCGATGGCCACCGTGTCGATCCGTCTGGACCTGCCGCCGGCGACGCCGCCGGCAGACGACGCCGAGCCCAAGGAACCGGTGTACATCACCATCCAGGAATCGGGTTCGCTGTTCATCGCTGAGCAGGAAACGACCGTTTCCAAACTGGCCGCCGACGTCTGCGCCGCGCAGGGCGCCGTGGCCGACTGCCGTGAGGAGCGCGTGTTTGTCCGCGCGGAGCCGGAAGTTAAATACAATCAGTTCATGGAAGTCATGAACACCCTGCAGGAGAACGGCTACTTCAAGGTCGGCCTGCTGAACGAAGACATCACCTGATCCGGTCTTCAGTTGGATATTGAAAGGGTCGCCTTCGGGCGGCCCTTTTTCTTTTGCCGCAAGCGCATCGACGGCTTGCGCCCTCCCCCTGTTCCGGCGTCAATGCGCGCCTCGAACGAGGGGGAGTAAATCATCATGCGTCGTCGTACTTTTCTTTCGGCCCTGCCCGCCGGAGCCCTGATGGCGGGCGCCGCCCGCGCCCAGCAGGCGCCCGCCGCTGCGCCGGTCGCCAATCCGGCGTCGGTGCAGCCCGCCCCCGCGCCCGACCCTTACGCCGGCGTCGGCATCGGCGACCGCATCACCGGCCCCCGCTTCGTCGGCCGCTCGACCGTCTGGGGCGCCAACGGCGCCGCCGCCACAGCCCACCCCGCCGCGACGATGATCGGGCTGGACACCCTGCGGCGCGGCGGCTCGGCCATCGACGCCGCTATCGCCATCAACGCCGCCCTCGGCTTCCTTGAACCGACCGCCAACGGCATCGGCGGCGACGCCTTCTGCCTGATGTGGGACCCGGCCCAGAAGAAGGTCGTCGGCTTCAACGGCTCGGGCCCCAGCCCGCGCGGCCTGTCGCTGGCCGCCGCACGCTCAAAGGCCGGGCGGGACGGCTATCTGCCCCGCTACGGCGCCGTGACGGTCAACGTCCCCGGCGCGGTCGACGCCTGGTGGAGCGCGCACCAGCGCTATGGCAAGCTGCCGTGGAAGGACGTCCTGCTGCCGGTCGCCGAACTGTGCGAGCAGGGCGTGCCCGTGCCGCAGGTCGTGGCCTACTACCTCGAACGCAACATGGCCGGCTTTGACCGCGCCGCCGCGACGATCGAGGAAAACGACAACCGCAAGAAGGTCTGGCTGACCGGCGGCCGCACGCCCAAGACAGGCGAGATCTTCGCCAACCCGGACCTCGGCCGCACCTACCGCCTGATCGCCGAGGGCGGCCGCGACGCCTTCTACGACGGGGTGATCGCCGACCACATCGAGCGTTACTTCAAGCGCATCGGCGGCTGGATGACCCGCGCGGATCTGGCCGCGCACCGCACCGAATGGGTCGAGCCGCTGATGACCACCTATCGCGGGGTCGAGGTCTATTCGCTCGGTCCGAACACCCAGGGCCTCTCGACCAACCAGATCCTGAACATCTGCGAACAGTTCGACCTGAAAGCCATGGGCTTCCAGTCCGCCGCCTCCATCCACGTTCAGGCCGAGGCCAAGCGCCTGGCCTTCGAGGACCGCGCCCGCTACTTCGCCGACGAACGCTTCGCCAAGGCCCCGACCGCCTGGCTGAACTCCAAGGAATACGCCGCCGAGCGCGCCAAGCTGATCAACCCGAACCGCGTCATGGACCGTGTCTTCCCCGGCGATGCGCCGACGCAGGGCGACACCACCTATTTCAGCGTGGCCGACAGCGACGGCATGATGGTCAGCTGGATCCAGTCCAACTATCGCGGCATGGGCGGCGGTCTGGTCGCCGATGGCCCGGACGGCCGGACGCTGGGCTTCATGTTCCAGAACCGCGGCGAACTGTTCGCCCTGACCGACGGCCACCCCAACGTCTATGCGCCGGGCAAGCGCCCCTTCCACACCATCATCCCCGGCTTCGCCTGCAAGGACGGAGAACCGTGGCTGGCCTATGGCGTCATGGGCGGCGGGATGCAGCCGCAGGGACAGGCCCAGATCATCATCAACATGGTCGACTACGGCCTGGACCCGCAGGAAGCCGGCGACAGCCCGCGCTGGCAGCACTACGGCTCGTCCGAACCGACCGGCCAACCGGCTGAGGGCGTCGGCAAGCTGCACCTGGAATTGGGCGTGCCCGAAGCGACCAAACAGCAGCTGACCGCCATGGGCTGGGACCTCGGCCCGCCCGACGGCGGCTTCGGCGGCTATCAGAACGTGATGAAGCAGATCAACGAACAGGGCCGCTGGACCTACGGCGCCGCCACCGAAATGCGCAAGGACGGCAACGCGCTGGCCTATTGATCCGGATGGCTCACCTCTGAGTGTTGTTGCAGACGATTAACACCCGCTCATCCCGGCGGACGCCGGGACCCAGTAAGAGCGCCGGGCAGAAGCTTTGCCGCTGAGTCGGGCGCATTGATGCCAAAACACTGGGTCCCGGCGTCCGCCGGGATGAGCGGGAGGCGGAAGGCGGGAGGCGACGAACGTCCGGTGTGAACCAGGTCTTCTGAAGCCAGCGCGCATCGGCACCCCCCTCTGAACGCGCCAGCCAAGCCTTGACCTGAGATCGGTCATAGGTCCGTCCTGTTTAGAAACGAACTCTAGCCGATTGACGCGGCGTCACGCGCGACTTCACCGCCCCGGCCGCCGACGGCTATTCGCTGTCGATGCGGGTGATTTCGGCCGCCCAGCCTCGTATCGCCGTGCTGGTTTCGTCCGGCACCGGCTTCCCCAAAGGGTTCTACGAACGGTTCGCCCGTTATCTGGCGGAGCGAGGGGCGGCGGTGCTGACCTATGACTTCCGGGGCATCGCCGGGTCGCGGCCGGATGAGCTGAAGGGCTCAACCATCGACTATCCGGACTGGGGACGGCTGGATATGCCCGCCGCGCTGGACGCCCTGATCGAAGCGGCGCCGGGCCTGCGCCTTGTCCATGTCGGACACAGCGTCGGCGGCCATTTCGTCGGCTTCATGCCCAATCACGACCGGATCGAGCGGCACGCCTTCGTCTCGGTCGGGACCGGCTGGTGGGGCGGGCACCACCGCCGCTACAACCTGCTGGAGTTGTTCTTCTGGCTGGGCTTCGGCCCGTTCAGCCTGATGCGGCACGGCTATATCAAGGGCGGCGGTCTGTGGGCCGGGACCGACCTGCCGCGCGGTGTTTTCACCACCTGGCGGCGCTGGTGCCTGAAGCGGGAATACTTCTCCAAGGAGTTGGAGACGACGCTGCGGCCCCACCACTATGAGGCCGTGAGCGCCCCGATCCGGTCGTGGATATTCACCGACGACCCTATCGCTACGCCAGGCACGGCGCGCGACCTGTTGAGCGTCTATCCCAACGCCAGATCCGAGATCAGCGTCCACGCGCCGGGCGATTTCGGCGCTCGCCGCATCGGTCACGAAGGCGCCTTCCGCAAAGGAATGGAGCCGCTGTGGGATCAGGTTTTCCACTGGCTGAACAATGGCGAGGCCTGAGCGGGCGCCTATATTCCAGGCTCCTATTCCTCACCGGAGCCTCCCCATGCCCCATTCGCCATCCTTCTCGGGCCAGCCGACCGTGACCGCTTCGGGCGTTGAGATTCCGCTGCTCGGCTTCGGCACCTGGCAACTGGAGCCCGACGACGCCCGCCGCATGGTGCGCGAGGCCCTGCGCATCGGCTATCGCCACATCGACACCGCCTGGATCTACAAGAATGAGAAGGCCGTCGGCGACGGCATCGCGGACGCCGTGGCCGAGGGGATCGTCACGCGCGACGACATCTTCGTCACCACCAAGATCTGGGTCGAGCATTTCCATCGCGACGCCCTGCTGCGTCAGGCCGAGGAATCGGCCATCAGCCTGGGCCTGACGCCGGACCTGCTGCTGCTGCACTGGCCCAAGCCGACGCCCGCGCTGGAAGAGACCATCGGCGCCCTGAATGAGGCGAAGGAAAAGGGCTTCACCAAGAACATCGGCCTGTCCAACTTCCCCTCCGCCCTGTTCCGCGAGGCCGCGGCCCTGTCGAGCGCGCCGCTGATCACCAATCAGGTCGAATACCACCCCTATCTGTCACAGAAGACGCTGATCGAGACGGCGCGCGAACTGGGGTCGTCCATCACCGCCTGGTCGCCGCTGGCTCAGGGCAAGATCGCCGACGACGCCGTGATCGGCGAGATTGCTCGCGCCCACGGCAAGACCAATGGCCAGATCACCCTGCGCTGGATCATGCAGCAGGGCGTCATCGCCATTCCGCGCACCACCAAGGAGAGCCGCGCGGCCGAGAACTTCGGCCTCTTCGACTTCGAGCTTTCTGCGGACGAGATGGCGCAGGTCAGCGCACTTGCCCGCCCCGACGGCCGCATCGGCGACTGGCTGGACGAGGCCTTTGAGTGGGATCAGGATGCCTGATCCGACGCCGATCTAGAGGCGCGGGCGCACAGGAGGGGGCTTTGGGTTTAGTTCTGGATTTCCCGGCGAGCGATCCGAACGACGCCGTCGTCGGCGCCCGCATCCGCCGCTGGCGCGACCGGCGCGGCGTGCCGTTCGAGGATCTGGCCGCCGCCCTCGACCTGACGCCTGAAGCCCTGCGCCGTGTCGAAACCGGGCGTCAGCGGCTGGATTCGGCTCGGCTGGACGCCGCAACCCGCGCCCTGCGCCTGCCGGTGTGGGCGCTTGTGTCCGACGCCCCGGCCTATTGAAGCGCGCATGGCGTGACAGACGGCTCGCGTCCGCCTAAGCGTCAGCGCATGGCCTACAAGTCCCTGCGCGATTTTCTTGCGACCCTCGAAGCCGACGGCGAACTGGTCCGCGTGTCGGAGCCCGTCTCCACCCATCTGGAGATGACCGAGATCCAGACCCGGCTGCTGCGCAACGGCGGCCCGGCGGTGCTGTTCGAGAAGCCGGTCATGCCCGACGGCTCGATCAGCCCCATCCCCTGCCTCGCCAACCTGTTCGGCACGGTGAAGCGCGTAGCCATGGGCGTGACGCTGGAGGGCAAGCAACGCACCACCGGGCGAGACTTGCGCGAAGTCGGCGAACTGCTGGCCTTCCTGCGCAACCCGACGCCGCCGCGCGGGTTCTCCGACGCCATGGAGATGCTGCCTCTGGCCCAGACCGTCATGTCCATGCGGCCCAAGATGGTGAAGAAGGCTCCGGTGCAGGATGTGGTGCTGAAGGGCGATCAGATCGACCTGACCGCCCTGCCCATTCAGGGCTGCTGGCCGGGCGAACCCGCGCCATTGATCACCTGGGGGCTGGTCGTGACCAAGGGGCCATCGAACGAGCGCGAGGACGACTTCAACCTGGGCATCTATCGGATGCAGGTGCTGGGCAAGGACAAGGCCATCATGCGCTGGCTGGCCCATCGCGGCGGCGCCCAGCACTACGCCCGGCACAAGAAGGCCGGCAAGCGCGAGCCCCTGCCCTGCGCCGTGGTGCTCGGCGCCGATCCGGGAACTATTCTGGCCGCCGTGACCCCGGTGCCGGAGACCCTGTCGGAGTATCAGTTCGCCGGCCTGATGCGCGGCTCCAAGGCCGAGCTGGTTCCGTGCAAGACCGTGCCGTTGATGGTCCCGGCGCAGGCCGAGATCGTGCTGGAAGGCCACGTCCTGCTGGACGAGTTCGAGGACGAAGGCCCCTACGGCGACCACACCGGCTACTACAACTCGGTCGAGAAGTTCCCGGTCTTCCAGGTGTCGGCGATCACCATGCGCAAGGACCCCATCTATCTGACCACCTTCACCGGTCGTCCCCCGGATGAGCCGTCCGTGCTGGGCGAAGCCCTGAACGAGGTCTTCATCCCCCTGATCCGGCAGCAATTCCCCGAAATCACCGACTTCTGGCTGCCGCCCGAGGGGTGCAGCTATCGCATCGCCGTGGTGTCGATGAAGAAGGCCTACCCCGGCCACGCCAAGCGCGTGATGATGGGCTGCTGGAGCTATCTGCGCCAGTTCATGTACACCAAATGGATCATCGTCGTGGACGACGACATCAACGCCCGCGACTGGAAGGATGTCATGTGGGCCGTCTCGACCAAGATGGACCCGGCGCGCGACATCACCGTCATCGAGAACACCCCCATCGACTATCTGGACTTCGCCAGCCCCGAGAGCGGGCTGGGCTCCAAGATCGGCCTGGACGCCACCGACAAGTGGGAGCCGGAGACCAAGCGCGAATGGGGCGAGGAGATCCGCATGGACGAGGACGTCATCGAACGGATCAACGACATCTGGGATCGCCTGGGCCTGCCGGGCGACAAGACTCCGATCTGGAAATAGCTGACTTCTCCCGGAGGGAGAGGGCTGAAAGCTTGCCTCATCGGACCATTCGGCCCACCAAAGCGCATGCGCTCCTGTCTGTTGTTCGCCGCCGCCTTTCTGCTCGCGAGTCCCGCCATGTCCCAGACGCCCCCATCGGCCCTGCCCAATGCCGCACCGTGGGATCAGGCCTTCCTGCCGCCTGCGCCGGCCTGGAACGGCGCCAGCCGAGCCCTGCTGCGCGACGCCTCCGATCCGTGGGTCACGGGTTTCGAGGCCGATGCGGCACATGACTTCTCGCCCAACTACGCCGACACCCGCGCCTGGTTTGACCGGCTGGGCGCCGCCAGCGACCTGATCCGCATCGAACAGTTCGGCACCTCGCCAGAAGGCCGCCCGATCTACGCCGTGATCGCCTCCAAGGACGGCGCGACCTTCGATCCGTCCAAGCCCGTCCTGCTGGCTCAGGCCGGCATCCACCCCGGCGAGATCGACGGCAAGGACGCGGGCATGATGCTGCTGCGCGACATCGCCTTTTACGGCAAGGACGGCCTGCTGGACCGGGCCAATCTGATCCTGATCCCCATCCTGAGCGTCGACGGGCACGAGCGCACCGGCCCCTATTCCCGCCCCAACCAGCGCGGGCCGCGCAATCAGGGCTGGCGCCACACGGCGACGAACCAGAACCTGAACCGCGACTTCATGAAGCTGGATCAGGCCGAGATGCAGGCCGTCATGGGCCTGATCCACAAATACCAGCCCGACCTCTACGTCGATATCCACGTCACCGACGGCATCGATTATCAATATGACGTCACCTTCGGCTACAACGGCGAGGACGGCGTCTGGAGCCGCAGCCCGGCCATCGCTCAGTGGCTGGACGCCGCCTTCAAGCCCGCCATGTATGAGGCGCTGGAGGCGCAAGGGCACATCCCCGGCGAACTGGTCTTCGCCATCGACGACCGTGATCCGAAGAAGGGCCTGAACGACGGCGGTCTGGGCGAGCGCTTCTCCAACGGCTGGGGTTCGGCCGCGCACATCCCGACCATACTGATCGAGAACCACAGCCTGAAGCCGCACGAGCAGCGGGTTCTGGGAACCTATGTCTTCCTTGAACAGGCGTTGAAGCTGCTGGCCGAAAAGTCCGGCGACCTGCGCGCCGCCATCGCCGCCGACCGCGCCCTGCGCCCCGCCGAACTGCCCGCCAATTTCGACAGCGACGAGACGCCCTCGCACACTCGCCCCTTCAAGGGCATCCGCTATGAGACCTTCGACAGCGTGGCATCGGGCCGCCCCGAAATCCGCTGGCTGGGCCAGCCGGACGCCGAACTTTGGCAGATGCCCTTCTATGGCTCCCACCCCACACTGACGCTGAAGCGGCCGAGCGCCTATTGGGTGCCGTCCTACCGCACGGACGTCATCGAGCGGTTGCGCCTTCATGGCGTCGAGATGGAGACGCTGGCCGCCCCGCGCACGGTCGCCGTCGACATGCTGCGCCTGGTCGATCCCAAGGTCTCCGCCCGCACCAATGAAGGCCATGTGCCGATCTCGGTCAGCGAAGTCCGGCCCGAGGCGCATAACTGGACCTTCCCGATCGGCTCCGTCCGCGTGCCGACCGATCAGCCGATGGGCGACCTCGCCATCCTGCTGCTGGAGCCGCAGTCGAACGAGAGCTTCTTCGCCTGGGGCATGTTCCCCGAGGTGCTGAACCGCGTCGAATATATAGAGGCCTACGCCATCGCCCCCCTCGCCGAGAAGATGCTGGCCGCCGATCCGGCGCTGAAGGCCGCGTTCGAGGCCAAACTGGCGGCCGACCCCGCGTTCGCCGCCGACGGCGACGCGCGCCTGGCCTGGTTCTATGAGCGCACCCCCTTCTACGACCAGCGCTATCGCCTCTATCCGGTGGGGCGCGAGAATTGAGCCTGATCCCCACCATTCAGGCGGCCGCCCTATGGGGCGGGCTGCTGATCCTGCTGCTGTTCGTTCTGTCGGGCGTGGTGGTGAACCGGCGGCGCAAGCATCTGGTCGAGTTCGGCGACGGCGGCGTGCGCGAACTGGTCTGCGCCACCCGCGCCTTTTCCAATGCTGCCGAATACATCCCGGCCGGAATGTGCGGCCTGATCCTGCTGGCCTTCCTCGGCGCCCCCGCCCTGTTGATCCATGCGGTCGGCGGGACGCTGTTCGCGGGACGAGTGATCCATGCGCTGGGCCTGCTGTTTCAGGAGGGACCGTCGCTGGGTCGGTCGATCGGCATGATCCTGACCTGGCTGGCGCTTCTGGTAGCGGCGGTCAGCCTGATCGCCTGGTCCATTCTCTAGTCCGGCTGTTGCGGGCGCGGGTTCCGTCCGCCATATCGGGGCATGTCCGATAAGACGCCCTCCCCCGATATCCTGAACGACCTGATCTCCGCCGCGCTGAAGACCGGCGCCGATGCGGCCGAGGCCGTGTCCGCCCATCGCGCCTCCCTGTCCGTCGGCGTGCGCAACGGCGCGCTGGAAGACGTCGAGCGTGAAGAGGCCCGCGACCTGGGTCTGCGCGTCTTCATCGGGCGGCGTCAGGCGACGGTGTCCGCCTCCGACCTGTCCGACGCGACCCGCGCCCGTCTGGTCGAGCGCGCCGTGGCGATGGCGAAACTGGCGCCGGAAGACCCCTATGCCTCGCTCGCGCCGCAGGACCGACTGGCCGCCGCGCCGCACGCGGACCTCGACCTCTACGATCCCGCCGAGCGCTCGGCCGAGGCGCTGGAAGCCACCGCCGCCGAGGCCGAAGCCGCCGCCCTGGCCGTATCGGGCGTCTCCAAATCCGAAGGCGGCCACGCCTCATGGTCGGCCAGCGAATGGCGCCTCGTCACCTCGCATGGCTTCGACGGGCGCCATCGCGGCAGCGCCTTTTCGCTGGGCGTCGGCGTCATCGCCGAAAAGGACGGCGCCATGGAACGCGGCGGCGAAAGCCGCGCCGTCCGCCACCTGTCCGACCTGCCCGACGCCGCCTCCATCGGCCTGAAGGCAGGCGAGCGCGCCGTCGCCCGCGTCGGCCCGCGCAAGATCGCCTCGATCACCGCCCCCGTCATCTTCGAAAACCGCGTGGCGACACAGGTGCTGTCTCCGCTGCTGGGCGCCATCTCCGGCCCGTCGATCGCGCGCGGCAGCTCCTTCCTGAAGGACAAGCTGAACCAGAGCGTCCTGCCGACCGGCGTCGATCTGATCGACGACCCGTTCCGCCCGCGCGGCCTCGGCTCCACCCCCTTCGACGACGAGGGCGTGGCCGTCGAACGGCGCGAGATCATCAAGGACGGCGTCCTTACCACCTGGCTGCTGAACACGGCCTCGGCGGCCCAGCTGGGCCTGCAGACCACCGGCCACGCCTCGCGCGGGCTGGCGGGGCCGTCGGGCGTTTCGACCCACAACCTGCATCTGGCGCCGGGCGAAGGCGATCTGGAGGCCCTGATGGCGCAGGCCGGGACGGGCCTGCTGATCACCTCCATGTTCGGCCCCTCGCTGAACGGCAACACCGGCGACTGGTCGGCGGGGGTGTCCGGCTTCTGGTTCGAGAACGGCCAGCGCGCCTATCCGGTCAGCGAAGTCACCGTGGCGGGCAATCTGATCGACCTCTACGCCCGCCTGCAACGCGCGGGCGATCTGGAGTTCCGCGGCTCGTTCAACAGCCCCTCCCTGCTGTTCGACAAGGTGGCGATCGCGGGCAAATGAGCGACTACAGCGCCGACCTCGCCCTGATCCGCGACGCGGCGCTGGCCGCCGGTCGGCTGGCGCTCGAACACCGCGAGGCCGGGCTGAAGGTCTGGTCCAAGGATGGCGGCTCGCCTGTCACCAGCGCCGACCTGGCCGTGGACCAACTGCTGCGCGACGCCCTGCTGAGCGCCCGGCCAGACTACGGCTGGCTGTCCGAGGAAACGGCCGACAGCACGGACCGCCTGTCGAAGAAACGCATCTTCGTCGCCGACCCGATCGACGGCACGGTCGCCTTCATGAAGAACAAGCCGTGGTGGTGCGTGCCCATCGCCGTGGTCGAAGACGGCCGCCCCGTCGCCGCCGTCATCCACGCTCCGATGATGGACGAGATGTTCGAGGCCACCCTGGGCGGCGGCGCCCGCCTGAGGGGCCGCCCCATCAGCGCCTCCGACACCGACGATCTGGAAGACGCCGAGCTTCTGGCCGACGCCCGGCTGATGGAGGCGCGCGAATGGGACGAGCCATGGCCGCCGATGCGCTTTTCCAAGCGCAACGCCCTGGCCTACCGCATGGCCCTGGTGGCGGCGGGGGCCTTCGATGCGGCCATCGCCATCAGCCCCAAATGGGATTGGGACGTCTGCGCCGGCGCCCTGATCGCCGAAGAGGCCGGGGCGAAGGTCAGCGACCATATGGGCCGTCCGTGGAGATTTAATCGCCCTGATCCGCGTCAAACCAGCCTGATATGCGCCGCACCGGCCCTTCACCCGTTGATCGTAAGGCGCACAGCGCCTATCCCGCTGGCCATCTGACATTCCTCCCGCAATGGACCCCCTCTCCATGGCCGACTCTCACGATCCCCAACTGCTTCACCTCGTCATCGGCGGCGAGATGCGCCACCCCGCCGAGCCTGTCTTCCGCGATCTGTCGCAGGTCGAGTTCGTCGGCGCCTTCGGCAGCTATGACGAAGCCAAGAAGGCGTGGAAGGCCCGCGCCCAGGCGACCGTCGACAACGCCCACATGCGCTATTTCATCCTGCACGCGCACAAGTTGATCGACCCGCGCACCGACGCCTGAGTCAGCGCTCACGGCGTCATCACGCCGCTGTTCCGGAACCGCAGAGGCGGCTGATGCGCTTTCGTGTCAGTCGCCTTTGTTCTTGAACAGGATTTCCCATGCTGCCGACCTTCATCGTCCTGCTGCTGGTCGTTGTCGCCGTCGCGGCGATCGTCTGGGTCGTGCGCAAGGGACCGCCGCACGTCGCCCGTCCCGACGAGGACCAAGACACCGCGTGGAACGACCCCATCACCCCGGCTGATCGAGACCCTCGACCTTGACCCTTTTCGGCCAGACGCTGGACGCCCAGCAGATTTTCAGTCTGATCTCCATGCTCGCCGTTCTGGCGCTGTGCATGGTCACCTTGAGGCGCCGCCTCGAACATGACCGCCAGGTCAAACGGTGGAAAAAGGAGCGGGCCGCGCGCCAAGCGCCGCCCAGCGGCTCTGATCACGGCGGTCCGTGGAGCTGACCTATTCGCGCTTCAGCAGGCGATCCACCACCAGCCTGCCCCACCAGCCGGCCTTGAACTCTGCCCGAATGGCCTTGGGATCATAGGCGTCGCTTTCGACCCAGTCCTCGAAGCTGACGCCCGTGGGCTCGACCTCGGCGACGTATTTCTCCAGCGTATAGTCCAGCACCCCGGTCAGGCCCTCGCGGCTGTGCAGGGTGCGCTTGCCCAGTTCCGTCATGGCCGCCGAAATCGGCTCGCCCAGGTGGAAGTGGCGATAGAAGACCGCCATCATCCCCGCCCGGTCCGCACCCGACTTGCAGTGGATCAACGCCGGATACTCCATCGTCTGGAACAGAGCCTTGGCCCGGCGCACCCGGTCCTTCCCCGGCGGGTCGCGTGAATCCAGCGGGGCGTCGATCAGCGTCAGCCCCAGCCGTTCGCAGGCGTCCTTCTCCAGCCAGTAATAGGCCTCGTCCCTCTGGCCGCGCAGATTGACGACGGTGCGGATTCCCTGCCGCTTCCACCAGGACAACTGCCCCGGCGAGGGCTGGTTGGTCCGCACCAGATCCGGCCCCAGCCAATGGGCGTTGGTGAAGGCCGTGCGCAGGAAGGCGTGATCCTTCCAGAAATAGGACCAGCGCGCCTTGAAACGGCCGAACGGCGTAGTCAGATCGTAGCGCCCCATGACGGCCAGATAGCGCCGTTTGCACCCGGCGTCACCCGTCCCGCGGCGCCTCTCTCTCGCGCGGCCGCTTGACTTGCCGCCTCAGCCGTTCGACCGAAGGCCGATGACTGTTCCCGCTCCTCATGCCGACGCCCGCGAGCCGCTGCGGCCCCTGCTCGCCCGCATCTGGCGCGAGTATCTGTCGCGGCACAAGCCGGCCTTCTTCACCTCCATGCTGCTGGCGGGCGTGTCGGGCGGTCTGACGGCCCTGCTGCTGAAGTTCCTTGAGCCTGCGATCGACCTGCTGTTCGGCCAGCATCAGGGGCCAGTGACGATCTGGAAGACGCTCACCATTCCGGCGGACAAGGTGCTGATCGCCATTCCCCTGTTCATCATCGTCGTGGCGGTGATCCGTTCGCTGAGCATGGCGGGCCAGGCGGCGCTGGTGAACCGGCTGGGCCACGGCATTGTCGGCGACATTCAGAAGCAGTTGTTCTCGGGCATGATCCGGGCCGACCTGTCGCGTCTGCGCAGCCAGCATTCAGGGACGTTCGTGTCGTCGGTCCTGTTCGACGCCAATCTGGTGCGCGAGGCCTTCACCTCGGGCGTAGTCAACTACACGCAGAACGCCCTGATGCTGCTGGGCGTCATCATCGCCATGGGCTTCATCGATCTGCCGCTGACGCTGATCGTTCTGCTGGGTGTGCCGCTGGTCAGTTGGATCATCGGCCGCTTCGGCAAGAAGTCTCGCAAGGCCGCGCGCGGCGCGATGGTCGAGACCGAGGCCCTGTCCAGCGCGCTGATGGAGAATCTGGACGGCGTCCGCGTCATCAAGATCGAGAACCGCGAGGCGGCCGAGGAAGCCCGCGTCGCCACCGTCATCGACCGCCGCCAGCGCCACGTCATCAAGGGCGCCGACAGCCGCGCCTTCTCCGGCCCCGCCAGCGACATCGTCGCCTATTCCGTGGTGGCCGCCGCCATGGCCTATGCCGGATGGAGCGCCAGTAAGGGGCAGATGACCGTCGGCGCCTTCGCCTCCTTCATCGGCATGTTGCTGCTGGCCGGTCAGGCGCTGCGTCAGGTGACGAACCTGACCACGGTGCTGAGCGAGGGCTTCACCGCCGCCCGCCGCCTGTTCGCCGCCCTGGATATCGAGCCCGAGATCCGCGAGGCCAGCGACGCGGCCGAGGTCGCACCCGGTCCCGTAACGGTCGCTCTGGAGCGCGTGTGTTTCGCCTATCGCGCCGAAGTAGATGACGCCGCGCCGACCCTGTCGGACGTCAGCCTGCACGTGGCGCCGGGCGAGACGATCGCCCTTGTCGGCCCGTCGGGTGGGGGCAAGTCGACCATCCTCAGCCTGCTGCCGCGCTTCTATGACGTAACGGCGGGGCGGGTGACGCTGAATGGTCGCGACATCCGCGAGCTTAGCCTTCCGTCCCTGCGCGATCACATCGCCCTGGTGACGCAGGAGCCCTTCCTGTTCGACGACACCATCGCCGCCAATATCGCCTATGGCCGCCCCGGCGCCTCGGCCGAGGATATCGTGGCCGCCGCCCGCTCTGCCGCCGCCCACGACTTTATCGCGGCCCTGCCGGACGGCTACGCCACCCGCGTGGGCGAGGCCGGTGCCCGCCTGTCCGGCGGCCAGCGCCAGCGCATCGCCATCGCCCGCGCCTTCCTGAAGGACGCGCCCATCCTGTTGCTGGACGAGGCCACCAGCGCGCTGGACACCGAGAGCGAGGCCCTGGTCCAGGCGGCGCTGGAGCGGCTGATGAACGGCCGCGCCACCCTGATGATCGCCCACCGCCTGTCCACGGTGAAGAACGCCGACCGCATCTACGTCATCGACGGCGGCCGCGTGGTCGAGGAAGGCTCGCACGACGCGCTTGTGGCGCGCGGCGGTCTCTACGCCCGGCTGGCCCGGCAGCAGTCGCTGGACAGCGACCCCATGGAACTGCCGCCTCTGGTCGAGCTTCCCGACGAGACGGGCGCATGAGGCCGCTGCGCAACCCCGCCATCCAGAACGCCCTGTCCTGGACCCTGGCCCAGTGGATGCGGTTCTGCATCGCCACCATCCGCTGGACCCATGAGAATGAGGCCGCGGCTGAAGATGTCTGGCGTGACGGCGGAGGGGTGCTGTGCGCCTTCTGGCACTCTCGCATCGCCCTGGCGCCGTCCTGCTGGCCCAAGGACAGAGCCCAACCCGCCAAGGCGCTGATCTCCCTGTCCGCCGACGGCGAGTTCATCGCCAAGGCGATCGCGCGTCAGGGCTTTCCCGCCGTGCGCGGCTCCTCCGCCAACAAGGACAAGGCCAAACAGGCCAAGGGCGGGACACAGGCCCTGCGCGACGGCCTGAAGCAGTTGAAGCTGGGCGCTCTCGCGCTGACCCCCGACGGCCCGCGCGGTCCGGCGCGGCAGATGGCCGAGGGCCTGCCGTTGATGGCGAAGATTTCCAAGGCGCCCGTACTGCTGATCGGCATGTCGTGCAAACCGGCGATCCGGCTGAACAGTTGGGATCGCGCCCTGCTGCCCCTGCCATTCGGGAAGGGCGCCGTCGTCTGGGACCGGGTCGACTGGCCTGAAGGCGGCGATCTGGCCGAGGTCGCCGCCGAATGGGGCCAGCGCCTGACCGCCGTCGAGGCCCGCGCCGACGCCATAACCGGGCTGGAGCGCGTCTGACCGTGGCCTTCAGCCCCGCCCTGATCGCCTATCGGCTGCTGACCCGTCTGCTGGAGCCGCTGGCCCCGCGCCTGCTGGACGCCCGCGTCCGCAAGGGCAAGGAAGACCCCGCCCGCGTCGACGAACGGCTGGGCCTGCCCGGCATGGCGCGCCCCGAGGGGCCTCTGGTCTGGATTCACGGCATCAGCGTCGGCGAGGCCCTGTCCATCCTTCCGCTGGCCGAGCGAATCCGCAAGGACCGGCCCGATGTGACCGTGCTGGTCACCACCGGCACCCTGACCTCGGCCCAGGTGCTGGCCAGTCGCCTGCCGCGCGGCGTCATCCACCAGTTCGCCCCGGTGGACGCCCCCTCGGCCGTCGCGGCCTTCCTCGACCACTGGCGGCCCAACGTCGGCGTCTTCGTCGAGAGCGAACTGTGGCCCAATCTGCTGACCACGGCACAGAAACGCGGCGTGCCGCTGGCCCTCGTCAGTGCCCGCATCACCGACAAGACGGCCCAAGGGTGGAAGAAGGCGCCCGGCATGGCCCGCGCCCTGATGAACGGCTTTTCGCACGTCTGGCCTCAGGATCAGGACAGCGCCGACCGGCTGAGCGCGCTGGGCGCGCGCATCGACGGTCAGGTGAACCTGAAGCTGTCCGGCGAGCCCCTGCCCTATGACAAGGGCGAGTTCGCCCGCCTGTCGGCTCTGATCGACGACCGCCCCGTCGTCGTCGCCGCCAGCACCCATGAGCATGAGGAAATGGCCATAGTCGGCGCGCTGGATCATCTGGCCGACCGCCTGTTCCTGATCGTCGTGCCGCGCCACCCCGAACGCGCCGACGCCATCGCCGAGGCCCTGACCCACGACGGCTACGGCTTCGCCCGGCGCAGTCAGGGCCAGCCGATCTGCGACCAGACCGACATCTATCTGGCCGACACCCTGGGCGAACTGGGGCTGTTCCTGCGACTGGCCGATGTGGTGGTCATGGGCGGCTCCTTCGCCCCAGCGCTGGGCGGCGGCGCGGTCGGCGGCCACAACCCGCTGGAGCCTGCGCGCCTAGCCAAGCCCATCGTCACCGGCCCGGACGCCAGCAACTGGCAGGCCGTGACCCGGATGCTGAAGCAGGCGGGCGGCCTCGTCTCCGTCCTGTCGCCCGTCGAACTGCCCTCGGTCGTCGGCCCCATGCTGGCCGACCCCGAGGCCGCCCGCGACATGGGCGAGCGCGCCCGGCGATCCGCAGAGGCCGCCGCCGCCGGTCTGGACCGCCTGTGGCTGGCGCTTCAGACCCACCTGCCCGCCGCCCCGTCGCGGAGACGCCCGTGAAACTGAACACCCCCCGCTGGTGGTATAGCCGCGAGCGTCGCCACGCCCCGGTGACGCGGATGCTGCTGAAGCCCGCCTCATGGCTGTGGGCGGGCGTGACGGCGCGCAAGATCGCCAGCGCCACGCCGGTCGATCCCGGCGCGGCGGTCGTCTCCATCGGCAATCTGACCGTCGGCGGCTCGGGCAAAACGCCGATCGCGCGTGAGACGCTACGCCTGCTGCGCGCTCAAGGGATCGAGGCCGCCGCCCTGTCGCGCGGCTATGGCGGCAAGCTCGAAGGCCCGGTCCGTGTCGATCCGGCCGTCCACACCGCCGCCGATGTCGGCGACGAACCCCTGATGCTGGCGCAAGGATCGCCCGCCTGGATCGCCCGAGATCGCGTCAAAGGCGCCCGCGCCGCAGCGGCCGATGGCGTCGCCGTCCTGGTGCTGGACGACGCCCATCAGAATCCTTCGTTGAAGAAGGCGATCAGCCTGATCGTGGTCGATGGCGAGACGCGCGGCGGCGAATGGCCGTTCGGCGACGGCTCGGTCTTTCCCTCCGGCCCGATGCGCGAACCCCTGAAGGCGGGGCTGGCGCGCGCAGACGCCGTGGTGGTGCTGCTGCCCACCGACCTGGCCGAGGTCGATCCTGAATTGATCGAGGTTTTCGACAGCCTGCCCGTCTTCATCGCCCGACTGGCGCCCGAAGGCCCGCCGCCGCCGGGACCGCAGGTCGGCTTCGCAGGCATCGCCAAGCCGTGGAAGGTGGAGCGGTCGCTGATCGCCGCCGGATGCGATCTGAAGGACTTCGTCCCCTTCCCCGACCACGCCGAACTGTCGGATCGCGACTTCGCCTTTCTGAATGATCGGGCGTCGGTCTACGGCGCCGGTCTGGTGACGACGGAAAAGGACTGGGTCCGGCTCAGCCCAGAAAGAAGGGCCAGGGTTTCACCCTGGCCCGTCGTCGCTCGTTTCGAGGATGAGGCGGCTTTCACCGCCTTCCTGCTGGATCGGCTGAAGCCTCAGTCCTGACGGAAGACCTGGCCGCCCTTCATGACGAAGCGGACGCGCTCAAGCTCGGTCACATCGTTCAGAGGGTCGCCGGCGACGGCGATCAGATCGGCCGGCATGCCCGGCGCGATACGGCCCGCTTCGGCCGAGATCTTCAGGTGCTCGGCGGCGCCGATCGTGGCCGACTGAATGGCCTCCAGCGGCGTCAGACCTGCGCGCACCAGCAGGGCGAACTCCTGGGCGTTGTCGCCGTGGGCCGAGACGCCCGAGTCGGTGCCGAAGGCGATCTTGACCCCGCCGCGATGGGCGCGGGCGGCCATGTCCAGCATCTTGGGACCGGCTTCAAGAGCCTTGGCCGTCTGGGCCGGAGTGAAGAAGTTTTCAGGGCCCGAGGCCACGCGCGCGACGAAGTCGCCCGCCAGCAGGGTCGGCACCAGCCAGGCGCCGTTGGCCTTGAACAGGCGCATGGACTCATCATCCAGATAGGTGCCGTGCTCGATGGAATCGCCGCCCGCCTTCAGGAAGGCGTTGATGCCGTCGACGCCGTGGGCGTGGGCGGTGACCTGACGGCCCATGCGGTGCGCAACCTCGACGATGGAGGCCAGTTCATCCTGGGTGAACTGCTGGTTCAGACCGGCGGCGGTGTTCGACAGCACGCCGCCCGTGGCCGTGATCTTGATGATGTCGGCGCCCGCGCGAACCTGGGTCCGCACCGCGCGGCGGCAGTCTTCGGCCCCCGAGCAGACGCTCTCGTTCGACAGGACGTGCAGGATGTCTTCGCGATAGCCGTTGGCGTCGCCATGGCCGCCGTGGACCGAGACGGACGAACCAGCGGCGATGATGCGCGGTCCGGCCACGTCGCCGCGCCGCACCGCGTCACGCAGGGCGAAGATCGACTCATTGGCGCCGCCCAGGTCCGCCACCGTGGTGAAGCCTGCATTCAGGGTGCGACGGGCGTGACGCGCCCCGACCATCGCCTGGTCGGCGTTCGACATGGTCAGCCGGTCCAGACGGCTGTTCGGGCTCTGCTCGCTGCCCAGATGGACGTGGCTGTCGATCAGGCCGGGCAGCACGAAGGCCGAGCGCAGATCGACGACGTTCCCCTCGCCGACGAAGCCGTCGCGGATTTCGACAACCTGGTTCCCTCTGATCACGAGAGTTTTATCGCGCAGCACCCGGCCGCTGGCCGGATCGGCCAAAAGCCGCCCCACTTGGACGAACTTCGTCGCCTGTTCAGCCGAAACCGGCGCTGCCGCCGGGGCTTGGCGCGCCTCGGCGCCGGTGGCAGCCAAAACAGCTGCGGTCACAATCAGGGCAAGCTTTTTCATGTATCCCTCCCGTTACTGAAGCGCGCAACATAACCATTCCAATCTTCCCGCCAAGGCCAAGGTTGCGTTCTAACGACGGTTCATGAAACAAGCCGATACAGTTGTTTAACCGTGCGAGGGGCGTCGCATGCGGCTTTCCAGACGTGGCTTGATTTTGGGCGGTTCGGCCCTGTTGGCGGGGTGCTCCTCCGCCGCCTCCACCTCTCAACTTCAGCTCGCCGGAGCCGTCGCTCCAACGCTGCCTATCGTACCTGAGCGCGCGCGCACAGCCCATGTGCAGATGGCGGACGCCGGGACGACGATCGACCCCCACGGCATTGTGCGTCCGGACCTGATCGAGCGCGCCCGCGCTGCTATGGACGTGCACGGTCATAAGATATCGAAGCGCGACCGGATGTATCTGGTCGATTTCCAGAAGTTCTCGGGCGAGGACCGCCTGTACGAAGTCGATCTGGAAGGCGGCTGGGTCACGGCTTATCGCACCAGCCACGGCCGCGGATCGGACCCGGCGCATTCAGGCTATGCGCAGCAGTTCTCGAACCGCCCGGACAGCCATATGTCCTCGATCGGCGCCTACGCTACGGCGGGCGCCAGCTGGGGCAGCCAGCAAGGGCCGAACGTCCTGCTGGACGGGCTGGAGTATTCCAACAATCTGGCGCGCGAGCGGGCCATCATCATCCACGGCGCCGACTACGCAGACCCGGCCTTTTTGGCGCGCCAGGGCAAGCTGGGCCGGTCCTACGGCTGCTTCTCGGTGTCCCACGCCGACCTGGTCCCCTTGCGCGAACGCATGGGCGAAGGGCGGCTGTTGTTCGCGATGATCTGAAGCCGCCCGGGCCGCGTCAGCGCGGCTCCAGCGCCCGCCAGCCGATGTCGGTGCGGTGGAAGCCGCCCGGCCAGTCGATCTTGGCGATGGCCTCATAGGCGCGCTCACGCGCCTGGGCCACGTCGTCGCCATAGGCGCAGACGTTCAGCACCCGACCGCCCGCCGCCGCCAGGACGCCGTCGTCACGCAGCCTGGTCCCCGCGTGGAAGACCTGGACGTGCGGTCCGAAGTCCTGATCCGCGCCGCGAATGACCGAGCCTTCCAGCGGGCTGTCGGGATAGCCCTTGGCCGCCAGCACCACGCAGATGACCACGCCGGGCTTGAAGACCGGCGCCGGCGCCTGGGTCAGGTCGCCGCGCGCGCAGGCCAGCAGCAGCGGCACGACATCGCCGTCCAGCCGCATCATCAGCACCTGACATTCGGGGTCGCCGAAGCGGGCGTTGAACTCGACCACCTTGGGGCCTTCAGTCGTCGCCATCAGGCCGACATAGAGGACGCCGCGATAGGGAACGCCTTCCTCGGCCATCTTCTGGATGGTCGGAACGACCACGCGCTCATTGGCGGCGTCGGTGAAGGCCGCCGTGAAGACGGGCGCAGGCGAATATGCGCCCATGCCGCCGGTGTTGGGGCCCATGTCGCCGTCAAAGGCGCGCTTGTGGTCCTGCGCGCCGCCGAACAACACCGACCGCGTCCCATCCGACAGGACGAAGAGGGAGCCCTCTTCCCCGTCCATGAACTCTTCGATCACCACGCGCGCCCCGGCCGCGCCGAACCGGCCGCCCAGCATTCGTGCGATCTCGGCCTCGGCGTCGGCGCGATCGGGGCTGATGGCCACGCCCTTGCCCGCCGCCAGACCGTCGGCCTTGATGACATAGGGGGCCGCATACCGATCCAGCGCCGCCTTGGCCGAGGCGACGTCCTCATAAACGCCATAGCCCGCCGTCGGAATGCCGTGGCGCTGCAGGAAGGCCTTGGAAAAGGCCTTGGAGGTTTCCAGTTGCGCCGCCGCCTGCGTCGGGCCGAAGCAGGGGATGCCCGCCGCGTGCAGACGGTCGGCCAAGCCCTCGGCGAGGGCCGATTCAGGCCCGACGACGACCAGATCGGCCTTCATCTCGCGCGCCAGGGCCGCCAGGCCTTCCGCGTCCGTCGCCTTCAGGTCGGGCCGCATCTCGCCCAGCGAAGCCATGCCGGGATTGCCGGGCGCGACGACAAGCCGCGTGACCAGCGGCGACTGGGCGATCTTCCAGGCCAGGGCGTGTTCGCGCCCTCCCGATCCGACGAGCAGAATGTTCATCCGGGCGGAATGGCCGCACGCGCCGTCCCGGTCAAGCGCCGGAAAGGGTTAGCGGACGCAAGATCATGCAAATCAGGGCATCCAGGCGGGCATGGCTTTCAACTGCTCCAGCGTCATGTCCGACACCAGGTCATAGTCGTCGCCTTCCTTGCGGGGCGTAAGGCCATCCAACGAAATACGCACCCAGCGCGGCCCGCCCTCGCCTGCCGGCTCGATGATCAGCCCGGTGATGGCGCCCGAAGCGTCCACATCGACCTTCTGGACGTCGCCCAGATCAATCCCCGCCGGGGTGATGAGATCGGCGTCCTCCAGTTGCTTGACGGTCAGACCCAGCGCCGTCGCGCCCGCCGCAGGAGCGGCCGTATGCGTCATCCTCGGCGCCGAGGCCGCGTCGGGCGAAGCTTCCGGCGTCTTTGCCGGCTTGGGCGGCGCCTCTGAGCAGGCCGCCATCAAAGCTGCGGCCGAGGCGGCGGCGAGCAATATCCTCATCATCACGTCCTCCTGTCCTAGATCAGAGCCGAGACCACATAGACGCCGGCGCCGGCCAAAAGAATCACGCCCAGAATCAGCCACGGGCTGAGCGCCGGATTATGGCTGCGGCGCGCCAGGTCGCGCTCACGCGCCTGATCGGGCGGCAGGGCGTCGTCCGTAGCGTCTTCCGGCAGCGGGTCTGGGGACTGCACCATGATGCGCGAACGCGCGCGGAGAGGCGCCCGTTCCGCCACGCTTGCCGCAGACGCCTTTGCGGGCGCGACGGCGGCGTCTAGGATGGCGCCATGACCTCCGACGACGACTACGCTTTCGAGGGCGCGGCCCCGCAACCCGCCCGCGACAACAATCCGCCGCTGTCGATCTCGGAGCTGAGCTTCGCCCTGAAGCGCACCTTGGAGGAACGCTTCGGCCATGTGCGGCTGCGCGGCGAAATCTCCAAGGTGAACCGCCACGCCTCGGGCCACGTCTACCTGACGCTGAAGGACGACAAATCGGCCATCGACGGCGTGATCTGGAAGGGCGTGGTGCGCGGTCTGGGCGTCCAGCCCGAGACGGGGCTGGAGGTCATCGTCACCGGCAAGATCACCTCCTATCCGGCGCGCTCTTCCTATCAGATCGTGATCGAGAGCATGGAGGCGGCGGGCGCGGGCGCCCTGCTGGCCCAGCTGGAGCGGCTGAAGGTCCGCTTGCGCGACGAGGGCCTGTTCGACCCGGCGAAGAAGCAAGCTCTGCCCGCTTTCCCGGCAACCATCGGCGTCATCACCAGCCCCACCGGCGCCGTCATCCGCGACATCCTGCACCGCATCGCCGAGCGCTGGCCCTGCCGCGTCATCGTCTGGCCCGTTGTGGTTCAGGGCGACGCCGCCTGCGGCCAGGTGTCGAACGCCATCCGCGGCTTCGACCAGATGACGCCTGACGGGCCGATCCCCCGCCCGGACCTGCTGATCGTCGCGCGCGGCGGCGGCTCGGTCGAGGACCTGTGGTGCTTCAACGACGAGGGTCTGGCGCGCACGGTCGCAGCCGCCCGCATCCCCATAATCTCGGCCGTCGGGCACGAGACCGACACCACCCTGATCGACTTCGTCTCCGACCGCCGGGCGCCGACTCCGACCGGGGCGGCCGAAATCGCCACGCCGGTGCTGGCCGATCTGCGCTGGGCGCTCAGCGATCTGGAGGGCCGCCTGTCGCGCGCCGGGGCGCGGATGCTGGAGGACCGCCGCACCCGCCTGCGCGCCGTCGCGCGCGGCCTGCCCGCCCGCCCCGAAGACCTGCTGGCCCTGCCGCAGCAACGACTGGACCTCGCCGCCAGCCGCCTCGGTTCGGGCCTGCACCGCAACGTCGCCGTGCATGAGCGACAGTTGGCGGTCGCGGCCGGTCGACTGACGCCTGGCCTGCTGCGCGCCCGCGTCGAGCGAGGTCAGGACCGCCTGCGCGGCGCCGCCGACCGTCTGGGCTCCGCGCTTCAGGCCGGGGTCGCCCGCAACGAGCGCCGCCTGCTGCAAACGGCGGGCCGCCTCAGCCCCGCGCCCCTGCACCGCCGCCTTGATCAGAGACAGGCGCGGCTGGAGGCGCTGAGCGTACGTCTGGACGGGGTCATGCCGCGTCGGCTGGAGCGCGCCGAGGACCGCCTCGCCTCCCTGTCCCGCGCCCTGACGACGCTGAACCCCAAGACGCCCAAACCCGGCTTCGCCCGCATCGAGGACGCCCAGGGCGCCATGATCGCCTCTGCCGCCGCCCTGTCGCCGGGTCAGACGGTGCAGATCGTCTTCGGCGACGGCGCCAAGGGCGCGACGATCGACGGCGAGGGTGGGATGCCGCGCCCCACGCCCAAGTCCGCACCGCGCCCGAAGGCCCCTCCTGCCGGACAGGGCGACCTGTTCTAACTTCTAATAACTCCGCTCCTCCCGGCGGACGCCGGGACCCAGTGCTTTGGCTTCAACCTCAGCGCTTGAAAACTCGGCGCCAGTCTCCAGAGAACCGAGCGCGTCGCTCTCACTGGGTCCCGGCGTCCGCCGGGATGAGCGGGTTTAAAGGGGCCGCGCCGCCGGCCTCGCCCAGCACCGCCTTCACCGCCTCGATGTCCAGCGCCTCAACCGTCACCGGCTTGCCATCAATGACCGAGGTCGTCGTCTGCGCCTTCAACAGGGAGTTGAGGATGGCCTCCTCCGTCGCCTCGGCGACCGCGACGAACAGGGGCGACATCCGGTCGTTGGGCCAGTCCGCGACCATCGCCTGCCCCGACCGGCGTTCCGATGTCCGTCGCACGCCATCCGCCGTCGAAAACGCGATTGCATAGTCTCCTGACCCGTTCGAGAAGGCCGCCCCCGTCCGCGCCAGACCGGCGAAGGCGCGGTTCGCCAGCCGCTCCAGATTGCGGTCCGACAGCGGCGCATCGGTCGCCACCACGATCATGATGGAGCCGTCGGCGCGCTCATTCTCCACCTCTTCGCGCAGGTAGTAACGGCCCAGCCGCACCCCGACCGGCGCCCCGTCGATGCTCAAGACCCCGCCGTAGTTCGACTGGACCAGCACACCCACGGTGAAGCCGCCCAGACTATCGGGCAGCTTACGCGAACTGGTGCCGATCCCGCCCTTGAAACCGAAAGCAATGGTGCCCGTCCCTGCGCCGACCGCGCCCTGCTCGACCGGGCCTGTCGTCGCCGTCTCGATGGCCCGCACCACGTCGGCGGCCGTGACGACGCGCGCGCGGATATCGTTCAGCCCGCCATCGTTCGTCTCGCCCACCACGGCGTTGACCGAGCGGACATCCTCATGCCCCGGCTGTTTCAGCGTCCAGTCCAGAACGCCGTCGATCCCTCGCGCCACGGACAGGGTGTTGGTCAGGATGATGGGCGTCTCGATCTCGCCCAGCTCCCTGATCTGGGTCGCGCCCGCCAGCTTGCCGAAGCCGTTGGCGACCGACAGCCCGGCCGGAACCTTGTCGCGGAACAGGGAGCCGCCGTGCGGCACGATGGCGGTGACGCCAGTGCGGATGCTGTCCCCCGAATGCAGCGTCACCTGCCCCACTTTTACGCCCGCCACATCAGTGATGGCGTTCAACGGTCCCGGCGACAGTATGCCCGGCGCCCGTCCGAGGTCGCGGATCGTCGGGCGCGCCTCCGCCCCAGCCTGAGCGTTCACGCCGGAGGCGGCGGCCAGAACGGCGGCCGAAACGGCGACGGCGAGAACGGCGGCGGGCGATCGAGACATGAAATATCCGGCAGATAACGGAGGCGCACGGCCAGATGACCGCGATTCGGCTCTCGTGCCGCACCCGGTCCGCGCTATGATGGCCCCATGAGCACGCAGATTCCTCAAGACTCGGGCCAGACGGCCAGCCTGCACTATGGCGACGGCGAGTTCGCTGTTCTGTCCGCCGGCGCCTTTGTGCGTTGCGCCGTCAGCGGCGTCGCCATTCCCCTGGCGGCCCTGCGCTACTGGTCGGTAGAGCGACAGGAGGCCTATGCCGGGCCGCGCGAATATCTCGCCGCCCAGCCGCCGGGTTGAGCAGCGACTTTTCTTCGCCCTCCCTGTCCGCCGGATGATCCCCGGCACCTCCGTTCGCCGGTGTTCCAATGTCCGCCCTGAGTTCGATCCACGTCCTGCTGGTCGACGACAATCCCAATATGCGCGCCATCGTCGCGGCCATGCTGAAATCCGTCGGCGTCGGCCGCCTGACCGAGGCCGAGGACGGGGCGGCGGCGCTGGAGTTGCTGCGTCAAGAAGCCGTCGACATCGCCATCGTCGACTTCCGCATGAAGCCGATGGACGGGGTGGCCTTCACCCGCGCTGTCCGCAACGAGGCTGACAGCGCCAATCCCTATCTGCCCGTCATCATGATGACGGGCCATTCCGAGAAAAGCCGCGTAACCGAGGCGCGCGACGCGGGCGTCACCGAATTCGTCGCCAAGCCGGTCAAGGCCCAGACCCTGCTGACGCGGATCGAGGCGGTGATCCTGCGTCCCCGCCCCTTCGTGCGTTCGGCCAGCTATTTCGGCCCAGACCGTCGCCGCACGCGAACCGAGAGCTACGCCGGTCCGTTCCGTCGCGCCGACGACACAGCGATTTAGGCCTCAGCCTCTCGCAGCGCCTCATAGACTTGAGGCGGCCAGCGTTTGTGCACCCAGAACCAGTCGACCGGATGCTCGCGCACCCGATCCTCGACGAAACGGTTGGCCGCCAGCACTCCCGCCCGCACATCGGCGGCCTTGTCGCCCGTGTCCGGCACGGCGATCGGCTCATGGGCCGTGACGCGGAAACGCACGCCCGGCAGACGCACCACCGACAGGGGCTGCATCACCGTGCCGAACTTCAGCGCCATGCGCGCCGCGCCCGGCGAGGCGTTGACCGGCTGGCCGAAGAACTCGACCTCCGGCCCCTGGCTGTATTTCTGATCGACCAGCAGGGCGATGGATTCGCCGCGCTTCATCCCCGCCATCAGCTCGCGCGTGCCGTCGCCCTTGGGCGCGAACAGCTTGATGCCGTAACGCTCGCGGCTCTGGCGGATCAGGGCGTCGACATAGGGATTGTTGGCCGCGCGATAGGTCACCTGGCACGGCACGCCCGCCGCCATGATGACCGCCGCCATGACCTCGAAATTGGCCAGATGGCCCGAGATCAGCACGACCGGGCGGCCACTGTCGCGCACGGCGTGAAGCCGCTCCAGCCCGACGATGTCGATGCGCCCGCTTTCCGGCGTCAGTCTGTCCATGACCGCCAGTTCGGCGAAGGTGCGGCCCGTCTGCTCCCACTGATCCACGGCCAGACGGTTGCGCTCGCCTTCGTCCATGTCGGGAAAGGCGATGCGCAGGTTGCGCGTCACCGTCTTGTGCGTGCCGGTCAGCGGCCCCAGCGTCCGCAGCAGCTTGCCGCCGAAGCCCGAGGCCCGCTCGACGCCCAGCAGGCGCAGAAAGCCGAACAGCCCCTGAAACGCCGCCGCCTCCAGCCGCCAGTTCAGGTCCTGAAGAAACGGGACCTCTTTATGTGCGCTACCGCCCTTCGGGCTACTTGAGCGCGTTTGATCGTCTCTATGTGCGCTACCGCCCTTTGGGCTGCTTGAGCGCGTTTGATCACCAGGCAATCGTCAGTCCGCCGTCCACCACAAGGGTCTGGCCGGTCACATAGGCCGACGCAGGGCTGCACAGATAGACCGCCGTGCCGGCAATTTCATCCGGCTGGCCGATCCTTTTCAGCGGCGCAGGATCGGTGACGGTCTTCAGCAGCTCCGGATTCTCCCACAGGTAGCGGGCGAAATCGGTCTGAACCAGGCCCGGTGCGATACAGTTCACCCGCACGTTCGACGGCCCATATTCGACCGCCAGATTGCGCGCCAGTTGCATATCGGCGGCCTTGGAGATGTTGTAGGCGCCGATCAGGCCGTTGCCGCGCAGGCCGCCGATGGACGAGATGATCAGGATCGCCCCGTCCTTCCGCTCCAGCATCTCCGGCGCGACCATCTGGATCAGCCAGTGGTTGGAGATGACGTTGTTCTGAAGGATCTTTTCGAACTGTTCGTCGGCGATGCCCGCCATCGGCCCGGCGTAGGGATTGGTCGCCGCATTGCAGACCAGGATGTCGATCCGGCCAAAGTCGGCGCGCGTGTCGTCCACCAGCCGCTGCAGGTCTTCCTTGGAGGCGATGTTGGCGGGAATGGCGATGGCGCGGCCCTCGCCATGCTTGTCATTGATGGCGACGGCGACCTCTTCGCACGGCCCGGCCTTGCGCGAGGAGATGACGACGCGGGCGCCGTGCTCGGCCAGACGCTCGGCGATGGCCTTGCCGATGCCCTTGGAAGAGCCGGTGATGATGGCGACCTTGCCGCTCAGATCGAACAATTCCATGCGTTAACCTCCTTTTACCGCCCGTTTATCCGCGCGGACCCTAGCCGTTAGCCTTCGTTAACGTGATACTTGATCGATTCTATAGGGAAAGGCGGTTCTGACCGGCCCCATGCGAAAGATCACCGGCGGCTTCCTGTTCTTCGGCTACCTGTTCCTCGCCCTGACCATCGGGGCGATGATCTGGCGCGCCGGTCTTGGAGCGGGCGCAGGCGCAGCCGGAGTGCTGGGCGCGCTGGGGATCATGGCCGGCGCCCACGCCATCGTCACCGGCATGGCCGACCGCCGCGCCCTGCGTCTGGAAATCGGCAAGGTGCGCGAGGCCCACCGCCTGCTGGCCGACGCGATGGAGTCGACGCAAGGCGCCCTGACCGAACTGGCCCAGGCCATCGAGACCGGCGCCCTGTCGCGCACCGACGCCCTGACGGGCGAGGTGCGGATGCTGGAAGGTCTGGTCCAGCAGATGAGCGAATCCATCGAGGAACGGCTGGCCGCCTCCACCTTGACCGCCGACACCTTCGAAGGCCGCCGTCAGGTCCAGTCGAACACCCTGCTGAAGACCGTCCACGACGCCCTGAGCGAGAACCGCGTCGACCTGTATCTGCAGCCCGTCGTGACCCTGCCCCAGCGGCGGACGGTCTTCTATGAAAGCTTCACCCGCCTGCGCGACCCCTCGAACCGGGTGATGATGCCCGCCGAATACCTGTCGGTGGCCGAGGGCGAGGGCCTGCTGCCCGCCATCGACAACCTGCTGCTGTTCCGCTGCGCCCAGATCGTGCGCCGTCTGGCCAGTCAGGACCGCAAGGTCGGGGTCTTCTGCAACATCTCGCTCGCCTCGCTGGGCGACGAGACCTTCTTCCCGCAGTTCCTCGACTTCCTGAGCCAGAACCGCGACCTGAAGGACGCCCTGATCTTCGAACTGGGTCAGGCGACGTTCGACGCGCGCGGCGCCGTCGAAGCGCGCAACATGGCCAAGCTGGCCGATCTGGGCTTCCGCTTCTCCATCGACAAGGTGCAGACGCTGGACCTGGACTTCGCCGACCTGCAACGCTCGGACGTGCGCTTCATCAAGGTGGCGGCCGACCTGCTGATCGAACAACTGCTGGACCTGGACGGCGCCGCCCCACTGCCCAGCCAGCCCGACATCCGCGCCGGGGACTTCGCCCCCTTGACCCGCCGCCACGGCCTGGAACTGATCGCCGAAAAGGTCGAGAGCGAGAAACAGGTCGTCGACATCCTTGAGCTGGATATCGCCATGGGCCAGGGTCATCTGTTCGGCGAGCCGCGTGCCATCAAGGAAGCCGTCCTGGCCGAGACCGACCCGCCCGCCGACTTCGTCCGCTCGACGCTGAAATCGGCTGAGCAGCGGGTGCGGCTCTAGGCGCGGGATCCTTCTCCCCCTGTGGGAGAAGGAAGAAAAAGGCCCCTCCGGCGAACGGAGGGGCCTGATCTCCTTTACGCCTTGCGCGCATCCAGCCAGCGCACCGTGTCAGCGTCGCGGGCCGACAGGTCGGGGTAGTCGGCGTCAGAACCGACGTCCGGCACACGGCGCCAGGAGCGAGCGCACTTGGGATAGTTCGCCGTCTTCACCTCGACCGTGACGGCGTCGCCGCCCGCCACGAGTTCGGCGCCCGAGGTGCGGAACACCTCGGCGGCGTCCAGCCCCTCGAACGGCGCCAGCAGTTCAGCCGGGGCCGTCACCACCGGCCAGGCGTCCAGCGCCCCGCCGATGACCTTGTCGCGACGTGCGGCTTCCAGGGCTTCGTTGACCTCTTCCAGCACAGTCTCGACCTTGGCCCAGCGCGCCGCCTCAGCCGCGTTTTCCCATCCGGCGGGCGTCTCGGGGATCACCCGCGCGCAGTTGGTGCCGGCGTCGGGGAAGCGCGTGGTCCAGGCCTCGTCCATGGTGAAGGGCGTCAGCGGAGCCAGCCAGGTGGTCAGGCGGCTGAAGACCTCGTCCATCACCGTGCGGACCGCACGACGCTTGATGCTGTCGGGACGGTCGCAATAGAGGCTGTCCTTGCGCACGTCGAAATACAGCGCCGACAGATCGCCCGAACAGAACTCCAGCACCGGCCGCACCACGTCCTGGAAGCGGTATTCGGCGTAGGCCTGACGCACCTGAGCGTCCAGCTCCCACAGGCGATGCAGGATGAACTTCTCCAGCGGCGGGAACTGCGAATAGTCCGTCAGGCGCTCTGCCTCGTCGAAGCCGTTCAGCGCGCCCAGCAGATAGCGGACGGTGTTCCTCAGCTTGCGATAGGCGTCGACTGTGGTCTGCAGGATCTGCTTGCCGATGCGCTGGTCGTCCGAATAGTCGACCAGAGCCACCCACAGACGCAGGATGTCGGCGCCGGATTCCTTGATGATGGTCAGGGGGTCGGTCGTATTGCCCCGCGACTTCGACATCTTCTCCCCGTTCTCGTCCAGGGTGAAGCCGTGGGTCAGGACAGCGTTGAACGGGGCGCGACCGCGCGTGCCACAGCCTTCCAGCAGCGACGACTGGAACCAGCCGCGATGCTGGTCCGAGCCTTCCAGATAGAGGTCGGCGGGCCAGTGCGACGGGCGGTCGCCCGTATAGCCGCTCGCGGCCGTGCGCGGGTCCAGGGTGAAGGCGTGGGTCGAGCCAGAATCGAACCAGACGTCGAGAATGTCCGTCACCTTCTCGAACCGCTCGGGATCATGCGCGCCCAGGAAGTCGGCGTCGGGCGCCGAGAACCAGACGTCGGCGCCGCCCTCGGCCACGGCCTTGACGATGCGGGCGTCGACCTCGGGATCGTGCAGGGGCTGGCCGGTCTGCTTGTCCACGAACATGGCCAGCGGCGTGCCCCAGGCGCGCTGACGGCTGATCAGCCAGTCGGGGCGGCCCTCGACCATGGAGCGGATGCGGTTCTTGCCCGCCGCCGGGTGGAAGGCGGTGGCGTCGATGGCGTTCAGCGCACGATCGCGCAGGGTCGCGCCGTCTTCCAGCTCCTCATCCATGCGGATGAACCACTGCGGGGTGTTGCGGAAGATGATGGGCGCCTTGGAGCGCCAGCTGTGCGGATAGGAGTGTTCCATCCGGCCGCGCGCCAGCAGGTTTCCGGCCTCGATCAGCTTTTCCATCACGGCGCCGTTGGCGGGACCGAACTTGCCCGTCTTCTTGCCCTCGGTCTCCAGCACCTTCAGGCCCGCGAACAGAGGAACATGCTCATAATAGGCGCCGTCGGGATCGACCGTGTCCGGCACCTCGCGATGACCGTGGGCCAGCCAGACGGCGAAGTCGTCCGCCCCGTGGCCCGGCGCCGTGTGGACGAAGCCGGTTCCTGCGTCGTCGGTGACGTGGTCGCCCGCCAGCAGCGGCACGGAGAAGCCGTAACCGCTGTCCAGCGCGGCCAGCGGGTGGGCGCATTCCAGACCCGACGGGTCGATGTCGTAGACGCGCGTCCAGGCGGCGATCTTCGCGGCCTTGAACACCTCTTCGGCCAGCTTGTCGGCGAGGATGAAGCGGTCGCCCGGCTTGGCCCAGGGCTCATAGTCCAGCCCTTCCTCAAGGGCCGTGACCTCATACAGGCCGTAGTTGATTTCGGGGCCGTAGCTGATCGCCCGGTTGGCCGGGATGGTCCACGGCGTCGTGGTCCAGATCACGATCGACGGCGTCGCCGTGCGGAAGGCCAGCAGGTCGTCCGGGTGGCTGTCGGTCGCACCGACCACCGGGAACTTGACCCAGATCGTGGGCGAGACGTGGTCGTGATACTCGACCTCGGCGTCGGCCAATGCGGTGCGCTCGACCGGCGACCACATCACCGGCTTGGATCCGCGATACAGCTGGCCCGAGTTCTTGAACTTGTGGAACTCCGAAACGATGGCCGCCTCGGAGGCGAAGTCCATGGTGGCGTAGCGGTTGGCGAAGTCGCCGGTGACGCCCAGACGCAGGAACTGGTCGCGCTGCAGGTCGATGTATTTGCCGGCGTATTCGCGGCAGGCGGTGCGGAACTCCTCCTTGGAGACCTCGTCCTTGCGGCGGCCCTTGGCGCGGAACTGCTCCTCGATCTTCCACTCGATCGGCAGGCCGTGGCAGTCCCAGCCCGGCACGTAGTCGACGTCATAGCCCAGCAGGAAGCGCGAGCGGACCACGAAGTCCTTCAGCGTCTTGTTCAGGGCGTGACCGATATGGATGTCGCCGTTGGCGTAAGGCGGGCCGTCGTGCAGCACATAGAGGGGCGCGTTCTGCGATTGACGGAGGCTGCGCAGATGGCCGTACAGATCGCCCCACTGGGCCAGGATTTCCGGCTCCTTCTTGGGCAGGCCGCCGCGCATCGGGAACGGCGTCTCGGGCAGGAAGACGGTGTCGCGATAGTCGCGGCCGGAAGGGGTCTGGGTGTCGGCGTCAGCCATGAAATGTCTTTTCGTCTTTGCGCGCGCGGCCGCTTCGGAAGCGGCGTCAGGCGTCAGTCTAGCGTGAAGCCGCCGAACGGCCCATGCCCTGATGCCTCAAGGCGGCGACGTCTCGGCGGAATGTTTCGAGAAAATCCCGACGTGCGCGGGGCTGTCAGCCCTGCAGCGCTACGCCGGGCGGCTAATCGAAATCGGACGGATCACGCGAACGGTCATGATGGGAAGGCTCTAGCAGACCCCGCGCCCCCTGCGCCATAGTCCAGACGCACAGATGGGGAGACGGATGAGATGCGTGTTCAAGCCTTGGCGACGGCGGCGGTGTTGGCCCTGACGGCGGCCGCCTGCTCGGAACAGAAGAGCGCCCCTGCGGCTGGAGAGTCGGCCGCGCCCGTCCTGACCGGCCGCGCCGCCGTCTATGCGGCGGGCGAAAGGGACGCCGAAGCCTTCGTGCGCGCCCTCTATGCCCGCGTTAGCGAACCGAAGGACACGCCCGACCCGGCCGAGGCGACAATCACCCCCGGCCGAGACCCGCTCTATTCGCGCACCATGAACGCCCTGATCGGCGTCGACGACCGTGAAGCCAAGCGCAAAAAGAGCGCGCCTCGCCTCAACTACGACCCCGTCTGCGCCTGCCAGGACGCCGAGGCCTTCGCCCTGAAGTCCGTGAACATGACGCCCGAAAGCCCTCAGGCCGCGACCGCCGAAGTCGTTTTCGCCAACCACGGCCAGGACCACCGCCAGACGCTTAAACTGCTGAAGGAAGGCCCGATGTGGCGCATCGCCGATGTGATCGACGACAAGGGCAAGTCGCTGCACGACGACCTGATGGCCATCGCCGAAAAGGCGCCGGGCTGAGGCGTCAGCCCAGAACGGCCCTTGCCGCCTCTGCATCCGCCTCAATCTGAACCTTGAGCGCGTCCAGACCGTCGAACTTCATCTCGGCGCGCAGGAAGGCGACCAGTTCCGTCTCCAGCACCTGGCCGTAGAGGCTTTCGTCGAAGTCCAACAGCCAGACTTCCAGCAGGGGCTGTTCGATCTCGAACATCGGGCGCACGCCCAGATTGGCGACGCCGTTGATGACTCGCCCGTCCGGCAGGCGGGTGCGGGTCGCATAGACCCCATAGGCCGGGCGCATATAGTCGCCCATCGCCACATTGGCCGTCGGCACGCCGATGGTGCGGCCGCGCTTGTCTCCGTGGATCACCTCGCCCTGAATGGCGAAGGGGCGGCCCAGGATGGCGGCGGCGCGGGCCATGTCCCCGGCCTTCAACGCCTCGCGCACGGCGCTGGACGACAGCTTGAGCCCTGAGGCGTCGTCGATGCGGTCGGTGACGGAGACGGTGAATCCCAGCGTCTCGCCATAGGCTTGAAGCAAGGCGGGCGAGCCGGAGCGGCCCTTGCCGAAGGTGAAGTCGAAGCCGACGGCGGCGTGGACGATCCCGAGGCCTTCGGACAGGACGCGTCGGGCGAATTCCTCGTCCGACATGCCGGCCATCTCGCGATCGAACGGCAGCAGATACAGGCGGTCGACTCCCAGCGGCGCCAGGGCGCGCGCCATCTGGTCCGGCGTCATCAGGCGGAAGGGGGCCGCCTCGGGCTGGAACAGGCGGCGCGGATGGGGATCGAAGCTGACCACGGCCAGGGGGACGCCCAGCCGGTCCGCCGCCTCGCGCGCCGAGGCGATAACCGCCTGATGGCCGCGATGCACGCCGTCGAAGGCGCCGACGGCGACCGCCGCCCCCTGCTGCGCTGCGGTCAGACCGCGCCAGTCGCGAATGACTTCGACCACTTCAGGCGGCCTTCAGCGCGCCGAAGGCTTGCGGCGACGCGGCACGCGCACGACGGCGACGCCGTCCATGATCAGCTTGTCCTCGACAAAGCCCTCGCATTTCAGCTGGGCGCGGGCGCCTTCATGGTCCAGCTCGATGACCGTGATCTGAATGCGCACCATATCGCCGATCCGTACCGGGAAATGGAACGACAGGGTCTGGGAGATGTAGATCGACCCCGCGCCCGGCAGGATGGTGCCCACCACCGCCGAGCCGAAGGCCGCCGACAGCAGGCCGTGGGCGATGCGGCCGCGATAGGCCGTCTTGGCGGCGAAGGCTTCATCCAGATGCACCGGATTGAAGTCGTCGGACGCCTCGGCGAACAGACGAATCCGCTCTTCGGTGACGTGAACCGTCTTCTCTGCGGCCATGCCGACGTGGAGTTCGTCGAGGATATAGCCGCCCGACGGGTGCGCTTGGACCAGATCAACCATGTGCGGCCTTTAAGGCAGGTGCGACGAAATGGCGAGACTTACCAGGTCAGTTCCAGCGCGGCGTAGCGAGCGAAGGTCGTCTCGGCGCGAAGCAGTTCGGCGGCGCGCGCCGGATCCAGGGAACCGTCGGCCGCCCTGGCCGCATCGCCGTGAATGCCCTGTGCGATGAACAGGCAGTCCAGCGCCTGCTCGGCGGCGCCCAGGACATCGGTCACCACGCCGTCGCCGATGCACAGCACACGTGAACGGTCGACGGCGCGGCCCAGCAGGCCTTCCGCCTCCTTCAGCGCCAGGGCGTAGATGGGCGCGAACGGCTTGCCCGCCATGATCACCCGCCCGCCCATCGACTCATACAGATCGGCGATGGCGCCGCCGCAATAGATGATCGTATCCCCGCGCTGGACCACGCGATCGGGGTTGGCGCAGATCAGCTCCAGTCCGCGTTCAGCCGCCGGAGTCAGACGTTCGCGATAGTCCTCGGGCGTTTCGGTCGTGTCGTCATAGGGACCGGTGACCGAGATGAAGGCGGCGTCCTCGGCGCCGTGGGCGCTGGTCAGATCCAAACCTTCATACAGGGCGAAGTCGCGATCCGGGCCGATGATCCAGGCCGGGCCGGGCGCGCGGCGCGCAAGCTCCATCCGTGTGGCGTCGCCCGAGGTGACAAAGGCCTTCCAGGCGCTGCGCGGCACGCCCAGTCCATCCAACTGCGCTACCACGTCCGAAGACGGGCGCGGCGAGTTCGAGATCAGGACGACATGGCCGCCCTTCTCATTGAACTTGGTCAGGGCCTCGCAGGCGGCGTCCCAGCTCTCGCGCCCGTTGTGGATCACGCCCCAGACGTCGCAGAGCAGGATATCGTAGTCATTGGCGACGGCGGACAGGCGGGGCAACGGATGAGGCTGGGTCATGCCCCGCTTATAGCGAGTGAAAACCGGGGGGAAAGGCCGTGGCCGACGATGGGGCAGCCTGCGCTTTCCCTCTTCGCCGTCGCTCGTCTTCCTGCTAACCGGCTGGACATGAAGATTTCCCGTCTCGCGCTGGGCGCCTACGGCATCGCCCTGGCCGTCATCATCCTGGACCAGTTGACCAAGGCCTGGGTGCTGGGGGCCATCGACGCCGCCCATATCTCCCACATCCCCGACGGCTATCGCATCGCCGAGGTCGCGCCGCCGGTCTTCAACCTGACCTATGTGCTGAACACGGGCGTCAGCTTCGGCCTGTTCGGCGGCGGCGCGGGGCGCTGGATCCTGAGCATCTTTTCGGTCGTGGTGGCGGGCCTGCTGGCCTGGTGGGCGACACGGGCGAATCGCCGCCTGCTGGTCGCGGCCATCGGCCTGGTCATGGGCGGCGCCGTCGGCAACGTCATCGACCGCATCCGCTTCGGCGGCGTGGTCGACTTCCTCGACTTTTCGGGCACCGGCCTGTTTCCGTGGATCTTCAACATAGCCGACAGCGGCATCACCATCGGGGTTATGCTGCTGATCCTGGACAGCTTCCTGTCCGAGCGTCGCACGACTGTTGGCGCGGCCCACGAAAAGTCGTAATCACACCCTCTTAACTTATCGACCCGAGCCAGCGCCCCGACGGGCGCGCCTCCCGGAGCCGAACGACCCATGCGTATCCGTCCCGTCCTGATCGCGACCCTGGCCGCCGGCGCGGCCCTCAGCCTGAGCGCCTGCGGATCGATGAAGCAGAGCATCGGCCTGTCAAAGGTTGTGCCGGATGAATTCGTCACCGTGGCCAGCGCCCCCCTGGTGGTGCCGCCCGAATACGGCCTGACCCCGCCGACGCCGGGCGCCCCGCGTCCGCAGGAACTGGCCCCCGAAAGCGCCGCGCGCCAGATCCTGCTGGGTCAGCGCCAGGCGGTGACCCGCACGCCGGGCGAACAGGTCCTGGCCGCCGAGGCCGGCGCCGACCGTGCCGACCCCTTGGCCCGCTATGTCGTCGATGACGAGTTCGGCAACCTGGCGCACAAGGAAGAAAGCTGGGCCAATCGCCTGATGTTCTGGCGCAAGAACGATCCGTCCAGCCAGGCTGCGACGGTGACCCAGACGCCGGAGGGCGCCAAGACCATCGACGCCTCCAGCGAACACGCCCGTCTGGAAGCCCTGACCGGCGGCCGCGAGGGCATCACCATCGCCCCGCGTCGCGACACCCGCTTCAAGCTGCCGGGCCTGTAAGCGGCCTCAAGCCGTTCGAGAGATTAAAGGCGCGTTCGTTTCGACGGACGCGCCTTTTTCCTGTTTGGATCAGGTCGTCAGGGCGCGCGGCAGTTTGAAGGTCACGGTCTCGCGGGCGCCGTCGTCCTCGGTCACGGTGACGTCGAAGCGAGTCCGCAGGGCGTCGATCACCCCCTGCACCAGCGGCTCGGGCGCCGAGGCCCCGGCGGTCAGGCCGACCGTCTCAACCCTGTCGAACCAGCTCCAGTCCAGATCGCCCGCATCATCGACCAGACGCGCGTCGCCCGCCCCCGCCTTCAGCGCCACATCCACCAGCCGCGCCGAGTTGGAGGAGTTCTTGGACCCCACCACCAGCACCAGGCCGCAACCGTCGCCCAGCCGCTTGACCGCCTCCTGACGGTTGGTGGTGGCGTAGCAGATGTCTTCCTTGTGCGGGTCGGGCAGTTCGGGGAAGCGCCGCTTCAGCGCCGCCAGAATCTCGGCGGTGTCGTCAACGGACAGCGTCGTCTGGGTGGCGTAGGCTAGCGGCTGATCGCCGGGACGCTGGAAGTTTTCCGCATCCTCGACCGTCTCCACCAGACTGATGGCCCCGGCGGGAAGTTGGCCCATGGTGCCGACGACCTCGGGGTGGCCCGCGTGGCCGATCAGGATGACGTGGCGGCCTGCAGCGAAATTGCGCTCGGCCTCGACGTGGACCTTGGACACCAGCGGGCAGGTCGCGTCCAGAAACAGCATCTCGCGCGAGCGGGCTGTGGCGGGCACAGACTTGGGCACGCCGTGAGCCGAGAAGACCACCGGCCGATCATCCGGGCACTCATCCAGTTCCTTGACGAAGACGGCGCCCAGCCCTTTCAGCCGATCAACGACGTGTCGGTTGTGAACGATCTCGTGGCGCACATAGACGGGAGCGCCGTATTTCTCGATGGCGCGCTCCACGATCTGGATCGCCCGGTCCACCCCGGCGCAGAAGCCGCGCGGCGTCGCCATGCGAACGATCAGGGGGCGTCGTTGAAACTGTGAGGGCGGTACAGGCGCGTTCATGGCCGCGAACTTAGGACTTTGCGCGCCGGATCGCCACCGGAAGTCCGCGCGCCGTTTGCCGCGCCTCGCTTTAGCCGCTATCACCACCCAGCGTGGCCCGTTCGGGCGTCTGATCGGCCCGCCTTCATCGACTGCCGGAAAGCTCCTGATGCGTCGCGTCCTGACCGCCCTCGCCGCCCTTTCTCTTACGGCCGCGCTGATCCCCCACGCCGCCGAGGCCCAGAGCGGGCGCCCACAAGGCGGCCAACAGGGCGGACAGAAGGCTGAAAAGGCGCCGTCGCGCCCGATGCGTTTCGCTCCGCTCAGCCGCCGCGCCAACGCCGGTCCCTGCCCCTATGTGAAGATTCTCTACGACGCGGCCCGCTACGTCGAACTGGCGGACTATGAGCGTCCCTCGGCCAGCGGCGTCGGCTTCACCGGCGAGATCGAAGGCGTCAATTCCGACTGCACCTATCGCGAAAACGATCCGATCCGTCTGGACATGAATCTGCTGTTCAGCCTGGGCAAGGGTCCGCAGGCGCAGGGCGACGCCCGCACCTATCGCTACTGGATCGCCGTGACCGAGCGGAACTCCGCCGTTCTGGCCAAGGAATATTTCGATCTGCCGGTAACCTTCGGCGGGGCCGACCGCACCCAGGCAGAGGCCAGCCAGACCATCGTCATCCCGCGCGCCGAAGCCACCACCAGCGGCGGCCACTTCGAGGTCCTGATCGGCTTTGAGATCACGCCCGAAAACGCCGAGTTCAACCGATCCGGCAGCCGTTTCCGCCCGACTGCGGGCCAACAGACCGACTAAGACATGACCGACCTCAAGACTTCTCTCAGCGAAGCGGTCGGGTCCGCCTTCGCCGCCGAAGGCGTGGACAAGGCCCTGGCCCGCGTCACCGCCTCCGACCGTCCCGATCTGGCCGACTTCCAGTCGAACGGCGCCCTGGCCGCCGCCAAGGCGCTGAAGGCCAATCCGCGCGAACTGGCCGCCAGGGTGGCCGAGCGTCTGGCGGCCGATCCGCGCCTGTCGTCGGTCGAGGTCGCCGGGCCCGGCTTCATCAACATGAAGCTGTCGAATGCGGCCCTGGCGCAGCGCGCAGCCGAGGTCGCGGCGGACGAAGAACTGGCCGGCGCCTCGCGCGTCGAACCGCGTAAGGTCGTCATCGACTACGGCGGCCCAAACGTGGCCAAGCCCATGCACGTCGGCCATTTGCGCAGCGCCATCATCGGCGAGAGCCTGAAGCGGCTGTTCCGCCTGCGCGGCGACGAAGTGGTCGGCGACGCCCACTTCGGCGACTGGGGCTTCCAGATGGGCCTGCTGATCACCGCCTGCGGCGACGAAGGGCTCGCAGACGCCTTCATAACCGAGGGCGACGGCCCCTTCCCGACCGAGACGCCGGTGACTCTGGCCGACCTGGACCGACTGTATCCGCTGGCGGCGGGCAAGGCCAAGGAAGACCCCGCCTTCCGCGACCGCGCCCGCAAGGCGACCGCCGAACTGCAGGGCGGCCGCCCCGGCTATCGCGCCCTGTGGCAGCACTTCGTCGCCGTCAGCCGCGAGGCGCTGAAGCGCGAATATGACGACCTGTCGGTCGACTTCGACCTGTGGAACGGCGAGAGCGACGCCGATCCCCTGATGGACGAGATGATCGCCGACCTGAAGGCCAAGGGTCTGTTGGTCGAGGACGACGGCGCCCAGGTGGTTCACGTCGCCCGCGACGGCGAGACCCGCAAGAAGAAGCTGGCCGACGGCTCGGTGATCGAGGCGCCGTCGCCCCCGCCCCTGCTGGTCATCAGCTCGGAAGGTTCGGCCATGTACGGCACGACCGACCTTGCGACGATCCTGGACCGCAAGAAATCGATCGGCCCGGACCTGATCCTCTACGTCGTGGACGAGCGTCAGGCCGAGCATTTCGAACAGGTCTTCCGCGCCGCCTATCTGGCCGGATACGCGCCCGAGAAGTCGCTGGAACACCTCGGCTTCGGCACCATGAACGGCGCCGACGGCAAGCCGTTCAAGACCCGCGCGGGCGGCGTCCTGAAGCTGCGCGACCTGATCGATCAGGCGACGGAAAAAGCGCGCGAGCGCCTGCATGAGGCCAAGCTGGGCGACGACCTGCCCGCCGAAGAGTTCGAGGATATCGCCCACAAGGTGGCGGTGGCCGCGCTGAAGTTCTCGGACCTGTCGAACAACCGCACGACCAGCTACGTCTTCGACCTCGACCGCTTCATGAGCTTCGAGGGCAAGACCGGCCCCTATCTGCTGTATCAGGCCGTGCGGGTGAAATCCCTGCTGCGCAAGGCTGCAGAACAGGGCGTGGCCTTCGCCCCCATCGTCATCGAGGAAGCCGCCGAACGCGATCTGGCCCTGACGCTGGACGCCTTCGACGCGGCCACGGCGGACGCCTATGACAAGCGCTCGCCCAACCTGATCGCCGAACACGCCTATCGGCTGGCCCAGAGCTTCTCGAAGTTCTACGCCGCCTGCCCGATCCTGGTGGCGCCGGACGAAGCGACCAAGGGCTCGCGCCTGGCCCTGGCCGCCGCGACCCTGCACCAGCTGGAGACGGCGCTGGGCCTGCTGGGCATCGAGACGCCCGAGCGGATGTAATGTGATAAGGGGGAGGCGACCGCCAAGGAGCCTCCCCTCATGTCCCTCGACGCCTTCATCGCCGGCCTGCCCAAGGCCGAACTGCACCTGCACATCGAAGGCTCGCTCGAGCCCGAACTGATGTTCGAGCTGGCGCAGCGCAACGGCGTCGCTATCCCCTACGACGGCGTCGAGGCCGTGCGCGCGGCCTATGACTTCTCGAACCTGCAGGACTTCCTCGACATCTATTATGCTGGCGCGGCCGTGCTGCTGACCCGTCAGGACTTCGAGGATCTGGCCTTCGCCTATTTCCAGCGCGCCGCCGCCGACAACGTGCGCCACGCCGAGATTTTCTTCGATCCCCAGACCCACACCGACCGGGGCGTCCCCTTCGCCGTCGTGGTCGAGGGCCTGATCGCAGGCATGGACCGGGCCAGGAGTGAGCTGGGCGTGACCTCCGGCCTGATCCTCAGCTTCCTGCGCCACCTCAGCGAGGACGAAGCCTTCGCCACGCTGGAAATGGCCAAGCCCTATCTGCACCACTTCATCGGCGTCGGGCTGGATTCATCGGAAGTCGGCCACCCGCCGTCGAAGTTCCAGCGCGTCTTCGCCGCCGCTCGCGAGTTGGGCCTGAAGCTGTGCGCCCATGCGGGCGAGGAAGGCCCGCCGGAATACGTGCGCGAGGCGCTGGACCTGCTGCACATCGACCGCATGGACCACGGCAACCGCTCGATGGAGGACGAGGCCCTGATCGCCCGCCTGGCCGCCGAACAGATGACGCTGACGGTCTGCCCCCTGTCGAACCTGAAGCTGTGCGTGGTCAAGGATCTGAAGGATCACCAGGTCCCCGAGATGCTGCGCCGGGGCCTGCACGTCACCCTGAACTCGGACGACCCCTCCTATTTCGGCGGCTATGTGAACGCCAACTATATCCAGTTGGCCGAGGCGGTCGGCCTGACGCGGGAGCAGGTGACGCAACTGGCGAAGAACAGTTTCGAAGGCAGCTTCCTGAACGACGCCGACAAGGCCGCGAGGATCGCCGAGGTCGATGCCTACGCGGCGGCGAACTGAGACCCTTCCTTCCGTCATCCTCCGGCAAGCCGCGCAAGCGGCGCAGACCGGGGGATGACGAACGAAGGAGGCGGGCCGCGCCAGACCTCACTATCGAGCCACAAATGTTCCTGATATGTTCACCACATGGAGCACCCCGGCCGAAAGCCTGATGAAGACGCCGCGGGGCTGCGCTGGCTGTTCATCGACCTGAACGCCTTCTTCGCCAGCGTCGAGCAGCAGCGGAACCCCGACTGGCGCGGCAAGCCGGTCATCGTCCGCCCGGCGATCAGCGAATACACCGGCGCCATCGCCGCCAGCTATGAGAGCAAGGCCTTCGGCGTCCGCACCGGGATGCAGGTGGCCGAGGCGCGCCGCCTGTGCCCCGACCTGATCGTCGCCGAGGCGCGGCCCGACCTCTATGTTCAGGTCCACAAGCAGATCATGGAAGAAATCGACCGACACGTGCCGGTGTGGAAGGTCGGCTCCATCGACGAATGCTCGTGCGAACTGATCGGGCCGGAGCGGCGCGAGGCGAACGCCGTCGCCCTGGCCCGGCGCATTCAGGCGGGGATCATGGAGAATGTGGGCGAGTGCCTGCGGTCCTCCATCGGGCTGGCGCCTTCACGGTTTCTGGCCAAGACGGCCTGCGGCATGAAGAAGCCCGCCGGGCTGACCATATTGCGCGCCCATGAACTGCCCGGCGCCATCCTGCACCTGCCGCTGTCGCAGTATCCGGGTGTCGGCTCGCGCATGCAGCAAAGGCTGGCCGCGGCGGGCGTCACGGACACGGCGGGTCTGTGGAGCATGACCGCCAAGGAGGCGCGCGCGGTCTGGAACAGCATCGAGGGCGAGCGCATCTGGCGCGGCCTGCACGGTCTCGACAGCGAGCCGACGCCGGTCAAGCCGCCCGCCTCCATCAGCCACAGCCATGTGCTGGCGCAGGCCATGCGCAACCCGGACAAGGCGCGGGCGGTCGCGCGGCGGCTGATGGTCAAGTGCGGGGCGCGGTTGCGGCGGATGGGGCTGACGGGCGCGGGCATCAGCCTGCATCTCGACATGGGGCCGAAGGGCGCCAAGCGCGGCTGGGACACGACGGGCCTGACCCGCGCCATCGCCCCGACGCAGGACACCTTCGCCCTGCTGGCTGCGCTGGACGCGCTGTGGCGCCGGGTCGAGCCGGAACTGGAGGCCGGGCGGCTGAGCTATGTCGGCGTCGGCGTCCACGGCCTGACGGCGCGCGACGCTTTCGAGGCCGACCTGTTCGACATCGGCCCAGATCAGGGCGGCGATGCGCCGTCCCTTCGCCTGTCGCAGGCGCTGGATGCGCTGAACAAACGCTATGGCAAGGACACGGTCAGCATTGGTCCCAAGGCGGGCCTGCCCGACTACATCGGCGCCAAGATCGCCTTCACCCGCATCCCCGACGAGGCAGATTTCTATGAGTGAGTTCCCTTTCGTCATCCTCCGGCGAGCGTAGCGAGACCGGGGGACCCAGCGGCGCGCGTGAGCGCGAAACAGCCACGCGCAGCGCTTGCCGCAAAGGTCGCCTTCGGCGCCGCTGGGTCCCCCGGTCTGCGCCGCTGCGCGGCTTGCCGTAGGATGACGAAAGAAAAAGAGCAGTCAGCCGATGAGCGACGCAGCCTCGATCTCAGCCACGCCCAGCACCGCGAAACTGGTCTTGGCGGCCGCCGCCGTGTCCGGGGCGATGGCGCGGCAGGCGTCTTCGATGACCACGGCCTCAAAGCCTTCGTTCACCGCGTCTTCGGCGGTGAAGCGCACGCAGTAGTCATAGGCCAGACCGCACAGGAAAACGCGCTTCACGCCCAGATCGCGCAGCAGGCCCGCCAGACCCGTCGCCGTCCTGTGGTCGTTCTCATAGAAGCCGGAATAGGAATCGACCGCCGGATTATAGCCCTTGCGGACCACGGCCAGCGCCTTGTTCACCGCAGGCGCCGCGTCGGGGTGAAAGTCCGCCCCCGGCGTCCCCTGCACGCAGTGATCCGGCCACAGCATCTGCGGACCGTAGGCGACCTCGATCTGCGTGAAGGGCGCCGCGCCTGCGTGGTTGGAAGCGAAGCTGATCTGGTCCGGCGTGTGCCAGTCCTGAGTGGCGATGACGGTCGCGAACCGTTCGGCCAGTTGGTTGATCAGGGGCATGATCGCCGCCCCGCCCTGCACCGCCAGGGCGCCGCCCTCGCAGAAGTCGTTCTGGGCGTCGATGACCAGCAGGGCGTCAGAAGCGTCGATCTCCATGGCGTCAGGCCGCCGCGATCTGGTCGACTTCGTTGGCCGAGCCGAGCACGACCGGCACCCGCTGGTGCAGTTCGGTCGGGGTCACGTCCATAATGGCCTGCCTGCCGTCGGTAGTGGACTTGCCGCCCGCCTGCTCGACCAGGAAGGACATGGGGTTGCCCTCATACATCAGGCGCAGCTTGCCCGGCTTGTTCGGCTCGCGCGCATCCCACGGATAGAGGAAGACGCCGCCGCGCATCAGGATGCGGTGCACGTCGGCCACCATGGCGGCGACCCAGCGCATGTTGAAGTTCTTGCCGCGCGGGCCGTCCGCGCCCTTCAGGCAGCCGTCGACATAGCGCTGGACGCTCTCGGCCCAGTGGCGCTGGTTCGACATGTTGATGGCGAACTCCTTGGTATCCGCCGGAATGCGCACGTCCTCATGCGTCATCAGCCAGCGGCCGTCGGGCGCCAGGGTGAAGCCCGCCACGCCCTTGCCCGTGGTCAGCACCAGCATGGCCTGACCGGCATAGACGGCGTAGAGCGCCGCGACCTGATGTCGCCCCGATTGCAGGAAGTCGGCCTCGGTCGGCTGGGCCGAAGGCGATTTCAGCACCGAGACGATGGTGCCGACCGGCGCATTGATGTCGATGTTGGACGAGCCGTCCAGGGGGTCGAACAGCACCAGATACTCGCCCGCCGCATTGGCCGAGGGCTGCATCGTGTCCTTTTCCTCGGACGCCACGCCCGCCACGGCGGGGCAGGCCAGCAGGGCCTCGGTCAGCAGGTCGTCGGCGATGACGTCCAGCTTCTTCTGCTCTTCGTCCTGCACATTGACGGCGCCCGACGCGCCCAGCGCCCCGACCAGGGCGCCGCCCGCCACCACCTGGCGGATCTCGACGCAGGCGGCGGCCGCCGTCGTCAGCGTCGCGACCAGTCCCTGCGGCAGGTCGAGGGAGACGAGGTGGGCGGCGAGATCGGTGCGGGCGGTCATGACGTCCTTGAAATCCTGTGGGCGAAGCGGGGTTCCGCCCCTCATGGCCCTTAGGATCGACGGCGGCAAGTCCGGCGCCGCTTGACTCGGCGCTGGATTCACGGCCTTAGGTCGAACGCTCTCGCGGGAGAGACCGGGGCCGTTCGCGGCGCCCGGAGCCGAAGGCGCAACCGCCCCGGAAACGCTCAGGCAAAAGGACCGCGAAAGCGCACGGACGCTGGAAAGTCGCCGAAGGACGGAGGGTCCCGACGCGCGCCGACGGAGCAAGGCCGAACCTTTTCGGGAACGGTCGGAATCTCTCAGGCTTCGAAGACAGCGGGGGCGCAACGACGGCGAAGCTATCGCCGCAACCTGCGACCCGGAGGCGACGCCATGAGCGATCAGGCCCTTAAGACTACCCCCCTTAACGCCGCGCATCGCGCGCTGGGCGCCCGCATGGTCGGCTTCGGCGGCTATGACATGCCGGTCCAGTATGAAGGCGTGCTGGCCGAGCACCGCTGGACCCGCGAGCACGCCGGCCTGTTCGACGTCTCCCACATGGGTCAGGCCAAGATCACCGGCGTCGACGCGATTGCACAGTTCGAGCGCTTCGTGCCCGGCGACTATGAGATCGTGAAGCCCGGCAAGCAGAAATACACCCTGCTGCTGAACGAACAGGGCGGCGTCATGGACGACCTCATGGCGGGCAAGCCGTTCGAGGACGGCCTCTACATCGTCGTCAACGCGGGCAACAAGCACGCCGACTTCGCCTTCCTGAACGCCAATCTGTCGGGCGATGCGAAGCTTGAGGTGCTGGACCGCGCCCTGCTGGCCATTCAGGGGCCGGAAGCGGCCGCCGTCATGGCCGCCCATTCGGCTGAGCTGGCCGACATGGGCTTCATGGACTGCCGCACCATCCGCCTGTTCGACGAGGACTGCATCGTCTCGCGCTCGGGTTACACCGGCGAGGACGGCTATGAGATTTCGGTTCCGGCCGCCGCCGCAGAGCGCGTGTGGAACCTGCTGCTGTCGGACGAGCGGGTGAAGCCGGTCGGTCTGGGCGCGCGCGACTCCTTGCGTCTGGAAGCCGGTCTGCCGCTGCACGGCCACGATATCGACGCCGCAACCACTCCGGTCGAGGCGGGGCTGACCTTCGCCCTGTCCAAGTCGCGCAAGGAACGCGCCGACTTCGCCGGCGCCGAGACCATCCTGAAACAACTGGCCGATGGCCCGGCGCGCGTCCGCGTCGGCCTGCACGTCAAGGAAGGCGCCCCCGCCCGCGAAGGCGCCGAGATCGCCGACATGGACGGCGCTGTCATCGGCAAGGTCACTTCGGGCGGCCCCTCGCCGTCGCAGGGGCGCAACATCGCCATGGGTTATGTGCCGCCCGCCTTCGCCGAGCTGGGCACGGAACTTAAGGTTCTGGTGCGCGGCCGCCCCGCCGCCGCCGAAGTCGTCGCCACGCCCTTCGTGCCGACCCGCTACTACCGGAAGCCGAAGGCCTAACGCCTTCCTTCCGCTCCTCGGCGCAGGGCCGAGGAAGACGCCTTGAAACAAAGCCTGGGCCACAGGCTCTATGAGGAAGACCAAGATGAAGTTCACCAAGGATCACGAGTGGGTTCGCCTGGACGGCGACGTCGCCACGGTAGGCATCTCCAAGCACGCCGCTGACGCCCTGGGCGACGTGGTGTTCGTCGAGACGCCGGAAGCGGGCAAGACCGTCTCGGTCGGCGACAGCTTCGCCGTCGTGGAATCGGTCAAGGCCGCCTCTGACGTCTACGCCCCGATCGCGGGCGAAGTGATCGAAGGCAACGCCGTGCTGGCGACCGCCCCGGAAACCGTCAACGCCGACGCCGAGGGCGAAGGCTGGTTCGCCAAGATCAAGGTGTCCGACGCCTCGGTGCTGGACGGCCTGATGGACCGCGCCGCCTACGACGCCTACCTGACCACCCTCTAAGTTCCGCTGTCGTCCCCGGACGGCGCGGCGCGCCGGTCCGGGATGCCGGATTTCCCGCCGCTTGAAGCGCTCCCGGAGCGTCGCGCCCCGCGACCTCCGGGATGCCGCCGAGGACCTGTAATGCGCTACCTCCCCCTGACGCCCGACGACCGTGAGGCCATGCTGGCCGCCATCGGCGCCAAATCCATCGACGACCTGTTCATCGACGTGCCGCAGGCCGCGCGCCGCGACGGCTTCGTCGACCTGCCCCGCGTGGCGGGCGAGCTGGAGGTCGAACGCGCCCTCTCGGCCATGGCGGGCAAGAACGCCACGGCCTCGACCGTGCCCTTCTTCTGCGGCGCAGGCGCCTATAAGCACCACATCCCGGCCACGGTGGACCACGTGATCCAGCGGTCGGAGTTCCTGACCAGCTACACCCCCTATCAGCCGGAAATCGCGCAGGGCACCCTGCAGTACCTGTACGAGTTCCAGACCCAGGTCGCGAACCTGACCGGCATGGAGGTCGCCAACGCCTCCCTCTATGACGGCTCGACCGCCATGGCCGAAGGCGTGCTGATGGCCACCCGCGTGACCCGCCGCAACAAGGCCGTCATCTCGGGCGGCGTCCACCCCCACTACGTCAAGGCGACCGAGACCGTGGTTCACGCCGTCGGCGTCGAAACCGAGGCCCTGACCGCCGCCGTCGACGCCGAAGACGCCGTCATCGCCGCCATCGACAAGGACACGGCCTGCGTCGTCGTCCAGACCCCGAACGTCTTCGGCACCGCCACCGACGTGACCAAGATCGCCGAGGCCGCCCACGCTGCGGGCGCCCTGCTGATCGTCGTGGTGACGGAAGCCGTGTCGATGGGCCTGTTGAAGTCGCCCGGCGAAATGGGCGCCGACATCGTCGCGGCCGAAGGCCAGTCGATCGGCAACGCCCTGAACTTCGGCGGCCCCTACATCGGCCTGTTCGCCACCCGCGAGAAACTGCTGCGCCAGACGCCCGGCCGCTACTGCGGCGAGACGGTGGACGCCGAGGGCAAGCGCGGCTTCGTCCTGACCCTGTCCACGCGCGAGCAGCACATCCGCCGCGACAAGGCGACCTCGAACATCTGCACCAACTCAGGCCTGTGCTGCCTGGCGTTCAGCATTCACATGAGCCTGCTGGGCGAGACGGGCCTGCGCCAGTTGGCCCTGCTGAACCACGAGAAGGCGGTCGCCACGCGCGACGCGCTCGCCGCCATTCCGGGCGTCGAAATCCTGACCCCGCGCTTCTTCAACGAGTTCGCGGTCAAGCTGCCCAGGAACGCCGCTGACGTGGTGCAGACGATGGCCGACAACGGCGTCCTGTGCGGCGTGCCCTACAGCCGCCTGAACCCGGATGCGGGCCTCGACGACGTGCTGCTGGTCGCCGCCACCGAGACGACGCTGGACGCCGACATCAAGATCCTGGCGGGTGCGCTCGCCAAGGTTCTGGCCGCCTGAGGGAGATTGGAATCATGAGCACGATGAACACTGTCGGCCGCCCGACCGCCCCGAACGAAGGCCTGGACGCCAACTACAAGCCCGCCACCCTCACCGGGGGGCGCGGCCTGCTGCAGGATGAGCCGCTGATCTTTGAAGGCGAAGGCTGGGGCAAGACCGGCGTCGACCTGCCCAAGCCCGCCACCAATGGCTCTGACTTGGGCGACCTGGTCCGCAAGGATCCGATCGGCCTGCCCGGCCTGTCCGAGCCCGAGGCCATGCGCCACTATGTGCGCCTGAGCCAGAAGAACCACGCCATCGACCTGGCCGTCTATCCGCTGGGTTCGTGCACGATGAAGCACAACCCGCGCCTGAACGAAAAGATGGCGCGCCTGCCGGGCTTCTCGGACATCCACCCGCTGCAGCCGCAGTCGACGGTGCAGGGCGCGCTCGAACTGATGGACCAGCTGGCCCACTGGCTGACGACGCTGACGGGGATGCCTGCGGTGGCCCTGTCGCCCAAGGCCGGCGCCCACGGCGAACTGTGCGGCCTGATGGCCATCCGCGCCGCCCACCAGGCCAAGGGCGAGCATGAGCAGCGCCGCAAGGTGCTGGTCCCGACCTCGGCCCACGGCACCAACCCGGCCACCGCCGCCTTCGTCGGCTACAGCGTGGTCGAAGTGGCCCAGACCGACGACGGCCGCGTGGACGTGGCCGATCTGGCGTCCAAGCTGGGCCCGGACGTGGCGGCCATCATGGTCACCAACCCGAACACCTGCGGCCTGTTCGAGCGCGACATTCTGGAGATCAGCCGCCTGACCCATGAGGCGGGCGCCTACTTCTACTGCGACGGCGCCAACTTCAACGCCATCGTCGGTCGCGTGCGCCCCGGCGACCTGGGCGTCGACGCCATGCACATCAACCTGCACAAGACCTTCTCGACGCCGCACGGCGGCGGCGGACCGGGCGCCGGTCCGGTCGTGCTGTCGGAGGCCCTGGCCCCCTTCGCCCCCGCCCCTTGGGTCGTGAACACCGGTGATGGCTACAAGCTGGTCGAGCGCGAGGAAGACGAGGCCGAACAGGCCTTCGGCCGACTGTGCGCCTTCCAGGGCCAGATGGGCATGTATGTGCGCGCCCTCAGCTACATGATGTCCCACGGCTCTGACGGCCTGCGTCAGGTGGCCGAGGACGCGGTGCTGAACGCCAACTACATCAAGGCCCGTCTCGAGGACCTGATGAGCGTGGCCTTCCCCGAGGGTCCCTGCATGCACGAGGCCCTGTTCGACGACGAATGGCTAAAGGGCACGGACATCACCACGCTGGACTTCGCCAAGGCGATGATCGACGAGGGCTTCCACCCGATGACCATGTATTTCCCCCTGGTCGTCCATGGGGCCATGCTGATCGAGCCGACCGAGACGGAATCCAAGGCCGAACTGGACCGCTTCATCGAGGCCATGCGCCTGCTGGCGGGCGCAGCAAAAGCCGGAGACGTCGAACGCTTCAAGGGCGCGCCCTTCCATGCGCCCCTGAGGCGTCTGGACGAGACCCGCGCCGCGCGCTCGCCGCGTCTGCGCTGGGCCGCGCCGGAAGGCTCCAACCGCGCCGGTTGATCGGTCCTGCAAGCCTGATTTCAGGGAACGCCGTGTCTTTCGGGACACGGCGTTCTGCATTTCTGGCCGACTTACGAAAGCGTCATGGCGACGCCGCCTTTCGGCCTTGTCTCATGCGTTTACTGATTGTCGGCCTTCCCTGGCCGCCATCTTGATCGAGACGCCGCCCCGTGACCCTGGTCCTGCCCTCTCTGAGCCCGCCGCCGCCCCGTCCGGGGCTGGCGCGGCGCATGCGCCGTCTGGCGCTTATGGGTGTGGGCTTCTTCGTCATCCTGCTGGGCGTATTGATCGCGCCCCTGCCCGGCCCCGGCGGCGTGCCCGTCATCGCCCTCGGTCTGGTGATCGTCCTGCGCAACTCCTGGTGGGCCAAGCGCCAGTTCATCCGCGCCCAGCGCGCCCGGCCCAAATGGGTCTATCCCTTCCGCCGCCTGATGCGGAAGAAGCCTGAGATCGCTCCCGTCTTCTGGCAGCAGACCCTGCGCGCCGAAAAAATGGTGTTGCGCCGCCGTCGACGCCCGCTGGCGCGCTTTCGTCGCCGCCTGCGCCGCGGCTGGCGCGCCTTTCGGCAATAAAGGCCAAGCTAAGGCGAACACAGGAATGTGAACCGGGTTCACCCCCGAGCGCCCCTGAACGGCGTATGCTCCCCCTTGCGTAGTCACGAGGTTGATAGGCGTTGGGAGGCGCTGTTCACATGATGTCACGCGTAAAAAAGGGAATCATCGCCGGTTTCATTGCTACCGTCGTGGTTTCCGTGCTTGAGCTCGCCAATCTGTTCCTCAACCACCTGTTCGATCCCTTTCCGGGGGTCGTAGCCCGGATGTTCGGCATGCCGGGCAATATGGCGGCGGGGTGGGCCATCCACCTGGTCATGGGCACCTTTGTGCTGGGGTCGCTGTTTGGCGTCGTCTATCCGAGACTGCCGACGGCCACGCCGATCACCAAGGGCATCGTCTTCGCCGTCGCCGCCTGGGTAGCGATGATGCTGGTCATCACCATGGGCGGCGATTACCGGACCTTCACCGGCTCGTCCGGATTTGGAACCTTCGGCTGGATGCTGGCGCTGCACATGGTCTTCGGCGGCGTCCTGGGCAATGTCTACGCCCGGCTGGTCGAACGTGAGAAGCGCGGCGCCGCGCCGATCGGAGCCGCTCCGGCCCATTAACCGACAGTCTGAACCGTCCTCGATCCCGACAACCGGATCTTGAACAGCAAAAGGCCCCGCCGTCGCCGGCGGGGCCTGATGTTTTTCGGGGCTGACTAAACGCGGTCAGCGATCAGTTCAGCTTGCCGCCGATCTGGCCGATGGCCTGGTCCAGCAGCGGATCGGTCTTGGCGCCGGCGATGCGGGCGGCCAGGATCTGTTGAGCGGCCTTGGCGGCCAGGTCGGCAGCCGCGGCCTTGACCTCTTGCGTGGCCTCGGCCTCGGCTTGGGCGATCCGGCGCTCGGCCAGAGCCTGACGGCGAGCGGTGGATTCTTCGATGCGCGCCTTGGCTTCGGCTTCCAGACGCTTGGCGTCCGCCTCGGCGGTGGCCAACAGGTCGGCGGCCTGAGCCTCCGCCTCGGCCTTCTCCTGACGGATCTGGGCCAGCATGGCTTCGGCTTCGGCGCGCAGGCGGGCGGCCTCGTCCAGGTCGCCCTGGATCTTGGCGGCCTTGGCGTCCAGGCTGGTGGCGACCAGCTTGGGCACGCCCGCCATCACCACGATGGCGATGAAGATCAGCAGGCCGACGGCGACCCACAGCTCAGGGTTGGCGAAATCATAGAAATGGCCGGTCAGGAAGGCGGGCATATCAGGCGGCTCCCTTGATGGCGGCGGCCAGTTCGGCGTCGGTCGCGGCCTTGCCGGTCAGACGCTCGAGCATGGCGCCCGCCGCGGCCGAGGCGATGGTCGACACGTTCGTCATGGCGGCGTCGCGGGTCTTGGCGATGGCGCCTTCGGCCTCGGCGATGCGCGCGTTGACCACGGCTTCATCGGCGGCCAGGCGGGCGTTGAATTCTTCGGTGACGCGCTGCTTGGCGGCGACAGCGGTCGCGCGGGCGTCGGCGCGGGCCTTCTCGACCTCGGCGCGGGCGGCCTCGGCTTGAGCGGCCGCTTCGGTCTGGACCGAGCGGGCGGCGGCGATCGCGGTGTCGATCGTGTCGGCGCGTTCGTCCATCACCTTGCGCAGGCGCGGGGCGAAGACCTTGGCGACCAGGACGTACAGAAGGACGAACAGGATCAGCAGATAGCCGATCTGGCCCGCCCAGTGCTGGAATTCGAACTGGGGCAGACCGCCCGAGGCATGCTCGGCCGTCGCCTGCGTCTCCGCATGGAGGTCGCCCGGCGCCGGGGTCTGAACGTCAAGTGTGGGTGTGCTGGCCATGAACCGTCTTCACTAGATCAGGACAGCGGCGCGCAGGTCTGGCCCGCGCGCCGCCAATTCTGAGAGATCGTGGGCTGGGATCAGCCGAAGATCATCAGGACGCCCAGCACGAAGGCCAGGATGCCCAGGGCTTCGGCCAGAGCCGCGCCGACGAACAGGTTGCCGACCTGCGAGGCGGCAGCAGCCGGGTTGCGCAGAGCGCCGGCCAGGAAGTTGCCGAAGATGTTGCCGACGGCCAGGGCCGAGCCGATCATGCCGAGGGTGGCCAGACCAGCGCCGATGTACTTAGCGGCTTCAGCGTCCATGATGATTTCCTAATTTCTTGGAGCGTTGGAGGGTAGGGTTACGAACTGAACTCAAGCCTTAGTGGCCATCGCCCAGGTTGACCACATCGTTGAGGTAGATGCAGGTCAGAACGGTGAAAACGAAGGCCTGAAGGAAGGCCACCAGAAACTCGAGCGCCGTCATCGCGACCGTCATGCCCAGCGACAGGGCCGCGACGGGAATGAGGGCATAGGCCAGACCGCCGGTGACGATGGCCGCCGCGCCCAGCTGAACGACGAACTGGGCGAAGATCTTCAGCGCCACGTGGCCGCCCAGCATGTTGCCGAACAGACGCAGGGCCAGGGTGATCGGACGCAGCAGGAAGGAGACCAGCTCGATCAGGCCCACAAACGGGCGCAACAGCAGCGGCGCGCCAGCGGGCCAGAACAGCTTGAGGAAGCCGACGCCGTTCTTGACCAGACCGACCACGACAACCGTCAGGAAGGCGATCAAACCCAGGGTGACGGTCACGGCCAGTTGCGAGGTGGCGGTGAAGGTCAGGAACATGCCCAGCAGGTTCATCGACAGAACCATCAGGAACATGGTGAAGGCGAAGGGGAAGTATTTGCGGCCTTCGTGACCGATGATGGAGTTGGCCAGGTTGTCGACCATGCCGAACAGGCTCTCGCCCGCCGCCTGCATCCGCCCCGGGACTACCTTGGCGCCCGAGGTCGCCAGCGACAGGAAGCCCACCACGCCGACGAAGGCGATGGTCATGGCCACGTGCGAATTGGTGATCGCGATCACCTGCTCGCCCAGGACGGGAACATTGACCGTGCCGAACTCTACGAGCGGCTTGACCTCAAATTGTTCAATCGGACCGGCCATTAAGCCTATCGTTCCCTGTTTTCTTCGTCAGCCTCGACGATAGGTTCGCCCTGTTGGGGCAAACCCGCCGCCTTGGCCTGCGCCATCAGCCGGTTGGCTGTGCGGCGCGCCATATAAACCGATAAGGCGAAGCCCAGAAGGACCCCGCCTACAACGCCAATCGGCGTCGTCCCGAACAGCCGGTCGACGCCAAAACCAAGTGCAAGACCGATCAGCACCCCGCCCAGCAGTTCGGCGATGATGCGATAGGCCTGGCCGACCACCTTCTGCGCAGCGACCTCGACGGACTTGTCCGCCTGAACCTTCGCCTCCAGCGCGGATGCGCTTTGGTGGAGGCGTTTGATCGCCTCTTCGCGCGATTCCTTCGTCGGGGACATGGGCCTGTTGGGTCAGCGCCCGGCAGGGCCGGATCGGGTCTGAATTTCGGCGCGGAACCTATAGGCGAGAGGCCTTCAGGTCAAGGCGGCCTCCGCTGGACTTAAGTCCATGAGTTTTCGCGGTTTCTTGCAAGCGCGACGATCCGTCCCGGCTAAGGTTGCGACTCTTCGTCCTCGCTGATGAAATCCTGGGCGAATTCGGGCGAGGCGCCGTCCAGACCGGTCAGCAGATCCTCGCCCTCGTCCTCGCCGGCGCGCGAGGGGTCCGGCACCTCGAAACCGACCGGCATGGACAGGTCCAGCAGGCCCGCCGCCTTCATCTCCTGCACGCCCGGCAGGTCATACAGACTGGCCAGGCTGAAATGCTCCAGGAAGCGGTCGGTCGTCGCGTAGGTCACCGGCCGTCCGGGCGTACGGCGTCGGCCGCGCAGGCGCACGAAGTCCATCTCCAGCAACAGGTCCAGCGTGCCTTTGGACAGGGAGACGCCCCGCACGCTCTCGATCTCGGCGCGGGTGCAGGGCTGGTGATAGGCGATGATGGCCAGGGTCTCGAGCGCAGCCTTGGACAGGCGGCGCGGCTCCTCGCGCTCCTCGGTCATCAGGAAGCCGAGGTCAGGGGCGGTGCGGAAGCGCCAGCGCTCGGCCACGCAGTCCAGCTCGACGCCCCGGCCCTGATAGCGTTCTTGAAGCGCGGTCAGCGCGCCGCCGACGTCGGCGCCTTCTGGCAGGCGGCGCGCGATCTCGGCCAGCGACAGCGGCGCAGCCGCGGCGAACAGCAGGGCCTCGACGCGGCGCTCGATCTCGAGGTGGTCGGGGGTGAAGTCGAGGGTCACGGCGTCAGCTCCAGCGGCTGGCCCAGCCCCCGTCGCTTCAGCCACACCGCGTCGAAAGGCCGCTCCTGCCGGATGTCCATGCCGCCCTCCTTCACCAGTTCCAGACTGGCCGACAGGGTGGAGGCGGTATAGCTGGCCTGACTGGGGCCCTCCTGCCCCTCCGGCTTCTGCGGCGCCACGCGCTCCAGCGGCGTCCATTCAGCCAGGCGCGGCATGATTTCGCGAAGCCAGTCGCGCGCGGCCTCCAACTGGAAGGCCTCGACCCGCTGACCGGGGGCGTATTTGCGGCGTTCCTCGCGGCGGCGCTGGGCGACATAGGCGCTCATCAGTTCATAGAGGCTGGCGTCCACCCGATCAGAGGGGATGATGACCGTCGCCTGCGGGTCGCCGCGCGTGAAGACGTCGCGCTTCAGTTGCGGGCGGCTGGTGATGGCCTCCACCGCCGTGCGCATGGCCTCCAGCTTCTGCAGGCGGAAGGCCAGGGCGGCGGCGATCTCTTCGGCCGGAGGCTCCTCCGGCTTGTCCTTCTCGTTGCGCGGGATCAGCAGGCGCGACTTCAGATAGGCCAGCCACGACGCCATCACGAGATAGTCGGCCGCCAGCGCGAAATTCCGCCGCCGCGCCTCATGCACGAAGGCCAGATACTGTTCGGCCAGACGGGTGATGGACAGCTTCAGCAGGTCCACCTTCTGCGTCCGCGCCAGGGCCAGAAGAACGTGCAGGGGGCCTTCATACCCCTCCAGGTCGACGACGAAGGCCTCCTGCGCCTCGACCTGTTCGACGGCGGTGAAGTCGAGATTCGGCTGGAAGGCCTCGCTCATGCGCCCTCCCCGGCGATCACCCTTGCGCCTCGCCGACGTCCGGCCCCTTGGCGGCGTCGAAGCGGCCGTTCAGCGCCGCCTCCAGCCGGGCCCGGCCCTCGGCGACATCCAGCGGCTCGGGCGCGCGGACGATGCGGTTCAGCGCGGCCTCGGCGCGGCGCTTGGCCTCGCCTTTCAGCTTCTTCGTTCCGTCGGCGACGGCGGCCATCTCCTTCAGGTCGCCGTTGCAGTGGAGCACCACGTCGCAGCCCGCCTTCAGCGACTGTTCCGCCCGCTCGGTCAACGTCCCCGACAGGGCCTGCATCGACAGGTCGTCGGACAGGATCAGGCCGGAGAAGCCCAGCCGCTCGCGCATCAGGCGGATCGCCTTCTTCGAGGTGGTGGCCGGGCGTTTGGCGTCGACGGCGGTGAAGACCACGTGCGCCGTCATCGCCATCGGCATGTCCGACAGCGCCTTGAACGGGGCGAAGTCCCAGGCGTCCAGTTCCTCGATCGCCGTCTCGACCACCGGCAGGTCGTGGTGGCTATCCGAGAAGGCGCGGCCGTGGCCGGGGATATGCTTGATGATCGGCAGGACGCCGCCCGCCAGCAGGCCCTCGGCAGCGGCCCGGCCCAGCTGGGTCACGGTCGCCGGGTCCTGCGCATAGGCGCGGTCGCCGATAATGTCGTGGGCGCCCGGCACCGGCACGTCCAGCACCGGCACGCAGTCGACGGTGATGCCCAGTTCGCGCAGGTCATGAGCGATCAGCCGCGCGCCCAGACGCACCAGTTCACGCGCCGCCGCCGGATCATTGGTCGCCTTCAGATAGGCGGCGCCGGGCGGATATTTCGGCCAGTGCGGCGGGCCGAGGCGCTGCACCCGGCCGCCTTCCTGATCAATCAGGACCGGGGCGTCGTCGCGGCCCACGCTGTCGCGCAGTTCGGACACCAGCGCCTTGACCTGCTCGGGGCTGTCCACATTGCGGCGGAACAGGATGAAGCCCCAGGGCTTGGCCTCGGCGTAGAAGGCGCGTTCCTCCGCCGTCAGCCTGTGGCCGGAACAGCCGTAGATGGCGGCGGAGGTCATGTGCGCTCGCCCCTTAGCGGACGATGCAGTCGCGGCCCGCAGCCTTCAGCGCATTGCAGAAGGCGACGGCGCGTTCACGGCTCATGCCGGTAAAGGTGGTGCGGTACAGGGTCGAGCCGTTGGCGGCGGTGACTTCCTGCACGCGCTTCTGGGCGCCCGAGGCGTACTGGCCGAAGCGGGCGGCGACGGCCGCGTATTCACGGTCGGCGATAGCGGTCGAGGAGAAGGCGCCGATCTGCACGCCGGACGATCCGCCCGCCGCAGCCGGAGCGGGCGCCGGAGCCGGGGCTGGAGCCGGAGCCTTCGTCGCCGGAGCGGGCGTTACGGGCGCAGGCGCGGCCGGAGCCTTGGTCGCCGGGGCGGGCGCGGCGGGCGGCGGGGTCGAGGACTCGACCGGCGTAGCCGGGGCCGTCGGCGCGGGGCGCGGCAGGACTTCTTCCGGACCGGGGGTGAAGGTCGGCGCGGCGTCGCTCGGCTCGCCGCCGTCGCGATAGACGCGGATGTCGGCTTCCGGGTCTATCGGCTGGGCGTCCAGCGGCGCCTCGACCTTCATGCTCTCGACCGGGGTTCCGACGGCGGGCGGCGCATCCGTCGAGGAGCGCACGCCCGAACGATAGAAGACCACCACGGCCACGATCAGCAGCAGCAGGACGATGGCGCTGATGATCAGGGTGATGGGCGGCGACTTGGCGGCCGGAGCCCGGCGAGGGTCATAGCCGCCGCGCGTAAAGGGCAGGTCGTCGTCGGTCGGCGGGGTATAGGCGCCGCGGTCGCGGCCAGCGTTGTGCCCCGCGTTAGGATTGCCTCGGTGATCGTCGTCGTAGGACATGGGTCGCGCCTTGGTGGTCGTGGGACACGCGCGCGAATCGGCGCGCGTCGGCGCTCAGTCTAACGCGCCGTGAAGCCCTTCTCGAATCACAGATCGAGGGCGAGGTCGAGGCTGAACAGCTTCCTGTGGACCTCGATAGCGTAACGATCTGTCATACCGGCGATGTAGTCGCACACCGCCCGCGCCCGTGCGTTCTGGTCATCGGTCAGGGCCGATGCCTGCCATTCCGGCGGCATCACCTCCGGCTCGGCCATGAACAGCTGGAACAGCTGGGCCAGCACACGGCGCGCCTGACTGCGGGTGCGGTTGACGCGATAATGGCGATACATCCGCTCGAACAGGAAGCGACGCAGCACAGCCAGCTCCGCCATCATGCCAGATGAGAACTGCACCAGAGTCTCGGGCGCGTTACGCACGTCCTCGACTGTCTCGATCTTGTGTCTGGCCAGACGGGCCTCGGTCTCGACCAGGACGTCATCGACCATAACGCCGATCATCCTGCGCACGGCCTCCAGCCGCAGCATCCTTTCGTCGACATCGGGCCAGTCGGCGCGCGCGCTGGCGATACAGCGCCCGATCAGGGGCACGTCGGACAGGTCGGACAGGCTGAACAGCCCCGCCTGCACCCCGTCATCCACGTCGTGGTTGTTATAGGCGATGTCATCGGCGATGGCCGCGCACTGGGCCTCCAGCGAGGCGAAGGTGCCAAGCCGCAGGTCCCAGTCGGCCGCTCCGCCCGGCGCATAGGCGGCGACCGCCTTCCACGCCGGGTCCGTCAGCTTATGCGCCACCGGGCCGTTGTGCTTGACCACGCCCTCGACCGTCTCCCAGCTCAGGTTCAGGCCGGTGAAGCCGGGATAGCGCGTCTCCAGCTCGGTCACGACGCGGAAACTCTGGACGTTGTGGTCAAAGCCGCCGAACGCCTTCATCTGTTCGTGCAGTTCGTCCTCGCCCGCATGGCTGAACGGCGGGTGTCCCAGATCGTGGGCCAGGGCGACCGTCTCGGCCAGATCGTCGTCCAACCGCAGGGCGTGGGCCAGCGATCGGGCGATCTGCGCCACCTCAAGACTGTGCGTCAGCCGGGTGCGATAATGGTCGCCCTCATGCGCCACAAAGACCTGCGTCTTCTCCTTCAGGCGACGGAAGGCGGTGGCGTGGATGATGCGGTCGCGGTCGCGGGCGAAGGCGGTGCGGGTGCGGCTGGCGGGCTCGAAGACATGACGACCGCGACTGGCGGCGTGGTTTTCGGCGTAGGAAGCGCGGGTCTGGCTCAAATCGTCAGGCCTTTTGGGGAGTCGGCAGGACTTCGTGATGGCGACAGGCCTTTGCGAACGCCTGTCAGACCCTCATATAGAGGGCTGTGAGCACCGTCCAATCTACAGAATCAGCCCGCGACCTGTCGCTGTCGATCGCGCCCCGTTCGCCCGAAGGCATCACCTTGTCCGAAAGCGGCGCGCGCCGCTTGGCCAGGCTGTCCGAGGCTGAGGGCAAGCCGGTGCTGCTGCGTGTCGCCGTCGACGGCGGGGGCTGCTCGGGCTTTCAGTATCGCTTTGAGCTGGTCGACGGCCCCGAGGCCGACGATCTGGTGGTGCGCCGCGACGGTCAGGCCGTGGTCATCGACCCGGTGTCCGTGCCCTTCCTGAAGGATTCCGAAGTGGCCTTCGTGGACGAACTGGCAGGCGCCCAGTTTGTGATCCGCAACCCCAACGCCGCCTCCAGTTGCGGCTGCGGCGTCAGCTTCTCGATCTGACATCGCAGAACCGCCCCGCTTGGCGGCGGGGCGTCGGGCGCCCATCTTTATCGACATGAAGCGTCTGGCGTTCCTGATCCTGCTGTTCGTCGCCGTTCCGCTGACGGCTAGCGCCCAGACCTGGCCGGGCTGGCCCGGTCCGCCGCCTGCCGGCTACGATCCCAATGTCGCGCGCGCCGAACAGCACAATCAGGCGATGGAGCGACTGCGCCTTCAGGCCGACCAGCGCGAGGCCGACGCCGCCCGCACGAGGCTGCAGACGGAGCGCACGGTTCGCCAGCTCGAAGCCGCACGCGCGCCTGCGCCCGCTGCGCCTCCTCCGACGCCCTATGCGCCGCGACCGACGCCTCTGCCCGCTCCTGCCGATCAGAATGCTCCCGGCGTGGCCGAGATCGACGCCTGGCTGAACCGACCGCCGCACTAACGCCCGCCGCAGCCCACGACGCGTTACATTTGCATCTCTTCACCTGCCCCTGCGTTTCAGCCTAGCTTCGGAACAGACAGCACAGCGGAGACCAGCAGATGCGTTGGCAGGGCGGACGGCGCGGCGGCGGGGTTGAAGATCGGCGCGGCATGGGCGGCGGCGCGGTCGCGGGCGGCGGCATCGGCGTGCTGGTGCTGGCGGCGATCGGCTATTTCGTCTTCGGCATCGACCCCAACACCACCCAACAGCTGGCCAGCCAATTCGGCGGCGCCGGTCAGGCGGAACAGCAGGGCCAGATGGGCTCGCCCGAGGATCAGGACGGCCAGTTCGTCGAGGTCGTCGGCTCCAACATCAACGACGTGTGGAAGACCAAGCTGAAGGGCTACACCGCGCCCATCACCGTCCTTTACGAACAGGGCACCCAGACCGGCTGCGGCTATGGCCAGGCGGCGATGGGGCCGTTCTACTGTCCGGCGGATCAGAAGGTCTATCTGGACCTCAGCTTCTGGCGCGAGATGGAGACGAAGCTGGGCGCGTCCGGCGCTGACTTCGCCAAGGCCTATGTCATCGCGCATGAATTCGGCCACCACGTCCAGACCCTGACCGGGGCCAGCCAGCAGGTGCAGCGCGCCCAGCAGGCGGCGCGGTCACAGGCCGAGGGCAACCGCTATTCCGTCGCGCTGGAGCTTCAGGCCGACTGTTACGCCGGGGTCTGGGCCAGCAACGCCGCCGCCGTGTCGAACGGTCAGGTGGCGCTGGAGCCGGGCGATCTGGAAGAGGGCATGAAGACGGCCCAGGCCATCGGCGACGATACCCTGCAGCGGCGCGGCGGCGGGCGCGTCTCGCCCGAAAGCTTCACCCACGGCTCCTCGGCCCAGCGGGTCGAGTGGCTGCAGCGCGGCTATCAGACCGGCGATCCAGCCGCCTGCGACACCTTCTCCCAGCTTTAAACCGAGTGGATCAGGCGGCCTTCGCGCGCTTCAGCTGCGAAGGCCGCCCATAGGCGAACCAGCGCAGGGCCCACTCCAGCGGTCCCATGTTGAAGGCGCGCAGCCACAGCGCGCTGAACGTCATCTGAACCACCCAGATGCCGAGCGCGACACCCCACAGGCCCCACCAGTCCAGCCTGCCCCACAGGTTCAGGCCATAGAACAACAGGGCCGCGATCGCCGACTGTCCCAGATAGTTGGTCAGGGCCATCCGTCCCAGATTGCGCAACGCCCGCCCGACAAACCCCAGGGCGTTCATCTTCCACAATGAGAGCAGCAGGCCGACATGACCCAGGGTCATGGCGCATCGGCCCAGTTCATAGCTGCTCTGCGTCGCCCAAGACTCGGACGAAAACTGGCTCAACCACAGCACCACCGCCTGCCCGCCGTTGACCGCCAGCCCCACGCCATAACCACAAGCCGTCAGCGCCAGATAGAAACCCAGCGAACGCGCCCCGCCCAGCACGCCCAGCTTGAACAGCGCCATGCCCAACAGCATGAAGGCGACCGATTCAATGACCAGGGTGATGGTGTAGCTGGACGCCGCATAGTCCAGCCAGGTCCTCACGCTCCACTTCAGCAGGCCTGCGACGCCGCCGGTGCGCACGGCGACCTCTTCGGCGACAGCCTCCGGCGACAGGCTCTGCGCCTCCTGGGCGCGGCTATGCGCCTTCAGGGCCTCGGCGTCTTCGGCCGACAGGGACGCTCCGGCCTCAACCTGCAACGCCAGTTCGGCGCCGCGACGCGCTTCAATCGTCTGATAGGCGCCGACCACGGCCGACTCAGCCGTCAACAGCAGCAGAAGCGCGGCCGACAGGGCGATCAGAGTGCGCGGGCGGGCCATGCGGAAAACAAACAGCAGAAATCCCGACAGGCCATAGACATAGAGAATGTCCCCCGGAAACAGCAGGGCCGTGGCGTTGAACACGCCCAGCGCCAGCAGGGCGATGCAACGTCGAAAGTACACGTCCGCCGCCTGAATCGTCCCGCGTCCGTCTTCGCCGCGCAGGGTGATCAGCAGCATTCCCGCGCCGAACAGCAGGGTGAACAGACCCCGCATCGACCCCTGCACGAACAGATGCTGGATGATCCACGCCGACCAGTCCGGATTGGCCAGCGTCGGCGGCAGGTCCGGATGATACTGGTCCCAGGCGCCGCCCATCATCATGATATTGACCAACAGGATGCCGCACAGGGCGAAGCCGCGCAGCAGGTCCAGGCTTTCCAGCCTTTGACCTGGCGATACGGACATCATGGACGGCGAGGCGCTCATGCGGGCCGCTTATCCCCCTTCAGGCCGTGGACGAAACGGATTCTGCCTGCGCAAACCCGTCAAAGCTAAACAATGGTCACATCCATCAACGGCGCGAGGTGCAGCTGTCCGTCGCCAAGGTTGAGAATAATATCGCGCCCTGCGAACGCCTCCATGCCCAACAGGGCGTCCGGGTAGTTGGGCAGCGCCCGATCGGCGTAGACCGCTATCGTCACGTCGCGCCAGGTTTCCGACCCCAAAGCCACGCTCTTCGCCTCAACCAGACGCGCCCTGGCCACCCCGCCCAGAACGATGCTTGACCCTTCCCGTTCCGGGCGGCCGTCCAGCAGGCCCGCCGACTGCGCGACGCCTTCGCTCACAGCCAGAAGGGCGGAAGAGCCGGTATCGAGGACGGCCTGCACCCTGACGCCCTCCACGACCGTATCGGCGATCAGGGACGTACCGGCCCGCCGCACGGGCATGGCGCGATAGGCCGGCGACAGCTCCGTCTGCGCCTTGCGGAACAGACGCAACCGCCGTCGGCGCAGGTCCATCTCCAGCCCCGCCTGCATCAGCAGATCCTGCCCCAGGATCAGCGGCGCCCCCAGCCCCTCCTCTTCCGACAGAGGCCCGAGGTCCAGAATTCCTGCGCGCAGGCGGTCGATGCGCGCCTCGCCAAACGTCAGGTCCAGGGTCACCCCACGGCCCATCTGGGCGCGCCCATCCACCCCATAGGCGATCAGCGGCATGTCGAAGAAACGATCCAGCCCCAGCTCGGCCACCAGCCGCCGGTCGATCACCGAATACTGGGCGCCGCTGTCGATCAGCGCCGTCAGTTCGCGACCAGCCAGCCGCACCGGCACGGTCGGCAACAGGGTCCGGGGCGCGACGAACTGAAGCCAGCCGCTGCTTCCGTCGGCGCCGAAGGTCACGCCGGGACGTCGCCACAGCACATGATCCTTGAGCCACAATCCGCCGCCTACGGCGGCGACGGCGGCTCCGGCGCGAATGAAAAGGGAGCGGCGGTTCATCGGCCTGACATGAACCGGGCGGGGCTCCGACGCCAGCCCTTTTCCCTCGAGATAGCGGTCGCGACGGGGCAAGGCGCGCTGAACGCTTAGTCCCAACCAGGTTGTTGCGTCATCTGGCGAACTTTCCCTTCGCATACGCAAAATAATCATGACGAAGCAGCCAACGGCGGCTAGAAACGACCCCGATATGACGAATTCAGCTGACCGCTACATCTCGACGCGCGGCGACGCCGCTCCGACCCGTTTTTCGGACGCCCTGCTGCGCGGAATCGCGCCGGACGGCGGCCTCTACATGCCGCAGGCCTGGCCCGCCCTGCCGGTCGACGCCACCCGGCCGGGACGCAGCTACGCCGAGATCGCCAAGGCGGCGATGGCGCCCTTTATCGGCGACGCCCTGCCAGCGGGCGCGCTGGATCGTGCGTTGGACCGTCTGACCAAGGGCTTCGACCATCCGCTGGTGACGCCGCTGGTCGAACTGGAGCCGGGCCTGTTCGTACTTGAGCTGTTCCACGGCCCGACGGCGGCGTTCAAGGATCTGGCCATGCAGCTGGTCGCCGCCCTGTCGGACGAGGCCCTGGCCGCGACGGGCGAGACCCTGACCCTGCTGACCGCCACCAGCGGCGACACCGGCGCCGCCGCCGTGCGCGCCTTCGCGGGCGCCGAACGCATCAAGCTGATCGTTCTGCATCCGCTGGACCGCGTGTCGCCGGTGCAGCGCAGGCAGATGACGACGGTCGAGGCGGACAACGTCCTGAACCTGGCCGTGCGCGGCGACTTCGACGACTGTCAGCGTCTGGTGAAGGGGCTGCTGGCCGAGGAATCCCTGCGTGAACAGGGCCGTCTGTCCTCGGTCAACTCGATCAACTGGGGCCGACTGGCGGGCCAGATTCCCTATTACGTCTCGGCCACGGCCCAGCTAGGCCAGGCGGCGACCTTCGTGGTGCCGACCGGCAATTTCGGCGACGCCTTCGCCGGGATCGCCGCCAAGAAGATGGGCCTGCCCGCCGCCGGTTTCGTCGCCGCCGTCAACCAGAACGACGCCCTGGCCCGCGCCATCAATGACGGCGTCTACGCCCGCCGCCCGGCGGTCGAGAGCGGCAGCGTGTCGATGGACGTGCAGGCGCCGTCCAACTTTGAACGTCTGGTCTATGAAGCCTCCGGCCGCGACGCCGAGGCGACCCGCGCCGTGTTCGAAACCTTTGCGCGCGAGGGGTCCGTCACCCTGCCCGCCGACCTTCTGGCCGCCCTGCGCGCCGAGGTGTCGGCTGTCTCGGTCGATGAAGCGACGACAAAAGCCGAGATCGCCCACGCCCACGCCGCCTGGGGCCGCGTCGTCTGTCCGCACACCGCCGTGGCCCTGGCCGCCGCGCGCCGCCTGGACCGCAACGGCGCGCCCATCGTCGCCCTGTCCACCGCCCACCCGTCCAAGTTCGGCGCCTTCGTCTCTGACGTCATCGGCGTCGAGCCGGAACCGGCCCCCGTCATCCGCGCACTGGGCGACCGCCCCGAACGCCTGACGGTGATCGAGAACACGCCCGAGGCGGCGCTGACGGCGGTGAAGGGGTTTGCGAAGGCGAGCTGACACTCCCTCTCTAAATACTCTGGCTCAACGGTCGCCGGTCGAGCGGCTGATGGCGGCCCTCATCCCTTCGGCGTGAAGAGCGCCGGACGGAGCGATCTTGTCGTTGGGGGTGTCGGCAGGGTCGGTATGGGCCGTGCGGTTGTCAGGGATGCCCTCATGCGTCTGTTCGGCCTTACGCTCTACGGCGGCCTTCAGATTGCGCGTCGCTGAGGTCGATGCACGACGGCGCTTCTGTTCCTCAGCTGCGCGCTCGATCGCCTCGGCCAGTTGCGCCTTCTTTTCACGCGCGCCCGTGTCGATATTGGCCTGCCCCTCGCGGCTGGCCTGGCGGGTGCGGGTGCGGATCATCCGCTGAGCGCGGTCGCGCCGCTCGCGCAGTCGTCGCAGCAGATCGGTCAGTTGCGTATCGGTCAGGTGCGCCGCCGCACGGCTCATCTCGACCCACTCCGTCTCATTACGGTCCAGGGCGCGGTTCTTGTCGGCTGCGGTCATGCTGTCCTCCATTCTGAGATGTAGAGGGAGCGCATGGGCCGCCAAGCTTGTTCCCGGTTGCGGCGCCTTGTCCTGCCACACAGGCGGGAATGAAAAAGCGGCCCCTTCGCATGAAGAGGCCGCCTTGATCGCAGAGGGTTCAGGCCGGCTCCGCCGCCTTCCAGTAATCCAGGCGCCGGAAGAAGGGCGTCGGATCCTTGGGCGTGACGAGATTGGCCGGGTCGTGAAACAGCCGGTCATGCAGGCGCGTCAGGGTGAAGCGCACCGCCGCCGCCGCGCCGAGTTCCGGCAGGGCCTGACGCTCGGCGTCCGACAGGGGCCGCACCGACTCATAGCCCTTCTGGAAGGCGCGCAGGGCTGACGGCAGAGGCCGTCCCTCGGCGTCGAAGCCCCAGGCGCTGAGCGCGATGGCCAGGTCATAGGCCAGCACGTCGACGCAGGCGAAATAGAAGTCGATCACGCCGCCCACGTCGGTCGCCCCATGCTCGTTCACAGCAAACAGGACGTTGTCGGGGAAGTAGTCGGCGTGGATCGGGCCGCGCGGCAGCGACGCGTCGCTCCACGGTCGGGCCAGATCGGGCAGCAGGCGCTGCATCTGCTCCAGCATCCTGTGATCCTCGCCCGCAGCGACCGTATCGCAGCGCGCGGCCAGATCGGCCCAGACGCGCGGCCCGACCGGGTTCTCGCGCATGCCTTCATAATCGGCCGCATCGAGATGCAGCAGGGCCAGAACCTGACCGGCGCGATACTGATCCTTGTCCGTCGGCTGGCGCTTCCAGGCGCCGGGCGTCCATTCAACAATGGCGGCGGCGCGATTGTTCAGGCGGCCGATCACCAGCCCTTCGCGATCCGCCACCGGCGCGGGCGTCGGAAAGCCCTGCGCCGCCAGCCGCCCCGTCAGGCCGAGGCAGAACGGCAGGGCCGAGGCCTCGGTCCGCCCCTCGAACAGGGTCAGAACATAGGCGCCCTTGTCAGTCACCAGACGGTAGTTGGTGTTCTCGACCCCCTCGGCGATCGGGGTCAGTTCGACCAGCCCGCCGAGAGGGTAGCGCATGAGATAGTCGTCGGCCTGTTGCGGCGTGACGGGCGTGAAGACGGCCATGACTAGACAAGCTCCGCAGCGGCGCGCCGGGCGCGCATGACGTCGGCGACATCGGCCAGAACGCTCTCGGTCGTGGCCCAGCGCCCGGCGCCGCGCCCCTTGCACGTCCACACCCGGCCGTCCTGACCATAGACTTTCAAGGCGTTGCGCTCTCCGTTCAGCGACAGGAAGAGCGCGTCCTCAAGCGCGCCGTCAAGACGGACATAGGCGTCCAGTTCGCCGTCGCGGTCGAAACAGGCGCCGATCTGGCGCACCGGCGCGTCGCCCAGCGGGGTTTCGGCGGCCAGCACGTCGCGCGGCAGGGCGTCGGGCGAACGGCCGAAGGCCTCGAACGACAGCAGTTTGACCTTGGCCTCGGCGTCGAAGCCTTCCAGGTCCGAGGACGGGTCCTCCTCGGCGAAACCGGCGGCGCGGGCGTCGGCCAGGGCGTCGGAGAAGGTCGCCCCCTCGCCCAGACGCTGCAGCATGAAGTTGACCGTGCCGTTCAGCACCGCCTCGAAACCGACCACCGGACCGGCGGCGCGGGCGGCGCGCAGCGTTTCTATCATCGGCGAGCCCCCGCCGACCGAAGCCGACCAGGCGACCCGACAACCGTTGGCGTCTGCCAGGGCCTGCAGCCCTTTGGGATCGCGGGCCACGGCCTGTTTGTTGGCGCTGACCACGTCGCAGCCCGCCTCCAGCGCGCGGCGGATCAGGGCGTGACCCGCCTCGCCCTCGGACAGGGCTTCCAGCAACAGGTCGGGTTTCTTGGCCAGCAGGGCGTCGACGTCATTGGTGAACAGTTCAGCCGGGGCGGCGACGTCGCGCGGCTTCTTCGGATCACGGACCAGGACGCCGACGACTTCAAAACGGCTGTCGGGCAGAAGGCGGCTGAGCAGACCCCCGCCGACGACCCCGCATCCGGCCACGGCCACCTTCAGCGCCGCCGCCGCCTGCACCGGCCCCGGAGGGGCGCCGCGATCGCCGACCACCGTGCCCTCGGCGCGGCCCAGAGCCGCCACTTCAATCTCGACCGCGCGGGCCTGAGCCAGGTCGATGGCGTCATGCTGGACCAGGGCCCCGCCCACCTGGCGCGCCGTCTCCCATGAGGCGCGGCGATAGCGCACGGGCGTCCCCGCGCTGACCGCCGGATCGCGGTCGTAGAGGCCGTCCACATCCTTGACCAGCCGCACGCGGTTCAGTCCCAGTTCAGCCGCCAGAACCACCGCCGTCAGATCGGACCCGCCCCGGCCCAGCAGGGCGACGCGGCCGTTGGGCCGGACCGCGCCGAAGCCAGGCACGACCACCACCTCATGCGCCTCCAGCGCGCGTTGCAGTTGGTCGCCCTTGAGGCAGACCGGGCGGGCGTGCTGGCTCGGCCCCTCCGCGATGATGCCCAGTTCCCGCACCGACAGGCCGATGGCGTCCAGCCCCACACGATCGCAGGCGACGGCGACCAGGGCGGCAGCCTTTTCCTCGCCCAGCACGACATAGGCGGGCAGAAGCTCGTTCTCGTGGTCGAGGCCCAGGCTGCGCGCCTCGGACAGCAGCTTGTCGGTCTGGCCAGCCAGGGCGGAGACGACGGCGACCACCTTACGGCCGGCGCGGACGTGGCTGTAGATTTCGCTGGCGACGGCGGGGGCCTGAGAGGCGTCGCGCAGAACGGACGAACCGAACTTCAGCACCACCACTTCGGCGGCCGGAGCGAGGGCTTCAACTGGTTTGGGCTGGTCGGCGACGAGGGCGAGAGAGGCGGACATGGACGTTTCCTGAAGGCTGGGTCTGGGAGGATTTTTAAGAGAGATCGGCGGGGTCAGAGTGGATTTAAGGCAATAAAAAACCCGCCCGGGGGTCCAGGCGGGTGATCGGTTTTCTGCGTGTCTCGCCCTAAACGGCGCGCATCATCCGGTCCCCGCCCGCAAGGGCATGGTGGTGGTACCGGTGGTGGTAATCATGGACGCGAAGAGACCCGTCGCCGGGGCGGCGATGGTGGTCGTCTTCATGCTGGCGAGGCGGTAAGGCACAGGCGGCGTCCGGTTGAAAATCGTGCCTTAGGGTGAGCCAGGGCGCCGCGTCGCGTCAACCCCGCATCGAAATAATTTTTCTCGACATCGCCCCAACAGGCCCATTTGGCCATCACCTTGGGGCGCTTTCGCCCAAACGGGGTGAAATTTTTCGCTTGACCGGCGCTCTTCGCAACCGCACCGTAAGCTCACTCATCAAGACCGGCTGAGGGATTAGGCCCTTTGACGCCGGGGCAACCATCGGGTTCCGCCCGAAACGGTGCCAACTCCTGCGGGGTTCTTCGGGCTTGCCTGAATGGACCGCGAGAGATGGGTGGAGCGTCGACGAGGCGACGCGCCACAGGTCTGTCACTGCATGGGTTCCTTGGCGAGCCGTATCTGCTGAGTGACCGAGACCAATGACCCTGGCCCTGATCGATCCCGCCTCCCCCGCCGAAGAGCCCGCCTGTCGGTCGGCTTCCCCACGCCGCCCGTCCAAACTGCTGCAACGCGAGGGCGCTCATGACGTCGTGGTTCCGATCCCGGACGGTTTCGAGCTCGATTTCGGCGGAACCCTGACCCAGAAACAGGTCATCGGCCGCCTGCACGGCAAGCCGGGCGCCCCCCTGATCGTGGTCGCGGGCGGGATTTCCGCCGACCGTTACGTCCATCGCACCGAGACCAAGGGACTGGGCTGGTGGTCCGGCGCCGTTGGCGTGCGCGCGCCGATCGACCTGACGCGATTCCGCGTCCTGGCCTTTGATTTCGCACCGGAATTCGGCGACGGCGTGACGGAGCCGAAGACGCCGCTGACCATCACCACCCAGGATCAGGCGCGGCTGCTGGCCCATCTGCTGGACCATCTGGGCGTGGACAAGGTCGCCGCCTTTATCGGCTGTTCCTACGGCGGCATGATCGCCCTGGCCTTCGGCGAGCTCTTCCCCGACTGGGCCGAGCAACTGGTGGTGGTGTCCGCCGCCCACCGCCCTCATCCGCTGGCCACCGCCTGGCGCGGCATTCAGCGCCGCATCCTGCAACTGGGCCTTGAGACCGGCCGCATCGATCAGGCCGTCGGCCTGGCGCGCGAACTGGCCATGACCACCTATCGCACCCAGGAAGAGTTCGGCGACCGCTTCGATTCAGAGGCCCCAAGCCATGCGGGCCAGGCCTATCCGGTGTGCGACTATCTGACGGCGCGCGGTCGGGCCTATCGCGACCGCACCACCCCCGCCCGCTGGCTGACCCTGTCCGACTCCATCGACCGCCACCGCGTCGAGCCCGAGGCCATCACCGCCCCCGTCACCCTGGTCGGCTTCACCACCGATCGCCTGTGCCCCATCGACGACATGAGGGAGTTGGCGGACCGTCTGCCCAACCTCTGGCGCTTCGAACAACACGCTTCCGTCTACGGCCACGACGCCTTCCTGAAGGAAGACAGACTGGTCGCCGACATCCTGACCTCCGTACTGAAGGATATCGACCAATGAGCCGCGCCCGTCCCGCCGATCCCCGCACCATCGCCGCCCGCTCGGGCGTCGATACGGACACGGCCCACGGCGCGGTCATGCCGGCTCTGTATCTGTCGTCCAACTATTCCTTCGCCGCCTTCGGCCAACCGCGCAAATACGACTATTCGCGCTCGGGCAATCCGACCCGCGACGTGCTGGCCGAGACGCTGGCCGAGTTGGAAGGCGGCGCCGGGGCCGTCATCACCGCCACCGGCATGGCGGCGGTCGACCTGCCGCTCAGCCTGCTGGAGCCCGGCGACCTGCTGATCGCGCCGCACGACTGCTACGGCGGCACCCACCGCCTGCTGACCGCCCGCGCGAAAAAGGGCCACTTCCGCGTCGCCTTCGTCGATCAGAACGACAGCGCGGCGCTGGATACGGCGCTGGCCGACGGCTGCAGGCTGGTGCTGGTCGAGACGCCGTCCAATCCCCTGCTGCGCGTCACCGACATCGCCGAGGTCTGTCGCCGCGCCCACGCCGTGGGGGCCAAGGTGGTGTGCGACAACACCTTCCTGTCGCCCGCCCTGCAACGGCCGTTGGAGCTGGGCGCCGACATTGTGGTCCACTCGACCACCAAATACATCAACGGCCATTCCGACGTGGTCGGCGGCGCCGTGGTCGCGGCCGATCCGGCCGATCATGAACAGCTGGCCTGGTGGGCCAATTGCCTGGGCGTCACCGGCTCGCCGTTCGACGCCTATCAGACCCTGCGCGGCCTTCGGACCCTGTTCACCCGCATCGAGCGCCAGCAGGCGACGGCGGGCGCCGTGGCCGCAGCGCTGCAGCAGCACCCCGCAGTCAAGGCGGTCCACTATCCGGGTCTGACCAGCCACCCCGGCCATGCACTGGCGTCGCGCCAGCAGTCCGGGCCGGGCGCCATGCTCAGCTTTGAGCTGACCGGCGGGACCGACGCCGTGCGCCAGGTGATCGAGCAGCTGGAAATCTTCACCCTCGCCGAATCTCTGGGCGGCGTCGAAAGCCTGATCGCCCACCCGGCCACCATGACCCACGCCGCCATGACGCCCGAAGCGCGCGTGACGGCAGGCATCACCGACGGGCTGCTGCGCCTGTCGGTCGGACTGGAGCATCAGGACGACGTCCTGGCTGACCTGATTCAGGCGCTGGATACGGTGACGCTGGAGGCGGCGGCGTAACCTCTCCTCCCCCGTTTGTGGGGAGGGGGACCTCGAAGCGGTGGAGGGGCAAAGGCCTGCGGAACCAAGCGGCCCCTCCGTCTCGTCGGCTGCGCCGTCGATCCACCTCCCCACTGAGGGGTGAGGAAAACGCCTTAGGCCACCGCCCGCGCCAGGGCCTCCATCCGCCCGCGTGCGTCCAGATCGCGCGCATCATCCAACGCGAACTGCCCCATCATCCGATCCAGCTCGACCGCGTCCGACGCCAGAGCATGGCTGGCGGCCGTCGACTGTTCGACCATGGCCGCATTCTGCTGCGTGACCTGATCCATCTGGGTCACGGCGATATTGACCTGTTGCAGGCCGCTGGACTGTTCCTGCGACGAGGCGGCGATCTCTTCAGCGATCAGGGTCAGGCGTTCGATCTGACCGGCGATCCGCTCCAGCGCCTGGCCGGTATCGCCGACCAGAGCCACCCCCGCCCCGACCTGACGGCCGGATTCCGAAATCAGCGTCTTGATCTCCTTGGCCGCCGAGGCCGAGCGCTGGGCCAGCGCCCGCACCTCGGACGCCACGACCGCAAAGCCGCGCCCGGCGTCGCCTGCCCGCGCCGCCTCCACACCGGCGTTCAGCGCCAGCAGATTGGTCTGGAAGGCGATCTCATCGATCACGCCGATGATGGCGCTGATCTGGTTGGACGACTGCTCGATGGCGCCCATGGCGGCGATGGCGCGGCCGACCACGGCCTGTCCTTCGACGGCTTCGGACCGGGCGCCGCGCACTACGCCCCCCGCCTCGATCGCGCCCTCGGCCGAACGGGCCACGGTGGCGGTGATCTGCTCAAGGGCCGCCGCCGTCTCTTCCAGGCTGGCGGCCTGCTGTTCAGTGCGACGCGACAGGTCGTCGGAGGCTTGCGAAATCTCGCGGGCGCTGGCGCCGATGGCGGCGGCGCGTTCAACGATGACCCGCATCACGCCTTGCAGCTTGTCCATCGCCGCGTTGAAGTCGGCGCGCAGGCCTTCATATTCCGGCGCGAACGGGTCGTTGAGACGGAAGGCCAACTGGCCGCCCGACAGACGCTCAAGCCCCCTGGCCACGCCGTCGACGACCTGGGCCTGCTGGCGGGCGGCCTCGGCGTCGCGGGCGGCCTGCTCCTGACGCTCAATCTCCGACGCGAGGCGCGCTGTTTCGGCCTCGGCTTCCAGCCGCACCTTCTCCTCAGCGTTCTGTTTGAAGGTCAGGACGGCGTCGGCCATCCGACCGATCTCGTCGCGACGGCCCACCGCCGGGATGGCGACGTTCAGATCGCCATTGGCCAGGCGGCTCATGGCGCGGGTCATCGCCTCGACCGGGCGGCTGAGGGCGCCGATGAGCCACAGGGCGGCGCCCACGGCGATGGCCAGAGCCAGCACCCCGCCGATGGCGAAGGAGACATAGGCCTGAACAAAGGCGCCGGATTTGGCCCGGCTGACGACCTCTGCCTCTGCGGCTTCCTTGGCGCGGATGGCGGCGACGGCCGTACGGATATCGGTCAGCTTGGCCACCTGTCCGACCTGGGCCAGAGCCTCGCCGCGAGCGGCCGGATCGCGAGCCTCAGCCATAATCGCCTGAGCCTGCTCCTGAAAGGCGGCGGCGGCGGCGCGAATCTGCGCCTGCTCCTGCCCATAGACGCCCTTGATGTCAGAAGCCGCCAGATCGGCCAGGCGAACAGGCAGGTCGCGCCGTCCCGCTTCGTACTGTTCCAGCACGGCCGGATCTCCGGTCAGGACATAGCCGCGCATGGCGTTCTGCTGCTCGACAGCGGCGGCCAGCAGGCGGTCGGACGCCTTCAACACCTCGCGCGAGGTCAGGTCCGCCGCGTCGGCGCGCTGCAGGGACGCCACGCACCACAGGACGATCAGGGTCGCCGCCCCGCAAGCCCCGATCACGGCCATGAAGGACAGGATCAGCTTCTTGGGTACGGACAGGTTATGCAGCATGACTCAAGGCTCAGACAGAGGGAGGTTCAGCCTCGCTCCTAACCCGCCGTTGTTCGACAAAGTGTTAGCGCCCGCCTGCGGGCATCTACTTAATCGCGCTCACAGCGCCTTCAGCACCACCGAAAACGCCGTCAGCAACAGATAGACGGCGAAGGCCCGGCGCAGGATCTTGCGGTCCAGCCGGTGCGCCAGCCGCGCCCCATAGGGCGCGGTCAGCGCCGTCAGCAGTCCCATGATCACCGCCGCCGGCACATTGACATAACCCAGCGACAGCGGCGGCCGCCCCGGCGCATCCCAGCCGAAGAAGGCGAAGCCCAGCGCCGCCGCCGCCCCGATAGCCAGACCGAAGCCCGAGGCGGTCGCCACCGCCTGATGAATCGGCCGCCCGCACAGGGTCATGGTCATGCCGCCCAGACTACCCCCGCCCACGCCCATCATGGCGGACAACAGGCCGATGCCTGTCCCCACGCCGCGACGGCCCCAGCCCGTCGGCAGGTCTTTTCTGAGCGTGAACCGCTCGGGCATCAGCCCCATCTGCGCCGCGACCAGCAGCAGGCAGGCGCCGTAGACGACCGCCAGCCCCTCCATCGAGGTGAAGCCCGCAATCGCCGCCCCGACCAGTCCGCCGAACGCCACCCACGGCGTCCAGGTCTTCAGCACCGTCTCATCCACCGCCCCATGCGCCCTGTGCGTGGCCAGCGACCTCAGCGAGGTGGCGACGATGGTCAAAAGCGAGGTGCCGATGGCGACGTGCAGATTGCTCTCGCCCCCGACGCCCAGCACCGAAAAAGCGTAAAACAGTGCTGGGACAAGCACCGTCCCGCCGCCAACGCCGAACAGGCCGCCGATCACTCCGGCGATCGCGCCAGCCCCAGCAAGCGCGGCGAGCATCAGGGCGAGTTCGGAAAGGGGAAGGGCGCTCATGGCTTGGGCATAGCCGCAGCCTTGGCCAGCGTCATCCCGGAATTGCGCCAACCTTCCCCTACCTTTCGTCATCCTCCGGCGCCCGTAGGGCGAGGGTGACGCCTGAGGGATCAGGCCGCTTCTTCGCTCTCGCCCAGACGGGCCTGCCGCGCCTCGGCCTCGCGCACGGCCTCGACGGCGCGATCCACGACCTCCAGCCCCGCGCCGGATTTCACGCCCTCGACGGTCAGGATCCGGCGGAAGGCGCGCGCCCCTGCCCGACCGTGCATCAGCCCCAGCATATGGCGGGTCATGCTGGCCAGATTGGCGCCTTCGACCAGCCGCGCGGCCATATAGGGTCGATACCGCTCCAGCGCCTCGAACACGTCCACATCCGGCGTCGCCTCGCCGAAAATGCGTCGATCCACCTGGCCCAGCAGGGCTGGCTCATGATAGGCGGCGCGGCCCAGCATGACGCCGTCCAGTTGCACCCCGTCGTCAGCCTTCAGATGCGCCTCGGCCTGATCCAGATCGCCGATCCCGCCGTTGATGCAGATGGTCAGATGCGGCCGCTCGCGCTTCAGCCGACGCACCAATGCGTAGTCCAGCGGGGGCACGTCCCGGTTCTCCTTGGGCGAAAGGCCTTTCAGCCAGGCCTTGCGGGCGTGGACGACAAAGTGGGTGATCCCTACCGCCGCCGAGGCGTCGACCGTGGCGAACAGGCTTTCCTGCGGGTCCTGATCATCGACGCCGATGCGGCATTTGACGGTGGCGGGCACGGCGACGGCTTCCTTGATCGCCGCCATGCAGTCAGCCACCAGCTCCGGCTTGCGCATCAGACAGGCGCCGAACCGGCCCGACTGCACCCGGTCCGACGGGCAGCCGACGTTCAGATTGATCTCGTCATAGCCATAGGCCTCGCCGATCCTCGCCGCCTCGGCCAGCTGCGCCGGATCCGAGCCGCCCAACTGAAGCGCCACCGGATGCTCGACCGCGTCGAAGCCCAGCAGACGGTCACGATCCCCGTGGATCACCGCCGGCGCCGTCACCATCTCCGTATACAGAAGGGCCCGCGTGCTCAGCGCGCGGTGAAACGCCCGACAGTTGCGGTCGGTCCAGTCCATCATGGGTGCCACGGACAGCCTATGAGCTTGAATTATAGACATTTTTTTAGTAAGATCAAAAAGTTGGAAGGCGGCGTGTGCACTCGAATTTACGACGTGTTGCGACGTTTTTTCCGGGTTTTCGACACCTCAGTGCACACAGAGCGCACACGAAATGGCGACGTACTCGAAACTCCCGTCAGGAACGTGGCGGGTCCAGGTGAGACGGAAGGGTCGCTATATAAGCGAGACCTTCCTCAAACGCGATGACGCGCGCCGGTGGGCCACCGAAGCCGAGGGGCGGATCGATCGCGGCGAGGTCCCTACCCCATCGCGGTCAGCGCGGCTCCGCACGTTCGGCGAACTTATCGACCTACACATCGCGGACATGAAGTCCGTCGGGAAGCCGCCCAGGCGGTCGAAAGCGGCGACGCTGAAGATGCTGAAGACGCGCCTGGGCGCTAAGAAGATCGCCCAGCTGGATCGACAACTGTTCATCGATTTCGGTCGGAGGCGCGCTACCGAAGGCGCCGGCCCCATGACGCTGAGCATCGACATCGGGGCGATCAAGCTCATCCTCTCACACGCCGCGGCGGTTCACGGCCTGACAGTCTCGGTCGAGGCCATCGACATGGCCCGCCTCGCCCTCAAACGCCTTGGCCTGATTGGCAAGGGCGTCGAGCGAGATCGCCGGCCTAGCACTGAAGAACTGGAGCGCTTGATCCGCCACTTCGACGAGAAGCCTCGTCAAACCATACCCATGGGAGCCGTCATTCGGTTCGCGATCGCAACGGCGATGCGTCAGGAAGAGATCTTCAAAGTCGTATGGGATGATTACGCAGCCCGGACCAAGATGCTGACCATCCGCGACCGGAAAGACCCTCGCGAGAAGACGGGAAATGATCAGCGCATCCCCCTATTGTCCGTCTCTGGGTTTGATCCCGTCGCGTTGATCGAAGATCAGCGCCCTGCCCGCTCGAATGCGGACCTTCGCATCTTCCCTTTCAATCACCGGTCAGCCGGGACCGCGTTCACGCGAGCCTGCAAAAGCCTCGAAATCAAGGACCTGCATTTTCACGACCTTCGTCATGAGGGGACGAGCCGTCTGTTCGAAGCCGGCTTTCAAATCCAGCAGGTTGCGCTTGTTACCGGACACAAGGACTGGAAGATGCTCCGACGGTACACTCACCTGCGCCCCGAATCCCTCCACCTCGTTGCATCCGGATTGGCGGCCTGAACCAACCGTAGGTGACCAAAGGCGGAGCTGTAGAACACCGAGGAGCGACGATGGCTTGGCCGCCTGTAAACGGACGCGCGCGCCACCGGCGATTGCAGGGGCACATTCGACCCGTTGAACCCTTTTTTCCGGCTTTACCCGAAGATGGGGCGCCGGTCGCAGAGGGAATTTAGCGGACGTCGCGGCGCCCGCTTTTCATTCGATGACGAGAACTGTCTTCGAAAGGCCCAGTCGGATTTCTCAAGCAGTCTCACCCGTAGGAACTGCCGTGAAAGCCCGCCCGACCTGCTCACGAAGAGGCTGAAGGCGGGTAAATCCCCGATTGGTAAGGACGACAAGCACGGCGTCCTGATCCGGCAGTTGTTCGAAGTCGGCGATATAGCCGTTCGTGCCGCCGCTATGCCCGACCATGACCTGGCCAGCCGCCGAAGAGACCACCACGCCCAGCCCATATCCTCTGGGGCCGACCACAGCCTTGCCTTCCCGGCTCACGACCGGCGCTGCGCGCATCTCGGCCAGGCTTTCAGGCTTCAGAAGTCGGCCGTCATCCAGGGCGCGGTCGAGCGCGAGCATGTCTGCAAGACTGGCGCGAACAGCTCCCGCGCCAAGTTGAATAAAGGCCCAATTCTGAGCCTGGGAAAGAGCGCCGGGCGACCCGTTATAGCCGATGGCCAAGCCTTCTTCCTGCACCGCCACCGGGTGACCGGCGACCATGTTCGGCGCTTCGACGCTGGCGGTCGTCATGCCAGCCGGCTTGAGGACCAGCTCTTCCAGGAGGTGGTCGAAGGGCGCCCCCCGGGTCGCGGCCGCCGCATGCGCGAGAAGCTCGAAACCGAAATTATTATAGCGGAAGTTTTCGCCCGGCGCTTCCAGGGGGCGGGTCTCGTCCTCGGGCAGGTCGTTCAGAACCGCCTTCATCGCCGCCGGGTGATCGACGCTGAAACGCGCCAGCATGGCCTCCGTCAGGTCCGGCAGACCCGAGGTGTGGTTCAGCAGGTTCCGCACGGTGACGCCGGCCCAGCTCGCAGGCGCATCGGGGAGATAGCGACCGATGGGAGCGTCGAGATCCATCTCCCCGTTTTCGCACAGGCGCAGGATGGCGATGGCCGTCAGATACTTGCTGGTCGAAAAGATCTTGAACCGCGTTTCAGGCGTATTGGCGACGCCGTTGACGGGGTCGGCCTGGCCGCAGACATGCTGGAACAGCATCTCGCCGCGCCGCGCCACCGCGAGCACCCCGGAAAATTCTCCGGCTTCGCACGCCGTGACAAGTTGCGCTTCGAGAGGCGCGAAATCAGGTCGCTCTGCGGCGGAGGCCGACAAGGGCGACAACAGGATCAGTGAGGCCAACGCCCCGGCGGGAAGGCTATGCTTGATAAGGGTCATGACCACAGCCTAGGGAGCGGCCCCTCCTCTCCTCAAGTGAAGCTTGAGTCAGGTTGCGGCCATTCTCGTGACGAACGCCCCCTCCAAAAGGCGCTGCCAGATGCCCAGCCCCTTGCCGATTATAATCCGCCCGCATGACCGAGATTTAACTGGTCGCGTGACGGATCTGCTGACTAACCAGGCCTGAACACTGATTTTGGTCCGTCATGCTCCTTCCCCTTCTCGCCGCCCTCTCGCTGACCCAGCAGCCTTCCGAACGTTTCGACGCCGAGGCGCGCATTCAAGACGCCATTGCTATCGTTCGCCCCGTCGCCTATCGCAGCCGGCAGGTCGACTGGGACGCGCTGGCCGAGGACATGCGCCATCGCGCCGAAGGCGCCCGCGACGACATCGACATGCTTCCGGCCTGGGCGGCCCTGGCGCATGGATTGGGCGACGGCCATTCCTTCGTGCAACCCACTCCCGAAGCGATCGCCGCCTGGCGCGAGCGATATGGCGATCGCCCGCTCATGCCTGATGCGCCGTCCCGGCCTCGTCCAGGTTCCCCGTTCATGAAGCGGGCTGAGATCGAAGCCCGCACGCTTGCTGTAGGCACCGACCATGACGCCGATCTGGTTACCGTGCCCTCCGTCTCCGGTTTTGGTGACAAGGCTATCGCCTACGCCTCCCGTCTGTTCGGCGCCGTCGCCGACGCCAGCCCGCGCACCTGCGGTTATGTCCTGGACCTGAGAGGCAATACAGGCGGCAACGTATGGCCGATGCTGATCGGGCTTTCGGGTCTGCTTGGGGACGGTCCGCAGGGCCGAAGCGAGGACGCCGACGGAATGATCGAGGACTACGCCATGCTGAAGGAGGGCTCCGCAATCGTGCTCGCCGAACAGGGACGCGGCCTGACCATGATGACGATCGACAACTGGCGTCCGATCCCGTCGCTCGCCGCCGCCCCAGTCGCGCTTCTACTGGATGACGCGACCGCCAGCTCCGGCGAGGGCGTTGCGGTCGCCTTCGCCGGCCGGGCGCTCACACGCAGCTTCGGCGCCCGCACCTATGGCGTCGCCTCCTCTAACGAGGGGTATCCCCTGGCCGATGGCACCAATGTGGTCGTGACCACGGCCATGATGATGGATCGGAATGGCCGAATCTACCCGGACGGTATCGAGCCGGACCAGGTCATCGATGGTGAAGGCGAAGATGCCGTCGAAGCCGCCCGTACCTGGCTCGCCCTCCAGCCCGCCTGCAAATAGCGATGCGAGGCCTGGAGGCATGATCTCCAGCTTCGTTTGCGTTGAGCGAGAGCACTCATCGTCGGCCAAACCAACCTCCACCTCCCGCCAGCAGAATGTCGCGAGGGCCGCAGACCCAGGCCGCATCTGCGCCAAGAGCGGACATTGGCACACCGCTGAAAAGCAGTCCTTTAGAGCGTCCGACCAGCCCTGACCGCTGCCGCCACCCCTAATAACTTACCGGTCATCCGAAGCTGTAAAAACGTCTTCTGGTGCACCCCAGCGACGCAGGTCCTCTTCATCAACAAATCCAAGACTGCTTTGGGCGATGATGTCGAACTGATGAAGGGCGGCAAGCAACTCGTTCGCTTCATCCACGACTGTCGGCAAAATGGCATTCATCGCCGTCCGCGTCAGTTTCAGTGGGGCTCGATCGAGCGTGCTCAGAAGCGCGTCCAGCTTCAGGCCCACCTCCAATACGGCGATCATCAATGCTTCCGTCCCGTCAGGGGTCGCTTCAACAAAGCGCTGCACATAAGCTTGGGCAGTCCTTAAGCGATAGAGCTCCGAAAGACGGCCAGAATCGCCAAAGGCGTTCAATCGTTCCGCGATATGATTGCGGACGGCGAACATACCCGTCAGCAAGGTCCGTTCGCGTTGTGCTCGAAGGTCTTCTTCAACACGGCGCTTGCGCCTATCTGTGACCCAGTTCGCCAAAATGACGAGACCGCCGCCTACCACTGCAGCTACTAGGCTGCCACAGAGCCGGAGCAGTTCGATCGCGATGGGCGTCAAGCCTGAGGAAAAAGTCATGACACTCGGTAACGCACATCCCAGCGCTGCACACTAAGCCAAATGGCTGTGCTTTGACGGCGATGACGCCCTCATCCGAAGCGAATGCTTCTAGAGATCATCAATCCCCCCACTGATGGGGCACCACTTGTTCGGTACCGATAGCCGATTGATCTCCTGACGCTGCTCGCCGACCATGGTCCGATGGCGAGCCGCGATAACCACTATGTCCCGCGTTGGTACCAGGAAGGGTTCTTCGAACCCGGCCAGAGCGCCCTCGCCTATCTCGATCTACAACCGGTCCAGTACCGTCAGAGCGACGGCTCCCTGAAGCCCGGCAAGTCGCTGTCGTATCGGCCGACGTCCCGCTGCTTCGTGAAGAAGGATCTCTACACCACCTTCTTCGGCGAGGACGTCAATGACGAGATCGAGCGGATGCTGTTCGGCGCCGTCGATCGAAGCGGCGCTCCGGCGGTCCGGGCGTTTATGGCCGACGACAGGAACGAGTGGATCAGGCACTTCCAGACCCTGTTCGGCTACATCGATACGCAGAAGCTCCGCACACCGAAGGGGCTCGCCTGGTTGCGGACCCAGTATCCCGGCCTGACCCAGAATGAACTGATGGAGGAGATGCAGGGTGTCCGGATGATGAACTGCACCATCTGGAGCCAGGGCGTTCGCGAGATCGTGTCCGCCGAAGCGTCCGATGTGAAGTTCCTGATCACCGACCACCCAGTCACCATTTACAATCCGGCCCTGCCCCCCAGCGACGCCCGGAACTGCTATCCTAACGACCCGTCGATCGCGCTGAAGGGCTCGCAGACGATCTTCCCCCTGAGCAGGGACTTCTGCCTGATCCTGACGAACCTCGAGTTCGCCCAGGAACCGGGACGCGCACCGCTGGACAAACGCACCTTCGCGCGGAGCTTCCGCCAATCGATGGTGAAGGCGGACGAGTTCGTCAGGACGAGATCGCTGCAACGTGGGGAGGTCCTCAGGATCAATGCGATCCTGAAGGCTAGGGCTAGTCGCTATGTCGCGGCTGGACGAAAGGAGTGGCTCCACCCGGAAGCCGAGGCCGTCGGGGACTGGCGCGCCCTGGGGGAGCCGCTGTTGCCGCCGAAGAATGAACTCTGGGGGTTCGGCGGCGAGATGTTCGCCAAGATGGAGGACGGTCGCGTCTTCTATCAGGATGCCTTCGGTCGCACCGAGAAACCACTGGAAGAACTGACGAAAGTGCCCACCAAACGGCAGCCGAACGATTCGTGCGGCTGTGGCTCCGAATACGCCTACCGCGCCTGCTGCGCCACGCGCCCGGATCACCTTCGCCCGAGCTGGACGGCGATGAGCATCCGCGAACGCAACTTGTCCCTGTACAACGCGATCTTGGACATCTGCGGCTTCGCCGAGGGCAAAAGCTGGGACGAGGTCCGGCGTGCGATGACGGACGAGAAGATTGCCCGCCTCTATGGCGTCTTCGCCGCCTTCTGGCCGCTCGAGACCGACCTGCTTCAACTGCTTCCCAAACCGGATGGGCGCCCCCGCGCGGTCTACACCGGTCTGATCCACCCTGAGTCGATTGGCCGACATGCCGTCGGCATGGCCCTCTATTTCGGCGAGGTGATTATCCAACACCCCTTCGCCCATCCGGGGGTGTTGGCGAAGGAATTCAGCCCGGTCGAACAGCCACAGGCCTATCGGCAGGAGGTCCTCAAGGCTGTCCTCACCTTCCTGAAACTGTTCCCCTTGGTCGACGCGGGTCTGGTCAACCTGGTCCCCGACCCCTGCGTCTTCGATTTCCACCTTCGCGATCAGATGATGCACATGGCGCAGTCCCGCGGGGCGCGACGCCCGGAGGACGCACCGCAGGACCCTGCCGCCTACCGATTGATGGAAGCGGATGCGCGACGCGCCCTGATGCTCATGCCCGACGAGGTGTTCGAGAAGAGGATAGACGAGGGCCTCCCTGGCCTCGAGGGTGCCAGTCGTGAGGATCTTCGTGTGGCGCTGGACGAGCTTAGGCTGAACGATCCCCTGATATCGCTGCAGCCGGACGGCCTGCCTGCAGGCAAGGAAAAGGGGCTTCTCACAACGATGAGCCTCGCACCGAACTTCGAGATGGCGATGTACCTCGCCCAGGCGACTGGGGCTGCGATCGTGACGGACTCGCCAGACCGGTGGAGAGAGGTCATGACGGCCATGCGGGTCAAGGGAAGCCCCGCCAATGACGGTTTGAATGGACTGGCGCGCGTGATCGAAGGCGCGAGCTTCGCCTTTCCGACCGAGCCGATGAATCTCTTCCTGACCGGCTCCGCCTCGACGGCGACCTACCCCGACCTGTTCTCCGGTGCCTTACGCTATCTTCAGACGCGTTCGGTCAAAGGCCCCAAGCCGAACGTGGAGGCCTCGATCGCCTCGCAGTTCGGGCGCATCCACTCAACCGCGCAGAAGGCCATCGCCAAATCCGGCCAGCCCACCATGACTGCACAGATACGAACGGCGCTCCCGGCGCAGGGCATCCAGGATCACACGATCAACCGCCTGCTTCTGATGTCGAGCTCAGAGCATCATCTCTCGAGTGTTCCGATGGCTTTTTTCATCGCGCCGCCTGGCCCATCGACCGTTAGCCACCTGCCCGGCCTGGGGTAGGGCGCGACCAGCTCCCATCCCAATTTCATCCCTACAGGGCCACTCGATCGCGACGTCCCTCAACTGCGGCACCAGGGCCACCTGACAGACGGCCATGAAGGCGGTGATCCAGGCGTTGGAGTGGCTCCGCGCGGTGCGCGCCCATCCTTGTTCATTCACGACCCTGTAGACTGATCTACCGAATCAGACCGGCGGAAACCCTTGGCTAAGTTGAAGACAACACGACCCCCGATCGCGCGTCGTCAGCCTCGCAAACGCGGTGGTGGACCGACGGCGGCGGGCGGCTACAACTATCAGGCTGCGGTAACAGCCATCGCCCTCGCCTATGCGGGACGCGGCGCGCCGCTCGGCTGGCTGGATGGGCTGGCCGACGACACACCTCGCGAGGTCGCCTGTGAGACGGGACGCGGCGGTGACGACATTCGCCTGACTCTCGTCAACGGCGATCGCGTGGAGATTCAGGTCAAGAAGGGACTGTCTGCCGGGGCTGCGTTAACCGACGCATTAACCGACTTGGCCACCGTCCTCGCCGACGGAAGCGCGGCCTTCGGTGTTCTCGCGGTGTGCCCCTTCAGCAGCCGAACAGTCGCCCAGGGTCTAGCCGCCGACATCATTCGCTTGGGCCAGGATCCCTCAGCGGAGATCGATCCCCTCGCGGCGGATTTTCGGGACAGCTTGACCGCTGGGGGACTGGATATCGCTGGCGTCTGCGGGCGACTGCGGATCGTGACCGTGGCCGCCCTTGACGGCAACGCCGCGCATGTCGCCGCGGCGCGCGCCGAACTGGCTTACCTCTGCGGGAACCCCGCGCAAGCCCGTTCGGCCTGGGATGCGCTTTACCGGTTCGCCTCCATCATGATCGCGAGCCGCGGACGCCGAACCGTCGCCGGCATCGTAGCGCTCCTGCGATCGGCGGGCATCGACCTGTCGAAGGGTGAAGTGCACGCAACGGCGGTTCTGATTGACCGCCTCATCCGCTGGACCGCAGACACCAACGACAGCTTTTCCATCCTGGGGCTCGGCCAAAACCTGTCCATCGATGAAGCTTGGCTACCTCTGACGCTTCGGGTGACCACGGAGACCATTCCTGCCACCACAGACACTCAGACTGCCCTCGACGCCTACCATGGCTGGTCGGCCCGGCCCGGAGCCAAGGGTGAGACCTGCGATGCGGACTCCGTTGGACGCTTCTTTCGACAGGCGGTCAAACCAGGCGACCTGGCGTTGACTGACCCCTTTTTCCTGATGGCCGACGATCAGGTCACATCTGGCGGGCCATTCGGCGAAGCCCACCCACACGCCGGGCTGGAAACGGTCACCTTCATGCTGAACGGCTTCATGGAAGACGGCACAGGCCGCCTTGAGGAAGGCGACGTTGAGTGGATGACTGCAGGGAGCGGCATCGTCCACAATAAGGACACCGTCGTCTCGACCGGCATGCGCCTTTTCCAGCTATGGCTTATTCTCCCCGAGCGCGATCGGAACATGGAACCCCGGGTCCAGATTTTGAAGCGCGATCAAATGCCGGTCCGCCGAGCCCACTACGAAGCCGTTGTATGCTCCCGGCAGATCCTTCGTTGGCTGGACGCATCCTCTCGAGGAGAAAGGCGAAAGCCGGCTGCGACTGACGGCGGGCCCATTGGGTGGCCGCATCATGCTCTACGCGGGCCAGCCCCAGGATATCCAAGTGGTCGCGCGAGGCCCCTTCATCGCCGGATCGGCGCAAGAGTTGGACGGCTATTACCGGAGCTATCGACACGGGGAATTCCCGCAGGCCGAATCTTTGCCCGCATAGGTCCGCTCCACGGACGCTCTACGATCACAGGTCGCCACTTGTCGGCCAGAAAGAGCGGCCTGAGACGCCCTTTGCGGTCCGCGTCAGCATCACCGCGCAGAGCTTGCTCACGCTGGCCGACGCGGCGGCTGGCGATCGATTGGCGACGCCGAGACGCAGGGCGGCCGTCCACCACGTCCACCGCCTTAGGTTCCGGCATTGCAACTCTCTGTTCCCACAAGGCGCACTATAGGGACGCAGGCGAGAGTGGTTAGCTAGCCGAAGCCCGGCCCTAGCCCATGCAGGTTTCGGTGCTTCACGAGGAGCGCGCCTTGCCGACTTTCGACATCATCCCAGCGAGCGCAGCATGAGCGTCCTGGCCCGAGCCGCAGTCATCGCTGAAAAGGACGCGGCCTTCACCTTCCGCAAGGTAATCATCGACGACCCGCGCGCCGACGAGGTTCTTGTCCGCATGGTTGCGACCGGCATTTGTGCAACGGACGCCCATGTGCGGCAGCAGCATATCCCCGCGCCATTGCCGGCCATCCTTGGACACGAAGGCGCGGGCGTCGTGGAGCAGGTCGGATCCGCCGTAGTCCACCTGAAGCCGGGGGACCACGTCGTGCTGTCGTATCACTCCTGCGGTCAGTGCAAGCCGTGCCTGTCTTCCCATGCCGCCTATTGCGACCACGTCTGGGAGACGAACTTCGCCGGTGCGCGGCTGGACGGCTCCATCGGCGTCGGGTCCGATGAAGTGAAGGGCTTGCGCGCCCACTTCTTCGGCCAGTCGTCCTTCGCGACCTATGCGTTGGCTCACGCCCGGAACACCATAAAGGTTCCGGATGATATCCCGCTGGAGCTGCTCGGGCCGCTGGGCTGCGGATTTCAGACGGGTGCGGGCGCGGTGTTGAAGGCCATGGCGGTCACGGTGGGCGCGTCCATGGTGGTCTTCGGCGTCGGAGCGGTCGGGCTGGCGGCCATCATGGCGGCCAAGGTCGCGGCCGCGGCAACGGTCATAGCAGTCGATGTCAACGCCGAGCGACTACAGCTGGCCCTCGAACTTGGCGCCACCCATGTCATTAATGCACGCGAGACCACTGATGTCGCAGCGGCCATACGGGACATCATCCCCAGAGGGATTGAGTACGTCCTGGATACAAGCGGCCGAAAAGAGAACCTCGACGCGGGCGTCGCCGCCCTGGCGCCGATGGGACGCTTCGGCTTCGTCGCCTTCAACGATCATTCGGGCGCGACCCTGGATGCGTCCCGGCTGACGCTAGGCCAGACGTTGCAGGGGATCATCCAGGGCGATGCGGTGTCCTCCCTGCTGATCCCTGAGTTGATCGACTTCTACCGCAGCGGTCGGTTCCCGTTCGATCGCCTGATAACCTTCTACGACTTCGCCGACATCAACGAGGCGTTTGACGACGCTGCTGCAGGGCGCGTCATCAAGGCGGTGCTCCGCTTCGACGCTCCGCGCGGCTGACAGACATTTCACCGACTTCAACTTGGAGACAGACGATGTGTGACAACCATCAAAAACCGATCACGGCATCGGATACGCCCGGATTCTTCGGCATCGACCGGTACGGGTTTCCGGAAGCGGGCGAGCATCCGCTCGACCCTCCCGAATATTACCCGCCTTACTTCCGGAGCGAGCGCTTCCAGAAGCTCGGCTACCACGTTGAAGAATTGCGCGACGGTTTCTACTGGGTGACCAGCGGCGGCTATGACGCAGCCTTTGTGGTGACCGCGGACGGCGTGATCGCCATCGACGCACCGCCCACGCTCGGCGAGAACATGCTGGCCGCCATCGAGGACGTGACCGACAAGCCGGTCACCCACGTGATCTACAGTCATTGGCACACCGACCATATCGGCGCCGCTTCGATCTACGGGCCGGACGTCCAAATCGTCGCCCATGAGATCACAAAGGAGTTGCTCGAGCGCTTTCCCGACCCTAACCGACCCATTCCCACGCTGACATTCGACAAGGCGCACACCCTCATCGTCGGCGGAGTGACGCTTGAGCTCTCCTACAAGGGCGAAAACCACTGCCCAGGCAACATCTTCATCTACGCCCCGGCCCAGAAGGTGCTGACGGTGATCGACATCCTGAGTCCGGGCAGCGCCACCTTTATGCACTGCGACGCGTCACAGAACATTACGGCCTGGTACGAGGCTCAGCACCAGATCATGGAGTATGACTTCGACTTCCTGGTGGCGGGGCACCACATGAAGTACGGCACGCCTGAACTGGTGAAGGAGGGCATCGAGTATTTCGCCGATGTGCTGGAGGGCGCCCAACTCGCCGTTGATCGCTACTCGCGATCGGATCGACTGGTGGACATCCTGCTAAAACCTGGCCTCGATCGCTTCTGGGTAGGGACGGAGAACTGGATCAACTCAATGGTGAATTACGCCACCAAGCACGTGCTCGAGAAGAAGACCAGCAACGGCAAGCTCTGGTCTGAGCGGTTAGCCGGCGTCACCACCCAGACCAAATATCACGCCTACACAGTCCTCGAGTCGATCCGCCTAGAGCGACCGCGCCCAGACTATCGCAAGAGGGGCGAGAATCCGCCGCCATTCTACGCCTGATCGGCCTCCGGCCCTCCCTCGTTTTCTTTAAAACCGAGGGAGGGTCTACTGCGACCGTGAGGCGCGAGACGTCTACAGCGAGGCCCGTCTCGAACTATCCGCATGCGTTGCCCCACGCTCCCCGTCAGATCCGCGCCCTTGAATATTCGCCTCAACGCCGAGCAACTCCGCCTTCAGATCCGCCGCTACGTGATCAATGAAGCTCCGGACAGCTCCCCGTTTGGCTCGGTCAGCCGAGAACACCAGATGGACCGGAACAGCAGGCGGTTCGAAACTCTCAAGAACGCGCACCAAGCGCCCGGCCGCGATGTGTTCCGCAACTTGATAAGATCGCGCGCTGATGACGCCCTGCCCCCGAAGAGCCGCGTCGATGACGGCCGCTTGGTGGCTCACGCTCAACCGCGTACGGACACGAACCGATCGCACCCCGCCTTTTCGCTCCCCTACCGCCCTAAACGGCCATAGCTCAGCGCCGCTTTCCGCGTTTAATCCGACGCAGCTGTGGCGCTCCAGGTCGCCGATAGACGCCACCGCCCCCCCCTCATTCAAATAATCGGGAGAGGCGCAAAACAGTATGCGTACTTGACCGATCTTGATCGCTGACAGCGTTGAATCAGGAAGCGGTGCGATACGAACCGCCAGGTCCACGCCCTCACCGATCAGATTGACGACACGATTGACCAACAAGGCGCGTACAGAAACGGCGGGGTGGTTCCTCAGGAACGTTTCGACAGTAGGCAACACTTTGAGACGCCCGAAGAGCTCCGGCGCAGTCAGGACGACCTCGCCTCTGAGCGACCCCCCCGATTGCTCGCAGGCCACCTCATCAAGCTTCAATAGCACTTCGCGCCAGGTCGCCAGATGGCGCGCGCCGGCCGGCGTAAGGCTGAGTTGCCGCGTGGAGCGCAAAAGCAGAGTCGCGCCGGCGAAGTGCTCCAGCAGCGCCACCGCACGTGTGACGGCAGCAGGCGAGCGGCCGTGACGCCGCGCAGCGGCAGCCAGTGACCCTTCGTCCACTGCCGATACAAACAATGCCATGGCGTCGAGGCGATCCATCGTTCCAGAATCTGCAACTAAGATACGCCAACGGCAAGAGTTCTAACGGCCAGTGGAATAAATACCATCGGTCCTCTTTCAGGAGGTCTCTGATGGACGCGCCCAACCCCACCCATCCTCGCCGCGCTGCACTTGCTCTCCTTGCTGGAGGAACAATCGCCTTGCCCGCACTGCAGGCTGCAAGAGCCGAGCCTGCTCAGGCGAAATCAAAGGATAGGCCGATGACTACCGTTCGATATCTCACGCAGAAGGTGGGCGAGGTAGACGTGTTCTACCGCGAGGCCGGGCCGCTAGACGCGCCAGTTATTCTGCTGCTCCACGGCTTTCCGTCCGCCAGCCACATGTTCCGGGACCTCATACCCGAATTGGCTGATCGCTATCGCGTAATCGCACCCGATCTTCCTGGTTTCGGACAGACTAAAGCGCCCCCGCGGGGCCAGTTCACCTACAGTTTCGACGCTCTGGCTGACGTTGTCGACGGTTTCGTGGATGCCCTGGGGCTCCGCCGTTATGCGATCTACATCTTCGACTACGGCGCTCCTACCGGCCTGCGACTGGCGATGAGGCGCCCCGAACGCGTCACCGCGATCATCTCGCAGAACGGCAACGCCTACCTTGAGGGCTTCAGCGACAACTGGGGACCTTGGCAGGCCTACTGGCGCGACCCGAGCGAAGCAAACCGTGAAGCCTGCCGCGCGTCGCTCTCCCCGGACGCGATCCGCGACTTCCAGTATGGGCCCGGTTCCCCACCTGACCTACTGTCCCCCGACGGATACGAACTCGACATCGCTTACATGGCGCGTCCTGGGGCAGAGGACATCCAACTCGACCTGATCCTCGACTACCGTAGCAATGTCGAGCTCTACCCGGCCTTTCACACCTATTTTCGTGAACACCGCCCGCCTCTGCTGGCCGTATGGGGGCGCCACGACCAAGCGTTCATTCCCGCGGGCGCGCAGGCCTATAAACGCGACCTTCCCGACGCCGAGGTCCACCTTCTCGATGCGGGCCACTTCGCGCTCGAGACACACGCTCGCGAAATCTCGGCTTACATCCGGGAATTCCTTGAACGACGGCTCGTCCGATGACGTCCGCGCTCTGCGTTTGCTGAGCAAGCCGCAGCCCCCTTTCGGGCTGCGCAGGGCCCTCCCCACCGTATCTATGACGATTAGCCCGCCAATTTTTCATCCGCCAAGGCCGCCTCATGACCAGCGAAACGATCCGCAATCCACACACCGACCAACTTCTGTCGCCCGAGAATTCCGCCCTCATAGTGATCGACTACCAGCCGATTCAGGTATCCTCAATCCGCTCGATGCCGCGCGACGAACTCGTCTTCAATATCACGGGCGTGGCCAGGGCGGCGGTCAACTATGGTCTGCCGATCGTCCATTCGACCGTCAATGTTGCGACCGGCCGGAACAAGCCTCCCATTCAGGAACTGCAGGACGTCATCGGCCACCTTCCGACCTATGACCGCACGTCGATCAACAGTTGGGAAGACGTCGAGTTCAAGCAGGCTGTTAAGGCGATCGGTCGCCGCAAGCTCATCATGACGGCGCTCTGGACCGAAGCGTGCCTGACCTTCCCGGCGCTCGACGCCATCCAGGAAGGCTACGAGGTCTACGTGCCGGTCGATGCCGTAGGCGGCACCTCTCTGGCGGCGCACGACGCAGCCCTGCGCCGGATGGAACAGGCCGGTGTGAAGTTGATCAGCCGGGTTCAGATGTACTGCGAGCTTCAGCGCGACTGGGCGCGTGAGGCCACCGTTGCGGGCTTCATGGACGTCTTCCAGAGCTTCGACGGCTTCAATCCGGAAAAGGCGGCCGAAGCGGCGCAGGAATCGTAGCCACCGACGATCCATGCGGGAAGTTCCGAACGGTGGATGAGCCGCCCTCTCTTTCGAGCGGGGAGGCTCGAGCCTCGCTTGCCGCACCACGCTAACCACCGCCAGGGCCGATCATCCTGATGCGGTGATCATCATGAGCTCACTGACAAGCTGCAACTCGCCAGACTTGAGGACATTCAAATGCCAATCACCGCCACCCCGTCGGCCGGCAAAGGTCTGCTTACCCCGACCGATCACACCCTGATCCTGGTTGATCACCAACCGCAGATGGCTTTCGCTACGGCATCCATCCCCATCTCGACACTGCGCACCAACACGGCCCTGGTTTCGGCCGCAGCCCGCGACTTCGAGATCCCTACCATCCTGACGACGGTTGCTGAAAAATCGTTCTCGGGCCCTATCTTCCATGAGATCCGAACCGCCTTCCCCGACGCCGAAGTCTATGACCGAACCACGATGAATGCGTGGGAAGACGCCCAGGTAACCGACGCTGTCAATCTTGCGGGCAAGTCACGCATCGTCTTGGCGGGCCTGTGGACGTCGGTATGCATCACCGGCCCCGTGCTCTCCGCTTTGGATCAAGGTTTTGAGGTCTTCGTCATCACCGACGCGTCCGGCGACATCTCCGATGAAGCGCACGAACGCGCTGTGCAACGCATGATCCAGGCGGGAGCTCGCCCGATGACGTCACTGCAGTATCTCCTCGAACTGCAACGCGACTGGGCCCGTACCGAAACCTACGACACGACCACCGCCGCCGCCGCCGACTTTGGCGGCGCTTACGGGATCGGCCTGCACTACGCCCTAGCCATGCTCGGAGAAGACGCCCGCGAGGGCTGATCCGCAAATGTTCCCGCGGCGGCCGGGCGCCGCGGGCTTCGCAAGCTCAGCCTTGCGCCCGCACGTGACCGGCTTCGCTATGTTCGCTCTTTGGCCCGGAGTTCCGGCATGCCCTCAACCGAGACCCCTGATCTAATCCTAAGCGGCGGTCGATTCACTACTTTGGACCGATCGAACCCGAGCGCCGACACCGTGGCGGTCAAGAACGGGCTCTTTTCCGCTGTGGGTTCTGCGCACGAAATCCTGCCCACCGCAGGCCCCCTGACAAAGATCATGGACCTGGGCGGCCGGCGGGTGGTGCCGGGCCTGATCGATAGCCACACCCACTTCATCCGCGGCGGGCTGAACTACAACATGGAGCTCCGCTGGGACGGCGTACCCAGCCTGGCCGACGCCATGGCCATGCTGAAGGCCCAGGCTCAGAATACGCCGCCGCCGCAGTGGGTGCGCGTCGTCGGCGGCTTCACCCGCCACCAGTTCGTCGAAAAGCGGCTGCCGACGCTCGACGAGATCAACGCCGCCGCGCCAGAGACCCCGGTTTTCATCCTGCACCTTTACGATCGGGCCCTAATGAACCGCGCGGCGCTCCGCGCCGTCGGCTTTACCAGAGACACGCCTAATCCTCCGGGGGGCGACATCCAGCGTGACGCGTCTGGCGAGCCAACCGGCATGCTGATCGCACAGCCCAGCGCCTTTATCCTATACTCTACCCTGGCCAAGGCCCCGAAGCTGCCGGAAGAGTATCAATTGAACTCGACCCGCCACTTCATGCGCGAGTTGAACCGGCTGGGCGTAACCAGCGTCATCGACGCGGGCGGCGGCTTCCAGAACTATCCCGACGACTACGAGATCATCGAGAAGCTGCACGAGGACGGTCAGCTCACGATCCGGCTGGCCTACAACCTCTTCACCCAAAAACCGAAGGAAGAGCTGGCGGACTTCAAGTCCTGGGGCGCAAAGATCCATCCCGGCCAGGGCGACGACTATTATCGCCACAACGGAGCGGGCGAGATGCTGGTCTATTCCGCCGCCGACTTCGAAAACTTCCACCAGCCGCGCCCTGACCTGCCCGTCGGCATGGAGGACGACCTGGAGCCGGTGGTGCGCCAGTTGGTTGAGCAGCGCTGGCCCTGGCGCATGCACGCCACATACGACGAGACGATCGACCGGGCTTTAGACGTCTTTGAGAAGGTCGACCGCGACATGCCATTCGATGGCTTGCACTGGTTCTTCGACCACGCTGAGACCGTGAGCCAGAAAAATATCGACCGCATCGCGGCTCTCGGCGGCGGCGTCGCCGTCCAGCACCGCATGATGTACCAGGGCGAAGATTTCGCCGAGCGCTATGGCGTCGAAGCCCTGGCGAACACGCCGCCGGTATCGCGGATGCTGGCTTCGGGCGTGCCGGTCGGCGCGGGCACCGATGCGACCCGGGTCGCGTCCTACAACCCCTGGGCTTCACTGAGTTGGCTCGTGACAGGCAGGAGCCTCGGCGGCCTACGCATGTATCCAGCCGCCCAGCGTCAGGACCGCGAGACGGCGCTGCGCCTTTGGACCGAAGCTAACACCTGGTTCTCCAATGAAGAGGGCAAGAAGGGCGTCATCGCCGAGGGCCATCTGGCCGATCTGGTCGTGCTGGACCGCGACTATTTCTCGGTGGCCGAAGACGAAATCGTTCACATCGAAAGCGACCTGACCCTGCTAGGCGGACAGGTTGTCTGGGGATCCGGCGACTTCGCGAGCGAGGCGCCGCCAATTCCACCGCCCACGCCGGACTGGTCGCCAGTGCGCGCCTTCGGCGGCTATCACTCGACCAGGGCGCAAGAGCCTGCGGGCTTTTTCGCCAAGGTCGCGGCGGCTTGCGGGTGCGCCACGGCCTGCGGCGTGCACGGGCACGATCACGCGGCCGCAATGCGCCTTCAGGTTCCGGCCGCTGACGCCCGATCCTTCTGGGGGGCGCTCGGCTGCGCCTGCTGGGCGGTTTAGGATGAGCATCCTTTTCAAGCGGGCGACCGTCTCTGGAAGCATCTTGCTCACGGCTGCCTTCTGGGCAAACGGCGTGTCGAAGCTGCTCGATTTCGGGGCGGCCAAAGCTGAACTCCGCAGCAGAGGCTTGCCTTCTCCTGCCCTAGAGGCCGCTATCGTCGTCGCTATCCAACTCGGCGGATCCGGCTTGGTGATTTCGGGGCGAGCGGTGTGGATCGACGCATCACTCCTCACATCCTTCACTGTCCTCGCCTTGCTGGTCGGCCACGCTTCCTGGACGGCCCCCAAGGGCAGGGAACGAACCCATCATCTGAACGCCCTTTTGTCCAACCTGGGCCTCGTCGACGGTCTGGGCCTGGCCGTCGTGTCGGCGGAAAGCCCCCTGCCATGAGCACCGCGACGTTTGAAAGCGCAGCCCGGTCGCCTTTGACCACTCCGGCATTCCGCGCCCTTTGGATCGCCACCATAGTGTCGAACATCGGCACCTGGATGAATGATGTCGGGTCCGCGTGGCTGATGACCTCGCTGTCGCCCAGCCCGCTCTGGGTCGCCATGGTGCAGACGGCGACCACCCTGCCGATATTCCTGTTCGCCCTGCCTGCAGGCGCGCTGGCGGACGTGATTGACCGACGCAAGCTGCTGATCGGATCGCAACTCCTGATTCTGGTCGGCGCGGCCGCGCTCGCGACCACGACCTGGCTTGGCCTGACCACGCCGCTGCTATTGCTGGGGCTGACGGCGGTGATGGGACTGGGCGCTGCGCTCAGCGCCCCAGCCTTCCAAGCCATTGTGCCGGAGCTCGTGGACAGGCCCGTTCTGGCCGAGGCGATCTCGCTGAACAGCCTCGGCGTGAATATCGCGCGCGCCATTGGCCCCGCGCTCGGCGGCGTCATCGTGGCCCTGTCTGGGCCGCCTGCCGTCTACGCTCTTAACGCCGTCTCTATCCTGGCCGTCCTTGGCGTTCTCGTCATGTGGCGGCGACAGGTCGAGGTCAGCTCCCTGCCTGCAGAGCATTTTTTCGGCGCCCTGCGCTCCGGCTTTCGCTACGCACGCCATGCGCCTGCGCTGCAGCTCGTCCTCATCCGCGCGGTCGCTTTCTTCCTCTTCTCGAGCGCTCTTTGGGCCCTTCTTCCTCTGGTCGGACGTCGAGAGCTTGGGCTGGATGCGGCCGGGTACGGCGCGTTGCTGGGCTGTATGGGAGCAGGCGCCATAGTCGGGGCCGTCGGCCTGTCGCTTCTTCGCAAGCACGTAAGCCCCAACAGCTTGTCGATCTGCGCCTCGCTGCTGTTTGCTGTGGCGACCCTATCGCTGGCGCACGCCCCCAACGTCTGGGTCGCGGGCATCGTCATGCTTCTAGCCGGCCTGGCGTGGATCACCATGCTGTCTGCGCTCAACGTCGCCGCCCAGATGGCCGTCCCAGCCTGGATCAAGGCCAGGGCTCTGGCGATCTATTTACTGGTGTTTCAGGGGGCCATGACGGCCGGCAGCATTTTCTGGGGCGCGCTCGCCAGCCGAACGGACATCACCACCGCTCTCAGTATCGCTTCAACCTTAACCGCACTGGCGACCGTTATCGCGCTTCGTTTCCGATTACCTGCCGCCAACGCCGTCGATCTGACGCCGTCCGGCCATTGGGCCAGCCCGGCTGTTGCGGGCGACCACGCTGCAGATCGAGGACCGGTGATGATCTTGATCGAATACCGGGTCGACCCCGCTCGAACGGCGGAGTTCGCCAGCGCCCTTCACAGCTTCAAGTCCGTCCGCAAACGCGACGGCGCCCTCCGCTGGGATGTCTTCGTCGACGCCGAGACGCCGGGCCTCGTCGTGGAGAGCTTTGTGGTCGCGAGCTGGCTCGAACACCTGCGCCAACACGAGCGTGTCACCAACGCTGACCGCCTGAGCCAGGAACAGATGCAGCGTTTTCACATCGGCGACGTTCCCCCCGTCGTTCGCCACCTCATTGCTCCCCCAGTCGTCGCCGGGTCGAAACGCCTGTCGACACGACGCTCGCCCCTCACATTCTTGAAAGGAGTAGACTAATGACGTTTCTAACTCTGAACGACGGCGTTCGCATCTTCTATAAGGACTGGGGGCCGAAAGACGCCCAGCCGATCGTCTTCCACCACGGCTGGCCGCTAAGCGCGGACGACTGGGACAATCAGATGCTCTTCTTTTCTCAGAAGGGCTATCGCGTCATCGCGCACGACCGCCGCGGTCACGGCCGTTCCGATCAGACCGATGCCGGAAATGAAATGGACACCTACGCCGCCGACGTGGCGGCGCTGGCCGAGGCGCTCGATCTGAAGAACGCCGTCCACGTCGGTCATTCTACCGGCGGCGGCGAGGTCATCCGCTATGTCGCGCGCAGCACGCCCGGCCGGGTCGCCAAGGCGGTGCTTATCGGCGCGGTCCCGCCGATCATGTTGAAGACAGCCCGGCATCCCGACGGACTGCCCATGCAGGTGTTCGATGGGTTCCGCGAGGCTCTGAGTCAGAATCGCGCGCAGTTCTTCCTCGATGTGCCGTCCGGCCCCTTCTACGGCTTCAATCGCGAGGGCGCAGCGCCCAGCGAGGGACTGATCCGGAACTGGTGGCGGCAAGGCATGATGGGGGGAGCCAAGGCTCATTACGATTGCATCGCGGCCTTTTCAGAAACCGACTTCACCGAGGATCTCAAGGCTGTGTCACAGCCGGTGCTTCTGATGCATGGCGAGGACGATCAGGTGGTGCCGATCGAGGCCTCCGCCCGAAAGGCGATTGACTTGCTCCAGCATGGAACGCTGAAAACCTATCGCGGCCTTTCGCACGGCATGTTCGCCACGCATCCCGACGTAATAAACGCCGACCTGCTAGCGTTCATCAAGGCCTGACGTCGACATGGCCTTCGATCGATCGCGGCTCCCGGGCTCCCGCCTCCCCCGACGAGGTCAGTCGCCCGCCGTAAACCCGACCAGTAGCAGCTCAGCGATCGTCGCGGGAATGGGCCGCAAGTCCATAGGCGTCTACATCGCCAGCGCCCTTGCACTCAGCTGGCTCCTTCAACTGGCGGCTATTCGCTTCTGGGGTCTCAACACCGGCGGCGCAGACCTGATCTTGCTAGCCACCATGTGGTCGCCCACCCTGTTGGCCTTGATCTTCATTGCAGTTCATCGCCCAGCACGCTCCGGCGTACTTTGGCGCCTGGGACGTCTCCGCTATCTACCGTTGGGCGTAGCCGTCGAGACCGCCATCGCCTTTGCCATGGTGGCGATCCTGGCCGGAGCCGCCGTCGCGACCATGGGATGGTTTGCATTCGAAAGAACCGGGGTGACGGTCCACGGCGGGCCGTGGCTGCTCGGTGCTGGTTTCCAGATCTGGCCGTTTTACGTTTTGAACATCGCGGTCACGGCTGCCGCGTTCTCGGTGTTCGGTCTCGTCGCGGCCACTGGGGAAGAGTTTGCTTGGCGGGGCTTCCTCCAAGGGCACCTGATTAGCCAGGTCGGCGTGCGAAGAGGCATTCTTCTGATCGCGGCCGTCTGGTGGGCGTGGCATCTGCCGGGCCTGCTAGCCGGGTATAACTTCCCTGAATATCCCATCGTCGGCGCCCTGATCCTTTTTCCCCTTCAGATGATCGGCGCAGCCTTATTCTTCGGCTGGCTCACCCTGCGCTCCAAAAGCTTCTGGCCGGCGGCGCTGGCGCATGCCGCCGTCAATTCGGTGCAGCAGGGCGTCATCAACAATCTCGTCGCGACCGTGCCGACGCTCTATATGGACGGACTTCGCACGGCCCTGATCGTGGCTGTGGGCTTGGCTTGCTGGGCGAGCTTGGGCAGGGCTGAGAACAGGTCGACGGCAAAACGAGCATGAACTGCGGGCCTTGGCCCGACAAGTCATAACCGTAAGCCGCGCGATCAACCGTCCGGCGTCTGCTTTGGCCGTTGCTGGGAAAACCCCTGCAGAAAGATAGCGCCGATTACATCGCCGTCGTGATCGTGGGAGTGCTTTCCAGCGTTCGCTGCACTGGGCATTTGTTGGCGACAGCGAGCAGGCGAGCCCGCTGTTCATGCGTAAGCCCGGAGCCGTGGATCGTGATTGTCTTTTCGAACACCTCGACCGGCGCCCTGCCTCCGGCAGGCGCCGCCTTGCTGTAGTTGACGATCACCTCGACGCTCTCCACCGGCCAAGCCTGCTGTCGGGCGAACCACCTCAATGTCATCGCAGTGCATTCGGCCAGGGCCGCCGACAGGAGCTCATACGGCGCAGGCCCCAGACCCCCGCCTCCCGCCTCCACGGGTTCATCACCGGTCAGGACATGGGGCCGACCTGCATGCGCACGGCGTAGACGCTCTCGCCGGTCTCTCTGGCGGCGGCGCGCGCGTGATAGGCCTCCATTACGCCTTCCCTGCAGCGAGACTGCGCGCGAGAGCAGCGCCGTCGTGACGCGCTGCCGGGTTCAAGCCAGGGGCTCCGGCGTGATCCGAGCATTCTCCGGAAAAGGCGTGAACTCCTGGTCATCCTCGCCAGGCAGGATCATGCGACCGGCTTTCCAGTCCTCGGAAGCCTGCCGAAGCCGATCGGGAGAGGAGGATACGAAGTTCCAGTATAGGTAGCGTTCGCCGACCGGCTCCCCGCCGAGAACCATCACGGTCGATGGTTGATTGGCTCGCATCGACGACGCCTGCTTGTCCAGAATCGCCATCTGGCCAGCCGTCAGCCGTTGGCCGCCCAACTCGATTTCGCCTGCGGCGACATAAAGGGCGCGTTCGCTGTGACCGGTCGGGACCTCGGCGGCTGCGCCCGTCTCCAGCTCGAGATGAAGATAGAACAGCGGCGAGTGGGTACGCGCGCCCGCGGTCAGGCCGTGGGCGTTTCCGGCGATCAGATGCCCGTTGACGCCCCTGTCCCGCCAGGATGGCAGATCGGCCCCAGCATAATGGGCGAAGGCCGGCGTCGTTTCCTCATATTCGGTCGGCAGGGCGACCCAGGCCTGGATGCCATGCAGGTGGTCGCCGACGGCTCGCGCCTTCTCCAAGCGCTCGCTGTGCGTGACGCCGCTGCCGGCGGTCATCCAGTTGACCTCCTGAGGCCGAACCGCCTGCGTGAAGCCGAGACTGTCCCGGTGCATCATCTCGCCGGCGAATAAATAGGTGACGGTCGACAGTCCGATGTGAGGATGTGGACGCACATCAATGTCGCGACCGACCCCGGCGCCGACGTCGATCGGTCCCATATGGTCGAAGAAGATGAAGGGCCCGACCATGCGCCGCTTTGCGAACGGCAGGACGCGGCCGACTTCCAGTCCGCCGCCGAGGCTCCGTCGCCGCTGTTCGATGATCATTTCGATCATGGATTTGTCTCTCTATCTACGTGGTTTCAGCGGTCGAGCCGCCTGAAGAACCTCGACCCGCACCTGCCCGGCTCGGCGATCACTGTGTGGCGTGCTTCACCACGGCCTGCGGATCATGGCTGCTCAGATTGGCCAGATGGAAGCGTTGCTAGTTGATCGGACCAGAACGGAATCCGCCCGAAGGATTTGGAACCATTGCGGAACGTTATGATTGCTCTTTGCGCCGGAAGCGGAAACATTGCGAAGAATGGCCATCGCCGCATGCCGCCACGGATGCTTCTACGATCGCACTGAGGGTCACACTGGGGTATTCCCCCTGCGAGCTACGCCGTGTTGCCGTTTGGGGAACGACTAGTTGGACATCGAAGATCTGCGCATCTTTGTGGAGGTGGCTGACGCGGGCGGCGTCTCCGAAACAGCCCGGCGTCTCGGCCTTGCAAAATCGATTGTGAGCCGTCGCCTCTCGCGGCTTGAAAGCGCGCTCGGCGTGGAACTCTTAACCCGGACCACACGCGGGGCGTCTCTGACGCAGGCCGGGGCGACGCTGAAAGACCACGCTGCTCGCATCACAGCCGATGTCGACGCAGCCAGGGAATCGGTTCTGCCGGAAGGCGAACTGCGTGGGCGTCTCAGGATTTCGGCGCCGCTCACATTCGGGCCGACGCATATAGCGCCTGTACTTGCGGAGATGGCCCGTCGCCATCCCTTGCTGAGCCTCCAGTGCTGCTACACGGACAGGTTCGTTGATCTCGTTACGGAAGGATACGACTGCGCGATCCGGGTCGGGCATCTGCCGGACTCCAACCTGCTGGCAAAACGCATAGGGCCGCTTCTTGCCAAGCTGGTCGCGAGTCCGGACTATGTCAGGGCTCATGGCGCACCCGACAAGCCCGAGGACATCGGCGACCATGAGGCCGTTATGCAAGGCACCGAGGCGTGGCGATTCGCGGACGGCAAGAAGATCATTACGGTTCGCCCGCGCGGGCGCTTTAAAGCCGACAACGGCACGGCGCTCGCATCGGCGGCGGTCGCAGGGCTCGGCCTTGCTTGTCTGCCCGATGATTTCATCGACCAACACCTCGCATCAGGCGCTCTTATATCGGTAATGACACGCTATCCACCGCCGCCCGCAGGCGCATATCTCGTGCGCCCGTCAGGTCTGCCGCCCGTGCGAAAAATTCGCGCGCTGACCCAAGTCTTAATCGAGCACTGGAACGACCGGGATGCCTTGGCCGCGCTCCCGAGTGCGCCCCACCCATAACCTTCTTCGGTGGGTCGGGGTCCGTGGCTGACGCCTCCACCCCGCGACGGGCCCGTAGGGCCCACAACACAAAAAGAGGGGCCGCCGGCTAACGCCAGCGGCCCCGGCCCCATGTCATCGCGGGGGGGCAGGAAGGGATGACATGGAGCGACAACACCGGCTCCAGAGAATACCACGGCCCGGCATTGCTTTCCTTACCAACAGCTACCTAGAAACGGATCCGCATGCCGATCCGCGCCGACATAGCGTCATAACCGGAGCCGACATCACCCTGCCCTTCGGCGAAGGTCTCTAAGCCTCGCTCACTCCGGTATGATAGGCCGACCACGCCCTGCCCCCAGGTCTCGACGCGTTCAGCCTCGACACTTTGGCGATTACCGCTGGCAAGCGTGAGGTGATAGTCGTCTCCGAAGCTATGGACGACGGTAGCGCCGCCGTAGAAGCTCAGTTGATCGCCACCGGCCAGGGCACGAGCGCCGCCCAAACGGAACCCAAGGCGACCGGACAGATCTTCGGCGTCCTTGAACAAGAGGGATTGAGCGCCTGAGATGAGATCGTCGGACTTGCTCGTCGTCCAACGCAGCGCGACAAGGGGCTCAAAGAACAGGGTCGGCTTGCCAAGCCGATAGCCGCCTTCCACGTCCAGACCCCAGGTGGAGCCGTCAAGATCGACCTTGCGCGTCAGCGCGGTGCTCGTGAGCTCTGCGGAATGCTGATCGTACTTCAGCAAGACGTTGGCGAAAACGGCGCCCCGAACGATCCCAGCATAGGCCCCGAGGTTGTAGCTCGACACGTCGAACGAGTCAGAGGAGCCGCTGAAGTCCAGCGATGATTGACCATAGCCGGCGGTGACGCCCGCCCTGACATTTTCGCTGACCACCCGCTCGTAGCCGAACTGAGCGCCCTGATGATCCTGGCTGTAGCCCAGATCCACATCTCCGCCGCCCACCATGGCCGCATCCCAGTCGCGGTTGCTTTCCCCAGCCTGAGCAGCGAACCAGAAGCCGCCCTGCGGGGAGCCATCGAAGGCCGCATCACGAGAGCGAACGTTCTGAGAGCCGACGAGATCGCTGCTTGCGGTCCAGACGCCGTCTAGCGCCTGGAGCAGTCCAACCTGGCGGTAGGCAGCCGCGCTGGCCGCGCTGTGGAGCGCGTAGCGTCGGTTCGCCGCGTCGTAGGACAGACTGTGGCCGACGAAACCAAGGTCGCCGGCGCCAGGCGCCAGGCTGAAGGCGTCCGCATCGGACCCTGCGCCCGTTTCGACGACAACCAGCCCATCCAGCCCCCCGAGGGTGGCGACGGAGTAATCGCCCTTGAAGATCAGGCCTGTCTTGCCTGTCGCCGCACCGCCGATCACAAGCCGGTCGGCGACGCCCTTGGCCAGGTCGATATCCAGCGCCACTGTCGAACCCTCCTGACCCGCAAAATCACCCGAGATCGTCAGTTGATCGCCGATCGCGCCGTTACGTAGGTCGACCAGTCCGGCGTTCTCGAACCGCTCGAGGTTACGCAGGGCCAGGATATTCGCGACCTTCCCTTCGGCCAGCGCGACGATTCCGGTGTTGCGCAACAGATCCACGCCGTCACCGAAGTCGCTGTCCTTGGACATCTCGAACAGGCCGGCGTTGTCGAACCGGTCATCTTCCCCGGCGAGCGACAACGAGCCCAGAATCCGACCGGTATTGGTCAGGGCCAGTCGACCGTGGGTCAGACGGATGGCGTGTCCCGTCCCGCCAACGATAACCCCTGCGTTGTTGACCGCCGCTTCACCGTCTCGAAGGATCGGCTGCAGCTTTTCGGGATCGTTATGGTATCCTTCATCGTCGCCAGGATTGGGGCAAGGGTTCGGCGACTTTCCATCATCCGGATTGGGAAGCACGCAGCGCGATCCGGCTGTCAGAAGCAGCCCGTCGACGGCGCCCTGTATGCGGGCGCCCGCACTGATCCTGGCGTCCACGTTCCCGCCCTTCAGCAGTACTGCGCTGCCAAGTTCAGAACGGGCCGCGCCCCGCAGATCCAGAGCAATGTCGCCGATCATATCGGATTCAATCGCCAGATGATGGCGCGACGAGACATCGCCCACAAGCAGGTTCGCATCACCTCGTCCGCGGGCGCTGATGCCGATGGAGCCGGCGCCGGTCACCGCCACATCAACGACCCGAATATCGATATCGCCGTTCAGCAGCGTCTCCGAGGGAGTTTCGGGCATCCCTTGATACAATTCGGCATAGTAGGTCCGCGCGTTGACCCCATGCGAACCTTCGCCGCTTGTCACGATCCGGTTGGCCGCAATCCGCACGTCCCCGCTCTCTCCGCCCCCGAAGACGCCGTGGGACGCAGCTCCGAAGGTGGTGACATCGTCATGCGCTCCGATGTCCGTCACGCCATAGCGCCCGACCGCTCGGAGGGCGTGCGATGCGTCCCCTCGAGTCGTGACCCCGGCGCTGGCCACCACGACAGCATCGCCAAGCGTGGACACCGCTCGAACGCCATCACTGAGCAAACCCGATGTTTCAACGGGCCCCGAGACGGAGACGACCACGTCCTTACCCGCCGCCAGGATGCCGCTCGACTCGTCACCCAAGGTCGTCACATCACCGGCGTAAACCTGCACGGTCCCGCGGAAGGCGGTCGCGGCGATCCCGACGGATTTCCAGCCGCGCGTCGTCACGTCTTTGGCGCGAACGAGAGCGCCGCCCTCTAGCGAACCCGCACTGATGCCGATCGCTTCGTGGCCACCAACGTCAATCGACCCGGCGTCCACAAAAGCCGTGCCGTACTTGCCGTAGGCGAGGACGCCAAATCCGTTCTCGCTCACAAGACTGCCGACGGAAACGTAGGCGTCGCCGTCGGATTCAGCGCCCAGCCCCCCGGTGTTCTCCCCAGTGAAGCGCGCGCTACCGACCATAAGGTGGGCTCTCTCAATTCCAGTCACCATCGCGCCTATGCCGAAATCACCATTGATGGTGAGATCATCAATGACCGCTTCAGCCTGCGTCCATGATCCAAGATTGACGCCGATGTTGTGAGCGCCCTTCAGGTCGATCTTTCCGACTGAAACGCCCGTATAGTCGCTGCTAATCTGGCCTGACGAGTCCATAACGCCATTGAAGGCGTTGACGCCCCAAATATAGTCGCCGTCGCCTCGGATTTCTTTGACGTCAATGATCATCAGACCGCCGCCCGTCGCGACCACGCCGTCAGACGCAAATCCTGCGGTGACGACGGAGTCGGCCTTGATCGAGATCATGCCGAGGCCGCCGTCGACGACAATGCCTCGGGATTCATCCCCCGCCGTCTGGATCTGGCCGGCGTTGATGGCGATGGAGCCGCCGCTGCGCGCGAAGATTCCGTCAGCCATGTAGCCGTCAGTTTCGACCGATTTGGCCTGAATTTTGATCGCGCCCGACACGCTGCCAGCGGAGATGCCGGTCGCGTAATCGCCGCTCGTCCGGACATGGCCGACGTCGATGACGGTATCGCCATGATCGGTCCAGGTGTCTACGCCCCGAAGCGTCGTCCCGGTATTGTCCGAAATTGCTGTGACATCTCCCACTTTCACTCTGACGTCGCCAGCGCCTTCAACGTAGGCCGCCACGCCGCTGGCGTTGTGCGTCGTGAGGGTTGCCCCGGCGCCCTCGATACTGATCGCTCCGCCCTGCGTCACCACATGAACAGCTGGGCGGCCCTGGTCGGTTTCCACGACCGTGCCGTCTTCAAGTCGAACCGTAATATCGCCCGGATACTCGCCGCCATAGTGGATGCCGTCAGGGTAGTCTCTTGGTTCGCAAATCGCGACGCCCTCGACGAGGGGGCCGCACGCGTCGTTGCCGAGAGACTGGCTGTGAACCGCCCCGGCGCTCATAAGGGCCGCGCTCGCGGCCCCGCCGCAAAGCAGGAACCGGCGGCCATGCCGGCCGAGTGATGGGTGCTTCATGGAATGTCCCGATCTGGACGTTGATATTGGGCGTAAGACGCCGCCCAAGGTTCGAACCCGCACGCTGCCCGGAGAAAAATCCGCCCAAATGAGCCAGTGACCGAGATAATAAGCTGATAAATAAAGATTTTTTCTTTATGAATCGAGAGCGCCTTCAGCCTGAATGAGGGAGACTAGGCACGTCGCGCCGTAAAGCCGCCTGCCCGTCGCAGTCCTCCTCCTGAATGGACATCGCTCCGGCTGCGCGCCCAAGGTCGGTTCGCCGCACCCAGACCTCGTCCGAGAGCCGGGTCCGGGCGACGGTCGCTAACCCGGCCGCCTACCGGAACTGAGAGGGACGTCTCACACGCCATTCGCGTAAGCCGGGGTCTCTGCCTCGACCACCGTCCGTTGCGCCTCGGCAACGCCAGTCTCTTGATGTCCGCCCGCCACGTCGCGCTAAATTTTGAGCGAACAAACGTCGGACACAGTCCAGCGCCCCTCAGCCTCGGCGGGACTTGCGTTACCTTGGACGCTCTCGACCTGACCTCAGCTCGAGACTCGACTACCCCCAAGGGGAGGACTGCGCCATCCGGCTGGAAGCCATAGTGGCAGGGTCTTCAACCCTTCATATCGCGGCGAAGCGCTTCGAGATCGGAGCGCAAAGGCGCGCGTTAGCCAGCCCCGCCTGTCGACACCCACGTCCAACAACGAGGCCCCCCCTCAGCAAAAGTCCGTCAGATGCCGAGAATGCCCCGATAGGTCGGATGGACGACGTCCGCGTGCTCGGGATGCTTCTTCAGATAGGACGAGAAAAACGGACAAACCGGCAAGATCAGCAATTTACGCGCCGCCGCATCGGCGATCACATATTTGGCTAGACGCGCCGCGAGCCCTTGCCCCTCAAGCTTCACCGGAACCAAGGTTTCAGTGATCATGAGCTGGTTCGCTCCAGACAGATTATAGGTCACGACTGCTAGGTCGCCGTCGACTTCCAGCTCGTAACGGTTCTGATCAGCGTTATTGCGAATGGTTGCATCAAGCATATTCCGCCCTCCGGCAGCACTGTAGCGGTTCAAGCCATGACCTGGCTGCCTGCCGGCCTTGGAGCGCTTGGTGAAATGTTGATCAGGTCCCCGCCGGCGGTGTCGAGAATACAAGATGGACGTCTTGAACCTCCAACGGCACGAGCCCTGACGCCCCCAGCTAAGCATTCACATCCGCTTTGTCCCGCCCCCGATCGTTCCTGGACATGAAACTCTGTGACGCAGATTTCGAGGCTGTTGAACCACCAGAGGAACGATAACGTGTCGGGACTTGGAGCAGGCCGATCTGTCCGACGCTTCATGGACCTTTTCGCCCCCAATCGCTCGAGGCGAGCCAATGCTTACGGAACGACCTTTGTCGCCGCGGATCTGGATGCTCGTTGGCGCCCTGCTCGCAGCTGGCTTTACCGCTCTCAGCATTCATGTGGGATTGTTGGCGGCGGGCGTCCCATTTCCGCTTCCAAACGGCCCCGCCTGGGCCGGATGGTTGTATGACTCGACGGTCGCAGGCGGGGTTCTCGCTTTCCTCAGCTACGCGCGACCACGCCTTGGGCGTCTCAGTATCCTGACGCAGGCCCTTGTGACCTTCCTGATCATTGCAGCCGTTCAGGAAACCCTGCGAGCGGCGGTCATGAACGGTGTTGTGACGGGCGGGTGGGGCCACTCCGCGCTCAGCTTGGTAAAACCAGTCCTGAGCGATTTGATCTTCGCCTTCCTCTGCGTGATCGCGGCTCGCTGGACCCGCAGCCTCCTGTCGTTTTTCGGAGCGGCCCTGGCGGTCGGCGCGCTCGCGGGATTTGCGGACGACGCGATCAAGGCCGCCATGGCGCCGGTCCTTGAAGCCTTCGCCTGGCTCGCGCGAGATGACCTCTACGGCTTCCCTTACCCAGCCCACGTCATGATCGCAGCCTACGCCACCTTCATCGAAGCGGTGGCTGGCGTAACCCTGATGGCAGCGCTCACATGGGAGCAGATCTCCGCCTCCCGGACGGTTCGCCTGCTGACGCTCGCCGCGCTGACGGCCACGGTGAAGGGAGTGGCTGGCGGCACGTTCCTGCTCGGCTTCTTCACCGGCGAGAACGTCTGGATCGGCATGTTCAGTTGGAGCCAGTTCCTGCTCGAGTTTCTAGCGCTGGGCCTGCTTGTCGGCCTGGCCTGGGAAACGCTGGGTCCCCCCTCAACGCTGGCGGGGCAGCTTGCGCAGCCCCTTCGCAAAGGAATTTTTCAGTGACTTACGTTTCACGCCAGTTTCATCTTATAGACCGCCCGAAGGCCACGCCAAGCAGCCAAAGCTTCAGCTTGGTAGAGCGCCAGTTGACGCCGCCCGGCCCCAAGCAACTCCTCGTTAAAAATCTATGGCTGTCGGTCGATCCGTACATGCGGGGGCGCATGGTCGACCAACCGTCCTACATTGCGCCTTTCGGCCTCAACGAGCCTTTGGATGGCGCTGCGGTCGGCGTCGTCATCGAAAGCCGCGACGACGCGTTCGCGCCGGGCGACATGGTGAGCCACTTCTCTGGATGGCGCGATCGCGCCGTCATTGATGCGTCAGCGGCCACCCTCATCGAATCGTCCCTTCCAGCGCAAACGTTTCTCGGACCGCTGGGCCTGCCCGGGCAGACCGCCTATGTCGGCCTCTTGCGGATCGGCGCCGCTAAGGCTGGCGAAACCGTCTTCATTTCCGCGGCGGCAGGAGCCGTAGGCTCGATTGCGGCCCAGATCGCCAAGATCAAAGGCTGTCGGGTTATCGGCTCCACCGGCTCAAAAGACAAGGAGCGCTGGCTGCTTGAGGAGGCCGGCATAGACGTCGTCATCAACTACAGGGACACCCCTGACATAACGGCAGCATTGATGGATGCTGCCCCTGAAGGCATTGACGTCTATTTCGACAATGTCGGCGGAGATCATCTAGAGGCGGCTATCAGCGCAGCAAACGATTTCGCACACTTTCCACTTTGCGGAATGATCGGCCAGTACAACGGTGAACCCGTGGGTCCTAGAAATATCTTTCAGGTCGTCACAAAGCGCATTCGCATGGAAGGCTTCATCGTAACCGATCACTCGGACATGATAAACGATATACATCGTGACATCAGTCTATGGATCAATCGTGGAGACATAAAATGGACCGAGACAATCGTTGATGGCCTAGAAAACACTCCCAAGGCCTTCATTGATCTGTTTAACGGCAAAAATACTGGAAAAATGATCGTTCGCCTGGATCATAGTATTTAAGCACTCTCACTGAGAACATACACCCGAGACACGAAAGGCAATAGGAACATGACCACCTCCTCCAGAAGACGCCTGCTGCAGGGCGCGGTGGCGCTTGGACTGGGCGTCGGCCTTAGCGGCTCTGCTGCAGCCTCGATCGGTGCAATAGGCGGCGACTTTCCGCTTCAAAGCAGGCTGATCAACATCAATGGCAAGCCGTTCCGCGTTCTCGAGCAGGGCAGCGGTCCTGCTGTTCTGTTCTGCCACGGATTTCCGGATACCGCCGCCACCTGGCGCAGTCAGATGAAGGCTGTGGCCGATGCAGGATACCGCGCCATCGCGCTCGACATGCGCGGCTTTGGCGACAGTTACGCGCCCGTCGAAACAGAGCTCTATTCGTCTCTTTACATCGTCGGGGACATCATTGGCGTGCTGGATGCGCTCGGCGTTCCCACAGCCGTTATTGTCGGCCACGACTGGGGCGCCGACCATGCGCAGCGCACAGCCCTGCTTCGCCCGGACCGAATCCGGGCGCTGGTCAGCCTCAGCATTCCCTACGCGCCACGTGGCGAAGCCAATTACTGGGACATCCTGCGCGAGCTTGGCTTCGGCGAGCGCTACTATGCGCTGGGCATGCTTGGCGACGGCGCCGAGCAGATGTTCGAGCCCGCGTCGCAATCGATTCCGAGCATTCTCTACTGGTTGTCGGCGAGCCCACCGGCCGGCACAGGCTGGGATCCGGTCGATCCCGCCCGACATATGCTGCGCCCGGCGCCGGTCTCCGTCCCCGACTGGGCGGACCCCGACTATGTCGCCCATACGATCCGCGCCTTCACGAAGGGCGGCTTCCGAGGCGGGATGAACTATTATCGCTCGCTGCCGGAGACCTTCGACCTCACGTCGGCATTCAAGAACGCGCCCATTCGGCAACCGAGCCTGTACATCTGGGGCGAGGCGGACGGTCTGTGCCAGTTCTTCCACCCGGGGGGGCCGTCGCTGAGCGACCTGCGGCGAGGGCAACCCGGCCTGGTCGACCAGATCATGATCGAAAACGCAGGGCACTGGATCCAGCATGAGGCGGCCGACCGCGTGAACGCGGAGCTGCTGAAGTTCCTGAAGTCGATCTGACTCCGCTCAAATGGGCAGGCTGCGGTCGGCAGCCTGCCCAGACATCTGTTGTAAGGAGGCGAACCTGACTCTCATCGATAATGTGCGAAACGAGGATCTGACCGCCATCCTCGCGCACGTCGAGGCTGGCGCTGACATCAATCAAGCAGATGAGAACGGACTGACGCCATTGATGATCGCATCGGGTTTCGGCCGAGCGCACGTGGTCGAAATCCTCCTTAGCGGAGGGGCTAACCTGCACGCTACTGAGCCTCGCATGGGGGCGACGGCCCTGCACAAGGCTGCGCAATCAGGCGATGCGGACGTGATTGCGCTTCTGCTCGACCACGGGGCCTTTATTGATCAGCAAACACCGACCCTGGGTCATACGGCGTTGATGGATGCCGTTCTGCACAAACAGGAAATAGCAGTCCGGCGCCTTTTGGATCGCGGGGCCAAGACCGGGATCCGAACCCATTACGACAAAACCGCGCTCGACCTGGCTCGCGCTGACGATCTCATCGAGATCGCTAGGCTGCTGGAAGCGGCCCAAGAGAGGATCAGCGCCCGCGCCGCCTCCCAAGCGCTGATGCTGGCGGTCCAGGCCAACGACGTTGAAGAGGTCCGACAGCGGATTGCGGACGGGGCCTGGATCGACGAACGGGCGCCGATGCTCGGCACGCTGGACGACGACTACACCCCTCTCGGCCTCGCTGCGCGGGATGGGCGTGCAGAGATCGTTCGCGCCCTGCTGGAAGCCGGAGCGGATATCTCGCTACTGAATGGCCTGATGCGCGCCACCGCAGGACATGAGGCCGGATATATGGGGCATGCTGATGTTGCGCGGCTTCTGGTGCAACATCGCGACGGAGGCCGGGCGCTCGATATCGACGCTCAAGGCGCCTACAACGGCTATACCGCCCTGCACGACGCCGTGTGGCACGGCCATCTCGCTGTCGCAGTCGTGCTTGTAGAGGCAGGCGCCCGCCTCGACCTCGAAACTCACGCCGGGATGACTGCCCGCCAACTCGCCATCAGTCTCGGCTACGATGACATCGCACGTCTTCTGAGCGAAGCCGGACCAAGGCGCGGGCCTGACGACGTCCGCAGCCATGCCTAGCCAAAAGGTCGGCGCGGCGTCAGGCCGTCCCCTCATGGAGGGGGGCCTCTTGCGACGGCGCAAGGAGGCCGGATGCAAAGGCGTTGAAGGCCTCCGTGGCCCGTCCCAGAACAGCCTTGGGATCATCAGCTGTTGCGACCCACATCGCCGCGTTCAGGGCCGCGCCGTTCAACAGCCGCGCAGCTGCTTCGGCGTCCACCGTCTTGAGCTGCCCTTCCTCGATCAGAGCTCTGACCGCCTGAATCGTCGCCTGCAGGCATCCATCCTGGCTGGGCCATTGCGAGGGGTCGCCCAGCACCGCAGGACCGTCCAGCAGGACAATTCTCTGGACCTCGGGGTCCATCGCCATTTCGATATAGGCTGCGCCCTCGGCCAGGAGAGCGCGCCACGGCGTCGCGGCCTTACGCCCGATGGCGCGCGCACGCGCCGCCATGTCGCTATCAATCTGTTCGACCACCGCCTGCATCAAGCCGCGCTTGTCGCCGAAGTGGTGATAGAGCGCGCCGCGGGTGAGGCCGGCCTCGGCGGTGAAGTCATCCATAGACGCCCCGGCATAGCCCTTCTCGGCGAAAGCCTTGCGACCCGCGCGCATAAGCTTTGCGCGCGTCTCTTCGATCATTTCGCTGCGCGATCTTCGCACCAAGCCAACCTCCATGTCACCCATTGACATACGATACGTATGCGATTACATATTCGCATACGTCACGTATACTATCGCACCAAATCACTGACTAGAAAAGGCGGGGCTTCGCCACGCAGTGTCGGCGCCCTGAAGTGTCCATGACCCAACGCCAAGCTGTTTTCCCTGCAGGCCGCCACGCCCTCTATGAGACGCACGGCTACTCCGCCGCCATCAAATCCGGCGACCTTCTCTTCGTATCCGGCCAGGTCGGCAGCCTGCCCGACGGCTCGCCTGAGCCGGACTTCACCAAACAGGTGCGACTCGCCTTCGACAATCTGATCGAGGTCCTGGCGGCGGCAGGCTGCACGCTGCAGGACGTGGTCGATGTGACGACCTTTCACACCGACCCGGAGAACCAGTTCGACCAGGTCATGCAGGTTCGCAACGCCGTGATCGGAGACCCCCCCTACCCGAACTGGACGGCCGTAGGCGCCACCTGGTTGTCGGGCTTTGATTTCGAGATCAAGGTCATCGCTCGCATCCCGTCGACCACAGAACTCTAGCTCCACAGCACGGCTCCGCAGGGCAGGCTGTATCCAGCCAATGCCCTGTGCGACGCCGGTCAGGCTTTATGGGCGGATCCGGCAATCCCGTCCCAGGCCGCCATGGCGACGTCAGCAACACCCTCTAGCTCAGCACGACCAGCCCCGCCTCGCGCTTGGATCGTCATGCCGTACTGGATGGTCTCGACGAACTTGGCCAGGCGGCTCGCATCATCGGTTTCCCCCAACTCTCCGTCCGCGACGCCCTTTCGAAATCTCTCCTCCAGACGCTCGAACGTCCCCTGGATGGATTGGGCGAAAGCGTTAAGCGCCGGCAACCCCTCGCAACCGACTGAGGCGATCGCCAGCATACAGCCGCGAGGCCGGTCGGAGACGGCTCCGCTGAGGGCGGCGGCTGAGTCGTAAAGAAAAGTCCGCGCCGCTTCTCGCGCGGTTGTCGCCGCTTCAAAGCCAGTCCATCCCAGCCTGGCGTAGGTTTCATAATAGTGCTGAAGCGCCTCGGCAAACAGGGCTTCTTTGGAGCCGAAGGCCGCATAGAGGCTCTTCGTCCCGATCCCCATGACAGCGGTCAGATCAGCGATCGACGTCGCCTCGTACCCATTTCGCCAGAACAGGTTGGTGGCGGCGCCGAGGGCCTTCTCACGATCAAACGCCCGCGGCCGCCCGCGTCCACGGCGTGTCGGCGGGGCATGGATCGTCACTTCGCCTGATTTCTGCATCGATCACTGAATATATCTATTGACTCCCCCACGCAAGTCCCCAAGTTATTGTGCATCAATCGATGCATAAATGGATGAAAGACGATGACTGATCTGACCGGAAAGCGCGCGCTGGTGACAGGCGGCTCCAGAGGCATTGGAGCCGCCATCGCCCAGGCCCTTGCGGATAACGGCGCCGATGTCGCCTTTACCTATCAAAACTCGGCGGCGAGAGCCGAAGCCGTGAAGACCGGGATTGAAGGCAGGGGGCGTAAGGCCGTCGCGATTCAGGCTGACAGCGCCGACCCCGCCGCTATCGCGCGCTCTGTCAGCGAAGCCGTTTCAGCGCTCGGCGGACTCGACATTCTCGTCAATAGCGCGGGCATCGCCCACAACGGCTTTATCGAAGACCTGGATGTAGACGCCTATCAGCATTTGATGGACGTCAACGTTCGTGCGCCGGTGCTGTTCGCAAAGGCGGCGATCCCTCACCTTCCTGCGGGCGGGCGCATCGTCTTCGTAGGTTCGAACCTGGCGGACCGCGTGCCCTTCCCGGGCGTGACCGCCTACGCCATGTCCAAGTCAGCGCTGCTTTCGCTGACCCGCGGACTGGCGCGTGAACTGGGCCCGAAAGGTATCACCGTCAACCTCCTGCATCCCGGATCGACCGACACGGAAGCTAACCCGGCGGACGGCGCGAGCGCGGAGGTTCAGCGGAGCCTTTCGGCGATTGGGCGTTTCAGCGAGCCTGCCGAGGTTGCAAACGCAGCGGTCTTCCTGGCGAGTCCCGCAGCGAGCGTCGTCACGGGTTCTGTCCTGACTGCGGACGGCGGCGGCGTCGCCTGAGACGCAGGGCGGTTTCATTCGCGCACAAAACCTCTTAGCACGGCCAGCATAACCGGCCCCGGCCATCATCAGGTCGGGGCCGGCGCTCCACGCCCTTCTGATCTTGCCCTGAAAACCCCCCCTACGGTTAGCCCAGCGAATGACGAAGCTTTCTGCGCCGCCCTCGGGACTTGAGGCGGTCTTTCTCGAGCTTCGGCCAACGCTTCTCCACCGCGCGCGCGCCATGGGCGCCGGCCCGGACGCAGAAGACGTCCTCCAAGACGTCTGGTTGCGAACGCAGGCGGTCAAGACGCCGATCGCCCAACCACGCGCCTACCTCTACCGCATGGTCTATACGGTGGTGCTGGATCGTCGCCGACAAGCGCGCCGCGCGGCAACGAGAGACGGCGCCTGGATCCGCGACCAGGACGTGGACGAACCCAGGGCGACGCCGACCCCGGAGCGCAGCCTGTTGGCCCGAGAAGCCCTGCGTGCCGTAGAGACGCGCCTCGCCATTCTCGGCGAGCCCGCCGCCACCATTCTGCGTCGTCACCGGCTAGGCGGCGAAACTCAGAAGGCGATCGCCGCCGATCTGGGAATGGGCCTCAGCACGGTGGAAAAACATCTCAGGCGCGCCTACGCCGCCCTTCTGGACGTGAGCGAGGACGAGACATGAGGGCGAACGCTGTTCGCGGCGTCTTAGAGGGATGGCGACGATGACCGCATCCAAAGACATTCAACAGGTCGCGCTGGACTGGCTCCTACGCGTCAACGACCCTCTGTTCGACGACTGGGACGGCTGGCAGGCCTGGCTGGACGCCTCGCCGGAACACCCCAAGGCCTACTGGACGCTGGCGGAGCAGGAAGCCGAGCTTGTGGACACGCTCGGGTCGATCTCGTGGCCCGCTTCGGGAGCCGCGCCAACGGCCGCGCCCACAGACCCCCGCGCGGGCGGCCGGACGCGAGCCGGCCGCCGCTGGACGCTCCCCGCCCTCGGCGGTCTGGCCGCCGCCCTGGCCTTTGGACTCTGGCTGGCCGTCACCGTGCCCGGTCGGCACTCCATCGTCGAGAGCCCTGACGGCCAGCCCATGACCCTAGCCCTCGCCGACGGCAGCGAAATCGCCCTGGCGGGAGGCAGTCGCATCGTTTTGGACCGCCGCAACCCCCGCTTCGCCAAGCTGGAAGAGGGACGCGCCCTCTTCACCGTCGTCCATGACCGTCACCGCCCGTTCGAGGTCCGGATCGGCGATATGGTCGTGACGGATCTCGGCACCGTCTTCGACGTGACACGCCTTGATCAGGGTGTCCGCGTCGAGGTCGCCGAAGGCTTGGTGCGCGTCGCTCGCGGTGCGGACCGCGTCGACCTTGAGCCAGGCGAGGGCGTCATGGTCGCGCCAGACGGCTTCCATCTGCGCTCGACGCCTCCTGCGAGCGTCGCGGGCTGGCGATCATCCCGCCTCACCTACCATGACGAGACATTGTCGGTCGTGGTTCAAGATCTGGCCCGCGTCCAGGGCCGGCGCATCGCTGTCTCGCCCGATGTCGAAGATCGGCGCTTCACCGGGAGCCTCTCGGCTGACGGAGCCGTGGCGCAGTCCCCCGAACGACTGGCGCAGTTGCTGGGTGCGCCAGTGACGGTCGAGCGGGACGGCTGGCGGGTGGGGGCCGCGACGGGTCATTGACGATCATCGCCTTTGCAGTCGCGGGCCTTGTCGCGTCTGAACCCCTGACGTCCGTGGACGTCCGCTCCGGCCCTGCGCTTCAAGGCGTCTACAGCATCGCCGAGCAGACGGGAATCGACGTGGTCGTCTCGACCCCGCTGGGATCGCGGCGTCTGCCAGCCTTGCGAGGGCGGATGACGCCGGAGGCGGCTCTGGATCGCTGGCTTGCACCGGCCCAAGCGCGAGCGGATCGCATCGGCCCGGGCCTTTACCGGATCGTCGCCGCCAGCCCGGACCGCCCCGCCGTTTCGGCGGATCCAAGACTGACGGAGCCTGTTGCGGTCGCCGATGTCGTGGTGCGCGCCCGGCCTGCCCGCAGCCCCCTGGATGGCGCTGAGGGCCGCGTCCGGCTGCCCGCGGAAGCGCTTGACCTCCAGACTGGACGGCACGCTGTTGCGGCCCTGTCCGATCTCGCCTCCACCGTGGATTCCACGCGGCAAGGATCGGGACGCAATAAACTCTTTATCCGCGGCGTGTCCGACTCGGCCTTCAGCGGCCCCCTACAATCGACGGTCGGGGTCTACCTTGGCGATTTCCGGATCGGGGCCGGAGCCCCGCATCCCGACCTTGCCCTGGTCGACATCCAGAGCGTGGAGGTTTTCGAGGGCCCGCAAAGCGCTCGCTTCGGCACAGGCTCTATTGGCGGCGTAGTCCGGCTCATCCCCACTCCTCCGGATCCGGGGGCTACGGAAGGCTCGCTTGCGACGGGGATCCAAGCCACGCGCGACGGCGCAGCCGGCTTTGACGCGTCCGGATTCATCAACGCGCCCATCGACGACAAGACCGCATGGCGCGTGGCGGCCTACAGCCTACGCGACGGCGGCGGATACGGCGGAGCCCAGGCCGATGACGCGGTATCCACAATCGGCCTGCGCGCTTCCCTGATCCGCAGGGGCGAAGCATGGACGGTCACGGGAATAATCGCCGTCCAGGATATCCAGGCGGACGACAGCCGTAATCGCCCCCTGTACGAGGGAGCGCCGACACGGCGGATCGCCGAACCTTACGAGAGCCGGATCGCTCTGACGGGGGTCACGGCCGTGCGTCGCGCTGGCGGCGTACGCTTCCTTCAATCGGCGATCCTGTCGCGACAGACCCTGGACGAAAAATTCGACGCCAGTCCTTCGCCCGCCAGCCCAGCCGCCGCGGCCCGGTCCCAGGATTCATTCATGGCGTCGAGCGAGACCCGGCTGGAGATCATCGACGGCCCCGTCACCGCCAGTCTCAACCTTTCTCTTGCGGCGGGCCGATTAACCGCGCGACGCGCCCGAGACTTCCAGAACGACGCCGCCCCCATGACCCGGACCCGCGTGACGCGCGACGCCCTGGAAGCCGGCCTCTACGGCGAAGCAGCGTTCGAGATCGGCCCGGATCTGCAGCTCGCGGTCGGCGGCCGGGCGTCGGCGGCGCGGATCGAATACCGCACCCGGACCACGGATCCTGCCGCAACGGGTGCGGAGCAGCCCGATGGGAGAACCTTGTCTCTGGTCCCGGCCCTCACCCTGCGGTGGCGTCGAGAGTCCCGACCGCTGGAGATTTTCGCGCGCCTCGAACAGGGGGTCCGGCCAGGCGGCCTCGACGGCAGCGGAGGCGGCTTCCACGCCTATGAGGAAGATCGGCTGACCTATGCCGAACTCGGCGTCCGCACCGGCGGACTGAGGTCTGATTGGTCCGCAGAGGCGTCCTTCGGGCGCATAGACTGGCGCGACGTTCAGGCGGACATCACGACCCTCGGCGGCGATCTCGTGACCGACAATATCGGCGATGGCGTCGTCCGCTTCTTCCAGGCCAAGGCGTCGTGGCGGCCCGTGGCGACCCTATCGCTGACGGGCAATCTCTTTCTCAACGACAGCCGGCTCCGCTCGCAACGGCCCGGCGTGATCGTCCCCGACGGCGACGCCATTCCCAACGTGGCCTCGGCCGGCGCCTATGTCGGCGCGACTTGGGACGTCTCCCCCTGGTTTCGCCTGGGAACCGCCGCTCGGTATGTCGGACGCTCCCGCCCTGGCTACGGCCCTGGCCTGGAAACCCCGCAGGGCGGCTACCTTAAGCTCAACCTGTCGGCTCGGCTGGGCGGCGATCGAAAAGCCCTGACCCTGGACATCTCCAATGTGCTGGATGAAGACGCTGTCGAGTTCGGGCTGGGTTCGCCCTACCAGTTGTCGTCGCCCCGCATTTCGCCTCTCCGCCCCATCACGGCGCGAATTGGCGTTTTCGCCGCCTTTTGAACCCCGGGGCGAGGGCCGACCCGCCGGCTTTATCAGGCGCAGCCTATCTGATTTTGACCCGGCTTGCGGCTATCATGGCCGCTGCAGCCAACATCACGCCGCTGGCGAGAAATACGCTCCGCGGCCCCGCCAGATCTAGGATCGCCCCGCCAAGCCCAGCGCCTACGGCGGTCGCAAGACTGACAGCCGCAACGATCAGACTCCCGCCTGCCTCGGTCTGATCCGGGACGGACCGGGTCACCCACGTCGACCAGGACACAGGAACCCCTGCGGAAGCCACGCCCCAGAAGGCGATCAAAATCGCGACAGGGGCCGACAGACCTCCGACTAACGTCAAGGCGATCGCCGTCGCCGCCATGACCACCGGAAGCAGCACCAGGGCCAAACGCAGCGACCGACGGATGACAGAGGCAATCCAATAGGCGCCCAGGAGATTGGCCACCCCAAAGCCGAGGAGAATTAGGCCAACGCCATCGATACCGAGGCCGGTGACGGTCTCCAGAAATGGGCGCAGATAGGTGAAAAAAGTGAAATGGCCGCCAAAAGCCAGGAGTGCAGCCGTCATGCCGACGCCTACGCCGGGGCGGCGCAGCACTTCGAGAAGGACTCCGGCGCGAGCCCTGCCTTGGGCGGGAAGCGGCGGCAGCGTCAGGATCTGAAGCAGCAGGGCAGATAACGCCAGCCCCGCCGCCGCAACAAAAACCGCGCGCCAACCGACCAGGCCGCCCAGGTAGACGCCCATTGGGATCGCCAGGACCGTCGCCGCCGACACGCCCATGAACATGATCGAAAGCGCCCTGGGCGCGTCCCGCTCGGGAACAAGACGGATCAGGACGGCGAACGACAGACTCCAGAACCCTCCCAAGGCGATCCCGGTCAGGATCCGCCCAAGCAGCAGCATGGCGATCCCTTGCGCGCTGGCCGCAATCACATTGGCAGCGACCAGGAGCACCGAAAAGGCCATGAGCACCCATCTGCGGTCCAGGCGACCGATCACAGTCGAAATGAACAGACTGGTGAGAAGACCGACAAACGCCGTCACGGTCACCGCCTGCCCGGCCGCGCCCTCGGTAACCCCCAAACCCTCCGCCAGCGGCCTTAAAAGGCTCGCCGGCAGCACCTCGGCCGTCACCAGTGCGAAAACACCGAACGACATGGAAATGACGGCGCCCCAGGCTGGCGGCGCCTGCTTGGGGGGGCGCGCCGCGTCGCTTGCGACAGCAACACATATATCGGACAGCATGAGAGCCTCTCGTTCTTGGCCCCTCGCCGCTGACAGCGAGGCAGTCGCGATCCGCGACCGGTGGAGCTCTGCGGGCTCCGCGGCGCTCGCCGCTGCTGGACGGCAATAGGGCCCAGCGCTCGCGTCACTGCGTCGTCGACGGGAAGCGCGTTGCAAGCCAGGCAAGAGCTGCCTCGTTCACTTCCTGCGGCTTTTCGATTTGCGTCCAATGCCCTGCCCCGGCAATGACGACGACCTCGAGATCGGGCACGTGCTCGTGCATCCCCTCCGCCATGCGAGGCGTAAACACCACATCGTCCGACGCCGCGATCATGAGCGACGGGACACGTACCGTCTGGTCAACCGTAAGACCGGCCTCCCAGTTACGGGACAGGTTGCGGTACCAATTCGCCGCGGGCGTGAAAGTGGTCCGCGTGAAGCTCGCTGCAAAGAACGCGAGCTCATCGTCCGTGAGGATGGCTTCGCCGAGCAAAGCCCCCTCAGGCGAACCCAGCGGCGTGTAGAAGGCCATTTGCCGGTATTCTGCAGGCAAGCTGAAGTAATCGTCTGGTGCGATGACATTTTTACGCACCATGCTTCGGAAGGAGCGCCCCGGATCGAGCGCCAGAAGGCGGTCCCCTTCGTCTCCATCGAGCATCATCAGCACATACATGTCTGAGTTATAGACCTGTCGCATCTGCTGTACGGGATCGGCTAGCGGGTCCGGAACAAAGCCTTCGGGCGCTAGTCCGGCTATCAGCTCCGGCTGCAACCAGAACTGCCAGTGAGGGATGTGCGGCGTGCCGACGCTGATCACGCCCTGGCTGCGGCTTGGGTGGAAAAGCGGCATCTGCCAGGCGAGAATTCCGCCCCAGTCATGACCCATCCACACGGCCTGCTCGATATCCAAGGCGTCAAGCAAGCCCACGAGGTCGTCCATGAGATGGGCAAGGTCGTAGTCTTCCACCGCAGCCGGTCGATCAGTCAGGCCATAGCCTCGAAGATCCGGCGCGATGACGTGATACCCGGCGTCAACGAGGACCGGAATCTGGTTTCGCCAAGAATGGGCGAGTTCCGGGAAGCCGTGAAGCAGCACAATAGCGGGGCCGCTGCCAGCCTCATAGACAGCCATGCGGATGCCGTTTGTCTCAACGTAACGCGCGGGCGGCATGGATGGGACTTCTGCCGACGCGCCGCTAGAAATCGGCGAGACCGTCGTCAGAACTGTAACGCTTAGGGCGAATATTAGCAAACGTCGAGAAATGTTCATTTTCTTCAACCTGAGGCTGTCGGGTTCAGAGTAGTTGCAGCCATCGATCAAGATGCCATGCGATCAGAGCCTCACCCTCGCCGGAAGCCTGCGACGGCAGCACGGGTTGCCCTGACGAACCCAAACCTAAGCGCTCAAAACAACTTTGTCTCTGCTGAGACCGTTCCAAAAACTGAGACTCTGTTGCCCACAACCTGACGCTACCGCACGCACCTTAGAACGCAGTATTCTAAGCCCATCCTAAGCAATACTCCCCATCAACAACCGAGCCATCCCTGAAACCATTTACATTATTACCTCTAGGGACTCGCTCTCGAAAGTAAAAATCCCACCAAAATCAAATGAGGCGACCCTGTGTTTAACAACACCGCCCCTCAACTGCTCACCATCGCTCAGCAGCGCCAACGCAAGAACGTTGCGAATTTGACACTCTGGACCTTCCAGGGGTGGATGGCGATGCTCCTTATCGGGGCTGGCTACGCTAAAGTCGCCGAGCCCATGACTTCTTTGGAGATCCTCCTCGGATGGGCGCGCGCCGACCAGCAGAGTTTGGTGCGCGCTCTGGGCTGGTTCGAGATAGCGCTTGGGCTGACGTCGGCGTCACCTCTCATATTCGGGAACTTCGCGCGATTTCCCCTTCTGATCGGCGCAGCCCTGATCAGCGCGCTCGCGACTATAATGATCGTGGTCCACGGCCTGAGGCTGGAGCCCGGCGCGGTTGCGATGAACCTGGCTCTATTGGGCATGGCCGCGGCAGTATTGGCTGGCCGTCGGCGCCGAACCGGCTAGGGGCCTTTGTCGCTAGTCCCGCAGCGGTCGTCGCAGATCTGAGCTTTCCCCGCAAATTGCCGCCTCCCCATAAGGCTCAAGGCCCAGTGCGGCGTCTTTCCTGAAGGGCCGCAAGCGCGGCGCCGCCTCGCCGACTAGCAGGCGGGTTCCAGGGAAACCTTCATGTCCAGTTTCTTCGTCGCAGTTCTCGCCGGCGGCCACCGTGCTCTGCCCTTGTCCAGCGCCGCCGTGGCCGCGACTCTTTCGGTCACATCTCCGGCCGCGGCTCAGATCGAACGCACGCCAGCCTGGATGCGGGACGGGACCGTGCTCATCGTCGGCGGCTTAGGCTCGATCGAAAGCGCGCAGCCGCTGTCTGACGGCGACGACCACGTGATCAACACCGACACCCTGGTCCTGACCGCCAGCCGCGACTTTGGAGCCGGGAAGGATCTCTTCACCAACAAGGGCGGGACGGTTCGGTTCGGCCAGTCCGGCACGCCTCTCAAACTCGCTTTCAACGGCCTGGAGCAGTTCGCCAATGAGGGCGGCCGGATTGATCTTCGCAACGGCGGCGTCGGCGACAGCCTCACCCTCTCCGGCGCCTATTCCGCCTCCGGAGACGCCCGCCTCGCGCTAGATGTGAGCGGCGGAGCATCAGACAGCCTCGTAGTGATGGGCAAGGCTTCGGGACTAACCCATGTAAGTCTGGCTGCGCTCAAACCAGAGCAGGCCACCCTCTTCGCATCACCGATCAAGCTCATTTCCGTTGGAGCCGGCTCAACCGCCAACGCCTTCAGGTTGGCCGCTCCCGACCAGGGACTGGTGCGCTACCGCCTGACCTACGACCCGAAAGGACTGGCCTATATGCTGGACGCCACAGCCGGACGCTCGGTCCTGCAGAGCGTAAGAGCCGTGGAAGGGCTGCGGTTCGCCTGGCGATCGTCGGCTGAGGCCTTCGACACGGAACAGGCCATGGTGCGCGCCGCAGGCGGCGAGGGCGGTCGCCTCTGGGCCGTCGCTCATGGCTCTCGCATCTCACGCGATAGCGACGGCGCCGACCGCGAATTGGAATATGATCAGGACCTGATCGGCGGCCAGATGGGCGTGTCGCTCGGCGCGCCGCAACTGGCCGGCGGGGATACGGCTTTCGGCCTGACCGGCGGCTACGTCGACTCAACGCTGTCTTTCCAGGGGTCCGGTCAGTCGATCAACATGCAGACCTTTAACCTAGGCGTCTATGGAGCCTGGCGTCGCGACGACTTCTACGCGACCGCCCTGATCAAGGTGGACCATCACGCTTTGGCGATCGAGGACGGCGCCGCCGGGTTCAAGACGAACGCCGACGGTCTCAGCTGGGGCGTGCGCCTGGAAGCGGGACATCGGATCCACCTCGGCCCCATCGCCTTCGATCCGATTGTCGGCCTCGACTACCTGTCGACCAGCGTCGACGACCTGGCGGTCCTTGGGCAGCAGGTGGTCCTGGACGACCGCGACGGCTTCTCGGGTCGGCTCGGGGGGCGAGCCCTAACCCGTTACGTCTTCGCCGAAGGGCGTCATCTGGAGTTGTCGGCCGGCCTCGAACTCGTGCACGACTTCGACGCCGCTCAGAAGGGATCCCTGGCCTCCAACAAGCTCAACGACGCAATCGAGCTCACTGGCCCCGAGACCTACGGACGGGCCCTCGCCGGCGTCCAAGTGAGTCTGACGCAGCATCTCCAGGCTTACGTCCAAGGCGAAGGACGCTTCGGAGACGGCCAGAACGGCGGCGGTTTGCGCATCGGGGCGCGATACCGCTTTTGACCCAGTTGGCCTGCGGCCCCCCACTAGCCCCCCTGGCGCGCCGCAGGCTTTCAGGGCGATCAGATATCCTTGCTGATCGCCTTCGGGGACCGGCGCCTCGGCGTCGGTCCCCGGCCCTCACGCCCTCTTTCGGAACGGCTGCAAGCCCGACGGCTTCGTTCGCTCGCCCGCCCCCACGCCGGTCCGCAGGAAGCCGCGCCGGTCAAGGGCGGCTTGTCCGAAGAAGGCGGTCGGCTCCTGCGCCGGGCGCCCTCTGCTTGATCGCATCGCTCCGCCGAGATGGGCGGCGGCGGGGCGCGTCGCCCCAAACTCACGGTCACGGCCATCGCCCCCGCTGACCTAGAAATTTGCAAACCACCGAGCGCCTCATGAGAACCGCTATCGTCCTGCCGTCTGGCAGTCAGTTTTCCAGCTCCAGGCCTAATTCGATGGAAACGGTCGTCCGCACGCTCCTTCGCGCTGGAACGGGCCATGACCTGCGGATCTTCTGCGACGATGGCGCCGCGGATCACGCGATGGGCGGCCTCATACTCCTGCCTCCCGGCCGCGCCCGCACGCCGACGCTCATTGCCGCCTTGCAGGATTTCGATCCCGAGATCGTCGAATACCACCAGCAGGTCAAACAGGCCGTGGCCGTCGCCCGCCGCCTCCCGAGGGCGGCCCACATCCTCTATCGCCACAATGCCGTAAAGCCGCCGCGCCACGCGATCGATCGTTGGCGCTACGGCCGCCGCTATGACCGCATGGACGGAATGATCTTCGTCAGCGAAGCCGAGCGCGCCCTGTTCGCCGAGACCTTCCCCCACCTTGCTGACCGCGCCTGGGCGGTGCCCAATCCCATCGAGGCGGCCGACTGGCGCGCGCCGCCCGAAAACCGTGAACCCCTGATCGCATTCGCCGGCCGCGCGATGCCGGAGAAAGGCGTCGATGTCATCTGCGCAGCGCTGCCCGCCATCCTCGACCGGCACCCCGACTGGAATGCCGTTCTGATGCTGAATGACTGGGAAGAGCATCGGCTCTGGGCCGAACCGCACGTGGCCCCGCTCCGGCGCTACGGGGACCGGGTGCGCCTGTTGCATTCGGCGCCGCTCGCAGAGGTGCGCTCCTGGATGAAGCGGGCCGCAATCGCCCTCGTCCCCTCGACCTGGGCCGAGCCGTTCGGACTGACCGCCCTTGAGGCCCACGCTGCGGGCGCCGCCCTTGTCTCTTCTGGACGCGGCGGCCTTAGGGAAGCGAGCGGGCCGCATGCCCTGTATCTCAATCGAGTCACGCCGGCGGCGCTGGTCGCCGCAGCAGAGCGGCTGATCACGCACCCAGAGGAACGGCTCAGTCTGGCGCGTGCCGCCCAGGCCTATGTTGAGCTGGTGCACGCTCCCGGGCCGCGCGCCGCTCAACTCGACACCGCTCGCATGGCGATCGTTGAGCGCGCCCGCCAACGCTGTCTCAGACGCGCCGGCGCTTTGGAAAGGAGCGCCTCGGGCGTTCAGGACTGGCCGGTTCCCAACGAATCCTGAAGGGATACGGGCGCGAACACGCCAATCTGCCGCTTGAAGACGCCTGGCGTCTGCCCCGTCACGCACCGGAAGACCTTGTGAAAATGGCCGCGGCTAACGCCGAGCGCGTCCGCCAGTTCGGCGCTCGAAATCCGCCCCAGGCGCTCCCGGATTAGCGTTTGGGCCCGCGCCACCAGGGCTGCCCGCTCCTCGCCGAGCGACCGATCCTCAGGATGGCAGCGCCGGCAGGGTCGGAAGCCGGTGCGACGCGCTTCGGCGAGACTGCCATGGAAGCGCACGTGTTCAAGCCTCGCATGGCGCGACGGACATGACGGCCTGCAATAGACGCCCGTCGTGACCACTGAACACCAGAAACGATCGTCCGCTGCAGCGGATCGGGCCAGATAGGCGGCAACGCGGTCTTGCCGCTGAGTATAGTTGGCCGCCAGCGGCCCGGAGGTCAAAAGGTTCGACACTTAGCGTCTCCATCGCCCCCTTTTTGAAGACGCCGCGACCTCCTCTCCGCCTTATGGTCCGGCTAGATCGCAGTCTAGGGTCGCGCAGATGCTCAACGGCGCATTAGGCGCCCCCGCTCTTCCAGTCGGGGCGATGCTCCCAACACGCTGGAGCATGTCCGTCTGGCCTAGCCCCCGATTGATGGGGGCAGGCGACTGAACCCGCCGCCTGCCACGAAATCGACAGACAGTTGCAAGCGCCTCCCGCGCCATGGTAGCACCAGAATTGATACACCATGTCGCCCAAACAGGAACGCAAGGGTGGATGTCGAAGAGCTACGGACTTTCGTGTCGGTCGCAGAGGCTGGCGGGGTCGCATCAGCCGCGCGAAAACTTGGTATCGCCAAGTCTATTGTTAGCCGCCGCTTAGTACATCTCGAAGACGAAATGGGCGTAAAGCTCATTGAAAGAACAACGCGCGGCACGACACTGACTGAAGCTGGAGCTACTTTTCGCGATTACGCAACGAAAATCTGCGCAGAGCTTGACGTCGCCAAAGAAACTATCCAACCAACAGGCAGCTTGCGCGGACGCCTTAGGATCGCCGCACCGCTTTCCTTCGGACCGACACATCTCTCCTTAATAATCGCGGAATTGGCGCACCGTCACCCACATCTGGACGTCCATACAAGCTATACTGACCGCATCGTAGACATCGTCGCCGAAGGCTTTGATTGCGCGCTCCGACTGGGGCACTTGCAGGACTCAAACCTAATCGCAAGGCGGGTAGGTCCATTTCACGGCAAGCTGGTCGCGAGCCCAGGCTACATCGAGATTTACGGGACGCCGAAGACCCCCGCAGAGCTCGCCGCACACCAGGCTCTCATGCAGGGCACGGAGACCTGGCTCTTCATGGACGGCGAGAGAGTCATCACGGTCCACCCCCAAGGGCGGTTCAAAGCCGACAATAGCTTGGCCCTGGTTACCGCCGCTCTGGGCGGGCTTGGGATCGCCAATCTGCCGGAGGGGCTCGTCGCCGAGCATATCGCTTCAGGCGCGCTCGTGTCGATTATGGCTGACTACCCGCTCAAGCCAGCAGGGATATTCGTCGTCAGGCCGCCGAGCCAGTATCCGACTAGAAAGCTCCGAGCCCTCACCGAGCTTCTCATCGCACGCTTCAACCCGCACGTGATGGATGCCGAGCCCATCGCGGCTTCGACCGCTAAACCGTCCGACACAGCAATCAGTGATAGCGTAGCGGGAAGCTGTCGCCTTCCTACCATAAGCGGCTGATCCCTGTTTCGCGGAGACGAGACAGGAGAGCGAGCGGTCGAAGAATTCGCCCTCAAACTTACGACGTTTGGCGTGTCGTGGCCTTGCGCGCGCTCCTCCGATTATGTGGACAGCATCATTCCTGTTTGCGATACATAGCCACCCGACGCGGCCAAACTTGTCGCAGAAATAGGGACGCGACATGAACATCGACGAGCTCAGGACGTTCGTGGAGGTCGCCGACACGGGAGGTGTGACACCAGCCGCACGGCGACTTGGTTTGTCCAAATCAGTTGTCAGTCGTCGACTGGCTCGCCTCGAGGCGGCCCTGGGCGTGCAGTTGCTGGCGCGAACCACACGCGGCGCCGCGCTAACCGAGGCCGGCATCACATTCCGTGATCATGCTGCGAAGATTTGCTCCGACATCGACATCGCCCAGGAGACAATCCTGCCGGCTGGCGATTTGCGCGGTCTCCTCCGCGTAGCTGCGCCCCTGACTTTCGGCTCGACGCATTTCGCTCCGGTGATCACAGCCCTTGCCCAGCAGCACCCACAGCTGCACGTGCACACCTGCTATTCAGACCGAATGATCGATCTGATTGCGGAAGGCTTCGACTGCGGCATCTGGTACGGTCGCCGAAGTCAGTCGAGCCTGCCCACGAAGCGTGTTGGCCCGATGAGCGCCATATATGTCGCGAGTCCCGCCTACATTGAAAAGTATGGATCACCTGAAACGCCTGAAGAAATGAGGACCCACCAGGCGCTTTTGGGCAACGAAGTGTGGCCCGCTATGGATGGCGACACGCTTATCGAAATGAAGATGAATAGTCGTTTCAAGGCCGACGCGGGCATCGCACTTGTACCCGCGGCTTTGGCGGGGTTGGGAATTGCAGGACTGCCTGTTCCGGCGGTTGAAGAACATCTTGCTTCCGGCTCCCTTGTGCCCGTCATGACCCGCTACCCTGTTCCGGATATGGCGATCTACGTAAGCTACCCGCCAAATCCGCACCCCTTACGCAAGGTGAGAGTGCTGACAGAGATGCTCATTGAACGTTTTGGATCGACTACGAACGATTGATCCAGAGCGCCTGCAAAGAACCGCGAGCGTCCGCAGCGGCCTCGCGCACTTAAAATTAGATTTCGGAGCTGATCTTCAGGATGGGAGAGCAGCGCCTTGGCGACCTGCCTCACTTCGTGTCGCGACCGTGATCGCCAGCCGCGACCTCGAGCGCCCTTGTGTCGGTCTTAGTCCGCCGGTCGGCACGGCCATGCTGATCTAATTCCGAGCACGGCGTCGGGGCATCGTTCCCAATGGGACGACATAGATCTGCAACTAAGGACGCTATCGCACCGCGACTAGAACATTACGGTGAATGAAGAAGCGTGTCCTGGCATATTCGCCGTTGAGAAAAGGCCGCATCGCCAACGATCGATCGTCCGCCACCAAACCGCGAATGGCCGATTTTGCGTCGAGAGCACTTCCTGCACACGTTCGCTGTGAACATCTCCCACGACTAACGCCACAGAGGGTGAAGCTATGCCTAAGGGATCTGACCTTTTCGTCGCCGCGCTTGAGAACGAAGGCGTGGACCGTATCTTCGGTGTGCCAGGCGAGGAAAATTTAGACCTTCTGGAGGCGCTTCGGACCTCCAGCATTGAATTGGTGCTGACGCGGCACGAGCAGGCGGCCGCCTTCATGGCGGCGACGCATGGACGGCTTACCGGACGACCCGGCGTCTGTCTCGCCACCCTCGGACCGGGCGCGCTCAATTTCTCGACTGGCGCGGCCTATGCCCACCTCGGCGCCATGCCGATGATCCTCATCACCGGCCAGAAGCCGGTAAGGAGCGCCAAGCAGGCTCGCTTTCAGATCGTCGATGTCGTCGCCTCGATGAAGCCCCTCACCAAGATGACCCGCCAGATCATCAACGCCGCCAGCATCCCTGCGACAGTCCGAGACGCCTTCAGGTTTGCGATGGAAGAGCGACCAGGGCCGGTGCACCTGGAACTCCCGGAGGACGTCGCAGCGGAAACGATTGAGCATATTTCGGTCATCGCACGTCATGCGCTCGATAACCCCGTGGCCAGCGCCGTCGCGCTCGACAGGGCTGCCGAGGCAATCCGCGCCGCCAAGCGGCCGCTGGTGATGATCGGCGCCGGCGGCAATCGTCCTGCTCTGGTTGAAGCTCTATCGAGTTTCGTGGCGCGTACGCGGTTGCCCTTCTTCAACACCCAGATGGGCAAGGGCGCTGTGACCGGCAACTCAGACTTCTACATGGGCACTGCAGCGCTCTCGGAAGGCGACTATGTGCACGAGGCAGTGGGGCGCGCCGATCTTATCCTCGCCATCGGACACGATACCGTCGAGAAGCCCCCCTTCCTAATGACGAGCAACCTTGGACCGAAGATCGTCCATATCGGCTATCAATCCGCCACTGTCGAACAGGTCTACCAACCTAGCCTCGAGGTGCTCGGCGACATCGGAGCTTCGGTCGAAGGGCTCGCTCAACGACTAGAAAACCGCCTGACCCCCGACGAAGGCATGCTCGAACTAGGTCGGAAAATTCTCGCCCGGATCAACGACCGTGCAGAGGAAGACCGCTTCCCGGTGACGCCCCAGCGCCTTGTCCATGACGTCCGTCAGGTGATGCCGAAAGACGGCGTCGTGTGCCTTGACAACGGAATGTACAAAATCTGGTTCGCTCGCAACTATCGCACCCATGTCGCCAACACCCTGCTGCTCGACAATGCGCTCGCCACGATGGGAGCCGGCCTGCCCTCGGCGATGATGGCGGCGATGATCTACCCAAACCGGCGCGTGATGGCAGTGTGCGGCGACGGCGGCTTCATGATGAACTCGCAGGAGATGGAGACGGCGGTGCGGCTTGGGCTGAACCTGGTCGTGGTCATCTTGAACGACAGCGCCTACGGAATGATCCGTTGGAAGCAGGCAGTGGACGGCTTCCCCGATTTCGGCATGAGCTTCGGCAATCCGGATTTCGTACGATATGCCGAGGCCTATGGCGCGAAAGCTTCTCGGGTAAGCGCGGTCGAGCAACTCGCACCGACACTGGAGGCAGCTTTCGTCGGCGGAGGCGTCCATCTAGTCGAGGTGCCGATCGACTATTCAGAAAACACACGCGTTCTTGTGGACGAGCTACGCAATCGCACGCCGAACGTGGACTGCAGGTGATGGGACGAAGGGTTGAGGTACGCTGCAATGATTAAGGTCGTACAGGCTTTTGATCGCGCACCGATCCGGGAGATCGAAACTGACGATGCCGCAGCGTTGGAGCGCAAGCTTGAAGCCGCCCATCGCACCTTCAAAGATCGTGACAACTGGCTCAAACCTCATCAGCGCATGGCGATACTGCGAAAGCTAGCAGCGCTGATGGAAGGCAAACGCGACCACTTCGCCAGACAAATCGCGCGCGAAGGCGGCAAGCCGTTGCCCGACGCTATCGTTGAGACCAACCGCGCCATCGACGGCGTCCACAATGCTGCGGACGAACTGCGCAATTTCTCAGGTCGAGAAATCCCCATGGGGCTGTCGGCGGCAGCGGACAACCGCTGGGCCTTCACCACCAAGGAGCCGATCGGGATCGTCGCAGCGATCTCAGCCTTCAATCACCCGCTTAACCTGATTGTCCATCAAGTCGCGCCCGCGATTGCTGTCGGCTGTCCTGTCATCATCAAGCCCGCGATTACGACGCCGCTATCCTGCTTGGACTTCTTGGCGCTTGTCCACGAGGCAGGCCTACCTGAGCCGTGGTGCCAGAGCTTGATTGTCGAGGACAACGCCCTGGCTGAACAACTAGCGACTGACAGGCGCATCGCTTTCTTAAGCTTCATAGGCTCGGCCAAGGTAGGGTGGTCTTTGCGCTCGAAGCTCCCCCCGGGGGCCCGTTCGGCGCTGGAACACGGAGGCGCCGCGCCGGCTATCGTCGACCGCAGCGCTGATCTCGGCAAGGTCATCGAGCCGATCGTCAAGGGCGCTTTTTACCACGCAGGGCAGGTCTGCGTGTCAACGCAGCGCATTTACGTTCACGACAGCGTCGCCGACGAATTCACTCAAAGACTCGTCGGTCGCGTCGAAGAACTACGCGTCGCGGACCCGACCCTGGCTGACACAGAGGTGGGGCCGCTAATCCTTCCGCGCGAGGCCGATCGAGTCATGGAGTGGATCAGCGACGCGATCAGAAGCGGGGCCGCCATGGCGACCGGCGGCGCGCGCCTTTCGGACACGACCGTACAGCCGACGGTGCTGCTCGATCCTGCTGCCGACTCGAAAATTTCGACACAGGAGATTTTTGGCCCAGCAATCGCGGTCTATCGCTTCACGGAGCTCGACGAGGCCATTGGCCGAGCGAACGCCCTGCCCACAGCTTTCCAAGCCAGTATCTTCGCACAAGACATCGACGCTGCGATGCGCGCTGCCGACCGCCTCGACGCTTCAGCCGTGATGATCAACGATCCCACCGCATTCCGCACGGACTGGATGCCCTTCGCCGGCCGCCGCGAATCCGGCTACGGCGTTGGCGGTATTCCCTACAGTATGCGCGACTTGGCGCAGGAGAAAATGGTGCTTCTACGCAGAAGCTGACCGCCCCGTTATCTTGGTCGGAACTCTCCTTGCGATGCCAATCCCGACGGCGTTCAAACCCGAACAGCTTAGAACGCTCTCATTAAAATCGTAGCAGCGACGCAGGACAGAAGCCTGCCTGACGGGCCCAGTCGCAAAGCTCGAACACGTCGATCTTGCCGTCGCATCAAGGTCGACTTGCCTCACATCGGACGCTCGAAAAGGTCGCGGCGAAGGCCGAGTCAAAAGTTTTCTGAACCAGCCTCAATGCAAGGAGCAAGGGCGCCTTAATGGGCAGCCGATGACCCGCTTGCCTTACGCTCATCCAAGCGTCCGAGGCGATCCGGGCCCAAAACTCGCCCCATTTGGCAGTTACTGCCACAAAACTGGCAGTTCATGACAGACATGGGAGTACGTCATCGCCCGCCCCGATCCCCGCCTCGCAATCGCTCGGCATGCAGCCATGCTATTCTTGACCAAGGGCGTCTCCGGCACGAGCGGTAAAGAGATAGCCGCCGCCGCTGGCGTGTCAGAGAGAACGGTTTGGCGGCTATTTCGGACTAAGGAGAGCTGCGTCGAGCCGCTTCTGTCGCAGTCGGCGCTTCGTTTTACTGAGCATATGCGCCGATGGTCTCGCCTGATCTCAATCGAAGACCACCTCCTCGAAACTTTCGCCCTTGATCGACAATCTGAGACGACCACCGGGGACAACCGGTTGATCGTACAGCTCCTTGGCATCCTGCCAAATGAGCCCGACTTGCGAGCCACCTGGCTCTTAGCGTGCCAGCTAGGTGAGCGCGGACTTATCGAGATCATTGCTTCACGGCTGGATCGGTCGCCTGATGAGTTCGCCATTCGTCTGTGCGCAGCGGCCGTCTCCGCCGCCATGCGAACAGTCGATGAAGACATCAGCCTTGCCGTGAGCGAACGCAGCGAAGTCATCACGCCATCGCAGGTGGTGGCCCGAATAGCTGATGCCATCCGCGCTGTCAGCACGGTCCCATTCTGCGACCCAGTGCCATTGCCTGCTGGGAAGACGGCAGACGCTCCAAGCTCATTTCAATCCTGACCGAGGTCATTATGCGCCTGCCTCCCGTCCTGTCCGCCCTGGCTCTGTTAATTCCCGGCTCTGCGGCCGCCCAACCCGACATGGAGCTAGAAATGCGACCGATCACCTACCCTCACACCAGACAAGATCCGGTTGTTGGGGTCCATTTTGGCCAAGAGGTTGCAGACCCATACCGCTGGCTCGAAAACAATGTCCACAGCGACACGCAAGTAGCGCAGTGGGTTGAAATACAGAACCACCTCACGCAGCAACATCTGGCGTCCATACCAGGACGAGATGTTTTTGCAGAAAGAATGAAAGCTCTATCGAGCTTCAACCAGTACTCCGTCCCGGTCAAACGTGGAGAACGTTATTTCTATACCCACAGTTCTGGCCAGGAAAATCAGCCCGCCTTGCACATGCGAGCAGGGCGTGATGGCCCCGCGAGAGCGCTGATCGATCCTAACAGCTGGTCGGAAGACAGCGGCGACGCTCTCGCGGAATGGGCGCCCTCTGACGATGGACGACTAGTGGCCTATAGCGTGCAACAGGGCGGAACAGACTGGCGGACGATTCAGGTTCTTGATGTCGACGCCGGCGACATTCTTATCGATACCGTCAAATGGGCCCGTTTCACCGATATCGCCTGGGCTCCAGACGGATCTGGCTTCTTCTATGCGCGCTTTCCTGAACCCGACGGTACGAGCGCCAGCGCAGGAATCGCCAATCATGCGGTCTACTTCCACGCACTAGGAACACCACAGTCCGATGATCGACTGATCTATGCAGACTCAAGCCGCCCCACCTTTCTTGTTCCGCTAAAACGAACTGCAACGGGACGGTATCTCGCGATCTACCCCACCCCTGGGGCCGGTTCCAATGACCTGGTCATAGTGGATCTCAATAGTACCGACTGGACGCCACGCACGCTGATCAAGGACTCCGCTGCAGATTGGCAGATCATTGATAATGAGGGCAGCAAGCTGTTCGTGCGCACGAACCACGACGCCGAGCGCGCGAGGATCGTTGTCTTCGACATGGCGGACAACGAGCCTCAGGCTATCGATGTGGTGGCTGAGAGCGATGCTGTCTTAAGCCAGGCCGCCTTGGTGGGCGGCACCTTGCTCGCCACCTATCAAGTAGACGTAAAAACCGAAATCAGGCGCTTTACCACCACGGGCGCACCTGACGGCGACCTGGCGCTCCCTGGCATTGGCGCCGCCGGCGGCTTTCAGGGTTCGGCGGCTGATGATGAAGCCTTCTTCCTCTTCACCAGCTTTGACACGCCGATCACCGTCTACCGCTACAATGCGGTCGCCAACAGTTACGAAGTCTGGGCCCAACCCGGGCTCGCGGCCAAGCTCGACGACGTCGTGGTCGAACAGCACTTCTATCGGTCAAGCGACGGCGCTCGTATACCAATATTCACTGTTCGCCGCCGGGCCGTGACCGGGCCAGCCCCCACTCTGCTATATGGCTACGGCGGGTTCGGACTGTCGATGCTGCCTATCTATAACCCGATGCAGATGGCCTGGGTGGAGCAAGGCGGGGTTCTGGCAGTCGCCAATATCCGCGGAGGCGGAGAGTATGGCCGGGCCTGGCATAGAGCGGGACAGCTCGAGAACCGTCAGAACGCCTTCGACGACTTCATCGCGGCCGGCGAGTTTCTCAAAGCTGCAGAAATTACCAGCACAGACGGTTTGGTGGCCCAGGGCGAGTCAAACGGCGGGTTGCTCGTCGGCGTCGTGACCAACCAGCGGCCGGATTTATTTGCAGCAGCACTTCCCGGTGTCGGCGTGATGGACATGCTACGCTATCACAAGTTCACAGGCGGCGCGCTTTGGATGTCCGATTTCGGCAATCCCGAGGAAGATGTCCATTTCCGCAATCTGATCAGCTACTCCCCCTATCATAACGTCAGGGGAGGCAGGGACTATCCGGCGATCCTCGCGACAACGGCGGATACTGATGATCGTGTCGTCCCTGGCCATAGCTTTAAGTATGTGGCGGCGCTTCAAGCCGCCGACCTGGGAAACAGGCCGCGCCTTATCCGGGTCGAAACCAGAGCTGGCCATGGCGCCGGCATGCCACTGGACAAGCTGATCGCATTACATGCCGACCAGTGGGCATTCGCCGCTCATTGGGCTGGGTTGAAAGTTCGCGAAGCCCTTGATCCATCATCGACCTTGGCCGCGCGCCAGGCAGTTGGCTCCAAACAACAAGCTACTCAGCCCCTCGTCGCTGGAACTCAAAAGCCATTCTCTGCACGCGACGAATAACCGTAGCGCTCCGACTCGCCTCGATGGCGGGTGCGTTCGGCTCTCAACGAGCAACGACATTCATTCATGAAAGTACGCCTAAATGACCAAGCTCACCCTCCTTGTTTTCGGACCGATCCTGCTGGCGACCTTGGCCGGTTGCGCAGGTCAACCACAGCCAAGCTCGTCTGACGGCTCTCGCTCGGTCACCGTGATGTGCAACAGTACAGTTGGCTATGACACGGGCTTCTGTCAGCTCAAAGCCAATGAGGCGTGCGGTCATCGGGCTCGTCTTGCTGGGATCATCTCCAACATAGAGATGACCGGGCGGCCGACCGGTCAGCTCTACACGATCACCGCGCGCTACCAATGCGGAAGCAATTAGCGACGCCCACGACCTCCTGACGTTTGCCGGCGCAACGCAAGTTTTGAGGGCTGGTGCAGATACAGCGACGAGAGATCGGCCCCACGGCAGGAGCGACTAGGCGCCGATCATGCTGATGCACCAGCCGACATAGCAGCCCGCCACGCGGACAGGGGCCGCAAATTTGGCCTCGGACGCGCCGATAGCGTGGCGGACCACCTCGCCATGAGCTCTACCGCGGCCGAGGGAAGTCAGGCGCGCGTTCACAGGCTGAGCGCAGCGACATGACCCCACCTCGGCAAGGATGCACGGGCGTCAAAAAGCCAAGCCAGGCTTCAAGGCGATGTGCTTGAGCTCTAGAAAATCCTCGAGCGCAGCGAGGCCATTGAGTCGACCCAAGCCCGACTGTTTGAAGCCGCCCTCCTCAGTGTTGTCATACACCTTAGCCCAGTCGTTGACCCATACTGAGCCTGCCTCAAGGGCTCGTGCGACCCGCAACGAACGGTTGACATCTTGCGTCCATATGCTTGCGCAAAGGCCGTACTCGCTGTCGTTCGCCAGCGCGATCGCCTCACGTTCATCGTGGAACCGGTGGATCGTCATCACAGGGCCGAAGGTCTCCTCCTGAGCGATGGGCAGCCGATTATCCTGGACCTCAAGTAGAGCGGGTCGATAAAATGCGCCTCTGGCGAGCGGTCCGTCCTTCGGCGCCCCCCCACGCAGGACCACACGCGCGCCACCTTTGATCGCTGCCTCGACGGCTTCATCCACGCGCTCGACGTTTGCTTTATCGATCAGCGGTCCCATGTCACTCGACACGTCAGCGGCAGGCCCGACTTTCACGTTGCGAAGGCGCTCTGCGATCCCATCTTTCACTTTATCATAGATCGACGCGTGAACGAGCAAGCGCGAGCCCGTCATGCAGAACTGCCCCGAGAATACGGTGAGGGACTTCTCGATTACGGGCAATGCGGCCGCGACGTCGGCGTCCTCGAACACGATCATTGGCGTCTTTCCGCCCAGCTCCATGCCAAAGCGCTTCAACTGCTTTGAGCCCGCAGCTGCTATTGCCCGACCAGTCCGCGTACTGCCCGTGAAGCTGATTGCAGCGACTTCAGGTGCCTCGACCAAATAAGCCGACCCCTCCGGACCGCTTTCGAAAAACAGATTTATAACGCCCTTCGGCAAATCCGGCGCCTCCGCCATCACTTGCGCCATGACGCTTGCCGTCTGCGCGACTTGGCCGGGAAGTTTGATAACCGTGGTGCAGCCAGCAGCAAGGGCTGGGGCCAATGACCGGATCGTCAGGATCGCCGGGGAATTCCACGGCGCGATCACCGCGGCGACGCCGATAGGTTGCCGCATGATGATCGAGATGCTGCCCGGCTTTGGCGTCACCGCCCGTCCGCTTTCAAGCAAGGCTGTCGCGGCCGAGTAGCGCAGTTTGCTCGGTATCATGTCCAGCTCGAACGCGGCTTCCGCGCGCACTTTTCCGTTCTCAAGCATGAGGATGTCGAGCAACCGATCCCGGTGGCGCTCGAATGCAGCGGCCAGTTGATCAAGCACCCGCGCACGGAGCTCGTTATCATGCGCCCAGCCGGTTTCGTGGAAGGCCGCCGTCGCCGCCGCCACCGCTGCCTTAGCGGCTGCAATCCCATTGTCCGGATAGACGCCGATCACCTCATAGGTGGCCGGGTTAATTGACTCGCGGATCGGCCCGTCGCCTACCATTTCGCCGTTAATCCAATTATGGGCCGCCGAACGCAGCTCATTACCCTGATGATCGCCCATTCTAGTCACTCACTGCTGGATTGATTTGTGTGTCGGCGTCGACGGCTAGGCGGCCATCGAGCCCACCTGAGCCTGTCCAGGCGGGCCCAATTTTGTTGCCCGCCATCGGCCTATCCGTTGCGGATCCAGTCGCTCACGCGCTCGCCGATCATGATGACCGAAGGATTGGTCGCGACGCTAGGAACATCCGGAAAGATCGAGGCATCCGCGACCCGCAGATTGGCGATGCCACGCACCCGTCCCTGATAGTCGGTCACCGCATGAGGATCGCCGTCAGATCCCATCGGCGCCGTAGAGGTGGGATGGTGGTAGATGTCCATCGACGTTGCGAGCGCGCTCTCGATCGCCGCGTCGTCGTTGACCGAAGGGCCGGGCGACAACTCCGCTGCGATCATCTTGGACAATGGGCCGGTCGCGGCGATCCTTCGCACCATCTTCACTCCTTCGATGAGCCGGAGACGGTCTTCCCGTGCAGACAGAAGATTGAATCTGATCTGCGGCGCCGAGGCTGGATCCCGGTTCAGCAACTTAACTGAACCGGTCGATTGCGGACGAGTAAGGGCCAGCGCCAACATGAAAATGGCGCCCGTGGGCGACATGTGCGGATCGCCATAGTGCACAGCGCTGACCTGGAGATCGCCGTCACTCGCGCCGGGACCCGACGATCCAGTCCAAAGGATGGCCCCTACCGGGGGAACCGGCAGGCCAAGGCGTTCGGGATGGGCGGCCCAGATGGTGAAGAAGAAGGGATGCTCCTGTAGGCGTTGGCCGACCGGCAAGTCTGCTATCAGCGGAATATTCAGGCGCCGCAGGTCCGCCGCAGGGCCAATGCCGGATCGGAGCAGTATGGCCGGCGAGCCATAGGCCCCAGACGCCAGAACGACCTCGCCGGCGGCGACATGCTCTCCGCTTACAAGCCGCACCCCGGTCGCGCGCCCGTTTTGCACGGTGACGGTGTCGACCATGGTTTCACTGCGAATAGTGAGGTTTGGCCGCGCCCGCACGCCATTCGACAGATAGGTCATGCCAGTGTTGAGGCGCTGGCCCATACGGTTATTCATGGGATAAGGACCGACGCCAAAAGGCTTGTCGGAGTTGAAGTCGTCCGTTCGGTCGAACCCTGCCTGCTGCGCTGAAGCGACAAAGGCCCGCTGCATGTCAGAGATTTCATCATCCTGGAGCTGATGGATCGGCCAGGGACCATTGCGTCCATGCCAAGCATCCTGGCCCGAGGCCGTGCGCTCGCTGCGCTTATAGAAAGGAAGGACGTCAGCGTGGGTCCAGTTAGGAAGACCGGCTTTGGTCCATCGCTCGAAATCAGAGGCGGGCGCTCGCATCGCCACGCCCGCATTCACAGCCGAGGACCCGCCCAGGACCTTGCCTCGGGGGACGGGGTACGCCTTCCCCCCAAAGTCCGGCTCGGACGTATAGCCCCAGTCATGCGCCGGATCCCCCCCGATCAGAGTTTGCAGGCGCACTGCATCCGGATACTGGTCCGGCGCATAGGCCTTGCCAGCCTCGATCAGCAGCACGCGGCGTGACGCATCTTCACTGAGCCGGTTGGCGAGAACGGCGCCAGCTGAGCCGCCACCGACAACGACAACATCGAATCCGCGGCCAGCAGCGATCGCCTGTGGGCCAAAGGCAGCAGCAGCCCCAATCGCGGCAACGCTACCAAGTACAGCTCGCCGGTCGACGCCGTCACCGAGAGTTTTTCCATCGACAACCATAGTGCTTCTCTTCCTATCTGGCAAAACCAGCACACCTTACTCTATTTTTCTACTTACTGATTACACTGCGACACCTACACAAGGTACGACTATCGACCACGAGGAAACGAGAGTATATTTTGCTTTTAATTGTATTTCAGCCAGCACAGAACCATTCACCAAGACTGAATGCAGGACACGTACGCCTACACTTGTGGCTTCTGTAGTCACCACTTGTGGGACAGTCCGTTCTCATTCGTGGAACGACAACGAGCGACGACGCCCCACGCGGAGCCAGAGTCCAGCCCCTGAAAGAACGGTCGGAATGATGCGTGCGAGACTTACAGAAGAGCAGATCATCGGGATGCTGCGGGGAACGAGACCGGCGCCGAAAGGGGCGAGCCGGACAGGCACCCCACCATAGCCTAGCCCGCCGCTCGCAGATCGGATGGGGCGGACTCTCCAAGGAGCGCTTGATGCGAACTCGATCCAGCAGCAGAAATCTGCCATCGCTTCGTATGCGAGTTCGCGCGGATATCAGGTCGTCAGCACCTCTGCTGACGAGGGTATGAGGGGTCTGCTTATCGACCAGCGATCAAGCCTCAAGACCATGCTCGCAGACGTGCTTAGCGGCACTCCAGGTGACGTGATCGCTTCATTCTGTCCGTCCTTTCGAGGGACGGACTCTAGCTATTCCTGGAGAAGTTTCGGGGGATCACGTCAGGGCGCGCCACAGCGGGGCTTTCAGTAAATAGCGATGCGCGACCTTCTCGACTGGGTCCCGCTTCACCTTACAGACCAATCTGACGGTCTAATTTCCGTCACTCGTCGTGGCGGAACGTCGGGTCAGTTAACAACTGCGGCTGCCACGATCCAATCCACGAACGCTCGTAGACGTCCGTTTTGGTGACGATTGGCCGGATAAATCAGGTGGTAGTCCATCGACGGTTGCAACCAGTCATCCAGAAGGGTGACCAGGCGTCCGTCATTGATAAAGGGCTGCATCATGGGGAGGATGCTCTGCCCAATGCCCAATCCCGCAGCCATCATATCGATATGGCCGCTGCTTTCATTAGCCAGGATCGCAAACTGGGCCAGTTGCGTCTTAACGCCGTCCTTCTCGAGTTGGATCGGCACAGTTCGGGAGGTTGCCGCGAAGAAATAGCCCACAAGGTCGTGGCCTTGCCGGAGATCTTCCGCGGTTAGAGGGCAGCCTTTATGTGCAAGATAGCTCGGGGAGGCCGCAAGCGCTGTCGTGGCAGTAAAAAGTCGGCGGGCGATCAAGCTCGTATCACGGAGCTCGCCAACCCGGATCGCACAGTCGACCCCTTCTCCCACGATATCGATCGTTCGATCCGACATCCCGAGTTCGAGCTGGAGCTCAGGATAGCGGCGACGGAAATCCGGCAACCGATCAATGAGAAAATGTTTTGCGAACGACGACGGGACGTCGACGCGTAATCGGCCACGGGGAGTGAGACGTCTGCCACGCACGCGCTCTTCCGTCTCATCCAGATCTAGCACGATAGGCATGACGCTGGCGTAGTAGTCCGCCCCTTCCGGCGTCACGACAGCCTTGCGCGTCGTCCTCTGCATGAGCTTGACGCCAAGATGCTGCTCCAAGTCTGCAACCAGCTTGCTAACAGTCGATCTAGGCATCCCCAGGTGGTCAGCCGCACGCGTGAATGACCCAGATTCAGCTACTCGAACGAACGCCCTTATGGCGAGGAGATGGTTCATCCTAGGCTCCAGCAGAGACAATCTGCGCCGCGCAGATTGTCCATAGGTCTGCATAATGATGTCAGATCCAAGCTCTTCAGTCGCCCCCTATAGACACCCAAGTTTTAGCTCAACAGCGGCGCTATGCTGCCAGGAGCCAACCATGATCGACCTGTTCTCGCCCTTCAACCTGTCCGGACTGCCTCTTCGAAATCGAATAGCTATGGCGCCCCTGACACGTTCTCGCTCCCCGGAAAACATTCCGACGGAGCGCAACGCTCTTTACTATGCCCAGCGAGCCACGGCGGGTCTGATCATCAGCGAGGGCGCGCCAATTTCCCGGGAGGGCCAAGGCTACCTGTTCAATCCAGGCCTCTACACGCCAGAACAGTCGGCCGGTTGGCGCCTCGTGACGAAGTCAGTGCATGCGGCCGGGGGCGCTATATTCGCCCAGCTATGGCATGTGGGCCGCGTATCACATACCAGCGTTCATCCCGACAACACCAGCCCGGTAGGCCCATCCGCCAAGGCAGCCATCGGCGCTCTTGTATTCGCGTACAATGACAAGGGCGAGGCTGGCATGGTCCAGGCTTCGCAGCCGCGCGCCCTCGAGACCGCCGAGATTCAACGCGTCGTTGAGGACTTCGCCTCTGCGGCAGCGCGCGCCGTCGAGGCGGGCTTCGATGGCGTCGAGATTCACGGCGCCAACAGCTACCTGCTGGAACAGTTCCTGAACCCAGTCGTAAATGACCGGTCGGACCAGTACGGCGGCTCGCTGGAGAATCGCCTGCGATTTCCGCTCGAAGTCGTTGACGCTGTGATCGCCCGGATCGGTAAGCACCGCACGGCGATCCGTGTCTCTCCCTATTCGCAGATCTTCGACATGCCGCTCTTCGACGGCCTGGAGCAAACTTACACGGCCTTCGTCCGCGCCCTTGGCCAACGCGGCGTCGCCTACGTCCATATCATGGACCATACGGAGGTCAGCGCGGGTGAAGGCGAGCCCTCGCCACTGGCTTCCCGCATTGACCCCCTGTTGCTCCAGTTCCGTTCAGATCTACCCGCCTCTGCTCTGATTGTGGCAGGGAATATGTCGCCAGTGCGCGCCAAGGCATTGGTCGCTTCTGGGACGGTGGACCTGATTGCGTTCGGCCGCCCTTTCATCGCCAATCCAGACCTCGTCGAGAGGTTGCGTCACGATTGGCCGCTAGCCACCCCGCAGCCTGAGACCTTTTACGGTGGTGGGGCTGAGGGATATATCGACTATCCGCCTCATCGCGTTCGCTGACCGATCCAAGGCCCCGATGCAGTTGGGGAACCGACCAGCGGATCGCCCTAACGTACCGTCATCCGGCAGTGTTCAGCAAAGCCGCTGATGAAGATGCCTAAACGACGGCTCGCATTCTCGTCGATTAACTGCCCCTCTGCATCGAAGGCCGCGCCCGCGTGCGGGATCAACAGTCGCGCCCCGAACCACGGCGCGGCCCCAAGGGTGTGCAGGACCGGCAGCCAGGCGGCTTGACTCATCACCGTGCCGAAGGGGCCCGGCGAAGCGCCCAAGATCGCGACCGGCCGCCCGCCGAACACCCGGTCGATGTCCGAGGCCGGGCGACTGAGCCAGTCGATGGCGTTCTTGAACACGCCGGGAATGCCGTGGTTGTACTCGGGTGTGAACAGCAGCAGGCTACGGTCGTCATCGATGGTCTTGACGCTCAGACGTCCGTTGCGCACGGCTGGCGGTTTGATGACCTCGGGGGCCGCTTGCGAGGCTTAGTAGAGATGTTGAGATGGATTTCGCAGTTTATCGGACAACCGCGTAGCCGCACCGCGCCAGGTGAAGATGACAACTACGTTTACTCCGTAGCCCTATAAATCAGGGTTCGGGAATTGACCGGAAACCATTGGTATCACAATGGGTTCCGGTCTACTCGTTTTCACCATGTGTTGCTACGGACCCGGCGCTACAGCGCCGGGACATTGTCACTGGCGGCTCTCTACAGCGCAACGAATAGCGCGTTCGATTCGGGCCGGCAGTTTGTTCAGGCATCCATGATTTTGCGTCAGCCAGCGGTTTTCAGCGGAATTTATGTGGCTATCGGCGGCAATTCGGATGTTGGGCGCTAGGTCACTCGGCGGCGTCCAACTCGTCATCCAACGAGACGACTTCAATCGCCAGACCTTTGAACTCAGGCGGTTTAGATTTCGTAGGAGCCATCCATGACTGCACTTTTCCTGCGGCCTCGTCGGCTTCGAATTGCTTGGCGACTTCGGCAAGCGGGTGACGGAAGAAATGCTGGTTGAGAGCGTCGGCAAGGGCCTTCTCTTTGCCCGCCCTCGCCAGCGCCAGAACCGCATCGCCGTCCTTCCAGTCGATCTTCGCCTTTACGCGGCGGACCTGTTCCTCTTTCAGTTTCGCCAACGCATCAGGTGCGATGCTGCCACTCGTCCAGATTTCGAAGCGCTGCTCTGCCTCGCGTAAATACCCGTGCTGAGCGTAATGAACGCGGAATGTGGGAATCTTCGCGAGCCATTCCTCCACCTCTGCCAGACTCAACACACCGCCCGGCTCCTTACCTTTGCATTCAATGGCCGTGACGATTGCGTTCTGGTTGGTGATCGTCTGAACGTCGATATCCGCTGTCTTCCCGGTGCTCGGGTCTTTGGCGGTGACGCCCATATCCATCGTCATGGCTGTGCGCCTTGCAAGATAGCCCGCCACCATCTCAAACAGGATGCCCCGAAGGTTCTTGTTGCGTCCTTCGATATCAAACAGGTTGTTCAACAGCATGGTGAGGCGTTCGGGGCTCGATGACGCATATTTCGCGGCATTCTTGAGCACTTCGCAGAGCGAGGCGATTGCCTCCCCGACACGCCTCCCGAACAGGTCTTTGGGGGTTGCCAGCATAACGCCCGCCGCATGTCCTGCGGTCATTGCTTCGCCCGTGAAGCCTTCCGCGACGATGATCGACAGAATGCCGATATCCTTGAAGCTGGCTTTGAGAACGCGAGCTTTGCGGATGAAGAACTGAATCTCATGGACGGTCAAAATGCCTTCGGCGAAAACGTCCGCCACAACGAAACCCGGTTTGCTTGCCGATCCCTGCAACGGTAGGAGATAGCTCGGCCCGGCAAGATCGAATGCGAAAGGCCCGATCGGCTTCAAGTCTTCGTCGCCCCGGATGCGGATAGCGTTGTAACTCGCGAGGCCAATTTTTCGGCACCATTCGCGCAGGCCATCCAGCAAGACACGTTCCGTAATGTCCCGCGCCCGCATGGCAGCGGGTGTGCCCATGGCCAAGCTCGGAGCCGTGTGGAAACAGCGGCCATATTCCGGGTCGTGGAATTCCTTGAGGAAGTCGGACTTTATGAGACGGCTGGCGACCGTATCAGCCGGGACTTGCCCGGTCTTAGGCCTGACCGTCGCACCGCTTACAACCGCGAATTGCTCGACAGGAATTATGCCGCCCCGAGCGATCACGCCGTCGATAGCCGCCGCCGTAATCGAATTGGTTTCGCGGAGATCGCGCAGGAAATTTTGCCAGAACCGTTCGCCGTTACGGTCCTTCTCCAGATAGAGGAACGCCTCGCGTTTAGGCAGGAGCGGAACAGGAAAGCTGCGGACCGGCGGCTTGGCTCGCGATACGCGTTGACGCGCTGCCTCTGCGGATAAACCAGATGCGACAAATGCCTCAACGATCCGTGAGGAACGTGAGGGACCATGCTCGGAAAGGTACTGCGCAACGCTGGTCATAGGGCATGTCACACTACTTAATTTATTAATTCAACTACCTCCACGGCCTCGTTTTTCAACGATGTGTTCAGGGTTGTTTTAAATCAATGGCTTAGAGGGCTGTTTCCGGGTCCGATTTTTTGGTCTCTGTCACAATGGTTTTTTGGAGGCAGGCTTTTGGCCTGCTTTCGCGCCCGAAAATAGGTGCTTGGCACTGCCATGCGCCGTAAAGCGTAACTTTACAGGAAACGTTATGTCCGATACGCTGCATCCGAATCGATGAACATTCAACGGGCAGCGCGCGATGACCGATGAGGATGACCTTCGGCTGAAGACGCCCGCCCATCCGGGTGGCTTCGTGAAGCAAGAGGTCTTGAAACCGCTCGGCTTATCCGTAACGGATGCGGCAGACGCGCTTGGCGTTACGCGGCCGGCCTTGTCAGCGCTTCTGAACGAGCGTGCGCACCTGTCGCCAGAAATGGCGATCCGGATTGAAAAAGCGTTCGGCGTCTCGATGGAGACGCTGATGCGCATGCAGAACAGCTACGACATTGCGCAGGCCCGCAGGCGGGAAGCCGAGATCAAGGTCGAGCGATACACGGGAATGAATACGAAGGGTCGAGCATGACGGAGCTGAGTTTCAAGGGCAAAGAGTTTGTCTATAACCACCATCTGGCGGTGCCCTTCCGTCCGCTTGTGCCCGATGAAAGCAAGGGCATCGGCCCGATTGCGCTTGACGGCAATCTCGTCATTCACGGCGACAATCTGCACGCGCTGAAGGCGCTCCTGCCGCTTTATGCGGGCAAGGTAGATTGCGTGTATATCGACCCGCCCTACAATACCGGCAAGAGCGATTGGTCATATAACGATAAAGTCAATTCGCCGGTGATTCAGGAATGGCTCGATAGCAATCCGATCACCGTCGATGACACGCTTCGGCATGACAAGTGGGCGTGCATGATGTGGCCGCGCCTTCAGCTCTTACGCGACCTCATGAAGCCGGGGGCAGTCATTTTTGCGAGCATCGACGATAACGAGGTCGCTCTGTTCAAGCATCTTCTGCACGCTACATTTGGCGACAATAACAATCCGAAAAGCAACCCTCATCTTGGCACCATTATCTGGAAGAATGCGACAGATAATAATCCAACGAATATCGCAATTGAACATGAGTATGTTCATGTCTTTTGCTTGGAGCGGGATGGCGTTGCACCTATCTGGAGTTCTCCGTGGTCGGACCTGAAAGATTGCCTTCTTGCGAAGGAGCAGGAGCTTTTGGCCGCCAACTTAAGCGATGATGAGCTTTCATCACAATATACGGAATGGTTCAGACTGCATAAGCCGCAACTCGGCCCCTTGCAGGAGTATAATCAGATCGACCGGGGCGGGATTTTCACTGCCTCGCGAAGCGTCCACAACCCGGGCCGTGAGGGTTATCGCTGGGATTTAATGAATCCCAAGACCCAGAAACTGGTGCCGCAACCGCTCATGGGATACCGCTTTCCTGAAGACACCCGCGACGAGTTGCTTGCGCAGGACCGCATCATTTTCAGCGACGATCCCGATCAGCTCATCCGCCTCAAGACCTACGTGAAGGACTACAAGGAGAAGATGCCGGGGATCATTGAAATAGATGGTCGGCGCGGCGCGAATGAGCTGAAAAAGATTTTCCCAGAGTCGAAGCAAGCCTTCAAGAATCCAAAGACCTACACGCTTATTGAGTGGCTTCTTTCATACACCGCTGGCCCGGATGCTGTCGTTCTCGACTCATTTGCTGGCTCCGGAACGACGGCGCAGGCGGTCATGAAACTGAACGAGAGGGATGGCGGAAATCGGAAGTTTATCCTTGTCGAAATGGAAGACTATGCCGACGAACTGACGGCAGAGCGTGTTCGCCGCCTTATCCAGGGCGTTCCGACTTCAAAGGACGACGAGTATAAAACCGGCCTCGGCGGCACCTTCACCTATTGCACTCTCGGCGATCCCGTGGAGCTGGATAAGGTGCTGAGCGGTGAAACCCTGCCGCCCTATGCCGGTCTCGGCGCGGCACTGTTCCACATGGCGACCAATCGCGCGCTCGATCCCGCAGCCGTGCGGGAGGATGATTTCTATCTCGGTGCCATGGGAGGCCAGCATGTCTGGCTGATCTACAAGCCCGATCTCGACTGGCTGAAATCGCCGGAAGCGGCCCTGACGCTGGCGCGCGCCAAGGCATTCGCCGCCTCCGATCCGGACAAGCGGCACCTTGTCTTCGCCCCGGCGCGCTTCGTGAGCCAGAAGATGCTGGCGGAACAGAACATCCCTGTGGAGTTCGTGCCGCTGCCCTTCGCGCTTTACCGCATAGACCGGAGCTGACGCCATGTTTCGCCAGCTCGATTATCAGGACCGCGTGCTCTCTACGCTCGATGCCTATCTCGACCTTTTGAAGGAGAAGAAAGCACGCGCAGACAAGGTGGCAGCGCTCGCCGAACAAGACCCTGACCTTGGCCTCGCCATTCCGGATTTTGCGAAGGACGCTTGGGAAGCGATGAAGGCTGCGAACAAGCTGCCCGCTTCGCGCGCGGCTATTCCGTTCTCGCCGCGCATGGACGGCTGCGAGCGGCCAGTGCCCAACGCCGTGCTGAAAGTGCCTACCGGCGGTGGCAAGACTTGGCTCGCCGTCTCTGCGGTGTCGCGGGTGATGGGCCGCTATCTCGACCGCAACACCGGCTTCGTCCTGTGGATCGTGCCGAACGAGGCGATTTATACGCAGACGCTCAAGCATCTGAAGGATCGCCAGCACCCCTATCGCCAGGCGCTTGACCGCGCGGCGGCGGGGCGTGTGAAGATCATGGAGAAAACTGACCGGCTCGATGCGCGGGACGTGGAAAGCAATCTCTGCATCATGCTGCTGATGCTGCAATCCGCGAACCGCGAGACGCAGGATTCCCTGAAAATGTTTCAGGACCGGGGCGACGTGCATGGCTTCTTCCCGCCCGAAGGCGAACAACAGGCGCATCAGGCCGTCATCGACCGCACGCCGAACCTCTCCGCCTATACGGGCATGTTCCCGATGGTGAAGGACTCCCTCGGGAACGCCCTTCGGATCATCCGGCCCGTGGTCGTGATGGACGAGGGCCACCGCGCCATTTCCGATCTCGCCTTCGGCACGCTCTACGGATTCAACCCCTGTTTCGTGCTGGAGCTGACCGCTACGCCGCAGGATGTGCAGCCGCGTGGCGGCCGCAATCCGCGCGAAGGCCGCTATGCCAATGTGCTGGTGGAAGTGACGGGGCGCGAGCTGGACCGTGAGGGCATGATAAAGATGCCGCTCAACCTCGATCCCCGGCAGGGCAATGACTGGAAGGCGACGCTGAACGCGGCGCTTGCCAAGCTCAACGCGCTCGATGCCGAAGCCCGGCAATTGCGGGCCGATACGGGCCGCTATATTCGCCCGATCATGCTGATCCAGGTCGAGCGCACGGGCGCGGATCAGCGCGAAAGCGGCCATATCCATGCGGAAGATGTAAAAGACTGGCTCCTGACGGCGGGTTTCGACCAGGCGGAAATCGCGATTAAAACCGCCCAGCAAAACGACCTCAACGATCCCGAAAATCAGGACCTGCTCTCGCCCACCAACCGGGTGCGGGCGATCATCACGAAACAGGCGTTGCAAGAAGGTTGGGATTGCCCCTTCGCCTATGTGCTGTGCAGTCTTGCGGCCAGCGCCAACCTAAAAGCCATGACCCAGCTTGTCGGCCGTATTCTTCGGCAGCCAGGCGCGCTCAAGACAGGCGTTGAAGCGCTCGACGAGTGCCACGTTATCACGCATCATGCGGGTACTGCCACTGTCGTCGATGCCATTAAAGATGGCCTCGAACAGGACGGCCTTGGCGATCTGGTCCTGCGCGTGACGCAGGACGACAAGAGCGGGTCAGGCAAAGCTGCTCGCACGATCACGCGCCGCCCGGCTTTCGCTTCCACGGAAATCTACCTGCCCAAAGTGATGGTGGTGGAAAGCGGAGGAGCACGCGAGCTGGACTACGAGACCGATGTGCTCTCCGCGCTCGACTGGCGGGGTTTCGATCCGAGGGACATCGCGGATCGGGTGCCGGAAAACGCACAAGCGGCGGAAAGTCAGATCCAGCGGATCAGGCTTTCTGAGGACGGCGACGAATTGTTCGTCGGCGAAACCGTAGCCGCCAATACGGAAGTCCTCGCCTTCGATCCGGCACATGCCGTCCGGATGATTTCCGACATCGTGCCGAACCCCTTCGTTGGCCGTGAGATTGTGGGCGCGATGATTACGGCCCTGCGGGCGCGAGGCTTCGATGATGCGAAGCTCGGCCTGCTTGCCAGCCTGATCGTGGAAGAGCTGCGCAAGGGCCTCGATGCTGCGCGTAATGCGCGCGCCGAAGCGCTGTTCAAGGCTGAGGTCGCCGCGGAACGCATCCAGTTCCGGTTGCGGCTCGATGGTCGCAACTGGCGGATGCCGTTTGGCATCGAAACGACAGAACCGGAGAACGCCCGCCAACTCCTTAACCGCGCCGGTGGCCCGCTCGAAAAGAGTCTTTTCGCGCCGGTCTACGAGAACGAGCTGAACAGCGACGAGCGGGATGTGGCGGTCTATCTCGACGGCGAAAAGACGCTGGCCTGGTGGCACCGCAATGTCGCGCGGACGCAGTACGGCATTCAGGGATGGAAGAAGGCCAAAATCTATCCGGATTTCATCTTCGCCGTGCAGCGCGATGGCGAAGCGAAGCGGATCACGGTGCTGGAAACCAAGGGCGACCAGCTCGACAACCTCGACACGGCGTACAAGCGCGAGGCGCTGGCGTTCCTCTCGGACCATTTCGAATGGGACGAGGCAACTCCGGTCGGCGAGCTGGAACTGGTCAACAACGGCGAGACCGTGGAAGGCACCTTGATCCTGATGAGCGAATGGAAGGCGAAACTGCCCGCGTATCTCTGACTGAACAGAATTTGTCAGATGGTGTAGTTACCGAGCCGCGAGGGATACGCGCTGCTTGCAGCAATCCCCTGCATTCTTACAATACACCGCCACAACGGCGTGCAATTAAGATTCCGACGTGGGTTATCATCCGTTAGACTTCGTGGTGGGGGAACACGATGCACCTACATTCCTATCGACTGAGAAATTTCCGGCGGCTTCGGGACGTGCATATCGAGCTTGCGTCCGACATTTCCATTTTCGTTGGGGCGAATAATAGCGGAAAAACCTCCGCGACGCAGGCTATGCAGATGTTTCTCTCGGGTGGCAAAGACGCTTTCTCGCTGTATGATTTCAGCTCGCACGCTTGGCCGCTGCTTGATGAGATCGGCGAACGAGAGGGCGACATCGCCGAGGCTGAGTTTCCGACCGTCTCGCTCGATCTTTGGTTCGAGGTGGGAGCCGAAGACCTCTATCTTGTCATCCCCATTCTGCCCTCGACCGCTTGGGCCGGGACGCTTGTGGGCGTCCGCGTCGAACTCGCGCCCAGAAACATCACGGAATTGATCCAGCGTTATCGCACCGCTCGCGACGATGGTCGGGCCAAAGCGGCGGCGCTGGTCGGCGGCGCAGGCGATTATGTGCCTTGGCCAAAATCGCTATCGGCTTACCTGCTTAAAGAACTGAGACACGAGTATGAGCTGCGATATTACGTCCTCGACCACAGGCAATTTGATGCGAAGTTTCAGGCGGTGGAGGGGTATCAGCCGCTGCCGTTGGGGAACGAGCCCGGCGGCAGTGCTGTACTAAAATCGCTCATCAAGGTAGATTTTCTCAATGCACAGCGGCACCTTGCGGACCCTTCAACTGCTTCCGGAAGCGGCCGTTCGGAGGATTTGTCGAAGCGTCTGAGTCGCTTCTATCAACGCAATCTCGATCAACGTCAGGACGATCATCAGGCGCTCAAAGCGCTATTCGAGTCTGAGGTGGGCCTCGACAAGCATCTCGCGGAGGTTTTTAAAGGTACACTGGAACGGTTGGGGCGTTTGGGTTATCCCGGCCTCAATAACCCAAGGCTCGAAATCAAGTCGGCCCTGAACCCCGCGTCCATCATGACGCAGGATGCGCGCGTCCATTACATCGTGGGCGAAGCCGCGCAGACGATCATGCTGCCCGACACCTACAATGGCCTCGGCTTCAAAAACCTGATCTATATGGTGGTCGAAGTGCTCGACCTTCAGGAGCGCTGGAAAGCCGAAGAGGAGAAGCGTGCGCCTCTCCATCTCATATTCATCGAGGAGCCAGAAGCACACCTTCACGCGCAGCTCCAGCAGGTTTTCATTCGCAACATACTCGACTTGCTCGTCATTCCGGGTGAGGCGGGAGGATCATTCGCCACACAAGCGGTCATTACGACCCACTCGCCGCACATCCTGTACGAGCGTGGCTTTCAGCCGATCCGCTACTTCCGGCGCGATTTGGTCGGAAACGATCAAGTCACTGAAGTGCTCAACCTCTCCGCGTTCTATGCGCAGGAAACCGAACACCGCGATTTCCTGCAAAGGTATCTCAAACTCACCCACTGCGATTTGTTCTTCTCTGACGCCGCTGTGCTCGTGGAGGGCAATGTCGAGCGATTGCTGCTCCCGATCATGATATCAAAGGCGGCGACATCGCTGCGATCCTCCTGCATTTGCATTCTGGAGGTGGGCGGTGCCTTCGGCCATAAATTCAAATCGCTGATCGAATTCCTCGGGATCGTCACGCTGATCATCACCGACGTAGACAGTGTTACCTTGTTGCCTGCTGATCATGACGGCGATGATGACGACGATGACGAGCTGGAGATCGAAGTCGAGGCCCTTGAGGTGGCCGCTGCCAACGATGTCGATGAACTACTCGGTGGTGATGCTCCGGCCGCCCAAGCTGGCGATGCCGCCGATCCTGCCCCCGCCCGTCGTTACGGAAAAAAGTGCTTGCCCGGTGTAGCCGGGGCAGTCACCTCCAACCAGACTCTCGTGAAATGGCTTCCGGCCAAGCTGTCGATCGACGAGCTTTTCGCAGCACCGGAGCAAGAGAAGGAAACGCCGGCGGATGTGACGCCCCGTGTCCGCGTGGCATATCAGACGCCCGTTCCAGTCGCATGGAATGGTCAGAACGTAGAGCTGGCAGGTCGGACGTTGGAAGAAGCGTTTGGGTTGGAAAACGCCGAATGGTGCCAGAGCGCGGAGCAGAGGAAATTGGGGCTACGCCTCCGTGGTGCACTAGTGGACCCGGCGGCGTTGGCAGCCGGCCTTCACAAGAGGGTCAGCGGCGATAAATTCGACAAGACCAAGTTCGCGCTTGGCGTACTTACGGCCCGACCGGAAGAGTGGCAGGTTCCGACGTACATCCGTGACGGTCTGGTTTGGCTTAAGGCGCAGGTCGATCTCGAAGTTGAGGCCGAACTGGAAGGTGGTGTAGTCGGTGAGTAGCCGCGCTCAACAGCCTGACACACAGGCCGACGTAGATCTTCGGCTGTGCTTGGAATCTCAGCCGCCGACCAGTTTTAACATGGTCGCCGGCGCGGGGTCGGGCAAAACCACTTCGCTGATCAAGGGGCTCGCCTCGATCCTTGCCATCCATGGCGAGCGTTTGCGACTACGCAGGCAGCGCGTGGCCTGCATAACCTATACAGAGATCGCCGCCGGAGAGATTTGGGCTGACGTGGGAAACAATCCTCTCGTCCACGTCTCCACGATTCATAGTTTTCTTTGGTCGATCGCACGCGGCTTCCAACAAGATATCGCCGCTTGGGTTGCAAACAGGATCGACGAGCGGATCACAGAATTACAGCACGATGCCGCCAATTTTGGCCCACGCGTTCAGCAGAAAACGCGAGACAAGAACGCCCACGATATAACGCGCTACGAGCAGCAGCGTGAGGCTATCACTCAAGTTCGTAGCTTCACTTATGGAACAGGAACTGACTACGCCAAAGGTATCCTCGGCCACGATGACATTATCAAAATGGCTTCGCAGTTGATGATTCAACGGCCGCTTTTCCGAACTCTCGTCGCACAACAATTTCCGTTTGTTTTCGTGGATGAGAGCCAAGATACCTTTCCCATTATTGTCGAAGCATTGATGGCGGTCCAGCAGCAGGAGCGGGCCCGCTTCTGCCTCGGGTTCTTCGGCGATCCGATGCAGCGCATCTATCCCACCGGCATCGGCACAGTTCCCAAACCCGACGATTGGCGGGCGATCCCCAAGCCGGAAAATTTCCGTTCGCCCACCTCGATATTGAATCTCGCAAACGCCATTCGGCGTGAAGGTGACGATCTGGTTCAGATTGGTGGCCGAAAGAAAAAAAACGGTGATCAGGAAGTGCCGGTGATCGGAACGGCGCGATTGTTTGTCTTGCCGACAGATGCTCATCGCGACGAACGCGTGGCGCAGGTTCGGGCGTGGATTGCGAACGCAAACGATGACGAGTTGTGGCAGCCCACCGACGAGAACGACCCGGTTAAAATGTTGGTGATCGTGCATCGCATGGCAGCGAAGCGATTGGGGTTCGGCGATCTGTATGCGGCGCTCAACGATAAGGCGCCTGAGGCCTTCAAGAATGGCTTTCTGGACGCGTCCGCCTGGCCGCTGCGCCCGTTGGTGTCGTTTCTACTGCCGCTTGCGGAGGCTGTTCGGGACGGGCGAGACTTCGAGACGATGCGGCTGCTTCGGCTCCATTCACCGTTGCTAGAAAAGGCCAACCTCCAAGGCGTGAACATCGCCGAGAGGCTCAATGAACTTCAGGCGGTGAGCAATCAGGTCGGTGAGCTGATGGGACCTCAGTCGCAGGCTACCATTCGTGACGTGCTGACTCTTGCCAAGGAAAGTCGCTTGGTAGAGTTCGACCCGCGCCTGTCCGCGTACCTTGAGGATGTTGCTGTGAACGAGGCCGAAGTCGAGGCCGATGACAACGTAGACGAAGGCGAGGAAGGCCTTTCAAACGAGATCAATTCAATGGCCGCGTTCCTAGACTGTCCGGCTAAGCAGCTTCGACCCTACCAGGCTTACGTTAACGACGAATCGCCTTTTTCCACGCAGCAAGGCGTGAAAGGGGCCGAGTTCGATCGTGTGCTCGTCGTCCTCGATGACGAGGAAGGCACGCACTTTCAATTCTCCTACGAGAAATACCTCGGATTGAAAGAGCTTTCTGCGCGAGACAAAAAGACTTTGCAGGACGGTGGCGAAACAGGCGTCGAGCGGACGCGGAGACTTTTCTACGTTTGCTGCACACGCGCGCGGCAAGACTTGGTCGTTATCCTTTTCGTCGCTGATCCCGCAGCGGCGATTGCGCATATTCGCGGGCTCGGACTATTTCCAGAAGCGGATATTCTCTCGCAAGATGCGCTCGCTTGACTGACTCGAGAGCCAAGCCAGATGAGCCTGCGAGCGTAATACTGAATTATACCCTTTCATAGAACTTAGGGCTCCGCCCTCGGCGCACTTCGAGAGGCTTCCGCCCAGCTTCCTACGCGCGTGCCGCGCTCCGTGCAGCCGGTTCCCCGCGAAGTCTCACTCCGTTTGCACACCCGGTCTCGGCGACGGCCAGAAGGTCAGGCGCGGCGTTCCGCTTCGCTGACCTTCAGACCCGAGGATCAGAGATATGACCAACGTATCCGACAGCAGCCCCCGCATTTATGTCGCCTGCCTTGCAGCTTACAATAACGGTTTTCTGCATGGAGCTTGGATCGACGCGGATCAGGACGCGGACCAGATCAGGGTCGAGATTGCCGCGATGCTTGCCCGTTCTCCGGTAATCCTCCCCGTGGTTAAGGGGATGCGAAGGTAGAATTTTCTCGGCAAGATGGACGAGGAGATTCCGATGAAGAAGAGCCGTTTCACCGAAGCCCAGATCATGGGCGTGCTGCGCCAGGCGGAGGGCGGGCTGCCCGTTTCCGAGCTTTGCCGCGAGCATGGGATCAGCAGCGCGACGTTTTACAAATGGCGCGCGAAGTTTGGCGGCATGGATGCATCCATGATGAGCCAGATGAAGGCCCTCGAGGATGAGAACAGGCGACTGAAGCGCATGTTCGCCGATCTCAGCATGCAGGCCGATCTGCTTCGAGAGGCTCTGGGAAAAAAGTGACGCGGCCAGCTCAGCGCCGGGAGCTGGCCGAGAAGGCGGTGGCGACGAAGGGGGTCAGCATCGCGCTGGCCTGCCGGGCGTTCGGCGTCAGCGAGACCTGCTTTCGCTATAGTCCGAAGCGTGACGACGAGAACGAGATGATTGCCGATCTGCTGGTCGGGCTGGCGAATGCCCACAAGACCTGGGGTTTCGGCCTGTGTTTTCTGCACCTGCGGAACGTCAAGGGACATGTCTGGAACCACAAGCGGGTCCACCGGATCTACTGCGAGCTGGAGCTGAACCTGCGGATCAAGCCGCGGCGCAGGCTGAAGCGGGAGAAGCCCGATGAACTGGCAGTTCCAGAAGCCCCGAACCTGGTCTGGTCGATGGATTTCATGGCCGATCGGCTGGCCGACGGGCGGCAGTTCCGGCTGCTGAATGTGCTGGACGACTTCAACCGCGAGGGGCTGGGTATCGAGGTCGATTTTTCGCTGCCCGCCGAGCGGGTCGTCCGAGCCCTGAACCAGATCATTGAATGGCGCGGCAAACCGCTGGCGATCCGGGTCGATAACGGCCCGGAATACGTCAGTGCCACGCTGACAATCTGGGCCGAGAAGCAGGGCATCGCCCTGACCTACATCCAGCCCGGAAAGCCGCAGCAGAACGCCTATGTCGAGCGCTACAACCGGACGGTCCGGCACGAATGGCTCGACCTCTACATCTTTGAAACCATCGAGGAGGTGCAGCAGATCGCTACCGAATGGCTATGGACCTACAACAACGAACGCCCGAACATGGGCATCGGCGGCGTCACACCCGCCATGAAGCTGAAAATGGCCGCGTGAGTTCTACGGTCGCGCCCCGTTAAAACGGGGAGGATTACCCTCCGGTCGAGGAAGCGGAGGAATACGCCATTCATGACTATGAGGGCTTCGAGGGCGTCAGCATCTCCAAATATGCGGGCATCGACAGCGTGGCGCGGATGGCCGCCTTCATCGCAGAACACGGCGCACTAGGCGCGGGCCTGTTGGAGCAGTTCAGCGGCGACATGGACCAAGCCGAAACCGCCTTGCAGGATTGCTATCATGGTCAGTTCGCCAGCCTCGCCGACTACATGGAGGAATTGACCACCGAGAGCGTCACGATTCCCGAGGCACTACGCTACTATGTCGATTGGCAGGCGATGGCGCGCGACGCTCAGATCGGCGGCGACCTATTCACCATCGAGACGGCGCAGGGCGAGGTGCATGTGTTTTCAAGCAGATGAGATCATGTCTGCCTGCCTGTGCTCATACAGGCAGGCATCTCGAAAGCTACGGCTGTCGCCAAGCTAAAAACACCAAAGAATTATCGGATTAGCCGCTCAAGGTATCTGCTTTGAGCGGGTTCTATATTTCCAGTGATCCTTGAACCTCTTTTTGCCGGGCGCTGCCCAGCATCCCGGCTTGGGGAGGTGACGCCATGCTCAGCATCGATTGGCGATCTCCGGCGGCATACGGGCATACAAAGCACATCCCTGCCGCTGGTTTCGCTTGGGAATATTTGCGCCGCAACGAAGAATATCGTCGGGACTACCAGACCATCGCATCGACCGGAAGGGCGGCTGCCCGCGCCCTTGAAGCGTTCGCGCATCGCTGGGGGTTGCGATTTCCCGTGCGATCCGGACGCGCCGCATGATAGGCAATCGCCGATCTGGAGTCCGCGCCTTCAACCGCAAGCCGTGGTGTTGTCGCCGGTCGATCACAAGGACGACGATACCGAACCGACAATGACGTTGGCGCATCTCGACGGCCTCGACCTGCGCCGCGCTGCCGACGGCTGGCACGGCATATGGCATGTGGATGGCGTCGCGCACCAGTTCTGGCTACCCGAGGCGATGCCGGACGCGGCCGCCTTCTATGCCGTGACCCTGCCGATGGATTCCTTTCTGGAACTTCGTGCTCACGCTGTCCGCCGGTTCTGGCGTTCCCTTAACGGCCGTGCGCCCGGTCCCGATTTCCGGGCGGTCCCAGCCCAGCTCCGGCAATGGCATATACTGTCGCTACGCGCGCTCGATGCCCGGCTGCATGGCGAGAGCTATCGCGCCATCGCCGAAGTCTTGCTCGGCTTTCGCGGCACCAAAGAGGATTTCGAGAGTGACCCGCGCAAAAACAAGGCTCGCCGGTTAGTCGCCCACGGCGTCAGGATGATGCGCGGCGGCTACCGCCTGTTGCTCCACTATCCAATCAAGCTTCCGAAGTGAGGCCAGAGCAACTATATTCAGAAAGCATCGGCGCTGTTGGGAGAGCACGTTTATGGCGGATGACGATAACAGTGACGGTGACGGAGGGGAGGATACCCCTGGCGCTAAAGGTCTGGATATTTCCAAGCTCATGATCGGCGGCATGCGACCGCCTGCAATGAACGATACGGTTCGCAAGGCTATTGAGGGTATAGAGCGCCAGACACAACCCTTCCGTGACTTGCAGGACAGAATTACACCGCAGTTAAACAGTGTCACCGCAGCACAGAAAGCGACGGAAACATCTCTCGGGCCATTGCGTGATCTTGAAGCCCGCATGAAGACCCTTGGCGGCATCGCTGGAGAGAACTCATCTTTGGGTCGCCTAGCTGAGCAGATTGGAGCACAGAAAAGCGCCATTGATGCGATGCGTCTGCACGAAACTGAAATACCCCGCATTCCTGAGCTTCCTCCTATTCCGCCGAACCCGATCTTTGAGACCAACAGGCGGCTTGAGCGGATAGAAGAGCGCTTCGAGCAGATGCAAGTCATTGCCACCGACGCTGCCGAGATTGCCACGGGACTTCAAGGAGCTGCCGCTGAGTTCCTCCAGAAATTCGAGAAAGCGGCAGCCGACAATGACCGCACCGCAGCCCGCGCCATCTGGATCGGCGTAGTCGCGGTATTCATTGCTGTCGCTATGCCTGCCGCGCAGATCATCTATTCGGAATATCGCCGCGAACCGAGCAATGGGGCCGAGGTTCAAGCGGCGCTTGAAGCCATGCAGTCTGAACTTACTACCATGCGCAACGCTCAGACCGTTGCCGACGACCAATTGACTGAGGCGCTTGCCACGTCCGACAGCGAGACTGCCGCAATCCTGCGGGATATTCGTGGACTCCTCGCCGGGGAAGGTGCGTCGACCCCGGCCGCGAGAGACGAATCGCCACGATAGGACGTGACCTATCGCGCACCTAACTTATGAAGCTCAGCGTCTAGTGCCGTTAAATCGACGTTGAAGTAATCTTCACGGATCGCCCCAAGACGCACTGCCCGCGCCGTCTTAATGAACTCAAAATGTGCCTCTTCTGCTTCCGAAAGCATTGTTATGTGTGCCCGATCTATGGATTCAGCGAGTCGCCTCTTGCACTCGATGGCTAACTGGCAAGATGCGAGATCGGTGCCTTGATGCACTATTAAAAGATCAACATCACGAGGTGCTTTCGCATCGTCAAAAGCCGATCCAAAACCATAGATAGTGACGCTGTGCGTCACAGCCAGCCTTGCTTCTGGAAGTATTCCTCTTCCATTTCGGTGAGGTGGAGCCAGTAATCATCGCGGTGTAACGCGCCCATGAATTCCCCGATCTTGAACAGTCCGACATTGGAATCGCGACAGTGCCGCTTCGCATCCGGGGAGTATCCGCACCACGCGGAATTGATGACTACGGCATTGACCTCGCCAAGCTGTTCGATAGTTTCGATATATTCCGCGATTCCAAACGCATAGCATTCACAGATAAACACGCGGAGCGTGTCACCTTGCCTTCTCTCCAATGTATAGACGCCGTTGCCCTCACGAGTCAGTGAGACAACCTTCCCATGGCGACCCATCTGCCCCTCAAAGTAATTGTAGTGGCCGTAATGGCTGGTCCAAGGAAAGGTTTCGCTATGCGCCGCCATCGGCAAGCCCCCGAATGAGATCATCAAATTCCATAGGGAAGCGTTTCACCGCTGCATACGGAATCGCATCCTCTACCCATTGTTCATAGCTGCGCACATGCAGGAAGAAGGCCGCAACCACCCCCTGTTCGTCCGCGTCGAACAGAGATCGGTGCTCTTCAAGCAGCACTGCAATCTTCCGGTTATTAGGAATTATTACTGATAGACGCTCCGACATCCACACCGCATGCGCCGATTCATTGTGAGGCTGCGTTCGCGCTAGCTCAGAAAGCGGGCCATACTGCGCCCAAGACTGCCTGTTCTCTTCCAACAGCGGCAGAATTGCGCGGGCAATATCTTGCTTGGTAGGCATGGGGTCTTGATCCAAGCGTTCGAGCACCCGTGCTTCGTGCTCTGCCTTCATCGCATGCAGAATCTCGACCGTATAGACGGCTTCATTTTCCTTGCGGTCGATCAGCGTGTGATGCGTTGGGCAGAGCAGTATTAGGTTTTCATAGTCGTCCCGCTGGGAGTCCGTCTGGCCCACATCATGACGATTGGCCCCCGGCTTGTCTCCGCAGATATGCGCCATCTCACCCAGCGTGTAGGGTGCGGCGTCTTCTGCCTCATGGTAGCATAGACGTTCCCAACAGCCGGCAAAGGCGCAACGACCGCCAGCCGCTGACCAGAGAATCTTGACTGATTTCTGAGTGATCGCCATCACATCTGAATATCATGGTCTACAAAAACATCTATCCATAGGTTCACAGTTTCATGTCTCACGGCGAGCTAACCTGATGATGCAGCCCCGAAGAGCACACGTCAGCCACCGGACTCATTAGCTGCTGCCTGTTCCAGAATCTTCCGATAGCCATCACGCGATAGCCATTGCGCGCGTTCGAGATGGCTTTGCCAGCAACGATAAGTCCGAAGTTCATAGGCGACCGGATCGCGGTGCAGCACGATCCGCGCGACTTCCTTCCAGTCTGCGCCCTCGGCCTTCGCGTCCAGCAAGCGCAGGTAGGTGACGTAGTGCCGTTCGTCATAGGCGGTTATGGCGTTGCCGGTCGGCGCTTCATCATCCACATCGGGATCGAGTTCGACGGGAGTTCGCATAGTCATTCCCCGTTTCCGAGAGAGCTTTGTCTGCGGTGCGCCCCCGCAAACGATTCTCTCTGACTCTTGGTGATCGGGGAGTTCGAAACCGCTGTTACACGGCCCCATGGCCTTTAGCTCGGAAAGCCTGTTGTATACGCCACAGGCTCCCCGACCATAGGTCAAGGAGTGCGGTGCCGTAACGGCCGGCACCAAACGGTAACAGAGGGGTTTCGACGCCCCGGAGCAGCGCGTCTGCTCCGCTGACATTCTTAGCCGAACAGCGCTCGAATGTCTTCGCCTATTCAACGCCACAGGCGATGAGCCGCTGAAATCCCTCATCTATTGGCCGCGCACCGCCCCGAAGGGGGTGCCGCCAGCGCATAGGCGCAAATGCGGCACGCTACGCGCCGCCGATCCCTCGCCATGGTCCGCCACAGTCCGCTGCCGCCACCGGCAGCCCAATCCCGACTGGAGGTGATCCATGCCCAACCCGCTTGCGGGACTGCCGCCGCGCCTGCTGCGCACCAAAGAAGCCGCGCGCTTCCTCGGCATATCCATCAGAACCCTTGAGAAACATCGGACCTACGGGACCGGGCCGACCTATCGCAAGGTCGGCGGCCGTGTCCTCTACACCGTTCGCGATCTGGAAGACTGGAGCGCGGTCGGCGAGCGCAAATCCACCCGCGACAAAACCGCCGGCACCGTATTTCCCGCGCGTCCGCTCACGCCCGAAGAACGGGGCGACTGCTAGATGCTGCGCGAGGACGATCACGACCGCGCATTGCCGGGCGAGGACAGCGAGCGCAGCCGCCTAGACCCCTTCGTGGTCGCAACGGGCGACGCGCCGCCGCGCGACCAGCGCGACTTGATGGAACGGCCGTTTTTCTCGCTGGCGAAGACCCCGCGCAACAAGCCGATTCTCTACAAGGCCGCCGACATAGAGGTGCAGGTGTTCGGGATGCCCGAGCACGGCATGGCGACCATATGGGACGCCGATGTGCTGATATGGGCGGCCTCGCAGATCGTTGCGGCCGAGAACAACGGCCTCACCACTTCGCGCTTTGTCCGGTTTACGCCTTACCATCTGTTGCGCGCCATCGGGCGGCCGACCGGCAATCATCAATACCGGCTTCTGAAAGCCGCGCTGGCGCGGCTGCAATCGACCGTCATCGCCACCACCATCCGCAACGGCCCGCATTGGCGTCGCCGGCAATTCTCATGGATCAACGAGTGGGAGGAAATGACGACGCGCGCCGGCCGCGTCGAGGGCATGGAGTTCGTCCTGCCCGAATGGTTCTACAACAGCGTCATCGACCGTTCGCTGGTCCTGACCATCGACCCGGCCTATTTCCGGCTGACTGGCGGCATCGAGCGATGGCTTTACCGCGTCGCCAGAAAGCACGCCGGGCACCAGCGCCACGGCTGGATTTTCGAGGTCGCGCATCTTCACCAGAAATCCGGCAGCCTCGCGCGGCCGTCCGACTTCGCGCTTGACCTGCGCCGCATCGCGGCCCGCCAGCCACTCCCCGGCTATCGGCTCCGGATCGAGCGGGAAGACGGCCGCGAGCTGCTGCGCATCCGCCCCGAAAAGCTGTCAACAGGCACTGTTGATAACCCTGTTAATGCCATCGGCAGATCAGGCGCACGGGGTATCGGCACATCAGGCGCACCACTATCGGCAGATCAGGCGCACGAACCGCAGCTAACACTTTGGCCTGAAACGCGGAATCCGACCGCTAACTTATCTAACAGAGAATCTAACTCTTTTTCTTTGACGCGCGCGCAGGCGAAGCGTGGTGCCGGTTCCTGCCCGAAGGGGCGAGCCATGACGGCCGCCGGGCTCGACGCGCTGCGCCCGCGCAGCCCCCAGCACATCACCGGAGACGAACAATGACCCGTCGCGCCCATTGCAGCGCGCACGGCCGTCCGCTGCCGGACGGACCTGCGCCCTTCACAACATTGGTCGAGCTGAGCTTCGAGAAACGCAAGGTCGAGCACTGGATACGCTTCGGCCGCAAGAGCTACGAGCAGATCATCGACCGTCGCCGGAGTGTCGTCGGCTTCGCGCCGGGCAGCGTCTTTGCCTTCGTGCGATGGGCGAAGGGCGAGCACGGCACTGTCGTTTCGCGCATCGACATTGTGCGCGCCATCGGCCGGGGCGAGCCGTTCCAGACATTGCCCTTCGTGCGCCCCGGCGGCGAAATCCTGTTGCGCCTCGATAGCTGGCCCAAGGTGCAGCGCGCGCTTGCCGCCATCGACGCCGTGGAATCGCTCGGCCTCGATCCGGCCGATGCCTCGCCGGAGCATTGGCGACACGTCCACAACCGTTTGACCGCCAATCTGGAGGCGCACGCCTACACGCCCGAGCGACATGCCGCGTGGCTTCATCGCCGAAGGATCGCCCCATGACGCGCCGCCGCACCCTCACGGTGACGGCGCTCGCCGTCATCGGCACCGCCGCCGCAAGCGCGGTCGAGACGCCATTGAGGCTCATCTGGAACGCCACCGCCAGCGCGCCCATTGGCTTCTACACCGTCGAGCCGGCAGACCGGATCGACGTACCCGAGCTAGTCGCCGTCATGCCGCCCGAACCGCTCGCCGCGTTCATGGTCGAGCGCGGCTATAGCGCGCGAGGCGTCCCGCTCTTGAAGCGCGTCTTGGGCCTGCCCGGACAGCAGATTTGCCGCACCAACCGCACGATCACGGTGGACGGGATCGAGATGGGCGAGGCGCTGGAGCGTGACAGCCTCGGCCGCGATCTGCCCGTCTGGCAGGGCTGCCGCGTCATCGGCGACGGCCAGCTTTTCCTCATGAATTGGGAAGTCCGCGACAGCCTCGACGGCCGGTATTTCGGACCCATCCCCGCAGCTTCCGTCATCGGCCGGGCGGTCCCGCTCTGGACCGATGAGGAAGGCGTCGGCCGCTACGAGTGGCGCGCGCCGACCCACTGAACCACCCCCCGAGAACCAACCACAGGAGATTTCCATGGCAGAGATAGGCACCTTCACCCGCACCGAAAGCGGCTATGCGGGGGAGCTTCATTCGTTCGGCCTCCGCGATGAGCTGTTCATCGTCCCGGCCAAGCCGAGCGACGCAAAAAACGCGCCCGATTATCGCGTGCGCCTCGATAGCGAGGACGGCCCGGACGCCGGCCCCGCATGGAAAGACTCCAGCGAGAACGCTGGCGACTTCGTGTCGATGCGATTGGAGGGGCCAATCTTCCCGTTCCCGATCCGCGCCAAGCTGTTCCAGTCCAACGACGATCCTTCGGTCTGGACCCTGCGTTGGAAGCACGCCCGGAAGATCGAGGACGAGGAATGACGGCCGCGCGCGGCCGGCCCGCCATCCGGTCAAAGATCGGCATCCCTTTGTTCGCGGAAAAGCCGTCTCATCCCTTCGTCCCGCTCGGCGACCAAACGGCCGGCGCTTGCGCCTTGCCCTTGACCGCAGCGAGAACGCTGGCAGGCTGGCGGCGAAGCGGAGACAGGCCGGCATGGCATTATGCCGTCCTGCTGCTGGCGGGGGCGCTATCCGTCTGCATCGGATCGGGCGTCGCCGTTGCGCAATCCGCGTCGGTCGAGCGCCCGGCCGCTGCCCATCCGTATGCGGCGCACATCGCCGAGGCGTCGCAGCGTTCCGGCATCCCCGAGTACTGGATTCGTGCCGTGCTGCGCGCCGAAAGCGCGGGCGATGTGCGCGCCATATCGTCGGCCGGGGCGATGGGATTGATGCAGGTGATGCCCGACACATGGGCGGGCCTGCGCGTCCGCCATGGCCTCGGCCGCGATCCCTACGACCCGCGCGACAACATCCTCGCAGGCACGGCCTATCTGCGCGAGATGTTCGACCGCTACGGCAATGTCGGCGCGATGCTTGCGGCCTATAACGCCGGCCCCGGCCGCTATGACGAGCACCATGCGACGGGCCGCCCGCTTCCCGCCGAGACACGCGCCTATGTTGCCGCACTCGCCCCGATCCTTGGCGGCGCGGCTCCATCGGATGCGTCGTTGCAACCACCGGCACCGCCGCCCGACTGGCGCGAGGCACCGCTGTTCGTCATGCGCCCGGCCGACACGCGAGCGGCCGCCGCGCCGCCGTCCGAGGTGCAAACAGGCGACGGCCGCGCGACCGTTCCGGCGCGCGATCCCGCCCGTGCGGAGCCGCAGGACGGCAGCATTTTCGTGGCGAGCGCCAGCGATGGGAGAACGCCATGAGGGCGGCGTTCCCGCGCTCGGCGGCTTTGGTTTCGGCATCCGGTCGGGCAGGTTTGCGCCCGGCAGGATTCCCGGCAGGAGGGGCAGAAAAGACAGAAAGGGCGGAGGGCAAGATTAAAGAAGACGGCACCATATGGGGCCGCTTCTGGAAATTGTTGTTGTCTGCACACTGGTTAGGTGGCCGGTTCCGGCACCATGGTTTTGAGGGGCCGCGTGCCGCGATTTTGCGCAAAGCCTTGGCTTTGCAGGGTTTCGAGCGGCACCATAGGCGCAGATCGGCCGTTTTTCGGCGGTTTGGGCTGGAGTCGCGCCCTTGAGCGCCGACGACGAAAACCGCTTCCGTCCGAAGCCCGGCCGCATCCGATCCGACACGCCGAAGGCCGGCAAGACCAAGAGCTTTTTCACGCAGGTCAGGAAGATCACCCGCCAGCATCAGGCGGCAGCCTCACGCGATCCTTCCATGCCGTCATCCGCGCGCCCGTCATCGCCGGGGCGGTCTCGCGCCATGGCCGCCAGCGGCAAGGGCGTGAAGCGCGGCCGGGGCGCGAGCTTCGTGCGCGCCCGGAACATATCCGGCAACTGGCATCATCGCCAGCCGGGCAGCCGCCGCGTGATCGTCAAGCAGCGCAGCGTCCGGGCCGCATGGAAGGGCGGCCGTGCCCGCGCGCATCTGCGCTATGTCCAGCGTGACGGAACCTCGCGCGACGGCGAACGCGGCCAGCTCTATTCGGCGCATGAAGACCGCGCCGATGGCGACGCCTTCCTTGATCGTGGTCAGGATGACCGCCATCAATTCAGATTCATCGTCTCGCCCGAGGATGGCGCGGAGCTGTCGGACCTCACGGCCTACACCCGCGATTTCATGAAACAGGTGGAAGGCGACCTCGGCACGAAGCTGGATTGGGTTGCCGTCAATCACTACAACACCGGCCATCCCCATGTGCATGTCATCGTCAACGGCCGCGATGATACGGGCGGGGATCTAGTCATCAACGGCGACTATCTCGCCAACGGCCTGCGCGAGCGCGCCAGCGAGCTTGCCAGTCTGGAACTCGGCCCCGTTACCGAGATTGAGCAGACCCGCAAGCTGTCCGCCGAAATCGACCAGGACCGTTTCGCCCGCATCGATCGCGCCATGGCCGAGGAAGCCGATGCCCGTTTCGTCGACCTGCGCCACGAGCCGGCAGCGCCGAGGCGGCAGTTCGAGCGAACGCTACGCCTGCGCAGGCTCGCCAAGCTGGAGAAGATGGGGCTGGCGACCGAGCACGCGCCCGGTGTTTGGGAATTGAGCAAGGACATGGAACCGGTCTTGCGCGAGTTGGGCGAGCGGGGCGACATTATCCGCACCATGCACAAGGCGCTTGGGCCGCAGGGCGGCGAACGCGATCCCATGAGCTTCCAAATCCATGACGGAGCGCCCGAGACGCCCATCGTCGGCCGCGTCGTGGACAAGCACCTGTCCGACGAGCTGGGCGAGAACCTGACAATCGTGGTGGACGGGATCGACGGCCGCACACACCACATTGCCGGCATCGCGCCCGAGCGGCTGGAGGACGCCCGCATCGGCAGCGTCGTCCAGATCGGCCCGGCCGAGGCGGCAGCCCGACCGTCCGACCGCACCATCACCGCCATCGCCGAGGACGGCATCTATCGGCCGAGCCGTCATCTGGAGCAGGCGAAATTCGAGGGCCGCGTTCCCGGCGGCGACTATGAGGGCTATATCGATGCCCATGTCCGGCGGCTGGAGGCGCTGCGCCGGGCCGGCATCGTCGAGCGCATCGACGCCGACCAATGGCGCATCCCAGATGATCTGGTCAGCCACGCGGCTGATTACGATGCCGGCCGCGACCGGCAGGCCAGCGTTCGCGTGCTTTCCCCGGTTGATCTGCAAAGGCAGATACGTTCGGACGGCGCGACATGGCTGGACCGGCGATTGGTCCATGGCGAAACGGCCGACCTTGCGCCGACCGGCTTCGGGCAACAGGTCCGCGAAGCCATGGACCAGCGCCGCGAGCATCATATCGAACAGCGCGACGCTACGCGCAACAGGGACGGCCGCATCTTCTACCGGCGCAATCTTCTCGCCACCCTGCGCGAGCGGGAAGTTGCGCGCGCCGGTGCGGAGATGGCCGAGGGCAAGGCGCTGCCGTTCCGCGCCGCCAAGGATGGTGAGAGTGTCAGCGGCAAGTTCACCGGGACTGTCCAGCTAACGAGCGGCAAGTTCGCCATCGTGGAAAAGAGCCACGAGTTCACCCTTGTCCCGTGGCGGCCGATCATCGACCGCCAGCTCGGCCGCGAGGTCGCGGGTATCATGCAGGGCGGTTCGGTGTCGTGGCAGTTAGGGCGGCAGCGGGGGTTGGGGCTATAGGAGCCAACGATACCGCATTGCAACGCAACAACTAATTCGATAAGAGCTGCTATTCAATTTCGTAATCGTGGAGCCATCAGCATGGGAAATTCCAAGTCAGCAGACAAGTAAGCCGCAACATCAGAATTGTTGTTGCGGCGCTCTGTAAGACCAATCCCATCTGATTGCTGACGAGCAGACGCTGCCCGGTATCCTTAATCGAGCGGTTGATTCGTCATGACCACCACACGCCCCGCGTGGGCCTATACGCTGCCGGCAGCCTTGCTGCTTATGGCTCCCTTCGACATCCTCGCGTCGCTGGCGATGGATATTTATCTTCCAGTCGTTCCGGCGATGCCGGGCGTCCTGAACACGACTCCATCCATAATCCAACTCACGTTGAGCTTCTACATGGTGATGCTCGGTGTGGGCCAAGTGATCTTTGGGCCACTCTCCGATCGCGTCGGGCGACGGCCGATCCTGCTTGTAGGCGCAACGGCTTTCGTTGCTGCGTCTCTGGGAGCGGCTTGTTCTTCAACTGCATTAGCCTTTGTTGCGTTTCGTCTGGTTCAGGCAGTTGGAGCATCGGCCATGCTGGTGGCCACCTTCGCGACCGTGCGCGACGTATATGCCAATCGTCCCGAAGGTGCCGTCATCTACGGCCTTTTCAGTTCGATGCTGGCGTTCGTGCCTGCGCTCGGCCCTATAGCCGGTGCGCTGATCGGCGAGTTTTGGGGATGGCAGGCGATCTTCATCACACTGGCTGCACTGGCTTCGCTCGCACTCTTAAACGCCAGTTTCAGGTGGCATGAAACCCGACCGTTGGATCAGGCCAGAACGCAACGATCTGTTTTGCCGATCTTCGCGAGTCCGGCCTTTTGGGTTTACACAGGCGGATTTAGTGCCGGCATGGGCACATTCTTCGTTTTCTTCTCGACAGCCCCCCGTGTTCTCATAGGCCAAGCCGGCTATTCCGAGATCGGATTTAGCTTGGCCTTCGCGACTGTCGCGCTGGTCATGGTCACGACAACCCGCTTCGCAAAGTCCTTCGTTGCCAAATGGGGTATCGCGGGATGCGTAGCGCGCGGGATGGCGTTGCTCGTTTCCGGCGCGATCCTGTTGGGGATCGGCCAACTTTTCGGATCGCCGTCATTTTTCAGCTTCATCCTGCCGATGTGGGTTGTCGCGGTCGGCATTGTCTTCACGGTGTCCGTTACCGCCAACGGCGCACTTGCGCAGTTCGACGACATCGCTGGATCAGCGGTTGCGTTCTACTTCTGCATCCAAAGCCTGATAGTCAGTATCGTCGGGACATTGGCGGTGACGCTGTTAAACGGCGATACAGCGTGGCCCGTGATTTGTTACGCCACGGCAATGGCAGTGCTGGTGTCGTTGGGGCTGGCGCTCCTTCGATCCCGTGATGCTGCCACCGAGAAGTCGCCAGTCGTCTAGCCGACGACTGGAAGCAAGCCCGCTCCGATGCGGCGCAATAATCATCGAAACCTTGTGAATGGCGGTATCCTGTCCGGCAAGATACCGCTCATTTCCCTTGTCCCGTGGCGGCCGGTCATCGACCGCCAGCTCGGCCGTGAGGTCATCGGCATCGTGCAAAGCGGATCGGTGTCGTGGCAGTTGGGGCGGCAAAGGGGCATAAGCCTCTAATCTGTTGTAGATGAACGCAGCCGCTCGAAACCAGCGATGAGGCTGTCGAGTCCGAAGTTGAACGCAGCATCCATGCCGTCTGTTTCCAACTCGTGAAACAGATCGTGCAGGAAGGACGACGGTGCTTGCTCGGACACATCTGGCCTGTCCGGAACTCTCTCATCGGCATCAGATGCCTGCTGCTCGAGAACGGAACCGACCACATAGTGACTGACCGCCCGGAGCGCCCAAACAGCGTGCTTCGGACCAAAGCCCGCCGCGCAGAGAAAGCGTATTTGTGTCTCGGCAGCGCCAAAATTCGGTTCTGTCGGTCGAGTGCCGGCATGGATGCGCGCCCCGTCGCGATAATAGAGCAACGCCGTTCTGAAACTCTGGGCGTTCTCTTTCAGGAATAGCCGCCAGTCTTCGTTCTCTTCGGGTAGCGAGCGGGTGTGGCGTTCCGTCAGCATTGCCTCGGCCAGTGCGTCAAGCAGCGCGCGCTTGTTCTGGAAATGCCAGTAAAGCGCAGGCTGCTGAACCTTGAGGCGTTCAGCGAGCTTTCGCGTCGTCAGGTTGTCCATGCCAACCTCGTTCAGCAGCTCCAGCGCCGCTGCGATCACGGTGCCCTTGTCCAGTTTGGTCATTCACGTTCCTTCGCCAACGCTTGACAATTTATCACCGATAAGTTCTATGTCCATGTCCTTATCATTGATAAAGTCGCTCGCATTGAGCGGCGCTGGAGTTTCAGGTGCGCAGCTCTGCCATCATCGCCCTGCTGATCGTCAGTCTCGACGCCATGGGACTCGGCCTCATCATGCCGGTCCTTCCGACGCTTCTGCGCGAGCTTGTGCCGGCGGAGCAGGTCGCTGGTCACTATGGTGCTTTGCTGTCACTCTATGCGTTGATGCAGGTCATCTTCGCGCCCGTGCTTGGACAATTTTCAGATGCTTACGGTCGGCGTCCGGTGCTTCTGGCTTCCCTTGCGGGGGCCGCAGTCGATTACACGATTATGGCATCAGCGCCGGTCTTATGGGTGCTCTATATCGGCCGGCTCGTCTCCGGCATCACGGGCGCAACCGGAGCTGTAGCTGCCTCAACCATTGCGGATTCGACGGGGGAAGGTTCTCGCGCACGCTGGTTCGGCTACATGGGGGCCTGTTATGGGGCAGGCATGATTGCCGGGCCAGCACTTGGTGGTATGCTCGGTGGTATTTCTGCCCATGCTCCGTTTATCGCCGCTGCCCTTCTCAACGGCTTCGCGTTCCTGCTAGCCTGCATTTTCCTCAGGGAGACTCGTCGCGGCGATGGCGAGACCGGAAAGCCGGTTCGCATCAAACCATTCGTTCTGTTCCGGCTGGATGATGCATTGCGCGGGCTAGTGGCCCTTTTCGCAGTTTTCTTCATTATTCAACTGATCGGCCAGGTCCCTGCGGCCCTATGGGTCATATATGGCGAGGATCGTTTTCAGTGGAACACCACGACCGTTGGCTTGTCGCTCGCGGCGTTTGGAGCAACACACGCGATTTTTCAGGCGTTTGTTACCGGCCCTCTTTCAAGCCGGCTTGGAGAACGGCGCACGCTACTGTTTGGCATGGCTGCGGATGCGACTGGCTTCATTCTTCTGGCTTTTGCCACGCAGGGATGGATGGTGTTCCCGATTTTGTTGCTGCTTGCCGCCGGAGGTGTTGGCATGCCGGCCTTGCAGGCAATGCTTTCAAACAATGTCAGCAGTAACAAGCAAGGAGCTTTACAGGGAACGCTTACAAGCCTCACCAATCTAAGCTCTATCGCGGGACCGCTTGGCTTCACGGCACTCTATTCTGCCACCGTAGGAGCATGGAACGGTTGGGTTTGGATTTTCGGCGCGATCCTCTATTTAATATGTCTGCCAATACTACGCAGACCTTTCGCAACTTCATTGTGATTGAGTCATGGCGAATTGGTATGCGTAGACTTACGAGAAATGACGGATTAAATCCGTTGAGCAATCATCTCCTTTCGGGGCGAGTGCCAATGATGACCTTAGTTCACACTCTCGCTGTCGCCGAATATCTCAACTTCCGTCACGCCGCCAATGCGCTCGGCGTTGCACAGTCCAGCGTCAGCGCCCGCGTGAAGGCACTGGAAGAAGACCTCGGCATCCTCTTGTTCGAGCGTCATGCACGCGGCGTTCGGCTGACCGAGGCCGGACGCCATTTCGTCGAGCGGATAGCCGTAGGTATTGACCAACTCGACCATGCGGTGAAAACCGCCGGCATGGCGGCAGCCGGAGAAAGCGGCCGGCTTCGTATCGGTATCCATGCCCTGATTCCGCATAGCTTCCTCGCAAAGCTGATCGGCCAATACCGCAAGGATCACCCCGATGTTGAAGTCGAGATCGCCGAAGGCCCGGCCCGTGAAGCGGTGGTGCAGCTTCGCGCCGGCAGGTTGGACGTGGCGTTCGTCGCGGGCACGCCCCAACCACCCGACTGCCATTCCCGTCGCACATGGACCGAACCGCTCTTGGCGGTGCTACCGGAACGGCATCCGCTCGCCAAGCGGTCAGCCGTCACATGGCCCGATCTGGCAGGCGAGACGTTCCTTGTCCGGCATGGCGGCACTGGACCGCAGGTTCATAGCCATATCATGCTACGCCATGCCGAGCGCTGGCCTGCGCCGTCGATCCTGCGCTTCGACGTGGGGCGTGGCACCCTTTTGTCCTTGGTCGGACAGGGCTTCGGCATCACCATCGTCGGCGCGGCCACGGCGCTGTTGCCGACAAACGGCATTGTCTTCTTGTCCTTCGCCGACGAGCCGGAGCCGGTCGCCTTCTCGGCTGTCTGGTCGCCGTCCAACCGCAGCGCGGCGCTTCGTAACCTGCTCAGCCTCGCCAACGACATGGGCCGGCAGGTCTGCACGAATTCAGTACTGCCACGGATAGCGAGGGCGTGAGCCGAAGTGGTCGCGGAAGCACCGTCCGGGACTGTTATTGCCATCGCCGGAAAGCGACACTTGCATTAACGCCGCCAAAGCCGAATCCGTTGGAAATGGCATGTTCCATGAGAACAGGCCGTGCAGATTGGCGAACCAGATCGATACCTACGGCAATAGGATCGGGGCTCTCCAAATTTCTCGTTGGGGGAGCGATTTGATCCCGTAAGGCGAGTATCGTGAAGATCGCCTCAATGCCGCCAGCGGCACCGAGTAAGTGCCCCGTCGCTGACTTCGTGGCGCTTACAGCTACATCATGATCGCCAAAAACGGATTTTATCGCGGCTATTTCTCCTCGATCCCCTACGGGGGTGGAGGTTGAATGAGCGTTCAGATGTTGAACATCGTTGGGCTTCAAACCGGCACTTTGTAGCGCGATTTTCATTGCACGGGCCGCGCCTCGACCGTCCTCTGGACCGGCAGTCACATGGTGTGCATCAGCGCTTGTGCCGTATCCTACCAATTCGGCTATGGGTTTGGCACCCCGAGCAAGGGCATGTTCCAATTCTTCTATGACGATCAGACCCGCCCCTTCGGACATTACGAAACCATCGCGCTCGGTGTCGAACGGCCTTGACGCCATTTCAGGTGTAGTATTGTAGCCGGTAGATAGTGCTCGCGCGGCAGCAAATGCCCCGAGACTAACCTTGTCAATGCACGCTTCTGCTCCACCGCACAGAGCGATATCGGCTTCGTTGGAGCGTATCAGCCGCGCGGCGTCTCCGATGGCCTGAACGCTCGCAGCGCAGGCGGTTACAGGCGTGCCAATTGGGCCTGTAAATCCATGCCTGATGGTAACGTGTCCTGCTGCAAGGTTGGCAAGAAACGACGGCACGGTAAACGGTGAGAGCCTCCGTGCTCCCCGTGTATCCGTTATGCGAACTGCCGAAGCGATAGCAGGAAACCCGCCTATACCAGAGGCGATAATTGTCGCCGTGCGCTCACGTTCGTAGTCGCTCGTGGGATGCCATCCTGCCGTTTCAAGAGCCTCCTTCGCGGCCGCAAGTGCAAACAGAATGAAGCGATCCATTTTTCGTTGATCCTTTGTGTCAACGATTAAATCTGGATCAAAACCGGCTTCGGAATCTTCAATCAGGCTGGGAACGATTCCCCCGATTTTCACCGGTAGATCATTGGAGATTTCATCAGGCAAATTCCTGATTCCCGATTTCCCGTCGAGGAGTCTTTTCCAGCTTATTTCAGTGCCAGAACCAAGGGGGCCAACTAAACCCATGCCGGTTACAACAATTCGGCGCATTGGATTATTCCGTTTCTTTTTCTGAGCTTATTCGCTTCATGCGATTTATGACGCGCATCGTTTCCTCTGTTGCGGCGGGGCCTGCCAGAAGAACGGTGTTTTCGGGAGTGATTGCTTCTCCTGTATTCGCGTCGATGATAACGGCGGTCCTCTCCTGTCCGGTTTTCTTGTCACCAAGGCGCATGGCTATTTCATTGGGCGCAAGGTTCCGGTTCCCCCATGCGAACAGGGCGATTGCTACCGGATAGAAATCTCGCCCCTTGTCGGTAAGGACGTATTCAAATCGAGGCGGATGATCATTGTATCGTTGCCTTTCAAACAGTCCTTCCGCCGTGAGATGCTTCAATCGCCTCGCCAAAATGTTCGCGGAAATACCGAGATTCTTCTCGAATTCATCGAATTTGCTAAGCCCTTGGAAGGCGTCTCGCAGGATCAGGATGCTCCACCAGTCACCGACGCTTTCCAGCGCTCGGGCTGCGGGACACTCGAATGACAGAAAGCTTGTTCGTTGCATGACACATCCATAATGGTGTAACTTCCATCATGCAAGTCACCTATGCGCAGTAGGCGACATAGTAGGAGGGGTAATCCAATGCGTCATTCTAAGGGAGCCAAGCACCTGCGTCTGCTACGGCGTGGAACAAAGCACTGTAGTGGCATTTGAGCGATGCGGCGGCGATCAGCACCGATGGATGGTTGCCCATGGGGTATGCCGACCACGCTCGGATCGCGTATCCCCCTCGCATCGCTGATCCAGACACTCGCCGTCGCCGAATATCTGAACTTCCGCCACGCCGCCAATGCGCTCGGCGTGGCGCAATCCAGCGTCAGCGCCCGCGTGAAGGCGCTGGAAGAAGACCTTGGTATCCTTCTGTTCGAGCGTCACGCGCGCGGCGTCCGACTGACCGAGGCCGGACACCACTTCGTCGAGCGGATAGCGGCCGGCGTCGATCAACTGGACCATGCAGTGAAGACCGCCGGCATGGCGGCAGCGGGAGAAAGCGGCCGGCTTCGTATCGGTATCCATGCCCTGATCCCGCACAGCTTCCTCGCAAAGCTGATCGGCCAATACCGCGAGGACCATCCCGGCGTTGAAGTCGAGATGACGGAAGGGACAGCTCGCGAAGCGGTGATGCAGCTTCGCGCCGACCGGCTGGACGTGGTGTTTGTCGCGGGCACGCCCGAGCTGCCAGACTGCCACACCCACCCGATCTGGACCGAACAGTTGGTTGCCGTGCTGCCGGATGGGCATCCACTCGCCGGGCAGTCGGCCGTCACATGGGCCGATCTGGCAGGCGAGACGTTTCTTGTCCGGCATGGCGGCACAGGTCCGCAGGTTCATAGCCATATCGTGCTGCGCCATGCCGGGCGCTGGCCCGCGCCGTCAATCCTGCGCTTCGACGTGGGGCGTGGCGCGCTGCTGTCCATGGTCGGACAGGGCTTCGGCATCACCATCGTCGGAGCAGCTACGGCGCTGCTGCCCACGTCCGGCATCGTCTTCCTGCCTTTCGCCGATGAGCCAGAGCCGGTTGCGTTCACCGCCGTCTGGTCGCCGTTCAATCGCAGCGCCACCCTGAAAAACCTGCTCAACCTTGCAAACAATATGAGGCGTTGCGGCGATTCGCCCGGCCAGTTGCGCAGCGGCGATCACCCGGCCGGATGGCGGTGAACGCAACCCGTCCTATTTGCCGCCGATAGTATCCGGTAGCCCTCCCGCACCCCCTTTCCTGTTGCCTGTCCGGTTTTGCCTACTCTCTGATCGGCTCCGTTTCTTTTGCCGACTGGAGCCTGCATTGCGCGGAGGCCGAATCCTTTGGGGTCAAATCGCTGTCGTCTTCACCATCGTTCTGGTGATGGTGTGGGCAGCGACGCAATGGACGGCGTTCCGCCTCCGCTTCCAGCTCCAGCTTGGCAATCCGTGGTTCGAGCTGGCGGGCTGGCCGGTCTATTATCCGCCGGCCTTCTTCTGGTGGTGGTTTTCGTTTGACGCCTATGCGCCCGCAATCTTCGTCGAAGGTGCCATCATCGCGGCGTCCGGCGGTTTCATCGCCATCGCCGCCGCCATCCTCATGTCGATCATCCGGGCACGGGAGGCGCGCAACGTCGCCACCTATGGTTCGGCGCGATGGGCGGAGGATCGCGAAATCCGCGCCGCCGGTCTGCTCGGCCCCGATGGCGTGGTGCTCGGCAGATACGACCGGCACTATCTGCGCCATGACGGGCCGGAGCATGTGTTGTGCTTCGCCCCGACTCGCAGCGGCAAAGGTGTCGGGCTGGTGGTACCGACGCTGCTGACATGGCCGGGAAGCTGCATTGTCCACGACATCAAGGGCGAGAACTGGACTCTGACGGCCGGCTTTCGCGCCCAGCATGGCCGCGTCCTGCTGTTCGATCCCACGAACGCCAGATCGTCCGCCTACAATCCGCTGCTCGAAGTGCGGCAGGGGGAATGGGAAGTCCGCGACGTGCAGAACATCGCGGATATTCTGGTCGATCCCGAAGGCAGTCTCGACAAGCGCAACCATTGGGAAAAGACCAGCCATTCGCTGCTGGTCGGCGCGATCCTGCATGTTCTCTATGCGGAGAAGGACAAGACCTTGGCGGGCGTCGCCAACTTCCTGTCCGATCCCCGCCGTCCGGTCGAGGCGACCTTGCGCGCCATGATGGATACGCCGCATCTCGGCGAGGCGGGCGTTCATCCCGTCATCGCGTCGTCGGCCCGCGAGCTGTTGAACAAATCCGAGAACGAACGGTCGGGCGTGCTCTCCACCGCCATGTCGTTTCTCGGCCTCTACCGCGATCCCGTGGTGGCGCGGGTGACGGCGCGATGCGACTGGCGCATTGCCGATCTGGTCGGCAGCCGCCAGCCCGTCACGCTCTACCTTGTCGTGCCGCCGTCCGACATAAACCGCACAAAGCCGCTTATCCGCCTGATCCTCAACCAGATCGGCAGGCGGTTGACCGAGGAATTGACCACCTCCGGCAAGCGCCATCGGCTGCTATTGATGCTGGACGAGTTTCCGGCGCTCGGCCGGCTCGATTTCTTTGAATCGGCGCTCGCCTTCATGGCGGGCTACGGAATCAAAGGCTTCCTGATCGCGCAGAGCCTCAACCAGATCGAGCGCGCCTATGGCCCGAACAACGCGATCCTCGACAACTGCCACGTCCGCGTCAGCTTCGCCACGAACGACGAAAGGACGGCGAAGCGTGTTTCAGACGCATTAGGCACGGCGACCGAGCTGCGCGACTCCACCAACTACGCAGGGCACCGCCTAGCCCCGTGGTTAGGTCACTTGATGGTGTCGCGGCAGGAGACGGCCCGGCCGCTGCTCACGCCGGGCGAAATCATGCAGCTTCCACCCACCGACGAAATCGTCATGGTCGCGGGCACGCCGCCGATCCGCGCCATCAAGGCGCGCTATTTCGAGGATGCGCGATTGCAGGAACGCATCCTGACCCCGCCCGATCTGGTCGCCGCTCCGCTGGCGCCCAGCCCATCCGCCGATGATTGGTCCGGCCGCGTGGTCGCGGCGGAAAGCCGTTCCGCGACGTGCGGAAGCGAGGCCGAAGGCGATCCGGCCAATGCGGGCATCCGCCGCGAGCCGGAATTGCCCGAGCATGAGGAAATCGTCGCCCCGCCGCCATCCCCCGAACAGGAGTTCGAGTTTCTGGACGACGAGCCGGACGTTGACGCGGCCAAGGCCCGCGCCATGCGCCAGCGCATGAGGATGGTGGCGCGGCAGGTGGCGATGAACCCCGATGATGGAATCGACCTTTGAGGATACGCCCATGGCAACCAGAACCCGCCTGAATCTCTATTTCGACCCCGCGCTCATTCCACAGATCGAGGCGATGGCGCTGCGCCGCTCGGTGGCGCTGCGCCGCAATGTCTCGAAATCCGCCATCGTTGAGGCGGCGGTCATGTCCTACCTGTCCGGCGATTCCGCCGACCAGCTTGAAGCCGCCATGTCGCGCCGCTTGGACAAGCTCGGCCGCCAGATCGACACGCTCGACCTAGATCTCGCCGTCCTTGGCGAGGCGGTCGCGCAGTTCATCCATTTCTGGATGACCCTCACGCCGCCGCTTACGGGAGCCGCACAATCCGCTGCCCGCGCCAAAGGCGCGGAGCGCTTTGAGGGCTTCATGCAGAATCTCGGACGGCGTCTGGCGACGGGCGACAGGTTCCTCAAAGAGCTGTCGCGTGACCTCGACTCACTTCCCGACGATCCGTTGCCGGACGAGTCCGAGAGCAACGGCGATCAAGAATAAGTATTCGGACCCATCCTATTTACCGCCGTTCGCCGCCGATCACCGCACGCAGCTAGATACTTGTTGAACCGGCCAGATTTCGGCCTCTCTTAATCGACCCCGATCCGGGGATGGCCTGTCGCGTCCCCGCAAGAAGCCGGGGCCGACATGACCACCAACCACCAAAAACCGGAAGCCATTGCGCGCGGCGCACGCATGTTGCGCACCGCGCTCGGCCCCGCCATTGCCCGGCTGCTCGAAGACCCGGCCGTGGTCGAGGTGATGTTGAACCCGGACGGGCGGTTGTGGATCGACCGCCTGTCCGAAGGGCTTTCCGATACGGGCGAGCGCCTGTCCGCCGCCGATGGCGAACGCATCGTTCGGCTGGTCGCGCATCATGTCGGCGCGGAGGTTCATGCCCGCAGCCCGCGCATCTCGGCCGAGCTGCCGGAGTCTGGCGAAAGATTCGAGGGCCTGCTGCCACCCGTGGTCGCCGCCCCGACCTTCGCCATCCGCAAGCCCGCCGTCGCCGTGTTCAGCCTCGACGACTATGTGGCGGCGGGGATCATGTCCACCGATCAGGCCGCGACGTTACGCGCGGCCGTTTCCTCCCGCGCAAATATCCTCGTGGCGGGCGGCACCAGCACCGGCAAGACCACGCTGACCAATGCGCTGCTCGCCGAGGTGGCGAAGACGGCGGATCGCGTCGTCATCATCGAGGATACGCGCGAGCTGCAATGCGCCGCGCCCAATCTAGTGGCGATGCGGACGAAAGACGGCGTGGCGACGCTTTCCGATCTGGTGCGTTCCTCGCTGCGCCTGCGCCCCGACCGCATCCCCATCGGCGAGGTGCGCGGATCGGAAGCCCTCGACCTCCTGAAAGCGTGGGGAACGGGACACCCCGGCGGCATCGGCACCATCCATGCAGGCACCGGCATCGGTGCGCTCCGTCGCCTTGAACAGCTCATCCAAGAGGCTGTCGTCACCGTCCCGCGCGCCCTGATCGCCGAGACAATCGACCTTGTTGCTGTCCTTTCCGGGCGCGGTTCCGCGCGCCGGCTTGCCGAGCTTGCCCGCGTCGAAGGGCTGGGGCCGGACGGCGACTACCGCATCACCCCCGCAATCCAAACCAGCACAGGAGAATCTTCATGATCCGCACGATTTCGCGCGGCTATCGCTTCGCCGCGACCGCCGCATCCACCCTTGCTATCAGCTTCATGCTCGCCCCGGCCGCCCATGCGTCGGGATCGTCGATGCCGTGGGAGCAACCGCTTCAGCAAATCCTTCAGTCCATTGAGGGACCCGTCGCAAAAATTATCGCGGTGATAATTATCATCGCCACCGGCCTGACCCTCGCGTTCGGGGACACCAGCGGCGGCTTTCGCCGTCTGATCCAGATCGTGTTCGGCCTGTCGATTGCTTTCGCCGCGTCGAGCTTCTTCCTGTCGTTCTTCTCGTTCGGCGGCGGGGCGCTCGTTTGATGGCCGTCGCGTTCGAGCAACTGGACGCCGTGCCGGGCTTCACGGTCCCGGTTCACCGGGCGCTGACCGAACATATCCTGCTCGGCGGCGCTCCGCGCGCCATCGCCATCATGAACGGAACGCTGGCCGGAGCCGTGGGCCTCGGCCTGCGCCTCTGGCTGATCGGCATCGCCATCTGGGCAATCGGCCACTTCGCGGCCGTATGGGCGGCAAAGCGCGATCCCCTCTTTGTCGAGGTCGGGCGGCGGCATCTCCGCATCCCCGGTCATTTGGCGGTTTGAGGGTGCAGCCATGATGAACCTTTCCGAATTCCGCCGCACCGCCGCGCGCCTCTCTGATTATCTGCCATGGGCCGCGCTGGTCGGTCAGGGCGTTGTGCTCAACAAGGACGGCAGTTTCCAGAGGACGGCGAAGTTTCGCGGTCCCGATCTGGATTCCGCCGTCGCGGCCGAGCTAGTCGCCGTCGCCGGCCGCATCAACAATGCCGTGCGCCGCCTCGGCTCCGGCTGGAGCATCTTCGTCGAGGCGCAGCGCAGCGAAGCCGCCACCTATCCCGACAGCACCTTTCCCGATCCCGCGTCGGCGCTGGTCGATGCCGAGCGTAAGGCCGGTTTCGAGGAAGCGGGCGCGCATTTCGTGTCCGGCTACTTCCTCACCTTCCTCTGGCTGCCCCCGGCCGAGGAAGCCGCCCGCACTGAGGCATGGCTCTACGAGGGCCGGGAGAAAACGGGGGTGGACCCGTGGGAAGTCCTGCGCGGCTTCATCGACCGCACCGACCGCGTGCTGGCCTTGCTTGACGGCTTCATGCCCGAGTGCCGTTGGATGGATGACGGCGCGACGCTGACCTATCTCCATTCCACCATCTCGACCAACCGGCATCGTGTGCGCGTGCCCGAGGTGCCCATGCACCTCGACGCGCTGCTCGCCGACCAGCCCTTGACCGGCGGGCTGGAGCCGCGCCTTGGCGACGCGCATCTGCGCGTGCTGACCATCGTGGGATTCCCGACCGCGACGACGCCGGGCCTGCTCGACGAAATGAACCGGCTGCCGTTCCCATATCGGTGGAGCACCCGCGCGATCCTGCTCGACAAGACCGATGCAACCCGGCTGCTGACCCGCATCCGTCGCCAATGGTTCGCCAAGCGCAAGAGCGTCGCCGCGATCTTGAAAGAGGTCATGACAAACGAGGCGTCCGCGCTTGTGGACACCGACGCCGCCAACAAGGCGCTCGACGCCGACATGGCGTTGCAGGAGCTTGGGGCGGACGTGGCGGGCATGGCCTACGTCACGGCGACCGTCACCGTATGGGATGCCGACCCGCGCCTTGCCGACGAGAAGCTGCGCCTGGTCGAGAAGATCGTTCAGGGCCGCGACTTCACCGCCATGCCCGAGAGCGTCAACGCGGTTGATGCATGGCTCGGCAGCCTGCCCGGACACGCCTACGCGAATGTCCGTCAGCCGCCCATCAGCACTTTGAATCTCGCCCACATGATCCCGCTATCGGCGGTGTGGGCGGGGCCGGAACGGGACGAGCATTTCGGTGCGCCCCCTTTGCTCTTTGGAAAGACCGAAGGCTCAACCCCGTTCCGGCTAAGCCTCCATGTCGGCGACGTAGGCCATACCCTTGTCGTCGGCCCCACTGGCGCGGGCAAATCCGTGCTGCTCGCCCTCATGGCCTTACAGTTCCGGCGCTATGAGGCCAGCCAAGTCTTTGCCTTCGACTTCGGCGGTTCGATCCGCGCCGCATCGCTCGCCATGGGCGGCGACTGGCACGATTTGGGCGGCGGCCTCACGGAAGGGGCCGAGACGTCCGTTTCGCTCCAGCCGCTTGCCCGCATCCACGATACCTATGAACGCGCGTGGGCGGCGGACTGGATCGCCGCCATCCTCATGCGCGAGGGGCTAACCATCACGCCCGAGGTCAAAGAGTATCTTTGGACGGCGCTGACTTCGCTGGCCTCGGCCCCCGTCGAGGAACGCACCATCACCGGCCTTGCCGTGCTGCTGCAATCCAACGATCTGAAACAGGCGCTCCGGCCGTTCTGCGTCGGTGGGGCCTATGGCCGGTTACTCGACGCCGAGACAGAGCATTTGGGATCGGCGGACGTGCAGGCGTTCGAGATCGAGGGGCTGGTCGGGACCGGCGCGGCTCCGGCCGTGCTCGCCTACCTGTTCCATCGGATCGGCGACCGGCTCGACGGGCGGCCGACGCTTCTCATCATCGATGAAGGCTGGCTCGCGCTGGACGACGAGGGTTTCGCCGGCCAGCTCCGCGAATGGTTGAAAACGCTGCGCAAGAAGAACACCAGCGTCATCTTCGCCACGCAAAGCCTGTCCGACATTGACGGGAGCAACATCGCGCCCGCCATCATCGAGAGCTGCCCGACGCGGCTCTTGCTGCCGAACGAGCGCGCCATCGAGCCGCAGATCACGGCCATCTATCGCCGCTTCGGCCTCAATGACAGGCAGATCGAAATCCTCGCAAGGGCCACGCCCAAGCGGGATTATTACTGCCAAAGCCGCAGGGGCAATCGCCTGTTCGAGCTTGGCCTGTCCGAAGTCGGCCTCGCGCTCTGCGCCGCATCCGCCAAATCCGACCAGACGCTCATCGCGCAGATTGTCGCCGAACACGGCCGCGATGGCTTCCTCGCCGCATGGCTACAGGCGCGCGGCGTCGATTGGGCTGCCGACCTGATCCCGAACCTCACCAATCTCGCCGACCGACCGGAATCCGCCGCGCCGGCCGCGCCGGATATCCACCCCACACAGGAGATTCTTCCATGACCTATTCCAAGATCGTCGGGGCCTCGGCCCTCGCGCTGGCGCTCGCCGTGCCCGTCGCGTTGTCGCCTATGCTGGCAAGCCCGGCCCATGCGCAATTCGGTTTCGGCCGCATCGTCTATGACCCGTCCAACTATGCGCAGAACGTGCTCACGGCAGCGCGCACTCTGGAGCAGATCAACAACCAGATCACCAGCCTCCAGAACGAGGCGCAAATGCTCATCAATCAGGCCCGCAATCTGGCGAGCCTGCCGTATTCCTCGCTCCAGCAGCTCCAGCAGAACGTCCAGCGCACGCAGCAGCTTCTCGGCCAAGCGCAGAACATCGCGTTCGAGGTCGGGCAGATCGACCAAGCGTTCCAGCAGCAATATGGCAACGTCTCGCTTTCGGCGACCGAAGCCCAGCTTGTCGCCGATGCGCGCGGCCGCTGGGAGAATACCGTTGGCGGCTTGCAGGACGCGATGCGCGTTCAGGCGGGTGCGGTCGGCAACATCGACAGCAACCGCGCCGAGATGGCCGCGCTTGTCGGCCAGAGTCAGGGCGCGACCGGGGCATTGCAGGCGACGCAGGCCGGCAACCAGCTTCTCGCGCTCCAGTCGCAGCAGCTTTCCGACCTAATCGCGGTCATCTCGGCAAACGGCCGCGCCGACGCGCTGACCGAGGCAGAGCGCGCGACCGCCGCCGAGCAGGGCCGCATCCAGCGCGAACGGTTCCTGACGCCGGGCAGCGGATACCAGCCCGGCAACGCGCAGATGTTCAACGGCAACAACTGACGGGAGGCTCGCCATGGACGGCAAGATGCTGGCCCGGCTCGGGGCCGTGGTGTTCATCGCCATCGCCGTCACGGCGACCGCAATCGACATGGCGCGGAAGGACGAACCTTCCGTGCTACCCCCGGCGTCGGCCTTCCAGCCACCGGCCGATCCCCTGCGCGAAACCCTGCGCCGTTGCCAGCAGCTCGGCGAGGCGGCGGCGAGTGACACCGACTGCCTCGCCGCATGGGCTGAATCCCGCGACCGCTTCCTCGGCCGTGACCGCAGCGAGGCGCGCTGACCATGGGCAACACGGGCGTCATCGACAATTTTCTCGGCGTATTCACCTCCTACATCGACAGCGGTTTCGGGCTGCTCGGCGGCGAGGTCGCCTTCATCGCCACGACGCTCATCGTCATCGACGTGACGCTTGCCGCGCTCTTTTGGGCATGGGGCGCGGATGACGACATTATCGCGCGGCTGGTCAAGAAGACCCTGTTTGTCGGTGTCTTCGCCTACATCATTTCAAACTGGAACAACCTCGCCCGCATCGTCTTCGAGAGCTTCGCCGGCCTCGGCCTCATGGCGTCGGGTACCGGCTTTTCCGTTTCCGATCTGATGCGGCCGGGCCGCGTGGCGCAGACCGGCCTTGATGCCGGCCGGCCGCTGCTCGATTCCATTTCCGACCTGATGGGCTGGATCGCCTTCTTCGAGAATTTCATTCAGATCGCGTGCCTGCTGTTCGCGTGGGCGCTTGTGGTGCTCGCGTTTTTCATTTTGGCGATCCAACTTTTCGTGACGCTGATCGAGTTCAAGCTGACCACGCTGGCCGGCCTCGTGCTGATCCCCTTCGGCCTGTTCGGCAAGACCGCGTTCATGGCCGAGAAGGTTTTGGGCAACGTGGTGTCGTCCGGCATCAAGGTCTTGGTGCTCGCCGTCATCATCGGCATAGGCAGCACCTTGTTTTCGCAATTCACGGCCGGTTTCGGCGGGGCAACCCCGACCATCGACGAGGCCATGGCGATTGTGCTTGCCGCGCTGTCTCTGCTCGGCCTCGGCATCTTCGGTCCCGGTATCGCCAACGGCATCGTCTCTGGCGGCCCGCAACTCGGCGCGGGCGCAGCCGTGGGAACCGGCCTTGCGGTCGCAGGTGCAGGCGTCGCCGCTGGCGGCGGGGCCATGCTCGCCGCCAAAGGTGGTGCTGCTGCCCTGTCCGGTGGAGCCGCGGCCGTTCGGGGAGGCGCGACCGCCGCGGGCGCGGCGACCGCTGCCTATAACCTCGGCTCGCTCGGCCAGACCGGAGCGGCGGGCGTTGCCTCCGGCCTCGGCGGTGTCGCCCGAGCGGCAGGCTCGGCCGCCGTCTCGCCGCTCAAGCGCGCAGCCTCCAGCGCAACATCCCAAGCAAGCGAAAGCGTCAAGTCCAGCTTCTCCGCTGGCGCAAAGGCCGGCTTCGGCGCGACTGGCGGCAGCTCGACCATGAGCACGGTCGGCGGCGCGAGCGCCGCCCCGGCCGCCGCGCCGCCGACTTTCCCCGATGGTCCCCCGGCTTGGGCGCAGCGGATGCAGCGCCGGCAGGCCCTCAACCACGGCACCGCCATGACAGCCCATGCCGTCCGCTCCGGCGACAGCCACGGCTCCGGTTCCTCCGTCAACCTTTCCGAAAGTGACCGCTCATGAGCATCTTCAAACGACCCGCAACTCATTACGGCAAATCACCCGAACCCGAGACGCCCTACCAGAAGGCCGCGCAGGCGTGGGACGAGCGCATCGGCTCTGCCCGCGTGCAGGCAAGGAACTGGCGGCTCATGGCCTTCGGCTCCCTGATCCTTTCGGCCGGCTTCGCCTCGGCGCTGGTCTGGCAGTCGGCGCGCGGGACCGTGGTGCCTTGGGTTGTTCAGGTCGATAATCTCGGGCAGGCGCAGACCGTCGCGCCGGCCCTAGCCGACTATCGCCCGACTGACCCGCAAATCGCTTTCCACCTCGGCCGCTTCATCGAGCAGGTCCGCGCGATCCCGGCCGATGCGATCATTGTCCGCCAGAATTGGCTTCGGGCTTATGAGTGGACCACGGATCGAGGCGCGGCTGCCTTGAACGACTACGCCCGCGCCAACGACCCGTTCACCCGCGTCGGCCGTCAGCAGGTCGCCGTCGAGGTCTCGAGCGTCATCCGCGCGTCCCCCAACAGCTTCCGAGTGGCGTGGACCGAACGCCATTTCGAGAACGGCCAACTCTCCACGACCGAACGCTGGACCGCGATCCTGACCATCGTGATCCAGCCGCCTCGCAATGCCGAGCGCCTGCGCGCCAATCCGCTCGGAATCTACGTCAACGCAATTTCGTGGTCGCGGGAGATGAGCCAATGAAAACTTCAGCTTGCATCAATCACCTCGCTGATCTTTCCCTCGGAGATCATGAAAAACGAGGTGCCCGTCATCTCGATCTCCTGCCCGGCCTTCCAGCCATTGGGCAGGTCGGTCTTGACCTTGGCGCGATAGCCGATGCGCACGGCTGCACGGTCGTCTATCGCGATACAGTCGAGGATCGTCTGTTCTCTTTCAGCAAACAACTGGACGCCCTGTTCCGCCAGCGCGCGGAATGCCTCGATCCCGTGCGTTTCGTTCGTCGTCTCTCCGTTCGATCTGTTGATAAACCGAACGTCGCCCGACAGGCAGTCGAGCATCGCCTGAACATTCATCCTGTTGTAGGCGTCGATATACCGGGCAACAATCGTCGGCACAGAATCCATTCTGTCGATTCCTCCTTACTGATCCTGAAGTCGCTAACCTATGCGATTTTTGCGACGGCGTTTGCAATTACTTTGGCAGGCTGCGCGACCAACCGGACACCGCAATTCAGCTACGATGCCAGCGTTCCGCCGCTGCCGACCGTGCAGGCGGCGGCAACCGACAACACGCCCCGGCCGCTGCATGTGCCCCCGGCATGGACCGTGGCGCGCGGCGGCACCGCCGCAGGCACACCGACCGGCCGCGTCGAGAACGCAAATGCCGCCGCCCGCGTCGAGCCGCGCCGGGAAGGCTACTACAACGCCATCCAGATTTATCCGTGGTCGGAAGGCGCGCTCTATCAGGTCTATGCCGCAGTCGGGCAGATCACGACCATTGCGCTGGAGCCAGGCGAGAGCCTGACAGGCGCGGGGCCGATCGCGGCCGGCGATACGACAAGGTGGATTATCGGCGACACAGAGAGCGGCAGCGGTGCAAACCGCCGGGTCCATATCCTCGTGAAGCCGACGCGCCCCGACATTTCCACCAACCTTGTCGTCACCACCGACCGGCGCACTTACATGCTCGAGCTGCGCGCGCGGGAATCGCTCTACATGCCGGCCGTGGCATGGGCCTATCCCGCACCGCCTGCCGGCCAGCGCCAGACCGTTCCGGCCGCACCCATCATTCCCGCCGAGGCAGCGCGGAACTATCGTTATGGGTTGCAGGTGCAGGGCGATAGCCCGCCATGGCGGCCGGTTTCCGTCTTCGATGACGGCAGGCGCGTTTATATCGTCTTCCCGGCTGGGATCGTGCAGGGCGAGATGCCGCCGATCTTCGTGCTTGGCGCGAACGGCGAGCCGCAGATCGTCAACAGCCGTGTCCACCAGAACGTCCTGATCGTTGACCGCCTGTTCGGCACGGCCGAACTGCGCCTTGGTTCTGGCAACCGCCAGCAGACGGTCAGGATCGTCCGCACCAACCCGACGCAGGCCGCAGCCCAGCCGGCCAGCGCGACCACGGGAGGATCGTCCTCATGAGCGATACCGATACCGCCGCACCCATGCGCCTGCGCGCTGAATCGCCCCGCGTCACCCGCCTGTCCCGCAAAATGCTGGCAGGCGTCGGAGCCGTCGCGCTTCTCGGCTTCGGCGGGGCGCTGATCTACGCGCTCCAGACCCGCGACGGAGGGCCGGACGGCGGCGAACTTTACTCGACCAACAACCGGCAAACCGCCGATGGGCTGGCGGGCCTGCCGAGCGACTATAGCGGCCCGGTGCTCGGTCCCGCGCTGCCGGGCGACCTTGGCCGCCCGATCCTTGACGCGCAGAACAGGGGCCAGCCAGTCGCGCCGCCCGTCATGACGACGCCCGCCGTCGATCCCGAGGAAGAACGCCGCAGGGCCGAGGAAGAAGCCGCGCGCTTGAGCAACGTCTTTTTCCAGTCCGGCCCGCGCACGGTAGCGCCAGCCGGCACGGCCATGCCCGGCCTTGCCGGTCTTGGCCTCGGCGGGCAGCCCGCGACACAGGATCGCCACGCGGCGTTTCTCAACGGGCCGGTGGACCGGCAGACCGTCGCCCCGGATCGCGTTGTGCCGCCAGCATCGCCCTATATCCTTCAGGCCGGGGCCGTGATCCCGGCCGCGCTCATCACCGGCATCCGTTCCGACCTTCCGGGCCAGATCACCGCGCAGGTGACGGAGAACGTCTATGACAGCCCGACCGGCTCGCTGCTCCTGATCCCGCAGGGCACCCGCATCATAGGCCAATACGATGACGGCGTGACCTTCGGCCAGCGCAGGGTGCTCTTGGTGTGGAACCGCCTGATCCTGCCGGGCGGCCGCTCCATCGTTCTGGAGCGCCTGCCGGGCGCGGACGCCAGCGGCTATGCCGGCCTTGAGGACGGTGTTGATTACCATTGGTGGGATCTAATGAAGGCCGCAGGGCTATCCACGCTGCTTGCAGTCGGCTCGGAGCTGGCCACGAGCGACGAGGACCGGCTGATCCGCGCCATCCGCGACGGGGCGCAGGATACCGTCAATCAGGCCGGCCAGCAGATCGTCCAGCGCCAGTTGCAGGTTGCGCCGACGCTCACCATCCGGCCGGGCTTTCCGGTCAGGATCATCGTCACCCGCGATCTTGTGTTCGAGCCGGCAGGAGGTTGACCATGACGAAACTGAAACTCGGCCCGCTGCCCGACGACAAGCCTGTCAAGGTGACGGTGGAACTGCCCGCGCCGCTTCACCGCGATCTGATCGCCTATGCCGAGGTGCTGGCCCGCGAGAGCGGCCAGCCCGTTGCCGATCCCGCCAAGCTCATCGTTCCGATGCTTCAACACTTCATCGCCACGGATCGCGGTTTCGCCAAGGCGCGGCGAGCCTCCAGCTAACCCCATTCCGGCAGGGGTGCCGCCAGCGCATAGGCGCAAATGCGGCACGCTACAGGCCGCCGACTGCCCTCCATGGTTCGCTTAATTCCGGGGCCAATAGCGCCCCGGAATCCGCCAGAACCAAGGAGGATTCCATGTGCGCAGAGCGCCGCCGCGCCCGCAAAGGGCGACCGCGACAGTCGATCCCCGAACCACTTCCCGACGATCTGTTCGACTACGCCGACGATCCTACGCCGGACGACCGGACGCGAGCCGGCAACACGCCACTTCTCGGCCCGGACGGCCAGAGGATGCGCGTTACCGACGATTGGCCGGAGGACATTCCCGTTACCGAGGCCGAGATTGACGTGTTCGAGCGCTGGTTCGGCGATGTGTTCGACGAACTCTTGAACCCGGGAAAGCCGGATGACAGCTTGCAATTCCTATCTCAAACTGATAGGAAAAAGGCATGAGCGCGGATCGTGATCCGGGCCTCGACACGCTTCTGGACCTCGACGGACAGATGCTCTTTGTCGATCCAGAGGGCGGCCATTGGGTGAAGTTCGTCGTCACCCGCGTTCCGGCATCCCCGGAGAAGCCGCACGGCCTCGATTATTCGCTCACGCTTCACGGGCCTTCGGGCGAACGACTGGTCGGCTTCGACAATGCCCACCCGGTCGGCCGGGGCAGGCGCGGCGAGCCGATGGACCATCGGCACCGCTTTCAGACCGTGAAGCCTTACGCCTACGAGGATGCGGCCACGCTGCTGGCCGACTTCTGGCAGACCGTGGACGCGGTATTGAAGGAACGAGGTGCCCTATGACCACATTGAAAGTCGGGATTGCCGACTATGAAGAAATGAAGGCCCGCACCATGCGGATCGCGCGCGGCGAGGAAAAACCTGCGCCCAGCGATCCGAAGGTGTGGTTCACCTCGACCGAATCCTTTGCCAAGGTGCTGTCGGCCGGCAACCGCGAACTGCTGCGCATCATCGCCGAGAAAGCCCCGGCATCGCTGGAGGAACTGGCGGAAATCACCGGCCGGGCCGGCTCCAACCTGTCACGCACCCTGAAAACCATGGAGAGCTATGGCCTTGTGCGGTTTGAACCGGGGCATGGACGCAAACTCGCGCCCAAGGTGGTGCATGACCGGGTGGAGCTGGCGTTGCCCCTGATCGACCGCCCCAAGGCGAAGAAAGCTATGGGAGGCCAAGCATGAACAAGCACAGCCCAACCACTACCGCCCGTGCCGCCCTCTATCTGCGCGTCTCGACTGCCCGGCAGGCCGAGCATGACATTTCCATTCCCGACCAGAAGCGGCAGGGCGAAGCCTATTGCGAGCAACGCGGCCTGCAACTGGTGGAGACGTTCATCGAAGCAGGCGCAACCGCCACCAACGACAAACGCCCCGAGTTTCAACGAATGATCGAAGCGGGCACGACCAAGCCCGCGCCCTTCGATATTGTCGTGGTCCACTCGTTCAGCCGGTTCTTCCGCGATCACTTCGAGATGGAGTTCTACGTTAGAAAGCTGGCGAAGAACGGCGTCAAGCTGGTGTCCATCACGCAGGAGATGGGCGACGATCCCATGCACCAGATGATGCGGCAGATCATGGCGCTGTTCGACGAATACCAGTCGAAGGAGAACGCCAAGCACGTCCTGCGCGCCATGAATGAGAACGCCCGGCAAGGCTTCTGGAACGGCGCACGGCCGCCTATCGGCTATCGCATCGTCGCAGCCGAGCAGCGGGGATCGAAGATCAAGAAGAAGCTGGAGATCGACCCGCTGCACGCCGACACCGTGCGGCTGATCTATCGCCTGTTCCTCGAAGGAGACGGCACGTCCGGCGCGATGGGCGTAAAGGCCATCGCCACCTATCTCAACGAGCGCCGCTTCTTCACCCGCGACGGAGGGCGTTGGGGATTGGCGCAAATCCACGCCATCCTGACCCGCACCACCTATATCGGCGAGCACAGGTTCAACACCCGCTCGCATAAGGACCGGGAGAAGAAGCCGGAGAGCGAGGTCGCTATCATGGCGGTGCCGCCCCTAATCGAGCGCGAGACGTTCGACGCGGTGCAAGCCCGCCTCAAGTCCCGCAATCCCATGGTGACGCCTGCACGTGTCTCCAGCGGCCCGACGCTCCTGACCGGCATTTGCTTCTGCGCCAAGTGCGGGGGAGCGATGACCCTTCGCACCGGCCAAGGCAGCACGGGCGCGACATACCGCTACTATACCTGCTCGACCAAGGCCCGGCAGGGCAAGACCGGCTGCAAGGGTCGCACAATCCCCATGGACAAGCTGGACCATACGGTCGCCGATTATATCGGGGACCGCCTGCTCCTGCCCAAGCGGTTGGAAACCGTCCTTGCCAGCGTCATCGACCGCCGACAGGAACGCACCGAACGCCGCCGCGAGCATCTTGCCGAGCTTCAAAGGCGAATCACGGAAGCCGACCAGCGGCTCGGCCGTCTCTTTGACGCCATCGAAGCCGGCATGGTGGACAAGGACGACGCCATGGCAAAGGAACGCATGGTGAGCCTCAAGGCATTGCGGGATCAAGCCGCCGCCGACGCGGAGCGCACGCAGCTCGCGCTCGATAGTTCAGGCAATCAGGGCGTCACCCCCGATATGCTCAAGGGGTTTGCCCGCAAAGCCCGTGAACGGATCAAGCTCAACGATGGCGGCTACCGCCGCGACCATCTACGCGCGCTGGCGCAGCGTGTCGAGGTTGCCGACGACGAGGTTCGCATCATGGGATCGAAGTCGGAACTGCTGCGAACGTTGGTCGCCGCTTCAAGCGTAGAAACGGCGGCGTTCGGCGTTCATAGTTCTGTTCTGAAATGGCGCGCCTAGGACGATTCGAACTTCTATCTCGATAGCCTAAATCTGTACGCGATTGATGCCGGTACTAGCGCAGGCCTGAACATCGTAAACTAGGTCTGCATGGCGCTCGCGGTCAGAGCGTCGGCACCACCGGAGCGCTTCAGTGGTCACCCGCCAACGGCAGCGTACGAAGCACAGTTTCAGTTAGCCGCCGATCTCATTGGCGTAGAAAGCCACGCCGGTTCGCGAGAACGAAAAGGAAAGAAAAGCAAAACTGCGTGTGCAAATTTTGCACACACCGACAAACAACCAACTGATTATAAACAACAATCATCACCATCCATCATGGGGGCCACGGACAGTCTGTACGCTGGGTGCATCGGCGTTATTGGAAGACATCAAGAAAGGCGGAAGGGTCGCTATATAAGCGAGACCCTCATCAAATGCGATGACGCGCGGCATGGCGGCCCATACTGCGGCATCGGGCGTCCGCGACCATCCCCGCTCCTCTGTCCAACCCAGCTTGGCGCAGCAGGAGACACCGTCAGGCCCCCTTGCGCAGCGCGGCCGCCGACGTTTCTGAAGGCGCGCTGTAACCGTTGCTCGCACATGGACCGAACCCGGATATATCCGGGATAAATTTGCGATTCATCGAGCATTAAGTCATAATCGCTCGATTATAGAGACAACATAAGATTGCGGCGACGAATATATGTTCATATTCGTCGTGACGTTTTTTGTTCTTGTGTTGTCTGCCGAATAAAGAACTGGAGAGGCAATCATTCCAGCCTGCAAGCATAAACTCTAAGATATTCGGACTAAGCGATATTTCCGCGCGCCGATTCCATGTCCGCACTCCGTATATTGGGAATGCTGGCGATCGGCCCTCTTTCGCCCCGAGTTTTTTTGCGGCCGCAGAGCCGCCTGCGACGGGGCCTGTCACCCATCAGCCCAAAGTGAATATGCCCAAGCAAAAACGTATCGCCATCATCGGCGCCGGCCCGTCGGGCCTGGCCCTGCTCCGCGCCTTCCAGTCCGCCCGTGACGAGGGCGCCGACATCCCTGAAATCGTCTGCTTCGAGAAGCAGACGGACTGGGGAGGCATGTGGAACTACACCTGGCGCACCGGCATGGACGAGAACGGCGAACCGGTTCACGGCAGCATGTACCGCTATCTGTGGTCGAACGGCCCCAAGGAGTGTCTCGAGTTCGCCGACTACACCTTCGACGAGCACTTCAAGAAGACCATCTCCTCCTATCCCCCGCGCGAAGTCCTGTGGGACTACATCCAGGGTCGGGTGAAGAAGGCGAACATTCGCCAGTACATCCGCTTCAACACCGCCGTGAAGGACGTGGTCTTCGACAAGGCGTCCGGGCAGTTCACCGTGACGGCCAAGGACTATTCCGCCGGTCGCCGCACGTCAGAGACTTTCGACCATGTGATCGTCGCCACCGGCCACTTCTCGACGCCGAACGCGCCGTCCTATCCGGGTTTCGACCTGTTCCCCGGCCGTATCCTGCACGCGCACGACTTCCGCGACGCGGCCGAGTTCAAGGGCAAGGACGTGCTGCTGATCGGCTCCAGCTACTCGGCCGAGGACATCGGTTCGCAGTGCTACAAGTATGGTGCACGGTCGGTCACCACCAGCTATCGCAGCCAGCCGATGGGCTATGACTGGCCCAAGGGCTGGGAGGAGAAGCCCTGTCTGACGCGCGTGGACGGCAAGACCGCCCACTTCAGCGACGGTACGCACCGCGACGTCGACGCCATCATCCTGTGCACCGGCTACAAGCACCACTTCCCCTTCCTGCCGGACGAGCTGCGCCTGAAAACCAGCAACCGTCTGTGGCCGCTGAACCTGTATGAGGGCGTGGCCTTCACGCCGAACCCCAGGCTGTTCTACCTGGGGATGCAGGACCTCTGGTACAGCTTCAACATGTTCGACGCCCAGGCCTGGCTGACGCGCGACATCATCATGGACCGCATCCAGCTGCCGTCACGCGCGGACATGGAGGCCGCCAACGACCAGTGGCGCGAGAAGGAGGTCGCCATCCGCACGGATGAAGAGGCCTTTGAGTATCAGGGCGAATACATCAAGCGCCTGATCGCCCAGACCGACTATCCTGATCTTGATATCGACAACATCAACAGGATCTTCCTGCAGTGGAAGAAGGACAAGAAGGCCGACATCATGGGCTATCGCGACAAATGCTATCGCTCGGTCCTGACCGGTACGCTGGCGGCGCGTCACCATGTGCCGTGGATGAAGGCGTTCGATGACTCGCTGGAGGCCTATCTGCGGCTTCCGTCGGCGCGCAGCCAGGCCGCGCGCGCCTGATGCACGGCCTCTCCTGCCGCCGCCGCGCGGGCAGGAGAGGCCGCACCGGCGGCCCGGCGCAAGGCGAAAAGGCGCTTAGGCGCGCGCCACCTGAAAACCGGCGAAGGACTGGCTGACCGGCATCAGTTCCAGCGCATTGATGTTCAGATGCGCCGGCAGGGTGGCGACCCAGAACAGGGTCTCGGCGATATCCTCGCCGGTCATCGGCTGGGCGCCGCCATACAGGGCGTCCGACGCCGCCTGATCGCCGCCGGTGCGGACTAGGGTGAACTCCGTCTCGGCCATGCCCGGCTCGATGGAGGTGACGCGCACCCCCGTCCCATGCAGGTCCGAACGCAGGCCCAGCGAGAACTGGCGCACGAAGGCCTTCGTCCCGCCATAGGCGTTGCCGCCCTTATAGGGATAGGTCGCCGCCACCGAACTGATGTTCAGGATCGCCCCCTTGCGCGCGATCAGGCGCGGCAGCAGGCGGTGCGTCAGCGTCACCAGACCGGTGATGTTGGTGTCGATCATCTGGCGCCACTGGGCCAGATCAGCCTCCTGCGCCGTCGCCGTGCCCAGCGCCAGACCGGCGTTGTTGACCAGAACGTCGATGTCGCGGAAGCCCTCGGGCAGGGCCTCCAGCGCCGCGTCGATGGCGGCCTCGTCCCGCAGGTCGAAGGGGGCGGCGTGGACCCGATCCGCGCCCAGTTCGGCGACCAGTTCGTCCAGGCGTTCCTGACGGCGGCCGGTGGCGATCACCTTCCAGCCCGCGCCCGCGAAACGGCGCGCCGCCGCCCGGCCGATGCCCGAGGTGGCTCCGGTGATCAGAATGACGCCGCTCATGATGTCCGTCCTTGAGGCCTTACTGCCCAGCCGACTTAATCCCGCACCAGCCCGCCGTCGACCACCAGATTCTGCCCCGTCACTGCGCGGCTCCACGGCGAGGCGAAGAAGAGGGCCGCATCGGCGAACTCTTCCGGCGTCGTCACCGACCGCAGCGGCGTCATGCTGGCGATCAGGTCGAATACGGCTTCAGGCGTCGCGGCGCTGGCGTCCGTCGTCCGCAACAGGCCGCCCGAGATCATGTTGACGGTGATCCCCGACGGCCCCAGATCGCCCGCCGCCGTCCGCGTCAGGCTGAGCAGGGCGGCCTTGGCGGCGGTGTAGTCATGGTAGGGCACCACCGGATTCTGGAACAGGTTCGTACCGATGTTGACGACCCGGCCGAACGCCTGCGCCCCCATGCCGGGCACCGTCGCCTGAATGACGTTCAGGGCGCCCCGGATCACGGTGGCGAACTGACGCTCCATGTCTTCCCACGGAATGTCCGCCATCTGGGCGCGGGCGTCGCCGTTGAAACTGTAGTCCAGTGCATTGTTGACCACGGTGCTGACCGCCCCGCCGAAATGCGCCTCAACCTTCGCGACCATGGCGTCGACGCCTGCGCGGGCCGTCACATCGGCCTGAACGGCCAGCGCCCGCTCGCCCAGTTCAGCCGCCAGCGCCTCGGCCCGCTCGCCGCTGTTGCGCCAGTTGATCGCCACCCGCGCGCCCTGCCCCGCAAAGGCCCGCGCCGCCGCCGCGCCCACGCCGCGCGCGCCGCCGGTGATGAGAACGATCTGATCGCGGATTTCCATGAGAACAACTCGCAGCTTCTGAACCGACCTCAGCCATAGGCCGTGCCCGTGATGAAGACCAGCCGACCCTGAAGAACAGCGGTTGCATTTAGCGAATACCCTAATTAGTTTTCCTCCTATGAACAGCCTGTTCAAGGCCCTGTCCCATCCGGTGCGACGGCGCATCATCGCCATGCTGCGCAAGGGGCCGCTTGCGTCCGGCGACATCGCCGCCGCTTTCGACATGAGTTGGCCGACCATCACCGGCCATCTGAATGCGCTGAAGGAGGCCGAACTGGTCAGCACCGAGCGCGACGGCCAGTCGATCCGCTATCGGCTGGAGATTTCAGCCGTCGAGGAGGCCCTCGCCTTCCTGATGGACCTGAGCGGGACGGGCGAAACAAAGGAGGAGGACCATCATGACTAGAGTGAAACTGGACACCCTGGATCTGGCCTCGATCATTCTGATCGGCGCCGTCGCCTCCCTCGCCATCTGGGTCGGAACCGCAGGCCCGACGACGCCGATCCCCATCCATTTCAACCTGGCGGGAGAAGCCGACGGCTGGGCGCCGCGTGGCCAGGTCGCATGGATGATCGGCGGCCTCGGCGTCGCCGCCGCCGCAACCGTCGGCGGATGCAGCCTTTACGCGCGGCGGGCTCAGGCCGATCCCGCGCGCCGACGCAGCCTCAAGAGCGCCCAGTTGGTCAGCCTGCTGGCCTTCGCGGGCTGCATCGGTCTGATCGCCTTTCCTCTGTTCAGCAAGGCCCCGCCAAGTCAGGGTGCGCATATGGCCGTGACGGCTCTGCTGTTGCTGGCGGTCGGCGCCTTCCTTGGCCGCGTCGGCCCCAATGTGGCTGTCGGGGTGCGCACCCCGTGGAACTATAAGAGCAAGCTGGCGTGGGAACGCTCCAACCGCCTGGCCGGGCGGCTGATGTTCGGTCTCGGCCTGGTCGGCCTGATCGCCGCGCCGATTGCGCCCCAGCCCCTGGGGTTCAGCGCCCTGATCACCGGCGCTCTGATCGCCGCCGCCTGGTCGGTGTTTGAAAGCTGGCGCGTGTGGCGCGCCGATCCCGACCGACAACCTTTCTGACCCCTGCCCATCTGACGACGGAGACGACCATGCTGACCCTCGCCGCCGCCCTGCTGCTCTCACCGGTTTCGACGCCGGTCGAGCTGCCATCCGGCCCCGCGCCGCTGCACGGAACCCTGCTGTCGCCCGAAGGCCAGACGCGCGCCGCCGCCGTCATCATTCCCGGCTCGGGACCGACCGACCGCGACGGGAACAGTCCGCAATTCGGCATTCAGGCGGCGACCTATCGCCTGCTGGCCGAAGGATTGGCCGAGCGCGGCGTCGCCGCCGTTCGCATCGACAAACGCGGCATCGGCGAGAGCGCCGCCGCAGGCGCCTCCGAAGCCGACCTGCGCTTTTCAGCCTATGCCGAGGACGCCCGCGCCTGGGCGGCCGAGACGGCGACGAAAACGGGCCGCCCCTGCGCCTGGCTGATCGGCCATAGCGAGGGCGCGCTGGTCGCCCTGGCCGCTGTCGCCGCCAAACCCGACGGAGAGGGCGACGACAAGGTCTGCGGCCTGGTGCTGCTGTCCGGCGCCGGGCGTCCGGCGGGCGTCGTGCTGCGCGAACAACTGGCCGCCCTGCCTGAACCGCTGAAGACCGAGGCCTACGCCGCCGTCGAGGCGTTGGAAGCGGGCCGCACGGTCGCCAATCCGCCTGCATCGCTGGCGGCGCTGTTCCGGCCGTCGGTCCAGCCTTACCTCATCTCCTGGCTGGCGCTGGATCCGGCGAAGCTGGCGGCCGCCTACGACGGCCCGCTCTTTATCGGTCAGGGCACGACGGACATTCAGGTGACGCTCGCCGACGCCGAAGCGCTGAAAGCCGCCCAGCCGCGCGCCGAACTGGCGATCTGGGACGGCGTGAACCACGTCCTGAAGGTCGCGCCCGTCGAACGCGCCGCCAATATCGCGACCTATATGGACCCCGCCCTGCCGCTGGCGCCCGGCGTGGTCGAGGCGGTGGCGGATTTCATGCTGAAATAGATCATCCAGACACCACGCCTCTCCCTCCCCTTCATGGGGAGGGTGGTCGACGCGAAGCGGCGAGCGGGTGGGGAGGGCTAGATGATCCCGGCCTCGGCGCTTGATCGCCCAAGCCGCCCCCACCCCCCCCCGCCCTGTCGGGCTCAGCCACCCTCCCCATGAAGGGGAGGGAGAAGGAAAGCGGTCAGTCGTCCAGTTCCGCCCGCGCCTGTTCGGCCAGATCGAAGAAGCGGCGGCGGACTTCGGCGGCGAAGGGGTTGTCGTGTTCGATGGCGCGGAAAACCGCAGCGCTGTCGTGGCGGACCATGTCGACGCCCTGCATGACCCGCTCGAAACTGGTGGTGGTCATCCGCGTCGGCAGCGGCTCCATCGCCAGCAGCACCTTGGCGATCAGATGGGTCAGACCCTGCACCGTCGCCGCCTCCCGGTCGTGATCCTCGGGGCTGACCACGAAGACCTTCAACGCCAGCGCACGACGACAGAAGGCGGCGACGCGCCACGCCGCCTTGTCGCCGCGCACCGGACAGACGGCGATGCGCAGACCGACGATGCCGTCCTTGCCGCTCTGGGGACCGAACAGGGGGTGGGCGCCGACGATGTCCACGCCTTGCGGCAGACCCTCAAGCATGACCTTTGCAGGCTTTACCTTCACCGACCCCACGTCGAGGATCAGGGCGCCCGGCGTCACGGATGGCGCGATCGCCGCGACCGTCTCGGCCAGAACCCCGACCGGCACGGCCAGCACCACCACCGGACAGGCGGCGGCCTCTTCCAGCGTCGTCAGCCGCGCCAGCCCATCGCCGTCGCTCGCCGCCGGATCATGGGCGACAAGGTCGAACCACGGCGCCAGATGCTTGGCCGTCAGCCGCCCGAAGGCGCCGAAGCCGATCAAGCCGAGTTGGGGCTTGGCGCCGCTCACCCCGCCAGCGTCTCCTGGAACCGCACCGGGCGGCCGTGGGCCTGACCGATCAGTTCGCCGTCCTTCATCACCACGCGGCCGCGCACGATGGTGGCGACCGGCCAGCCCGTCGCCTCGAAGCCGTCGAAGGGCGTCCAGCCGCAGCGCGTGGCCTGCTGGTCGTGCGTGATGGTCTTCTTCGCCTTCAGGTCGACGATGGTCAGGTCGGCGTCATAGCTGACGGCCATGCGGCCCTTGTTGGCCGTCCCGAACACCCGCTGCGCCCCGCCCGAGGTCAGGTCGATGAAGCGCTCCAGCGACAGGCGGCCCTCGGCCACATGGGTCAGCATCAGCGGCACCAGGGTCTGCACCCCCGGCATGCCCGAGGGCGAGGCCGGATAGGGCTTGGACTTTTCTTCCTTCGTGTGCGGCGCGTGGTCCGAGCCCAGCACATCGGCCACGCCCTGCTGCATCCCCCACAGCCACAGGGCGTCGACGTGCTCCTGCGACCGGATCGGCGGGTTCATCTGGGCGTAGGCGCCGAGGCGCTGATAGGCCTCTGGCGCGACCAGGGTCAGGTGCTGGGGCGTGATCTCGACGGTGGCGACGTCCTTGTGGAAGCGCAGGAACTCCATCTCATCCTTAGTCGTCACGTGCAGGACGTGGATGCGGGCGCCGGTCTCTTTCGCCAGCCCGACCAGACGGCGCGTGGACATGATGGCGCTCTCGGCGTCGCGGACTTCCGGGTGGCTGGTCCAGTCGCCGGTGCGGGCCAGGTTGCGGCGCTCGACTAGGCGGTATTCGTCCTCGGAGTGGAAGGTGGCGCGACGGCGCACGTTCGACAGAACCTTGCGCACCCCCTCGTCGTCGGCGATCAGCAGGTCGCCGGTCGAGGCGCCCATGAAGACCTTGACCCCGCAGCAACCCGGCAGGCGCTCCAGATCGGCCAGATGGTCGGCGTTCTCATGCGTGCCGCCGATGTAGAAGGCGTGGTCCGTCCACATCCGGTCGCGCGCCCGCGCCAGCTTGTCGGCCATGGTGTCGGGATCGGTGGTGTTGGGATTGGTGTTCGGCATCTCGAACACGGCGACGACGCCGCCCAGGGCCGCCGCGCGGCTGCCGGTCTCCAAGTCTTCCTTCCATTCCAGACCCGGCTCGCGGAAGTGGACCTGGGTGTCGATGACGCCCGGCAGCACGGTCAGGCCCGTCGCGTCGAACACCTCTCCGGCCGAGGCCTGCGACAGATCGCCGATGAAGGCGATACGGCCGTCGATGACGCCGACGTCCGCCTTGCCCCGCCCGGCGTGGTTGGCTACCTCGCCGCCCCGAACGATCAGGTCATAGGTCTGGGTCATCGCGCGCATCTCCTGAAGTTCCGGCGCTTATGCGCGCCGAAGGCTTGGAGACGCAAGCCGAGGGGGTCAGGCCGCCCGTTCCGCCAGCAGCCTTTTCGCCGCCTTCAACACGCGCTCATAGGGCAGGTCCATCATGTGCTGGATGTGCTGGTTCAGGCGCGGGTCTAGTTCGCGGAACTCTTGCAGGCTGCGCGGGCCGCGCACGGCGACGCCCGTCCACGGGCGCTTCAACGTCTCGTCCGAGGGGCCGAAGACCGCCACCGCCGGCACGCCTGCCGCCACGGCCAGCTGCGTCCACAGGGAGTCGCCGCCCAGATAGAGGTCCGCGTGCGACAAGGCCGCGGCCGTCTGCAGACGCGTCAACCGCCCCTGAAGCTCGATCACCCGGTCGCGTTTGACGGCCGAGCGGATGGTCTGGGCCGCATCGCGGTCCGCCTCCTCGCCCACGATCATCAGCCGCCCGCCCGCCAGCGGCCCGCCCTCGCCCAGCAGGGAGATGGCGATCTTGGCGTAACGATCGGCGGGCCAGCGCTTGCCGATCCAGTCGGCGCCCGGCCCGATGGCCAGAATAGGCCCGTCGCCTGCCGGGATCAGGGCGTCGGCGGCTTCCTGTGTGTCCCGCTCGATGAAAAGTTTCGGGGCCGGAATCTCGTCCAGTTGCAGGGTCCGCGCCGCCTGTTCGACCAGGTGCACGCCCGGCAGGGTCTTGCCCCGCACCGCGCGCCGCTGGCGCCGCAGCTTGCCTGACAGGGTCGAGCCGCGCATGTCGACCACCAGACCCCAGTTCGTCTCGCGCACCTGGTTCCACAGGGCGATCCAGTCCCAGCGCCCGTCGCGATCCAGCGTGATCAGCCGCTGAAGACGCGGCAGATCGGCGAACAGCGGCGCGCTGGCCGGAGAGCCGACGACGGTGAAGGTCGCCTGCGGGATCGCCTCGACCAGCTGGGCCAGCGCCCCGGACGACAGGACCGCCTCTTCGGCGTCCGCCTCGGCGATATAGAGGATCGGAAAACGACCATGCATGATGTCAACCTATCCGGATTCTCAAGGCGATTCAGCGGCGAAACTGAAACAGGACCGGAAACCGGGCTTCATCGCGCCAGCGCCCGTCGCGCCGGGTCGAACGGAAGAACTTCTCTGATTGAAATCAGCGTCTTGAACGCGCGCACGCGGGCGTCGTCGTTCAGCATTTCACGCGTGAAGACTTCATAGGCCTCCATCGTCGGCACCACGACATAGAGGATCAGGTCAGTGTCGCCGGTCACATACCAGGCCGCCTGCACCTCAGGGCGAGCGGTCAGCTTGTCGATCAGCGCGTCCAGAACCGCCGTGCCCTCGCGTTCCATCTCGACCAGGACGTGCATGGTCAGGACGCGCGCCAGCCGAGCCGGATCGACCACCGCGACATCGGCAATGATGATCCCTTCGTCTCGCAGCCGCCGCAACCGCCGCGACACCGCCGATTCCGACAGGCCGACCTTGTCCGCCAGCACGCGCGCTGGCTGGAGATTGTCGCGGCGCACCAGGGCCAGCAGGCGACGGTCAAAGGAATCGAGGTCGGCGTTTTCTTGCATAGGGACTGACAATACGCGTTTTTCTTGCAGCATGGCAGGCGAAATCGCCAAGAAAAACGAGCGGCTTTTCGATAGATTGCCGGCCATGTCCTCCCCGGTCCTCGTCCTTCGCCATCCGCGCCTCTCAGCGGTCCTGCCCTATCTCGCTCTGATCGGCGGCATGGTGTCGCTTTCGGCCGGCACCTCCTTCGCCAAGACGCTTTATCCCATGGTGGGACCGGCCGGGACGGCGGGCCTGCGCGTCGGGCTGTCGGCCATCGTCCTGCTGGCGGTTTTTCGTCCCTGGCGCAGCGCCTTCACCACCAGCGACCTGCGCGCCCTGGCGGTCTACGGCGTGGTGATGGGGCTGATGAACCTCAGCTTCTACATGGCGCTGAACACCATTCCGCTGGGGGTGGCCCTGGCGATCGAGTTCATGGGGCCGCTGTCGGTCGCCCTGTTCAACTCGCGGCGGCTGATCCATTTCGTCTGGGTCGGACTGGCGGTGCTGGGTCTGGTTCTGCTGCTGCCGCTGGATGGAAACGTGTCGGGGCTTGATCCGGTCGGCTGCGCCTATGCGGCGGCGGCGGCGGTGTTCTGGGCGGGCTATATCGTCTTCGGCAAACGGGTCAGCCATCTGCCCAGCGGCTCGACCGTCGCCATCGGCATGACCTTCGCCGCCATGACCGTGGTGCCCTTCGGCGTCGCCGGTGCGGGCATGAGCCTTCTGGACCCGAAGATCCTCGCGCTAGGCCTAGTGGTGGCCTTGGTGTCCAGCGCCCTGCCCTACACCCTGGACATGGTCGCCCTGCGCCATATCCCCAAGCGCACCTTCGGCGTGGCGGTCAGCGGCGATCCGGCCATTGGCGCCCTGGCGGGCCTGTTCGTGCTGGGCGAGCACCTCACCAGCCAGCAGTGGCTGGCCATCGCCGCCATCATCGCCGCCTCGGTCGGCGCCGTGCTGACCTCGCCGTCAGACGAACAGCCGTTGCAGGATCCGGCCGCCCCGGCCTGATCTCAACGCCTAGAACTCGGTCCATTCTTCGGCGGCCGGGCCGTTGACGACCGCACGCAGACGGGCGCGCTGCGCCTCCAGCACGGGCGGCGGGCCGCCATAGGTCTTCAACGCGCGCACCGCGCCGCCTTCGGCTCCCGTGCGGAACCGCCCGACCAGTTCGGCCAGATGCTCGGCTTCAGTCTTCAGATTGGCGGCGGCGGCCGTCGTCTGCTCGACCATGGCGGCGTTCTGTTGCGTGACCTGATCCATCTGGTTCACCGCCTGATTGACCTGGCCCAGACCCGAGGCCTGTTCCTGGGCCGAGGCGGCGATTTCGGCGACCAGCCCGTCCATCTCATTGACCTGTTCGGCGATGGTCCCCAGCGCGCGACCCGTCTCGGCGACCAGTTCGACGCCCTGCGCCACCTCGGCGCCTGAAACAGAGATCAGAGCCTTGATTTCCTTGGCGGCCTCAGCCGACCGCTGGGCCAGCGCCCGCACCTCGGACGCCACCACGGCGAACCCGCGCCCGCTGTCGCCCGCCCGCGCCGCCTCGACCCCCGCATTCAACGCCAGGAGGTTGGTCTGGAAGGCGATCTCGTCGATCACTCCGACGATGTCGCTGATCTCGGATGAGCGACGGCTGATGCCGTCCATAGCCGCCACCGCCCGCCCCATGATCTCGCCCGAGCGACCGGCTTCGGCATGGGCTTTGGCGGCGACGGAGGCCGCCTGCCGGGCGCCCTCGGCGCTGCGCTGGACAGTGGCGGTGATCTGGTCCAGCGCCGCCGCTGTCTCTTCCAGACTGGCCGCCTGTTGTTCGGTGCGTCGCGACAGGTCGTCAGATGCCTGACTGATCTCGTCCGAGCCGCCCCGCAGGGTCGTCACCGCCGAAAGGACCTTTTCAAGCGCAGTCCTGAGACTGGACACAGCGCCGTTGAAGTCAGCCTTCACCGCCTGATGGGCGCCGTCCATATCCTGTTCGATAGCGGCCATCAGATCGCCATCCGACAGGCGGGACAGTTGTTCCGCCAGGGCGCTGACCAGTCTGGCCTGCGCCGCCTCGGCCGCCAGACGCTCCTGCTCGGCCCGCTGGGCGGCCTGTTCAGCCTTGGTGATGTCGACAGCCAGCTTGACCACCTTCAGCGGCCGCCCCGCCTCGTCCAACACGGGATTATAGGAGGCTTCCAGCCAGACCTCGCGCCCGCCCTTGGCGATGCGGCGGAATTTGCGGGCGACGAAGCGCCCCTCGTTCAACTCTCGCCAGAACGCCAGATAGTCGGCCGACGCCGCCTCGGCCGGATCCATGAACATCCGGTGATGCTGTCCCCGGATTTCGTCCATGCCGTAGCCCATGGTCTGGAGCAGGTTTTCGTTGGCGTCCCGGATCGTGCCGTCAAGGTCGAACTCGATCACCGCCTGGGACCGCCCGATGGCCGCCATCCGACGATCCAGTTCCCCAAGCCGCTCAATATCCGCAGCCAGTTTTTGTCGACGACCTGCATTGAACATCCGAACCGCCCCCCTTCAGAATAACGGCGATGGACTGGATAAGCCTGTGGATAACAGAGGCGCTTGAAAGGTTTCATCTTCGTTACTTGCAATCAGAAGTTGAATGGTCAGTCTAAGCTTCATTGACCATTAACCATGATGCAGCACCATGACTGGGAACGGTCGCGCGGCTCGCGGCCTGGGGGCCCTCCTTGCGTAATCTTGTCGCCGCCGTCGAAGCGATCGACCCGCTGGTCGTCACCGGCAAGGTGGCGGGCGTCAGCGGCCTGCTGATCGAGTCGCGTGGCGGCCTGTCGCGTCTGGCCGTCGGCGCCCGCGCCGAGATCGAGCGGCGCGGCCAGCCGCCCCTGCCCGCCGAGGTCGTCGGCTTTCGCGAGGCCAAAGCCCTGCTGATGCCCTTCGGCCCCGTCGAGGGGGTGGCGCCGGGCGCCGACATCCGCATCATCAACGCCGCCGCCAGCGTGCGCCCGACGACGGCATGGCTGGGCCGGATCATCGATTCCTTCGGCGAGCCGATCGACGGCGCGGGGCCGCTGACGCCGGGCCTCGTTCCCTACCCCCTGCGCGCCGCACCGCCGCCCGCCCATTCGCGCGGTCGGGTGGGCGAGCGGCTGGATCTGGGCGTGCGGGCGATGGACGTCTTCACCACCACCAGCCGGGGCCAGCGTCTGGGCATCTTCGCCGGTTCGGGCGTGGGCAAGTCGGTGCTGCTGTCCATGCTGGCGCGACAGGCGACCTGCGACGTCGTCGTCGTCGGCCTGATCGGCGAGCGGGGCCGCGAGGTGCGCGAATTCATCGAGGAGACTCTGGGCGAAGAAGGCCTGAAACGCGCCGTCGTCGTAGTCGCCACCAGTGACGAACCGGCGCTGAAACGGCGTCAGGCCGCCTATATGACCATGGCCGTGGCCGAGTTCTTCCGCGATCAGGGTCTGGAGGTGCTGTGCCTGATGGACAGCGTCACCCGCTTCGCCATGGCCCAGCGTGAGATCGGCCTCGCGGCGGGCGAACCGCCGACGACCAAGGGCTACACCCCCACCGTCTTCACCGAACTGCCCAAGCTGCTGGAGCGCGCCGGGCCGGGGCCGATCCGGCCGGACGGAACCGAGGCGGGGCCGATCACCGCCCTGTTCACCGTGCTGGTGGACGGGGGCGATCATGACGAGCCGATCGCCGACGCCGTGCGCGGCATTCTGGACGGCCACATCGTCATGGATCGCAAGATCGCCGAGCGCGGCCGCTTCCCCGCCATCGACGTGCTGAAGTCCGTCAGCCGCACCATGCCCGGCAACCAGTCCCCGCCCGAGCGCGAACTGAACCGCCGCGCGCGCCAGTGCCTGAGCGCCTATTCCAACATGGAAGAGCTGATCCGCATCGGCGCCTATCGCACCGGCGCCGACCCCATCGTCGACCGCGCCATCGCCCTGAACCCCTCCCTGGAAGACTTCTTGACCCAGGACAAGGACGACGTGACGCGCCTGAACGACAGTTTCGACAGACTTGAAACCATCCTGAACCAGGGCATGGTGGACCAATGATCGCGGGAGACGACGCATGACGGCCTGGGCCCAATCCCTGATCCGCATCTCCAACTATGAGGTCGAGACGCTGCAGAAGCGTCTGGCTGAGATCACCGCTCGCAAGGCCGAGGCCGAGATGCGCGTCGCCGTGCTGGACGCAGAGGCCGAAATCGAGCGCGAGAACGCCCGGCTCGACCCGGCTTCGGGCATGATGCTGCAGGCCTATCTCAACGGCTGGAGACAGCGCCGCGCCGACGCCGAGGCCGAGATCGCCGCCGTCTCCGTTGAGGAGGAAGGCGCTCGCGACGCCCTGACCGGCGCCTTTGAAGAACTGAAGAAGTTCGAGCACGTCGCCGAGACCACCCGGCTGAACAAGCTGATGGCCGCCGCCAAGCGCGAGGCCGCCGCCTATGACGAAATGGGCCTGCGTCGCCGTGGCTGAATGCAGCAGCGGCGCCTCTCCCTCCCCTTCATGGGGAGGGTGGCTGAGGCCGTCAGGCCGAAGCCGGGTGGGGGCGACGTGGCTATTCAAGCGCCGAGGCCAGGATCACCAGGCCCTCCCCACCCGGTCGCTTCGCGACCACCCTCCCCATGAAGGGGAGGGAGAAGCGCTGTGATCGACCGTCGTGTCCTGCTGGCCTCAACCCTCGCGCTCGCGTCGTGCGGTGCGGGCGAGGCGCCCGAAGCGGCGCCTGCCGGTCCTATCCGCCCGCTGAAGTCCGTCGCCCCCTTCCCCGTCGGCACGGTCGCCATGTCTGGCCAGCTGTCGGATCAGGACTGGTTCCGCCTCGTCTCCACCCACTTCTCCCAGCTCACGCCCGAGTGGGAGATGAAGATGGAGTACATCCTGCAAAAGGACGGCTCCCTGCGTTTCGACGCCCCGGACCGCATCGCCTATTTCGCGCGCGATCTGGACATCCGCCTCTTCGGCCACGCCCTGATCTGGTATGCGCAGGAGCATCCTTGGTTCACCGCCATCGTCGATGACCGCCCACGTTTCATCGCCGAACACGACCGCTATATCGCCGAGGTGGCCGGGCGCTGGCGCAGCCAGATCGTCGGTTGGGACGTGGTCAACGAGCCGGTCGAGGATGACGGCAGCGGCTATCGCGACTGCGTCTGGAGCCGGGGTCTGGGCGGGATCGACGCCTATATCATCCGCGCCTTCGAACAGGCCCGCATCGCCGCGCCCGAGGCGACCCTGTTTCTGAACGACTACAACCTGGAGAATACGCCCAAGAAAGGCGCGGCCTTCCTGCGTCTGGTCGAACGGCTTCTGAAGGCGGGCGCCCCGGTGCAGGGCATCGGCATCCAGTCCCACCTCGATATCGAAATCCCCGGCGGCCAGATCGCCGCCTTCATGAACGAAGCGCGCCAGTTCGGCCTGCCTATCCATGTCTCCGAACTGGACGCCACATTAAAGCGCGGCGGCCGGATGCCCGACCTGCGCCCCCGCGCCCAGCGCCGCGAGCAGCAGAGCGCGCGCGTGACCGAACTGGCCGAGGCCTTCATGGACCTGCCTACCGCCCAGCGCTTCGCCTTCACCGTCTGGGGCGTGCGCGACAGCGACTCCTGGCTGCGCCGCGGCAAGAACGACGACGGCCAGGACAGCCCCCTGCTGTTCAATGACGCAGGCAGGCCCAATCCGATGTTCGGCGTGCTGACGGAAGCGTTTGCGCAATAATCCTTCTCCCCTTGTGGGAGAAGGTGGCAGGCGGAGCCTGACGGATGAGGGGTGTGCGCGCCCCGAGCTGAAGGATTGTCGCCACCGCTTGATCTCAGAACGTCAGAAGACGCGCCGACACCCCTCATCCGAGCGCCTCCGGCGCCCACCTTCTCCCACAAGAGGAGAAGGACATAAAAAAACGCCCGCCGAGTTCATCGGCGGGCGTTTCTGGATCGTTCCTGAGTGGAGGCTCAGGCGGGATCTGTTCAGGCGGCGACGGTCGCAGCGCCTTCGGCCGGGTCGCGCAGGACGTAGCCGCGGCCCCAGACGGTTTCGATGTAGTGCTTGCCGCCGGCGGCCGTCGCCAGCTTTTTGCGCAGCTTGCAGATGAAGACGTCGATGATCTTCAGCTCCGGCTCGTCCATGCCGCCGTACAGGTGGTTCAGGAACATCTCCTTGGTCAGGGTCGTGCCCTTACGCAGGGAGAGCAGCTCCAGCATCTGATATTCCTTGCCGGTCAGGTGCACGCGGTGGCCGTTCACCTCGACGGTCTTGGCGTCCAGGTTCACCGCGATCTCGCCGGTGTGGATGATGGCCTGGGCGTGGCCCTTGGACCGGCGGACCACGGCGTGGGTGCGTGCGATCAGCTCGTCCTTGTGGAAGGGCTTGGTCAGATAGTCGTCGGCGCCGCCGCCGAAGGTCTTGACCTTGGTGTCGATCTCATGGCTGCCCGAGAGGATCATCACCGGGGTGTTGATCTTGCCGTTGCGCAGCTGGCGCAGAACCTCAAGCCCGCTCATGTCCGGCAGGTTCAGGTCGAGCAGAATGAGGTCGTAGTCATAGATCTTGCCCAGATCGATGCCTTCCTCACCCAGGTCGGTAGTGTAGACGTTAAACCCTTCCGACTTCAGCATCAGCTCGATGCTTTGAGCCGTCGCGTGGTCGTCTTCGATCAACAGGACGCGCATTAATGCCCCTCCAGGCAAAGCTAGGGATGACCGCACGTGAGATACGGCCGGGTAACCTTGTTCCAACGTTAACGGGCCAAAACCTTAAGAAGGGTTAACGGATCCCGATATGGAACGCGTAGGGTGATTTGCGAATCGCCGTCCAGAGTCCCGAGTCAAGGATTCGTTAATTTATTTACGGCGGGCGCCGCATTCCCCTGTTGACCTTTAGCGCGTCTTCCACAGGGGGCGTGCACAACCGCCCCCGCCGATGCCCGGCCCCGCCTGGGGAAACGACCGCTTCTGACGCCTCATAGGATAACATTCCTAACGCAGCCGCCGCACGCACTCATAATGGCGGCATCCACAAGAATGACGGGAGGAAGCGCAGATCATGGAACCCTATCGCGTGCCGGTGACGGAGGGCGACCGTATCCGGGCGGACGCCGCCCTGTCGCTGTCAGGTCTGGCCCTGGGCGTGCCGGTCGCGGAAATGACGCGGCGCGAGCGGGTGCGGCCCCGGGCCTGCCGGGCGCGCTGGTCGGCCATGTACCTGGCGCACGTCTCCTTCGGCTGGCCGCTGGAGCGGGTGGCCCACGCCTTCGGCCTGAACCGGGCGACGGCGGGCGCGGCCTGCCGCTGGGCCGAGGATGAACGCGACCGGCCCGACTATGACGCGCTGATGGATGGGCTGGAGGGGTCGCTGCGGGCGGTGATGGAGTTGCCGCTGGTCGATCTGGCGCCCGAAACCGGAGGCCGCCGATGAGCCGTCAACTGGAACGCGCGCGCAGCCTGCTGCAACGGCCCGGCGCTTGGCTGGACCAGGCGAACGGCGCCTATCCCTTGCGTCTCGGCGGCGACCGGCGCAGCCGGGTGGTGCTGACCCTGGACGAGGCCGCCTTCCGCGCCGTGATCGAACGGCCTGGACTGCGGCTGCGCGAAGGCGGCGGCTGGCTGCCCCGCGCGGCCAACGACCACGCCCCCGCCTCGCCCCCACCCGGCCGCCCCGGCGTCATCGAGGGCGAACGGGCGGTGATGGAAGCAGACGGCCGCCTGACGCTGCGCCGCGCCAATCTGGGCGAGAGCCCGATCCTGTGGCTGGCGCGACGCAAGGATCAGTCGGGCCGCCCCTGGCTGACCCCGGCCGAGGTCGCGGCGGGCGAGCGGCTGCGCGCCCAAGCCGAGATCGCCGCCGCCGGTCCCACCATGACCATGCGCTGGGACGGCCTGCCCCGCAGCGGCTCCGGCGGCGGCGCGGGACGGGTCGAGCCCAGCGACCGCGCCATCTCCGCCTCGGCTCGGGTGCAGGCGGCGCTGGAGGCCTGCGGCCCGCGCCTTCGCGCCATGGTCGAACAGGTCTGCATCCACGGCACGTCGCTGCAACTGGCCGAACAGGCGCTGTCCTTACGCCGCCGTCAGGGCAAGACCCTGCTCAAACAGGGGCTGCAGGCGCTGGCGGAGCATTACGGCATCGGTTGATCCGGCCGAACTGCGGCATTTCGGCATGCAATCAGCGATTGTCGATCCATCATTGCTTAAGCATGGATGCTCTACCCAGAGGCGATCCTTTCGGTCGCCGCGAGCAGAATTCCCATGACATTCTTCCGTCCAGCCGCACATGTTCTGGGCTTGCTTCTGGCCCTGTCGGGCGGCGCCTCCGCCTTTGCCCAACCCAGCGCGGGCGAGCTGTGGCGCGTCACGGTCAGCCCCTATGTCTGGGCCACCTCGCTGGATGGGAACGTCAGGCTGGCCGGGCACAAGGCGCCGGTCGACGTCTCCGCCTCGGACGCCTTCGACCAGTTGGAAAGCGTCGTCATGGGCGACATCGAGGTGCGTCGCGGCCGCTGGGCGGGCGTCATCGACTATCAATATGCCAGGACCAATGAGGGCGTGTCCCTGATGGGCGTCCCGGCCGAGCTGGGCACCCGATCGACCACGGTTTCGGCAGGCGTCCTCTATCGTCTCGTGGACGATCCGCTGGGCGGCCGCACCGCCTTCGGCGACGCGCGCAGCCTGCGCGTCGAGCCGCTGGTCGGCGCCCGCTGGAGCAAGCTGCGGGCCGATCTGAACACGCCGCTGGGCGCCACTCAGAAGGGCGCCGAGTGGACCGACCTGCTGCTGGGCCTGCGGGTCGAGGGCGATGTGTCCGAACACTGGACCCTGCGCGCCCAAGCCGAGGCTGGGGGCTTGGGCGACGACGATCGCCACAGCCTGTCGTGGCAGGCGCTGGCCTCCTATCGCACCCCGCTGGCGGGGGGCGCGGTCTCGATCAACGCCGGCTATCGCCTGCTGCATCAGAACTATGAGCAGGATGACTTCACCGGCCAGCGCTTCGACTGGAAGGTGACGCGCCACGGCCCGGTGCTGGGCCTGTCGCTGACCTACTGACCCTTCCCTCACGACCCCTCACTCCCAAGGAGACGACATGCGTAACGGAATGAAGAAGGGCGTCGCCGCCCTGGCCGCCGCCTTCATGATGGCCGTTCCGGCGGCCGAGGCGTGCACGCGCCTTGTCTACCACGGCCACGACGGCGCGGTGATCACGGCCCGGTCGATGGACTGGAAGGACGAGATCATGACCAACCTGTGGATCTTTCCGCGCGGCATGGCGCGGGACGGGTCCGGCGGTCCCAACTCCCTGACCTGGACGTCCAAATACGGCAGCGTCATCGCCAGCGGCTATGACATCTCGACCGTCGACGGCGTGAACGAAATGGGTCTGGTCGCCAACGTCCTGTGGCTGGTCGAGTCGCAATACCCGACCTACGACCCGAACAAGCCCGCCCTCAGCATCGCCGCCTGGGCGCAGTATGCGCTGGACAACTACGCCACCGTGGCTGAGGCCGTCGAAGGCCTGCGCGACGAGCCCTTCGTTCTGATCAGCGACAATGTGCCGGGTCAGGAGCGGCTGACCACCCTGCACCTGTCCCTGTCGGACAGCAGCGGCGACAGCGCCATCTTCGAATACATCGACGGCAAGCTGGTCGTGCACCACAGCCGCGACTACCAGGTGATGACCAACTCGCCGACCTTCGATCAGCAGCTGGCGCTGAACACCTATTGGCAGGGCATCGGCGGCACGGTCATGCTGCCGGGCACCAACCGGGCCGCCGACCGCTATGCACGCGCCTCCTTCTACGCCAACGCCATTCCCAAGTTCGAAGACCAGAACATGGCCGTGGCCAGCGTGTTCAGCGTAATCCGCAACGTCTCGGTGCCGTTCGGCATCTCGACCCCGGACCAGCCGAACATCTCCTCGACCCGCTGGCGGACCGTCGTGGATCACAAGCGCAAGCTGTACTTCTTCGAGTCGGCCCTGACGCCGAACACCTTCTGGGTGGACCTGAAGAAGATCGACTTCTCTGAACGCGCCCCGGTCAAACGGCTGGAGCTGGGCGAGAACCAGATCAACACCCATGCAGGCGACGCCACCGCCAAGTTCAGCAACGCGCGGGCCTTCGCCTTCCTCGGCCCGCAGCAGTAAGCCCGAACGCAGCGTCTCTCCCTCCCCTTCATGGGGAAGGAGGTCGCGCAGCGACCGGGTGGGAAGGGCCTCGCGATCGGGGCTCAGCATCTGAATAGCTTCGCCGCCCCACCCGGCCTCGCCTTACAGGCTCAGCCACCCTCCCCATGAAGGGGAGGGAAAGGCGTGACGCTCTATTCTGACGTCAACTCGCCGCCAGCGCCGCCTCGCGGATGCGGCCGACCATGCTGTTCAGGCCGTTGGCGCGCTGGCGCGTCAGGGCCGAGGGCAGGCCCAGCCGGTCCAGCGCAGCGCGGGCGTCGAACGCCAGAATCTCGTCCGGCAGACGCCCCGAATAGAGCCGCAGCAGCAGGGCGATATTGCCCTTGGACAGGGCGCTGTCGCTGTCGGCGTCGAAGAACAGCCGCCCGCCCTGCGGCCGCATCGACAGCCAGACCTGGGCGGCGCAGCCCGGCACCTTGTTCGCCTCGACCCGCGCCTCTTCGGGCAGGGGCGGCAGGTCCTTGCCCAGGTCGATGACGTATTCGATCCGCCCTTCCCAGTCGCCCAACAGGTCGAACTCTTCGACCAGTTCGGCCAGGATCTCGTCGATGGAGCGGGCGGGAGCGGCGGCGGAAGTCATGGGCGCGACATAAGCTCCTGCCGCCGTGATCACAACCGGGGCCGCGCTTCGGACGCCGCTCCCCCTACAGGCGAGCGCCCTAGGGGCTTGGAACGACGCGGCCTAGATATACAGTTGTTTTCATTCCATCCGCCTACAGCGCCCTTGAAGCCCCACACCGCCCTGCTTGATCCGATCCGCCGCCCCGAGGTGCACGACGCCGGGGACGGCGCCGCCGTGGCCGCCTGGCATGCGGGCTGGGCGGCGGCTGTCGGCGTGACGGCCCTGTTCGCCACCGGCGCAGGGACCGGCGCCGAGGCAGCTGGGACGGCGGCGCCCCTGCTGCTGGCTCTGGGGGTCATGGCCGCGCCAGGGCTGGCAGGGCTGACCCTGCTGCGTCGCGACGATGACGAGGCTCGTTCGGCCCTATTGACGCTGTGGACGCTGGCGGCGCTGGCGAGCGCAGCGCTCAGCGGCGGAGCGGGCGGCCCGCTGACGGGCTTCGTGTTCGCGCCCTTGGCGGCCGGGCTGGCGCTGGGCGGCCGTCGCCGCGTGCTGGTCGCCGCCATAGCCGCGACGGGGGCGGCGGGGGCGGGCCTGCTGTCCGGCTGGCTATTGGGCGCGCCGATGGCGGCCGCGACCACGGCGGGTGTCTCGGCCCTGATGACAGCGGGCGCGACCACGGCCGCCCTGTTCCTCGGCGCCCGCCGCGCGGCCCGCCGGATGGAGGTCGCCGAGGCCGACGTGGCCGGAGTCGAGACCTTGCTGGCCGGTCAGCCCGCCCTGACCCTGGCGCTGAACCAGGACCTGCGCGCCTTGGCCGCCTATGGCGCAGCGCCCGCCGCCCTGCCGGTCGAGCCGCTGTTCAAGGAGGGACTGCTGTCGGCCGTCGACCCTGCCGACCGCCCCGCCGTCCTGGCTGCGCTGGCCTGCGCGCGCAATCTGGGCGAGGCCCAGGTCCGCTTTACGCCGCGTCTGGCGCTGGACCGCCGCATCCTCCTGACGGCGCGGCGCATGGATGACGGCGGCTCTCGCCTGATCGTTCAGGCTCTGGACGCCACCTTGCAGTACGCCCGCGAAGCCGAACTGGACGCCGCCCGCATGGAGGCCGAGGCCCAGAGCGCCGGCAAGTCGCGCTTTCTGGCCCATATGAGCCACGAGCTGCGCACCCCGCTGAACGCCGTCATCGGCTTTTCGGACGCCATGCGGCAGGAGTTGTTCGGCCCGGTCCCGGCGCGCTACGCCGACTACGCCCGCTCGATCCACGAGGCGGGCGGCCACCTGCTGGACCTGATCAACGACGTGCTGGACGTCAGCCGCATCGAGGCCGACCGCTATGAACTGGCGCTGGAGCGTTTCGACGCGCGCGAAGCGGTGACGGCCGGACTGGCGCTGGTGCGTATTCAGGCCGAGGACAAGGGGGTGGCGCTGAACGCCGTCCTGCCGCCCGAACCGCTGATGATCCGGGCCGACCGTCGGGCGCTGAAGCAGATGACGCTGAACCTGTTGTCGAACGCGGTGAAGTTCACCCCGATGGGCGGGACGGTCACGGCCTCGGCGCAGGCGGCGGGAACCATGCTGGAACTGATCGTCGCCGACACCGGCGTCGGCATCGCCAGGGCCGATCTGGCGCGGCTGGGGCGTCCCTATGAGCAGGCGGGCGAAGCCGAACAGAAGGCGAAAGGCTCCGGGCTTGGGCTGGCCCTCGTCCGCGCCCTGGCCGAGCTGCATGGCGGGACGTTGAGCCTGGACAGCACCCTGGGCGAGGGCACGGCCGCCGCCCTGCGCCTGCCCGTGCTCGCCGAAACCTGACCCCTCAACAGAGCCGTCAGACGCGCGACGCGGCCAGTTTCAGGCCGAAGCCGATGAAGATCGCGCCGACCGCCCGGTCCATCGTGCGCACCACAGCCGGACGACGCAGAAAGCGGCCCAGCGGCGCCGTCGCCAAAATCAGCCCGGCGAACCAGACGATGGTCAGCGCCACATGCACCCCGACCAGGAAGAAGGTGAAGCCCGCCACATTCGCCCCCTCAGACACGGAGGGCGGCACGAACTGGGGCAGGAAGGTCACATAGAAGACGCCGATCTTGGGGTTCAGCAGATTGGTCAGCAGGCCCCGCCGAAAGGCGACCGCCGCGCTAGGGGGCGGGGCGGCGCCCGGCTCGCCGAGGCTCTGGCGCGGCTTGAACAGCATCTGCGCACCCAGCCAGACCAGATAGGCCGCGCCCGCCCACTTCACCGCCGTATAGGCCAGTTCGGACACCCGCAGCAGCGCGCCGAACCCCAGCGATACCGCCGCGCCCCAGATCAGGCACCCCAGCAGAATGCCCGCCCCGGCGAAGACGGCTGAATGCGCGCCCTCGGCCGCCGCCGATCGCAACACCATCGCAGTGTCCACCCCCGGCGTGATGGTCAGAATGGTGATGGCGACCAGAAAAGCGGCGAACAGGGCGGGATCGAACATGGGCGCACTGGAACACGGCGGCGCCTCGGATCGCAACCGCCTGCCGCTGCGAAAGCGGGCGGTTAAACCGGGCCCATAGCCAGGAAGGCGCGGGCGGCGGCGAAGTCGCCCGCCTCGAACCGCGCCGTCGCCACGCTGTCGTCGCGGAACAGGAACTCGATCAGGAAGGGCTCGCGCGGGTCCAGCGTCGCCAGCGCTTCAACCGCGCTGTTGGGAAAGCGCCAGACCTCGCCCGCCCGCGCGCCTGAGCCCAGCAGATCGCGCGGCGCGAGGTCGGACCCCGCGGCGAAGACCGCGCGACGCGCGGCGTCCGGCGGCAGGCCGTCTGCGCCCAGCCACGGCCGGGGCGAGCGCGCTGAGTCGCGCATGACGATGCGCGCGGCATAGGGCCGGGGCTTGCCGACGAAGGAGACGACCGCCGCCGGATGCGCCTCCTGCGGCGCCTTGCCGGTCAGACCGAAGCGCACGGGCGAGGCGCCGGTCGCCCCGTCCTGAAACAGGCGCCAGCCGTTGTGGGCGCTCTCGAAACGGTCGGCGCTCCAGACGGCCCTGTCGCCGGGGAAGTTGATCCGCGCCGCCCGCGACCATCCGGCGAAGGCGTGGCGCACCCGCGCCTTGACCCGTTCCAACTCGGCGTCGTTGCAGGGGGTGGCCTCGGCCCGCGCCTTGGCCCGCTCGGCCGTGGCGGCCAGTTCTGCCGCCGGACGCCCGGCGCGCAGGGCCGCCCCGCGCGCCTGCAGCGTCGCCGCTTCCAGCGCCTGCGTCAGGCGCGGCTCGAACAGGCGGCATTTGTCCTGCGCCGCCCGCACGAAGGCGCGCTCATAGTAGACGTCGGAGCCAAGATTCTGGGCAGCCGTCGCCGTCCCGGCCGCGAGGGTCAGGGCGACGATCGCGGCCAGCGTTCTGCTGACTATGCGGGGCGACGGCGCTATCTTCATGCAGCCACCCTAGCCGCCGCCGGTTCCGGGTCCGTGTCCAAACAGGGTGAACCAATTGCTTCTTTCCACTGACGTCTGGGTCGGCGCCCTGATCCGCCGCGCCGAGCTTGAGGGCGCTAACGCCGTGGTGGTGAAAAAGGGCGACGCCCGCGCCGGGGCCGTCATCGTCAAGGCCTATGACCCCGCGACCCGCACCGCCCGTCTGTGGACCGAGGCGACCGGCCAGGACGGCGAACCCCTGTGGATCCAGCCCGTCGCCAGCGAGTTCGAGAGCGAACTGGACGCCTATCTGGACCGCCAGCGCCGCTATGACCCCGACCTCTGGATCGTCGAGATCGAGGACCGTCAAGGCCGCCACTTCCTGACTGAGAAGACGCAAGGCTGACCCTCTCCCGATAGGAGAGGCTTCATCGGCCCTCAAGCAGGCCAAAGGCCGGTAGGGCCTCTTTAAAAAAGCCCTCAAGCAGCGCAAAGCGCGTTAGGGCGACCTAAAGAATAGTAACCGGCCCGTTCACCGCGTTCGTGAACCGGACCGCAAGCGCTGGCGCTATACAACCCGTCGCATGGGGCCAGAACGGTCCTGCGAGCGGGCGCGGTCCATGCTGTTTCTTCTGAACGACGTCGTCTTCGATCTGGACGAGGCCTGCCCGGCCCCGAGCCACGACGTGCGTCGGTTCGAGAACCTGTCGTTCGACTATGTGCTGGAGATGGGCTGCGAGCTGTTCTCCGAAGACCCGCTGCTTCACCACAACGATCCCGCCCGCGCACGCCGTCTGGCCTGGCTGATCGCCCACAAGGCCGAAGGCGTCAGCGCCGCCCTGTTCGCGGCGCCGCAAGCCGGCTGCGCGCCTGAACTGGTCGAGCCGCGCTTCTGCGCCCTGCCCGAGATCGTGCTGCGTCACCTGCATCAGCGCGCGCGTCGCGGCGCCCTAGACGCCGCCACGGCCGACAAGACAGTCTGGAGCCGTCTGGCCGCTTAGGGCTTCCCTAACACACCATCGTTCTTTACGTTTTGCTCCTCAGCCTTGGGGGGACGAAGGGGCGATGAACAAGAAAATGCGGTTTCGCCTGAAGCGCGGCGCAGCGCTGGCCGTCGCATCAGCTCTAAGCAGCTTCGCCGCATCGCCGGCCCTGGCGGAATGGCTCCGGGCCGAAACCGACCACTTCATCGTCTATGGCGACACCTCGGAAGGCAGCCTGCGGCGTTACGCCCAGAAGGTCGAGCGTTTCGACGCCCTGCTGCGAACCTACTATCCCATCCCGACCGACCATGAGATCCCCAAGCTGGAGATCTTCATGGCCGATGGTCGACGCGACATGAACCGTATGTCTCCCGGCATCAGCGAAGGGGTTGCGGGCTATTATTCGCCTAATAGCGGCCGCATATACACGATCGTCGATACCCGCAGCTCTATGGGTGACGTTGTCGTCTTCCATGAATACGCGCACCACTTCATGTTCCAGATGAAGACCAACGCCTACCCATCGTGGTTCGTGGAAGGGTTTGCAGAGTTCTACTCTACCGCCAATCTCACCGATAACCGCATCCAGTTCGGACGGCATAATCCGGGCCGGATGAACTCCCTGACCATGGGCTTCAATGCCTGGGCCAAGATGGAGGATGTTCTGAAGTGGCGCATCTCGGATTCGGGGCGCTACCCGGCACATAGCTATTACGCACAGTCCTGGGCCATGACGCACTACTTCATGAGCACGCCCGAACGCACCCGAATGCTGGGACGCTATCTGGGGGCTGTGGCCGGTGGTGAGGATTCCGTCGTTGCGATGCAGGCGGCGACAGGCAGGACTCCCGCCGAGCTTCAGCATGATGTCTGGCGCTATATTTCCGGCGCCATCAATGTGACCTCGCCCCAGATTGCGGTCACGAACCCACAGGTGTCGATCAGCCGGCTGTCGAAAGCCCAAGCGGACGCCATCTGGCTGGACGTTCGCCTCGACAATGCGCCGATCAAACTGCCTGCCGAGGACGACGCCGAAGACGATACCCAAACCGACGCTCAGAAGGCGCGCCAAGCTCGCGCCAGGCGGCAAGCCGCAGAGAACCGTGCCGAGTTGATCCGCTCGGCCTTCGCCCTGGGCGAACGCCATGCGGATTCGGATATGGGCCGTCTGCTCGCCGCCCGTGCCCACCGGCTGTCGCAACGCCCCGATCTGGCGCTGGCGGCTCTGGCGCCCAGCCTCGACGCCAACACGAACAACGCCCAGGTCCTGCGCGTCGCCGCCCTGGCCCTGCTGGATCAGACCGACGGGGCGGAGTCGATAGACGATGCCAATGACCTTCGCCGTGAGGCCGCCGCCTATCTCGCTCGCGCCATGCATGCCGAACCGCTGGATTTCCGTATCTATCTGGGTCTGAACGACGTACGGAACGGACAACCGCGCTATCCGACAGATAACGACATCTCCACCCTGGAGGTCGCCTGCGCCTTGGCGCCGCAGTCCTTCGACTGCCGCACCCGGTTGGCCCACGCCTATATGGCGCGCGACATGAACCCGGAAGCGATCGCGGTCCTGACGCCGGTGGCCAACAGCCCCCATTCCAGCGGTTACAAGCGCCAGGCGCGGGCCATGATCAACCGAGCGCGACAGGCCCTGCACCAGGCTCCGCTGGAAACAGGACCCGAGCCTGACGACGAAGACGACGCCGATGCGCCGGGTCAGGCCGCCGACGCCGCCTGACATGAAGGCGCTAGAGAATGACGCCGAACACTGTATGCACCAGCGCCGCCGCCAAGACGATCAGGCCGAACCCCGCCAGAAAGCAGACCAGCGGATGAATCTTGGACGCGTTCGGTGCAGGCGCGGCCTTGCCCGGATCAACCAGAGCCATGATGTTTCCCTTCCCTAGTGCGGCGGACTCATGGCCCGCCGTCTCCCGAAAACGAGCATGCCTCGAATAACCTTCATACGCGAAGGGTCTCTCACGCCATCGTGAACGTCGACAATTGAGCCCCGGCGCGCTAGGTCGCGCCTCCTAAAGGAAGCTCAATGTCCAAACTGACCCTCGCGCAGGAGGCCGATCGCCGTCGGACCTTCGCCATTATCGCCCACCCGGACGCCGGTAAGACGACGTTGACCGAGCATATCCTGCTGGCGGGCGGCGCCGTGCGTGCGGCCGGCGCGGTCAAGGCGCGCGGCGAAAACCGCCGCGCCCGTTCGGACTGGATGAAGATCGAGAAGGAACGGGGCATCTCGGTCACCGCCTCGGTCATGACGTTCGAGCACGACGGCAAGATGTTCAACCTGCTGGACACGCCGGGGCACGAAGACTTTTCCGAAGACACCTATCGCACCCTGACCGCCGCCGACTGCGCCATCATGGTGCTGGACGCCGCCAAGGGCATCGAGCCGCAGACGCTGAAGCTGTTCGAGGTCTGCCGCCTGCGGGACATCCCGATCATCACCTTCATCAACAAGCTGGACCGCGAGGCGCAGGACCCGATGGCCCTGCTGGACGAGATCGCATCGCGTCTGCAGTTGGACCCCTCGCCCATCTGGTGGCCCGCTGAGAGCGGAAATCGCCTGCGCGGTCTGGCCGAGGTCGGCGGCCAGGGTCGCTTCCAGCCCTACACCCGCAAGACCGCCGACAACGACGGCGAACACCCCGCGCCCCTGCCCTTCGATCAGGCCGCCGCCTTCTTCCAGGGCGACGAGCAGGCCGACATGGTCGATGCGCTGGAACTGGTCGAGGCGGGCTATAAGCCGTTCGATCATCAAGCGTTTCTGGAAGGCCACATGACGCCCGTGCTGTGGGGCTCGGCCCTGCGCCACTTCGGCATCGAGGAACTGCTGAAGGCCATCGGCGAATGGGCGCCGCCGCCCAAGACGATGAGCGCCCGCAAGGAGGCGCCGCCCGAAACGCGCAACGCCCCCGCGCCCGAAGACATCACGGTCGAACCCAGCAAGGACGAAGTCACCGGCTTCGTCTTCAAGGTTCAAGCGAACATGGACCCCAACCACCGCGACCGCATCGCCATGTTCCGCATGGCCTCGGGCAGCTTCAAACGCGGCATGAAGCTGAAGGTCCAGAACACTGGCAAGCAATTGTCGGTCAACGCCCCCATCATGTTCTTCGCCTCGGACCGCGAACTGGCCGAAGAAGCCTATGCGGGCGACGTCATCGGCATTCCGAACCACGGCGTGCTGCGCGTCGGCGACAGCCTGTCGGAGAGCGGCCTGGTGCGCTTTGCAGGCCTGCCCAACTTCGCCCCGGAAATCCTGCAGCGCGTCCGGGTCAAGGACCCGCTGAAGGCCAAACACCTGCAAAAGGCGCTGGTCGGTCTGGCCGAGGAAGGCGTGACTCAGCTGTTCCGCCCGGAACTGGGCGCGGACTTCATCGTCGGCGCCGTGGGCCAGCTGCAGTTCGAGGTCATGGCCGACCGTCTGGGCGAGGAATACGGCCTGGACGTCGTCTTCGAGCCGAGCCCCTACGCCGAGGCCCGCTGGGTCACTCCAGCATCGGGGGGCGCCAAGGCCGACCTTGAGGACTTCACCGGTAAATACCGCCCCCAGATGGCCGCCGATATCGACCAGAACCCGGTCTTCCTGGCCAAGTCGAGCTGGGAGACGGGCTATGTCTCCGAACGCTTCCCCAAGGTCGCCTTCAGCAAGACCAGGGAGCGCGGCTGATGATCAGGCGCGCGCGACCCGCTTCTCGCCGCGCCCCAACGCCTGGAACCACGGCAGGAAGATCTGGATCAGCGGGCCGATGCCCACGGCGAAGACGATCGTGCCGACGCCGACCGAGCCGCCCAGCAGCCAGCCACCGGCCAGGACGCTGAGCTCGATCAGCATCCGCGACACGCGGATCGACCATCCCAGCCGCTGGTTCAGGCCGACCATCAGGCCGTCGCGCGGTCCCGTCCCCATGCCCGCCCCGATATAGGCCGCGGCGCCCAACGCTGTCAGCACGACGCCCCCCGCCATGAAGGCCAGCCGCAGCGGCAGGGTCGTCATCTCGGGCATGACCGCCAGGGCCGCATCCATCGACAGGCCGATGACGAAGATGTTGAACAGGGTGCCGATCCCCGGCTTCTGCCGCAGGGGAATCCACGTCAGCATCACCACCACCCCCATCAGGATGGAGGCGGTCCCCAGGCTCATGCCTGTGCGCAACGACAGACCCTGATGGAAGACGTTCCACGGATCCAAGCCCAGGTTGGCCCGCACCATCATGGCGGCGGCGACGCCATACAGGCACAGGCCGAATTGAAGCTGGATGAAGCGGCGCATGAACATGGCCCCCTTCTGCCTGATCGCGCCGGGAATTAAAGGCCCGGCTTTCGTCTGAGCCCGAAGGTCATGGCGAACATGACCAGACAGACCCCGCTGGACAGCAGCATGGCCAGCCCCGCCGAGCGGTCCAGCACCACGCCGTAAAGCGCCGGAGCCGCCGCTTGGACGAAACGGGCGGGCGTCAGCACAAGGGCCTGTCGCGCGCCATAGTCCTCGCGCCCGAACAGATGCAGCGGCAGGACTCCCGAGGCCACCGCCAGCAGGCCGTTGCCCGCCCCCTGCCCCAGCGCCACAGCGCCCGCCGTCCCCTTGCCGCCGACGAAGGCGACCAAGGCGCCGAACGGATGCAGCAGGGTCGCCGCCCGCGCCGGCGCGACGGGCGAGCCTCTGCCCGGCGCCGCCAGGGCGACCAGGCGCACGGCGATGGCCGCGCCCGCCATCAGTCCGGCGGCCAGAGCCGCCTCAGCGGGCCTCAGACCCAGCCGGGTCAGCAGACGCGGCAGATGGGCGCTCATGGCCGTCGCCACCCACCAGGCTCCGGCGAACAGGACGGCTAGCCGGATCATGGTCCCATCCCACCGCACGCGCCCGGACGCAGGAGGCCTGCCCCCGGCCCGCCCATCCGGCAGCACGGCCCCATAGAGCGGCAGACACAGCACGACATGCGCCCCCGCCCAAACGAAACAGGCGCCGCGCCAGCCGACAGTCTCGATCATCAGCAAGGTCAGCGGCCAGCCCAACGCCCCGCCGAAGGCCCCCAGCAGGGAGACGGCGGTGATCGGCCTCTTCGCCGCCTCGCCATGCAGGGCCACCAGCACGGCGTAGGCGGGGCCGTACAGCCCAACGCCCATGCCCGCCCCCAGCATCAGCACGCCGGCGACCATGACGACCGGATCGCGCGCCAGCCCCAGCAGGGTCAGGGCCACGGCGAAGATGACGCCCGCCGCCGACAACACCTCGCGCCCGCCGCGCCGGTCGATCCAACGCCCGCCGAACGGGCTGAGCGCCGCCGAGACCAGAAATGCGCCCGACAGGGCCGTGAACACCACCCCCGGCGTCGTACCCACGCCCACCGCCAAGGGCTCGGCCAGCACGCCGAGCAGATAGTAGTTGGAGGCGAAGGAAACGATCATCCCAAGGCCCAGAACGGGAATGATCAGGCGAGAAACGGCGAGGCGCGACATGGCGCGCTGTGTCAGCGGATTTGCCCGCGTGGCGAAAGCGACCTATCGAACGCGAGATGTTCGAAAACCTCACAGCCTCAGCGCCTCTGCCTTCGCTGAACGCCCTGCGCGCCTTCGAGGCGATGGCGCGCACCGGCAGCGCGACCCGCGCGGCGGCCGAGCTGAACGTCACCCACAGCGCCGTCAGCCGGCAGGTCAAGGCGCTGGAGACGCAACTGGGCCTGCGCCTGTTCGAGGGGCCGCGTCACGCCCTGACGCTGACGGAAGCGGGGCGGGGCCTCCTGCCTGGCCTGACCGCCGCCTTCGACCAGATCGCCGCCGCCGTGGCCGAGGCGCGGAGCGACGGGCGCGACCTGCATGTCGCCGCCAACGCCAGTCTGGCGGTCAAATGGCTGATCCCCCGGCTGGCTGACTTCAACCGCCTGTATCCGCAGGTGCGGGTTCATCTGGTCGAACTGGCGCCCCACGCCGTCAGCCGCCGAGGGGCCGATGTGCTGTTGCGGCTGCTGGACGCCTCGCGCATCGACAGCCTGGGCGCCATTCGCGTCATTCCCAATGCGATCGGGCCGGTGATCGCCCCAGCCCTGATCCGGCGCGATGCGCGGATGGACGTCCTGAACGCGCCGCGTCTGGCCCCGCGCACCCATCTGTCGGCGTGGAAGGACTGGGCCCGCCTGACGGATCGGCGCCTGCCCGATGCGCACGAGCGTCCTGTGGCCCATCTGCATTTTGCGCTGGACGGCGCCCTGGCGGGCTGGGGCGCGGCGATCCTGCCGTGGGCGCTGACGGCCGAGGCGGTGGCGGACGGGCGGCTTCTGGCGCCGTTCGGCTTCGCTCGCGACAACGGCGCCGTGGCGGCCATTCCCGGCGCAGGCGAGATGTCGAAAGGCCGCCGTCAGTTCCTGCGCTGGCTCGCAGATCAGGGCCGCGCCATGCCGGACGCCCCGGATGCAACCTGAAGCTTAGCTGAACACGTCTTTCATCCTTCGCGGGGACGTGGTTCTCTAGTAGGGCCAGTTCGGCGCTCCCCGCGCCTGTGGAGTTCTGATGTTCATCCTTGCCGTCACCGCCGCCATGGCGCTGGCCCAGACCTCGGCGCAGGCCCAGACCTCGCCCCAGGCTGCGGCCCCAGCGCCCAGCGCCCGGCTCGTCTCCTATGACGAGGCGGTGCGTTGCGCCGGTTTGACACAGGCGGCGTCCGAACTGGAGGGCGGAGAGAGCCGTTATGGCCGCTCCCTCTATGACGCCGCCCTCTACTGGTCGCTGGCGGCCATGCAGGCGGCGACTGTCGCCGGGCGCAATCCCGCCGTGGCCGAAACGGAACAGACCCGCGCGCGCCTGGACGCCGTGCGTCGCCTTTCCGCCGGGGAATCCGAGGCCCGCGCCACCCTGCAGCGCTGCCGCCAGAAGGCGCCCCGCCTGGGTTGAGGGGCGCCGCGACGCCGCAGGACCGAGGCCCGCGCTGACGCCCGCCCGACAATTTGTCTTCATAGCCAAGGCGAACCGTTCCAACGGCGCTGCGTTTGCTTGGTCGATGCCGGGATCATCCTCTTGATCCCGAAGCGGGACGATGCAGGCGGCGATACAGGCGAATGTTCGAATTCGGCAGAGATCTCAGACGGCTGTTCGAGAAGGCGCGCGACAGCGACGACCTTGGCTGGCTGGAGCTGATCGGCGTGGGTCTGGTCGAGGTTGAGGCGCGCCAGCAATCCACCGACGCCGGGCGCGTCTCATGCCCCCGTCCGTTCGACGCAGCCCTGCGCGCCGCCGCCTTATGGCGCGAGCACGCCCGCCGCTGCGGCGCGGCCGCCAGCGTGGAGCGCGCCGAAAGCAGTGGCCGCGACGCCGCCAAACACGCCGCCAACGGCGATCAGGCGGTGCGCGCCGCCCTGGATCTGGCGACAAGCGCCATGCTGGCCTTCGACCTGCGCGGCGGGCCGGAACGGCTGACCGCCGCCCTCGACCTGTTGAGCGACCTGCCTGCGGCGCGACGTGTGGATACGGTGGCGGCGGCTGCGGCGCTGCACGCCCGGCTGCGCGCGCGGCTGGCGCTACTGTCCGGCCGCCTGTCGGAGATGAACGAGGCCGCCAGCCTGCTGGAAACCGCCCTGGCCAATCTGAAGGGCCCGCGCACTCTGGAAGACGAGATACGACTGGACCGCGCCGCCCTGGTGCTGGAGATCGGCCTGACGGCGCGCGATCCCCAGATGCTGGATCAGGCCGGGCGCGACCTGCGCGCCCTGGTCGAGGCGGCCGCTCCGGAACAGAGGCCGCTGAGCCGCGCCCGCGCTCTGGCCCTTTGCGCGGCGGGGATGGCGGCCCTTGCGGCCGTCGCCGACGCCCCGGCCGCCCGCGATCAGGCGCAGGCCATGTTCGATGTCGCCGCCCAGTTGTTCACGCCCGATCACAGCCCGCTGGACTGGTCCGCCATTCAGGTCATGCGCGCCGAGCGCGAGACCCTGCCGTCGGTGGTGCTGATCCAGGCCGAGGCCCTGACCGAAGGCGGCGGCCTGATCCTGGGCGCCCTGGCCCATGAACAGCGCGTGTCCCAGGACGCCGCCCGCGCCAGCGCCGCCGGCGACCTGACCGCCTTGTTGGATATCGAGACCAGCCTGCGGCGCCGTCTGACGCGGCCTTCGGTCACGGCCACGCCGCTGGACTGGGCCGCCGAGCAGATCGGCCTGGCGCGGGTCGCCCTGGCAAGGGCGCGGTGGACCGGCGAAAGCCCGCGCGGCGTCGGCCTGATGCTGACCGAAGCCGCCCAGACCGCGCGCGAATACGGCGCCCAGACGCTGGCGGAGCGGGCAGAACGGCTGACCGCCAGCACGCATTCCGCCTGAGCCGCAAAGTCCGCCCCGCACTGCCCCTGTACTATCCCTGTGCTGGCCCGGCCTTGACCCGGCCCCAAAGGGCGCCTAGCTCACGGGCTCCTCAAGAAGGGTTTCGACACAGTGACCGAACAAACCGCCGCCGATCCCGTCCACGCCTTCATCGCCCAGGCGGTGGCTGAGCATGACGTGGTGCTCTTCATGAAGGGCACGCCGGACTCGCCGCGCTGCGGCTTCTCCTCGCTGGCCGTTCAGATCCTGGATCACGTCGGCGCGCCCTTCGTGGGCGTGGACGTGCTGCAGGACGAAGCCCTGCGCGAAGGCATCAAGGCCTTCACCGACTGGCCGACCATCCCCCAGCTCTATGTGAAGGGCGAGTTCGTCGGCGGCTCGGACATCGTGCGCGAGATGTTCCAGTCGGGCGAGCTTCAGGCCCTGATGGCCGAGAAGGGCGTCGCCCTTGGTGAAGCGTAAGATGGGCGAAGCCTGACCGATGGCCCGGCCGCAACTTCAGCCGCGTGAGGACCGCGAGGTCTTCGTCGTTCCGCTGGACGTGCGGCCGGAACACATCGACGAGAACAACCACGTCAACAACGTCGTCTATGTCGGCTGGCTGCAGGATGTCGGCACGGCGCACTGGAACGCGCGTTTCGACGAGGAAACGCGCGCCAGATGGGCCTGGCTGGCCCTGCGTCATGAGATCGACTACATGCGCGCCATCGAACCGGGCGCGACAGGCGTGATCGCCCGCACCTGGGTTGGCGACCCCCAGGGGCCGCGCTTCAACCGTTATGTCCGCATCGAAGACGCCCAAGGGCGCCTGTGCGCTCAAGGGCTGTCTGAATGGTGTCTGGTCGACGCCAAGACCCTGCGCCCGGCCCGCATCCCGGCTGAGATGCTGGGGCCGTTTCAGGCTTAGTTTTCGGCTTTTACAGGCTGATCGGGTTCAGCACGCGCACCGGCTGGCCGCGCTCAAGACCCAGTTCAGCGTAGGTCCAGCTGACCGTCACGCCTTCCGCAACCAGAGCCTTGCAAAGGTCCGGCGTACGGCGCGTCAACGTCAGTTCAGCCGGATCGCCGTCCTTGATCTTGACCTCGAAGCTGGAGGTTTCGGTGCAGCCGTTGGAGCCGACCACCACATTCAGCCGCTGGCCGTCGAAGTCGACCTTGCGCACGGCTTCCAGCGCCTCGGCGCGCGTCGCCCCCTGATCAGTGACGATGGAGACCTTCTCGCCCCCCTCGTTCGAATAGATGACGCAGCCGCCCAGCAGGGGCAGCAGGGCGGCCGCAGCCGTAACAGCAGCCAGACGCATCAGTTCGCCTCAGCCGGGGCCGAGTGGATGACGCGCGTGGTCGGCTTCTCGGTGGCGATGATGATGCAGCCCGACAGCATGGGCGCGGCGACCGCAGCGACGGCGAGAGCGATGATGAGACGACGCATAGGATTTTCCCGTGTTGATTGACCCGACACTGCCAGCGTCGCGGTTCTGGATCACGTGAATAATCGGAAAGGCTGCGAACGCCCGCCTCAGGCGGCCTCTCTTGCTGCCCGCATCGGAGCGGACTGCGCGGGGGCTGCCGGGATCATGGCGGCGCCCTGCGACAGGGCGTCGGCTTCCGGCTGGGGCCGACCCAGCAGATAGCCCTGAACCTCATTACAGCCCTGAGCGCGCAGGAAGGCCAGCTGCTCGGCGGTTTCGACGCCCTCGGCCAGAACCGGGATCGCCAGGCTTTCGCCGATGGTCAGGACGGCGCGGATGATGGCCCGCGACTGGGGCGCCGCCCCGTCCAGCTCCAGCATGAAGGAGCGATCCAGCTTGATCTTGTCGAAGGGGAAGGCCTTCAGCGTCGACAGCGAGGAATAGCCGGTTCCGAAATCATCCATGGCGATGGTGACGCCCAGCGCCTTCAGCTGACGCAGCACATGTGTAGTGCGCTCCATGTCGGTGATCATCGCCGTCTCGGTGATCTCAAGCTCCAGACGCGACGGCGACAGGCCGGTCTCCATCAGGATCTGATGCACCAGACGCGGCAGGTCGACATGGCTCAGTTGGACCGGCGACAGATTGACCGCAATGCGGTGCGGCTCGGCCCAGGCGGCGGCCTGCCGGCAGGCCTGACGCAGGACCCATTCGCCGATCGGCAGGATGAGCCCGGTCTCCTCGGCCACGGGAATGAAGTCTGCAGGCGACGTGTAGCGGCCTTCGTCGTTCTTCCAGCGCAGCAGGACTTCATACCCGGTGGCCCGGCCCGTCTCGACCGAGGCCTGCACCTGATAGTGCAGTTCGAACTGTTCGCGCTCCAGCGCCTCGCGCAGCGCCTGGGTGACGCGGCGGCGCGCGCGGACGGCCTGATCCATGTCCGCTTCATAGAAGCAGACATCCTGGGTCAGAGAGGCCTTGGCGCGATACATGGCCAGATCCGCGTTGTTGATCAGGGTGGAGACGTCCTGGGCGTCTTCAGGCCATAGGGAAACACCGATGCTGGCGCCGCACGACAGGTCGGCGTGCTCGATGGTCACGGTCTGAATCGCCGCCTCGCGCAGACGTTCGGCCACGGCGAGAGCCTCGTCCCGGTTCGAGACAGACGCCAGAGCCAGGAATTCGTCGCCGCCCTGGCGCGCAATGAACTCGCCCTCCTGCAGGGCCGCCCTCATCCGCTCGGCGATGGTGCACAGAAGCCGATCGCCGACGGCGTGGCCGTACAGGTCGTTCACCTCTTTGAACCGATCAAGGTCCAGGGCGAACAGGGCCAGATTCTCGCCTTCCGCCGCCGTCTTCTTCAGCCGGGTCAGCCGTTCCAGGAAGGAAGCCCTGTTAGGCAAGCCGGTCAGGCTGTCGTTCCGCGCCAGATGAGCGATCCGACGCTCCTGAGCCATCCGGTCGCGGAGGTCGCGCACCGCATAGATCATGGTGCGCCCGCCGGTGGTCTGGTCGCGACGGGCCGACAGCTCGATGGCGACGTCTCCGACGTCGGACCGCAGCACGGTCTGGGCCATGGCGCCGTCGGCGAGACGATGCGCGTCCTCGACCCATTGCTCCAGACTCGCCCCCATCAGGACTTCGCGCTCGACTCCCAGCAGGGTCGCCAGGACTTCATTAGCGGCGATGATGGCGCCGTCGCGCTCGATGGCCATGCCGTCGACGCTGCTATCGATCAGATATTGTTGACGTTCGCGGTGCAGTGCGTGCGCCTGACGGTCCAGAACGTGGCTGGCGGCGCCCGCCCCCAGCACCAGCAGGCCCACCCCGGCGACGCCCAGCGCCAGCACATGCTGCGCATCCTCGCCAGTCAGCACGCCGTCTGCGGCGACGAAGGGAATGATGGTCATCGCCGCCATCGCCGTGAAATGCAGGCAGACGATGCCCAGAACCATCGCCGCAGCGCCTTTGATGCGGGCGAACCGATCCTGTTCGCAGGCGCTCAGTTGGAAGGCGGCGGCGCCGAACACCACCGATCCGATCAGGGAGGCGGCGACATAGGCGTAGGACCAGTGCACCACGCCCTCCACCGCCATGGCGGCCATGCCGACAAAGTGCATGGCGGCGACCGCCAGTCCGAACACCGCCCCGCCAAGGGCAGGCGCGAAACGTCCGCGGATCGTCGCCCCGCCCAGAGCCAGGCCGACACCCACAATGGCGATGGCTAGCGAGACGCCGGTCAACAGCGGCTCATAGGCGATATCCACGCCCGGCCGGTAGGCGATCATGGCGACGAAGTGGGTGCACCAGATGGTGGCGCCGCCCGCCAGCGCCCCCAGGAAGAGCCAGGATGCCAGGGAGACGCCACGCTCATCACGGACTCTGCGTAGAAGGCCGCTGGTGATCCAACTGCCAACCAGACAGATAAAAGCGGCCAGAGCCACCAGACCGAAATGGTGGTCATCGGTCAGACACGAAAGAACGCGCATGCGGGGGAGACGCCAAGCAGGAAAAAACGGCCTGCCGTTCTATGGCTCAGGCCTTAAACCCGACTGTCCGAGCGTGGCTAACGAAGGCTGAAGATTCAGCGCGCCCGGGGCTTGGAACTGCGGCCTATTGGGCCACGCCCTCGTCGCCGTTCAGCAGATATGGATTGTTGACGACCACATTGGCGCCGGGCGGCAGGCCCATCTCCTCGAAGGTCCATTGCAGTTGGACGCCGTCCTTGACCGGGCGGGTGCAGCGATCCTCATCCAGGCGGCGCAAGGTAATGACCGCCGAATCCTTCAGCCGGGTGATGAAGGGTTTCACGTCGCCCTTGTCAGTGCAGCCGTTGGAGCTGACGCGAAACACCGCCAGGTCGCGCGTGAAGGCGGCGGCGTGGATCGGCTCCAGCTGGCCCGGCATGCCTTCGGTCCTCACCAGTTCACCCGGCGCATGGGCGCAGGCGGCGAGCCCGGCAGCGAGAACCAGACCAAAGAAAGACCTTCTCATGTTCGGCCTCCCTGGGCGCGACCCTGTTGATTATCCATTGTGCGCGCAATTGGCCCGAAAGTGAACCGTCAGGGCCGCAATATGAACAAAGAAAGGCCCCGGCGTCGCCGGGGCCTTCCAAAGAACCGTGGCCAAGAACCTTGGCTGATCCGTCGAACTTACGAGGAGTAGTATTCGACGACCAGGTTCGGCTCCATCTTCACCGGGTACGGAACGTCGGACAGTTCCGGCACGCGGCCGTAACGGACCGAGAAACCGCGATCGCCCAGTTCCAGATAGTCAGGCAGGTCACGCTCGCTCGACTGCTGGGCTTCCAGCACCAGAGCCATGTTGCGCGACTTCTCCTTGACCTCGATGACCTGGCCCGGCTTGACGCGGTACGAACCGATGTCGACCTTCTTGCCGTCGACGGTGACGTGGCCGTGCGAGACGAACTGACGGGCGGCCCAGACGGTCGGCACGAACTTGGCGCGGTAGACGATGGCGTCCAGGCGCGATTCCAGCAGACCGATCAGGTTTTCCGAGGTGTTGCCCTTGCGGCGGGCGGCTTCGGCGTAGGTCGCCGCGAATTGCTTCTCGGTGATGTTGCCGTAGTAGCCCTTCAGCTTCTGCTTGGCCTTCAGCTGCAGACCAAAGTCAGAAACCTTGGACTTGCGGCGCTGACCGTGCTGGCCGGGGCCGTAGGAGCGCTTGTTGACAGGAGACTTGGCGCGACCCCACAGGTTTTCACCCATGGCCCGGTCGAGCTTGTACTTGGCGCTGTGGCGCTTGGACATATGTCACTCTTCATCATGATGCGGCCCGGCCCCTCCCCGATTGGAGCGGCGATCTCAACGGCGGTCCACGCATCGTCCGTAATAGACATCGCGCCTCGGGACGAACCCGATGCGAGAAGGGCGGGCTTATGAAGGCGACGCGCCGCGGAGTCAATGTCCCCGACCATTCTGGTCCCTGCATGACAGAAAGGAAACTTGAGCCCGCAGCCCCGTCCCGTGCAGTTGTCCGAGCAAGAAGAAACAGCTCGGGAGGCTGACAACATCATGAAAAAGCTTTGGCTTACGGCGGCGGCGGCCCTGACCGTTCTAGCGACGGCGGCGGCGCAGGCCGGCGAGGCCGACCGACCTTATGCTGTGGCGCTCTCGGGGCGGATCATCGACGGCTCGGGCGCGGCGCCCATCCCTGAAGGTCGGGTCGTGGCGATCGACGGCGTCATCACCTGCGTCGGCAGGGCGGACGATTGTCCCGCGCCTCCCGGCGCCGTTTTCATCGACGCGGGCGAAGGCAGCATCATGCCCGGCCTGATCGATCTGCACGCCCACCCGCGCCCCCACTACTATGGCTGGTTCCTGGCTTCGGGCGTGACCACGGTGCGATCCGCCAACACCGACCTTGCTATGGTCCGCGCCCTTCAGGCCCTGCCTGCGCCGCAGACCCGTCTGATTTGGGCCGGCCCAATGCTGGACGGCGATAACAGCATCATCAAACGTTTCTATCCCGAAGCAGAGCCCGGCGCGCTCTCACCGGCCCGCCCGGCCGATGGCCTGTCGCTGGAAGGCGTTGAACTGCTGATCGCCGAGACGCCCGAACAGGCGATCGCCGCCGTCGACGCCCTGGCGGCGGAAGGGGCCGACTGGGTCAAGCTGTACGAGCAGTTGCCGCCTGACGCCTTCGCCGCCGCCGTCCAGCGCGCCAGGACGCTGGGTCTGCCTACAATGGCCGATCTGGGCATGGCCTCGACGCGCGGACTCGGGGGCGCCGAGGTCGATCTGCTTGAGGCCGCCGCTCTGGGCATTGATAGTCTCGAGCACGCCAGCGGCGCAGCCTTGGCCTACCAGCGTCTGGGCGGCGACCTGGAGAAGGACGCTCTCGATCCCGCTCTGATTGATCAGCTTGCCCGCGCCCTGCTGACGGCGAAGACGGCGCTGGTGCCTACCCTGTCTGTCTCTCACTTCACGGCCGAGCCGGAATCGCCCGAGCCGGTTTTGTCCGAACTGCCGTTAGGCGCCGCGCGGGGGACGGTCCGCGACGGCCTGGACCAGCAATGGCGCGGCATCCATCAGCATTTTCATAGCAGCCCTGGGAGCAACGCAAAGGCGAAGCTGGACGCCCGCATCGGCGCCGCCGTGATGGTGCGCCTGGCCCAGTTGGGCGGCCGCATAGGCGCTGGCTCCGACACGCCCGCAGGCGCTTACAACCTGCCGGGCGGCGGCCTTCATCTGGAAATGGAGTTGATGACCCGTGCGGGCCTGAGCCCCCTTCAGGCCTTGTCGGCGGCGACCGGGTCCGCAGCAGACATCCTTCAGCGCAAGGATATCGGCCTCATCGCCGTCGGACGCCGCGCTGATTTGCTGGTGGTCGCCGGCGACCCGTCGCAGGATATCCGCGCCACCCGCCGCCTGCGCCAGATCATTCTGGACGGCCGGATACTTGATCCCGCCGCCATGCAGAGGCGGGCGCTGGATGACGGCGAGACGCTGTTGGCCGCCCTCATGGCCAAGCAGGGAGATTAAGCAGAACGGCCGCCGCTTCCCATCGGAAACGGCGGCCGCAGATCAAGCGCTCAGACGCCGGGCGATCAGCCCTTGGCGGCTTCGTACAGTTCGTTGACCTTGTTCCAGTTCACCACCGACCAGAAGGCCTTGAGGTAGTCGACGCGGCGGTTCTGGTACTTGAGGTAGTAGGCGTGCTCCCACACGTCGGCGGCCAGAAGGACGGCGCCCTTCTCGTCGGCCAGGTCCATCAGCGGGTTGTCCTGGTTCGGCGTCGAGGTGACCTTCAGCTTGCCGTCCTGGAGGATCAGCCAGGCCCAGCCCGAGCCGAACTGACCGGCGCCGGCGGCGTCGAAGTCAGCCTTGAACTTGTCCATGCCGCCCAGTTCGGCGTCGATCTTGGCGGCCAGTTCGGCCGAGGGCGCGCCCGCCTTGTCGGCCGGGGCCAGCAGTTCCCAGAACAGGCTGTGGTTCCAGTGGCCGCCGCCGTTGTTGCGGACCGCCTTGGGCAGCTTCGACATCTGGGCGAACAGGTCTTCGAGCGACTTGCCCTGCAGCGAGGAGTCGGCGTCGATCGCCTTGTTCAGATTGTCGACGTAGGTCTGGTGATGCTTGTCGTGGTGGAAGGTCATCGTCTCCTTGTCGATGGCCGGCTCCAGCGCGTCATAGGCGTAGGGCAGCGGGGGCAGGGTGAAGGCCATGGGAGACTCCTCTTTACGGCGTGTGATTCCTCTGGACCCTATCTAGGGCCGCGCGCGACATACCCAAGCCTTGAACGTCGCCTTTGTTCACAATTGTCGAGCCAAGGCCGTTTTTCGGAACCTAAAGAGGCAAATAACGGTTTTCCGAGCGCCCCGGACCGTCATTGCGGTCGCTTTTCAAGGACGGCGCATCATGCCTGTCCGTTCTCGCGACGCCTTCCTCTCCGACGCCGAAGCGGAAAGCCTGCGCCTGCGGTTGCTGGAAGTGATTCCACGTCTGCGCCGTCATCAGTTGCTCGATCTCGCCGACACCCTGCACGAAGCTGCGCGGGAGCGCCGCTGGTCGTCGGACGATAGGCTCGACCTCAGGGCCTGACGCCCTCGCCCTGCATCAGCTCGCGTGAAGCTCCTGCTTCACCCGTTCGGCCAGGGTCTTGATATCCAGAGGCTTGGGCAGGAAGGATACTCCCACCTCGTCCTGCAGCAGGTCCGAGAAGTCGCTCTCGGCATAGCCCGAGATGAACATGACCGGGGCGTCGCCCAGGAACGGCCGCGCCTTCCTCAGCAGCGACGGCCCGTCCAGCCCCGGCATGATGACGTCCGAGATCAGCATGTCGATCTGGCCCGCCCATTCCTCGGCCAGGATCAGGGCCTCCTCGCCGTCGGCGGCCTCGATCACCTCATAGCCGCGCTGGCGCAGCAGGCGGGCGGCGATGCCGCGCACGGCGGCCTCGTCCTCGACGAACAGGATGCGGCCCGCGCCCGACAGGTCGCGCGGCGCCTTGACGACCTTCTCGACCACCGGGGCCTCGACCAGTTCCTCGGCCGTGGCGGCGGGCAGGAAGATGCGGAAGGCGGCGCCCGCATTCTCAAGATTGGCGACGGTGATGTGGCCGCCCGCCTGCTGGGCGATGCCGTAGACGGTGGCCAGACCCATGCCCGTTCCCTCGTTCACCGCCTTGGTGGTGAAAAAGGGCTCGAAGATCTTGTCCAGCAGGGCGGTCGGCACGCCGGGGCCGGTATCCGACACCTCGATCAGGGCGACGTCCTCGGTGGCCTCGCGCCAGCCAAGGTCGCGGGCCTGGGCGCCCGTCAGGCGGCGGGTGCGGATGGTGACGACGCCCGCGCCCGGCTCAACCACGCCGCGCATGGCGTCGCGGGCGTTGACGGCCAGGTTCATCACCGCCGTCTCCAGCTGGCTCTTGTCGGCCAGCACCAGCGGCAGGTCGCGGCCATAGTCGGTCTCCAGCCGCACGTCCTCGCGCAGCAAACGACGCAGAAGCACGGCGAACTCGCCGACCAGCTCGCCCAGGTCCAGCCGCTCGCGCCGCACCGTCGACTTGCGCGAAAAGGCCAGCAGCTTGCGCACCAGATCGGCGGCGCGGATGGCCGTCTGGCGGATTTCGTTCAGCCCTTCATAGGAGGGGTCGCCGACCGGGTGCCGCTCCAGCAGGCCCGACAGCTGCAACTGGATCGCCGTCAGCAGGTTGTTGAAGTCGTGCGCGACCCCGCCCGCCAGCTGGCCCACGGCCTGCATCTTCTGGGCCTGAGACAGCTGGAGCTCCATCGACTTCTGCGCCGCCACGTCGAACAGCCAGACGCGGCGTCTGTCGCCTTCGGGCGCGACATAGAGGTGCAGCTGGCGATCCGGGTGAGCGCGGGCGATCAGCTCGATCGGGCCGGACGATCCGGCCTCCAGCTTGACCCTGGCCTCGGCCACGCCCGCCGGGTCGAACAGATGGCCGAAGGCGGCGTCGCCCGAGGCGGCCGGGCCGGTCAGCAGGGCCATCGCCGCATTCGGCTCCTCAGCCCGGCCTGCGAACAGGTCCTCGCCCCCGATCACGGCCGAGCCGAAAGGCGCCCCGGCGGCCATGGCGCGGGCCTCGCCCGTCGGGGCGGCGGGCTGAGGCGCGACGGGCGCGCTGGGAGCCAGCGGCAGGACGGCGTCGGGCGCCGCGCGAACCAGAAAACGCCCCTGCCCGGCCTGTCCGATCAGCACCTCTTTCTCTCGCGGGCCGATCTGGACGATGGCGCGCCCCTGCTGGCCCTCACGCGCCTGTGCGAAGGCCATGTAGAGGGCCTGCGCCGACTTGCCACGTGGAAGCGTTGTGACGGTTCCGTTCTCCTCGGCCCAGGCGGCGTTGTAGGCCAGCACCTGTCCCGACGGCCACACCAGGGCGGCGGGCTCGGCCAGGGCGTCCAGCATCTCGACCGCCGTATCGCCATTGGCCCGCCGAACCTCGGCCCGACCGAAGGCGAACAGCCAAATCAAGGCCGTAGCGCCGGCCGCGAAGATCAGCATCAGGCCCGGCGCGCTGAAGGCGTTGGCCCGAAAGGCCGGATAGGCGATGGCGGCGACCGCCAGGGTGAAGCCCACGGCCATGATCACCAGCAGGGGATCGAACGTCGGGCGGCGCGTCGCCTGCGCCTTCAACCTGTCTTGGGGTCGGGAAATCATCATGGCGTCTCGCCCGCGCGAATCAGGGTTCGTCAGCATACCGAAGCTCTTTCGCGCGCCCTAACGCGCAGCCGCGACGCCTCTCCCTCCCCTTCATGGGGAGGGTGGTCGCACAGCGACCGGGTGGGGAGGGCGAGGTGATGCTGGATGCCGCGCTTGACCAGCCAAGACGCCCCCACCCGACTTCGGCCTGTCGGCCTCAGCCACCCTCCCCATGAAGGGGAGGGAGAGACGATACCCTCGCCCCTCATCGCCGCTTCCTTTGCTGCATGACGAAGCCGATGACCTTGGCCGCCGCTTCGAAGTGTTCGCGCGGGATCACGTCGTCGACCTCGACCGCCGCATAGAGGGCGCGGGCCAAGGGGACGTTCTCGACGATCGGCACCTCGTGCTCCCTGGCCACCTCGCGGATGCGCAGGGCCAGGGCGTCCACGCCCTTGGCGACGCAGACGGGCGCGCCGTCGCCCTGATCCGGTTCATAGCGCAGGGCCACCGAATAGTGGGTCGGGTTGGTGATGATGACGGTGGCGTCCGGCACGGCCTGCATCATCCGCTGGCGTCCGCGCTGCATGCGGATCTGGCGCAGCTTGGCCTTCACATGGGGGTCGCCTTCGGACTGTTTGAAGTCGTCCTTCAGCTCTTCCTTGGTCATCCGCATCCGCTTGGCGAAGCGCATCCGCTGCCACAGATAGTCCATGCCCGCCGTCAGTCCCAGGAACACAAGGGCCGACACCATCAACGCCAGCGCCAGGTCCCGTGCGAACGGCAGGATGTAGGCCGGGCTCATGGCGGCCAGTTCCTCCAGTTCGCGCACATGCGGGTTCAGCACCCAGAAACACACGGCGCCGATGGCGACCAGCTTGATGAAGGTCTTGAGGAACTGCACCACGCCGTCGGGGCCGTAGATGCGTTTGAACCCCTCCAGCGGGTTCACCTTGGACCATTTGGGTTTCAGCTTCTCGGCCGTGAAGATCAGGCCCGACTGCGCCAGATTGCCCCCAACGCCGCCCAGTATGACGGCGAACGACACCGCCGCCAGAAAGGGCGTCACCACCCAGACGGCGCGCATCCCGATCTCGATGCCGGCCCCCGCCTCCAGCCCGCCGATCATGGCGTGCGGCTGCGACAGGAAGGGCATCAGCCCCTCCGCAATCTGCGTGGCGAACATGCCGCCGCCCGCCAGCAGAACCCACGCGGCCCCTGCCAGCGACAGGGCCTGAGCCACGTCCGGCGACTTGGCGGCATCGCCCTTCTTGCGCGCCTGTTCGAGTTTTCGCGGGGTGGCTTCTTCTGTTTTCGACTCGGGATCGGGACCGTCAGCCAACGGCGCCTCCCGTGAAGAAGGCCGCCACCGAGCGATAGCGGTCGATGAAGACGGTCCCCAGGACCCCCAGGCTGAGGGCGAACACCGACAGCCCCAGAACGACGCTTAAGGGCGCGGCGGCGAAATAGACCTGAAAGCTGGGCATGACCCGCGCCACCAGCCCCGACGCCAGGTTGAAGATCAGGGCGAAGACCAGCACCGGCGCCGCCAGTTGCACCCCTAGCGTGAAACTCTGGCTCAGGGTGCGGATCGCCATCTGGGTGAAGTCCGACACGATCAGCGGCTTGGCCGGGGCGATCGCCTCATAGGATCCGACCATGCCGCCGATGAACAGGTGATGGGTGTTGGTGGCGAACACCAGGGTCACGCCCAGCAGCATCAGAAAGGCCGACAGGGTGGTGCCCGGCTGGGCCTGCATCGGATTGGCCGTCTGGGAAAAGCCGAGGGTGGTCTGGAGGGACACGACCTCGCCCGCCGTCGTCATGGCGGTCATGAAACTGCGCAGGATGGCGCCGATGGCCAGGCCGGTCAGGACCTCGCGCATCACCCAGCCGACGGTGGCCCCCAGGGTGGCGGGCAGGGCCGGCAGACTGCTGGCCACGACGGGCCACAAGGCCAGCGACAGCACCAGCGCCAGCGACAGCCGCACACGCGGCGGCACATAGGATTCCCCGAAACCGGGCAGCAGCATCAGGATGGCGCCGACACGCGCGAAGATCAGCCCGCCGGTCCAGACCTGCTCCGCCGTCGCATAGGGCTCCACCCGCCTGCCCTCGCCTTACATTCCCGCGATGCGGGCGGCGATTTCGTTCATGAACCCGCCCAGAAGCGCGCCCATCATCGGCAGAAACAGCAACAGGGCGGCGAAGACGGCCACGATCTTGGGCGCATAGACCAGGCTCTGTTCCTGCACCTGCGTCAGAGCCTGGAACAGGCCGATGGAGACGCCGACGCCCAGCGCCACGGTCAGAATCGGCAGACACAGCTGAATGGTCAGCCAAAGGGCGTCGCGCCCGACATCCAGAACTTCCGCGCCGTTCATCGCCGTTCCCCAAACCCCGCCGAACATCAGACACGGGTCAGTCGGCAGAAAATGCCGACAGGATGGTTAACGCCGCGCTAACCGTCTGGACAAAAAGTCGCTCAGGCTCGGCTCTGGCCTTCGATGACGCCTCGGCGCTATGAAGCGCTCATGACCGATCACGCCCCCACTCCGCCCGTCTCGCAGGAAGAAGCCGAAGCCGCCGTCCGCACCCTGATCCGCTGGGCCGGCGACAATCCCGCGCGCGAAGGCCTGATCGAAACGCCCAAACGCGTCGCCAAATCCTATCGCGAGCTGTTTCAGGGCTATGAGGTCGAACCGCGCGACTATCTGGAAAAGACCTTCGAAGAGGTCGGCGGCTATGACGAACTGATCGTGCTGAAGGACATCCGCTTCGTCAGCTTCTGCGAACACCACATGCTGCCGGTGGTGGGCAAGGCGCACGTCGGCTATCTGCCGACCGACCGGGTCGTGGGCATCTCCAAACTGGCGCGCGTGGTGCGCGGCTACGCCCGGCGCCTGCAGATCCAGGAAAAGATGACGTCCGAGATCGCCCAGGCCATCCAGGACGTGCTGCGTCCGGTCGGCGTCGGCGTCGTCATCGAGGCCGAACACAGCTGCATGACCATGCGCGGCGTCAACGTTCCAGGCGCCAGCCTGTCCACCAGCTGCCTGCTGGGCGCCGTCCGCGAAGACCCGCGTACGCGCGAGGAATTCCTGCGTCTGGTGCGGGGCTGAGAATCCGGGGCTGAGACGACGATGCCGCCGCCCTTCCGTGTCGAACTGGAACCGCACCATCCGGCATGGGCGGAACAGGCGGAATGCGAAACCGCGCGCCTGTATCAGGCGTTCGGCCCGGCGCTAAAGGCGGTTCACCACATTGGGTCGACCGCCATCCCCGGCATCGCCGCCAAGCCTGTTCTGGACCTGATGCCGGTGGCGGGCGACCTGTCGAACCTGGACGACCACCGCGCCGCGATCGAGACGCTGGGCTATGAGTGGTGGGGTGAATACGGCCTGCCGGGGCGGCGCTATCTGACCTTGAGCGATCCCGCCACGGGGCACCGTCTGGTGCAGGTTCACGCCTACGCCGAAGGTTCGCCCGAGATCACCCGGCACCTGGCCTTCCGCGACTATCTGCGCGCCAACCCCGCGATCGCCGCCGCCTATGACGCGGAAAAGGCGCGTTGCCGCGCCGCCCATCCGGACGACTCCCACGCCTATGGCGACTGCAAGTCCAACTGGGTCCAGACGATCGAGGCCGACGCTCTGAACTGGGCCGCCGCTTCATCGGACTGATCCACGGCCCCGTTCCTGCATGCCCCCCTTCCGAACAAGGGAGTCGCCATGCTGCAGGCCGTGTTTTCGTCCCGGAATGAGCCGCCGCCGATCGGGCGCGGCGGGTGGCTGGATGCGCTGCGCTTCATCGTGGCCGCCCTGATCATCCTGCATCACTTCCAGATGTCAGCGCCCGTGCCGCTGGCCGAAGGGCTACATCCCGTGTTCGAGCGGGGCGGGTTCCTGCTGACCAACTTCTTCCTGATCGACAGCGGCTATGTGCTGATGCGCGTCTATGGCCGGGCGGTCGGGTCAGGCCGCATGTCAAAGGCCGACTTTTTCCTGAAGCGGGCGCTGAGGGTGTTTCCAGCGCACCTCATCGTCCTGGGTCTGCTCGTTGCATTAGTGCTCGTCGCCACGGCCGCAGGCATGCCGCCCAACCATCCCGAGTGGTTCGCCTGGGATCAGTTGCCCGCTCAGGTCGCTCTGGTGCAGTCGTTCGGGGTGCACGGCGGCATCGGCTGGAACGCGCCGACGTGGTCGATCTCGGCCCTGCTGGGCTGCTACGTCGCCTTTCCCTTCGTGCTGCGCGGCCTCAGCCGGATCGGGCCGTGGACGGCGCTGATTCTGGTCGTCGTCGGCTATCTGGCCGCCAATGAGCTGAGCTGGGCGATCCTGAAATATCCCGTCTATCAGATGCCGCTGAACCTGGGCATCTGGCGCGCCCTGCCCCTGCTCATCCTCGGCATGGGTCTGGCCTGGTTCGCGCAAGGGGTATGGATCAACCCGCGCGTCGCCGGCTGGGCAGGCGTGCTGGCCGCCGTCGCCCTGGCGGGCGTCCAATATTTCGACAAACACGCCCTAATCTCGCTGGTCTTCATCAGCATCATCATCCTGGCGGCGGGCGCCGTTCCGGGACGCAAGCCCTCCAAACTGGTCGAGCAGGCGGCGATGGTGTCCTTCTCCATGTTCATCTCGAACGAAGTGGTGCGCATCGCCTGGTTCGGCCTGGCCGACGCCCTGGCGGGCAAGCTGGCGCTGGGCGACGTCTGGCGCTGGGGCCTGTGGGGTCTGGGCGTGCTGGCGGCCTTCGTCTTCGCCTTCGGCCTGCACTATCTGATCGACCAGCCGATCCAGAACCGCATCCGCGCCTGGCTGAAGGCGCGCGGCCGCAGCGCCGACGTCAGCCAGCCGGTGGTCTCACTGGAAGGATAGCCTCAGCCTGCCCCGGCGCCGCCGAACAGGTGCAGGATGTTGCCGTCCGGATCCTTGAACCAGGCCAGGCGCAGCGGCCCGGCCACATGGACGTCGCCGTCCTGCTCCATGCCCTCATAGCGCTCGAAGGCGACGCCTTTGGCCTTAAGATCAGCGACGATATCGTCCACTTCTACACCCACGTCCCAGACCACGGCGTTGGCCCGGTTCGTGCCGGCATAGTCCGATTGATAAACCGTCAGCCACGTATTGCCTGTGCGATAACCCAGCACGCCATCCATGCCGGTGTCCGCCAGGTTCAGTCCCAGCACATCGGAATAAAAGGTCTTCGCCCGCTGAAGATCCTTTACCGCCACGATGGCCGAGGAGTTCTTGTCTTTGAGCATCACGCTTCCTTTCCTGATCTGAAAGAAAGCGTGCGGCGGCCCGGTTCGATCCCCGCGCGCCAGCCTCATTGAGGGGCAAAGGCAGCCTAGATCGGCATCCGCATGATTTCCTGATAGGCCGAGATGACCTGATCGCGCACGGCCATCACCGTCTCCAGCGAAGCCTCGGCCGAAGAAATGGCCGTGACGACGTCGATCAGATTGCCCTGCCCCTGAACCGACTGCGCCATCTGGACCTCGGCCGTGCGGGTCGCCTCGGTCGTCTGAGTCATGACGTTCTGCAACAGGTCGGCGAAGCCGCCCGCCGCATTCGGACCGGCGCTCGCGGCGGCGTTGGCGGTAGAGGCGACGTTAACGCCGCCGCCGCCCTGAACGGCGGCGTAAGCGCGGGCGGCCATGATGGGATTCATGCCTTAGCCCCTCTTATTTCTTGATGATGTCGAGGGTGCGCGAATCCATGTTCCGCGCCGTCTCGATGACGTTCAGATTGGCCTCATAGGCGCGTTGCGCCTCGCGCATGTCCATCGCCTCGATCAGGGTGTCGACGTTGGGCCGCATGACATAGCCTTCCGCGTTCGCCGCCGGGTGCGACGGGTCGTAGTCCATGCGGAAGTCACGCTGATCCGGCCGAACCTCGGCCAGGGCGACGCCGGTCGCGCCGTCCACGTCGCGGCTCTGAAACACCGGCATCTGGCGCCGATACGGCTGGCCGCCCGCGACGTTGGCCGTAGACTCTGCGTTGGCGATGTTCTCGGCGATGATCCGCATCCGCGACTGCTGCGCTTTCAGCGCGGTCGAGGCGACCGCCATGGCCGTGTTGCGCGGCGTGACGGGGCGGTTGTTGATCGGGTCAGGCATGCTTCACTCCCCCTCAGGCCGCAGGCTTCTTGGCCGCCAGGCGGATCATCTGCATGGACTTCTGGTAGAAGCCGATGGCGGCGTCATAGGCCATGCGGCTCTCGGCCATCTTGAGCATCTGCTCTTCGACCACGACCGAATTGCCGTCCAGGGTGGTCTCGGAATCGGGCGACTCCATCCCCTCGAAGCGCGGCGCCCGCGCGGGCGGAGAGACGTGATGGGCATTGGTGGCTGTCATGCGCAGCCCGGCGTTCTTCTTCACGGCTGTGGCGAAATCGGCGGGCGTCTTCAGGTCGCGCGCGATATAGCCGGCGGTGTTGGAGTTGGCGACGTTCTCGGCGATCACCCGCTGACGGTCGTCCAGCCATGCCAGACGGCCCTTTATCTGATTGAGCAGCGGCAGGTCGGTGACGGACATGCGAATCCCCCGGACGAACGGATCGGCAGAATTTGCCGCCTGCATGGTTAATATCCCGTATCCCTAAACGCGCCGTTAACCACGTACGTTGAAACATAGCCCCGAAGCGCCGCGTCCGCGCGCCGCCGTCGTGTGCGACTTTATCGTGCGTCTGGGGCTGCATCCGCATGAACTTCCTTGATCTGTTCCGGGCGATCTTCGGCCTGGCCATCACCCTGGGCATCATCGGCCTGGCCGCCTGGGCGGCGCGCCGCTATGCGCCGGAAATCCTGGCTCGGTTTCAGGGCCAGCAGGGACAGGTGCGGCGGATGAAGGTCGTCGAGACCCTGGTGCTGGACCCGTCGCGCCGTCTGGTTCTGATCCGCGTCGATGACGAAGAACGGCTGATCCTGCTGGGCGAGGGTCGCGAACTGATCGAGCCGCGCCAACCGGGAGGCGTGAAGTGAGCGGCCGCAAGCATGGCGCCTCTCCCTCCCCTTCATGGGGAGGGTGGCTGAGCCCGAAAGGGCGAAGCCGGGTGGGGGCGACCTTAGCGGCGAGCGCCGCGCGTTCCATAAGGCCCTCCCCACCCGGTCGCTGCGCGACCACCCTCCCCATGAAGGGGAGGGAGAAACAGAGCCTGTTCGCCATGCCGACCCGCGCCGAACTGAAGCGCGCGGCTCTGTTGTCGCTGATCACCACCGCCCTGTGCCTGATCTGGCCGCTGGGCGCCCTGGCGCAGGAGGCGGCGCAGAGCGGATCGGCCATCAACATCGACCTGGGGACCGGCGCGGGCCTGACGCAGCGCGTGGTGCAGTTGGTCGGGCTGATGACGGTGCTGTCGCTGGCCCCGTCCATCGTCATCATGACCACCAGCTTCGTGCGGATCGTCGTGGTGCTGTCGCTGCTGCGCACGGCGTTGGGGATGCAGCAGTCGCCGCCGAACGCCGTCCTGGTGTCCCTGGCCCTGTTTCTGAGCGCCATCGTCATGGCGCCGACCTGGCAGGACGCCTATGATTCGGGGGTCCGTCCGCTGATGGATCAGCAGATGGAACTGCCTCAAGCCTTCGATGCGGCGTCCGAACCGGTAAAAACCTTCATGCTGTCCCAGGTGAAGCCCGACGACCTGGCCCTGTTCACCCGACTGTCGGGCGTCACGGCCACGGCGAACGCGCAGGACCTGCCCCTGCGGGTCGTCACCCCGGCCTTCATGATCAGCGAATTGAAGACCGCCTTCACCATCGGATTTCTTCTTTTTGTTCCGTTCCTTGTGATCGATCTGGTGGTCGCCAGCGTGCTGATGTCCATGGGCATGATGATGCTGCCGCCGGTGGTGGTCAGCCTGCCCTTCAAGCTGATCTTCTTCGTGCTGGTGGACGGGTGGAGACTGGTCGCCGGAAGCCTGGTCGAGAGCTTCCAGAGAGCCTCCGGAACCGGATAAATCCCCAGCCTGCAAGGTCTTGACGCCAATGCGGGCTTGCCAAGTTCATAAAAACCGTCGTTGATCCCCCGGTCCTCGCCCGGCGCTTTCTTCCGGGCGACCACCATTGGGAAAATACCCTCATGACCACTCAAGCTGAACTGATCGCCGCTGTCGCCAAAGACGCGGGCGTTTCGCAAGCTGACGCCGGCAAGGTGCTGACCGCCATTGTCGAGAACATCCACAAGGCTCTGAAGTCGGGCGACGACGTCCGCATCTCCAACCTGGGCGTGTTCGACACCGCCGAGCGCGCTGAGCGCGAAGGCCGCAACCCGGCCACGGGCGCGACGATCAAGATCCCGGCCTCGAAGGCCGTGCGCTTCCGCGTGTCCAAGCCGCTGAAGGACGCCGTCAACGGCTAAGCCTTTCAGGCGCGTCCGGTCCTCCTCGCGGGGAGCGGACGCAAAAGACCCCTCTCCCGTCGGGAGGGGGGTTTTTTATTGGCCCGCGCCCGTCTTCGCCCTGAACTCAGCCTTGGTCTGGGCGATCCAGCCGGCGTAGGCGTCGGCCCCGGCGCTGAGGGCGGCGAAGTCCTGCGGGCGGCCCGAGTCGCCGCCGTCCAGCCCCGCCAGCGCCACCCGGATCGCGCCCGGCGAGCGCGCGCCCTCGGCGAAACCGGCGTAGTTCTTCGACAGACGGGTCAGCGCCCCGGCGTCCCGCGCCAGCGAATATCCCGCCCCGGCGCGGATCAGGCGCGTCTCCTCAACCTCGCTGAGCGGCACGGCCGTCTCCTTCCAGCGGTCGCCCAGGCGCTGGTCGTAGAGGGCGGCGGCCGCCCCCCACTGCTGCTGCTTCCACAGGATGTCGGCGCGCACGTCGCGCGCGGCGGGCGAGGCGTCCTTGCCCAGCACCTCCAGCGCATGCTCATAACGGCCCAGCTCCATCAGGGCGCGAGCCTCCAGCGCCCGGCGCTCAAGGTTCATGGCGGCGGGCAACAGTGTCGTGCGCGACGACCACAGGGCCTTCAGCGCCTCTTCCGGCTGGCGGTTCATCAGATAGACAGCGGCCAGATTGGTCGAGACCTGAGCCTTCGCCACCCCGTCCAGCCGGTTCTCGGCCTGATATTTCAGCAGTTCCGCCGCCTGATCCAACAGGTCGACGTCGATCAGGCGTCGCGCCAGCCGCCGCACCATCTCGTCGCCGTCAGCGCCGACGGGCGTCAGTTCGCGGAAATCGAAGAACAGGGCCAGCGCCTGCACCGGCTGCAGGCCATCGGCCGCGCCTTCCAGGAACAGGGCGCGGAAGGCGTTGTCGAGATCGGCCTGAAGCCGGTCGCCGCCCGGCAGGGTGACGATCTTCGACCCCGCCGTCTTCAGCGTGGTCAGGGCCTCGCGATAACGGCCCTGCGACAGATAGAGTTCACCGAGAGTGCGGATCACCGCCAGCTCGGTCGCATCCCCGCGCCAGCGCCATTTCAGCGCCTCCAGCTGGACGGCGGCGGCGTCGGCCTTCAGCGCCCCCTTGGCCATCTCAAGCTTGATGACGCCCAGACGCGCGGGCGTGGCGATGCCGTCCAGCGGTGCGCGCGCCACCGCCTTATAGACCGCCAGAGCGCGCTCGGGCTTCTCATCCAGTTCGAACAGCCGCGCCTGCACCAGACGGGCGGTCAGTTGGTCGGGCGCCGAGACGTTCGGCTGGCTGAAGACATAGGCCAGCAGTTCGCGCGCGGCGTCGGCGTCGCCGGTCTCGACCGCCGCCATCGCATGGGCGGCGCCGAAGCGGGCGCGCCATTCGGGGGCGAAGCCATCGACCACGCCTGCGCCGGCCGCAAAGAGCCGCCGCGCATTGGCCCAATCGCCCTGCTGGGCGGCCACATAGCCCTGCCACACCTTGGTCGAGGGATCGCCCGCCAGCGCGCCGGAGGAGAAGTCAGCCTCCGCCTCGTTAAAGCGGCCGATCGAGGCGCGGGCGGCGCCGCGCAGGCCGCGCACCTCGGCCACGCCCTGCATGGCGGGCGTCTGCTTGATCAGGGCGTTCAGCACCCCAACCGCCTCGAACCCCAGACCATGCCCGACCAGGAAGCGGGCGTAGGCCAGCCGCGCCTCGATGGGCGCGCGCGGGTCTTCAGCGGCGCGGCCGCTCTCGCGTTCGGCGGCGTCCTGTAGGGCGCGATGGCGGGCGATGAAGCCCCCCCCCTCGCCCGCATCAGCGGACCAGTCGGCCGGGATCAGGGCCGGGCGCGACGCCGCGCGCGGCGCATCGGCGCCCTCTGCCGCCCGTTCGAGCCCTGCGGTAGGCGAGGACAGCGTCAGGCCGCGCGGCCGCGTCACCGTGACCAGATCGCCGTCGGCGGTGACGCTCAGGTCGTCGGTCGGCGTCTCGACCGCCAGGCCGTGGGCGGTCGGCAGGAAGCCTGCGTCCACCGTACGCCGCCCGACTTTCAGCCCCTTGCCCGGCGCCAGGGCGGTGACGGCGGCGAAGCGGTCACCGATCATCGGGTCGGTCAGCCAGACGGTGCGGGTCGCCCCGGCCATGCGCGCGGTCAGCGACGCCTTGACCGCGTCGTCGCGCTCGATGTCCACGCCGCTGGGAGCAGGGGCGGTTCCGCCGATGGTCACCACCCAGGTCGACCCCTCGGCGCGGGCGGCCACGGCCTGACCCGGCTCGACCGGAATGCGCACGGCGGTGAAGTCAGGCCCGGCGGCCCAGCGGGCGCCGTTCAGCCTCTCGCCCTTCATCTGCATGCGGGCGGCGTGATCGAACACGGCCCAGACCGCCTCGCCGCGCCGGAAGACAGCCGCGCCGACCGGACCGCTCCAGTCGAAGCGCATGATGGTCTGCTGGCCCTTGGCCTCGGCCGCCACCGGCACCGCTCCGCCGATCGGCACGGGCGAGCGGCGCAGACCGTCGCCGTCCTTGCTAGGCGCATAGAGGTTCAGCCAGACGGCGCCGTCGGCGGACCCGCTGGTCGCGCCCGCCCCCTCGGCCAGGGTCAACACCAGCTCGGTCGCGCCCTGCGCCGCGCGGGTCTCGATCTTCTCGAGCCCCTTGGGCGGATCGACGCGCAGGCGGCTGACGTCGGGGGCGGCGGTCGTGCCGATGCGGACCACGACGGTGCGGCCGTCCTGGCGAACCCGCGCACGCGCTCCGACGACCCCGGCGAACTCGATCCTCGTGAAGCCCGCATTGGCCCCGATGCGGATCTCGACTGGAGCGCCCGCCTGAGACTGCCCTTGAGCCAACGACGGCGCCGGAGCCAGAGGCGCGAAGACGACGACGCCCGCCGCGGCGGCCGCCACGGTCGTCTGCAGAACGCGCTTCTTGGCGGGGGCCCCGGACATATCGCGCGCATGCTCGCGCGAAGGGCTTTAATCGTCGTTAACGGGGCCGGACCCGAGGGTCTGTCGGCCCATAGGACAAAACACCCGCTTGCTTCCCCGTGGCGAACGGCCGACATCATGGACATCGTTCGCCGTAGGAACAGTTTTAGTGTCCGACCCCGCCTATCCTCCGATCAGCCCGGTGAAGACCGGCATCCGCGCCCGCTGCCCCCGCTGCGGCCAGGGCCCCGTGTTCAAGGGCTATCTGAGCCTGCGCGAGTCCTGCCCCGAATGCGGGCTGGACTACAGCTTCGCGGATCCGGCGGACGGCCCGGCCTTCTTCGTCATGTGCGCCGTCGGCGTCGTCGGCATGATCGCCTTCATGATCTTCGAGTTCACCGTTCATCCGCCGGTCTGGGTCCACTTTCTGGTGACCTTCCCGGTGCTGGCGGCCATGTGCCTGTCGGTGCTGCGTCCCTTCAAGGGCTGGATGGTGTCCGAGCAGTATTTCCACAAGGCCGAGGAAGCGACCTTCATCAGCGTCGGCAAACATGGCGAAGGCTACGGCTGGCGCGGCCAGGCCGAGCGCGCGGCCAAGGCTGTAGACCGCGACAAGAACTGATCTGTCGCGACCGTGAATTTAAAAAAGGACGCCAGCATCGCCGGCGTCCTTTTTTCATGGCCTCAGCGCATGACTCGCAAGGTCACGCCCACCGTCCGCGGCGCGCCCAGGAAGGCGCCCAGGGTGCCCGTCTGGAACGGGGCGCCGAAGGCCACCTGGCGATAGTCCTGATCGAACAGATTGCGGCCCCACAGCTCGACGCTCCACGCATCGTCCCGGGCCAGGGCGACGCGGCCGTCGACCAGCCAGAAGCCCGGCTGGCTCTTGGCCGGGTCCAGGTCCGAGCCAGTGTTGTATTCCGACGAATATTTGGCCGCCAGCGTCACCCGGCCCGTCAGCCCCGCCGCCACCGGCCGCTCATAGGTTCCGGCCAGCGACCCGCTCCACAACGGCGCGAAGTTCATCCGCTTGCCCGCCAGCAGCGGCAGGCCCGGCACGGCGTCGTCGCCGTATTCTGTCTGGGCGTAGGTCAGGCCGCCCTGCAGCGACAGCCCCTCAAACGGCAGCAGCATGAAATCCGCTTCGACGCCCTTGGCCCGCACCTGCGGGATGGAGCGGACCAAGAAGGTCGTCCCCAGGAAGGTGTTCAACTGGAAGTCTTCATAGGTCTGGCGGAAGGCGGCGGCCGAGACCAGCAGGCGCCGGTCCAGCATCACGCTCTTGATCCCCGCCTCGAAGGCGTCGGCGCTCTCGGCCGGGAAGGCGCACGAGGCGTCGGGGACCAGATTGGTCTGCCCCCGGTCCAGGTTGAAGCCGCCGTTCTTGCGCCCTCGCGACCAGGAGGCGTAGAGGCGCGTCCCCTCCGCCGCCTTGAACTCGGCGCGGGCCATGCCGGTCCAGGCCTCGTCCTTGACGGTCTCCGACTGGCTCAGGCCGTTGAAGGCCGGGTTCGACCACGGCAGGCACAAGGTGGCGTTGCTCACGCCGTTGGCCAGCGCCGCCGCGCAAGCCCGCCCGCCGTCGGTGTTGTGATAGGCGGCCGTCATCTCCTTGGTCTCATGGGTGCGGCGCAGGCCCCCGGTCAGGGTCAGGCGGTCGGTCACGGCGTAGGAGACCTGGCCGAACAGGGCGGCGCTGCGGGCTGTCTGCCAGTAGCGGTCCAACTGGCCCTCGCCTTCGACGAAGTTTTGGCCGACAGGCAGGCCGGTCAGGGTCGAGACGTAGTTCGGGTCGCCCAGCGGGTTCAACGCCGAGCGCGACAGCAGGCGGCTGACGTAGCCTTCGTAATCGGCGCCGTAGAGCAGGCTGTCGCGGCGGGTCAGCCTCTCAGCGGCGAAGAAGGCGCCCGCCGACCAATCCAGCTTTCCGTTCTGGCCCGACAGGCGGAACTCCTGCGTCAGGGTGCGGAAGCGGTTCGACCAGCTGCCGTCGTCCGGGCGATAGGCCAGGTCGGCCGAGGTGAAGTCCCAGTCCTGGCTGATGACGCCGCGCCAGTCGCGCACCGCCGAGGTGCTGTCCAGCGTCGCCCAGTCCAGGTCGGCGCTCAGGTGCAGCGCCAGGCCCTTGTCGCGGATGCGGGTGTTGGTGTCGCGGTTGGAATAGGCGACGCGGTCCCAAGGCTTGGGCGTCGCCGCCACGCCGCCGTCGGGCGCGAAGGTCGCCAGAAGAGGCGCCGTCGCGCCGGTCACCAGTTGCACGCCGACGCAGCAACGCTCGTCCCGCTCGGTCCAGTCGGCGGTCAGGCGGGCGGTCAGGTCCGGCGTGGCGCGCCACAGCAGCTGACCGCGCACGGTGTCGTAGTGTTCGGTCTGATCGTCGGTCGAGGTGCGCGGGCCGTCGCCTGTCTTGACGTCATAGACGCCGTCGCGACGACGCGCGGCGACATACAGCCGCCCGGCCAGAACCTCGTCCACGATCGGGCCGGTCAGGGAGACGGAACCGCCGTGCGTTCCATAGTCGCCGAAGGTCGCTTCGCCCGCCATGCGCGCGTCGAACGAAGGGGCGGCGGTGACGACGTTGATGACGCCCGCCGAGGTATTCTTGCCGAACAGGGTCGCCTGCGGGCCTTTCAGCACCTCGACGCGTTCCACCTCGCCCAGATCGCCTAGGGCGGCGCCGTTTCGCGGGCGGTAAACGCCGTCGATCATGACGCCGACCGAGCTTTCCACGCCCGGATTGTCGCCCACCGTGCCGACGCCGCGGATGCGAGCGGTGGTGAAGGTCTGGTTCGAGGTCGAGGCCACGATCAGCCCCGGCGCCAGGATCTGCAGATCCTTGATGTCGCGCACGCCGACGCCGTCCAGCAAGGGCTGGGCCGCTACCGTCAGCGACAGGGGCGTGGCCGCCAGCGGTGTCTCGCGCCTTTCGGCCGTCACCACGATCTCGGACACTTGGGTCGGGCCTGTGTCGATGGGCGCCTCGGCCAGAACAGGCGCGGCGAAAGCGAGCACGGAGACGGAGGCCGACGCGAGAGACGCGGCGCGGACAGCGAAAATCATGGGAGGAAAAACCGCTTTGCGGAGCGACGGCGCAAGGCTTGGTCGCGGACTGTCAACGGCTGTAACAGTCCGGTCGGCGGGACGAAACCCTGGCCGACGATCATCAAATGATGACTTTTAGGCCCGCCCCGCCAGCGGTCCCGAGGCGCGCGGAGCGAAGCTGTGCTCCACCCGGCTGCGATGGGCGTCGACGTCGTTGCGGACTCCGCCGCCGATGCGGCACAGTTGCTCCAGCCCGCGCCCGCCGCCGCTTTCATGCGATGTGATCAGGTCCAGAAGACGCTCCGCCTCGGCCAGAGTCTCGGGCCGTTGCTCCAGCAGCCAGGCCTCAAGCGCGCCCAGTTCAGCCATCAGCCCCGCCGCACGAACGGACGCTTCCAGCCGCTTGTCATTCCATTGACGGAGCAGCGCGCGGGCCGCCTCCATCGTCCAGTGTTGAGCCATATCGCCCCCCAAAGGCGAAGCGTCGGGCGGCTTCAATCTCCCAGACGCCGAATAAAAATGTCAGTGACGTCAGGAGCCAGAGGACCCAGATCAGCGTCATCGCGGCCCAGGCCAGACTGGTCGAGGTCAGGAATGGCGCGACGTAGACCAGGGTCGACACCAGATGCAGCGCTGCGGTCATCACGATCCACCAACGCCCCGCCCGTTCGGCGATCAGCCACAGGGCGATAAAGGCCGCTGCATCGATCAGGATCACGCCGAACTCAAAGCTATCTTGGCCAGTATTATCAATGGCATATGATAGTGTTAGAGCCATCAGCACGACGCCTGCAGCCGCGCGGTCCCAGGTCCTTCCTCGCCAGAGAAGCAGGGAAAGGCCTATCAGACTGAACGCCAGCAATGCGAACTGCAGTGCGAGTTGCAAGGGGCTCATCGACGTCTCCGCTCGGCCCGACTGTCGTCAGGCGCTTAATTCCCTTTGATCATGCGCATCTCCGCCATCCCGAAGCGTCAGCGCAGGCCCTGGATCATCTCCAGGACGGGAGGGATCAAACTGACCGCAGCGGCTGCGAGCAGAATCCACGCCAGCGCGCCGCCCAGGATCAACAGCAGGACAGAGCCGCCGATTCTGCGTGGCCGACGCCAGCGCCCCAGGCGCAGGTAACCTCCGTAGAAGGGAACCGGCCAGGGAGCCTTCCCGTCCTCGACACGGTCAGAACCTGCAAGGACGCCCTGTTCTGACGGCAGAAGCGGCGCGGGCGACAGGGGCGACGATTGCCCTGAGTAGGAATTACTCAGCAGGCGAGCCGCCTGCTGGCGGTCGGAAACGCCCAGCTTCTCATAGGCGCGATGCAGGTGGTTCTGAACAGTGCGCGGCGACAGGTTCAGTTGCTGGGCGATTTCCTTGTCGCCCAGACGCTCCGCCACGAGCAGAAGAATTTCCCGTTCGCGCGGCGTCAATTTATCGATCGCCGAAACTATGGTCACAAAACCTGAATATCCATTTGAGCTATCGTGCGTCCAGTCTTCAGAGACGCGTCCGACTGATAGGTCGTTAGGTGTCGCCGCGATACGACACAACCTTTGCGTCGCAGCAATTCGATTGCATGTCGCGAAGGGATCGCCGCACTAGGGGCCGGATCTGGATATGGAGACAGAGGAAAACGCATGCTGGCGACGTTGTTAGGCGGCCTTGGCCTGATCGTGGGCAGCTTTCTGGGCCTGGTCAGCCTGCGCCTGCCGCAGGGTCAGGATGTCGTCGTGCAGCGCTCCCGCTGCGGGTCATGCGGCCGTCCGCTGAAGCCCTGGCGGCTGATCCCTGTCGTCAGTTGGGCGATGACGCGGGGGAAGTGCAGCGACTGCGGCGCGGCCATTCCTGTGCGCTATCCCCTGATCGAACTGGCCGCCGCCGCCATCGGCGTCTGGGCGGCGCTGCGCCTCGACGATCCCGCCTGGGCTCTGGCGGGGGCGGTGCTGGGCTGGCAGCTGCTGCTGATCGCCATCATCGACGCCGAGCATTTCTGGCTGCCGGACGCCCTGACCCTGCCGCTGTTTCTCAGCGGCCTGTTCGCGGCGGTGGCGCTGGACCCCGCCAATGTGCAGAGCGGCCTGCAATGGTCGCTGGTCGGCCCGCTGAAGACGCCCTTGATCGGAGCGGCGGCGGGCTTCGGCGGCCTATGGCTGTTGGCCTTTATCTATAGGCGCCTGCGCGGTCGCGACGGTCTGGGCGGGGGCGATCCCTTCCTGCTGGGCGCGATCGGCGCCTGGGTCGGCTGGATGGGTCTGCCCAGCGTGCTCCTGTGGGCGTCCCTGAGCGGCCTGAGCGTCGTCGCGGCCAAGATCGTCCTTCGCCGTCCCATCGCCGGGACCGACCGCCTGCCTTTCGGCGTCTTTCTGGCGATTGGCGCCTGGCTGACCTGGCTTTACGGCCCCCTCGGCCTCGGGTTGCCAGGCTAGAGGGACAGCAGGTCGGACCAGCGCCAGCGCCCGCCGCTGCCCAGCGCCACGCGCGGCGCGCCCGGCTGGTCGCTGAGCGTCAGCAGCACATAGCCGTTCACCGTTTCCGCCTTACAGGCGCGCGGCGAGAATCCGACCGTGACGGCGATGGCTTGACGCACCCCGGCCAGCCCCTTGCCTTCCTCGCCGGGGCTCTGCAGCCAGTCGCCGTTCCACATCAGGATAGCCTGCCCCGAGGCGCCGGATGTGCGATAGGCCTCTCCTATCGCCGCGTTGATGCGCGCATCGTTGCGCAGGGCGTCCTGGATGCGCTTGACCATGTCGCACCCCTGCCCCGAACCGCCGCCTGTCCCTGAACCGGAGCCGCCGCCGGAGCCGCCTGCCCCGGAGCCCGTCCCACCGCCCCCGCCCGTCCCCTGCCCCGCGGTCAAGGCGCCGCTGAGCGCGCCGTCTCCCAGCAAAACAAAGGACACGCTGGGTTCAGGCGCCGAGACCGGCAGCGGCTCAACCTGCGGCGCCAGAGGCGTCGGACGACTGGGGCGAGGCGTCGGCGGCGTCGGCGCTGCGCGCGCCTTCTGGGGCGTCTTCGCCGGGACCGGAACGGGGGTCGCTACTGCTGGCGCGGCAGGCGCCGGTTCAGGCTGAGGCGCGGGTGCGGGCTCCGATCCTCCCGCGGGCGCATCGCCGGGCGCCGGCTCTGACGGCGGAGGCGGAGGCGGAGGCGGCTCGACCAGAGTCACCTCGACCAGCGGCGTCGGCGCAGGCTCGACGACAGGCTTGACCGGAGCCGTCACCATAAGCGCCAGGATCAGGCCATGCGCCGCGACGCTGGCCGCAACCGGCAGAGCCCTGGAACGTTTACGCCTCGAGGCCCGGCTCACCCCTGGTCGCCTGTTCCGCTACAGGTTCCGCGAACGCCCAATGGTGATACTTGCAACAATGGCTCCTCGCCCTTCAGCTCGCGCGAAGCTGATCACCTGAGAGCGTCAGGAAAAAGGCGTCAGCCAAGGCGGCTGAAACAACAAGAACGGCGGTTTGTTTAAATTTTTTTACAGTCAAGCTGAACCTTTTCACTTCTTCGCGCGTCATTGCTCCGCCGTTTTGCAACCGACACCGGTGCGGCGCGTAACCCCCCCGGAGTTGGGCCGGGCACGAAGGAGACTTGATTTGATCAAATTGGCACCCAGGACCGCCGTCGTCGGCGCTATCGCCATTCTTGGCGTCGCCGTCAGCGGCTGCGCCAGCCATCGGTTCGTCCGCGACAACGTCCAGGTCGTGAACGAGCGCGTCGACGGCGTCGACAGCCATCTGACGCAGGTCGAAGGCACGGCAGGCGAAGCCCTGGCCCGCGCCAACGCCGCGCACAAACTGGCCCAGGGCAAATTCCTGTACGAAGTCGTTCTGTCGGACGACTCGGTGAAGTTCCCGGTCAACCACACCGAACTGTCGCCGGAAGCCGAACAACGCCTGGCCGAACTGGTCCAGCGTCTGCGCGCCGAGAACGCCAACGTCTACCTGGAAATCCAGGGCCACACGGACTCGACCGGCACCAACCAGATCAATGAGCGTCTGGGCCAGGAACGCGCCGAAGCGGTGCGTCGCTTCCTCAGCGATCAGGGCATCGCCCTGAACCGCATGGCGACCATCTCCTATGGCGCCGCCAAGCCGGTCGCCCCCAACAACACCCGTGAAGGCCGCGCCCAGAACCGCCGCGTCGCCATCATGGTTCTGGCCTAACAGCCAAGAGCGAAATCGGTTGAGTTGGACGCATGTCCAACTCAACTCGGATATTCGCTCCAGATAGTTCTGGACCCTTGTTCTGGGTGCAGTCGATTCCGACTGAACCGAAAAGGGTCTAGGCATTCGTTCCGGCCTCCTGCCCCGGCCGGAACGAGAAACGGCGGCGTCCTGTCAGGGGCGCCGCCGTTGTCATTTTGACTTTCAGGTTCAGTCCGCGCGCTGTTCCTGCCCGGTCGGTGCGCCCGCCAGATCCGACAGGATGGGACAGTCCGGGCGGTCATCGCCGGCGCAGCAATGGGCCAGGTGGCGCAGGGTGTCGGCCATCTCGCGCATTTCGCGGATGCGGGCGTCCAGGTCCTCCAGATGCTTCTGCGCCATCGCCTTGACCTCGCGACTGGGGCGGGCGTCGTCGCGCCACAGGGACAGAAGGCGGCTGATCTCCTCAATCGAAAAGCCCAGCCCGCGCGCCCGCCGGATGAAGCGCAGGTCGTTCAGGTCGCGCTCTGAAAAGTCGCGGTAATTGCCCTCGGTGCGATCGGCGGGGCGGATCAGGCCCTGCGCCTCATAATAGCGGATCATCTTGGCCGAGACGCCGGTCGCCTGGGCCGCCTTGCCGATGTTCATCACGCGGCTCCCTTCGTGCTGCCGGTGTTGATATGGGGTTTGAAGGTCTTCAGACGCAGGGCGTTCAGCACCACGCTGACGCTGGACAGGGCCATGGCCCCCGCCGCCAACATGGGCGACAGCATCAGGCCGAAGACCGGGTACAGCACCCCCGCCGCCACCGGGATCAGCAGGACGTTGTAGCCGAAGGCCCAGGCCAGGTTTTGGCGGATGTTGTTCATCGTCGCCCTCGACAGGCCGATGGCGCTGACCGCGCCGCGCAGGTCGCCGCCGGTCAGGACCACGTCCGCGCTCTCGATCGCCACGTCCGAGCCGCCGCCGACCGCCAGACCCACGTCCGCCGCCGCCAGGGCCGGGGCGTCGTTCACCCCGTCGCCGACGAAGGCGACCTTGCGTCCGCTCGCTTTCAGCGCCTCGATCACGGCCACCTTGCCGTCTGGCATGACCTCGGCGTGGACTTCATCAATGCCCAGACGGCGCGCCACGGCTGCGGCGGTGCGGCGGTTGTCGCCGCTGATGACCGCAACCTTCAATCCCAGCTCGTGCAGGGCGGCGATAGCCTCGGCCGTCGTCGCCTTGACCGGGTCGGCCACGGCGATGATGGCGGCCAGTCGACCGTCCACGGCGGCGTAGAGCGGCGTCTTGCCCTCATCGCCCAGACGGGCCGCCGCCTCGGCGAACACGGCCACGTCGCAGCCCAGCTCGGCCATGTAGCGGTCGGCGCCGACGGCGACGCGCGCGCCATCGACCAGACCCGTCACCCCCTTGCCGGGGATGGAGGCGAAGTCCTGCGGCTCGACCACGCTGACGCCGCGCGCCTCGGCGGCGGCGACCAGGGCGCGAGCCACCGGGTGCTCGGAGCGGATCTCGAGCGCCGCCACCTGGGCCAGCACGGTCGCATCGTCAAAGCCCTCGGCCGTGACCAGATCGGTCAGCGTCGGCTTGCCTTCGGTCAGGGTGCCGGTCTTGTCGAAGGCGACGACCTCGACGCCCTGCAGGGCCTGAAGCGCCTCGCCCTTTCGGAACAGCACGCCCAACTCCGCCGCGCGGCCTACGCCCACCATGATGGAGGTCGGCGTCGCCAGACCCATGGCGCACGGGCAGGCGATGATCAGCACGGACACGGTCGCGACCAGCGCCATACCCATCGCCGGATCAGGCCCGAACAGGAACCACACGACGAAGGTCAGGGCGGCGATGGCCATGACGGCGGGCACGAACCAGCCCGTCACCTTGTCCACCAGCGCCTGAATAGGCAGCTTGGCTCCCTGCGCCGCCTCGACCATCCTGACGATCTGGGCCAGCACGGTCTGCGAGCCGACCTGACGCGCCTCGAAGCGGAAGGCGCCCGTGGTGTTCAGCGTGCCGCCTGTGACCTCGGCCCCGGCGGCCTTCTCGACCGGGATCGGCTCGCCCGTCAGCATGGTTTCATCGACGAAGGAGGCGCCGTCCGTGACCACGCCGTCGACCGGCACCCGCTCGCCGGGGCGCACCACGACCAGGTCGCCGACCTTGACCGTATCGACGGCTACGTCCTGCTCGACGCCGCCCCGCACCACACGCGCGGTCTTGGCCTGCAGCGACATCAGGCGGCGGATCGCCTGACCCGTGCGCCCCTTGGCCCGCGCCTCGATCCAGCGCCCGACCAGGATCAGGGTGACGATCACCGCCGCCGCCTCGAAATAGATGTTGGCCGTGCCTTCAGGCAGCCACTGCGGCGCGAAGGTCGCCACCGTCGAGAAGGCCCAGGCCGCCGTCGCGCCCAGCACGACGAGGGAGTTCATGTCCGGCGCCGCGCGCAGCAGGGCGGGCACGCCTTTACGGAAGAAAACGGCACCCGGCACGAACAGGACGAAGGTCGCCAGCACGAAGCTGATGACCTTCCAGTTGAAGGCGCCGATCGTCTCGCCGATCCAGTGATGCATCCCCGGCACGAAGTGCGAACCCATCTCCAGCACGAACAGCGGCAGGGTCGCCGCGCCTGCGATCAGCACCGCGCGGCCCAGCTTGCTGATCTCGGCGTCACGGGCGGCCTGTTCGCGGTCGCCGGCGTCGGGACCGGCGTCCTGCGGCGCCTCCAGCACATAGCCCGCCTGTTCGACGGCGGCGGCCAGATCCTGGAACGTCGTCGCCCCCGACAGGAAGCGCACCGTCGCCCGCTCGGTCGCCAGATTGACGCTGGCCGACAGCACGCCCGGCACGGCGGCCAGCGCCTTTTCGACGCGGCCGACACAGGAGGCGCAGGTCATCCCCCGCACGGGATAGACGACCTCCTCCCCCATCGGCTCATAGCCCGCGCTCTTAATGGCGGCGGCGACGGCGGCGGCGGAACCGTCAGGCGACAGCGACACCTGCGCCCGTTCGGCGGCCAGATTGACCTGCGCCTGCGCCACGCCCGGCACGGCGCGGATGGCCTTTTCAACCCGCCCCACGCAGCTGGCGCAGGTCATGCCCAGCACGGGCAGATCCAGTGTTCTGAAGCCTTCGGCGGCCATGACGTCGTCCTCGCAAACCTTTGACGACAACACTGCTAAACCTTCCCATCAAGGGAAGGTCAACACCCCCTCGACACACCACGGCCCAAAGCCCCGCCAACAGCAGGACGCACGGGTGAGGATTGAGGTTCACAGGCTGGCGCAGACCAAGGCCCTGCCGACGCCACGCGCCTGCGCCCCATGACCCACGGAATAAGGGATATCCGGACCACTTAAGAGCGGGTCACCGAAGGCCGATAGCCGCTGCGTCTAGCCGGCTCTGACTAACTGGCGCGACCACCTAAGGGCGGCTCAAATCCGCACGAGACCACCTAAGAGTGGCTTAGTCGCTCGCCCCTAACATCATCGCAGCAATATGTCAGTGCTCAGCTTACGCCCGCGAAGCGCCATGCGTGAGTGATGGATGCGCGTGACCGCGTCGGCGGGGGCAGCTGGGAGATTTACTGTCGAACTGTCGCAAATCTAGAAGGTCTGCCCTGCAAGCGTCGAGCAGCGGTAAAAACATCGGCAGCGGATGAGGGATCCGCGAAAGCTAAAGGGTAAGTCGATGTCGAAAAACGCGGAGGCGGCGGTCGGCGAGCGCGCTGCTTTGATACCTGCCGCCCAGTACCTCAGGGCTTCGTCAGAAGTGCAGAAATACTCCAGCTTCCACCAGCGAGCCTCCATCGCCGAGTTCAGCAAGCGAGAGGGCTATGACATCGTTCGAACCTATGTCGATGAGGGCAAGAGCGGGGTCTCGACAAAAGGGCGGAAGGGCCTCAGCGACATGCTAGCGGACATAGTGGCCGGGCGCGCGGAATACAGGACAATCCTCGTGCTCGATGTCAGCAGATGGGGCCGGTACCAGGACCCAGATGAAGCTGCCCACTATGAATTTCTCTGTCGCTCCTCAGGGATAAGCGTCCGCTATGTGGCGGAGGCCTTCGACGAGAACCCAACGGGGGCGATCCTCAAGCAGCTCAAGCGAGTCATGGCGGGCGAATATAGCCGCGAGCTTTCCGAAAGAATCCGCCGCGCGAAGCGGATCAATAGGGCGCTCGGGCTAGTCCAGGGAGGGTCTTGCCCCTACGGGGTTGCCCGGCAGGAACTCCTGCCGGATGGGTCTCTCGGCAAGGTGCTCCGCCGAGGGGAGAGGAAAAGCCATCCGGAATACAGATTAAGATATGTGCACGGGGACGAACGGGAAATCGGAGTCGTTCGAAAGATCTTCGACCTCTACCTGGTGCGGAAGAAACTTCCCGCTCAGATTGCCCGAATTCTCCAGCGAGATGGAGAGACTTGGACTTCGGGCGAGCCTATCACCTTCCAACATGTGCGACGTGTCCTAACGTGCGAACTGCTGACCGGCGTGCTCAGGTTTGGCAAGGAAGCTCGTACATTCGGCGGGCCTCGGACGATCCAACCCAGAAGCACTTGGGGCGAGGTTCGCGTGATGGAGCCAATCGTTCCTCCACGCACATATGCCGCCGCCCAGCGAAGACGTGCATGGTTGGCGGACAACCGGCGGCGATCCGAGGAGAGGATGCTATCGGATCTCCGTCGAGTTCGAGACCGGGTTGGCCGACTCTCGACGAGTGTCGTCGATGAGGCTCCTGAATGCTGCAACGCAAGCTATTACGACAAGCGGTTCGGCACACTGGGGCGAGCAATGGCGCTGGTTGGCGAAAAGCCTCGCCTCAATCGCCTAGGCAGCGTGCTTGGTCGGAAGATCGGTGAAGAACAGCTCCTAGCGGTTCTCCGAAGGATAGAGCACGAGCGCGGGAGCGTCTCCACTTCATTGCTCATCAAGACCCCCGATGCACCTTCGTACATGACCTACATAAAGCGGTTCGGCTCTGTCGCCGCCGCGTGTGAAGCAGCGGGAGCGCGCTACTCGCGGCTTCGGCCCGGGCCAGCCGCCCTAGTTCCTGTGCAGGGAGATGCCGCGATCAATAGGCGCAGCTGACCGCGTCTATTACGCGCCAGCAACGGACATTGACCGTGCGCCGGACAACGGACCATCGCTAGCCGATCCGACGAACAGTCGCTGCTTGGCGAGCCGGCAGAGGCAGCTTACGCCGTGTCGTCGGGCCAAGACGGTGCCGGAGGATAGGGATGGGCGCCCTGAGAGAAGATCGGGACGCCCTGCATCGCCGAGGTGATCCGGATGTGGGTGTATTCGTACAGCTGCAGGTCAGAATTTAGCCGTCGACTGGCCTCGTACAGCGATGCAGCCAGCTGGCCCAAGCCGATGATGTCTAAGGCGTCATTCCCGCCCTCATAGACGTAGCGAAACTCGACGAAGGCGTTGGCGAACGTCACCAGATCGTGCTCTAGCACGGAGCCCAGCCCATCCCGGCGCTGCTCATAGCGGACCTTCACGAGCGCCCTGACGTCGTCGGGCAGCTTGGCGAACAGGACGTTGAGCCTATGGCCGTGCGGTGCCTTTCCGTAGGCGATCAGCAGCAGGGTTTTCAGGTAGAGCTCACAGGCGAACGCCAATCCGACGACGCCAGCAGTGAAGGGAAACGCATAGCGACCGTCCGGCCCGACCCGCTGCTCGAAATTCCGCTGCGCGCTCTCGTGGAACGAGACGGCTTCGCGCCACATCTGATCACGCAGCGACACAGGCCCCAGAGCCTTCGCCCGCGCCTTCAGGGCGGAAATCACATGGGGCGGTACATTCATCGGCCGACCATTGCCGAAGCAGCAGCCGTCGGTACCTCCAACATCAGGGGAGAAGTGCGTTGAACGTCGCGAAAACCTTCTCTGCTCGTTCGAGAGTCTTCGCGACGGCTGGAGACTTGCTTTCGAGCACCTTCGGATTTCGGATCAGCCACGCGGCCGGCGTAAAGTGATCGAAAGTCGGGACCGTATCGGGCAACACGTTGAAGGCAGCTTCCGCTTTCTTCAGCAGGCGGGTCGTATTCAGATCAGCCTCGTCCAAGGTCTTGGTGGTGAGAAGATGGCTCTCTGGAACTTGGAAGGCAGCGTTGATGATGGACACAAATATCGACGGATCGAACAGGTCCTCGATGTCGGCCTCAGCTGCGTCGACGAAGTCTGCGATGGAATAGAAGTGGCCCGCCTTTAGGACGTCGCTCCGTTTGAGGTCTTCGATCTTCCGCTTGTCGCCCTTCGCCTCATCCGACAGCGCTGCCACATTGAGCTGATTAGCGCTGAACAGGCTGACAAACGGGCGGATCTTGTCGATGCCGCCCGCCGGACACAGGACCCATCGCGGATCGAGTCCGGTGCGTTGACGCCTGTTCAACGCGTCGGAGAGCGCCTGCAGGTAAAGAATGTCTCCCGGTCCCTCGACGAGTAAGGTGTTCTTCCCAACAAACAGAGACTGGCTGATTTCGTAGCCGAGCGCGCCCTGCAGCGGAAAAACCGTATCGGGGTCTCGGCCGAGGACATCTTCTCGCACCTTCGTGCCAATCGGCACGCGTCGCGGTCCCTTCAGCTCGACTTGGTCTTCAACAATCCTAACGGATGCTAGGTCGTCGGCCGGGACCATGAATGGCGAGTGTGTCGAGTAGATGATCTGGTGATGGGGTGCCAGCTTCTCCGCAAAGAAGCGAAGAAGGTCAGCCTGCGCCTTGCCGTGTAAGGTTAGCCCCGGTTCGTCCAAGAGCAGGACGACGGGCGACGTCTCGTCCTTCACTTGGGCGAACTTTACGAGGAAGGAGAAGAACCAAACGAATCCGGCGCTCCGTTCTGAAAAAGGGGTATCTACCCTATGCAAGCGGTTCTCGATACGCGCCCTGGCTATGGTCCCGCTGTTGAAGGGGGCCGGGTCGCCCGGCCTCGCTTGCTCGACACGCACAGCGACGTTCAAGTCTGGATTCTGGGTCCAATATTCGAGAATCTGATCCGTGATATTGTTGGAAGCTGCCTGAAGCTTGGCATTGAATGTCTCGTAGGTTTGGACACCTGCGATTTCGTCAATGCTGACGCCAGCATACTCTAGAAACTCAGCGAAAAGCTTTTGGCCGCGGTGAGCGTCGTTGTCGATTGTGTCGTTGGCGATCAGCTGGCGCGTCTGCTCGATCTGAATGGCACCGTCCATTCGGTCATAGGACGAGAAATACATAAATTTCGGCAGCCGCTTAGCTAGGATTGCCTTCACCCGACCCGTGGCTGATCCGTTCTTGGCAAGATCAGCCTTCAGAGCTTGCTGGCGCTCTGAAAGCGCGGTCATGCCGTTGAGCGTTTCGATAAGAGCTGTTGTCGTTCCAGCAGTCGACAATACGGCCACTTCGGACTCATCGAGATTATGTTTACTGTAGAGAAATTTTAGCACCACGCCGAAGTCCAAATCGAATTGGAATTCCGGAGCCTCACCGTACGAACGTGACACCTCGACCCGGTCGCCTCGGAAAGCTCCTGGACCAACTGCGAGTGCGATGGCCGCTAGGTCGGATCCCTCAAGTTTCCAGCTCGTTGAAACCGCGACAGCGGCCGCAGACAAATGCAGTTCGTCATACTTCAGCAATGAAGCTCTGGGATAATCGCGTTCTTTATCCAATACGGCGGGCGTGGCGGAATGAGGATTGAGCGCGGCAAGCGCCATGAGTACGGCGCTTTTTCCGGCTTCATTCTTTCCAACCAAACACGTCACCTGCGAGATGGCGAACTCTCCCGTATCCATTGCAGACCGGAAGTTCGTGACGTGCGCTCGCTCGAGAAGCATGGGTTGGTTTCCTCTCCGGCTCTAGATGGCCGCGTTGCAAGAACAACAGACCGCACAACCGCAAGAGTCAACGTTCACTGAACGAAGAATGTTACGGACGAACCCTTAGTCGATCGATTGGGCAGACGATTGTGTCGATGTGCTTCTGATGATCGAGGATCCGCCGCTTGGTGACTCTGGCTTGGGGTGGTGCCTGCAACAGTTGTTGGGCTTCACCGAGGCTGCAGCGATCTGACTGTCCGCCTGCTTGATGGACTTACGCCAGACCAGGCCGCGGAGGCGCAGACCATGGTTTCAATCCACCTCCTGGCGTCCGACTACGAAGGTTTGAGGCCTGTGCATTTCGAGCTGCCAACGCGCGGTCGCGGCGGGAGAGTAGATTCGCTCCAAAACCAACGCATGCCAAATGCGATCACACCCCGTCGGCGGATCTGATCCTCGCCGCATGTTGCAGGCGAAGTGTTTGAGCAACCCGTTGATCAGACCGTGCCCACCACCTCGGCTCTTCTGCACGATATGATCATAGGTCGGATAGTCAGAACGGTCTCTCGGCAAACCGCGCTTCAGGGTCATCGGCTGACCGCAACCTGCACAGCGCCCACCCTGCGCCCAGTGCAATATCTGGCGCTGGCGGACCTTTCGTTTGGCATCCTTGCTCATCGCCTAGCCATTCACCCCGGCCGCGGTCGCTTTTCGCCCATAGAAGCCTTGACCCAGCCCCCTCGTAAGCCTCTAGGCTGGAGCCCTGGCCAGCGCTCCACCAGTGTCCTTCGCTCGGAGGCCAGGGTGTTCACTATCCTCTCGAGATCAGAGCGAAGATAGAACCCCCGACCAAGGCCGGGCTCGATGGGATAGGCTTCGATGAGACGCCATAAGCCACGAGGTTCGACTTCCAGCCTTGCAGCCGCTTCCCGCGTGCTCATCCAGTGGCATCCGAAAGCCTCAACCCTGATGCGCTCGTAACTCGTGGGCGAGACCCACTGTCGCGGCGCCAACAGGTCGCGTTCCCGCAGCCAAGAAATTTCTACGGCGGAGCAGTTGAGATAGTCCATCACTTCGCCTGGCGTCATAGTCGGCGGCGCAGAGCTTCCCGAACTCTCATACAGGACGGTTAAAGGGGATCGGGAACCTGGCCCACCTGCGACGAACTCTCGGGCCGCGAGGCGGGCCATCGAAAGCGTACCGCGTTCGTGATGGGAAGAGGCCGCAAATACGAGACCGCCGGGCAGTTCCCGCGAGAGAGCTGCCTTGATTACCGCGGCCCAAGGCTTGTCTCTGCCCCCAACGGCCGTGAAAGCTTCGCTGAGCGAAATCCATTCTCGCGATGGCGGAACAAGTGGGAGAGCCGCTAGCCAATCAGCAATCTTCTCAACGTCCTCGGCGCCCACCCGATGGTCGCCTCGCAGGAACATCGAGAGCTCACTTGGCTGAGGCTGCAGGATGTTGAGCGCAACAAGTTGCGGGATTGCATAGAGAGGCAGACCCAAAAGCTGCGCGGCACGACGGGCGCTCATCCCAGCCGTCAACTCCGCCCGCATGCCCTCTACAACATGGGTGTCGAAAAGGTACTGCTTACGCTGCGTGCCTGAGCTCGACAGCGGGGTGAGAAAGCCTGCTTCGACAAGGCGTCCCACGTCGCCTGGCGGCACGCCAAGGACGGAAGCAGCACCTCGCGAGTTCAACTCGCCCGGCGGCGGCCGACGGTCCTGCTTCACCAACATCAGCGGGCAATCGGCGAGGATTTCGATCAGCGCCTGTCGGACCACGGGCACGGCGGTGTCCCGAGAAATCCGCGCCATGACGCCGTATAGCTTATCGCGCTCGCCAGGCGACCTTTGGAGAAGGTCCCACCTCGACTTCGGGTATTCGAGAACGAAGCTCACAGCTTCGCAAAGCGCCCGATGACCGACAGGTGCGTCGTCCATGTCCAGCCCAGCGTCAGATACAAGTTGCCAGGCTCGCACGATCGCGAGAACAAACTCATAGACGTCCGTCTCGCAATGCAACGGCAAAGCAGCGGGCACGCGGCGCATCGCAGCAAGCCGGATCTCCGCACTTTCGTCGAACAGGTCCGCGAGCCAGCGAAGATTCGGCCGGTGATGTTTGGCGACCTTGTCCGAAGCAGCCGAGACCAAAGGCTCACGACAGTGCCGGCACTCTCTTAAGCTATCGGCGCGTGGCCATGTCAGCGGCTTGCCGCAGAACCGGTTGGGACAGGAGCGGATCAGGATGTCCCAGCTCACCGGGCAGAAGTCGAAATGGCGGAGCATCCAGACGGCTTGGTCTCCGTCCGATTTGGCCAGTCCGGGCCTGACCCGTCGACGCGCTTGGTCAATGAGGTGGGGCCGCAGGAATACTCCGCCCAACCGACGACGCCCGAGTTCGTCCAAGGGCTCAGCGCCCCAGAGCTTGGCAATAGAGTGTGGGGGCGCTCCAAGCAGCATCTCGATCGCAGGAAGCGACCGTTGTAGTCGGCCAAGGAAATCACCGGATATCGAAAGATCGATTTCGGCCTGTCGCAGGAACTGCACAGGAGACTGCAGGTGGTTTCGCTCCACGCACCTGACGAGGTAACTCAGAAGCGTTTCGCCGGCGGTCGGCTCAACGGGGAAGAGCAAGCTCTTCCCCGCATACGACCGAGCCTCACACGGAGCCAAAGTCGAACCATCAGCCATGGCGCCGCTTCCTGAACGGGTTGTGGTCGATGAACGACTGCTCCACCGCCCAAGCATCTACCGCCCAGGAGAGGTCGGCGATCTCAAGCCGGGCGGCGCCTCGACGAACGGCGACCTCAATCGCCGCATGCATCAGGCGGTTAACCCGCCCGACCACCCCCTTCGACACATCAAACAGTGCGGCCAGTATCTCCGGTTCGTTGAGGCCTGACTGTTGGCCGAAGATGCCCTCGTCGACCAAGACCTGATCGAGCCGAGTGACGTAGCCTGCGAACAGCTTCTGATCCCGCCCACTGCGGGCCTTCAACGGATGAAGGTCACAAGGGGGCAGCAGCCGGCCATTCAGTTGAAGGTTCCTCCTGAACATCGGAAGCGCCTCGTCCGTGCCCAGAAAGGCGATAGGGATAAGGCCTGTATCGAGCATCCCTTTGAGGGTGTCGGTTACGTCGTTCCGCAAGCCGTTCCGGTAGTTGAGATGCTGCACCTCATCGACGATGAGCAACTCCGTCCCGAACCGCTCAAAGCAGCTTAGCACTCGCCGCTTGAGCGTTAGCTCATTGCCGTAAGAGGCATATGGATCCCGAAACGCCTCAAGGATCAGGACCATCAGCTTCTTCGATGTCGTGTGCCGTTCGAGATCGACCTTAATGACCGGCACATACTCAGGCGTCCGGGGTCGACGCGTCTCGACCAAATCGACGTAGGCCTTTGCCGCAGTACTCTTGCCGGATCCCGAGGGGGCAAGGACACGCAACCCCATCTGAGGTTCTCCGCGCGTGCGCCGACCGATTTTTTGTAGGTAATCCAATCGGCCATGGAGACTGACGTGTGGCGGATAATGGATGAACACCGATCTGAAGCGGGCGACCATGTCAGCCGCCTCGTCATTGAGCTCCGCTGCGGTCCGGTTCATTGGAATGCCTCCCAATGCTCGTCACTGGAGGACGCAACGGCGGTCCAACCAGATTCGGTCGAAACCTCGGAAACCGGCTCAGCCTTCGGCACTCGCTTGGTCTTCGGCTTTCCGCCGCGTGCCGGACGGACAGGTTTGACATGGTCGTCTGTTCGTTCGGGCGCCAATGCGACGGTCGGTATGGTTGGCGCCATGCCGTCGTGCCGCGCCTCCGCGTATTCGATGCGGAGGCTTCCCTTGGCCATTGCTTCAACCTTCGGTGAAGCCAACAGACGGGCTTGGGTCCGCTTGTTCCGGGTGAGCACCCGAACCGGCGTTTCAGCCTCGATTTCCCTCCTCAGCTCGATGCGACGTCGACGCCTGTCGTCCTTCGTCGAGTCTTTCTCCTCGCGGGACCAGGCCTCGATCAGGTCGTGACGCCACTTGCAGAGCCCTTCGGCATACTCCGGGTCGGTACAGGGCAAAGCGACAAACTCGCCATTGCCCGGACACCAGATATAGATCTGGCCGAGGTTGGCAGGATTGTATTTGATCACCACCTTGGCGGTAGCAGAACCCTTCCGCTGTCCCCTTCGTGGCTCACGCCTCGCGAGATCCTCAAGCAGGCGACCCGTTATTGCTGGATCCTGGTACTGAAGATTGAAAAGGTTCACGCCAGAGCGCGTCAGAGTGGCGTCGCGGCGGGCGCCAAGCATTCGATCAAGCTGACTATCGTCACCGATCACTTGTACCCCACCCTGCTCCCGAACTTTTCGGTCCCACGCTGTCACCGGAGGTTCCCCCAAGGTGGAGTGCAGCTCCTGATGATAGATACCGATGGCGGAGATCAGGAGGTCTTCAGCCTGCTGGAGGGTGAGGACCGCATCCTTCCGCGGGTCGAGCCCCCATTCCCGCAGTTGCGCTACCGGAAAGGTCCCCCCGGGCATTTTGCGGTGCAAGCGGGTGTTCAAGGTGCCGAACAAGCGCTCGATCACAGCCTTGTAGGTCGGGGACCGCACGGGGGCCCAGCGAACACTGACGCCCATATCGATCATGGCCGACTCAAAGGAAGTTCCGGTGAACTCCCAGCCGTTGTCGACGACGATCTCGTCGAACTTCCCGTGAATGCTGACGAGCTCCGGCTTCTCAGGGAAACGGTCCCCCATCCGAATTTTGGGCCGGTTTGCGCGCTTGATGCACTCTGTGACCGAGTAGAGTGAGGGCGGTTCAAAGCTCAAAACCCAGCCAACAATGCAGCGCGTGTAAACGTCGAGGATAATCGTGAGCCAAGGCCGCCCGAGCAGCCTCCAGCCCTTGGAGTTGATGACGACGTGATAGTCGACCTGGGTGTGGTCCATAGCGCCCAGCATCAAAGGACGTTGGGAGGCCAGCCCTTGACCACAGGCCTTGAACCTTTGGTCAGCGACCTTTTTGCCGAACTTCGCAGCCACCGTTTCGTAGCATTCGATCGACCGAACATACTTTCGAAATGTCTCTTTCGCAGGCACAGGCACTGTCATCCATCTGGACGAACGCTGGCGAATCCATTTGTTCAGTGCGCCGAGATGTTCACAGAGATCGTCGTAGGCGTCGCCGAGGGACTTCTTATGGTCGGCCCAGTAGGCCGTCGCCTCCTCATGCATCCGTCGGCGCACTGATGCCGGAAGGCGATGCTTGCGCGGCACCTTCCCAGACATGTTGACCATCGCCTTCAACGGTCGCTCGCCGACGTCGCCGCGATCGGCAAGCCATCTGCGAACCGTCGTCGGCGACGGGGGTTTCTTGCCGCTGAAGAACTCTGGCTTCTTGCTCCAGACGACCGCCAATGCCTTGCGTATCCCGTCGGCGCTTCGAGAGAATGGTGCGATACGATCCAGGGAGGTGATCACTGCCAAACGGAAGGTCGCCGACGGATCGCGCGACACGATCATCTCGTAGTCGCCTCCGAAGGCGAGAGCGCCTTTTCGAACTGACGACTTCGCTTGCTTGAGGTCGATACGACGAGCCTGGCCGGCAGCGAACTGCTCCACGAGCCAAGCCGAACTAGGGCACACCAGATCGTTCTGTTCGCCCCTCACCTGCAGCGGCGCTCCGGTCCGTTCGCATCGCAGGTGGAGCAGCCCATTGCCCATCACCTGATCAAGGACATAGCGGTTCGAGCCGATGGCCCAGGTTTCACCGGCGGTCAGTCGAATAGTGTTCATTGGATTTCCTCCTGCGGCCCTTCGACCAGCGTCACGGGGGTCGAGCTGTCGGGGATGTTGGTGAGGTCGAGCCTGACGATGCGGCCGACCATCATGGCCTTCAGCTTGGCCAGGCCGCGCAGCCGTTCATCAAAGCTGTCGGCCAGCTGACCGAGTGGCAGCTGACCATGCTGGCGCAGTTGTCGGACGACCTCGAAGACCTCAGCGTCGCTGAACTTTGTGAAGGCCCATGACTGGACGTCCTCCACCGCACGATAGAAACGGGATGGCTCGGTCAGGTCGGTGCGGAACAGGATATGGAACCGCCAACCGATCCGATCGCAGATTTCGCGAACCGCCTGAAGTTTCAGCCGATACTCCGGATCTCTGAGGTCCCCGGGATCGCGCTTGATTTCGATTACTTCGACCGTTCCATCGGCACGGAGCGTAACCGCGTCCGGCAGATATGCGCGCTTGATGCCATCAACGACGAACTCGAACCGGAACGGTTGTGCCCGGTAGTCGACGACGTCGGTGTCGACTTCACAGAGCATGAAGAACGCCTTTTCGAGCATGCTCTCGTAGGGCTGCCCGCAGCCGGTTTTTCGACTGGCATAGACACCTGTTGTGATGATGCGCCGGCCGGTGACGATGGTCCTGATGGATCCGCCAGACTTCGACAAAACCATCGTAGCAGTTGCGGAAAGGCTCTCCCAAGCCTCCCTGTTTTCGTCGCAGGCCAAACCGAGTAGCGCCTCATTTAGGGGCGCTGGGTCTCTTGCGGGCGTGCCTGCCCGCGGATGAACGATGTCCATCTTGATCTCCACATTTGGGAAGTTCGCTGGGTTCAGGGCGAGCGAGGGCGTCACGCGTCTCTGAGAGAACGCGTTGACTTCTTGCGCGGTGCGGAGGATCATTTGCCAAGTCGTCGGCACAACGATTGGGGACTTGATCCTCCGACCGAGCCTTGGGTTTACGCCCGGGGCTCGCGTCGTTTCTGCGCTAAGCCACAGAATTGACGTCTGATTTTCATGGCGGTCGGGACATTGTTGCTCCTGTTTTCAGTTAGCCCGTTCGAATCTAAGGCCTAGCAGGAGGGTCTTGGAGGACTCACCGCCGGCTCGAAGAGTGTTCCAGAGCGATGAAGCGGAGTCACAGGGATTTTTTACTACGCCAACCGAGCTGCAATCGGCCGGTCAGCTAAATATATACTATGCTATATATTCTGAATGCTTACGAACGACATAGAACGGCGGTCTCATTTGAGAGCTCCGCGACCCAAAAAAGAGGCCTGATCCGACCAGCAGTTCGAAGCTTGGCCGCGCGAGCGATCGCTGACCCCATCTTGCGTCGGTTCAACTCTGCGCCATTAGCGGACGTTGACGCTCTGCCAAAAGGTGGACGTCCCCCTCCTCGGCGCAGGATCGGGCGCGCGCTACCTATGCTACACGAATCGAACGATCGGACAGGCAGCAGCTGTTAGGCACCTTCCGATAACGAGGCGCCCACCATCAGACATTGACTTGGCGACACGACCAGACCTTGAGCATGAGTGCATCATTTCGATGCCATTCCTCCGAAAAAGCTCCAGGCCTCAGGAGAGTCGTCTAGCGCCCCCGTCCACGGTTTCTCCACCAACGATGCGCCAGACGGTCGATTGGCTAGCTGCTGCGCCGAGCCGTGTGTGCCTGACAACGCCAGGTCCCGGATCAGACCAACACTGCCCCAAAGGGCAGTTTCGATCCTCACTCGTCATCGGCCACCCGAAAGCGACCGCATTCGGCGCAGCAACCAACGGAACACTAGGTCCAAGCGTAGACAGGACGCAATGCCTTTCGCTGCAACTGGTGATCGACGCTCAACCCGGACCAATCTGCAAAACCTGCGTAGCTGCCGAATTCAGCCCATGTCGCCAGCCTAGGCTCGCCACCAAAAACGGCTCTGAAGAGTGACCGCTTGTCATGAGGGCCAACATCCGGTGACGCCAGGTAATCGATGGCAATCAGATACTCTTCTGTGTCACGCCATATATCGACATCTGCTGCCAAGACTCTGTCGCGCGCGCGTTGTTTCAACATGCCGATCTCGACTTGAAATTCGCCGGCCTGCTTTCGAATGCAAAACATCAAAGTGATATAGGCGAAATAGGTCAGCCGAGGCTCGTCCAGCAGTCGCTCTAAGCAGTCCCTGAACGCGGTCGAAGCAAGGAAATCATTCCCGATAAAATGAGCCCCGCATATCAGGAGATTAAACAGCTCGACATTATCCTCCACCTTCGCCCCGTCCGAGGGTGTCTGGCGGCGGATTAGACTCGAGAGGCTGTCCGATATGAGATGGATCGCAAGATCATATTGCTCGGGGGGCATGACATCACGAGACCGTTCTACCACCTGGACAAGCTGGCAGAGTGAGTATGTCGTACGAACTCGCAGATCCACTGCGCACACGTAAAGAGCCGTCTCTAAGGCGCTTATAACCACCGATGAGTACGGATCTTGCACGTCCTGATCTGCTGTCTCGCTCATTACGTTCAAGCACCGGCTAATCAGCCGTCGGAGCCTAGACAGCAACCAGCCTGAGAGGTTGGCGAACTGGATCTCATGTTCGGCCACGATCAGTCGGATATGGTTCAGCCGCGCCCGGATGGCGCGAGCCTGCTGCGCATTCTCGTTGGAGGCCCCACCTCGACCTGCAGCCCTCTCTTCGGCAGCGTCCTGCGCTCGCATTCGCGTGACTGCCGTAGACACCTCCCGCAGCGTGGCGGCGACGTGTTCCCGCGCGATGGAAAGCCCGGACACAAATGGCCTGCGACTGGTCGCAACCTTTCTGTCGTTAACGTAGAGCTTGTAACGTTCAAGATGGTGTCGGATGCGCCCTTCGAGAAGGTCAGCATGCTCGATTGACCCCGTGAATACGAAGTAGTCATCGACGTACCGTCGAACGTCGTAATGCCGACCATGTATCAGTCCACGCTCCAGCATATCAGCCCTCACGCAATCATCAATGTCTTGGAATATGATTTCGGCAAATACTCTCGATATCTCCGGACCCACTACAATGCCATTGGTCTCGTTGTAGTTTGCCCTCTGCATCAACCCATCAAACGCGGACTCAAAACTGTATGTCGATCGATGCTCTTTCGCAAAAGACTTGTCTTTTACAGCCCACGTGATTGAATGGGTGTAAATATTGTAGAAGCATTTCGACACATCGATAGTTCGCATGACTGGGTGTCGTTCTTCTAAGCGAATGTATTCGCGAGAAGAGACGAATTTTCCCAAAAGATTGTACTTGCCATAGACGAAGTATGACGTCATGTGGGATGGGTCGGGCTCGCCTTCGGCGGCGAGCATTTGCGGAATGCCCGACCTGGACTGATCGTTTTCAACAGAAACCTCCGTCGTGAACGGAGACGCCAGTGCGGCGGGATGGCGTAGCGAAAAGTCGCCTCGGCTACAGTGCGCCAACATTCCCATCGCGTGGAGTTCGTAGAAGTCAGCCATCTCCCTTTGGAGCAGCGGGTGGACAACGCTGAGCGTCGTTGTTCGCTCGCGATCCTTGGTAATCCCGTAGTTGTACGGGATGGTGTAGGCAGGTCTTCGGACGGCTACCCGATCGAGGACATCCTGAACCGCTGCAGTTGGTGTGGTCGAGAGACCAGCGTGCAGGCGGTCATTCGAAAAGATGACCGGCAGCTCGTACGGAAGTGTTTCGGTCAGGAGCGCTCTATGCCTGAGCGACTTCTTCGACTGGTCAGACATTGCGCCATGCTTCCCGTGCCTGAGCCAGACGTTCATTGCTGAGGCGGACCAGGCGTCGGGATTTGAAGCCCAGACGGAACGAAATTCCGTCCAACAAGATCAGGTGCCGCAAGCCCATTGCGGCCCGCAGGCGAGCAGAGAATTCGCTGTGTCGGCTTCGCAATAGATGGTGAGTGAAGGTGTCCAAGGCTCCAAGCTCGGGCGGCTCGACGCAATTGTATGATCTGTGATTATAAATTCCACAGCGTCTATAGTTGTAGAATATACCGGTGCGCACACGCTTCCTTGGCCCCCAAAAACTCACGCCGTGTCTTTGGAGCTGGTGATTAGAAGAAAGCAATCGTAAGCGATCGAACAGAAGGTTAGTATTACCGTCTTTCATGAAGCGCTTCAGAGACATGATCACACGAGTCTTCAAGCGTTTGATTTTTTCAGGCGCGATGGTGACGACGATCGTTCGGGATTCTCTGCTACCGGTCCCCGACGTCGTCGAAAACCTGTAGCCGAGATAGTCGAGATGGCGGGAGTTTGACGTGCGGTCGACAAAAGCCGTCTCAGAACGCTTTTTGGCGTGAAACAGCATGCCGGTAGGCAGGGCGCCGACCATATCGTTCGCTATGCCTGCCGCGCGGTCGTAGCAGAAGACGACGATGTCATCGGAGTATCGGAAATAACGGTAGACGCCTGGCATGGCGCGCACCCGACGGTCGAACTGCTCCATCGCGAGTTCTGCGAGGACACCCGACAAACCCACTCCTCGGGGCAAGCCGAGAACGCCCGGCAAGCAATGCGCATCGAAGTATTGCTGCAAAAAGGTTCGTACGATGCGCGGGAGCGAGGTGTCGTAGACAAGCCTCTCACGAAGAGCGTCTGCGTCTATGGACTCGTAGAATGAGGTCACATCCCTCCTGATGACCGTGTATGGCGTGGCATCGAACATCGTCTCGATGACCCCGCTGACGACACGGTCCCTGTTGGGTGGCGTTATTCGGAAACGCTTGGCGATGTAGCCGGCTAAAACTCGTAATATGATTGACCGTTCATAGGATGGGTAAGTGACGCAGGGCTTGCCGCGCGCGCGTCCGCGCACAAAAGTACTGAGATCTACGGCTCGATTGCCTATGTCATCAGCGAGTTGCTCGGCAATGGCTTGGCCTTCAGCGGCAACATCGATGTCAAATCGATGGGAGTCGCCTGCGCGCATCACGCGCGATAAGGCGCGTACTGAGAATACCGACTTCAAGCCAACGCCTCCCCGCCTGACGTGCATCGGGATGGTTGATGGCGCAACCCAGCCGCGTCAAGGTAGCCTGCGCAATCGGAGACTCCGCGCCGCCGGGTGACAATGCGACGGACAGCGGACGTTCTGACATTCCGCTATGAGTCAGAACCGGCTGCTACGAGGCTTGGCGCGAAATTGCGATCGGCTCTCATGTTGAGCCACTTCTAACTGGTTTTGAGCCAGTTCTAAGTGGTCCCGACAAGGGAATGGCGACCCCGGGAGGACTCCAACCTCCGACCTCGGCTTTAGGAAAGCCTTGCTCTATGCAGCTGAGCTACGGGGCCACGCGCGTCTGCCTAAAGGAGGTTGGGGCGTCAGGGAAGCCCCTGCGAAACCTGAACGCGTGACGGCGACCGTGCGAGGGTTCGGCCTTGTGGTTAAGGCGTGTTAAGCTACTATACCTAGTATGGAACAAAGCCTGAATCGGCGAACGTCGCTGATTCGGTCATGATTCGTTTCGCCCGTGTTCCAGGGGCTGGTAAGGTTCCGCTTACCAATTCTTTTTCGTTCATATCGAGATCGCCGCGCCGCTTGTGAAAGCAGGCGGGGTTCGCCACCTTGGGCCGGTCATGAGCGACCGTTCCGCAGGCATGGCCCTTTCGCGCGTCACGGCGATCCTGGGGCCCACCAACACCGGCAAGACCCATCTGGCGGTCGAGCGGATGCTGGGTCACGCCTCGGGCATGATCGGCCTGCCGCTGCGGCTGCTGGCGCGCGAGATCTATGAGCGGATCGTCAAGCGGCGGGGGGCGGCCTCGGTCGCCCTGATCACCGGCGAGGAGAAGATCGTCCCGCCGCGTCCCGCCTTCTTCGTCTGCACGGTCGAGGCCATGCCGCTGGAGCGGTCGGTCGACTTCCTAGCGGTGGATGAGATCCAGCTGGTCGCCGATCCCGAGCGCGGCCACGTCTTTACGCAAAGACTGCTGCACGCGCGCGGCCGGTTCGAGACCATGTTCCTGGGCGCCGGGACGATGGCCCCGCTGATGCGGTCGCTGGTTCCGGATGCGGAGATCGTGACCCGCGACCGGCTGTCGATGCTGTCTTACGCGGGGTCGAAGAAGCTGACCCGCCTGCCCCGGCGCAGCGCCGTCGTCGCCTTCTCGACCGAGCAGGTCTACGCCATCGCCGAGCTGCTACGGCGTCAGAGAGGCGGGGCGGCCGTAGTCATGGGCTCGCTTTCGCCCCGCACCCGCAACGCCCAGGTCGAGCTGTTCCAGTCGGGCGAGGTGGACTTCCTGGTCGCCACCGACGCCATTGGCATGGGGCTGAACATGGACGTGGACCATGTGGCCTTTGCGGGCCTGCGGAAGTTCGACGGGCGGCGCACGCGCTGGCTGCACGCCGCGGAGATCGGCCAGATCGCCGGGCGGGCCGGGCGTCACCTGCGCGACGGCACCTTCGGCGTCACGGGCGAGGCCGAGGAACTGGACGAAGACCTGGTCGAACAGGTGGTCGATCACCGCTTCGATCCGGTCGAGGCGGCCGAGTGGCGCAGCGGGAGGCTGGATTTCGACACGCTGCCCGACCTGCTGCGCTCGCTTACGGTGACGCCGGATCGGCACGGGCTGCGGCTGACGGCGCAGGCGCTGGACGAGACCCTGCTGCGGCGCTTTGCGGTCGATGAGGACGTCAGGAAGATCGCCCGCTCACGCGGGGCCCTGATGCGGCTGTGGGAGGCGTGTCAGTTGCCCGACTTCCAGAAGACGACGCTGGACGAACACGCCCGCCTGTCGAAGGAGATCTTCACCGCCCTGACCAGTCATGGCCCTCACGGGAGGGGCGGCCGCCTGACCGAGGACTGGGTGGCGCCGCGCTTCAATGATCTGGATCGCGACGACGGCCAGATCGACCAGCTTTCGGCGCGGCTGTCTGGGGTGCGGACGCTGAGCTACATCGCCAACCGGCCCGACTGGATGGCGGGGGCGCAGGAGTGGCGCGACAGGACCAAGGCGCTGGAGGAACGGCTCAGCGACGTGCTGCACGAACGGCTGACGGCGCGTTTCGTCGATCGGCGCACGGCGGCCCTGATGCGGGCGCTGAACGTGCGCTCCGACGTGCTGGCGGGCGTGGCCGAGGACGGCGAGGTCACAGTCGAGGGCGAGGTCGTCGGTCATCTGGACGGCGTCTGCTTCACCGTCGATGCGGGCGGATCGGCGCTGGCCGACCGCGCGCTAAGGCAGGCGGCGACGCGCGCCGTGGGGCCGGAGGTGGCGCGGCGGCTTGGGCGGCTCGCGGCCGACGAGGACGCGGCTTTTTCCGTTACGCCGGACGGCGGGGTGCTGTGGAACGGGGCCCTGACCGGGCGCATCACCAACGAAGACCCCTTCTCGCCGCGCGTGCGGCTGCTGGGCGAGTTGGGGCCGGTCCCGGCGCGCGAGCGGGCCGAGCGGCGCATGGAGGCCTGGCTGGCGGGCGAGGCCGGGCGGGCGCTGAAGCCGCTGAAACGCCTGCGCCACGCGATCGAGAGCGGCGCCCTGACCGGCCTGCCGCGCGGGCTGGCGTTCCGCCTGATCGAGGCGGGCGGCCTGATCCCCCGACGCGAGGTCGAGCGCGACCTGGCGGCCCTGAGCCAGCATGAGCGGCGCACGCTGAAGACCTTCGCCATCCGCGTCGGCGCCCATTCGGTGTGGCTGCCCGGCGTGATGAAGCCGCGGGGGGCGACGCTGGCGCAGGCCTTCCTGCCGCGTGAGGCGACGAAGGGGCTGGCGGGTGAGGGCCTTCTGCCCCTGCCCGAGCCGGCGCCGTCGGCGCGCGCCCTGTCGGCGTTCGGACGCCGCGCCGTCGGCCGTTGGACCGCGCCGGTCGAGGCGCTGGAAACCTTCGCCGAGACTCAGCGCGCTGCGGGAAAGGCGCCGCTGTCGGATCAGGCGCTGAACGACCTCGGCTGGACGGCGGATCAAGCGAAGGCGATCCACGCCGCCCTGCGCACCCCGCGCGCCGAACGGGCGCCGCGCCCCGGCAAGCCCACGCCGCCGCCCAAGGATTCGCCCTTCGCCGCCCTGGCTCAACTGACCCAGCCGCCACGGCCCGCCGCCAACCCCAAGGCGGCGCGCAGGCCCCGTCGGCGTCCTCGGCGGGCCCCGTCGGGCAAGCCCGCCGAATGACCATCGAGAGCTGCCGCATCGACGTCTGGCTGTGGCGCGCCCGCTTCGCCAAGACGCGCAGTCTGGCCGCCGCCATGGTCGAGAAAGGCGCCATCCGCCTGACGCACAACGGCGTCCAGACCCGCCTCGACAAGCCCAGCCGCAGCGTCCATCCCGGCGATGAGGTGCTGTTCGCCCAGGCCGGGCGGCTGATCGCCGTGCGCGTGGTGCAGATGGGCGACCGACGCGGACCTGCGCAGGAAGCCCACGCCCTTTATGAACCGCTGGACGCGGCGGACTAACCCGCCGCCATCACGAACTCGCCCTCGATGTGCAGCTTCACCTCGTCGCCCAGGGCGGGCAGGCCGAAGGTGATGCCGAAGTCGGACCGCTTGATCGTCGCCTCACCGTCGAAACCCGCCTTGTAGCCGCCGCGCGTCGGGCCGGCCTGGTTGAACTCGACCTCCATGACCACGGGGCGCGTGACGCCGCGCAGGGTCAGGTCGCCATGGACCGTCGCCTCGTCGCGATCGTCGGCGTCGACCACGATCCGGGTCGAACGGAAGGTCGCCACCGGATGGTTGGCGGTGTCGAAGAAGTCCGCCGTCTGCAGGTGTTTGTTCAACCCGTCCGAGTTGGACGCCACGTCCGTCAGAGGAATGGTCGCGGTCAGGGTGCTGGCGGACGGGTTGGCGGGGTCCAGCTTCAGCTCGGCCTGGACGTTCACGAACTGGCCGACATAGGTGGAGAAACCCAGGTGATCGACGGACCAGGTGATCTTGCCGTGCTCCGGATCCAGCTTGTAGTCGCCGGACTGAACCTCGGACGGAACCTTGGTCAGGGCGGCCTGGGCGACGACCGCGCCCCCGGCCAGAAGGCTGAGCGCCACGCTCGCGGCGCCGATGCGGCCTATGGCGGAACGCGTGATGAAACCTTGATTGAAACGCATGGGACAGGTCTCCGGGCGGATGATGATCCGGCGTCAAGAAGAGGGAGCGCGGCCCGGCGCCGTCGAGCCTGAACAGCTTTGCATCAGCGCCTTCGGTTGACAGTTGGTTCCGACGGGGCCATTTGCCCGCCCTCGACCTCCTCGCTGCCACGGGCCCATCCGAACGCCATGACCTACATCGTCACCGACGCTTGCGTGAAATGTAAGTTCATGGACTGCGTCGAGGTGTGTCCGGTGGACTGCTTCTACGAGGGCGAAAACTTCCTGGTCATCGCCCCTGACGAATGCATCGACTGCGGCGTGTGCGAGCCTGAATGCCCCGTCGACGCCATCGTGCCCGACACCGAGGACGAACCGGACGGCAAGTGGCTGCAGGTCAACGCCGAATACGCCAAGGTCTGGCCGAACATCACGGTCAAGGGCGTGCCCCCGGCGGATCGTGAGCAGTATGAGCGCGAAACCGGCAAGTTCGAGAAGTATTTCAGCCCCAAGCCGGGCAAGGGCTCCTAAGAATCCGCCACATTGCAGTCACAATGTGCCGCTCGTCGCCGACGGCCCTGTGGATGTTTTGAGATTTCCTAATTTTATGATAGGTTCCTCCCTATTCGAAACGGGCGGTTCCGCAACTCTGCGCGCCGCCCGCATTTACGACAGAACCTCGCCGCGAGGACGGGGTCGGCCAGAGGTTCGGTGATCCTTTTTCGCGTCTGACAATGCGACCTTCCGCTCAACCGCCTGGCTTACGCCCGGCGGCGGGGTGGATTTTGCTTTCAAAGATGCGGCGGAGATCTCGCCCCTTCGGTTCGGGAAAGGAATGACATGACGAGCAAGACCGGTCTGGAATTCAAGGTTGGCGATGCGGTGGTCTATCCCGCGCATGGCGTCGGCAAGGTCGCTGCGATCGAGACTCAGGAAGTCGCCGGCATGGCGCTCGAAGTCTACGTCGTGACCTTCGAGCACGAAAAAATGACCCTGCGCGTCCCGACCAAGAAGGCCAAGACCGCCGGCCTGCGCACCCTGGCCGCCGATGACACCGTGACCAAGGCCCTGACGACCCTGAAGGGCCGCGCCCGCGTCAAGCGCACCATGTGGTCGCGCCGCGCCCAGGAATACGAAGCCAAGATCAACTCGGGCGACCTGATCTCCATCGCCGAAGTGGTCCGCGACCTGCACCGCGCCGACACCCAGCCGGAACAGTCCTATTCCGAGCGCCAGCTCTATGAATCGGCCCTGGACCGCATGGCCCGCGAAGTCGCCGCCGCCAACAAGATCGACAAGGACGCCGCCATGGCCCTGCTGGGCAAGTCGCTCAGCGCCAAGAAGCCGGTCGCCCCTGCCGCAGAAGAGGCCGAGGCCGCCTGATCTCAGGCGACCGACTGATGATAAAAAAGGCCCGGCGTCGCCGCCGGGCCTTTTTACTGTGCGGCTCTAGAAATCGACGCTCTGCTCCAGGTCGAGATCATCCTGCGTCCGCCGTTCGGCCTTGCGCGCCTGATCCGCGTCCGGCGCCACGACGGCGGCGGTCAGCCCGCCCAGAAGCCTGAGCGCCTCGGCGTTGACCAGACGATTGTATCTCACCGCCACATCCAGCGCCGTTCCGCCGTCAACCCCGACCTCATTGACGTCCATCCCGCCTTCGCGGACCAGGACGTCCGCCACACGCGCGTCGGCGCAACCTGCGGCGAAGCTCTGAACGGGCGACCAGTGCGTATAGTCGTTGGGCGCATAGGTCTGTGTCAGACGGTTGGCGATCAGCAACCGCGCCGTCGACGGCTTACACGGCGTACCCGATTGCGTGAGGTTGCTCCATATCCGCTCCGGCGCCTCGACCTTCGACAGATCCAGTCCGGCATCTAGCATCACCTGAAGAGCGTCATTGTAGCCGCTGTATACCCCACTCCTAAAGGCGTCCTCCAGGCTTTGGGGCCCCTCCACGCGCGCCGCCTCAGCGATCAGCAGGCGATAGACTTCAAAGTCCCGATCCACGGCGCGGTTCGGCAGATCTTCGTGATCCGCAGAACGATCGGGCGCCAGAAACAGGCTGGTCAGACCGGCCGGCGGATTGCCCAGATTGCCCGCCCATTTCGCCAGATTGGCGGCGCCGCGCGCTCCGGCGTCCGACAGGGCGCGCATCATGGCGACGTCGCCGCGCTCGGCCGCACGCTGCAGCAGCGACTGATCGTGCCGCAGCGCCTGTTCATAGCCGTTGGCCGTCGCAATGGCGTCCGCGCGGGCCTTCAGACTGCCGCCATAGGCGATGCGCTCACGCTCCGGCGCATAGGTCGGCGTCAGGTTCGCCCCGCGCTTCAACAGGGCCTGCACCATCTCCAGACTGCCGCTGTCGACCGCGACGGCCAGTTGGCTGCCCTTCCCCCGTTCGCGCAGATCCGCCGCCTCGGCGACCAGACGCGCAAACTCGGGCTCGTTTCCACCGCGTATCGCCGCATGAAGCGCCTGACGCCTGCGCCCCGCCTCCTCCACGCAAACCAGCAGGCCCTCGATATCCCCGGCCCGCGCCCTGTCGGCGCAACCTGCCAGCGCGTCGAGAGGCAGCAGATTGAGGTCCGCCCCATAGTCCCAGAGGAAGGTCAGGGCCTCCATCTGGCCGCCCTCGGCCGCCGCGCGCCAGGCGGTGGCTTCGGCCTCGGATCGCGCCGCCTCTGCGCCATGATGCAGGACATAGGGCGCAACCAGATCAGGCCGCTGGGCAAGCAGGCGCTTCAGCACCTCGCCGCCCCTTGAGCCCGGATAGCCGACATGAGGCAACAACCGCGCCGCTACGGCCTCATCCCTCGCCGCGGCCGCCGTCAGGAAGGCGCCCGCCAGATCGCCTGTGCTGTCGATCGTCGCCAGCCGCCCTTGCGCCGCCTGCTGGTCCAGAAGATCAAAGGCGCCCGCCTGGATCAGCAAACCGGCCCAGGAACAGCCCGAGTTTGTGAACGGTTCGGGCGGCGCCTCATAGAACCCGATACGGCACGCGCCGGTCGAACCCTCCATCACGGCGCCGGCCTCGATAAGGCGATGCGCCAGTTCAACGCGCTTCTGGCTGAGCGCCCGCGCCAGCGGCAGCCCTTCATCGCGGCCCGCCGAGGGATCATTGCGCGGGTCCGCCCCTGCCGCCAGCAGGGCCATGGCCATGGGCTCGTCCTCACGGCGCATCGCCCAGCCCAGCGCCGTCACGCCCAGGGCATCCGGCGCGTTCACGTCCTGACCGGCCGGGACCTCCGACAGGCGCGCCAGGTCGCCGCTGCGCGCCGCATGGGCCCAGTTCGCCACGGCGCCCTCGTAACGCTCCGCCGGACCGACCATGGTTTCGGCGCAGACATCGGCGTAGGCGAAAGCCGGATCCGTCACCATGGCGCGATTATAGGCGGCGATGAAGCCGACGGCGGCGCTGGTGTGCTGGCTGTCGCCGGGCATGATCACGTCCTGGTTGACGTGCCATTTGCCGATCATGTCGCGCGTCCAGACCGTGCAGGAAACGCCGGGCAGGCTCCAGCCCATCGGCATGGGGCCGATATGATTGAACCCGCCCAGGCGGAAATCCCCCCTCGCCGCCGCCTCTTTCGCCTCTCGCGCTGGATCACGAGCGTTCAGGCGCGCAATCTTCTGCGCCAGAATCTGACAGCGTTCATTCTCGTCGCAATCCGGTAGTGGGCGGTCTCCCCATGGCCGCGACTCGTCCCAAAGACTGCGGAGAATGGCGTATCGTTCTTCGCCGCCGCAGATCGCTTCGGCCTCTCGCTGCCGCCGCTCAAAGGCCTCAAGGTTCCCATCCTCGTCATAGAGGACCGCCAGAAAGGCCTCCAGGCCCCGATCCGGTTCGCGTTTCAGCACGCTGACGCACTCGTCGGCCCGGCGGATGGCGAGGCGCAGAGAGGCGTCCCCCGGAACATTGATCAGGGCTGTCCGGCCGGGCGCGCCGTTAACGCCGGGGATATATTGGGTGATCGTCGTCGGGGCCGCCCGCGACAGCGCCTGCTTCTTCAGGGTTTCAGCTTCCGCCAGCTCGACGGGCGCCCCGCGCAATCCCTCTGCCTTGACGATCGAAAGCGCTGCCTGGGCGCCGGCGTCCCCATTGGCCGCCTGGCGGCTCAGATCATCCATGCGCGTGGAAAAGGCCCGCATCAGCGGATCGCCCGCCACCGCCGCCTCGAAAGGGGTCAGGGCCGCCCCTGCGCCGCACCCCGCCGTCACCAGCGCTGATGACGTCGCCAGAATACGCAAGAACAGTCGCACCGTGTCACCCCCCCCCGAACGTGACAGCGTTCTACCATTCTTTTTTCATGCGCCGACAATGAAACGCGCGCCGTCAGCTTCAGGACACGGTGTCGAGGCGTTAGAAATACTCCGCTCCGGCCGGGCATTGGGCGGCCAGACGCCGCGCCGTGATGCTGGCGGGAATGTAGGGGGTGCCGCGCGCCAGTTGGGCGCCGCCGTTGAAGCGGAAGGCCTGTTCTTCATAGGTGCCGTTCAGGCGCACATTGATGCGGCGGCCCTTGTGATCCTGGCAACTGCCTTCAAAGCGGGCCTTGCCGTCGCCGACCTGGCGGGTCGGATAGGTGCACCGCCATTTGCGCGTCGACAGACCGCCGAAGAAACGGTTGATCTCGCTGGGACGGACGCACTTCTGCTCCGTGTCGCGCGAACCCATCACGCTGGTGGTGTACTCCCAATAGCCGGGCAGGACCTCGGATTGGGCGGCCGACTGGGCCTGGGGCGCCGACGCGGGCGCGGCCAGCATCACAGCGCCCGCGACCATGGGGGCCGCGACAGCCATCAGCTTGGCCAGGTGGGGCAGGGTCTTCATGGATTTGCCGTTCATGGGACTCATCATGGGGTTCTCTATATAGTCACGGCTTGAACGGCTGCTGAACAAAGGCGATCCCTCGCCTTCACAATGACTCAGCGCCAGCCGCGCGACGACCGCACGACGACCGCACGACGACTCTGGCCTTGACGCGCGATGATTCATTCCTCTATACGGCCCCCTCTCGCGCAGGCCTCCTTGGCTTGCCGCGCCCCTGTTTCATGCGTCCGCGCCCGTATTGCGGATGTGACCTTGAGGATCTTCAGATGTCGCGTCGCTGCGAACTCACCGGTATCGGCCCGATGGTCGGCAATCACGTGAGCCACTCCAACATCAAGACCAAGCGTCGTTTCCTGCCGTCGCTGAAGACGGTCAAGGTTCAGTCGGACGCTCTGGGCCAAACCTTCTCGCTGCGTATCTCGAACGCCGCCCTGCGCACCCTGGACTTCAAGGGCGGCCTGGACGCCTTTATCGTCAAGGCCCGCGACGAGCAGCTGTCGATCGCCGCCCTGCGCATCAAGCGTCAGGTCCGCGCCAAGCTGGCCGAGCAAGCCGCCGCCTGATCGGCGTCGACTGACGGATTTTGAAGAGGCCGGTGGAAACACCGGCCTTTTTCTTTTAAGCGCGCTCCCGCTACCCTCACGGCTCGTCCAGCCGGAGCCTCAGCCTTGCGTCCTCTCGCCGCCCTCATCCTGACCACGACCCTGCTGTCGTGGCCCGCTGTCGCGCAGGAGGCCGCGCGCGAAACCTCCGCCTTCACCCTGTCCAGCGGCACGCCGCGCACGCCTGAACAACTAGCCCTGCGTTTCGACAAGGCGGACCTGTCCTTCAAACTGCTCCCTGAGACGCAGTCGCTGGAAGGCGTCGCCGTTCTGGACTTCACCGCCACAGCGCCGACGGCGGCGGTCGTGGTCGAGTTGGACGCCGCATTCGCCATCGCCGCCGTCACCGTGGACGGTCAGGCCGTCGCCGACTGGTCCAATCCCGAGGGGCGGCTGACCATTCCCCTGCCCCGCGCCCTGGCTGCGGGTGAGACGGCCAGCGTCCGCATCGCCTATTCCGGCCGGCCGCATCAGGCCCAGCGCGCCCCCTGGGACGGCGGCTTCGTCTGGACGACAACGCCCGACGGCCAGCCGTGGGTCGCCAGCGCGGTTCAGGGCGAGGGCTGCGACCTGTTCTGGCCCTGCATCGACCATCCGCAGGGCGAGCCGGAGCGCGTTGACCTGCATATCACCGTGCCCTCTGCCCTCAGCGCCCCCGCTAATGGCCGTTTCCTGGGCAAGACCGACAACGGCGACGGCACGACCACCTGGAACTGGACCACGCGCCAGCCCGACACCTACGCCATCAGCCTGAACATCGGCCCCTATGTTGAGATGGCCGCCGACTATCAAAGCCGGTTCGGCAATGTGATTCCCATGCGTTTCTGGCGGCTGGCATCCGCTGACCCGGCCAAGGCGCAGCGTCTGTTCGACGAATTCCCGCAGATGCTCGACTTCTATGAGGCGACGATCGGCCCCTTCCCCTTCGGCGACGAGAAGATGGGCGTGGTCGAGACGCCGCACCTGGGCATGGAGCACCAGACCATCAACGCTTACGGCAACGGCTATAAGCTGGACGGCAAGGGCTACGACTGGCTGCTGCAGCACGAACTGGCGCACGAATGGTTCGGCAATCAGCTGACCAACGCCGACTGGGACGACATGTGGCTGCACGAAGGGTTCGGCACCTACATGCAGCCCCTCTACGCCCGCTGGCTGAACGGCGAACGGGCCATGCAGGCCGAGCTCCAGACCATGCGGCTGACCCTGGCCAACCGCTTCCCCGTGGTGTCAGGCAGGCCGCAGGACGCGGCCACCGTCTATGACGACAAGACCGGCCCGGCGCTGGACCTCTATTACAAGGGCGCACTGATCGCCCACACCCTGCGCCTCTTCATCGGCGACGACGCCTTCTATGAGAGCCTGCGCCGCCTGGTCTACGGCCGCCCCGATCCGCAGCCGGGGAACTTTCGGCCCCGCTACGCCACGACGCCGGATTATGTCGCCATCGTCAATGAAGTAACCGGCCGCGACATGGGCTGGTTCTTCGACGCCTACCTCTATCAGGCCACTCTGCCCGATCTGGTCATGACACGGCAGGGCGAGCAGGTGACGCTGGAGTGGAAGACCGGAAACAGCCGCCCCTTCCCCCTGCCGGTCGAGGTCGAGGTCGACGGCGAATTGCTCTCTCTGCCCATGACCAACAGCCGCGCAATCTTCACCGCTCCTGCGCGCGCGCACATCCTCCTAGACCCCGGCTCAAAAGTGCTGAGGCGGCTGGAGTATCTGGAGCGGTGGAAGGCATCGTAAGCGAGATCTGACGTTTCAGTGGCGCTTGAAGGCGCCCGAGGCTCCATCCAGACTTGCTGAATGCTAAGCACTTAAAAAGAAAACCGGATGAAATCATCCGGTTTAGTTAACTCAGGGGAGCTTAAATATTAGCATAGAGAATTATCATTAATAGCTTAGCTATTAGCCAGCTTTACATTTTTAGCTCGCCAGTAGTCGGAGCAACTGGAGTGATATTCAGATATCCTGTTGCGTAACAAGTAGAAGGAGATCCAGTAACAGTAGCCGTAGGATCAGTTACAATACGATTAGGACCCTTAGTACCCCAATAAAGCTTTAGTGGAGCCAGAACACCAGAGCATGTTCCTGCTCCAGCCTGAATATTAACATTAATATTGATAGAGCCTTCATCTGTGCCACTAGGGGAACCGGTGATGAGTTGCGGCGGCGGGGGGCTCAGAGGGCGGATCAAGGTGCCGCAAAGCGGATGCCCCGGAGAGAATGTCATACTGGTGATGTAAGCTTGACCAGCAGCATTAACCTCTATGGTAGCGTCAACATTACAGTCTACACCATCAATCGTCTGATAGAGCTCAAGATTTCCAACAGCCTTAAAAATACCTGGGGCCGGTTGAAAGGATTGAGCATTAGCCACTCCAAAGCTGGAAACAGCCAAAACAGCCGCACAAGAAACTACAGAAAGCGTCTTAGTCATAACATATAACTCCGTCTTTCATAAGTAGCTATTATAGGCGAGATTTATACTACACAATTACTGAAAAAAGCCAACAGAACTAGAACATTTTTTGTAGGGAAAATCCAAAAACTCTTGGATCAAGAGTAAATACATTTGTAGTTAACATCGTATCGTCGCTATTGGTAAACGCATCCACAATAGGGGTATCGTCAAAAACATTCTTTACGTATGCACTTACAGTCAGACCGTTGGAAGGATTCTCGAGAGATATAGACAAGTTTGCATTACCCCACCCCTTAAGTCTATCATACTCTGTATTATAGACTCGGAAATAGCTTTCAGCCTGCCTATAGTAATCGGCTCTGAACGTAATGCTTGAGGCTCCGATATCCCAGACGTACTGGGCTCCGATGTTTGCCGTCCATCGCGGCGAGTTCGGCAGTTCGTTTCCACTGAGGTCCGCCAAGAAGCCGCGACCGCTATTCGGCGCATCGGTCAGTGGATTATATATAATGCCGTACAATGCCCAGAATGGCGTACCGCCCACAAAGCTCGGATCGAACGAACCATAGTTCTTTGAACCTCCGCACAAGACCTGAAGAGCCAGTTGATTCAGGCTGTCGCCGAAGTTGCTGCTTACAATCTTCTCGACAAGCGCGGTCGGCGCCACACAATTTGACGGCACCTGGACCCAGGGCCTCAATACCATCCACTCGGGATTTCCCTGAGTGCGATCCATGACATTGATGGAGCCTTCACCGTCGGCAATCCGCGTTTTCAGATAACCAAAGTTGCCATCGATCCGGAACCGTGGCGTGACCTGATAATTGACCTCAAGCTCTAACCCCATGCTTTCCGCATCGAAATTCTCGTTCAGAGAAATACGGTCAACGATCTGAGACACCTGATAGTCGGTATAGTCGTAGTAGAAGGCTGTTGCGTTCAAGCGCAGACGGCGATCCAACAGACTGGTCTTGATCCCGAGCTCATAGGCGTTGAGGAATTCAGGCTCGAAAATGCTCGACTGCGGCAGATACTGCACCACCCTCGGATCGAGGCCCGCCCGCGGAGGGTTGGTCCCCCCGCCTTTATAGCCGCGCGCGTAGGACGCATAGGCCATCAGATTGGCCGACGGCTTCCAGTCCAGAACAAGACGGCCCGTCATTTCAGACCAGTTTTGCTCAATGTCCGGCAAAGCTTCAAAGCCCCTGGAGAACGAACCGCCAGTCAAATGACCGTAGCCTAGACTATCCCTGGTCCCTAAAAGCAGTTGCGTCGGATATGGCGTTGACGTCTTGCTGTCGTCGGTATAGCGGAGGCCAGCCGTCAGGCGAAAAATATCTGAAAGATCAACATATACCTCACCAAATACACCATAAGATTCAGTTGTTACTTCATTTTTACTTCTAAAATAATTATGCCCGTCGCCCGCAATGTTTTTGATAGAGGATCGGTCAACGTAGACACATTCATTCTGGCTTCCATCCACACAGGGGATCGACATGCCACCGTCAGTTGGATTTGAAGGATCTATAGGAACCCTATTGTACCAGTATTCAGCAATAAGTGTGAAAACATTATTGAATACATAATAATCATCCCTTGTATCAAATTTGAGGTAATTCACTCCTAGATTAAAATTAAATCGTCCGGAGTAGTTTGATTGTAACCTGAATTCTTGGAAAAATTGCTCATTTTTTGACTTACTAAGATCAACGGCAAGCATTCTTTTAGATGGCCCAAGCTGAGGATCCGTATACACCCCCTCCGGTGCTGCATTGTAAATACTGCTATGAAGAGGTCGCGGATTTCCCCACGCATCTATAATATCGTCGTAATTACTTTTATTAAAAATTTCATTAGAAACATATCTCATATAGTCCTGAGACGACCAGAAATAGTCTTTTGCATATGTTGTTTGCGACACAAGTGTAATATTAGGATTAAAATCATACTCAAGATTTAGCTGATAAACATCATTATTAGCTACAAATTTCGGATCATAGCTCGTAGAGACCTCACGAAGATCTGTTGACTGAACGACGCCTTCATAGGGATTTATCCCTACATCAATTCCCCGTGTTGAAATTCTGACGCCATTTACGAGACGCTGCCCATAACCGACGTTCGCTGCCGCCCAGATCTGGCCCATGCTAGTGCCATTAGGCGTGCCATAGGCCGCATCTTCATAAAGGCTCCCCGGCTGACAGCCCTGACTTAGAACCCCCTGCAGGAATTTACTGGTGAGCGTAAAATTCCCCACCTGCGTCGGGCCGTCGTCAGTCGTACACAGTTGCTTGCCGGTACGAGAACGATTGTCGTCTTCCCCGAAATGTTCCCAGATCAGATTGGCGCGGAAACGATCCGTCGGCTCCCAAGCTGCGGACAGCCGCACAGAATGCAGATCACGTCCGTTGACGTGTGTATCGTTGAAGGAATTGTAATCAAATCCATCCCGCTTGGTCAGGCCCGCAGCCGCCCGAACCCAGAAGGTGTCGGTGATCGGGACATTGACCATCATCTGGCCGCGCATCGTGCCGAAGTTGCCGGTCTCAGCCTTCAGCATCGCCTCAAAGTCCGGACCGGGCAGTTTGGGGAACATGTTGACCACGCCGGCCGTAGCGTTACGGCCATAGAGCGTTCCCTGCGGCCCGCGCAGGACCTCTACCCGGTTCACGTCCAGGTATTCCTGTTCGAAAAGACGGTTTCGGATGAGGGGGGTATTGTTGAAACTGACGGCGACAGCAGGGTCAGACGATGCTGAAACCGCCTTGGTCCCGATCCCACGGATCGAGAAATTGTACATGCTGAAATTGCCCTTGGAGAAAGCCACGTTCGGGATGGCGCGCATCAGTTCCGAACCGCCTTCAATCTTCATCGCGTCCAAGTTCTCTGCCGAGAAGGCGGAGACCGCGATGGGCACGCTCTGAATGGATTCCTCACGCTTCTGAGCCGTCACGATCACGTCGGCGACGCTGGTCGTCTCTTGGGCGATCGGGCCCTGCAGAAGGTCGTTTCCCCCCGCATCGCCCTGGCCGCCGCGTACCAGACGAACAGCATTCGGGCCGGCGAATTCGGCGGTAAGCCCCGTACCGACCAACAGTCGGTCCAGGGCTTCGCCGACCGGCAGGTCGCCCGACACGGCGCGGCCGCGCAGGCCGGATGTCAGAGATTGATCTACAGCGACCGAAATTCCGGCCTGGCGTCCGAATTCAAGCAGGCTTTGCGACAGCGGCGCCGAACGGATGTTGAATGAGGTCACCGCCGACTGAGCTGTCGCGCCCACGGGCGACGCCGCAATCATCAATGCGGCGCATCCCGCCCCCGCCAACATGCGCAAACGTGAAATACCGACGCGCGAAGACCGCAACACCATAGACCTCTCCCTCCCAAGAGATGGTTGTTTTGAGAGATTGACGTTTCAGGCGACAGAAACCCTACCTGCCCCGACGCATATTTTTGCAGGGATCGTAAAATCTCAGCTTGCGGGCTTGAGGCGGTCCTCGCGACCCGCATCGCGGATGTCGGCGTCGAGCAGGGCGGCGAGGCGCTGCACCGTGTCGGCCCGGTCGTCGATCACAAGGCGCAACGTCACATGACGGCGTCCCAAGGAGGGCTCTGCCGAAACAGGGCGCTCGTAGAAGCGATTGAGGTCGCGGATCACCTGATCGACCGGCGCATCTTCATAAGTCAGGACACGCTGGCGCCATTCATCGACGGACGTCGTCGGGATCGTCGAGATCCGCGTCTGCTTGAACGTGTGTTGGTTCGTATTCTTAACTTGAAATCTCTGCCCGGCGCGCAGGAGAATCGGCTTTCCGCCCCCTGCCAGGGAGCGGACCTCGACCACGCCTTCCTTCACGGCGACGTCCAGGCTGTGGTCACGGCTACGAACATTGAACGCCGTGCCGATCGCCCGGACTTCATAGCCGCTCGCCCGTACCAGGAAGGGACGATCAGGGTCCTTACGGACGACGAAGGTCGCCTCGCCTTCTTTCAGATTCACCACTCGTTCGCGGCGATTAAGATCATATTGAGCGCGCGTTACGACGTTCAGCGCGACAATACTGCCATCCGGCAACTCCTGACTGCGTTGTTCGCCGACACCCGTTTCACTGGACGTGCGATCCAGCCGCCAGAGGGCGCCCAGGCCCACGCTCGCAGTCAGTCCCAACACCAGAACGGCGGCTATGGCGGCGAGGCGGACCTGTCGGGGAGCCCTGCGGCGCGGCGCCGGAACCATTTCAGCGACGTTTGAAAGCTCGCCCCACACCTCGTGCATACTGTTCAAGGCGGCCTGATGCAGAGGATGGGAACGCCAGACGTCAAAAGCCTGTCGCTCTTCCAGCGACATAGGACCTCTTCGCTGGGCGGCGAACCACCGAGCAGCCTCCTGCTGGATTTCTTCGTTTAAGATCATGACCGGCGAATTGGCGGCGTGTAGAGCCGAAGGATTACCACCATAGACGAATGAAGGAGCTTATTCCCTACTCATCCAATTCGTCTGCCTGCATTTTTTGTACCAATTCCAGCATGGCGGCCGAAAGATGCTTTTCCACCGCCTTCACGCCAATTCCCATTGTACGGGCGATTTCGAGATAGCTGAGACCGTCGATGCGATGCAGGAGAAAGGCCTCGCGACGGCGGCCAGGCATGGCGTCGATGACCGCCAGCGCCCTGCGCAGCCTTTCAGTCGCAAGCAGGACGCGCTCTGGGTCAGCCAGATTGCACGGCCCCTGCTCATAATGGTCTTCCGGACGAAACAAGCGCAGCGTCCGCGCCCGACTGCGCAGTCGATCAATCACCAGATTGCGTGCGAGACGGAAAAGCAAATGAGTCGGTGCTTTAACCGGCTCGCGCCTTGCTGTTTCGACAAGCTTTAAACAAGCGTCCTGAGCAAGATCGGCTTCGTCTCCCTGCACGCGGCGCGTGATCGCGCGCAAACCTTGTGCGCTGGATCGAAACGTCTCGTCCAGTTCATGTGGCGCTGTAATCCGTGCTTGCCTCTCGCCCATGGTCTCTCCCCAGACCATTGTTCGCTAGATTGACACTCTCACGAAGCGTGCGGACTTCGTCAAGTCGCCCCTTCCATCAGAACCGGCGCTGCAACGTCAGGCGCACGGCGCGGCCCAAGGGATCCTGCATGTCGCGCCCATAGCCTTGAGCTGGCGATCCGTCGCCCAGGCGCGCCTCACGGCGCGTATCGAACAGATTGCTGATCTCCAGATTGACCTGCAGGCCTGTACTGCGACGACGAGGCGTCTCGATGGCTCCGGTTCCGGATCGACTACGACCGGACATCATCTGAAAGCTGAACCTCAGATCAGCCGTCATGAAATCCGCGATGACCAGATCATCGGGACCATCCAGTCCGCCAAGGCGCCGCGTTCGATAACCTTCCTGCCAATGAGCCGAAAGATTCGCGCGCCACCGCCCCCGCTGAGCGTCAATCAAAACGCTGGCGTTCTGGCGTGAAATTCCTCCGCCATCTCCCTTGAGGCGATCTAATTCGGCCAACCCTGCGCGCAAACGCGTGACGCTGGCGAGTTGAAGACTGTGACTGATCGCGACGCGCATGATCGTCGCCTCTTGCCCCGCCGCCCCTGCCGGACGAGGAAGATTGAAGTTCGCGCCCGTGGTCAGACTCTCGGAAAACGTCGAACTCAGATTAAGCGGCCGATAGTCGATACTTGCCAACCTACCATTGATATCCCGATGGAAACGGTCGGGAAACGCCATCTCCACGTCTTCGGTCAACTCGGGCAGCGAGCCGATCCCATTTGTATGGGCGTTGCGCACATAACCCAGATTGCCCGACAGTCCCCATGATGTGAAAGGCCCCCATGAGGCCGAGACGCTCCAACGTTCGGATTCGGGCGGCGTCAGATCCGGATTGCCCCCCCTGATAGGCAAAACCTCGACTGCCTCTCCGCTCCGGAAGTCGAAAACAACGATCGGAGGGCCGTAATACTCCGGCTCAGAACGCTGGATATCCGGCACGCTATCCGTCGACGCCCCCCATTCGCCGTTTAAACGTATGCCCCGGCGGGGAGTCCAGGCCAGCCCTGCGCTGACATCCTCGCCACTGGCGCCGCCGCTGCTGCGCATTCCCACGCCGAAGGTCGCCACAATATCACCCAGGCGATCCCTCCCTCCGGGACCGCCTGACTTCGTCAAGGGGATGCTCAGCGCGCCTCGAGCACTGTTCGTCTGGAAACTGTGAACCGACCGGTCCAGGTCACGCTCAACAGTCGCCCGGCTGCCCTGGAAGCCGGCGCTCACATTGGCGGTCATAGGTCCGGACGGCAGTTCAATAAGCGACCGCTGACCTGCACCCGTAATCCCGAACGACAAGGTGTCGCTGCTCATGTCCTGCAGGCCGTCTTCCTGACTGCGCGCAATCTGGCCGTTCAGATTCGTCTGCACCATCCAGCCCGCCACTTGCCCACTGGCGCCGCCGGACACGCCGAGGCTTTGCGAACGGCGACGGCTTTCGACCACGCCGACGCCTATCTGCGCCACTGAACGGCTCTCTTGCGCCTGTCCATTCAGGCTGAAGACCCCGGACCACTCGCCCAGCCCGCGCGTAAGGCTGATATTAGCCGAAAGGAGTTCCGATTGCGGGCGCAACGTCACGAGGTCCGCGTCCGGTCCATCTGTCGCCAGGGCGCGGTCTCTTTCCCCTGCCCGCAGCGCCGTGTCGCGCGAGAGACGCAGGCCGAGTTGATGCGTATTTCTTCCGGCGATAGCGGAACGCCTCAGATCGCCGGACAAAGTCGAAGTTCCGCCCTGGGTCGGCCGCGATCCGACAGCCCGCCCGTCATAGCTGGAGAAATTCTGCTGCAGCACCAGGTTGACGACACGTTGTCCCGGAACGGCGCCGTAGAGGCCTGCAGCTTCAGGAGGCAGAACTTCGGCGCGCACAAGGGCGTCAGGCGGAAACCCCGTATAAGCGCTGACATTAGGCGTCGGTCGCCCATTGATCAGCACCAGAGGCTGGCCGCCAAGCGCCAGGGTTTCATCCATGCGCTTCAAAACATCGTCGATGCTCCACGCGCCCAGAGCATCAATATCGGCGCCGTCTAATTCGATCTCCGGGGGCGTCAGCGCCGCGCCGCGCCGCCCGAACACCTCCACATCCTCGACCTGGACCGGCTCTTCCAGATCAAGATCCGGGCGCACATTCTGCCCCGCCGCCGCTTCAGCCGAAGCGCCGCCATGCCCCATGACGACAGCGGCGACTAAGGGGAGCCACCCCATACTATTCCTCGCCCCCCAACTGCATCATGGCATGAAGCCTCGCGCGTTATTCACGGCACGACAAGACGAAACATAAAAAGATAGCTGATGTCGGGCGCTATTGACGCCAGGGAACAGCAATGAAGCTGAACATCATCTGAAAAGACGAGAAACCAGCCGCACTTCGTCAAGGACACCGCTCAAAATCCAACGCCAACGCATCAAGATCGAGCGCCAAGACGCTCGCCGATCAGGGCTCCAGCTCGATGTCCCAATAGAGGTAGTCGAGCCAGCTCTGGTGCAGGAAGTGGGGCGGGAAGCGCCGCCCCGCCTGCTGAAGCTGCCAGGCGCTGGGCTGGTGGGCGGTGCGGCGCAGGGGCATATGCGCCTGGCCGGGCGTGCGGCCGCCCTTCCTCAGGTTGCAGGGTCCGCAGGCGGCGACGATATTCTGCCAGGTCGTGCGCCCGCCGCGCGAGCGCGGGATGACGTGGTCGAAGGTCAGGTCCTGGGACGTACCCGGCTCGCCGCAGTACTGGCAGGCGAAACCGTCGCGCAGGAAGACGTTGAAACGGGTGAAGGCCGGTTTGCGGTCCTGGTCCACATAGGACTTCAGGCAGACTACGCTGGGCAGCTGCATCTCCAGCGAAGGGCTGCGGACAACCTTGTCATAGGTGGCGACCACGTCGACGCGGTCCTGCCACACGGCCTTGACCACCTCTTCCCAAGGCCACAACGACAGGGGGAAATAGGACAAGGGCCTGAAATCGGCGTTCAGCACCAGGGCTGGAAAGCCGGACGGCGGGCGGGACAGGACCTGCATCAGGCCCTCCCGCAGATACGGGGGGTTATCGACGCGACAGGACTGAAGACACGTCTCCTTCCTTGGTCTGATGCAGGAAACCCTACGCCTGATTCCCTCGCATCGCCATGACCGGCATGAGGAGTTTTCGTGACGGCGGCGTCATGGGCGACGACCGTAACTGGGGAAGGCCGGCAGGCTCCAGCCCCACTGCAAGGCGCCGGCGCGCAGCATGAATCCCGCCGCCAGCCCGGCGCCGACCGCAGGCCAGGTCCCAACCATCAGCGCCTTCAGGCCGACAAAGACGCTGGCGGACACCAGCGCCGCCGTGATGTTCAGCTCGCGTCGCAACAAAATGGAGGGCTGGTGCGCCAGCACGTCGCGCACGATGCCGCCGAAACAGGCCGTCAGCACCCCCATGACGATGCAGATCAGCGGCGCCGCATTATAGGACGCCGCCTTGGCCGCTCCCATGACGCCATAGGCGGCCAGCCCGACCGCATCCAGCCACAGCAAGGCCCGGAACCGCCACGAGCGTGCGCCCAGCAGCCAGAAGCCGACCGCCACCACCAGACAGACCGCCACATAGACCCAGTCCTGCACCCAGAAGACCGGCGCCCCGATCAAAAGGTCGCGCAACGTGCCTCCGCCCATGCCGGTGACGGCGGCGAAGAAGGCGAAGGTCAGAACATCGTGCTTGGCCCGGGACGCGGCCAGGGCTCCGGTGGCGGCGAACACGGCCACGCCCGCAAAATCCAGCAACGGAAGCACCGCAGCCGGACGAACCAGGTCTGCGCCCGCGATCGGCTCCAACATCGTCATCATCCCCAAGGCGCCGCCCGGCGCCGTCTTCGGGGTCGCCCCCGGCCTTCGTGAAGACGAGAGTCAGGCCCCCTCGTCCAGCGCGATTTCGCCGCGCCGAACGCCACCATACCACCCCCAGAGCAAATGCGCCGCCACCGCGCGATGCGGCCGCCATATCTCGGCGCGGGCGTAGGCCTGTTTCTCGTTCGGACGGTCCTCGGCGCGGTCCGCCCAGCGCATGGCCTCCTGCAGGGCCACGTCGCCGCCGGGAAAGACATCCAGTCGGCCCTCGCAGAACATCAGGAAGGTCTCGGCCGTCCACCGCCCCACCCCCTTGATGGCCACAAGGGAGGCGATGGCCTGGGCGTCGTCCAGCCGCTCCAGATGGTCGAAGTCGATGTGCCCCTCGGTCTGGGCGCGGGCGATCTCATGGCCGTATTTCGCCTTCTGGCCGGACAGGCCGAAGGTGCGCAGCGTCTCGACGTCGCGCGCCAGAACGGCGTCAGGCGTCACCTGCCCCTCCAGCCCTTCGACCACCCGTTTCCAGATCGAGGCGGCGGCCGCCACTGAGACCTGCTGCTCCACGATCATGCGGAACAGACCTTCATAGCCGCCGGTCCGCAGCCGCCATTCAAACACGGGCGTCGAGGCATGCGCCCGCGCCAACGCCGGATCGGCGGCGGCCAGAGCCTCGCGGGCGGCGGCGACGGAGGCGGGAGACGGAGCTGAGGCCATGGCATCGTATCGACAGAAAAACGGCGCCGCTTTAGCATCGCGCCATGCGTACTCTGGACGATCTTCTACACCCGATCACGCCTGATCGTTTCTTTGCGGAGTTCCACGGCCGAAAACCGCTGTACATCCCCGCTGAGGAAGGCGCCGCCAAGCAGTCGCTGCTGGACTGGGCCACGTTCAACGGCCTGCTGAACCAGCCGTCGATCTGGACGGCGCAAAGCCTCAAACTGGTGCAAAACACCGAGCCGGTCCCGCCCGAACGCTATTGCCGCACCGTCTCGACCCAGTCGGGGCCCGCCTTTCGGCCCGACCCGGCCAAGGTGGCGCTGTTCGTCGCTGAAGGCGCCAGCCTGATCGCCGGCGACGTGCAGGACCTAACCCCGCCGATCGCCGAACTGTCCGGCGTCCTCAGCCGCACCTTCGCCGCCAGCGCAGGCGCCAACATCTATTGCTCATTCAAGGGGGTGCAGGCCTTCGGCGCCCACTTCGACCTGACCGATGTCTTCGCCGTCCAGACCGAGGGCGAGAAGCTGTGGCGCATCTATGAAAACCGCGCCGACGCCCCGGTCGAGATGCCGTCCGACGTCGGCGACATGCGCCGCTGGCTCGACCAGACGAAAGGCCGCCTTCTGGCCGAGGTGATGATGCGGCCGGGCGATGTGCTCTATCTGCCGCGCGGCTGCTATCACGACGCCCTCGCTCAGGACGCGGCCTCTCTGCACGTCACCTACTCCATCGCCTCCCTGCATGGCCGCATCATCTTCAACCTGCTGGAACAGGCGGCCATGCAAGACCCGGCCTTCCGAGCGTATCTGCCGCCCTCCGGTCAGGACGGCGGTCGCGCCCTGCAACAGCACCTGGCCGGGCTGGGCCAGAGGCTGTCGCAGCTGGCCGCCTCATCCGCCTTCCGCGATGAGATCGCCATGACGCAGGAACGTCTGTCGCCGCGCGCCCACCGCTTCACCCTGCCCCATCGTGAAGCGCTGACCCGCTACAGCCGCACCGCCATGATGGCCCCCGCCTACGCCGGCCCTGTCGCCCACGCCATGCACTGGGCGCTGTCGCAGCACGTCTTCACCCTCGAAGACCTGATCGCCCAGTTCGACTTCGTGTCCGAGGCCGACATCCGCGCCGCCGTAGATCAGGCCAAGAAGGCAGGAGCCTTGAAGCGGGTCTGACCCGTTTCGTCGCCGCCATGTTCGTCACCCGTTTCGCGCCTTCGCCCACCGGCCGCCTGCACAAGGGGCACGCCTTCTCGGCCCTGACAGCGTGGCGGGCGGCGAAGGGTGCGGGCGGGCGCTTCCTGCTGCGGATTGAGGATATCGACCCGACGCGGTGTCGGCCCGAGTTCGAGGTCGGGATTTTCGAGGATCTGGCCTGGCTGGGGCTGGATTGGGAGACGCCCGTGCGGCGTCAGTCCGATCACCTGACCGACTACGCCGCCGTGGTGGAGACGCTGGACCGCCACGGCCTGCTCTACCGCTGTTTCCGCACGCGCAAGGAGATACTGGACGCCATCGGCGATGCGCCCCACGGCCCCGCCGAGGCGGCCCGGCCCGGCCCCCATCCGGTCGAAGAAGAAGCGCGTCTGCTGGCTGAAGGGCGTCCTTTCGCCTGGCGACTGTCGCTGGATCGCGCCAGGGAGGCGCTGGGCGGCGCCGCCTGGGACGCCTTGAGCTTCATTGAGGAAGGCTCAGGCCCCGACGGCGAAACCGGCCGCATCAAGGCGCGGCCGGAGACGGCGGGCGACGTGGTGCTGGCGCGCAAGGACGCCGGGACGGCCTATCATCTGGCGGTGACCCACGACGACGCCCTGCAAGGGGTCAGCCATGTCATTCGCGGTCAGGACCTGTTCGAAGCGACCCATATCCAGCGGTTGATCCAGGCTCTCATGGGCTGGCCCGCGCCCGTTTATCGCCACCACCGCCTGCTGGCCGGGCCGGACGGCCGCCGCTACGCCAAACGCGACCGCTCCGTCACCCTGGCCGAGTTGCGGGCGGGCGGCCTGACGCCGGATCGCCTCCGCGCGGAGCTGGCGCTCTAAAGCTCGCAAAAAGCGTCCAACAAAAAAGACGCGGAGGTCACCCTCCGCGTCTCTTCCTAGAATCCTTGAGGATTCGCGGCCTTTAGAGAACCTTGAGGTCCACAGCCGAGGTCTTGCCGCGCTGGGTTTCCAGCTCGTATTCGACCTTGGCGTTTTCATCGAGGCCCACCAGACCAGCCTTCTGAACGGCGGTGATGTGGACGAAAACGTCCGAGCCGCCGGTGTCGGGTTGAATGAAGCCGAAGCCCTTGGTGGGGTTGAACCACTTGACCGTGCCGGTCGCCATATTGCGTCTCCGTAAACGCGCTTTTCCAGGCGGACGTCCTTGCAGGATCGCCCGTCAGCCCATCTGGACAAGCTCGTTCAGGCGAAGGAGCAAGACGCGGGTTTGGACCCCACGTGAAATCCGGACTGCAGCGATGTTGTCACCCGACTATCCACAGCGGTCAACTGTAAAGCGAATAGGGGCGTACGGGCTTTACAGTTAATTCGGCGCCTGCGCGCACAGGTCGCGCCCCGCCTGCTCGGGCCTACGCATCCCGCTGCGCCCCCAATATCGTCCGACATCAGCATATCGCCGGACAGACAACAGGATTAGCCGCAGAACTGACGAAAAACCTGCGCCCTTCTAGGGCTGCATACGACAACTTCCGATAGTTCAGGTCGAAATCTCCTTTTCGGGATGCTGACCCGGAGAAGAGGTTGGAACTCGGGCTGGCGACGCCCGCTGTTTCATCGCAAGGTCGATACATCACGACACAGGGACACGCCGATGGCCAAGGACGACTATGCCGACATCCTCGAAGCCCTGCAGATCCAGATGGTCGAGACTCAGGCCTGGGCGATCGAACAGGGGCTGAAGGTCGTCATCGTCTTCGAAGGGCGCGACGCCGCCGGCAAGGACGGGGCGATCAAGCGGATGACCGAGTATATGGCGCCGCGCCAGACGCGGGTCGTCGCCCTGCCCAAGCCCACCGAGCGCGAGACGACCCAATGGTATTTCCAGCGCTACGCCGCCCATCTGCCGGCGGCGGGCGAAATCGTGATCTTCAACCGCTCCTGGTACAACCGGGCCGGGGTCGAGCCCGTCATGGGCTTCTGCACGCCGGAGCAACATGAGCGGTTCCTGCACGACGCTCCGCATTTCGAGCGGATGCTGACCCAGTCGGGGACCTTGCTGATCAAGCTGTGGCTGGACATCAGCCGCGACGAACAGGCCCGCCGTCTGGAGGAGCGCGTCGACCATCCGCTGAAGCGTTTCAAGGTCTCAGCTCTGGACGCCGAGGCCCAGGCCCGCTGGAGCGCCTATTCCGCCGCCCGCGACGAAATGCTGAAGCGCACCCATGCCGACTATGCGCCCTGGACCGTGGTGGCGACCGACAAGAAGAAGACGGCGCGGCTGAACATCCTGCGCCACGTCCTGCGCCGCCTGAACCGTCCCGGCCTGGAGTGCCGCGAACCGGACCCTGCGATCGTCTTCTCCGCCGATGCAGCGCCGGGGCGGCTGGCGCAATAGGCGTCCTCAGCCGCCGAACAGGCGCCGGTTCCTGTCGATGAAAGCGCGCATGGCCCGCACCAGCGGCCCGCCTTCGCGCCCTTTCAGATAGGCCCAGCCGGCGCCGGCCCCGATCAGCGCGCCGATGGCGTCGACGATCAGGTCCCACATGGTGTCGACCAGGCCGGACTTCTGGGTGTTGAGGCCGAATACCTGGTCCAGCATGAACTCCCAGATCTCCCACAGGGCGCCGATGGTCACGGCGAAGCAGAAGGCGAAGAAGGCCACCGTGAGGGGCGCCGCCTTCAGCTGGCTTCCCTGCACCAGCATCAGCATCAGCAGGGCGCCGACCAGGCCGAAGGCCACGGCCGAGCCCCCGTGCAGCACCACGTCCCACCACCAGTAGCGTTCGTAGAAATCGCCCAGTTCGCCCAGGAACAGGGTCGCGCACAGGAAGACGGCGATGGCGGTGACGAAGCCGATCGGCAGGTTCAGCCCGACGCGCGGCGCCAGCCAGAACGGGACAAGCGTCAGCAGGAAGGTCCCGGCGCCGACGAAGGTGACGCTGAACTCCCCCGTCAACAGGCCGCCGACGGCCGCGCCCAGCAGCACCAGCCAAGTCAGGACGAGCAGCCAGGGGAATGGTGACTTCCTGCGTGTCGTCATCCGTCCCGTCCGACCGGCTGCTGTTCTCGGGTCTCGAACCTAACCGGACGGCTCCGAGGCGCAAGCCCGGCGTTTCGCTTCACTCCCAGCACCAGGCCCAGCGGTCCCAGGCGGCGCGCCGCCTCATAGGCCGCCCAGCAACCGCCGAAGGTGACGACGACCAGCAGCCCCGCCTCCAGCCCCTGCGGCAGACCCAGCTTGGACAGGTGATAGGCCGCGACGACGGTCAGGGTCTGGTGGACGATGTAGAAACAGAAGACGCCGCCCGTCAGATAGCGCAGCCACGGCCCGCCCCGGTTCAGATAGCGCGCGCCATAGCCCAGCACCGCGGCGATGAAGGACCACTGATCGAGGGCGTAAACCAGTCGCATGGCGGCCCTCAGCGCTTCGGGCGGCGTTCCCCCGTCACGATAGGTCCAGGCATAGGTCGCCCATCCCGCCCAGGCGCACAGGGCCAGGATCAGCGCCGGTCGCCGCAGCCGTTCATAGGCTGCCTTCAGCACCGCTGAGCGGACGCTGAGAAAGCCGAACAGGAAGGCGCTGAACGACACCGCGTGGTTGTACCAGTCGTCGGTCAGGGCGTGGGTCGTCGGAAAGATCCGCGCCAGGGTCCAGCGCAGCAGGAACAGCCATAACACCGGCCAGATTAGCAGGCCCCAGCCCTTCAGGGCGCGCTCCAGCCCTGACTGGATCGCGGGCAGCAAACCCCGCTCGAACGCCAGCAGGCCCGCCAGCACGAGGCTGTAGACGAACAGATAGGCCACGAACCACATATGGTTCCACGTCGGCGTAGTCAGGCAGCCGTCGGCGTCGCACCAGCCGCCGGACGCCGTGGCGTACTTCACCCAGAAGTCGGCCAGCCATGGCGAGCGCGCCGGATCGATCACGCCCAACCCCTGAGCCGCCTCGACCACCTCGTAATAGGACTGCGGCGGCACGATCACGAACATGGCGAACAGCAGCGGCGGCAGCAGACGCCAGGTACGCGACCCGGCGAAACGGCGCGCGGCGCCCTTCCCCTCACCCTCCAGACTGTCGAACAGGAAACGGGTCGCCGCGCCCGAGACCAGAAACAGCAGGGTCAGTCGCCAGGGGTTGGTCAGTTGCATGACCGGCTCCAGCCATTCGACCGGCTGCGGGCTGTTCACATGCCAGTCCCAAGGCACGTAGAACATGCCGACGTGGTAGAGGATCAACAGCATGAAGGCGCCGACCCGGATCCAGTCCAGGTCATGGCGGCGCAGGGCTGCGGGGGTTTCGGATGCGAGGAGTTCTGAGGACATGGACGACCTGACATGACGGAAACGACGCCATCGGCCGTGCCTCGGGCGCCCGGCGCCCGGCAAGGCGCGGGGGCTGAACAGTCGGACGCCGGGGCCGGGTTGCAGGCGTCAGTGACGAACGGCGCGCCTGTCGGGACGAAAAGCGCGGACAGACGCGACCTGCTGGCCGGCGGGACGATTCTGCTCGCCGTTACCCTGGCGTTTCTGGTGGTCAACGCCCTGACTGTTCTGGCGGACTGGCCGGACCTGCGCCCCTGGGCGCCGTGGCTGTGGGAAGGGTCCAGCGCCCTTGCGCTGATGCTTTTGATCTGGCTGCCGTGGCGGGCGTCGGGCGCGGCGCCGTCATCGCTGTTGCACGAAGGATGGCGGGCGCGGGGGCGGTTTCTGGCCGTGCATCTGGGCGCCGCCATCCTGTTCAGCCTGCTGCACGTCGTGCTGATGGTGGGGATGCGGCACGGGGTCTACGCCCTGCTGGGAGAGGTCTATGACTATGGACCGCCCATCGAGAAGTTCATCTATGAACTGCGCAAGGATGTGCTGAGCTACGCCCTGTTCGTCGGCGTCTTCTGGGGATCGCGCAGCCTGCGCGAGGCGCGCGAGACGCCGCTGCGACCCGTCAGCTTCGACATCCGCGACGGGGGGCGGCTGATCCGGGCGCCGCTGAACGACATTCTGGCCGCGACCTCGGCGGGCAACTATGTCGAGTTCGTGCTGGCCGACGGGCGCAGACCGCTGATGCGCGTCACCCTGTCGGCGGTCGAGGGCGAACTGGCGCGCTTCGGCTTTGTGCGGACGCACCGGGGCTGGCTGGTCAACGCCGCGAGGATGACCGGACTGCGGCCCGAAGGCTCAGGCGACTGGACGGTGGAGCTGGGCGCGCTGGAGGCCCCCCTGTCGCGCCGTTACGCCGAAGCGCTGGACCGGCTGCGGACACAGGGGTTAAGACCGCCCGCATGAACACAGCCCCGCTTCCCGACGCCGCCGGCCAGAACTGGGTCGACCGTCATGCGCCCGAGCGTCTGAAGCCTTGGCTGAAGCTGGGCCGCTTCGACCGGCCGATCGGGACATGGCTGCTGCTGCTGCCCGGCTGGCAGGGGATCATGCTGGCGCTGAACCAGTATGATCGACCGTTCGGCGGCTATGAGCTGTGGCTGGTCATCGGCTTCGCCATCGGGGCCGCCCTGATGCGCGGAGCGGGCTGTGCGGTGAACGATATCGTCGACCGCGACTTCGACGCCCGAGTGGCGCGCACCGCCCTGCGCCCCATTCCGGCGGGCCAGATCAGCGTCAAGCAGGCCTGGGCCTTCGTCGGCGGCCTCAGCCTTATCAGCCTGTGCATCCTGCTGACGATGAACCTGGCGTCGGTGCTGCTGGGCGCCCTGTCGCTGGGGCTGGTGGCGGCCTATCCCTTCATGAAGCGCATCACCTGGTGGCCGCAGGCGTGGCTGGGCCTGACATTCAACTGGGGCGCCCTGCTGGGGTTCGCGGCCGCGACGGGGGGCCTGTTCGCCCTGGGCTGGCTGTATGTGCTGCAGGTCAAGATCAGCGGCGACAGCTACTGGATGGCCGAGGGGCTGAACCGGATGGGGAACCTGGCCCTGTCGGCGGGGCTGCTCTACGCGGGCGGCGTCTTCTGGACCCTGGGCTATGACACCATCTACGCGCTTCAGGACATCGAGGACGACGTCATGGCCGGGGTGAAGTCCTCGGCCCGCGCCCTGGGCGGCAAGGTCAGGGAAGGCGTGGCCGTCTTTTACATCCTGGCCGTGGCCCTGGCGGGCGCGGCGGGCTACGTCGCCGGTCTGGGGCCGGTCTTCTATGTCGGTCTGGCGCTCTACGCCCTGCATTTTGTCTGGCAGGTGCGGCGACTGCAGCCGGACGATCCGAAACTTTCCCTGCGTCTTTTCAAATCAAATCGCGATGCGGGGTTGATCCTTCTGGCCGCCATCGCGTTCAACGGCCTAGCTTTCTGATCGAACCGTTCCAAAGGAGCCCGGCATGATCCCTTCGCGCCCCCTTCGCGCCCTTCTCGTCACCGCCGCCGTCGCGGCCTCGCTCGCAGCGTGCCAGCGCAATGAGAAGAAGGAGGCCCCTGCTGCGCCGACCGCCTCCGCCCATGCCGTCGAAGGGCCGCTGAAGTACGACAGCGCCACGCCCTACGCCAAGGTCAGCCTGAGCCTGCCCGAGGCCGTGCTGTCCTATCCGGCGCTCTACACCCCGCTGTACCGCGACGAGGTGGCCAAGCTGAAAGAATACGCCGAGGGGGCCCAGGCCGACCGCACCGAGGCGGGCTCGCCGGAAGGCATGCCCCCCTACGAAAAGACCATCGTCTACGGCGCCCCGATCGAGACCGGCCGCCTGTTCAGCCTGATGCGGACCGACTTCGACTATTCGGGCGGCGCCCACCCGAACACCGTGGCCACGGGCCTGCTTTGGGACAAGTCCGAAGGCCGTCGCATCGCCGCCGCCGATCTGCTCGCCGAAAAGGCTGACAAGACCAATCTGGAGCGCGCCCTGTGCCAGGCGGTGAACACCGCTAAGACCAAGCGTCCCGGCGCCACGCCCGTCTCGACCACCGGCGAGATGTGGACCTGTCCCAAGCTGAAGGACGTGGCCGTGACGCTGGCTCCGGGCTCCACGCCGGGCAAGGCGGGGGGCCTGACCTTCCTGCTCGACGCCTATGCGGTTGGTCCCTATGTCGAGGGCGCATACTACCTGACCCTGCCGCTGTCGGCCTTCCAGAGCGCCCTGTCGCCGGAATATGCGGGCGAGTTCGAGGGCGCTCCGATCAAGTCGGGGGACGTGACCGACGACCTGCGACTAAAGGCGCCGGCCGCCTGATCAGCGGTCAGTCCTCGCTCTTGAGGAAGGCGTCGATCAGGGCGTTCAGCCGCTCCGGCTGATCGATCATGATGAAGTGCCGGGCGTCGTCGACGCGCTTCAGCGTCACGCCCGGCAAGGCGGCGTACTCGCGGCTCCAGACGGCGTCGGCCAGGGCGGCGGGGGCCCCGCCGTTCGCGTCCGAGGCGTAGATGGCCCAGACCGGCGTGGTCATGGCCGCCAGTCCGGGGCGCGCGTCGGCCGTCATCACTTCGCTGATGGCGGACGCCATCGCCTGGCGGTCGGAGGCCATCGACCAATCGACCATGGCGCTGCGCCCGGCCTCGTTTCGCATCATGCCCACGGCCGTCTGCTGCTGCTGGACACGGAAGGCCGCCTCGTCTGCGCTCAGAATGGCGGCGGCGGCCTGATCGGCGAAGGGCTGGGCCGTCTGCGGCGTGACCTGCGGGCCGAACATGGCGCTGAAGAAGGGCAGGCTGTCCACGCTCATCACGCGACTGACCGCCTCGGGATGCTGCTGCGCCAACAGCAGACTGCTGAGCCCGCCCATCGAATGGCCGATGACGGCAGGCCTGTTGAGCGTCGCCGCATAGCGGGCCAACTCATCGACGACCGGCTGAACAAAGGCGTCGTCCCCGTGCGCCCACGGCTCGCCTGCAAAGCCCGCCAGCTGCACCAGATGAACGCGATGCGAGGCCGACAGGCGCCGGGCCAGCGGCCGCCAGACTTCGCGCGAAGAGGCGAAGCCGGGGATCAGGATCACGTCCGGCCCCTGTCCGATCACCTCGACCGACAGACGGTCGGAAACGAAGGCGGGCGCCTCGGCAACGGCCGGTTCGGCCTGGGCAGGCGAGACGATACTGGCGACGCTGAAGCCGACGGCGGCGGCCAGGATGAAGGCGCGCAGAGCCTTGGCGGGAGCGGAGATCTTGGTCATGGCGTTTCCTTATGTGTCGGCCCTGCCCGCTGTTCAGCGCACAGCAGGGTTCGCCCCTCGGATCAGGCCCGAGGATGAAAGCGATGAAGCGAAACAGGGAGAGTAAGGTTTTCCTGACTTTACGCGTCAGGCGTGCGGGTTCTCGAAGATGTCCTCGACCGGCCGCTCGAACAGGGCGGCGATGCGATAGGCCAGGTCCAGCGAAGGGTCGTGCTTCTCTGTCTCCAGAGCGTTGACCGCCTGGCGGGATACGCCCAGCGCCTGACCCAACTGCTCCTGGGTCCAGTTACGCTCGGCGCGTAGCAGCTTCAGCTTGTTCTTCATCAGTTCGACGACCGGATGAAGGGCGCCACCAGGCCGAACGCAGCCCAGAACAGCGGATAGATCAGCCAGGCCGGCAGATGCGGCGCCCCGGCGAAACTCTCGCCGAAGCCCCAGAATGTCGCCGCCGCCATCGCCAGTCCCGACGCGATGATGAACTGCTTGGCGGTGACCATGCGCACGAACTCGTCGCTTTCGCGCATCAAGGCCAGGGTGGCCCAGAGCTGGCCCACCACCGGCGCGGCGACCGCCGCCGCCAGCGCCCATCCTGCCGGCTTGCCCATCAGTTCGTCAAAAGCGTCCGTGGTCATCATCGCCACGCAGATCAGCGCATAGGGGATCATGAAGGCGAAGGTGCGCAGGACATAGCGGCGTCCCGCCGGGGTGTGTTGCTTGGAAAGGGTCAGCATGGCAGGCGCTCCTGACTTTATGTCATGAAAACCTGACATCATGCTCGTGTCATGTCAACCTGACTTTTATCAGCCCGTGCTGACTTTATTGCCACGAGCTTCGGCGCCCCCTAGCTTGCCCTCATGCGTAGTCTTCTCGCCCTCGTCGCTGCTTTCCTGACGACAGCCGCGCCGCTCTCAGCGCTGGCTTCGGCCACCGCGCCATTCCATGCGGAAGACGTGCGCGGCGCCCGCGACTACAGGGACCTGCCGCGCCTGGACGGGGCGCGTATTCGCGCCTGGCGGCAGTTGTCGGTAGCCGAGATCACCTTGCCGACCGCCGCCGTGGCCGAAGGCGCCGCCACCGAAGACGCCCATCGCATCCAGGGTCAGATCAATCATCTGGACTACGTCGTCCGCCCCGCCATCGCGTCGATCGACATGGCCCGGCACTACGAAGACGCCCTTCGCGAGGGCGGTTATGAGACCGTCTTCTCCTGCACCGGCATCGCCCGCTGCGGCTCGGGCATGGGCGCCCTGATCCTGCTCAGCGACACGGTGGCGCCCGCCGGGTTCGCCGACGGCGTGTTCAACGATCAGTTGCGGGTCATCGTGGCGCGCAAGGGTTCGACCTGGGTGCTGCTGCACATGACGCGCGGGCCGGACCGGTCGCTGGTCTATCAGGCCGTCATCGAGGGCGCCCGTGAGCTCGACTAGGCGGATCGCCGACCCTGCCCGCTTCATACGCGATAACACCCGCCTTCAACCCGTTTCGCATACGCCCGAAATCTCCCTGTGGCTGGCCGATGAGGTCACGCCGATCTGGCGCCTGACCGAGGAGGAACTGGGCGAGATGGGCCTGCCTCCGCCGTTCTGGGCCTTCGCCTGGGCGGGGGGACAGGCGCTGGCGCGCTGGTTGCTGGACCATCCGCAGGCGGTTGCGGGGCGCCGGGTGCTGGACCTGGCCGCCGGATCGGGTCTGGTGGGGATTGCGGCGATGAAGGCGGGCGCGGCCTCGGTTCTGGCCGCCGACATCGACCCCTTCTGCGCCGCCGCCGTCGCCGCGAACGCGCAGGCCAACGGCGTTCAGATCGCCTTCACCGCCGACAATCTGCTGGAGGCCGCGCCCGCGTCGTTCGACCTGATCTGCGCAGGGGATGTCTTCTATGAGGGGCCGATGGCGCAGGCGATGCTGGTGTGGCTGAAACAGGCGCGGGCGACCGGGACAACCGTGCTGGTCGGCGACCCCGGCCGCACCTACTTCCCTAAGGAAGGCCTCAGCCTGCTGGCCGAATACCGGGTGCCGACAACGCGCGAGTTGGAGGACCAGGAGGTCAAGCGCACGCGGGTCTGGTCGCTGGACGCCTGACGCCCCCTCAGGCGTCTCTCGGCAGGACGGTCAGCACCCGCGCCATGTGCTGGTGGAAGGCTTCCATATAATCGCGCAGGAACTGTTCCGTGTCGGGAACCGAGACGTTGCCGTCATCGTCGATCAGGTCCGGCTTGAACTGGATATAGGCCTCGACCGCGTTCATCTGCGGTGCGTTCAGGAAGCCCAGGATCGGGCGCAGGGCCTGCTGCCCGACCGCCGTGCCGATGGCCCCGATGGAGGCGCCGATGACCGCCGTCGGCTTGTTCTTGAAGACATTGGTCCCATAGGGGCGGCTGGCCCAGTCGATGGCGTTCTTCAGCCCGCCGGGGATGGAGCGGTTGTATTCCGGCGTAACAATCAGGATGGCGTCCGAGCCCTTGATCGCCGCCTTGAAGTCGTTGGCGACGGCCGGATAGTCGGCGTCGTAATCGTAGGAATAGAGCGGCAGATCGGCGAAGCTGATCTCGGTCATGTTCAGCTTGTCCGGCGCCAGCCGAACCAGGGCCTTGGCCAGTTTGCGGTTGATCGAGCCCTTGGCCAGGCTGCCGATGATATAGCCGACGTTGTAGGTGGTCATGAGGGGCGTCCTGCTGGGTGAGGGCGGCGTCCACGGCCGCTGGCGAGTCAATGCCCAGCCAAGCTTGGCGGTTCCCCCTCAGACGCGAACGGCCTGACGCCCCCGCCCCGCCTCGCCGAAGACGCGCAGATAGCGTTCGATCTCGGCGCGGTCGCCGGTGGCCTTTTCGACGTTGTCCGACAGTTTGACCGCCGGACGGCCCGCCGCCTGCGTCACCTTGCACACCAGCGACAGGGGCAGCAGTTCCGGCGCCTCTACGGGGGCGCAGTCGCGGAAGTCGTTGGTCAGATTGGTGCCCCAGCCGAAGCTGGTGCGCACCCGACCCTTGAAGTGGGCGTGGGCCGCCTCGATGCCGTCTACGTCCAGACCGTCGGCCAGGACCAGCAGCCGCTGGCGCGGGTCGCGGCCCTTGGACTCCCACCACCCCATGATGATCTCGCCGCCCTCGATCGGCGGGGCGGAATCTGGGCGGAAGCCTTTCCAGTCGGCCAGCCAGTCGGGCGCGTCGTCCAGAAACGCCTGCGTTCCGAAGGCGTCCGGCAGGGCGATCAGCAGATTGCCGTCATAGGCCGCGCGCCATTCCTCCAGCACCCGATAGGGCGCGGCGCGCAGGGCCGCCTCGTCCTCGCCCGCCATCGCCGCCAGGACCATCGGCAGTTCGTGGCCGTTGGTGCCGATGGCCTCAAGGTCGTTGTTCATGGCCAGCAACACGTTGGACGTGCCGATGAAAGCGCTTCCCAGCCCCTCCTTCAGCGCCTCGACGCACCAGCCCTGCCACAGAAAGCCGTGGCGGCGTCGCGTGCCGAAGTCAGACAGGGCCAGCGGCTCCAGCTTTCTCAGCCGCTCGATCTTGCTCCACAGCCGGGTCTTGGCGCGCGAATAGAGGATGTCCAGTTCGAACCGGCCCATGCGGCGCAGGGCGCGGCGGCTGCGCAGCTCGTTCAGGATCGACAGGGCGGGGATTTCCCACAGGGTGACGTCGGCCCAGCTTCCCGAAAACTCGAGCCGATACTGGCCGTCGGCGCTGCGCGAGAGGTCGTATTCCGGCAGACGATACTCGGCCAGCCACGCCAGGAAATCAGGGCTGAAGATCTGCTTCACCCCATAGAAGGTGTTGCCGCCCAGCCAGATCAGCTCGCGGTTGGTGAAGCGCAGGGACCGGGCGTGGTCCAGTTGGGCGCGCAGTTCGGCCTCGTCCACCTCTTCGGCCAGCCGCACCGAAGTCGTGCGGTTGATCACCGAGAAGGTCACCGGCACGTCGCGGAACCGCCGCCAGATCAGCTGCAGCATCAGCAGCTTGTAGAAGTCGGTGTCCAGCAGGCTGCGGACGATGGGGTCCAGACGCCAGCCGTGGTCATAGGCCCGCTTGGCCAGGTCGATGTTCGCCATACCCGATCAGTCCGCCTTTCGTTCCGCCGGTTCGAGAACCGCTTCCGCCGGGGCCTCGTCCTCATTGACCAGCCGCCCCTCGCGGTGCGGCTTGATATAGGGAGTCGGCTTGGGCGTCGGCATATTGCCCCGCATCATGGCCCGCCCGGCCCCCAGACCGCCGGTGACCTCCAGGTCCAGCCGCGCCTCGTCGCGGCGGCGCACGTCGGCGATGACTTCGGCCGCTTCGTCCTGCGGCAGGCCTAGTTCCTCCAGCACGGCCTGACCGAACTTGAGGGCGGATTCGAAGGTCTCGCGCACCTGATAGTCCACGCCCGCCTGGATCAGGCGCAGCGAATGCCCCCGGTCGAAGGCGCGAACCAGAAGCTTCACGCCCGGAAACTCGGACTTGACCAGTTGGACGATGCGGTCGGCGGTCTCGGGCCTGTCGACGCAGACCAGCACCGCCTCGGCCCGCCCCGCGCCCGAGGCCCGCAGCGTGTCCAGCCGCGTGCCGTCGCCGTAATAGACCTTGAAGCCGAAGTTCCCCGCCGCCTGAATCATCTCCACGTCGTTCTCGATAATCGACACGTCCACGTCGCGCGCCAGCAGGGGCTGGGACACCACCTGGGCGAAACGGCCGAAGCCGATGATCAGCACCTGGCCGCCCAGGCCGTCGGCGGCATCGACGCCCTCGGCCTCTTCGGGCGACAGGCCCGCCTCTTTCGGCAGGAGCCGCTTCAGGGCCAGCGTCGTCAGCGGCGTCAGCGCCATCGACAGAATGACGATGGCCGTCAGGGCCGCGCTAGCCTGTGCGTCGATCACGCCGGCGCTGGCCGCCGCGCCGTACAGGACAAAGGCGAACTCGCCGCCCTGTGCGAACAGGGCCGCCCGCTCGACTGCTTCATGATGGCGCGCCCTGAACAGGCGGGCGACGACATAGATGACCAGCGCCTTGACCGCCATGAAGGCGGCCAGCCCGGCGACGACGATGCGCCAGTCGTTGATGACCACGCCGATGTCCAGCGCCATGCCCACCGACAGGAAGAACAGGCCCAGCAGGATGGCGCGGAACGGCTCCACATCGGCTTCCAGCTGGTGCCGGAAGGCCGAGTCCGACAGCAGCACCCCGGCCAGGAAGGCGCCCATGGCCATCGACAGGCCGACCTCGTCCATGATCCACGCCGTGCCCGCCACCACCAGCAGGGCGGCGGCCGTCATCACCTCGCGCCCGCCGTTGCGGGCCAGGAAGCGGAACGCCGGATTGATGGCGTAGACCCCGACCGCCAGCACCCCCGCGAGGGCCGCCAGCGCCAGCCCAATCGACCGCCACAGCGGCGTCTCGCTCTCGGCCGCATGCCCAAGGGACGCGCCCAGCAGGGCGACGATGGCCAGCAGGGGCACGATAGCCAGATCCTCGAACAACAGGATGCTGACCGCCCTCTGGCCGCCGGGCGTGGGCAGGTCGCCGCGCTCTTCCAGCATCTGGATGATGACAGCGGTCGAGGACATGACGAAGCCCATCGCCCCGACAAAGGCGACCGGCGCCGAAACTCCTGCCGCCATCGCCACGCCGGTCAGGGCCAGCCCCGCCAGCCCGACCTGTGCAGAACCGAGGCCGAAAATCTCCCGCCGCATCCCCCACAGGCGCTTGGGCCGCATCTCCAGCCCGATGATGAACAGGAAGATGACCACGCCGAACTCGGCGACGTGCAGGATGACTTCAGGCTCACGGAACAGGGCCAGACCGAAAGGACCGATGGCGACCCCCGCCGCCAGATAGCCGAGCACCGAGCCCAGCCCCAGCTTGCGGAACACAGGCACAGCCACGACGCCCGCCGCCAGCAGGGCCGCCACATGGCCCAGGTCCAGTCCCGTCGCAGCCTCGGCCATCGCTCACCTTTGATGATCTGGTTTCTAATAGTGGGGGCGAACGCAGTCGATTGCGAGAGGCGCCATCGCTCCGCCCGCGCCGCCAAATGCGCCCCTGTCGGAACTGCGTCCCCCGCACGCGGGTTTCCCCGCAGGGCCGCAAGGAGCCCCTTTCACCGGGAGAACGCCATGAAGATTCGCGACGTGATGAGCAAGGACGTGCAGGTCGCTCGCCCCGAAGACACTCTGCAGACCGTCGCCGGACGGATGGCGGCGGGCGACTTCGGCTTCATCCCCGTGGCCGACGGCGATCGGCTGATCGGCGCCCTGACCGACCGCGACATCGTCGTGCGCGGCGTGGCCTCGGGCGCCGGGCCGGAGGCGAGGGTGCTGGACGTTCTGTCGCGCGACGCCCTTGTGGTGCGGGCCGACGATGACTTGAAAGTTGCGCTGGACCTGATGTCGTCGCGTCAGATCCGCCGCCTGCCGGTGGTGGACAAGGACGGCCGTCTGGTCGGGGTGGTGTCGCTGGGCGACCTGTCCACGCGGGTCAAGGAACGCTACGCGGGAGAGGCGCTGGAAGAGATTTCCCGTCCCAGCTGACAGCCTTAAGGCCCCGCTAACCACGTCGCGGAACCCCGCGATAACAGCTGATGCGCCATGCTGCCTCTTTGATTTTCAGGGGAGATCGGCATGGCGCGCGCCCAGTTCCAGAAGGGCCAGAAGGTCTGGGTCGAAAGCGTCGGCGTCTGGGCCCAGGTCGAGAAGGTCAATCCCGTCTGGGCCAAGGGCTTCGACGAGCCTGTCCGCATCACCTATGACGTAGGTCTGGGCCGTGAGTTCGCCGGCGCAGAGTTGCAACTGCCCGCAGAGGATCGCGCGGCCACGGCCATAGGCGACTGGCGCATCCTGCGCGCGCGCAACAAATGGCAGGATGTCGCCGATTGCGCGCACCATCCCTTTCCCGGCAGCTATCCGGTCGTCGTTACCGACAAGGCTGACTGGGGCGGATGGCGCGTGCCCGGCGCCGAATACGACCGCGATCCCCAGCGCATCGAGTTCCAGTCGCGCCTGATCGCCGCCGCGCCCGAACTGATGGATCTGGCGCGTGAAATCCTGGCCTCAGTGGCCGAGGCGCCCGATGACGCTCCACCCGAGACCGTCCGCTTGGCGCGACGGGCCCAGACGGTGCTGCGCCGGATCACCGACGTTCTCGCCCCTCCGCCCGAAGCCTTGCGAACGGGGTCAGGCGACACCGCAGCGCCTTTCGAAACTGAGGCTTAGCGGCCAGACTCCGCCTTGATGTCGCCTCCCGGCTGCCGACCCTCGACAGGAGTCGGCGACACAGCCTAGATTCTTCGCTGAATCGGCACAGGAGGTCGCCTTTTGCAGGGCATAGAGCGGCGCAGCTATGGGCCGGGCCGCAGGGCCACGGACCGACAGGGCGCGCGATCGGCGCCCTGGGCGCGCATCCTTGCGCTTGCCGTCGCCATTGCACTTGTGGCTTACGCCCTTCTGGTCCTGCGTGAGGCTGATCGACCCCGCCGCGAAGCTGAGGCCGCCCGCATCGAAGCTCTCAGTCTGGAAGCGCGACTGGCCGCGTCGCAGGTCGAGGCCCAGGCCAGCCGCGCCGCCCTGGCCCTGCGCGCGGGCGCGCGCGCGCTGAACCAGACGCCCGCCCAACCCGCCGCCGCCCTTGACCATGCGCGCGGCCTGGCGCCCGAAGCCGCCTTCATGATCGTGGATCCGCAGGGTCGGATTCTTGCCGCCAGCGGCGCGCGCCTTTCCGCCCCCGCCGCCGCCATCTCCGCCGTCCAGCTGGGGGAGGACGGCATGACCCAGAGCGTCACGACAGGCGGCGGCGCCGTCCTGCTGGCCCGCACGCCCCTGCCTGAACTCAAGCCCAGCCTGAGGGACGTGACCCTGTCGGTCATGCCCGCGGGCCAGACCCCGGCTGAGCCGGGCCGCGCGGTCAAGGGACCGGACGGACAGGCGCGCTCGGCCGCCGTCGCGCCCATCGGCGACACCGGGCTGGCCGTGGTGGCCGCCCTGCCCCGCGCCCACGGCCTGGCCGCCTGGCTGGAAGACGCCTGGATGCTGGCCGGGCCCTTGCTGCTGGTGGTGCTGATGCTGGGCGTCATCGCCGTCCAGAACAGCCGCCAGATGCGGGCAGGCCGTCGCTGGGCCGAGACCGAGCGGCGCTTCCGCGTGGCGGTCGAGGCCGCGCGTTGCGGCATATGGGAGTGGGACATCGGTCGCGGCGAGATGGTGCTGTCCGACTATATGGCCGCCCTTCTGGAGGTCGAAGAAGGCTCGCGCCTGACGACCCAGGCGCTGATCGAACGCGTCCATCCCTCCTATCGCGACGTGCTGCATCAGGCGCTGGACGAGGCGGCCCTGAACGGCGCCTTCGAAGCCGCCTTTCCGATCCCGCTGAAGTCGGGCGGCGTCCGCTGGATCGACGCGCGCGGCCAGTCGCGTCAGCCGCGCCGCGACGGCGTCTTCGTCAGCCTGATGGGCGTGGCGCTGGACGTGACCGATGCGCGCCGCACCAAGGCCCAGGCCCAGGCCGCCGAGGGTCGGCTGCGCGACGCGATCGAGAGCGTGTCGGACGCCTTCGTCCTGTTCGACCGACGCGGCCGCCTGATCCTGTGGAACCAGGGCTTTCAGGACGCCTTCGCCTTTCCGCCCGGCGTCGTGCGACGCGGCGCGCTGAAGGACGAGCTGAACCGCATCGCCGCCGACGCCATCAAGTCCGAACGCCCATCCGTCGAAGGGCGCGCGGGCGTGCGCGAGGTCGAACTGAAGGACGGCCGCTGGTTGCAGATGGCCGAACGCTTCACCGGCGACGGCGGCACGGTGGTGATCTGCGCCGACATCACCGTCGTCCGCCGCCAGGAAGCCGAGCGCCGCCGCGCCGCCGATGAACTGCGCGCCATGGTCGAGGAACTGGAGGCCAGCCAGGACAAGCTGTCCCTGCTTGCGCGCAAATATGAGGTCGCCATGACCCGCGCCGAAGACGCCAACCGCGCCAAGTCCGAGTTCCTGGCCAATATGAGCCATGAACTGCGCACGCCGCTGAACGCCATCAACGGCTTCTCGGAGATCATGGCGGGTGAAATGTTCGGGCCGCTGGGCGACCCGCGCTACAAGGGCTACGCCGCCGACATCCACGCCTCGGGCCAGCATCTGCTTAGCCTGATCAACGACATCCTCGACATGGCCAAGATCGAGGCGGGCAAGCTAACCCTGCACTATGAGGCGGTGGCGCTGGACGTGCTGTGCGGCGAGGCGGTGCGGCTGATGCGCGGCAAGGCGCTGGAGTCCCAGTTGCGGCTGGCCCTGTCCTGCCCGGACGGGCTGCGCGTCGAGGCCGATCAGCGCGGCCTGAAACAGGTCCTGCTGAACCTGATCTCAAACGCCGTGAAGTTCACGCCCGAGGGCGGGGCGGTGAGAGTCAGCGTGATGCCCAGAGACGATGAGACGGTGCGCATCGCCGTGGCCGATACCGGCATCGGCATCTCGGCGGACGACCTGGCGCGTCTGGCCCAGCCGTTCGAACAGGTCGAAGGCCAGCATTCCAAATCGACGCAGGGCACGGGCCTCGGCCTGGCCCTGACCAAGTCGCTGATCGAACTGCATCGCGGCCGGATGACGATCGACAGCGAGCCGGGGCGGGGCACCACCGTCTGGTTCGACCTGCCCGTCAAAGCCCCGCAAGGCGCCATGAAGCCTGTGAGCGGCCCGGTTCAGCGGGTTCAGCGCGCGGCCTGATCGTCCGTAGGAGCCCCCGCATTGTCTGCGGCCTTGTGCTCCGGATGCGGCGTCGCGCACGTATCGCGGGTCCTCGACTTATGCCGCGACAGGATGGGCGCGAGGGCCTTGCGATTGTCGGGCGACAGGCGGCCCAGCGTCTCGACCGCGCCGGCCTCCAGACGAGCGCGCCCGCGCATCTCTGAGGCGCGAGACCTTTCCAACAGAGCGGCGACCGTCACGGCGTCGAAGCGATCCGACGCCGTCATGACGATGGCTTCACGCCGCGCGGCGCGGGAGTCCTCGAAATCCGGCCGCGCTTCAAGGGCGTTGGCGCGCAGCTCGCTCCGGACCTGATCGCGGACGGCAGGCGGCAAGGCCTCGACCACGGCCCAAACGGGTTCGCTGCGACCCGGCCTGCGCCCTTCGATCGCCTGATTCTCGGCCTTGCGTGACAGCACCCAGGCGGTGCCTCCGCCGACGACGGCGAAGATGTTGAGCGCGACCGAGGCCGCCAGGGCGATCTTCAGACCCTTGTTCATACTTATCCCCCCAGGCCGGCGGCCAGGATTTCAGCGTCGTCCGCCGCTGTCAGACTGGCTTGATACAAGACGGTGTCGGCGCGGATTTCCGCCGTCATCTGACTGGTCAGCACCATGCCGAAGGCCACGCCTGCACAGGCGGCGGCGGCCCAGCCCGCGCCCGACATCCAGGCGAACGGCCCCCACAGGCCTCGACGCCGCCCAAGATGGGCGCCCGCCGCATCAGCGATGACCCGCTCGCGCAGGGCGTGAGACGGCGCCGGACGCGGCGCTGCGTCGAGAAAGGCGTCCAGCACGTCCGCCTCGCCCAGAACCCGCCCTGCGCGCGGATCGGCGGCCAACAACCGGCGCGCGGCCTCGCGCTCCGCTTCGGGCCAGCGTCTCAGGTCGGCGCCATAGGCGTCAGCCAGATGCTCAAAACGTTCCAGGTCCATCGTCGTCATCTTCAGCCCCTTATCTCCCCGTCGCCTTCACGACGCCCTGCGGCGCGAGATCCGCCAGCGCCGCCCGCAACGCCCGCCGCCCGCGTGACAACAGGCTTTCCAGCGCCTCGACGCTGATCTCCATCAGAGCGGCGGCTTCGATATTGCCCAGCTCCTGATAGTGGCACAGGACGATGGCCTCGCGCTGGCGCGGCGGCAGGCGCGACAGGGCCGCCTGAACCTGGGCGCCCGTCTCGGCGGCCAGAAGCCCCCGATCCGGCGCCGGACCGTCGTCGATATGGTCAGGAATGACGTCCGTCGCGATCTCGCGGCGGCGACGCAGCCGGTCGTAACAGAGATTGAGGGCCACGCGATGCAGCCAGGTATCGAAGCGCGCCTGTCCGGGCGTCCAGCGCGGCGCCTGTTTCCAGGCTCTGAGCATCGCCTCCTGGGCCACGTCCTCAGCCTCCGCCGCATCGCCCAGCATCCGCTGAGCGAGCGACAACATGCGCGGCAGTTTGCGCGCGACCATGGCCTGAACGGCGGCAGGATCGCCCGCGCCCACGCGCTTCACCAGGTCCTCGTCGGGGTCGGCGACCTTCGCCAATCACGCCTCTTTGCTTGGCTGCAACAAGGGCAAGCGGTCCAGCCGCCGTCCCCGACATCACCTTACTCCGAAACGGGCGCCGAAGGCGACGCCGTCCCCTGCGAACTGACCGCCGGGCGCTGCATCCGGCGCATGTCGCGCTTCTGACGCATCTCGGCGCGGCCCGCCTGCATGGCGGCCCGGCGCTCTTCGACGCTCAGCGTCCCGTCGCTGTTCGCGTCCATGCGGGCGAAGGCCTCGGTCGCCTTACGCTCCACTTCGGCGATGACGATAGGGAAGCGGTCGGCGTCGCCGCGCGCGGCGTGCCCCCCCATGCGCCCCTGCTTCATGCCTCCCCGCGCGTGGCCCCAACGGCCGGCGCCCATACGGCCTTCGCCGCGGGCCTGCTGGCGCGGCGCCTCAAACTCGGCGCGGCTGATGGAGCCGTCCTTGTCGGCGTCCAGGCGGTCGAACTGGGCGGCGCGACTTTCGGCGCGGCGGGCCTGGGCATGGGCGCGCATTTCCTCGGCCGTCACCTGACCGTCCCCGTTCGCGTCGGCGGCGCGCAGTCGCTCCACGCGTCGCTGAACAAAGTCAGCCTGACTGATCGGCTGACCCGCAGACTGGGCCATGCGCGCCTGGCGTCCTGTTTCCGGCGTCGTCTGTGCAGCAGCGGCGCCGCCCAGCGTCAGCATGAGGGCGGATACGGCGGCGGCGGCGAATATGGTCTTCATCTCGATGGTCTCCTGGGGCGAAGCCGCCCCGAAAGCATCCCTGTCGAGAGATAGAACGGCGCCCGGATCAGTTTCCGTCGCTGATCGGCGGCAAAACCGCATCAAACGCCCGCCGCGCCCGCAGACGCAGGTCGATCAGACGCGCCTTCAGCGTTTCAAAATCCGGCGCCCCGACCGCTGCAGCCAGACGCTTCTGAAAGCCCGGCGGCTCCTGATCGGGGTCGTTCTTATCCTCGAAAGCGCAGGCGGTTAGTTGTGACAGCTGTTGATGCATGCGCCAGCTGTCGGCCAGCACAGGGTCGTCCTTCAGCGCCTCCAGCGTCGAGACGGTCAGGGGCCGGCCCGCCGCCCCCGCCATCAGCTGGCGGTATTGGCCGACGAACTCGGCGTCCACCTGAGCTCCCGCCGACAGCTTCAGGTCCCAGAAGCCCTTGGCCGCCCGTTCGCGCTCCATCAGGTCGCGCATCGCCCGCACTTCGCGCGCGGTTTGCGCAGCATCCCTGGGCCGCCGCAAGGCCTCGTCCAGCGCCGCCGTGACCTCGGCGCCGAAGCCGTCGTCGCTGGCCCACACCACGCGCGCGCGGGTCAGGGCCATGTATTCCCAGGTATCGGCCTCTTCGCCGTAATAGGCGCGCAGGGTCTCCAGCCGCACCGAGACCGGCCCCTTCGAACCCGTGGGCCGCAGGCGCATGTCGACCTCATACAGACCACCCTCGGCGGTGTGGGCGGACAGGGCGGCAATGAGCCGCTGGGTGAAACGGCCATAGAAGGTCTCGGCGCTCCAGCCGCGCCCGGCGGACACGGCCTCGGGCGGCGCCGCATAGACGGTCATCAGGTCCAGGTCCGAGCCCGCCGACATCTCGCGCGAGCCCGCCTTGCCCAGGGCGACGACGGCGACCGCGCCCGCCAGCGCTCCGCCCAGACGCTCGGCCTCCTTCAAGGCCGCCGGGGCCAGCGCCCGCATACAGGCCTCGGCCATATCGGTATTGGCGCGCCCCGCCTCTTCCGGTCCCGCGCGGCCGGTGATGGTGTGCATGCCGATGCGGAAGACCTGTTCGCGATGCTGGCGGCGCACCACGTTCATCGCCTCCTCGAAATCGGTCGCGGCGGCGGCCTCGGCCAGAAGCTGGCCGACGACGCCCGAGTCAGCGTCCAGGTCCGTCAGGAAGCGCGCATCCAGCACCCCGTCCAGCGCCTGCGGACGCCGCCCCAGCATCCGCGCCAGTCGTGGCGCAAAGGCCATCACCTCGACCACCAGTTCGAACAGCTTGGGCTGGTTCAGGAACAGGGCCTGCACCTGCACCCCGGCGCTGAGCCCGGCAAAGAAGACGGCGAACCGACGGAAGGCCGCGTCCGGGGCCCCCGTCTTGGCCACCGCCGTCAGCAGTTGCGGCGCCAACCGGGTGAACAGCTCGCGTCCCCGCGCCGTGCGCGTCGCCTGAATACGGCCGTGATGCCAGCTGCGGATCGTATCGGACACGCTGGCGGGCTCGGAGAAGCCCATGCGGGCCAACGTCTCCAGCGTGCCGGGGTCGTTCTCCACCCCGGTGAAGACGAGGCTGCCATAGGGAGAGGAAAGGTCTTCGCCCCCCTCGAACAGTTCGCCGTAGCGGGCGTTGACCCGCACCAACAGGCGCTCGATCCCGCCGTCGAAGGCCGCCAGATCGCCCTGCCCCGCCAGAGCCGCCACATCGGCGCGGCGTTCAGGATCGACGGGCAGGATATGCGTCTGTTCGTCCGCCAGCATCTGAGCCCGGTGCTCCAGCGCGCGCAGCTCGACATAGGCGGCGCGCAGTTCGTCGCGCGCCTCGGGGCTGACATGACCCGCCTTGGTCAGGGCGTCCAGCGCCTCCAGGGTGCGCGGCGAGCGCAAGGCCCGGTTCCGCCCGCCCAGGATCAGCTGCTGGGTCTGGACGTAGAACTCGATCTCACGGATGCCGCCGCGACCCAGCTTCAGATTGGCGCCCGCCGCCTCCAGCCCCTCGCCGGTTTTGTGGACGTGGATCTGTTTCTTGATCGACTGGATGTCGAGCACCGCCTGATAGTCCAGACTGCGGCGCCAGATGTAGGGGACCAGCGCCTTCAGGAAGTTGGCGCCCTCGGCCGCATCGCCCGCGCAGACGCGGGCCTTGATAAAGGCCGCTCGCTCCCAGTTCTGGCCGACGGATTCATAGTAGGCCAGCGCCATCGGCGCCGCGACTGCCGGCGGGGTCGAGGACGGGTCCGGCCGCAGCCGCAGATCGACCCGAAAGACGTAACCGTCCGCCGTCCGCTCGGCCAACAGGGCCGTCAGCCCCTGCGCCAGACGGTTGACGAAGCCCTGCATCTCCACGCCTTCCGACAGGGCGGTTTCAAGCGCTTCCGGCTCGTAAAACAGCGACAGGTCGATGTCCGAGGAGTAGTTCAGCTCGAACGCCCCGCCCTTGCCCATCGCCAGAACGAACAGGCCCGGAACCGGCCCGCGTGGATCGTCGGGCGTCGAGATCAGCCGCCCGCGACGGCTCCAGTCGTCGGCGATGATCCGAAGCGCCGCGCGCGCCGATGCATCGGCGAAGCGCGACAGGGCGCCCGTCACCTGATCCAGATCCCAGACGCCGCCCAGGTCGCACAGGGCCGTCAGAAGGTGCAGTTCCGCCTTCAGATGACGCAGCGTCGCCTTGGCCTCGTCCGGCGCGCCGGTCAGGGCGTCCGTCGCCGCCAGAATCTCCGCCTGCCGCGCCTCGGGATCGCTGTCCAGCGTCCGTCGTAGCCGATCCGGCCAGCGCCGCGCCAGCCCGGCCAGATAGGGCGAGGCGGCGAAGACGGGCTCCAGCGCGCCCCACGCCGCATCCAGCGTCGCGCGCCAGCCGTCGGCTTCCGCCACTTGAGCCAGTCGTTCATGCAGGCGCGCCGCCGCCTCTGCGTCGCGTACGGGACCGCAGGCCTGCAACCGTCCCGCCAGACCTTCGCTCACGCCTCGACCTCTGGCGCCCGCGTGGCGGCGGGCAGGATCAGGGCCACGCGCAAACCCGGCCCGCGTCCGTCATAGACGCCCGGTCCCTCGTCCAGCTGGATACGGCCGCCGTGCGCCTCGGCTACCGCCGTGACCAGCGACAGACCCAGCCCCGAGCCCGGCTCGGTGCGGCTGTTGTCCAGCCGCACGAAGCGTTGCAGCACGCGCTCGCGGTCTCCGTCCGGCACGCCCGGCCCGTTGTCGGTGACCGAGAACTCCACATCGCCCGACGAGCGCCGCCGCGCACGGAACATCACCGCCCCGCCTTCGGGGGTATATTTGACGGCGTTGTCGATCAGATTCGCGAGCGCCTGGGCCAGGAAGGGCTGGTTGCCCTCGATCATCAGCCCCCTCTCGATCTCGGCGGCGAACTCCAGCCCCTTGTCCTCGCCCGCCGGTTCATAGAGCTCGGCCATGTCGGCCGCCAGATCGGCGGCGTCGAACACCTTGGGCTCAGGCGCCCCGCCCGCCTGCAGTCGGGCGATGGCCAGTACGGTGTTGAAGGTCTTGAGCAGGGCGTCGGCTTCATCCAGCGCCACGCTGAGGGCGTCGACGCCCGAGGTCCGCCCCGCCTCGGCGTCGATCAGGGCTACCTCCATCTTGGCCTTCATCCGGTTCAGCGGCGTGCGCAGGTCGTGGGCGATGGCGTCGCCGGCATGGCGGATCGAGGCCATCGAGCCTTCCAGCCGGTCCAGCATGCCGTTCAGACCCTCGGCCAGTTCGTCCAATTCATCGCCGGAATGACGGATGGGCACGCGCGCCTTCAGATCGCCCTCCTGAACCGCCGTGACCACGCGGTTCAGCCCGGCCATCGCCCGCTCGACGCGACGGCTGATCCACAGCCCGCCGCCGACGCCCAGCACCAGCACCATGACCATCGCGCCCCACAGAGCCTGGGTCAGCCGCGCCAGATAGGCCTCGATGTCGCCGATGTCCTCGCCCACGAACAGGTGTTCGCCGCCTGACAGCGAGGTGTTGACACCGATCGACTGACGGCGCCGGACGCGACCGTCCTCGTCCGTATCGGTCAGTCGGAAGCTGTCCCACTGCCCCGGCTTCACCCCGTCGGGCACGTCGGTGATGTTGGCGGTGATGATGCGGCCCTCGGCGTCCTTGAAGACATAGAGGTAGGGCCCGTGGCGGATCGCCCGTTCGACCAGCGCCTGATTCAGAGCGTCTCGGCCGCGCGTGCGATAGATGGCGGTCAGACTATCGACCTCGCCCTGCACGCTCGTCTCGGCCCGCGTCCGCGCCTCGGACGCCGAAGCGAAATAGACATAAGCCAGCACCGCGCTGGCCGTCGCCACGAACAGCGCCAGAAACAGCAGCGTCAGCCGAAAGGGCGTACGCCGAAAGAGCGAGGGGAGTTTCACTTTGGCTTATCTCCCTCCCCTTCATGGGGAGGGTGGTCGCGCAGCGACCGGGTGGGGAGGGCTTCAAGCGCGCCCATTATGCCCGCCATCACGCCGTCCAGATCATCGCGAACGGCGGCGTTGTCGAATCTCAGCGTCGTGAACCCTTCGCCTGCCAGCACCGCGTCTCTCACCCTGTCCCTGTTCGTCCGCGCCTCGACCGTGTGGGTGACCCCGTCCACCTCTATGACCAAGCGCTGGTCGAAACAGACGAAGTCGAGATAATAGCCGCGAAACGGCGCCTGCCGCCGAAAATGAAACCCTTGAGCGCGCAACAGCTTCAACTGCCCCCACAGACGCGCCTCGGGCGGCGTCAGCGCCTTTCGCATGGCGCGGGCTCGAGCGATGATCGCCATGATTTGCAAGCCCTCCCCACCCGACCGGCTGCGCCGGCCACCCTCCCCATGAAGGGGAGGGAGAAAGATTGCCCGCCTTACGCCTCCAGCCGGTACCCCGCGCCGCGCACGGTCTGCAGCATGGCCCTGTCGAAGCCCTTGTCGATCTTGGAGCGCAGGCGGCTGATGTGCACGTCGATGACGTTGGTCTGGGGGTCGAAGTGGTATTCCCAGACCTTCTCCAACAGCATGGTGCGCGTGACCGACTGGCCCGCGTGGCGCATCAGGAACTCCAGCAGCTGGAACTCGCGCGGCTGCAGGTCGATCTCCTGACCCTCGCGGTGGACGGTGCGGGCGATCAGGTTCATCTCCAGATCGCCGACCTTGAGCACGGTCTGGACTCCGCCCGTCTCGCGGCGACGCGACAGGGCCTCGACCCGCGCGACCAGTTCGGCCAGAGCGTAGGGCTTGACCAGATAGTCGTCGCCGCCCGCCTTCAGCCCCGTGACGCGATCCTCGACCTCGCCGAGAGCCGACAGAAACAGCACCGGCGTCTGGTCGCCGCCCTTGCGGATGGTCTCGACCATGCCGACGCCGTCCAGGCGCGGCATCATTCGGTCCACGACATAGACGTCGTAGCCGCCCTTCTGCGATTCCAGCAGGCCAAAGGCGCCGTCCACGGCGTGGGTGACCTCGTGCCCGGCCTCGCTCAGGCCGCGCACCATGGCGGTCGCGGCTTCAGCATCGTCCTCAACCACCAGAATACGCATGCAGCCTCCCAAAAAAGATTCGGCGGCGATGTTAGCGCATCGCCGCCGATCCCGTGAGTTACGCCTTATTCAGACTTGGCGAAGGGCAGAACCACCGAGGAGTTGGTTCCCTGCACCCGGATCAGCAGGAAGACCCCCGGCCTTCCCGCTGACCGCGCCTCATCCACGGCCGCCTTCAGATCGGCCTCAGAGCGAACCACGCGGTTGTTCGCCCGCTGGATCACCGTGCCGACCGGCAGCCGCATCTTGCCCGCTTCCGAGCGCGGCGCGACGGCGGTGACCACCACGCCTTCCATGTCGTTGGGGATGGCGTAGCGCTGGCGCAGGGCCGAGGTGATCGGCGTAACCGTCAGGCCCTCGATCGACTGGCCGACGACGCCGCTGTCGCCCGGCTGCGGGCTGGCATCGTCGCCGCCGTTCAGTTCCGCCTCAGACGGGCGGGCGCCCGCACGGATATTCAGCGTCTGACGCTTGCCGTCACGCAGGATTTCCAGCCGCAGCGTATCGCCCGGCCGTGCGCGGGCCACGCGACGGGTCAGTTCGGTCGAGCTGTCGACCGCCTCGCCGTTCACGCTGGTGACCACGTCGCCGACCTTCATGCCGCCGCGCTCGCCAGGCGTGCCCGCCGTGACTTCGGCGACATAGGCGCCCTTGGTGTCCTCGTTCAGGCCCAGAGCGGCCGCCGCATCCTTGGACAGGGTCTGGATCTGCACGCCCAGATAGCCGCGCTCCACGCTTTCGCCGCGCATCAGCTTGTCAGTGACCGCCTTGGCCGTGGTCGCGGGAATGGCGAAACCGATGCCGACCGAACCGCCCGACGGCGAGAAGATCGCCGTGTTCACGCCGATGACACGGCCGTAGATGTCAAAGGTCGGTCCGCCCGAGTTGCCCCGGTTGATGGCGGCGTCGATCTGCAGATAGTCGACATAGGCGCTGGACTGGTCCTGGAGATCGCGCGAGCGCGCCGAAACGATGCCCGCCGTCGCCGTGCCGCCCAGACCGAACGGGTTGCCGACCGCGATGACCCAGTCGCCGACGCGCGGCTCCGACTGCTCTTCGAACGAGACGAAGGGGAAACCGGCGCCCTCGACCTTGATGACGGCAAGGTCGGTGTTCTCGTCACGACCAATCAGCTTGCCTTTCAGCTCGCGGCCGTCGCTGAGCTTGACGCTGATCTCCTCGGCGTTCTCGACGACATGGTTGTTGGTGACGATAAAACCGTCGCCCGAGATGAAGAAGCCCGACCCGGCCCCGGCGGCCAGCTGGGTGTTGTCTTCGCCTTCAGCCGAGCCGCCCGGCGCGCCGGGGATCGGTACGGCGCCGAAACCCGGAATCTGGAACATGCCGCGCGGACGCTGGACGCGGGTCTTAACGTCGATCTGCACCACGGCGGGGGCGACCTGCTGGAAGATGTCGGCAAAGCTGAGCGGCGCGCCCTGCGGCGGCGCAAAAGCCACGGCTCCGGCCCCGGCCGAAGGGACCAACTGTCCGACCCTGGCGGCGGGCGCCGCCTCGGCGCCGGGCCAGGTGATGACCCCGCCCGCCGTCGCGGCGGCGGCGAAGGTCAGGCCGACAGCGGCCCCCAGAATGAACTCCTTGCGTTTCAGCATCGTCGTCCTTGCAGTCTTTACTGGCGGATACGGAAAGCTCCGTTCGCACATGGATATAGGGCGTTTTGGCTCAAGCCAATGCACGCCGTCGCGATGATTGTTCCCGATCGTCGTTCGGCGTATGGCGCGTCTGCGTCAGGAACGCGGCGAAAGACTTGCCAAACAGATAGGAGCCAAGCCCTTTTCCGCTCACCCCGGCGGACGCCGGGGCCCAGTGAGACCATCATCCGCCACACGTTTGCAGCCCAAGAACTGGATTCCGGCGTCCGCCGGGATGTGCGGGAGATAGGGCGGAGCTTAGCGCTCGGCTTCTTCGTCCGCCGTAAGCTCGGCCAGGGCGCATTCTTCTTCCGCCGTGAGAGGCGGGGCCTCGGCCGTCCCACGACGGCGCGCGCGCAGCACCAGCACCACGCCCGCCCCCGCCGCCAGGGCGAACGGGCCGAACCACAGCAGCCATGTGCCGATCCGCACCGGCGGCTGGAACAGCACATAGTCGCCATAGCGGCGGATCAGGTCGTCCTTGATCTCGTCGTCCGTTTTTCCGGCGGCGATCTGTTCGCGCACCAGACCGCGCAGGTCGGCGGCGATGCCCGCCGGGCTGTCGGCGATCGATTCATGCTGGCAGACGACGCAGCGGATATCGCCGAACAGGGCGCGGGCGCGGGCCTCCTGCGCCGGATCGGTCAGCGGCCGGTCGGGCGCGGGCGGCGGCTCGGCCAGAGCGGGCGCAGCCGTGCTGGCCAGCAGGGCGGCGGCGAACAGGGCGGCGGCGCGCCTCATGCCTGCGCCTTCACGGGCTCGACCGGCTTGGCGGCCTTCTTCGCGCGCGAACCCGCCCCGACGCGCAGGCGCCGGTCCAGCAGGGAGACCAGCCCGCCCAGCGCCATCAGCGCCGGTCCCAGAAAGATCAGCCGCGCCCACGGATTATAATAGATGCGCACGATCCAGGCGCGCTCCCCGGCGTCCGTCGCCGCCCGGTCGCCCACGACGACATAGACATCGTCCAGCCCGCGAAAATCGAGGCCGACCTCGGTCGTGGTCTGGCCGCCTGCCGGGAAGAAGCGGCGCTCGGCGGTGATGACGCGCTCGGGCGCGCGGCCGTCGACCGGCATGATGGTCAGGCGGCCCTGTTCAGCCAGATAGTTCGGGCCCTCGATGACCCGAACCGCATCCAGCCGCGCCTTCCACGGTCCGGCGGCGACTTCCCCTCCCAGCGGCAGGGCGAGGGCGGCCTCGGCTTTGAAGCTGGTCTCGACCACGGCACCCAGAATGAAAACGCCCAGACCCGCGTGGGCCAGCGCCATGCCCCAGGCGCCCAGCGGCAGGCCCGTGGCGCGGCGCAGCGTCTCGGCCAAGGGCGCACGGAAGGCCTTGGTCCGGACGCCCAACTCAGCCAGCGCGCCCAGAATCAACCACGCCCCGACGCCCAGCCCTGCAGCGGCCAGCGCCTTCTTCGGCTCGAACAGAAGGAAGGCGGCGAAGGCGGCGGCGATGGCCAACAGAGCCGCCAGCCACAGGCGCTGCAAGGCCCCCTTCAGATCGCCGCGCTTCCACGCCAGCAGCGGCCCGGCCGGCAGGATCAGACAGGCGACGATCATCAGCGGGTTAAAGACAGCGTTGAAATAGGGCGGACCGACCGAGATCGTCGCCCCCGTCACGCCCTCCAGAATGAGCGGATAAAGGGTGCCCAGCAGCACCGTCGCCGCCGCCGCCGTCAGGAACAGATTGTTCAGCACCAGCGTCCCCTCGCGGCTGACCGGCGCGAAGGCGGCGCCCGAGCGGATGGCCGGGGCGCGCAATGCGAACAGGATGAAGGCCGCGCCCGCCGCCACGCCCAGAATGGCCAGCAGCATCATCCCCCGCTGGGGATCGACGGCGAAGGCGTGAACGCTGGTCAACACGCCCGAGCGCACCAGAAACGCGCCCAGCATGGAGAAGGTGAAGGCCAGAATGGCGAGGAACACCGTCCAGCCCGCCAACGCCCCTCGCCGCTCAGTGACGATGGCCGAGTGCAGCAGGGCCGCCCCCGCCAGCCACGGCATGAAGCTGGCGTTCTCGACCGGATCCCAGAACCACCAGCCGCCCCAGCCCAGCTCGTAATAGGCCCAGAACGACCCCAGCGTGATGCCGACGGTCAGCAACGCCCACGACGCCAGCGCCCACGGCCGCACCCAGCGTCCCCACGCCGGATCGACGCGCTTTTCGATCAGGGCGGCGACCGCCAGCGAGAAACAGACGGAAAAGCCGACATAGCCGCCGTACAGCAGCGGGGGATGCACCGCCAGCGCCGGGTCCTGCAGCAGGGGGTTCAGAGACGCGCCCTGCACCGGCGCCGGGTCCAGCCGGAAGAAGGGGTTGGAGGTGAAGGCGGCGAAGGCCAGGAACAGGCTCGACAGGCCCGCCTGCACGGCCACGGCCGAGGTCTTAAGCCCGAACGGCAGGCCGCGCGCCAGCGCCAGCGCCCCGCCGAAGACCGTCATCACCAGACACCACAGCAGCAGCGAGCCCTCATGGCTGCCCCATGCGGCGGCGACCTTATAGAAGACCGGCTTGTCGGTGTGGCTGTTCATGGCCACGTTCGACACCGAGAAATCCGAGACGACGAAGGCGTAGATCAGGGCGCCGAAGGCCAGAAGGATCGCCCCGGCCGAGGCCAGCATGGCGCCGCCCCCCGCCCCGGCCAGCACCGGGCTGAGCCGCAGCCGTCCCGCCGCGGTCAGCGCCAGACTCAGCACCGACAGCGCCAGCGCCAGGATCAGGGCGAAGGCGCCCAGTTCGACGATCAAGGCTTAAGTCCCCTGCTGCGCGACGACGGCGGGGGCCGACGCGTCGTCGGGCCGCCACTCGCCCTTTTCTTTCAGCCGGTCGGCGACTTCGCGCGGCATATAGGTCTCGTCGTGCTTGGCCAGCACCTGACTGGCCTCGAACACGCGGTCGGGGCGGAAGGCGCCTTGCGCTACGATTCCCTGCCCCTCGCGGAACAGGTCGGGCAGGTCACCGTGATAGATCACCTGCGCCGTCGCCCCGTTGTCGGTGACGACAAAGACGACCGAGCCGTCTGCGGCCTTGGTCACGCTGCCCGCCTCGACAAGACCGCCCAGACGGATCATCTGACCGGCGGGCACCTTCTGCGGCGTCACTTCCGAAGGAGAGTAGAAGAAGGTCACATTGTCCTTCATCGCCCACAGCGACAGGCCGACGGCCAGCGCCAGCACGGGCGCCGCGGCGATGACGACCCACAGGCGACGGCGCGCCTTGGGCGATTTGGGCAACCAGCTCATGTCAACAATCCGAGTGCGGCGAAAACGCCGTCGCATATGGGGCTAGGTTCAGGACGGGCCAAAGCGTCATCGCGCGGCCTCGGCCAGACGGGTCTGCAACTCGGCCCGGCGCGGGTCGGACGGGTCCAGCACAGCGATCAGCGGGCTCCACATGGCCCTCGCCTCGGCGCGATCGCCGCGCGCCAGAGCCGCGTCGCCCAGATAGAAGCGCGCGCCCAACTGGTCCGGATCCAGCCTGACCGCCTGACGGAAGGCCGCTTCGGCGTCGCCGTCGACCGTTCCGCCGTTGGCCCGGACCAGACTTTCCCCCAGCCGCGCCCAGCTCTGGGCGTCGTCCGGCTGGATGGCGAGTGCGCGGCGGAAGGCCGAGGCCGCGCCGATGGGGTCCCCTGCCTCGAACCGGGCGGCCCCCAGCATGGTCAGGGCCAGACGGTCGTCGGGCCGTTCCTTGACCACCTGCCCCAGCACGGCCGCGACCTGGGCGGGCTCAAGCGCCTCAGGCGCCGAGGCCCATTCGCGCACGCGCGTCTCATAGGCCTGATCCTTCATGCCCGGCGCGCCGAAGACGGCGTAGAGACCCAGCGTCGCCGCAGCCGTCGCCCCGATCCCGCCCAAGACCCAATAGCGGTCGCGCGGCCCGGCGACCGGGCGGCGATCCGCACGGCGGGCGGCCAGCAGGCGGCGCCCGGCCTCGGCCCGCGCGGCGGTCCAGCCCGCCTCGTCCAGCAGGCCGCGCGCCTTCAGCCGGTCCAGCTCGGCCAGTTCCAGCGCGCCTGCATCGCGGTCCGCCACGCTCTCAGCCTCAGCCCCGCGCCGGGCGGCGGACAGCACGGCCAGCCCCGCCAGGGCGGTCACAAGCGCCGTCATGATCCAGAAGATCGTCATGGCCGCCGCTTTAGCGGATCAGGCGGCCGGAGGCGAGGCGCGCGACGACGCACCCGCCTTGCCGCCCGCGATGGCCAGCCGTCGCCGCACGACGCGCGACGCATCCCTGGCGCCCAACAGGCCCAGCAGTTCGGCGGTCAGGCCAATCCGTTTGCGGGCCACGCCTTCGTCCGGCGCCTGACCGTCGTTCAGTTGCTCGATCGCTTCATCGGCCCAGGTCGCCAGTCGTCCCGTCAGGGCTTCCGCCGTCTGGCGGCGCTCGGCTTCACAGCCGAAGACCGCCGCGATGGGGCGCACCTGGCCCGCCAGCGTCAAAAGAACCCGCGCCCGCGCCGCCGCATGCGGATCGGGCGCCTGGGCCAACAGAGGCGTCGGCCGGGTCATCCGTCCAACCAGAGGCGTGCGTTGAACCGGGAGGACCGCATCAAGCGCCTTCTCGGCGGCATCGAAATGCTCAGACAGACGAAGTGCAATCCTCAGGCGCGCCTGACGCACAGCCTTGGCCCAGGCGCTGTCAGGCCGCAGCGGCAGAACGGCGTCGATCTCCGTCAGGATTTCGGCGCACCAGGTCAGCCCCGCCGCCAGCCGCCTGCCCTGTGCGTCGTCCTCAAGGCTCTGGGCGGCGATGTCGGCGGCGCGATGCGCCAGGGCCGATATGATGCGGTCGATCAGCAGATCAGCCTCGTCGCGGCCCGGCGTCGCCTCGCGTCCTGAGGCGCCGATCAGGGCCAGCACCCGCAACATCAGCCGCGCATCGGTCATCTGGGCGAAAAGAAGTTCCAGCAGCCGCTCGACCCCGCCCGGCCCGGCCGATGAGGCCTGACGCAGGGCCAGCTTCAACTCCGCCAGTTCGGCGCCGCTGGGTCGCCCGGTCCAGGCCGACAGATGCGGCAACGCCCGCCGCGCGACCGGCGCCAGGTCCAGACAGGCGGCTAAAGCCTCGACCTCGTCGGGCGCGGCGCCGGGCCACACCGTCTCGGGGGCGTCGCGCAACACCACGGCGGCGCTGTGGCACAGACGGTCGGCGACCATGCGCGACAGGTCGTCGTCACGATCCAGTTGCGGCAACAGCTCCGGCTCGCCCCGCGTCGCCGCACGCCATAGCCTGGCAGGCAGACCGGCAGGAAAGCTCAGCCCCTCCAGCGCATCCGCGCGCGGCCGGAACAGCGGCGCCAGCGGACCGAAGGCGACCTCGCGGCGACGCCGATCCAACTGCTCGACCTCGACCAGTTCGCGCAGGGCGGCCGCCCGATCGCCCGCCATCGTCCCCGCCAGCCCCAGCAACTGCGGCAGGGCCCGGTCCGGACACCGTTCGATCAAATGAGCCAGAGCGGCCCGCTGGGCGACCGACAGGTCCGCCATCCACGCATCCTCCGGCCACACTCAAATCCCGGCCAAGGCCCCAAAGGTGACCGTCGCCGGTTAACAAGGGCTTTTGAGGCGAAATGGCGAGCGCGTCCGCTCTGCGAGCCGAAATCGGCTTTCGGCGCTAAAGTCGAAGACTGGAAGCGACCCTAAGCGGTCGTTGCACTCAACGCCTTCAAATACGCCCATAGTCTCGCGCTAGCGTTCCGCAATGCGGCACGGACATGGGCGACAGGTATCTTCCCTATTGCGTCTCCGTCTGGCCTAGGATCACGGAAAATCACTTTATCACCTGCGAATTCAGCTAGCAGAACAGTGTAGCCGCTCATGAAGACGTTGTGCGCTCTCCCGCTTTCAAGAGCTTCCAACTCTCCAAGAAGGTCCACGAGTATTTGCGCAAGACTAGCGGGATAGTATGAGACAACCTTGCCGCATATTATGTAGCGTAGATCATGGTCGGGCTGGCCGTCGGCCACGCCGTACGCAAACGCCCGACTGACCTTTTTAGGGGGAGCGACCGTACCGTGATCGGGCAGCTCCGGTTCAAATGTCACTTCGAAAGTCATGGCAACATCCTGACGCCAATGATGTCCGCTAACCACCCTGTGCAGTCGCTGTGAACGGCCGCTCTCGGGCTGTCTGGCCAAGATCCGGTTTCAGGCATGATGCCTAGGACTGAAACGGACCCATTGTGGACACTCAAGTAGCGGCTACGCTTTCATCATGAACAATGATCTGCGAGATTCATTGAAGCTTTGGGCGGGTGCCATCGTCTTCGGCGCGCTGTTCTGGATATTGGCGCGTTCCGACGTGCTGCGGGGTGCTGTCGATAGCGTTCCTGGCAAATGGTTCTGGCTAGGCTTTGGAGCCCTAGGCGTTTGGAATATGGGAAAACTGATCTGGGGCTTGTGGCAACGTCGGGCTTCTAGAGACAACTAGCTGAATGACCGCTAACCACCCGTCGTAGACCTTCACAACAGCCGCTCTGCGCCCCTACCCCTCGGCGGCGGGCAGCTCCAGCACCACCTTCAGCCCGCCCAGGCTGCTGTCGCTCAGGGTGACGCGGCCGCCGTAGGCGCGGGTCAGTTCGTCGACGATCGATAGGCCCAGCCCCGTGCCGGGCGTGTCCTCGTCCATGCGGGTGCCGCGTTTCAGGGCGGTGTCGCGCTGGTCGGCGGGCAGGCCGGGGCCGTCGTCCTCGACCACGGCGATCAATTGGCCCGGCATGGACGGACCGGCCGAGACGCGCACGCGGCGGCGGCACCATTTGGCGGCGTTCTCCAGCAGGTTGCCGAAGATTTCCTGCAGATCCTGGCGCTCGCCCAGGAAGGCTAGGTCGTCGGGGGCGCGCCAGTCGATCTCGACGCCCTTTTCCTCGAACACCCGCTCCAGCATGACGGCCAGTTCGTCCAGAACCTCGCTGACGTCGGTTCGTTCGCCCAGACCGTGCGCGGCGCGCGCGGCGGCGCGGGCGCGGCGCAGGTGGTGGTCGACCTGATCCTGCATCACCTTCGTCTGCTTGCGAACCATGTCGGGCAGAACGCCCGGGGTCGTCCCCGCCTCGGCCAGCATGACGGCCAGCGGCGTCTTCAGCGCATGCGCCAGATTGCCGACGTGGGTGCGCTGGCGTTCAACCGTCTCCTGATTGTGCGCCAGCAGGCGGTTGACCTGTTCGGCCAGGGGCTGGATCTCCAGCGGATAGCCGCCCTCGACCCGGTGCGAGCGCCCCTGGCGCACATTAGAAATCTCATCGCCGAGATCGAACAGGGGGCGCAGGCCCACCCGCACCTGAATGAAGACCGCCGCGACAAGCCCCGCGCCCAGCAGCAGCATGGCGATCCAGGTGACGGTGGCGAACTGGCGCGTGTCGGCGTCGACGTCGGACCGGTCGATCCCGGCGAAGAAGACGACAGGCTGTCGGCGGTCCGGCAACTGCTTCATGCTGGCGGCGATGCGCAGGGGCTCGCCCTTGGGCCCATCCTCGGCGTTGTAGCTGATGGTCTGGCCGAAGGCGCCGCGCAGCCGGTCGGCCAGGTCGTGGCCGTACTCCAGATCGGCGTTGCCCAAGGAGGCCGAGCGCGCCAGCACATGCAGCGCGCCCTGAGGCCCCGGCTCGGCCACCATCCAGTATTTTCCAGACAGCAGGCGCTGAGTACGGGCGTCCTGAATCTCGCCCACGAACACCTCGCCCTCGGGCGTGATGACCGAGGCGACCACGGCCTCGTCGATGGTGTCGCCCAGGGTGTTGCCCAGGCGGCGAAGGGCCGATTCCTGGAAGACCGCCGTCAGCACCACCGCCGCCACCGCCAGGCCGATCAGAATCCAGGCGGCGGCCAGCCAGATCAGGCGCCGTGTCAGCGACCGGCCAGGTCGCCCGAACCAGCGGCCCCATTCGCGCCGCGCCGCCGAGGAAGGGGCGCTGCCAGCCCGAAAATCGAGCCCAGAGTCGAGCCCAGAGTCGATCTCGCCTTGGGTGCTGGCTTCGGCCTCAGTCATGGCCAGGCGATCAGGCCGCGTCGCTTTCGCCGGCCAGCGGCGACAGGCGATAGCCCAGCCCGCGCACGGTCTCGATGCGGTCGGCGCCGATCTTCTTCCTCAAGCGGCCGACGAAGACCTCGATAGTGTTGGAATCGCGATCAAAGTCCTGATCATACAGGTGTTCGACCAGTTCGGTGCGGCTGATGACCCGGCCCTGGTGCATCATCAGATAGTGCAGCAGGCGGTATTCCAGCGAGGTCAAACGCAGCGGCTCGCCGTTGACGGTGGCGCGGGCGGCGCGCGGGTCCAGCCGCAGCCCGCCGCAGGTCAGGGTCGCCGCCGCGTGACCGGCCGAGCGGCGCAGCAGGGCGCGCAGGCGGGCCAGCAGTTCTTCGGTGTGGAACGGCTTGGTCAGATAGTCGTCGGCCCCGGCGTCGAAGCCCGCCACCTTGTCCGACCAGGCGCCGCGCGCGGTCAGGATCAGCACCGGCGTCGCCTTGCCTTCACGGCGCCAGCGCTCCAGCACCGAAACGCCGTCGATCTTGGGCAGGCCTAAGTCCAGCACCACCACGTCATAGGGTTCGGTGTCGCCCAGGAACCAGGCCTCTTCGCCATCGGGCGCGTGATCGACGGCGTAGCCGGCGTCGGTCAGGGCGGTCTTCAGCTGGCGCGACAGATCAACGTCGTCCTCGACAAGCAGCACCCGCATTCAGTCGTCTCCGCGAACCCGGCCGGACTGGCCGTCAACCTGTATGTCCGACACGCGTCCGCCCGGATACTCCCAGCGCACCACATAGTCGCCGCCGCGTTCCTGAACGCCCAGCATGCGGCCAGGACGGCCCGACTGGACACGTCGGGCGATATCGCCCGGATTGGCGCGAGGGGCCGAGCGGGGCGCATCGCGCAGCCCCTGGCCCGGGTAGTTGCGGGGCGCCTCGCGACGATCCTGAGAACGGCTTTCGTCGCGGTCCCGATCACGGCCGCGCGACTGTGCCGCCGCGTCCGTCAGGGGGACGATGGCGATCAGACCGGCCAGAAGGAGGGCTCGAATACGCATCATGATCGTCTTCTAGACAGGGGCCTCTGAACGGTGGCTGAACGCGCAGTCTACCGCCGTTCCTCCGAACAAGGAACGCGCGCCCGAGGATTCTCCGTCGCTGTCGCCCTCGCGCCTCATCAGAACCGCCCCCTCCCCAGAAGATGACAAAGATCTCATGCTGATGAACGCCGACTGAAACGCGCCGTTCAGACGGGGATCAGGCTCAGGCTGCTCTTGTGGGGTCAACGCAGCCCGGTCGGTTGCGAAGACCCGAAGGAGTTCGATCATGAAGACCTTGCTGATCCCCGTCCTGGCCGCCACGGTCGCCGCGACCACCCTGCCCGCCGCAGCGCAAGCCTATGATCGTCACGGCCCCTCGCGCGGCCCCGCCTATGAGCAGAACCATGGCGGCTGGCAGTCGGTCAGCCAGCGCAAATACAGCCTGGACCGCCGCATCGACCAGAGCGTCCGCACTCGCCAGCTGAGCTCACGCGAAGCCTCGCGCCTGAAGGATGAACTGAACGGCCTGGTCCGCCTGGAACGCAACTATATGCGCGGCGGCCTGACCCGCTGGGAGCGTCAGGATCTGGACCGCCGCTATGATCGCCTGTCGGCCAAGATCCGGCTGGAGCGCCGCGACCATAACAACCGTCGCTACTGAGACGGTTCAGCATCAGGGCCCCATCCCTCCCTGTCAGGGGCTCTGCCGAGGGCGCGATCCGAAAGGGTCGCGCCCTTTTCCTATGCCGGCTCGACCACCGCGATTTCGGGCCAGCGCCCGCGGGCATTGGCGATCACCCGGTCCCAGCCCCTGGCCAGGCTCCGCGTCGGATTGGGACGGATCACCATGTCGAATACGTCCTGCAGGCCGAAGGGGGCGACGATGCTGATCGCATCGTCCTTCTCCAGCCGCACGCCCAGGGCGAAAGCCGGGGCGACGAAGCGGGCTGGGGCGTCGTCCGTGCAGGTCAGCGGCTCATAGGCTTCGCCGAACTTGCCCTCGAACCACAGATGCACCCGCGCCTGATTGCGGACCTCGACAATATCACGCAGCTCGGGCGCAAAGGCGGCCGCGACACGCTTGATCGCCTCATCCTCGGCGTCCCAGGAGGTATCGGGGTCGAAATAGCCGATGTCGTAATCCTTGACGCCATAGCCCGGCGCCCGGCCCGTCCGCTCATTCCAGACCGACTGATAGACGGCCCCCGAGAACAGCCTCCAGTCCGGCAAATCTAGGTCGCGCATCACGCGCAGCACATGCATCAAGCCCGCATTGGTGCGGACGATGTCGATCAGGCGAGCCTCAAGCTCCGCAGCGGTCGTCGTCTCCACGCTCATCGCAGGGGCCACCCGTGGTCCAGCGGGCCATGACCCTGCCCTAGTCCCGGCGCGCGTCGGATGGCTTCGGCGACATAGGCCCAGGCTTCGGCCACCGCCGTCGACAGGGGCAGGCCCTTGGCGATGCCCGCCGCGCAGGCGCTGGCCAGGGTGCAGCCGGTGCCGTGGGTATGACGGGTCTCCACCCGCTCGCTTTCCAGCACCGTCTCGCCGTCGTGGGTCAGCAGCAGATCGGTCACCGTCTCGCCGGGCACATGACCGCCCTTCATCAGCACCGCCTGCGCGCCCATCGCCAGCAAGGCCTCGCCCGCCCGGCGCTGACCGTCCAGATCAACGACGGCAATCCCGGTCAGGGCCTCAGCCTCGGGCGCATTGGGGGTCAGCAGCGCCGCGCGCGGGACCATCAGCCGCCGCACCGCCTCGACCGCCGCCTCGGCCAGCAGAGGCGAGCCGCCCTTGGCGATCATCACCGGATCGACCACGGCCGGGACGCCGCCCGCATAGTCGATCAGACCGGCGACCGTTTCGACGACCTCCACAGAGCCCAGCATGCCCGTCTTCAGGGCGTCCGCGCCGATGTCGTCCAACACCGCCCTGGCCTGAGCCTCGATCACGTCCAGCGGCAGAGGATGGACGCCGTGAACGCCCAGGGTGTTCTGAACGGTGATGGCGGTGATCGCCGTGGCGGCGAACCCGCCCAGCATGGTCACAGCCTTGATATCCGCCTGAATGCCCGCGCCGCCGCCTGAATCCGATCCCGCCAGGATCAGCACGCGGCCCAGCGGCTTCGTCGCCGCTTCCGCAGAAGAGGTCATCAGTGCGCCCCCGAAAACAGCTTCAGCCCGACGATGCCCGCCACGATCAGCAGAATGCAGACGGCCCGCACCGCCGTCGCCGGCTCGCCATAGACGGCGATCCCGACCGCCGCCGCTCCGACCGCGCCGATGCCGGTCCAGACCGCATAGGCCGTGCCCACCGGCAGCTTCTGCGTCGCCGCCCACAGGCCGATCATACTGGCCGCCAGGGCGAGCGCCACGCCCAGCGAAATCAACGGTCGCTGCAGCCCGACGTATTTGACGCCCGACGCCCAGCCCACCTCGAAAAGCCCCGCAACGACGAGCACCAACCAGGGATTCAGGGACAGCAACCAGGACATGACGGCTGCATGACTGATGGCGAAGCGTCAGACAAGGGCGATCTAAAGACCCCGATGGAACGCCATATCCCCCTCGCCCATACGTAAGACGAGGAGAGTTGTTTTAGAATAGCACATAAATGAACAATGATCTCAATGAACAGATCAGAAAGACAAAGTTATTGCAAGAACAGCTAAGGTTTTCGGCAAAATTTGGTAAAATTGGCGCAACAACTTCGGCCTCATAAGCGTTGCCATGCGGGTTTTATGATAGAGAAGGCCATATGGAAGCTCCTGTGGTGAAGACTGGCATGTTGATCCGTCGGCCCGCCGACGAAGTCTACCAGGCCTTTACCGAGCCGGGCGTGACGGCGTGGTTTTGGTTCACCCACGCGGATCGACGGATGACGCCGGGCGCACAGCTGACCTGGACCTGGGGCATGTATGGCGTCGCCACGCGCGTCCTGGTGAAGGCGCTGGAGGCCAACCGACGCATCCTGATCGACTGGAATCTGGACGATGCGCCCACCGAGGTGGAATGGACGTTCGAAGAGCGCGGCTCGGCCACCTGGGTCGAGATTTCAAACCGCGGCTTTCCCGCTTCCGACGCAGGCGTAAAGGCGGCTCTCGAAGCGATGGAAGGCTTCACCCTGGCGCTGGCGGGCGCCAAGATCTGGCTGGAACGCGCCATCGAGCCGACCTTCATCCTGGACCGGTTCCCCGATCAGGTCCTGCCGAGCTGGAAGCCTAAACTCTAAGCCCTGGCTTCAGGCTGCGCTGGCGACCGCCGCCTGAAGCTGCAAGGCCTGAACCGTCTCGCGCACGTCGTGTGTACGCACCATCCGTGCGCCGCGCCGCGCCGCCTCCAGGGCAAGGGCCAGCGAACCGCCCAGCCGATCCGCCGCATCCCGCGCCGTCGCGTCCACCCCCTGGATCATCCGCTTGCGGCTGGCCGCGTAAAGGACCGGAAAACCCAGCTCGACCAGGGCCTCCAACCGCGCCGTCAGCGTCAGATTGTGCGCTGTCGTCTTGGCGAAACCGATGCCGGGATCCAGCCAGATCCTGTCGCGCGCCACGCCCGCCGCCATAGCCGCCTCGGCGCGAGCGGCCAGATGGGCCGTCACCTCGGCGACTACATCGTCATAGTGCGGGTCGTCCTGCATGGTCTTGGGGGCGCCCTTCATATGCATCAGCACCACCCCGCACCCCAGTTCGGCTGCTGTGGATAGACTGTCCGGCGCATGGCCCAGCGCAGAAACATCGTTCCACATCGTCGCCCCGGCGGCGACAGCCGCGCGGGCCACGGCGGGCTTCATCGTATCGATGCTGATGGGTCCGTCCCAGCGCGCACGCAGGGCGGCGATCAAGGGCAGGGTGCGAACCGTTTCCTCGTCCTCGCTGACGGGGTCGGAGCCCGGCCGGGTGCTTTCCCCGCCGATGTCCAGCACGTCGGCGCCCTGCTGGATCAGACGCAGGGCGTGCTCGAGAGCGGCGTCCGGCGTGGGCAGGCGCCCGCCATCGGAAAAGCTGTCCGGCGTGACGTTGACGATGCCCATGACCAAGGGCCGCTTCACGGGGGATTGAAGGCTCATGCGACGATGACTCCGCGAGCGCCGGTTTGACTTTCGGTGCGCTGGGGTTCAGCCTCTAACGGCAATGAAACGCTTCGTCAGCCAGGCTCGACGCCTCACCCACGCGGGACGCCGCGTCGAAGGCTTTTAACCCGTAGCGGTCTGCCACGCGCGCGCCCTGCGCCGGGCGCCCGCTACGGGACCACGTTGCACGCTTTCGGTTCCCTTTTTTTATCATCGCAGAACAGGCCGGTCGTCGGACAGGCCAAGAGACTTTGCGCCATGACCACTGAAATTCAGGACCACAGCCTGCCGGATTCGTCTCAGCCAGACGTCGGCGGCGCCGAAATCATTCCCTTCCGTCGCCCCCCAACCCCAGGCAGCGCGCCCGATAGCGCGCCGCCGCCCGCGTCGGAACCCGAAGACCATCATCCCGACGACGACGGCCCCTCAGCCGCCTGAGCGCGTCCCCATCGCTTTTTTTGAGAACGAGACGTTCCATGACCACCCCTCGCAAGGGCGCCCTGCCCGCCATTACGCTTCGCAGCGACGACTTCGACGCCCTGGACCGCCTGGTCGGCGATCTGCCCGGCTCGGGCCCCGCCGGCCTGCTGCAACAGGAGTTGGACCGCGCCAAGGTGTGCGAGCCCAAGGCCATGCCCAAGAATGTCGTCACCCTGAACCGCTGGCTGCACTATTCGGACGACCACAGCCCCGACACGCGTCGCGTCCAGCTGGTTCTGCCCAAGGAAGCCGACATCGACGCCGGTCGCGTCTCCATCCTGTCCTATGTCGGCGCGGGCCTCATCGGCTTGAAAGAAGGCCAGTCCATCACGTGGCCTGATCCGTCCGGCGCCGCGCGCAAGCTGACCCTGGTCAAGCTGGAAGACCCGGAGCCGGCGAACTAAGCCGTCAGGCCGAGGTTCAAATTAAAGAAGGGGCGCGCCCATCGGACGCGCCCCTTTTTCGTGGCTGGACGAAAGTCTCCTAGACGGCGGGAGCCGGCTCGACCGGCTTCGCCGGTTCGTCTTCCGGGGTCGCCGGAACCGACAGCGACGGGCCAACGACCGTGTCGTTTTCCTCATCCCGCTTGGGCGGCTGGCCGTTTTCCAGCAGGTCCTTGATCTCGTCGCCCGACAGGGTTTCGTACTCCAGCAGAGCCTGGGACAGCTTCTCGTGGTCGCCCGCCTTGTCGGTCAGGATGCGGCGAGCCTCTTCCCAGCCTTCGGTGACGATGCGGCGGACCTCTTCGTCGATGATGCGGGCCGTCTCTTCAGAGACGTTCTGGCTGCGCGACACCGAATGGCCCAGGAAGACCTCCTCCTGATTCTCGCCATAGGCCACCGTGCCCAGACGCTCCGAAAAGCCCCAGCGCGTCACCATCGCGCGCGCCAGCTTGGTCGCCTGTTCGATGTCCGAACTGGCGCCCGAGGTAATGCTTTCCGGGCCGAAGATCAGCTCCTCGGCGACGCGGCCGCCCGCCATGATGGCGATGCGGTCGATCATCTGCTGGAACTTCATGGAATAGCGGTCGCCCTCCGGCAGCTGCATCACCATGCCGAGCGCCCGGCCGCGCGGGACGATGGTCGCCTTGTGCACCGGGTCGGCCATCTTGACGTTGATGGCGACGATGGCGTGACCGGCCTCGTGATAGGCGGTCAGGCGGCGCTCTTCCTCATTCATGGCCATGGACTTGCGCTCAGAGCCCATCATGACCTTGTCCTTGGCGTCCTCGAAGTCGCGGTGCGTGACCATGCGGCGGTCCTTTCGGGCCGCCATCAGGGCCGCTTCGTTGACCAGGTTGGCCAGGTCCGCGCCCGAGAAGCCCGGCGTGCCGCGCGCCAGGGTCTTGACGTTGACATCAGCGGCCAGCGGCACGTCCTTCATATGCACGCGCAAGATTCGCTCGCGACCCGAAACATCGGGGTTGGGCACCACGACCTGACGGTCGAAGCGGCCCGGACGCAGCAGGGCCGGGTCCAGCACGTCGGGACGGTTGGTCGCGGCGATCAGGATGATGTTCTCGGACGCCTCGAAGCCGTCCATCTCGACCAGCAGCTGGTTCAGCGTCTGCTCGCGCTCGTCGTTGCCGCCGCCCAGGCCTGCGCCCCGGTGACGACCGACGGCGTCGATCTCATCGATGAAGATGATGCAGGGCGCGTTCTTCTTGGCCTGTTCGAACATGTCGCGTACGCGGCTGGCGCCGACGCCGACGAACATTTCGACAAAGTCCGAGCCCGAGATCGAGAAGAAGGGCACGCCCGCCTCGCCCGCCACCGCGCGCGCCAGCAGGGTCTTGCCGGTGCCGGGAGGACCGACCAGCAGGGCGCCCTTGGGGATCTTGCCGCCCAGACGCTGGAACTTGGCCGGGTCCTTCAGGAAGTCGACGACCTCCTGCAGTTCGTCCTTGGCTTCATCCACGCCGGCCACGTCGTCAAAGGTCTTGCGGCCCTTGTGCTCGGTCAGCAGCTTGGCCTTGGACTTGCCGAAGCCCATGGCGCCCTTCGTCCCGCCCTGCATCCGGTTCATGATGAACAACCAGAAGGCGACGATCAGCGCCACCGGCAACAGCAGGCCCAGCAGGCCCGACCACCACGGCTGGCGGGTGCTCTTGACCTCGACGTCGCCGCCGCTGGTGCGGATCTGGTTCAGCAGGTCGACGTTGGGCACCGGCGTCACGGCGTTGAACTTGACGCCGTCCTTCTTCTCGCCGGTCATGGCGTCGCCGCGCACGACCACGGATTTGATCTGCTGCGCCTCGACGGCGGTCATCAGCTCCGAATAGGTCAGGGTCTCAGGGCGTCCGGCAGCGCCTTCCTTGGCGCCGGGCATGGCCGGGCCGCCGTTCTGGCTGATCGCGGCGTAGACGCTCACCAGTCCCAACAGGATCACGGCCCAGATGGCGAAATTGCGCAGGTTCATTCGGTCCTCGGTTCCTCGACAGGGCCGCGCTGGGCCCGTCGATCAGCAGTCTTCGTCTGAAAATAGGTCAGACGGCGGCGTTTCGCCATGAAGGGTTTGAAAGAGTCCGTCTTCCTGCGTCGTTTCGCCCGTAAAAACCGCCGAGGCGAGCGTCAGACGGCGCAGGCCCAGCGCCCGGACATCGGCCCCGCGCCAGGCCAGCTGCGCCCGCCCCTGCCCGTCGATCAACACCGGCGCGGCGGCGCGGGCGGCGGGCGGCAGACCGGACAAGACCGCCCTTTCCCGATCGGACAGCTGCGCCAGCCGCCCGGCCGCCGCCTCGACGCGCAGGCCGGGCCTGTCAGCGACGATCTCGAACCGCCCGTCCCAGACGACGGCGACGCCCGACGTGAGGTGCAGCGGCGCGACCGGGCGGCGACGCCATTCGCCCGGCTCCCGCATCACCCGGGCAAGGGCGCCGGACGCCTCAATGCGGGCGCCGCACAGGACAGCAGTGAAATCCTCGCCCGCCGCCAGCCGCCCCTGAAGAGCCGCCAGCCGGCCTCCGCGCGGAGGGGTCACGCTACCGCCCGCACACAGCAGGACGGCGGCCAGCGTCGATCCGGGCAGGTCGCGGGGCACTGTCAGCACCCCGGCCCAGGCAAGGTCCTGCCCGCACGGCGACAAACCGGGGGCGAGCTGCGGATCAGCCCTCTGACTTTCCATTGGCGGGTGGGGCGGGGTTTTGTCGAGCGCCGCCCGCGCCCGCCCCCGGCCGAAGCGCAGGTCGGCGTTGGCGGGGTCCTCCAGCCATGAGGCCCCGCGCGCGCGCAGATGATCCCGCAGCGCGTCACGCCGCTCCTCCAGCACCGGACGCAGCAGCATCAGTCCGCGCCCCTCAGGCCAGGCGGGCGACGCCGACCAGTCGCGCAGGCGCCCCAGCGTCGCGCCCTCGGCTCGCATCCACTCGCCCTCGGCGACATCATCGGCGGTGTGACCGGTCAGGATGACGCGCGCCCCCGCATCCCGCGCGGCCTCGGCCAGCAGGGCGTGGCGGGCCGCCCGCGCGCGCGCCGGAAGCCCGGCGCCGCCTCGCCCCTGCGCCCAGAGCAACCCGCGCCAGTCGGCACCCGCCGCGCGCGCAGCCTCGGCCGCGAACCGGGTCCAGGCCGCGCTGTCGGGATTGAGATTGTGGTCGACCGTCAGGGCGAGCAGCCGCCGTCTCCTCGCCTTCGCCCAAGCGACGGCGAGGTCCAGCAGGGCCATCGAGTCGCCCCCGCCCGACAGGGCCAGGGCGACCGGCTCGGGTCCAATATGGTTCAGGCGCGCGTCCAGCCGGGCGAAGACCCGACTGGTCAGATCGTCCATCAGCTGCAGCTGGCGCGCGTCCGCAGCTGGGTCGCGCGGGTCTTCTGCGCCGCCGTGGCCGCCTCGGCGTAGCGGCGACCGAACTCGGTAAGGGCCCCGCAGGCCTGGGTCGCGCGGTCGGTGGCGCGCAGGGCCTCGGCCAGCTTCAGCGTCGTCTCGGGCGCCCACGGCGTGCGCGGCCAGCCGTTCAGGGCAGCGGCGTAGGCCTGAACCGCCGAAGCGTTGTCACGCGCGGCGACGTGCAGGTCGCCCAGACGGCTGTTGGCTTCGCGCGACTGGGGCGTGTTCGGCCAGGTGACGATGACGGTCTCCAGCGCGCGGCCGCCGCGCACGGCGTCCTCGCCCGCCAGACGCATGGCCGCCTGCAGGTCCTGCGCCGCGTCGCCGGTCGGCGAGTTAGCGACGATCGGGCCGTTCAGTTCAGCGGCTTCCTCAGCAGCCTTCTCGGCGCGCTCGACCCGGCCTTCCAGATCGCGCAGGCGGCGGCTCAACTGCGTATTCTCGCGCGTCGCCTCGTCCAGTTGGAAGGTCAGCCGCTCGCTGTCGGCGTTCATGCGCTGGAAGGTCTGCTCCACGTCGCCCAGACGGCGCTCGAGGATCGAGACCTGCCCCTGCAGGGCCACGACCTCGGGGTCCAGCTCGACCAGAACCGGTTGGCCGGCGGCGTTGCGCTGGGTCAGGGCGCGCTCAAGACGGCGGACGTTACGGTCCAGCTGGTCCAGGCGGCGCTTGTCCCACTGGATCTGCTCCATCGGCTGGACCTGGGCGACGACGGCGCCCCCGATCAACGTCAGGCCGATCGCCGTCAGGACAGCGGGTTTCGTGAGGCGGAATGGCGTCTTCAGCATGGCTCTGTCGTCCCACCGATTTGCGGCGACGGCAAGGCCCCGATCAATGTCCGAGGCCCAGATAGATGATGGAGACGATGAACAACGTCGCCGCGATCTCGCAAAAGATCAGCAGCACCGCCGTCCGCCACAGGGTCGAGAAGACCGACAGACTGTAGGCGCCCTTCAACTGGGCGAACATGTGAACGGGAACGATCAGCGCCGCGATCGTGCCGACGGCTGCGCCCGCTCCCTTCAGCGTCGTCGCGACCACGACCACCGCCATCAGCAGCAGCGACATGAAGGTCAGGGAATAGAGAACGAACACCCCGTGATCATACAGGGTGAAACCCCGTTTCCACAGGAACATCAGGGCCACGAACGGGATCGACAGCGGCACCAGCAGGAAGGCGAATTTATAAATGGTCTGCTGCAGCTTGTAGAGCGCCAGATCCGGGTTCTTCAGCTTCTTGGCCACCGTCTTGGTCAAGCCGTTGGTCTGACCATCCGTGCCGACGCTGGCGGCCAGATCGGCGACCTGAGCCTGCCAACTGCCCGAGTCCAGGCCGTCCTTGCGGCCCTCGACCGCGTCCTTCTGCAGGCGTTCAAGCTTGGCCTTCTCAGCGATGACGCCGGCTTCGGCTCCGGCCAGAACGCCGGCGGCGGCGCCCGCCCGCGCGCCGCTGTTGAACGCCGGGGGCGATCCGTCCGCCGGCTCCATCGCCGCGGCAGCCGCATCGACTTCCTTACGGGCGGCCGCTGCGACCTGTTCCGCCTCGGCTATCGCCTCCTTCTGGGCCTCGATCTGCTGCGGCAGGGACGGCAGGGTCACTTCCTGATGCGGCATGAAGCTGAGGGCGAAGAACATCACGAAGAGGGTGAACAGGAACATCGCCAGTGGCGAGACATAGCGTGTCCGCCTGCCCTGAACCCACTCGCGCGTCAGCTGTCCCGGATTGACGATCAACAGCGGCAGGGTGCGCCAGAGGCGACCGTCGAAGTGCATGACCCCGTGCAGAAGTTCTTCGCCCAGATGCAGCAGGGTGCGGTGGACATGGGCCGCCTGTCCGCAGTTGGAGCAGAACCGCCCAGTGACCTCGGCGCCGCAGTCGGCGCAGACGCCGTGAGGCTGGCCCGCCTGACCGGTCGGCTTCTCGATCGCCCCAGCGATGACGCCTGCCGTCATGGCCCCGCCTGCCGCCTCCAGATCCATGCACTTTCTCCCCGATTCGGTGCGGACTTTGATCCCTGGAAAGCGCAAAGAAAAGAGGCGCCGGCTTGCGCCGACGCCTCGATCCGTCAGTTTTTCGCCTGATGTTTAGCGCGGGGCGCCCGACACGATGGCCGTGCGGCCATTGCGGTTCTGCGCCCAGGCCGACTCGTTCGAGCCTTCAGCGATCGGACGCTCCTTGCCGAAGCTGATGGTGTCGATGCGGGCGGCGGCGACGCCACGGCTGATCAGGTACGAGCGCACGGCCTCGGCGCGACGGGCGCCCAGGGCCAGGTTGTACTCGCGCGTGCCGCGCTCGTCGGCGTTGCCTTCGATGCGCACGGTGACCTGCGGGTAGCGGGCCAGCCAGGCGGCCTGGGCGTCCAGACGCGGCTGGGCCTCAGCCCGCACCGAATAGGAATCCAGGTCGAAGTAGACGCGGTCGCCGACGTTGACGACGAAGTCCTGTTCCGAGCCCGGCGCGGCGGCGCCGACGTTGCCGCCCGTGACCGGGGTGCTCGGCGCGGTCGGATACTGAGGCCCGGTGGCGGGCGGCGGGGTTTCGGTCGGGACGGCGGGCTCGACCTTGGGCTTGGTGCAAGCGGCCAGCGAGGTCACGGCGACGCCGACGGCGGCGAGCCGGATCAGGGTGGAGGCGTTCATGTAATTCTCCTTCTCATTCGGTTCGAGGCCGATGCCTCTAGCTTAGCTGTATTTGACGGCTGCTACAGCGCTATGCAGCGTTACGCTAGCGGGATAACGCACAGTTTACGGCAATGGCTCCGCTGAAGATGCAGCGACGGCGAATCCGCGTTACGCCGAGCAGGAATCCGGACCCTGGCCGATGCCCAGATTGACCGGCGGGGCGTCCAGCAATCCCGACCACGCCGGGTCCGAACCGCGCCCGTCGTAGCCCGCCTGGGACACGACGCGGCCCGACAGGTCTACGGTCCACAGACGGGTGTCCCCGCCCGGGCTCTGACGCGCGAAGGCGATATAGCGGCCGTTCGGCGCCCAGGAGGGGCCTTCCTCGAAATAGGAGGACGACAGGATGCGCTCGCCGGTGCCGTCGGACTTCATCACGCCGATGTGGAAGCGGCCGCCCTGTTGCTTGGTGAAGGCGATCAGGTCGCCGCGAGGGCTCCAGGCCGGGGCGGTGTAGATACCGCCGCCGCGGCTGATCGGGCGCTGGCCCGAGCCGTCGGCCCGCATGGTGTAGAGGCGCGCCGAGCCCGAACGGTCCGAGGTGAAGACGATCTGATTGCCGTCAGGGCTGAACGAGGGCGAGGTGTCGATGCCCGGATCGGTCGTCAGGCGCGACAGCTGGCGGCTGCGCAGGTTCATCACATAGACGTCGGTGTTGCCGTGCCGGATGATGGAGAAGGCCATCTTGGTTCCGTCGTTCGAGAAACGCGGCGCCAGCACCTGACCGTCGAACTCGCCCAGGCTTTCGCGGCGGCCGGTCGACAGATTGTAGAGGTAGATGCGGCTGTAGTCCTTGCCCAGCGCCACATAGGTCACTTCGTCAGGATTGGAGGCCGAGAAGCGCGGCGACATGATCACCTCATCGCCCTGAGTCAGGAAGACGGGGTTGTAACCGTCCTGATCGACGATGGTCAGGCGCGAGAGCTTGTTCAGCTGGGTGCCGCTTTCGGACACGAACAGAACGCGCGAATCGAAGAAGCCCGCCTCGCCGGTCAGACGCTGATAGACCACGTCCGAAATCTTGTGCGCGATGCGGCGCCACTGCTCCGATGTGGCGGTGAACTGGTAGGAGACAAGCTGGCACTGGCGATAGGGGTCATACAAACGGAAGCCCACGTCGATCCGCCCGTCCGCGCGCGGCGTCACGCCGCCGTACAGCACCGCCTGGGCGCCGATGGAGGTCCACTGCGGAAAGTTCGGCGCATTGGCCAGAGTCAGGCCCGTCTCGACGAAGCTGGCCGGGTTCAGCGGGTCGAAGAAGCCCGACCGCTTCAGGTTGCCGCTGATGACGCTCGAAATCTGCGACCCGTTCTGGCCGGTAAAGGGCACGACGGCGATCTGAAGCGGGCGCAGGACGCCCTCATCGACGACCACGTCCTGCATCGGCGCCGACGAGGGGGCCATCGACTGGGCCTGCACCGATCCGCCCAGCGCCAGAGGGGCGGTCAAAGCCAGCGCGGCGGCCGAGGCGAGAAAGCGGTTCAGGCGCATGGGTCATTCCTTCGCAGATCGTGACAGGGTCGGGCCCGGTCGCCCCTCATAGCATCGGCGCGACCGACAATCGCCAGCTTCACAAGGATTTGGGCGACTTTGGGGTGATAGACGGCTCGCGCCCCTAACGGTTCCCGCATTGACGTTTGGTTTCAAAACGGAAGGGCACTTCCTGAGCCTGGAAGCCGTCCGGCACGGTGAAGGGCGAGGTCGCCCGCAGTGCGCGCTGCATGGCGTCGGACGCCGCCCGCCAGGTGGGATCGTTCTGCACGTCCTGAAGGCGCGGCGTGCCGATGATCTGGCCGTCGGCGCTCAGGCGCACGGTCACGCGGATGACCAGATCATCCATGCCTGGCATGTCGCAGTTGATGTTCCAGTTCGGCGTCACCTGGGCCCCCAGGGCGGCCAACTGCGGGCCGGTGGCGCGTGGGGCGGAGCCAGCTCCCTGCTGGCCCGCCGCCGGGCGGCCGGGATTCTGGGTCGGGCGCGGCGGTCCCGCCAGGGCGTCCAGGTCCAGACCCGGCGCCGGGCGAGCGGGACGCGGAGGCGTCGCAGGCGCCTTCTTCTCGGGCGGAGCTGGCGTGGGACGCGGCGGTGGGGTCGGCGCCTTCTTTTCCGGCGGGGTCGGCGTCGGGCGCGGCGTCGGCGCGGGCGTCGGCGTAGGGGCCTTCTTCTGCGGCGGCGTCGGGGTCGGGCGCGGCGCCGGCGGCGTCGGGCGCGGTTGAGGCTGTGGCGCGGGCGGGGTCGGCTCAGGTTCCGGCGGCGTCGGTTCCGGCAAGGTCTCGACCGGGGCCGTCTCGCCGTCGTCAGGAGAAGGTTCTTCCTGCGGATTGTCAGCCGGGGCGGCGGCGATCTCGATATCCGAGACGATGGACACCGGCACCGAATTCACCAGCGGCTTCAACTCGTCCTTCGACGACCAAGACACGAGGGCGAGCGCCACCACCCCCGCGTGCAGGGCGATGGAGCCGAGGATGGCGGGACTGGGGCGGCGCAAGGTCCGTCAGCCCTCCGTCGGCTCGTCGGCGGCGGTGTCGGTGATCAGGTTCAGCTTGGAGAAGCCCGAGGCCGACAGGCGGGCCATCACCCGCGCCACGGCCTGATACGGCGCGCGGCCGTCGGCGCGGATGAAGATCGGCTTCTCGCGCGCCTTGTCGCCGCCCTCTTCAGCCACGCGCAGGGCCAGTTGCTCCCAGCGGACCTCGCCCTCGCCGATGAAGATGGCGCCGTTCTGGTCGATGCTGACCGTGACGGGCTTGTCGGTCGTCTCGACCGCGCTGGCCTCGGTCTTGGGCAGTTCCAGCGGCACCCCGACCGTCAGCAGCGGCGCCGAGATCATGAAGATGATCAGCAGCACCAGCATGACGTCCACCAGAGGCGTGACGTTGATCTCGCTCAGCGGACGCTTGCGCGCGCGGCGACGGCCGCGCCCGCCGCTGGAGCCTCCTGCAGCACCCATGCCCATGGATCAGGCGCCCCGGCGCAGGTTCAGGTCCGCAGACGGCGGCGGCGGCGGCGGCGGCGGGGTCGACGGTGCGCCCAGACGACGGGCGATGGCCGATTGCAGATCGTCCGCAAAGGCTTCCAGACGCCCGGTGAACTTGCCCGCCGACACCGAGAAGGCGTTGAAGGCGATATAGGCCGGAATGGCCGCCGCCAGACCGATGGCCGTGGCGAACAGGGCTTCGGCGATGGCCGGGGCCACGGTCGTCAGATTGGTGTTGCCCGCCGCCGCAATACTGTCGAAGGCGTTCATGATGCCCCACACCGTGCCGAACAGGCCGATGAAAGGCGAAGCGGTGGCGACCACCGACAGCACGCCCAGACCGTTCTCGATCTTCTGGCTCTCGCGGGCGATGACGGAATCCAGGGCGCGGTCGATGCGGGCGATCAGCATGGAGCCTTGCGTATCTGTCATGGCGCCGCGCGCGCGCGCCTCGCGCCAGTCCTGCAGCGTCAGCACCAACATGCGCGGCAGGGGATCGGCCGGTTGCGGCCCGGCCTGGGCGGCGACCTCTTCCAGCGAACGCCCGCCCTCGACCTGCTGCTCGAACGCAGTCGCCCGAGCGTTCATGCGCGAGAAACGCACCGCCTTGTCGATGATGATGGTCCACGACCAGACCGAGGCCACGGCCAGGCCGATCATCACCGTCTTCACCACCCAGTCGGCAGTCATGAACAGCTCGATGGGGTTCAGCAGGGAGGCGTCGACGGGCGGTGTCATGCGTGGTCCTTGGCGAAGGGTCCGATCAGTCCGCCAGTTGCACCGGGCGGACGTGGCGGTTTCATGGCGGCGGTCTAACCGGCGTCGCGGCCTGCGTCATCAGGCGAAAGGGTGACAACATCGTTATTGAAGAAACAAGCGCCTCACCTCTCCCTCCCCTTCATGGGGAGGGTGGTCGCGCAGCGACCGGGTGGGGAGGGCCGGGTGATGCAAGGCGCGGCGCGTGAACAGCCAAGCCGCCCCCACCCGGCTTCGGCTTCGCCTCAGCCACCCTCCCCATGAAGGGGAGGGAGAAGTTGCGCCTATTCCTCCCCCGACAACCAGGGCGTCACCAGTTCCACCAGCCGTCTGGTCGGCCGCCGGGGGCGCCCGTCCAGGTGGATACAGGCGGCGACGACATCCGCCCGGCACAAGGCCTCCCCGTCCCGCTCGACCGTCTGGCGGATGATCAGGCGCGGCCCCTTGATCGCCTCATAGCGGGTGCGCACCACCAGGGCGTCGTCGATGCGCGCCGGCTTCAGATATTTGATCGCCAGGTCCGAGACGACGAAGGCCAGCGGTTCCTCCTGCTCCAGCAGGTCCGCATGGCCCACCCCGGCCAGACGCAGGAAGTCCGACCGCCCCCGTTCGAAATAGCGGACATAGTTGGCGTGATAGACTAGGCCGGTGAAGTCCGTGTCTTCGTAATAGACGCGCACGGGCAACAGGTGATCGCGGCCGTCGAAACGGCCCGCGCTGGGTTGATCGGTCATGGTCGGTCAGCTCTTGCCGGCGGCGGGAACAGGGGCGTCGAAGCCGGGACAATAGCGCGATTTCAACGTCGCGAACTCGCCGGTCAGCGGATCGTGGCTCATCAGGATGCGGTTGGGCCGCGAGACGAAGGCCACCGCCTCCTTGCGGCCCTTCAGACCGGCGTAGCCGCAGGCCGCCCGGCCGCGCCCGGCCTCGACATAGCGCACCTCGGCCTCGGTCCCCATCTGCTCTCGCACCTGAGACAAGGCCCGCTCCGCAGGCGTGGTCTGACGCGGCCCGAAGCGCGCGCCCTGATTGACGGCATAGAGGCTGAACCCGCCCAGCACCACGACAGCCGCGCCAAGCGCGATGATCATCCGGTTCATCCTGCGGGGCTGGGCCAAAACCGCCTCCTTCTGGGAAGCTGGAGGATGACCGGCTTCGCCGCCGAGGTGAAGCCCTGTTGCGAAAGAGTCGCGGCCTATTTGCCGAACAGGTCCGGGGCGGCGGCGGGCGGCGCGGCGGGCGTCTCTAACCCAAGGTGCTCATAGGCCCTGGCGCAGGCCATCCGGCCGCGCGGCGTGCGCTGGATGAAGCCCTGTTGCAGCAGATAGGGTTCGATCACGTCCTCGACCGCATCGCGCGCCTCGGCGATGGCGGCGGCCAAGGTGTCCATGCCGACCGGCCCGCCGCCGTAATTCTCGATCAGGGCCTTGAGGAAGCGGCGGTCCAGGCTGTCCAGTCCGGCCTCGTCGACCTCCAGCCGCGCCAACGCCCGCGCTGCGGCCAGTTGGTCGATAGGGGTCCCTTCCGCATCGGCGAAGTCCCGAACCCGGCGCAACAGGCGCCCGGCGATGCGCGGGGTGCCGCGCGCGCGACGCGCGATCTCCATCGCCCCATCCTCGGTGATGGCCGCGCCCATCTTGCGCGCCGCCCCGCGGATCACCGCAGTCAGCTCTTCGGGCGTATAGAACTCCAGCCGCAGCGGAATGCCGAACCGATCCCTCAGCGGCGTGGCCAGCAAGCCCGCCCGCGTCGTCGCCCCGACCAGGGTGAAGGGCGCCAGATCGATGCGCACGCTGCGCGCCGACGGCCCTTCGCCGATGATCAGGTCCAGCACATGGTCTTCCATCGCCGGATAGAGGATTTCCTCCACCTGCGGGGCCATGCGGTGGATCTCGTCGATGAACAGGACGTCGCGCGGTTCGAGGTTGGTCAGGATGGCCGCAAGGTCGCCCGCCTTGGCCAGGATCGGGCCGGAGGTGGCGCGGAAGCCCACGCCCAGCTCGCGCGCCACGATCTGCGCCAGCGTCGTCTTGCCCAGCCCCGGAGGCCCGAACAGCAGGACGTGATCCAGCGCCTCCGAGCGGCCGCGCGCGGCGTCGATGAAGACCTTCAGATTGCCCTTGGCCGCCGACTGGCCGACGAACTCGGAAAGGGTCTGGGGCCGCAGAGCGCGGTCGTGCTGCTCGCCGGGCGCGGACGCGGGCGAGATGATGCGGTCGTCGGTCATGCGGCGGCCCTCATCGTCCCAGCTCCTGCAGGGCCGTGCGGATGACCAGCGGCAGTTCGGCGTCTTCGCCCAGCTTGATCAGGGCGTGATCGACGGCGCGGCGGGCGTTGACCTCGGCGATGCCCAGACCCAGCAAGGCCGCGACCGCCTCGCCGGTGACGCTGGGCGGCGGTGGAGCGATGACGGCGGCCTCGGCGTGGACGCCCGGCGCAGTCGGGGCGAAGACGCCGTCGGTCAGGCTCTTGCCCTTCAGTTCGGTGACGATGCGCAGGGCCAGCTTGGGCCCCACGCCGTTGGCGCGGCCGACGGCGGCCTTGTCCTCGCGTGCGACGGCGGCGGCCAGTTCGGCGGGCGGCAGGATATCCAGCACCCCCAGCGCCGCCTTCGGCCCCACGCCCTGAATGGTCTGCAGCAGGGTGAAGACCTTGCGCTCGTCGCGGGTCAGGAAGCCATAGAGACGCGGCCCCTGATCCTGGCTCCACTGGCTGTGAATGAACAGGGTCGTCTCATCGCCCGGCGCCGGCAGGCGGCCCAGCGTCCGCGCCCCGCAGGCAGCGACATAGCCCACGCCTCCGCAGTCGATCAGGCACTCCGCCTCGCCGACCTCAGCCAGAACACCCCGCAGACGACCGATCATGCCGCCCCTCTCACTGCTATCGTTTTGAACCGCCGATGATGGGCGTGGGTGACCGCCACGGCCAGCGCGTCGGCGGCGTCGGCCTTCACGTCGCCCGAGGCGGGCAGCAGGCGTTTGACCATGAAGGCGATCTGGCTCTTGTCGGCCTGCCCTGCGCCCACCACCGCCTTCTTGATCAGGGTCGGGGCGTATTCGGCGACGGAAAGACCCGCCCGCGCCGGGGCCAGCATGACCGCCGCCCGCGCATGGCCCAGCTTCAGCGTCGAGGCCGGATTGACGTTGACGAAGACCTCTTCGATCGCCGCCTCGTCGCAACTATAGGCGGCGCAGACCTCGCCGACCTGCTCCAGCAGATGCAGCAATCGTTCGGAGAAGGGCGCCTTTTCGCTGGGCGCGACGACGCCGTGCGCGATCCAGCGCAGGCGGCTGCCCTCGCTTTCGATGACGCCCCAGCCGGTGCGGCGCAGGCCGGGGTCCAGCCCCAGAATCCGAGTCGTTTCGTTCGCCATCCGTTCCTATTGCCCCAAAGAGGGTTAGCGAACAATGACCGGGCGTTTTGTCAGAAGGTCGCGCGTCCGCTCAGTCGTCTCGGGGCATGACCGAAAAGCCCGCCAGGCCTGCCTGTTCGGCCAGGACGCCGGACAAGGCGTCGACCTTCAGCGGCATCGGACCGCGCGCCTTGACGTACTGTTCGTGGATCAGGCCGTCTGGGCTGACGACATGGCCGATGCGAGTGGGCTTCAGTCCATTATCGGCCAGCAGGGCGCGCAGAACCTTCTCGTCCGGCGCCGAACCGCGCGTCCAGCGCAGGGTGACGTCCATCACGCCGACGTGCGGCAGGCGCGCATCCAGAAAGCGCAGGATGGCCAGCACCAGCAGCGTCGCCCCCGCGGCGATCAGGCCCAGCTTCCACAGGCCGACGCCGAACATCACCCCGATAGCCGAGGTGGTCCATAGGGACGCCGCCGTGGTCAGGCCATGGACCGAAAACCGCTCGCGGAAGATCACCCCGGCGCACAGGAAGCCGATGCCGGTCAGTATGCCGTGCGCCATCCGCGTCGGGTCGATCACCAGACGCTGTTCAGGCAGGGCGACGAACCCCCAGCTGGCCTGATGCATGGCCGCCAGCATCAGCACGCACGAGGTCATGGACACGAGGATATGGGTGCGGAACCCCGCCGGATGGCCGTGATAGGTCCGCTCGATCCCGATCAGGCCGCCCGCGATCATGGCGGCCGCCGCCGGCGCCAGCAGGCTCAGATCCTCGACGCCCCAATGCGTCACGCCCCAGTCAATCGCCATGTCACAACCGCTCCCAACGACCGTTCAGGTTGAACCGCGCCGGTGCGCCCGGCAAGTCGTCAGTCGTCGCGCGGATCCAGCACATAGCCGCAGACGGAAGGCAGGCCTGACAGCCGCGCCGCCAGGGCCTTCAAGGCCTCCTCGCCCTCGATGCGGACGCGCCAGCTGCGGCGCACCACGGCGCCGTCGTCGATCAACTCAAATCGATCGGTCGCAGGAGCGGGATCCAGGGCGCGCAGGGCGGCTTCGACCTCCGCCTCCGGCGAGGGGGCGTCGCGGCGCCATCGTACCTCCACGTCCGCCAGGGTGCGATCCGGCAGGCGAGCGTTCACCACCCTGAGCGAGATCAGGATCAGGCCCGTAATCACCGTCCCCGCCGCGCCCAGACCGAACAGCCCCGCCCCGAACAGCAGGCCGATGGCCGAGGTGATCCACAGCGACGCCGCCGTCGTCAGACCGTGAATGGAGAAGCCCGTGCGGAAGATGACCCCCGCGCACAGAAAGCCGATCCCCGTCAGCACCCCGTGGGCCATGCGGGTCGGGTCGGTGACGATGTTCTCGTCCGGCAAGGCGCGGAAGGCCCAGTCGGCTTGTGTCATCGCCGCCAGCATCAGCAGGCAGGACGCCAGGCTGACCAGGATGTGGGTGCGGAACCCCGCCGGCCGGCCCCGCCATTCGCGCTCAAACCCGATCATCCCGCCGGCTATCAGGGCCCCCGCGATAGGCAGAAGGAAGGTCTCCACCCAGGCGGCGTCAGCCATGTTTCTCGACGTAGGTTTCCGGGTCCTTGTTGACCGGCCTCACCCCGTTGATGTGACGCGCCTGGAAGGCGGCGAAACGCACGCCCAGTTCGTGCCGGGTCTGCAGGTCGGCGTTCAGGCGGAAATCAGTCAGCCCCTGCCGCTCCTCTTCACCCATGTGTTTGGAATTGACGACATTGGCCTCGCCGACGGCCTTGAACCACGACGGGCTGCCGACCTTGTGCCTGGCCACGGCCTTGACCGCGTCGCGCAGCTTGTTGTGATCCTCGATGGCGTCCTCGGTCTCGCCCTGGACAGTGCCGTCCTCGGCGTCATTGGCGCCCTCGCCCAGCTTCAGCAGCTCGGGATAGAAATGCTGTTCCTCAGCCTCGGCGTGAGCGTCCAGAAAGGCCGACAGCCGCCCCCAGACCGCCTCCAGCGCCTCGACATCGTCGGCCCCGATCTCTTCGACCAGGGAGAAGAGCCGTCTTTGTTCGGCGTGGTCGTCGAGGATCAGTTGGGTGATGTCCATCGCGCAAGGCTCCTGGCGGCAAGGCTTGAGCCTCTAGAAGCCTTGGCGGCGCGGGCGGGTTCCGCCGGACTCCCGCAACGGCGATATTTCAGGCATAATGTCATTCGGGGAACAAACGTCGGAGCCTTTCCATGTCTCCTCGTGTCATGCGCCGCTTTCTTTTCGCCGCCGGTCTCAGCCTGACCGCCGCCGGGGCGGCCCTGAGCGCGCCCGTCGCCGCGCCCCAGGACGCTCGCGATCACTTCCTCAGCCGCTGTCGCGAGCGCACCCTGGCTCAGAACCCTGGGGCCGACTGGGCGGCGTCCTACTGCGCCGAAACCTGGCCGGCGGTGACGCGCTCAAACCCCCTGGTCGACGCCATCCTGTCTCCATTCGCCGAGGGCGCTCCCGCCGCGCTCGATCCCGCCGACGTCAAGGCGCGGGCGACAGGGGTGCGCTGGCTGCCGGCCCGCCCCGACGCCCAGGCGTTCGAGGGCGCGCTCGGCCCGGTAAAGGTCGTGGCCCGACGCGGGCCGACCACCCTGCTGGAACTGGGGTGGACCGCCGTCGGCGAACCCGTGCCCTATGAGATCGTCGAGGCCTTACGGACGCGCGACGCCGTGGTCATGCCGATCGGCTGCTACGCCTTCGGCGCCGGGGAATCCAACACCGTCTATCGCGTAGAGGCGGCGGGGCGCGTCCCCTTCGCTATGACCGTCTATCGCCGTGAAGCGCCGACTGGCAGCGCCTGGTCCAGCCTGACGATCACGGCGGATGCGGAAAGACACATCCCGACGCTCAGCAGCCTCAAAGCCGCCGAGCCGGATGCGGAATGGACGGCCGACTGCAGCTGAACAGGATTCAGCCCGCGAACTTCGCCGCGTCTTCGTCCGAGACGTTCTCGTTGGAATAGACCTGCTGCACGTCGTCTTCAGCGTCCAGCGCGTCCAGCAGCTTGAACAGGACGCCGACGGAATCGCCTTCCAGGTCGATTTCCGACTGAGGTTTCCAGACGATGGCGGTCGACTTGGGATCGCCCAGCACCTTGGACATGGCCTCGGCGACTTCGTTCAGGTCCTCGAAGGCGGTCCAGATGGTGTGGCCCGGCGCGTCCTCATAGATGTCCGGCTTGACCAGATCGCTCTCGACGTCCTGGGCGCCCGCCTCGATGGCCGCTTCCATGACGGCGTCCTCGGTGCCCGCCTCGGCCGGATAGTCGATTTTGCCGACCCGATCCCACATGAAGGTGACCGAGCCCGATTCGCCCAGCGCCCCGCCATTCTTGGCGAAGGCCGAGCGCACGCCCGAGGCGGCGCGGTTGCGGTTGTCGGTCAGCACCTCGACGATGACCTGAACGCCGCCGGGGCCGCGGCCCTCGTAGCGGATTTCCTCCATCGCATCGACTTCGCCGCCCGAGGCCTTCTTGATGGCGCGCTCGATGTTGTCCTTCGGCATCGATTCGGCCTTGGCGTTGTTTACCGCCAGGCGCAGCCGGGGGTTCATCGCCGGGTCCGGCATCCCCGACTTGGCCGCCACGGTGATTTCCCGTGACAGACGCGAAAAGAGCTTGGAGCGCACGGCATCGGCGCGCCCCTTGCGGTGCATGATGTTCTTGAATTTCGAATGGCCGGCCATGGTCTCACCCGACAGGAATTTGTAAGTTGGGGCAGGTCCTTTAATGGACAGACTCCCTTCTGTCACCTGAGGGGAACCGCCGGACCGCGCCGGGGATTAACCGCGGGCATGATTGGGAGACGCCGATGGCCGCCGCTGACGACACCTATCTGGACGAAGCCTATGATGAAGGCATCGACCACGCCAATGCCGGCGAGATCGTGCAATGGTACGCAAAACGGCCAGTGACGGTCTCCACCGCCGCGGCCACCAGCTCCCTGGTCGGCGCCTTCGCCCTGGGGGTTCTGACCACGGTGGGCGCCCTGGCGATCATGCGTCTGTACGACCGGAACTGAGCCTTACGCGGCGCCCTGAGCTATCAGGGCCTGAACCTCAGCGCGGTCGCCCAGCGACGGCTGCGCCCCCGGCCGGGTCGCCGCCAGCGCACCGGCCGCACAGGCGAAATGCAGCGCATCGTTCGGCGCCATGCCCTCCAGCAGCGCAACCGTAATCGCCCCGACGAAGGCGTCCCCCGCTCCGACCGCGTCCACGGCCGTGATGCGCGGCGGCGTGGCCCAGGCCATCTCGACCCCGCGTCGATACATGACCGCTCCGCGCGCGCCCTTGGTCACGACCACCATGCCGCCGCCGACGTGCAGGGCGTCGCCATAGAAGGCGGCCTCAGTCTCATTGACCACCAGCAGGTCGGCCCGGCGCAACAGGGCCTCCGACACCGGCGCGGCGGGCGCCAGGTTGACACAGACGAAGTCCGTCGCACGGCCGATGGCCGCCTCGACCGTCTCGATCGGCAGTTCCAACTGGGCGATCAGCGGGCTTTCGATTCGCGCAGGCAGTTGTTCGGGCGTGACGAAGTGGTTGGCGCCGGCGGCCACGGCGATCTGGTTCTCGCCGGTCGGATCGACGGTGATCAGGGCCACGCCGGTGGGCGCGGCGATGTCCGTCTCCACTCCCGACAGGTCGACGCCGTGCGCCAGCATCAGGGCGACCGCCGCACCTGACATCTCGTCGTCGCCGACCCGGCCGATCAGCGACACCTCGACGCCCAGCCTGCGCGCCGCCAGCGCCTGATTGGCGCCCTTGCCGCCGGGATGGCGGGACAGGCTGGCTCCCGTCACCGTCTCGCCCGGCGCAGGCAGGGACGGCGCCGCCGCCACGAAATCCAGATTGATCGAGCCGACGACGGTGATCCTCATGCGCCTTCTCCCTCTTCTTTAGCTCCTAGGCGCTGGGCGATCAGGGCGAAGATTCCGGCCGCATCGGCCTTCGTCGCCCAGAAATGGTTGGCCGTCGCCGCATCGACGCGGAACTCGACCGCCGTGTGGCCGCGGGTCAACGCGCTTTCGGTCTCCACCGCGATGCGGCAGGGCGCCAGTTCGAACAGCTCCGGCTTCAGCAGCCAGGCGACAGTACAGGGATCATGCAGAGGCCCGGCGTCCCAGCCGACGATCTGCCGCTCCACCCGCTGGGAGAAACGCAGCATGGCCGCCGCCGTACGGGCCGAGGCCGTGGGCAAGGCCTCTATCTTCGCGATCCGCTCCTCGGTCGCCCGCACCTGATGGGTGGCGTCCAGCCCCATGACGATCATGCGGCAACCGGACGCGAAGACCTCGGCCGCGGCGTCCGGGTCAGCCCAGATATTGAACTCGGCCGAGGCTGTGATGTTGCCCCCCTCTGCGCGCGCCCCGCCCATGACCACCACCGGCCCCAGATGCGCCGCCAGCGCCGGTTCAGCCTGCATGGCCAGCGCCAGATTGGTCATAGGCCCCATGATCGCCAGCGCCACGGAGCCCTCCGGGCGCGCCATCACCTGCTGCACGATGGCCCCCGCCGCCGTACCCTCGGCGACCGGGGCGACAGGCTCGAACGGCGTCAGGTCGCCCAGTCCTTCGCGTCCGTGAAACTCGCCCGCTCCGGCCGGGGCGCGGCGCAGGGGCCGTTCGGCGCCGCGATAGACCGGCACGTCCTCGCGCCCGGCGATCTGGCGCAGGATGCGGGCGTTGCGCGCGGTCTTGGCGGCGCTGACGTTGCCGCCGACCGTGGTCACGGCCAGCAGGTCGAGATCAGGCGAGGCGAAGGCGGTCAGCAACCCGGTGGCGTCGTCCACGCCGGGGTCGCAATCAATGATCAAGCTCTGTTTCACCGATCCGGTGTGCCGCCTGCCGCCGCCTGAATCAATCGTGCTGAATCAATCGTCCTGAGCCAACCGTCTTACGCGTGCGTCAGTCCTCGCCCACCATAGAAGCCCACGGATCGACCCGCCCGGCCTCGACCTCGGCGACCTTGACCGCCGGCCAGCCGATGCTGCTGCTGGCCGAGACGCGCCAGGCGGCCGACACGAAGTCGCGCAGTTCCGACGCCCCGGCCGCCAGCCGCTCATTGACGAAGACGGCGCCGCGCGGGTCCGTATCCTTGAACGCGCCCGCCTTCTCCATCCGATAGAAGGGGATGACCGTCGCCAGGGTGGCGTTCAGGTGCGAAGCCGTCCGCGCCCGCACGTCAAAGCCTTCGATACTCATCGGGACCATCGCCGCCTCGACCGCCTCCAGACGCAGGGTCCGGCTGGTGAAGGCGCCCTCGAAGTCGCCATGCGTGCGGCGCGATTTGGTGAAGCCTTCAGGGTTGGTCTCGCCCGCCCAGCCGTTGAAGTGGATGGTCGTGTGGTGCGGCTGGGCCGCATCGCCGACGAAGTGGCTCAGGATCCCGATGTCGCGCAGGATCAGCTGCTCGCGGCGTTCGCGGTCGGCGCGATACCAGGCCTGTCTGGCCAGATCCGGCTCGCGCGCCTCGGCGGCGCTCAGCACGCGCCAATAGGCGAAGTCGCGCTCCAGATTCTGCCAGGCGTCCATGATGGCGTAGGGCAGATAGCCCGCCTTATCCACATCCAGACCGGCGCGGATCAGGGCGGCGTCGTATTCCGACTTCAGACGCGGCAGATCGGCCATCGTCATGCCGCGCGCGTCCATCACCCGGCCCTCATCATCCATGTCGACGAAGTGGGCGGTGTCGCGCTCGCGGTCGTGCGGCTGGCCGGCGCCCTTCCAGCGGTCAGGCTCGCGCGAATATTCGCCGACGTCTGCTGCGGCCCCGGCCGTGCGCAGGAAGGCGGGCAGATCGCCCGGCAGGTGGCGCATCGCCGCCACGCCGATCATCCGGTGGCCCGAACTGCCCCAAGCCTCGACCTGAACGGCGGGCGCCGCAACCAGCATCAGGGCGGCGGCGGAAATCATCAGTCGTTTGACTTGTCGGTTCATGAGGCGGCGCCATCGGAAATTTCAGAAGGGGAAACGACGGCTTATCCCATTCCCGCGCCCGCCTCTACCCGCCCCGGATGACAGCCGCAGCGCCGATCACGCCGCCGTTATCTTGGCGTCATCGCCAGCTTTTCTTGCCAATAAAGTGTTAGGGGCCACGATCAAGTCGTTAACGACACAGACACACGTCAAAGTATAGAACTCAAATCAGTCAAATACTGATATGATATAGTCATGATAGTCTGAGACCGACCGGCGATAGACTGGCCCCATTTGCGCCTTATCCACTATCGATACAGCCGCTGATCTCATTCGCCGCAATTGCGCCGCAATTGGCCGTCAAAAACCGCCGCGCCGGAGCGTGTCGGGACCGGTGCTGCGTGAAGTTTGAACGATGTTGAGCACGGCCGCCGCGCTTGCCATGTTGTGGACCATGGCCTTCTCCGGGTCCGGAGAGCCTGTCCCTTACGAAACGGCCGTCGCCCGCGACGCCGCAATCGTAGAAGCCGCCGCGACGGCCCCTGGTTCCATCGAATCCGTCGAGACGGCGGACCTGTCGGCCGAACAGCTTGAGCTGATGGCCGGCGATCCCGACTGGCGCGCCTCGGCCCGCCTCTATCACGCCGGCGGCGGTGGAGCGACCGGCAACGATTCTCTGGGCTGCCGCCCGATTCCGATGCGCACGGTCGCGGTCGACCCGCGCGTCATCCCGCGCCGCACCAAGCTGTTCATCCGCGAGACGGTCGGTCTGCGCATGAGCGACGGCACGGTGCACGACGGCTACTGGTACGCGTCCGACACCGGCGGCGCGATCAAGGGCGCCAAGATCGACCTTTACACCGGCCACGGCCGCGGCTCGATGCAGCAGGCCCGCACCCTGAACATGAAGACCCTGACCATCGCCGACGCGGGCGATTTCGATGGCTGCCCCCCGGCGTGGGAGACGGCCTCGAACTGAGGGCTTTCAGACTGACGAGAAAAAGGGGCGGCCGGATCGAACCGGTCGCCCTTTTTCGTTCTCCTCCCTACGCAGTGGGGAGGTGGCGCGGCGCCGAAGGCGACGTGACGGAGGGGCTGCTTGGTTCCGCGACCTAATGCCTATCCGCCTGCACAGGACTCGCCGTCCCGTCCCCTCCACCGCTTCGCGGTCCCCCTCCCCATTGCATGGGGAGGAAAGGCGCAGTCAGAATTTCCGCTTGCCGCTGACCGTCTCGAAGAACAGGCGGAAATCGCCCATCAGGCTCCACAGCGGGTATTTGAACGTCGCGGGCCGGTTCTTCTCGAAGAAGAAGTGCCCGACCCAGGCGAAGCCGTAGCCGACCAGCGGCATGGCCAGCAGCCACCAGGGGTTCAAGGTGAAGCAGAAGGCCAGAAAGGCCGCGATCACCAAACCCGTCCCGACCACATGGATGCGGCGGCACGTCCGGTTCGAGTGCTCATGAATGTAATAGGGGTAGAAGGCCTCGAACGAGGCGTACCGCCCTTGGGGTTGCTCGATGCTCATGACCCCAGCCTGCCCCCGGATCGCGCCGGGAGCAAGTCGTTCGCCCCATCCACACCGCTCATCCCCGCGGAGGCGGGGACCCAGTGCTTTGGCCGAAAGCGCGCGGATAGCCACTCTAAACGATGAGCGTGTGGCTCTTACTGGGTCCCAGCCTCCGCGGGGATGAGCGGGCCGTTTAAGCCCGTTTGCCCTTCGGGCCCTTGGCGAAAGGTTTGGCCCCGGCCTTGAAGTCAGGCTTGCCCTTGAAGCCCGGCTTGGGCGTGAACGGCTTCTTGTCGCCCTTGTCCTTGAAGCCCGGCTTCTTGTTGAAGCCGCCTTCAGCTGGCGCAGCATCGGTGCGGGGCGCATAGGGCTTTTTCTTGAAGGGACGCTCGCCATCCGCGCTGCGGCCTGCGTCGCCCTCAGGGCTCCACGGCTTCTTCTTGAACGGCGGGCGGCCCTGACCGTCCTCGTCGCGGCGGAAAGGTTTCTTGGCGAAGGGACGAGCCTCGCCGTCGCGCTCGAAATTACGGTTGCGCGCGCCCTTCATCGAGCCGGGCGTCGGCGCCTCGGACGGGGTGATGCGGGCCTCTTCCCTGCTCTGGGCGGCAGCAGCTCGGAAGGCGTCGGCGTGGGTCAGGGCGACCTCGAAACGGGTCTCTTCGGGGAAGGTGCGGATCGAGCCGATCTGCTGCTTGGTGATGCCGCCGATACGGCAGATCAGCGGGATCAGCCATTTGGGATCGGCGTTGCGGTTGCGGCCGATGTCCAGACGGAACCAGCTGACCTCGTCCGGTTGCAGACGATCACCCGGCCACGGTGCGGGGGCGTAGTCGTCGCCGCCCGCCGCATCGCGGTCCTTGCGCGGCTTGCGCTGCGGGCCTTCGCCCGGATCGGTCAGGTCTTCCGGCGCGGGCAGGTTCTTGCGCAGCAGCACCAGAAGGGCGCGCGCCAGATCATCCGGCGTGCGCTCCTTGACCAGCGTCGCGATCAGGCCCGCATCCTCGTCCGAGCCTTCCTCGGCGAAGACGGGCGCGGCCAGCAGGCGCTGTTCGTCCTGGGCGCGGATTTCATCGGCGGTCGGGGCGCCCGACCAGACGGCCTCGACCCCGGCCGAGCCCAACAGCATCTCGGCCTTGCGGCGACGGCTGTGCGGGACCAGCAGGACCGAAATCCCCTTCTTGCCCGCACGGCCGGTGCGGCCCGAACGGTGCAGCATGGTCGCCTTGTTGATCGGCAGTTCGGCGTGGATCACCAGACCCAGATCGGGCAGGTCCAGACCGCGCGCGGCCACGTCGGTGGCGACGCAGACGCGGGCGCGGCGATCACGCAGCGCCTGCAGCGCCTCATTACGCTCGCGCTGGCCCATCTCGCCCGACAGCGACACCGAGGCGAAGCCGCGCTCGACCAGCGAGGCCTGCAGGTGACGCACCGAATCCCGCGTCGAGCAGAAGACCAGCACGCCCGGCGCCTCGAAATAGCGCAGCACGTTGACCACGGCGCGCTCGATCTCATTCGGCGCGATGCGCATGGCGCGATATTCGATGTCGTTGTGCGGCTGGCTGCGGTCGACGGTGTCGATGCGCACCGCATCCTTCTGATAGCGCTTGGCCATGATCGCGATGTCGCGGGCGATGGTGGCCGAGAACAGCAGGGTGCGGCGCTCTTCCGGCGCCTGATCCAGAATATACTCCAGGTCCTCGCGGAAGCCCATGTCCAGCATTTCGTCGGCTTCATCCAGCACGACGACGCGCGCGGCCGACAGGTCCAGCGCCCCGCGATCAATGTGGTCCTTCAGACGGCCCGGCGTGCCGACCACGACGTGGGCGCCGTGGTTCAGGGCGCGGGCTTCCTTGCGGGCGTCCATGCCGCCGACGCAGGTGACGATCTTGGCGCCCGCCTCGGCATAGAGCCATTCCAGCTCGGCCGCGACCTGCAGCGCCAGTTCGCGCGTCGGCGCGATGGCCAGCATCAGCGGCGTGTCGGCCTGACCGAACTTCTCGGCGTCGCCCAGCAGGGTCGGCGCCGCCGCCAGGCCGAAGGCCACCGTTTTGCCCGACCCGGTCTGGGCCGAGACCAGCAGATCCGCCTCGCCATGGCCTTCCAGCACGGCCGCCTGGACCGGCGTGGGCTCAAGATAGCCCTTGTTCAGCAAGGCGCGGTCAAGCGCGGGATGGATCGCGGGAAAGGGCATGAAGGGCCTGGAAATTCAGATGAGGCGACCGTTAAACGGCCGCGCCCGGCGAGGCGTCGCAGCCTGCCGGGCGTCGGGGAAGGCGCTCCCTATACACGAATAAGGGCGCCGGTGGGGCCGATTTTCACAAATCGACCGGCGTTCACCACCGCGGCGAGAAACAGGGCGGCCCCCTACCCCGCCTTATCCGGCAGGTGAAAGAAGTCCACGAACCGCGCGAACATCGCCCGATCGCCCTCGACCGCCATCGTCCCCTCGCCGTCCAGAGCCTCCAGCGGGACCTTTCCGTAGACGGCGGCCGCGACGACCTGGGCCGGGGCGCGCACCACCACGTCGCAGGCCTCGACCTCGCCGCGCCGAGCGTCGATGACCCCGTCCGCGACAGTCACGACCATACGATCCTCGTCCAGCACAAAACCCAGCCGCATCTTCGCATCCAGCGCGCGCACAGGATCAAACATCGTCTTGAACGACTGCATGATGGAGACGGCGCTGATCGGCAGGGTCGGGTCGTGCTGGGGCGAGCGCGCGGCCCAGCGACCCAGCACCATGAAGACCGGTTCGATCTCATAGCCCCAGTCGGTCAGCTCATAGACCTGGACCGAGGCGGGCGGCGGCAGCTTGCGGCGCTGGATCACGCCCGAGGCTTCCAGCCCCTCCAGCCGCTGGGTCAGCACATTGGCCGACAGGCCGCACAGATCTTTTCGCAGGTCGCTGAAACGGCGCGGCCCCATCATGAGTTCTCTGATGACCAGCAAGGCCCAGCGCTCGCCCACCAGATCCAGCCCGTGCGCCGCTCCGCAGGCGTCATGATAGCGCCGGGATCGAGACAATGACTGCTTAGTTACTTTTTCTAACTTCATAGTTGACTAACATAACATCGAGGCGCAGAAATCGCCACACCACAGAGCAGGCCGTCCGGGGAGGGAGGGCCGCGCAGAGGGAGGAAACGCCGATGCCCAAGCTGATCTTCATCAACCTGCCGGTCGCCGACCTGCCGCGCTCCGTCGCTTTTTACGAGGCGGTGGGGGCGAGCAAGAACCCGAAGTTCTCGGACGAGACGGCGGCCTGCATGGTCTTTTCCGACACCATCCACGCCATGCTGCTGACGCATGAGAAGTGGGCGACCTTCACCGATCGCTCCATCCCCGACGCGCACAAGACGGCGCAGGTGCTGCTCTGCCTCTCCGAGGACAGCCGCGAGGCCGTCGACGCCGTGGTCGAGCGCGCAGCCAAGGCCGGCGGCCAGGCCGACCCCAGCGCCAAACAGGACTACGGCTTCATGTACGGCCGCAGCTACGCCGACCCCGACGGCCACATCTGGGAGATCATGTGGATGGACCCGGAAGCCGCCGCGCAAGGTCCGGAAGGCTTCGCCGCTCAGGTCGGCGGGGGCTGAGCCGTGAGCGGCCTCTACGAACTCGCCGTCAGCCGCTTCATCAAGGCCCCGCCGGAGAGGGTGTGGCGCGCCTGGACCCGACACGGGACCGAATGGTTCACGCCTCGCCCGTGGCGCACGGTGTCGGTCGACCATGACTTGCGCCCCGGCGGCCGCGCCGATGTCGTCATGGAGTCGCCCGAGGGCGAGCGGCATGAGTATCGCGGCGTGGTGCTGGAGGTGGAGACGGGCCGCCGCCTGGTGACGACCAGCGCCTTCACCGAGGGCTGGATTCCGCAGCCCGGCGACATGAACTTCGTCCGCATCGACACCTTCGAGCTAGAGGGCGACGGCACGCGCTACACCGCCCGCGCCCGCCACTGGACCGAGCAGGCCATGCTGACCCACCGCGACATGGGTTTCGAGACCGGGTGGGGCGCCGCCGCCGACCAGTTGGCTCAGGTCGCCGAAAACCTCACCCCGCAGGAGAGCGCGTCATGAACGACAAGATCATTCCCTGTATCTGGTACGACCTGGGCCAGGCGAAGAAGGCGGCCGAGTTCTACGTCTCGCTGGGCCTGCCTGACAGCCGCATCGACCGCGTCGTCGCCAGCCCGGCTGACAATCCCTCCAATCCTGAAGGCGCCGAACTGGTGGTCGAGTTCACCCTGGCCGGCAGGCGCTACATGGGGCTGAACGGCGGCCCGATCTTCCCCCAGACCGAGGCCGTGTCTTTCATGATCATGACCGATGATCAGGCCGAGACCGACCGCCTGTGGGACGCCATCGTCGGCAACGGCGGGGCCGAAAGCGCCTGCGGCTGGTGCAAGGACCGCTGGGGCGTGAACTGGCAAATCACGCCGCGTCGCCTGATGGCCTTCTACGACGATCCCAACCCCGCCCGCGCCAAGGCCGCCTTCGAGGCGATGATGACCATGCACAAGATCGACATCGCCGCCTTGGACGCCGCCGCAGACGCGGCTTCTTCCTAGTGGGCCGCGGTCAGAAGGCTCCGCCTTCTCGACCCGACGCGGCCTGTTCTAGTGGGCCGCGATCAAAAGGCTCCGCCTTTTCGACCCGACGCGGCCTGAATGATCAGTTGCTTCCCGCCACGACACGACCGCCCCGCCCCTCAAGCAGCGAGCCGCCGCGCGGCGAGCGATAGGGGCCAACCTCCGAAGGAGAACTAAAATGACCTACATCACCGGCTTCCTGACCCCCGTGAAGGTCGAGAACAAGGACCGCTACATCGAGTCCGCACGCGTCGCCTGGCCGCTGTTCAAGGGCTACGGCGCCCTGGCCCATGTCGAGAACTGGGGCGTAGACGTGCCCGACGGCAAGGTCACCAGCTTCCCCATGTCGGTGAAGCTGGAGGACGGCGAGGTCGTCGTCTTCTCCTGGCTGATCTGGCCCGACAAGAAGACCGCCGACGACGCCTGGGCCAAGATGCAGGACGACCCCGCCATGGCGAATATGGACATGCCCTTCGACGGCAAGCGCATGATGTGGGGCGGCTTCGAGACCATCTTCGACGAGAAGCAGTAAAGCGGCGCTCTCCTCCCCACATCGTAGGGAGGAGGACCACGACCCGAAGGGCGGCGCGGAGCTGCCAAGTGGTGGAGGGGCTTGCGACAGCGGAAGCCATCGGCCCCTCCGTCTCGACGGCTACGCCGCCGATCCACCTCCCCATTTCATGGGGAGGAGAAACAAAAAAGGGCGGCTCCGAGGGAGCCGCCCTTTTGATCTTCATCGTCTCGTTTAGGAGTCCAGGAAGCTCCGCAGCTTCCGCGACCGGCTGGGGTGCTTCAGCTTGCGCAGGGCCTTGGCCTCGATCTGACGGATGCGCTCGCGCGTGACCGAGAACTGCTGGCCGACCTCTTCCAGGGTGTGGTCGGTGTTCATGCCGATGCCGAAGCGCATCCGCAGGACGCGCTCTTCGCGCGGGGTCAGCGAAGCCAGGACGCGGGTCGTCGTTTCACGCAGGTTCGACTGGATCGCGGCGTCGATCGGCAGGATGGCGTTCTTGTCCTCGATGAAGTCGCCCAGGTGGCTGTCTTCCTCGTCGCCGATTGGCGTCTCAAGGCTGATCGGCTCCTTGGCGATCTTCAGCACCTTGCGGACCTTTTCCAGCGGCATGGCCAGACGTTCGGCCAGCTCTTCCGGGGTCGCCTCGCGGCCGATCTCGTGCAGCATCTGACGCTGGGTGCGGACGATCTTGTTGATCGTTTCGATCATGTGCACCGGGATGCGGATGGTGCGGGCCTGGTCGGCGATCGAGCGGGTGATCGCCTGACGAATCCACCAGGTGGCGTAGGTCGAGAACTTGTAGCCGCGGCGGTACTCGAACTTGTCGACCGCCTTCATCAGGCCGATGTTGCCCTCCTGGATCAGGTCCAGGAACTGCAGGCCGCGGTTGGTGTATTTCTTGGCGATGGAAATCACGAGGCGCAGGTTGGCCTCGACCATTTCCTTCTTGGCCTGACGGGCCTCGCGCTCGCCCTTCTGAACCATCTGGACGATGCGGCGATAGTCGTCGATCGGCACCCCGGCCTCGGACGCCACAGCGGCGATCCGGCTGCGGATGTCGCCGATCTGGCTGGTCTCGTTTTCGCTGAACTTAGTCCAGCGGACGCCCATCTCCTTGATGCGCTCGGCCCAGTTGGGGTCGGTCTCCGAGCCGAAATAGGCCTTGAGGAATTCCGGACGCGAGATGCCGTAGCCGTCAGCCAGACGCAGAAGGCGACCTTCCAGACCGATCAGACGCTTGTTGATGGCGTAGAGCTGCTCGACCAGCGCCTCGATGCGGGCGTTGTTCAGCTTCATCGTCTTCAGACGGTCCGAGATCGCCGTCGACAGGGACTCATAGGTCTTCTGGTCCTTGGCGGTCAGGACATCGCCTTTCAGGCGCGCCTCGACCAGCTTGTCCTGCAGCTTGCGGAACTCGCCGAAGTCCGAGGCGATGGCGTCCAGCACCTCCATGACGCCGTCGCGCAGTTCGGCTTCCAGCGCCGAGATCGACATGGCGCCGCCGTCGTCGAAGTCCTCGTCGTCGTCCTCTTCGCCGTCGCCGTCCGGCTCGCCGGTCGGCTGGGCCGGGGCGGGCTGGTTATGCGGCAGGGATGAGGGGTTGAGGATGCCGTAGGTGGCGTCCAGGTCGATGACTTCGCGCAGCAGGATGCGGTTGTTGGCCAGTTCCTCGCGCCACACCATGATGGCTTCGAACGTCAGAGCGCTTTCGCACAGCCCCGAGATCATGGCGTCGCGGCCGGCCTCGATGCGTTTGGCGATGGCGATTTCGCCCTCGCGACTCAGCAGCTCGACCGTGCCCATTTCGCGCAGATACATCCGTACCGGGTCGTCGGTGCGGTCATAGGCGGACTTGGCGGGCGCTTCGGCGACCGAGGTCTCGGCGGCGGCGGCGACGTCGGTGCCGGTCGCCTCGGCGGCGTCCTCTTCGGCTTCGACGACGTTGACGCCCATCTCCGACAGCATGGCCAGGATGTCTTCGATCTGGTCCGGCGTGACTTCTTCGGACGGCAGGACCTTGTTCAGCTCCTCCATCGTGACATAGCCGCGCGTCTTGGCTTGGCGGATGAACTTCTTCACCCCGGCGTCGGTGAGATCGAGCAGGGGCCCGTCGGTGTTGGTTTCGGCGTCCTGCGTCTCGGTCTGCGCGCTCATTCAGTCTGTCTCCACGGCCGACGGGGGGTGATCAGGCCCCTGCGGCGAAAATACAACGCCCGACGACTTCGTTCACTACGAAGAAGCCGAGTCTTCCCAAATCGTTCCGGTCTTGATGGCCCGTCGCAACGCATCGCGCTCGGCCTTCACCAGAGCGAAAGCCGAGGTGTCGAAAGCCTTGTGGGCCTCCGACTTTGCCGAAGCGAGCGCCTCGTCCAACGCCGCTGCGCGGGTCAGAGCGTCGAACGCCTGCGACCACCGGGTCCTCGCCTCGCCGAGGGGCTTGTCTGTAGCCAGGAATGGCGCGCCGGACTTCGCCGCCGCCTTCTCGACCTCGCGCAACATGGCGTCATGACCCGATTGGGCCAGATGGCGGCGCAGGGCGGCGGAGTCAAGGGTTCGGCCTGAGAAACGCAGACGCACCATCTCCTGCGCCAGCCCGTCCAACGCCGGATCGCCGAAGCCATAGCGAGCCACCGCCTCCATGTGATCGTCCAGCCGCTCCGGGTCGTCCAGCGCCCCGTGGGCCAGAGCCGCCGCGATCGGCTCGACCGAGCGGAACAGGGCCTGCATGGCCTGGGCGCCCTCGACCGTCTGCCCCTGCAGCGGCGGCGGACCGCGCCAACGCCCGCCCGGCCCCGGCCGACCGCCCAACTGTTGCGGCCTCTGCGGCTGACGCGGGAACAGGGCGTCGAACCGGTCGAACAGGTCGCGCCTGTATTGTTCGGCCAGATCCTTGTCCTGCACGGCGTTGGCTGCCTGACGCAGTCGCCCCTTCAGCCCCGCCTTGCGCTCGGGCGTGTCCAGCGGCTCGGCCTCAACCTCGCGACGGAACAGCACCTCGGCGAAGGACCGAGTCTCGGCCATGGCCTGACGCAGGGCCGGCGCCCCGCGATCACGCAGGATGTCGTCCGGGTCTTGCCCGCCTTCCAGCAGGGCGAAACGGAAGGACTTGCCCGACTTCAACAGCGGCAGCGCCCGCTCGATCGAACGATAGGCGGCGCGCAGCCCCGCCGCGTCGCCGTCAAAGCTCAGCACCGGCTCGGACGACACGCGCCAAAGCACCGCCATCTGCTCTTCGGTCAGGGCCGTGCCCATCGGCGACACAGCCGGCAGCCCCGCCCTGTGACAGGCGATGACGTCCATATAGCCCTCGACGACGATGATCCCCTGCTCGCCCCGGCTCTCGGCCCCCATGATCCGCCGCGCCTCCGGCAAACCGTAGAGGGTCGCCCCCTTGTGAAACAGCGACGTCTCCGGCCCGTTCAGATATTTGGCCCGGTCGTCGGGGTTCATCGCCCGCCCGCCGAAGCTGACGATGCGGCCGCGCGCGTCCAGGATCGGGAAGATCAGCCGGTCGCGGAAACGGTCGTAGGGCTGCCCCCCTCCCTCCGGCGCAATGAGAAGCCCCGCCTCGACCAGATCGCCCGGGCGCGCCCCGCGCTGGACCAGCGCCTGCTTCAGCCCCTCACGGTCGTTGGGCGCATAGCCCAAGCCGAAGCGCTCCCACTGATCCTCGGGCAGGCCGCGCTTTTCCAGATAGTCGCGCGCCGCCTTGCCGACGTTGCGGCGCAGGTTGGCGGCGAACCATTTCTGGGCCAGCTCCATCCAGTCGGCCAGCCCCTGACGCTTCTGCTCGCGCTCGGCGGCCTGGGGGTCTTCGGCAGGCAGTTGCATCCCCGCCTCGCCCGCCAGGCGGCTGACCGCCTCGACGAAGCTGAGCCGCTCCGTCTCCTGCAAAAACGTGATGACGTCGCCGTGCTTGCCCGAGCTGAAGTCGTGGAAGAAGCCCTTGTCGTCATTGACGAAGAAGCTCGGCGACTTCTCCTTCGAGAAGGGGCTCAAGCCGACGAACTCGCGTCCCTGACGCTTGAGCTTCACCGTCCGCCCGATGATGTCGGACGGCCGAAGGCGGGCCTTCAGCTCCTCGATGAACCGTTCGTCAAATCGCACCCCGGACCTATGCCGTCCGATGGCGGGCAAAGGCCAGCCCCCGCCGCTGCGTCGCCCGGACGGCCCCCGAGCAAAACCCCGCCTGGGGATAAGTGCGGGGACAACCGCTTGCTTCCTTCCGGCGAGCGTCTGGGCTTTAACTCATGCAAGCCTCGCCGGAGCCTTTGCGACCATGCGCCGTCTTCGTCTTCTGATCCTGCTGCTGCTGCCCTCAGCCCTGCTGACGCTCGGCGCCTGCCAGACGATTCCGCGCCCGACCTTCGCCGCCGCAGACCTGACCGCCGCCAGCCCGCCGTGGCGCTATGACTTCCTGACTCCAGAGGCGCGCGACCGCTTCGTGCGCGAGACGGTCAACGCCCAGAACGCCACGGCCGACGGCACGTTCGACATTCTGGCCCTGTCCGGCGGCGGGGCCAACGGCGCCTATGGCGCGGGCGTCATGGTCGGATGGAGCCAGGCGGGAACCCGCCCCCAGTTCGAGGTGGTGACCGGCGTCTCCACCGGCGCCCTGATCGCCCCCTTCGTCTTTGCGGGACAGCGGTTCGACCCGGCGCTGGAGCACGCCTACACCAGCGGCCAGACCGACGATCTGTTGAAGTCGCGCGGCCTGCTGGCCCTGATGCTGCCCGGCGTGTTCAAGCCCGAGCCCCTGACCAATCTGGTGCTGAACAACATCTCGCCCGAGCTGTTGACCGCCATCGCCGAGGAGCACCGCAAGGGTCGTCGGCTCTACGTCTCGACCACCAGTCTGGACACCCAGACCCAGGTCGTCTGGGACATGGGTGCCATCGCCCAGCAAAACGACGAGGCCTCGCGTCTGCTGTTCGTCAATGTGCTGATCGCCTCGGCCAGCATTCCCGGCGCCTTTCCGCCCGTCCTGCTGAACGTCGAGCATGACGGCCGCCGCATTCAGGAACTACATGTCGACGGCGGCACGGTGTCCAGCTTCCTGGTCGTGCCCCAGGCCCTGCTGCTGGAGGCGCCGAACGCGCGTCCTCTGGGCGACGCCCGCATCTGGATCGTGGTCAACGGCAAGTGGGATCCGCGTTTCGACGTCTCGCGCATTTCGGCCATCAGCATCGCCGCCCGCAGCTTCGACACCATGATGAAGGCCCTGCAGCGCTCGGACCTGACCGCCATCACCCAGTTCGCCCGCCGCTATGATCTGACGCTGTCGGTCGCCGCCATCCCCGACCACGCCGAGGCCAACACCCTGGACTTCACCCAGGCCCACATGACCGCCCTGTTCCAGGCAGGCGAGGCCGAGGCTCTGGCCGGCCGCGCCTTCGACCGGCGCGTCGACCCGTCCGAGCCGCGCCCCAGCCGCCGCAGACATCGCGAACAGACGCCGCCCACGGTCGTCATCGCTCCGACAGGTTAGGATTCCATTAACCATATTGGCCGCACTGGGGCCACAACCATCTGATTACGAACAATATTTTTCGTATAACGGCGGAACTATCCACAGTTCCTGTGGATTCTTCCTGCGTCTCTGAGAAACAGAGACCTTCGCCGACGGCCCCGTCGCAGACTGCGACAACCGCCGTTCACAGAATGGGTTTTCTCATGTTCATCGCCATCGCCCGCCCGGCGGTGGAGCCCCAAGGCCCCGACGCCGTCGCCGTCCCCGGCTCTCCCGCTGTTCCCCTGCTCAAGCCGCGCGCGCTGCACGCCCGCCTGCTGGCCAACGCGGCCCTGCGCCGTCAGCGCGGCTGGCTCCGGCGTCAGGAAAACCGCAGCGAGGACGCGGATTACTGGCTGCACGCGGCCTGCATCGCCGTCAGCAAGGCGGCCGCCCTACGTCGCGCCGAACCGGCCTTCCTGCCTTAAGGCGCCTCAGCGCAGTTCCGGCAGGCGTCGGGCGAAGGAGTCTCTGAGCTTGCGCCCGCGTTCGGACAGACTCTTGCTCCGGCGCCGCTCGCGCGCCTCGAAGCCCTGCCCCCAGCGTTCGTGAATAGCCGCCATCAGCACCGGGTGGCGATCATACTGGTGCACGATCGGGCTGACCCCGCCGTCGGGGTTCACGATCCGACCCGTCCCGTCCAGCGACAGGCCCCCTCCGGGCGTCAGACCCACGGTGGCGATCCGGCCGTAGTTGGGCTGCGTCTCTCCCTCGACCAGACCCAGATGCAGGGCGATGTTGCACGCCGCCTGATCCGCCCCGAAGGCGCCGCCGATCTCGGACCGGGGGATAGCCGCCAGCATCAGCAGGGTGCGGCAGAAGCGGATCATGCACGCGCGCGGCCCCATGACGGTGCCGACGCAGACGCAGGGCTTTTCAGCCAGGGCGCGCGCCACGTCCTCGCCGCCGACGCCGCGCAGATATTTCATGTTGAAGGCATGGCCCTTCAGCCCGCCGTCATACTCGACGAAGAACTCGAGCTTCTGAGGCGGCGGATCGAACGGCGGCGCCTGAAAGACTACGTCGCGCACGTCCGTCAGCAGCACATGGCGCGCCCAGGGCCGCTCGCTCATCAGGGCATCAAAGGCGGCGAAGCGCTGCATCACCGGATGCGGACGCCACACGCCGCTACAAGCCGCAGGCGGCGGCGCAGACTCCACGCCATACTGCGCCAGAAAATCCAGAAGCGCCGGCTCCTGATCCGTCACCAGCACCACCGGCCCGGCGTAGACCGCGCGCAGGGAGCGCACAAAGACCGCCACATCGGCCGCTTCATAGCCGGTGGCGTAGCCCAGGATCAGATCGTGTTCGGCCGCCGCAAAGGTTGGAGAGGCCCCCCTCTCGCCCGCGATCGCGGCGGCGACCCAGCCCAGATAGGCCGACTTCGCCGCCGGTGAAGCCATTTACGCCCTCATGGAATCCACGAAACGCTTGAACAGATAGAGGCTGTCGGTCGGACCCGACGAGGCCTCCGGGTGATGCTGCACGCTGAACACCGGACGGTCCTTCAGCGCGATGCCGCAGTTGGTACCATCGAAAAGCGACACATGTGTTTCAACCACCGCCTCGGGCAGGCTGGCGCCGTCGACCGAGAACTCGTGGTTCATCGACACGATCTCGACCTTGCCCGTGGTCAGGTCCTTGACGGGATGGTTGGCGCCGTGGTGGCCCTGTTCCATCTTCAGCGTCTTGGCGCCCAGGGCGATGGCCAGCATCTGGTGGCCCAGGCAGATGCCCATCAGCGGCTTGCCGCTGTCCAGCAGTTTGCGGATCTCCGGCACGGCGTATTCGCCGGTCGCGGCCGGATCGCCCGGACCGTTCGACAGAACCACGCCGTCAGGGTTGCGGGCCAGAATCTCTTCCGCCGTGGTCGAGGCGGGGACCACGGTGATCTTCACTCCGGTCGAGGCTAGGGCGCGCAGGATGTTGCGCTTGACGCCATAGTCGACGACCACCACCGACCGGTCGCCGGCCTCGGGCTTGGCGTAGCCGGTCGGCCAGTCCCAGGCGCCCTCGGTCCATTCAAAGGCCTGGGTGGTCGAGGCGTCCCTGGCCAGGTCCAGACCGACCAGCCCCTTCCAGTCGCGCGCCTGCGCCGTCAGGGCCTCCAGATCGAACCGGCCTTCGGGATCATGGGCGATGACGGCGTGCGGGGCGCCCTTTTCGCGGATCAGCTGGGTCAGGGCGCGGGTGTCCACGCCCGCCAGGCCGATGACGCCGCGCGATTTCATCCAGTCGTCCAGCCCGCCCGTGGCGCGCCAGTTGGCCGGGTCGGTCGGCACGTCGCGCAGGATGACGCCGCGGGCGGCCCGCTCGGGCGCCTCGCCGATCTGCTCGACGTCCTCCAGGTTCACGCCGACGTTGCCGATGTGCGGGAAGGTGAAGGCCAGGATCTGGCTCATGTACGAGGGGTCGGTCAGGATTTCCTGATAGCCCGTCATGGCGGTGTTGAAGACCACCTCGCCGACCGCCGAGCCGGTCGCCCCGACGCCGATCCCCGACAGGACCGTTCCATCTGCGAGCACGAGGACGCCGGTGGCGCCGGACAGGATTTGAGTCGTCATGGCGCAGGGCTCCTAGCAGTGAATACGGGCGGACAAACGGCGGGGTCGCTAAAGAGATGAAGGGGTCCTGTCAACACGGCCTCCGGTCTATGCGCCCTGAACACGGGGCTGTCCCCGCCGCACCCACAGCCAGGCCAGGCTGGTGACGGCGAAGAAGCCGACGCTGGGCCAGATATAGCCCCCCGCCGCCGCGGCGACCGCAAAGGCCGAGAACACCGCCCCGCCGACGGCCAGCAGGCGCCAGCCCGGCTTGGTCGTCAGCTTCCACAGCGTCACCGAACACAGGGCGTACAGGCACAACGTCAGCACCGAGGTCACGCCGATCAGCACGCCGAACTGCTGGCCCAGCGTCGGCTGGGCGCTGGCGATCACCATGGCGCTCATGATGACGCCGTTGATCAGGGGATTGGACAGGGGCGTCTTGCCCTTCCGCGCTCCGCCGAACCAGCGCGGCAGCCAACCCGCCTCGGCCGAGGCGCGGGCCGTCTCGCCGCCCATCATGGTCCAGCCCGCAATGGTGCCGGTCGCCTTGATGACGGCGCAGGCCGCCACCAGACCGGCCACCGAGGCCCCCATGACCCGCGCCACCAGATCGGCATAGGGGCTGGTCGAATGGGCCAGGACATCGGCCGGGATGACGCCGAAGACCGCCACGCTGGCCGCCACATAGACGACGAAGGCCAGCAGCACTCCGCCCAGCGAGGCGCGGCCCACGTCGGTCGCCGGATTCTTCACCTGACTGGACAGGGCCGCCGCGCTCTCGACGCCCAGAAAGGCCCAGAAGATCACGGCCAGCGACGCCGGAACCGTCTTCATCAGCGGCTCGCCGGCCGGGCTCCACGAGGCGGTGAAGGTGTCGCCGCTGAAGGCGATGACGCCGGCGATGATGGCCAGGCCGATCGGGATCAGCCCCAGCACCAGGGTGATCGCGCCGAACCGCGCCGCCGTCTTCGACCCCGCCGCATAGGCCGCCGTGGTCAGCCAGATCAGCGCCAGATTGCTGAGCGCGCCCCACATCGGCTCCTTCAGCGCCGGGAAGAAGAAGGCCAGATAGCCGGTCCCCGCCACCGCCACGGCGACGTTGCCTGTCAGGCAGGCGGCCCAATAGGCCAGTCCCGTCTGATAGCCCAGAAACCGTCCCAGACCGCGCCGGGCGAAGTCCGACAGGCCGTCGGCCTCCGGCTGCATCCGCCCCAGCCCGCCGAACACCAGCGCCAGCGTTACGGCGCCGACGCCGCAGACGATCCAGCCGATGATGCTGCTGCTGCCGGTCGGCGCCAGGGTGGCGGGCAAGAGGTAGACGCCCGATCCGATCATGTTCCCGGCCACCACCAGGGCGGCCAGGCCCCAGCCGATGCGGCGCGAGGGTTCAGGCAGGATGTCGACTTGGCTCATGCCCGCCGCATAGACCGAAATGTCGCAGCCGTCGCCATGAAGATTCTTCCCCGCGCCGTCGCCGGGATGAGCGGTCGGCGCTGGCGTGCTAAAGCCCCGCCAAAAGTTCTGGAGTTCGCCCATGCCCGTCACCACGGTCGGCCTCGATGCCGACGACACCCTCTGGCACAATGAGACCATCTTTCGCCTGAGCCAGAAGCGGTTCGCCGAACTGCTGGCCGATCATGCCGAAGAGCCGGTGATGATGGACCGCCTGGCCCAGGTCGAACGGCGCAACCTTCGTCTCTACGGCTACGGGGTGAAGGGCTTCACCCTGTCGATGCTGGAGACGGCGATGGAGCTGTGCGAGGGCTCGGCCCCGCCCCACATCGTGCGCGAAATCCTCGCCGCCGGGCGCGAAATGCTGGTCCACCCGGTCGAAACCCTGCCCGGCGTCGCCGACACGGTCGCCGATCTGTCGACGCGCTATCGCCTCATTCTGATCACGAAGGGCGACCTGATGGACCAGGAACGCAAGCTCGCCGCCTCACGGCTGGGCGACTACTTCTCGGGCGTTGAGATTGTGTCTGAAAAGGACCGGGGAACTTACCAAACTGTATTTTCCCGTCACGGCGTCGCCCCCACCGACGCGGCAATGGTCGGCAATTCGATGCGATCAGACGTCCTGCCCGCCATCGAGGCCGGCGCCTGGGGAATCCATATCCCGTACCCGATCACATGGACGCACGAACTGGCGGAAGCTCCGGAAGGCCACCCCCGTTTCGTCAGCCTGAGCCGTTTCGACGAAGTGCCGGCCTGGCTTCAGACAGTCGACCCATAACAAGGTTACTTGGTCTAAATTCAAACACAGTTCGCCCTATTTGGTGCAATAACGTGCCGTTATTCCGTCACTATTGGACAGATTTCGTCCCAAATTTGCAACACGGCAACATTACCGTCGCACTTCAGCCTCCATGCGGGCGATGCAACTTGACCTCATCTGGTTGAGGCAATCCTGTGGCGGATCATGGTTCCTACCGTGTCGCAATGTGAGGCTTAACTGTATGCGTATTAATCGCTCCCGTTTGCTGGGCAGCACTGTTCTGATCAGCACCATCGCCGCCGCCGGCGTTGCTTCGGCCCAGGTGGCGGAACTGCCCGCGTCGGACGCCCAGGCCACGGAAGTCGGCGAAATCGTCGTCACCGGTTCGCGTATCCGCCGTAGCGCCGCCAACGCGCCGACCCCGATCATCCAGGTCACGCAGGAAGAGATCCTGTCGACCGGCCAGACCAGCCTGATCGACTACCTGGCCACCATTCCGGCCCTGCAGAACTCGACGGTTCCGTCGGACACCACCGGCTCCAGCCTGAACACCGGCGGCCTGTCGCTGGCCAACCTGCGCTCGCTGGGCGCCAACCGCACCCTGACCCTGGTCGACGGCCGTCGCCACGTCGGTTCTTCGGGCGGCGAACTGTCGGTGGACGTCGACGCCATCCCGCGTCTGCTGATCCAGAACGTCGAGATCATCACCGGCGGCGCTTCGTCGGTCTACGGCGCCGACGCCGTCTCGGGCGTGCTGAACTTCATCCTCAAGAAGGACTTCGAAGGCCTCGAGATCGACGCCAACTACGGCCAGATCAACGACAACGGCGAAGCCACCCGCCGCATCTCGGGCCTGATCGGCAAGAACTTCTTCGACGACCGTCTGAACGTCTATGCTCACGCCGAGTATGAGAAGATCGACAACGTCGACTCGATGGACATCGACTGGATCCGTCGCGGCCCGGCCCGTCTGGCCATCGACGCCGACCCGACGAACAATCCGTATGACGGCCTTCTGGACGCTCAGGTCTTCTACGGCCTGAACCGCCTGGACATCCTGCCCTGGGGCCAGACCACCCTGGCCAACCTGCAGCGTCCCAGCGACCTGACCAACCCGAACGTCCCCTATCAGAACTGCTTCTCGGGCGGTGGCTTCACCTACGCCGCCAACTGCTACGGCATCATGCCGGGCAAGACCTTCGTCTATGACGGCGGAGTCGCACGTGAAGCCAACTTCGGCCAGCGTGTCGGCAACGTCGGCATCAACCGCCCCTACAACATCGGCGGCGACGGCATGCCGATCGGCGAAGTCGCCGGCTACAGCCGCATTCCGGCTTCGGAATCGCAGCGCTATCAGGTCGGGACCAACTTCAAGATCACCGACTCGATCAACTTCCACGCCTCGGCCAAATACATCACCGAGGAAACCTTCATGCGTGGTCAGCCGACGTTCTTCGACGTCGACCTGGACAATGACTCCTATGGCGCCGGTGAGACGAACTCGATCTGGGCCACCTCGGCCTTCGACCTGCGCTGGGATGACAACGCCTTCCTGCCGCAGTCGATGAAGAGCGCGATCGCCAACAACAGGATCGACATCTACGCTCCCCCGACGGCCGAGAACGCCGGCGAACTGATCGGCTCGCAAAGCCTGCCGATCGCGCGTCACAGCTTCTTTGGCCCCGAGCGTTCGCAGAAGAACACCCGCGACCTGCAACGCTACGTCGTAGGCTTCGACGGCGACCACGGCCCGATCGGCTTCGCCAAGTCCCTGTCCTGGGACCTGGGCTACACCTACGGCAAGGTCGAGATCGAGAACATCGAGCGCGGCGTAGACGTGCAACGCATGGCCCTGGCCGCCGACGCCGTGGTCGACACGACCGGCCTGCTGGGCTCCGCCGGCGCCGTCGTCTGCCGTTCGGCCCTGCTGAATGCGCGCGGCGTGCCGATGCGTGAGGTCAATGAGCAGGGCCAAGTCATTCAGGCCGGTCTGTACGACCCGGTCCGTGGCGGCGACCTGCGTGAGACGGAGTATGGCCGCAACGCCATCGCCCAGTGCACTCCGCTGAACATCTTCGGCGCCGGCAACCAGTCGGCTGAAGCTCTGGACTACGTCGACGCCTTCGTCCGCGTCGAGGAAATGAACGAGCAGCACCAGTTCATCGGCTCGGTCTCGACCGAACTGTGGGACTTCTGGGGCGCGGGGAACCTCGGCCTGGCCCTCGGCGGCGAATGGCGCAAGGAAACCACCTCGGCCGTCGGTCGCAGCACCACGGCGGGCGACCGCCTGCTGTTCCTGAACACCGGCGACGACTTCCCGGAAGTCAGCTATGAGTCCAAGGAACTGTTCGCGGAAGTCGCTGTGCCGCTGTTCCGCGACTCCTTCCTGGGCGAATACGCCGAGTTGAGCGGCTCGTACCGCTGGGCCGACTATTCGACCGTCGGCAACGTCGACGTTTACGGCGTGAACCTGGTTTACCGTCCGATCCGCGATCTGACCTTCAAGACCAGCTTCAACACCTCGGTCCGCGTGCCGAACCTGGGTGAGAACTACTCGCCGTACGGCCAGACGTTCGCCAACAACTTCAGCGACCCCTGCGCCACGGCCAACATCGCGGCTCTCGACGACCAGCAGATCAAGGCCAACCGCGTCAAGAACTGTACGGCCCTGGCCGCACAGCAGGGCCTGTCGTTCGACTTCGCCGGCGAAACCGCCACCAACACCGACGACTTCCGTCCGAACTACACCTCGGGCATCGCCGGCGTTTCGGGCGGCAACCCCGACCTGAAGCCGGAAGAGTCGGAATCCTTCACCTTCTCGACCGTCTATCAGCCGCGCTTCGCGCCGGGCCTGACCCTGTCGCTGGATTACTATGAAATCCGCATCGACAAGGTCATCGCCGCCGTGTCGGCCGCCGGCATCGCCGCCAACTGCGTCAGCGGCGCCGAGCTGAACATGGACGCCTGTAACTCGATCTTCCGCAACAACCCGAACATCGAGTTCGGCGTCGGCGCCCCCTCGGGCGACCCGATCGGCGGCTTTATCGAGCGGTCGTTCAACTACGCGGCTCTGGAAACGCGCGGCCTGGACTTCGGCGCCAACTATTCGTGGGACACCGCGGATTGGGGCAAGAACTGGGGCTCCTTCGACTGGCGCCTGCAGGGTTCGTGGCTGATCGAGCAGAAGCAGTTCCTGAACGAAGCGGATCCGTCGGACTACAACGAACTGGCGGCCAGCATCGGCCTGAGCGGCACCAACGCCTACCCGCGCGTCCGCATGGCCTCGTCGCTGTCCTGGCGTCCGAACGACATCTGGAACGTGAACTGGACCGCCGACTGGCAGTCCGCCACCAACATCGTTCGCGCCCGCGATTTCGTGAACAACGCGGACTCGCGTCTGGCCGACCAGATGGACACCGGCAACTTCACGCGTCACGACATCACCGTGCGTTACAACGTGCGTGACGACCTGACGCTGCGCGCCGGCGTGGTGAACCTGTTCGACGCTGAACAGCGCGACATCCTGGGCACCACCATCTACTCCAACTTCGACCCCTACGGCCGCCGCTTCTTCGTCGGCCTGAACTTCCGTCCCTTCTAAAGGACGGACGAGGTTTGAAACTCTGGGGGCGGTCCTTACGGGCCGCCCCTTTTTCTTGTGCGCTCATGGGGGATAGGCTCTTGCCCCCCGGCTGCTCCCTCTCTAAACGGGCCGCTTAACCGACAACCCGAACGGATCGGCCGCGAGCGCGCTCGCGCCCGTCCGTCTGCGCGCGTGGAGACCGCCGCCCTGACCAGTCATGAAGAAAAGGACGCCATGGTGCGCGCCGCGCTCGCAGAGCAGGGCGACAGCGGGATCACCCCGCGCCATACGCTGTTCTACTTCTACGGCGAGGAAGAGGCGCACGGCGACCTGTGCGAGGTGGCCCGCCGTGCGGGCTTCCTGACGCGGGGCCAGGGCGACATGACCGTCCTGGAGACCACCATGCCGGTCGACGAGGCGTCGTTTTCGCCTGTGTCGGCCATGATGCAAACCTGGGCCGCGGCCTTCCAGCTCGACTACGACGGCTGGGAGTGCGCGGTCGTGACGAACTGAGTAGACGCCGATGCCCAAGCGCACAGACATCAAGTCCATCCTGATCATCGGCGCCGGGCCGATCGTCATCGGCCAGGCGTGTGAGTTCGACTATTCCGGCGTTCAGGCCTGTAAGGCGCTGAAGGCCGAGGGCTACCGGGTCATCCTGGTCAACTCGAACCCCGCCACCATCATGACCGACCCGGAGGTGGCCGACGCCACCTATATCGAGCCGATCACGCCCGAGATGGTCGAGAAGATCATCGCCAAGGAAAAGCCGGACGCCCTGCTGCCCACCATGGGCGGCCAGACGGCGCTGAACACGGCCCTGGCCCTGAACGCCTCGGGCGCCCTGGCCCGTCACGGCGTCGAGATGATCGGGGCCAAGGCCGAGGTCATCGACAAGGCCGAGGACCGTCAGAAATTCCGCGACGCGATGGACAAGCTGGGCCTGGAATCGCCCCGCTCGCGCGCCATCCACCATATTGAAGAAGCCGACGAGGCCCTGGCCTTCGTGGGCCTGCCCGCCATCATCCGCCCGTCCTTCACGCTCGCGGGCACCGGCGGCGGCATCGCCTACAACGTCGAGGAATTCCACGAGATCGTGGAGCGCGGCCTGGACCTGTCGCCGACCACCGAAGTGCTGATCGAAGAGTCGGTGCTGGGCTGGAAGGAATATGAGATGGAGGTCGTCCGCGATCATGCGGACAACTGCATCATCATCTGCTCGATCGAGAACATCGACCCGATGGGCGTCCACACCGGCGACAGCATAACCGTCGCCCCGGCCATGACCCTGACGGACAAGGAATATCAGATGATGCGCGCGGCCTCGATCGCCGTGCTGCGCGAGATCGGGGTCGAGACGGGCGGCTCGAACGTCCAGTTCGCGGTCAACCCCAAGGACGGCCGTCTGGTCGTCATCGAGATGAACCCGCGCGTGTCGCGCTCCTCGGCGCTGGCGTCCAAGGCCACCGGCTTCCCGATCGCCAAGATCGCCGCCAAGCTGGCCGTCGGCTACACGCTGGACGAGCTGAAGAACGACATCACCATGGTGACCCCGGCCAGCTTCGAGCCGGCCATCGATTATGTCGTCACCAAGATCCCGCGCTTCGCCTTCGAGAAATATCCGGGCTCCGAGCCGTCGCTGACCACGGCGATGAAGTCGGTCGGCGAGGTCATGGCCATCGGCCGCACCTTCCAGGAATCCATGCAGAAGGCCCTGCGCGGTCTGGAGACCGGCCTGAACGGCTTCGACGACATCGAGATCGACGGCGTAACCGGCGCCGAGGACGACGCCGCGATCAAGGCCGCCGTCATCCGCGCGTTGGGCCTGCCCACGCCGGACCGCATCCGCGTCATCGCCCAGGCTTTCCGCCACGGCCTGACGGTCGAGGAAGTCCAGGCCGCCTGTTCGTATGAGCCGTGGTTCCTGCGTCAGATCGCCGACCTGATCCGCACCGAGGGCCACGTCCGCGTTCAGGGCCTGCCCACGGACGCGACCGACTTCCGCAAGCTGAAGGCCAAGGGCTTCTCGGACGCCCGTCTGGGCGCCCTGACCGGCAAGACCGAGGGCGAGGTCCGCAAGGCCCGCCGCGCTCTGGACGTGCGCCCGGTGTTCAAGCGCATCGACACCTGCGCCGCCGAGTTCGCCAGCGCCACCGCCTATATGTATTCGACCTATGAGACCGGCGCCCTGGGCCAGGTTCCGGCCTGCGAGGCCGAGGTGTCGGATCGCAGGAAGGCCGTCATCCTGGGCGGCGGTCCGAACCGTATCGGTCAGGGCATCGAGTTCGACTACTGCTGCGTTCACGCCGCCTTCGCTTTCGCCGACATCGACGTCGAGAGCATCATGGTCAACTGCAACCCCGAGACCGTCTCAACCGACTACGACACCTCTGACCGACTGTATTTCGAGCCGCTGACGGCCGAGGACGTGCTGGAGCTGATCGACGTCGAACGCTCCAAGGGCGAGCTGATCGGCGTGGTCGTCCAGTTCGGCGGCCAGACCCCGCTGAAGTTGGCCCATGCGCTTCAGGAAGACGGCGTGCCGATCCTGGGCACCAGCGTCGACAGCATCGACCTGGCCGAGGACCGCGAGCGCTTCCAGCAGATGCTGCAAGCCATCGGCCTGCAACAGCCGCCCAACGCCCTGGCCCGCTCAGCCGAGGAAGCCGCGATCAAGGCCGAGGAGGTCGGCTATCCGGTCGTCCTGCGCCCCTCCTACGTCCTGGGCGGCCGCGGCATGATGATCGTCCACGACCGCGAGGGTCTGGACCGCTACGTCGGCGAGGCCATGCGCGTCTCGGGCGACGATCCCGTGCTGATCGACCACTATCTGAACCGCGCCACCGAGGTGGACGTCGACGCCCTGTGCGACGACGAAACCGTCTTCGTCGCCGGCGTTCTGGAGCATATCGAGGAAGCCGGCGTCCACTCGGGCGACAGCGCCTGCTCCATGCCGCCCTTCTCCCTGCGCCCCGAAACGGTGGCCGAGCTGAAGCGCCAGACCACCGCCATGGCCAAGGCCCTGAAGGTGCGCGGCCTGATGAACGTGCAGTTCGCCATCGAAGAGCCGCACAGCGAGAACCCGCGCATCTTCGTGCTGGAAGTGAACCCGCGCGCCAGCCGCACGGCGCCCTTCGTCGCCAAGACCATCGGCCGGCCGGTCGCCGCCATCGCCGCCAAGGTCATGGCCGGGGTTCCGCTGTCGTCCTTCGGCTTGGTCGACAAGGAACTGGACCACATCGCGGTCAAGGAAGCCGTCTTCCCCTTCGCCCGCTTCGCCGGGGTCGACACCATCCTGGGCCCGGAAATGCGCTCGACCGGCGAGGTCATGGGTCTGGACTGGAAGCGTGAGGGCGAGGCCGATCTGGCCCCCGCCTTCGCCCGCGCCTTCGCCAAGTCGCAGACCGGCGGCGGCACCATCCTGCCGACCGAGGGCACGGCCTTCGTCTCGGTGCGCGACGCCGACAAGCCCTTCATCGTGGAGGCGGTGAAGACCCTGCTGGCGCAAGGCTTCGCCGTCATCGCCACCGGCGGCACCCACAGCTACCTGACCGAACAGGGCCTTGAGGTCGGTCTGGTCAAGAAGGTGCTGGAAGGCCGTCCAAACATCGTCGACGCCATGAAGAACGGCGAGGTCCAGCTGGTCTTCAACACCACGGACGGCAAGCAGGCCCTGGCCGACAGCTTCTCGATCCGCCGCACGGCCCTGATGATGAAGATCCCCTACTACACCACGGCGTCCGGCTCGCTGGCCGCCGCGCAGGGCATCGCCGCCGTCCGCCACGGCGAACTGGATGTCCGCCCGATCCAGTCCTACAACTGAGATCAGGCCCAGACCTGAAGAAAAGCCCCCGACGATCGCTCGTCGGGGGCTTTTTCGTGGGACCGGCCCATCAAGCCTCAGGATGTCGGCGGATAAATGCACGCCTTATCCGGTTGCCCCATCCCCTCCAGCGGCTAAGGTCGCGCCTGACACCGGAGGGGACACCACCATGAAGAAGACCGCGCTTACCGCCATTCTGGCCGCCGTTCTGGCCGCCGGTTCCGCGCCCGCCATCGCCCAGAACGCCGACGACGCCGCTGCGCTGAAGGCCGCCGTCAAGGCAGACTACGACGCCAACCTCGGCGCCCTGTTCGACCATTTCCACCGCAACCCCGAACTGTCAGGCCTTGAGGTCCAGACCTCGGCCCGCATGGCGGAGGAACTGCGCGCTCTGGGCTATGATGTCACCACCGGCGTCGGCGGCACCGGCGTGGTCGCCGTCCTGCGCAACGGCCCTGGACCCACGGTGATGATCCGCGCCGACATGGACGGCCTGCCGGTCGAGGAGCAGTCGGGCCTGTCCAACGCCTCCACCGCCCGTCAGGTCGACACCGACGGCGTCGAAAAACCCGTCATGCACGCCTGCGGCCACGACGTGCACATCACCGCCCTGGTCGGCACGGCGCGCCAGATGCAGGCGCGCAAGGCCAACTGGTCGGGCACCCTGGTCCTGATCGCCCAACCGGCCGAGGAACGCATCTTCGGCGCCCGCGCCATGGTGCAGGACGGCCTCTATTCGCGCTTCCCCAAGCCGGACTACGCCCTGGCCTTCCACGTTTCGTCCGACACGCCGACGGGCCGGATCGGCGTGCCGCTTGGCATCACCTCCTCCAGTTCGGACAGCGTGGACATCGCCGTCCACGGCGTCGCCACCCACGGCGCCTCGCCGCACCTGGGGGTCGATCCGATCCTGGTCGCCTCGCACATCGTGGTCGCGCTGCAATCCCTGCGCAGCCGCGAGACCAGCCCGCTGGAGGGTGCCGTGGTCACGGTCGGCGCCATCAAGGGCGGCATCAAACACAACATCATCTCCGACCGCGTCGACATGCAGTTGACCGTCCGCTCGGACAGCCCCGAGGTTCGCGCCAAGCTGCTGGACGGCATCGACCGCATCTCGGCGAACACCGCCCGCGCCCTGGGCGTGCCCGAAGACAAGCTTCCGACCGTCGTGCGGTCGCCGCTGGAAAACACCCCGCCCACCATCAATGACGCCGAGACGGCCGCCCGCGTCCGCGAAGCCCTGACCGCCGGTCTGGGCGACGACGTGCTGATCGACAATCCGCGCACCGGCATGGGCGCCGAGGACTTCGCCGAGTTCGTCACGCCCGAACTCGGGGTGAAGGGCGTCTATTTCCGCGTCGGCGGCACGCCGCCCGACCAGGTCAAGGGCGCGGCCGGTCACCACTCGGGCCTGTTCCGCATCACGCCAGAGCCCGCCGTCACCCTGGGTGTCGAAGGTTCGGTGCTGGCCGCCGAGGCCCTGATGCCGAAACGGTAAAGGCTGTTGAACCGGGCGGCGTCCTGGTCGTTGAGGAAGGAACATTCCCTTTCCGTCTGGAGACGCCGCCCATGTTCCTGCCTACTCTGCCTACCCTCGTAAGCAGTCTGCTGTTGTCGCGTCGCGGCCGCGCGATGATGGGCCGCCACATGGGCAAGATCGCTCTGGCGGGCATAGCCTGGCAGTTGTGGAAGCACCGTCGCGGCGCCGCCGAAGACGCGCCTGCGGTCAAGGCTGCGCCGCCGCAGCGTCGTAGATCACGCGGGCGCGCACGCTGAGCTCGGCCGCAACTCGGCGGTTTGTGAGGCGTTAACACCTTCATGCGCCTGTCCGTAATCCAAGTGATCGCGGCCCTGTTTTCGGCCGTCTGTTTCGTCATCGCCTTTATCGCGGCAGGCGTCGCTGTCGTATCCGGCGCCTTCATGCTGATGGCGCTTGCGGCGCTGGGCTTTATCGCCTGGACCGCCCTGCGCCGCGCCTTCGGCAGGGATCGCCTGCCAGGACCGCCGTCCAGCGAATGAAGGGCGGGCGAATGAAATGCAGGCGACCTGCGCCTTGCGCTGTTCCGCCGCGACGAACAACGTCCAGCGACCTGCCTGCCCCATCTTGAGTTTGAGCGCTGGGCGCCCTACCTTCTTTGGCCGGTCACGCGACGCCCCCGTGGCCGCGGTGCACCGAACCGTCTCTCATCTGTCTTCGGGCGTAGCAAGAAACTCACGACACAATGGAAAAAGTGCCGATGACGGCCGAGGGTTATCGCGCCCTCGACGATCAACTCAAGCAATTGAAGTCGGTGGAACGACCCAGCGTGATCGCCGCCATCGCGGAAGCCCGCGAGCATGGCGATCTGTCTGAAAACGCCGAATACCACGCCGCCAAGGAGCGCCAGGGCTGGATCGAAGGCTCGATCGCCGAGATCGAGGACAAGCTGTCCCGCGCCCAGGTGATCGACGTGTCCAAACTGTCCGGCGACCAGGTCAAGTTCGGCGCCACCGTCACCTTCGTGGACGAGGACACCGAGGAAGAAGGCGTCTATCAGATCGTCGGCGAACACGAGGCCGACGTGAAGCTGGGCAAGATCTCCATCGCCTCGCCGATCGCCCGCGCCCTGATCTCCAAGGAGGTCGGCGACGTGGTCGAGGTCAACACGCCCGGCGGCGTGAAGGCCTATGAAATCCTCAAGGTCGAGTGGAAGTAACCTCAGCCGACATCAAGGTTGAAGGCAGGGCGCGCGGCATGGCTGCGCGCCCTCTTTCCATCTGGGTCGTCTCCGACGGCCGGACCGGCATCCAGAACCAGGCTCTGGGGCTGGCTGAGGCCATCGCCCGCCTGACCCCCGCCGAGATCGAGATCAAGCAGGTCCGCTGGCGCCCCGCCTTCAACCGGCTCCCCTCGGCCCTGAAGTCGCCCGCCATGCTGGCGCCGGGTTCTTTCGATCCGCGCACGGTATCCGAATGGCCCGACCTGTGGATCGCCACGGGCCGCGCCAGCCTGCCCCTGTCGGCGCGCGTGCGCGACTGGAGCGGCGGCAAGACCTTCATCGTCCAGACCCAGGACCCGCGCTGGCGCAACGACCGCTACGACCTGATCGTCGCCCCCGCCCATGACGACCTCAGCGGCTCCAACGTCCTGTCGATCACCGGCAGCCCCCACCGCATCACACGCGAAAGACTGGCCGAGGCGGCGCCCGCCTTCGCCGCGCGCATCGCCCCCCTGCCCCATCCACGCGTGGCGGTGATGGTGGGCGGCGCCTCCGCCGCCTTCGACCTGCCGCCCGACCACGCCGCCGATCTGGCCCAGCGCATCGCCGAGGCTGTCACCGCCGCAAACGGCTCCTTGCTGCTGACCTATTCGCGTCGCACGCCCGAAGCCGCCAAGGCGGTGATGAGCGACCGGCTGTCGGCCCTGCCCGGCTGGATCTGGGACGGCAAGGGCGACAACCCCCTGTTCGCCATGCTGGACGCCGCCGACCACATCCTCGTCACCGAGGACAGCGCCAATATGGCCGCCGAGGCCGCCTCAACCGGCAAGCCGGTCCACGTCCTGCCGATGATCGCGAAGAAGGCGCCGGGCAAGTTCGCCCGCCTGCACGCCGACCTTCAGGCGCGCGGCGCCGCCCGCCCCTTCGACGGCGCGCTGACGCCGTGGACCTATGCGCCATTGAACGAGACCGAACGCGCCGCCCGCGCCGTTCTGGCGGCCCTCAAACCCCGCTGAAATCGGCCCCCGCCCCGCAAGGGTGGCGAAACGTCCTCGCCGTCCCCATATGTCGGGATCAAGGCAAAACACGACCCCTAACCCGACGGCGGAAACGCTGATCGGACGGCTGCGCCTTGAACTTTGACGCTCTTTTTTCACGGAAAGGACGCTCCGAATTGATCGTAGAAAACTTCATCCGCCTCTACGCCCACGACTTCAGCCAGATGGCTGGCCGCGCCGAGATGGGACAGGATGTTGATGATGCTCTGGCCCGGCGGCTGCGTGACGCCGACAACCACGCCCAGGTGATGGACCAGCGCAAGGGCAAGGGACACCTGACCGCCCTGGTCGCGCGCATCCGCGAAGAGGCCTCCGTCTTCAACGGCCGCGTCATGCGCAACGGCGCCGACCCTGCCGAAGCGGCCGCACGACGTGAGGCGTTTCTGTCCGACGTCGCCGACACTCTGGAAAAACTGCGCGCCGCCCGCAAGGCTGAGGGCCAGCAGGCTCACGCCTGACGCCAATCGGCGCAGCAGGTCGTGAAATGTCGCATCGGCATCGCGCTTAAGAGAATCAGCGCCTAAATAGGCGCCATGACCCAAGCTCGTACCGTCCGTGTCGCCATCATCGGTTCCGGCCCCGCCGGCTGGACCGCCGCCATCTACGCCGCCCGCGCCTCGCTGAACCCGGTGATGATCGCCGGGCTTCAGCCTGGCGGCCAGCTCACCATCACCACGGACGTCGAGAACTACCCCGGCTTCGCCGAGACCATTCAGGGCCCCTGGCTGATGCAGCAGATGCAGGCCCAGGCTGAACATGTCGGCACGGAAGTCCTGCATGACATCGTGACCCAGGCCGACCTGTCCCAGCGCCCCTTCCGCCTGACGCTCGATTCAGGCGCTGAAATCCTGGCCGAGACGGTCATCATCTCCACCGGCGCCCAGGCCAAATGGCTGGGGCTGGAATCAGAGGCCGCCTATCAGGGCTTCGGCGTCTCGGCCTGCGCCACCTGCGACGGCTTCTTCTATCGCGGCAAGCAGGTGGTGGTGGTCGGCGGCGGCAACACCGCCGTCGAGGAAGCCCTCTTCCTGACCAACTTCGCCGAGACCGTCACCGTGGTTCACCGCCGCGACGAGTTCCGGGCCGAGAAGATCCTGCAGGACCGCCTGTTCGCCCATCCCAAGATCAAGGTCGTCTGGGACGTGGCCGTCGAGGAAGTCGTCGGCGTCGTCGACGGCGTGGCCCGCAACGTCACCGGCGTGCACCTGAAGAACGTCAAGACCGGCGAGATCAGCGAAATCCCCGCCGACGGCGTCTTCATCGCCATCGGCCACGCCCCCTCGTCCGAACTGTTCAAAGGCCAGTTGGAGACCAACTCCGGCGGCTATCTGCGGGTCAAGCCGGGCACGGCCGCGACCGCCATCGAGGGCGTCTGGGCCGCCGGCGACGTCACCGACGACGTCTATCGCCAGGCCGTGACTGCGGCGGGCATGGGCTGCATGGCCGCCCTGGAGGCCGCCCGCTTCCTCGCCGAAGAAGACCACAAGGCCGCCCACCATCCCATCAGCCACAAGGAAGCCGAGAAGATCGGAGCCTGGTGAGATTCAGGAGGCGTTTCAACGCGCCTCGGCCTGCTCCGACCGTGATTGGTGGCCGAGGAACACCTCCACATTCGGATGCGCGGCCGCAAAGTTGCGTAACCTTTGGGCGGACGCTTCGGCGTCGGCGCGGGCGGCAGGCGTGACCGGCTGGGGCATCCCCTGCTCCCAGCCCAGACGGGTGCTGACCGCGTCGCCGACCACCAGTTTCGGCCCGTCCACGGCGTTGACCAGATAGGCGGTCGAGCCCGCCGAATGCCCCGGCGTGCTGATGGCCCAGATCGAACCGTCGCCGAAGACATCGAGCACCCCGGCGAACCGGCCGTCGGGATCCGGTTCGAACCGCCACTCACGCAGGGGGCCGTAGCCGCGCAGGGCGGCGTCCGCCGGGCGGCCCAACACCAGGTTCACACGACTGCGTTCCTGAGCCTCGCCTGCGCCCACATAGACGGGCGTGGCGACCGGAAGGTCGACCAACCCGCCCACATGATCGAAATGCAGATGGGTCAGGAAGACGGCGCGCGGCGGCGTCTGGCCGTCCAGCCACTGAGCCGTGGTACGCGTGATGCGGAGATCAAGGTCGGACACCGCTCGGCGCATCAGACCGTTCAGCCGCTCCCCCAGTTCAGCCGACACCCCGCTGTCGATCATCACCCGACCGAAACGGGGATGATCCACCACATAGGCGTAGATCGTCGCCTCCTCATCGCCCTTGGGCACGGTCGCCGTGCGTGGATCCTTGCGATCGATGAAGACGCCCCGTCCCGCCGTCCACTGAGCGAAACGAACGCGCTCGAAAGTCACGACGCCGGGCCGCGCCAGGCTCGCCTCCAGCACCGAGGCGCGCGAGGCCGCGCCCAGGTCTGCGAGCGTCAACGGGTGGCGGCTGGCCGGAGTAGCGCAACCGGCCAGCAGGGCCGCCAGAGCCAGACTCGCGATCATGGGCGACCGGCGCCCTTGGCCTTGATGCGACATGTCGTATCCTTGGTTGAGTTGCTGATCATATCGAAATACATAAAAATATAGCCGTCAATCGAATTGGAGCAGCGTTATCCCATGACGGTCGTCGTCGCCCTGCCCCCGCCGGTTCCGCTGGAGCCTGACGCCTTCGTCCGCATCCGGCGGCTCAGCCGCCCGCTGGAGTGGCTGTTCACGCTGCTGTTCGCGCTGGGCGCCGCCCTGTTGGCGATCGCCGTCGTGGCCGTGCTGACCTATGTCGGAACACGACTGCAGGTCCGCCCCGGCGGGATGCAGATCTATATCGAGGCGACGGTCCCGCCCGTGCCGCCCGGCTGGACCACCGTCGGCGCCCTGCCCTGGATTCAGAAGATCGCCCTGGCCCTGTCGGCCAGCGTGATGATGACCCCCGCCCTGGCGGTGTTGTGGGGGCTGCGACGACTGTTCCGCCTCTACGGGTCCGGCGTCGTCCTGACCCAGGAGAACGCCCGCTGCATGGGCGGCATCGCCCTGTGGCTAATGGCCTGCGCCGTCGCCCCGACGCTCGGCCATGTTCTGGTGACGCTGGCGGGTTTCGACGACGAGGGCTGGCTGAGGATCGACAGCGCCAAGGCCCTGGCGCTGGGACTGATCCTGTTCGTCGTGGCGCGGGTCATGGCCTGGGGCGCCGAGGTGCACGACGACGTCTCGCGGTTCGTGTGATGCCCATTATCGTGCGGCTGGACGTGATGATGGCGCGGCGCAAGGTGCGCTCGAACGTGCTGGCGCGCGCCATCGGCATTTCCGAGACCAACCTATCCCTGCTGAAGTCGGGCAAGGTCCGCGGCCTGCGCTTCGCCACCCTGGACGCCATCTGCCGCTATCTGGACTGCAGCCCGGCCGACATTCTGGAATACGCGCCCGACGTCTCGGAAACGGATGACGACGTGCTTCGCAAGACCGGCACGGGCTGATCGCCCGCCCCTTAACCTTGAGGCTTGCCGACCTCTTCGACAACCATGGGCGTGACGCCGGCGGGCGGCGGGGCGGTCACGCTGGGGACAGCGCCGCTTTCAAAGGCCTTCAGCCGCTCGTTGATGGCGGCGATTTCTTCCTTGCTGGCCTGACGGCGGCCGCCCAGGCTGGCGATGCCGACGACGCGGGTCTGGCCCTCGATCTCGACCGTGCGCAGTTCGCCGGACCTGGCGCCCTCCAGCGCCGCCTCAACGCTGTCGGCCGCCGTGGCGAGCAGGACGCGCGGTTTGGCGAACCGGGCCTCGTCGATCGACGGCTCGCGGCCCGCGTATGCATTGACGAAGGCGGCCGTCTCACCGGCCGCGCCCTTCCAGCGATAGAAGATATGCGCCCCGACCTGGGTGATCTTGGCCAGGGTCGGCGACCACCAAGGATGGACGTAGTCGGCGTGGTAGTGGGTGGCCGTGCCCACGCGCTCGGCCACATGACCGTTCAGGGCGCGCGCCGCGACTCGCTCGGCCCGATCCCAGGCCCAGCGCACCGGGCCGCGCGCCAGAGAACCGTCGCAGGTGAAGCTGAACTGGCAGCCCGTGGTCCGCTCGGCGCCCTGATAGACGACGCCGCAGACGCTGGCGGGATAGTTGGGATCGCGCACCCGGTTCAGCACCACCTGGGCCACGCCCTCCTGCCCCTCGGTCGGCTCCAGCGCCGCCTCGTAATAGACGGCCTGGGCCAGGCAGCGCAGGGCGCGCTGGCGCGACGCCTCGTCCGCCGGGCGGAAGACGAAGGGCAACGCGGGCTGAAGCGCGCCGAAGGCGTTGGGCATGGCGGCGTTCAGCTGCTGAGCGGCGACGCCGGCCACGCCCTGATCCAGACTGGGCTTGCCGCTGAGCGTCAGACTCTCCCAACCGGGAGTCAGGCCGTAAAGTTCAGGCAGCCCCAGAGCCGGGTCGTGACGACGCGCCACAGCCAGTTGGCCCGCGTCCATCCGCGCCATCACCGCCGCCAGGCCGTTCGGACCGAGATCTCCGCCGGTGGCGCGCGCCACCGCCTCGGCCGTCCGGTCGATGTCGGGGCGCGGCGTCGAACTGGCGGACATGGCCACGCCCATCGCCGCCAGGGTGACGGCCATGGCCGCAGGCGCCGCAGCCAGGGCGCGGCGTCCGGTCGTCTTCAGCGGCGTGAGGCGGCCCAGGGTCATGCGATGTCCATATAGAGACGCCTGACTGCGCCGGAAACCGGCGATCTGCATGATCGCCCAATCCGGCGCTTTTCAGACGCCAAGATTACCGTTGCGTGAGATGGAACGGTAATCCCTCCGGCCCTTATCGCTCGCCGAGGCTCGAGCGCAGCATCCAGGCCGCCTTTTCGTGCGCGGCCAGACGCACCGTCATCAGGTCGACCGAGGCCTCGTCACCGACCTCATCGGCGGCGTCCAAAGCCGCGCGGGCGGTGGCGATGACGACGCCGTGGTCCTTGATCAGCTCCTTGAGCATGGCTGCGGAATCCTTCTCAGGATCGCCGTCCTTGATCGAGGTGAGATTGGCGAAGGCCGAAGCGCTCTGCGGCGCCAGTTCGCCCAGGGCGCGGATACGCTCGGCGATCTCGTCCAGGGCGGCCCAGATTTCGCGGTACTGTTCTTCCAGCAGATTGTGCAGGCTGAAGAACTCCGGCCCGCGCACGTTCCAGTGGTAGCCGTGCGTCTTCAGATAGAGGGCGTAGCTGTCGGCCAGGGCCTTGGACAGTTCGCGCGCGACGTCAGCGCGTTCCTTGGGCTTCAGACCGGTGTCGATGGCGTTCATGACGGCTCCTGTTGGCATTGCTGGGGAAGATCAGCCTTGCAGTTAGGTCGTCTGGCCCGCGTTCCAAGGGGCCGGCGACATCACTTCGCAGGAATCTTCGCCCCTGTAACGTCAGACCGGCATGAGCGTTGCTGCGCGCATGAACCCCTTCGATTTCAGCGATCACGGATTTTCTATTTCAGAAACAGACGTTTTTTATGAGAGCGTCACACGTCGCCAATCAACGGAGTTTTATCATGGCTCGTTCGATCAAGACTATTGCGTGTGTGGCAGCCGTCATAAGCGCAGCTCTATCCACCGCAGCACTCGCCACGCCGTGGTCTGACCCCCTCTACGATTACATCTATTTCAGCGACGCAACCAAGACCGTTCAGGTCGGCTATCAGGCGGGTGTCTGCTACAACGGCTATGCTGGGGTGGCCGAGCATGCCGTGGGAACGGTGACGTCCCATTACGTGCTCGTTCGAACCGGCACCTGCACCAGCAACGGCGCCATCTATCAGTGAGCCGCGCGTAAACGCCCCGGCCAGAGCCGGGGCGTCTTCAACCTAGCGCTTGCGCGCCTTGCGGGCGGCGTAGCGGGCGTCGCGAGCGGCCTTCTGCTCTTCCTTAGTCAACTGCTTGCGCTCCTTGCGGGCGGCGCGCTTGGCGGCGTCGACCTCTTCCTGAGCGGCCATCTCGGCGGCCAGGCGGGCGGCGTCCTTCTCGGCCTTCTCACGGCGCAGCTCGGCCTTGGCCAGTTCGTGCTGCTGGCGGATCGCCTCCTTCTCGGCGGCGCGCTTGGCGGCCAGCTTCTCGAACTCGGGGTCCTGAACCGTCGGCTTCGGCTTGAACCGGGCCAGCAGGGCTTGTTTGGCGTCTTTCTGGGCGGACAGGCGGTCGTTGAAGCCGGTGTTCTTGAGGTCGCGCATGCTGAGAGGCGGGTGTCCTTGATAGGGAATGGAAACGGCGAATAGGGCCGATCGCCGAAGCGACGGCCGCAAGACGGGGCGCAAAGCGCGTTTCGGCACGCTCGGCCCGGCGGGAGGGCAAAGCCGAATTTCGCGCCGAAATCAAGCTCTACAGCCCGATTTCATAGGATTTAGCGGCGACTGACGCCCTCCGACCGCGTTTCGCGGCCAAAAAGACGCGTCGTTACTGCGGCTTTTGAGCGTGGCCGACCGCAGCGCCCGCGGCGCCGCCAACGGCCGCTCCAACCGGGCCACCGACCACGGCCCCTGCGACGGCTCCGGTCGCCGCCTTCTGTTCCACCGTGTGGCCGCAGCCCGACAGGGCCAGGGCTCCGGCGCCGGCCAGCGTCAGAACGAGCAGGCGGGAAGCGATGCGGGTCATGGGGTCAACTCCTTGAAATAGCTCAGCTTAGAACGCGGAAATTACCGACTGGTTCCCATCTGAGGCACGACTCAGGCATCCAAGATGTCACACCCCCGCCAATAGCTTATTCATGCCCGCGCCTCGCACCGCACAATCTTTGTTCAACAAAACAATACGGTATTCCCAAGAATGTCTCAGGCGCAATTTCGTCATGATTTGAAACAATAAAAATAATGACTTTCCGGCAATTTCCCTATGCTGAAGAAATTACAATTCTAGCGAATCAGTCACATTGAGGCCATAAACCAATGGATAAAGGCCCGCCTTCGAGGGCCGGCGTTCAGTCGGCGTTCACCCGACCCGCTTGAAGCGCGACGCGTCCTTGTCGCCAGGGTTCGGGAACTACGGGGGCGGCATCCTCGCCCTGTTGTACAGGACTACGCCTTTGTCTCTCTCCTCGCAGACGCGCGCGCTGATGCACGCCGCCCGCTCATTCCGCCTGCGCCCCACGACGGCAGCGGCGGCGTTCGGCGGCGTGGTCGGCCTCGCAGTCGGAGGGGCCTATCTGGGCGGCCTGGCCGCCCAGGCCTCGACCGTGCGCAGTCAGGCCGAGCGCCTTCAGGGCGCCTATACCCAGGAAGCCCTGGCCGAAGCGGCCGGCGGCCTGGACGCCAGCGCCCTGGCCATCGCCCACCGCCACGATCCCTATTCCGTCGCCGGGTCCGCCCAGCGAGACCGCCAGGCCGAACTGTTGACCACCCGGCTGGAGCAGCTTCAGGGCCAGGACGGCCTGCGCCGCGCCAACCTGCAGGCCGCTGGCGCGACCAAGATTTCCGCCGCCCGTCCCTTCCGCCTCGACGGCGCCCTGGACCAGTCGCGCGACCTCGAATGCCTGACCCAGGCCGTCTATTATGAAGCGCGCGGCGAGGGCCGCGACGGCATGAAGGCCGTGGCCCAGGTGGTGCTGAACCGCGCCCGCCACCCCGCCTTCCCCAAGACCGTCTGCGCCGTCGTCTATCAGGGCGCCAACCGAGGCTCAGGCTGCCAGTTCAGCTTCACCTGCAACGGCGCCATGCGCGGCGCCGTCAACCGCAGCGCCTGGAACCGCGCCCGCGAAGTGGCGACCAAGGCCCTGTCCGGCCAGGTGTTCAGCGCCGTCGGCAACGCCACCCACTTCCACACCACCGCCGTCTCGCCGTCGTGGCGCAACAATCTGATCCGCGTAAATCAGGTCGGCGACCATCTTTTCTATCGCTTCGGCGGTCGTTCGGGCGCCAGTCAGGCCTTCGCCTATAATCCGCGCGCCTCGGGCCCGGTCGAGCAGGCCCCGCGACTGGTTCAGGCCAGCCTCGACCCCGTCGAGGCCGCGCGCAATGTCTCGGGCGCGATCGCCTATACCGCCGTACTGGCGCGCGAAGCCGCCGTCGCCGGCGACAAGGCCCCGGCCGCCGCTCCCCCGGCTGCAGCGCCCGCCGCGCCGCGCACCACGGCCTCGCGCGGCGCCGAGCCCCAGCCTGTGACGATCAAGACCGCCGCCTTGACGCCCGCCCCTTCGACGGTTGGGGCGGGCGGAGCCTGACCGGCGTCACGCCTCGTCCAGGCCGATATCCAGTTGAATCACCGAATGGGTCAAGGCTCCCACGGAGATGACGTCTACGCCGGTCGCGGCGATGCCCGCGACCGTGCTCAGGTTCACCCCTCCCGACGCCTCCAGCACCACTGATCCGAAGGCGCTGTCTCGCACGCGCCGAACCGCCTCGGCCATGTCGTCCAGGCTGAAGTTGTCCAGCATGATGACGTCCGGCCGCTCAGGCAGGACCTCGTCCAGTTGATCCAGGCCGTCGACCTCGACCTCGACCTTCATCAGATGGGGTGCAAAGGCCCTGGCCCGGCGCACCGCCTCGCCCGCCCCGCCGCAGACGGCGACGTGGTTGTCCTTGATCAGGATGGCGTCATCCAGCCCGAAGCGATGGTTCAGCCCGCCGCCGCAGGCGACCGCGTGCTTCTCCAGCGCCCTTAGCCCCGGCGTGGTCTTGCGGGTGTCGGCGATGCGCGCCCTGGTCCCCTCGACCGCCTGCACATAGGTCCGCGTCAGGGTGGCGATGCCGCACATCCGGCCCAGCAGGTTCAGCGCCGTCCGCTCGGCCGCCAGCAGGGCGCGGGCGTTCGCATCGACCGCGACCAGCACGGCTCCGGCCTCGAACGCCTCGCCGTCGGCGACCTTCACCGTCACCGTCGCCAGCGGGTCCAGCGCGTGGACGGCGATCCGCACCACCGCACCGCCCGCCATCACCCCGGCCTGGCGCGCTGAAAACACGGCGCTGAAGCGAGCGTCCTCGGGGATGCAGGCCTGCGCCGTCACATCGCCCGTGCGTCCCAGATCCTCGGCCAGCGCCATGCGCACCACGGGCTCGATCAGCAGGTCCGGCAGGGTTCGGGTCACGGAAACGTCCTTCATCATTCAGATCACGGCCGCCAGGGCGGCGAGCGTCGCCGCCTCGGCCTCTTCGTCGCGTGCAGGCGCCGGCGCTGCGCGCATCCGCGTGTGCTCGGCCCTCGGCAGGCTGTCGGGGAAGTCGCGGCGATAGTGGCCCCCCCGGCTCTCGCGCCGCTTCAGCGCCCCCTCGGCGACCAGCCGCGCCGCTGTCAGACAGGCCGCCGCCGGATACGCCTTCGCCAAATCATCGATCAGGACCAGCAGCGCCGTCAGTCCCGCCTCGTCCCGCACCACGCCCGCATGGCGCGTCATGGCCGCGCGCAAAGCCGCCAGCGCCTCGGGCGGCAGATCCGTCATCGCCGGCGCCGCCGCCAGAGGCCGCCGCTCGGGCTGGACCTCGGCCGCCGCCGCCCGGCCCGCGCGCCGCCCGAAGGCGCCCGCCTCCAGCAGGGAGTTGGACGCCAACCGGTTGGCCCCATGCACCCCCGTCGCCGCGCACTCGCCGATGGCGAACAGGCCGGGGACGGTGGTGCGCCCCTCGTCGTCGGCGACGATCCCGCCCATGTGATAGTGGGCCGCCGCCGCCACCGGAATGGGGCTGACACGCGGGTCCAGCCCGGCCCTCATGCAGGCGGCGAAGACGGCCGGAAACTCATGCGGAAAGGCCTCGCCTACCGCCTTGGTCGCATCGAGGAAGGCGCCGCTTCCAGCGACCCGCGCCGCGTGCACCGCCCGCGCCACGATGTCCCTCGGCGCCAGATCGGCGTCCGGATGATCGCCCAGCAGGAAGACGCCGCGCCCATCGACCAGCCGCGCCCCTTCGCCGCGCAGGGCCTCGGTCGCCAGCGGCGCCGGGTCCAGCCCCACGTCGATGGCTGTGGGGTGGAACTGCACAAACTCGGGGTCCAGAATCTCGGCCCCGGCCTGATACGCCAGCGCCAGCCCCTCGCCGCGCAGGGCCGATGGATTGGTCGTCGCCTCGAACAGGCCGCCGATCCCCCCGGTGGCCAGCACCACGGCAGACGCAAACACTTCATCCAACCGGCCGCCGCGCCGCTCGATCACCGCGCCGCGCACCCGGCCGTCGACGTCGCGGATCAGGCCGCGCAGCCGCCCGTCTTCCCAGATTTCAATGCCCTTCGTCGCCCGCGCGGCGGCGACCACGGCCGACAGTATGGCCCGCCCCGCGCCGTCGCCGCCCACCCGCGCCACGCGCGGCAGGCTGTGCGCCGCCTCCAGACTGACGGAAAAGCCGCCGTCGGCGTCGCGGTCGAAGGGCGCCCCCAGCGCCGCCAGCCACTCGACGGTCTCGCGCCCGCGCTCCGTCAGGGCGCGCGCCGCCTCGGCCTCCACCAGACCGGCGCCCGCGCCTTCGGTGTCTCTGGCGTGCAGGGCCGCGCTGTCCTGCGGCGACAGGGCCGCCGCCATCCCGCCCTGCGCCCACGCCGAGGAGCAGGCGTTCAGCAAGGGCTCGGGCGTGACCACCAGCACCCGGCCGTCCGGCCCCAGCGCCCCGGCCGCTTCCAGCGCCGCCGACAGCCCCGCCAGCCCGCCGCCGATGATCAGAGGGCCGTCATGCCGGATACGCGCCATTGGCCTAACGCGCCCCCACGCCGAAGAAGCGCAGGCCCATCTCCAGCGCCGGCTCGATCGCCCCTCCCGTCAGCGGCAGCAGGGCGCCGATCGCCGCCGCCGCGCAGACGACGGCTGTCAGCAGATAGAGGCCCAGACTGCGTCCCGCCTCAGGCCAGCTCAACTGCCCCCACGCCGCGCGCCACACGCCGCGCTTCAGATGGCCGAACACCGCCAGACCTAGAAAGACGGCGAGGATCAGCCGCCCCGTCGACAGCCCCCACCACACCGCCAACCCGCCGACGGCGAGCAGGGCGACCTGTTCCAGCCGCGGATGCACCCGTGTCAGCACCGGCCCCAGCGCCTTGGAGCCGTCCAGCGGCGGCGCAGGCAGCAGGTTCAGCAGATTGATCATGGCGATGAAGAAGGCGCCCATCAGCCATTCCGGCGCCTTCAGCGCCAGGCCCACGGCCACGAAGGGGATCATGGCCAGCAGGCCGAACGCCGGCCCCGCCAACGACACCAGCACCCCGTGCCACTCGCTCTTCGGCGCGCGCTGACCCTTCGCCAGCCCGCCCAGGAAGGGGATGATGTAGATGCGCGCCGGACCCATGCCGACCCGGTTCATCGCCAGCACATGGCCGTATTCGTGCACGAACAGGCCGAACAGCACCGCCCCCGCCACGACCCAGCTTCCGGTCAGAAACCACAGGAAGCCCGCCATCAGCAGGGTCGAGACCACCGCCCAGACCGAGTGCTGGCCCTTGTCCTCCTGCAGCGTTTCATGGCGCGCGCTGTAGCGCGGCGTCTCGCGCGCGGGCGCAGGCGCCGTCTCTTCCGGCCGCGCATCCCAGGGTCCGGGTCTGCGGCCGCTTGGGGGAAGGGTGTTGTCTGTGTCGCTCATGGGTTCGAACTGGGCGCGCGGCGACGGCCCCGCAACGGGCCGCGTCGCCGCAGGGCCATCAGATCAGCTCCACATCGACATGATGCCGCGCCTTGACCAGGTCATAGCGCGCCGGCTTCGAAGGCGGCGGCAGGTCGATCATCCGCTGCACCGCCAGAGCCGCCCTCTCCAGCATATCCTCCTGCACTGTCACCTCGAACTGCATGTGCAGCAGGCAGTCGCGGATGTTCTCCAGCGTGATGCGCTTCATGTGCGGGCACAGGTTGCACGGGCCGACGAACTCCACCTCGGGCACGTCGCCCTTGATGTTGGAGGCCATCGAGCATTCGGTGATCAGCACCACCCGCTTCGGCCGACGCTTTTCGACATACTCCGTCATGGCGGCGGTCGACCCGGCGAAGTCGGCGGCACGCAGGATCTCTTCGGGGCATTCGGGGTGGGCCAGCACCTCGGCGTCCGGCCAGGCGTCGCGCATGTCGGCGATGTCCTGCGTCGTGAAGCGCTTGTGCACCTCGCAGTGGCCCGCCCAGGCGATGATGCCCACCGTCGTCTGGGCCGCCACGTTGCGCGCCAGATATTCGTCGGGGATCAGGATGACCTTGTCGACGCCCCACTCCTTCGCCGCCCATTCGACGACCTGAACGGCGTTGGCGCTGGTGCAGCAGATGTCGGTCTCGGCCTTCACATCGGCCGTAGTGTTCACATAGGTGACGACCGGCAGGCCCGGGTGCCGCTCCTTGATCAGCCGCACGTCCGCCCCCGTGATCGAGGACGCCAGCGAACAGCCCGCGCGCAGGTCGGGGATCAGCACCGTCTTGTCCGGCGACAGGATCTTGGACGTCTCGGCCATGAAGTGAACGCCCGCCTGAACGATCACCTTGGCGCTGGATCGCGCGGCCTCCTTGGCCAGCCCCAGGCTGTCGCCGACATAGTCGCCCACCCCGTGAAAGATCTCGGGCGTCATATAGTTGTGGGCCAGGATGACCGCGTCGCGCTCGCGTTTCAGCCGGTTGATCTCGCTGATCAGCCGCGCCTGTTCGGGCCATTCCAGCGGCGTGACGTGGTCCTTGACCTTGTCCCACACCGAGGCGGTTTCTTCCGCCAGTTCCTTCGACAGACCGAAAGCGCCGTCCGCCATCGTCCCTACTCCCTCAACGGCCATCTGCGCGGCCCCGACTTATGCTCAGACTTAGCATAAGCAGGCGTAATGTAGGCCGTTCCGCACACGGCGCAAGGGAAAAGGACGCCGCTAAGCGGTCGCAGGCGAACGCCCGGCTTGCTTAGATGGATAGACCGAACCGCTTAGAGGTCGCGCATCTGCTTTTGCGCTGCGCTGAAATACTGCCAGCCGGTCCACAGGGTGACGATCGCGGCCAGCCAGATCAGGGCGTCCGAAAACAGCTGGAAGTGCGGCAGATAGTCGAACGGCAGACCCCAGCCGTCCCAGTTTCGGGCGAACAGCTGGCAGCCCAGGGCCACCATCTGCAGCGTCGTCTTCCACTTGGCGGCCAGGGTGACGGGCAGCTTGATGCGCCCGGCCATGGTTTCGCGCAGAGCAGAGACGGCGAATTCACGGAACAGGATCAGGCCGCAGGGAATGATGATCTGCTGCACCGAGCCGCTGGTCAGGACGCCCAGCACGGCGCCGGTGACCAGGATCTTGTCGGCGATGGGGTCCAGGATGGCGCCCCAGCGCGTCTCCGCTTTCCAGCGGCGGGCCAGATAACCATCGATCCAGTCCGTCGAGGCGGCGATGACGAAGATCCAGAACCCCGTCCGGTACATTGCGAACTGGTCGTCCGGGCTCAGCCAGGCCGAGACGAAGGGGAAGCCGCTGGTCGCCCCCGCCAGCAGCAGGAACATGACGATCCCCGCCGCCAGCCGCAGGCTGGTCAGGATGTTGGGAATGGCTTTGTAGGCAGGGGCCATGACGTCTTCCGTTGCAACACGCCGGGTGTGCCATGGTTCGCGGCCAGAGGCGAGGGCGGGGTAAGCGGCGAGTGCGCTCTCAGTCCAGCCGCTCGAACCGTCCCGGTCCCGTCAGCTTGGACAGTATGCCCAGCGCGATGCCGAAATGCAGGCCGCTGAGCTTCAGTTCGCCCGCCGCCTCCTTCTGCGCGATCCAGGGGAAGGTGCGCAGGTTGTCCAGCGACAGGCGCACGACGGCCTCCTCGGCGGCGCATTCGACCTGTTCGGCGGGCAGGGTCTCGACAGCGCGGCGCACGCTGGGGGCGGCCTGTTCGACCCAGGGAGCGACGAAGTCCTGACAGTTGGCGGGGGCGCCGTTCAGCATGGCGTTCACCCCGCCGCACGAGGCGTGGCCCATGACGACGATGTGCCGGACCTTCAGAACATTGACGCCGAACTCCAGCGCCGCCGAGACGCCGTGCAGCTTGCCGTCCGGCTCATAGGGCGGGACCAGATTGGCGACGTTGCGCACGACGAACAGCTCGCCCGGCGCCGTGTCGAAGATCAGGGCCGGATCGGCGCGGCTGTCGGAACAGGCCACGACCAGGGTGTGCGGCTTCTGGCCGTTGGCGGCCAGGGCCTCGTATTCGGCGTGTTCGGACGGCCACCTGTTCGCGCGGAAGCGATGGTAGCCCTTGGTCAGTTCGGCGATCATGAGATCGTTCCTAGACCCGCGACGCTTGGTCGCTCAACCCGGAATCTTCGTCTCTCATGACTTGTGAAAGAAGCCGTGGATGCGCTCGGCCAGGGCCTGGCTGATGCCGTCCACCTTGGCCAGATCTACGACCGAGGCGCGGCTGACGCCCTTGGCCGAGCCGAAGGCGTGCAGCAGGGCCTTCTTGCGCCCCGGCCCGACGCCGTCGATCTCATCCAGCGGATTCTTCTTGATGTCCATCGAGCGACGCTTGGCGTGGGCGCCGTTGGCGAAACGGTGCGCCTCGTCCCGCAGCCGTTGCAGATAGTAGAGCGCGGGGCTTTTCAGCGGCAGCATGAAGGGCGCCTTGCCAGGCATGAAGAACTTCTCCAGGCCTGCGTCGCGGTCCGGCCCCTTGGCCACGCCGACCACGGCGATGTCGTCAACGCCCAGATCGGCCATAACGGCCAGCACCTCGGCCAGTTGGCCCGCCCCGCCGTCGATCAGCAGCAGGTCGGGACGCTCGACCGCCTCGCCGGCTTCCTCGTCCTTCACCAGCCGTCCGAAACGGCGGCGCATGACCTCGCGCATCATGCCGTAATCGTCGCCGGGCGCCAGGTCTTCGCCCTTGATGTTGAACTTGCGGTACTGGTTCTTGCGGAAGCCCTCAGGCCCCGCGACGATCATGCCGCCGACGGCGTTGGTCCCCTGAATATGGGCGTTGTCATAGACCTCGATCCGCTCGGGCCGGGCGTCCAGACCGAAGGCCTCGCACACCTCGTCCAGAATTTTGCTTTGCGCCGAGTTCTCGGCCAGCTTGCGGCCCAGCGCCTCGCGGGCGTTGGTCAGGGCGTGGTCGACCAGACTGGCCTTGCCGCCGCGTTGGGGGCGGGCGATCTCGACCCGATGTCCGGCCTTCATGCTGAAGGCTTCCTCCAGCAGCTCCAGCTCGTGCGGGCGGACGTTGGACAGGATCAGGCGCGGAATCGGCTTGTCCTCATAAAATTGGCCCAGGAAGGCGGCGAGGATTTCCGGGTCGCTGTCGCTCTTGTCCACGCGCGGGAAATAGGCGCGCCCGCCCCAGTTCTGACCCGCGCGATAGAAGAAGACCTGGACGCAGGCCTGACCGCCCTCGGCATGCAGGGCGAAGACGTCGGCCTCGGCCACGCCGTCGGCGTTGACGCTGCTTTCCATCGAAATGGCCGACAGGGCGCGAATCCGGTCGCGCACGCGGGCGGCGGTCTCGAAGTCCAGGTCGTCCGACGCCGCCTGCATCTCCTGCGACAGACGGCCGATGACCGCGCGCGACTTGCCGCGCAGGAACTGTTCGGCCTCAGTGACCAGATCGCCGTAGTCCTCAAGGCTGATAAGGCCGGTGCAGGGCGCCGAGCAGCGCTTGATCTGGTGCAGCATGCAGGGGCGGGTGCGCGTCTCGTAGACGCTGTCCGAACAGGAGCGCAGCAGGAAGGCCTTCTGCAGCGTGTTCAACGTGTGGTTGACCGCCCAGGTCGAGGCGAAGGGACCGAAATAGTCGCCCGGAATCGTATGGGCGCCACGATGCTTGCGGACCTGGGGCGCGCGGTGGTCGCGGCGGATCATCAGCTCGGCGAAGGACTTGTCGTCCCTCAGCACCACGTTGAAGCGCGGCTTCAGCTTCTTGATGAAGTTCGATTCGAGCAGCAGGGCCTCGGTCTCGGAGGCGGTGACCACCAGCTCCATTGAGCGGGTCAGGCTAACCATCAGGCCGATGCGCTGGGTGTGGAATCGCCCTTGCGCATATTGAACCACCCGCTTCTTCAGCGACTTGGCCTTACCGACATAGAGGCAGGCGCCGTCCTCGCCGTACATGCGATAGACGCCGGGCTTGTCGGGCGCGCGCCGGGCCTCGTCCGCGATCAGCTCGGCGGCCTGAAGCGGCAGGGCGTTCGCCTGCGAGACGGGCGTCTCCGGAATGTCTGGCGTCGGATCGGTCATCAGGCGGGATATAGGCTCAGCCGCGCCGGACCAGAAGCACCCCGCCGATCACCAGCAGCACACCGGCGATGCGGGTCAGGCTGATCGGTTGCTGCGGCACGCCCATGACGCCGAAATGATCGAGGATCAGGCTCAGCGCCAGCTGACCCGCCACCATCAGGGTGATGGTCAGCGCCACGCCGATCTTGGGCACGCCCCAGGCGGCCGCCACCACGAAGACGCAGCCGTAAAGCCCGCCCATCCAGGCCCAGGCGGGCAAGGTCTTCATCGCCTGCACGTCCGGCCGCGTCTGCAACGCCATCGCCAGCACGCCCAGCGCCACCGTCCCGACGAAGAAGGAGACGAAGGCCGCATTGACCGGCGAGCCCACCGCGCTGGCCAGCCGCGCATTGGTCGGCCCCTGCAGGGCGGTGGCGGCGCCGCCGATGATCATGGCCAGCAGGGCGAGGACGGGTAACTGCATCGGCTGTCTCACCAATTCGGATCGGGCGCGGCGCCGCCGAAGATCTCGGCCAGTCGGGCGCGGGTGGCGCGGGTCGCATCCTCGGGCAGGGCGTCGGGGGAAAACCAGCCGATCTCGGCGATTTCGCCGTGACTGGTCCGCTCGGTCATGTCGAAGGCGTCGATGCGGAAGACCAGCACATGATCCCCCGGAAAGAAGCGCTCATTGGAATGAACCGACAGCAGGCGCGGCTCGCCCCTGACGATCAGCCCGGCCTCTTCGCGCAGTTCGCGGATGACGGCGGCTTGCGTCGTCTCGCCCTTGTCCACCCCGCCGCCGGGCAGCCACCAGCCCTCCAGATAGGTGTGTTTGACCAGCAGCACCCGGCCCTCGCCATCGACCGCCGCGCCGCGCACGCCCAGCGTCATGCCCCGGCTCATCCGCGACCAGGCGAAGAACAAAGGCCGGGTGAAGGGTTCGATGCGGATGCGCCAGTTCGCCATGCGCGAACGATAGGCCGCGGTCGGGCGGCTTGAACAGGGGCGCGCTTGCCCCTATTCGGGGACAAAATCAGGAGCTGCACCATGCTGGCCATCGCCACCATCTTCGTTTTCATCGCCGTCATCGCCGCCGTCAACTATTACGAGTTCGGCCGGGTTGACTGAGTCCGGGCGCGCGGACGCTCCTTCGACGGCTCAGTTCAAAGGCGCTGCGCTGGTCACCGCCGCTTCGGGCCGGATCGGGGCGGTGCTGGCCAAGGCGGCCGCTCAGGCGGGCTATGACGTCGTCGTCCACTATCGATCCGGCGCGGACGGCGCACAGGGCGTGGTTCAGGCGATCGAGGGCATGGGACGGCGCGCCATCGCCGTCCAGGCCGAGCTGACGGACCCCGACGCGCGCGCCGCCCTGATGGATCAGGCCTTCGCCTTCGGGCCGTTGCGGGCGCTGGTCAACAATGCCTCACTGTTCGTCTATGACCAGTTGCAGACCTTTCAGGAGGCGGATCTGCGCCTTCATCACGAGGTCAACGTCCTGGCGCCGCTGGCCCTGACCCGAGACTTCGCTGCGCGCCTGCCTGAGGCGGACGAAGGCGTGGTGGTCAATATGCTGGACTATAAGGTCACGGCCCCGAACCCCGACTTCTTCTCCTACACCGTCAGCCGCGTCGGCATCGCCCACATGACCGGCGCCCTGGCGCTGGCCCTGGCGCCGCGCATCCGCGTCTGCGGCATCGCGCCGGGTCTGACCCTGCCCTCCGCCGGCTGGCCTGAAGCCGACTATCAGGCCGGAGCCGAGGCCACGCCGCTGAAACGGCCCGTGACGGTCGAGGATCTGGCCGCCGCCCTGACCTTCATCCTGACGGCGCGCAGCCTGACCGGACAGAATCTGGTGATCGACGCGGGGGCGGCCCTGACACGCCGCGACCGCGATCTGGAGTTCGCCTGAGCCGTCAGCAGCGGCGTTGTTCGCCGCCACATGACCTTTATTTGCCGATAGGTTGGTGCTTTAGCTGCCGTCGTTCATCCTGAGACCCTCATGCCCGCTGTCCGTTTCACTCGCCGCTTCTCGATGGCGCACCGGCTGATCGCCGATGCGGGGTCGAAATGCGCCGTGCCGCATGGACACAATGAGTTCGTGACCGTGACGCTGGAGCCGATGGCCGAAATCGATTTCGGCGGCGCCAACTATGCGGCCTCCTTCGAGCGGCTCAAGGCGCGCTGGCATGGCTTCGTCGACCGCAGCCTGGACCACGCCTTCCAGCTGAACCGCGCCGACCCCCTGCTGACCTGGTTCCAGCAGCATGAGCCGCATCGGCTCAACCAGGTGCTGACGGTCGACGGCGACCCGACGACCGAGGCTCTGGTCATCGCTCTGTGGCGAAAGCTGGAAGCCATCCTGTCGGCCGAGGACCTGCCCTTCCGCCTGGCCGAGCTGGCCATTGAGGAAACGCCGACCAACACCGTCCTGACGCGCGGCCTGACCGAGGCGGAGCGGGCGTGGGCGCTGGGCGCCTGGTGCGACCGGGCCGATTTCAGCATCAATGATCTTCTGCCGCCGGAGACCTGGTCTTGAGCGCCGTCGTCACCCCCCTGCCCTCCGCCGAGCCGCGCCGCCTGGGCCTGAAGGTCATGGTGCGCGCCCTGAAGGTCGAGGCCTCCATCGGCTTCTACGACCACGAGCACGGACGCCTGCAGCCGCTGTCGGTCGACGTCGAACTGGACCTGGGCGCCGCGCCGGTCGAGCGGCTGGCCGACACGCTGGACTATGACGGCGTCGCCCGCATCGTGCGCGAGCTGGCGGCGGGGCCGCACATCGCCCTGATCGAAACCTTCGCCGAGCGCACCGCCGTCGCCTGCCTGGCCGATCCGCGCGTGCTGGGCGTGGTCGTGCGGGTCGAGAAGCCCGGCGCCATTCCCGATGCGGCGGCCGCCGCCTGCGAAGTCGCCTATTCGCGTTGAGGCTGGTTGCGCGGGGCCGTTCGTCCCGCCATCATCTTCGCCCTGACAAGAGGTTCCGATGGTTCAGCCCGGCGATTACACCAGCAACAGCGGCGAGGCTTCGGCTGAGTTGACCGGCATCTATGCCGGCTATGCGTTGATCCTGCTGGCGGCGCCGACCTTCGGCGTGGCGGCGGCCATCGGCCTGTTGCGCGCATGGGGGCGCTCGGCGCCGGTCGACCCGATCCTGCGCAGTCACTTCATCTTTCAGCAGCGGACCCTGGTAGCGGCGGTGTGCGCCATCGTCGCCGGCGCGGTGCTGATCCTGGTCAACCTCGGCGTCTTCGTCCTGTTCATCATGGCCGTGTGGACCATCGTGCGCGGCGCCCTGGGGCTCAAGGACCTGCTGAACGGACGCCCCATCGCCGCGCCCCGTCGCCTCTTCTACTGAAAGGACCGCCCTTCATGAGCGATCAGAACCCGGCCGCCCCGATTGCGGGCCGCGACGGCGCCGTCGTGGCGTGGATTCTCTACATCCTGTCGATCCCCAGCGCGAACGTGCTGGTGCTGGTCGGACTTGTCCTGGCCTATGTGAATCGCGGCTCGGCGACGGGTCTGGCGGCCCAGCACGTCGAGGCGCAGATCAAGCTGTTCTGGTCCGTCTTCTGGATCAGCGCCATCCTGTGGGTGCTGGTGGCGATCAGCGCCGTAGCCTCGGCCTTCCTGATCGGCATTCCCTTCCTGCTGCTGTTCGGACTTCTTTTGCTGCTGGTGTCGATCTGGTTCACGGTGAAAAGCGTTCTGGGTCTGCTGGCCCTGTTGAACGATCGGCCGGCCTGATCTGACCCCTTCAGGAGGAGCCGCCGTGTCCGCCTTCAAAGACCACGCCGCCGACCACCGTTTCCAGCAGATGTTCGCCGACGCTGACGGGACCGAGCATCTCGTCTGGGCCGAATACGCCGTGCGCGGCCATGCCCGCGTCATCCTGCACGTCGAGGCCCACCCGGCCCTGCGCGGCACGGGCGCCGCCGGCCGCTTCATGCAGGCCCTGGCCGAACACGCCCGCGCCGAGAAACTGACGCTGATCCCGCACTGCAGCTATGCCGTCGCCTGGCTGAAACGCCACCCCGAGTACGCAGACGTACTCGGTTCCTAGTCGGCCGCGGTCAGAAGGCTCCGCCTTTTGGCTGCTGCGCGCCGCCCTTCGGGTCGACCCGACGCGGCCTGACACTTCGCGCGGGCGCTCAAGCAGTGAGCGACCGCGTCGCGAGCGGTAGCGCCCTTAGATCAAGGATGACTCTTGGCGACGATGGCCTTCATCGTCTCGGCCTTGGACGGCAGGTCGGCGACCAGGCGGGCGGCCAGTTCGCGGGCGCCGACCGGATAGGCGTCGCCCCCGTCGGCGATCTCCTTGGCCATGTCGGCGGCCTTGCACAGAGCGGCCTCAAGCGCCTCGACCTGTTCGATCGCCAGGGCGCGAGCCTCGGCCTGCAGGCGCTTGACCCGTTCAGCGGTGGTTTCGGGGGCGCGCATCAGGTCGTAGACCTCGGCTTCCGGCGAGGAGACCACGCGCAGGGCCGCGCGGGCGTCGGATTCATTGCTGGACTTGGTCATCGCATCATCTCCTGGCGGCACCATGCCTCATTTTCGCCCTAAGGTCGCATCCCATCTGCAGCCAAGCTGCAAGGACGGCGCCGGATGTTGCGCCAAGGCCGCATCAAGCGCGGATGGGTTGCAACAGTTCCCCGCCTGTGACGCTCTTTGACAGTGTGGTCCAGCCGCGCTTTCCTGACTGTCGCACAGGGAGACGCTGATGACCCAGACCGTTCCGCCGCCCCGGCCTCCTCAGGGAGAGGAAGGCGAATGGACCCTGCTGCAAAGCCGGGTCGACCGCAATTTCTGGCAGTGGGACCGCCGCCACGCACCGTCAGCCCCGACTCTGACCCGATTCGTCATCGTCCGCCCGCCCGAGCGCCTCGACTACGACACCTTCGACGAGGCCGAGGCCATGTTCGAGGCGATGGAAGGCTGAGCGCTCAGTCTCCCTGCGCCTCTCCGCCCTGAACGATGCGCACCACGGCCAGATCGGCGGTGACGTTGCCGAGGGTGCGGAAGATGTCGGGCACGACCTCGACGGCCAGCAGCAGGGGCAGCAGCTCCAGCGGCACGCCCATCGCGATGCAGATCGGGGCGATGGAGGCGAAGAAGCTGGCCTGACCGGGCAGGCCTACCGTACCGATCGAGATCAGCACCGCCGTCAGCATGGCGGCGAACAGCTGGCCCGCCGAAGGCTCCAGTCCGAACAGATGGGCGCAATAGATGGCGACACCCAGATTGGCGACCGGGCTGGTGATGCGGAACACCGCCACCGCCAGCGGCAGGACCAGACCCGCCGTCGCCCGTTTGACGCCCAGCTCGTCAACCGCCCGCTCGACCATGACCGGCAGGCTGGCTAGCGACGACTGGGTGGAAAAGGCCACCACCTGCGCGGGGGCCGCCGCCCGCGCGAACCGGCCCAGCGACACCCTGCCGAAAATGACGGCCAGCGGATAGAAGATCAGGCCGATGCCGATGCAGGCGATGGAGATCAGCGCCACATAGTGCAGCAGCACCCCCGCCGCGCTGGCGCCCGCCGTCAGCCCCACCCCGATCGACAGGGCGAAGACGCCCAGCGGCGCGACGCTCAGCACCCAGCGGACGATGACGATCATCGTCTCGCCCACCGCCTCGAAGAAGGTGATCAGAGGAACGCGCAGCCGCTCGGGCAGTCCCGAGGCCGCAAAGCCGAAGAAGACGGCGAACACAACCATACCCAGAATGGCGTCCTCGGCCGCCGCGCGGATCGGGTTGGACGGGGCGATGGTCTTCAGAAATTCGCTGAACGGCGCCCCGGCGCCCAGGCCCTCGGCGCCCTCCGGCTTGATGGCCAGCAGCAGGCGCGCGCCCTCCGGGTCGATCGGCCACAGGGCGTGCAACCCATAGGCCGCCGCTACCGCATAAATCGTCGCAAACACGATCAGCCCCCCGAACCAGGCCACCGCCTTCAGCGCCAGCCGCCCGGTCCGCGCCGCATCGGCGATGGAGGCGATGCCCGTCACCAGCAGGCTGAACACCAGCGGAATGATCGTCATCCTCAGCGCATTGAGCCACAGTTGGCCAAGCGCCTGGATGAAGTCCGCCGTCACATGCCCGCCCGGCAGGCCCCAGCGTTGCGCCGCCGCCCCAGCGACCAGGCCCAGCACAAGCGACAGCAACACAAGCGTGCTGAGAGAGGTCAGAAAGGAACGCGCCGATTTCATCCGACCACGCTAGCAGCCGCCGCGCCGGGCGCCAGCGGAAATCGGCGGAAGGCTCCCCTCCCCCTAATGCGGCGTGCCCGAGTTCGCCGGGTCCAGCGGCAGGCCCGCCGCCTGACGCGCCTTCATCACCCGCAACCAGCCGTGCATGGCCTCTGAATCCAGCCCGTGCATCATCAGCCGATAGCCCGCCTGCAACGTCGACAGCGCCACCAGCGGATGGCCGTTCTTGACGAAGGCCATGTGGTAGCTCGTGCCCAGGATGCGGGCGATATAGATGGCCATCACCTCGTCCAGCTGCAGCGAACTGGACGCCCGCACGAAGTCGTCTCTCGGCAGCATCAGGGCGTAGATGGGCGTGTAGAACTCCACCGCCGTCTGCACGTCGACGAAGTTGTGCCATTTGCGCGGAAACTCCTCGAACGGCGGAAATTCGTCCGAGATCATGGAGAAGTCGATCCGCTCGGGCGGCGTCAGCTCCCGTCCCTCGGCGCGCAGGGCGGCGTTCATCTCGATGACGAAGTTGAAGATGTTCAGGTCGTGCTGAAGGAACAGATCCGGCTCAATGTCCTTCAGCCGCGTGGGCGTCAGCGGCCACTTGGTCACCTTGTCGCCCACCCCCGCGTTCTCGCGCACGAAGGCAGTCAGCTCGGACCCGACGTGGAAGTGGCGCAGGATCACCCGATTGCCCTCGGGCGTCACAAAGGTCCGCAGGCCCCAGTGGATGGTCTTGTGCAGCAGGCCGTTCAGGTTCGGATATTTGGGCGAAATGACCCGCAGCACCTTCACCAGACAGAAGAACAGGAACACCAGCGGCCGCGCCATCGGAAACAGCCAGCGGCGCGACCGCGACCGCGCCCCCAGCAGCAGGTCGCGCTTGGCCCCGTCGTCGATCGGCAGGCTGTGGTCCAGATACAGCGCCATCCACGGATCGGGATCCTTGGGATCGAACCGCGCGGGGTCGAACGGATCCTCCCCCGGCTTGTAGTATCTCACGCCGCGATCTCCTCGATCTGCAGGGCGTAGAGGCGGGCCGTCACCTTGGCCGTCGTGACGATGCGTTCGGCGATGAAGGGATCGGGCAGGACCATGCCCAGCATCTCCTCGAACTCCTTCATGTGCTCGGCGTCGTTGTCGCCGTGATACAGCAGGAAGCGCACCGCCTCGTCGGGCAGCGCCAGCCGCTCCTGCACCTTCAGGCCCCACGGCCGCGCCTTGATCGAGCCCAGCCCCTCGATGATGAACATGGCGCCCAGCAGGCCGAAGGGATCGGGCTTCGACGCCTCATGGAACATCCACGCCGACAAGGCCTCAGAGCCCACATTCTTCGGCGCCGACTGGATGTCGTCCAGCGCCCCGCCCGAGGCTGTGAAGTCGGCCTCCAGCAGGCGGAAATCGCGATGCTCCGTCACCGCATGGCGCATCAGGGTCGACCGCAGCTCCAGATGATCCTCGCCGATGTTCGACGCCGCCCGGCTCATCCACAGCGCCCCGTCCTTTACCTGCTGGCGCAGGTTGATCAGGAAGGCGTGGTAGTCGGCGACCTCGAACCGTCCGCGCGTCAGCTTGCGGATCAGGGGCGTCGCCTCCAGCCGCTGCTCGAAATCGGCGAAGACCACCGCCAGCTTCCGCAAGCAATCGGCCACCGCCGCCTCGGCCAGTTGTTCCGCCATCACACAATCTCCAGCATCATGAAGCCGATCATCGCCCGCCCGCTCTCGGGCACGATGCACAGCACCTTGTCTCCGCGCTTTCCGCGTCCCGACTTCAGGAAGGCGTCCAGCATGACCCAGATCGAGGCCGAGCCGACATTGCCGCTGTCGGCCAACGTCGTGAACCACTTCTCCTCCGGGATCATGGCGGCGGTGCTTTCCAACAGGCCGACGATCTCCTGACGCAGCGACCGCGCGGAGTAGTGGCACAGCAGATGGTCGACCTCATCCGGGACGATCCGCCCGGCGTCCACCTTCTCCAGCCAGACGCCGATCCAGGCGCGGATGACGATCTTCAGCAATTCGAAATCCTGCAACAGGGCCACCGCCCCCGCCGCATGGGCGGCCGCCGGTCCGGCGTGGCTCCAGGCGCTGGTCATGTCGGCGCGCGCCTGCGGCGTCGATCCGGCCCACATGCAGGGATCGAAGCGCCCGGCCAGGGAGGTCATGTCGATCCACTCGACCTTCAGGCTCAGCCCCTCGGGCTTCGGCCTCGGCTCCATCACCACGGCGCCCGCCCCGTCCGACAGGGTGAAGCGCAGGAAGTCCGCCTCGATCCGCGCCCGTCCCTTCTCGTCCACCAGCGCCGTGCCCTCATAGAAGTGGGGTCGGAACCAGCGCGACGAGAACTCGCCCGCACAGGCGGCGGCGACCTCCGCCTCGCCCGCGCGCACGCTCAGCCACGCTCCCTTGGCCGCCATCAGGGCGCTGGCGCAGACGGACTGATAGCTGAACGCCTCCAGCGGCCCCGCGCCCAGTTCGGCCTGAACGGCGCTGGCGTGGCCGGGCACCAGATAGTCCCCCTGCGTCGCCGCCGCGCCCAGATGCTGCAAATCGCCCAGGCTCAGCCCCGCCTCATCCAGCGCCGCCCGCACGGCGTCCGCGCACATGGAGGCGTTGGAATGCAGCGGCTGCCCGTGCGGCGTCAGGGCGTAATGCCGCCCCTCGATCCCGTTCCAGCGCAGGGCGCGCCGCCCCACGGCGGACGCCCGCCCGCCGATGCGGCCGATGAAGTCCTCCATCCGATCGTTGCCGATCCGCTCTCCAGGCAGCACAGCGCCGGTCCCGGTGATGAAGACGTCGCGAAGCATACTCATGGCGCGGACCTTGGCGACGCGCCCGGCGCCGCACAAGCCGGAAATCATCGGTTCAGGGGCCTCTCTTTATCGGAATCGCCGATCCGCTCGCCCTAGCGTCACGCACGCGCAGGCATTACCTTGATGTTCATGGCCCGTTCTCCCGCGACACCGTCCCAGAAGCTGACCAAGCCCGTCCACACGCCCAATCCCGGTCTCAGCGAAGCGCCCGTCGCCTTCGACCACGGTCGTGCACCCGCCTTCGCGCCCGTGAACGGACCGCGCCTGACGCCCGAGGAGGCGCCCGCCGCCCCCGCCGACTGGGTCCCTCACCGCCCCGACCGGCCGACCAACAAGAAGCGCATCCCCTTTCGGCTGGAGACGAAATACCAGCCCGCCGGGGACCAGCCCTCGGCCATCGCCGAACTGGTCGCCCAGGCGGATGAGGGCGATCGCGAACAGGTGCTGCTGGGCGTCACCGGCTCGGGCAAGACCTTCACCATGGCGAAGGTGATCGAACAGACCCAGCGCCCGGCCCTGATCCTGGCCCACAACAAGACGCTGGCGGCCCAGCTCTATTCCGAGTTCAAGGCCTTCTTCCCCGACAACGCCGTCGAGTATTTCGTCAGCTATTACGACTACTACCAGCCCGAGGCCTACGTCCCGCGCACCGACACCTACATCGAGAAGGACTCGTCGATTAACGAGCAGATCGACCGGATGCGCCACGCCGCCACCCGCGCGATCCTGGAGCGGGACGACGTCATCGTCGTCGCCTCGGTCAGTTGCATCTACGGCATCGGCTCGGTCGAGACCTATACCGCCATGACCTTCGGCCTGAAGGTTGGCGACCAGATCGACGAGGCCAAGCTGCGCGCCGACCTGATCGCCCTGCAGTACAAGCGCAACGACGTCCATTTCGAGCGCGGCATGTTCCGCAAGCGCGGCGACACGCTCGAAATCTTCCCCGTCCACCTTGAAGACCGCGCCTGGCGCATCAGCCTGTTCGGCGACGAGATCGAGGCCATCGACGAGTTCGACCCCCTGACCGGCAAGAAGACCAATGCGCTGGACGAGGTCACCGTCTACGCCGCCAGCCACTACGTCACCCCGCGCCCGACGCTCAATCAGGCCGTCAACGGCATCAAGGCCGAGCTGAAGGAGACGCTCGACTGGATGGTCGAGAACGGCAAGCTGCTGGAGGCCCAGCGGCTGGAACAGCGCACCCGTTTCGATCTGGAGATGATGGAGGCCACCGGCTCCTGCGCCGGCATCGAGAACTACAGCCGCTGGCTGACGGGCCGCGCGCCCGGCGAGCCGCCGCCCACCTTCTTCGAATACATCCCCGACAACGCCCTGCTGTTCGTGGATGAGAGCCACGTCACCGTGGGCCAGATCGGCGCCATGTATCGCGGCGACTACCGCCGCAAATCGACCCTGGCCGAATACGGCTTCCGCCTGCCCTCGGCCATCGACAACCGCCCGCTGAAGTTCGAGGAATGGGACGCCATGCGGCCCCAGACGGTCTTCGTCTCGGCCACCCCCGGCGCCTGGGAACTGGAAAAGACCGGCGGCGTCTTCACCGAACAGGTCATCCGCCCTACCGGCCTGATCGACCCCCCGGTCGAGATCCGTCCCGTCTCCGGCGCCACCCGCAACCAGGTCGACGACGTCATCGACGAGGTGAAGGCCACCGCCCGCGCGGGTTACCGCTCCCTGGTCACCACCCTGACCAAGAAGATGGCCGAGGACCTGACCGAATACATGCACGAGCAAGGGGTGCGCGTCCGCTACATGCACTCCGACGTCGACACCCTGGAACGGATCGAGATCCTGCGCGACCTGCGCCTGGGGTCGTTCGACTGCCTGATCGGCATCAACCTGCTGCGCGAGGGCCTCGACATCCCCGAGTGCGGCTTGGTCGCCATCCTCGACGCGGACAAGGAGGGCTTCCTGCGCTCGGAAACCTCCCTGATCCAGACCATCGGCCGCGCGGCCCGCAACGTCGACGGCCGCGTCATCCTCTACGCCGACCGCATGACCGGCTCGATGGAGCGCGCCATCGCCGAGACCGACCGCCGCCGCGAGAAACAGCAGGCCTACAACCTCGAACACGGCATCACGCCCGAGACGGTCAAGCGCGACATCAAGGAGATCCTCGACAGCCCCTATGAGTCCCGCGACCTGGACCGCCTGACCCGCCCCGGCGTCGCCGAGGAGGCCAAGCCCTTCGTCGGCTCCAACTTCCAGGCCGCGCTCAAGGATCTGGAAGGTCGGATGCGCGAAGCCGCCGCCAACCTCGAGTTCGAGGAAGCCGCCCGCCTGCGCGACGAGATCAAGAAGATGAAGCTCCTCGACCTCGAATTCGCCAACGAAGCCCTCACCGGCGCGGGCGAGGAGGTCGACAGGTCAGCCCCCAAACGCTGGCGCAGGGAAGCGGCGGCCGAAAAGGCCGAGGCGTTCAGGAAGGGGCGCTGACGCCCCTCCCCTTCACTCGTTTCAGTTCCCCTTGGCCCCCGAGGTGTGGGCCGGGCCGCGGAAGACGGCGTTGAGGAACAGCGGCTTCAGCCCTTCCAGGAAGGCGCGCATGGTGACGTCCTGGGTGAAGGCGACGACCTGACCGCGACCGACTTCGGACGCCATCGCGACGGGCTTGTAGGCCAGCTGGCGGCGGTTCTCGGCCCACAGCTGGCCAGACGCCAGCACCTGATCCGGGCCGGCCAGACGCACGACATTGGTCCCCTGATCGCGGGCCAGCGGCGCATAGATGTCCGAGCCGCGCACCATGACGCTAAGCGTCGGGGCGACGCCTGCACCCAGCCAGTGTTCATTGTCGACCACGGCGCTGGCCAGGACGCCAGCGACAGGATCGGGCGCTCCGCCGTGGTGGCCGGTCAGGGCCAGGTATTCGGCGTCGGTGGCGATCTCGCTGCCGCCGTCCTTCTTGTCCTTGTCGCCGTCGCCGGAGACGGCGCTTTCCCGGCGGCTGTCCAGCAGCTTGGAATCGGGATCGGTCAGCAGGCGACTGGCCGAGCCGACGCCGATCAGGACGCCGCCCGACTGGACCCACGCGCGCAGGTTGGCGACGCCGCTCTCGCCGAGGATCTGCTCATAGTTTCCGCCAGACGGCAGGATCAGCACCTGGTAGCGGGACAGGTCGGCGTTCGCCAGGCGGCGGGTGCGCACGGCCGTGACGGGCCAGCCATATTCGCGCTCCAGCACATGGCGGATGGAGCCGGCGGACTCCGGCTCGGTCGGGTCGTCCCAGGCCATGGCGACGCGCGGGGCGGCGATGACGGTAGCCTTGTCCGAGCCGACGCTGGGACCGCTGGAGACCCACGACGTCGCCAGCGGCGTCACCTGGGCGCCGCTGCCTGCGGCCAGACGGCGGACGCGCTCGTCCAGGTCGGCGGGCGACCCGGCGCGCGGCACGATGAAGGTCCCGCCCGGATAGGCGCGGCCGTCCAGGGTGAAGGGCTCCTCGACGGAGCGGACCGGCAGCTTGTCGGTCAGGGCGGCGGTCAGGAAGCGCATACCCGCCGTGCCCGGATGGATGGCGTAGCCATAGGTCGCGTCGCCCTGAGCCACGGCGGCCGGGCGGATCAGTTCCGGGCCGACGGCGGCCGTCTGCACCGACGGAGCGCCGGTGCAGCGCTGGCTCGGCACGTTGAACAGAAGCGGCAGGGACCAGCCGGTCAGATCATAGATCTCATCGCCCAGACCGCGCGCGCGGCGAGCCTCCTGCTCGGCCAGGAATTTGGGGTCCAGCGGCACGTCTTTCGCCAGCAGGGTCTCGGCCATGCGGCGCTGGGGTTGGGCCAGGTTCACGACGTAGTCGCCCGCCTGATAGCTCTGGCCGCAGGCGGAGAAGGCGGCGGTGGCGCGTCCGACCTCCAGCCCCGAACGGACCAGCAGTCCCGCCAGCTTGTCGGCGGCGGCCGGGTCCGCGGCGGCGGAGCGCGACAGGACATAGGCGCCGCGTCCGCCCGAAATCCCGTCGCGGTGGAAGGCGTAGAAGTCGCTGAGCAGCTTCTCGCGGTCGCGGGCGGCGGTCTCGATGGTCGACAGGGTGGCGGTCAGATGGCCTTTGACCGTGTCGGCGTAGGTCAGCATCTCGCCCGACGACCGGCGCGCCAGCAGACCGCGCGACGATCCCTGCTCATAGGTCATGGAGACGGCGCCGAAATAGGCCGGCCAGCCGTCGCCGTAGCCGGGATAGAAGGCGTCGAAGGTCTCGCGCGTGAAATAGTCCAGCCCGGCCTGATCGAAGCGTCCGGCGGTGTTGCGGCCGAACCGTTCGCGCGCGTCGAGGATCGGCGGATAAATCCACGGGTTCAGCGGCTGGGCTTCGGGCGGGAAGAAGAAGCTGGAGTCGGTGCCCATCTCGTGGGAATCGACCACCACCTGCGGGCGCCATTCGCGGATGAGAGCCGAGTGGCCCTGCGTCTCCGGCTGGGACTGGATGAACCAGTCGCGGTTCAGGTCGAACAGATTGTGGTTGTAGCGGCCGGACGGCCAGGGCTCGGCCCGCTCCGCCGACAGGGGATCGCCGTTGGGCTGGGCGCCGAGGCCCGCCTCGAAGCTGTTGATGAAGCGCTCGCGTCCGTCGGGGTTCTGGGTCGGGACGAAGACGACCACGACGTTCTCCAGCCAGCCTTGCGCCTCGGCGTCGAGGCTGTCGGTCAGGCGACGCGCGGCCATGATGGCGGCGTCGGCGGGGCTGATCTCATTGCCGTGGACCGAATAGGCCATCCAGACGATGGCCGGGGTGTCGTTGATCAGGGCACGGGCCTGCTCGGGGCTGGTCTTGCGCGGATCGGCCAGGGCGTTGGTCGCGGCCTTGATCGCGTCCAGCCGGGCGATGTTGCGCGGCGAGCCGACGGCGGCCCAGAACAGCGGGCGGCCTTCCCACGACTGGGCGTAGTCGCCCATGACCATGCGGTCGGGGTTGGCGGCGCGCAGCGCCTCGAAATAGCGGCGCACATCAGCCGAGCGGGTGATGCGCTCGCCGCTGTCATGGCCGACGACGGCCTGTAGCGCGGGCGGCGTCTGTTGCGCCAGGGCGGGCGCTGCGCCCAGGGCCAGGCTGAGCGCCAGCAAGGAACAGGCGGCGCGGCGACGATACGACATTCAGAATACTCCCCCTACAGACCGCCGAACTTAGCCGTGCAGGCGCCGCGAAGGAAGCGGCCACGACAAAACCGCAGGATCATCGCGCGGCGCCGTCATGTCCGAAAACCGCGAGACAGGGCGGCGTCGAAGGCGCAGGGTGCGGCTATGGAAAACGCCCGCGACAGTCTGGATCAGGAGGCCTGCTATCGGGCGGTCCTGACGCGCGACCCGCGCTTCGACGGGCGCTTCTTCACCTGTGTGAAGTCCACCGGAATCTACTGCCGCCCAGTCTGCCCGGCGCGGACGCCCAAGCGCGAGAACATGCGCTTCGTCATCAGCGCGGCGGCGGCCGAGGAGGCGGGCTTTCGGGCCTGCCTGCGCTGTCGGCCGGAAACCGCGCCCGACATGGGGGCGTGGCGCGGCACCTCCAACACCGTCAGTCGGGCGCTGAACCTGATCGAGGCAGGGGCGCTCGATGAGGGCGACGTCGACGCCCTGGCCGCGCGGCTGGGGGTGGGCGAGCGGCACCTGCGTCGCCTGTTCCGCCAGCATCTGGGCGCCGCCCCGGTCAGCGTGGCCCAGACGCGCCGCGTCCTGCTGGCCAAGGCCCTGATCCACCAGACCGACCTGCCGATGGCCGAGGTGGCGATGGCGTCCGGCTTCGGCAGCGTGCGGCGCTTCAATGAGACGTTTCAGGCCCTGTATGGACGACCGCCGTCAGCGCTGAGAGCGCGGGCTGAACGACCGTGGGATGGAGGCGTGCGGCTGAGCCTGCCCTATCGTCCGCCCTATGAGGTCGAGGCCATGTTGGCCGCACTGAAGGCGGACGGCGAGACGGTCGAGGACGGCGTCTGGCGCCGCGTCCTGACCCCGGCGACGGACGGGGCGACGGGCGAGGTTTCGGCCCGGTTCGAGGCGGGCGACCGGCTGGCGGTGACGGCGGCGCTGGACGATCTGAAGGTCTTGCCGGGGGTGCTGGCGCGGGTGCGGCGGCTGTTCGACCTGTCGGCGGACCCCGAGGCGATCCGGCGCGACCTGGCGGCTGACCCTGTGCTGGCGCCGCTGGTCGAGGCGCGGTCGGGCCTGCGCCTGCCGGGCGTCTGGAGCGATGAGGCGGCCGACATGGCCAGCGACCGGCTTGAGGACGAACGGCTGGCGGGGCGGGCCGAGCGATGGCGGCCCTGGCGGGCCTATGGCGTGCTGCACCTGCGCGAGGCGGGGATCGACGGCATGACGATCATGGAGAACGACGATGAAAAAGACGCAGCCTGAAGCCTTCACCCTGGACCGCATCGCCACGCCGGTGGGCGAGGTGCTGCTGGTCACCGATGCGGACGGCGCCGTGCGCGCCTTCGACTTCACCGACTATGAGGCGCGGATGATGAAGCTGCTGGCCCGTCACTATGGCGAGGCGCGGCTGACGCCGGGGCGGGCGCCGGAGGCGGTGCGGAACGCCGTGGCCGCCTATTTCGACGGCGATCTGACGGCGCTGGATGGGCTTGAGGTGAAGACCGGCGGCACGGACTTCCAGCGCGCGGTCTGGGCGGCGCTTCGGACCATTCCGGCGGGACGGACCTGGAGCTACGGCCAGCTGGCCCAGGCCATCGGCAAGCCCGCCGCCGTGCGCGCCGTGGGCCTGGCCAACGGCGCCAATCCGATCGGCGTCATCGTGCCCTGCCACCGCGTCGTCGGGGCTGATGGAACCCTGACCGGCTATGCGGGCGGGCTGGAGCGCAAGCGCTGGCTGTTAGCGCACGAAGCGTCGCAGGAGGGAACAGGACAGGGGGCGTTTGCGCTGGACTGACAGCGCCCTCCCTTTCGGCGCTCATTTCTGGAGTCTGATGATGAACCTGCCCAACGGGGCCCTGGTCGCCGTCGCCGACGGCGAGAAGCTGAGCCTGTTCCGCAACACCGGCCACAACCTCGACATCCAGCTCAAGCCGATGGCGACGCCCGAGATCCCCGAACGCCTGTCCGGCGCGCCGGGCCGCCGCTCCAGCGACGCCAACCCCGACAACGACACCCAGGCCGAGGACGGCTTCGCCATGGGCGTGGCCGAGGCGCTGAACCACATGGCCCTGACCAACAAGATCGAGGCCCTGGCCGTCGTCGCCGCGCCCAAGACCCTGGGCCAGTTGCGCAAGCATTGGCACAAGACGCTGGAAGGCCTGCTGGTCGGCGAAATTCCCAAGGCCCTGGCCGGCCGACCGGCCGAAGAGATCGCCGAGGCGATCAGCCGGGCGTAGCCGTTCAGGCCGCCCCGTCCAAGAACAGGCGGCAGGCCGGGTTGTCGGTCTCGTCGACGTAAGGATAGCCCAGTTCGTCCAGAGCGGCGCTCAAGGCCGCCGCCTGGTCTGGCGGGACGCTGACGCCCGCCAGCACCCTGCCCGCGTCGTCGCCGTGGTTGCGATAGTGGAACAGGGTCAGGGCCCAGGCGGGTTGAAGGCTGTTGAGGAAGCGCAGGAAGGCGCCCGGCCGCTCGGGGAATTCGAAGCGCAGCAGCCGCTCGTGCGGCAGGCCGATGGTGCGCCCGCCGACCATGTGGCGGACGTGGAGCTTGGCGGTCTCGTTGTCGCTCATGTCAACGACGGAATAGCCGTCGGCGGTCAGGCGCCTGAGCAGGCTTTCGCGCTCGGCGGCGCCGTCGCGCAGGGCCACGCCGACGAAGATCTGGGCCGTGCCGTCGCCGGACCAGCGATAGTTGAATTCGGTGATCGAGCGGCCGTCGAGGCTCTGCAGGAAGCGGTGATAATCCTCGCGCCGGTCGGGCATGGAGACGGCGAACAGGGCTTCGGCGCCCTCGCCGATCTCGGCCCGCTCGGCGACGTGGCGCAGGCGATCGAAGTTGACGTTGGCGCCCGAGTTGATCGCCACCAGCGCCCCCGATCCGGGGTTGCGCGCGGCCCAGGCCTTCATCCCGGCCAGGGCGACGGCGCCTGACGGCTCGGCCACCGCGCGCACGTCGTCGAAGATGTCCTTCACGGCGGCGCAGACGGCGTCGGTGTCGACCAGCACGATCTCGTCCAGCAGATCGCGGCACAGGCGAAAGGTCTCGTCGCCCGCGCGGCGAACGGCCACCCCGTCGGCGAACAGGCCGACCTGATCCAGATCGACGACGCGCCCGGCCTCGATAGCGCTTTTCATCGTCGGGGCCTCGGCCGGTTCGACGCCGATGAGGCGCGTCTCGGGCCGCAGGAAGCGGACGATGGCCGCCACCCCCGCCGCCAGCCCCCCGCCGCCGATAGGGATGAAAACGGCGTCGATCGGATCGGCGTGCTGGCGCAGGATCTCCAGCCCCACCGTCCCTTGCCCGGCGATGACGTCGGGGTCGTCGAAGGGGTGGACGAAGGTCGCGCCGGTTTCCTTTTCCAGCGCGCGGGCGTGGGCGTAGGCGTCGTCAAAGCTCTCGCCATGCAGCACGACCTGGCCGCCCAGCCCCCGAACCGCCGCCACCTTGATGCCGGGCGTGGTGGTCGGCATGACGATGGTCGCCGCCGCCCCGCGCTTCGCCGCCGCCAGCGCCACCCCCTGCGCGTGATTGCCCGCTGAGGCGCAGATGACGCCGCGCGCCAGCTCGGCCTGGCTCAGGGCCGCGATGCGGTTGTAGGCGCCGCGGATCTTGAACGAGAAGACCGGCTGCAGGTCCTCGCGCTTCAGCAGGGCGGGGCGCCCGATCCGCGCCGACAGCCGCTTCAGCGGATCGAGGGGGGTCTCCTCGGCCACGTCATAGACGCGGGCGGTCAGGATGCGGCGGACGGTGTCTTGCACGATGATCTCGGTCAGGCGTCAGAAAAAGAAACGAAGCGTGTGCCCGTCTAGGCCAGACCGAACCTTATGAGAACGAAAATTGCGCCCTTCCCTGCTGATCTAAAGCGTCTTCTCCAGAACCACGAAGGCCAGGTCGCGCGTGCGGGGCAGGCCGAAGCGGGGGTCGTCCATCGGGAAGGGGCGGGTCTCGCCGGTCAGGCGATAACCGCGCCGTTCGTACCAGGCGATCAGCTCGGCGCGCTGGCGGATGACGGTCATCTCCATGCGCGTGGCGGCGAAGCGGGCGGCGGCCTCGGCTTCGGCGGCCTCGATCAGCAAGCGGCCCAGACCGCCCGCCTGACGCGCCGGATCGACGGTCAGCAGGCCCAGATAGGCCAGACCCCGCCCCTGATCCGCGACCTGAACGCAGCCGATCAGGGCGCCGTCGACCTCGGCCAGCAGGATGATCCGCGAGGCGTCGGCGAGGATGTCGCGCAGCTCCGCCTCGTCGGTGCGCTGGCCCTCCAGCAGGTCGGCCTCGTGGGTCCAGCCGGCCCGGGCAGCGTCGCCGCGATAGGCGCTTTCGATCAGGGCGCGCAGCGCCGGAACGTCGTCCGGCGCCGCAGGTCGAAAGACCGGGCCGTTCAACGGCGCGCCCGGCGCGAGGCGGCCTTGGGCGCATCCGCGCCCAGTTCGGCGATCAGGTGATCCATGCCGTAGACGTCGCGCAGGGCCGTGGTCACGGCCTGGGTGGTGACGATCACGCTGCGGTTGACGTTGCGGTCATAGCCATAGGCGTTGCGCTGGGTCAGGACGGTGGAGTCGAAGTTGGCCCCGATGATCTCGCCCTTGGCGTTGACGGCGGGGGAGCCCGACGAGCCGCCGATGGTGTCGGACGAGACCGCCATGTTCATCACCGCGTTCGGGTCGATGCGGTCCTTGGCGGCCAGCAGCTTGGGCGCGACGTTGAACGGCTCGGCGCCGGTCGCCCGGTCCCACAGGCCAGCGAAGGTGGTGAAGGCGGGGATGCGCTGACCCGGCACGTCCGTGCCTTCGACCCGGCCGTAGGTCAGGCGCAGGGTGCCGGTGGCGTCCGGATAGACGGCGTCGCCGAAGACGGCGAAGCGGGCGGCGGACAGCTGTTCCGAGGCGCGGTCGGTCGGCGCCTTGACCGTATTGTCCCACTGGCTGCGCACGGCGCGGGCGTCGGCGTCGATGGCCAGGACGTACTGGATCAGCGGATCGGTCGAGGCCTGAACGGCGGGCAGGCCGCCTTCCCACAGGGCGCGGCGCACGGCCGGATCGGCCAGTTTAGTGCCTTCGACCAGACGGGCGGACAGGCCCTCGGGGCTCTCCTTGCCCAGCAGGGTGCGGACGTAGGGGCTATCGACGGTCAGCCATTCGCGCGTCTTGGACAGCCACCATTCCAGACGGATCTGCTCCAGCTCGGGATAGGTCGGGCGCGCGGCGAAGAGGCTGGACTGCACGCCCGGCAGGCGGCTGTCGGCGAACTCGGGCAGGCGCTGATCCGACGGCTTGGCGCGCTCCTGCGCCCCGCGCACGATGGCCCGCGCCCAGCTGAACAGGGGCGAGCCGCCCGCGACCGAGGTGGTGCCCATGCCGGTGCCGCCTTCCAGCAGGGCCATCGGGGCGTAGAGCTCGCGCGCGATCGGCTGGATCTGCGCCAAAACGGCCCAGGGATCGCCGACCTCGGCCGACAGGGCCTCGTTCTCGGCCACGCCGCGACGGAAAACGGTTTCCTGACCGGCCAGTTGATCCATGAAGGCCGGGTCGATCAGGGCGGCCATCCGGCCGCGCCCGCGCTTATAGGTGTTCTCGACGCCCGACAGCGGATCCATGGCGATGAAGGCCTGATCCTCGCCCTCTTCCGAATAGCGGATCAGACGCCCGCGCAGCTCCGACGCGATCAGCTGATCCAGCGGCAGGACCACGTCGCGGATGGTCATCAGCTGGGCCTGCGTCAGCAGACGCTGGGTCGAGCCGGGGTTGCCGGTGACGAAGACGGGCTCGCCCTCGGTCGGCTTGTTCGGGTTCCAGGTGAAGTGGGTCGGGGTCGCGGCGGGCTTGCCGTCCTCATACAGGCGGATGAAGGCGGCATCGATGGCGAAGCGCGGGAAGGAGAAGTTGTCCAGATCGCCGCCGAAGGTCGCGGCGCGGTCTTCCGGCGCCCAGGCCAGACGCACGTCGGAGTATTTGCGGAACTTGTAGAGTTTGAACTGGCCGCCGCGATACAGGCTGACCACCTGACAGCGGATCTTGGCGTCGTCGCCGCAGGCTTCGGTTTCGATGCGGCCGGCCTCGGCCTCGCGCGCCTGGGTGTAGGCCTGACCGTCCAGACCGGCGCCCGCCTTCTGGACCCGCTGGGTGACGTCGGTGATGTCGGTCAGGATTTCCGCCGAGGCGCCGGGGCATTGCAGCTCTTCCTCGCGGCTCTTGGGGGTGAAGCCGGTCTCATTATACTGAAGCTGGGGCGTCGACAGGTTGGCGACGCAGGACGAGACGCAGTGGTTGTTGGTCATCACCAGCCCCTCGGCCGAGATGACCCCCGCCGAACAGCCGCCGAACTTCACCGACGACAGGCGCACGCGGTCCAGCCAGGCCTGATCGATGTTCGTGCCCAGCGTCTGGTTGGCGCGGGCGATGGGGAAGTTGTCATAGGTCCACATGCCCTCCTCGGCCTTGGCGGAAGAGGCGGCGGCGAAGGCCAGGACGGCGGCCGAGGCGAACAGCATGTGACGCATGAGAAGCTCCTGATTCAGACTCCGGCGAGGAAAAAACAGAGTCTAATTCGTCTGAATAGTCTGAAATCGGCAGGAAGAAAGCTAGCAGGCCGATGCGTCAGACGGGGGCGTAACCTTTCCTCCCTATCGCATGGCGATGGGGAGGTGGATCGGCGGCGAAGCCGACGAGACGGAGGGGCTGCTTGGTTCTGCTGTCGCAGGCCCCTCCACCACTTCGTGGTCCCCCTCCCCACGATGTGGGGAGAAGAAAGTCGCCTTATTTAGCGACGCACGCCCAGTTCGCGCAGCAGGCGCGGCTGGTTGTAGACGTTGCGCAGGGCCTCGGTGACGGCGGCGGTCGAGACCGACACCGTGCGGTTCAGTTCGCCGTCATAGCCGAACGAGCCGCCCAGCGAGTGGATGTTGCCGTCGAAGGCGGCGCCGATCACTTCGCCCTTGGCGTTGATCACCGGCGAGCCGGAGTTGCCGCCGATGATGTCGTTGGTCGAGACGAAGTCGTAGACGACATCCTTGTTGATCCGGTCCTTGGCCGCCAGGAAGCGCTCGGAGGCGTTGAACGGCTCGGCGCCGGTGGCGCGCTCGTACAGGCCGCCCATGTAGGTGAAGGACGGCACGGTGACGCCGCGATAGGTCCAGCCCTTCACCTGGCCGTAGGACAGGCGCAAGGAGAAGGTGGCGTCCGGGTACAGGTTGTCGCCATAGACGGCGAAGCGGGCCTGCGCGACCTTTTCGGCGGCGCGGGCGGTCGGAGCGTTGACGCCGGCGTCCCATTGGGTGCGGACGGCCTGGGCGGCGTCGTCATTGGCCAGGACGAAGGCGATCATCGGGTCGCCCGAGGCGGCCAGCTGCTCCGGCGTCATGGCCAGGGCCTGCGCGCGGAAGGCCGGGTCGATCAGGCGGCTCTGCACCAGGCGCGCGGCGATGGTTTCGGGGCTTTCAGCGCCCAGCATGGCCTTCACATCGGCGCTGTCGACCGTCAGATATTCGCGGGTCTTCAGCATCCAGTGCGACAGCTGGATCTCCTCGACGCCGACCGGGATCGGGGCGTCCGAGGCCAGGCGGCGGCCCAGGGCGGCGATGTCGCTGTCGGCGTAGCCGGCGCGGCGCTCGGCGGCGAGCTTGGCGCGCTCCTTCGACGCGCGGACGATGGCGCGGGCGTAGGAATACAGGGTCGAGCCGCCGCCGGCGTTCGCCTCAAGCTGGCGATAGGGCAGATAGAGGTCGCGGGCGGTCGCCTGCACCTTCTCCAGATCGGCCCAGGGGTCGCCGATGCGCTCGGCCACGGCCGGGTCGGCGGCGACGCGCTGGCGCAGCTCGGCCTCTTCCTGGCGCTTCTTGGCCATGAAGGCGGGGTCCGTCAGGGCGCCCTGCTGGCCGTAGTAGACCTTGAAGCTGTTCTCCAGACCGAAGATGGGGTCCAGAGCGACGCGCTTTTCTTCCTCGCCCAGGGTCGAATATTCGACCAGACGGCCGCGCAGTTCGGCGCTCTGGATCAGGGTGATGGGGATCTGCTGGTCGCGCAGGCGCTCCAGCTGGCTCATGGTCAGCAGGCGCGAGGTCGAGCCGGGGTTGCCGGCCACGAAGGTGGGCTCGCCGTCGGTCGGAGCGTTGGGGTTCCACTTCAGGTGGTTGGGCGAGGCGACCGGCTTGCCGTCCTCATAGGCGCGCAGGAAGGCCGCATCGAGGGCGTAGCGCGGGAAGTTGAAGTTGTCCGGGTCGCCGCCGAAGAAGGCCGCCTGGAACTCCGGCGCGAAGGCCAGACGCACGTCCTCATACTTGCGGAACTTGTACAGGGCGTATTTGCCGCCGCGATAGAAGCTGATGACCTGACACGTCAGCTTGCGGTCGTCGCCGCAGGCCTCCTTCTGGATCGCGTCGATCTCCGCCGAGCGGGCGGCGACGAAGGCCGCGCCTTCCAGACCCGAACCAGCGCCCAGCACGCGATCGGTGACGTCGGTGATGTCGGTCAGGACCTCGGCCGTCTGGCCGGGGCAGGTCTTCTCTTCCTCGCGCGTGGCGGGCATCCAGCCGTTCTTGACGTAGTCGTTCTGGGCCGTCGACAGGTCCTGGACGCACGAGATGACGCAGTGGTGGTTGGTCAGGATCAGGCCTTCACCCGACACGAACGAGGCCGAGCAGCCCTGCAGGCGCACGGCGGCGTTGCGGACGCGGTCCAGCCAGGCCTGGTCGATGCGCGTGCCGTACTTCTCATTGACCGTCTGGATCGGGAAGCTGTCGAAGGTCCACATCCCCTCGTCGGCGCGCGCGGCCGAAGCGGGGGCGTTGACCACCACGGCGGCCATGCCGAGGGCGGCCAGCGAGGCGGTGAAGGAAAGGGTGCGGCGAAGCGACATGGGCGTCTCCGTGAGGCGGGACACCACGCCCACGCCTTGCTGTCCGCCGTCACTAGACCCGCAAGGGCCGCGCCCTCAAGCCCCGTAACAAATCCGGCGCAGCCAGCCTTACCCCGATTTAACTTGGCCCAGCGCCCGCAGGCGGTCAGATAACAGCGCAAGTCAGGGGAATGAATACGCGTCATGTCGCTCGCGCTGTCCACGCTGCTCTTCGAGTGGCGCCGCTATATGGCCGCCGTCATGGCGCTGGCCCTTTCGGGGTTGCTGGTGCTGGCCATGACCGGGGTCTTCATTGGCATCGGCAAGGGATTCACCGCCGCCATCGAGCGCTCCAGCGCCGATATCTTCATCATGCAGCCGGGCGCCAAGGCCCTGTTCAGCGGGCCGATGGGCATGCCGCGACGCTTTGTCCCGCTGGCCTATAACCACCCCGAGGTGGTCGAGGTGAAGACCCTCGACATGTCGGGCGGCAATTTCCAGAACATCAAGAACGTCGACCCGACCGCCACGGCCGCCGACCGCGCCAAGCAGGGCGCGCCGCGCCAGAAGAGCGTGCTGGTCAACATCATCGACACGGCGCCCGGCTCGGTCACCATCCCGCGCGACTATTCCGAAGAACTGGTCGAGGCCCTGCGCCAGCCCTTCACCGTGGCGGTGGACGAGACGGCGCTGACGCCGCTGGGCGTCAAACTGGGCGACAAGGCCCTGTTCAACGGCCAGACCGTGACCGTGGTCGGCGTGCTGCGCGGCTATCCCAACATGATGCAGCCGACCATCGTCATGTCGCGAGACTCCTTGCGGATGCTGGGCCAGGCCTTTGAGGGGCCGCGCGTCGGCCCGCTGATGCTCAAGATCAAGGACCCCGCCCGCGCCGAGGTCGTGGTCGCCCAGCTGAACGCCATGGGCAACGGCCAATGGAAGGCCTGGACCCGTCAGCAGCTGGCCGACGCCAACGCCGGCGCCATGTTCGAGGAAGGCATTCTGGTCATCATCATCGGCGGCTGCGTGGTGCTGGGAATCATCATCGGCGTGGCCATCACCTGGCAGACCCTGCGCGGCGCCATCATGGCCAACATCAAGGAGTTCGCCTCGCTGCGCGCCCTGGGCGTCGGCATGGGCAGCCTGCGCCGCATCGTCATGGAGCTTAGCTTCTGGGTCGGAATGGTGGGGGTCGGCGCGGCCATCCTGCTGACCTGGCTGCTGTCGCTGCTGGCCCTGTCCAACGCCGTCATCATCTCCATGCCGCCGATGCTGCTGATCATCGTCGGGGGCGGGCTGATCGCCATCTCCATGCTCTCGGGCCTGCTGTCGATGGGCATTCTGAAGAAGAGCCAACCTGCGGACCTGCTGCGATGAACAAACATACCAAGGTTCACGGCAAGCACGGCGAGTTCGCCCTGGAAGCCAAGGGACTGGTCAAGCGGTTCAAGTCCGGCCGGTCCTATGTCGAGGTGCTGAAGGGCGTGGATTTCGACGCCCGCCACGGCGACCTGACCATGGTCATGGGGCCGTCGGGTTCGGGCAAGTCGACGCTGATCGCCGCCCTGTCCGGCCTGCTGCGGCCCGAGGAAGGGCGCGTCGACGCCCTGGACGTGGACGACCTGTGGAAACTGTCGGGCGGCAGGATCGACAAGTTCCGGCTGGATCACTGCGGCTTCATCTTCCAGGGCTTCAACCTGTTCCCGGCGCTCAGCGCCCTGCAGCAGGTGACGACGGTGCTGAAATATCAGGGCCTGTCGCCGGAGAAGGCCAAGAAGCGCGCCGCGCTCGCTCTCGAGGAGGTCGGCCTGGGCCATCGCCTGCATCAGCGCCCGGCCGCCCTGTCCGGCGGCGAGAAGCAGCGCGTCGCCATCGCCCGCGCCCTGGCCAAGGACCCGCAGATCCTGTTCGCCGATGAACCGACCTCGGCGCTGGACGGCGAGAACGGCCAGGTGGTCATCAGACTGCTGCGCCGGGCGGCCACCGAACACGGCGCAGCCGTCATCTGCGTGACCCACGACCCGCGCCTGGAAGCCTGGGCCGACCGGGTCATCCACATCGAAGACGGCGTGATCATCGACGATCAGCGCCGCACCCCCAATCCCGAAGCCATCCTGGCGTCGCACTGACCCCGATCCCCTTGAGGACCCCCATGCCCGCATTCCTGAAAAACAAATGGCTCTGGATCGGCCTGGCGCTGCTGGTCGCCGTCGTCATCGGCCTGAGCCTGATGCAGAAGGCCGGCGCCGCCAAGAAGGCCGAGTTGGCCGAGGCGGCCGAGAAGAAGGTGGAAAGCCCCTATTCGGCCATCGCCAACGGCAAGATCGACATCGAGGGCGGCATCATCCAGATCGCTGCGCGGCGCGGCGGCGTGGTGCGTGACGTCCTGGTTCAGGAAGGCGACCTGGTGAAGGCCGGTCAGATTCTGGCCCGTCAGGAAGACGACGAGCCGCGCCTGTCGCTGCAGACGGCGACCGCCGATCTGGCCCAGGCCGAAAGCCAGCTGCGCATGATCAATGTCGACATCGCCACGGCCCAGCGCGAGCACGACCGGCTGCAGAAACTGGTCGCCACCAACTTCGTCGCCGCCCAGCGCATGGATCAGGCCCGCGACGCCATCGCCCAGGCCCAGGCCCGCCTCGCCTCGCAACAGGCCGCCGTCCAGACCGCCCGCGCCCGCCGCGATCAGGCCGCCTATAATGTCGAGTTGACGGTGATCCGCTCGCCCGCCGACGGCCGCATCGTGCGCCGCTACGCCAACCCCGGCGCCGGCGCCTCGACCCTGAACGTGTCGAACATGTTCGACCTGGAGCCCGCCGCCCCGCGCATCGCTCGCGCCGAGATCGTCGAGGCCGACATCCCCAACGTCAGCGTCGATCAGGCCGTCGAGATCACCCCCGAAGGCGATCCGTCCAAGGTCTATGTCGGCAAGGTGCTGCGCCGCGCCGCCGTCTTCGGCGCCCGCAAACTGGCCTCGGACGACCCGTCCCAACGCACCGACGAGCGCGTGGTCGAGGTGGTGGTCGCCGTCGACGAGGCCCCGCTGCTGATCGGCCAGCGCGTGCTGGTCAAGTTCATGAAGCCGGGCGAGACGGCGGGCGCCAAGCGCGACAACGCCTCGACCGGCGTGCCCGCTACGCGCGCCATGAAGGCGCCCGCACGGACGTAAGGGCGGATCGGGATGAAGACGGAAAAGGGGCCTCGCGCGGGGCCCCTTTTTTGTTGGCTGATCGCCCTCCTCCCCGCTCATCCCGGCCGACGCCGGGACCCAGTGTTTTGGCCTCACTTGCGGAGGCGGAATGGGCAGGCGCGGTGCACGCGGCTCTCACTGGGCCCCGGCGTCCGCCGGGGTGAGCGGAAGAGAGGAACTCAGTTTCCCGTAAATTCTCCTGCCCGCTTTTCCAGCACCGCGCTCACGCCCTCGATGTGGTCGTCGGTCAGGTGGGCCAGGGCCTGCATGGCGGCGGACAGCTCCAGCATCTGATCGAAATTCATGTCGCGGCCCTGACGCAGCAGGCTCTTGGCCATGCGCAGGGCCTGGGGCGGCTGGGCGGCGATCTGGTCCGCCGTCTGCATCGCCTCGTCCATCAGCGCTTCATGCGGGACGACGCGGTTGACCAGGCCCCACTGCTCGGCCGTCGCCGCGTCGATCGAACGGGCGGTGAACAGCAGTTCGGCGGCGCGGGCGTAGCCCACGTTGCGCGGCAGCAGCCAGGAGCCGCCGTCGCCGGGAATGATGCCCAGCTTCATGAAGGGCACGCCGAAGCTGGCGCGCTCGGAAGCGATGCGGATGTCGCCCAGACCGGCGATGTCGCAGCCCAGCCCCATGGCCGGGCCGTTGACCGCGCTGATCAACGGCACCTCCAGCCCATAGAGGGCGCGCACGATGCGATGGACGACCCGGCGATAGCGTTCGCGGATGGCGGCGCCCGAGCCCTCGAACAGGTCGCGGCGATCCTTCATCGCCTTCAGGTCGCCGCCCGCCGAGAAGGCGCGTCCGGCGCCCGTCATCACCACGCAGCGGATCGAGGAGTCGGCGTTGACGGCGTCGCATGCGGCGGCGAAGGCCTCGCCGTCCTCAAGGTCCGGCAGGGCGTTCAGCCGGTCGGGCCGGTCCAGCGTCCAGACCATGACCGCGCCTTTGCGCTGTTGGACGATCAGACTCATGACGGGCTTCCTCCTTGCCGGTGAAGCCGCCGGTTTCGGCCAGGGCGCGCGGCGATGGCAAGGGCGGAATTGAAAAACCCCGGTCGTTCTGACCGGGGCTTCTGGCTGGATCATCCAGTCTCGCGACTACGCGCGCGGCCGTTTGATCGTTATAGGTACGAAGTTGGACGGGTGGCTGACCACGCGGTCGCCGGCGCCGTTCATCTGCTTCGTATTCACCAGCATCCCGCCGAACAGGGCGAAGGACATCATGGCGTGCTGGAGATTGCGCTCTTTGTTTTCGTTCATTTTTGGCGTCTCCTTTCGTTGAACGATGAAAGAAGACACGTCGTGCTTTTTGGGACTCTCACCCTGTCAGTCGTTTCGCGTCGAGGATGAATATAGCCGCCCGGCGCGAAAAGTCAAGAAATTATAGTCCGTTCCCGGACTCATTGTTGCGATACCGTCACGAACCATGTCCGCCACCCCCGCCTCCCCCCCGCCCCGCTCCATCGCCAGCCCCTGCGTCATGGTCTGCACCGTCGACGGCGCGTCGGGCCTGTGCCTGGGCTGTCTGCGAACGCTGCAGGAAATCGCGACCTGGAGCCGGATGACGGACGAGGGCCGCACCGCCGTCATGGCCGAGCTGCCGGGCCGCAAGAGCCGGATCGACCCCAGGCTGTTGGGCGAGTGAGCCGGGGCGATCAGCGGTCGGGCGTCAACCTTTCGTTCGCCACGTCGCTTCACCGCATGGGAAGACCCAGGCGGCATAGTCCGCTTCATGATCCGCTTTGACCCGCGCTCCGCTGTCGTTTTCGCCGCCGCCCTGGCGTCGGGCTGCGCCTGCATCGGCGCCCTGATGTGGTGGGAAGGCCCGGCTCAGGCCTACGCCGCCGTGGCGCTGAAGGAGGCGCCGTCGGTGACGCGCGCGGCCGACGGCCACTATTGGGCCGAGGCCACCGTCGAGGGACGGCCGATGCGGATGCTGGTCGATACCGGCGCCAGCGTGGTGACGCTGAGCCGCGCCGACGCCGAACGGCTGGGCGTGCGGCTGAAACCGCACGACTTCAACCAGACGCTGAACACCGCCTCGGGCCAGATACCAGCCGCGCGGGTGCTGCTGACCTCCCTGTCGGTGGCGGGGGTGGAGATGACCTCGGTCGAGGCCCTGGTGATCGACCGCGACATGCCCGCGGCCCTGCTGGGGATGAGCTTTCTGGGCCGTCTGTCGGCCTTTGAGGCGCGGCCGGACGGGCTGATCCTGAGGGGCTGATCCTGAAAGGCAGACTGGGCCTCAGGCGCGGGAGCCGAAAGGCACGACCTTGTTGTCCCGGTCATGACCGATATCGGCCAGCCCCAGATAGGGAATGCCTGAGCGTACGCACCAGTGACGCACGATCTCCTCCGCCGTCAGGCCGAAGTCGGGGTCATTGGCCGTCACGTCGGACACGCGGCCCAGACGGATGCCCGCCACGCGGCGGATCGAGGCCTGGCCTGTCAGGTGGAACATCATCCGGTCGACGCGATAGAGGGCCTCGGACACCTCTTCCAGCATGACGACGTGGCCGGTCAGATCCGGCTCGATCTCCGTGCCGACCAGTTCGTTCAGGATGGTCAGGTTGAAGCCGACGGCGGGTCGGGGGTCGCTCAGCAGGGAGGGCTCCAGCGAGGCCGGGTCGCCGCTCCGTAGCCAGTTAACCGCCCGAAGACCCGCGGCGTCATGACGCGACCCGTCCGAGGCCATCGGTCCGTGCGCCACATGAGGAAAGCCCGCACGATACAGGGCCGCCAGCAGGCTGCCCGCGTCGGAATAGCCGAGATAGCGCTTGGCCCAGGCATGGGCGGTCAGTTCGGGGATCACCGCCTCGGCGATGCGGCAGGCGCCGTAACCGCCGCGCGCGAACCAGACGGCGTCGATGTCGGGGTCGTTGGCCGTCTCGACAAAGGCGCGGGCGCGGGTGGCGTCGTCGCCGCCGAAATGGCCGTGGACGTCATGGAGGGCCGGGTGCAGCACCAGTTCGACCGCGCCATCCGGCCACTGCGCCGCCGCCCACGCCCGGATCGCCTCGCCCCGCGCCGGATCGAGACGGGAGCTGGCGTTGACGACGCCGATTCGGAACGGTCTGGTCTGCATGGACGGGGTGGCCTTGAGCGTCTTGCGTGCTAGTCAGACCGGACATTCCCCGCTTTCCCGCATTGAAATCAAGCCGATGAACAAAGACTACTTCTTCTGCGGCGTTGGCGGCTCCGGCATGATGCCGCTGGCCATGATCGTTCAGGCGCAGGGGAACCGAATCTCAGGCTCCGATCGGGCGCTGGATCAGGGCCGCACGCCCGAGAAGTTCGACTGGCTGCGCGCCCACGGCGTCGCCCTGCACCCGCAGGACGGATCGGGCGTGTTCAGCGCCGATCAGGTGGTCGTCGCCACCGGCGCGGTCGAGGACACCGTGCCCGACATCGGCGCGGCCCGGCGTGTCGGCGCCGTCATCAAGACCCGGCCCCAGCTGCTCAGCGAACTGTTCAACGCGGCCCCGACCTCGGTCGGCGTGGCGGGCACCAGCGGCAAGTCGACCATCACCGGCATGGTCGCCTGGATTCTCGATCAGGCGGGGCGCGCGCCGACCGTGGTCAACGGCGCGGTGATGAAGAACTTCGCCAGCGCCGCACAACCGTTCGCCAGCGCCCTGATCGGCGGACCAAATAACGAGACTGGGCTGTTCGTGGCCGAGGTGGACGAGAGCGACGGCTCCATCGCCCGCTATGATCCGACGGTCGCCGTGGTCTCCAACATCTCGCTGGACCACAAGTCGATGGAGGAGTTGCGCGACCTGTTCGGCGGCTTCGTCGACCGGGCCACGACGGCGGTGCTGAACCTCGACAATCCCGAGACGGCGGCGCTGGCCCAAGAACTGGCGCAGACCCTGCCCCCCGGCAAGGCGATCACCTTCGCGCTGGGCGAGGAAGAGGCCGACATGTCGGCGCACGACCTTCAGCCCCTGCCGACCGGCATGACCTTTGAGCTGCGGGTGCGCGGCGAGGCGACGCGGGCGGCGAGGCTGAACGTGCCGGGCGCGCACAACGTCGCCAATGCTCTGGCGGCGCTGGGGGCGGTTCGGGCGCTGGGCGTCGACATGGATCAGGCGGTCGCGGCGCTGGAGACCTTCAGCGGTATCCGGCGGCGGCTGGAGGTGGTGGGAACGCAGGGCGGCGTCACCGTCATCGACGACTTCGCTCACAATCCGGACAAGATCGCCGCCACCCTTAAGACCCTGCACTCCTTTGACGGACGGTTGCTGATCCTGTTCCAGCCGCACGGCTTCGGCCCGCTGAAGCTGATGCAGCAGGCGTTCATCGAGGGCTTCGCCGGGCTGATGCGGCCCGACGACGTGCTGCTGATGCCCGAGCCGGTCTATTACGGCGGCACCACCGACCGCAGCGTCGGCAGCGAGGACATAGCGGCCGGCGTGCGCGCGGCGGGGCGTCAGGCGCTGGCGCTGGCGACCCGCGCCGACTGCGGCGACCGCATCGTGGACATGGCCCGTCCCGGCGACCGGGTCGTGGTCATGGGGGCGCGCGACGACAGCCTGTCGACCTTTGCGGCGGAACTGCTGGCGCGCCTCTGACTGTCCGCCATCAGATCAATCGTCAAATTAGCCTTGCAAAACATTCATTTCCGGCAAATCGCCTGTTAAGCGCCCTGACCTAACCCTGCTCTGGCAAGACGCAGGAGACGGCTGGGAAATGGCCAGGATCGGAGATTTCGTGGACGCCTCGGCGCCGATGGCGCCCGACGCCCTGGGCGCAGAGGCGCTGGCCCGGTTCGAGGCTGAGCCCGAAACCCTGGTCATCGCCGTAGCCGACGCCGAGGGACGGCCCATCGGCCTGATCGAGCGCAACGCCTTCACCCTGAAGCTGGCGGCCGAGTTCGGTCGCGCCCTCTATGTCCGGCGCCCGGTCTCGGCGCTGATGGACCCGGCGCCGATGGTGGTGGAGGCGGACGCCTCGGCCGACGTGCTGTTCCAATCGATGGACGCGGCCGGTCTGGGCGCCCTGCTGAAAGGATTCATCGTCGTCTCGCGCGGCCGCTATGTCGGGGTGGGCGCAGGGCTGCACGTGCTTCAGGCCGGGGTGGCGATCCACAAACGCCGCGCGGAAGCCATGGCCGAACTGGCCCAGAATCTGGTCCGCGCCGAGGCGGAGGCCCGCGCCTCCAGCCGCGCCAAGTCCGAGTTCCTGGCCGTGATGAGCCACGAGATCCGCACGCCCCTGAACGGGGTGCTGGGGGTGGCCGCCCTGATGGAGCGGCAACTGACGCAGGAAGCCCTGCGCCCGCACGTGCGCACCATTCTGGATTCGGGCGCCAGCCTGCTGCGGCTGCTGACCGATGCGCTGGACATGTCGCGGGCCGAGGCCGGGATGCTGACGCTGGAGCCCGCGCCGCTGGACCTGCAGTCGGTGGCGGCGGACCTGTCGGCCCTGTGGAGCCCGCGCGCCGAGGAGAAGGCGCTGGAACTGCAGGTCGAGGCGGAGCTGACGGCCGCGCGATGGGTCGTCGGCGATGAGATGCGGCTCAAACAGCTATTGAACAATCTGATCGGCAACGCCCTGAAGTTCACCGAGGCGGGCGTGGTGCGGGTGCGGCTGGCGACAGCGCTTCAGGACGGACAGGTGCGGCTGTCCGCGACCGTCGACGACAGCGGCCCCGGCGTCAGCGACGAGGCGGCGCGCGCCATCTTCGAGCCGTTCAACACCGGCGAGGCGGGACGGCAGGGCGCGGGCGCGGGCCTCGGCCTGGCCATCTGCCGCCAGATCGTCGAACGGATGGAGGGGGTGCTGGCGGTCGAGCGTTCGCCTCAGGGCGGGGCGCGCTTCTGCTTCGACCTGCGCCTGCCGCTGGCGCAGGCCGACGGCCGCCGCGATGAGGACCGTCAGGCGGCGCCGACCTTCCATGACACCCTGCATGTGCTGGTGGTGGACGACCACGCCGCCAACCGCTTCGTCGCGGGCAAGGTGCTGGAGTTGTTCGGCTGCACCCATGAGACCGCCGAGAACGGCCGTCAGGCGGTCGAGCGCGCGGCGGCCGCGCCCTTCGATCTGATCCTGATGGATGTGAAGATGCCGGTGATGGACGGGGTGGCGGCGACGCGGGCGATCCGCGCCCTGCCCGGCCCGGCCGCCGCCCTGCCCATTCTGGCGCTGACGGCCAACGCCGATCCGCGCGACGAGGTCGTCTACCTGGCGGCGGGGATGGACGGGGTGGCGCAGAAGCCGATCCAGCCCGAGGCCCTGCTGAACGCGATACGGCTTGTACTGTCGCGCGGCGAGGCGGCGCAGGCGGCCTGAGCGCGCCGAGGCGTCACACCTCGGACCAGCGCCGCAGCAGGTTGTGATAGACGCCGGTCAGTTCGATCACGGCCGGATCCTTGGGCCCCTTGTCGAGGTTGACGCGCTGGATCGCCACGTCGAGGCGGAACAGGGTCTCGCGGTCGGCGTCGTCGCGGATCAGGCTCTGCATCCACATGAAGCTGGAGACGCGGGCGCCGCGCGTGACGGGCGTCACCCGGTGCAGGCTCTTGGACGGATAGAGGACCAGATCGCCCGCCGGCAGCTTGATCGACTGGGCGCCGTACATCTCCTCGATGATCAGCTCGCCCCCGTCATAGTCCTCGGGCTCGGACAGGAAGAGGGTGGCCGACAGGTCGCTGCGGATGCGACAGCCCTCGCGCTGGCGGATAGCGTTGTCGACGTGCGTGCCGAACTCGCCGCCGCCCTCATAGCGATTGAACAGGGGCGGAAAAATCGTGTGCGGCAGGGCGGCCGAGACGAACATCGGATTGGCGTTCAGCGCCTGGACCACCAGAGCCGACACCTCGCGCGCCGGGGCGCTGTCCTCGGGCAGTTGCTGATTGCGCTTGGCGCTCGCCGACTGATGGCCCGACGTCATGTTGCCGTCAGCCCAGGGACCGGCGTCCAGCGTCTGGCGCAGCGCCTGCACCTCGGCCTTGGTGAAGACTTCGGGGATGTGCAGCAGCATGGCTCTCTCACCGTCTGAAAACGCATCGGCCCCGCTGCTGGCGAAAGCGCGGGGCCGACATGATGACGCGAAACGCGGCCTCTTAGTAGCGGACGTTCAGGGTCAGGATGGCCTGACGCCCCGGGGCGACGTCGGCGTGGTGCACGCCGTTGGTGCGGATGATGTATTCCTCATCCCCGGCGTTCTGGACGTTCAGCTGCAGCGAGGCGCGCTCGTTGATGTCGTAGGAGGCGAACAGGTCGAACCGGGTGTATTCCGGCGCATAGACGCGATTGCCGCCGCCGCCGGCCCCGCCCTGATTGCCGCCCCAGGATTTCGACACATAGTAGACGCCGCCGCCCAGGCTCAGTTTCGGCAGGAGGCGATAGGTGGTGAACAGGCTGGCGCTGTGCTCGGGCGTATTGGCCAGGGCGTCGCCCAGATTGATGCTGTTATAGGCGCCGCGCACCAGTTCAGAGTCCATCCAGGTGTAGCCGCCGAACACCTGCCACTTGTCGGTGATGTTGCCCGACACGCCCAGTTCCAGACCCTTCACCCTGGCCTCGCCCGCCTGCTCATAGCGGTCCGGCGCCACCAGAATGGCTGCGTTCTTGCGGGTCAGGTGGAACAGGGCGCCGCTGAGCGCCAGGCGATCGCCGAACAGATTGGCCTTGGCGCCGATCTCGAAGCTCTCGGTTTCCTCAGGGTCGAGAACGGTGGCGACGAAGTTGGCGCTGCCGTTGGTCGTGCCCGTATTCTGATCCCCGGCCGAGATGGTCGGCGGCGTCGAGGCGGTCGAGAAGGAGGCGTAGATGCTGCTGTTCGCCGTCGGCTTGTAGACCAGGCCGACCTGATAGTTGACGAAGTCCCAGTCGCCGCGCGTGGGGGCATAGATCGGCGCCGTCACCGTGCCCGAGGCGTTCAGCCCCTCAACCGAATAGTCGTCCCAACGCAGACCCAGGTTCAGGATCAGCCGGTCGCTCAGGTGAATGGCGTCAAAGGCGTAGACGCCGATGGAATCGGTGTCGGCCCGGCTGACCAGACCGCGCGTCTTCGTGCCCGTCCACGGATCGTTCGGATTGGGGGCATAGACCTGGGTGCAGTCCAGCCCCGTCAGCGGCGCCGGGCAGGCCGTGCCGGTCAGGGTCGTGACCGTGTAGGAGGCGTTCTGGTTCTTCTCGCGCGACAGCTCGACGCCGACGTCGAAGTCGTGCTTGATCGAACCGGTCAGGAAGGCGCCGTGCAGGTCGGTGACGTTGGCCAGGGTCTCGGCCGGGTTCCAGCGCGACTTCAGGCCCCGCTTCATCCACCAGACGCCGTCGATCAACTGGGCGTTTCCACCGTCGCCGGGGTTGGTGACGACGTAATCATTCAGCGTCTGCGAGTAGCGGGTGACGTTGCGCAGGGCCAGAGTGTCGCTGAACCGGTGCTCGATCTCCAGCGTCAGGCTGTCGACCGTATTGTTCAGATAGTCGCGCGCCTTCAGGCCGTAGAAGCTGTCGTAGGGCACGTCCAGCACGCCCGAGGCGTCCGGACGCGGCGCGGTCGCCCCGCCCAGCTTGGTGTAGAGTGGGACGCCGTAGTCAGGCAGTTGATTGCTGTCGAGGTGGTAGTAGCTGGCGGTGATGGTGGTCGGCGTGCCCAGACCCACGGCGATCGCGGCGCCGACGCCCCACTTGTCGAAGTCGGCCCCATTGCGGCCCGGCACGTCGCCTTGCGAGGCCATGAGGTTCAGGCGCATGGCGGCGGTCGGCCCGACCTGCCAGTTGGCGTCCACCGTGCCGCGCAGATAATCGTCCGTACCGGCCCCGGCCGAGCCGTTGACGAAGTTGGCCAGGCGCGGCGCCTTGGATGACAGATTGATGCTGCCGCCGCCCGAGCCCCGGCCCGAGTAGACGGAATCGGCGCCCTTGATGACCTCGACCTGCTCCAGGTTGAAGACCTCGCGCTGCTGGCCGCCGGTGTCGCGCACCCCGTCGACGAAGATGTTGTTGCCCGAGGCCTGACCCCGGATGAAGGGCCGGTCGGCCAGAGGCTGGCCGCCCTCGCCCGCGCCGAAGGTGATGCCCGGCGAGGTGCGCAGGATGTCCTGCAGCGAGGTGGCCGCCGTCTGTTCGATGATCTGCTGCGGGATCACGGTCACGGCGCGCGGCGTGTCGACCAGGGGGGCGACGAACTGCGGGTCCTTCGGCTCGCGCTTCACGCGATGGCCGTTCACGTCCACCGTGCCCAGGTGGGTGGCGTCCTGGCTGATCACGCCATCGGCGGGCGCGGCTTCGTCGGCGGCCGCCGCCATCGCGGGCGCCGCGCACAGCATGCCAGCGGCGCTGGACGCGAACAGGAGCGCCTTGAGGGCGGCGGAGCGAGTGTCAAGGCGAGCGTCGGGGCGAGCGTCGGACATGGGGGAGGAACCGATCTATGATTGAGACCGGCTCGCATTAGCACCATTTCGGGGTGCGACAATCTGACTCCTGCGACTAAATCGCACTTGCGACTTCAATGTCACACGCAGGTCACGCCTGAGTCTTGGCCACCGCCTTGATCGAGACCGCAGGGTCGGCCAGAAGAACGTCGTCAACCGGCGCCCCTTTGCTGATCAGCAGGCGCCCGCCCATGAAGTCGGCCGGGGCGTTGACCGCCTCCACCGCCACGATGCGCTCTCCCGCCAGATGGAAGACCGAGAAGGCGCCGCTGGCCGGATCGCCGCGCACCAGTTGGCGGTCGGCGTCGAAGGGCACGCCCGCGATCTGCAGCTTGACGTCGTACTGGTCAGACCAGAACCAGGGGACCTCCGGCGCCGGGGCCGCTCGGCCGACGATGGCCGAGGCCGCCTGCTTGGCCTGTTCAAGGGCGTTGGGCACGCTCTCCAACCGGTGCATGACGCCGCCATGGACCGGGATCGGCCGCCGCGTCACGTCGCCGATGGCGTAGATGTGCGGGTCGCGGGTGCGGGCGGTCTCGTCCACCACCACGCCATTGTCGCACGCCAGTCCCGCCGTGCGCGCCAGGGCCTCGCAGGCGAAGGCGCCGACGCCGACCAGCACCGCATCCGCCGCGATCAGTTCGCCGTCCGCCAGACGCACGCCCGCATCCTCAAACCCCGCGACCTCGGCGCCGGTCAGAATCTCGACGCCGTGCTTTTTGTGCAGGTCGGTGAAGAAGGCCGACAGGGGCTGAGAGGCCACGCGCGCCAGCACCCGGTCCATACGCTCCATCACCACCGCCTCGGCGCCCAGGGCGCGGGCCGAGGCCGCCGCCTCGAGCCCGACATAGCCGCCGCCGACCACCACCAGCCGCTTGCCCGGAGCCAGAACCGCCTTCAGCCGCTCGGCGTCTTCGAGGGTGCGAAGCTCCAGCAGGTCGGGCCGGTCGGCGCCGGGAAGCGTCAGCTTCCGCGCCGTCGAGCCGGTGGCGAGGATCAGCGTGTCGTAAGCCTCGACCGTTCCGTCGGCGAAGGTCACGGTCTTGCCGCCCGCGTCGATGGCGGTCGCCGTGACGCCGATGCGCAGCGCGATATTCTGCTCAGCGTAGAAGCTCTCGGGGCGCAGCAACAGGTCTTCCAGACCCGCCTCCCCCTTCAGCCAGGCCTTGGACAGGGGCGGGCGCTGATAGGGCGGCGCCCTCTCCTGCCCCGCCAGGACGATCTCGCCCTCAAACCCATACTGCCTCAGCAGCGCCGCCGCCGAGCCCCCCGCGTGTCCCGCGCCGATGATCAGAACCTTGCTCATGGCGGACAGATAGAGCGGCGAGGCTCGACTAGCGAGTGGTCGTCAACTTTTTCCTCCCCATGGAATGGGGAGGGGGACCACGAAGTGGTGGAGGGGCTCTCTAACGCCCCGTCGCGTGGAACAGGATCACCGTCAGCCCCCCTCGAGATGATCCCGAACGTCCGTAGCCCGGATGCGCAGAACCTCAATCCCCTGCGCCTTCAACCATGCGGTTCCCCGCGCATCGTGAGCGATTTGATCAGGGTCGTCGTGCGTTGCGCCGTCTACCTCCACAGCGAGGCGCGCGACAGGGCAGTAGAAGTCGAGGATGTAGACGCCCACCGGATGCTGGCGGCGAAATTTTAGCCCCTCGAGACCACCGCAAGGACTTTGAACCAGATGACTCGAAATCCTCGCTGGCTTACGCAGTTCAGCGGCGGCCCGCTGGGGCTATGTGGTTAGACAAGAACAGGGCGTTGATCAGCAGACGCTCCGTGCCGAGCCAATATTTGCGGTGGGCCGGGTCGTCGGCGAAAAGGACGACATTGCCCGCGCCGACCGGGTTCACCTGAGCCCAGACCGAACCGGCCGATCGGGCGCGCAGGGCTTCGGGCAGGTAGCCGTTGACCTGCGGGTCGGTCTCGATCCGCACGACGTTGGCAAAGGGATCGGCCACGGGGGCCAGAACGACGTCCGTCTCCTTGTTCACGAACAGGTCGCGGCGCGACAGGCCGAAGGCCAGGGGATGGCTGATGTCGGCGTCGGCCGACAGGGCGTTGCCTGCCGTCCGTTGTTCGCCCTGGATTGCGCCGCGGTCGGCATAGTCGCGGCGCTCGACCTCAGCCTTTTTCTCATCTTCAGAGGCGGCCTGCGGGGCCAGGTCGTTGGCGGCGGCCCAGCGCGCGGCGTTGCCGAACACCACCAGGGACCCGCCCGCGCGCACCCAAGCCTTCAGGGCGTCGACTGTCGGCTGGCCGAGGTTGTCGTAGCGCCCGCCGGACAGGACGATGCTGTCATAGCTTCCCAGCGGCACGCGACCCAACTGAGACGGGTCCAGCCGCGTCGCCGGATAGTTCAGCCGCTCGCTGAGGGCGAACCAGGTCGAACCGATCTCGGTAGCGTTGACGCCCTCGCCCATGACCAGGGCGATGCGCGGCGCACGCACCACTTTCACATTGTCGCTGCCCAGATCGACGCCCGCGACGCTCTGACCGGTCGAGACGGCGTGAGCGACCACGCCTGCCTCGCGTGCGGCCGTGTCGACGGCGGCGCGCAGGGCGGCGGCGTCCAGCGATTGCCCCGCCGTGGTCACGACCAGGGAGCCGCGCCCGAAGGCGCTGTCGCCCGCCGCGGTCCGCGCGGTCAGCGGCTCGAATGCGGCGCGGACGCGCACGTCCTGACGCAACAGGGCCGCTAGAACGCGTGGGGCGTTCAGATCGCGCCAGTCGACGACATAGGCGTAGGCGTCCTGGGGCCCGCTGACGCCGCCGGTTGCGACGGGCGCTTCGGTCACGGCCGACCCGTGGGCGGGGACGCGGCGCAGGCCGTCGCTCTTCAGCCCATAGGCCAGGGCGACCGAATAGGAGGTGCTGCCGTAGACGCTGCCCCTGGTCGGGGGCGTCCGGTCGAAGATGGAGTGGACCAGGCGGAACTGCGGCTGGGCCGAGGGCACGACATAGGCGCTGCCCGGCTCATAGGCGCGGCCGTTCTGCGTCACCCGCTCGGTCAGCGGATGGACCTGGATGCGGTGGGCCAGCAGCAGGTCCAGCGTCTGGCGCGTCAGGCCCGGATCGGCCGCGTCGCCGAATACGAAGGCCTGGCTGGAATGGCGCCGCCCCTGTTCGACGGCCGAACGGAAGAAGTCGCGCTGGAAGGCCTGCAGCCCGGCGCGCTCGGCGACGGCGCCGCGGATGGTGGCGAGGCCGACATTGGTTTGGTTGCGGATGGTGAAGGGGAAGGTCAGCGGGCCGTTGGCCGTGTCCTGCACCAGCCCGCGCGAGCTGGCCTGTTCGACCGTCACCCCGACCCCGCCGTGGAAGTCGGGATAGGTCGAGCCGTAGACCGGCGAGAAGTTGTCGAAGACTTCGCGCGTGTAATAGAGCGAGCCGAGGCTATCCAGCGCCTGGGCATGATAGCGGGCCAGCGTCACGTTCCACTCATAGCTGGCGCGCGGCAGCAGCGGGCTTTCCATGCTGGCGGGCGAGGGCTCGAAATAATAGGTGCTGCCCGCGCCCATCTCGTGGAAGTCGATCTGGATGTTGGGGCGCCAGCGATGAAAGGCCTCCAGCTTGGCGCGCGTCTCTTTCTGCGTCACCGCCAGCCAGTCGCGGTTCAGGTCGGTGAAATAGTGGTTGGTCCGCCCGGCGGGCCAGGCCTCGACGTGCTCCTTGTCCAGCGGGTCCGAGACGGCGGGCTGGTTTTTCCAGGCGTTGTGCCAGTTGGCGGCGCGGTCGCGGCCGTCGGGGTTCTGGGCCGGGTCGATGACGACCACGGCCTTGTCCAGCCAGTCCAGCACCTCGGGCGAGCGCCCGGCGGCCAGATAATAGGCGGTCAGCAGGGCCGCCTCGCCGCTGGAGGTCTCATTGCCGTGGACGCTGTAGAACAGGCCGACGACGACCGGGGCGTCGGCGCCCGCCGCCGGGCCGCCGGGATCGCCCGCCGCGATATGGGCGCGCTGGATCTGGTCGATCCGACCCTGATTGGCGCCCGAGGTGATGACCACGGACAGCAGGGGCCGCTGTTCATAGCTGCGGCCGATCTCCTCGACCGTCACCCGGTCCGACAGGCGGGCCAGTTCGCGCAGATAGTCCACGATGCGGTCGTGGCGGGTGTAGTGCGAGCCGATCGGATAGCCGAGGAAGGCTTCCGGCGTCGGGATGGCGGGGTCGAAATCCCCCGCCGCCGCCTGAGGGAAGAAATAGGCGCTCTGGGCCAGGGCCGGGGCGGGCGCCGTCAGGGCGACGCCGCCCAGCAGGACCGCCGCCGCTGCGCCGCCGGTCAGGATGCGACGGAGGGATGAACGGGCGTGTTGAACGCTCATGGTGTCAGGTCTCGATGCGAAAAAGGGATCAGAAGCGGACGTCGAAGCCGACGCGGAAGTAGCGCCCGCGCAGATCGTACTGGCCGAAGTCGTATGGCGCGCGCACGCCGGGGAAGGAGGCGTCGTGCGGCGGCGCTTCGTCCAGCAGGTTCTCAACCTTGGCGTAGAGGGTCACGCGCTCCAGCCCGGACCACGCCGCATACAGATCGAACTGGTGATAGGCGTCCACGCGCGATTGTCCCCCGACTTCCGGCACCTGATCATAACCCGAGGTGTAGTACCAGGTCAGGTTGGCGTCGAAGACGTCGCGGTTCCAGGCCAGCCGCGTCGTCGCCTTGTGCGCCGGCAGGGTCGCGCCCCGGTTCGACCCCGCGTAGTCCAGCAGCGGCCCGCCCGCCGCGTTCGGCCGCTTGTATTCCAGCAGGTGCGTATAGGCGCTGGAGACGGTGAACGTCCCCCATCCCTCGGTGCGCCAGCGCTGGCTGAAGTCCACGTCGAAGCCCGACGTCTCCAGCGCTGTCAGGTTGCGGTAGCGATTATAGACCGCCTGCAGTTTGCCGCGTTCGTCGCGGACGACGTCGGCGGGGTCGTTGCTCTGGACGATGGCGGTGGTGTTGCCCGTGCCGATCAGGTTGTCGAGCTTGATCTGATACCAGTCGATGCTCAGCGCCGTATCGCGTGTCGGGGTGAAGACGACGCCCAGATTGTAGGAACGGGTCTTTTCCGGCTCCAGATCGGTGTTGCCGACGGTGAAGAAGGTCGGGCTCTGGCGCGAGTTGGGCAGGTCGGGATCATAGGGGTCGATGACCGAGCCGTAGGAGATCATGGTCGAGGCCGAGTTCTCCGACAGCGACGGCGCGCGGAACCCGCGTGAGGCCGAAGCCCGCAGCGCCAGCCACTCCAGCGGCTTCCACCGCACGCCCGCCTTGGGCGAGAAGGCGCTGCCGAAGTCGCTGTATTCGTCCGCCCGCGCGGCGACCTGGACGTCCAGATTGCTCAGGACGGGGATGTTGAACTCGGCATAGGCGGCCCAGACGTCACGCTCGCCGTCCACCGCGGCGATGGCGGGGCGGATCTGCAGCCCGGCGTCGATCTGCCACGGATTGCTTGAGACCAGGCTTTCATGGCGAAACTCGACCCCGGCGGCGTAGCCGATCTGACCGGCGGGCAGGTTGAACAGCTCGCCCGAAATCTTGAAGTCGGCCCCATAGAGGCGGGACTCCGCCGGACGCAGGGTCGACAGGCGGATGCCGTCCAGCACGGCCTGCGGCGTGGCGCCCGGATCGTGCAGGTTCAGCGTGCCGTCAGCCAGGGCGTCGGCCAGGTTCCAGCGATGAGCGAAGCCGCCCGACACCGTCTCGCGCTCGTCGCTGCCTGAGGCGAAGACGGCGGCTTCCCAGTCGAAGCGGTCATGACGACCGCGCACCCCGGCGAGGGCGCGATAGGACTTGGACTCATTGGTCTTCAGCGTCCGGCCCAGGTCGAAGAAGGTGTATTCGATCGGCGTGGCGACGCCGTAAGGATTGTAGGGATTATTGGCGGGCAGCAGGTTCGACACCGGCTCGGCCAGCCCGGTCTCGGCGTTCAGCGCGAACCGCCCGCCTTCCAGGGTGAAGAAGGGGCTGGAGCCGAACAAGGACGCCCCCTCGACGTAGGAATAGAGCACCTCGCCAAAGGCCTCGATCTGCGGCGTCAGGCGCTTGGTCCCGAACAGATAGGCCTGATAGCGGTCGGTCGAGGGGATCAGCGTCGTGTGCGGCGCCAGGTTGATGGCGCAGGTGTCGCCGGCCAGGCCGTCGATCGGGGCGCTGGCGGTCAGCACCATGCCTTCGGGGCACTGGCCCTGGGCATTGAGGAAGGGCACGGACTTACCGTCGACTAGGAAGCGCGCGCCCTTGGCCGACCAGCCGTTCCAGCGGCCGCCGGGCAGGTCGTCATAGATGCCCGACTTGGTCAGGTCGCGCTGGTCCTGATCCAGCCGATTGCGGGTATAGGCCTCCAGCGACAGCAGGATGTTGTAGCCGTCCGTCTCCAGGTCGCCATGCCCGGCGACCAGTTTGGCGGTGGAGGTCTCCAGCCCGCCCTGATCGGCGAGACCGTAGCTGGCGCCGAACTCCAGACCCTGGAAATTCTGGCGGGTGATGATGTTGGTCACGCCCGCCACGGCGTCCGAGCCGTAGACGGCCGAGGCGCCGTCCTTCAGCACCTCCAGCCGCTGGGTCGCCACCATCGGCAGGGCGTTCAGGTTGACGAAGGTGTCCGACAGGCCGCCGCCGGGGAAGCCGTAGTTGGCTACGCGGCGTCCGTTCAGCAGCACCAGGGTGTTTTTTTGCGACAGACCGCGCAGGCCGATGCCCGCCGCGCCGGACGACCAGCCGCTGTTCTGCGTCTCGTTCGAGCCGTTGCCGGTATTGGCCGAGATCGAGCGCAACAGGTCCGCCGTCGTCGACTTGCCCGAGCTTTCCAGCTCCTCGCGCCCGATCACCTGCACCGGGTTGAAGCCTTCCGTGTTGGCGCGGCGAATGTTGGACCCGGTCACCACGACATCCGCGACCGAATGAGCCGCCGCAACCTGGGCCTGATCTGTTAGATTTTCATCGCTTCGGGCTTGTGCGGCGCCGCACGCGCCTGCGGCCGAAAGAAAGGCGAGAACGGTCAGGGAAGGCCTGATCATGGGGATGTTGCACCGCAATAAGTGTCACAATTGGGTGCGCAATAAGGCATGGCTGAGCAGCGGCTCTAATGTAGAAATACTAAATCGACGTATAGAAAGCTTGGCGCAATGCAGGGTCATGAAAACGAATGACGTCCGAAGGCGAGGTCATTGCGCCCGGCGACATCGCCGTCGACCTGGCGGCTTTCCCACAGGCGGCGCCGGGCCTGTCCATCGGCTACAGCGGCGACTGGGGCGGCAAGGCAGCGCTGCTGGCCAGCGCCGACTGCAGGTACAGCGTGGCAGACGGGCTATTTCCAGAACAGGCCGCTGCGCTCGCGGCAGCGGCTGTCAGAGGCAATCGCGAGGAAGCGGACCGATGCGACCCGCCTTCGTCGGTTTGTGGGATCTGTTCCGCGTGCACGGAAGTTTTCGACTTATGTATGCTGCGGCGAACATGCTGGGTTTGACCGAGGCGTCGCCACCGAAACCGCTTCTGGGACCCGATGAAGGGCTGACGGTCAGTCTCAGAAAGGCTTTGCCGCCCTGAGACGCAGAGGGGCGCCCAGCGTCGGGTTTGGGCCATGAAGCCAAGGGCCTCCACTGGCGCTTCCGCGACATAGGAAGCCGGTCTCTGAGCTGAAGGTCAGCATTCTACAGCGTCGCACATCGTCCGGTGCTGGCGGGCGCAAGTCCTGTGCCTGCCCTTGCACTGACACAGCTTGACGTCTATCGATTGCAAATCATTCGCAATTGTGGCGGGTGTCGGTTTAGGCGTCGCCCTGGAGAAGGGCGCCGTACGCAAGGCGATCCAGGTGGGGCGAACCAGGCTTCAATACGCAGAGTTTGAAGAGCAGCGCCGCAACCTTATTCGCTATGCGAGTCGGATCACGGGCAACCGGGATCATGCGGAAGACGTGGTGCAGGAAGCCTATCTGCGCCTTGGCGAGATGGCCAGGAAGCAACATCTGGCGAGCCCGGGCGGCTATCTTTCGCGGATCGTCCGCAATCTGGCGATAGATCGGCTATGGCGGTCGCGCCGGGACAGCGAGGTTTTTGCTCCGGATGGTCAGGCCGCTCTGGACGAAATGGCCGCCGTCCAGCCCACGCCGGAACAGGTCGTTCTTTCGCGAAATGAATTGATGCGTCTGGAGGCCGCCCTTGCCGAGTTGCCCGAACGCGTCCGGATCGCGGTTGAAATGCACAGGTTCGGGGGAGCGAAGCTGCGGGAGATCGCCGTCGAACTGGGCGTGTCCGTTACGGTCGCGCATGAACTGGTCGTGACAGGCATCGCCCACTGCCGTTCGCGGCTGCGGTGACCCGTATTGATGCCTGGGCGGATTATCCGAAAAAAGCGACGGCTAGACAGTCAATACCAAGGGGCGCCCGTGAAGTCCGGGCGACAGGGACATCTGTTTGACGCGAGTCGGGGGAGGAGACTGGGATGACTGAAGCTTCTGACTCGGACCGGATGCGCGCCGACGCTGAAGCTCTGGACTGGATCATTGCCCTACGGGAGGCGCCGGAGGATCTGGAGACGCGGGCGCGTTTCGATCAATGGCGCGCCGCAGCCCCGGTCAGGGCCAGGGCTTGGGAAGAGAGCGCCCGGATCTATGCCGGGATAGGCGAGGCCAGCCCGCTCCATTCCGAGCACTGGGCGAGGTTAGGCGAAAGGCGCGAAGCCGCTCCGATCTCTTCGATCCCTGGCGCACGTAGACCCCGGCCGGCGTATGGAATGAGAGCCGAGGCGCGCCGAGCCCCAGGCAAGGGCCGGGCGCCTGTCGCGGCGGCCCTGTCTGCGGTCGCGGCGGCGCTCGTCGTCGTCCTCGCCGCGCCCGAAGCCGTTCTGCGTTGGCAGGCCGACGCGATCGCCGGGACCGGCGAACTGCGTACGATGACGCTGGCGGATGGAAGCCACATCAGCCTGTCGCCAGGCTCCGCTGTCAGCATCGACTATTCCTCGGCGGAGCGGCGGATAGGCCTGCTTCGAGGCCAGGCATGGTTCGATGTGCAGGATGACCCAAGGCCATTTCGGGTCACCGCACGCAATGTCGAGACGGCCGACATCGGAACGGCTTTCGAGGTCGGGCTGACCGACGGCGCCACCCGCGTCGCGGTCGGACACGGGATTGTCCGGGTCGCCGACGCAAGGACCGGCCGCACCATCTCGGAACGGCTCGTCGCCGGTCAGAATGTCTCAGTCGATCCAGCAGGGAGGGCCTTGCGCGGGACGGCGCCGCCCGAACTGATCGGGGCCTGGCGTGACGGACGGCTTGCGGTCCAGGATCGGTCAGTGAGCGAAGTCGTGGACGCGTTGCGTCCCTGGCATCGCGGCATAATTTTGGTGCGCCCCGGCGCGCTTGCCGGGCGGCGCGTCACGGGCATCTATGATTTGCAGGATACGGCCGGAGCCATGGGCGCCTTGACCAAGGCCCATGGCGGCCGCGTTACCCAGATCACGCCCTGGTTGCTGATTCTGTCGGACGGCTGAGTGGCCCCGAAAAGATTTTCTTCCGTCAACACCCTGTAAAATATGACAAATATGGCTGTCGTTCTGAGCGCGGCTCATTATTTGGCGAAAAAATCCTCGCTCCGCCTGTCGATATGAGGTGAGGGCATCTGCATTTGCATCGCGTTTGCAAATCTGTCGATCGCATCCCTCATTGAGTGATTTTGACGGAAGGACGATTGATGATGACCGATGGGGGCCAAGCCAGGCGGCGCGCGCTGTGGATGAGCGCATTGCTGGCGACGACGACGATCTCCGGCTTAGTCTGGACCGATCCTGTTGCGGCCCAAGCGCGCGATGAACAGCGCAGCTTCGATATTCCGGCCCAGTCGCTGTCCTCTGCGTTGGCGGTCTTCGGCCGTCAGGCGAACCTGCAGGTCAGCGTGCCTGCAACCCTGGCGAGCGGTCGTGCTTCTGCATCGGCGGCAGGCGTCATGACCCCCCGAGAGGCTCTTGGCCGTTTGCTGGTCGGCACCGGTCTGACCTATCGCATCAGCGGGAACGTCGTCACCCTTGAGCGCGCGCCACAGGCGCAGCCGGGCATAATCCAGCTGGGCGCGGTGCGGGTCGAGGGCGGAGGCGCCGACGCCGGATCTGGAGCCGGCAACGGGCGCGCTGCGGGCTGGGATGGAGCGGGCGATTCCGTCTATGTAACGCCGGGATCGGTCAGCGTGATCAACCGCGACCAGCTGGAAGCCTATCCGGCGCAGGCTCCGGCCGACATGCTGCGCGGGGCCACCGGCATTATTTCAGGCGAGGCGCGCAGCAGCGGCGGCCTGGACGTCAATATTCGCGGCATGCAGGGCCAGGGCCGGGTGCCGGTGACGGTTGATGGGGCGATCAACGGAACGACCGTCTATCGCGGCTATCAGGGGACCAGCAACCGCAGCTTCGTCGACCCGGATTTCATCAGCCATATCGCCATCGAAAAGGGCCCGTCGATGGGCAATGCGATCGCGGGCGGGATCGGCGGATCGGTTTCGATGAAGACCCTCGGCGTCGATGACATCGTGCCCGAGGGCGACGTCATGGGGATCCGGTTGATGGCGTCCCTGTCGGGCAACAACACGACGCCCAACTCGAACATGACGCGAAACATCCTTGAGCCGCTCAGCTTCTACGGCGATCCGCTTGCCGCGACGCGCGGCCGTGAAAGGCCCGGCTTCCTGCTGCCCGGCGGCGGTTCGGCCAGCCTGGTGTTGGCGCGCAAGAGCGACAGGGTGGACCTGCTTGCAGGCTATTCCTACCGCAACACCGGCAACTATTTTGCCGGCGCGAGCGGCAAATACGCGCCCAAGGCGACCGGGACGCCTTCGCCTTTCTGCGCGGCAGGCACGAACGAGACCGTGCTGCGCCAGCTTTGCGAACGCGCGGTGGCCTTCTACGACATGCACGGCTCGACGCCGTTCGTAGGCGGCGAAGAAGTCTACAACACCTCCAGCGAGACAGAGTCCGTGCTGCTGAAGGCGGTGATCCGTCCGGCTCCGGACCATGTGCTGGAACTGGGCTATGGCGGCTATCGCAGCACCTTCGGCGAAAACTATCCGGGGACGCTCGCCAGCACGACGGGGGCTGTTCCAGAACACGATCTTCTCCAAGACGGACCTGGATCGCTTCACAGCGAGGCACCGCTGGAACCCGGACAGCGACCTGATTGATCTGAAGCTGAACGGCTGGGTATCCAGGCTGAAGGAAAGCGCGCCTTCATTCTACAACTCCGATCCGGCGCGCCGTTATGTCGACAGCTGGGGCGCGGACATTGGCAATGCCTCCAGATTGACGACGCCCATCGGCCAGCTCTCTGCGGACTACGGCGTCTCCTACCTGCATGAGAAGGCGGGGCCTGACGGGGAATGGGCTGCCGGAACGGCCATTCCGCCGGGGCGCGAAGGCGTCCGCAGCGAGTACAGCCTGTTCGCGGATACGGCGCTGGATCCGACGTCATGGCTGCGCCTGACCGCAGGCGTGCGATATCAGAACTACACGCTGGAAGACCGCCAGTCCGGCACGGTCCACCACGGCGCCCGCCTGAAGCGCGACGAGGACGCCTTCAACTGGTCGCTCGGCGCGGTGGCGACGCCGTTGGACGGTCTGCAGTTGTTCGCCAACTACAAGCACGCCGCCCGTCTGCCCTCGCTGCTGGAGGCGACCACCAACTTCTTCATGGTGGCCAATCCCGACCTGCATAAGGAAACGGCAAGCAATTGGGAGATCGGCGCCAACTACATCCGCTATGATGTTCTGAAGCCTGACGACGAGCTGGGGCTGAAGCTGGTCTGGTTCGACAACGACATCGACAGCTATATTTCGCGTCGCTACATCCTGCAGCTCGGCTCGATGCAGATGTACAACATCGACCGGGCGCAGTTCCGGGGGCTGGAAGGCAATCTCAGCTACAAGTCGGGCGGCTTCAGCCTGGACGCCGGGGTCACCTATTACGACAGCATCCGCTTCTGTCGTCCGGGCGAAAGCTGCATCGCCAGTTCGCTGGCCTCGGACTACGCCACCAACTACATCCCGCCCAACTGGTCGGCCAATCTGTCGGTCAATCAGAAGTTCTTGAATGATCGGGCGACGATCGGCGCGCGCGTGACCTACATGGGCGAACGCTCCATCGGCGCCGAGAAGCCGACAACCGGCTATCTGCCGCTGATCACCGCTGTCGAATGGCATCCCTACACGCTGGTCGACCTGACCGGCAGCTTCAAGGTGGATGACGGCCTGTCGATCAACTGGAGCGTCGATAATCTGACGGACCGTTATTATACGGAGCCGATGAGTCTGGGCTTCATTCCGGCGCCCGGCCGCACATTCCGCATCGGCCTGTCCCAGACCTTCGGCTCGCGTGGCGGCCTGTCGATCAGCGACTGGTTCAGCGATGCAGGCGATGCCGAGACTGTCGACTGGACCGGCCCCTATGTCGGACTGGACTTCGGCTACGGCTCCGGCCGCACCCAGGGCAGCGTGACCGATACGGCCGGCAAGCCCGCTGATATCGACAACGGCAGCCGCGTTGACGAGAAGATCCGTAACTTCATCGGCGGCGTGCGCGCGGGCTATAACTACCAGTTGGCCAACAATATCGTCGTGGGTGTGGGTAGCGACATATCGACGGGCGATCTGGCGGCCTGGTCCGGGGTGGTTGTCTCATCCACTTCGGGCGAAAGCCCCAGCGTGGCGTCCCTTCGTGCGGCGGGCATCCTGGAATCGGACACCCGATACAAGTGGGATCGGCTGGTCACGCTGCACGGCAAGCTGGGCTACGCGTTCGGGCAGAACCTGGTCTACGGGACCGCAGGCGTGGGCTGGATGAACGAAACCCAGACTCGTCGCCAGTACCGCTCGACGCCGCCCACAAGCCGAACTGATTTCGGCATCAGCAGCTATTCGCCCGGCGGCCTGCCACTCGAACACTATTTCACCGAGCAGGACCGCCATGTCCGAACCGGCGCCGTGCTTGGCGTTGGGGCCGAGCGGGCCCTCAACGACCGCTGGTCGCTGCGCGCTGAATACAACTACGCCAACTTCGGGCGCGAGACGTTTGAATATGAGGATGCACGCGCTGGCGTGGGTCTGGCCTATTCGTTCGATGGCTTTGTCCGCGACCCTGTGACCGGAGAGCGCGTGCGCGTCTCCAAATCCGGCCCCGGCACCATCAACATCGTCGAGGGCCGCAAGGTCCGTTCGGACGCGGATCTGCACACGGTCCGCATCGGCCTCAGCTACCGCTTCTGACCCGCACCCCAGTAGGAGTTTAATCCATGACCGATACGATTGATCTGCCCCGGTCCAAGCGGCTGAAGGCCCTGACGCATGAGGTCCATGACCGGCTGGACAAGTCGATCATGGAGGCGTCGTCTTTCGACAGCCTTGAGGGGTATGGCCGGTTCGCCGGGGTGCAGTGGACGTTTCACCGCGACATCGACGCCCTCTATGACGACGCAGGCCTGGTTGCATTGTTGCCGGACCTGCCCGAGCGTCGGCGTCTGGCGCTGATCGCGGCCGACCTGGCGGATCTGGGACGGGACACGCCGCCGGTCGAGACGCCGCCGGTGTTCCAGCCCGGTCAGCCGGTGGACGCAGCCACGGCGCTGGGCTGGCTCTACGTGGCAGAAGGTTCGAACCTCGGCGCGGCGCTGCTGCGCAAGGAGGCCGCCAAGCTGGGGCTGTCCGACGACCACGGCGCCCGGCATCTGGCGCCGTTCGGCGATGGCCCCGCGGCTCACTGGCGCGCCTTCACCGCAGCGCTGGACGCCGCCAAACTGTCTGCGCAAGAGGAGGATCGCGCCGTCGCCGGCGCCAACGCCGCTTTCGCGCGCGTTCAGTCCCTGGCCAATGCCGCGCTTGGCTGAGGTCACGACCATGCCGGGGCGCTGGCGACCCCATGCGAGCAGGGTGGCTGGCTCTTGGCCTGATGTTTGTCGGGCTGGGCTTCATCGGAGCTTTCGTTCCGCTGATGCCGACGACCATCTTCCTGATCCTGGCCGCCGCCTGCTTTACGCGATCGTCGCCACGGCTGGAGGCCTGGCTTCTGAACCACCCTCGGTTCGGGCCGACCCTGCGCGCCTGGCGGGCCGAGGGCGCTGTGCCGCGCCGGGCCAAGATCGCCGCCTGTCTGGGTATGGCGGTGGGTTTTGGTCTGTTCTGGCTGGTGGTTCGACCTGGTCTCTGGCTGGGCCTGACGGTGGCGGTCGCTATGACGGTCTGCGCGGTCTTCGTGGCTTCACGCCCGTCGTCGGGAGGCCAGAATGGCGTTTGACCTGACGACTGCTGCGGCGCCCTGCGGCGCCGAGGTTCGAAGCGGCGCCCGATCTCGTCGCCGGCGGCGGTGGGGCGTGGGCGTTGCGGCCTCGGTCTTGCTGCACGTTACGCCTCTGGTCGTGGCGGGCGGGCTATGGGCTGCGCGTCCGCCCGTGGTCCTGCCGCCTGAGCAGGTGTTTGAGGTTGAGCTGGTGCGCTTCCAGGCGCCGCCGCGCCCGCTATCCGAGCGCCCGCCCGGTCCGATGCAGGCCGAGGCGGCTGCCCAGCAGTCTTCTCCCAAGCCTCGGATACAACCTCGCCTTCAGGTCGCCGCCGCAGTTGACGTCGAACCGCTGACGGCGCCCCAAACGACGCCTCGCATTGAGAGCGCGGCCCAGACCCAACCGTCAACAGAAGCCATGGCGCCGCCCAGCCGTGACGCTCCGCCCGCCGCCTCTGCATCCTCTGCCGCCCAGACATGGGAAGGCCGAATTCTGGCTCATCTGGAAAGTCGCAAACGCTATCCGGCCGAAGCGCGCGCACGGCGCCTTCAGGGGGTGGCCTATGTCAATTTCATCATGGACCGGCAGGGCAGGGTGCTTTCCTCCAAACTGGAACGCAGTTCGGGTCATCCCGCCCTGGATCGCGAAGCCCTGGCCCTGCTCCAGCGCGCCCAACCCCTGCCCGCGCCGCCCGCCGAGACGCCGGGCGAACGCATCACCCTGACCGTCCCTGTCGACTTCTTCACGCGAGGGCGATGATGGCTTGAAACGCAGAATGTGAGCTTTCGGCGATGAGGCCAATTACCGTTCCTGGCGCGTCGCTGACGTTAGCGGCTCCGCCAAGGATGGTTAGCGGACGTGGACGCTAATCGCAGGACTTTGCGTGAGCGCATAGGCTATCGGCTCCGCCAACGCCGCCCTTCGGATAGCCCCCGGCGAACCTTCGCGACGGCCGGCCCTGCCTGCGCAGCTTATCGCTTGTTTTGAGCAGGTTTCGACTGGTCTCGACAGGAAAGATAAAGGCCGCCCTTGACCGTTCCATTGTTACAGCATAATGGAACGCGCCATGAGCACCGACGCCGCCAGGACTGCATTGCTGGACGCCCTGCTCTCGCTGAAAACGCGGGAGGAGGCGGACGCGTTTCTGGCCGACCTGTGCACCCCGGCCGAGCTGCGCGCCATGGCCGAGCGGTGGCAGGTGGCGCGGATGCTGGACGCCGGGGACAGAACCTATCGCGAGATCGCCGCCGAGGCGCCCGCCAGCCCTACCACCGTGGTGCGCGTCGCGCGCTCCCTGAAGGACATGCCGCACCAGGGCTATCGGCTGGTGCTGGACAGACTGAAAGCCTGAGTTGACATCATGAGCACGGTTCAGGGGCGGCTGCGCATCGCCGTCCAGAAATCCGGCCGTCTGGCCGAACGCAGCCTCGATCTGGTCCGCGATGCGGGCCTGCGCGTGGTCAAAGGCAACAACGACCTGCTGTATCGGATCGAGAACTATCCGATCGACCTGCTGCGGGTGCGCGACGACGACATTCCGACCTTCGTGGCGGACGGGGTCTGCGATCTGGGCATCGTCGGCGAGAATGTGCTGGAGGAAGTGAAGAACGGCGGGCCGAACGCAGAGGTCGTCATGCCTCTGGGCTTCGGTCGATGCACGCTGAAGATCGCGACGCCGCCGGGGCTGGACTACGCCGGGCCGACGTCGCTGCAGGGCCTGCGGATCGCCACCTCCTATCCCAAGATCCTGCGGCGCTTTCTGGATGAGGCGGGGGTGGACGCCGACATCGTCACCATGCGCGGCGCGGTCGAGGTGGCGCCGCGGCTGAAGCTGGCCGCCGCCATCTGCGATCTGGTCTCGACCGGGGCCACGCTGGAGGCCAACGGCCTGAGCGCGCGCGAGACGGTGCTGGACAGTCAGGCGGTGCTGATCAAGGCGCCGACCGCGCCCGAAGCGGGTCTGCAGCACCTGCTGGACTCCATCGTCGAGCGGATGGCGGGCGTGGTGTCGTCGCAGGGGGCCAAATACGTGATGCTGAACGCGCCGCGCGCGGCGCTGGACCGGATCACCGCCCTGTTGCCCGGCGCAGGGTCGCCAACCGTCATGCCCCTGTCGGGCCGCGACGACGCCGTGGCCGTCCACGCCGTGTGTCAGGAGGCGGTCTTCTGGGAAACGCTGGAGAAACTGAAGGCCGAAGGGGCGTCGGCCATACTGGTCCTGCCCATCGAGAAGATGATGTGATGAAGCGTATCGACTGGAACCAACTGGACGCCGCCGGGCGCAAAGCCGCTTTGGCCCGCCCGCAGCGTCGCACCGAGGGCTTCGTCTCCAGCGTGGTGCGCGAAATCTTCGACGACGTGCAGGCGCGCGGCGGCGAGGCCGTGAGCGACTGGGCGACCCGTCTGGACGGCGCCCCGCCGCGCCGCATCGAAATCACCGAGGCCGCTGCGACCAAGGCGCGTCGCGACCTACCGCCCGCCGCCGCCCGCGCCCTGCGGGTCGCCGCCGACAATGTGCGCGTCTTCCATCAGGCGACCCGGCCCGAGGATACGCCCTTCATCGAGACGACGCCGGGCGTGAAGTCGAAGCTGGTCTGGCGGCCCATCAGCTCGGCGGGACTGTATGTTCCGGGCGGGACGGCGCCGTTGTTTTCATCGCTGCTGATGCTGGCCATACCGGCTGGCGTGGCCGGGGTCAGGCGGCGCGTCGCCGTCACCCCGCCGTCGAAGGACGGCTCGGTCCACCCCGCCATGATCGCCGCCGCCGCCGAGGCGGGGCTGGATGAGTTATGGCTGCTGGGCGGGGCGCAGGCCATCGCCGCCCTGACCTTCGGCGTCGAACTGGAAGGCGGCGTCATCGCCCCCGTCGACAAACTGTTCGGTCCCGGCAACGCCTATGTCGCCGAGGCCAAGCGTTACGCCGCCTCCCTACCCGCCGGCCCGGCGCAGGACCTTCCGGCGGGGCCGTCGGAACTGCTGGTCATCGCCGACCGCGACGCTGATTTCGAGATCGTCGCGGCGGATCTGTTGAGCCAGGCCGAACATGACGCGGACGCGCAGGTGATCCTTATCTCCGACAGCGGCACGGCCCTGAGCGAGATCATCGCCGAGGTCGAACGTCAGGTGGAGCGCCTGCCCCGCGCCGCCATCGCCCGCGCGTCTCTGGCCGAGGCCCGCGCCATCCGCGTGCGCGACATGGCCGAGGCGTGCGAGGTCGCAAACCTCTATGGCCCCGAACATCTGTCGATCCAGACGGAAGAGGCCGAGCGACTGGTCGAACAGATCGGCGCGGCGGGCGCCGTCTTCGTCGGGCGCTGGGCGGCGGAAACGCTGGGCGACTACGCCGCCGGGCCGAGCCATGTCCTGCCCACCGACGGCGCGGCGCGGACGATGGGAGGCGTCACCACCGCCAGCTTCATGACCACCATGTCGGTGCAGACCGTCAGCAAGCAGGGCGCCGCCGCCCTCGCCCCCGTCGCCGCCGCACTGGCCCGACTGGAAGGGCTGGAAGCCCACGCCAGAGCCGCTGATCTGAGGAGCGCGGGATGACACAGAACCTCTTCCTTCTCCCCTTGAGGGAGAAGGTGGCCTGCAGAGCAGGTCGGATGAGGGGTGTGCTGGCTTCGCCCTCGCCCGTCTCGCCTTTGGACACCGCCCCCTCATCCGTCTCGCTACGCGAGCCGCCTTCTCCCACGAGGGGAGAAGGGCAGTATGACGCGGGAAAAGGATCATGACGCTGCCCGCCCCCTATCCTCCGCTGGTTTCCGGCGGCGAGGGCCTGGATCGTTATCCGGCCGAGCCGACCGCGCTGACGGCTCGCATGGCCGCACTTTACGGCGTCGGCGCCGATCAGGTGCTGCCGACGCGCGGGCTGACGCACGGGCTGGAGTTGGTTTGGCGTCTGGCTGCGCGCGACGATCAGAAGGTGCAGGCGCCCGACGCCGAGCCCTATACGCAACTGGCCGCCCTCTACGCCCGCCCGGCCGACGACGCCGACACCGCCGCCGTGATCGTCCGCGCCCTCGGCTCGTCCGAGGCCGTGGCCGAGATGGCTGAGCGCGTCGCCCCCGCCCTGCTGGTCGTGGACGAGGGGCTGGTCGAGTTCGCCGAGGCGCCGTCCGCTGCGGCGGTGGTGAAGGATCACGCCAATCTGGTCGTGCTGCGCAGCCTGTCGCTGGCCTATGGGCTGGCCGGGGCGCGGGTCGGGGCGGCGGTCGCGCAGGCGCTGACGCACGCCCGGCTGGCGAGCGTGCTGGAGCCCTACGCCCTGCCCGAAGTTTCCGTGCGGCTGGCGATGCAGGCGCTGGACCCGTCGCGGATGATCGAGACGGCGACGCGCATCGACGCCGTGCGCCGCGAGCGCGTCCGTGTCGTCGAGGCCCTGTCGCGCATCATGGCGCTGGAGGCCGGGGTCGGGCCGGTGATCATCGCCAAGCCCTCCGACCCGGCGAGCGCAGTCGAGGCCCTTCGCCGCTATGGCTTGAGCGCCGATCCGGCGGGCGAACGCGTGCGCTTGCCCGTCTCGCTGAAGCCCGAGGTCAATGATCGCCTGCTGACCGCCCTGGGCGCCGCCAGCCCCGGCGTCCGCCGCAGCCGCGTCGGTCAAGCCATCCGCGACACCAAGGAGACGCGCATCGTCTGCGTCGTCGATCTGGACAGCGCCGGGCCGGTGCAGATCGAAACCGGCGTCGGCTTCTTCGACCACATGATCGAACAGGTGGCGGCGCACGGCGGGTTCTCCATCCGTCTGGCGTGCGAAGGCGACCTGCACATTGACCCGCATCACACGATCGAAGACTGCGCCATTGCGCTGGGGCAGGCGCTGAAACAGGCGCTGGGCGAGCGGCGCGGCATCGGCCGCTACGGCTTCGTCCTGCCGATGGACGAGGCCGAGGCGTCGGTCTCCATCGACCTGTCGGGGCGGCCCTATCCGGTGTTCGAAGGGACGTTCGCCACGCCGATGCTGGGCGATTACCGCACCGATCTGACAGCGCACGTCGTGCGGTCTCTGGCCGAAAACCTGGGCGCAGCGATCCACGTCCGCGTCACCGGCGACGACGACCACCACAAGACCGAAGCCGTGTTCAAGGCGCTGGGCCGCGCCCTGCGTCAGGCGATCCGCGTCGAAGGCGATGTGGTGCCCAGCACAAAGGGCGTGCTGTGAACGTCACCCTGATCGGCTACGGCTCGGGCAATGTCGCCTCGGTGCGGTTCGCGCTGGAGCGGCTGGGCGCGCGGGTGCGGATCACCGACGATCCCGCCGATGTGGCTGAAGCCGAGCGGATTATCCTGCCCGGCGTCGGCGCAGCCGGTTACGCCATGCAGCGGCTGAAGGCGCTGGGCCTGATCGAGCCGCTGCGGCGCTTCCCGCGTCCCTTGCTGGGCGTCTGTCTGGGCCAGCAGTTGCTGTTCGAGACGAGTGCGGAAGACGAGGACGCCGAGAACGGGGGCGCCGACCTGCTGGGTCTGATCCCCGGCCGGGTCGAGGCCATCCTGCCCGCCCCGTCGCGCCCCTCGCCGCACATGGGCTGGAGCCGCCTGAGCATCCGGCGCGACAATCCGCTGCTGGACGGCGTCCAGTCCGGCGACTGGGCCTATTTCGTCCACGGCTTTGTCTGCCCGGACGGCCCGGCGACCCTCGCCGCCGCCGATTACGGCATCGCTGTCCCCGCCGTAGTCAACAGCGCCAACCGCTGGGGTTGCCAGTTCCACCCGGAACGTTCGGCGGCCGCCGGGGCGCGTATTCTGAAGAACTTCCTGGAGTTGCCCGCGTGATCGTCTATCCCGCCATCGACCTGAAGGACGGCGTCTGCGTGCGGCTGATGCACGGGCGGTTCGATCAGGTGACCCGTTATGACGAGTCTCCGCCCGCACGTCTGGCCGCCTTTGCGGCAGAGGGCGCCCAATGGGTCCACGTGGTCGATCTGGACGGCGCCGAGGCCGGACGCGCCATGCAGCACGGCCTGATCGGAGAACTGGCGACCAGCGTCGCGGTGAAGATCCAGTCGGGCGGCGGCGTGCGCTCCGAAGCCGATGTCGAGCGTCTGCTGGCGGCGGGCGTCAGCCGCGTCGTGGTCGGATCGCTGGCCGTGACGAAGTCGGACGAGGTGCTGGCGTGGCTGGATCGTTTCGGGTCCGAGCGCATCACCCTGGCGCTGGACGTAAAGTATGAGGACGGCGTTCCGGTCCCGGCGCTGAAGGGCTGGACCCAGTCGGCGGGCGTCGATCTGTGGAGCGTGCTGGACCGCTATCCGTCCGACCTGCTCACCCATGTGCTGATGACCGATGTGGGCCGCGACGGCGCCCTGACCGGGCCGAACCTCGACCTGCTGGGCGAGGCGCGGACGCGGCGGCCAGAGCTGAAGATTCAGGCCTCGGGCGGGGTGGCGATGCTGGACGACCTGACCGCCGCGCGCGCCATCGGCTGCGACGGCGCCATCGTCGGGCGCGCCATCTATGAAGGCCGCTTCAGCGTGGCCGAGGCGCTGAAGGCGGTGTCTCAATGACCGCCCGGCGCATCATCCCCTGCCTCGACGTCAAGGACGGCCGGGTGGTCAAGGGCGTGCGGTTCGAGGGGCACGTCGACATGGGCGACGCCGCCGAGCTGGCCGCGCGCTATCGCGATCAGGGCGCCGACGAACTGGTCTTCTACGACATCACCGCCAGCCCTGAAGGACGCACGCTGGACTATGGCTGGGTGCAGGATATCGCCCGGCTGCTGGACATTCCCTTCTGCGTGGCGGGCGGCATCCGCACCGTGGAACAGGCGGCGCGCTGTCTCGACCACGGCGCGGACAAGGTGTCGATCAACTCGCCCGCGCTGGAGCGGCCCGAAATGATCCGCGAGATGGCTGCGCGGCTGGGGCGCCAGTGCGTCGTCGTCGGCGTCGACAGCGCCTTTCAGGACGGCGAATGGCGGGTGCATCAATATACCGGCGATCCAAATGCGCGGCGCGGCGCCGGGCGGCTGACGATGGACTGGATCGTCGAGGCGCAGGGGCTGGGCGCGGGCGAGATCGTGCTGAACTGCATCGATCAGGACGGGGTGCGCAAAGGGTATGACGTGGGCCAGCTGGCCGAGGCGCGACAGCGACTGACCATTCCGCTGGTGGCGTCCGGCGGGGCGGGGGCGGTGGAGCATTTCCGCGAGGTGTTCGTGCAGGCGGACGTGTCGGGCGCGCTGGCGGCCAGCGTGTTTCACTCGGGCGCGATCGCTGTGCCGGACTTGAAACGTTATCTGGATCAGCAGTGCGTGGAGGTGAGGATATGAACCGGCCCCTCCCCTCCCGCTCATCCCGGCGGACGCCGGGATCCAGTACTTTGGCCGCAAACGCAGACTTGCAGGCTCTCAGGCACATGATCTCCAACGCCGCGTCACGTGGCTCTTACTGGATCCCGGCGTCCGCCGGGATGAGCGGATTAGAATGATGCTCGACTTCCAATCCATCGACTTCGCCAAAGGAAATGGTCTGATCCCGGCCGTGGTGCAGGACGCGGACACGCTTCAGGTGCTGACGCTGGCCTATATGGACGAAGCGGCTCTGCGCGAGACGCTGGACAGCGGCCAGGCGACCTTCTTCTCACGCTCGCGCGGGGGGCGGTGGCGCAAGGGCGAGACGTCAGGGGACTTTCTCAACGTCGTCTCGGTGACGCCCGACTGCGACGGCGACGCCGTGGTGGTGAAGGTGCGTCCGGTCGGCAACGCCTGCCACCTGAACCGCATCAGCTGTTTCGGCGACGAGGACGCGCCGGGGCTGGGCCGCATCGGGCGGCTGGAGCGCACCATTCATGTCCGGGCTCAGGCCGATCCCAACAACAGCTGGACCGCACGGCTGATGGCGCAGGGGCCCAAACGCGCGGCCCAGAAGGTGGGCGAAGAGGGCGTCGAGACGGCTCTGGCCGGGGCGGCGGGAGATAATGCGGAACTCGCCAGCGAGGCGGCGGATTTGATCTATCACCTGCTGGTGCTTCTGCACGCCCGTGACATGGTGTTCCAGGACGTGCTGGACGTTCTGACCCGGCGGGCGGAACCGGCTGAAGATCAAGGCTGACGGCCCGCCGTGCGGGTCGGCCTTAAGCGAAGGAGACCTGAATGGCGGCGCTGATACTGTTCGGAGGCGGGGGCGACCTCGCCATGCGGATGCTGCTGCCGTCGCTGTATTTCCTTGATCACGACGGCCTTCTGCCGGACGGGCTGAAGATCATCGCCGCCGCGCGCACCGAAGAGACGACGGAGGCCTATCTGGAGAAGGTGCGCGAGGCGGTGCAGCCCCGCGCCGAAGCTGACGGCGCCTGGAGCGAAGACAGCTGGCGGCGATTGACTGGGCGGCTGGAATACATGGCCGTAGACGCCACCGACGCCGAGAGTCTGAAGCCGTTGAAGGCCCGCGCTGGCGAGGGCGCGATCACAGCCTTTCTGGCGGTGTCGCCGTCGCTGTATGGCCGCATCGTCACGGCCATGAAGACGGCTGGTCTGGCCGGTCCCGACGACCGCATCGTGCTGGAGAAGCCGGTCGGGCGCGATCTGGAGAGCTTCCGCGAAATCGACGACGCCGTGGCCCACGCCTTTGACGAGCGGCAGGTGTTCCGCATCGATCACTACCTGGGCAAGGAGACGGTGCAGAACCTGATCGCCCTGCGCTTCGGCAACGCCATCTTCGAGCCGCTGTGGAACAATCTGACCATCGATCACGTGCAGATCACGGTCGGAGAAACGGTCGGCGTCGGCGATCGCTGGCCCTATTACGACGAATACGGCGCCCTGCGGGACATGGTGCAGAACCACATGCTGCAGCTGTTATGTCTGGTGGCGATGGAGCCGCCCAGCGACCTGGACCCCGACTCGGTGCGCAATGAGAAGGTGAAGGTGCTGCGCTCGCTGCGCCCCGTCATGGCTGAGGACGCCGAGCGCGTGACCGTACGCGGCCAGTATACGGCCGGACAGGTCGAGGGGCGCTCGGTCGAGAGCTATGAAACCGAACGCGGCCAGCCGTCGGACACCGAGACCTTCGTCGCCATCCGCGCCGATATCGACAACTGGCGCTGGGCAGGCGTGCCCTTTTTCATGCGGACCGGCAAGCGGCTGGCCGAAAAGCGCACCGAGATCGTCATCCAGTTCAAGCCGGTGCCCCACTCCATCTTCGGTCACGGCGAGCGCGGGGACATCTATGACAACCGGCTGGTGATAGAGCTTCAGCCGGACGAAGACATCTCCCTGTCGGTGATGAACAAGAAGCCGGGGCTGGAGCAGCGGATGCAGCTTCAGCCGATCCAGATGAGTCTGTCGTGGGGGCAGCCAAAAAACACGAACGGGAAGGACGGCGCGGCTCCGCGTCGCCGCATCGCCTATGAGCGGCTGCTGCTGGACGCCCTGCATGGCGACTCCACCCTGTTTGTACGGCGAGACGAGGCCGAGCAGGCCTGGAAATGGGTGGATGAGGTGGCGGACGCCTGGTCGTGCCGCACGTGTCGGCCGCTGGACTATGGAGCAGGAAGCTGGGGGCCGGAGGCGGCGGACGTGCTGCTGTCGCGCACGGGCAGGAAGTGGAACGTGAGATGAGAAACGCCAACGCCCTTCCTTCTCCCCTCGGGGGAGAAGGTGGCCTGCGAAGCAGGACGGATGAGGGGGCTGTGTCCGCCCGCTCAACCTTTGAGGTTGCGTCTGCATTCGGCGTCCCCCTCATCCGAGCCGCGCTGCGGCCCACCTTCTCCCCCGAGGGGAGAAGGAGCGCGTTGGCATGATCGAGACCTTTCCCACCATCGACGTATGGGCGGACGCCGCCGCGCACCGACTGGCGGCAGCGCTTGAAGAAGGCTTGCGTGACCCGACGCAGAACGGCTGGGCGGTATTCGCAGGCGCCGGAGGCTCTACGCCGGAGCCGATCTATCAGCGCCTGTCCAAACTGCGCTCCTATCCCGCCTGGCAGCACACCTTCGTTACCCTTGTGGACGAGCGTTACGTGCCGGAGACATCACCAGAGTCGAACGCCGCCCTGCTCAAGCGCACGCTGATGAGAAATCAGGCAAAGGGTGCGGAGTTCCTGCCACTGTTCCGCTCCGCCGTGACGGTGGATCGTGCTGCGGCGCTCGCGACCCATGAACTGACTGTTGAACTGGAGAACAGCCGTCTGGACGCCGTCCTGCTGGGCATGGGCGAGGACGGGCATATCTGTTCGATGTTTCCCGGCAGTCCGACGCTGACTACCCTGCTGACGCCGGGGCTGAAACCCGCCGTCTATGGCGTGCCCGCCGGGCGCGACGGCGCGGCGCCGCCGCAGGAGCGGTTGACGCTCAACCTGCCGTGGCTGACGGAGGCTCGATGCGTGGTGCTGGCCCTGACGGGCGCGAACAAGCGCGCCGTGTTCGAGCGCGAGGCAGCGGGCGATCCGGCCGTCAGCCCCGTCGCCGCCCTGATCGCGGCGAACGCTCCTCTTGAAGTGTTGTGGACGGAGGCCGGGTGATGGCGCTCAATCCTGTGGTGGCCGAGGTCACCGACCGCATTGTCGCACGCAGCCGACAGACCCGCGCCGACTATCTGCGCCGCATGGACGCGGCGACGGGGTCGGGGTCGGGGCGGACCAAGCTGTCCTGCGCCAACTGGGCCCACGCCTTCGCCGGGCAGACCGTCGCCGATAAACTGACGGCCATGACCGGCGCCCAGCCGAACCTCGGCGTCGTCACCGCCTATAACGACATGCTGTCGGCGCACCATCCGTTCGAGCGCTTCCCCGAGATCATCCGACAGGCCGCGCGCGAGGCGGGCGCCACGGCCCAGGTGGCGGGCGGCGCCCCGGCCATGTGCGACGGCGTCACGCAAGGCCGCCCCGGCATGGAGCTGAGCCTGTTCAGTCGCGACGTCATCGCCATGTCGACGGGCGTGGCCCTGACCCACGACGCCTTCGACGCCGCCCTGATGCTGGGCGTGTGCGACAAGATCGTGCCGGGGCTTTTCATGGGCGCGCTGGCGTTCGGGCACCTGCCCGTCGTCTTCGCCCCGGCCGGGCCGATGCCCAGCGGCATCCCCAATGCCGAGAAGGCCCGGGTGCGCGCTGAATATGCGCAAGGGTTGATCGATCGCGCCGAGCTGCTGAAAAGCGAGATCGCCTCCTATCATTCGCCCGGCACCTGCACCTTCTACGGCACGGCCAACTCCAATCAGATGATGATGGAGATCGCTGGCCTGCATATGCCGTCCACCGCCTTCGTCCACCCGGACACCGGCCTGCGCGACGCCCTGACGGCGGCGGCGGCCCAGCGGGCGATCGAGCTGGCGCGCGAAGGCAAAGGCCGCATGGCCGACGTCGTGTCGGAAAAGACCATCGTCAACATGATCGTGGCCCTGCTGGCCACCGGCGGATCGACCAACCACGCCATCCATCTGGTCGCCATGGCGCGGGCGGCTGGCGTGCTGATCGACTGGACCGACATGGACCAGTTGTCCTCGGTCACGCCGCTGCTGGCGCGGGTCTATCCGAACGGGTCGGCCGATGTGAACGCTTTTCAGGCGGCGGGCGGGGTCGCCTTCGTCACCCGCGAACTGGTCGAGGCAGGCAACCTGCATCCCGATGTGACGACCATCATGGGCCAGGGGCTTGAGGCTTATTTCAAGGAGCCCCGGCTGGAGGACGGCGAACTGGTCTGGCGCGATACGGTGAAGGAGAGTCTGGACCTGACCATCCTGCGCCCCGCCTCGGACCCGTTCGACCGCGAGGGGGGGCTGCGACTGGTGCAGGGCGATCTGGGCCGGGCGGTGATCAAGATCTCGGCGGTCAAACCGCAGAACCGCATCGTCGAGGCCCCCGCCGCCGTGTTCGAGACGCAGGAGGACGCGCTGCAGGCCTTCAAGGACGGGAAGCTGGACCGCGATGTCGTGGTGGTGCTGCGCTTTCAGGGGCCTCGGGCCAACGGGATGCCGGAACTGCACAGCCTGTCGCCGGCGCTGGGCGTGCTGCAGGACAAGGGCTTCAGGGTCGCCTTCGTCACCGATGGCCGGATGTCGGGCGCCAGCGGCAAGACGCCCGCCGCCATCCACGTCAGCCCCGAGGCGCTGGCGGGCGGGCCTCTGGCCCATGTGCGCGACGGCGACGTGATCCGGCTGGACCCCGAGGCGGGGGTGCTGACTACGGTCGCCGTCGGAGACCTGAGCGCGCGTCCAGCGGCGGTGCGATCGCGCGCCCACGCCGAAGGCTCGTCCTGGGGTTATGGGCGCGAGCTGTTCGGCGCCTTCCGCCAGGCGGTGTCCACGGCGGAGGAAGGCGCCAGCGTCTGTTTCACCGCCCCCATCGGCGCCGACGGCCACGACGACGGCCCGCCCGATCCGAACCTGGTCGATCGCGCGGTGGACGCATGACGCAGGAGCGCATGACGCAGGAAAACATGACTCCGGCCCCGCTTCTGGTCGGCGACGTCGGCGGCACCAACGCCCGCTTCGCCCTGGCCCGCACCGTCGAGGGCCGCACGGTGCTGGAGCATTTCGACAGCTTTCCCGCCCGCACCTATCCGACCTTTCTGGAGGGCGTGGCCGCCTATCTGGACGGATGCCCCGTTCGGCCTGCCGGGGGAGTGATCGCTGTGGCCGGGCCGGTCACGAACGGCGCCATCGACATGACCAACTCGCCCTGGCGCGTGTCGGAGCAGGAGTTGCAGACGCTGGGCCTCGATCCCGTGCGGCTGATCAACGACTTCGAGGCCCAGGCCTGGGGTGCGCCGGTCGTGCCGCCGGATCAGCTGGCGTCGCTCGGCGGGCCGGACGAGGGCGATCCCCACGCCGCCATCGCCGTGGTCGGGCCCGGCACGGGCTTCGGCGTATCGGCCCTGGCGCGCGACGCCCAGGGGCGCGAGACCGCGCTGGCCAGCGAAGGCGGGCACGCCTGTTTCGCCCCCGGCGACGCGGTGGAGGACGAGGTGCTGCGCATCCTGCGACGCCGCTATGAACGGGTCTCGATCGAGCGGCTGATCTGCGGTCCCGGTCTGCTGAACCTGCATCGCGCCCTGGCCGAGATCGACGGCCGCGAGACCCATATCGACGACCCCGCCCAGATCACGGCCCAGGCGCTGGACGATCCGAACAGTGCATGCGGCGCCACCCTGGCCCGGTTCTGCGCCATGCTGGGCGCCGTGGCGGGCGACATCGCCCTGACCACCGGCGCGCGCGGCGGGGTCTATATCGCCGGGGGCATCGTCCCGCGCATCCTGCCCTTCATTCAGGCGAGCCCCTTCCGGCGCCGGTTCGAGCGCAAGGGGCGGTTTGAGGGCTATATGGCCGCCATACCGACGAAGGTGATCCTGCACGAACACGCCGCCCTGCTGGGGGCTGCGCGCGCAGGGTCGGCGCTGTCCGGCAAAATGATCACGGCCGCGTGAACCGAATTTGAAATACGGCGTTAATGGGGTTCATGAGTTCAGGAGATAGCAATTCCATGAAGAAGATCGCCCTCACCGCCGCCGCCCTGTTCGCCGTCGCCGGTCTCGTTGCCTGCAACCAAACCCCGGCTGAGCAAGCTGCGGACAGCCGCGCGGATGCGGTCGAAGCTCAAGGCGACGCCGCCGCCGACCAACTGAACGCCCAGGCCGACGCCACCGTCGCCCAGGCGCAGGCTCAGGCCGACGCCGTCAAGGCCGAGGCCGAACAGCAAGCCGACGCCATGAAGGCTCAAGCCGACAACGCCCAGCAGGCGGCCGGCGAGCGCGCCGACGCCATCAAGGACGCCGCCAAGCCCAACTAAGGTCGGCGATACCCTTATAGAAAAGGCCCCCGCCGCGCCTGCGACGGGGGCCTTTTTGATGGCCTATTCGACCTTGCCCTTCTCGAAGCCGGTCCAGCAGTCGTCGTAGTCCAGCTGCATCAACGGCGTCTGTTCGGCCCATTGCGTCGTGCGGATCGGCATCCGCGTCTCGAACATGAAGGCCAGGGTGTTCTCGATCCTGTGCGGCTTGAGGTCCGCCTTCGTCGCGCCGTCCCAGCTGGCCTGATCAGGGCCGTGGCCGCTCATGCGGTTGTGCAGCGAGGCGCCGCCGGGCGCGAACCCGCCCGCCTTGGCGTCGTATTCGCCGAAGATCAGCCCCATGAACTCGCTCATGACGTTGCGATGGAACCACGGCGGACGGAAGGTGTCCTCGGCCACCATCCAGCGCGGCGGGAAGATGACGAAGTCGCAGTTGGCCGTGCCGGGCGTGTCGCTGGGCGAGGTCAGGACGGTGAAGATCGACGGATCCGGGTGGTCGAAGCTGACCGTGCCGATGGTGTTGAACCGCGCCGTGTCATAGCGGCAGGGGGCGTAGTTGCCGTGCCAGGCCACAACGTCCAGCGGACTGTGATCGAAGGTGGTGGCCCACAGCTGGCCGCCGTATTTCTGAACGCACTGCGTCGGGCGATCCACGTCCTCGAACCAGGCGACGGGCGTCTCGAAGTCGCGCGGATTGGCCAGGCCGTTCGAGCCGATGGGGCCGAGGTCCGGCAGGCGGAAGGGCGCGCCGTAGTTCTCGCAGACATAGCCGCGCGCTTCACCGTCCACCTCGACGCGGAAGCGGACGCCGCGCGGGATGACGAGGATGTGGCCCGGCGCCGCCTCGATCACGCCCATCTCGGTGACGAAACGCTGCGTCCCCTGCTGCGGCACGATCAGCAGTTCGCCGTCGGCGGAATAGAAGACGCGGTCGACCATCGAGCGGTTGGCGACATAAAGGTGAACGCCCACCCCCGTGCCGGAATCGGCGCAACCGTTGCCGCCGTAGGTGGTCAGCCCCTCGACCCAGTCGGTCGGCTGGTCCGGCATGGGCAGCGGGTCCCAACGCATCCGGTTGGGATTGGGCGGCGTCTCGGTGAAGGGGCCGGACCGCACCCGGCCCTGCTCAAACGGCTGATACGGCCCGTGCTGGGCCGAGGGCCGCAGGCGATACAGCCAGCTGCGCAGATTGTGGTCGCGCGGGGCGGTGAAGGCCGTGCCCGACAGCTGTTCGGCATAGAGGCCCAGCGCCGGGCGCTGCGGCGAGTTGCGGCCGACCGGCAGGGCACCGTCGACCGCCTCGGTGGCGAAGTGGTTGGCGAAGCCGCTCTGATAGGCGGGCGCGTTGGATCGCGTCATATCGTTTCTCCCTTGACGAGAGATGTAAGCGATCCGCATCGCAGCGTCACCCCGAGGGGGATGACTTTGCCCTGGATCAAACCCGCCCAGGCATCATCCGTGTGCGAACAGGGATGAAGACGGGCGGGCTCGGCCGTCAGTCCTCGTCCATCTTGAGCGCGGCGATGAAGGCTTCCTGCGGGATCTCCACCTTGCCGAACTGGCGCATCCGCTTCTTGCCCGCCTTCTGCTTCTCCAGCAGCTTCTTCTTGCGGGTGGCGTCGCCGCCGTAGCATTTGGACGTCACGTCCTTGCGCAGGGCGCGGACGGTCTCGCGGGCGATGATCTTGCCGCCGATGGCCGCCTGGATCGGGATGGTGAACATATGCGGAGGGATCAGCTCCTTCATCTTCTCGACCATGCCGCGGCCGCGCGTCTCGGCGCGGGCGCGGTGGACCAGCATCGACAGGGCGTCCACCGGCTCGGCGTTGACCAGGATCGACATCTTCACCAGATCGCCGACCTTGTAATCGGTGATCTCATAGTCGAACGAGGCGTAACCCTTCGAGATCGACTTCAGCCGGTCGTAGAAGTCGAACACCACCTCGTTCAGCGGCAGCTCATAGACCACCAGGGCGCGGGCGCCGACGTAGGACAGTTCGATCTGGCTGCCGCGACGGTCCTGGCACAGCTTGATCACCCCGCCGAGGTATTCGTCGGGGGTCAGGATGGTGGCCTTGATCCACGGCTCGCTGATCGTCTCGATCTGCATGACGTCCGGCAGGTCGGCCGGGTTGTGCAGGTCGATCTCGGTCCCGTCGCGCAGGCCGATCTTGTAGACGACCGAAGGCGCCGTCGCGATCAGATCGAGGTTGAACTCGCGGCTCAGGCGCTCCTGGATGATCTCCAGATGCAGCAGCCCCAGGAAACCGCAGCGGAAACCGAAGCCGAGGGCGGCCGAAGATTCCATCTCATAGGTGAAGCTGGCGTCGTTCAGGCGCAGCTTGCCGATGGCGGCGCGCAGGTCCTCGAAATCGGCGGCGTCGACCGGGAACAGGCCGCAGAACACCACCGACTGGACTTCCTTGAAGCCCTTCAGCGGTTCGGCCGTGGGCTTCTTCTCGTCGGTGATGGTGTCGCCGACGGCGGCGTGAGCGACTTCCTTGATCTGGGCGGTGATGAAGCCGACCTCGCCGGGGCCAAGCTGCTCGACCGGGGTGTTCTTGGGCAGGAAGACGCCGACGCGGTCAACCAGATGGGTCGAGCCGGTCTGCATCATCTTGACGCGCATCCCCGCCTTCAGCACGCCGTCGAAGACGCGCACCAGCAGCACCACGCCCAGATAAGGGTCGTACCAGGCGTCGACCAGCATGGCCTTCAGCGGGGCGTTGATGTCGCCCTTGGGCGCAGGCAGGCGCGCGACGATGCCTTCCAGCACATTCTCGATGCCCAGACCCGACTTGGCCGAGCATTCGATGGCGTCCGAGGCATCCAGACCGATGACGTCCTCGATCTGGGCCTTGACCCGCTCCGGCTCGGCGGCGGGCAGGTCGATCTTGTTCAGGACCGGGACGATCTCGTGGTTGTTGTCGATGGCCTGATAGACGTTGGCCAGCGTCTGCGCCTCGACGCCCTGCGAGGCGTCCACCACCAGGATCGAGCCTTCACAGGCGGCCAGCGAGCGCGACACCTCATAGGCGAAGTCGACGTGGCCCGGCGTGTCCATCAGGTTCAGGACGTAGTCGAGCCCGTCCTTGGCCTTGTAGTTCAGGCGCACGGTCTGCGCCTTGATGGTGATGCCGCGCTCCTTCTCGATGTCCATGTTGTCGAGCACCTGCTCGGACATTTCGCGCGCGGTCAGGCCGCCCGTGAACTGGATCAGGCGGTCGGACAGGGTCGACTTGCCGTGGTCGATGTGGGCGACCACCGAGAAGTTGCGGATGCGTTCGATAGGGGGCGTCGTCATGGTCCGGCGCGCGTAGCACGGCGCGCGGCTTTGCGCCACGACGCTGACGCGCAAGGAGGCGAAGATCAGACCTCAGGGACGACCGGCGCCCTTCATCGCCGCTCAGGGGCGACGGAAAAACGCCGCCCGTCCCTGCATGAGGAACGGGCGGCGTCTCAGCCTTGGCGGGCGCTTGTTTAGCGCGCGCGGATGAAGGAGCGGATGTCGCTGGACAGCTTCTTCAGGTCGTCTTCACGCACGTACATCATGTGGCCGGCGTGGTAGTAGTGCCACTCGATGCGGCCGTCGGTCGGGAAGCCTGGACGGTTCAGCGAATATTCGGCGCCGAAGAAGGGGGTGGCGAAGTCGTAGTACCCCTGCCCCACCCAGACGCGCAGGCCGCTGTTCTCACGCAGGGCGCGGCCGATATAGGGGGCCACATTCAGATACTCAGCCCCGCCGCGCCCGGCGGAAGGAAGGTTCCAGTCCCAGCCGCGCGTGCCGCCGATCGAGGAATAGACCACGTCGGGCGAATACTTCAGGCCTTCGCGCGCCCAGGCGTTCATGGCGGCGGTATAGGCGCCGTCGATGCCGTAGAAGCTGGGGTCGTTGTCCGGCCGGTCGCCGGCGTTGTCATAGTCGACGCCGGTGTAGCGGGTGTCCAGACGGCCGATGGTCAGGCCGCGATCGCGCAGCAGCTCCTTGTAGAAACGGCTGGGCGACAGGCGCAGATTGGCGTTGCTCAGATAGGTCTGGGACACGCCGGTATAGCGCGACAACTGCGGCAGGATGGCCGCCCGCTCTTCCGCCGTCAGATCATTGCCCTTCAGCAGGGCGGTGGCGTAGGGACCGATGGCCCAGGCGCGGGCCTCGGCGACGAACTCTTCCACCGTGGCAGGCTTGTTCGGCACCTTGTCGTGATACCAGGCCGTTGCCGCCATCGACGGCAGATTGGTGACGAAGCCCAATTCATTGCCCTGCGCATCGGCCGCCAGGCTGAAGTCCAGGATCGACGAGATCAGCAGGATGCCGTTGATCGAAACGTCAGTATAGCTGCCTTCCAGCTCATGGATCACCGCCGCCGAACGCGTGGTGCCATAGCTTTCGCCGCCGATGAATTTCGGCGCATTCCAGCGGCCATGCTCGTTCAGCCACAGGCGGATGAACTCGGCGATCGACTTGGCGTCCTTGGTCACGCCCCAGTAATCGGCGGGGTCGGTCTTGCCTAGGGCGCGGCTGAAGCCGGTGCCGATCGGGTCGATGAAGACGATGTCGGTGACGTCCAGAAGGGAATCGACGTTGTCGATGATCGGGAACGGCGCGGCGCCGTCATCCTTGGCGTCGGAGGGCACGACCACGCGCTTGGGTCCGAAGGCGCCCATGTGCAGCCACAGCGAGCCCGAGCCAGGACCGCCGTTCCACAGGAACGTCACGGGACGGTTCGGATCGGTCGGGCCTTCCTTGATGTAGCTGTAGGAGACCATAGCCGCGAGCGGCTTGCCGTCCTTGTCCTTCAGATAGGTCTCGCCGGCGATGGCGCGGTAGGCGATGCGCTGCCCGCCGAAGACGCCGGTGTGGCGGGTCTCGGACATCACGGGCGGCGGAATGGCCGCCTCGCCACGTTCACGCGCCGCATCCGAACGCGCCCCGGCCGGCGCCGCGTCCTGAGCCATGACCGGCCCGGCCAGAGCGAGCGCCGACACCGCGGCGACAAGCAGTTTCTTCATCATCAACCCCCAATAAGCGTCACGGCTCCCCTCGAGAGCCAGGCGCGCAAACAAGCGTCGCCAATGGGGGATTGGGCGGCAAGCTACGCCGAATGTAAACCAAGGGCCCGCGCAGAAATCCCGGACAGATCGATGACGCCACGACCATTTGCCGAAGAAAATGCGACCCCGGACAGCAAGAGGCTCGAAGCTGGCGAACAGCTCGTCACACGCCGACAGAGGCAAGCCCGGCGCAAGTGAAACCGCCTCGCGCCACGCATCCCAGATAACTGCTTGAAAAGAATGGTGGACGCGACAGGGATTGAACCTGTGACCCCTACGATGTCAACGTAGTGCTCTCCCGCTGAGCTACGCGTCCGCCTGTTCTGCGGCCCCTCGGCGTTTGGCCGGTGGGCGGGAAGGCGGCGTCTATAACCCGCAGTTTGCGGGGGCTGCAAGGGGGTTCGGCGCCTTTCTCCGACTTTTCTTTCGCTTAGGCCGCGATCATGCGTTCGACCTCGTTCACCAGGTCGCGCAGGTGGACGGGTTTGGAGAGGACCTTGGCCTGGGGCGACGCCTGGGCGGCGCTGAGGGCGACGGCGGCGAAGCCGGTGATGAACATGATGCGCAGGCCCGGCTGGCGGGCGGCGGCGACACGGGCGACCTCGATCCCGTCGGCGCCCGGCATGACGATGTCGGTCAGCAGCAGGTCGTAGGGGCCCTGGTCCAGAGCGTCGATGGCGTCGTCGCCGTTCTCGCAGGCCACGACCTCATGGTCGGCCCGCTCGAGCGCGCGGGTCAGGAAGCCGCGAAGGGAGTTGTCGTCTTCGGCCAGAAGAATGCGCGCCATGATCGAGTCTAAACCGTTGGAAATCAGCCGACAGCCTAGGCAGGCCGGGTAAACCGGCGATGAAGAGGAAGGGCGACCTCGCCAGACGCGCCTTTGCGCGCGAAGCAGGCTATGGGCGAAGCATGGATGCGCCTCAGTCGCCCTTCTGGATCGTACCGGCCGACGCCGGGCGCGCGACGCCGTTGGTGTTCGCCTCGCCGCATTCGGGAGACATCTATCCGGAGGACATGAAGACCGCCGCCTCTGTCCGCGCCGTCCGCAGCGCAGAGGACGCCGCCGTAAATCAATTGATCGACTGCGGGCCGAAGGAGGGCGCCGCCGTGATCGCCGCGCGGTTCGGCCGGGCCTATGTCGATCTGAACAGGGCGCCGGACGAGTGGGATCCGGCCCTGATCATCGCCGCGGACGAAGCGCCTGCCACCGCCAAGGCTCTGGCCGGATACGGCGTGGTGGCCCGTCTGGCGGGAGACGGGACGCCTCTTTACGATCGACGCCTGACCAAGAGCGAGGCCGAGGCGCGGGTGACGCAGGTTCATGCCCCCTATCACGCGGCCCTGACGCAGATGATGCAGGCGACGCGATCGCGCGTCGGGCGGGCGGTGCTGGTCGACTGGCACTCCATGCCTGCGCGGGCGACAGGCGGCGCGGTGGACGTAGTGCTGGGCGACCGGCATGGGACCAGTTGCGACGTGGCGTTAACGCGGCGGCTGCGACGGCTGTTCGAAGCGCAGGGGCTGACGGTCGGGCTGAACCGGCCCTATGCGGGCGGCTATGCGACCCAGCGGTGGGGACGGCCGGACGAGGGCTTTGAGGCCATCCAGGTGGAACTGAGCCGGGGCCTGTACTGGGACGAGGCCGCCTGGGCCCCCTCCCCCGGCTGGAACCGCTGCCGCTCGGCCCTGCGACGGGTGATCGCCGAACTGTGCGCCGACTGGCGCGCCTGACGACAGGTCGCCTGACGATTGGGCGCGGGACAAAAAAAGAGCCGCGCCAAACGGCGCGGCTTTGGAAAGTCTATAGGGAGGAAACGCCCAGGAAGGGCAAGACGCCCGAAAGCGTCGAAAGCAAAGTTAGTTTGCAGCGCACAAAAAAACAAGGCCCGATTCAACCTTATACAATCACGGGATGTTACGAAGTTTGGCCATTCTCCAGGCGCCGGGCGTCATGGCCGACTTCGCAACTGCGAGATGGCCTAGCCCCGCTCCAGCAGGCGCCGGGCCTGGCGAATGGCGCCGGCGGCGGGGGAGGCCAGTTGGCGCCAGGCCAGCAGCGCGAACACAGACACTGCGCCGAGCAGCAGCCACAGCGGCCCGAACAGCCAGGCGGCGGCGGCCAGGGCGAAATAATAGCCGCGCACGCCCTGATTGAAGTTGGTCAGGGCGGGATTGAGCACCCGCGCCACGGCCCGGCCATAGGCGACGCGGTCGGCCTCTTCATGGATTTCAGGCGCCGCGCCGATCAGGGCGACGGTGTAATTCAGCTGGCGCAGCGCCCAGATGAAGTCGAGGAAGCCGCGCGCCAGGCACAGCAGCACCAGAGCCAGCTTGGCCTCCATCAGGCGCGGTGTGACGGCCTCGGCGCCGACGGCGGCGAAACCGCGCATGGCCGCCTCCCCTCCGAACAGCACGCCCGCCACGGCGGCGATCAGCAGCAGATTGGTTGAGGCGAAGAAGGAGCCCGAGTTGATCGAATGGCCCAGCAGCTGGCTGTCGATCAGCCGCATCTCGCGGTGGGTCATGGCGCGCATCCAGGCGTCGCGCACCGACAGCATGTCCACGTTGAGCGAGCCGCTGCGTCGCGCTGTCAGACGCATCAGCGGGCCATAGCCCAACCAGGCTATGACGAAGACGAACAGGGCGATCCAATCGAACAGACTCATGCCTGATTGACGCCACGTCGGCCCGCGCAAGGCAAGCGTGATCGCCGCGACGCTTGCCGTAAAGGCGCGCAAAGCTTATCACGCGCGTCAATTCTCCCCGTTCGCACCTGCAACAAGAGCGTACCATGAACATCGACGCCATCCCGGTCGGCCCCAACGCGCCGTGGGACATCAACGTCATCATCGAGATCCCGCAGGGCGGCCTGCCGGTGAAGTATGAGATGGACAAGGACTCCGGCGCCCTGTTCGTCGACCGCTTCCTGCACACCGCCATGTACTATCCGGGCAACTACGGTTTCGTGCCGCACACCCTGTCGGACGACGGCGACCCCTGCGACGTGATCGTGCTGAATCCGACGCCGGTGGTGCCGGGCTGCGTCATCCGCTCGCGCCCGATCGGCGTGCTGAAGATGGTCGATGAAGCCGGCGGCGACGAAAAGATCCTGGCCGTGCCGGTCGACAAGCTGAACCCTTATTACACCGAGGTCTCCAGCTACCGTCAGCTGCCCGCCATCCTGATCGAGCAGATCGAGCACTTCTTCACCCGCTACAAGGATCTGGAAAAGGGCAAGTCGGTCAAGGTCAACGGCTGGGGCGACGCGGGCGAAGCCGCAGAGCTGATCGCCGCCGGCATGGCCGCTCACCAGGCCAAGCTGGCCGCCAAGCACGAAGCCGCCGCCTGATCGGCGCGCGTGTCTGAAAATGAAGAGGTCCCGCTGGAAACGGCGGGGCCTCTTTTTTTGGGCGCTATCGCTCGCCGCGCGGCGGCTCGCTGCTTAAGCGCGACCTTCTCCCTCCCCTTCATGGGGAGGGTGGTCGGAGCGAAGCGGAGACCGGGTGGGGAGGGCCAAGCGACCCTGGCCTCGGCGCTTGAATGACCCGGCCGCCCCCACCCGGCTTCGCCTTTCAGGCTCAGCCACCCTCCCCATGAAGGGGAGGGAGAGCCGTTTTACCTCTCCCTGAACGCCGCAATCGCTTCGACCGTCCGGCGCACCTGCGCCTCTATCCCCGCCCAGTCCTTCGCCTCGATGGCGGCCTTGGTGATCAACTTGGACCCCATGCCCGCCGCGACGATGCCCGCGCCGAACCATTCGCGGATGGAGACTTCGTCCGGGTCGACCCCGCCTGTCGGCATGATCTTGGTCCACGGCATCGGCCCCAGCACCGCCTTGACGAAGTCCGCCCCGCCGACCGCGGCGCCGGGGAACAGCTTGACGATCTCGCAGCCCAGACCTTGGGCCTCGGAGATATCGCGCACCGAGCCGCAGCCGGGCGAATAGGCCACCATCCGGCGGTTGCAGACCTGCGCCACCTCGGGGACCAGACAGGGGCTGACCACAAACCGCGCGCCCGACGCCAGATAGAGGGCCGCCGTCGCCGCATCCAGGATCGAGCCGACGCCCAGCAGGATATCCGGGTCCGTCCGCGCGAATTCCTTCGACAGGGCGGTGAACGTCTCCCACGCGAAGTCGCCGCGATTGGTGAACTCCACCGCCCTTGCGCCGCCGCGCGCGCAGGCCCGGATCACTTCGGCGCAGACCTCGGCGTCGGGGTGGTAGAAGACGGGCACCACCCCTTGCGTCTCTATGGCGGTCAGCACGGCGAGGCGGTCGTGACGCATGAAAACTCCTTACAGCCTGAGAGCCGAAGCCTATTCGGCGGTCGCCAGTTCCACCAGACGCTTGACCATCGGGCTGTTCGGATCGGCCAGAGGGTCCAGCACGGTGAAGTGGTCAGCGCCGTCCACGATCTCGACATGGGTGTCGGCGCCCTTGCCGCCCCAGGCGGCGGCCATCTCTCGGCTCTGGCGAACGAATTCGTTGCTCTCGGCCCCGCCGACCCAGCAGTCCAGCGTCGTGCCGCCCGGCGTCGCCCCGTTCGGCGCGGGCCAGTGGATCGGCGACAGGGCGCGCGCGACCGGCGCGTCCAGCTTCAGCGCCTCGTTCAGCGAGGTGTGGACTAGCGGCTCCAGATCGAACACGCCCGAGATGGCCAGCGCCGCCCGCGCCCGGCCTTCGGACAACATGCCCGCCGCCATATGGCCGCCAACCGAATGGCCGAACACTAAAGGCCGCTTGCCGCTGCGGGCGCGGACGAACTCCGTAGCGTCGCGCATCTGGCTGATGATCTTGCCGACCGTGACGCCCGGCGCCAGATCATAGCCCGGCACGGCGACGCTGATCCCATGCTCCAGCAGGGCGGGCGCTGCCCAGGCGAACCAGCCCCGGTCCAGCGCCTGCCAATAGCCGCCGTGCATGAAGACGGCGACCGGGGCGCCGGGCCCGGCGTCGAACCACTCCATCTTCTGGCGCTCGGACGGGCCGTATTCGAGGGTTTCAGGCCGTCGGGCGTCGATCACCCGCAGCGAATCCTTGCGCCAGCGATCCAGAATGGCGGGGTGCCCCGGCACGCGGGCGCGGTTGTTATAGGCCGCCTCATAGGCCGCAGCCCGTTCTACTTGCGTCGCCTCGGGCGACAAAGCCTTACCCATGTCGTCTCCATCCGCTAGAGACCTCCGCTTGAACGGGAGGCTTGAAGGCCATGATGACCGCCATTTTCGTCTTCATCAAATGCGAGTTGGGCTACGCCAACGATGTTGCGGCCGATCTGGTCGATAATGTCGAGAATGTGAGCGAGGTCTATTCGACATCGGGCCAGCACGACCTGCTGGCCAAGTTCCAGCTGCCGAAGGACGCCGACATCGGCACCTTCGTGACCAAGCAGGTGCAGACGCGCCCGCACATCCGCGACACCTTCACCGTCATCACCTTCTCGCCCTTCCTGCCCAGCAAGCGCGCCTGAGGGGCCCTCGCTCGCAACATGAACAATCGTTCATGGAGCCATGTGCCGCGTTGCGGGACGCGTTTACACGGCTAAGGTCCGGCCCAACATGATCCGTTGGGGACCAAACACCATGCGCCTTGCCTCTTCCGTAGCTCTCGCCGCCCTTCTGGCCGTGAGCACGCCCGTTCTGGCCGCGCCCGTCGCGACCGCCGCCGCAACCCAGGCCCCGTCTCAGGCCCAGCCTCTGCGCGGCGCGCCGGTGTCTGAGTTGATCGCCCGCGTCGACATTCCGTGGCAGCGCTTCCAGCTGGAGAACGGCCTGACCGTTCTGGTGCACGAGGACCGCAAGGCGCCCGTGGTGGCGGTGTCGGTCTGGTACAACGTCGGCTCCAAGGATGAACCCAAGGGGTCGACCGGCTTCGCCCACCTGTTCGAACACCTGATGTTCGGCGGGTCGGAGAACTCGCCTTCCAGCCACATCCAGACGATGAACGCAGCGGGCGCCACGGGCCTGAACGGCACGACCTGGTTCGACCGCACCAACTATTTCCAGACGGTGCCGACCCCGGCGCTGGAATACACGCTTTATCTGGAATCCGACCGCATGGGCTATCTGCTGGGCCAGGTCAGCCAGGAGGTGCTGGATCTGCAGCGCGGCGTCGTCCAGAACGAGAAGCGCCAGGGCGACAACCAGCCCTACGGCATGACCTATTACGCCACGCTGGAAGCCCTGTTCCCCGAGGGGCACCCCTATCGCCACTCGACCATCGGCTCGATGGACGATCTGGACGCCGCCAGCATGGAGACGGTGCGCGACTGGTTCCGCCAGAACTACGGCCCGAACAACGCCGTCCTGGTCCTGTCAGGCGACATCAATGAAGCCAAGGCCCGCGAGCTGACCGAGAAATATTTCGGCTCCATCGCACGCGGCCCGGTCAACACCCCGGCGGCGGCCCCCGTGCCGACGCTGGCGGCGCCGGTCGAACAGGTGCTGCACGACCGCGTAGCCCAGACCCGCATCAGCCGCACCTGGGCCGTGCCGGGCCTGGGCGATCCGGACTCCGTGCCGCTGAGCGTCGGCGCCTCGGTGCTGGGCGGCCTGGCCAGCTCGCGTCTGGACAACGTCCTGGTGCGCGACGAGCAGACGGCCTCGGGCGTGTCGGCCGGTAATCAGGTGTTCCAGCGCGTCGGCATGTTCAGCTATTCCGCCATGGTCAAGCCGGGGGCCGACGCCGACGCCGTGGCCAAGCGCATGGACGAGGTGCTGGCCGACCTGATCGCCAACGGCCCGACCCAGGACGAGATCGACCGGGTGGTGACGCGCTACGCCTCGCAGCGCATCCAGGGGCTGGAAATGGCCAACGGCAAGGCCTCGGTCCTGGCCGAGGGGCAGCTGTATTCCAACGATCCCGACTTCTACAAAAAGGAGCTGGCGGCCTATGCGGCGGTGACCCCGGCTCAGGTCCAGGCGGCCATGAGCAAATGGCTGAGCCGCCCCGTCTACAGCCAGATCGTCATGCCGGGCGAGCGTGAGGCCTATGCCGAAGCCGCCGCCGCGCCGTCGGGCGCGACTCCGACGCCGGCCGAGCCGATCCAGCGCGTCGCCCGCGACGCCGCCCCCGCCATCGGCCAGGTGTCCAACGTCGTCTTCCCGGCGGTGGAGCGCGCCGCCCTGTCGAACGGCGTCGAGATCGTCTACGCCCGCTCGACCACCGTGCCGGTGACGCGCGTGGCGCTGGAGTTCGACGCCGGGGTCGCCGCCGATCGCGCCGACCGTCTGGGCGCCCACACCCTGATGCTGAACGTCATGCAGGAAGGCACGACGACGCGCGATTCCAAGGCCCTGGCCGAGGCGCAGGAACGTCTGGGCGCCAGCGTCTCCGTCGGCTCCTCGATGGATCGCACGGTGGCCAATCTGTCGGCTGTGACGACCAATCTGCAGCCGTCGCTGGCCCTGCTGTCGGACGTGGTGCGTAACCCCGCCTTCGCCCCGGCCGAGATCGAGCGCCTGCGCGCCACTCGTCTGGCGGGCCTAGCCAATGAGAAGACGCAGCCGGGCGCCATCGCCGGCCGCGCCCTGCCGCCGCTGATCTATGGCGAGAACCACCCCTATGGCCGCTCCTTCAGCGGTACGGGCGACGAGGCGGTGATCCGCAGCCTGTCGCGCGACGACCTGATGGCTGAACACGCCCGCTGGATCCGTCCCGACAACGCCAAGCTGTTCGTGGTGTCCGACCTGCCGCTGGCCGAGCTGAAGCCGCAGCTGGAAGCCGCATTCGGCGACTGGCGCGCGCCGTCGACGGCCAAGGGAACCAAGGCGTTCGACGCCGCCCTGCCCCAGACCTCGGCCCGCATCGTCCTGATCGACCGTCCGCAGTCGCCGCAGTCGCTGATCTATGGCGGTCAGGTGCTGCCGGTGTCGGGCACGGACGATCTGCTGACCCTGACCACGGCCAATACGGTCCTGGGCGCCGACTTCCTGTCGCGCATCAACGCCGATCTGCGCGAGACCAAGGGCTGGTCCTACGGGGTGCGCGGCAACGTCAGCACCCTGCAGCACCGCTCGCCCTATATCGTCAACGCCCCGGTGCAGGCCAACCGCACCGGCGAGTCCATCGCCGCCCTGATCGGTCAGTACGAGCGTTTCCTGGGCGCTGACGGCGTGACGGCGGCCGAGCGCGAGCGCACCGTTCTGGGCGACACGCGCGGTCTGTCGGGCAGCTATGAGACGTCGTTCCAGGTGTTGGGCGCCCTGCGCTCGAACGCCCTGTACGGCCGCCCGGACAACTATCAGGAGACGCTGGCGGGCCGCATCAACGCCCTGACGGCCGAGCAAATGGACGCCGCCGCCCGCGCCGCGATCAAGCCCGACAGCTTCGTCTGGGTGGTGGTCGGCGACGCCTCGGTGGTCAAACCGCAGCTGGACGCCCTGGGCCTGCCGGTCGAGGTGCGCGCCGCCGAAGCGCCGAAGCCGGCCCAGTAAGCCAGCCCAGTAAGCCGCTTCACCCAGACGTAAACGAGACGGCCGGCGGGGCGACCCGCCGGCCGTTTTGCTTTGCGGTTGACCCGAAAGGCCGTGGAGGCGAGCCTTCCCGTCGTCTGCTGCCTTCAGCCGGAGCCTTCATGCCGACCGACGCCCTGATCCCTTCCGCCCGCGCCCCGCGCCTGGCCGTGCTGATCGACGGCGAGAACGCCTCGGCCCGGATCGCCGAGGCCCTGTTCACCGAAATCGCGACGCTGGGCGAGGCTTCGGCGCGGCGCATCTATGGCGACGCGGCCAGTCCGGCGCTGCGCGGCTGGATCGACGTCCTGCCGCGCTGGGCGATCCAGTGGCAGCAGAATTTCCAGAACACCAAGGGCAAGAACTCGGGCGACATCGCCCTGGTCATCGACGCAATGGACCTGCTGCATTCGGGACGGTTTGACGGCTTCTGCCTGGTGTCGTCGGACAGCGACTTCACCCGGTTGGCGGCGCGCATCCGCGAGCAGGGCGTCCCGGTCTACGGCTTCGGCGAGCAGAAGACGCCCGAGAGCTTCCGTCAGGCCTGCACCCGCTTCATCTATACCGAGAACCTGACGGTCCCGTCGCCCGAGACCAATGACGAGGCCGCGGCGACGCCCCCCGCCCCCGCTCGCCGCAAACCGTCCGAAGCCGGGCGTCTGATCGCCAAGGCCATCGCCGATATGGACGAAGACGGCGATGGCTGGGTAGCGATGGGGGGCATCGGCAGTCGGCTGCGCAACGCCTATCCCGATTTCGACCAGCGCACCTATGGTCACGCCAAGTTGTCCGAACTGATCCGCGCCGCCGGTCGGTTCGATGTCGAGGTCGGCCCCGGAGGCGTCATGCGGGTGCGGGTTAAACCCCGTCAGGTCTAAGCGGAGCCATTGAAAGAACGACGTTGTAAGATTTTAAGGCTGCCCTCATAGTAGCCGTCGAATGTGCCCATGGAGGCTTCGCCATGCTGATTTCGACCATCGCCCTACTGATTGTTAGCGGCGCTCCGATGCAGAACGACGACACGGCCACAGCGGAACGCCGCCAGCCCATCACGTCCAATTCCCCCACGCGGGCCATTTCCGCGCGATCGCCGACGGTGGCCAACGTCCCCACCCGTACGGTCTGCGGCTGGGAGCGGGCCATGGGCAGCACCATCCAGCAACGCGTCTGCCGCAAGGTGCCTTTGAACAGCAGCCAGCGCGAACAGATGTCGTCTGACGTGATACGCGAAATGCAGGGCTCGCGCTGGGGCGAACTTCCGGTGCCGCGCTCTCCTGGCGGTCGCCCTGTGGGCTGATGCTTAACGCAGGCAAAAGGTGTTCCTCATGTTCACGCCTCTTCTTTTCAGTCTGATCCTGTCGACGTCGACCACCACGCCTGTTCACGCCCAATCAGCAGCCGCCATGCCCGTGGGCGGCTGGGTGCGCGATCGCTCGGCGCCGCGTCCTGGAGATGAAGTCCGCGAAGATTGCTATCGCGGCCAAATGACGGGCTCCAACATACGACAAGACGTCTGTCGACCGGCGAACGCGAAACGCTTGCCCAAACGCGCCATCCGTCCCTGAGCCTTTCTAGGCGGCAATCATCGTCCTAGGACGTCTCGCCCTCTTCCCCCCGGCGCGGCATGGTCTATGTGTGGCGCATGGCCGCCGCAGAGACCCCCGTAGAGACCTTTAAACGCGCCCTGTCGCACGCGGCGCGGGCGCTGGCCGAACAGGCCGAGCTGGAGGTGCGCTTCGGTTCGGACGGACCGAGGCTGACGGGCGGGGTCCTGACCCTGCCGCACCCGCCGCGCGATCCGCGCGGGCCCGAAAGCGCGGCCCTGCGCGGTCAGGCCGACCGGCTGGCCCTGCGCCTGGCCAATCATGACGCAGCCCTGGACGCCCGCCTGCGTCCGAACGACATCAACGCCGCAGAGGTGTTCGACGCCGTCGAACAGGCCCGCGTCGAGGCCGTCGGCGCGCGCGAACTGAGGGGCGTGCGGCGCAATCTGGACTCGGCGCTGCTGACCCGGCTGGAGAAGTCGGGCGCCCTGCGCGCCGAGGCGGAGCAGGTGCCGGTGGCTGAGGCCGCCGCCCTTCTGCTGCGCGAGCGGATGACGGGCGAGCCCGCGCCCGACGGCGCCCGGACCATGCTGGACCGGGTCCGCGCCGAGCTGGAGGCCAAGGCGGGCGCCGAACTGGACGCCCTGGCGGCGTCGGGCGACGATCAGGCGGCCTTCGGCGCGCGGCTGAAAGACCTTCTGCGCGCGCTGGACCTGGACCCCGGCGACGCCGATGGCGGCGATTCGGAGGAAGACGGCGAGGACGACGCCGAAAAGCCGGATCAAGACCAGGCTGAACCGGACGAACAGGAAGAACAGGACGGCGGCGACGGCGGCGAGTCGCTGGACGGCTCGGCCGACGATCAGTCCGCCGACGATGATCGTCAGGCCCGCCCCGACGGCACGCCGGGCGAACCGGACGGCGAAGGACAGGAAGACGCCCCTGAACTGAGCGAGGGCGAGCGCCCCAACCATCAGCAGACCCAGGACGACGGCCGGGCGGTCGAGGTCTATCACGCCTTCACCACCGCATTCGACGAGGTCATCGACGCGGCCGAACTGTGCGACCCGATGGAGCTGGACCGGCTGCGCGCCCTGCTGGACGCCCAGTTGTCGACCCTGGGCAGCGTGGTCTCGCGCCTGGCCAACAAGCTGCAACGGCGTCTGCTGGCCCAGCAGAACCGCTCGTGGATGTTCGACCTTGAGGAAGGGATGCTGGACACGGCGCGCCTGACCCGCGTGATCACCGACCCGACCAGCCCCCTGTCGTTCAAGATGGAGAGCGAAAGCCCGTTCCGCGATACGGTCGTGACCCTGGTGCTGGACAACTCGGGTTCGATGCGCGGGCGGCCGATCATGGTGGCGGCGGTCTGCGCCGACATCCTGGCGCGGACGCTGGAACGGTGCGGCGTCAAGGTCGAGATCCTGGGCTTCACCACCCGCGCCTGGAAGGGCGGACAGAGCCGCGAGGCCTGGATCAGCGCGGGCAAGCCCGCCAACCCCGGCCGCCTGAACGACCTGCGCCACATCATCTACAAGAGCGCCGACGCGCCCTGGCGCCGGTCCAAGAAGAACCTGGGCCTGATGATGCGCGAGGGCCTGCTGAAGGAAAACATCGACGGCGAGGCGCTGGAATGGGCGCACGACCGCCTGCTGGCCCGGCCCGAGGCGCGGCAGATCATGATGGTCATCTCGGACGGTTCGCCGGTCGATGACTCCACCCAGTCAGCCAATGCGGCCCTCTATCTGGACAAGCATCTGCGTCAGGTGATCGAGAAGATCGAAACGCGCAGCCCGGTCGAACTGCTGGCCATCGGCATCGGCCACGACGTGACCCGCTGGTATCGCCGCGCCCTGACCATCGTCGATGTGGAGCAGTTGGCGGGCGCCATGACCGAGAAGCTGGCCGAACTGTTCGAGGCCGAACCCAAGACCGTCAGCGCCAGGACGGGGCGGCCCTCGCACAAGCGCGCGGCGTGAACCGGCGCCTCCATGTCGCCGCCCTGATCTCTCTCGCCCTGGCCGCCTGCGCCGGGGCGGCGGCGACCTCCCATCCCTGGACGCCCGGGGCGACAGCCGACGGCTGGTCGCCCGCAGGCGGTTCGACCCGGCAGGTCGGTCTGGGTTGGCCGGGCGGCGCCAGGCTGGCCAAGGGCGTGCGCTATGCGGGCGGGGTGCAGTTGATCGCAGCGCCCGCCTCCACCCTGCACGGCCTGTCGGACCTGAAGCTGACGGGCGACGGCGGTTTCGTCGCCGTGTCCGACACCGGCGACCTGGTGCGCGGGCGGCTGGAGCTAGATGCAGACGGCAAGCTGGCCGGGCTGCATGACCTGCGAGTGCGGCGCCTGACGCTGACCGACGGCGAGCAGATCGCCGAAAAGCGCATGGGCGACGCCGAAGGGCTGGCCCTGACCGACGACGGCGAGGTGCTGGTCAGCTTCGAACGCGAACACCGCATCTGGAGCTACGGCCCTCTGGACGCCCTGCACGCCCGACCGCAGGCGCAGCCGCACCCGGCAGCGGACTTTTCCCTGAACGAAGGCATGGAGGGGCTGGCGGCCGCCCCCGGCGGCTGGCGCGTCGGGGGCGAAGGCGGCGGCGTGTGGGACTGCTCGACGCAAGGCTGTCGCGTCGTGACCCGGCCGAGCCCGCCCGCCGATAGCTGGCGGTTGACGGGACTGGATCGCGATCCGGGCGGAGACGGCTGGTTCACGGTCCAGCGGTCGTGGCGGCCGCCCTTCGACGTACGCGCCCGCGTGCGCCGTATGGATGCGGACGGGACGCTGGGGCCGGTGCTGATCGAGCTGAAGCTGCCGGGGCTGACGGACAATTTCGAGGGCGTCGCCGCCGAGGCGAGGGGCGAAAACGTGCGCCTCTACATCCTGTCCGACGACAACGCCAACCCGGCGCAGAAGACGCTGCTGCTGGCCTTCGACGTCGACTGAAGCTCAGGCGTCGGAGATCCATTCGCTTCTGACGTCATCGTCGGTCTCGTTCGCTAGGCGCGCCGCGTGCTCGATCGCGAACCGCTCGGGCGCGAGTTGCGACAGCGCCCAGATCGCCGCGCCGCGCACCACGGGGGCGGGATCGTCCAGCAGGGCCTCGACCGGCGCGATCAGCAGGGCGTCCCCGGAATTGCCCGCCGCATAGAGGGCGTTGCGGATGAAGCGGTCGCGGCCGATGCGCTTGACCGGGCTCTTGGTGAACAGGGCGCGGAACGCGGGGTCGTCCAGCGCCAGCAGGTCCGTCAGCGGCGGCGACTTCAGCGCATCGCGCGCCTGAAGCCGGGCCTCCGACGCGCTTTGAGCAAACTTGTTCCACGGACAGGCGGCCAGACAGTCGTCGCAGCCGTAGATGCGGTTGCCCGTGGCGATGCGGAACTCGCGCGGCCAGGCGCCCGCATACTCAATAGTCAGATAGGAGATGCAGCGTCGGGCGTCGATCTGGAACGGCGCCGGAAAAGCCTTGGTCGGACAGGCGTCCAGACAGGCGGTGCAGCGGCCGCAGTGCTCGGTCTCGGTCTCGTCCGGCTCGATTTCGGCGGCGGTCAGGATCGTGCCCAGAAACAGCCAGTTTCCGTGGGTGCGGCTGAGCAGGTTGGTGTGCTTGCCCTGCCAGCCCAGGCCTGCGCGCTGGGCCAGCGGCTTCTCCATCAGGGGGGCTGTGTCGACGAAGACCTTGACCTCCTGCTTGAGCCGCGCGGCGATCTGACCGGCCAGGATCTTCAGCCGCCCCTTGATCACCTCATGATAGTCGTCGCCGCGCGCATAGACGGAGATATAGCCCGCTGACGCCTGCTCCAGCTCAGGCCGGGGGTCTGCGTCGGGGCCGTAGTTCATGCCCAGAACGATGGCCGTTTTCGCTCCGTCCCACATGGCGGTGGGGTGGGCGCGGCGCTCCAGCGTCGTCTCCATCCAGCCCATGTCGCCGTGGCGGCCGGCATCGACGAAATAGGCCAGCCGCTCGCCGGCGCTCCACGGATCGCTGGCCGAGGCGAAGCGGCACACGCCGAAGCCCAGTTCGGCGGCGCGCTGTCGGATGAAGATGCGAGGATCGGCCGCCATGACGCGGCTTTAGCCTTGCGCGCCCTCAGAAGTCGAGGTCGGCGTACCAGGGCGCCGGATGCACGCCGGGGAAGCGGTCGCCCAGCAGGGGGCGGAAACAGGGGCGCGACTTCAGCTTGGAGTACCACAGCTTCAGCGAGGGCCAGGACGCCCAGGCGATCTCGCCGAAATAGTCCAGCACCGACAGATGGCCCGCCGCGATCAGGTCGGCCTGACTGAGACGGCGACCCGCCAGCCATTCGCGACCGGCCGCCAGCGGCTCCAGAACCGTCAGGTGGCCCTTCAGGAATTCGCGGCCCTCGCGCAGCATCCGGGCGTCGGGCGGCCCCATGCGCAGCAGCGGCTTCTCCATCCGCTCATGCAGCAGGACGGCGTCGACCTCATCAGTGAAACGGCGGCTGAACCAGGTCGCCAGACGGCGCGCCTCGGCCCGCTCAGCCATGTCGGACGGCAGCAGGAAATCGCCCTTGGCGCGGTCTTCCAGCCAGCCGAGGATGGCGTCCTGTTCGCACAGGGTCAGGCCCCTGCCCTTCTCGGTCACGCTCAGGACCGGCGGCATGCCCGACGGATTCAGCTCGAACAGCGGGCAGTCGCCCTCCCACGGCCGGACCGGCTCCTCGGCGTACTCGACCTTGGCCTCGCCCAGCGCCAGCCGCGCCGTGCGCGAAGCCGGATGAAAGGCGAAATGATACAGGACGGCGGGCGTGGACATCGTCCGCCTTCAATGCGCCCGCGCCCGTTAAGGCTCCGTTTACCGCGCGCGATTGCCGCAGGGCCTCAGGACCAGGGACCGACCCGGTTAGAGGGTGCGTCCGGGGCGTCGCGCTGATCCGGTTGGGGGGCGTTGGGTTCAGCCTTGACCGGCCCAGGTCCCGTCGGCCGCGCCGAGGCCAAGGGGCCGCCGTGCGGTTCGGCGGCGCCGCGCGGATCGGCGTGGATCATGATGTCGGCGTGAGGAAACGCCTTCAGCACCCGTTTCTCCGCGTCCAGGGTGATATCGTGCGCGGCCTTCAGGCTGAGATCAGGGTCCAGGTCGACGTGCATCTGCACCATCAATGCCTGTCCGGTCATGCGGGTGCGCAGTTGGTGGACGTTGGCGATGCGGGCGTCCTCGGTCACCGCCGCGACGATGGCGGCGCGGTCCTCGTCCGAAGCGGCGCGGTCCAGCAGGTGATCGGCTGCGCCCCTCAACAGATTCAGCGCCCCCCACGCCAGCCAGACCGCGACCACCAGACCCGCCGCCGCGTCCAGTCCGGGCGCCTTGAGCAGGGAGCCGGAGACGACGCCGATCAGCACCACGACGTTGGAGGCCAGGTCGGCGGCGTAATGGGCGCGATCGCCCGCCACCGCCAGGGAGCCGGTCTTCTTCACCGCCTGCGTCTGCATCCACACCAGGGCGGACGTTATGGCGATGGACAGGACGACCACGCCGATCGCCCAGCCGCCCGAGGTGACGGGGCGCGGGTCGAAGATGCGCTGCACCGCCTCCCAGCCGATGAAGACGCTGGACGCCAGCACCATGCCCGCCTGCACCAGAGAGGCCAGCCCCTCCGCCTTGCCGTGGCCATAGCGGTGCGCGTCGTCCGGCGGCAGGGCCGCCCAGCGCACGGCGAAGAAGGTCGCCAGCGACGCGATCAGGTCCAGCGTCGAATCCGCCAGACTGGCCAGGATGGAGACCGAGCCGGACGCCCCCAGGGCGAAGGCCTTCATGACGATCAGCAGAACCGCCGTCGCCACCGACAAGGTGGTGATCCGGCGGGTGGTCTCATTTGCGGCGTCGAGGGGGGAGACGGTCATTTCCTCGCCCTTGTCGCCCAAAACCGCGCCCGCGCCAATGGCGGCGAGCAGGCCGGGGCGCTATGGAAGGGCGGACGCGACGCCGCAGGGCGCGGCGCGCCTGACCCCCGGACCTGAAAACCGAGACGGAGCATTCATGGCGGACTGGCTGACGGCGATCCTTCTGGGTCTGGTCGAAGGATTGACCGAGTTCATTCCGGTGTCTTCCACCGGTCATCTGCTGCTGCTGGGGCATTTCCTCGGCTTTGAAAGCACGGGCAAGACGTTTGAAATCGTCATCCAGCTGGGCGCCCTGCTGGCCATCATCAGCATCTATTTCAAACGGCTGTGGACGCTGGCGACGCGCTGGCCGTTCGATGCCGAGGCGCGACGCTTTCTGATCGGCCTGCTGGTCGCCTTCCTTCCCGCCGTGGTGATCGGCTTTCTGGCCTATGGCTTCATCAAGACGGTGCTGTTCGAGACGCCGCTGATCATCTGCATCGCCCTGATCGTCGGCGGGGTGCTGCTGCTGTGGCTGGACCGGATGAACAAGATCCCGGCCTATCTGGACGCGGATCGCTATCCGTTCCGGGTCTATTTCCTGATCGGCCTGTTCCAGTGTCTGGCCATGATCCCCGGCGTCTCGCGCTCGGGCGCCACCATCGCCGGGGGGCTGTTGCTGGGGACGGACAAGCGGTCGGCGGCCGAGTTCAGCTTCTTCCTGGCCCTGCCGACGATGGGGGCGGCGGTGGCCTATGACCTGTTCAAGAACCGCGACGTTCTGGACTTCAGCGATCTGGGCCTGATCGCCATCGGCTTCGTCGCCGCCTTCATCTCGGCCCTGGCCGTGGTGCGTTTCCTGCTCGACTTCGTGTCCAAGCGCGGCTTCGGCCCCTTCGCCTGGTGGCGGATCGCGGTCGGCGTGGTCGGCATCATCGGCCTGGCGGCGACGGGGGCGCTGTAAGGCCATCGCCCAGCGCACAGCAAAAACCCCTCGGGACGCCGGTCCCGAGGGGTTTTTCTTGAGCCGTCCCTGAGATCAGGCGGCGGGATTTTCAGCGTATTGGCCGCCAGCGCGATAGCGCCACAGATAGGCCGGGGCGATGGCCTCGAGGCCCGAAGCCTCGACGCCCAGGTCGGCCAGACCCTTGGCGCCCGCCGCCACGACGTTGTCGCTCTCCAGCAGCACGACCTGATCCTTGGTCAGGGCCGGCGCCAGGCCGATCATGGCCGGGATCTGGGCCAGCGAGCCGATCAGGCGCGCGACCGGGAAGGGCAGCGGCAGCAGGATGTTCTGGCGGTTGGTCTCGCGCAGGATGAACTTCAGGATGTCCTCGAAGGTCCAGACCGACGGACCGCCCAGCTCATAGGTCTCGCCTTCAGCCTCGGGGGCAACGGTGGCGCGGGCGATGGCCTCGGCGGCGTCGGCGACATAGACCGGCTGGAACTTGGTCTGGCCGCCGCCGATCAGCGGCAGGACCGGCGACCAGCTGGCCATGGCGGCGAAGCGGTTCAGGAACTGGTCGCCCGAGCCGAAGACGATCGACGGGCGCACGATCACAGCGCCGGGGAAGGCGGCGCGCACGGCGACCTCGGCCTCGCCCTTGGTGCGGGCGTAGTCAGCCTTGCCGTGCCCATCGGCGCCGAGGGCCGAGATATGGGTCAGGCGCTGGACGCCCGCCGCCGCCGCAGCCTCGGCGACGTTGGTCGCGCCCTCGACGTGCAGGGTCTGGAACTTGCGGCCGCCGGTCTCGAACAGGATGCCCACCAGATTGATGACGGCGTCGGCGCCGCGCACGGCCTCGGCGACGGCCGCCTTGTCGGTGATGTCGCAGCGGACGACCTGAACCTGGCCGACGTCGCCGGCCATGTGCAGCACGGGCGCGCTCTTGGCGTTGCGCGCCGCGACGCGCACGCGCCAGCCGCGACGGGCCAGGGCGCGCACGACCTGGGTCCCGATGAAGCCCGAGCCTCCGAATACAGTGACCAGACCGGGGGCGAAATCAGCCATCTCAGACGCTCCAACGCCAAGCCCCGGCCGCAACCGACGGCCGGAGACGAAATCCTATGCGCGGGGCTTAACCGAAGCGGCCCCCGCCCGCAACGAGAAGGGGCGGGATTCCGTCTGATCCGTCCGCCTCTCAGTCAGCGCCCTCAGTCGGCCCGGTGGACGATCTGTCCGTCGACCACCGTCAGCACGGCTCGGCCCTTGGGAATGTCGGCGGCGGGGACGGTCATCAGGTCGATGTCGAAGGCGGTGAAGTCGCCGCGCTTGCCGACCTCGATGGTGCCCAGCTCATTCTCGCGGAAGCTGGCCCAGGCGGGCCACAGGGTGAACATCTTCAGCGCCGTCGCCCGGTCCACCGCTTCGTCCGGCCGCCAGTCCGGCCCCTGAAAGCCGTTCAGGTCGCGCCGCGCCACGGCGGCGTAGAACTCGATCAGCGGGTCGCCGCGCTCGACCGGCGCGTCCGAGCCGCCGACCACGATCACGCCGCGTTCCACCAGCGTATGCCAGGCGTAGGCCCCGTCCAGCCGCGCGTCGCCCAGACGCTCGGCGGCGAAATGCAGGTCGCCGATGGCATGGCTGGGCTGCATGGAGGCGATGATCGGCAGGTCGTTGAAATAGTGATAGTCGCGCGGCCGGATGATCTGGGCGTGCTCGATGCGCCAGCGCGGGTCGGCAAGCTTCCACTCGGCCTTGGGCGTCGAGCGCAGGGCCTCTTCATACCAGGCGGCGACGTCGTGATTGCCCTGATCGCCGATGGCGTGGGTGGCGATCTGGATGCCGGTCCGCAGCGCCTCCTGATACAGCGGCATGACCTCTTCGCGCGAAGCCAGCATCAGGCCGGACGTATCGGGCCGGTCTGAATAGGGCTCGAACAGCTTGGCCCCGCGCGAGCCCAGGGCGCCGTCGGCGTAGAATTTGATCGCCCGGGTGATGATGCGCCCGTCGCCCGCGTCGCGCGGCCCGCCCGCCATCAGGGCGCGCGCGTCGCCCATGTCGATGCTGTTGTAGACCCGCAGGGGCGCCTCGCCCGCCTCGGCCATCGCCTCCAGCAGCGGCACGTCCTTCCACGGCGCGCTCATGAAGTGGACGCCCGTCCAGCCGTAGCGGGCGTAGACGTTGAACCCGGCGCGATAGGCTTCGCGCGTCGCCGTTGCATCGGCCTCGGGAGCCAGACCTTCGAGCAGGGCCATCGCGCCGTCGACCAGCAGGCCGGTCGGCTGTCCATCCGCGCCTTTAAGGATTTCACCGCCCGAGGGGGTCGGCGTCGTCGCATCGATCCCGGCCGCGGCCAGGGCCGCGCTGGACACCGCCCGCGCATGGCCGTCAGCCCGGCTCAGCACCACCACCCGCCCCGGCGCGGCGGCGTCCAGATCGGCGGCGGTCAGGAAACGCTTCTCGGGCCAGTGGGTCTCGATCCAGCCGCGCCCGACGATCACGCCCTCGGGGTGGGCCTCGGACCAGGCGCTGAGTCTCTGCATGGCCTCGACGACCGAGGCCGAGCCTTCCAGGTTCAGCGTCATCTCGCGCCAGCCGATGCCGTCCAGATGGGCGTGGCCGTCGGTGAAACCGGGGAACAGCGTCGCGCCCTTCAGGTCCACAACCTCCAGCCCCCCGGCCGACGGCGCGCCGTCCGCTGGACCGACATAGGCGATGCGCCCGTCGCGCACGACCACGACCTCGGCGGTCGGCTGAGCCTCAACGCCGGTATGGATGGTCCCGCCCCGGATCAACAGGTTCTGGGCATAGGCTGCGGGCGCTGCGGCCAGCAACAGCACAACCGCCAGCGGCAGGGTCGTCTTCAGGGTTCGGATCATCAGCGCCTCCAGTCGCGGCGCAGGGGAGCCTCAGCCGAGCTTGGCGTCAAGCGATCCAGTGTTGCCTCCGTCATCCTGCGGCGGAGCGAAGCGACGACCGGAGGATGACGAAAGCAGGAGGCCTCTTACGGCCGCCCCACCACCTGATCGACGGAGTTGCTCGTCACCGGGTGATACAGCGGTCGCGCTTCGGCGTAGATGCGCGTGGCGATGGGGCGGCCCCAGTCGCCTTCGGCCCACAGGGTCTGGAACAGCGGCAGGACGAATTTGCGCCGCCCCTGACTGGTCAGGAAGCGCTCGGCCGTCGCCACCGCGGGCTCATAACGGTTGGCCAGCGCCGCCTGCAGCCAGGCGAAGGTCAGTTCGGCGTTGCCTTCGCTGTCCAGCTTCAGCGTGCTTTCCAGATCGGCCAACTGCGCCGGGGTCAGCCAGTCGGCGCCCGCCGCCAGCCCCTGCGGACGCCATGACAGGAAGCGCAGGCGCTGCTGGGTGTTCCAGTCCTTCCACGGCGCGGCCGAGGCCGGGCCCTTGGCGACGTAGAAGGCCTCTGCGGCCGCATCCACGGCTTCGAAGGCGTGCGACACCGGCGCCTGGGCGTTGGACGGCAGGCCCGGCTGATAGATCCAGTTCTCCAGCTGAAGCTCGGCTTCCAGCGCTGCGTCGCCCTTGACCAGATTCTCGCGGATGTCCTTCAGGAAGCCCACATCGGTCATGGGCTGGAAGGCGTGGCGGTCGAAATAGCCGCGCAACCAGGCGTCGAACGTCTCGCGCCCGACAATGCGTTCGATGGTGCGCAGGAAGGCCGCGCCCTTGTCATAGGGAATGCCTGACAGGCCGTCGTCCGGGTCGCGCCCGGTCAGGTCCAGATGCAGGCGAGTGTCTGCCGGATCGGTGGCGGCGATCTCGGCGACCAGATCGTTCCAGGCCAGGGCCTGTTCCTGCAGGGCGCGTTCGCGGCCGTACAGCGCCTCCATGATGCGGTTCTCGAAATAGGTGGTCGTACCCTCGTTCAGCCAGATGTCGGCCCAGGTGGCGTTCGTCACCAGATTGCCGGACCAGGAGTGCGCCAGTTCGTGCGCCACCAGCGACACCAGCGACCGATCGCCGGCGATGATGGTCGGGGTGGCGAAGGTCAGGCGCGGGTTCTCCATCCCGCCGAAGGGGAAGCTGGGCGGCAGGACCAGCAGGTCATACCGGCCCCAGCGATAGGGGCCGTACAGGGCCTCGGCCGCATCGACCATCTTGGCCGTCGGCTCCAGCTCCCATTGCGCGGCCTGCAATCGGCTCGGCTCGGTCCAGACGCCGGTGCGTCCGTCGAAGGGGGCGAAGGCGAGGTCGCCTGCGCCGATGGCGATCAGATAGGGCGGGATGGGCTGATCCAGCTTGAAGCGCCAGGCCTTTAGCCTTTCGCCCGCCGCCTCGCCGTTCGGGGTCAGATGCTCGGCGGACATGACCACGGTCAGGTCTGACGGCGCCACGATGCGCGCGCTGTAGGTCTGACGGATGCCGGGGCTGTCCTGGGTCGGGATCCAGGTGCGGGTCAGGATCGCCTGCCCCTGGCTGAACAGATAGGGTTTCTGGCCGCCCGCCGTCTGCTGCGGGCTGAGCCATTGCAGGGCCGAGGCGTCGGGGCGGGTGGCATAGGCGACGACGATCTTCTGCCCCTCATCGCCCTGGAAGGCGGGGAGGCGCACGCTGAGAGGCTGTCCCTTGATCGGGTCCGCGGCGCCCAGGCTCCATTCCAGCGGACGGCCTTGAGCGTCGGTCACGCCCTTGATGTCCAGCATCTTGGCGTCCAGCACCACCTCGGTCGCGCCGTGGCGGCCGCTCACGTCCAGCGTCGCCTTGCCCGACAGGGTCTTGGCGGCGAAATCGGCGGTCAGGTCCAGGTCGACGTGCGTCACCCGCGCCTCGGTCGGGCGGGCCCAGGAGTGCGGGTCGTTGACGTAAGCGGTCGCCGGGACCGCTGCAGAGACGGGGGCGGCGGGAACCAGAGGCGTCATCGGCACGGCGTCTCCGGTCGTGGCGCAGGCGCCCAGGGATGTGGCGAGGGCGGCGGCTATAGCGAGGGCGGAAACCCGCCCGACCAGCTTCAGGGTCATCGAACGCTCCGTATTCAGATGCGCCCGAAGAGGCTCCCTCGCGCTCGAAAGATCAAGTCTCGGCTGCAACCGGCGGCAGATGGCGGGCCTTGAACAGCCGCCCCTGCTCGGCCGCCAGAACCAGCGCCAGAGCCGCCACGCCCAGCAGGGCGAAGCCGACCGTCATCGGCACCGTCGTGCCATCGAACTGCTGACCGATGGCGAAGCCCAGCAGGGCGCCGCCGATGGAGGAGATGAAGCCCTGGGCCGAGGAGGCCGTGCCGGCGATATGGCCCATCGGCTCCATCGCCATCGCGCCGAAATTGCCGGCGATGAAGCCGAAGCAGAACATCTTGCAGGCCTGCATGACGGCGAACATCCACAGGCTGTCATAGCCCAGCCAGGCGATGAGGGCGTGCAGGGCGCTGAAGCCGATGAAGCCGAACAGGGCGGCGTGGGCGATCAGGCGCGAGCCCAGCTTCTCGACCAGACGCGCGTTCAGGATCGAGGCCACGGCGATGCCCGCCGCCACCAGGGCGAAGACCACCGGGAACAGGCCGGGCGCCTTGAACACGTCGAAGAAGATCTGCTGCGAGGAGTTGATGAAGCCGAACAGCGCCCCGCTGATGACCGTCATGGCCAGGGTGTAACCCATGCCCTGACGGCTGGTGAAAGCGAAGCGGAAGGCGGCGGCGATCCGGCTGACGTCGATCGGCATCCGGTCTTCGGCGTGCAGGGTCTCGGGCAGACGCAGGGCCGCCCAGACCAGGAAGGCCCCGCCCGACAGGGCGAAGACGCCGAAGATCCACGGCCAGGGCGCCACCAGCATGACGAGTTGCCCCATCGCGGGCGCAATGATCGGCACGCCCAGAAAGACCAGAAAGCTGAGCGACATGACGCGCGCCATCGTCCGTCCGACATAGCGGTCGCGCACGATGGAAACCGCCAGCACCCGCGTCGCCGCCGCGCCGATCCCCATGCCGATCCGCGACAGGATCAGCATGTCGAACGTATGGGCGAAGGCCGCCAGAATGCTGAAGACGACATAGATGCCGATGCCCGCAAACAGGACCGGGCGCCGCCCATAGCGGTCCGACAGCGGCCCATAGAACAGCTGAGCCACGCCGAAGCCGAGCAGATAGGCGGTGATCACCCATTGACGGCTGTTTTCATTGGTCACGCCCAGATCCTCGCCGATGTGGGGCAAGGCCGGCAGCATGGCGTCGATCGCCAGGGCGTTCAGCGCCATCATCACAGCGATCAGGCAGACGAATTCAGCGAAGCCCGGCCCCTTGAAGGGCGCCGGCTGGGCCTCGATCACGGAGGACGGGGTCGGGGCTCTGTTCATCAGGTCCAGATGCGGCCTGCGTCAGGCTGACGCAAGCCCGAAGCGATGAAGTTTTTGCACCGCAGCAAATACGGCGAGACGTACTCCCCACTTTTCGTCGCTCATTCCACGCACGCCGGGATGAGTGGGATTAGAATCGAAACCTACGCCTTCACCTTGATCCGCGCCGTCACCGACATGCCGGGCGACAGCCGCTCCACCCCCTCCTGCCCCGGATCAACGGCGATGCGGACAGGGATGCGCTGGGCCACCTTGGTGAAGTTGCCGGTGGCGTTGTCGGGGCGGATGACGCTGAACTCGGAGCCGGTCGCGGGCGAGATGCGCTCGACCTTGCCCGTCAGGACGCGTCCGCCCAGGGCGTCGACGGTGATCTCGACCGGCTGGCCGACGCGCACGTCGCGCATCTGCGTCTCCTTCATATTGGCCGTGACCCAGACCACGTCGGGGACCAGCGCCATGAACTGCGTGCCGACCGCCGCCTGCTGGCCCTGGCGCACCGTCACCTCGCCCAGCCGTCCGTCGCGCGGAGCCTCGATGCGGGTATTGTCGAGATCGATCTGCGCCAGACGCACCTGGGCGCGGGCGTTTTCGACGGCGGCCTCCAGCGAGCCCTTGCTGACCACGGCCGAGGTGACGCCGGTCTGGGCCACGTCCTCGGCGGCGCGGGCCTGCGCCAACTGGGCCTCGGCGGCGCGCAGGGCGTTCTGGGCTGTGTCGACCTGAGCCTGGGCGACCCAGCCGCCCTCGAACAGGGCGCCAACCCGCGTGGCGTCGGCGCGGGCCTTGGTCACAGCCGACTGGGCGGCGGCGATCGAGGCGCGGGTCTGGGCCACCGATCCGCGCGCCGAAGCCTGGCTCTGGGCCGAGTTGGCCAGCGCGGCCTCGGCCGAATGCAGGGAGGCCTGCGCCTGCTCCAGCCGCTGGCGATAGATGCGGTCATCGATGGTCGCCAGAAGCTGGCCCTGCTTCACTGTCTGGAAGTCCTGCACCTCGACCGAGGTGACATAGCCGCTGACCTGGGGGCTGATGATCGTCACCTGACCGCGGACATAGGCGTTGTCCGTCGTCTGCGGCCCGCCCGAGAAGGGCGGCAGGCCCCAGGCGTGCAGGATCAGGCCGATCCCCACCAGCGCCATGGCGATCAAGGCCACGCTCCACATCACGCGGCGGCCGCTGGACGGCGCCGGGACGGCAGGGGGCGGCCCAGACGGAGGGGGCGCAGGAGGCTCGGCGGGAGCGGACGGCGGAGGGGCGGCGTCAGTCATGATCTGGTCCGGTTCAATCGACAGCCGTCGCGACGGAGGCGGCGGCGTCGGAGGCTTGCGTCTGGGCCCGGCGGGCGGCGCGGCGCGCCTCCAGCTTGGGCCGATAGTGGTTCAGGGCGACCCAGGCGGCGCCGATCGCGGCAGCCCCCGAGATCAGCAGGAAGACATCGTTGTAGGCCAGCACCTGGGCCTGCTGGCTGACCTGCTGCTGCAGCAGGCCCAGGGCCGCGCCCTGACGCTGGGCCGCGTCGCCGATGACGTGGGCGTAGGCGCCGCCCAGTTGCTGCAAGCGCAGCACGGTCTCGGGATCGCCCAGGCCGATGCTCTCAGACAGTTGGCTGGAGTGAAACTTCTCGCGCAGGGTCTGGATCGTGCCGACCAGGGCGGAGCCCATCAGTCCGCCGACGTTCTGGCCGATCGAAAACAGCACGATGAAGCTGACCATGTTCTTGCCCCCGCCCTGCAGCACCTTGCCGAAGCCCAGGATCATCGTCGGGCCGATGAAGAAGGCGGCGGCGAAGGCCAGAAGCGCCTGGCTGAAATAGAGCTGGGTCGGGCGCGTCAGCACGGTGGCGTGGCTGTCGATGAAGGCGCCGACGGCGATCATGACCAGGGCGATCGAGATCGGCTTCCACAGCTTCATCGGATTGAGGGTGAAGGCGCTGACCAGGGTCCCCGCCGCCGTGGCGACCAGCATGACCAGGAACAGGCCCTGCATCTGCTGCGGGACCAGTCCCATCTGCTGCAGAAAGCCTACCGCGCCGGTCGTCTGTTCCGACAGGACGATCCGCACCAGCAGGATGGCCAGCAGCAGCCGCACCAGGTCCCGGCCCGCCAGCCACTTAAGGTCGATCAGCGGATTGGTCCGGTTGTATTCAATCAGCACGGCGGCGGTCAGCAGCACGATCGCCCCTGCCAGAGCCCAGCCGATCCACGCCGCCTCGGTCCACCAGACGATGCGGCCCAGCCCCAGAACGGCCGTCAGCAGGGCCACGCCCGGCGCGAACAGGGCGAAGGTGACGAAGTCCAGCGTCTCGAACACCCGCACCCGCTGCGACGGCGGCATCTTCAGGGCGAAGACGGCGGGCAGGGCGACCAGCACCAGCCCCAGTTCGAACATGTAGAAGGCCCGCCATTGATCAAGGTCCAGCAGGCGCGTCACCCCCAGCCGCGCCAGGGGAATGGCCAGGCTGGACAGGCCGACGCCGATGATGATGCCCTTCAGCCGGTGCTGCGCGGGAAAGGCCTGGATGATGTAGAGGATGCCCAGGGTCGACATCCCCGCCGCCGCCATCCCGGCCACGCCGCGCACGACCAGGGTCGAGCCGTAGTCTTCCAGAAACAGATGCGCCGCCGCCGTGGCCAGGAAGACGACCAGGATGATCTCGGTGAACAGGCGCAGGCCGTACTGCATCCGGAACTTGACCAGCAGCAGGTTCATGCAGGCGTTGGTCATGACGAAGACCACGGGCAGCCAGGCCGCCTCCGTCGTGGTCACGCCCAGCGCCCCGGCCAGTTGCGGCAGGTCGGCCGTCACGGCGGCGTTGCCCAGACTGCCGGTCAGGGCCACCAGCACCCCGACGAAGGCGTAGGCCAGCCGCCAGGGCGTCGTATGATCCGGCGTCGCGGGCGAGCCGGGCAGGACCGGCCGCTCGTGCGGCTTCAGGGTGGCGAGGTAATCCTCCCACGGCAGGTCCCAGTGACGGCGGCTCATGCGGCCTCGCAGCGCGGCCGCACCGCGTCCAGCACCAGGGCCAGGGACCGCAGGCTGAGCGCCTCGCGCGCCTTCGGCGGCGCCGTCCGCGACGGGGCGCCCAGCATCAGGGCCAGGACTCGGATATCCTCGACGCTCAGGTCCGGCCGCACCCGCCCAGACGCCTGGGACACGGCCAGAGCCTCGGCGCCGGCCGCCTTCAACCCCTGCCGGATCGGGGCCAGGGCCTCGTCCTTCAAATCGCGGATCGCGCTGGACAGACCCGCGCTGTCCAACATCAGCCCAGTCATCTGCTCCAGGAACCAGATGAAGACGTCGGGGTCATCCAGCCGCGCGCGGGTGCGTCTCGCCAGACCGTCGATCTGCTTCAGGAAGACCGCCAGGGCCAGTTCGGAGCGGTCGGCGAAGTTTCGATACAGGGTCGCCCGCCCGACCCCCGCCTGCTCGGCGATCAGGTGCAGCGGCGCATCCAGTCCATCGCGCGCAAAGGCGGCCTCCGCCGCCAGAAGCAGCTTCTCACGACGTTCTGCGGCGTCTTGTCGCAACGGACGGGTCATGGCGCGCTAAGTGGACACTTGTGTCCGGTTATTCAAGAGGCAATCCCCCCTGAATGCGCAAGTCGCGCGCAAGCTGCGCCGCGAGAGAATGCGTCCAAGCAAATGTTTATAGCGCCAGCTAGTACGGCACATTGGTCTTACCAGCGCTAGGCAGGGCGAAAAGACCATCTCTCGGCGCGTGCATACTCACGTCGATGCGGTCTCCGGTCGGCAGCCCATCATCTTCAACGAAGTCGCCGCGCAACTCCGATAACACCATTTTGTGAGTTGAGATCGAGAATAAAGCCGACACCGTAGCGATGGGAGATTAATCCCCTAAGGAGGAAAACATGACTGTTCGTCTTACTGTCGCTCGACTGAGCGCAGGCGCTATTATGGCCGCTTCCATAGTCGCAATTCCTGCCGCCGCGAATCCATCTGACCCGCTTTGCATAATGGGACCTGACGCCTACTGCGCTGAGTACGCCACCATCCTATTCGGGACCGGCCCAGGAGCTCAGGGGAAATGTATGGTCTGGGCTTGGAATCTCTACAATGGAGAATTCTGTAATGGCCCGCTGGTCGACGGCTCTCTGAAAGCCATCAAAGAGTAGATATATTCATTTACCCTCACCACGAGGGCAAAGAAACGGCGATCCGAATAAGACCGCCGTTTCTATTATTCACATAGAAGATTCATTGTCAGGAATAGACTCAATGAGAAAGCGAGAGCCCCGCAAATCGGCCCTTACGGCCCCAAAAAGGGGCTAAGTCATTGAAAAGTCAGCTGGTGCCGGTGGTCGGACTCGAACCGACACTCCTTGCGGAACCGGATTTTGAGTCCGGCGCGTCTACCAATTCCACCACACCGGCACGGCCTGGCTCAAGGCGGCGCAATCTAGCGACGGCGAAGGCTCCGTCAATCGAAGATCGCACCGCGCCGCATCATTCGTCTTTGCGGCGGATGCGGCTGCCTGTCGAAAACTCGCCGCCGGACATGGTGTAAGAGACCCGATAGGCAATCAGGCGCGTCGGAACCGGCTCGCCGCCGCCCCCGCGATTCTCCAGTCGACCTTTTCTCGCTCCTCGTATGGCGGCCTCGCCGAAGCCGCCGTTGGTCGGAAATTCGGTCTCTACCACGCAGTCTCCAACCCGCCCGTCGGACTGGCTGAGACAGGTGATGACCGCGAAGCCCGCAGTATAGGTCCGACCCTCGGGGTATTCAGGCAGGGGAATACGCTTCCAGGCCAGGTTGACCGGCAAACCGTCGACTTCCAGCTCTTCCAATTGCTGATCGCGCGAGTCGACGAGAGGCCGCCCACACGCCGCCAAAGACTGATCAATCGCAGCATTGGACGCGGGCAAGTTCACCAGATAGCGCAGGTTTCGTTCACCTTCGGCGCCGCCGGGCACGGTGATCGTCATCGTCCCGCCTTCGCGCATCTGGCGCGCCAGGGGCGCCGGCAATTCCGAGAAGGCGACGCTGGGATCAGCGCCCAGCATAAAGCGTTGTTCGGCCGCGTCATTGTCGCCGATGCCGATGACCAGGACCCGATTGGATTTATGGAAATCCTTGACCGCACTCGCCGCCGGCAAGCCGCCAACCATGACCTGATAGACGCCGCGTTGACAACGTGCGGCCAGCAGAAGTCCGTTATCGAACTGCGTATAGGCCACCGTCAGCTGTTCTTCGGGCTGAACCAACAGGTCCCAGTCTTCAGCGTCCTGAGCCGTCGCTGCTGCCGCGACGGCCAACCCCATCACGGCCGCCGCTAACCCGCGCACCACCCATGTCCTCATCGGCCCTCTCCGCTCCCTGCCTCAAGAGGGTAGCCGCTCCACGGCTCGCCGCAAGCCCAACCGGATCAGCGTTCGCTCAGGCCGGCTCCACGGTCTGCTCGATGGCGCCGAACAGGGTGCGGTTCTTGTCGTCCAGCATTTCGATGCGAACGGTGTCGCCGTGTTTTAGGAAAGGGGTCTTGGCCGCGCCGGTCTGGATGGTCTCGACGGTGCGGATTTCGGCGATGCAGCTGTAGCCAAGGCCGCCTTCGGACACCGGCTTGCCGGGCCCGCCGTCGGCGTCCTTGTTCGACACCGTGCCCGAGCCGATGACCGTCCCGGCGCCTAAGGAGCGCGTCTTGGCCAGGTGGGCGATCAGGGTCCCGAAGTCGAAGGTCATGTCGACGCCCGCGTCGGCGCGGCCGAAATCCTGACCGTTGATCTGAACCAGCAGGGCGCCCGACAGCTTGCCGTCGTTCCAATGCTCGCCCAGGGCGTCCGGGGTGACGAAGACCGGCGACAGGGCGCTGGCGGGCTTGGACTGGACAAAGCCGAAGCCCTTGGCCAGTTCGCCGGGGATCAGATTGCGGAGCGAGACGTCGTTGACCAGGCCGACAAGGCGGATCGAGGCCAGAGCTTCGTCGCGACCGGCGCCAAGCGGCACGTCGCCGGTGACGACCACGATCTCGGCCTCCAGGTCGCAGCCCCAGGCCTCGTCCTTCAGCGGGATGGCGTCGCGCGGCGACAGGAAGCCGTCGGAGCCGCCCTGATACATCAGCGGATCGGTCCAGAAGCTCTCGGGCATCTCGGCCCCGCGCGCTTTGCGCACCAGTTCGACGTGGTTCACATAGGCCGAGCCGTCGGCCCACTGATAGGCGCGCGGCAGGGGGGCGGCGGCCTCGTGCTCGCGGAAACGGCCGCGCGGCACGGCTTCGTGCTCAAGGCTTTCGGCCAGGGCGCGCAGCAGCGGCTCGCACCGCTCCCAGTCGTCCAGCGCCGCCTGCAGCGTCGGGGCGATCAGGAAGGCGTCCGTGAACCAGTTCAGGTCGTTGGAGACGACGACGAGGCGGCCGTCACGGCCGTGCTTGAGCGAGGCGAGTTTCATGAGCTGAAGCTAATCCGAAGCAGGGGCGGAGGGAAGTCTGCGCGAGGGCGGCAGGCGCCTCACACGGTCTGAGCGCCCGGCGGGCTGATGACGGCGCGCGCCTCGGCGCCGGTGCGTTTGGCCGGGTCGCGGACCTCGACCTCGATGATGATGGCGCCGACGGGGTCATGCGCCCACAGATAGCGACGCTCGACCTCGACCTCGCGGCCCGACGGGGCCATGCCCTCATAGGTGTCGCCCCAGGGGGTGATCGCCTTCATCTCGACCCAGCGCAGGGCGCAGGCGGCGTCCAGTTCCTCAAGCGCCATTTCCGACAGTTCGTCGGCGTGGGGTTCGGGCGTTTCAGGGCTTACAGCCATCGACGGACCTTCTGGCGATAGGCGGCGTACTCGGGGCCGAAACGGGCGGACAGATAGCGCTCCTCGCGGGCGATGACGAAGCGGTCGACCACGATCAGGCAGGGGATCAGCAGGCCAAGGGCAATCGGGCTGTCCATCGCGATCGCCAGTCCCAGATAGGTGATGGCGAACCCCAGATAGATGGGGTTGCGGCTGAAGCGGTAAAGGCCGCCGGTGGCCAGAACCGTCGTCGGCTTCCACGGTTCGGGCGGGGTGCCCAGGCGGCAGAAATAGCCCGCCGCCGCCCCGTCCAGCAGCAGGCCGCCCAGGATCAGCACGAGGGCGAGGCCACGCCGAACCTCAGTCGCAAGGCCAAGCGACGGCTCGCCCAGCCACTGGCCCAACCCCCAGCCGCCGAGCAGGAAGGCGAAATAGATCGCGGGCGGCGGCACGACGACGCCCGAATGATCGCCCCTGCCCGGCTTCATGGGCGTCAACGCGCGGCTTCTTCGTCGCCGTAGATGGCGACGCGCGCGGGCGAGGTCGAGGACACCGCGCCGCGATACATGCCCGAGGTGTTCATCGAGAAGGCGTGGACGCCGTCCTTGCCCATGACGATGACGCCGCCGTCGCCGCCGATGGAGCCGACCTCGGCGATCTCGGCGTCGGCCGCCTGTTGTACGGAGGCGCCAGTCGCGGTGCGGCTGCAGATGTCGCGGGCCACGGTGGCGCGGATGAAGTATTCGCCCGAGCCCGTCGCCGAGACGGCGCAGCCGTCGGCGTTGGAGGCGTAGGTCCCGGCGCCGATAACCGGCACGTCGCCGACCCGGCCCCAACGCTTGGCCGTCATGCCGCCGGTCGAGGTGGCGGCGGCCAGGCGGCCCTGGCTGTCCATCGCCACGGCGCCGACGGTGCCGAACTTGCGCTCGTCCAGCGGGGCTTCATGCAGGTTGAAGGCCAGGGGCGCGGCCGGACCCAGACGGGCCGGTTCGGCCGGAGCGCCTTCGGGGCGCGGCGGCAGCGGCTGGCCAGCGTCGCGCAAGGCCTTCAGCAGGGCCTGCCAGCGGCTTTCGGTGAAGAAGAAGCCGGGACCAACCTCTTCCAGACCCGCCGAGCGGGCGAAGGTCTCGGCGCCCTCGCCGATCAGCATGACGTGGGGCGACTTCTCCATCACCGCGCGGGCGGCGGCGATGGGGTGGCGGGTGCGGGTCAGGCCTGCGACGGCGCCCGCGTTCAGGTCCGTCCCGTCCATGACGGCGGCGTCCAGTTCGTTCTTGCCCGCCGAGGTGAAGACGGCGCCGCGCCCGGCGTTGAACAGGGGATTGTCCTCCATCGCCTCGACGGCGGCCTGAACCGCGTCCAGCGAGGAGCCGCCGCGCGCCAGCACGGCCGAACCGGCGTCCAGCGCCGCCTGCAGCCCGGCGCGATAGGCCGCGTCGCGCTCGGGGCTCAGTTGGGCGCGCTCGATCACGCCCGCGCCGCCGTGGATGGCCAGCGACCAAGTCGGCGCCTCCTGAGCGAAGGCAGGCGCGGCCAGGACGGCGGCGGCCGCAGCAGCGGCGAAGGCGATGGACTTCATTTCAGGCTCCCCAATGTACTGTCTGATCCCCATGCAATGGGGAGGCGGGCAAAGCTAGGCCTTGTGGTGCAGGCGACGCCAGAGCCGGTGGGCCAGGATCGGGGCGAAGCCGCAGACGAGGGCGGCGATCAGGACCATCCAGAACCCGCCCCCCAGCCAGTATTCGCCCGCGAGCGCCCCGGCCCCGGCCGCCAGAAGCGGGCCGAGCCAGGGCAGCCAGTGCGGCGGTCGGAACCGCATTCAGGCGTCGACCTTGATGACGCCGCGACGGATCTGGTCCAGCTCGATCGAATCGAACAGGGCCTGGAAGTTGCCGTTGCCGAAGCCTTCATTGCCCTTGCGCTGGATGATCTCGAAGAAGATCGGGCCGAAGGTGTCCTGGGTGAAGATCTGCAGCAGCAGGCCTTCCTCGTCCGAACCGTCGATCAGGATGCGGTTCTTGCGCATCCGCTCCACGTCCTCGCCGTGGCCCGGCAGGCGTTTGTCGATCAGTTCGAAATAGGTCTCGATAGTGTCCTGGAAGTCGACGCCGCGCGCGCGCATGGCTTCGACCGTCTCGAAGATGTTCTCGGTCGTCAGGGCGATGTGCTGGATGCCTTCGCCGTTGTAGCGGCGGATGAATTCCTCGATCTGGGAATTCTCGTCCTGGCTCTCGTTCAACGGGATGCGGATGGCGCGGTCGGGCGCGATCATGGCCTGGGAGAACAGGCCCGTCGCCTTGCCCTTGATGTCGAAATACTTCTGCTCCTCGAAGTTGAACACCGAGTTGTAGAAGCCCGACCAGGTGCGCATCTCGCCGCGACGGACGTTGTGGGTCAGGTGGTCCAGGATCTCCAGACCGACGCTGTTTCTGCGCTCGGCCTCTTCCCAGCCCTCGATCTCGTCCCAGGCGTCATAGAGGGAGCCGGCCTCGCCATACTGGTCGATGACGTAGAGCAGGCTGCCGCCGATGCCCTGCAGCACATAGGGGTAGTCGTTGGCCAGCGCCCCGCCATGCACGCCCTCGGCGGCGCGTGCGCCACGCGCCAGCGCGCCTTCATAGGCGGCCTTGGCGTCGGCGACGCGGAAAGCCATGCCGTTGGCCGACGGGCCGTGGTCGCGGGCGAAGTCCGCCGCCTGCGCTTTCGGCGTTCGATGGACCAGCATGGTGATGTCGCCCTGTTTCAGGCGCACCACGTCATTGGCCGGGTTCACATGGGTGGGGGTGAAGCCCATCAGCTCCAGACGCGAAATCATCGCCTCGGGCTCGGGGCCGGTGAATTCGACGAACTCGAAGCCGTCGACGCCGAGGGGGTTTTCCTGGTCGAGTTTGGCGGCGTCCTGCATGACGCGTCTCCTCTCTCTTATGGTTTGGCGCGGCCGGGGCCGTCATGGCGCGGCCGCTGATTGGGGCGGAACCTACTGGCGGGGCGGCATGGGGCGCAAGGCGGGTTTCAGCGGAAAGGGCGCACGTTCCAGTGTCGCAGCCGCGGCCTGACCTCTCGCCTGCATCGGCGCAGCCTGCTATCGGGCAGAACGACAAGAGGCGGGGGCCTCGATCAGGACGCCTGAATGCTGCGCAAGCTCTACGACTGGGTCTTCTCTCTGGCCCGCCATCGTCACGCCACCCGGTCGCTGGCCGTCGTCTCCTTCGCCGAAAGCTCCTTCTTCCCGATTCCGCCGGATGTGATGCTGGCGCCGATGGTGCTGGCCAAGCCCGAGCGCGCCTATTTCTACGCGGCGGTCTGCACCGTGGCCTCGGTGCTGGGCGGCCTTTTGGGTTACGCCATCGGCTATTTCCTGGAGCCGGTCGGCCTGCAGATGCTGGCCTGGCTGGGCAAGGCCGATACGTTCGAGGCGTCCAAGGCCCTGTTCCAGCAGCACGGCGCCTGGGTCATCCTGATCAAGGGCCTGACGCCCATCCCCTTCAAGCTGATCACCATCGCCTCGGGCATCTTCCAGTTTAATCTGGCGCTGTTCATCGCCCTGTGCGTCGTCACGCGCGGCGCCCGCTTCTTCCTGGTCGCCTTCGTGCTCAAGCGCTGGGGGCCGCCGATGCTGGCGATCGTCGAAAAGCGGCTGGCCCTGTTCACCGTGCTGTTTCTTGTGCTGCTGGTCGGCGCCTTCTTTATGGTCAAGCTTATCGGACACTGATCGACGCCGCCCCCGGCACGGTTTATGAGAGGCGCCCGGTTCCTGTGAGGCGCACATGAGCGCGATCTACAAATTGCTGACCCGCTGGTGGACGGCCTTCGCCCTGGCCGCCGCCCTGGCCATGCTGGGCGCCGCCCATGCGTTCGAGCGGTTCGGCGGAATGCCGCCGTGCAGCCTGTGCCTGAAGCAGCGCGAGGTCTATTGGGCCGCCGTCGCCATCGCCGGAGCCGCGACCTTCTGGGCCCTGTTCAGCCGGGCCAGCCGGGGCACGCCGCGCATCGCCTCCTTCCTGCTGGCCGTCGTCTTTCTGACGGGGGCGGTCACGGCGGGTTATCATGCCGGAGGCGAGCTGAAGTGGTGGAACCTGCCCGCCACCTGCATGGCCGCGCCTTCGACCTCGATCGACCTGTCGGCGCTGACGGCGCTGCTCGACGGCACGGGCGGCAGCACGGCCTTCGTCTCCTGCGGCGACGTGCCGTGGAGTTTTGCGGGCCTGTCGATGGCGGGCTGGAACTTTGTCATCTCCCTGGCGCTGGCTATCATCAGCCTGCTGGCGGCGAAACGTCCCAAGGACGCGCGCGCGCCCAAGAGCTAAGAAGGGGCGTCATGACCCAATCCGCTGAAGACATCGCCGCCGCCCGCCGCATTCCTCTGCCGCGCCCCGGCGTCGGTCAGGACAAGGCGCGGCTGGCTGAAATGCTGCGCGTCGACCATGCGGGCGAGTTCGCCGCCGTCCACATCTACCGCGCCCAGCGCGCCGTGCTGGAAGGCCGCAAGGGCAAGGACGCCATCGCCGCCGACCTGACCGAGATGGAAGGGCATGAAGCCGTCCACCTGGCCCGCTTCGAGGCGCTCCTGAACGAGAACCGGGTGCGCCCGACGGCCATGATCCCGCTGTGGAAGCTGGCGGCCACGGCCCTGGGCGCCGGCACGGCCCTGATTTCGGAAAAGGCCGCCCACGCCTGCACCGAGGCGGTTGAGAGCGTCATCGAGAAACACTATGCCGCCCAGATCGAGGAAATCCGCGACCGCGACCCCGAACTGGCCGCCGAACTGACCAAGTTCCGCGAAGAGGAACTGGCCCACCACGACCACGCCATCGAGCACGGCAGCCGCGAAGCGCCCGCCTATCGCCTGCTCAGCAGCGTCATCAAGGTCGGTTGCAAGGCCGCCATCAAGATCAGCGAACGCATCTAGAGCGCTCCTCCCTCCCCTTTATGGCGAGGGTGGTCGCGTAGCGACCGGGTGGGGAGGGCTTGGTGATCCCGGCCTCGGCGCCTGCACAGCCTTGCCGCCCCCACCCGGTTTCGCCCTGCGGGCTCAACCACCCTCCCCATGAAGGGGAGGGAGAGACGTCGGCGCTTGGCTTACCCCATCGCCGAGCCGACGCCGCGCCCGCCGCCGGGGACCGGCGCGACGTCCAGCAGCTTGAGGCGGAACACCAGCACGGCGTTGCCGGGGATCATCGGCGGGCCGCCCATCTCGCCGTAGCCCAGCTCGGGCGGCAGGAAGAGAATCCACTCGTCGCCCGGCTTCATCAACTGCAGGGCCTCGGTCCAGCCGGGCACCACCCCCTCGGGCGAGAAGACAGCCGGTGCGCCGCGCTTGAACGAGCTGTCGAACACCGTGCCGTCGGTCAGCGTGCCTTCATAGTCGACCTTGACCAGATCGTTGCGGTCGGGGCTGACGCCGCCCGCCGGGCCTGAGGCCACGACCTTGTACTGCAGGCCGGACGGAAGGGTCTGGACGCCTTCTTCGGAGGCGTTCTGTTTCATGAAGGCGGCGGATTCGGCGGCGTTCCTGGCCAGATCCTCGGGCGCGGCGGCCGGGCGGCCGCAGGCGGCCAGGGCCAGCAGGGCGGTCGCGGCGAGGGCGGCGGCGGGACGTTTAGCCCATGCGGAGTTCATAACCCTGGTCCTTCAAGGCTGCGCCGATTTCCTCGGCGTGACGGGCGTCGCGGGTCTCGACCATGATGTCGAACTCGGCGCCCTTGGCGGGCACGTCCAGCGCCAGCCGGTTGTGCACGACGTCGATGATATTGCCGCCCAGCCCGCCGATCACGGCGGCCATGGCCGACAGCATGCCGGGGCGGTCGTCGCCCAGGATGCGATAGACGATCAGCCGCTTCTCGCGGACCATTTCGCGGTTCAGCACCACGGCCAGCATGCGGGCGTCGATGTTGCCGCCGGTCAGTTCGACGCCGATCTTCATGCCCTTGAAGCGTTCGGGGTTGGCCAGGATGGCGGCCAGGCCGCCCGCCCCGGCGCCCTCGGCCACCGTCTTCTCCAGCGTCGCCAGCAGGGCCACGCCCTTTTCGAAATCAGCCTCATCGCAGACGAAGACCTCGTCGATCAGGCTGTCGGCCAAGGCGAAGGGGATCTCGCCCACGGCCTTGATGGCGATGCCCTCGGCGATCGTCTGGCCGCTGCATTTGGCGGGCTCGCCGCGACGGCGCGCGGTGAAGGACGGATAGCGGGCGGCCTCGACGCCGAAGATCTTGATGTCCGGCTTGACCGCCTTGGCGGCGATGGCGCTGCCCGCGATCAGACCGCCGCCGCCGATGGGGATGATCAGGGCGTCCAGGTCCGGCGCGTCCTCGACGAACTCCAGGCCGCAGACTCCCTGCCCCGCCACAATGCCCTCATCGTCGAAGGCCGAGACGAAGACATAGCCGTGCTCGGCCTTCAGCCGTTTGGCTTCCTCGGTCGAGGCCGAGAAGTCGAGTCCGTGGATGACCACATTGGCGCCGTGGGCGCGGGTGCCGTCCACCTTCACGAAGGGGGTGCCCTCGGGCATGACGATGGTTACGGGCACGCCCAGACGGCCGCCGTGATAGGCCAGGGCCTGGGCGTGGTTGCCGGCCGAGGCGGCGACGACGCCGCGTTTCTTCTCGTCCGGGGTCAGTTGCAGCAGCCGGTTCAGGGCGCCGCGCTCCTTGAAGCTGCCGGTGAAGTGCAGATTGTCGAACTTGATCCAGATCTCGGCGCCGGTCAGCTGCGACAGGCGGCGCGAGTAACGGACGGGCGTGCGGTCGACCTGGCCGGCGATACGCTGCTGCGCCGCCCGGATGTCGTCGGTGGTGACGGTCATGAAGTCCCTAAATTCAGTGTGGCCGGCCTCTGTCGTCCGGTCTCCGGCGTCTCTTGTGGAACAGGCTGCGGCGGCGGGCAACCTTGACTCACCCCTGCGACGGGGCTCATGCCGGAACACGCCTGATCGAGTAAAGCCGGAGCCGACCTACGATGACCGACCGTCCCTCGAACGCGCGCCGCTCGCGCCGGATCGCCCTCGCCGCCGTGGCGGTCGCCGGACTGACGCTGGCCGCCTGCGCCACCACGCCGATGGGCGGAGGGACCACCGGCCCGGCCGTCTTCAGCGCCGACGACTTCGCCTGGTCGGCGCGCGCCGGTCAGGGATCGATCAACGGCCGTGTCGAATTCATTCAGGACGGCCGCGCCTTCCAGTGCGTCGGCAATGTCGGCCTGATCCCCGACACCCCCTACACCCGCGCCCGGATGCAGCGCCTGTACGGCTCGACTGAACGCGCCGCCGTGCCCGCCGCCGTGGTGCGCGCCCGCTCGGCCGGGGAACAGGGCGCCGACTATCGCTCGTTCGAGCGGGCCGAAGCCTGTACGGATAACGGCTTCCGCTTCACCGGCCTGCCCGACGGCGGCTGGTTCCTGATCTCGCCGGTCAAGGCGGGAGACGAGATCGTGGTGGTTATGCGCCGGGTTCAGACGCGCGGCGGGCGCGCCATCAGCTTCAACCTTGGCCATTGACAATACTGACGAATTACGAAAGCTGATCGCTGTTCGCCATCCTTTGGCCGTATGAGGCCGCTCTCTGAACCGTCCGCTACAGGACAGTCGGGAGCGTATTCTTGTCCCAGCATAACATCGTGGGGTCCGAGGCCTTCAGCAATCGACAGTATGTGCTGATCACGCACGTCAGATCGAGCGGCTCCCGCCGTCGGCGCGCGCGCGCCATGACCGCCTATGTTGTCGTGGCCGTGCTGGCCCTGTCGGCGGGCGCGGCGGCGGCGGCCTTCGCCCTGGGGCCTTTCCTGGTGCGGGCGCCGCAGACAGAGGCGCTCGCCGCCGCTCCGGCATCGGACCAGCCGACGCCCAGCCTGCCGACGCCGCCCGCCGCCTGATCCCCCCGTCTTCTCATCCGCCTGTTGCGTCAGCGTGTCCCATCAGCACGCTTGCAAGTGCGAGTGATTATTACTATTCGCCATTCCTCTTGATTGAGGCATGGAATGACGAGCTTGAAGACCGGCGCCGCGAGCACACTGGCCCTGCTGACCGTGATCGGCGGCTGGGCGACGACGGCGCAGGCGCAGGACTCCAACGTCGCCACGGTTGACGATGTCGTCGTCACGGCCTCGACCCGCGCCCAACGCATTGAACAGGCGCCCGCCACCATTACCGTCGTCTCGGCCCAGCAGCTGGAAAGCCGCGCCTATGTCGATCTGTTCGACGCCGTGCGCGATGTCGAGGGCGTGTCGGTCAGCGGCGGCTCGAACTTTCAGGACATCTTCATCCGCGGCCTGCCGGGCGCCTATACGCTGACGCTGGTGGACGGACGGCGCCAGTCGACGCGCGACGCCCGGGTCAACGGCAACGGCGGTCTGGAGCAGAGCTTCACCCCGCCCGTCTCGGCCATCGAACGGATCGAGGTGGTGCGCGGGCCGATGTCGTCGCTGTACGGCTCGGACGCCATCGGCGGCGTCATCAACATCATCACCCGCAAGGTGCCGGACCGCTGGGGCGGGACGATCTCGGCGGACTATGTGGCGCAAGAAGGCGGCGACAGCGGCGACTGGAGCCAGGGTCAGTTCTACCTGGCCGGGCCGATCGTCGGCGGCAAGCTGGGCGCCCAGATCTGGGGCCGGGTCTACGACCGCGCCGAGGACGACATCTTCAACGCTCCCAGCAGCACCGGCGTCATGGGGTCCGAGGAACACAGCCTGACCGGCCGTCTGGCCTGGACGCCCACGCCCGATCACGAAGTCCTGCTGCAGGCCGATACGACGCGGATCGAACGGTCCAGCACGGCGGGCAAGACCCTGGCCGCCAACGGCCGCAGCACCCGGAACGACCACAGCCGCGACAGCGCCTCCCTGTCGTGGAACGGGAACTGGAGTTGGGGAACCAGCGCCCTGTCGCTGATGCGCGAAGAGTCGTCGCGTGAGATTTTCACCGCCGACGCTGCGGGTGCGATGGTGCGCAATCCACGCGCGCCGGAACTGACCAATACGGTGCTGGACGCCCTGTTCAACCTGCCGCTGCAGAGCTCGCGTCTGGGGGATCACAACCTGGTCTTCGGCGGCCAGTGGATCGAGAACAGCCTGAAGGACATCAATCCCGGCGCCCGCGACAATGTGGCCAGGACCTTCGAGGTCTGGCAGCGCGCCCTGTTCATCGAGGATGAATGGACGCTGACGCCGGAACTGGCGCTGACGCTGGGCCTGCGGGTCGACGACCACAAACGATACGGCGATCACTGGAGCCCGCGCGCCTACGCCGTCTGGACGCCCAGCGAGACGCTGACGATCAAGGGCGGCGTCTCGACCGGCTTCCGTGCGCCGGAAATCCGCGCCGTGGCCGACGGCTACGCCTATGAGACGGGCGGCGCCAACTGCAACTATGGGGCGGGCCTGTGCGGCGTCATCATCGGCGACCCGAACCTGAAGCCGGAAAGCAGCGTCAACTACGAGGTCAGCGCCCTATGGCGGCCGATCCCGACGCTGGCGCTGAACGCCACCGTCTTCCGCACCGACTTCAAGGACAAGATCGCCGACGACCGCGTGTGCGGCCCGGACGTCAACAACAACGGCGTCTGCGACGTGCCGGATGAAGTCATGCGCTGGGACGAGGACCCGCTGTATCAGCTCTATTACTGGTACAATATCAACGACGCCCGCATTCAGGGCGTCGAGCTGGGCGGGCGCTGGCAGGCGACCGATCAGCTGACGCTGAAGGCGGGCTATACCTATACGGACTCGGCCCAGAAGGGCGGGCTGTACGACGGCCTGCCGCTGTCGCGCACGCCTGAGCACATGGCCAATCTGCGCGCCGACTACGCCGCGACGGACCGGCTGAACCTGTGGGCGGCGGCCTCCTATCACGGCGAAGAGATCAATGCGGGGCTGCGCGTCGGCATCAATGGCGAGCCGGTGCTGGATGGGCCGCGTCAGGTCGGCCGCCGCTATCCCGACTACGCCCTGGCCGACATCGGCGCCAACTGGCGGGTGCGCGACGACGTGACGCTGAAGTTCGGCGTCTACAATCTGACGGACAAGGTGCTGAATGTCGCCGATTACGACTTCCAGGGCGAAGGTCGTCGCTATTGGATGGGCGTCAGCTGGGACTTCTGAGGATGGGGCCGATGGCCGAATTCAAACCGGGCCGTCGCGCCCTTCTGCTGGGCGCCGCCGCCCTGATGGCCGCCGGCGCCGGGGCCTGCACGCGACGTGAAGAGACGGGGGCCTCGTCCCTGCTGACCGATCTGCGCGACCGGCCCGTCGCCATCACCCCGCCGGTGACGAAGCTTTCGATCGACGACAGCCGCTTCCTGATCGCCCTGTCGCTGATCCATCCCGATCCGGTCAGTCTGCTGGCGGCCTGGGCGGGCGACGTGAACCGTCTCAGCCCGGAAATCTACGCCGCCTATCTGGAGAAGTCCCCGGCGCTGGCCAGCCTGCCCAAAACGCCCAGTTCGGCCGCCGCCTTCAACGTCGAGGCGGTGCTGGGCGCCCAGCCTCAGGTCGCCCTGGTGTCGCTGGATTCCGGCCCGACCGACGCCCAGACGGCGCAGCTGGAGCAGGCGGGCGTGCGCGTCGCCTATATCGACTTCTTTCAGCACCCGTTCGAGAATCAGCCCCGCAGCCTGAGCCTGCTGGGGTCCATGATCGGCCGCGAGGAGCAGGCGCAGGCCTATAACGCCTTCCGCGCCGCCAAGCTGAAAACCATCTCCGAGCGCGTCGCCGGGCTGACGGACGCACAGAAGCCGACCGTCTTCCTTGAGGCCCACGCGGGCAACGGACCGGACTGCTGCAACTCGGTCGGCGCCGGGAATATCGGCGACTATCTGACCTTCGTCGGCGCCCGCAACATCGGGGCCGAGGTGCTGAAACAGCCGTCCGGCAAGCTGAACCTGGAGTTCGTGGTCGAGCGCGATCCCGACATCTATATCGCCACCGGCGGCCCGCACCTGGAGAAGACCGGCGGCTTTGTCGTCGGCCCGAAATACGACGCAGAGACCTCGCGCGCCTCGCTGCGCCGCGTAGCCGGGCGGCGCGGCCTGTCGACCCTGAAGGCGGTGCGCGAGGGCAAGGTGCACGGCCTGTCGCACCAGCTGATCAACTCGCCCATCGACATCGTCGCCACCGAGGTTCTGGCCAAGTGGATACAGCCCGAACTGTTCGCCGATCTGGACCCGCGCGCGACGCTGGACACGATCAACAAGGACTTCCTGGCCGTGCCCTATCGCGGGGACTACTGGACCGATCTGGTCCCGGCCGCCTGACGTTCTGCCCCCTGATTTCACCCCGGAGAACCGCCATGACCATCCTGCGCAACGGCCTTGTCACCGCCGCCGCCTTCGCCGCCCTGGCGATGGCCTCGACCGCCTCGGCCCAGACGATCGAGAAGACCGTCAAGGTCGCCCCCGGCGGCCTGTATGAGATCGTCTTCAACCCAGCCGACAACGACCTCTATGTCGCCGCCGTCGGCCCGCGCGGCGCCAATCAGGCCCAGATCGTTCGCCTGCAGGGCCAGAGCCTGGCGCCGGAGTCCTCGGTCGATGTCTCGGCCAATCCGCTCTACGGCCTGAACCTGAACACCCGCACCCAGGTCCTGTACGGCACCGACACCCGCGCGGGCGCCGTCACGGCCATCAACGCCCGCACGGGCGAAGTCATCTCCACCATCCGCAACGGCGACGAAGAAGGCGCTCACGTCCGCCAGGTCGTCGTCGATGAGGCGAACAACAAGGTCTATGTCAGCGTCGTCGGCGGCGAGGCGGACGACGACGCCAAGCCGAACCTGGTCTGGGTCATCGACGGCGCGACCAATACGGTCGAGCGGGCCATTCCCGTCGCGATCGGCGCCCTGACCGGGGCGGCCTTAGATCCGGCGACCAACCGCCTCTACGTCACGGGCATGAGCAGCAATGAAGTCGCCGCCATCGACCTAGCCACCGGCGAGACGGTCGGCAAATGGCCGTCGCACGGCGATTCCGCCATCAACGTCGCCGTCGATTCCGAAGGCCGCCGCCTGTTCGTCGCCAACCAGAAGTCGGGCGAACTGACGGTGCTGAACGCCGACACCGGCGCCCTGATCCACAAAGCCGCCACCGGCGCGGGCGCCCTGAGCGTCGCCTACAACGGCGCGGTCAAGCAGATCTACGTCGCCAACCGTCAGGCGGGCACGGTGACGGTGCTGGATTCGGACACCTATGAAGTGAAGGCCAACCTGGAGACCGGGACCTTCCCCCAGACCATCGCCATCGATCGCGCGACCAACGCCGTCTACGTCTCGAACAAGGCGCGCGGCCTGCCGCGCAACGCCCCGGCCGGCACGCCGGTCCCGGTCGACCCGACCGGCGACGTGGTGACGCTGATCCGTCCGTAGTCCCGATCAGGACCGAATAAGAAAAGGCCCGGCCGCCGATGCAGCCGGGCCTTTTTCATGGGTTGGATAGAAGCGACGATCAGTGCGCCAGCACGTCATCGATCATGACCTGCAGCACGCCGCGATCGCAGCGCTGGACGCGGGCCGAGACGCGATAGACCTCGGCCAGGATGGCGGGTGTGACGGCTTCGTCGGGCGTCCCGAAGGCGACCAGCCGCCCCTTGGCCATGACGGCGATCCGGTCCGAGACGCGCGCCGCCGCCTGAAGATCGTGCAGCACGATCATCACCGTCATGCCCCGCTCGGCCGCCGCTTCACGCGCCAGGTCCAGCACGCGCAATTGATAGTGCAGGTCGAGCGCGCTGGTCGGTTCGTCCAGCAGCAGCAGGCGCGGCTCGCGCGCCAGGGCCTGGGCCAGGCCCGCCAACTGCTTCTGGCCGCCAGACAGCCGGTCCAGACGCTGCCCGGCCAGAGCCTCGGCCCCGATGCGTTGCAGCACCTCATAGGCGCGCTCGACCGCCTGCTGGTCGGTGAAGCTGGCGCCGCCCAGCGGCGTGGCGCGGATCGAGGCGACCACCGTCTCCAGCACCGTCAGGGCCACGCCCTGCGGCAGGGTCTGGGGCATGTAGGTGACGCGCTTGGCCCGGTCGGCCAGCGACAGGCCGGTCAGTTCAGCGTCATCCAGCCGGATCGCCCCCTTGGCCGGAATCAGACCAGCGAGAGCCCGCAGGAAGGTGCTTTTGCCCGCGCCGTTCGGGCCGACCACGGACACCACCTCGCCGGGGCTGAGCGGCGGCAGGCTGAGGCCCTCGACGATGGGGCGGCCGCCATAGCCGGCGCTGAGGTTCTGGATGTCCAGCCCGGTCATGCGCGTCCCCCGTTGCGGAAGATCAGCACCAGGAAAACCGGCACCCCGATCACGGCGGTGACGATGCCGACCGGCATCAGCACGCCAGGCACGATGATCTTGGACGCCGCCGAGGCCAGCGACATGATGACCGCCCCGGACAGGATGCTGGCGGGCAGGAAGAAGCGGTGATCCTCGCCGACCAGCAGGCGGGCGATGTGCGGCCCGACCAGACCGATGAAGCCGATGGCGCCGACGAAGGCCACGGCCGTCGCCGACAGCAGGCTGACCCGCAGCAGGGACAGGAAACGCAGACGCTTCACGTCGACGCCGAAGCTCATGGCCCGGTCCTCGCCGAGGCGAAGCGCCGTCAGGCCGCGCGAGGACAACAGGGAAAAGGGCGCGACCACCGCCAGCACCAGGCCCAGCGCCCCGACATTGCCCCAGGTGGCGCGCGACAGCGATCCCATCGTCCAGAACACCAGTTGCTGCAGCGCCTCGGCCGAGGACAGGAACTGCACCAACGCCGTCAGGGCGTTGAAGGCGAAGACCAGGGCGATGCCGAACAGGACGATGTTCTCGACGCCCGAGCCCTTCATCCGCGCCAGCGCCTGAAGCGCCAGCACCGAGCCGAAGGCGAAGACGAAGGCGTTCAGCGGCACCAGCCAGTCGGCGCCGATGAAGCTGGCCCCTACCCCCAGCACGATAGCCAGCGAAGCGCCGAAGGAGGCGGCCGAGGACACGCCCAGCGTAAAGGGACTGGCCAGCGGATTGTTCAGCACCGTCTGCATCTCGGCGCCCGCCAGGGCCAGGGCGGCGCCGACCATCATCGCCATCAGGGCGTAGGGCAGGCGCACCTGCCAGACGATGGCCTGCTGGGCCGTGGTCAGGCTGGACGGGTCGAACACGCCCTGAAGCACGGTCAGGGGAGACATGGAGGACGGCCCCGTCACCACGTCCAGCAACAGACTGCACAGGGCCAGAACCGCAAGCCCGCCGATGGCGACGAACCGCAAGCGCACGTCGCGCCCATAGGCCGCAATCGCGTCGGGCGTTCGGCTGGGCGTCGCGCTAGACGCCGCTTTCGACGCGGCAGGTTCAAGACTCGCCAACAGCACACTCCATTCAGCGACTGCGTCGCAATACATCTCAGGGCCGAGATGGGCTAGGGTGAAGCCATGGATTCCGCCCCTTGCGTCTTTTCGCCGTCCGCCCCGCCCCTGTCCGGCGGGTGCCGCGCCTTGAGCCTGGCCGCCGAGAGCGACGCGCCCGGCCTGACCCTGTGGCTGAGCGCGCCCGAGGGCGAGCCCCCGGCCGAGGGCTGGCCCCTGCTGATCGTGCTGGAGGGTGAGGCCTATTTCACCGCCGCCGCCGAGTGCGCGCGCCGCCTGGCCCGCCGCCCGCAGAAGACGCGCGTGGGGCCGATGATGGTGATCGGCGTCGCCCTGGCGCCCAGCGCCGAACGGCTGGGCGCCTTCGCCTTCGTTCCCCGCGCCGACAAGGGCGGGCGGACAGTCGCGCCGCACGGCCCCGACCTGCTGCGCCGTCTGATCGAAGACATCCTGCCGCTGGCGGTCCGGCACGGCGCCGACCCAGCGCGCGCCGCCCTGATGGGCCATTCCATGTCGGGTCAGTTCGTATTGGAAGCCCGCACGCGCTCGGCCCCCTTCGCCCGCTTCGTCGCCATCAGCCCGTCGATCTGGTGGAATCCGGCCGTCATCAAGGCCCAACCGCCGCAGACCCGAAGCGACCTGTTCCTGGCCGTCGGCGCCGAAGAAGAGGCCCCTGCCCTGCCCGGCCCGCATCTGGCGCGGCGCATGGTCTCCAACCTGCGCGATCTGGCGACAGCCAACGGGGCGACCCTGTCGATCCTGGCCGGCGAGGACCACGGCTCTGCGCCCTTCGCCAGCCTGCCTGCAGTTCTGCGTTTCGTCGCCCGTTCCTGAAATCGCCGCAACGAACTTGCGCCCTCAAGGCCAAAAGCGCATGAAATCCGCCCTCTCCCTCGCCCTATCGAGAAATCGCCGTGTCCGACGAAAAGCCTATCGCCACCCTGCCTGAAGGCCAGCCCGTCGGCCGCGTCATCGCCATGCCCGCCGACACCAATCCCGAGGGCGACATCTTCGGCGGCTGGCTTCTGGCCCAGATGGACCTGGCCGGGGCGACCCCGGCGTTCGAGCGCGCGGGCGGCCGGTGCGCCACCGTGGCGCTGGACGGCATGGTGTTTCACCAGCCGGTGTCGGTCGGCGACGAGGTGTCCACCTACGCCAAGATCATCCGCGTCGGCCGCACCTCGATCCGCGTTCATGTCGAGGCATGGAAGCGGGCGCGCGGCCAGGCTGAAGCTCTGTCGGTCCGCGTGACCGAGGGCGTCTTCACCTATGTGGCCATCGACCAGGACCGCAAGCCGCGGGAAGTGCCGCTCGACACCCTCCAGAAATAACGCCAGTATCCCGATCTTCACTTTAAGGGAGGGCGTCAAGATGTGGATTCTGGCCGGGATCGGCGCCGTACTGGCGGGCTTGTTCCTCATGCTGCGTGAACTGTTGCCTGCCTTCGAGGCTGGGCGCGCGGGCGTCATCCGCAGCAAGGGCGCCGCCGCAACCCGCATTGAGCGCGCCGCCGAACCCGAGCGTTTTGAAGCGATGCGGCGCGGCCGTTTCCGAGCCGCGCGGTTCGGTATCGGCCTCGCCGCGGCTGGCATGCTCTGGACCATCCTGCAGATCGTAGGGATCGCCCTGAACCAGGCCGGATGAAACCCGAGTCCAGGAGTCGGAAATTCTTGACCTTCGGGGGTTGCGGCCCTACCTCCCCCGCATGGCCATTCGTCGTATCCTGACTATCGATAACGCCGCCGACCTGGCGATCCTGAAGACCGTCGCCGCACCCGTCGAGGGCGGCGTCAGCGACGCCGTGCGCGCCCTGATGGATGACATGCTGGAAACGATGTACGACGCACCGGGCATCGGTCTGGCCGCACCGCAGATCGGCGAGCTGACCCGCGTGGTCGTCATGGACCTGGGCGACAAGCCGGTCGAGGGCGCCGCTGACGAGCCGCAGACCGAGGAAGAGGCGCTGGAGCGCCGCAATCCGCGCTTCTTCGTCAATCCGGAAATCCTGTGGGCGTCGGAGGAGATGTTCTCCTACGAAGAGGGCTGCCTGTCGGTGCCGACCTATTACGACGCGGTCGAGCGTCCGGCCCGCGTGCGCGTCCGCTACATGAACTATCAGGGCGAGACGATCGAAGAAGAGATCGAGGGCCTCTACGCCGTCTGCTTCCAGCACGAACTGGATCACCTGAACGGCGTCCTGTTCATCGACCACCTGTCGCGCCTGCGTCGCGACCGCGCGGTCGCCAAGGTCAAGAAACACGCGAGGATGGCCGCCTGATGTCCCGCAAGACCCGCATCATAGACCAGCGCGGCCGTCGCCGCCTGACGCGCAATGAAAAGGTCGGCGTCGCCAGCGTCGCGACCCTGCTAGCCGTCGCCGCCGTCGGCGTGGTGGCGGGCCTCATCGTCGACCGCCTGCTCGATTTCGACGACGCGCTGGACGCGGGCGGCGAGTGGGACGAGGGCGGCGGCGTCTATACCCGCTGGATGTAATCGGCCTCACGGTCTAAAGGCCTGCCCATGCGCCTAGCCTTCATGGGAACCCCCGACTTCGCCGTGCCGTCCTTGGCCGAGCTGATCGCCTCGGGGCACGAGATCGTCGCCGTCTATTCGCAACCGCCGCGCCCCAAGGGCCGGGGCCAGAAGCTGACGCCGTCGCCGGTTCACGCCTTCGCCGAGGCCATGGGCCTGCCGGTCTTCACGCCCGAGAGCATGAAGTCGGCCGAGGCCATCGAAGTCTTCAAGAGCCTGGATCTCGACGCCGCCTGCGTCGTCGCCTACGGCCAGATCCTCAAGCCCGAGGTGCTGGAGGCGCCGCGCCTGGGCTGCTTCAACCTGCACGGGTCGCTGCTGCCGCGCTGGCGCGGGGCCGCCCCGATCCAGCGCGCCATCATGGCGGGCGATCGCCAGACCGGCGCCCAGATCATGCGGATGAGCGAAGGACTGGACGAAGGCGCCATCATCCTGTCGGAACTGATGGACATCCACGCCGACGATACGGCCGCCAGCCTCAGCGACCGCATGGCCCATGTCGGCGCCGCCCTGTGGCCGCGCGCCCTGGCGGCCATCGAGCGCGGCGGTTTCACCGAGACGGAGCAGGCCGGCGAGGCGACCTATGCCAAGAAGATCACCACGGCCGAGGCCCGCATCGACTGGAGCCGCCCGGCCCCCGAGGTGGACGCCCACATCCGCGGCCTGTCGCCCTTCCCCGGCGCCTGGTTCGAGGTCGAGGCCGACGGCGAGCCGGTGCGCGTCAAGGCGCTGATGTCGGTTCTGGCCGACGGGCAAGGCCCGGCCGGTCAGGTGCTGAACGACGCCCTGACGATCGCCTGCGGAACCGGCGCCGTGCGCCTGACCCGCGTGCAGCGCCCCGGCAAGGCGGCGCAATCGGCCGAGGAGATGCTGCGCGGCTACCCCATCCCCGCTGGAGTGGTTCTGGCCGGGCCGCGCCGGGTCGAGAAGGCGGAGCCTTCTGATCGCGGCACCCTAGGATAATGCCCCGGTATCGGTTCACGGTTGAGTACGACGGCTCGGCTTACAACGGCTTTCAGGCCCAGACCGACCAGCCGACCGTGCAGGGGGCCATTGAGACGGCCATCGCCGCCTTCAGCGGACAGAGCGTCCGCATCGCCGCCGCCGGGCGCACCGACACGGGCGTCCACGCCACGGGCCAGACCTGCCATGTCGATCTGGAACGCGACTGGCCCGCGCAGACGGTGATGAACGCCCTGAACGCCCATCTGGTGAGGGATGCGGTCGCGGTTCTGGACTGCACGCCAGTCAGCGACGACTGGCACGCCCGCTTCACCGCGACGGGGCGCAAATACCTGTATCGCATCTTGAACCGGCCCGGCCGCCCGGCGCTGGACCGGGGCCGGGTCTGGCACGTCAGGAAGCCGTTGGACGCCGAAGCCATGCACGCGGCGGCGCAAGCCCTGATCGGCCTGCACGACTTCACCACCTTCCGCGACGCCGCCTGTCAGGCGGCCAGTCCGATGAAGACGCTGGACGTAGCCCGCGTCGCCCGCGTCGGTGAAGAGGTGCATCTGGTGTTCGAGGCGCGCAGCTTCCTGCATCGTCAGGTGCGCTCAATGGCGGGCAGCATCGCCGAAGTGGGTCTGGGCCGCTGGATTCCCGCCGATCTGGCCGAGGCGCTGGCGGCGAAAGACCGCGCCCGCTGCGGCCCGGTGGCGCCGTCAGACGGCCTGTATCTGACGGGCGTCACCTATGAGGCTGAAGCCTAGCGCTTGAACAGGCCGCCCAGGGCGCCGCCGAGGCCGCCCGGCAGGTTGTTCAGAAGACCGCCCAGCATGTCGTCAGCGCCGGCGGCCGTGCCGTTCGGCGTCAGGCGGTCGATGACCTGCGGCAACAGGGTCGCCAGAGTCGCGCTGGCCTGTTCCGGCGACACGCCCAGCTTTTTGGCGAAATCGGCGATAGGGCCGGAACCGAGCACGGCGGCGATCTGCTCGGCGCTGATCGCGGCGTTGCCGCCCTTGCCGATCCATGAGGCCGCCACATCGCCCAGACCGTTCTGACCGAACTTTTCCGTCAGGCCCGCCACGCCGCCCTGGCTTTTCAGCAGATCGGCCACGCCCCCGGCCGCGCCGTCGCCCAGACCGCCGAGAATATTGTCCAGAAGTCCCATGCTCATTCCTCCGATTGGAGCGTCAGCGTAGCGGAAAGGCCGGACACCGGGGCGACATAAACGTAAAACAAGGCGACCGGCCGTGTGTCGCAATCAGCTCTTGGCGCGCTCCGAGCCAGAGGTCACGGCCTGACCGGCGGCCGACAGGTCGCGACCGATGCCCGACACCGTATTGCAGGCGGCGGTGGTCAGGGCCGCGGCGATGACGCCCAGAACGATGAGCTTGCGCATGATGAAATCCCCGTGGATCGATAGAGCGCTTCAACGTGAAGCTTGGCCATAAGGTTGCATGGCCAATTCATCCTGCAATCTGCTAACGGCGAACGTATGACGCAAGCTCCTGACACCGCCGCCCGCCGTCTGGTCGACACCCTGGTGATGAACGGGGTCGACAAGGTCTTCTGCGTGCCGGGCGAGAGCTATCTGGCCGTGCTCGACGCCCTGGCCGACGTGCGCGACAGGATCGAGGTCATCGTCTGCCGTCATGAGGCGGGCGCCGCCAACATGGCCGAGGCCTATGGCAAGCTGACGGGCCGTCCCGGCGTCTGCATGGTCACGCGCGGGCCGGGCGCGACCCACGCCTCGATCGGCGTGCACACGGCGCATCAGGATTCGACGCCGATGATCCTGTTCGTCGGCCAGATCGCCCTGACCGACCGGGGCCGCGGCGCCTTCCAGGAGGTCGACTATCGCGAGGTCTTCAGCGGCCTGGCCAAATGGGCGACCGAGATCGAAAGCCCGCAGCGCACCGTCGAAGTGGTCGAGCGCGCCTTCACAACGGCCCAGCAGGGCCGCATGGGGCCGGTCGTCGTCGCCCTGCCCGAGGACATCCTGCACGAGAACGGCGGCCCCGCCCCGGTCCGTCCGGTCGTCCCGGCAAAAGCCGCGCTGGATCCGGCCTTCGTCGAACAGGTGCGCGAACGCCTGAGCCGCGCCGAGCGTCCCATGCTGATCTTGGGCGGTTCAGGCTGGACCGATGAAGCGACCGACGCGATTTCCGGCTGGGCCGAGCGTCTGGGCCTGCCGGTCGCCCTGTCCTTCCGCCGCAAGGATCTGATCCGCAACGACCACCCCGGCTATGCGGGCGACCTCGGCCTCGGGCCGAACCCCAAGCTGGTCGCACGGGTCAAGGAGGCCGACCTGCTGCTGGTCATCGGCGCGCGCATGGGCGAGAATCCGACGCAGGGCTACACCCTGCTGGACCGGACGAAGACGGCGCAGACCCTGATCCACATCCATCCGGGACCGGAAGAACTGGGCCGCGTCTGGGCGCCCGCCCTGTCGGCGGCGGCGGACAATTCTCTGGCGGCGCTGGCCCTGTCGGCCATCGAGCCGGGCCGCGCCTGGACCGAACAGAGCGCGACGGCCCATGCCGACTTCCTGAGCTTCTCCTCGCCCATCGAGGTCGAGAGCGCGGTCAATATGAGCGAGGTCATCGCCCACCTGGCCGACGCCCTGCCCGAGGACGCCATCATCACCAACGGCGCAGGCAATTTCGCCGCCTGGCTGCACCGCTTCCACCGCCATCAGGCGCGCCGCACCCAGTTGGCCCCGACCTCAGGCGCCATGGGCTATGGCTATCCGGCGGCGCTGGGGGCCAAGGCGGTCCATCCGTCGCGCGAGGTCGTCTGCATCGCCGGCGACGGCGATTTCATGATGAGCGCCAATGAGATGGCCACCGCCGCCCAGTACGGCCTCGGCGTCGTCGTGGTGGTCGTGGACAATGGGACCTTCGGCACCATCCGCATGCACCAGGAGCGGGAATACCCGGCCCGCGTCATCGCCACCGAGCTGAAGAACCCCGACTTCGTCAAATACGCCGAGGCCTTCGGCGCCTTCGCCGTGCGCTGCGAGACGACCGGCGACTTCCCGGCGGCCCTGGCGGCGGCGCGCGAGGCGGCGGCAGGCGGCCGTCCGGCGCTGGTCCACCTGATCACCGACGCCGAACAGATCGCGCCGGGGCGGACGATTACGCAGTTGCGCGCGAGCTGACCCTCTCCCGGCGGGAGAGGGCGATGCCTTAGCCGCTTGCGTCCCGCCACGCTTCGCGAAAGAGTGCGCCCCTTATTGTACCGAGGGGGTCTTTCTCATGCGTCGTCTTCTGATTTCATCCGCCGCCGTGCTGGCGCTCTGCGCCGCCGCGCCCGCCGCCATGGCCGAAGGAGCGGCGCCCGCCGCTGCCGCCGCCCAGGCCCAAAGCGAGGACGCGCGGCTCAACGCCTTCTTCGAACAGGCCTTCGAGGCGCGCGTGGCGCTGAGCCCCCAGCGCATGACCTCGCTGGGCCGCAAGACGGACTACGACAAGCTGGACGACGTCTCCGACGCCGCCGCCGAACGCTCGCTGGCGCTTCAGGAAGCCCAGCTGGCCCAGATGAAGGCCCAGTTCGATCCGACCAAGCTGAGCGAGCAGAGCCGCCTGTCCTGGCGCCTGTTCGAGCACGGCGTGCAGCAGGCGCGCCTGTCGAACCAGTGGCGCGACTGGGGCTTCCAGTTCGCCGCCAACGGCAACCCGACCACCAGCCTGCCGGTCTTCCTGATCAACAACCACCGCATCGCAAGCGTGTCTGACGCCGAGGCCTATGTCGCCCGCCTGAACGCCGCCGAACGCTACATGGGCCAGGTCGCCGACACCCTGAGCGCACGCGCCGGCAAGGGCGTGGTCTCGCCCCGCTTCGTCTTCGAGCCCTCGATCGACAACACCCGCGCGGTGATCGCCGGAGCGCCGTTCGACGGCGGCGACGACAACCCGGTCTGGGCCGACTTCCAGAAGAAGATCGCCGCCCTCGACGCCGATCAGGCGACCAAGGACCGCCTGCTGGCCTCGGCCCGCGAAGCCCTGACCGGCCCCTACAAGCGCGGCTTCGACACGGTGCTGACGGCGCTCGGCCAGGTGCAGACGAAGGCCGACAGCGACGCGGGCGTGTGGCGCCTGCCCAACGGCGAGGCCTATTACAACGCGCGCCTGCAGCTCTCGACCACCACCGACCTGACCGCCGACCAGATCCACCAGATCGGCCTGGACGAGGTCGCCCGCATCCAGCGCGACATGGAGACGATCAAGACCCAGGTCGGCTTCACCGGCACGCTGCAGGACTTCTTCGCCTTCCTGAAGACGGACCCGCAGTTCCAGTATCCGAACACGCCCGAGGGCAAGGAAGCCTATCTGACCGACGCCCGCGCCTTCGTGGCCCAGGTCATGGCCGTGGCGCCGCAGTGGTTCTCCAACCTGCCCAAGGCCCCTCTGGAGGTCCGTGCGGTCGAACCGTTCCGTGAGGCGACGGCGTCGATCGCCTTCTACAACTCGCCCGCGCCGGACGGCTCGCGCCCGGGCATCTACTACGTCAACCTGTCGGACATGACCCAGGTGCTGAAGCCCCAGATCGAGGGCATCAGCTATCACGAGGGCGCGCCGGGCCACCACTTCCAGATCGCCTATGCGCAGGAGATGGAGCACCTGCCCAGCTTCCGCCGCTTCGGGGGCTACGGCGCCTATTCCGAAGGCTGGGGCCTGTATGCCGAGCGCCTGGGCAAGGAGATGGGCTTCTATCAGGACCCCTATTCCGACTTCGGCCGCCTCTCGACCGAGCTGTGGCGCGCGGTGCGTCTGGTGACCGACACCGGCCTGCACGCCAAGCGCTGGAGCCGTGAACAGGCGATGGACTATTTCCGTCACAACTCCCTGCTGTCGGAGCGCGACATCCAGAAGGAGGTCGAGCGCTACATCACCAACCCGGGCCAGGCGACCAGCTACAAGATCGGCGAGTTGAAGATCGAGGAACTGCGCGCAAAAGCCGAGGCGGCGCTGGGCGACCGCTTCGACATCAAGGACTTCCACACCGTCGTCCTGGGTTCGGGCGCCGTGCCGCTGGACGTGCTGGGCGACCTGGTCGACGCCTGGATCGCCAAGGGCGGCGGCCACCCGGCCTAAGTCTTCCTTCTCCCCGCCGGGGGAGAAGGTGGGCGCCGGAGGAGTTCGGATGAGGGGGAGGTTTCAGCGCACGGACGGCTGACGTCTCGCCTTCATCCGCCCGCCCCCTCATCCGTCATGCTGACGCATGACACCTTCTCCCTCGGGGGGAGAAGGGCTAGGAGGCTGCCCATGCCCTTTACCGCCACCGTCCTGACCATGTTCCCCGAGGCCTTTCCCGGACCGCTGGGGGTGTCGCTGATCGGCACCGCCTGGCGCGAGAAGGGGCTGTGGGACCTGCAGACGCTGGACATTCGCGCGTTTTCCGAAGATAAGCGCGGCTTCCTGGACGACACCCCTGCGGGTGGCGGTCCCGGTCAGGTGCTTAAAGCGGACGTGGTGGCCAGGGCTCTCGACAGCCTGGAAGGCCCATCTCGGCCGCTTTTGTACATGAGCGCACGCGGCAGGCCCCTGACGCAGGCGCGGGTTACGGAATGGGCCAAGGCCGACGGCATCGTCGTCCTGTGCGGCCGTTTCGAGGGGGTGGACCAGCGGGTGCTCGACGCCCGGGGGTTCGAGGAGGTCTCCGTCGGGGACGCGGTGCTCGCCGGCGGCGAGGCGGCGGCCATGGTGGCGATCGAGGCGTGCGTCCGGTTGGTTCCGGGGGTTCTGGGTGCGGCGGAAAGCCTGTCCACCGAGAGCTTCGAGGACGACCTGCTTGAGCATCCGCAGTACACGCGACCGCGGACGTTCGAGGGCCACGACATCCCGGAAGTCCTGTTGTCAGGCGATCACAAGAAGATCGCCCAATGGCGTCAGGAACAAAGGGAAAGAACGACGCGGGAGCGGCGCCCGGATCTCTGGGAGCGGCATCTCGCCAACTTACAGGTAAAGAGCAAACAAGCTCCGGAGAAATAACATGAACATCGTCCAGCAACTTGCTGCCGAAGAAAAAGCCCGCCTGCTCGAAGGCAAGACCATCCCCGAATTCCAGCCGGGCGACACCCTGCGCGTCAACGTGCGCATCAAGGAAGGCGAGCGCGAACGCATCCAGGCGTTCGAAGGCGTCTGCATCGCCCGTGACGGCGGCGGCGTGAACGAGACCTTCACGGTCCGCAAGATTTCGTTCGGTGAAGGCGTGGAGCGCCGCTTCCCGATCCTGTCGCCGAACGTCGACTCCATCGAAGTGAAGCGTCGCGGCGTCGTCCGTCGCGCCAAGCTGTATTACCTGCGCGACCGTCGCGGCAAGTCGGCCCGGATCGCCGAGCGCCAGACGGCCCGCAAGGTCGCCGTCCCGGCCGCCGGCACGACCGAGAAGGCCGGCGACGAGGCCTGATTTCAGGCTTCGACTTCGCGCTGAAGATCAAAAGCCCCGGTGGAAACGCCGGGGCTTTTTAGTGCGCTACCGCTCGCCGCGCGGCGGCTCGCTGCTTGAGCGGGTTGAGTGCGCTACCGCTCGCCGCGCGGCGGCTCGCTGCTTGAGCGCGCTCTGTCGCCCGCGAGACTGTGTTTCAGCGCGCTGAGTTGATCATATCCTGCGCAGACTTCGCCATAGGCGCGGCGGATGCTCTCCTTGGTCGTAGCCGACAGGGCCTCGTCCGCCAGCGCCCGCTCGAACCGGCTTTTCAACTGATCCTCGCCGTTTTCGACCGTATCGATCATGGAGACCTCGCTGCGCAGCAGGGCGTGGCTGATATCGCTGAAGGCGCGCTGGGCCTTGGCCAGGATGGAGCCGTCCTCATCGGACGAACCGCCGCGCTCTCGCACCGCCGCCTTGAGCTCTTCGGCCAGACGGCGACGCTCGGACGCCCGCGCCTCGAACCAGTGGCGATAGGCGCCGTCAGCTGTTTCGACCGCAGCTTCATGATAGCCGTCGGCGCTGTCGATCAGCCCCTCGATCAGACTGTTGAGGACCTTGATGTCGTGACTGTTGCCGCTCATCGGAAACCTCCTTGGCCGTTTCACAGGTTCAATCCCTGCCAGCAGCGAAGGTTGCCGATCTGCCCGCGCTCTACAGCTTGGTGCGCAGCGACCAGAGTTCAGGGAAGCAGCGGCGCTTCAGCGTCTCGACCAGATAGCCCACGCCATCGGTGCCCCCCGTGCCCTGACGACGGCCGATGATGCGCTCGACCGTGACCACATGCTTGTGCCGCCAGGTCAGCAGGGCGTCGTCCAGATCGACCAGCTTCTCGGCCAGTTGGTACAGGGGCCACCAGCGCTCGGTGTCGCGATACACCTCCAGCCAGGCGGCCTCGACGCCCTCGTCGGCCTCATAGGACTGGCTGACGTCGCGGTTCAGCACGGCGTCGGGCACCGGCAGGCCCGCGCGGGCCAGCTGACGCAGGGCGTCGTCATAGAGGCTGGGCGATTCCAGCGCCGCCTTCAGCGTCGCATGGGCGTCGGGGCGTTCGACGTGGAAGCGCAGGAACCGAGGGTCCTTCAGACCCAGCATGGTCTCCAGACGGCGGAACTGATCGCTCTGGAAGCCCGAGCTGGCGCCCAGGTCGCCGCGGAACTTCAGGTAATCGGCGGGCGTCATGGTGGCCAGGATGTCCCAGCTCTGGGTCATCACCGACTGGATGCGGCTGACGCGGGCCAGACTCTTGTAGGCGGGCACCAGATCGCCGGCGCGCACCAGCGTCTGCGCCAGCGCCACCTCGTGCAGGATCTGCTTGAGCCACAGTTCCTTGGTCTGGTGGATGATGACGAAGAGCATCTCGTCATGCTGGTCGGAGCGCGGCTTCTGGGCGGACAGGATGTCGTCAAGCGCCAGATAGCCGGCGTAGGTCACACCCTGCGGCTCGTGCTTGGCCGTGTCGATGGCCCGATCCCGAATATTGGGTCCGCGAATGTCGTTTGCGTCGGTCATGAACCAGCTATCGCCCGATCAGCCGGGCGGGGCCAGACCCTTTTTCGACGCGGCCGCGACCTGGGCTTAGTTGGCCGCGCGGTCGTCGGCGATGGCGTTGGCGGCCATCTGGCGGCCGTTGGCGAAGGCGTCGCGGGCGCCATTATAGATGAAGCCGTAGGTCGGATAGACGGTGCTGCCCAGATCGTTGATCGGGTTGTACCAGACCTTCACCCGGCTCCAGTCGCCAGAGGAGGAGACGTCGACGACGGTGACGTTTTCCTCAACCTTGCCGCGGCTGCCGCCCCAGTTGGCGTGGGTGACGCGGATCACCCGGTCGGTCAGGACGTCGGAGACGACGGCGACGTGGCCGGCGCTCATCCGGCCGTGGGGCTGGAACACCAGGACCGAGCCGGTCTCAGGGGCATTGCCGGTGCGGAACTTGCTGACGGCCTGACGCCACCAGGTCCAGGCGTCGCCGAAAATCTGAATCCCCGAGAACATGCGCGCGAAGGTCACGCACTGCCAGTAGGGGTCGCCGGCCTGGGCCGGGGTGGTGCTGAAGGCGAAGAAGCCAAGGGTCGCCGCAAGGGCGGCGGCTGTGAGCCGTTTCATCATCTGGCGTGCTCCCGACTGAACGCGGACAAGCCTTAGACGATAGGGTCAGAATGTTGAAGAACTGTTTCCGACTGTTTCCCCCGTCGATCCACAGATGATCGACGCCGTTTCGCCCATCCGCGCAGGAAACTGCGGGCCGGGCGCTCGATCAGCCGATGAACAATCGCAGCGGCGACGATCAGTCCGGCGATGATCGCCAGCCACAACACCAAGGGAAGCTGCTTGTCTTCAGCGCCGGTCAGACGGGCGACGACATTGACCGCCAGTATCTGCCACGGGGCGCACAACATATAGACGGCGTAACTGATCTCGCCGAGATAGACGGCAGGCGCCGATCCCAGCAGGCCCGCCTTGTCTGCGGGAATGCTGGCCAGGGCGAGGATCAGCAGACCGCCCGACAGGACGGTGATCCCGTCCCAGCTCAACAGGGCGGCGCTGAGCGCCATCACGACCGCAGCCGCCGCAGCCAGCAGGCCCGCGCGCGGCAGGGGCGCCCGACGATAGACCAGATAAAGGGCGCAGCCATAGGCGAAGCAGGGCACGATCCGAAGCGCCCCCCATTTGAACGTCGCCTCGGTCAGGCGATAACCCGCGACGCGCTCGAAGCCGACATAGAGCGCCGCCAGAAACAGGGCGGCCGCCCCCGTCGCCACCCACGGCCGGTCACGCAGCTTCCATGCGGCGGCGGCGAAGAGGGGGAAGGTCAGATAGGCGAACCACTCGGCCGAAATCGACCAGGACGGATGGTTCCAGCCCGCCTCGCCGGCGAAGCCCCAGGCGTGGAGCATCAACAGATTGGGCAGAAGGGTCTTCCAGCTGAGGATGCCGGAATCGATCGCCATCCCCGCCGCCGTCGCCGCCAGCCCCAGGGCCATGACGCCGAACAGGGTGAACAGGTGCAGCGGATAGATCCGCGCGATGCGCGCCCACAGGAAGCCCCTGTAGCCGAACCGCTTCTCACCGAAGGCCTGCAGGTAGACGTGGCTGAGGATGAAGCCCGACAGGACGAAGAAGAGTTCGACCCCCAGATAACCCTTGGCCGCCAGGGCGGGCATGCCGCCGACCGCCAGATTGGGCCACATCAGATAGACCACGACCCACAGGGCCGCGAGAAACCTGAGCGAAGTCAGGGGACGGATGTCGATCGGCGTCGCTAAGGGCGTCATGGGACCATCCTGGCCGGTGAACCGACCGGGGACAGCCCGGCCGCGCTGAGGGGATCAGTGCAAGCCCGGCGCCAGCTTGACCTTACTCGACGCGGCCGCTTTCACCCGCTCGCTCGATCGCGGCCGTGGCGGCGGCGCAGCCGGTCAGGGTCTCGCCTCCGATCTCGACCTTGGCGGTCAGGGGATAGGTCCGGTCGCTCATGCCGTCCGAACAGTCGGTCGCCGTCAGGGTGACAGTCAGATCGGCGCCCGCTTCAGTCTTCGTCGTCCAGCTGACGAGGTTGCCCTGAAGCGTCGGGCCGGGGTTGGCGGCCTTCTGCTCCGGCCGGTCGACGCCGGAATAGATCAGGCCCTGCGGCGTGATCTCCACGGCCCAGAAGGGCTCGGTTCCCAGCACGCGCACCGGCTGGTCCAGATCGACGCCTGCCAGGGCGCGGGGCTCGGCCTTGGCGGCTTCCGGCGCCTTTTGGGCAGGCTGGGAGCAGGCGGCGAGGACCAGCGACAGGGCGGCGGCGGAGAAGGCGGCAGGCAGGAATGCGGCGCGCATGGGCGATCCTTTCTGAGGTTCGCCCGCCAAGGTCAGGGTTTGGCGCCGCCCCGTCAAGACAGGCGCCAAAGCGGCGCGCCTGGGTTAATGTGGCGTCATGCCGATTCGTCCCGCACCAGCCACAGATGCAGGCGCCGCCCTCACGGCCTGCGAGTTCTTTGCGGGCGGCGGGCTGGCGGGGCTGGGGCTGCATCTGGGCGGCGTCGGTTTCCGCACTGTTCTGGCCAATGACATCGACGCAGCCAAGGCTCGCGCTTTTCGCGCCAACCACCCGGACACGCCGCTGATCCACGACGATATCTGGACGGTGACGCCCGATCAGGTTCCCGGCGCGCCGGACCTGTACTGGGCCTCCTCGCCGTGTCAGGACGTCAGCCTGGCGGGCGCCCGCGGCGGGCTGAAGGCGCAGCGGTCGGGCGCCTTCTGGGGCTTCTGGAAGCTGATGCAGGGGCTGGACGCCGAGGGTCGGGCGCCGCGCCTCATCGTGCTGGAAAACGTGGTCGGCCTGCTGACCTCGGGCGAGGGACAGGACTTCGCCGCCGTATGCGGGGCGATGGTCGAGGCCGGTTACACGGTCGGGGCGCTGGAGTTGGACGCGGAACTGTGGCTGCCCCAGTCGCGGCCGCGCCTGTTCATCATCGCCATGCGGGCGGTCGAGGGGCCGCGCCTGAAAGGCCCCGCCCTGCCCTTCCACTCGCCGCGCCTGACCGCCGCCTGGGCGCGGCTGCCGGCGCCCCTGAAGGCGAACTGGGCCTGGTGGCGGCTGGACACGCCGCCGCGCCGCAACCTCGATCTGGCGGCGGTGCTTGAGCCTGACGTTCCCTGTTTCGACGACGCGGAGGCGCAGTCCCTGCTGTCCATGCTGTCGCCGCTGCACCGGGCGCGGCTGGAGGCGATCCAGGCCTCGGGCGAGCGGCGCGTGGGCGCCGCCTTCCGCCGGGTGCGGACCAAGGACGGGCAGAAGCTGCAAAGGCTGGAGCTGCGCTTCGACGGGCTGGCGGGCTGTCTGCGCACGCCGTCGGGCGGATCGTCGCGACAGTATGTGGTCATCGTGGAAGACGGCCAGGTCGCCCTGCGCCGCCTGACCGGGCGCGAGGCGGCGCGGCTGATGGGGGTGGACGAGGCCTATCGCCTGCCCGCCAGCGAAAGCGCGGCGCTGAAGCTGATGGGCGACGCCGTGGCCGTGCCCGTCGTCGCGGCCCTGACGCGCGGCCTGTTCCTGCCCGCCCTGACCGACAGCGCCGAAGCCGCAGCCTGAACCGTCAGTAATAGAGGTCTTCGTCCTTGCGGTCCTCGGAGCCTTCGATGCCGGGGTCCAGATGGTTGTCGACCCGATCGTCCCAGCCGTCGCGATCCGAGCGGAAGGCCAGGGCCATCAACCCCCAGGCCAGGCCGACCGTGCCCAGCACGCCCAACCCCATGGCGATCCAGCCGTGCAGGCTCATCTCCCCGCCGCCGATCAGACGCCAATAGGCCGCCAGCCCAAGCGTGCTGACGGCCGAGATGGCGACGGCGAGAACCAGCGACCGCAGAAGCCGGAACAGCCGCCCGCCTCTGGAGGTCTTTGTCATGGCTCAGCTCAGCGCTGGACCCACTGGCCCTGGGCGTTCTTGTACCATTGGCCCGAGCTGATGCGCGGCAGCAACTGGGTCTCGAACATCCGGGCCCCGGCCACTTCGGCCGTGGTGCCGGCGTCGGCGGCGCTGCGGGCGTAGGCCTGGCGACGACCGGCGTTGGTGGCGCTGATGGCGGCCTGGGTGTCGCCGTCGACCGAGGTGCGCACGCCGACATAGCCGTCGGCCTGCTCGCCCGCCGAGCCTGCGGCCTTGGCCTGATCGACCAGAGCCTTCTGCGAGGCGGTCTGGGCCACGGCGGCGCCGGCGGCGACGCCCAGGGCGGCCACAGCGGCCACGGCGACGAAGAGTTTGCGATTAGTCATGTCAAAGCCCCCTTTCGTATCAGAACAGGTTGGGGTTTTCGCGGAGCAGGTTCTGCAGTTCCTGGTCCAGCTTGATGCGGATATCGGCGTCGAGCTTGGCGTAGATTTGCAGCGGCTCGCTGAACTTGATGTTCACCGTAGGCGCGCATGCGGCCAGGCTGACGGCGCTGAGGCCGAGCGCAGCGACGATCTGACGCTTGCTGATCATGAGGCCGATCTCCGAAGGCGGCGTTGGAAGTCACCGCCATATAACGCTGCGGCGAGTGAACGGGTTCTGAACAAAGCGGAGCCGCCGATCAAGGCTGCTCATCCGTCGTCAGCACGGGCGTTTCGCCGCGCCGGGCGTATTCAAGCAGGTCCGAGACGATCTGATTGGCGTTCCACGTCGTGTCCAGCGCCAGGTCGATCGGCGTATCGGACGGCAGATTCAGCTTCTTGTTCATGAAGTCGCGGCGGATCAGCTCCATGAAGGTCAGGCGAAGTTGTTCGCGCTCGGGCGGATCGTGGCGGCCGTTGATGCGGAAGCGGACGCCCAGACGCCCCTCGTCCAGACTGTTGACCTCGGCGGTCAGGTCGCTGATCGCCAGGTCCTGCATGGCCTGATAGGCCAGATCCTGCATGGTGTTGGGCGGCAGATCGGCAGAGTTCGCGCCTCCACCCGCGCCGAGATCGTCGAACACCTCCGGCTGGATCGATAGGCGGCCGGGCCGCACCCCGTTCAGCACGCCGCCGACGATGCGCCAGCCCGCCTTGGGGTCATAGGTGAAGGGCAGACGGCCGGACACCACGGCGTCCAGTTCCGCCTTGTCCTGAAGATTGGCGCTCTTCAGCAGCTCGTTCAGTTGCACGCCCTCGACCACGATCACCCCGCCCCAGCCCTCGCCGGGCGTCAGCGGCAGGGACAGGGGCTCGACGCTGATGCGCCCGCCCGCCGCCTGAATCCGCCCGCCGCCGATGGTCAGGGCCTTTTCGTCCAGACCGAACGTCAGCTGGAAATCGGTCAGCGGCGTCACCGTCTGCACGCGGTCGACGGTCAGCTTCTGATCCGGCGCGGTGATCAGGGGCGTCAGACTGGTGAACTCCACCCGCCCTTTCAGACCCTGAACCTTGCCCGCCGGGCTGGTGAAATCCAGATCCGGCACGGTCAGAACGCCCGAACTGGTCGCCCCCTCGGCAGTCCAGTCGAACCGCCCCTCAAACCCGGCCGAGCCCTCGACCGGCGACTTCACATAGTCGGCGACCAGCGGGCTGAGGTCGTCGGGCTGAAGCCCATGCTCGGTGAAGATCAGATTGGGCGCGGAAATCGCCGCCCCGCCCGCCTGCAGGCGCCCGTCGTGGCGCAGGTCGATGCGGCCGACTTCATGGTCCAGTCGACTGAGATCGAAGCCGGCGGTCCAAACCTCATCGGCGAGCAGCGCCTCGCCCTTGGCCTGAAGCGGAAGGAAGCGGGCCGGATCGGCGATGTCCGACGCCTGGGCCTTGGAGATCGCGGCCCGCATCGACAGCCCCCTGGCGGCGCCGTCGACGGCCAGAGAGCCTTCCGCTTCGGAAAACCGCATCTCAAGAAACGGCGCCGTCGCCGCTACATCGGCCAGACGCGCCCGCGCGCGCCAGGCGCCGCCCTGGGCCGTGATCAGCGGCTCGTCGGCAGGGCATACCCGGCCCGAGATCGCCTCGACCGAGTTCTCGCCCAAATCCAGCTTGCCGACCGTCAATGGGATGCAGTCGTCGGCCGTATAGGTCAGCCGCCCGCCCGACGAAGCCAGTTCGCCCTGGGTGCTGAAGGCGATGTCGCGCGCCGGGCCGAAGTCCAGTCCCGCCTGCCCCTTGAGGCGCGCCTCAAAGCCGCCGCGCGTCAGACGCCACTCGATCCCTTCAAAGCGGGCTTCCGGCAGGCCGCCGCCGCGCGTGGAGGTCAGGCTCAGCGCCCCGCCCCCATTTGCCCCCTCGCCCGAGGCGAACAGGGGCTTGCGGTGGGCCTCCAGCCGCACCTCGCCGCCGTTGGCCGGGCGCGCCGTGATCGGCTGCGGCAGGCTCAGCTCCAGTCCGGCGTTGTCGCTGGCCAGGCGGATGCGCGGAGCGTTCAGGGCGAAGTCGCCCAGGGCGCGCTTCAACTCGGCCATTTCCGGCAGGTCGTCCGCCGTCGGCGCGCCCATAGAGGTCACGGCGGCATGATCGACCTTGAGCGCGCCCTGAACATCGATGCGGGTCACGGCGTCGCGCACGATATCCACATCCAGCGCGCCGTTGGCGCTACGCAGGTTGAAGTCCTTGGCGCGCACGGAGCGCGCCTGAAGCGTCACTGGGCCCTGCACCTCCAGCGCATCGCCGTGGCCGCCCGCGCGCAGGCTGGCCGAGGTCAGGTCCAGCCCCTCCAGCCGCGTGTCGCCCGCCCGGCCCGAACCGGCGCTGAGGCGCGCAGGCGTCGTCAGCCGCCACTGCGCTTGCCCCGCATCGACGCCGCCGGACACCGACAGATCGGCGTCCGTCAGACGAAGGTCCAACGCGTTCGCCTGTAGCCCCTCGCCGGCGACAGCGGCCGCCGTGGCCGTCGCCTGCCCCTTGCCCGTCAGCTCGTATTTGTTGAGCCAGCCCGCGACCTGACCGTCGAAACTGACGTCAGCGCCAAGCGCGCGCGCCCGGATCCCGGCCCCGCTCGCCGCATCGGCCGAGAACCGGCCGGTCAGGGCGATGCGCCCGTCGCCGCGCCGCGTCTTCATGTCCGGATAAGGCAGGTCGCCTTTCAGATGCAGGACCGCGCCCTCGCCGCTAGCCTGATCCCCAGTTGCAAACCGTTCCGCCTGAAGATCAAGCGCGATCGCCAGCCGATCGCCGGTCGTCGTCGCCTCAACCACGCCGCCCAGACCGCGCGCCTCGATCCCGCCGCTCTTGAGCGAGGCCGCAGGCATACGGCCCGACAGACGCATCAGCTTGCCGTTGTCGATGCGCGCGTCGGCCAGCAGATTAACCGGCCCGTATTCCGTGTCGATGCGCGCCTGACCGCTTTCGACGATGACGAGGGGCGCGCGCGAATCCGGCTTGGGCGGCTTGCCGGTAAACTCTTCGACCAGAGGGTCCAGACTGCCCAGAGACAGCTTGCCGTCCTTCCACGCCGCGCGGACGATCGGCCGCACCAGCCGCACCCGGCTGGGGGTCACGCCCAGCCCGGCTTTCGACCAGGGCAGGCCCACGGCGTAATCGACCTCGACCCGCTCGACCTTGAAATCTGGATTATTGGGATCGCCGATGGAGATCCTGCCGACGAAGCCGTTGACCTCCAACCGCTCGACCTCGACGTCGGCGTCGATGCCCTTGCGCTCCAGCCAGCCGACCAGCAGTTCGCGCGCCGCCGCCCGGCGGTTCAGATAAAGCGCCGCCGCCAGCACCAGAATCACCATCAGGGCGACCCCGGTGCCCTTCATCAGGGCCCGCATAGGGGAAGGCTTGCGAGGTCGCTCGCGCGGCGAGGAAGGATCGGCGTCTTCGGTCAAGGTCGCGGGACGATCATCATCTAACGGTTGAAGGCGACAACGCCACAAAATGCGCCACGATGACAGTCGTTGCCTTGCGACAACTATACCGTGTCATCATCGCCACTACACGACGATCAGACCCTAAAAATGGCGAAGATTCACGACAAGACCGCAGCGAACGTCGAAATACTTCATCAATCCCCCGCCAAGTTAACCGAATGTAACCTGACCGCTTCCCAACATGGATCAGGCGGGCTATACGGCTCGCTTCACTGTCGGTCGGGGACGTCCGGCGTGACCTAATTTCGACTGGTCTGGCGCAGCACGCGTCGTCGATTCGCCGGGGACCCATGGCTCAGTTCGATCCTCGCCGCCAGCCTGTTCGGCTCGCGCCGCACCTGCTGACCACCTGCGCCGCCGTCGGCATCGCCCTGCTTGCGGGTCGAGGGTTTGAACAGGTGAAGGCCGAGGAGGTTCCCCCTCTGACGGCGGAACAGATCGAATTCCTGGAAGCCCAGGCCTACGCCGCCGCCGCCGCTCCGGCCGGCATGACCACCCCCGAAGCCATTCCCGTGCAGATTCGTCGCGGCGAGACGTTCGAACAGGCCGTGCGCCGCACCGGCGTCGGCGCCGAAGAAGCCCGCGCCGTGGCCGACACCGTCGCCAGCGCCTTCGACCTCAAGGACCTGCGCGCCGGCCTGCGTTTTGAAACCGCCGTGTCCAAGCCGCGCGGCGGCATGGGCGACGCCCGCCTGATCGGCCTGACCATGCGCACCGGCCCGGCCAGCCAGCTGACCGTGTCGCGCAGCTTCGACGGCGCGCTTCGCCTGCGCTCGCTCGACGAGAAGGTGACCGAGGAAACCGTCGTCGCCAACGACAAGGTTCAGCGCTCCCTGTCCGCCAGCGCCCGCGAACTGGGCGCCACCTCGGCCGTGGTGCGCCGCGCCAGCCAGCTGTTCGCCCACAAGTTCGACATGCAGCGCGACGTGCGCGCCGCCGATGAATTCACCCTCGTCTTCGACCGCAAGGTCACCGAATCGGGCCGCACCGTCGAGACCGGCGAACTCCTCTATGCCGAGCTGAAGGGCCACGCCTTCTATCGCTTCCAGCCCGCCGGCTCGAAGACGGCTCAGTATTTCGACGCCACCGGCAAGAATACGCGCACCGCCATGATGCGCACGCCGCTGCAGAACTTCCGCCGTGTCAGCTCCAACTTCGGCGTCCGCACCCACCCGATCTCGGGCTATCGCAAGATGCACCAGGGGATGGACTTCGCCGCATCGACCGGCACCCCGGTCGTGGCCCCCGCCGACGGCGTGGTGGTCGAGGCTCGGCGCTGGGGCGGCTACGGCAACTGGCTGCGCATCCGCCACGCCAACGGTCTGGAAAGCGGCTACGGCCACCTGTCGCGCTACGCCTCGGGCATGCGCGCGGGCCAGCGCGTGACCCAGGGCCAGGTCGTCGCCTATGTCGGCTCGACCGGCGCCTCGACCGGACCGCACCTGCACTATGAAATCTGGCGCAACGGCCAGCGGATCAATCCCTCGGGCATCAAGACCCAGGAAGGCACCGTCCTGGCGGGCGCCGATCTGAACGCCTTCCGCGCCGAGAAGGCCCGCATCGACCGCATCATCGCCGCCGGCGGCCAGCGCCGCCCCGCCGCCGTGCAACAGGCCGCCACCGGCCTGCGTCCCGCCGAAGGCTGATCGCAGGGCGACAGTCGCGCCTCAACCGACCAGTTGCGGCGCGCCTTCCTGATTCGGACACCGCACGCCGTGGACCCACAGGTCCGCCTCGCCCAGACGCACGCCCAGAAGCTCCAACAGGGGCTGAACCACCCCGTCCAGAACGGGGCCTAGCGGCGTCAACAGCCCCCGGACGGTCCCCAACAGTTCGCTGACCGGCAAACTGATCAGTCCTCCCAGCAACTCGACCTTCAGGTCCAGTTTCGTCAGCAGGCTCACGATCACCCCCTGGCCGAACTGTTTCGAGCCCACCGTCCTGGGTTCGCCCGCGCCGATATCGGCAGCGGTGAAGCGGACCTGGCGCCAATCAGGGTCGGCCGCCTCTATGTCCGCCCGGCCGGTCACATTCGCCACCTTGATGCCGAGCAGCCCCAGGACCGACACCAGAGGCGCAGGCGTGACGTTCAGTTTCGACTTGAACTCCCGCAGTTTGGTCTTGTCGACGGCGCCGATCGCCGCCCGCGCCACGCCCGGCTTGACCTCCAGCGTTACGCCGGGCCCGGGGCCGCAGTCGATCTGCTTCAGCCGCGCCTCCGCGCTCGCCGCTTCGATCAGGACAGGAAGTTTGATCGCGGTGAGATCCGACAGGGCCTTGGCGGTCGTCGCCTCAAGATAAAGCCGCGTCTGCACCGTGCGGATGATCGGCTCGCCCTTGCTGGTCACCGTCAGCCAAGGCGACCGGTTCGGTCGCTCGCCGATGGCCAGCATGACATCCAGGTCGGCGATGCCGAGCCGCGCGCCCACATCCAGCGCCAACTGGCGTTCCTTGTTCGCCGTTTGCAGGGTCGCCATCAGCAGGTCAAAGACAGACAGCTGGGCGTTCAACCGCTCACGCAATCCCTGACGGGCGTCGGCCTCCACGCCGATCAGGTCGCCGAGCTTCAAACGGGCGTCCGCGGGTGCGCCCGTCAACTTGCTCAGCGCGCTGCTGGGCCCCGAGCCTGCAATCCGCTCCAGCACGCGCAGGACACGCCCCGTCTCGACCTCTTGCTTCAGCAGGGCGTCATAGTCCCCCGCCGTCACCCCCAGGTCCGCCGCCAGCGCGTCCGAGAACTGCAACAGGCTGACCTGGGCGTCGAGCAGGCTTCTGTAATCCATCAGGGTCAGCGACACGCGGCCTCCCAAGAGGCCCGACAACAGACTGTTGGCCAGCCCCCCGTCAACCGACCCCAGCCGCGACCCGATCGAGAACATGGCTGTCGGCGCGCCGCCGGGCCGCGCGGCCGTAGCCTGTTTGGTGACCGACACCGCATCACGCCCCAGAACGACGCGGCCAAAGAACAAGGGGGCGGGCGCCGTCGCCGTCACCTGCGCCGCGTTGACCTGCCCTGCGGCCGCGACGAACCTCTGCGACGGCTTCAGCCTGGGGTCCGGCGTATAGACGCCAGTCTGCACGCTCAGGGTCGCGATATCCGCCAGATTGGCCCGCGCCGTCGCCTCCGCCGCCGCTTCGGCGTGCTGAAGCGAGCCCGCGGCGGCCAGCGCCGACAGATCGACTGCGCCTTGCAACTCCCGCCCCTTCAGGACCACCATTCCCACATCGACCGCCAGGGCGGCGCTGACGCAGATCAGCGCGCCGGCGGCCGCCGACATGATCGTCACCCCGCCGCGCCGGTTTCGTCCCAGACGGGCGATCAGATTGCGTACAGTCTTCGAACCAGCCATTTCAGACCTCATTGATCTGAATGACGGCGGCGCGACGGATGACCTTGGGCGGCGACACCGTCAGCGGGGCCAGAGCCATCAGAGGGTGATGACCGGCGTCATAGGCCACCACGACGCGGAAAAACCGGCCGTCAACGCTGGTCTCGACGGTGGCGTCCGCGCCCCTCAATCCCAGGTTGCGCAGATGTCCCGCGACCCCATCACGGGCCAACTGCTCCCGTTCGACTGCATCTAGCCCCGCGACCGCCGCGCGCGCGCCCTCCGACACCGCCGCCTGAACAGAATGGGCCATCCACAACCAGCCGCCGTAGACGATCATGCCGACGACCAGCAGCAGGAAGAAGGGACCGACGATAGCGAACTCGATCGCCGCCGCGCCTCTACGCCTGCCCGCTACACCAGAACCACACGCCTTCTGCATCGTCGCGCTCCTGACTGAGCAGCGATCATGCGAAACACAACTTAAGGGAGAATGTAGGCGCTGAACAACTCACGCGCCCTACCGCTGCGTCGGAGCTCTGCGTGCTGGAGAAAGCGCTGGCGAAGTGTTGGAGCGGGTAGCGAGAATCGAACTCGCGACATTCAGCTTGGGAAGCTCCAAGGGTCTTCGAGAAATCAACGCACTAACCCCCAACCGGGGCGATTTAGACCTATTTGTTTTCAATGGGTTACGGCGGTTTTCCCAACTGAAAGCGGGCGTCCGGCAGCCCACTTGTTCTTATTTCGTTCTCGTGTAGGAGTCCGCCTCGGGTCGGTGCTTGAGGAGGACGAAGATGGAAACGAAACCCCTTGGCCCCGATGAGGCCTTCGCTCGCGATCTGGAGAAGCTGGACCGCGATCTGGAACAGCGCGAGCGCGCTGACACCCCTACCCCGACAGTCGATCTGGTCGCCGGGCTCGTTGCCGGCATGCGTCTGGTGGGGCGGCCGCAATGAACGAGCGGGACAAGGAGTTGGCCGCGCTGGTGCTGCGTCTGACCGGCTTGGACCTGACGACGGCGGACGGCCGGGCTGGGGCCGGGTGCATCCTGCGCGAGATCGAGTCGAAAGCCCCTGGGGCTTTGGCCCGGCTGCGCAGAGCCTGCACGACGCGGGGCGCGACGGCGCACTAAGACATGCCTCGCGAGTACGACGACACGGTCGCGGTGGATGACATCGCGCCTTGCGACCAGATGGAACTGGTATGCGCCTGCGGGCACAAGGTGGGCCCGGCGTGGGCTCTGTGGCCGAAGCAGGCCAGGCGCACGCCGATTAAGGACCTGCGGCCGTCGCTCAGGTGCCGATCCTGCGGCCTGCGAGGCCCAGGCGTGAAGATCAGCAGCTACGCCGGCGGCGGCGCCGGGATGCGTGTTATCTGGCGCTGGCCGCGTGACTGACCATGGGTATGAACCCCGGCTCCAACAACTCGACGCGACTCAGCTACACCGTCCGCCATGACGCCAGACCAACTGAACGACGCCCTCGACGCCATGGCCGCAGCCGCCGGCGATGACGCCAACCTTCTGCCCGGCCTGATCACGGTCGAGAGCGGTCACTGGGTGAATGTGCTGTCAGCCGTTCGGGCGACATGCTCGGCGTTGCACGACGGCCTGCGGCATCGGGACATCGTCATCCACGTCGGATCCCAGCAGGAAACGAAGGTGCTGACGCGGGCTGAAGCCGGAGAGCGCGGCGCGCCCTATCGCGATCTGGCGCCTCGTAGCTGACGCAGGGAACCCAGCACCGCTTCACGACCTTTAAGCGACCTGCTCAGGAGGTCGTTATGGTCGTCAGTTCACGCGCCACCCTGCGCGATCAGGCCGGGGTGAAACTCGTTCGGATAGAGCGCTTGGCCAAGCAGCAGCGCGAGATTTCCTTTCGGCTGTCGTCGCATCGAGACGGCAGTAAGCGCCTGATCATGGATGAGGCCGAGGCGCATCGTGCTTTCGCGCGCGAAGTCGCCGCGTCTCTTCAGGACCCGGTCGTCCTTGGCCTAATCGAGCGCGGGGTCCTCCAGAACTAAACGCGACGCCCCTTGAAGCTCTGCCAGCGCTGACCAAATAGCGCTCGCTTCAACCTTCACTGGAGATGCTTCGATGCGAACTATCGTAGTGGAACCCTTTGGAGACGTCTGGTCCGTCCGCGTGAACGACACCGAGCCACAACTATTCACGCGCGGGCGGGAGGCTGAGAGCGCCGCCAAAAAGATCGCGGAGACGCTGGCCGCAGCGGGGGATCACGTCGAGCTTCATTTGTATTTGCGCGACGGCCAGCTCGCCGCGCGCTTCGTGTGCCTTCCGCCGATTTCCGAGGAGGATGGCCCCCTATTGGTGGGCGGCAGCTTGCTCGCGCGACCGGCTCAGAAACGCGGCGCCGACGTTCCCGCATAAACGAATAACGCCCCGCCACCCGGTGAGGGCGACGGGGCGTACAGCGGAGCCTGAGGGGCATTGTCGCCCTTATGCTGCAGAGAGCGCCTCGGCGTTGACGGCGGCATCGGCGATGCTCGTCAAATCTTCGTCCGTCTGCGACTCTTCCTGCAGCGTCTCATCCAGAAGAGCGGCGGCGTCCTTGAGGTCCAGTACAAGCGCCCATCGTTTCAGCGTGCCGTACCGTGTGATTTCGTAATGCTCTACCGCTTGGGCCGCAGCTAGAAGGCCGGCATCAAGGGCGGGCGTGCCCTTATATTCCTCCATGATCTCATCCCCCTCAGCGAGGATGCCCTCGATGGCGTCGCACGTCTTTCCGCGTGGGGCTTTGCCGATGATCTCAAACACCTGCTGCAGGCGCTCGATCTGGCCTTCAGTCTGATCTTTGTGTTTCTCGAAGGCGGCTTTCAACTCCGGCGACTGCGCGGCGCGAGCCATCTTCGGCAACGACTTCAGGATTTTACGCTCGGCGTAATAGATGTCCCTGAGGGTATCGTGAAAGAGGTTGTCGAGGGTCTTGTCAGCCATTTGGTCCTCCTGGTTGGCGGGAGGAAAAGGGCCTCTTTAGAACCTTGTTCCATATGCTCACGCTGACGGGACCTAAACCCCCGCCTTTTAAGCCGCGATATACCAGAGCGATCGATGCTGATGGCGCTGCTAATCATTGCAGTGGCGGGGCTGATTTAAGCCAGCCTGAGGCAGCATTAATCAGCAAAAAAGCCCGCCCTCCGAAGAGAGCGGGCCTCGATAGCGCCGATGAACCGGTGCTTTCGCTTATGCGGCCTGCAGTTGGCCAGCCGACGTCTTGCCGGAGCGCTGGTCGCGCTCGAGCTCATAAGAAAGCGCTTGGCCCTCGTTCAGACCGCTGAGACCCGCGCGCTCGACCGCCGAAACGTGAACGAACACGTCGCCGCCGCCAGCGTCAGGGGCGATGAAACCGAAACCCTTGGTAGGGTTGAACCATTTAACAATACCAGTAGCCATTTCCATGACCTCCGAAAAAAGGTTGCCCCGAGGAAATGTCCTGAGGGCTGTCGGGTCTAAGGAAACGGAAAATCTCGATGCGTCGCAAGGAAATAGGGCGTTACGCAGAGATATCGACGTCCAGAGGATGAACGATCGCGTCCGAACATGCAAGCGCCAGCATTGATTATTTTATCGCCTCGTTGAAATGCATGTCTTTTCCGATCATCATCTTGCGGTCCTTGCATTCTGTGCGAGTAACCCCATCTAAGCTTCGAGCCTCGGCTCATTAGGCCCGTCTGAGTCCCAATGTGGCAGACGGGTTTTCTTATGCCCGTCAGCCAGGCCTGGGCGACAGTTCAGGCGGCGGCGGGCAACTCAACCCCTTCATGCCGTTGTCGGCCGCCCATCGGCATAGCCGCCCGACCGCATCCCAGCCGCGCTCGCCCCAGCCCTCAATGGCGATGTCATGGGCTATGCCCGCCGCATCGCTGCGCACCGCTTCAGGCGGCATGATCGGCTTGGCCTCAACGACCAGGTCAGCACTCGGCGGGTAGATCAACGTCACGCGTTCCCTGCTCGCGCAGCCGGTGGCAAGCAAGAGCGACGCGGCCAGCAGTGGGGCGAGCATCAGGGATCGCAGAGACAGCATCGGTTCGTTCCTTTTCCAGTCGGTTGTTGATCTTCAGGTCGGTCAGCCGGTCGGCGGCCGCGCGATCGTGCGATGCGGTGCCCGTGGCGCGCGCCTTGGCGTTGGCCGCCTCGACGGCGCGATCCTGTTTCGCCCGCTCCCGGCTGGGCGCCGTTGCGGCGCACCAGCCCATAACGAACAGCAGCAGAACGCAGACGGCGAAGACGGCCCAGGACGCCGGGCCGATGGCGCGGAGGAAGTCGCGGATCATAGGATCAGTTCCTTGGCCTGCGCAGTTCGACGGCGGCGATCCTCCAGCCCGTTTGTGCCGCCGTTGATGGCCTTGGTCAGGCCCAGCAGATCGTCAACGTCGGCCCTGGCGTTCAGCTTGCGATCTGACCAATAGACGCAGCCGACCCAAAGCCCGATCGAGGGATGCGCCGCGATGTCCGGGTGCCGCTCCAGATCGACGCCGATCTGCCGACCAACGCGGCGATAGTTCGCTCGACCGGTCAGTTGGATAGGGCCGCGGCCCTGATAGCGGCGACCGTCCCCCGGCTGGGTGTTGCCGAGATCCGCGCGCCCCTCGTAGCCCCTCTGCGCCTGTGTCGGCCCCCAAATCTCCTCCATGAAGCGGAAGCCGCCGCTCTCATGGCCGCACTGGCCCATGAAGTGCGCCAGGCGAAGACCGCTATCGAGGATGCCGTAGGAGCGGAAGTGGACGTTGGCCGCGAGGCCCAGTTCCTCCGCTATAGGCTTCTGCGCACCCATCCGCGCGAACAGCGCAGTCAGGGTTCCTGCACCGATGATGCCGTCAACGGACACGCCGAGGCGTCCTTGCAATCGACGTGCGTCGAGCATGGTGTCTCCAGTTCAGATTGTAAAAAATCCCCGCTCCCTTTATGTCAGAGAACGCGGGTCTCTTGGGAGGGGTAGGTGGAAACGGCAGTGATCCTGCGAGTACGGCGCGCCAGAGGGCCCGAGCCCCGCGTCTGGTACGAGTTCGCGCCTATCGTCCATGGCAGACCCAGACGGAGAGCCGATCACATGATGGCGTCGCCCGAAACAGCCGCCCTCCGCGCTCGAAAGTATGGATTTGAGCCTACCGATGACGTCCTCGATTATGACGTCGAGCAGGGCCGCATCATCACCAAATGATTTGGCTCTGCTTTGGAGGCGAAACATGCCGAGGCGGCGCCACAGAAGAACCGGACGGATCACAGAGGTGGTTTTGATCGCACTATGTGCGGCGATTTTCGGTGTGCTCTTGTGGATGGCCGTGGGCTGAATCCTTGCAAGCCACAAGCAACTATAACCAAGAGCGCTGCGTTCAGACTCGCCTGACAGGGGAGTTCAAAATGCTGCAGACACCGGTAATCCAGCGCGCCTTCGAGCTAGCTGACAGCGGACGATTCCGCATCCCGTCAGAAGTGCGACGAGCACTGGTCAGCGAGGGCTACACCCAGTCCGATGTGTTCGGGATCGAGGGGCGGGCCACCTGGCGCCAGCTACGTGAAAGGTGCGGGCGGGCTGTTGCCAACAGGTCCTTGGCTGTGGCGGGGATGGCGCCAGCTTAGGTCACCCCACCTCGGTCTTCGCCTTCGCGATCTCGACCTCAGCCGTCTGCTTGCCCGTCTTGGCCACTTCCCAGGCTTTGCCGATGTAGAGCGCGCCGACACCTGCGAAGACGCCGCCGATGAAGATGGCGCCGTCGTTCCCGTTCTCAACCCGATAGGCGATCACGATGGTGGCCCACGATGCGGCGAACGATGTTGCGATGATGGCGAACGGCCGAGCCAGATCGCCGATGAAGCTCTTGATGCGCTCAAGCCGGGTCGGGGGCGGCTGGATAGGGGTGTCCGTCATGCTCCGGCTCCGTTCTTGACGCTAATGCCTGCGATAAAGGCGGCGATGCCGGCCACCAGCCAGGGCGCGGTCTGACGCAGCCAGTCGACCAGGGCCTTGGCGCCCTTCTGCTGGTCGCGGGTCCCCTCCAGATCATCGATCCGCTTGAAGGCGGCGGACAGGCGATCGTTCAGGGCTTCGATCTGACGTTCGTACTCGCGCGCCTCCAGTTTGATGACCCGCTCGCGCACGTCATCGACCTTGGCGTTCATCCGCTCGACCTGACGGCCAAGCGCTGACACCGCGTCGGTCAGACCGCGCATGGCATGGATTTCGGCCATGCTGACGGCCTCCGGCTTGGTGACCGGAGTGATGATCTCGTCGCCTGCGGACATGCGGGCTCCTACGCGATGG
>NZ_ATXN01000003.1:5000-409181 GCF_000421705.1 Brevundimonas naejangsanensis DSM 23858
ATGGCATAAGCTAGCCTGACTGCGAGACTGACAAGTCGAGCAGAGACGAAAGTCGGCCATAGTGATCCGGTGGTCCCGCGTGGAAGGGCCATCGCTCAACGGATAAAAGGTACTCTAGGGATAACAGGCTGATTTTGCCCAAGAGTCCATATCGACGGCAAAGTTTGGCACCTCGATGTCGGCTCATCACATCCTGGGGCTGGAGCAGGTCCCAAGGGTACGGCTGTTCGCCGTTTAAAGTGGTACGTGAGCTGGGTTCAGAACGTCGTGAGACAGTTTGGTCCCTATCTGCCGTGGGTGTTCGAAGCTTGAGAGGATCTGTCCCTAGTACGAGAGGACCGGGATGGACATACCTCTGGTGGACCTGTCATGGCGCCAGCCGTGCAGCAGGGTAGCTAAGTATGGAATAGATAACCGCTGAAAGCATCTAAGCGGGAAACTAACCTCAAAACAAGGCTTCGCTGAGGATCGTGGAAGACTACCACGTTGATAGGCCAGGTGTGGAAGCGCGGTGACGTGTGAAGCTTACTGGTACTAATAATCCGATCGGCTTGATCGTTTCTCAGCAAAACTCATTCGGTTTTTACTTGCCGAAATCAAAGACAATATCTTCTCATTCATGTGTGTCGGGTTGACCCGGTGGCTCTGTCGGAGGTTCCCCACCCGATCCCATTCCGAACTCGGTCGTTAAGCCCTCCAGAGCCGATGGTACTTCGTCTTAAGGCGCGGGAGAGTAGGTCGTCGCCGGGTCTACCCGACACACATGAATGATATCTCGAACCCTTCTTCCTTTACTCACCGCCTTGCCGCGGGATGGAGCAGCCCGGTAGCTCGTCAGGCTCATAACCTGAAGGTCGCAGGTTCAAATCCTGCTCCCGCACCCAGTGATACCTCACACCCGGACGTGAGGCTTTGATCTACAGAAACCCCATGGCTCCTGGCCGTGGGGTTTTTTGCGTTTCGCACTTGGCCCAGCGCCAGAAGCGCCGCCAGACTGCCGTGAACCTCCAACTGGAACTTGCCCAACCCCTCCAGCGGGATGAAGTCTACCCGGTCGACCAACTGGCGCAGTTCCGCGCGCACCTCCTCGCCGTCCTCGCCCTCGATGGCCTGGTGCAGATTCTCAGCAAGCCGCCGATAGGCGTCAGCGGCGCCGGGGTGCAACTGGATCACCGATGGGGCGGCGTCGGCTGCCAGTCGGGCCTGGATCTCGCTGCGGCGGGTCTTCAGCGGCGCGCTGATCGTCTTCAGTTCGTCCGTCTCGATCGCGCCCTCTAGGCACATGGTCTGTGCGCGCTTCAGTTTGCGCTCAATCTCCGCCAGTTCGCGTTCCAGCGGCGCCCGTTCAACCTGAAGGGCCCGGCGCTCCGCCTCGGCGGCGGCGTGAAAGGCTCTGACGGCCTCCGCGATCGCTTCAGGCGACAGCAGATGGGTCTTGATGCCGGTGAGGACGCGCTCTTCCACTGTCTTGGCGGCGATGATCTTGCCGTTGGAGCAGGTCCCGCGATCGTAGCGGCCGCTGCAGTTGTACTTGCCGCCCTTTAGCGTCATGGCGGAGCCGCACAGGCTGCACTTCATCAGTCCGGACAGCAGGCGTTTGGGTTTGCGAGTGAGCGTCTTGGGTTGTTCGGCCTGGGCAGCGAGGCGGGCCTGGACGGCGTCCCAAAGTTCCTGATCGATAATGCGCAGGTGCGGGACCGGCTGGCGCAGCCCTTCCTCAGGCGGGTTCAGCACCGATGAGCGCTTTCCGGTGTCGGGGTGCTTGCGGTAGCGACGCCGATTGAACACCCGCACGCCGATATAAAGTTCCTGGTGCAGGATGCCGTCCTGGGCGCGGCGGTCGCCATGAATGGTCGACGGCGTCCATTCGCCGCCGCGTGGGCCGGGCTCGCCGGCGGCGTTCAACTTGTGAGCGATGGCGCGGGCTGACATTTCGTTGTGGCCGAAGTCGTTGAAGATCTGGTGGAGGATGCCGACCTGGCGGGTGTTGGGCTGCAGTTCGCCCTTGCTGACGATGTCATAGCCATAGCAACGGCCGCCGCCTGAGTAGCCGGCCTTGACCCGTGCCGTCAGGCCTCGACGCGTTTTCACGGCCAGGTCGTGCAGGAAGAGTTCGTTCATCGTGCCTTTCAGTCCGATGTGAATTCTGTCAATCGGGCCTTCGGCCAGGGTCTTCAGCGCGACGCCGGCGTAGGCGAGGCGTTTGAAAATGCCGGCGATGTCCTCCTGGTCGCGCGACAGCCGGTCGAGCGCCTCAGCCATGACATCGCTGACTTCGCCGCGCTCCACCGCAGCGAGGAGGGCGCGCAGTCCTGGCCGATTGGCGATCGCGCTGCCGGAAACGGCCTCATCTCTGAACACGAGAACGTCTGTGACGCCCTCGGCTCGGCTGGCCTCGCGCAGCAGTGCGATCTGGTCTGCGGTTGATCGGGTGTTCTGGAGGTCGGAGGAATGGCGGCCGTAGATGGCGCGTTTCTTTGGGCGAAGGACCAAGGGATTTCCCGGTTGAAGTTTTCTGCAAAAAAGCGGTTGACGATGTCTGTCGTGTCGTCTTATATGGGCGGATAAGGCGAGCTGCGCCTGTAACTTGACATTGCTGTCTGGCTATCGCATTCTGCGGGAATAAACAACCCCGGGGAGTGCATATGCGTGTCGCCCATTGGGGCGCGGCGGACGCCGATGCCCTTGATCAGAAAGAATATTCCGTCCGGCTGATGGGCGGTGAGGCGCTGCGGATGCGTCTGGAGGCTGCGGACCTGTCCGCCGTCAGCGAGCAGTTGCGTCGCGAGCGGGCCCTGGTCGGCCACCTCATCATCGAAGAGGACGGCTATCCGTCGATCGTCGAAGTGCTCGTGCCCAGCCATCGCATTCAGCTGGTGCTCGCTCATGACGGCTGACGCCAACGTCATTCGCCTGTCGCCGCGGCCGGAACGACGCAGGCCGGCACGGCCGCTGATCCCTCCCTGGGCGGAAGATGCGTCGATGGCGTCTTATGACGCCGCCGTCGCGCTCCTCCTGCCGACGATCCGCGCCCTGGTGCGGCTGGCGCGTGAGCGCGCGGTCTTCACCGTCGGCGACTGACCTGCGCCGCCGCAAGTCGCGGCGGCCTTCCTACCCCAACAATCCGGCCCGTCGTCATTCGCGCCTCCGCGCGAAGCCGATGGCGCGCGCCCTGAACTTGAGAAATTGAATGGAAGCCCAATTCTCCAAACCGCGAGCACGCAGCTATCGGCAGGCCGCTGGCCTCTTCGATGGTTTTGCCGAGTTGGCGGAAGAATCCGCCGCAGAATCTGTCGTCAGAAAGGACGCCGTCATCTATGTGCGCCTTCCGTCCGATGAGGGAGGAACGGGCGCCGGCCTGACCGACCAGATCGACGCTTGTTCCCTGCTTTGCGCGGAACGGTCATGGAACATCGCTGATGTGGTTGTGGACGAGGCCGTTCGCACGGCGGCCGATCCCCATGGGATCAATCTCGCCTTGTACGCCCAAGCGGATGTGGTGGTCGTCTATGACCTGGCGGTGCTGACGTCCTCCACCAATCTGTTGCTTTGGCTGATCGACGACTTGCAGCAGCGCAACATCGAACTGGCGGTCGCCGCCAACCGATCGGATCTCGCGGAAGCCTTCTCTGACCAGGCCGTCTTCGACGACATCCTGAAAAACAACCCGACCGCCATGGGGATGATCGGCGACATTGAAGACCTGAGGGGCGACCTGACGGACTTTGTGGCGATCGAGGATGACCTTGAGAGCCGGGACGAGTTGATCTGGCTGGTGACCAACGAACCGATCACCGCCGCGCGTCTCGCTGATGAGATCAGCGCCCTTCACCACGCCTGATAGGCCGCAGGCCTCTCCCCTGAAATCAAACCCACCCTCTGTCGCCTCGCCCCCGCGCGAGAGTGATGTCGCATATTGGAAATGCAAATGACTGAAGATACCGCTTGCCCCGCTGAACAGCCTGCAGAACCCGTCCATGAGGTCGGCGTGCGTACTCAGATGATCTGTGACGGCGTGGTCTACGAAATGATCATGCTGCCCGACCCGGATGACCCGGACCGCTTCCACATGCGCCGCGTCCAGCCGGAGGCGCAGCAATGAGGGGCCGTTTCTCGAGGTGCCGCATCGGGCAGAGGCGACCTTCACGCACGAACGACGAAGTGTTGGCCGCGGTTGTCAAACGGTTCCAGGCGACGGCCACGTCCCTGTCGCAGATTAACGAACTGCGGTCTCAGCTCGAGGCGGCCGGCTTTGACGGCGTCGGCATCTGCTTCGAACGTATGGCGACTGGGAAGATCGACACCTTCGTCACCTACGTGACCGGTCCGGCTGACAGTGCCGGTAGTAGCGAGGGAAGCCGATGAAACGTCAGGTCTCCCATTCGTTCGAAGAACTGTTGCGACAGCAGCGTCTCGAGCGCCACGAGGCGGAATTTCAGACAGGCGAACCCTGTGATGAGTTGATCCCCATCGTCTTGGCTTTGGCGCGATTGGACGCGCAAAGGTTCGCGTGTGAACGCGCCTTTGAGGGCCCTCATGCCGCCGGTGGCGAGGAGGTGGCGGCATGACGCTTCGATCCCTTAAGAACAAGCGATGCGTCGGCTATGCGCGATATTCCACCATTCACCAGCGCCAGGAGTCGATCGAGGATCAGCTTAGGATTTGCGAAGAGTATGTGCGCGCACAGGGCGGAATCTGGGTGGCGTCTTACTCCGACCCTGAATGCAGCGGCCAGTCCTTCATGGGGCGTCCGGGATTTGCGGCGCTCATGGCTGACGCCGAACGCGGCAAGTACGACTATGTCGTCACCGAAGATCTGGACCGGATAACGCGACAGGCGTCGGGACTTCATGCCGTTATCGAAGAGCTCGAAGCCTTGGATATCGGTATCCATACCGTTCGTTCTGGCGAAGTGACGCAGATGGCGGCGACGTTCAGCGCCTTTCAGAACGCCGAATACGCCAGGAACATGAGTCTGAAGTCCCGTCGTGGAGTGGAAGGAACAGTCCGCCTTTGCGGCCCTGGTTGTCTATGCTCAGGAGATGGTGCCGGGTCGTGTCGGCCTGGTGTCGGGTCTGATGTTCGGTCTGATGTTCGGGATCGGAGGGATCGGCGCGGCGGGACTAGGCGGTCTGGCCGACGCACGCGGCATTGTCTGGGTGTACCAATTGTGCGCCTTCCTGCCTCTGCTCGGCCTGGTTACCGTCTTCCTGCCTGACATGCGGCGACGACCTGGGTGAAGCCTGGCTCCTGTCGAGGCGGGGCATCCTCGATCTGATCGCAGTCATCCCGCAGCACGGGAAGCCCCCCTACGATGATGTCGCCGATCGGGCGACGCACCAGTGTCCGCTGTTGACGCTTCCGCGACATAGGAAGCCGGTCTCTGAGCTGAAGGTCAGCATTCTACAGCATCGCACATCGTCCGGTGCTGGCGGGCGATGTGGCAAGTCCTGTGCCTGCCCTTGCACTGACACAGCTTGACGTCTATCAGTTGCAAATCATTCGCAATTGTGGCGGGTGTCGGTTTAGGCGTCGCCCTGGAGAAGGGCGCCGCACGCAAGGCGATTCAGGCCGCTCTGGACGAAATGGCCGCCGTCCAGCCCACGCCGGAACAGGTCGTCCTTTCGCGAAATGAATTGATGCGTCTGGAGGCCGCCCTTGCCGAGTTGCCCGAACGCGTCCGGATCGCGGTTGAAATGCACAGGTTCGGGGGAGCGAAAGGGTGGGGCGCACCGCTGGGGGGAGTGATCGGCTCGGAGCTTTGGCGTGAGCGTGCTAAAGATCCGCCACCTCTTCCAGCGGCTATAGTAGGAGTGGGGGTGTCAGAGGCCTTCGGAACGTTGATCAGTTCGAGCCAGTGGATAACTGAAGGCGTAGGGCTCTGATCATGATCTGCAAAAAAAGCTACGCAATCATCGACATGCCTCATAACGGCGCGCGATGGTGGCAACTGGTTTGTCCAATATCGAGTCTCCTACGTGTTGGAATGCGGGTAGGCAGCATTATACAGTAGGTTTGTAGCACCGCGGGGCGGACGCCTCCCTCCGAGCGATTTGTGAGCTGTAGAAAGGGCTGATGACTGCTTGAGGGGCCAATTTTATCGTGATAAAAAGTCGTCGAATAATTGGCCGGATAGACATGGGCACATTAAACGATGCCGACCGATGAGCCGCAACGACTCTTGAAGTTGTTGCGGCGTGCCAACCGGTCTGATCATATCTGCTGACAGGACGCCGCTTGATCCTCATCAATGCGGAGTTTACCTATGCTTTCGGAACGCATGGTTCCCCCTGCCGTCTGGCTTTTATCCTTATTTTTCGCGTCGCTGGTACTGTTTACCGATGACTACGTCATAGCCGGTATTTTACCCGAACTTGCCCGTGATCTGTTCGTGAGCTACGGCATGGCGGGTCAGTTGGTTACCGTCTTCTCCCTGACGGTTGCTATTGCTGCGCCTGTGCTTGCCGCACTTCTCCATGGCTTTGATCGCAAGCGTCTGATGTTGATGGCGCTGCTGATCTTCGCATGCGCCAATCTCGTGGCGGCGCTTGCAACATCATTCAACCTCTTGATGGCTACGCGAGTTGTCGCAGCGCTTTGTGCGGCGGCAATCACTCCATCGCTGTTTGCCGCCGCAGCGTCGATGGCTCCGGCAGGGAAGGCCGGGCGCTACGTAGCGGTTATCAGCTTGGGCGTAACTGGGTCGATAGCATTCGGCGTTCCATTTGGTACTTGGGTCGGTGCAGCCGCCGGTTGGCGATGGACTTTCGGTCTCATGACAATAGGCGGCTTCATGACGGCCATCGCAATATGGATTGTTTTGCCAAGGCCAAAGCCTCAAAAGGTCCCAGGACTGAAAGTGCTGTTGGCTTTGCTGATGTCGCGGCCGCTACTGCTTGGCTTTCTTGCAAATTTTCTAAACATGGCGGCGAGCATGCTGCTTTTGACATATCTCGCTCCGGTCCTTCTCGAGTTGGGTGGTGTGGGCATTGATCAGCGAGGCTTGGTGTTCGGAGTTGCCGGGCTTGCCGGCATGGCAGGCGTCTGGCTGGGGGGGCTCGCGACTGACCGGTTTGGGGCCTTGCGTACCCTAGCAGTGGGGATGTCGGCTTTCGTAATCGCCATGGCCGGGTTGACGGTCCTCTGGAGTTTTCGACCAGTCCCATTGCCTTATTTGCTTGTATTGGTCACCCTTTGGGCAGGGTCGGCATTTTGGAACTCACCCGCTATTGCAGCGAGGATCATGGCCATTGCCGGCAGCGCTGGGCAACAAGCGATGGCCGTCAATACGAGCTTCACCTATCTCGGTGTTGCGTTGGGCGGCATTCTCGGCGGTTTGGCTCTCAATACCGTAGGCGTTGCGTTTCTTTCGCCCGTTTCTTTAGCAATCGGCATCTTGGCGCTAATTGTTCTGCGCGTTTCACGCTGACCTCCCCGTCTAGCCTCGTCTAATATTTTGACTGAGCCTCAAGGGGGGGCGTCAGCAGCGCGCTGCTGTCATGCTACTTCCCTGAGGCCTCTTTTAACGAAATCGGCGCACTTCCGACTGACGCGGCTCGTCCGCCGTCTCTGAACGTCACAGGATAATCCACGGCGGTGCACTACGCCTTTCCAGCCGGGAGCAGCGCTTGCAACGCCGGAGTTCTGGTCGAGGCTCCGATTATGCTCTCCATTGTCCGGATCGTACACTGTCCAGATACAGCACGAGTACGGATGGAGTGATGGCTGGGTCTTGCTGGAGAGAGCGCGCGGTAGCAGAATTTCGATAATAATCGAATTAGTCATTGACTGCCTCCATCAAGGGGCGGTAGCTTCTTTCCATGAACGTCGAACAAGCGGCCAAGCAGTTGGAAGCAATCGGAAATGCGACTCGATTGCGGATCTATCGCTCCCTCGTGCGTGCTGGCGGTGCGGGATTGCCGGTTGGTCGCTTGCAAGAGCGGCTGGGCATACCCCCCTCAACCCTATCTCATCACCTGCAGCGGCTAATTTCGACGGAATTGGTAACGCAGGAGCGTCAAGCCACTACGCTGATCTGCCGGGCGAACTATCCGGCAATGAACGGCCTCATCGATTTTCTGGCGGCCGAATGCTGCGCTGATACTGCACGGGTTAGCGAGGACGAGGGCGCGGCTGCGTAAAATTCTCTCTTCTGCGCTATATTTCGGTTTTTCTAGAAAGACTAAATATGAGGAAGTCAGCAGTTAAATCTTTTCCGGTCGCCATAATCGGCGGCGGTCCTGTCGGACTTGCCGCAGCCGCTCATCTCGTCAGCCGTGGTGTTCCCGTGAAGCTCTATGAGGCTGGCTCCGCAGTCGGCGCCAACATCCGTGATTGGGGGCACGTCCGCATTTTTACCCCCTGGCGATACTGTGTCGATGCAGCGTCGGTCGCCCTACTCGAACGCCGAGGCTGGAAGGCGCCGCCTGCCGACACTTTCCCGACTGGCAACGATCTTGTCCGAAACTATCTCGAGCCGCTCTCGGCGACGCCTGAACTGGCCGCTGTCATTGAGACAGACGCACGCGTTACAGCGATTTCTCGACTCGGTGTCGATAAGGTGGTGAGCCAAGGTCGGGAAGGGCAGCCATTCATTCTGGCGGTGACGACAGCCACGGGAACGCGCCGGGACCTTGCCAGGGCCGTAATCGACGCCTCCGGCACCTGGGCAACACCGAATCCGCTGGGGGCGAGCGGCATAATGGCCAGCGGCGAAAGAGAACACGCTGATCGTATCGCCTACGGCATTCCCGATGTGCTTGGGCGGCATCACACTATCTATGCCAGACAAACCACCTTGGTTGTTGGCGCTGGGCATTCGGCCGCGAACGCGCTGCTCGATCTGACCCTGATGGCGGAGGCTGATCCAGCTACGAAGGTGATATGGGCGACCCGCAGGGCCAACCTCGTGAACATCTATGGCGGCGGGGACGCTGACCAGTTGCCAGCGCGCTCCGAACTTGGCGCCGGCACACGCGCGCTGGTTGAGGGCGGCCGCGTGCCGCTTGTCGCCGACTTTGCGATCTTCGCCATTCGCGAGGAAGGCGGCGGGCTCATGATCGATGGCATGACCGGCGATGGTCCGCGCACGATCGGTCCTGTCGACCGCATCATTGCTGCGACCGGACAACGCCCGGACCTGTCGCTGACGCGGGAACTACGCGTTGATCTCGATCCCTGGTTAGAAAGCACCAAGGCGCTCGGACCTCTGATCGACCCGAACGAGCACTCTTGTGGTTCAGTGCCGGCGCACGGTCATCGTGAACTAGCTCATCTTGAGCCGGGCTTCTACACGGTGGGCATCAAGAGCTACGGTCGCGCCCCGACATTCCTGATGCTGACAGGGTATGAACAGGTTCGGTCTGTCGCCGCCGCGCTTGCCGGCGACCTGCGGGAGGCCGACAATGTCCAACTCGTCCTTCCTGGGACAGGTGTTTGCGTAACCAACTTCAATGTCGGCGGGGGCGAGATCGCAGGATGTTGTGGTAGCCCCGCACCGAAAAGAGGCGACGTTTCGTCGGGAGCCATTGTGTGGTCAAGAACGAAGCTAGGAGGAAGTGCGACTGCGGAGCTGCCGCATAAGCATCGCAACCGGCGATGCAGCTGCTAGGCCTCGCACTTGCGTCCAATCTGCCGATCTACATTAACTCCTGGCTGGCGTTTGGCATCGGGCGCGTCCGCACCTTTATGATGCGGCGTCCGCTGCGCTCGGCCGGCTCTAAGTCAACGCGCATGGACTGCCATTGCGGCGCTGACGTCTGACCCGTCGACGGGGACGGGGGCGTTGTCGGCACAGGCCTCATGCGCGCAAAATCTTGCACATGTAGTTCCCCTTTCTTTCCTGGTTTGGCGGGAACCAAGCTGCAGAAGTGCGCTGGAGCTAGAGGACGCTCATTCGCGCTGAGCCGCCTGCGGGAGCTAGGGCAACGGCCGCTGGACTGACAATGTTAAGATGCGTCAAAGCCGGTGAACTTGCCGGACAGATGCGCCCGGCCGGGGGAGAAGGCGGTCGAACCGCACTATCGGGTCATATGCTGGCCAGCCTTCCACGGAGGCGATCTTGCGCGAAATTTATTGCAAACCTGCTCTACCAATAGCGGCTTTGAGCCGACCGAGATCTTCGCGCGCGCTGGCGAACCTCGCCGCCGGCTCAGCGGCTGTCGCCGCGCTTGTAACAAATGTTTCCGGAGCCCGGGCACAAGAGAGCGCTGTGCGCTCAGCCGTCGACGCGTTCGGAGAACGTACCGGCATTGAGCAGCTCGGTCTCTACAGCGAAAGTCAGGTCAGGGGCTTTGATCTACAGGCCTCGGGCGCCTACCGGGTTGATGACGCCTATTTCAGCCGCGCAGCTCCCTTGAATGACCCTCTACTGACTGGCGTAGGCGTTCGAGTGGGAATTAACGCGTCCCGACTGGCTTATCCATCTCCGACGGGTGTCGTGAACTATCGGTTGCGGTCGCCTGCTGCAGACGATTTTCTGAATATAGGCGCCGGTTGGCGGGACTTCGGGACACGTACGCTGGAGTTGAACGGCTCATGGCGTGCAGCGGAAGGCGCGGGGTTCGCCGGGGGACTCGTGTGGCGGCCGGACGCCCAGTGGCCTATTGGGAATGGACGCGCCTTCGACGCTGGCTTAGTCGGGCAGGTCAGGCTCGCAGACGGCCATATGCTAAAGGCTTTCGCGTCCGTTTACGACCGCGCCTATAATGGCGACTACAGCGTCCGCGCCAGCGGAGACGCACTACCGCCCTTTATCCGAGACCGCCGCAATCGCTCGTCGAACTGGGCGCGCGTGGAGTCTACGAACGTCAATCTCGGTTTCATCTATTCCGCAGATCGCGGTCCTTGGTCGGTTGACGCGTCTGCTTTTCGTTCGATGTTCGATGCGGAGCGGGAAGATTTCACTATCATCTCCGCCGCGGCAAACGGGACGGCGTCCGGCGAAACCCTCATCACCGGGCCCCGCACCAACATATCGGATTCAGCCGAGTTACGGATCAGCCGGATGGTGTCGCGCGGGGAGTTTTCCCATCTATTCAGCGGATCGGTGCGAGGCCGCGCCAGCACGGTCGAGTTCTCGACCGTCCGCTCAGCTCCGATTCCAGCGTTTAGATTGCCCGACATACCAGCCGCCACTGCGCCGATCACGTGGAGCGGGGTGTACGGCGAGGACCGCGTCGAGCAGATGACAGCGTCCCTCGGATATGGCCTGATCTGGAACGATCGCTTGGAGATGCGCCTCGGCACCCACCGAACCCGCTATGACAAGACCGTAACCCCCCTTTCGGGATCAATCACTCGGGGCATAGACGAAAGCACGCTGTTCAACGTTTCAGGAGTCTGGACCGTGCAGGAGCGAACGAGTCTTTTCGCGAGCTGGGTTACGGGCCTGGAAGAGACTGGCGTGGCCCCCCAGACGGCTACAAACAGAAACCAAGTGCTTGAGCCGGTCGAAGCTCGCCAAATGGAACTCGGGGTGCGCCACCGCGTGTCAGAAGGTCTGAACCTGATCGTCGCCGTTTTCGATGTGTCCAAGCCCATGATGGGCTTCCGGCCGGACCAGAGCTATGGGGCCGTTGGCGAGGTTCGTCACCGCGGTGTGGAGGGTTCGCTCGCCGGCGCCCTGTCGGAGCGAACCAGCATCGTCGTAGGCGCCGTGGCGATCGATCCGCTGATATCCGGGTCGCTGGTCGAGGCGGGGCAGGTCGGAACGCGTCCCGTTGGCGTGTCGCGCCTTGTGGCCAACGCCAGCATTGAACACAGAATTTGGCGAACGGTTTCGGTCGATGCGCAGGCGAACTATATCGGGAAACGCGCCGTGGACGCCCTCGGCACGCTGACGACACCAGAAATCACCACGCTCAATCTTGGAGCTCGGACAAGCTTCCGTGTGGCGGACAGGCCAGTGCAGGTGCGGGTCTTGGCGACCAACGTGACAGGGGAGAAAGGCTATCTGGCAAGCCCGTCCGGCCTGCTCTCCTGGGTGGCTCCGCCTACAGTTCGCGCCATGTTCACCCTGACACTAGGCGGAATGCAATGAACCTCGCAGATGAAGCGTGAAGCGAGTGCATGGCAGGGGGGGGGGAGTCTTCAGCGCGGCAAGCGGTTTTTTTCGGGCCGAATTTCCGATTTTATTGAGGGGCAGCGGGAAGAAGGGGCGTTAAAGGTGGCGCATGTCATCAGCCCGCTGCGTGAATAGGAAGCTGGAAACCCGTTGCCGTCGGCAGGAAGCATCGGCGCTATAGGGGTCGTCTAAGAGAGGCGGGCGCGGAACCTGTTGAAGATTAACCGACGCGGGCCAGTTGCTAAGTAACGCGCTGCGGGAGTCAGCGAGTCTGCGTTCATTGGTCGGGAATCGAAACGTGGAAATTTAATCAAGAGTAGACGTTTCGGCTCCAGGGGAAAGAACTGGCGCCATGAGGTCGGGGCCGCAAGCCAGCTCTTTCTTTTTGTAATTGGTTGCTGAGAGCATTTCGGCACTCAGTGCATCGTTCCTGACTTAATGCTGACCCTCTGCCCACCTGTTCGTCGCCATCTCGATCCGCTCCAAGCGCATGGCTACCCGACCGACGGAACAACATATTGCTCTTCGCGAAGGTCTGCCCTGATCGTCAAGGCAGTAGGCTGCATGACCCGCACGGCGATCCTCAAGTAGGCTGCACTACATCGGCGTGGGTACAGCCCTAGAGGGCGATAGTTCTTGTAGCGGAAGGTGGCTGCGGTCTGGTCGGAGGCGATGAACTGGCAGGTTCGAGGTCGCGAAGCGCGAGGGCACATGAACTATGAGGTCAAAAAAAGCTTGCCCAGTGCGGCATGGGAGGGCCGATGGCGACACGGACGGCGAGACCACGACCGCACCCGCTGAGCCCGGCAGCCATGCCGATCAGGCTTCCCCGTGCGCGCGGCACGAAAAGCGGTTCTGCTCCCTTGCCAACATCGTCGTTCGATTGGTGCGCAGCGACGGCAGGCCGATAGGCCGTCGAGCGCCGTAAAGGGTACCCTGAAACTCCCATCCTGATCGGATCGTCCAGGGCGCGCACACGACCTGGCGTGACAACGCTTCACTAGGCGTCGTGGGTTTCGCCCGACAGAGGGGTCGCCCGCATCGAGGCGCGGGCCTCGAACCGATCGAACCACAGACACAGGCGCGCATGGTCGCGGAAGCTGGGTAGGCCGCGAAACTCCAGCCAGCTCAGCGTCGTCGCCAGGGCGATGCGGCCGATGTCGATCTCGTCGTCCGGATGCAGGACGTCGTCGAGCCAGGCATAGCTGCTCAGCAGCTTGTCGATGTAGCCGTCGCGCAGCGGAGGATAGCGCAGATGCTCGGGCCGCCGGACCGCCTCCCAGCGGATCGCGATGCCCGCGTCGGCAAGGCCCTGGGCCACGGATTGCAGGGCCAGCGCCTGCCATCGCCGCTCGCCTTCGGCCGGGATCAGCGGGGCGCCCGCGTGGAGGGTGTCCAGATAGGCGCAGATGACATCGGAATCGAAGAGGGCGCCGCCGTCCTCGCGGATGAGGACCGGCACCTTGCCGAGGGGGTTTCGGGAAAACACCGCCTCGTTGCGAAGCGTCGGGCTGGTCTCGTGGTGGACCACCTCGATGCGCTCCGCCAGGCCCGCCTCATGGGCGAAGACGAGGGCCTTGCGAGCGTAGGGCGAATGGGTCTGGTAAAGCAATGTCAGCGACATGTCCGGCCTCAGAGAGAAGAAGGGGCGGGGCGTCCGCCCGCATCATGAAGGATTTGCGCCAGGGCGAGGGTTACGTTCAGCGCCGTCGGCAGATGAAGGAATTCGTTCGGTCCGTGGGCATTGGATTCGGGGCCGAGCACGCCGGTCACGACGAACTGGGTGCGCGGGAATTTCTCCCCCAGAATCGCCAGGAAGGGGATGCCCCCGCCCCCGCCGTAGAGGGCGGCGGCGCGCCCGAATGCGCCCTGGGAGGCGCGATCCAGCGACTGGGCGAGCCACGGCGCAATCGGCGGCGCGCTCCAGCCGGGCGAGACGAAATCGATCTCGAACTTCACCTCGGCGCCGTAGGGCGGGTCGGCTTCCAGGATCGCCTTCAGCCGTCGCCCCGCCGGCTCCGGATCGAGCGTCGGCGGAAGACGCAGGCTGAGCTTCAGCGCGGTCATGGGCAGCATGACCGACGCGGCGTCGCCGATGGACGGCAGGCCGTCCGCGCCCGTGACGGCGAGCTGGGCCCTCCATGATCGATTGAGCGCCAGGGCGGCCCCCTCGCTCTCGACCGGCCGGACGCCGGGACGGAAGGGAAGGGCGTCGTAGAGGGCGCTTCCCAGCGCGTCGGCCGCGAAGACCGCCTCCTCTCGCCGATCGGCCGGAATCTCCACGGTGAACTCGGGCGGGAAGATTTCGCCCGTCGCGGGATTCTCCAACCGCGCCAGCAGGCCGGCGGCGATGCGGAAGCTCGAGGGGATCACCCCGGACGCCTCGCCGGAATGGACACCCTGGTCCAGCACGCGGACGCTGAGCACGCCGGCGACCTGGCCCCGCAGCGAGGTGGTCGCCCACAGCTGGTCATAGTTTCCGCAGCCGGAATCGAGGGCGATCACCAGCGCCGGATCTCCAAGCCGGTCCAGGAGATGATCCACGTAGAAGGGCAGGTCTTCGCTGCTGGATTCCTCGCACGCTTCGATCAGGATCAGGATGCGCGGATGAGAAAGGCCCTGGAGCCTCAGAGCCTGAACGGCGAGGATCGCGCTGAATATCGCATAGCCGTCGTCCGCCCCGCCGCGTCCGTAAAGACGGTCTCCTTCCAGCGACGGCGCCCAGGCGCTGCGCCCTGGCGCCCAGCCGTCCATGGGCGGTTGCTTGTCCAGGTGGCCATAGACCAGCACCGGCTGTTCGCTGTCGCCGGGGATGTCAATGAACAGCACCGGTGTGCGGTCCTCCAGGGTGATGATCTCGACGGTCGAACCGGGAACGCCCGACAGTTGTTCGCGCGCCCAGGCGGCCATGAGATCCGCCGCACGATCCATATGGCCGTGGGCTTTCCAGTCCGGGTCGAAGGCTGGAGATTCACAGGGTATGGCGATGTATTCTAGCAACGGCGGCATGACCTCTGCGGTCCATCTGTCCTCGATGAAGCTGCGTAGACGCACGATATCCATGTACAAAAGTCTCTTCTGGTCGGCGGAGACAAAGAACGTAGCGGCAGGGGCGCGCCGTCTGGCCGCGATCTGATGCGGTTTGATGCAGTTTTTCTGCGTCACCGTGCGTTACAAAGGCAGTATGACGCTAGACGACTTTGATCGCCGCCTGCTGAACCTGGTGCAGGACAACGCCGAGCAGACAGCCGAGGCGCTAGCCGCCCTGGTGCCGCTCTCGCCATCCGCCATCCAGCGTCGGCTTCGCCGTTTGCGGGAGCAGGGCGTCATTTCCCGCACGATCGCCGTGGCGGATCCTCGGCGCGTTGGGCGTCCGACCTTCTTTGTCGTGGGGCTGCATATCGAAAGCGAGCGGCCGGAGCTGCTGGTGGAACTGCGCCGATGGCTGACGAAGGAGGATGCCGTTCAGCAGGCGTTCTACGTCACGGGAGAGGCGGACTTCATAGCAGTCGTGACCGCGCCCGACGCCGTCGGCTTTGAAGCGTTGATGAGGCGTCTCGTTAGTGAGAACCCTAACGTGAAGCGATACACTACCAATGTTGCGATGAGCATTGTGAAGCGGGGGTTGATGATTCCGGTCCCTCCGGTCGCTGAGGACTGAGCGGATCAAACCGCTGGATCGTGGCTGAGCCGCGCCTATCGTCGACTTTCGCGTTTTGGCCGCGTCGACGCGCCTTTGATCGCGGTTGAACGGCGTGAGGCTCGGGTAATCTGTCGGCATGTCCAATGCGATGTCTAATATCCGGTCGACGCTCCTTTCGATCTGGCCTGACTATGAACCTACGCCGCTGATCGATTGTCCAGCCTTGGCGGATCTAGCGGGAGTGGATCGAGTTCTGATCAAGAACGAAGGCTGTCGTCCGCTCGGGAACTTCAAGGCTCTGGGCGGCATGATCGCCGGATTGAAGGCGATCGCGCGATCGGTCGGAGCGGATTTCGGGGCCTTTCTGGCCAATCCCGACGCTTTCGGCGCTCTGCCCGCCCTGGTCTGCGCCAGCGACGGCAACCACGGCCTGGCGGTCGCGGCCGCGGCCCGGCGCGCGAACGCCCAGGCGATCATCTATCTGCCTGCCGAGGTTTCGAGCGTGCGGGCGGCGCGGATTGAGCGCGCCGGCGGCCAGGTGGTGCGGATCGACGGCACCTATGACGACGCCGTGGATGCGGCGCGGCGCGCGGCGGCGCGGGGACAGGGCGTGCTGGTCGCTGACACCACTGACGTCTTGGACGATCCAGTCGTGCGCGACGTCATGGCCGGCTATCGCGCCATAAGCGAGGAGGCGCTGGCCCAACTTGAACAGACGAGGGTTGGGCGGCCGACCCATCTTTTCATCCAAGCTGGGGTTGGGGGGCTGGCCGCCGCGATGGCGGATGGCTTTGCGGGCCCGCCGTCTCCCAGCCCACGTCTTTTGGTTGTCGAGCCCCGGGCGGCGGCTTGTGTTGCTCGGGCACTGGCGGAGGGGCGGCCCCAGAAGGTGGAGGGAGGTTTGACGACGCAAGCGGAGATGCTGTCGTGCGGGCTTGCTTCCACTCCCGCCCTGGCGACGCTCCAGCGCCACGGGGCGCAAGCTCTGCAGGTCGACGAGGCCGAGTTGTTAGATGCAGTGGATATCTTACGATCGACGACGGGACTGCAGACGACGCCCTCCGGAGTGGCGGGTCTGGCTGGTTTGTTGGCAAATTCAAGCATCCAGAAGCGACGATTCAAAATAGATCTTGATCGTAAAAGCCGAATTCTTCTTGTTGTCACTGAAGGTAGGGCTGATGGCTAGTGATGAAAGTCATTCTTTCTGTCGTTCCGGTCTTCGTGCTCGGTGTGGTTGCGAGATGGTTCCGGGTAGTCTGGCAAAAAAGTTATCTTGTTTAACATAAATCATAGGTGTCGGTATGTTTCGTCTTAAGGCGATATTCGGGTCGAGCTTGTATGTCGTGTTGATGGTCGCGACGGCAGGGGAAACCAACGCGCAGGACCTGGCATCTGATCGTCCGTCGCTCGAGGCCATTGAGAAGATCATTGTGGACCGCGAGCCAATCACCCGCGTGCAAGCGCCGGATCACGACCGCATCACTGCGCGCCGCATCGATATTGTTGATGCTGAGGGCACGATCCGCATGACGTTGGCCGGAACCACGCCCGCTCCAATCATCGACGGAATCCAGTACAAGCGAGCGTTCGACGTCGCTGGACTCGTCATCTACGATAAAAGCGGCAGTGAACGTGGTGGGCTAGGAACTGCCGACGTCGATGGTGGGATGGCTATCCTGGCCCTAGACCACCCGGCGATGGACGCAATCGGTTGGCGGGTGTCGCCAGACGGTGAGGTCAATTTCCTTATTAATCAGGCGCCGGCCCTGATACGCGATGAGGCTTTGGGGGGCGCGCTTGTGCCGGGCGTCAGCACCCCGACGCGAATTCGTCTGACCGTCGCTGCGAACGGGACGCCCAGCGTCGCTCTATCGGACAAGAACGACAAGCCGCGTCTTCGGTTGACGGTTACGGATGCTGGTTTTGGCGCTATCGAATTTCTCGACGCTGCCGGAGAGGTCGTTCACACGATCGCGCCGGAGGCCGACGAGTTGCCTAGATGATTGGGGCGACACGTTTGCCGAACCTGCCGATCCGCTGAACTAGAAAAACTGATGCCGAGGCGGTCGCGGCGCTTGGCTTGGCCGTGTGGTCCAGTCGAGCGGCGAGGTCGCTCCTGCGTGGCTGTGAGCCATGCAGCAAAGAGTCGCCTAGATGCGCTTCGTCAGCGCCCTTCAAACGGCGCTGACCTTAATGAAAGAAACAAAACGATGAGTTGGCTATATCTTGGAATCGCCGTGATCTTTGAGATCGCAGTGGCAATCAGCGCAGGCAGGGCGATGGGCTTCACGCGCCTCTCGTGGACTGTGGCGACGCTCATCAGCGGGGCTATTGCGACCTTCTTTCTGAGCCTTGCACTTCTCACCTTCGACGTTGGTGTCGGCTACGCCATTTGGACGTCCGTGGCCGGGGTGGGAATCGTTGTGATCGGCGCTCTGTTCTTTGGCCAGCGACTGAACTGGCAAAAGATTCTCGGCATGGTCGTTGTCATTGGCGGCGTGGTCGGCCTGCGTCTGAGTGGCGCTGCCTGAGCCCTTGCCTCGTTCACATAATCCTCAATCAATCCGAGAGCCCTCCTATGACGATTAAAGATTCAACTTCTCAGGGCCGTGCATGGCTAATGCTTATGCTCGCGAGCCTCTTTGAAATCGGATATGCGCTGAGTGTTGGCGGAAGCCAAGCCTTTACGGTCCTTACGTGGTCCGCTGCGGCCGTGGTCTTCTTTCTTCTTACGCTTTATTTCCTTAGCGCCGCGCTGCGGACAATTGACGTGGGCATCGGTTATGCAGTGTGGGCCGGAATCGGCTCGGTTGGAGCCGCCGTGTTTGGGGGCGTTCTGCTCAATCAACCGCTTACCTTGGTTCAGGGGGGCTGGCTGGCGGTCATCGTCGCCGGCGTCGTCTGGCTGAAACTCGCCGACAGCGCCAAGCTTCAAGGGCAAGAGGCCTGAAGCTCATGATCCTCTGGGCCTTTGAATGTGTCTCAGAAGTCGGGGCGGCTTCTCTAAGGAGCCGCGTCGACGATGAGCGGTTCCCAAACTGCTTCATCGTCGATCCTCTCGCGGTTAATCTCCGGCGCTGCGTCGACCCGCCAAGGGAACATCGTGTCCCGACGCGGACGCCGGGTTAAAGCGATACGCGCCGCCTGGCTCGTCCCAGAAAGGCGAGCCGCTTAGCGGGCTCTACATTCATGGCGCCAATTCATGTTGTGGCGCAGGTAGAAGTAGATTTCTCCTGAATGCTACAAGACAGGCATGGCTTGGTTTTATCTGAGTATCGCGTCATCCCTTTGTTGTCCCGATCGCCGTGCTTCGAGCTTTGTATGCAAGAACTTGCTGCGCATTGTACACCTAAACCAGAGCTCTGTTTCGCGAATGATCGAACGGTGGGAGCGTGGCGGTCTGGCTGCCAGGGACCTGTGCTCGGACGACAGGGGTGGTATCTACGCGGTCCTTACTGACTGCGGATGGTTGCGTCTCGAAAGCGCCCAGTCTGACTACGAGAACGCACTCAATGTCGCTCTCAACGCTCAAGATTGCGAGAAACTGCTATCGGAGAAGTTCGCAGGCGCCGCCTCTGAGTAGTGCCTCTCGGCTCCGCGGGTTTGGCCGGCGTGGAGTATGATGAGGGGGCTGGCGGGTTTGTGACGCATCACGGTTTGAACGCCAGAGCTGTACTGGAAGTGACGTGCTCCTGAGAATTTCCTCTTGGCCAAGTTAGAGTCCGACCCTTGAAAGGACGGACGGAATGAAATGAGCGGACATGATCGTCAGCGAGCCATCCTGGACCGGGCGCAAGATCCTGGCGTCGACGGGTGCTGCATGCGCCGGACAAGCGACCCAAAACGGGTCTGTGGAATCCTTATGGCGGATGCGCGACGAACTGCTCAGCGAGAGCTTGTTCTTCAGCCTCGACCACGCCCGACAAAACGTCGCTGTATGGGCGTTGGACGACAACACACGGCGCCGCTCTCATCGGCCTGCTGTCTGACCGCAACAGGCCGACCCGCGGCGCAGTATGAAAGCTGCGCGGCTCGGCCTGTTGCTCACCCCACGCTGCGAGGCGTAACTAACCCAAGTCAAAAGGTCTGAACATAGCGCAGGCTGGCCCGAACACTCTCCGGACGGTCCCGAACTGCAGTTTCCCAGTAGGCGGCCCCGTGCCATGTTCCTTGGGACGCGTTCCAACTGAAGGCGGGTCCCATACCGAGCACCCGCTCTCGCCCACCAGGCGCCCGCGTGTTATCGATCCGGTCGTCGTCCAACTGTCTGAGATAATAAGCCGACAGGCCAAGGCGGAGTGAATCGCTCCACCGGCGTGACACGGATCCGTTCACATGCACGGCGCCGCCTGGCTGAGTCGATTCCGCCCCCGTTGAGATCGGAGGTCGATTATTGCGCCCAGTCCAGAGATAGTGGAGCCTGCCGCTCAACTCCCAATCCGCGTTCGCTTCCCATGTAAAGGCGTAGTGTGGGTTAAAGCGCCAGGCGTTGGACCCGATGCTCAAGGCGGTCGGGTCGTAGTCGCCGGTGGGAATCGCCACGTTGAAGTTTAGGCGTTGCCAGTAGGAACGCCCGAACAGCTTCGTCTCGGGCCATTGAAGGATAACCGGGCTGACAACCAGATCTCCGATCGCGAGCGTGCTATCTGACCGGCCCGGCAGGCTGACGTCGACCGCCGCCACCGGGAGGATCGCCTCAACTCCCCACCATGCGCCGAACACCTGATGTTCAGTGAGCCAGGCAGCGTGGGCGACAACGCCCATCGATCGGACGCTGCCCGGAGATTCTGCAACTTCGCCCTTGGCGTTCCTCACGCGATCGGCGTGCTGGATCGAAAGCGAGCCCTGCACCATCCGACTGGGGCCCGCGATGCCATCCTGGAATGCGCTGTCGCCAAGGTTCATGGGAGGCAAGCTCACCTGGGCGGCGGCCGGATTCGTCGTGGCGAAGGCGGCGAAGGCCGCAGCAACCCAGAAAGCGGTTTGCGGCAAGCGAACGACCGGAGAACCTGACGGAGGGTCTGAGCGGGGGGCTGAGAATCTGGGCGGCGTCAGCGCCACCGGCGTCTGCGGAGAATGCGGTCTCAGAACGGCCGTCTTGCTGAGCGAGCGTGTCATGCCGCCTCGCCGGATCTGGCGGCGGCCAGCGCACGCGCCAACTTCGCGACATACTGGCCCTGAAACCGTGCGCCCTCGAGCTCGTTGGGGCTCGGCTGTCGATCACCGCCCTCACCATCGTCGGCGATGGTGGAGGCGCCATAGGGCGTGCCGCCCGTGATTGCATCCATGCGAGTTTGTCCCTTGAACGAATATGGGAGCCCCGCGACCACCATTCCCAGGTGCATAAGCACGATCTGGGTAGTAAGCAGCGTGGTCTCTTGGCCACCGTGCTGGGTGCTCGTAGACGTGAAGACGGAACCGACCCGCCCGACCAGAGCGTCTTTGGCCCAGAGGCCCCCCGCCTGGTCGAGGAAATTCTTCATCTGCGAGGGCATGTTGCCGAACCGTGTCGGCGCTCCGATGATGATCCCATCGTACTGCGGAAGTTCCGCTATCGTACAGATTTCCGCCGACTGCTTAAGCTTGTAACCAGCTCGCTCGCGGACTTCGGGCGGCACCAACTCGGGCACGCGACGGATCGTGGCTGCGGCGCCTGTTTCGCGGATGCCTTCGGCGACGGCCTGAGCCATCGTCTCGATATGCCCGTAGGCCGAATAGTAGAGCACAAGAACCTTGGTCATTAGGGTTTCCTCACAATGGAGGAGACAATTGCGCCAGCCTAATGATCGACGGAAGCGACAAAAAATCGAAGACTTCGATCGAAAAAATTAGCCAAGAAGGCGGTCGCGTTGCCGCCGAAGCTGCTCGTGAACAGCTTTGTGAGCGGCGGGACGTGAGGATTTTCGTTTGACGTCGGAGCGGCAGCTTTCGGAGTCCAGCTTAGGCTTTTGACGCTGAAGGGCGCGCGGGAATAAGCCTCGTGGAGGGAGCCGCCGATGGCACCGGCCGTACGACGCTATCAGATGACAGGAAAGCCGGCTTCTCGGCGTGTCAGGGTGTCCTGTCACCCGGAGGTAGGTTTGTCAGCAGCGCCTCCCGGAACGCGGCGCTGGCCGGGCCAAGGGGGCGATCGACGCGATGGGCAAGGTATGTCCGCAGAGTGGTTTCGCCATCCTTGCCGAAAGCCGCGACGGGGAGGCGAACCAGGCGCCCGTCGCGCAACTCCTCTTCAATCATCCAAAGTGGAAGGCTGCCCCAGCCGATCCCCGCCATGATCAGCGCCATTTTGGTGATGTTATCGGCCACCCGCCACCGCGTTGGGGACATGACGCCATAGTCACGCTTGTCCGTGAGTGCGGAGGGGTCTTCCCCAACGATTTGGACGTGATCTGCGAGCACGATCGTGTTGAGCGTCGCGCCGGCCGCTCGCGCCAGCGGGTGACTCGCCGCTGCGACGGCGACGCGCTGGACAGTGATCAGCGTTTCCAGCTCAATGGCTGGGTTGATTAGGTCGAGGCCGGTAATGGCCAGTTCACACCGGCCCTCCAACAAAGCGTCGTATGACGCCCCGAGGGGGGTCGAAAGGAGGCGGAATGCGACCTTCGGATAACTCTCGCAGAGTTCGCCCAGCGCATGAGCCACGACCGGCAACGGGAATTGTGGATCGAGTGCGACGGTGATCTCTAGTTCGACGCCCTGACCCAGACCGCGGGCCCGGCCGCGTACGGCATCGACCTTGATTAGCAGCGCCCGAATATCGGCCAGTAGCGATGCGCCGGCCGGCGTGATCTGCGGCTTGTGACCGGAGCGGTCAAACAGCGTTACCTCGAGTTGGGATTCAAGATTACCGATAGCGTGGCTGACCGCCGACTGCACTCTCGACAGCCGCACCGCCGCTGAACGGAAACTACCTGTCTCCGCGACCATCACGAAGACACGCATCTGATCCAGCGTGAGGCCGTCAAGCATGGCCGATCCTTTCGATCATTTTCTTCAATTTATAAGCACTGCCTTGGACGTACTCAATGTCGATATCCTTTCTGGACGTCGGTTCGCCCACGCCATTCAGGATGCGACATGACGGCGACAAACTGCGCAGGCGGCGGGCCGATACCGTGGCTTCGCCGACGCGGACCCCGGTTGTTACGCGCAGGCGCGGCACAGGTTTGGGGAAACGTCCGACTGTCGGATCAGGCAGGTCGTTTCCTGCAGTAGACGGAGGTAATCATGTTCACAGCGCCAATGGCGGCCCGCAGACGCGAAACAGGCTGGAATACGGTCTTCATCATTGCGGGCGCCGGCGTCGTGTCTGCCTTTCAGGTTGGCAAGGCCCCGATGGCGCTTGGCGCTATCCAGGTCGACCTGGGAATTAGCCTCGTCCTCGTTTCATGGCTCATCTCAGCGTTCGCGATCGTAGGCGCGATCGCGGGGGCGCCGGTGGGTTTGGCGGCGGACCGGATTGGAGCCAAACGAATGATCGTCGGCGGACTCGTCGTTCAGGCCGTGGGCGCGGGGCTTGGCGCAGCTTCGCCCGGCGTTGAGCTACTGCTGATCTCGCGCGTGGTGGAGGGCCTTGGCTTCATGGGAGTCCTCATCGCGGGCCCCGCGATGATCTTTGGGTCTGTTCCCGCAAAAATTCATAACCGGGCCATCTCAGTTTGGGCCACGGTCATGCCGGTGGGGATGACCACGGTCATGTTTGCGGCCCCGCTTTTGACCCTGCTGGAATGGCGCGGCTTCTGGTCGCTCAATGCGGCGATCTTATTCGCCTACGCGGTGTTCTTCGTCGTCATGGTATCCGCTCGTAAAGCAGTAATTGAGGATGGCGGGAGTATTAGCGGTCAGCTGCGGCAGGCGCTCTCTGCGCCCGGGCCGTGGGTTCTCGCCGTAATGTTCGCCGCGTTCTCCGCCGCCTTCTTTGTAGTGTTCGGCTTTCTTCCTTCGCTCCTCACGCAGCGGTTCGGCCTTAGCTCGGAGTTGGCTAGCACGATTTCCGGCGTCGCCATCGCCGCGAGCGGATTAGGCAATCTTGCCGCAGGCTTCTTGTTGGCTTCGGGTCGCAAGCCGTTGCACGTGCTGGGAACTGGATTCGTTCTCATGGCGCTGTTCGGCTGCGGCGTGTTGGCCGCCGATCTGTTCTTGACTGCGGTTACAGTCCTTGCGGTGCTGTTCGCCTTTGTGGCGGGATTGATCCCGGTCGTGATCATGGACAGCGTCCCCCGCTTGGCACCGCGGGCTGAGCTGGTGGGGGCGACCTTAGGCCTCGCCATGCAGGGCAACAATATCGGGATGCTGGTTGGGCCGGTTGTCGGCGGCGCCTTGGCCGCGAGTTTCGGCTGGACGAGCGTCGCGATCGCCTTGGCGATCGTCTCGATCACGGTAATTCTATTGGCAAACAGGGCCTTTCGGCAGGGTTCCCGCTAGATGTGAAAGGGCAGGGGACCGTGAGGTCGGCCATCACGTTGTGACGGCCAGCTTGACGATAGCATGGCCGTCACAAGTTTCGGTCTTCCGCGTGCCGCTAGATGCGGCACGATTTAACAGTTGCAGATCAGAGCGTTTCAATGTCCGACAGCAGATATGTGGTTCCTACGGCCAGGCGCTCGTCATCGGTAACGTCCCTTTTCCTCGTAGGGTCCATTCCCCCCTTAACGCCGGCTCGACGACCGGCCATGGGCGTCGTCTTGTGGAACGCCCTGCGAGATCTGCGACGATGCTATGCCGTTCCGAAGTTAGGCAATTAGGCGGCCGTCTCCGTCTCTCGGATAATCGTAGGTACGTGAGTGACGGGAAAATTTACAGATCGCGCAATGAAGCACATCGCATGAGCCTCATGGTGAAGCTCTGCAGCCTTCGCCTCATCGGAGTCAGAAGAGATTATCACGCTGGGTCTTAATGTCACCGAGACGAACTGCGCCCCGCCGCCGGCTTCCTCGATCATTAATCCTTCAGCTGCATCCTCATATTCCGTAACGACGATGCCAGCTTGTGAGCAAAGACCAAGGAACCAAAGCTTATGACATGCCGACAAAGCGGCAACCAAAAGTTCTTCTGGATTCCAACGACTCGGATCGCCACGAAAAGATGCGTCAGCTGAGCCCGCTATGGTCGGCTTTCTTCCTGCCGATATGTCATGCTCGCGCTCGTAGCCACGATAGGTCCGGGTTCCGGCGCCAGTATTCCCTGTCCATGTCACCTTGACAGCATAGTGGTGTTCTTTGCCGGCCATTTGTCTTCAGTCTCCTTGTGGACGCTAGACACCTTCAAGACCCGGCGGGACGCCAATGTCATTGCTAGATTCTTCATGCCATTCCTGCACGATCTATGGGACTGGTAAAAGATGGATCATCATGATCTACTGAGTTGTCAGGTTGGTAGTCTGATTAGAGGCTCCTTCGAGGAGAAGGCGTTGATGCTTTTCGGTTCTCCGATCGTCAATCCAGACGACGCTTAGTCTCTTGTCTTATCCCTTCGTCGTCGACCGCCCCTCTTGGAGAGACGCCGCGTGTATCTCGCCCTTCTGCTGCCAGCAGTGCTTCAGTGCTCCGCCATCGGAGCCCTGCCCGCCGATGATCAGCCCGCTGCCCTCAAGCGGGCGTTGGAGGATCTCGCCGCGCCCACGGCCATCTATGTGACCGGCGCAGGCGTGGCCCGGCCCTTTGGGGCCGCGGCCGGCCTCGCCGACCCCCACACTGGTCGGGCCCTGACCCCGAACACGCCGATGCGGATCGCCTCCAACACCAAGACTTTCACGGCTGCGACGGTTCTGCGGCTGTGGGAGCAGGGCCGGATCGACCTCGACGCGCCCGTCGCCCCGATGCTGGATCCCGCCCTCGTCGCTTTACTGCGGGCCGACGGCTATGCGGTGGACAAGATCACCGTGCGCCAACTGCTGTCGCACAGCGCCGGTCTTTACGACCACGGCGCGGATTCCCGCTACGTCGAGGCGGCGCTGGCCCGTCCGGAGCGGGTGCTTGAGCGCGCGGATCAGGTGCGCATGGCGACCGTCTGGGGGGATCCAGCAGGCGCGCCCGGGGAGCGCTTCCTCTACTCGGACACGGGCTACGTTCTGCTGGGGGATTTGATCGAACGCTTGACGGGCGAGCCGCTGGCGGCCGCAGTTCGTCGCGAACTCCGGCTGGGGGAGCGCGGCCTTGGTGCGACCTGGTGGGAAATCGCCGAGCCGCCGCCCGGCGGCGCTGAACCGCGGGCGCGACAGTTCCTCGGCGAGGTCGACGCCACCGACATCCACGCCTCCTTCGATCTCTATGGCGGCGGCGGCCTGGTGATGTCCCCCCGCGATCTGGCCGTGTTCATGGCCGACCTGTTCGAGGGACGCGTGTTCGACCGGCCGGAAACGCTCGAGGTCATGCTCGCCCGCGGCGCGCACGAAGGCGCGGACCAATATCGCATCGGGATGCTGGTCAAGGAGGCGGAGGGGCGCGAGATCTATCATCACAGCGGCTTCTGGGGCACGGCCGCCTACTACGACCGCGAGACGCGCCGATCGGTGGCCGTGGCTACCACCCGCCAACAAACGTTCCGGACCGAGGCCCGGCCGCTGGGGGAATCGGTGCTTGGGGTCGCTACGCCGCCCTGCGGCTGAGCTCCGCGTCGACGCTCAAGCGAGGCCCCCAAGACCAGCGTAGCCTGCCGCCTCATCGCCGTTCGGGTGAAAGCAGCTTGCTATACTGTCGACGCTCCGCCGCGCGAGTCGAGAGCGCGCTTCCTGGCCGCGAGCCGGTCCGCCCTTATGAAGCCCCGCGGAGTTCCCCGTCCGTCACTGTTGAGAACTGGATCATGCGACTCCTGACATTCATTGCCGCCGCCTTGCTGCCCGCCGTCGCCCAGGCTAGCGAAGTTTGCCCCTACAAGGACATCATGCCCGAGGTCTCGGCCTTCGCCGCGGATACGGCGGGCATGGAACCAGCTGAGCGGGCGGACGCTTTCGTCAGCCGCATCGTCGACCGGCACCCCGACTACTACGCTGAGCGTCTGTTCGGCTCTCGCGAGAGGCTGGCGGCCAGAGCGCTGCGGCTGTTCGATCCGGAGAGGACGCCGAACTTTCCGGGCGTCGGGTCGGTCACGCTCGATCGGGTGCTCAAGACCGGCGAGATGATCGGGACCGAGTACCGCCGCATCGAGGCGGAGTTCCGCCAAGCCTTTCCCGATTACCGCTGCGAGACGCCGATCAGCTTCGGACCGTCGCTGTTCCTGTTCGACGGCAACCAGTCCTCCGCGGCGCCCGGTCAGGCCGAAATGCGCTTCGGCGTGGACATGATCGCCCTGCTGCACCCTCCCCATGACCTAAAGCCGTTTTTCCAGCACGAACTTTTCCACATCTACCAGGCCCAGCAGATCGGGGAGGCGGAGCCGCCTGAGGCGACGCAACCGTTGTGGTGGGCGCTCTGGAGCGAGGGATTGGCGAGCTACGTCAGTTGGGAACTGAATCCCGACCTCACCTCGGCCGAGATCTTCTGGCTGCCCCGGGACATGGAGGCGCAGATGGAGAAGAAGCTGCCGCAGGCGGCGCGGCTGCTGCTCGCCGAGCTCGACGGCCACGAAGGCTATGGCCGCTGGTTCACCGCCGGAGAGAACCCGCCCGATCTTCCCCCGCGGGCGGGCTACTACTTGGGCTATCTGATGGCGAAGAGACTAGATGCGGGCGACCTCGCCGCGCTCGCCCGCATGCCGCCCGCACAGGTTTAGCGCGAGGCGCACGCCTTCCTTCAGGACCTCGCAACGCAGCCTGATGGGCGGTCCCGGCAGACGGCGCGGCCGTCGGAATAGAATATTGCGGACAGCTTCCGCGGGGCGCCTGTCTCAGCTCCCTGCGGCGGAGGCGATGGGGGCGGAATGCGGCTGCATCTTATCCCCCACCTGCGCGCCGGAGAGGGCTGCAAGAACGATCCTGTCCCGCTCTCGCGCCGTCACCTCTTCGGTGAATGCGATCACCAGTGGAGCGATGCGGTGCAGCTTTTCTTCAAGCGCGAAGTGCCCGGTCGGGAACAGATGCACCTCCGCCTCGGGCAGGTCGCGCTGGTAGGCCAGGGCGCCCGCTTGCGTGAAGAACGGGTCGTTCCGCCCCCAGACGATCAGCGTCGGCGGCCTGTGTCGACGCAGCCACGCCTGCCAGGCGGGGTAGAGGGCGATATTGCTGGCGTAGTCGAAGGCAAGCTCCACCTGGCCTTGCTTGCGGCCCGGCAGTCCGAGGTAGGCCGAGTCGAGGACCCAGGCCTCCGGCGCCATCCGGGTCGGGTCGCTTACGCCGGTGAGATATTGGGCCCGGACCGCCTCCGGCGCGAGCACACCCAGGATCTTGTCCTCATCGCCCGGACGGTCTGGTCGGAGCGCGATCAACTCTCGCGCCATTTCGCCCAATCCCTCTTCGTAAGCGTTGGCGTTCTGAATCACGAGGCCAGAGATCCATTCCGTCCGTCTCTGGGCCAGTCGGAATCCCACCGGAGCGCCATAGTCGAAGACATACATCACGAAGCGGGTCAGGCCGACGGCTTGGCAGAACCGCTCCATCACGTCGGAAAGCTGGTCGAAGCTGTAGGTGAAGGTCCCCCCGCCGGAGCGGCTTTCGGGCGCGTCCGATCGACCGAAGCCCGGATAGTCTGGAGCCACTACGCGGAAGTGGCCGGGGAAGGACTCTATTAGTCGTTGAAACTGATGTGAGGCCGATGGGAAGCCGTGAAGGAGCAGCACGGCCGGCCCGTCAACCGGCCCGCGTTCGCGATAGAAGACATTGACGCCGTCGATCGGCACGGTTCGGTATGTGATGGAGCTTTGCGACATCCGGGTTCTCCTGGGCGAGGTTCAATAGGCGACGGTGAAGCGCCGCCGATGGTGTTGCGGCCGTTCCATCTCGTTGATCATGGCCACGGCTAGATCGGCGGTGCTGATCCGGCTGCTGCCGGCGGCGTCAGTGAGAAGCCGGTCGGCTCCGAGCCGGAACCGGCTTGTTCTCTCACCTGGGAAAAGCGTCGCGGCGGGGCTGAGGAAGGTCCAGGCCAGATCCGGCGTGGCCCGTAGCTGTTCGAGAAATTCCGCGGTCCTGAGCGCGCCGGCCTTCCATTCCGAGGGGAAATCCGGCTGATCCACGACGCGATCGCCGGAGGGGAGCTGCAGGCTGCCGGCGCCGCCGACCACCAGCAGCCGCGGCACGGCCGCTTTCCTCACGGCGGCGATGATGGAGGCCGGTCCGCCGCCCGTTGGATCCTTGCCCGGATTGAACGCGCTGATCGCCACGTCGTGACCTTCCACGAGCCGGGCCAGTAAGGCCGTGTCGGCCACGTCTCCGCGCAACGGGACAAGCTTTTCATGGGCGGGCAGCGGCGTGAGGTCACGCGCGATTGCGGTGACGGCATGTCCTCGCGCGAGCGCCTCGTCGAGGATGGGGCGGCCAGTGAATCCAGTCGCCCCAATCAATGCGAGCTTCATGGTCTTAAATCTCCGTCGTTTCGGGAAGTCTCCTATGACTGTTGCGGTTTTCCGCGAGAAGTTGGATATTTTGCAATGAACTATTGCATATTATGAAGGTAATGAGGTGGATCGGCTCGATGCTATGCGTGTCTTCGTCCTCGTGGCGGAGGAACAAAGCTTCGCGGCCGCGGGGCGCCGGATTGGCCTTTCGCCGCCGGTCGTGACCCGCGCCGTAGCTGCGCTTGAGGACAGGCTGGGCGCGCGTCTGCTCACTCGCACAACCCGCAGCGTGCGTCTTACGGAAGCAGGCGCGCGCTTCCACGCGGATTGTCGGCGCATTCTGGCCGAGGTGGATGAGGCGGAGGCTTCGGCATTGGGGGCTCACGCCGAACCCCAAGGCCGGCTTGCGATCACCGCGCCAGCGATGTTCGGACGAACGTACATCGCCCCTCTTCTGATCGATTTCCTAAACCGCCACCGGGGAATCTCCGTGCAGTCCCTCTTCATCGATCGGGTTGTCGATCTCCTGGAGGAAGGCCAGGACGTGGCGATCCGGATTGGATCCCTGCCGGACTCGAGCCTCTCCGTCACGCGCTGCGGAAGCGTGCGCCACATGTTGTGCGCGGCTCCGACCTATCTGGCGCGCGCCGGTTCGCCGGAACGGCTCCCCGATCTTGAAGAGATGGACACGATTGAGTTTGCTTCGGGCCCGCCGCCGGGTCGGTGGACCTTTACGGTGGAGGGACGAACCCAGCAGGTCCGCCTGAACGCCCGCTTGATCACCAATGCGGCGGAAGCTGCGATCGCGGCCTCGATCGCCGGGTGCGGTATCGTCCGGGTGCTGTCTTATCAGGTCGCAGAACATCTGCGCGCGGGGCGGCTGGAGGTTGTGCTTCCGCAGTTCGAGCCGCCGCCGTCGCCGGTGCAGATCGTCCATGCGGAAGGACGACGCGCGAGCGCCAAATTGAGAACCTTCGTCGATTTCGCGGCCGCCCGGCTGCGGACGACGCCCGAGCTGAACGAGCCGCAGCCGGATGCCGGGGGCGGGTTTGGCCCATGTGGCGTCGGAGTCGGACGCATCGGAGCGGCAGGTCCAAGCTAGGCTGATCACCCGAGTGTCGCCTTCTCGGCCGTACGGCGATGTCTGGTCCTGACGCAACCCTGACACCGCGCTGCCCGCCAACTCCGCTTGAGGAACGCGTGCGGCGGATGCGCTTCGGCATCGGCATGAACACCGACCACGCCCTGGAAGAGGTGGAGCAGCAGTTCCCAGTCACGCGCGAACGCATCCCTCGGATCGAAGCCAAGGCCCTGTGCAAGCTGAAGCCCCCCCCCCCCCCCCCCCCGCTAGCGGAAGCTGCGGAGTTTCCTGGACAGCTGAGCCGGGGTGCCGGACGACAGAAGGAAAGGGCGGCTTCGACGGGCCGCCCTTTTTTCTTGGCCTCAGCCCTGCGCGGGCTTGACGATCAGGCCGACGATGCGGCGCACCACCGGCAGGATCAGCAGCAAGGTGGGGAAGGCGACCAGCCAGGACAGGCCCCAAGCGGACATCCAAGTTGAGGCGAAGGCCGGAGTGAAGCCCAGGCTGCGGGCGGTGGCGATGGCGGAGACGACGAAAGTCATCAGCAGCGACAGGACCAGCGGGGTCGCCACGGCGCCGTAGCGCGCGGGGAGGCGGCGAAGAGTGATGAAGGTGGGGTAGCTCATTTGAAAGCAGTCTCATCAATGAGGTCGTCGGCCTTGTGCATCCGCCCGATGAACGGGATGTTCCGGCCGAGACCGGAGGATGCGTTGCCTGACGTGAGACGCTTACGATCTTCTTGAGGAAGATGAGGATAGCTTAACGCACTCGGCCTCCCAACTCAACGTCATTGAATGGTTCATCACGCTGTTATTGCACCTAAACCGCTGCGTTCTCGGGCCGCGCCGAGAAGCAAGCCGCACCGGCGACTGCTCCCAACAGCTAGTCGCGAGCTTTGATCAGCGACGGCTGACTAAAGCCAAGGGGGAGTCGCTCGTTGCGCCGTGTGTTTGGCGACGCCGTCTCTGGCTCGGACCCCAAGCTTTCCTAGGTCTGCTTCCAGGAGCCAAGTCCCCGTAGCTCACGCTGCGGGGGTCCTGCTTTCTAGGCCAGCCCCCCAGCGCGCCAGCAGCGCCTTCGCCCTGTGGGGTGCGACTGCTTAGGCGCCAATGCGATGCCGCCCCGCAAGCCCTTTCAACCGACCTGAGGCATGCCCTGGGGCACGACGGTCTTGATGATGCTGGCGTCCAGTTCCTCGAAGTCGTGCAGGCCGATGACGTCGTAGAGTTCCTGACGGGTCTGCATCCGGTCGACGTACTTATGCGTGCCGCCGTTGTCGGCGATCGAGGCGTAGAGTTCGGCCTGCGCCTTGTTGGCGGCGCGCAGCGAAGACACCGGCCAGATCACCATCTTATAGCCCATCTCCTCGAATTCCTTCGCGGTGTAGAAGGGCGTCTTGCCGAACTCGGTCATGTTGGCCAGCAGCGGCACGTTCGGCAGGGCCCTGGCGAACTTCTCGAACATCTCGCGGGTGTTCAGCGCTTCGGGGAAGATGGCGTCGGCGCCGGCGTCCACATACATCTTGGCCCGGTCGACGGCGGCGTCAAAGCCCTCGACCCCGGCGGCGTCGGTGCGCGCCATGATGACGATATCGCGGCTGGCCTTTTTCGCGGCGGCGACCTTGGCGGCCATGTCCAGCGCCGGGACCAGGTTCTTGCCGTTCAGATGCCCGCACTTCTTGGGCAGGATCTGGTCTTCCAGATGGACCGCGCCCGCACCCGCGTCCTCGAAGGTGCGGACCATGTGCATGACGTTCAGCACCTCGCCATAGCCCGTGTCGCCGTCCACCAGCAGGGGCAGGCCGCTGGAGCACGCGATCTGGCGGATGAAGAAGGCGACCTCGTCCACAGTGATGATACCGAGATCGGGCAGGCCCATGGAGGCGGTCATCGCCGCGCCCGACAGATACAGGCCGTCAAAGCCCGCCAGCTTGGCCTGCTTCGCCGCCTGACCGTTGTGGGCGCCCGGCAGTTGCCAGATGCCGGGGCGAGCCAGCGCCGCGCGGAAGCGCTTCCCGGCGGATTCGGTCGGCAGGTCGTCGGCGACGAGATAGGGCATGGGGACTCTCTTCAGAATTCGGGATTCAGGCGCGTTCGGCCAGGGGCGCGAACTTCAGGTTCTCGGGGCCGTCATAGTTGGCCGAAGGGCGGATGATTTTGTTGTCGATGCGCTGTTCGATCACGTGGGCGGACCAGCCGGTGGTGCGCGAGATCACGAACAGGGGGGTGAACATGGCCGTGGGCACGCCCATCATGTGATAGGAGACGGCCGAGAACCAATCGAGGTTCGGGAACATCTTCTTGGCGTCCATCATGACGGTCTCGATGCGTTCGGCGATGTCGTACATCTTCATCGAACCGGCTTCTTCCGACAGCTGTTTCGCCACGCGCTTGATGACCACGTTGCGCGGGTCCGAGATCGTATAGACCGGGTGGCCGAAGCCGATGATGACCTCCTTGGCCTCCATGCGGCGACGGATGTCGGCCTCAGCCGCGTCGGCGTCGGCGTAGCGTTTCTGGATTTCGAAGGCGACCTCATTGGCGCCGCCGTGCTTGGGCCCGCGCAGGGCGCCGATGGCCCCGGCGATGCAGGAGAACATGTCCGAACCGGTCCCGGCGATGACGCGGGCGGTGAAGGTCGAGGCGTTGAACTCATGCTCGGCGTAGAGGATCAGCGAGGTGTGCATCGCTCGCACCCAGCCCTCGGACGGCGGCGTCCCGTGCAGCAGGTGCAGGAAGTGGCCGCCGATGGAATCGTCATCCGTCTCGACCTCGATGCGGCGGCCGTTCTGGCTGAAGTGATGCCAATAGAGCAGCATCGACCCCAGCGAAGCCAGCAGTCGGTCGGCGATGTCGCGCGCGGCCGGGTGGTTGTGGTCGTGGGCCTCGGGCAGGGCGCAGCCCAGCGCCGAGACGCCGGTGCGCATGACGTCCATCGGGTGGGCGGCGGCGGGCACCGTCTCCAGCGCCGACTTCACCGCCGCAGGCAGGCCGCGCAGGGCCTTCAGCTTGGCCTTATAGGCTTTCAGCTGAGCCGCGTTCGGCAGAGATCCGTGGATCAGCAGGTGGGCGATTTCCTCGAACTCGCTGGTCTCGGCGAAGTCCATGATGTCATAGCCGCGATAGTGCAGGTCGTTGCCCGAGCGACCGACGGTGCACAGGCTGGTGTTGCCCGCCAGCACGCCGGACAGGGCGACGGACTTCTTCGGCTTCACGCCTTGTGCGAGAACGGGTTCGGTCATGGGATGCCTCTTCAGCAGTGAAGATCGGAACGGGATGCGATGGGGACAGGACGGCCGTCGGCGTCGACGGCGACCATTTCAAAGCGGCCGCTGAGGGCCGGGCGCCGGACGCCGGTGGACAGCGTCTCGGCGACCCCCTCGACCAGCACGGTTAGGGACGAGCGGCCGACCCGGACGACGCGCGCCGACAGGTCCAGCAGTTCGCCGACGCGGACTGGGGTGTGGAAGTCGGTCGCCTCGGAGCGGGCCATGACGACGTCGCCGCGCGCCCTGCGGCTGGCGGCGACGAAGGCGGCCTTGGACAGCAGGGCCAGCCCTGCGCCTGCGAACAGGGCGCCGTAGTGGTTGGCCTGGTCCGGGAAGACCATCTCCGCAAAGCGGGTCTCTTCATTGGGCAGCAGAGTCGGCGGCGACATGGGGCCTCAGGGCGGCGGTGGATCCGCGTCGCCCTGAAATATTCACGCTTTCGCTCGCTGATTAAGGACTGAAAAAGCGGAAAACAGCCAAGCGGAAGATGCAAAGCTGTAAAAGCTGCAAAATGCGGTCCGGTGCTGCGAGCAACAAGTGACAGGCAGCCTTGATCTGCTGACCGGTAGTTTTGCAGCATTTGCAGATTTACATGGCGGCATTCACAAGTCTCCGCCTTTTCAGCCGTTCACCTGAAGGCGGCAGGGTCGGATAAGGGGCGCACGTCTGCGCATGGGATGCGGCTGCCGGTTTGATCCGGCGCTGAACGCCGCCCGGCGCGGCCTCATGCAAGCAGGGACATCCGCGCTGATGAATACCGATTACCGCAGGCGGCTGCTGGGCACGCCCTTCGACTATTTCGACACGCGCGCCGCCGTCCACGCCATCCAGCCGGGCGCCTATGACCGACTGCCCTATGTGTCGCGGGTGCTGGCCGAGCAACTGGTGCGCCGCTGCGATCCCGAGCAACTGACTGACGCCCTGACCCAGATCGTCGAAGGGCGTCGGGATCTGGACTTCCCCTGGTATCCGGCGCGCGTCGTCTGTCACGACATTCTGGGCCAGACGGCGCTGGTCGATCTGGCGGGTCTGCGCGACGCTATCGCAGCGCAGGGCGGCGATCCGGCCAAGGTCAATCCGGTGGTGCCGACCCAGTTGATCGTCGACCACTCGCTGGCGGTCGAACATGGCGGCTTCGACCCTGACGCCTTTGAAAAGAACCGCGCGGTCGAGGATCGCCGCAACGAGGACCGCTTCCACTTCATCGAATGGAGCAAGCGCGCCTTCGAGAACGTCGACGTCATCCCGGCGGGCAACGGCATCATGCACCAGATCAATCTGGAGAAGATGTCGCCGGTGGTTCAGGTGCGCGAGGGCGTGGCCTTCCCCGACACCTGCGTGGGCACCGACAGCCACACGCCGCACGTCGACGCCCTGGGCGTCATCGCCGTCGGCGTCGGCGGGCTGGAGGCTGAGACGGTCATGCTGGGCCGGGCCTCGATGATGCGGCTGCCCGACATCGTCGGCGTCAAGCTGACCGGGCGCCGCGCGCCGGGCATCACGGCGACCGACATCGTTCTGGCCCTGACCGAGTTCCTGCGCGGGCAGAAGGTGGTCGGCGCATGGCTGGAGTTCTTCGGCGAGGGGGCCGACAGCCTGTCGATCGGCGACCGGGCGACCATCTCCAACATGTGCCCGGAATACGGGGCCACGGCGGCGATGTTCTACATCGACCAGCAGACCATCGACTATCTGAAGCTGACCGGCCGCGAGCCGGATCAGGTGGCGCTGGTCGAGACCTACGCCCGCACCACCGGCCTGTGGGGCGAGGCGCTGAAAACCGCCGAATATGAGCGGGTGCTGACGTTCGACCTGTCCAGCGTCGAGCGCAATCTGGCCGGGCCGTCCAACCCACACCGGCGCTTGCCCACATCCGCCCTGAAAGAGCGCGGCGTCGCCGTGGGCCTGGCCGAGGCGCAGGCCGAAGAGCGCGATGGCCTGCTGCCCGACGGCGCTGTCATCATCGCCGCCATCACCAGCTGCACCAACACCTCCAACCCGCGCAACGTCGTGGCGGCGGGCCTGCTGGCCCAGAAGGCCAACGCCCTGGGCCTGACGCGCAAGCCGTGGGTCAAGTCATCCTTCGCGCCGGGGTCGAAGGTGGCGCGGCTGTATCTGGAAGAGGCTGGCCTGTTGTCGGAGCTGGAGACGCTGGGATTCGGCATCGTCGCCTTCGCCTGCACCACCTGCAACGGCATGTCCGGCGCCCTCGATCCGGCCATCCAGCAGGAGATCATCGACCGCGACCTCTATTCCACCGCCGTCCTGTCGGGGAACCGCAATTTCGATGGCCGCATCCACCCCTACGCCAAACAGGCCTTCCTCGCCTCGCCGCCGCTGGTGGTGGCCTATGCGCTGGCCGGGACGGTGCGCTTCGATATCGAGCAGGACGTGCTGGGCGTGGTCGGCGGCCGCGAAATCCGCCTGAAGGACCTGTGGCCCTCGGACGAGGAGATCGACGCCGTGGTCGCCGCCTCGGTCAAGCCGGAGCAGTTCCGCGCGGTCTATGAGCCGATGTTCGGGGCGCGCCGCGGCGGCGGGGTCAGCGTCAGCCCCCTGTATGACTGGCGCCCCCAGTCGACTTATATCCGCCGCCCGCCCTATTGGGATGTCGAAGGGGTCGGCGCTCTGGCCGCCAATCCGCGCACGCTGACGGGGATGCGGCCGCTGGCGATCCTGCCGGACAACATCACCACCGACCACCTGTCGCCGTCCAACGCCATCCTGCCTGCCTCGGCGGCGGGGGAATACCTGACGCGGATGGGCGTGCCGGAGGAGGACTACAACTCCTACGCCACCCACCGAGGCGACCACCTGACCGCCATGCGCGCCACCTTCGCCAACCCCCAGCTGGTCAATGAGATGGTCGTTGTGGACGGGGTGGTGAAGAAGGGCTCCCTGACCCGCGTCGAACCGGACGGAAAGGTCATGCGCATGTGGGAGGCGATCGAGACCTATCTGGACCGCCGCCAGCCGCTGATCATCATCGCGGGCGCCGATTATGGGCAGGGCTCGTCGCGCGACTGGGCGGCCAAGGGCGTACGTCTGGCCGGGGTTGAGGCCATCGTCGCTGAGGGCTTCGAGCGCATCCACCGCACCAATCTGATCGGCATGGGCGTGCTGCCGCTGGAGTTCAAATCGGGCGTGACGCGCCTGACGCTGGGGCTGGACGGGACGGAGGCCTTCGATGTCACGGGCGAGCGCCGCCCCGGCGCCGACCTGATGCTGAGGATCCATCGCGCGACTGGCGAGACGGTCGAACTGCCCGTCACCTGTCGTCTGGACACGGCCGAAGAGGTGCTGATCTATGAGGCGGGGGGCGTGCTGCAGCGGTTCGCGCAGGACTTCCTCGCCGCAAAGTCGGAGGCCGCCTGAATGTCGCGCCTGGCCCAGATCGCCATCCCCGCCACCTATATGCGCGGCGGCACCTCAAAGGGCGTCTTCTTCCGGCTGGAAGACCTGCCCGAGGCGTGCCGCGTTCCGGGGCGGGCGCGCGACCGCCTGTTCCAGCGCGTGATCGGCAGCCCCGATCCCTATGGCAAGCACACCGACGGCATGGGCGGGGCCACGTCCAGCACCAGCAAATGCGTGATCATCTCGCCCAGCGCGCGGCCCGATCACGACGTCGACTATCTGTATGGGCAGGTGTCGATCGACACGGACTTCGTCGACTGGTCGGGCAACTGCGGCAACCTGTCGACGGCGGCGGGGGCCTTCGCCATCCACGCGGGCTATGTCCCGGTCGGGCCGGACGGGGTGCGCGCCGTGCGCATCTGGCAGGCCAATATCGGCAAGACCATCATCGCCCATGTGCCGGTCGCGGACGGCCGGGTGCAGGAGACGGGCGACTTTGAACTGGACGGCGTGACCTTCCCCGCGGCCGAGATCGTGCTGGAGTTCCTAGACCCCGCTGATGAGGGCGAGGATGGCGGCGCCATGTTCCCGACCGGCAATCTGATCGACGAACTGGACGTGCCGGAGGCGCTGGTCGCCGGCGGCAAGCTGAAGGTCACCCTGATCAACGCCGGCATTCCGACGATCTTCATCAATGCGGCGGACCTCGGCTATTCGGGGGCGGAGTTGCAGGGGGCGGTCAACGACGATCCGGCGGCGTTGAAGCGGCTTGAGGCCCTGCGCGCCATCGGCGCCGTGCGCATGGGGCTGATCGGTTCCGTCGGTGAGGCGGCGCGGCGCCAGCACACGCCCAAGATCGCCTTTGTCGCTCCGCCGGCGGATCATGTGACGTCCAGCGGCAAGGTGATTGCAGCGGACCAGATCGACCTGCTGGTCCGCGCCCTGTCGATGGGCAGGCTTCATCACGCCATGATGGGGACGGCGGCGGTGGCCATCGGCGCGGCGGCGGCCGTGCCGGGCACTCTGGTCAATCTGGCGGCCGGGGGCGGCGAGCGTCGCTCGGTTCGCTTCGGCCATCCGTCGGGCGCACTGACGGTCGGGGCCGAGGCGCGTCAGACCGAGGGCGTCTGGACTGTGGAAAGGGCGATCATGAGCCGCAGCGCACGTCGCCTGATGGAGGGGCGCATTCTGGTCCCGGCCGGGTCGTTCGACGCGGGGAACTGAGCCGTTCTTGCGCGGCCAGGATATTTGCAATATTCACATAAAGTGCTGATTGTTCGCGATTTATCGCGCAAATATTGTCAATATCGCCAGCTCGATCTGTAAAAGTTGCAAAATACATGAGCAAGACCTTCATGGGGGTACGGCTGCGTCGGCTGCGCGAGGAGCGCGGCCTGACCCAGACGGCGGTCGCGCGGGCGTTGGATATCTCCAACTCCTATCTGAGCCAGATCGAGCAGAACCAGCGCCCCCTGACGGTGCCCCTGCTACTGAAGCTGAACGCCGTCTTCGGCGTCGACGTGCAGTTTTTTTCGGAGGACGAAGAGGGGCGGCTGATCTCGGATGTGCGCGACGCGCTGGCGGACGGCGGCGATGAGCCGATCTCGACCGTCGAGCTAAGAGAACTGGCGCTCAACATGCCCGCCGTGGGGCGCGCCCTCGTCGCCCTGCACCGCAAGACGCGTCAGAGCGCTGAACGCGCCGAGGCCATGGCTTTGAGGCTGGGTGAAGACGTGGCGGGAGAGGCCCCCGCGCGGATGCCGTTCGAGCAGGTGCGCGACTTCTTCTATTCGCGCCGCAATCATGTCGCTGAATTGGATGAGGCGGCCGAGCGTCTTTATGCGGCGGCGGGGCTGTCGCCGCGCCAGGTGCGGCCCGGACTGATCGCATGGCTGGCTGAGAAGCACGGCGTTCGCGTCGTCTTTGACGAGACGGACGAGGCTCAGCGCCGCTACGACGGGCCGAGCCGGACGCTGTATGTCTCGGCCTTTATCAAGCAGGGTCAGCAAGCCTTTCAGATGGCGCTGCAACTGGCCTTCCTGGAAGCGGGCGACCTGATCGAAAGCCTGATCGACGCCGCTGTGCTGGAAGAGCGCGAAACCCGCGACCTGTTGCGCATCGGCCTGGCCCAGTACTTCGCCGGGGCGCTGCTTCTGCCCTATGGCGACTTCCTGCGGCAGGCCGAGGTTTACGGCTATGACATCGACCGGCTGGGGCGGCATTTCGGCGTCGGGTTCGAGACGGTCTGCCACCGCCTGTCGACCCTGCAGAGACCCGGCGCCCTTGGCGTGCCCTTCTTCTTCATCCGCGTGGACCGCGCCGGGAATATCTCCAAGCGCCAGTCAGCCACGGACTTTCACTTCTCGCGCGTCGGCGGCTCGTGCCCGCTGTGGAACGTCTATGAGGCCTTCGTCCAGCCGGGGCGGGTGCTGACCCAGATGGCTCAGATGCCGGACGGCCGCACCTACCTGTGGATCGCCCGCACCGTAGGCAGTCCGGGGCCAGTGTACGGCGCGCCGGGCAAGACGTTCGCGATTGGACTGGGCTGCGACATCCGTCACGCAGAGCGGCTGGTCTATTCGCAGGGGTTGAACCTGTCCGATCAGGCCGCCGCCACCCCCATCGGCGCCGGGTGCAAGATCTGCGAGCGCCCGACATGCCCGCAGCGCGCCTTCCCCTTCATCGGTCGCGCTCTGCAGATCGACATGGATCGCAGTGTCTCTACGCCCTATCCGACGGCGGCGGCGACCTGAAACAGGCATCAATAACGATATAAAGATATCCTTATATCGTTATTGACTTTGGCGACGGCCGTGGCATTTTCGCGTCGTCGTGGTTCTGCGCGCGGTCTTCGGACTGTGCGGAGCTAAGAGGGAAGCCGGTGAGACTGCGGTCGATGCCGGCGCTGCCCCCGCAACTGTGAGCGGCGAGTCGAAGGTCCATTTCGCGTCACTGGAGGTTCGCCTTCGGGAAGGCCGGACCGGAGGCGATGACCCGTGAGCCAGGAGACCTGCCGCGACAGATAACGTCCTCCGACGGGGTGTCGGTCAGGCCGCATGAGCGCCGCGACGGGACGATTCCGCGCGGGCGGTCGCGCGTCCCTGTCCGCTGTCCCGTCACAGCATAACGGCAGAGACCATGCTCAGCAGCGAATTCACTTTCAGCATCAAGCGGACCCCGCTCGACGAGGACTATGTTCCTGCCGAAAACACGCGCATCACCACCAACTTCGCGAATCTGGCGCGAGGGGAGAGCCGTCAGGAGAATCTGCGCAACACGCTGAGGATGATCGACAACCGGTTCAACTCGCTGGCGCACACGGACAATCCGAAGGGCGATCGCTACGCGGTTGAACTCCAGATCGTCTCCGTCGAGATGAGCGTCGCCCCGGGTGAGGGGGCGGACAGTTTCCCGCTGATCGAAATTCTTCAGACGACGATTGTCGATCAGCAGACCGGCGAGCGGATCGACGGGATCGTGGGGAACAACTTCTCCTCCTACGTCCGCGACTACGACTTCAGCGTGGTTCTGCCGGAGCATATGAAGAGCCACCCTGGCGCCGGGGCTCCGGAAGGGTTCGGCGATCTGCATGGAAAGCTGTTCAGGCACTTCCTGACGTCAAGCGCCTATAGGGAAAATTTCCGAAAGCCGCCGGTCATCTGCCTGAGCGTGTCGAGCAACAAGACCTATCATCGGAACGGGAATGAGCATCCCGTGCTCGGCTTCGAATATGAGAATGACGAGTTCTCGCCGACCGACCAGTATTTCGCGAAGATGGGGATGAAGGTCCGCTACTTCATGCCCAAGGGCAGCGCGGCGCCCTTCGCCTTCTATCACGTGGGCGACCTGACGGCGGACTACACTGACCTGGAGCTGGTCAGCACGATCAGCACCATGGAGACCTTCCAGAAGATCTATCGCCCCGAGATCTACAACGCCAACTCGCCAGCGACCGAACACTATCAGCCCAGCCTGAAATATCAGGACTATTCCCTGACCCGCATCGTCTACGACCGTGACGAGCGCAGCCGATTGGCCATCGAACAGGGCAGGTTCGTCGAAGAACGCTTCATCAAGCCGTACCGCGACGTCCTCGACCAATGGTCCGCCAGCTTCGCCGTTTGATCCAGCCCAGCATTCCAAAGTCATCCATCATGAAAACCCTGTTGCCCACCTCGACCGCCGGCAGTCTGCCCAAACCTGTCTGGCTGGCCGAACCTGAAACCCTCTGGTCGCCCTGGAAACTGGAAGGGGAGGACCTGATCGAAGCCAAGCGGGACGCGCTGCGGCTGTCGCTGGATGATCAGCGCCGCGCCGGCATCGACATCGTCAGCGATGGCGAACAGACCCGCCAGCATTTCGTCACGACCTTCATCGAACACCTGGACGGCGTAGACTTCTCGAACCGCAAGACCATGCGTATCCGCAATCGCTATGACGCCAGCGTGCCGGTGGTTGCGGGCGCCGTCAGCCGACCGAAGTCGGTCTTCGTCGAGGACGCCAGATACCTTCGCGGGTTGACCGACCAGCCGATCAAATGGGCCCTGCCGGGGCCGATGACGATGATCGACACCCTCTATGACGATCACTACGGCAGCCGCGAAAAACTGGCCTGGGAATTCGCAAAAATCCTCAACGAGGAGGCGAAGGAGCTGGAGGCCGCAGGCGTCGACATCATCCAGTTCGACGAGCCCGCCTTCAACGTCTTCTTCGACGAGGTCAACGACTGGGGCGTGGCGACGCTGGAGAAGGCGGCCGAGGGGCTTCGTTGCGAGACCGCCGTCCACATCTGCTACGGCTATGGCATCAAGGCAAATACCGAGTGGAAGAAGACGCTTGGTTCCGAATGGCGGCAATATGAGAAGGCCTTCCCCAAGCTGCGGACGTCCAGCATCGACATCATTTCGCTTGAGGCTCAGAACGCGCGCGTGCCGATGGATCTGATCGAACTGATCCGGGGGAAGAAGGTGATGGTCGGGGCCATCGACGTGGCGACCGACACGATCGAGACGCCGGAGGAGGTCGCTGACACCTTGCGTAAGGCGCTTCAGTTCGTGGACGCCGATAAACTCTATCCCGCCACCAATTGCGGCATGGCGCCCCTGTCTCGCCGTGTGGCCCAAGGCAAACTGGAAGCCCTGAGCGCCGGGGCCGAGATCATCCGGAAAGAACTGTCGGCCTAGCGCCGTGAATGCTCGACGCGCCCGTCGCCTGAAGGCGGGCGCCGGCAGGCTTAGCGGACATGCGGTCTGCGTCGCCAGTTCATCACATGAGCTGCGCTGAGCATCAGGCCGCCGACGACAGTGATCGGCGTCTCCATTTCGTGGGATGGCCACTCGGCGGCCGCTAGGAACAGCATGGCGACGCCGAGGGCTCCCAGACTGATCAGCGGCCAGGCGCGGCGTCCGCTGGCGTCCGGTCGCGTCAGGCTCCAGGCCGCGATGGGAGCCGCCGTCGCGGCGAAGGCCCAATGCACCCAGGGCACCTCGACGAACAAACCCAGCATCGGCAGCATTCCTGCAGCGAGAGGCAGGGCCAGGCAGTGGATCATGCACAGGCAGGACAGGCCGACGGCGGCGGCGTCGCCCCAGGTCTGGACACGAGCGTTCATGGCGATTCTTTCAGGGCGTGGCGGCCGCGACGCCTTAGACGTCGCGGCCAGGACAATAGGGAGGGGTCAGAAGCGGGCGCGGAAGCCGAGCACGAAATTGCGGCCGCGCAGCGGAGCCAGATGGCTGATGAAGGAGGCGTGATTCAGCGCCTTCTCGTCCAAAAGATTGGTCCCGCGCACGAAGATCTGGCCGTTGATGTCGGCGATCGTCGGGACGTCATAGGCCAAGGTGGCGTTGACCATGTCGTAGCCGGGCGTCTTGCGCTCGAAGGCGGCGATGCGGTCCTGCTCGAAGACGTGGACGTATTCCAGGTTTCCGGACCAGGCGCCGCGATAGAAGTCGCCGCGCGCGCCCAGGCGGCCGGCCGGAATGCGCGGCAGGTCGCCGCCTCCGCCTTTCAATTCTGCGCGGACATAGTCGCCGAACACCGTGGCCGATAGACCGGGCCTGAAGTCGTGGGTGATCTGGCCCTCGATCCCGGTGAAGCGGGCGTCGTCCTGACTGTAGCGGATCAGGCGGAAGTCCTCGAACTGATCCAGCGTGCGGGCATAGACGTAGCCGTCGTAGTCATAGTGATACAGGCTTGCGGCGAAGGTGGTGGCGCCTTCCGTTTTCTTCAGGCCCAGTTCGCCGGAAACCGCCGTCTCGACATCCAGGTCTGCGTCGCCGATCTCATAGGTGTTGGTGGCCAGGTGGACGCCGCGCGCATAGAGTTCCTGGGCTGTCGGCGCGCGCTGCGAGCGGGCCAGGGTCAGGCTGACCATATAGCCGGGCGTGAAGGTCCAACTGGCGGTGCCGGAGATAGAGAAGGGCTTGTGGTCGACGTCGGGGCGTCCCTGTGCGCGGGCCTCCTGCCACTCCTGCCGCAGGGCGCCTTCGAAGCGCCAGTCGCCGGCGACGTATTCCTCGACCAGGAACAGGGCGTGGTTCTCGGTGCGGCTTTCGGGAATGAAGGATTCGGCGCCGACGGCGGCGAAATCGCTACGCGAGGTCTGGGCGCCGACCACGCCGCGCACCCCGCCGATGGCGGCGTGCTGCACCTCGACGCGGGCGTCATAGCCTTCATTGGTGAAGGTGGTGGCGATCTCGCCGTCGTCGATCTCGTCGTGGCGATAGTCGGTGAAGCCGCCGCGGAAGCGGATGCGTTCGATCCCGGTGAACGGATCCTCGATCTCGCCGCGCACGTCCACCCGCTTGCTGATCAGATCGACGATCGGGACATGGTCATGATCGTGGTCGTGATCATGATCGTGGTCATGGTCGTCGTCGCCGTGGTCGTGACCGCCGCAGTGCAGGCTGGAGCCGTGCGGATGGCAGGATTCATACTCGTGCGTATGTCCCGGCAGGCCGTATTCGCTGCGCTGCTCCGTATAGGCGGCCCCCAGATAGCCGCGCGATCCGATCCATGACAGGCCCAGGGTCGCGGTCGAGCTCCGGTTGAACGACCCGTCCAGCGTGGCTTCGTCGAAGTCGGGGACCTCATAGTCGTCGGTGCGGCGTCCGGCGGCCTCGACCCGGATGGCGAACGATCCCGCGCCGGCGGTCAGGCCGACCACGCCGGCTTCTTCATTATCCGCCGTGCCGAGGCGGAATTCGGCCACGCCTTCGCCGCCGTTCTCAGGGATGCGCGTCGGAATCTTCTTGTCGATCAGATTGACCGCCCCGCCGATGGCGCCTCCGCCGTAGAGCAGGGCGGACGGCCCGCGCAGGATTTCGACGCCTTCCAGCAGCAGAGGCTCGCCGGACACGGCGTGGTCGGGCGAGACTTCGGAAGCGTCCATCAGGGCCGAGCCGTCGGTCAGCACCTTCACGCGCGGCGCGGTCTGGCCACGGATCACCGGGCGGCTGGCCCCGCCGCCGAAGGTGTCCGAGTTGACGCCCGGCAATCCCGTCAACGTCTCGCCCAGCGTTGATTGCCGACGCTGGATCAACTCGTCGCCGCGCAGAACCGCCACACTCGAGACGACCTCGCTGCCCGAGCGCCCCAAGGCGTCAGCCGTGACCACTACGTCATCGACGCGCGTGGTCGCTGGACCGGACTGGGGCAGGGCGTCAGCCCAGGCAGCCGTCGAAACGGCTGAAAAACTCGCGGCGGCGAGAAGGATTGATCTTGAGTGCATGGCGTTCCCCGTTCATGAAGAGAGTCGCTATTATGTTATATCATAACATTCATCAAGCGGGCCTGAGCGGAGATGGAAATAAGGGGTGTGGGAGCGGCTGAAAAAGCGGAGCGGGTGCAGCGCCAACTATGGCGTTTGATCGGTCAGGTTTACGAGAAGCGCCGGAAGGACGGTCTCAACCAATCCCGGCTGGCGAGGAGGCTGGGCGTTCCCCGAGGCCAGGTCTGTCTGTGGCTGCGTGATCGGGAACGGATGACGCTGAAGGCTGCGGTGCGTCTGGCGGATGCAATGGACTATGATGTCGATGTGCGACTGGTGCGCCGTGCGACCGGGGTCGTTGAGCCGGCGATTGTGCAATGAGCCTGTTCGATCATGTGGAAATGCTGCAGGGCGATAGGCCGTGGGGACGATTCCTGGACGCCGGCACAGGCGTGAACTCAAGTCTCTGGAGCACCGGCCTGACCACCGAATCCTGGACGGGGGTGACGGCCGCTCCGGGGCATGCGGATCAGGTGCGAAAGGTTGTGGGCTCGCGTTTTCGGCCGCAGGATCGTCTGGTCCTCGGCAACTGGACGGACCCGAACCTTCTGCAGGGCGAGGTTCACGATACAGTCGTGGCCGATTATCTGATCGGCGCCGTGGAAGGCTTTGCACCCTATTTCCAGCAGTCGCTGCTACGCCGCCTGCGCCCCATGACGGGGCGCCGCCTCTATGTCATCGGCCTGGATCCGTACGTGGTAGGGCCTGCTGAGACTGATGAAGCGCGGATGGTCAGACGGATCGGCAGATTTCGCGACGCCGTGCTGATGCTGGCGGACGAAACGCCTTACCGCGAATATCCGGCGGAATGGGCGCTGAATGCGCTGGCCGGCGGTGGCTTCAAAATTCTCTCGGCACGTAGATTTCCCAATCGCTACAAGGCGAAATGGGTGAATGGACAGTTGGACATGACGTTGCGGCGTTTACCCCATCTGGCCGAACAAACCCTGGCGCAGAATTTTCGAGAGACGGCAGAAGTCATCCGCAAGCAGGCGCTGGAGCTTTGCGAAGCGCGACGCGGGCTGAGGCATGGAGCAGATTATGTCATCGCCTGCGAGCCGGTGACCTAGCCTGCCACAGCATTTTCGGAGTTCGTGCCAGGCCAATGCTCCGTTTGTAAGCCCATCAGAAGCGGAAGGCGGCCTTCACCCAGAGCTTGTCGCCTTGCGGGCGGTTCTCGGCGTGGAACTCATGCTGCCACTGGGCGGTGATCGGCACCTGACCGACGACGTAGCGGACAAGGGGACCAATGGCGAAGGCCTCTCCGCGCACGCCGTCGGGGCCGACGCGGGCGCCGGCGATCTTGTCGTCGGTGGTCTGGCGGTAATAGTAGCCGGTCAGGCCCAGCGTCAGCTTGCCGGTGGTGTAGGCCACGGCCGCGTCGGTGTGCAGGCTCTGACCTGACTTGTAGTCGGTGTCGTCATTGGTGGTGTTGAAGTCGTACATCACCTTGGCCGAGGCTTCCCATCCGCCGCCCGGCTGGGCGTAGGTGGCGGCGAAGACCGGCTCGAAGGTCCAGTAGTTGCGGCCGATGTTGGCCAGGTCGCCCGCCTTGTAGTCCCCGGTCGGGATGAAGGTGTCGACGGTGGCCACCAGGTTCCAGTCGCCTTTCTTCCAGCCCAGCACCAGGGGGCTGACGATGATGTCGCCCAGGCCGAAGCTGCTCTGGCTCTGACCGCCCGCCTTGACGTCAAGATTGACGATGGGGATCAGGGCGTGGGCGGCGACCGTGGCGCCCAGGAAGGTCTTGTCGCTGACGTGGACCACGCGGGCGATGTTGGCGAAGGCGTTGAGCGAGAAGTCGGGGACCAGGTTGTCGCCGTCGCCGTCGTTCAGCCGGTCAGCAGCGTAGTAGTTGGTGTAGGTCAGCAGATAGGTTCCCGGCGGCGGCAGTTGCGCCACGCCGATGGATTCCGCGCCGTCGGCATAGGCCGTGCCGCGCGTTTCCCCTGCATGGGCTGCGCCCGCCATACCGGCGGCCAGCGCAGCCGTGGTGATCAGCAGTCTTTTCATGGTCGTCCCTCCCTGAGTTTCGGGCGCAGAGCGCCGTTCGGCGCGAAAACGCCGACGGCAAGCCCCACTCGTTGTTGTTGAGCCCCGGTTCGGGGCGACTGGTCAGATCTTGCGGAACAGGGGCGAGCGGGCGGTGGCCTCGGCGTCGCCGGCTGTCAGGAACCGCTCCATGAAGATGTCCCGCTCGAACAGCCGCCCCTTCATCAGGGCGACGACGCCCGCCTCGATCATCGACGGCGGCCCGCACAGATAGGCCTGACAACCGCTGAACCGCCCCTCGAACAGGCGTTCGGCCGCTTCGTGGACATAGCCGGTCTCGCCGCCCCAGACATCGTCGGCCTCGGGCTGGGAGACGGCGGGGACGTAGCGGAAGTTGTCGTGCTCGGCCTCCAACTGGCGGAACAGGTCGCCGAAGTGCAGGTCGCAGGGGCGCCGCCCGCCGTGCAGTAGGGTGATCGGCTCCGAATAGCCCTGTTCCAGCAGGTCCAGGATCATGCCCTTGGGACTGGACAGGCCCGAGCCGCCCGCCAGGAAGATCAGCGGCTTTTCGGCCGAACGCCGGACGTAGAAGCGACCCAGCGGTCCGGTGAAGTCGAGGCTGTCACCCTCCTTCAGCTCGTCATGCAGCCAGGCGGTGCCGACGCCGCCGGGAACGCGACGGACGTGCAACTCGATCAGGTTCGGTTCGGTGGGGCTGCTGGCGATGGAGAAGGCGCGGGTGCCTTCAATGCCCGGCAGACGCAGATTGACGTACTGGCCCGCCTGAAAATCCAGCCCCGCGCCGTCCAGCCGCAGCCACAGGCCCAGGATGTCCGGCGTGATCATTTCGCGGCGCTCGACCCGGCCGACATAGTCGTCGACGGCGATGCGGCGGGCGTCTTCGTCCTCATCGACGTCGGCCTCGATCACCGTATCGCTCAGCAGCATGGCGCTGCAGGCCAGGGTCTTGCCGTCGTCGCGTTCGAAATCCATCAGGGCGAAGGGGGAGGCGCCGCCGTGATCGACTTCGCCTTCCAGCACCTCGACCTTACAGGTGCCGCACAGGCCGTGGCCGCAGGCGTGGGGCAGCCAGACGCCGGCCCGAAGGCAGGCGTCCAGCAGGGTCTGACCGGGCGCGACCTCGATGGTCTCGCCGATCGGTTCGATGGTCAGGGTCGGCATGGGCGTGTCCTCAGGCCGTGGCGGACGGGCCGGTCCAGAAGCGGATCAGCGACTTGTGGCCGACGCCCTGATCGGCCAGCGATCGGGCCGGATCGGGCGTCCAGTCGGCGCCGTCCAGCATCCAGCGGGCCTTGGACAGGTCGACCTCGGCCCATTCCGGATCCACCGCATATAGGGACGGCAGGATCTCGCCGGTCAGGGCGGCGAAGGGCGTCTGCGGCGGCAGCGGCAGGGTGATTGCCGAGCAGAAGTTCAGATGCTCCTCCCAGTGGACATAGACCAGCTGGGCGCCGTTGAAGTTCTCGACCCGGTCGCGGACAGGGCCGGTGTAGCCGGGGTGCAGGCTTGCGGTGGCCATGGTGGGTCCTCCTATTCCGCCGCGACCGGGACGACGGGGCGACGCCCCTCCATCCAGCGGTTCCACTGCTCTTCTTCGGGGGACCCGGCGTAGTCCATGTTATCGGCCCCCTGGTTGATGTGATACCAGTCCAGCACCTCGGGCAGGGTCGCCCCGCCGCAGGCGCCCTGGAAGATCTGGTGCACCGGCAGCCAGGCCTGGGCGTACTTCTCCGGCTCGTGGTCGAAGATGTCCTTGCAGCCGTCCGAACAGGTGTGGAACCTGTCGCCGCCGTGTTCGGAGACGCGGAAGCTGATGGTGTTCGGATCGCCGACCTCGGTGAAGGCCATCGGGATCTGGCAGACCTGGCACAGCTGCGGCAGGCCGTTGTTATAGAAGCGTTTCCCTTCCTCGGCCTGTTCGCGCCACTTGCGATAGCGGGGCTCATAGTGCTGGGCGAAGGTGTCGGGATACTTCTCGCGCAGCCAGGCCATGTGGGCTTCGTCGATGTCCCAGGTGTGCATGGCGGCGGCGTGGGTGTAGTTGTAGAAGATGCCCCACGCCTGGTGCGTCATGTGGCCCTTCTCGGCCTTGGCGACGTCGGCGTATTTCGGTTCGCGGATGCCATAGCGGGCCAGGTCGGCGAACAGGGCGCCGCCTGCCTGCTCATAATAGGTCTCCCACGCCTCGCCCCAGGACATGACCTTCTTGGGCAGCATGTAGTCCATCATCATGCCGACCAGCGACAGCAGGCGGTATCCGCGCCAGAACCACTTGTCGATCCAGCCCTGGACGATCGGCACATTGGCCTCGTCCTGCTCCAGCAGGAAGCGGACGGCCTCGAGGCCCAGCGTCATGTGGCGGCTCTCGTCCGACTGGGCCGAGAAGCCGAACGTCACCGTCGCCATGTCGCCGTTGTAGGCCGCGCCCGACATGAAGGGCACGAACAGCAGATTGGTCAGGACGTATTCGAAGGCGAAGCTGATCGAGGTCAGGAACTCGAACGGCCCGGCGCTGGTCGCGTCGTCGAAGAACGACTTGGGCACCGATAGATACCACAGGCGGTCATGCATGTGGGTGAAGTCGTGGATGCCGTCGAAATACTTGTTGTAGTGGCTGATGGTATGGATCTGCGTCTGGCAGTGACGCAGTTCGTCGATCGACTGCATCTGCGCCGCCACGCGCAGGCCCGCGCCCGGCAGATGCCGCGCTAGGTGGGCGAAGTGGCGGTGCGCCTGATACTCCAGCGGCGTCACCCCCTGGATGAACAGCTTGACTGCGTTCAGATAACGGGCGTCGGTGATGCCCAGCTGGCCGTTGTTCTGGGCCATGGAGTCGATGACGGCGTAGAGCTTGCGCTCCTTCTCTGCCTGGAACTTCCAATAGGCGTCCATGGTCAGCTTGAAGGGATCTTCCCAGGCGTCCCAGTCGTGGATCTTGATCCCTTCATATTTGGCGAAGGGGAAGACGTCGTCTTCGCGTTGATAGGTCGGCTTCCAGTCCAGACCTCGCGTATAGGCGCCGTATTTCTGCTTCAGGCTCATTTTGCGCGGGGTCATGCCTATCTCCAGAAGATGATCAGAGAGCCGTCGTCTTCGTCCACAGAGCCGGACAGGGAGATGACGCTGAGGTGGATTTCCTGAGGGTCCCATTCACGGCCGAGGCGCTCGGAAACGCTATCGGCGCGGATGACCAGACGACCGGGACAGTCGACCTTGGTCATGGCGGGCAGGGGGTTGCTGGTGGCCTCGGGGTTGTCGGCCAGTATGGCCTCGACGATGGCGAAGCCGTCCTGGGTGTTCTGAATGCTGATGGAAACGGGCTTGATCATGCCGCCATCTCCCGGGCTTCGAGGGCGTTCAGGGCGATCATCCGTTCGCGCAGACGCGCGCCTGCTGCATCGACGGCGGCGTCGCCCTCGGCGCCCAGCACCATTGCTCCGATGGGGCGGACAGCTTCTTCGGCGCGGGCGGACCAGCGCTCGAACCATTCGCCAAGGATGATGCGGTTGGCGTCGGATTCAGCCGCTGCGGCCTTGATGACGGCGTCGGTCCAGCGGCTGTTGTCGGCGTACCAGTCGCCGAGGAAGCCGGTCATCATCGACAGAGGCGCCCCATTGTGCGCCGCGCCCGCGCGGTCGAAGGCGCCCGTCGCCAGCGGATAGATGTAGCCGTCCAGCACGATCAACTGGGCGACATAGAGTTCGAACCAGTCGTGGACGACCAGCTGGTCCTCGACCAGACGACGCAGGGGTTGCCAGACGTCGGCCTCCAGCCATTGGGTCTTGGCGTCCTTCAGAGCGCTTTCCGTACCCTGACCCAGCAGCAGGCCGATGCGCGAAATGACCTGAGCGATGCCCAGACGGTCGGCCCCGCAGAAGGCCGCCGCCGAGGTGATCTGCGTCCCAAAGCCCCAGTCGGCGATCAACTGGCAGTTCATGTTCGCCGCCCATTCGACATGGCGCAGCGGCAGCAGCCAGGCGGCGAACAGGTCACGCCAGGCCGGATCGACGCTGGCGATCAGGTCGCGCTTCTCGACGAAGTTCACGGCGTCGTCGAACGACTGCTGCATGGCCGCGCGGCTGATGTTGTAGGAGGCGTAGTAGAACTGGCGCGGGTCGCGGAAGACGTACCAGTCATTCATCACGATGCGGGTGCGGCGCGCATCGTACAGTTCGAATTGCGGCGAATAGGTCGGCCGATAGTGGAAGTTGACCATCGGCTGCACGTCGAAAGTCGCTTCTTCGTAGCGCGACGCGGGCTTGTCGACGCCGAAGCGCCGCGCGATGTGCGAGAAGGTGTGGCGCCGCGGCGTGATCGCCTCGGCTTTCAGGTCGATGTTCATTGTGACGCTCCAACAGGTTCGAGGGCGGCGCCGTTTTTGACGAGGCGCAGCACGGCGTGGCTGGCGGCGGGATCGGCGGCGGTCACCAGACAGCCGTTCTCCAGGCAGAATTCCCGGAAGGCGGCGATCGGCAGGACCAGTTCGACGCTGAGGTCGGGGTCGCCGTAGATGAAGTCGAACTCCACGATGCCGTTGTCCGTCAGGTTGCGGACGACGGTCTGGAGCTTGGGGCGACCGCTCGAAAACGGGCTGGGTCGCGTGATCGGGCTGGGCGCCGCTGTCATGTTCGTTTCCTGGGTTGGACCGCTTTTCGCGGTTCGTTGTTCCGTTCCCTGAAACGAAGACTGTCGGAGGGTCTGATAATGGGCCAATACAAAAAGGGCAGAGCCTGATGCCTTTTGGGTATTGCCTTGCGGTCGGGCGTCAGGCTCTGATGTTGGAATGAAACGCTCGCCGAAGCCGGAACCTCTGCCGCGTGCTGTCCTTTCGGGCGTCGATGTGCGGCGTTTGCGCTATTTTCTTGCCGTGGCCGAGGAACTCCATTTCGGCCGGGCAGCCGAGCGGCTCTACATCGCCCAGCCCGCCCTCAGCCGTCAGATCGCCAGCCTCGAGAACGCCATCGGCGCCCAGTTGCTCGACCGCAGCCGCAGCGCCATTCAACTGACGCCGGCGGGCGAGGCCCTGTTGCCGCGCGCCCGCGATATTCAGGCGCGCGTGGCCGACGCGGTGCGCGTGGCGCGCCGCGCGGCCGAGGGGCTGGTCGGGGTGATTCAGGTGGGCTTCGTCGGCTCGGCGACCTTTTCGATCCTGCCGGGCGTCTTCAACGCCTATCGCGAACAGTACCCCGAGGTTGAACTGGTGCTGCACGCCATGAACACGGCGGAGCTGAGGGTGGCGCTGCGCGATCGCTCCATTGACGTGGCCTTCGCCCGGCCGGGTATTCAGGATCCCGACATCGTCAGCGAGGTGGTCCAGCGCGAGCCGCTGATCGTGGCCCTGCCGGACACCGACGTCCTGGCCGAACAGAGCCATATCGCCCTGGCCGATCTGGCGGTGCGGCCCTTCATCCTCTATCCGCGCCAGCCCCGACCCAGCTTCGCCGACCATGTGCTGGACCTGTGCCGGGCCGAGGGCTTCACCCCCGAGATCGCCCAGGAGACGCTGGAGATTCAGACCGCCCTGTCGCTGGTGTCGGTGGGGGCCGGGGTGTCGCTCGTGCCGGAATCGACCTCGGAGGCCCAGCTGCATGGCGTCGCCTATCGCCCCCTGCTGGGCGAGGAGCGGGAGACGCAGCTGAGTCTGGCCTATCTGCGCGACAATCGATCCTCGGTGCTGGGCGGCTTCTGCGCCCTGGTGCGCGAACGCACCCGCAGCCAGATCAGGCCGAGAGGAAGCTGAGCACGGCCCCGGCGAAGGCTTCGGGCTGTTCGACGTTCGACAGGTGTGCGCCGTCCAGCACCTTCAACTGGGCCTCGGGGATGGCCTTCACCAGGCCGGCGGCGTGGTCGGGCGGGGTGGCCGGATCGGCGTCGCCCGAGATGACCAGCGTCGGCGTTGTTATCAGCCCGCCCAGTCGCCTTAAATCCATGTCGCGGATGGCGGCGCAGCATCCGGCGTAGCCCTGCGGCGAGGTCGCCAGCAGTCCGGCCTCGATGACAGCGACCGGATCGGGCGCGCGGGCGGCGAAGACCGGCGTGAACCAGCGGGCGACCGAGGCCGTCGCCAGCGGCGCCATGCCCTGCGACAGGGCGCTGGCGATGCGCGCGTCCCAGGCCGAGGGCGGTCCCATGAAGGCCGAGGTGTTGGCCAGCACCAGACGCTCCAGCCGTTCGGGGGCGCGCACCCCCATCCACTGGCCGACCATGCCGCCCAGCGACAGGCCGCAGAAGGCGACGCGCTCAAGTTCTAGCGCGTCCAGCAACTCCACCACATCGCGGCCCAGCCGGTCGAGGCCATAGGCGCCCGTAGGCGCGTCTGACGCCCCGTGCCCCCGGCTGTCATAGCGCAGCACTCGGTATTGCGCGCAGAAGGCGGCCATCTGAGCGTCCCACATCTCCATGCGGGTGCCCAGCGAGTTGGACAGCAGCAAAACGGCTGCGTCTTCCGGCCCGTCGAAGCGCCAGGCCAGACGGCAGCCGTCGCCGGTGGTGATGTGTTGCACGCTCATACCCGCTCCACGATCATGCCGATGCCCTGACCGACGCCGATGCACATGGTGCACAGGGCGTAGCGTCCATTTGTGCGGTGAAGCTGCTCCACCGCCGTCATGACGATGCGGGCGCCCGACATCCCTAGCGGATGGCCCAGGGCGATGGCGCCGCCGTTGGGGTTCAGGCGCGGATCGCGCGGATCGACTTCAAGCTCCTGCAACACGGCCAGCGCCTGAGCGGCGAAGGCCTCGTTCAGTTCGATGACGTCCATGTCGGCCATACTCAGGCCGGTGCGGGCGAACAGCTTGCGCGCGGTCTCGATCGGGCCGACGCCCATGATGCGCGGGGCGACGCCGGACGCGGCCATGGCGACCACGCGGGCGCGGGGCGTCAGGCCATGGGCGCGGGCGGCGGCCTCGGAGGCGACGATCATCGCCGCCGCTCCGTCATTGAGTCCCGAGGCGTTACCTGCCGTCACCGTGCCGTCCGGCCGCACGACCGGCTTCAGTTTTGCTAGGGCGTCGAGGGAGGTGGCCCGCGGATGCTCGTCCACGGCGAAGATGACGGGGTCGCCGCGCCGTTGCGGCACGGAGACGGGAACGATCTCGGCGTCGAACCGGCCCGAGGCGAGAGCGGCGGCGGCCTTGGTCTGGCTGTCCAGGGCGAAGGCGTCCTGCGCCTCGCGGGTGATGGCCCACTGTTCGGCGACGTTCTCGGCCGTCTGGGGCATGGTGTCCACGCCATAGGCGGCGCGCAGGGCCGGGTTGATGAAGCGCCAGCCCATCGTCGTGTCTTCGATCGTCTGAGCGCGGTCGAAGGCGGTCGCGGCCTTGCCCATCACATAGGGGGCGCGGGTCATGCTCTCGGCGCCGCCGGCGATCATCAGCTCAGCCTCGCCCGCGCGGATGGCCTGCGCCGCCAGCCCCACGGCGTTGAGACCCGAGCCGCACAGGCGGTTGATCGTCGATCCCGGCACGGTCTCGGGCAGGCCCGCCAGCAGCACGGCCATGCGCGCGACGTTGCGGTTGTCCTCGCCCGACTGATTGGCGCAGCCCAGGATGACGTCCTCCACGGCGCCCCAGTCCAGCGCAGGGTTGCGTTCGGCCAGCGCCCGCAACGGGATCGCCGCCAGATCGTCGGCGCGCACCGCCGACAGCCCGCCGTTCAGCCGCCCGACCGGCGTGCGGATGGCGTCGCAGATGAAGGCCTCGGTCATTGTTCCTGCCCTATCGCTCGCCGCGCGGCGGCTCTCTTCTTGAGGGCGGTCATGCCGCCGCCGCTGCGATGGCCAGCGGCGCGCCGGTCTTGGCCGTAATCTCCTCGGCCGTGACGCCGGGGGCGGTCTCGATCAGCGTCAGGCCGCCCTGTTTGCGATCCACGGCGATGACGCCCAGGTCCGTGATGATCAGGTCCACGACCTTCCGGCCGGTCAGGGGCAGGGCGCATTTTTCCAGAATCTTGGGCGAGCCGTCCTTGGCGACGTGATCCATCACGACGACGATGCGCTTGACCCCGGCGACCAGATCCATGGCGCCGCCCATGCCCTTCACCATCTTGCCGGGGATGGTCCAGTTGGCCAGATCGCCGTTGGCGGCGACCTCCATCGCCCCCAGCACGGCCATGTCGATATGGCCGCCCCGGATCATGGCGAAGCTGTCGGCAGAGGAGAAGAAGCTGGAGGTCGGCAGCACGGTCACGGTCTGCTTTCCGGCGTTGATCAGATCGGGGTCCGCTTCGCCCTCGAAGGGGAAGGGGCCGATGCCGAGCAGGCCGTTTTCGCTTTGCAGCGTGACGCGGACGCCCTGCGGCACATGGTTGGCGACCAGCGTCGGTATGCCGATGCCCAGATTCACATAATAGCCGTCGCGAAGTTCCTGCCCGGCGCGGGCGGCCATCTCGTCACGGGTCCAACTCATGCCGACGCCTCCTCGCGCGGACGCGTCGTCAGCTTCTCGATGCGATTTTCATTGATGGTGCTCAGGACGATGCGGTCGACATAGATGCCCGGCGTGTGGATGGCGTCGGGATCGAGGGCGCCTTCGGGGACGATCTCCTCGACCTCGACCACGGTGGTCTTTCCAGCCGTCGCCATGTTCGGATTGAAGTTGCGGGCCGTCTTGCGGAACATCAGGTTCCCGGCCGGATCGGCCCGCCAGGCCTTGATGATCGACAGGTCGGCGCGCAGCCAGGTCTCGCGCACATAGTCATCGCCCTCGAAGGTCTCGACGGGCTTGCCCTCGGCGACGACGGTGCCGACGCCGGTGCGGGTATAGAAGGCGGGGATGCCTGCGCCCCCCGCCCGGATGCGTTCGGCCAGGGTGCCCTGCGGGTTCAGTTCCAGTTCCAGTTCGCCGGACAGATACTGCTGCTCGAACAGCTTGTTCTCGCCGACATAGCTGGAGATCATCTTCTTCACCTGACGGCTCTCCAGCAGCATCCACAGGCCAAAGCCGTCGGCGCCTGCATTGTTGGAGATGACGGTCAGCCCGCCGACCCCGGAAGCCCTGATCTCGGGGATCAGGCTCTCGGGGTTGCCAGAGAGCCCGAAGCCGCCGGACATGATGGTCATGCCGTCGAACAACAGGCCCTCAAGCGCGGCTCGGGGAGAGGCGAAAATCTTGGACACGAACCTCAGGTCTTTCGATCAGGCCGCCGCGCGGGCGCGGCCGGACAGGTGCTGGTCGCCCTCGGCAGCGGCGCGCTGCAGGGTGAAGTCGAAGGCGACATAGGCGCTGTCGCCCTGACGTTGCGGCACCGGCAGCAGGCCGTCGCGGGTGGCGAAGGCGAAATCGTCGGCCGCGAACGGATCATCGCCGAAGTTGATCTGGGTCGTCAGCGAACGATAGCCGGGCGCCTCGACGAAGAAGTGGACGTGGGCCGGGCGGTTGCCGTGGCGGCCGATGGCCTTCAGCATCCGGTCGGTCGCGCCGTTCGGCGGCACCGAATAGCCGCTGGGGATCTTGGAGCTGAAATAGTAGCGGCCGTCCGCGCCGACCTTGATGCGGCGACGGTTGTTGAACGGCGTCTGTTCGCCGGTCGGGTCGAAGTGGGAATAGAAGCCCTTCGAATTGGCGTGCCAGACGTGAAGGATGGCGTCGGCGGGCGCCTCGCCGTCCGGGCCGACGATGTTGCCGGTCATATACAGGGTGTCGGTGTCATCGGCGTCGTCTGTCAGGTTGATGTTTTCGCCTTCGACCAGCGGCGCGCCCTCGACATAGAGGGGGCCTTCGATGGTGCGCGGGGTGCCGCCGGTGCGGCCCGCCTCGGCGTCCTTGGCGTCCAGGAACAGATCCATGAAGTGCTCAAGACCCGAACCCGGCACGATCAGGCCGAACTCCTGGGCGCCGTCCTGGAAAAATTTGATCGCGCCCCAGAACTCGTCCTCGCTGACGTCATGCTTGACGATGACCCGCATCAGGGCCTCGACCACGTCTCGCGTAATGGATTTCAGACGGGGATCGCCGCCCTCGACGGTCAGGCCGCTGGCGCGGTCCAGAAGCTGTTGAATCTCGGGTGTGGCGACGAAATCTTCGGTCATGGTCTTCCTCTCCAGTATGTTCGGCCTTGATGGGCTCTTTAACGATCGTCCTCGTGGATCGACGACGGATGGCGGCACAGGGCGGTGACCTGGACGTCCATGTAGGGAAACAGCGGCAGGGCGCTGAGAAGGTCGTGCAGCGTCTGGGCGTCGGCGACGTCGAAGACGCTGACGTTGCTGTAACGGCCGGCCACGCGCCACAGATGACGCCAGATTCCCTGACGCTGCAGATCCTGGGCGCGGGCCTTTTCCTCGGCCTTCAGCCGGTCGATTTTGGCCGGATCGGCGTCGTGCGGAATGCGCACATCCATCGTGACATGAAACAGCATCGGCTTACCCCGCTACCAGTTTGGGCGTGACGACCGAGGTTCGGGCGCCTCGGTCTCGACGAAGCGCCGCGACGGCGTCCTCGTTCAGTTGAAGGCCGAGGCCCGGCCCGTCCGGCACCGTCAGACAGCCGTCGGCGTAGTGCAGCGGCTCAGCCAGCAGTTCTTCGGTCAGCAGCAGGGGGGCGAACAGTTCGGTGCCGAACTCGATCTCGGGCAGGGTGGCGAAAAGCTGGGCTGAGGCGATGGTGCCGACCGGGCCTTCGAGCATGGTGCCGCCGTAAAGGGCCACTCCCGCCGACTGGGCGACGCCCGCCAGCCGTTTGCACTCGGTCAGGCCGCCCGCCTGGGCGATCTTGAGCGCAAAGACATCGGCCGACTGGCCGCATGCAAGGGCGTAGCCGCTCTCGGGTCCGTGCAAGGCTTCGTCGGCCATGATGGGGACCAGGCCCATCGCCGTCAGCCGGGCCATGCCCGCTGTCGCATGGGCGCGGATGGGCTGTTCGATCAGGTCGACGCCCGCCTCGGCCAGCAGGGGCAGGGCGCGTTTGGCGGCGGCCTCGCTCCAGGCCTGATTGACGTCGACGCGGATGCTGGCGCGGTCGCCCAGGGCGCGTTTGATGGCTGCGACGTGGGCCACGTCTTCCTGCACCGGCCGCTTGCCGATCTTCAGCTTGAAGGCGGTGTGGCGACCCGAGGCCACCATGCTTTCAGCCTCGGCGATGTCCTGAGCGGTGTCGCCGCTGGCCAGGGTCCACAGCACCGGCAGGCGGTCGCGGACGCGTCCGCCCAGAAGCTCGCTGACCGGCACGCCCAGACGCTTGCCCTGAATGTCCAGCAGGGCGGTCTCGACGGCGTTCTTGGCGAAGCGGTTGTCGATGATCGAGCGGCGCAGGCGCTCCATGATCACCGCCGGGCGGGTGGAATCGGCGCCGACCAGCATAGGGGCGAAATAGGCGTCGATCGCCAGCTTGATGCCCTCGGGGCTTTCGCCGCCGTAGTTCAGCCCGCCGATGGTGGTGCCTTCGCCGACGCCCTCGATCCCATCGGCGCAGCGCAGGCGAACCAGAACGATCGTCTGCGACTGCATGGTCGCCACGGAGAGGACATGCGGTCGGATCGTGGGCACGTCGAGGATGATTGTCTCCACGACCTGAATGGCTGATCCCTGCACCTGTCGTCTCCGCATCCTTCAGTGGAGGTCAGCCTAGGGCGCGTCTGTGATGATCTAAAATGCCGTTTTGTTCGTATTTGATATCAAATCGGCATCAAATCGAAGGCGAGGCGCCACGCGGCGCCGACCCATGCGCGAGGTTGATATCGCGATGGGCCGACGTGCGGGCCGCGTGGCGGACCTCCTTGATCAGTGTTCGACATCCTCCGGCTGACGACGTTTCACGGCCCTGGCCGCGAAGGTCGGCAGCACCAGCAGCGTCAGGGCGGTGGCGCTCAGCAGGCCGCCGATGACCACGGTGGCCAGCGGCTTCTGAACCTCAGCCCCGGCCCCGGTGGCGATGGCCATGGGAATGAAGCCGACGATGGCGACCAGGGCCGTGGTCAGCACCGCCCTCAGACGGCTGAAGGCGCCGAACAGGGCGGCGTCGCGCGGCGTCTGCCCTGTCTGCAACCGCTCGCGGATCGCCTGCATCAGCACCAATCCGTTCAGGGTCGCCACGCCCGACACGGCGATGAATCCGACCGCCGCCGAGACCGAGAAGGGCATCCCCCTCAGCAACAGCGACAGCGCTCCGCCGACCAGCGCCAGCGGCACGCAGGCGAACACCAGTCCCGCCTCCGCGAACGACCCCAGCGCCATGAATAGCAGGATGCCGATCAGGACGAAGACCACGGGAATGACCAGACTCAGACGCTGCTCAGCCCGCTTCAGGTTCTCGAACTGGCCGCCCCATTTGAGCGAATAGCCTGCGGGCAGGCTGACCTGCTGGTCGACCTGCTTCTGGGCGTCGGCGACGAAGCCGCCCAGATCGCGGCCGCGCACATTGGCCTGAACCACCAAGCGGCGGCTGCCGTCGTTGCGGCTGATCTGGTTCTGGCCCTCCTTCACCTGAATGCGGGCGACCGAGGACAGGGGAATGGCTGCGCCGCTGGCCGTGGTGACGGGCAGGGCGTTCAGGGCGGCGGGGTCGTTCCGTTCGGCGTCCGACAGGCGGACCACTACGTCGAAGCGGCGGTCGCCCTCGAAGATCTGACCCGCCTCGGCGCCGCCGATGGCCGCCGAGACGGCTTCGGACACATCCGCCGCCGACAGGCCGTAGTTGGCGGCGGCGAAGCGGTCGACGCTGACCGTCAGGGTCGGCAGGCCGGACGCCTGCTCCACCCGCACGTCGGCCGAGCCGGGCGTGTCGCGCAGGGCGTTGGCCACCTGGTCCGCCGTCTTCTGAAGCTGGGCGAAATCGTCGCCATAGACCATGACCGCCAGATCGGTACGGACGCCCGAGATCAGCTCGTTGAAGCGCAGTTCGATCGGCTGGCTGAACTCGAAGGCGTTGCCCAGCTGGGTCGAGGCGGCCTTCTCGATGCGGGCGATCAGCTCTTCCTTCGGCAGGCGCGGATCGGGCCATTCCTTGCATTTCTTCAGCACGATGACGGCGTCGGAGATGTTGGGCGGCATGGGGTCCACCGCCGCCTCGGCAGTGCCGGTGCGCGAGAAGACGGTTTTCACCTCGGGCTGGGCCTTGATGGTCCGTTCCAGCGCCATCTGCATGGCGAGGGACTGCTCCAGCGAGGCCGAGGGCACGCGCAGCGCCTGCATGGCGATGTCGCCTTCGTCCAGCGTGGGGATGAACTCGCGCCCCAGCAGGGTGAAGGCCAGGGCGCCGATCAGCAGGGCGCCGAAGGCCGAGGCCAGCACCGTTTTGGGATGCGAGACGGCGGCGCGGATGACCGGTTCGATCCAGCGGCGCGCGTGGCGCAGCAGGAAGGTCTCATGCTCCTCGGCCTCGCCGTTCTCGTCGACGTGGACCGTCTTGGGCTCCTTGACCAGCAGGGCCGCCATGGCCGGGACGAAGGTGAAGGAGAAGATGAAGGCGCCGACCAAAGCCAGCATGACCGTGGCTCCCATGGGAATGAAGGTCTTGCCCTCGACGCCTTCCAGCATCAGCAGGGGCGTGAAGACCAGAAGGATTATAAGCTGGCCGAAGGCGGCTGGCTTGACCATCTGGCGCGCGGCCGAGGCGGCGACGCCCAGCCGTTCGTTGCGGGTCAGGACGTGGCCCAGATCGGCGCGCTTCTGGCCCAGACGCAGCAGGGTGTTCTCGACCACTACCACGGCGCCGTCGACCAGCAGGCCGAAGTCCAGCGCCCCCAGGCTCATCAGGTTTCCGCTGATGCCGAAGCGGTTCATGCCGATGACCGCGAACAGAAAGCTGATCGGGATCATCAGGGCCGTGATCGTCGCAGCGCGGATGTTCCCCAGCAACAGGAACAGCACGACGATGACCAGCAGGGCGCCTTCGGTCAGGTTCTTGGCCACCGTCTTGATGGTGGAGTTGACCAGGGCGCTGCGGTTCAGCACCGGCTCGGCGACGATGTCGGGCGGCAGGCTGGCGCTGATCTGCTCTAGTCGTTCGGCGGCGGCCTGGGCCACGGTGCGGCTGTTCTCGCCCGCCAGCATCAAGGCCGTGCCGATGACCGCCTCATGACCATCGCGGCTGGCCCCGCCCAGACGCGGCGCCTGGCCGATCTCGACCACGGCCACATCGGCGACGCGCACGACAAGGCCGTTGCGATTGACCACGGGCGCTTGGGCCAGATCCTCGACCGTCTGGGCCAGGGCGTCGGTGCGCACGGTCAGGGCCTCGCCCGCGCGCTGGATATAGCCCGCGCCCGCTTGCGTGTTGGCGCGATCCAGCGCCTGGATCAGGTCGTTCAGGCTGAGGCCATAGCCGGCCAGCCGCGCCGGATCGGGCCGGACGGCGTATTCCTTCACATAGCCGCCGTTGACATCGACGCCCGCCAGACCGGGCGCCGTCCGCATCCGGGGCGCGATGATCCAGTCCTGAACGGTGCGCAGGTAGGTGGCTCGCGCCTGCGGCGTATCCAACCGCTCGCCCTCGGGAGTCAGATAGGCGCCGTCGGGTTGCCAGCCGGGACGGCCCGCGCGCGCTGTCTTTGCGTCGAAGGGCGTCAGATCGACCGTCCACATCAGGACTTCGCCCAGGCCGGTGGTGATGGGCGACAGGGCCGGTTCGACGCCCTCGGGCAGATTCTCGCGCGCCTGCGCCATCCGTTCGGCCACCTGCTGACGGGCGAAGTAGATGTCGGTGGCGTCGCTGAAGATGACCGTCACCTGGCTGAAGCCGTTGCGGGTCAGGGAGCGGGTGCTCTGTATCCCCGGAATGCCCGCCATCGCTGTTTCCAGCGGGTAGGTGACCTGACGCTCCATCTGTTCGGGGGCCAGGGCCGGGGCCACGGTGTTGATCTGCACCTGTCGGTTGGTGATGTCCGGAACGGCGTCGATCGGCAGTTTGGTCAGCTGGAACAGGCCCCAGGCCGCGACCAGCGTCGTGGCCAGGATGACGAACCAGCGGAAGCGGACGGACGCCTCAATGATGGCTTTGAACATGATCGCCCTCCCTTAGTGGCCGTGCTCGGCTTCGCCCTTGGCCAGTTCGGCCTTGAGCAGGAAGGCGTTGGCCGCCGCGACCTTTTCGGTCCCGGTCAGGCCGCGAAGGATTTCGGTGGCGCCCCCGGCCTGACGGCCGGCCAGCACGGGCTGGGCGCGGAAGCCTTGGCCGGTCTGAACGAAGACCACCGTGGCGCCGTCGACCGTCTGCACCGCCTCGGACGGCACGGTCAGGGCGCCGCCCGACTGGCCTTGTGTGACCACGGCGCCGGTGACGGGCGATCCAGCGGGCGGCAGGCGGTCGCTTTCGGGCCGGGCGCGGATCACGGTCGCGCCGCTGTCCTGTAATCCGGCGTCGGCGGCGACGCCGGTGACGAGGGCGTCGAACTCGCCTTGCGGTCCCGTGACGCGCACGTGCGAGCCGAGGCGCACCTGGGCCGCCAGCTGCGGCGGAGCGTTTAAGACCAGCTCGACCCGCGCCGGATTGGTCACTTCGGCCACGACCGCGCCCTGACCGACGAAGCCGCCGGGGCCGACCTGAACATTGGTGACGACGCCCGCGATGGGGCTGACGATGCTCATCCGGCCCGAGGCGTTGGGCGAGCCCGCCGCCGTCGCTCGCGCCCGCGCGGCGCGAGCCATAGCCTCGGCGCTGGCGGCCTGAGCCTGCGAGGCCTCGACCTCCTGACGGGCGACGACGCCCTGATCGGCCAGATTGCGGTTGCGCTGATGCGCCTGACGCGCGGCGGTGGCGGCGGCCGAGGCTGCGTCGATCTCGGCGCGCAGGGCGGCGCCGTCGCCGCTGATCAGGCTGACCAGAGGCTGGCCCGCGCGGACCGCCTGGCCCGGCGCGACCAGCACCCGCTCGACCGTGCCGCCGACCACGGCGCCGACAGCGGCGCGCGCGTCGACCATGGCCTCGACCCGGCCGGACAGGCGCGTTTCGCCGCCGCCGCCGCGCGAGACGGAGACGACGGAAATGCCCGCCGCCTGAAGCTGTTCGGCGGTCAGTTCGATCACGCCCTCGGGCTTTTCGGCGGTTTCGCCCGTGGTTTCGCCTTCGGGCTCGGCTTCCTTGACAGCCGCAACGGCGCGGGGCGGGTCATGCCGGACAAGAGACAGCGTCAGCCCGCCGATCCCCAGCATGAGAACAGCGGCGATGCCGACGAGCAGGGTTTCTTTCTTCGACAAGGTATTGCGCATCAGCGACTTCCTTCAAAGGGGAGGCGGCCTTCCAGGCGCGCCAGGTCGATCTCGGCGCGGACGCGCGCCATGCGGGCGTCGACAGCGGCGGATCGGGCGTTGATCAGAGCCGCGCGTCCGGTGCGCAGCTCCAGTTGCGAGATGCGTCCCGCCTCTGCGCCGATGCGCGACAGGCGATAGGCCTCCTCGGCCGAGGTCACGCCTGCATCGGCGGCTGACACGCGGCTGGCGGACGACGCCAGACGCGCCACCGCGGCGGCCCGGTCGGCTCCGGCGTCCTGACGCGCCTGCATGACCCGCGCTTGGGCAGCCCGGTGTTCGGCGCGGGCCGCGTCGATGCTCCCCCGGTTGCGGTCGAACAGCGGCAAGGGCAGGCTGAGGCCGAAGGTCAGGGCCGTCTGGTCCTCGGCGCCGAAGCGGGTCACGCCCACGCTGGCGGTGACATCGGGGCGGCCGTTGATACGCTGGATGTCGATGCGGCGCTCGGCCGCCGTCGCCTCGGCCTCAGCCACGCGCACCGTGGGCGCTTCGCGGTGGGAAGGGCTTGAGGGCGTCGCTGACGCATCCAGCAGTCCGGCATCGATCGAGGTCGCGGGCGTCGGCAGCATGGCGACGGCGCTCAGCCGGGCGAAGGCGGCGTCACGCTCGGCTTTGGCCTCGTCCAACGCGGCGCGGGCGGCGGCGGCCTCGCTCTCGGCCTGTATGCCGCGCAGAAGAGGCTCTCGCCCTTCCTCGACCAGGGCCAGCGCCGCGCGGGCGTCGGCCACGGACAGGCTCAGCGCCTCTTCGGCCAGGGCCGCGCGACGCTGGGCCGCTTCGGCTTCGGCATAGGTCAGGGCCAGCCGACCGGCCGTATCGATCAGGGCGAGGTCGCGTCTCAGAGACGCCGCGCCTGCATCGGCGCGGGCGGCGTTCACCCTGGCCGGACGTCGACCCCACAGTTCAAGATCCTGGCTGAAGGACAGGCTGATATCGCCGCCTCCAAAGCCGTTATAAGGGCCGGACCCAGCGACGTTCTCGGCGCTCAGGTCCAGACTGGGGTTGGGGCGGACGCGGGCCTGGCGGACACGCGCCTCGGCGGCGTCGACAAGGGCGGCGGCTTCTGCGGAAGCGGGCGTCTGGTCGAGGCGAGCGACAAGCTCGGCATAGGTCGGAGCGGGGTCGGCCCACGACGGGGCGGCCGACGCCGCGCCCAGCAAGACGAGCGCGCAGCCGATCGCGAGGCGCGATCGACGACGATGCAGCAATAACATGTTTGATTTCCAGAATTACTGAACAGGAGCGCGCACGACTGCGCGGATCTCAGCTCAGGCTCTGGGAGGGCGCTTCAGGCCTTCGGGCGCGCAGGAAGCCAGACGATCGTTCAGCGGGCGGCCATGTTCGACATGGGCCGGCAGACCGATGAGAACGAAATCGCGCGAGGGATGCCGTTCGCTGGCGGTGTGATGGCAATGGCCGTGGGCGCACAGGCCGGGTTCGCCGCCTGAGCCGTCATGATCCCCGGCCGCCGGATCGTGGTCGATCACCTGGTGGGCGGCCAGCGGTTCGGGCCCGCAGGCGGCGGCGTCGGCGATGGGCGCAATGACGAACGCCGCGACGACCAGAGTCAGCGCGGCCAACAGTCTTGCCAATGTCGTCATCGACCAAGCCATTGCAGGTTTAGGTAGGGGCGGCCGAAATCGAAAGCAATCTGTTATAAGGTTCGGGTTGTTGCGATGCGATCGTCAGTCACCAGATCCACCGTCACGTCCTGCCGATTGATGTTTTTGTCCGTGTGCGTCGTTGATCTGTGCGTGTCGGAAGCAGGTGGTCTGGTGATCGTTCACCATACCGACCGCCTGCTGAAAGGCGTAGACGATGACCGGGCCGCAGAACTTGAAACCGCGCGCCTTCAAGGCTTTGGCCATGGCGACGCTTTCTGGCGTCTGGGTCGGGGCGTCGCGGAAATCTCTCCACTGATTCACCCGCGGCCGGCCGCCGACGAAGGACCACAGCCAGGCCGAAAAGTCCTCGCCGTTGTCGCGCATGTCCAGCCAGATGCGGGCGCCGTTGATGGCGGCGTCGACCTTGGCGCCTGAGCGGATGATGCGGGGGTCGGCCAGTAGGCGCGCGCGGTCGGCCTCTCCATAGCGGGCGATGATCTCGGGATCGAACCCGTCGAAGGCGTCGCGCATCCCCTCGCGCTTTCTCAGGATGGTGACCCAGGCCAGCCCGGCCTGAAAGCCGTCCAGAACCAGCTTTTCCCACAGGGCGCGAGGGTCGTATTCGGGCACGCCCCATTCGGTGTCGTGATAGGCGATGTAGAGCGGGTCCGTCGTCCCGCACCAGCCGCAGCGGCCTTCAGCCTTTTCGGATTCGGTCATGGTGCGAGGTTGCGGGAATGTTCTGACGGCGCAAGTGAACAATCATCCCCGTTATCCTGCGGTCTCGCTCCGCTTCGAGGCTTGCCGGAGGATGACGGGGATGGGAACGGGCCTGCAAAAAGGCCCGGCGACGACGCCGGGCCCCTCAATGCGCCGAACGCGAAGCTTACAGCCGCTCGACCGTGAAGCCCTTCGCCGTCAGCATGTCGATCACGCTGTCCTGATCCATCAGGTGGGCGGCGCCGACGGCGACGAAGGCCGTGCCTGCGCCCTGCATCATCGTCTCGATCTGGTTGGTCCAGTCGGCGTTGCGCTCGATCAGGGCGGCGCGGTGGATGTCTTCATGAATGTCGCGGGTGTTGACGCGGTTCAGGCGGCCCGTCTCGGCGGCGTCGCCCTTCAGCCAGGCGGCGACGGTATCATCCAGATTGGTGATGATCCCGTCTGCGTTGCGGACATAGTTGTTCAGATAGGCGACCTGAGCCTCTTCGCTCATGCCCGCGATCAGGCGCACCTGGATGTCGGCGGTTTCAAAGCCGTGCAGCGCCTTGCCCTGCGCCCTGGCGCGATCCATCAGCGTCTTGTCGACGCCCGCCTCGGACCGATAGCCCGCGTTGGTCGGGCCCGACATGGAGATCATGAAGGCCGCCAGCCACGGACGATAGGCGTCCAGCGCCGCGCCTGACGCGCCATTGGCCTGGGCGACCTTGTCGAAGGCGGCGAAGTCTGCGGCCGACAGGATGGACGACAGGGGGCGGGACGGATCGACGCCATGCTGCTGGATCACCGGCATGACCACGGCCTGATCGTCCTGATCGGCGATCTCGACCCAGATGTCGGACGCGCTGGCGAAGGCGGCGTTGACCTTGTCCGAGCCCCAGGCCGTGCCGGGACGCAGCACATGGACCGTGCCGAACAGATAGACGGTGGAGTCCGCGTCCCTGACCACCCACAGCGGGGGGCCGGCGCCCTCGGCGCGGGGGATGGGCGCCGCGGAAACCGAGCCGGGGGCTTCGGCGTGGGCGACGCCGGGGGCGGCGGCGAGGGCGGCGGAGGCGGCCAGGGCGGCCAGCAGTCCGGCGGCGAAGCGCGAGACACAGTTGGCCGTTTGGCCCATGCGGTGTGCGATGGTCATTGAGAAGTCCTTGAATTTTAGAGGTTTTGTTTAAGGCGAGGTCAGATCAGGCGATGAAGATGGCTTCGATCGGCTGGCCGAAGAGGCGGGAAATGCGGAAGGCGAGGGGCAGGGAAGGGTCGTAGCGGCCCTTCTCCAGCGCCTGGATGGTCTGGCGCGAGACGCCCAGGCGCTCGGCCAGATCGGCCTGGGTCCAGTCGCGTTCTGCGCGGAAGACCTTCAGGCGATTGACGAAGGCGCTCGTCATCGACGGGCGATCCACCAGCCGCACCAGGCGAGGCCATAGCCGACGGCCTGGGCCGCGAAGACGGCGAAGACGCCCAGGGCGATCAGGGCAGCATCGGTGTGCGGCACGGCGGCGGGCAGCAAATTCACGCCTGCGAGGGCGGCGATGACGACGGCCGCGCCGCCTGCGACGAGGCCCAGGTTGCCGCCCCACCACCAAGCCCATTTGTGCGCCTCTTTGGCGGCCTCATCCAGGGCGCGCCACCAGTAGAGGGTGTGCAGGGCGGTGAAGACGGCTAGTCCGGCGGCCAGGACGACAACGCCGATCGACGGCGCGCGGCCCCAGGCGTCGGGCCAGAAGGGCGTGGCGGCGGTGGCGCTGACTCCGACCACGGTCAGGGCGCACAGAACGACGGTCAGGTCGTCCATCTTCTTCTTGTTACGGGCGGCGGCTTCGCCTGCGGTGGTGATCTGGGTATTCATGACAAGCTCCCCTGTCGTGTTGACAAGTGAGCTTTACCAACGGGGTCGCGCTTACGTCAAGCGACTTTTACATCGCGACAAGCAGATTTTCCGTTATTTCGAATTCAGCCTTGAAAATCAGGGATCCAGTCGGGCTTCGCGACCCGCACGGAGCGGCCCTCGACGGTCAGGTCGCCTTCCATGCGGTCCAAGCGCATCAGGGCGATGGCGCGCCCCTCGGCGCCGGTCATGACTTCGCCCGCCCGCAGGTCGCCGTTCAGCACCTCGGCGCCGCGTTCGGGGGCGGGGCCGTCGAAGGTGATGGCCATCATGCGGTTCTTGATCGTGCCGCGCCGCTTCATCCGCGAGGTCGTCTCCTGACCGATGAAGCAGCCCTTGTGGAAGTCGATGCCGTTCAGCAGGTCGAAGTCCGCCTCGATCGGATAGGTCTTGTCCTGCAGCGTGTCGGCTGTGGGATCGGGCACGCCCAGCGTCAGGCGGTGCGCCTGCCAGTCGGCCTCTGTCGCGTCGGTCTCGCTCTGATCTCCCCAGCGGCGGCCGCCCAGCGCCGGCAAGCGGGGATCATCGACAAAGCCGTCCGGCCTCTCGGCGCCCCAGGCGACGAAGACAGCATCGGGAATCGCCATCACATCCACGCTGGAGCGCAGCCTGTACATCGACAGACGCTGGAGCAGGGCGTCGCGCCGGTCGGCCGCCACATCCAGAATGACGCCATCCTCCTCGCCCCAGATGAACAGGTCGAACATCAGGCGTCCCGGCGGCGAAAGCAGAGCGCCGAAGCGCAGTTCGCCGGGCTGCAGCGTCTCCACGTTCTGGGTGAGCAGATTATGCAGGAAAGGGCGGGCGTCGGGGCCGCTGATGCGGATCAGGGCGCGACTGTCGAGGCGGGCGATAGGCATAAGGCCTAGATAGGCGGCCCGAGCCGCTTCCTCCAGTGCGTCACGCCGCGCCTCGGCCTTGCCGTACGAAACATCCCCTCACGGATTGTTGCAACTGCAGCCTCGCCTTCGCAGGTGCAGCGCGCTAGTGAGGGCGTCCGTAAGGCGGGACTCAGAATATACCCGCACCCTTCTACATATGCGGGGCTGGGACCCGCAGTCAGACCACGGTTCAGGAACTGCGAAATGACCAAGTGGGTGTACGGCTTTGGCGGCGGATCCGCTGACGGCGACGCTTCGATGAAGAATCTTCTCGGCGGCAAGGGGGCGAACCTGGCCGAGATGTCGTCCCTCGGCCTGCCGGTGCCGCCGGGGTTCACCATCACCACCGAGGTCTGCACCTGGTATTACGCCAATGAAGAGACCTATCCGACCGACCTGACCGATCAGGTCAAGGCGGCCCTCGCCCACGTCGAGGGCGTGGTGGGCAAGACCTTTGGCGACGCCGCCAACCCCCTGCTGGTCTCGGTGCGCTCGGGCGCCCGCGCCTCCATGCCGGGCATGATGGATACCGTCCTGAACCTGGGCCTGAACGACCAGACGGTCGAGGGTCTGGCCAAGCTGTCGGGCGACCGTCGCTTCGCCTTCGATTCCTATCGCCGCTTCATCACCATGTATTCCAACGTGGTTCTGGGTCTGGGCCACGACTATTTCGAAGAGGTGCTGGACGACCACAAGGATCGTCTGGGCGTCTCGGTCGACACTGAACTGACCGCCGAGAACTGGGAAAAGGTGGTCGCGGACTACAAGGCCTTGGTCGAGCGCGAACTGGGCAAGCCCTTCCCGCAGGATCCCCAGGCCCAGCTGTGGGGCGCTGTCGGCGCCGTGTTCGAAAGCTGGATGAACGACCGGGCGAAATTCTATCGCCGCATGCACGACATCCCCGAAAGCTGGGGCACGGCCGTCAACGTCCAGTCGATGGTGTTCGGCAACATGGGCGAGACCTCGGCCACCGGCGTCGCCTTCACCCGCAACCCCTCGACGGGCGAGAACAAGCTGTACGGCGAGTTCCTGATCAACGCCCAGGGCGAGGACGTGGTGGCCGGCATCCGCACGCCGCAGTCGCTGACCAAGGCGGGCCGCGAGGAGATGGGCGAAACGGCTCCTTCGATGGAAGAGGCCATGCCTGAGGTCTTCGCCCAGTTCGTCGACGTAGTGGGGCGGCTGGAAAGCCACTACCGCGACATGCAGGACATCGAGTTCACGGTCGAGCAGGGCCGCCTGTGGATGCTGCAGACCCGCAACGGCAAGCGCACGGCCAAGTCGGCGCTGAAGATCGCCGTGGATCTGGCTTCGGAAGGCGTCATCTCTCAGGACGAGGCGGTCAGCCGCGTCGAACCGGCGGCGCTGGACCAGTTGCTGCACCCGACGCTGGACCCCAAGGCGGCGCGCACCGTGGTGGCGGCGGGCCTGCCCGCCTCGCCGGGTGCAGCGACCGGCAAGATCGTCTTCGACGCCGACGAGGCGGAACGTCTGGGCCAGCAGGGCGACGCCGTCATCCTGGTCCGCGACGAGACCAGCCCCGAAGACATCCACGGCATGCACGCGGCGCGCGGCATCGTCACGGCGCGCGGCGGCATGACCAGCCACGCGGCGGTGGTGGCGCGCGGCATGGGGCGCCCCTGCGTCTCGGGCGCGGGCGAAATCTCGATCGATGAGAAGGCCGGGACCTTCACCGCGCGCGGCCGCACCTTCAAGGCGGGCGAGGTCATCACCATCGACGGCGGCAAGGGCGAGGTGCTGGACGGCGCCGTGGCCATGATCGAGCCGGAGCTGACGGGCGATTTCCAGACCCTGATGGGCTGGGCCGACGGCATCCGCCGCCTGAAGGTCCGCGCCAACGCCGAGACCGCCCTGGACGCCAAGACCGCGCGCGGCTTCGGCGCCGAGGGCATCGGCCTGTCGCGCACCGAGCACATGTTCTTTGACGACGACCGCATTGCGGCGGTGCGCGAGATGATCCTGGCCGATGATGAGGCGGGCCGTCGCGCCGCCCTGGCCAAGATCGCGCCGTTCCAGAAGGCCGATTTTATCGAACTCTTCGCGATCATGAGCGGTCTGCCGGTGACCGTGCGTCTGCTGGACCCGCCGCTGCACGAGTTCATCCCGCACACCGAGGCTGAAATCGACGCCCTGGCCGCGCATCAGGGGCTGGACGCGGCCAAGCTGAAGCGTCGGGCCAAGGAGCTTCAGGAAACCAACCCCATGCTAGGCCATCGCGGCTGTCGCCTGGGCGTGGCCTATCCGGAAATCTATGAAATGCAGGTCCGCGCCATCCTTGAGGCGGCGCTGCAGGTGAAGGCGTCCACCGGCGTCGCCCCGATCCCGGAGATCATGCACCCGCTGGTCGCCCTGGGTCTGGAGATGAAATATCTGCGCGAGCTGACCGACCGCACGGCCAAGGCCGTCTTTGTCGAGGCGGGCGACAGCGTGGACTATCTGGTCGGCACCATGGTCGAACTGCCGCGTGCGGCCCTGCGCGCCGCCGATCTGGCCGAGCATGCTGAATTCTTCAGCTTCGGCACTAACGACCTGACCCAGACGACCTTCGGCATCAGCCGCGACGATTCCGGCCGCTTCTTGCAGGTCTATCTCGACAAGGGCATCTTCGAGAACGACCCCTTCGTTCGTCTGGACCAGAACGGCGTAGGCGACCTGATCCGCATCGCCGAGGAGCGCGGTCGCGCGGCCAAGCCGGGCATGAAGATGGGCATCTGCGGCGAACATGGCGGCGACCCGTCGTCCATCGCCTTCTGTGAAGAGGTGGGGCTGGACTACGTCTCCTGCTCGCCCTACCGCGTGCCGATCGCCCGTCTGGCGGCGGCGCAGGCGGCGCTGGCCGCCCGTTCGGGCGTAGAGCGCGAGAAGGACCGCTAAGGTCGGCTCTCAAAATCGATAAGGAAAGGGCGATCCGAAAGGGTCGCCTTTTTCTTGTCTTATAATAGTCGCTCTTGAAGGAACGTCGTGTGTGCTTCCGATTGCACAGTCATCGACTTCTTCATGAAGCATAAGGAACGTCTGCGGGCGTGCGAGCTTTGTTTCTCCGCAAGGTGGTCAGGCCAGTCCTGCTCATCGCAATAAGGAGTGATTGAAGCTCATGCGTAATGTTATTCTCGCCGCCGCCGCGCTGTCTGTATTCGCCCTGCCGGCTGCGGCCCAGGTCATGCAGCCGGGCGGCCCCACCTATTATGGTACGCTCGGCTATTCGCAACTGGACCATTCAGATGGGGACCTGGGCGCGGTGACCGGTCGTCTGGGCGCCAAGTTCAACCCTTATTTCGGCGTTGAGGGCGAGGGCTCGATCGGGGTGAAGGACCACGACTTCACCGTCGCCGGCGCCAAGGGCAAGATCAAGCACGACTACGATCTGGCCGCCTATGCGGTCGGCACGCTGCCGGTTACGCCCAACTTTGAACTGTTTGCGCGCGGCGGTTACGGCACGACCCGCATCAAGGGCGAACTGGCCGGTTTTGAGAGCAAGGCCGACGGTGAAAGCTGGAATTACGGCGTCGGCGCCAACTACTACTTCGACGCTCAGAACGGCCTGCGCGGCGATTGGACCCGCCGTGACTTCACCGACGATGGGGGCGAGGTGGATGTTTATTCGGTCAACTACGTCCGTCGCTTCTAAGCCGACTTAAGCGAACGGATCGGGCGCGCTTCTCGGCGGAGCGCGCCCTTCTTTTTTTTTGAGATCTAGATGTAACACTGTATGTGTCGTTATTGCATCACAGGGCTATGTCTTTGATATTCGGCATGGAACTATAGGTCCTGCCTACCCATTTATCCCTGTGTTGGATGGGGCATGTGATCACAGAAGTCACATCATCTAAGGAGTATGAAATAATGCGTAACGTTCTTCTCGCCGCCGCCGCTATGTCTGTTCTTGCCGTTCCGGCGTTTGCTCAATCGAATCCTGAGCCGCGCGGTTATGGATCGCTGGGTTACACGCATATGGAAGGCGACGCAGCCCAGACCGGCGCCGTCAGCGGGCGCCTGGGCGTCGACCTGAACCGCTACCTCGCCGTCGAGACGGAAGTCGGGGTAGGGGTCAAGGATAAGGACATCACCGTCGCCGGCGTCGATGGCCAGATCAAGCATGAGTGGGACGCCGCCGGTTATGTCGTCGGCAAATACCCGATCGGCGACAAGCTGGAACTGTTCGCTCGCGGCGGCTACGGCCACACTGAGCTGAAGCAGGAACTGGCGGGCGCCGAGACCAAGGTCGGCGGCGACAGCTGGAACTATGGCGTCGGCGCCAACTACTATCTGGACGGCGTGAACGGCGTCCGTGCCGACTGGACCCGTCGTGACTTCCGCGACGACCGCGGCGAGGCTGACGCCTATTCGGTCAGCTACATCCGTCGCTTCTAGAGCGAAATCGGTTCACATGCGATCGCATGTGAACCCAGATATTCGCTCAAGTGATTGATCTGGACCATTGATCTGAGTTCGGATTGATTCCATCCGAACCGATAATGGTCTAAGCGCGGATAGTCTGAAATGACGAAGGCCCGCTCCATCGGAGCGGGCCTTTTTCGTTGACTGAAACCTTATGGGTCAGGCGACGTCGGGCGCCAGAGCCCAGCGCAGGGACCCTTCGCCGAAGGGGCGGATGAAGAAGTCGCGATAGCGTTCAAACACCTCGATGATCTTCATCTTGAGGTCCTGAGTCACCGACTCGCCGCGTTGGCGCTTCAACGCCGCGACGCAGTTGATGACTATATCCTGATGGGCGGAACCGCCCATGCGTTGCAACACCGTGGCCACGTCGTGCGCCAGCGGATCACTGAGTTTTTCAGCCCAAGGCAAAGCTGTCTGAGTCATTCGGGCATCGTCCCCCCTGTTTCTCGACGCGTTACGGTTTGCAAAATTTTCCGAACAGTGCAAGCGCCGCCGGAAATAATGATTCCCGAACGACTGAATCAGGGGCGCTTTTGCACAAAAACCGTGCCCGCCGAATAACCTGCGCCGAAGCTGCAGATCAGACCCGTATCGCCCGGCGCGAAGCCCTCGTGGTGCAGATGGAAGGCGATGATCGACCCGGCCGAGGAGGTGTTGGCGTAGTCGTCCAGGATGATGACGTTCTCGCCGGGCTCAGGCTCGCGACCCAGCACCTTCCTGCCGATCAGGGTGTTCATGTTGATGTTGGCCTGGTGCAGCCACAGACGCTTCAGTCCGTGCGGGTCCAGGCTCAGTTCGGCGGCGTGGTCCAGGATCATCTCCGACACCATCGGCACCACCTCCTTGAACACCTTGCGACCCTGCTGGACGAACATCTTGTCGCTCAGGCCGTCGGACGAGACGGGCTCATGCCCGTCGGTCGGCAGGGCGGCGCGGTTCAGAAAGCCGAAATTGTTGCGGATGTTGTTCGAGAAGCTGGTCTGCAGCTTCGTGCCCAGAATGTCCCAGCCGCCCGGCCCGGCCTGATCCTCGGCCTCGATGATGACGGCCGTGGCGACGTCGCCGAAGATGAAGTGGCTGTCGCGATCCTTGAAGTTCAGGTGCGCCGAGCAGATTTCTGGGTTCACCATCAGCACGGCCTTGACCGAGCCCGAGGCCACGAAGTCCGCCGCCGTCTTGATGCCGAAGGTGGCCGAGCTGCACGCAACGTTCATGTCGAAGGCGAAGCCCTCAATGCCCAGCGCCTGCTGCACCTCAATGGCCATGGCGGGGTAGGGGCGCTGCATGTTCGACGCGGCGCAGATGACGGCGCCGATCTCGCTGACCGGCTTGCCCCAGGCCTTGATGGCGTCTTGCGCGGCCTTCACCGCCATTTCGGCCAGGATCGACAGCTCGTCGTCGCCGCGCGCGGGCAGATTGGGCAGCATCCGCTCGGGGTCGATGATGCCCGACTTGTCCATGACGTAGCGCGCCTTGATGCCCGAGGCCTTCTCGATGAAGGCTTCGGACGAGGGCGTCTTGGCCTCGACCTCTCCGGCGGCGATGGCCTGCGCGTTGGCCGCGTTCCAGCCTTCCGCCCACGCGTTGTAGGCGCCGACCAGCTCCTCGTTCGAGATCGACTGTTCCGGCGTGAACAGGCCGGTGGCGGAGATGACGGCTTTTTGCACTGTATGGTTCCCTGACGCTCGGCGCGCGGCGCCTCGCTGCATGAGGGAACATGGAGTCCCCGACGCTCGACAAGCCTTATGTCGGCGCCTCGCGGCGAAGTTCGGGCGCCTCGCGGGCCGGACTCAGTCCGTTGCGATGACGAACTTCCTCAATAAGCTGGGGGAAGGCTGCGGTCGAGACTGGCCTTTATGCCCCGCCACCAGCGATTGATCCGGCCGCGCGGCGGGGCGGGCAGGGGATGGTCGCGCGCGGCGATCAGGGCCTCGACCAGATCCTCGGCCTCGCACGGCCAGCCGTCCGGCGTGACATAGACCGGATAGCCGATCAGGGCGGCGTGGATGACGCTTTGCAGACTGGCGCGGCGGGTGCGGCGCTCGAACGTCAGCCGGTCGTCGGTCAGGCCCCATCCGGCATAGAAGGGGCGGCCATAGACGCTGACCGGCTTGCCTCGCATCAGGGCCTCGAACCCGGTCAGGGAGGTCAGGGTGGCCAGCCGGTCGCAGGCGTTCAGGCAGTCGATGATGTCCAGATCGTCGGCCGAGGCGTCGACCTCCTCCATCGCCGCATGGTCCAGCAGGCCGGGCCGGTTGCCCGCAGTCACGTCCGGGTGGTTGCGATAGATCAGGAAGGCGTCGGGATGATCCGCCCGCGCCGCCTTCACCAGACCCGAGTTGGTGCGAAGGTCCGGTCCGCAGCCCATCATGATCGAGCGGTCGTTCTCGACCTGGCCCACGACCAGCAGGATGGGCTTGTCGGTCGGCCAGTGCGCCGGGACGCCCGCGCCCTTCAGATTGTATTTCGACAGGCCCGCATCGACCACGCGGGCGCGAAGGGCCTCGGCCCGCGCGATCTGATCCGGCGACGGCTCGCCCGCCTTGATCAGGCTTTCCAGACGGCTGGGGCGGGTCGGGTCATAATAGACGCCCTGATCATCCAGCGCGACCGACAGGGCGCCGAAGAAGTCGGACCCCAGCCCGCGCGAGCGGATGAAGCCATCCTCCATCCGCACGACCGGCCCTTCGAAGGCGTCGGCGGCGGCGCGGATCTGCGGCGTCTCCTTGCCGGCCCACCAGATCAGCCTGCCGCCCGTCGCCCGCGCATGGGCGACGGCGGCGGAGGAGCGCCAGAAATAGCGGACACGGCCCTTGGGCGAGTTGAGCAGGCGGCGCACCGGCGGCCGCTTGGCCGGGGCGAAGCCGACGGCGGCGAAGGCGCCCGCCAGCCGGTCGGCCCGGTCGCGCAGGGCGATCAGCCGCTCCAGCGCCTGTTCCGCCTCGCACCGCTGGCCCGTCACCGGATCGACATAGCGGGTGTAGGCGATCAGAGCCGCCGCCGCGATCTGCTCCAGATCGCGCGCGACGCCGCGCCGCCGGGTCTGGACCGCGTCCGTCGTCAGGCCCCAGCCGGAATAGAAGGGCGCGCCGAAGCAGCGCACCGGCAGGCCGCGCAACAGCGCCTCGAACCCCAGCGCCGAGGTCACGACATAGACCGCGTCCACCGCCGCCAGCAGGTCGGCGGGCCGCACGTCGGTGTCGATCAGGGTGACGCCCTGAAGCTGGTCCGCCGGGATGCAGCCCTGCTTGCGTCCCGCCGCCACGGCGGGGTGGCGCTTGACGATCAACTGGGCGTCCGGCTCGTCGCGCCGGGCGGTCGCCAGCATCTCCGAGAAGCTGGTCTCGGTCGCCAGTCCATAGCCGATGGAGGCGTCACCGAAGGTCTGGTCCACGATCAGCACCCGGCGGCCCGGTTTCAGCAGATCTGCATCCAGCGGCCCGCCCATATTGGTCTTGGACACGCCAGAGGCGACGATGCGGTTGATCAGGCCCCGCGCGCGGGTCTTCATGGCGGCGTCGCACCAGTCTGGGGCTGTGTCGATCAGCTGTTCCAGCCGACTGGGCCGGGTCGCGTCGTAATAGACGCCCAGATCATCGACGATCAGGCTGAGGCTGGTCGCTCCGCTCTCGCCGATCCCGACCGAGCGCAGGAAGCCGTCCTCCAACGCGACATAGGGTTTGTCGTGCTTCGCCGCCCAACGTCGACCCGCCTCCGCCGTTGGCTTCATGCCCCAGCCGAGGACGGCCTCGATTGACGATCCGGGCAGGGCGGACAGGTCGTAATCGGGCAGGAAGGCGGATAGGAACGGCACCTTCAACACCCCCGGCGCACAGACCCAGGCGCGGGTTTTCGACAGGGGCGGAAGCGGTGCGGTCATGGAGCCGTGTCTAAGGTCTGTCGCGGGAAGGCGCCACCCCGCTCTTCCTTCTCCCCTTGTGGGAGAAGGTGGCAGGCGGAGCCTGACGGATGAGGAGTGTGAGCGCGCCCTATCCGAAATGTTTCCCAGCGAAGTCGCTAATCATCTGCCCTCGCGCCGACACCCCTCATCCGAGCGCCTCCGGCGCCCACCTTCTCCCTCAAGGGGAGAAGGGTCAGAGATCGGCTAGAAGGTTTTGGGCGGCGTGCAGGTGCAGCCGCTCCACCATCTCGCCCTCAACGCGGATGACGCCCAGCCCGGCGGCCTCGGGCGTGGCGAAGGCGGCCACGACCTTGCGCGCCCATTCGATCTCGTCGGGCGAAGGGCCGAACGCTGCGTTCGCCCCCTCGATCTGAGCGGGATGGATCAGGCTCTTGCCGTCAAAGCCATACAGTCTTCCCTGAGCGCACTCTGCGGCGAACCCGGCCTCGTCCTTGATGCGGTTGAACACGCCGTCGATGACGTTCAGGCCGTTGGCGCGGGCGTGGGCCACGACGGCCGCCAGCCAAGGCTTCAGCGGTTCCCGGTCGGGCGACGCGCCCGTCTTCAGATCCTTGGCCAGATCGTTGACGCCCAGCATCAGGCCGCTCAGCGCGCCGTCCGCTCCGGCGATCTCGCCGAGATCCACCAGGGCGCGCGGCGTCTCGATCATGGCCCACAGGGCGACGCCGGGGCGCAGCGCCGCCGACAGGGCGTGGACCATGGCCGCGCTCCCGACCTTTGGCGCGACGATCAGCTCGACGGGGGCGTCACGCAGGGCCTTCAGGTCGTCGGCGCCCCACGGCGTGTCCAGTCCGTTGATCCGCACGCCGAGGTGCGGGCCGAAGCCGCCTTCCTGCGCCGCCGCGACGGCGGCCGCACGAGCTTCGGCTTTCATCTCGGGCGCGACGGCGTCCTCCAGGTCCAGCACCGCCACGTCGCAGGGCAGGGTGCAGGCCTTCTCGACCGCCCGCGCATTCGAGGCGGGCAGGTAGAGGATGCTGCGCGCGCGCATCAGACCTTGCCCGTCACAGGGATCAGGGCTCCCGTCACCGCCCGCGCCTCGGCCGAGGCGAGGAACAGGATGACGGCGGCCAGATCGGCGGGCGCGACCCACTTCGACGGATCGGCGTCGGGCATGTCGGCGCGGTTGGCCGCCGTGTCGATGATGGAGGGCAGGACGGCGTTGACCGTCACCGAGGTCGACTTCAGCTCCTCGGCCAGGGCCTCGGTCAGGCGGTGAACCCCGGCCTTGGAGGCGGCGTAGGCGCCCATGCCGTGCCCGGCCTTGATCGCGCCATTGGCGCCGATGTTGACGATGCGGCCTTCGTCTGAGGCCTTCAGATAGGGCAGGGCGGCGCGGCTGGCGTTCAGCGTCGTCCTGACATTGAGGGCGTACATTTTGTCGAATTCATCGCCATCGCCTTCGACCGGGCTCCAGACGAAGCCGCCGGCGATGTTCAGCAGGGCGTCAAGACGGCCGTGATGGGCGGTGACCGCCTCGATGGCGGCTTTCGCCTGCGTGGGGTCGGTCAGGTCGATGCCGTTAATCTCGAACACATCGGGGCTCGGCGCGCGGGGCGGGGTGCGGCCGATGACGGCGACCGACAGGCCGCGCGCCTGCGCCGCCTCGACGACCGCCCGGCCAAGGGCGCCGTATCCGCCGGTGATCGCCACGACTCTCTGGCTCATGCTTCCTGCTCCTGTCGGTTCGTCGCGGACCATAGCGGGGCACGCGGCGTGATCAATCGGAGATCAGGCGCCCCACAGCCGCGCGGCGCCGCGCACGCCCGAGGAGTCGCCCCACTTCGCCGGGACGATCCGCCCGTCCCAATGGTCGGAGAAGACATGGCGCGCCACGACCTGCGGCAGGCGGTCGTAAAGCTCGTCCACGTTCGACATTCCGCCGCCCAGCACAAAGACCTCCGGGTCGGCCAGGTTGACGACCATCGCCAGCGCGCGCCCCAGCCGGCCGATGTAGCGATTCAGCGCGGCCACCGCCTGCACATCGCCAGCGCGTGCGACGTCCACGATGGCCTGCGCCGTCCGCGCCCGACCGGTCGCGGCTTCATGATCGCGCTGGAAGCCGGTGCCGGACACCCAGGTCTCGAGACAGCCATGCAGGCCGCACCAGCAGGCGGGGCCGGGCGCCTCGTCCGCCGAGGGCCAGGGCAGGGAGATGTGGCCGATCTCGGCGGCGACGCCCTGCGCGCCCTCGACGAGCTTGCCGTCGATGACCAGTCCGCCGCCGCAGCCGGTGCCCAGGATGACGCCGAACAGGCTGGCGGCGCCCACACCCGCGCCGTCGGCGGATTCTGACAGGGCCAGGCAGTTGGCGTCGTTCGCCAGCCGCACCGGGCGGCCCAGCGTGGCCTCCAGATCATCGCCGAAGCAGCGGCCGTTCAGATATATTGAGTTGGCGTTGCGGATCAGGCCGGTGCGCGGTGAGAGCGAGCCGGGAATGGCCAGTCCGACCGAATGCGCCGGGCCTGCTTCGGCCTCGACCCGCGCGATCAGGTCGGCGACGAGGCTGATCGCGGCGTCATAGGTTCCGGGGTTCGGCTCGCGTATGCGCGCGATGAAGGCGCCGGATGCATCCAGCGCCGCCGCCTCGATCTTGGTGCCGCCGAAGTCAATTCCTATACGCATGGTTTTGAGGTCTCACCCCGCGCCGAACACCTTGGCCATCAGCCGTTCCAACGCCGCCGCATCCACGGCGTCGAAGGCGGCTGTCTCCGTGGCGTCCACGTCGAGCACGGCGATCAGGTCGCCTGCCGCGTCCAGCACCGGAACCACGATCTCGCTGGCCGAACGGCTGTCGCAGGCGATATGGCCGGGGAAGGCGTGGACGTCCTCGACCACCTGCGTCTCGCGCGTCTTCGCCGCCGCGCCGCAGACGCCGCGCCCGAACGGGATGCGCAGGCAGCCCAGCGTGCCCTGATAGGGCCCGACCACCAGCTCATCGCCCTTGGCCGCATCAACGACGTAGAAGCCGGTCCAGAAGAAGGCGGGGAAGGCGTCAGCCAACATCGAGGCTACCGTGGCCATGCGCGCCGTCAGGTTGGGCTCGCCCTCCAGCACGGCCAGAATCTCGGCCTCGACCTCGGCATAGCATTCGGCCTTGTCGGCGGGGCGGTCGTCACGGGCGACGTAGGACATGAAGCGGGCTCAGCGAAATCGGGACAGGTTTAACGCGCCGCGATAGAGCCGCAGCGTGTCGGCAACATAGTCCTTTGCCGCCGGATCGAAAGGTGGGGCGTCAGTCTTCTGGCGGGCCGTCGGGTTCGCCGTCCTGATTCTTGTCCGCAGCACGCCGGGGGCCGGTGATGGCGCGATCCAGCCCGGTCAGAAGAACCGCCAGCATCAGGACGCCGAAGAAGAAAAGGCCAAGGTTCATGTCGTTCAGAACGATTCTTGGTTTGCCGAGGTTCCCCTGAACGCGGCGGAGGGGAAGCGGGATCGGCGAGGCGCACAGCGTCTTCCGCGCCGCGCCGAAAGCCGAGCCTCTTTATGAAGCGTTCGCCTGCTGAATCAGCGCAGGGGCTGACCGGAGCGAATGCGGGCGATCACGGCCTCCAGCTGGGCCTGTGGCATTCCGCCGGGGATCAGATTGCCGTTGATGACGAAGGCCGGCGTGCCGTTGAGGGCGAGGGCGGCGGCCTCTCGGCTGTTGAGCAGCAGGACGGCGTCGATTTCCTCGCGATGGGCCGCCAGGTCGCGATCCAGCTGTTCCATGTCGACGCCGGCTTCGGTCGCCAGTTGACGCGCCTTCTGATTGGTCTGGATGCGATCCGGCGCGCTCATGAAGGCGTTATGCACCGCGTGGTATTTGTCCTGATAGCCGGCGGCCAGGGCGATGCGCGCCAGGTTCTCGGACACGGCGCCGAAGATGGGCCATTCCTTGTACAGCACCCGCACCTTCGGATCGGCTTCCATCAGGCCGTTGAGCTCCGGGATCATCATTTTGCAGTAAGGGCAGTTGTAATCCATGAAGCCGATGATGGTGATGTCGGCCTGTTCGGCGCCGATGAAGGGCGTCGCCGGATTCTTCAGCAGGTCGCTGAAGCCGACCTCTGCGATCATGGGCATGTCCTGCGCGGCGTCGGCCGGACCGCAGGCCGCCAGGCTCATCGTTGCGGCCAGCATCAGGGCGAGCGCGGGCTTGTTCATGATCAGACTTCTCCGGGTGTTATGACGGCCATCTACGGCCATGATCTCGGCGAGGCGCGCGCCTCAAAGGTGTGAGCTTCGTCCACGCCCGGTCTTAAGTCAGGCTTAAGACGCAGACGGGTCGGGGATTTTCCGTTTCAGTCCAGCCGCGCGATTTCGGCGGCGATACGCTCAGGCCCGATTTCGCCCAGATGCGCCTTGGCCAGCCGCCCGTCGCTTCCAAGGAAGAAGGTGATGGGCAGACCGACCGTGCCGTAGTGGCGCGGCAGGTCCATGTGCGGGTCAAGCAGGACGTGCTCCAGCGTCAGGCCCTCGCGCGCCAGATAGGTCCGTAAGGTTGCTTCGCCCTCGCCCTGATTGACGAACAGGAAGCGCACGTCGGGATTGGCCTTCTGGGCTGCAGCCAGGGCGGGCATCTCGCGGCGGCAGGGCGGGCACCAGCTGGCCCAGACGTTGATCACGGTCGGGCGATCGGACGGCGCTGCCATGTCGAGGGGAGCGCCGTCCAGCTGCGCCAGGGTGATCTCTGCCGGGGGCAGGGGCTCGGTCGCGGACGCCAGCTGATGCGCTGCGATCCAGGCCAGGGCGCTGGCGGCGACGGGCGCCAGAGCCCAGGCGCGTTCCTTGGCGGTTTTGAGCAGCGCCGCCGTCGCCAGCGCGACGACCGGGATGACCCAGAGCCAGGCGAACCCGCCCTGCCAGACGGCGACGGCGCGCAACGGGTCAGCCTGAAAGTGCGGCCAGTTGGCGACGACATAGGCCAGACGGGCGACCAGAACGCCGCCGAAGACGACGAAGGTGCTCCACGCGTTGAAGCGGATGCTCACCCGGCTGGCCAGAAAGCCCGAGCCGACGACGAAGACGAAGATGCCGATGATGATGGAAAGTCGCTCGCCGGACAGGACGAGGGGGCCAAGCTCAAGCGCGTTCATCGGGCGGTCTGTGCGCTGTCGAGCGAGGCCAGCACCTTGCTCACAGTGGTCTTGCCGACCAGGCGGGTGGACGCAGGCTCCTGTGATGCGGCGGACAGGAAGATCAGCGTCGGCGGGCCGACCACGCCGTAGGTCTCCATCAGCTGACGGGTTTCCGGCGTGTTGTTCGTCACATCGACCTTGATCAGATCGGCGTTCTGCAGGGCGGCGACGACCCGGCCGTCGGCGAAGACTTCCCGGTCCATCTGCCGACAGATGACGCACCAGTCGGCGGTGAAATAGATCATCGTCGGGCGTGAGCGGGCGGCTGCGGCGCCGATGGCGCGCTCCAGCCCGGCGGGGTCAACGACCACGGCGGCGGGGACAGGCGCTGCGCCCGGCCCGGCGACGCCGGGCGCCGAGCGGGACGCGAGCGGGGCCAGCGGGCGCCAGGGATCGGCGGCGCCCATGCCCAGGCCGATCAGAAGCATGATCCCCCAGGCGGCGACGGCCAGTCCGGCGGCGCGGGCGAGGCCGGCCGGACGGCTGGCCGCGGGGCCGCTGAACAGGCCGAGGACGGCGGCTGCGGCCAGAGCCAGCATCGCGCCCAGCGCCAGCACGACGGTCGGCGGCAGGATGCGGCTCGCCAGCCACCAGGCCATGCCCAGGAAGACGAAGCCGAACAAAGTCTTCACCCGATCCATCCACGCCCCGGCCTTGGGCAGGAAGCGGGCGCCGGCCGTGCCGAAGACGATCAGGGGCACGCCCTTGCCCAGCCCCAGGGCGAACAGAGCCGCCGCGCCGAGGCCGACATCGCCGGTCTGGGCGATGTAGAGAAGGGCGCCCGCCAGCGGCGCGGTCACGCATGGGCCGACGATCAGGGCCGAGGCGAAGCCCAGCCCGGCGGCCGAGCCGAGGGAGCGCCGCCCGGTCCCGTTGTCCCGCGAAAGACGGCTGGTCCAGGCGGACGGCAACTGCAGTTCGAAGCCGCCGAACATGGAGGCGGCCAGCACCAGGAAGATGATCGACAGGGCGCCGACGGCCCACACGGACTGAAGCGCCATCTGCAGGTTCTGACCCGACCAGGCGGCGGCCACGCCCAGCAGGCCGAAGGCCGTGGCCAGTCCCAGGACATAGGCCGTGGAAAGCACCAGCCCGCGTCGGGTCCCGCGTCCATCGACGCCCCTTCCGATGACTCCGGCCAGGATCGGATACATGGGGAAGACGCAAGGGGTGAAGGCCAGCAGCACGCCGAACCCGAAGAAGGCCAGAAGGACCCAGGCGAAGCCCCCCTGATCCGCCAGCCGGTCGACGAAGCCTGCGTTCTGGTCCAGTCGAACGGCGGGGGGGATCGACGAAGCGTCGGAAGCTGGGGCGGCTGCATCCGTGGCGTCGACGGCTTCAGATTCAGGCAGGGCTTCAGGCTCAGGCGCCGGTTGAGGTTCAGGCGCTGACAGGGTTTCAGATGCTGACAGGCTTTCAGGCGCGGGCGGCGCCTTCAGGGTCGGCGCGGCGGCGGCTAGCGCGGCACGGGGCAGGGCTGGAACCGCGACGGTCCGCGTGGTCGGCGGATAGCAGATCGAGTCTTCCTTGCACCCTTGATAGGTGATGTTGATCGACGCGGGCGCTCCTGCGCGCTCCAGCGTCGCCGCCGACAGGCGCGCCTGTCCGGCTGTGCGCCAGATGTCGACCACGCCGAAGCCGGGGTCGTCCTTCTTCTCGCCGGGCTGCAGTTGCAGGCTGAGGGTGTCCTCGCCGCCCGGCGCCGCTGCGACAGTGTGGTCGCGATACAGGTAATGCCCCGGCGCTATGGTCCAGCGGAAGGTCAGGTCGCCGTTGGTCTCTCGCGCGACCTTGAGCGTGAAGGCCTGGTCCGGAGACAGGAAGGACTGGTCCAGCGCCGGGAAGGACTGGGCGCGGCCGACGGCGGGGACGGCCAGCATCAGGGCGAACAGGATCGCCAGAAGGCGCCAGGAAATGATCTTCATGCTTCCGGGGTCGGCGTAAGAGCTTAAGTCAGGCTTAAGCCGGGCGGCGGAAGGCATAAGGCATGAGACTGCTCATTGTGGAAGATGATCCGGTGCTTTCGGACGGCCTTCAGGTCGGCCTGACGGCGTGCGGCTGGACGGTCGAGGCCATGACCCGCCTCGAGGACGCCCTGGCCGCCCTTGAAAGCTCGGCGTTCGACGCCGTCGTCCTGGACCTCAATCTGCCCGATGGCGACGGCCTTCAGGTGCTGCGTTTCGTGCGGGAGCGCGACATGGACGTCGGGGTGGTCATTCTGTCGGCGCGCGACGAAAGCCGGGACCGGATCGGCGGTCTGGACGCGGGCGCCGACGATTATGTTGGCAAGCCGTTCGATCTTGATGAACTGGCGGCGCGGCTGCGGGCGGTGCGGCGTCGGCTGCTCGGGCGGTCTCGCCCGGCCCTGACGCATAAGGACATTACTCTGGACCCGAAGGCGCGGCTGGCCTGGCGCGGCGAACAGGATCTGCCGCTGTCGCGCCGCGAGTTCGCCATCCTGGAGGCCCTGATGGAGCGGCCGTCGGCCGTGCAATCGCGCAATCAGCTGGAGGAGCGTCTCTATGGCTGGCAGGAGGAGATCGGCTCCAACGCGGTCGAGGTTCACGTCCACCACCTGCGCGCCAAGCTGGGTTCCGCCTTCATCCGCACGGTGCGCGGCGTGGGATATACCCTGCAATGACCTCCATCCGGCTCAGGCTGTTCGCCATTCTGGCCCTTGTGACCGCTCTGGTGTGGGGCGCAGCGGTGGTCTGGGTAGAGATCCACACTCGCCATGAGGTCCAGCGCGTGCTGGACCGGCGGCTGATGGAATCGGCGCGCATGGTGTCGTCCCTGATGCGCACGGGCGAGATGACGCCGGTGGTGAATCCTGTCCTGCCAGGGCCTGTTCCGACCTATGAGCGTCAGCTGTCGTGTCAGATATGGACGGTGAACGGCGAACTCATCGCGCGTTCCCAGAACGCTCCGGCCGAGAGTCTGGCGCCGGACGAAGACGGTTTTTCAGAGCGGGTGATCGAAGGCGAACGGTGGCGCGTCTACACCGTGCATATGCCGGACGACGGCTATCGCGTTATGGTCGGAGACAGTCTGACGATCCGCGAACATCTGATCAGCAGCGTCGTCACCGGCCTGATCGGTCCGGCGGTTTTGGGGCTGGCTGCATTGGGCGTGCTGATCTGGTGGTCGGTGGGGGCCGGGCTGCGGCCAATTCGTCAGATGACCCGCATTCTGACCGAACGGGACGCCGACGACCTGTCGCCGATCGGCGTGGCGCCCGGCGGGTCTGATCTCCAGCCCTTTGTGCAGTCTCTGGACGCCTTGATGGACAGGGTGCGCGCGGCCCGGTTGCGGGAGACGGAGTTCACCGCCGCCGCCGCGCACGAACTGCGCACGCCGTTGGCGGGGCTGCGTATCCAGGCCCAGATCGCCGCCGCGACCGGCGACGAACCGACGCGCCGACATGCGCTGGAGCAGATACAGGTCTCGGTCGACCGAACCGCGCGTCTGGTCACCGGACTGCTGGCCCTTGCGCGCGAGGACGTAACCGCCATCGATGATCGCGAAAAACGGTGGACGGGTCTCGCCGCTCACTTTGAGGCTCTTGGGGCGGAGCCGCGGCTTCAGTTGCCGGACGCTGACGTCGAGGTCTTCGCTGATCCTGATCGCTTCAGCCTTGTGGCGGCCAATCTGCTGGCCAATGCGCGGCAGTTCGCCCGCAGCCGCATCAGCCTGTCGGTACAGGGCGAGGGACCGTTCGCCGTCATCGCCGTCGATGATGACGGGCCGGGCGTCACCACAGCCGATCTGGAACGGTTGGGACAGCGATTCTTCCGGCCGTCGGGCAGCCCCGGCGGCGGCAGCGGCCTGGGGCTGTCGATCGTGGTCTCCGCGGTGAAGGCGCATGGAGGCGCTGTCCGGTTCGCCCCGTCTGCGATGGGCGGCCTGCGGGTGGAGTTGCATGGGCTGGCCGTAAGGCGGCGCCTGTCAGGGCGCGTATCCGACGATAGTTGAGCTGATACGGCCGCCCTGTTCAGCGACAGGGCGGCGCAGGTTCGCTTTAGGTGACCTTCTTCGCCACCGTGAAGCCGAGCACCAGGAAGATCGCGAAGATGATCAGCGCCAGAACAGCCAGGAATTTGGCTATGCCCGCTGCGGCGCCCGCAATCCCGCCGAAGCCGAGCAGGCCGGCGACAACGGCGATGATGGCGAAAATGATAGCCCATTTAATCATGTCGTTCTCCTTCGTACCCAGGCGCAACGACAGGCGTGGCTGACGGTTCCGCGCGCCTTTGCCGTTCGACGGAAAGAGCCGGAATATCGAGCGAACGGAAGGCTGAGCCCCCGACTTCGCAAAGCGGCCTGCATGTGAAATGTTCAGATACATTATTCGATCATAAGGTCTGGCCGGCTTGCGCTTGCAGGCGTTCAGTGTTCTGAACGCGGCAGTTCAAGCGGTCGGAGGGGGAAGCCGATGTTACGCAAGGTTCTGCTGGCGAGCGTCGCCGGTCTGGTGATGCTCGGGGCGTCGGCTCAGGCGACAGCGCAGTCCGCGCCCGCGACTGCGGCGGCCACAGCCGCCTGGCAGGACGGCCTGTTCGGCGTGCGGCTGGACCGGGAGAAGGGGCGGGTTCTGGCGCGTCTGTCGCCGCCGGACGCCGAGGGCGTGATCGGCCGCTACCTGTATCAGCCGGGCCTGTCGGCGGGGCTGGGCATGGATAACGCCGGGCTGGATCGATCCGGTCTGGGCCAGACGCAGATCGTGGCCTTCCACAAGGTCGGGGGCCGGGTGTTCGCCCGGTTCGAGAATCACCGCTTCCGCGCCTTTGACGCCAGCGACGACGAACAGAGGGCGGTCGCCGCCTCCTTCGCCCCCTCGACCGTATGGGCGACGGATGTGATCGAGACAGGCGCCGACGGCTCGGTGGTCGTCGACCTGTCCGGCTTCCTGACGCGCGATGCGGTCAATATCGCCGGGCGACTGAAGCGGGCCAGCCTCGGTTCGTTCAAGCCGGCGCAGGATCTGGGGCATCTGGCGCTGGATCAGACTCTGGTGTTTCCGGACAACGTCGAACTTCAGACGGTTCAGACCTTCACCAGCGACGAGCCGGGCGGCGAGCTGTCGCGCATCGCGCCGGATTCGCGCGCCGTCACCCTGACGGTCCAGCACTCCTTCATCCGCCTGCCGGACGACGGCTTCCAGACCGTGCCGCACGATCCGCGCGGCGGCAGCATCGGCCAGGCGATGGCGGTGGACTTCGCCGCGCCTCTGGATCAGCCGGTGATGAAGCGGATGGCGCGCCGCTTCCGGCTGGAGAAGACTGATCCCTCGGCCGCCCGTTCGCCGGTCAAGAAGCCGATCGTCTTCTACGTCGACCGCGCCGCGCCGGTCGCCATCCGCGAAGCCCTGATCGAGGGCGGTAACTGGTGGGCGCGAGCCTTTGAAGAGGCGGGATATCAGAACGCCTTCCGGGTCGAGGTGCTGCCTGAAGGGGCGCATCCGATGGACGCCCGCTACAGCATCATCGCCTGGGTCCACCGCGAGACGCGGGGCTGGTCGACCGGTAGCACGGTCAGCGATCCGCGCACCGGCGAGATCGTGCGCGGCGTGGTGCAACTGGGTTCGCTGCGCGACCGTCAGGACAAGATGATCATCGAGGGGCTGGTCGGCGCCGCCCGCGCAGGGACGGGCGCCGAGGACGACCCAGACCGTCTCGCCTATCACCGCCTGCGTCACCTGTCGGCGCATGAAATCGGCCACTCGATCGGCCTGGCTCACAACTTCGCCGCTTCCATGTATGAGGGGCGGGCCTCGGTCATGGACTATCCCGCGCCCTGGGTGATCGCCGACGGCGACCGGCTGGACTTCAGCCAGGCCTATACGACCGGCGTCGGCGCCTGGGACCGCTACGCCATCGACTGGCTGTATGGCGATACGCCGGGTCAGGACCCGCAGGCGCGTCGTCTGGCCCTGGCGGCAGAGGCGCAAGGAAAGGGCTATCGGTTCGTCGGGGACAACGACACCCGACCTCTGGGCAGCCTTCAGCCCTATGGCGCCATGTGGGACAACGGCGAAGATCCGGTGGCGGAGTTCGCCAACACTCTGGCGGTTCGCCGCATCGCCCTGTCGCGTTTCGGCCTGGGCAATCTGCCGGCCGGCGCGCCGGCGGCGGACCTGCGCCGGGTCATTGTGCCGATCTATCTGTATCACCGCTATCAGACCACGGCGGTCGGGCGTCAGATCGGCGGCGTCGACTACAGCTACGCCGTCAGCGGCGCCGGGCATGAGCGGGCCGAGGTCGTGCCCGCCGACAAGCAGCGCGCGGCGCTGGAGGCCCTGATGCAGGCGCTGTCTCCGGCCGAACTGGACCTCAGGGACGACCTGATCGACCTGCTGTCCTCGGTCCAGTCGGGCAATCCGGACCGCCAGACCCAGATCGAACTGTTCGAGGGCAAGACCGACGCTGTGTTCGACCCGTCCTCGGCGGCGGCTGCGGCGACCGAGGTGGTGTTCGAGACCCTGCTGGCGCCCGAGCGGCTGAATCGTCTGATCGAACAGCAGCGCCGCGATCCGGGCCAGCTGGGCCTGGTCGAGACGCTGGATCGGGTGGCGTCGGCCGTCGGTCCGGGCGCCGTTCTCAGCCCGCGACAGGCCGAACTGCGCCGCGTGGCCCGGGCTCGCTACGCCGCCCATCTGTCGGCCCTGATGCAGGGCAAGGACCTGTCTTCGACCGCTCAGGGCGTGGTGCGCGACAGCGCCCGCCGCTTCGGCGAACAGTTGAAACGCTGCCGTGGCGATCGGCTGGAGACGGCGCAGTGCGCCTATCTGGCCGAAGCCCTGACAGGACCGGTCGAGGGGCTGAAGGCGCTCAGCGCGACCCTTCCGGTCGCCCAGCCGGTTCCGCCGGGCGCGCCGATCGGCGGCGGCGAGTGGCATTGACACTGGCTTAGGCTTCGGCCGACGCCCGTGCTGGTAAGAATAGGAACAGTATCATGAGAACCCTGCTGCTGACGGCCTGCGCCGTTTCGTCTCTTTTGGTCGCGTCGGTCCCGGCGGCGGCGTTCGCCGCCGAGGCGTCTCCGTCCGTGGCGCAGATGCAGCAGGCCGGGGCGCGGCTGAAGGCGCTCTATGAGGCGGAAACCGAGGCCGGGATGGCCCGCACCGGCCGGGTCAAAGGCGCCGACGGCGAATACGGACCGGCGGATCGTCTGGCGGACGTCAGCCCGGCCGCCCAGCAGCAGCGTCTGACCTATGTGCGCGGACTGTTGCAGCAACTGGACGGCATTTCGCTGGATGAGCTGTCGGACGAGGACCGCATCAACGCCGCCGTCTTCCGCACCAATCTGGAGCATGCCCTGATCGACGGTCAGGCTCGCCAATGGGAAATGCCGTTCAACAGCGACAGCTCCTTCTGGACCTATCTGGACCAGGCCCGCAGCCTGCGCACAGCCGAGGACTACAGCGCCTTTATCTCGCGAATGCGCGACATCCCGCGCTATTTCGACCAGCAGAAGGCCAATATGCGCGACGGCCTGGCGCGCGGTTTCAGCGTGCCGCGCGTGACGCTGGAAGGCCGTGAGGCCTCCATCACCAACTTCATCACCGACACGGCCGAGGCTAACGCCTTCTACGCGGCCTTCCGCCAGATGCCTTCGACCGTTTCGGCGTCCGACCAGGCGCGCCTGCGCGCCGAGGCCGCGACTGTCATCAATGAGGCGGTGATCCCGGCCTATCGGTCGCTGCTGGACTTCTATCTGAAGGAATACCAGCCGCGCGCCCGTACCACGCTGGCGGCCCGCGACATGCCTGACGGCGTCGCCTTTTATGAATCCCAGGTCCGCAAATATACGACGCTGGATCTGAGCGGCGAAGAGATCCACCAGATCGGCCTGTCCGAGGTCGCCCGCATCCAGGCCGAGATGCGCCAGACGATGGCCGACGCGGGCTTCACCGGCTCGTTCGACGAGTTCCTGCATTTCCTGCGCACCGACCCGCAGTTCTACGCCAAGACGCCGGACGAACTGATGATGGTGTCGGCCTGGGTCGCGGTGCGGGCCGATGGGGAGATCGGCAAGCTGATCGGCAAGTTGCCGCGCCGTCGCTACACCATCATTCAGGTGCCTGAGGCGCTGGCCCCCTTCTACACGGCGGGGCGCGGCGGGCTGGAAGCCTGCCAGATGAATACCCACAACCTGCCCAGCCGCCCCCTGTACAACATCCCGGCCCTGACCCTGCATGAATGCGCGCCGGGCCACAGCTTCCAGATGGCGCTGGCCGAGGAGCAGGACGCGGGGCCGACCTTCCGTCGCCACACCTACTTCTCAGGTTATGGCGAGGGCTGGGGCCTCTATACGGAATGGCTGGGCGTCGAGATGGGCATCTATCGCACGCCCTATGAGAACTTCGGCCGCCTCAGCTATGAGATGTGGCGCGCGGCGCGTCTGGTGATCGACACCGGCGTGCACCTGAAGGGCTGGTCGCGCGAACAGGCCATCGACTATCTGGCGGGTCACACCGCCCTGTCGCGCCACGAGGTCGAGACCGAGGTGGACCGCTACATCAGCTGGCCCGGTCAGGCCCTGTCCTACAAGCTGGGCGAGCTGACCATCCGCCGTCTGCGCGGCGAGGCCGAGGCCGCTCTGGGCGAGCGTTTCGATCCGCGCCCGTTCCACGACGAAATCCTGGCTTTGGGCTCGGTGCCGCTGAACACGCTGGAGGAGCATATGCGCGCCTTCATCGCGCGCGGCGGCAAACCCGCTGAGACGGCCAAGGCGGTCGCCGCTCAATAATACGGGCGACAGACGAGAGAAGGCGAGGGCGCGTCAGGGCTTGGACGCGCCCTTGCTTTTTTGGTCGATCAGGACGGCCTGTTGCCATCGGCTCGGCGCCTTGTCGGTGCGATGAATGCAGCCCGCCCAGCAGCAGGGGCGGCGCTTGCCCTCCCGCAGTTCCTCTACGGTCCGCCCGATGCGTCGCTGGCGCGTCGCCGGTTGTTTGGCGTCATCAACCCAGCAGATGAACTCATTGCGACCCAGCGGCGTCAGGTTTCGCCACAGGTCGAAAATCTCGGCGTCCATCTTCAGGGCGCCCTGAAGATCCGCAGCCGCCTGATGCACGGTTCCGTGCGGAAAGCCGTCTGACATGGGGCCTCCTGAGTTCGGCTGATCTGTCAGCATCCTCGGAATATAAGAGGCAAACCGATCCCGGCGACAAGATTCGGCTTCAGACCTCGTGGGCCTTGAGGCGGGTCGCAGGCCACAGGGCGGCGATCAGGATCAGACCGGCCGATACGGCGTAAGGCGCGCCGTGCGCCGCCTGATAGGCTAGGGTTCCCGCCAGCGGGCCCAGGACGGCGCCCAGACCCTGCGCAGCGCCCACGGCTCCCGCGGCGGCGCCTTGCTCATGGGCTTCGACGGCGTTGGCGGCGAGGGCCGACTGCGAGGGATAGACCCAGCCCATACCCGCCGCGATGACGCCATAGGCGATCCATAGCTGCACCGGCGTAGCGGCGAAGACGGCGCCGATGAAGCCGAGAGCGGCGATGCCTGCGCCGATACGAATGAAGCGCGAGGGCGCCCAGCTTAACCGGCGCAGCGCCATCTGCGAGGCGAACAGAACCACGCCGACCACGGCCAGGGCGATTCCCGCCGTGCGCGCCGCCTCATTGGGCGACAGGCCGAAGCGGTCCAGAGCCAGGAAACCGACCACCACCTGGCAGACGACGACGCCGCACATGGCGGCGAAGGCGGTGACGACGGCGCGGCGGATGCGCGCGTCCGACAGCTTCAGCGCCGACTTCCTGCGGGTCTCATGCGGCGCGTCGGCGGGCAGGAACCGCCACACGGCGATGAAGGCCAGGACGGGCAGGGCGGAGATGATGATCAGGGAGGCGCTGAGACTCCATCCGGCCAGCAGGCCGGCCCCACCCGGTCCGAAGACGATGCCCAGCGAACTAGCCGCGCCGACGGCGCCCATGGCGCGAGCGCGTTCGTGCGGCGCCGTGTGGTCGGCGACCACGGCGGCGCAGATCGGCGGCACGGCGGCGTAGAAGGCCCCGGCGGCGGTGCGCGCCGCCGTCATGCCCAGGAAGCTGACGATGGCCGCCGGAACCAGGGCCAGGGCCGTGCTCATGAACAGGCCCAGCGCCGCATAGCTGACGGCGAACCCGGCCAGGGCGATCAACAGCACCTTGCGCCGCCCGACCTCGTCGCTGCGCGCGCCCCAGAAGCGGGCCATCAGCATCCAGGCCAGGCCCGCCGCCGTCACCGCCGCTCCGACATGCCAGGGCTGCAGGCCCAGCAGCCGCGCCATCGGCCCGACCACGGCGACGAAGGCCATCATCGACATGCTGCCGACGCCCGCGGTGAACAGCAGGGGCTTCAGGCTGAAGGCGCCGCCGGGGGCTGCGACGGTCGTGGTGGCGGAAGTCATGAGACGCTCCTGAACGGGATGGAGCGGCTTGATCGGATAATTGAGAACCAATTGCAACTAGGGCTTGGCCATTGTGGCGGGCAGGGCCAGTTCCACCGCCAGACCCGGCTGATTGTCCTCCAGCCGCAAGTCGCCGCCGTGCGCCCGCGCGACAGCGGCCACCATCGCCAGACCCAGCCCTGCGCCCGAGGCGTGGCTGTTCTCGCCCTGATCCAGGCGATAGAAGCGGCGCAGGATCTTTTCGCGTTCGGCTTCCGGCACGCCGGGGCCGTGGTCGGCGACGCGGACGACCGCCCTGCCGTCTGCGCTGGACGTTGAGACCGCGACCTGGCCGCCGCCGTGGAAGACGGCGTTCTCGATCAGATTGGCCAGGGCCTGTTGCAGCAGAGCGGGGTCGGCCTCGACCGTTCCGGCCGGGGCGAGGGTGGCGGCCAGACGCCCGCCCGCTTCTTCGACAAAGGGGCTGTAGATGTCTGCCACGGCGCCGGTCAGGACGGCGAGGTCCAGCGGTTCGGTCTTCAGGGCGGCGTCGCCGCTTTCGATCCGCGCCAGCGTCAGCAGGGCCTCGAACAGGGCGCTGACCTGATCAGTCTCCTCAAGCGCGCGTTCGACGGCGGCTTCACGCGCTTTGGCGTCATTCAGATTGGCGGCCAGATCCTCCAGCCGGTTGCGGACCCGGTTCAGAGGCGCGCGCAGTTCATGGGCCACGCCCTCGGACAGGGTCTTCAGCGTCGTCAGCGCCGCCTCCTGCCGGTCCAGCATCCGGTTGAGGTTGGCTGATAGTTCGTTGAACTCCCGCCCCAGGCCGACAGCGGGCAGGCGGGCCGAATCCTGACCGGCGATGATGCGGCCGACCGCCTGGTTGACGTCCTCCAGCCGCCGCAGGAACAGCCGTCCGGCGAACCAGCCGCCAGCCAGCGCCAGCAGGATCAGGGCGATCCCGCTCATCAGAGCATAGCGACGGATGCCGCCGCGCAGTTCGTCCAGATGCTGGATGTCGCGTCCGACCGCCAGCAGGCCGCCATCGGACGCCCGCGCGCTCAGCGCCAGCATGTTGGGCGTCTGGTCGGGCCAACGGGCGGGGCGGGCCTTGTTGGGCAGGTTGCGGCGGAAGCCGGTCTCATTGACCGCCAGCCGCGTCAGGCCGTTGGAGAAGGTGCTGCCGTCCGGCGCCTCGACCAGCAGCAGATAGCGCCGGGCGTCGCGGTTGCGGGCTTCAGCGTTCAACTCCTGCACCAACTGGGCCGTGCCATGCCGGTTGGCGTCGGCGCGCATCACGTCCATCTGGTGGTTCAGCCCGTCGCGGACCTCGGCCTCGGCGAAGCGCATCAGGCCGTAGTCCACGCCCGCGATCATCACCGCCGCGCCCAGGCCGAACAGGACCGAGAAGGCGGCGGCGTAGCGCAGGCTGGCCGTGGACCAGACCGACGGACGTTTCGGCTCAGTCCGGAGCCTTGAGGACATAGCCCACCCCCCGGATGGTGTGGATCAGCTCCTGATCGAAGCCACGATCGACCTTGGCCCGCAGGCGGCTGATGTGGGCGTCGATCAGATTGGCGCGCGGGTCGAAGTGGAAGCCCCACAGGCTTTCCAGCAGCATGGTGCGCGTCACGGCGTGCCCGGCGTTGCGGGCCAGCCGCTCCAGCAGTTTGAACTCGTGCGGGGTCAGGTCCAAGGGCTTGCCCGCGCGGGTCGCCCGGTGGGCGGCCACGTCGACTTCCAGGTCGGCCACCCGATGCCGCGTCGTGGCCTCGGCCAGCGGCGGGCGTCGGACCAGCGCCTGAAGGCGCGCGCTCAGTTCGCTGAAGGCGAAGGGCTTGACCAGATAGTCGTCGGCGCCCGCGTTCAGCCCCGCCACCCGGTCGTCGACCGAGCCCAGCGCCGTCAGCATCAGCACCGGCGTTTTCAGGCCGCTCGCGCGCATGGCCTGCACCGCTTCCAGGCCGGGCAGGCCGGGCATCATGCGGTCGGCGACGATGGCGTCGTACTCGCCCTCCATCGCCATGTGCAGACCCGTCTCGCCGTCGTTCGCCTCATCGACCGTATGCCCTTGCTGGCGCAGGCCTTCGGCCACGAAGGCGCGGGTTCGGGCATCATCGTCAATGACAAGCATTCGCATGAGCGCCCTTCTAAACCTCTGCAGCGAAACGACCAGACCGGCTTGGAATTAATCTCGCCGCAAGACAACGCGAAGGTTGCTCCGCTATAGGCCGGTTGTTGCGAATGATATGCAACAGCTTGAGTGCGGCAGGGACCAGCATGGAGTCGAGAGTAGCGGAATTCTGGGGGGCGCCCGATCTGTCGGTTCAGATCGGCGGCGGCGCATCCGAACGGCAAGAGGCCGCCGCGCCGAAGGACGACATGGACTGGGCTTTTGGACTGACCACGCCGGAGCTTCGGCTCTTCACCACGGGTCTGAAGCAGCGCCTGACGCCGGGACCGGCGGCGACGCTGGGCGCGCGGGTGCGCCGCTTCTTCGCTGACCTGCCCGTCGCGCCGGAAACCGATGAGCCGTCACCGCGCCTGCTGGTCGGCGCCTTGCCGTTCGACCGCAAAGCCGACGACTGCCTGTTCCTGCCCGAGCGCGCGGCCAACCGCATCTGGGATATGCCTTCAAGCGCGTCTCATCCGTCGATCCGCGCCCTGACGCCCGAGCCGTCGCGCGCGGCCTATGAGGCGGCTGTGACGCAGGCGCTTGAGGCCATGCGCGCCTCGCAAGGCGGCGCCGAGCCGGTCGACAAGGTGGTGCTGTCGCGCAGCCTGAAGGTTCAGGGCGACGGCGCGATCGACCCCTTCGCCCTGTGGCGCGACCTGAAAGCCGACCCGACCGCCGCTCGCTTCCTGACGCCGCTGGGTGAAGGCCAAAAAACAGGACAGGGCGGGGCCATGCGCCGTCTGGTCGGCGCCACGCCCGAACTGCTGGCGTCCAAGCGCGGCCCGGTCGTCTTCTCTCACCCTCTGGCCGGATCAGCTCGCCGCAGCACCGACGTTGTGCAGGACGAGGCGGCGGCGCAGAGTCTGCTGGCGTCCGACAAGGACCGCCGCGAGCACGCCCTGGTGGTCGAGGCCATCATGGACCTGCTGGCGCCCTACTGCAGCGACCTGCGCGCGCCGCCGGGACCGGCGCTCGTGTCGACGCGGACCATGTGGCACCTGGGCACCCGCATCGAGGGGCGACTGCATCGCCCCGACGAAACCTCCGCCGCCGAACTTGCCGCCCTGCTGCATCCGACGCCCGCCGTCTGCGGCTCGCCGCGCGACCGGGCGGCCGAGATGATTCACGCGCTTGAAGGCTATAACCGGGGCTTCTATGCCGGGGCCGTGGGCTGGACCAACGCTTTCGGCGATGGCGCATGGTACGTCTCGCTGCGCTGCGCCGAGACGTGCGGCGATCAGGCGCGTCTCTACGCCGGGGCGGGCATTGTCGAAGGTTCCGACCCCGCCGCCGAGGCGGACGAGACGTCAGGTAAGTTCCAGGCCGTCCTGCGCGCACTGGGCGTGGATGAGGCGAGCGTATGATTCCCCTGCAACAGATCTGGCCGGACGACATGGCGGCGCGTTATCGGGCCAAGGGCTATTGGCGCGGCGAAACCTTCTCCCAACTGCTGCGCAGCCGCGCCGAGGCGCAGGGCGACGCTGTCGCCGTGCTCGGCATGGACAAGCGCTGGACCTATGGCGAACTGCTGGAAAAGGCCGAGACAGCCGCCGCCGGTTTCCTGGCGCTGGGGCTGAAGCCGGGCGACAGGGTGGTGGTGCAGTTGCCGAACCTGCCCGAGTTCCTCAGCGTGATTTTCGGCCTGTTCCGGGCGAAGCTGATCCCCGTCTATGCGCTGCCCGCGCACCGCTCGACCGAGATCGTTCACTTCCTGAAACGTTCGGAAGCCGCCGCCTATGTCGTGGCCGACCGGCATGAAGGCTTCGACTACCGCGCCCTGGCCCGCGCCGTTCAGGCCGAGGTTCCGGACCTGCGCCATGTGGTCGTGGTGGGCGAGGCCGAGGAGTTCGCATCCTTCGATGGCTTCCGCGCCGATCCGGCGTCTCTGCCGACGCAGGACGCCGATCCGTCCGATGTGGCCTTCCTGCAGATTTCGGGCGGCTCGACCGGCCTGTCCAAACTGATCCCGCGCACCCACGACGACTATCTCTACAGCGTGCGCGAAAGCGCCGACATCTCGGCGCTGGAGCCGGAGAGCGTCTATCTGACGGCCCTGCCGGCGGCGCATAACTTCCCGATGAGCTCGCCTGGCTATCTGGGCGCTCTCTATGTCGGGGCGACGGTGGTGATGGCGCCGTCGCCGTCGCCGGACGTCTGCTTCCCCCTCATCGAACGCGAGGGGGTGACGATCACCGGCCTTGTGCCGCCTCTGGCCCTGTTGTGGATGCAGGCGGCGGCCAAGAAGACCCACGACCTGTCCAGCCTTCAGGTGCTGCTGGTCGGCGGGGCGAAATTCCTGCCCGAGGCGGCGCGTCGCGTGCGCACCGAACTGGACTGCACCCTGCAACAGGTGTTCGGCATGGCCGAGGGGCTGGTCAACTACACCCGGCTGGACGACCCCGAGAGCCTGATCGTGGAGACGCAGGGGCGACCCATCAGCCCCGACGACGAAATCCTGATCGTCGACGACGCGGGCGCGCCCGTGGCCGAGGGCGAACCGGGCAATCTGCTGACGCGCGGCCCCTATACGATCCGCGCCTATCACAACGAACCGGCGGCCAATGAGCGGTCCTTCACCGACGACGGCTTCTACCGCACCGGCGACGTGGTGCGGCGCACGCCCGAGGGCTACCTCGTGGTCATGGGCCGGGCCACCGACCACATCAACCGCGCGGGCGAGAAGATTTCGGCCGAGGAGGTCGAGGATCACCTGCTGGCCCACCCGGCCGTCTTCGACGCCGCCGTGGTGTCGGTGCCCGACGACTATCTGGGCGAACGTATCTGCGCCTTCATCATCCCCAACGGCGCCCCGCCGCGCGGCGTCGAGCTGAAGGCCTGGATGCGCAAGCGCGACATCGCCGACTTCAAGGTGCCGGACCAGATCGTCTTTGTCGAAGACTTCGCCGTGACCGCCGTGGGCAAGGTCAGCCGCCGCGAACTGCGCGCCGCCCTGCGCCAGCGGATTCTGGAAGAAGAGGGCAAGGCGTGAGCGTCTCCAAAGGTTTGCCCACCGTCCCCGCCTATGCCCTGCCGACCGAGGCGGAGATCCCCGCCTCGCGCGCCCAGTGGACGTTGCAGCGTGATCGCGCCGCCCTGCTGGTCCACGACATGCAGCACTATTTCATGCGCCCCTATGCGCCGGGCGCCGAGCCGCTGCCGGGCCTGATCGCCAACATCGCCGGGCTGATCGCGGCGGCGCGGGCGGCGGGCGTTCCCGTCTTCTACACCGCCCAGCACGGCGATCAGGATCGCCGCGACCGGGGCCTGCAGGCCGACCTGTGGGGACCGGGCATGAGCCGCGCGCCCGAGCATGAAGAGATTTTGCCTGAACTGACCCCGGCGCCAGGCGACTTCCCGCTGGTCAAGCACCGCTACAGCGCCTTCCAGCGCAGCAATTTCGAGACGCTGATGCGCGTGCGAGGGCGGGACCAGCTGATCGTCTGCGGCGTCTACGCCCACATCGGCTGCCAACTGACGGCGGCCGAGGCGTTTCAGCGGGACATTGAACCCTTCTTCGTCGCCGATGCGCTTGGCGACTTCTCGCGCGACAAGCATATGGGCGCGGTGGCCTGGGCCGCCGACACCTGCGCCGTGGCCCTTTCAACGGCGCGCGTTCTGGAACGACTGAAATGACCAAGCTGACCCCGCAGGATCTGACGCTGGAGCGGATGCGCGCCGATGTCGCCGCCGTGCTGCACGAAACGCCGGACTCCATTCTGGACGACGACAATCTGATGGATCTGGGCGTCGACTCCTTGCGCGCCCTCAACCTGTCTCTGGCGTGGAGCGAGGCTGTGCCGCTGGAGTTCAGCGAACTGGCCGAGCACACCACGCTCGCCGGTTGGTGGAGCGTGGTTCAGGCGCGACTGCGCGCCGCCGGTCACGACGCCTGACCTGATATCATGGACGACGGACGCATGGCGGCGGCGCTGGAATACCCGCTGACGGAAGCCCAATCCGGCCTGTGGTTCGCCCAGAGACTGGACCCGGCCAATCCGATCTTTAACACGGCCCACTATCTCGACATTAGGGGCGATCTGGATGTCGAGGCTTTCCGCGCCGCCGTCGATCAGACCGCGGCTGAGGCCGAGGCCCTGTCGCTGCGTTTCGTCGAACGAGACGGCGAGGTCTTCCAGACGCTCGACCCGACCCATCGGCCCCAGCTTCAGATCGTCGACGTATTCGCCGCCGCCGATCCGGTCGCCGAGGCCGTGGCCGCCATGCGCCGCGATCACGAGACGCCGCTGGACCCGACCCGCGACCCGCTGGCCGCCAACATCTTGTTCCTGATGGGACCGCAACGCTTCCTGTGGAGTCTGCGCGTCCACCACCTGGCCACCGACGGCTTCGGCATGGCCCTGCTGACCAACCGCACAGCCGAGCTCTACAACGCCGCGCGTGGCGGCCCGGCGCCCGGCCCGGCCTTCAACCCCATCGCCAAGGTGTGGGAGGAAGACGCCGCCTATCGCGTATCCGACAAGCGCACGGCCGACGCGGCTTACTGGCGCGAGATCATGGGCGACGCGCCTGAAGTCGCCTCTCTGGCGCCGGGCAAGGCGACGACCGCCCACCGCTTCCATCGCATCGAGCGCGCCCTGCCGCCCGAGGTCACGGCCCGCCTGCGCGCCCGCGCCGACGCCGGGCGCCTGTCATGGCCCGACGTGCTGACCGCCATCGGCGCCGCCTATGTCCGCCGCTTCTCGGGCGCGGAAGAGGCTGTGATCGGCGTGCCGTGGATGGGCCGCATGGGCAGCGTATCGGCGCGCACGCCCGCCATGGTCATGAACGTCCCGCCGCTGCGCCTGACGCTGGACGAGGACGCCCCGCTGGACGAACAGCTGATTGTGGCCTCCAAGGCCCTGATCAAGACCCGTCGCCACGGACGTTACCGCAGCGAGCAGTTGCGGCGCGACCTGGGCCTGATCGGCGGGGCGCGGCGCCTGTATGGGCCGCTAGTCAACGTCCTGCCGTTCGACCTGCCGCCGCGCTTTGCGGGGCTGGATACGACGTTGAAGGTGCTGGGCACAGGCCCGGTGGACGACATCAGCTTCACCTTCCGCGGCGACGCCGCCCCGGCCCTGACGCTGGAAGTCGACGCCAACCCCGACCTCTACACGCTGGAGGAGGCTGCCGCCCACGCAGAGCGTCTGGCCGCCTTTCTGACGAACGCGCTGGACGCCGAAACGCTGGGCGAGGTTCCCATCGCCACGCCGAGCGAGGCCGCGCGCGAACTCGAAGCCTTCAACGACACCGCCCACCCCGTTCCCGACACGACGCTGACCGCCCTGCTGGAGGCGGCGATGAAGGCGACGCCGGACGCCCCGGCGCTGACCTTCGGCGATCAGACCTTCACCTACGCCCAACTGGACCGCCGCACGGCGGCGCTGGCCTCGGCCCTGGCGGCGCGCGGCGTGGGGCGCGAGAGCCTGGTGGCCGTGGCCCTGCCGCGTTCGCTGGAGCTTGTGATCGCGCTGGTCGCGACCTTACGCGCAGGCGGAGCCTATCTGCCGCTCGATCTGGAGCATCCGGCCGAGCGGATCGCCGCCATCGTCCGCGCCGCCGGGCCGAGCGTCGTCCTGGCGCATGAAGACATCGGCGGCGCCTTCGGCGAGGCCCTGCTGGCGCCCGCCGACTGGCCGCTGGACGGGGCTGCGCCTGCGGTGGCGCAAGGGGGCGAGGACGCCGCCTATGTCATCTATACCTCGGGGTCGACCGGCGATCCCAAGGGAGTGCTGGTCGAGCATCGGGCCATCGTCAATCGCCTGCTGTGGATGCAGGCCGAATACGGCATCGGCGTCCACACCCGCATCCTGCAGAAGACGCCCGCCACCTTCGACGTCTCGGTGTGGGAGTTCTTCCTGGCGCTGATTTCCGGCGGCGAACTCGTCGTGGCCTCGCCCGGCGCGCACCGCGATCCGGCCGCCATCGCCGGGCTGATCCGCGGCCATGCGGTCACCGACCTGCACTTCGTCCCCTCCATGCTGTCGGCCTTTCTGGCCGATCCGGCGGCCAAGGGGATCGCGGTCGCCCACGTCTTCTGCAGCGGCGAGGAGCTTCCCGCCGAACTGCGCGACCGTTTCCACCAGACGGTGAGCGCCGAACTGCACAACCTCTACGGCCCGACCGAGGCGGCGGTTGACGTCAGCTATTGGGCCGCCGGGCCGGATGATGCGTCGCGCCCCATGCCGATCGGCTGGCCGGTATGGAACACGCGGCTGGTCATTCTGGACGAGCGTCTGCGCCCCGTGGCGCCCGGCATGGGCGGACACCTGCATCTGGGCGGGGTGCAGCTGGCGCGCGGCTATCTGAACCGGCCTGACCTGACCGAGGACCGCTTCATCCCCGACCCGCACCATCCGGGCCAGCGGCTGTATCGCACCGGCGACGTGGCGCGCCGGCGGGCGGACGGGGCGGTCGTCTATCTGGGCCGCAGCGACCATCAGGTGAAGATTCGCGGCCTGCGCATCGAACTGGGCGAGATCGAAGCCGCCGTCATCGCCTCGGGCCTCGCGCGCGAGACGGTGGTGCTGGCGCGCGAAGACCGTCCCGGCGAGCGCCGTCTGGTCGCCTATCTGGTCCCGGCCGAGGGTTATGACCCAGCCGCTCTGAAGGCGAAGCTGGCCGCGCGCCTGCCCGACTATATGGTGCCCGCCGCCATCGTGGCGCTGGACGCCCTGCCGACGACCTCCAACGGCAAGCTGGACCGCAAGGCGCTGCCCGCCCCGGTGTTCGAGGCCGCTGCGGGTCGCGCGGCCGAGACGCCGACCGAGAAAATCATCGCTGAACTGTTCGCCGAGACGCTGGGCAGGTCCGAACCGGCGGGCGCCGACGACGACTTCTTCACCCTGGGCGGCGACTCCCTGCTGGCGGTGCATCTGATGATGCTGATCCGCGAGCGGCTGGGGCGCGATCCGGGGCTGGGGGCCCTGTTCGACCGGCCGCGCGTGGCCGAACTGGCGGCCCTGATCGACGCCGAGGCGCTGGACTTCGACAACGGGCTGGGCGTGCTGATCCGTCTGGCCGAGGGCGACCCGGCCCTGCCGCCGCTGTTCCTGATCCATCCGGCGGGAGGGCTGTCGTGGGGCTATCGCACCCTGGCGCGCGCCCTGTCGCCGCGCCGCACGGTGTGGGGCGTGCAGTCGCCCGCGCTGGACCCGCAGAACGCCCTGCCGGACTGCATCGAGGGGCTGGCGTCCGTCTATGTGGATCACATTCTGGCCTTGGGCGCGCCCGGTCCGGTTCACATCGCAGGCTGGTCCGTCGGCGGCATCATCGCCCAGGCGGCGGCGGTCGAGCTGGAGCGACGCGGCGTCAAGGTCGGCCTGATGGCCATGCTGGATTCCTATCCGGCCGAGTGCTGGCGCGCCGAACCGGAACCGGACCCCGTCGACGCCATGCGGGCCCTGCTGGCCATCGCCGGATACGACCCGACCCAGTATCCCGAGCTGCGCAGCCGCGCGGCCATTGTCGCCTTCCTGAAGGCGGGCGACAGCGCGCTGGGCGGCCTGCCCGAGGCGGCGCTGGACGGGGTGATCCGCGTGGTGCTGGACACCAACCGTCTGGTGCGGGAACACCACCACAGGCCCTTCGGCGGCCGCACCACCCACGTCCGCGCGGCGCTGGATCACAAGGATCGCGACCTGACGCCGGGCCTGTGGCGGCCTTATTCGCCCGATCTGGACGTGGTCGAGGTTCCCTTCCTGCACCCGCAACTGACCGGCCCGGCGGCGACGGCCTTGATCGCCCCTGAGCTCGACGCCCGCATGACCGCCTTCGAGGAGATCGCACGATGAGAGACAGCGGACTGTCCGGCCGTCTGGCCCTGGTCACGGGCGCGGGCGGCGGTATCGGCGCCGCCGTGGTGCGTCTGCTGGTCGAGGAGGGCGCGCGCGTGGTCGCCACCGACCTGCCGTCCACTGCCCTGTCGGGGCTGGCCTTCCTGAACGGCGTGCGGGTCGAGCCGCTGGACGTGTCCGACGGCGCGGCGGTCGAAGCTCTGTTCGACCGCATCGAGGCCGAGGACGGCCCGATCGACTTCGTGGCCAGCGTGGCGGGCGTCCTGTCCAATGTGACGGTGGATCAGACCTCCGACGCCGAGTGGCGCCGTGTGTTCGCGGTCAATACGGATGGGCCTTTCCACCTGGGCCGCGAGGTTTCGCGGCGGATGGGCGAGCGGGGCAAAGGGGCCTTCGTCACCGTCAGCTCTAACGCCGCAGGCGTGCCGCGTCATGCGATGGCGGCCTATGCGGCGTCCAAGGCCGCGGCGACCATGTTCACCCGCTGTCTGGGGCTGGAGCTGGGGCCCAAGGGCGTCCGCTGCAACATCGTCGCCCCCGGCTCGACCCTGACGCCGATGCAGACCGGCATGTGGGCCGACGATGACGGCGCCGCCCGCGTCATCGCCGGTTCGCCGGAAACCTTTAAGGCCGGGATTCCGTTGCAGAAGCTGGCGACGCCGGAAGACATCGCAGAGGCCGTGGTCTTCCTGTTGTCGGATCGTGCGGCGCACATCACCATGACGGACCTCTACGTCGACGGCGGAGCGACCCTGCGCGCCTGACGCCGAGGCCGGTTTTTTACGGGGGCGTTTGGGTTTTGGACATACAGCCGACGGTCGTTGACGAAGTCGTGGTCACAGCGGCGCGTCTGCCGCCGGCGGCGGGGGAGGCGGCCTTTTCGGTCGTGCGGCTGGATGGGCTTGCGTTGGATCGGTCGACGCGGCTGGACGAGGCGCTGGCCAGCGTGCCTGCGGTCTCCCTGTTCCGACGCACCACCAGCCTGTCCGCCAATCCGACGACGCAGGGGATATCCCTGCGCGCCATCGCGCCGTCAGGGGCGGGGCGGACGTTGGTGACTCTGGACGGCGTACCGCTGAATGATCCGTTCGGCGGCTGGGTCCTGTGGTCGCAACTGCCGACTGAGGCTCTGGAAAGCCTCGATATCGTACGCGGCGCGGGGGCCGGTCCCTATGGCGCGGGCGCCCTGACCGGGGTCATCCAACTGCGCGAGCGAGAACGCGGCGGGGTGCTGGACGCCTCGATCGCCGAAAGGGGCGGGGCACGGCTGGCAGGCGCGGGCGGGCTCGACGCCGGCCCTCTGCGCCTGACGGGCTCGGCCCTTTATGAGACCAGCGACGGCTATACGCCCGTGCGCGGCGCGGCGGCCGGGACGGCGGACACGCCGCTGGATCTGACCACCAGGGCGGCGGCGCTGCGGCTGGACGCGCCGCTGGGCGAGGCCAGTCTGTCGCTGCGCGCCTCGGCCTATGACGAAGAGCGCGGCTCGGGCCTCATGGGGGCGCGGTCCAGCGCCAGCGGTCACCTGCTGTCGGCCACGGCGGCGAAGCGGCCGCAGGACGGCGACTATGGCTGGCGACTGCAGGCCTGGCGACGCGAAAGCGATTTCGCCAATACCTCCGTCGCGGTGGCGGCGGACCGCAACGCGACCACGCCCGCCAATGATCAGTATGAGACGCCCGCAACCGGCTGGGGCGTCAACGCCGCGCTGCGCCGCGCCTCGCGCGACGTGGCGGGCGGACGGCTGGAATGGGAGCTGGGCGCCGACGCCCGCTTCAACGAGGGCGAGACCCGCGAACGCTTCCGCTTCATGGACGGCGCCTTCACCCGCGACCGCATCGCGGGCGGCGAGACTGCAGTGGCGGGCCTCTACGGCGAGGCATCGTGGCGCAACGACCTGTGGCTGGTGGCCGGGGGCCTGCGTCTGGACAGCTGGAAGAATGAGAACGGCCGCCGTCTGGAGCGTGATCGGGCCGATGGAACGGCGACCCTGGACGAGGCCGATACCGACCGCTCGGGCGAGGTGGTCAGCGCGCGTCTGGCGGCGCGGCGCTTCCTCGGCGGCGGCTGGGCGGGGCGGGCGGCGGCCTATTCCGGCTTCCGCCCGGCGACGCTGAACGAACTGCACCGCCCGTTCCGGGTCGGCAACGACCTGACCGAGGCCAACGCCGCCCTGGTTCCCGAGACCCTTCAGGGCGTGGAGGCGGGGCTGGCCTATGAGGGGCCGATCGCGGCCTTCGGCGCGACCCTGTTCTGGAACCGGATCGAGGACGCCATAGTCAATGTGACCATCGGCGAGGGGCCGGGAACCTTCCCGCGCGCAGGCTTTGTTCCGGCCGGCGGCGTGCTGCGTCAGCGTCAGAACGCCGGGACCATCCAAGCGACAGGGATCGAACTCACGGCGCGCCGCAGCCTGCCCGGCGGTCTGAGTCTGGACGGCGCCGTTTCCGTCACCGACGCCCGCATGGACGGCGGTTCGGCGGCGCCGCAGCTGACGGGCCTGCGTCCGGCCCAGGCGCCGATCTGGAGCGCCACGGCCGGGCTGGACTGGCGCGCCGGCGAACGCCTGACCCTGGCGGCCCAGGCCCGCTATGAGAGCAAGCGATTTGAAGACGACCTGAACAGCCGTGTTCTGGGCGCTGCGGTAGTGGTGGACGCCCGCGCCGAATGGCGGATAACGCCCGCCGCCATGATCTGGGCAGCCGCCGACAACCTGTTCGACGAAGCGGTCGAGGTGTCCGAGACTGGAACCGGCGTCGAGGGCTACGGCCCGCCGCGCACCCTGCGGCTGGGCGTCCGCTGGACTTACTGAGGGCGCAGGCCCCGCGGCGGCAGGGCGTTACGCCAGCCTTGTGTTGACTGGGACGCCGTTCTTGATCGCCAGGGTGACAGGCGTGCGCTCGGCGACATCGGCTAGGCGCGCGCGTTGGGCTTCGTCCAGAGGACCGACAGGCGTCAGGACGCGTTCGATCCGGGGCGGATTTTCGCCGCCGAGATATTCCAGCTGAACGTCGAGCGCTTCCAGCGGCCAGTCCTTCCGCTCGGCGTACATCTTCAGCGTGATGGCCGTGCAGGCCCCCAACGCCGAGATCAGCAGGTCGAAGGGCGCTGGCCCCTGATCCCCGCCGTTCAGCCGTTGCGGCTCGTCAGCGGTAAGGAGGTGTTGCAGGTCGCCGCCTGTCCGGATCGTGGTCCGATAGCGCGCGGCGCCGATATGGGCGTGTGCGATAGCCATGATGACGACTCCGATCAGGACATGGGCGGGGGAGGCGGCGTGCGGTCCGGCGGCAGGGGGATGAACTCCTGATCATCCATGTCGGGCAGCTTCATGCGCCCGGCGCGCCAGTCGGCCTTGGCCTGTTCGATCCGATCCTGCGACGAGGAAACGAAGTTCCACTCGATGAAACGCTCTCCCACCGGCTCGCCGCCCAGCACCATGACGGTGGTCGGCTGCAGGGCGTGGATGACCGATGGCGATCCCTTGGACAGCACCGCCATCTGGCCGTGGCCTAGGGGCCTGCCGCCGTCGATTTCGACCAGCCCCTGAACGACGTAGACGGCGCTTTCGGAATGGTCGGTCGGGGTCTGGAAGCGGGCGCCGGGCTCAAGCTCCAGATGCATATAGTGCAGGGGCGAGAAGGTGCTGACGCCCGCCTTCATGCCCATCGTTTCACCCGCGACCAGACGGCCTTTGACGCCGTTCTCGATCCAGGTCGGCAGGTCGCCGGGCACAACGTGCTGGAAGGAGGGATCGATCTCTTCCTGCCCATTGGGCAGGGCGATCCAGGCCTGGATGCCTTCAAGACGTAGGCCCTCCATCCGCGCCCGCTCGAAGCGTTCGGAGTGGGTGACGCCGCTGCCGGCGGTCATCCAGTTGACCTCGGCCGGGCGGATGTCCTGTTGGACGCCCAGACTGTCGCGGTGGGTGATCTCGCCGTCGAACAGATAGGTCAGCGTCGAGATGCCGATGTGCGGGTGCGGGCGCACGTCGACCGTCTTGGGAATACCGGCGGGCATGTCGACCGGGCCCATGTGGTCGAAGAAGACGAACGGGCCGACCATGCGACGCTTGGCGTAGGGCAGGACGCGGCCGACCTCGAAGCCGCCGAGGTCCTTGCGGCGCTGGTCGATGATGAGTTCGATCATGGGGGCCTCCTTGAAAGGGCGGCGGCCCGGCGATGGCCGGGCCGCCTGTTGCTCAGTGTGTCACGCTGCGGCGGGAATGTCGCCGAAGCGGCCGCTGTTGAAGTCCGTGATGGCGGTGCGGATTTCGTCCTCGTTATTCATCACGAAGGGGCCGTAGCCGACGATGGGCTCGTCGATCGGCTCTCCGGTCAGGATCAGCAGGGTCGTGTCCGCATCGGCGCTCAGGGTCACGCTGTCGCCCTGACGGTCCAGCAGCAGGGCCTCGGCGGCGCCCGCGGGCTGGTCGCCGTTGACGGTGACATGACCCGACAGAACCACCACCATGGCCGTGTGGCCTTCGGGCAGATCCAGCGTCGTCTCGGCGTCCCGGTTCAGCCGCACGTCCCACACATTGATGGGAGTGAAGGTCGTGGCCGGTCCTTTCGAGCCCTCCATCGCGCCGGCGATGATCCGCGCGGTTCCTGCATTGTCAGGCAGGGAAACGATCGGAATGTCGGCGTTCAGGATCGACTGGTAGCCGGGACGGGTCATCTTGTCCTTGGCGGGCAGGTTGACCCAGAGTTGAACCATGCGGAAGGGGCCGCCGGTGCGCGAGAAGGCCGGAGAATGGAACTCCTCGTGCAGGATGCCGCCGCCCGCCGTCATCCACTGGACGTCGCCGGGGCCGATGATTCCGCCCTGGCCGGTCGAGTCGCGATGCTCGACCTCGCCGTCATAGACGATGGTCACGGTCTCGAAGCCGCGGTGCGGATGCTGGCCCACGCCGCGCCGCTCGGTCGTCGGCTCGAAGTTGTAGGGACCGGCGTAGTCGAGCAGCAGGAAGGGGCTGACCTGTTTGCCCACGGCGTTGTAGGAAAACAGCGAACGGACGGGGAAGCCGTCGCCGACCCAGTGGCCGCGGTCGTTGCCGTAACGGCCCAGAACCTTCTTCATGGTCTTGTCTCCATTCGTTGGATCGGCCGTTGGGGGCAGGGCCGATCGCGTTGAAGACTTTATGACTCTGGAACGCCGGGCTGGACAGATTGCGAAATCGCCTCGCTGCGTCCTATCAATAGGACGATGAGAGACCTCAACGACCTTTATTACTTCGTGCAGGTGGTGGATCACCTCGGCTTCGCCCCGGCGGCGCGGGCGCTGGGGATGCAGAAATCCAAGCTGAGCCGCCGCATCGCCGCGCTGGAAGACCAACTGGGCACGCGGCTGATCCAGCGCTCGTCGCGCAAATTTTCGGTCACGGAGATCGGCCAGGCCTATTACCAGCACTGCCTCGCCATGCTGGTCGAGGCCGAGGCGGCGCAGGCCCTGATCGACGGCGCCCGGTCCGAGCCGTGCGGCACCATCCGCGTCGCCTGCGCGCCGGGTCTGCTGACCTATCAGATGAGCGGGCTGATCTTGCGCTTCATGGCCCTGTATCCCGAGCTGGAGGTGCAGCTTCACAGCACCAGCCGTCGGGTGGACGTCATCGGCGAAGGGTTTGATCTGGCCATCCGCGTGCGCGAGCCGCCGCTGGAGCAGACCGATCTGGTCATGCGTAAACTGGACGAAAGCGTGCATCGCCTGGTCGCCAGCCCGGACCTGATCGCTCGCATGGGAGCGCCGACCGGTCCGGCCGATCTTGCAGGCTGGCCCAGCGTGGATTTCGGCCCGGCGCATCGCGATCATGTTTGGGCCCTGCATCATAAGGAAGGCATGACGGCGTCAGTGCGTCATGCGCCGCGTCTGGTCACCGACGACCTGCACATGCTGCACGAAGGCGCCTTGAACGGCCTGGGCGTGGGCCTGCTGCCCAGCGTGGCGGTGATGCGCGACCTGGAGGCGGGGCGGCTGATCGACCTCTTGCCGGACTGGAGGCCCAAGAAGTGGATCGTCCACGCGGTCTTCCCGTCGCGGCGGGGGCTGCTGCCTTCGGTGCGCATGCTGCTGGATTTTCTGGTCGAGGGTTGCGCCGAGCAGCAAATTCACGGCGAAAGGCTGTCGTCGCCTGATACGGCGACGCTAGCGGAGATGAAGGACTGAGATGCGTCTGGTCGGACTGTCGGGCAGCCTGCGGGCGGCCTCCTACAACAGCGCCCTGCTGCGCGCGGCGCAGGAGACGGCGCCCGCAGATGTGGAGCTGATCGCCGCGACCATCCACGGCATCCCTCTTTATGACGGCGACCTGGAGGCCGAGCAGGGCCTGCCCGAGGCCGTGGTGGCGCTGAAGGATCTGATCGCCGGCTGCGACGGGCTGATGCTGTTCACGCCCGAATACAACAACTCCATCCCCGGCCCGTTCAAGAACGCCATCGACTGGCTGAGCCGGCCCAGTTCAGACATCGGTCGGGTGTTCGGCGGGCGGCCGGTGGCGGTGCTGGGCGCCTCGCCTGGACCGTTCGGGACGCTGATGAGCCAGGCGGCCTGGCTGCCGGTGTTGCGCACCCTGGGCGCGGCGCCGTGGTTCGGGGCCAGGCTGATGGTCACACGCGCGGGCGACGCCTTCGACGCCGAAGGCCGCCTGATCGACGCGGATACGCGCCGACGGTTGACCGCCTTCGTCGCCGGTTTTGCGGACCACTGTCGGGGGGCTTCGGCATGAGCGGCGAAAGCTTCGCCATCGTCGCCTATCGGCCGGACCATCGCGACGCCTGGCGGACGCTGAACGAAGCCTGGCTGGCCGAGGGCGGCTTCGCGATCGAAGCCAAGGACCGCAAGGTTCTGGGCGATCCTGAAGGCCAGATCCTGAGGCCGGGCGGCCGCATCTTCTTTGTCGAGCAGGCGGGACAGGCCGTCGGCTGCTGCGCCCTGATGGCGATGGACGACGGCGGCTATGAGGTCGCCAAGATGACCATTGCGCCGTCCGCGCGCGGTCAGGGGCTGTCGCGCCGCCTGCTGGACGCCTGCGAGGCGGCGGCCCGCGAGGCGGGGGCGCATCGCCTCTATCTGGAGACCAGTTCGACGCTCGGCCCGGCTCTGGCGCTCTATGACAGCTTCGGCTTCGTGCGCCTGCCGCCGCGCGATACGCCCTATGTCCGGGCCGACGTCTTCATGGAGAAGGCGCTGGGTTTCTCCTCCCCATGACATGGGAAGGTGGATCGGCGGCGTAGCCGTCGAGACGGAGGGGCTGCTTGGTTCCGCAGCCCTAAGCCCCTCCACCGCTACGCGGTCCCCCCTCCCCACGCAGTGGGGAGGAAAGATTCTACTCCTTCGACAGATCCTGTCGCTGGAACCACGCCAGGGCCAGAAGGAAGGGGCCGAAGCTCCACAGCACCAGTCCCGTGATGGCGCGCCAGACGGCGCCTGTGGGGACAAGGGCCGCTTCCATGCCGCCCTTGATCAGAAGCTTCAGCACTTCGAAGGCGTCGCCGGGCAATAGCAGCATCGTCGCCCAGTCGCCCATCTGCCAGCCGAACAGGGGGCTCAGTTTGGCCAGGAAGAACTGGCCGACGCCGATGACCAGAGGCACGAACAGCGCCGCCAGCAGGGATCGCGTCACTGTCGCCGCCAGCAGGCCAAGCAACAGGAACTGCACCACCCGCACATAGGACAGAAGCGTCAGCAGGCTGAACGCCTGCGCCTGTTCGCCGCCGAAGCCGAAGGCGAAGCTGCGCCCGAAGATCACGCCCTTGGCGACTTCGGCGCCCATGCCGGCGATCAACAGCAGGATCAACCCGGCCAGGGTCATCAGCTTGACCGCGCCTACCTTGCCCATGATCAGGTTCGGCCGGGTGTTGCGCGCCGTGATCAACCGCCAGGTCTCCCAGCGGTAGTCGCCGGCGAAGACGGTAGCCGCGCCGATCAACAGGAAGGCCAGCACGCCGGGGTTGGCCAGCCCGCTCGCCGCATCGACCAGCGATTGGCCCAGATCGACGGCGCTGGCGGTCAGTTTCAGTTCAACCGGCAGGGTCTGCATCGCCCCGTCCATCTTGGACCGAATGAACAGGAAGCTTGCGGTCGCCAGCGCCAGCGAGATCAGGGGCACGAAAACGACGCTCCAGAACACCGCCGTGCGGTTCTGCAGCAGGCGCCAGGTTTCGGCGCGGATGGCGTCGGCCAGCATCATGGGCGGCCTCCCTCGGCGGAAGAGGTTTCGGTCATGAAGACGCTTTCCAGATCGGCGCCGACCCAGCGGGCCTCGTCGATGTCCACGCCCTGTTCGATCAGGGCGCGCAGCAGGGCAGGGGCCTCGGCGCGGGGAACGGCGGCCATGACGGCGTCGTCCTGAACGCTGCCGCGCTCGCCCAGCACGGCCATGACCTTGGCCAGAGGCGTGGCGGACAGGCGCAGGCGCTCGCCCGAGGCGGTCAGGTCGCTGACCCTGCCCTCGGCCGCCAGCTTGCCCCGGTTCAGAATGGCGACGCGGTCGCACACGCGCTGGACCTCCAGCAGCTGGTGGCTGGCCAGGATGATGGTCACCCCGTCGTCGTCGGCCAGACTGCGGATCAGGGCGCGCATTTCCTGGATGCCGGGCGGGTCCATGCCGCTGGTCGGTTCGTCGAGGATGACCAGATCGGGCCGGGTCATCAGGGCGGCGGCGACGCCCAGCCGTTGCATCATGCCGACCGAGAAGCCACGCACCTTGCGGTCCGCCGCCTCGGACAGGCCGACACGATCCAGCCAGCGGTCGGTCTCGGCCTCTGCCCCCATCCCGTGCGCCAGCGCCAGCCAGCGCAGGGCCTGGCGCGCGGTAAGATAGGGCGGATAGCGCGGCGTCTCGATCATCGAGCCCATGCGACGGGTCACAGCCGGATCGCCGGTCGGCTGGCCCATGACCCGCACCTCGCCCGCCGTGGGCCGGATCAGGCCGAGAAGGATGCGGAACAGGGTCGACTTGCCCGCGCCGTTGGGCCCCAGCACCCCATAGACCCCGCCGCGCGGTATGCTGAGACTGAGGCCGTCCAGGGCGCGCACCGCGCCATAGGTCTTGGTCAGGCCGTTCGTTTCGATAACGCTGGTCATGGACGGGAGCGTGGCCCGGAGTTGAAAAACCGGCAAGCCGTCTTCTGTCTGTCGCGGATTAAGCTTAGGCAATATTCGCGAAAAAGTCGGTTTCCGGGAGTTCCTCATGTTTGATCGTCTGTTCGGCCTGGCGCGCGCCGCCGTCCTGACGCTGGCCGTCGCCGCCTGCGCCACCACGCTGCCCACGTCGCTGGTCGAAACGGCTCAGGCGCCGAACGTCATCCTGATCTCCATCGACGGCTTCCGCGCGGACTATCTGGAGCGCGGGGCGACGCCGGTGCTGGCGCAACTGGCGGCCGAGGGGGCGTCGGGACCGATGAAGCCGTCCTTCCCCAGCGTGACCTTTCCGAACCACTATACGCTCGTCACCGGTCTGCATCCTGATCACCACGGCATCGTCGGCAACAATATGGTCGACGCCGAACTGGGCCGCTTCTCGCTCGGCAACAAGCAGGCGGTCACCGATCGCCGCTGGTGGGATCAGGGCGAGCCGATCTGGGTCTCGGCCGAGCGGCAGGGCGTGAAGACGGCCACCATGTTCTGGCCGGGCTCCGAAGCTGACATTCGCGGGGTGCGTCCCAGCTATTGGACGCCTTTCGACCAGTCGATGCCGGGCGACGTCCGCGTCGATCAGGTGCTGGCCTGGATGGATCTGCCCGCCGCCCAGCGCCCGGCCCTGACCACCCTCTATTTCGATATCGTCGACACCATGGGGCACAACCACGGCCCGGATGCGTCGCAGACGCTGGAAGCGATGCGCTCGGTCGACGCCTCCATCGGGCGTTTGGTGGAGGGACTGAAGGCGCGGGGTCTGTATGACAACACCATGCTGGTGGTGGTGTCGGACCACGGCATGGCGGCGACCTCGCCGGACCGCGTCACCGTGCTGGACGACATCATTGATCCGGCTGCGGTGCAGATCGTCTATTCGGGCGCAGTCGCCTTCCTCAATCCGGTCGAGGGCCGTGAGGCCGAGGTGGAGCAGGCGCTGCTGGGCTCGCGCCCTCATCTGGACTGCTGGCGCAAGAGCGAGATTCCGGCGCGGCTGGCGCTGGGCTCGAATCCGCGCGTCTCGGCCATCGTCTGCGCGTCCGAGCCGGGCTGGCTGCTGGCGACTAAGGCGCGCCCGGTCACCCGGTCCGGCGGCGCCCACGGCTATGACAACGCCGCCCCCGAGATGCAGGCGATCTTCATCGCCCACGGTCCGGGCGTGATTGCAGGGCGGCGGCTGCAGAACCTGGACAGCGTCGACGTCCAGCCTTTCCTGGCCCGCCTGCTGGGCGTGACGGCGCCGCGGGGCGACGGTGACCCGAACGACACGCTGCCCGTCACGCAGCGCTAAGCGACTGATCGAGGTATGGGCTGGAAAAGGGCAGCGGAGTAGAACGGCGCTCCACCTCCGCGAGCATCCATGTCCCTGCATATCCCCAAGGTCCGCCGTGCGGCGATCGCCTTCATCCTTGTGACGGCGGTGCTGGACATCGTGGCGATGGGGATCGTCATTCCGGTCCTGCCGCATCTGATCGAGGAGTTTGTCGGGTCGAACGCGCGGGCAGGCCTGCTGAATGGCGTGTTTGTGGCCCTGTGGGCGGGGATGCAGTTCCTGGCCTCGCCGGTGATCGGCTCGCTGTCGGACCAGTACGGGCGCCGCCCGGTCATCCTGATCAGCTGCGCCGGGCTGGCCGCGGACTATGTCTTGATGGCGCTGGCGCCGAACCTGTGGTGGCTGGCGGTCGGGCGACTCGTGGCGGGCGTCACCTCGTCCAGCTTCACCACCATCTACGCCTATATGGCCGACATCACCGAGCCGGAAAAACGCGCCCGCGCCTATGGGCTGATCGGCGCGGCCTTCTCGGGCGGATTCGTGCTGGGGCCGGTGCTGGGGGGATTTCTGGGAGAGTTCGGACCGCGCGTGCCCTTCTGGGTGGCAGGGGCCCTATCGGGCTTGGCCTTCCTGTACGGCCTGTTCATCCTGCCGGAGAGCCTGGCGCCCGAGAAACGAATGCCCTTCAGCTGGCGGCGCGCCAATCCGATCGGCGCCATGATCCTGTTGAAACGTCACGCCGAGCTGGCGGGCCTCGCGGTCGTGAACTTCCTGCTCTATTTCGCCCACCACGTGTTTTCGGCGGTCTTCGTCCTTTACGCCGGGCTGCGTTACGGCTGGGGGCCGTGGCAGGTCGGTGCCTTGCTGGCCATGGTCGGGGTGCTGGACATGATTGTTCAGGGCGTGTTGGTCGGCCCGGCGTCCAAGCGGTTCGGCGACCGCGCGACCATGATCTTCGGCCTGTGCGGCGGGGCTGTGGGCATCGCCCTGATGGGCTGGGCGCTGACGGGCGTCGCCTTCATCATCGCCATGTTCCCCAACGCCTTGTGGGGTCTTGCCATGCCGACGCTTCAGTCCTTGATGACCCGACGCGTCGGCGAGAGCGAACAGGGCCAGCTGCAGGGTGCGAACATGAGCGTCGCTTCCATCGCCGGGGTGGCGTCGCCCCTGTTCTTCGGCTGGATCTATTCGGTGTCCGTGGGCGAGGGCGGCGGGCGGGCGGCGGTCTGGTTGTCGGATCGGGGGCTGCCTGCGGTGTCGGCCGCAGCCGACGCCATGCTGTCCGAGCCGGGGCTGGCCTTCTATCTGGCCTCCGTCGTGCTGGCGCTCGGGGCGTTGATCGGCTTCCTGACCGCGCGTCGGGCGGAACGGGACGAGGTCACGTCCGTTTGATCGCCGCCGCGCCCCGGATCGAACGACGGCCTTGATCCTGTCGAAAAGCCGAGGCGGAATGGATACAACGCCCAAGCTTGTAGAACCGGGACGAGATGAAGACTTCCAGACTGGCCATCGCCGCCGCCCTGATCCTGTCCGCCTGCGGCCAGCCGCAGCCCACCAAGGCGCAGGAAGGCGTCTTCGCCGAACAGCCCCGCGTCGCCCCGCGCGACGCCGGTTCGCTGAAGACCAGCTTCGCCCCCGTGGTGCGCGAGGCCGCCCCCGCCGTGGTGAATATTTCGGCGCGAGGCGTCCAGCGCGTGCGCGATCCCTTCTTTGAACTGTTCGGGGGCGGGCCGCAGTCGCGCGTGACCGGCTCCATCGGTTCGGGCGTGATCGTGCGTCCGGACGGGATCGTCGTGACCAACAACCACGTCATCCAGAACATGCAGGAGATCCGCGTCACCCTGAACGACCGGCGCGAATATCCGGCCAAGGTGCTGCTGGCGGACGAGCGGTCCGACATCGCCGTGCTGCAACTCGAGAACCTGGACGGCGACCTGCCAGTCCTGCGGATCGACGATCAGGAACAGCAGCAGGTCGGCGATCTGGTGCTGGCCATCGGCAACCCGTTCGGCGTCGGCCAGACTGTGACCAACGGCATCATCTCGGCCCTGAACCGCACCGAGACGGGCATCAGCGATTCCGGCTCCTTCATCCAGACCGACGCGCCGATCAATCCGGGCAATTCGGGCGGCGCCCTGGTCGACATGGACGGCGAACTGATCGGCATCAATACGGCGATCTTCTCGCGCTCGGGTTCGTCCAGCGGCGTCGGCTTCGCCGTGCCCGCAGCCATGGTCAAGCGGGTGGTGGATTCGGCTGTCGGCGGCGCCAAGGCGGTCGAGCGCGCCTGGTTGGGGGTCAAGGGCGATACGGTCAGCGCCGACATCGCTCGCAGTCTGGGCCTTGAGCGGCCGCAGGGGTTGATGGTCACCGACGTCTACGCCGGCGGGCCGGGCGCGCGCGCAGGCATCCAACAGGGCGATGTGATCACCGCCATCGACGGCGCAGAGGTCAATGATCAGGGCGGCCTGAACTTCCGCGTCGGCACCAAGTCGCCCAACGCTTCCGTCGCCGTCACGGTGCTGCGCGACGGCCGGACCCAGACGCTGAACGCCCGCGTCTCGACCCTGCCGGGCGATGCTGATCCGGGACAGGGTACGGTCGTGGGGCAGGGGGCGCTGGCCGGACTTCAGGGCGTGGCGCTGAACCCTGCGCTGGCCGACCGTCTGGGCGGCGATCCCTTTACCAGCGGCGTGGTGGTGACGGGCTTGCAGCGTAACAGCGTCCCGGCCCGCATCGGTCTGCGTCCCAACGATCTCGTGGTGCAGGTGGACGGCCGTGCCGTGACCTCGGTCTCGGCCCTCGGCCGCGCGCAGCGGGGCTCGGAATTGACCATCGTTCGCGGCGGCCGCCGTTTGACGGGCCGCTTGCCGTAAGGAAACCGACACCGCGTTTCTCCCTCCCCTTCATGGGGAGGGTGGTCGCGAAGCGACCGGGTGGGGAGGGCTCGGTGATGAGGGCGCGGCGCTTGATTAGCCTTGCCGTCCCCACCCGTCTTCGGCCTGCGGCCTCAGCCACCCTCCCCATGAAGGGGAGGGAGAGGGAAGCGCGTTTTCTGATGCTGACGGCGGCGGGGTCTTACCCCTTCACCGGTCCGCCGATGCTCCACAGGTGTCCGAACGGATCGCGGACCTGGCCGTAGCGGTCGCCCCAGAACTGGTCCTCCAGCGGCATGACCGGAATCGCGCCGTTGACCAGGGCGCGGCCCCACCATTCGTCGGCGTCGTCGACCTGAAGATGCAGGCTGACGCCGACCGGCTTGATGTCGGCCTCGCCGGTCCATTCTGGGAATTCGTCAGCCAGCATGAGGCTGCCGCCGTTGATGCGCAGATGGGCGTGCATCAGCCGCTCGCCGTCCTCGGCGGGCATCCGCATGACTTCCTCGGCCCCGAAGGCGCGGGCGTAGAATTCGATCGCTGCGGCGGCGCCGCGCGAGGGAATGGTCAGATGGGGCGTCACCCCGCCGCGCGGTCCCTGATCGGGCTTGGGTTCTGTCATGCGATTCCTCCTTGGAGGCGTTGTAGCGGGTGCAGTCGCCCGAACGAACGCCTATCTAGAGCGTTCCATGACTGATTTGTTCGAAGCTTCCGGCATTCATCCTCCCGACGCGCCGCTCGCCGACCGTCTGCGCCCGCAGGCGCTCGATCAGGTGGTGGGCCAGGACCACCTGTTGGGCGAAGGCGGGCCGATCCGTCGCATGATCGAGGCCGGGCGCCTCGGCTCCATGATCCTGTGGGGTCCGCCGGGCACGGGCAAGACGACGATCGCTCGCCTGTTGGCGAAGGCGGCGGGCTATGAATACCAGTCGATCAGCGCCGTCTTCTCAGGCGTCGCCGACCTGAAAAAAGCATTTGAAGCCGCGCGGATGCGTCGGGCGGCGGGGCAGCAGACCCTGCTGTTCGTGGACGAGATCCACCGCTTCAACCGCGCCCAGCAGGACGGTTTCCTGCCCTTCGTGGAGGAGGGGATCGTCACCTTGGTCGGCGCCACGACCGAGAACCCCAGCTTCGAGCTGAACGGCGCTCTGCTGTCGCGCAGCCAGGTCTATGTGCTGAAGCGGCTGGACGACGCCTCGCTGGATCTGTTGCTGGACCGGGCCGAGGCCCTGATGGGCAAGTCCCTGCCGCTGACGCCAGAGGCGCGGCAGGCCATGCTGGCGCTGGCGGACGGCGATGGCCGATACCTGCTGACCATGTCCGAGGTGCTGTTCGATCTGACGGACGTCGAGCCGCTGGACGTGCAGGCTCTGGCGGGCGTGCTGCAGAAACGCGCACCCGCCTACGACAAGTCGCGCGAGGAGCACTACAACCTCATCTCCGCCCTGCATAAGTCAGTGCGCGGGTCGGACCCGGACGCGGCGCTCTACTGGCTGGCGCGGATGCTGAACGGGGGCGAGGACCCGCTCTATCTGGCGCGGCGGATCGTGCGCATGGCGGTCGAGGACATCGGTCAGGCCGACCCTCTGTCCATCCTGGTCGCCAATGCGGCCAAGGACACCTACGACTTCCTCGGCTCGCCCGAGGGGGAGCTGGCTCTGGCCCAGGCGGTCGTCCACCTGGCCACGGCGCCGAAGTCGGTCGGGGTCTATGAAGCCTTTAAGGCGGCCAAGCGCGCCGCTCACGAGACCGGCTCCCTGATGCCGCCCGCCCATATCCGCAACGCCCCGACCAAGCTGATGAAGTCGCTGGGCTACGGCAAGGGCTACCAATACGACCCCGACACGCCCGAGGGCTTTTCCGGCGCCGACTTCTTCCCTGACGAGATGGAGCGCCGCACCTTTTACAAACCCAAAGGCGAGGGCCACGAAGAGAAGGTCAAGGCGCGCCTGGAACGCTGGGCGGCGATGCGGGCGCGGATGCGGGCGGATAAGGCGTAGGCGTCTACCGCCCGCGCAATGCCTTCGGTGGTCGGTGAACAGCGTTCATTGTTGTGCGTATCTTAGGAGCGTAAGCTGAACCTCCCAACTGCGGAGGCGTCTATGGTCGATGTTGTGCGACGTATGTCGACGCCCTGGCATGTGTGGCTGGTCGGCGTGCTGTCCTTCCTGTGGAATGCGCTTTTCGTCTGGCAGTGGATGCTGCAGGTGACGGGTGATCCAGCCTATTGGGCCGGCATGACCCCGGCCGAGGCCGCCTATCTGCGCGCCGTGCCTCTGTGGACCGATGTCGCGGTTGGGATCGCCTTCTGGGGCGGGCTGCTGGCGGCGGTGCTGCTGCTGTTGCGACGGCGACAGGCGGCGCTGGTGTTCGCCGTGGCGCTCATCGCCATGCTGGCGGACACGGCCTACATCCACTTCATGAGCAATGGGCGCGAGATCATGGGGCCGGTCGGCGTGGCGTTCGGCCTGGTCATCATCGCTGTCCTGATCGCCCAGATCGCCTATTGCGCCTGGATGGGTCGGCGCGGCGTGATCGTCTGAGGCGGGGCCGAAACCCTTGTTGCGGCGGCCTATTTCGGCGTAGTTTTCGGCGCTCAAGGCTCTGGGGGAAGAATGATGGTCGATATTTCGAAGCGCTCGACGGCGCCGTGGCACCTGTGGGCCATAGCTGTGGCCTCGGTGCTCTGGAACGGCGTCGGTGTCTGGCAATGGTACCAGAAGGTGACCGGCGCGCAGGCCTATTGGAGCGCTCTGACGATGGAGCAGGTCTTCTATCTGCGCTCGGCGCCGATGTGGACGGATGTGGCTTTCGGCGTGGCGGTGTGGTGCGGCCTGCTGGGCGCGCTGATGCTGTTGCTGCGGCGCAAGCTGGCCTTCAACGCCTTCGTCGCGGGCCTGATCGCCATGCTGGCGCACTCGGTCTATGTGCTGGCGCTGAGCAATGGGCGCGAGGTGTTGGGCGCAGCGGGGCTGGCCTCTGTCGTGGCGGTCGCCGCCGTTTTCGTCATCCAGATCGCCTATGCCCACTGGGCGCGCCGCAAGGGCCTGATCCGCTGAGGGACCTGATCTCCTGAGAGGCATGGCGAAGCGCCGTCTGCTCCGCTAAGGCTCGGCTGGTGAAGATCCGCCAGCCCGTTTCCCTGACCGAAGAAGAGATCGCCGCCGTCCGTTCCTGGGTGGTGCATGAAGACGCGCATCTGATCGCCTTCAACAAGCCGTCGGGCCTGTCCAGTCAGGGCGGCCGCATTCAGGCGCATACGCTGGACGACTTGCTGTGGGCTTTCGCCCGATCCAACGGCAAGCGGCCCGAGCTGGTGCATCGGCTGGATCGCGACACCTCCGGCGTCATCCTGGCGGCGAAGACCAAGCCCGCCGCCGGTTTCTTCGGCAAGGCGATGCAGATGCGCAAGTTCCAGAAGACCTATCTGGCGCTGGTCGCGGCCGCGCCGGAGCCGAAATCGGGCCGGATCACCTCGGCCCTGCGTCGCGAGGAGATCGGCCGCGAAAGCTATATGCGGGTCGTGGATTTCGATGCGCCGGGCGCGCAGGGGGCCGCCAGCGGCTATCGCACCCTGGCCTCCAGTCAGGACGGGGCGGTGGTCGAACTGTCGCCGGAGACGGGGCGGATGCACCAACTCCGGGTCCACATGGCCTCCATCGGGCGTCCTCTGGTCGGCGACGTCCGCTATGGCGGCGCCCTGACCTTCGCCGGGCGCGCGGCGCCGCGCCTGATGCTGCACGCGGCGAAGCTGAGCTTTCCCCACCCGGACGGCGGGCGCGTGACGGTCGAGGCGCCGGAGCCGGAAGATTTCGTCGCCCTGCGCGACGCAGGGGGGCTTTAGGCGCTTCATCCCCTGTTCAGCTTCGCGGCGGAACAATCCGGCTCGCCCGCGCGCTGTTCGGGCGTGGGAGACACGCGCATGAAACGCCTTGCCATCGTCACGATCGCCGCCTCGACCCTGGCCTTGACCGCCTGCGCCAGCCTGGCGCCCTATGGCCAGCAGATGGGGCCGAACGGGCAGGGCTATTCCGAACAACAGATCGAGCGCGACCGCTTCCGCGTGACTTACAAGGGCGTGGGCGCGCCCGGTCCGGTGGCGGACATGGCCCTGTTCCGCGCCGCCCAACTGACGGTCGAGCAGGGCTACGACTGGTTCGAGGTGACGCAGCGCTGGATCGACGGTCGTCCCGACAGCGCGGGCGGCGTGCGTCCCAGCGTGTCGGTGGGCGCCAGTTCCGGCCGTTACGGCGGATGGTCGACCTCGGGCGTCGGCGTGGGCCTCGGCTTCGACCTCAGCGGACCACAGCCGACCTCGACGACGCTGGAGGTCGTTATGGGGCGCGGCCAGCGCCCGGATCGCCGGGAAGCCTATGACGCGCGCGGGGTGCAGGACGCCATTCGTCCGCGCCTGTAAGGCCTAGAAGGGCCAGCGCGCCATCGCGGCCGCGAAGGCCAGCAGCGGGATCAGCAGCAGAATCTCCAGCCCGATCGCGCGCCGGGCGGCGGTCAGTTCGGCCTGTGGTGGAGCATAACTAGGCGTGGTCTTCCCCGCCTTGCGCCATTTCAGGATCAGCAACGTCGGCCGGATCGAGATCAGGCCGATCAGGGCGAAGGTCGCGATCTTGGCCCAGAAGAAGGGGTTGGCTTCATAGAAGGCCCAGCCCTTGCCGCCCATCACCCGCCCGACCCCGACCAGCACGATCAGCAGGGCCGTAACCCCATAGCCCGCGTCCAGTCCGGCTAGTCGCCTCACCGGCGGTTCCGGCATCCGCAGCAGCGCCAGCTCCGACGCCAGCATGACGATCAGGCCCAGGAACAGCAGGTGATGCAGGATGGCGAGGACAAGGTCGTGCATGGCGGCCTTCGCAAATGGGGTCGGAACAGTATATGCCGCCAGCATGACACGTTTCTTGCTGGTGGCGATCGGCGGCGGCCTGGGGGCGATGGCGCGCTATGGTCTGGGCCTGGCGGCAGGTCGCCTGGCGCCGGGCGCGGCCTGGCCGTGGGCGACGCTGACCGTCAATGTCGTGGGCGGCCTGATGATGGGACTGCTGGCCGGCTGGCTGGCGCTTAAGGCGGGGGCCGGACAGGAGAGCATTCGCCTGTTCGCCGCCGTCGGCGTGTTGGGCGGCTTCACGACCTTTTCCGCCTTCTCACTGGAAACGGCCCTGATGATCGAACGCCGTGAAATCGTCCCGGCTTTGGTTTATGCGGCGGGTTCGGTGGTTCTCGCCATCGCCGCCCTGTTCGTCGGCCTGATGATCGCGCGCAAACTGTTTACCGGAGTGGGCGCATGAGCCGCGAAGTCCAGACCCTCTATGTCGCCGAGGATGAAGACGACATCCGCCTGGATCGCTGGTTCAAGCGACGCTGGCCGCACCTGACCCATATCCAGGTCGAGAAGATGGCCCGCAGCGGCCAGATCCGCGTCGACGGTTCGCGCGTCAAGCCGCAGGATCGCCTGACCGCCGGCGCCGCTGTGCGCGTGCCGCCGCTGCCGGACGCCAATCCGCGCAAGCCCGGCGACCTGCATGAACTGACCGAGCGCGACATCGCCTACGCCAGGTCGCTGGTGCTTTATGAAGATCACATGGTCATCGCCCTGAACAAGCCGCACGGTCTGGCCGTGCAGGGCGGCACCAAGACGACCAAGCACGTCGACCGCCTGCTGTCGGCCTGGGGCGAGGGGATGGACCGGCCGCGTCTGGTTCACCGTCTGGACCGCGACACCTCGGGCGTCCTGCTGCTGGGCAAGGGACCGGAAGCGGCCAAGCGCCTGGCGGGTGCCTTCGCCCGTCGTCAGGCGAAAAAGACTTACTGGGCCATCGTCATCGGCAACCCCAAGCCTTCGGCGGGCCAGATCGACATGGCTCTGAAGAAGACGGGCATCAACGACTTCGAGATGATGCGCCCGGCCGAGCCCAAGGACCCCAAGGGCGAACCGGCCGAAACGGCCTTCGCCACGATCAGCCGCGCCGCCCACCGCGCCGCCTGGATGGCGCTGCGTCCCTTCACCGGCCGCACGCACCAACTGCGCGCCCATATGGCGGCCATCGGCCACCCGATCTTGGGCGACCCGAAATACGGCGACGACAGGTCCCGCGAACTGTCCGGCCCGCTGAAGCTGCAGCTTCACGCCCGCCGCATCGAGCTGGACCACCCCGGCGGCGGCAAGCTGATTGTCGAGGCGCCGCTGAGCCCCGAGATGAAGGCCGGCTTCAACCACTTCGGTTTCTCCGAGGACGAGGCGGACGAGGATCCCTTCGAGGGCGTGCGGCGGATGCGATGAGGCCGCTTGCCGTTTTTGACATCGACGGCACGCTGGTCGACAGCCGCGCCTCCATCTATCGCGCGGCCTGCGAGGCGGCGCAGGTGCTGGGCCTGCCGGAGCCCGAATACGACCGGGTGCGTCAGATCGTTGGCCTCAGCCTGCATCACGCCCTGCATGTGCTTGAGCCGTCGCTGACGGACGCTGAGCTGGCGGATTTCGTCGCCGCCTTTCAGGCCAGCTTCCGCGCCATGTACGAGGCGGGCCATGAAGAGCCGCTCTATCCCGGCGTGATGGACACGTTGCGGCGGTTGAAGCGCGACGGCTGGCGGTTGTCGCTGGCGACGGGGCAGAATCGGCGCGGGGTGGCCCGCAACCTGGCGCGGCCCGAGTGGAGCGACCTTTTCCTGTCCAGCCACTGCGCCGAGGACGGGCCGGGCAAGCCGGACCCGGCCATGCTGCGCGCCGCCATGACCGCCTGCGGCGCGGATGCGGCCTCTACGACCATGATCGGCGACACCAGCCACGACATCGCGATGGCCGTGGCGGCGGGGGTGCACCCGCTGGGGGTCGGCTGGGGCTTCCATACGGTTGAGGAGCAGGCCGACGCGGGCGCTCTGCATATCGCCGTTGATTTTCCTGACCTGGAGGCGGCGCTGGATCGGTTCGCCTCGACCAAGCTGTTCGCCTAGAAGTCCGTCATGACCCATATTCCCTCGCTGGACCCCAACGTCGCCGCCCAGAAGGGCTTTCGAGAATCCGAGGAGCGCATCAAGCGCTTCTGGAAGAGCGCCGGGGTCGAGGCCCGCGACGGCGGCTGGATCGTCTTGCTGGACGGTCGTGCGCCCAAGACGCCTGCCGGAAACGCCATCGTCCTGCCGACCGAGGCCGCCGCGCGGCTGGTGGCGGACGAATGGAACGCACAAGGCGAGCACCTGATGCCCGCCACCATGCCCGCCACCCGCCTGGCCTCGACCGCCATTGACCGGGTCAGCCAGACTCGCGGACCTGTGGCTGAAGAGATCACGCGTTACGCCGGGTCGGACGTGCTCTGCTATCTGGCCGAGACGCCGTCGGGGCTGATCGAGCGCCAGCAGACGGAGTGGCGCCCGTGGCGCGACTGGGCCGCGCGCGAACTGGGCGTCGAACTGCATACGGTAGAGGGCATCATCCACCGCACGCAGGCTCCGCAGGCTCTGGCGCGGGTCGAGGCGTTGGCGCTTGAGATGGACGACTTCGTCTTGACCGGGCTGGCGACGGCCGTGCCGCTGTTCGGGTCGGCGGTGCTGGGGCTGGCCGTGCAGCGCGGGGCGCTGGCGGGCGAGGCGGCGCTGGACCTGTCGCGTCTGGACGAAGCCTTTACCGAGGAGCGTTGGGGCGTGGACGAGGAGGCGGCTGCCCGCACCGCAGCTCACCGCGCCGAGGCGGCCTTGCTGCAGCGGTGGTTTGAGGCGCTCAGATAACTTTCCGTTCTGGAAAGTTATGACTTGAAGAAGTGGAAAGTCATCTTCATTTTCCGTTGTGGAAAGTGAGGGATGTCCCATGTCAGATACGCACGATGCGAAGGCCGCTCTGGAGCAGATACGCCAGACGCGCGGGCAGGCGCTCGGAAAGATGGAGTATTGGCCCTGGTGGTATGACGCCGGCTACGCCATGGCGTGCGGGCTTCTGGTGGCGGGGCAGGGTTTTCCGACCATGATCGGCATGGCCTGCGTCGTGGCGGCGATCGCGATTCTGGTGACGATCATGCGGGTCTGGCAGGATCGCACAGGGGTCCGGGTAAACGGGTATTCTCCGCGTCGCGCCCGCTGGGCCGCCTTTGGCCTGGCGGCGATCCTGATGGGGTTGATGGGCGTCAGCATCTGGTTCGGGCGGGTGCAGGGCGTCGTCTGGGTGCCGATCGCCAACGGTTTGGCGGCGGCGGTTCTGGGCGTCGTCGGCATGAGGGTCTGGATGCGCCTGTACCGCATCGACGTGCGGAGCCTGTCGTGAAGCCGCCGGTTTTCGATCCTGTGATCCATGCGGCGGGAAGGCTACAGATCTGCGCTATCCTGTCCGCCGCCGAAGCCGAGTTCGCAGTGGTGCGCGACGCCATTCAGGTGTCTGACTCCGTCCTGTCGAAACACGTGAAGACGCTGGAAGAAGCGGGCTACGTCGCCGTCCGCAAGGCGGCGCAGGGCGGTCGCCAGCGCACCTGGCTCAACCTCACCAATGCCGGAAAGGCGGCCTTCGCCTCCCACGTCGCCGAACTGAACCGTCTGGCGACCATGACGGCGCCGGTCAGCCCTTGATCAGCGCCGCGCGCTCGTCGGCCGTCAGCATCCGCCAGCGGCCTTCGGGCAGGTCGCCCAGCTTCACCGGACCGATGCGGATGCGATAGAGGTCGACGACCTCCAGCCCGACCAGTTCGCACATGCGGCGGATCTGGCGGTTGCGGCCCTCGCGCAGCAGGAATCGCAGGCGCTGGGGCTCCATCTGGGTGACGCGGGCGGGCTTCAACTGGCGGCCGTCCAGCTCCAGCCCGTGGCGCAGCTTGGACAGCTTTGCTTCGGTCACGGCGCCGGCGACGCGGACCAGATATTCCTTGTCGAGGTCGGACTGTGGGCCGATCACCGCCTTGGCTACGACCCCGTCCGACGACAGCAGCAGCAGGCCGCGCGAATCCTCGTCCAGCCGTCCGACCGGGGGCAGGGAGGCGTCGCGGGCGGGCGTCTCGCCGTCGCCGACCCGGTTGGCCGTGGTCAGCAGGCGCGCGGCGGGAATCTTGCCCGGCTCGGGCTGGCCCGAGACATAGCCGACCGGCTTGTGCAGCAGGATGGCGACGCCCGCCGCCAGCGCCGCCTCGCCCGTGTCGTTGAGCGTCAGGGTCTGGCCCGGTTCGATCTTGCGGCCCGCGTCGCGCACCACCTCGCCGTCGATGCTGACCAGTCCCTCGGCGATCAGTCCCTCGGCCTCGCGGCGCGAGCAGACGCCGGTCTGGCCCAGCCATTTGTTGATGCGGACGGGTTCTGCGCCGTCATAGGTGCGGACGAAGGCCATGGCCTGACTGACTCTCTGCGATGCGACCGGCTGTGTAGGGCGGGGCTGGGCGTTCAGGCAAGGCTGGCCGCCACGCGCCAAGGTTCAGATTTTCCGCCTTTGTGTTTCAGGTCACGTTTTCGTCGCCAAGTTGACCTTGAGCATCATAAGCCTATATCAGCAGTCACCCTGATGATTTTGATACGTTCGCCTCCGATCGATTCGGATCGCGACGTTTGCCGTGTCTGACCGAATTTCGACACGCAGGGCGCGACAGTTTCTAGGAACTGTCCGCGAATATTGATCGATAACCTTCGAAGGAGACATTTTGTACGCTCAACGCAAGACCGCGACCGCCCCTCGTTCCCGCCAATACGGCAACCGCCCCGCGCCGACCCGCCTGCGCTTCGGCCTGATCATGCGCAAGGGCATGGATTTCGGCGAACTGGGCGACATGGAGACCGCCCTGCGCTTTGAAGGCGTGTCGCTGGCTCCGATCTCGACCGGCGAGGGCAGTCTGGTTTCGGGCGGCTTGACGGTTCTGGCCACGGCGACGGCCGATGACATCACCGGCGGCCGGGTTCAGGGCGTGGTGGTTCCCGGCGGCATGGCGGACGAGGCCGGACTGGTCCAGGTCAAGGCGCTGGTGAATCTGGCCAAGGCGCAGGGGCTGCCGGTTCTGGCGTTCGCCGACGGCGTGGCCCTGACGGCCGAAATCTTCGGCGAAGCGGCCGATGCGCCGGGCGCCGCTTTCCGCGACGGCAAGGTCGCCCTGCTGAACGATCGCGCCGAACTGACGGCCGTGGTCGCCGCCATCTAAATCCGGCGGAAGATCAGGCTCAGGTTGTTGGCAGGCATGGCTCGCCGCAGCGTCAGGGCCAGGCCATGCGACCGGGCGAGCGTCTCGACCTCGCCCCGGTCGCGCAGGCCCCATGCAGGGTCCCGCGCCTTCAGGCTGTCGTCGAAGGCGGCGTTGGAGGGGGCCAGCGGAACCTCCGCTTCGCGATAGGGGCCGTAGAGGTACAGCAGGCCGCCGGGGCGCATCAGCGACCGCTCGGCCAGTTGCATCAGGCCTTCGGCCGCCGTCCACGGGCTGATGTGGATCATGTTGATGCAGACGATGGCGTTCAGCGGCTCCGACGGCCAGTTGGCGTCGTCGAGCATGTCGACGGCCTGTGCAGGGCGCAGGTTTGCGACGCTTGTATGCGTCCGCCACGCCTCGATGCTGGCGCGGGCCTGAGGGCTGGGGTCGCTGGGCGTCCAGTCCGGGCAGGGCGGCGGCGAAGGCGACGGCGTGCTGACCCGGTCCGGAGGCGATCTCCAGCACCCGGCCGCGAGCAGGCAGATGGGCGCGCAGAACGTCGAGTATGGCCGCGCTGTTGCGTTCGGCTGCCGGCGAAATCAGCGCGTCAGGGGCGCCGGCCGATGTCGATATTGCAGAATCCATCGTCTTCACGCCGAAGGAGATAGCCCTTGGGGCGCGCTCTGACGATTTAATTGTGCGCGCGGGCGGCCTGGCCCGGATAACGGGGGAATGAAACGTGCAGCGGTTGACCTTACGTCCCGTCGGGTTCATTGCCCGCGTAACACAGCGTGATCAGCTTATTGCGTGACGGCGACAACAGATCGGCGCGCGCAGCTTCAGGAGAGCAAGACGTGACGCAATCGATTCCCGGACTCCTTCCGGCGCCGACCGAACACAAGGGCCTCGTCGCTTGGGTGGAGCAGATCGCCGCCCTGACCAAGCCGGACCGTGTTCACTGGTGCGACGGCTCGGACGCCGAGAAGTCGGCCATCGTGGCCGATCTGATCGCCAAGGGCACGTTGAAGGAACTGGATCAGGCCAAGCGCCCCGGCTGCTATTACGCCGCCTCGGACCCCAAGGACGTGGCCCGCGTCGAAAGCCGCACCTTCATCTGCTCGCAGGACGAAGCTGATGCCGGCCCGACCAACAACTGGTCCGACCCGGTTGAGATGCGCGCCCGTCTGGACGGCCTGTTCGACGGCTGCATGAAGGGCCGGACGATGTATGTCGTTCCGTTCTGCATGGGTCCGCTGGGCTCCAAGATCTCCGCCCTGGGCGTCGAGATCACCGACAGCGGCTATGTCGCCGTGTCGATGGGCGTCATGACCCGCATGGGCAAGGGCGCGCTGGACATGCTGGGCGCCGACGGCGTCTTCGTCCCGGCCGTGCACACCCTGGGCGCCCCGCTGGCCGAAGGTCAGGCGGACGTGGCCTGGCCTTGCAATGACGACAAGTGGATCGTCCACTTCCCCGAAACCCGCGAAATCTGGTCATACGGCTCGGGCTACGGCGGCAACGCCCTGCTGGGCAAGAAGTGCTACGCCCTGCGCATCGCCTCGATCATGGCCCGCGACGAGGGGTGGCTGGCCGAGCACATGCTGATCCTCAAGCTGACCAGCCCCGAAGGCGTGTCGAAGTATGTGGCCGCCGCCTTCCCGTCGGCCTGCGGCAAGACCAACCTGGCCATGCTGCAACCGGCGCTGGACGGCTGGAAGGCCGAGACGGTGGGCGACGACATCGCCTGGATGCGCTTCGGCGAAGACGGCCGCCTGTACGCCGTGAACCCGGAAGCGGGCTTCTTCGGCGTGGCGCCGGGCACCAGCCGCAACACGAACAAGAATGCGCTCGAAACCCTGACGCGCGACACCATCTTCACCAACGTCGCCCTGACTGCCGATGGCGACGTCTGGTGGGAAGGCCTGACCAAGGAAGCGCCGGAAGGCCTGACCAACTGGAAGGGTCAGCCGCACGATCCGGCATCGGGCGAGCCTGCGGCCCACCCGAACTCGCGCTTCGCCGTCTGGGCCGGTCAGTGCCCGTCGATCGCGCCTGAGTGGGAAGACCCTGCGGGCGTGCCGATTGACGCCATCCTGTTCGGCGGCCGTCGCGCTTCGGCCGTGCCGCTGGTGACGGAAGCCTATGACTGGGAGCACGGCGTCTTCATGGGCTCGACCGTGGCCTCCGAAGGCACCGCCGCCGCCGAAAACAAGGTCGGCGAACTGCGCCGCGACCCCTTCGCCATGCTGCCGTTCTGCGGCTACAATATGGGCGATTATTTCGGCCATTGGCTGTCGATGGCCCAGCGCACGACAGATGCGGCCAAGCTGCCGCGTCTCTACTTCGTCAACTGGTTCCGCAAGAACGAGGACGGCAAGTTCGTGTGGCCGGGCTTCGGCGACAACGCCCGGGTTCTGAAGTGGATTGTCGAGCGTCTGGAAGGCCAGGCCGAGGCCGTGGACACTCCGGTCGGCCGCGTGCCGTCAAAGGCTGCGCTGGACCTGTCGGGCCTGACGCTGACCGACGCCGACTTGCAGATCCTGCTGGACGTCGACGCCGACGTGTGGACCGAGGAAGCCGCCCTGATCCCCGCCTTTTACGAGAAGTTCGGCGATCGCCTGCCCAAGGCCCTGTGGGGCCAGCACGCCGCCCTGACCAAGCGTCTGGAAGAGGCGCGCGCGGCCAAGCTGGCGGCTGAATAAAAGACCGCTATCGACGGTTGAAATCGGTGCGCGGGAGGTCGAAGGACATCCCGTGCCCCATTTCAATTCTCCCGAACCTTCCTTCGACGCCGTGGCTATCGGCGCGGGCGCTCTTGGCCTGTGCGTGGCGGCGGAGTTGAGACGACGCGGACGCCGCGTGGCGGTGGTCGATCCTGGCGGCGTCAACGCCTCGGCCGTGGCGGCGGGTATGATCGCGCCCGCGATGGAATGCGCCATCGATGATCTATCGTCTGAGGCAGCCGGTGTGCTGAGGCGCGCGCGCGACCTGTGGCCCGCCTTCGCCGAAGCGACGGGCGTGCGGCTGTATGGCGAGTTGGCGGAATGGCGCGGCGGGAACGTCGCCGAACTGGCGTCGCGGATGAAGACGCTGGGCTTTGAGCATCACTATGACGCCGCATCGGCGCGCCTGACGACGCATGAGGATGCGAAGGTCGATCCGCCTCAGGCGCTTACGGCTCTGGCGCAGGGTGTGACGATGGTCGCGGCGCGCGCGCAGGGCGCGGTGCGCGACGGGCAGGGCTGGCGGGTCGAGACGACGGCGGGCGCCGTACGCGCGGAGTATCTGATTCTGGCCACCGGCGCCGGCCCGGCTCTGGGCGGCCTGCCGCCCGAAGCGCAAGCGGCGGTCGCCTGCATCACCCCCATTCGCGGACAGATCGGTCTGGTGCAGGAGAAGCTGGTCGACCACGTGTTGCGCGGGCCGGGCGCCTATGTCGCGCCGATGGGCGAGGGCAGCGTGATCGGGGCGACGATGGAGCCGGGCGAGCGGTCCTTGATCCCCGACGCTGCGCGCTGTGAAGCCATGCTGGCGGCGGCATGGAAGGCGTTGGGGCAGGCGCCGCGCACGCTGACGATCGACTGGCGCGCAGGGGTGCGGGGGACAACGCCGGACGGCCTGCCGATGGCGGGGCAGATTGCGCCGGGCCTGCATGTCGCGCTGGGGCCGCGCCGCAACGGCTGGTTGCTGGGGCCTCTGATCGGGGCCGTTGTCGCCGATGCGACAGAGGGCCGGCCCGTCGCCGAGCCGGCCCTCCATCCTTCGCGGTTCCTTTAGTCCGTCGGCGGGGTGAAGCGGATCGCCATGGTGACGCGGGCGCCGTCGACCGCCTGTCCGTCGACCGTGCGCGGGCTGAGGCGGAAGTAGCGGCTCAGGCTGAGCGCCGCCCGGCCGAAGCCCTGATTGCCTGGCGTCTCAGAGGTGACCGAACAGCCGGTCAGACTGCCGTCCACCCGCACCAGGCAGGACAACTCCGCCACTCCGCCGATGCCGCGCGCTTCGGCAGCGGACGGATAGGCCCGCATCAACTGATCTGCTGTCGGCTTTCGCACCCAGTCCGGCTGGGTGATCACCGGCATGGGCTTGGGCGGTTCGGGCGTGACCGCCGTGCCGGTCGAAGGTTCGGCTGCCGGCGCCGTGATGTTGATGGCCGGCCCGGCGTCATGGCTGACGACGGGGGCGACCGGGACCTCCAGGGGCGCGACATCGCTGGGCATGGCCTGCGTCGGCCGATGGATCGGCGGCGTCGGCGCGGGCGAGGCCTGAAGTGGTGTTTCCGGCTTGGGCGGCAAGGGCGGACGGATCAGATCGACGATTGTGGGCGGCGGCTCCGTCGGCGCAGGCGGGGCTTCGGCCAGTTCAAACCGTTGCTGATACAGCCAGACTCCGGCGCCCACGTGGACCAGGGCCGAGGCGCCGATCATCGCCCACATCAAAGGGGACAGCGGCTTCCGGCGTTGTTGGAAGTCGAGGGGGCTGACCACGCCGTGGCCCCCGGCGATACGCATCATCATGACTTACGCGCCTCCTGTCGCGGGCCCTCCCCAGCGCCCCACGGAACGAAGTTCGCGCTTTGCTTGCGGCCTTATTGTGGCGCTTCGAATTGTTAACGGCCACGCTGCTGCGTTAAGGTTTGGTTTACCTAGGTTAGCGACCGTTCACACATGACCGTGAAAGCGATTCCATCATCCGGCGGCGTGGAGGCGGCCATTCGGCGCGCCTCGACCTCGACCGGCGTGGACTTCGACTTTCTGATGAAGACCGCGCGTCGCGAAAGCGCGATGAACCCCAATGCGCGGGCGCCGACGTCTTCGGCCTCGGGTCTGTTCCAGTTCATCGAGCAGACCTGGCTGGGCACGGTGAAGCGGCACGGCGCCAAGCATGGCTACGGCCAGTATGCGGACCTGATCTATCAAGGCGGCGACGGGCGCTGGCAGGTGCGGGGCTCGGCCCGCAATGTGGTGCTGGACCTGCGCTTCGATCCACAGGCGGCCTCGACCATGGCGGGCGAACTGACGGCCTCCAACGCCGCCTATCTGCGCGGCCGCACGGGGCGCGAGCCCAACGGAGGCGAGCTTTACGCCGCGCATTTCCTTGGCCCGGCGGGCGCGGCCAAGCTGATGGAGGCCATGCAGATGCGGCCCCAGTCCAGCGCCGCGGCCCTGTTCCCGGAGGCGGCTTCGGCCAACCGCTCGATTTTCTACCGCAACGGGCGGGCCGTATCGGTGGCCGAGGTGCACGCCAATCTGCAGCGCACGGCGGGCGAGGTCGCGCCTGCCGCAGGCGTCGGCGCCGTCAAGGCTGGACCCGAACTGGGCGACAAGGAGCGCGCGCTGGCCGCGCGACTGGATCGTCTGAAGCAGGATCAAGGCCTGTTGGCCCTGCTGCTGGGGCAGGACGGGCAGGGGACGGGCGGAGGCTTTAACGGCGCCTATGGACCGCCGCCGGACAGGTCGGTCTGAAGACCTTTGTTCGGCCGTTATTCCTAACGGGGCCTTAACTATGTAACGCTATGGGTGACGATTGATTCTTCGCCGCCCTGAGCCTCATCCATGACCGCCTACCGGGCCCGCCTGACGGAAAGCGACATCCGGCGCCTGATCAAGTCCGACGTCGAGGACGATCGGGCGGCGGCGGCGCACAAGCTGTTGCGCAGCATCGACCGCATGACGCTGGACGAGGCCGAACGGGCGGCGGCGCAGAAGATTCTCACAGTGCTGGCCGTCGATGCGGCTGAACTGGTGCGCCGCGCCCTGGCTGTGACGCTGAAGGCCTCAAGCCTGATGCCGCGAGATGTGGCGCGCCGCCTGGCGGCCGATGTGGACAGCGTGGCCCTGCCGGTCATCAACTGCTCGCCTGTCTTTTCCGACGACGATCTGATCGAGATCGTCCGCGCCGGTTGCGCGCTGCGTCAGGCCGCTGTGGCCTCGCGTCCGCAGGTGCCGCGCGATGTGGCGACCGTTCTGGCCGCCGAGGGGCGGCAGGAGGCGGTGCTGGCCCTGGCCGCCAATGATAACGCCGACCTGTCCGAAGACGCGCTCGGCGTGGTGGTCGATCGTTTCGGCCATGCGTCCGATGTCGTGTCGGCCCTGGCCTATCGCCAGGTTCTGCCGCTGTCGGTGACTGAGCGCCTGGTGGGGTTGGCCGCAGATGCGGCGCGCGAGCATCTGATCACCCAGCACGCCCTGGCGCCGGAGACCGCCATTCAGTTCGCCGATTTTGCGCGCGAACGGGCGACCGTCGATCTGATTGATCAGGCGCGGACGGCGCCCGACCTGCCCGCCTTCGTCGCACGCCTGTATGGACGCAAGGCGCTGACGCCGTCCCTGCTGCTGAGGGCGCTGGCGCGCGGGCAGATGGGGTTGCTGGAGCACGCCCTGGCCGAACTGGCCGGGACGCCGCACCACCGCGCCTGGCTGATGGTGCACGATGCGGGGCCGCTGGGGTTCAAGGCGCTGTATGACCGGGCGGGGATGCCGCCGCGTCTGTTCCAGGCGTTTCGCGCGGGCGTGGACACCTGGCGCGCGCTTCAGGCCGAGGGAGGCGACACCTCGGGCGAGCGGTTCCGCCAGCGGATGCTCGAGCGCTTCCTCAGCCAGCGTCCCGACGCCGCCCGCGAAGATCTGGCCTATCTGATGGAACGGCTGGATCGGCCAGCGCTCGAGATGCAGGCAGCGGCCGGCGCGGCATAGAAAAAGGGGCGTCCGGCAGAACGCCCCTTTATCATTCAAGAATCTGGAAACTCAGCCGAGATGCTCGGCCACGCGTGCTTCCAGCGTCTGGGCCAGATCGCGCCCCACCGGGTGTTCGTCGGTTTGGATTTCGTCGCGCACCACAGCTTTGATGGCGTCGATGTGGGCGTCAACGAGGGGCAGGGGCGCCTGCATCCGCTTGTCGACGTCGTCCAGTATCCGGCACAGGGACCCGGCGATGCGCGTCACCAGCGGATATTGATAGGTCGCGCCGAGGCCCTTGAGGTCATGGGCGCGGAAATACAGAGCCTCGGCCGTTTCGGCCGTATAGCCCTTGGCGCGGATGTCAGCCTGGGCCTGGTCGAGCTTGACCAGTTCGTCCTGAAGCCACTGGCCGAACTGGGCCGACATGGCTTTCAGCGCCTCTTCCGCCTTGGCGATGGCGTTGGCGTCGATGCCGCCGAAACCGCCGCCCACCTTGGCGCGCAGGGCGTTGGGCGGACGAAAGACGTTGGACGAATTGCTCACGGGCGGACTCCTGAACTGTAAAATCCAATGTGCCGGGAGAGTTCTAAAAAATCATGACGCTCAGGAAGAGAACTGCTCAGCCATCACACGCTCCTCATAGGAGCGGCCCGCGTCGAACAGCATGGTCAGGGTGATGTCGCGGCGTTCGCGCACCTCCACCTGTGTGACGCGCCGGACCTCGAAGTTGTCGGCGGTGGCGCTGACGGGGCGTTTGTCGGCCTCCAGCACCTCGAAGCGCACGCGGGCCGTGTGCGACAGCAGCGCCCCGCGCCAGCGACGGGGACGGAAGGCGCTGATCGGGGTCAAGGCCAGGCTGGGTGCATCCAGAGGGATGATCGGGCCGTGTGCTGACAGATTATAGGCGGTCGACCCGGCCGGCGTCGCCACGAGACAGCCGTCGCAGGTCAGTTCTTCAAGGCGCACCTTGTCGTTGATGCTGATGCGCAGCTTTGCGCTCTGGCGCGTCTGGCGCAGCAGGGAGACCTCATTGATCGCCAGGCCGCTGTGGACCTGACCGCTCTCGGTCCAGGCGTCCATCTGCAGGGGATGCAGCATGGTGCGGTCGGCCTGGACCAAGCGATCCAGCAGGTCGTCTTCCTCATAATCGTTCATCAGGAAGCCGACCGAGCCGCGATTCATCCCGTAAACCGGCGTCTGTAATCGCAGATTGTTGTGCAGGGTTTCCAGCATGAAGCCGTCGCCGCCCAGGGCCACGATCACCTCGGCCTCGGTTATGGGGACGGATCCATAGCGTTCCGTTAGCCGCAGGCGCGCTTCTTCGGCCTCGGGCCGGTCGCTGGCTAGGAAGGTGACGGCGGTGGGGCGGAAAGGCTGGCTCACCAGCCTAGGCAAGCGGAGCCGGGGCCGCCTGTCAAACGGGATGACCGTCCTGGGGCGCCATCAGCAACTGGAATTCAGAGGCCGCCTGGGCCGCCGAACGATGCGCCAGACGCCAGTCGCCGCCGTCAGGATCATGCGGAAAGCCGTTATTTATGCGCCGCACCTCGCTCAGGACCGCCGGGAAGGCGGCGCGATCCAGCCCCGCAGCGCTGCAGGCCAGCAACAACGGGCGGGTGGTGTCGGCCCGCAGGGCGTGTCGCACCTGATCCAGGTCCAGCCGGGCCAGGCGGCTCAGGGCATGGATGAAGACCTCCAGCCGGTCTTCGCGCAGGGCGCGGATCAGGGTGGCGGGGCGAAGCTGGTCTGAGGCCTGAAGCTTGGCTGTCAGGCGGGCGGCGGCCACATCGGCGGGCGCGGTTTCCTGTGCAACGGCCTGCGCCGCTTCGGCCAGCCGCGCTGGATCGAGGGTGAAGCGTTCCGTGATGGCTTGGCGCAGGGCCTCGCCCACCCATTGATACAGGCGCGCGCCCAGTTCCGGCGTCATCTGCGGGTGGCGGGCCAGCGGCGCGCGCAGGGCGGCCAGTTCCCGCGACCGGCTGACCAGTCGGCTCATGCTTTCCACACACAACGCCGCCGTGCGGTTCGAGGCGAGGGCCGTCAGCACAGTCGGATCGTCGGCCCTGATTATGGCGCGAGCGACGGCGGCCCCGAGGCCGGGTCTCAGGGCGACCTGGATGCGATGATCCAGCGACGCCTGGGCCAGCAGGGTCAAAAGGTCGTCGTCCTGCAGCAGGGGGCTGGCGGCGATGACCGGGCGGGCGATTTCTATGGCGTCGGCCGCCAGCATCCGCACCAGGGCGACCGGCGCCCAATCCGCATCCGCCAGTCGCTCCGAGAGGGCCTGACGGATATCCGCCTCAACCACGCGGACCAGGGCGATGAAGGCGTCGCCGAGCGCCTGGGGCGCGCGATCACGCCCTCCGGTCGAGCGATACAGGTCCGTCACGCCGATCAGCAGGCCATGCTGACGCTCCGGCGGTTGTCCCTTCGCCAGGTCGACCAGTTGTTCAAGGCTGTCCAAAGGCAGGGGGGCGGGCGTGGCGCCGTGCGCCTGCGGTCCGTTGCGAGTCACATTGGTGGGTTCCACGTCGCCCTCGCGGAAAAACTGCCTGCCCCTGAGGCGAAAGGCACCTTGAAGAGGGGCTGTGAAAACAGGGTTAACGAAGTCTTGGGAAAGCGGGGCCTTGCGCCTTGACGCCGACGCCTGCCGGGGAGACGTTCACCTGAACGCTGATCAGGGGAGTGATCATGGCGGATAGAATGAGCGGGGAGCCCTCGCTGAAGGGGCGCGTTTCAGAAGACGAGTGGCGCACGCGCGTCGAACTGGCGGCCCTGTATCGGCTGGCGGCGCTGCACGGGTGGGACGACATGATCTTCACCCATATCTCGGCGCGTGTTCCGGGGCCGGAAACGCATTTTCTGATTAATCCCTACGGCTGGTATTTCGACGAGATTACAGCCTCTTGCCTAGTGAAGGTCGATCTGGAAGGCAATATTGTTCAAGAGACTGACAGCTTCATCAATCCGGCGGGTTTCACCATCCACTCGGCCGTCCATGCGGCGCGCGAGGACGCGCATTTCGTCATCCACCTGCACACGGTGAACGGCGTCGGGGTGGCGGCCCAGAAGGACGGCCTGCTGCCCATCAGCCAGAACGCCTGCCTGTTGCAGCATCAGGTGGCCTACCACGGCTATGAAGGCCTGGCGCTGAACCATGACGAGCGCGAGCGTCTGGTCGCGGACCTAGGCGACAGGTCGCTGATGCTGCTGCGCAATCACGGCACGATGGCGGTCGGAAATACGGCGGCGCAGGCCTGGGTCGGCATCTTCTTTCTGGAACGCGCCTGCGCCCAGCAGGTCGCCGCCCTTTCGGCGGGGCGGGACAACGTTCTGATCGCCCCGGATGCGGCTCAGGCTGAGACCAAGGAGCAGGGGCGCGGCATCGGCTTTGTCTCGTCCCTGGCATGGCCCGGCGCCCTGCGTCAGCTCCAGCGAAAATCGCCCGGCTACGACGCGTGAGGCCGCTGGGGGGCGGATTGAGGCGCGGCCCGATCGACCTTCTGGTCGGTCTGGCTTGGCTTGCAGTCGGCTGCCCCGCCCATGCGGGCGCCTGGAACCTGCCGAAGGGACAGGGGCAGGCGATCGTCAAATATGAGACCGTCCGCGCGGATCAGGCCTTTTCGCCCGACGGAGAGCGGGTTGACCTGTCGCACGACCGCCTCGACCGCGCTCTTTCCATCTTTGCGGAATATGGACTGGACGACCGTTTCACTCTGCAGATGAAGAGCGAATGGCAGGAGGGGCGCGACGCCTTCGTCGATTATCAGGGGCGCGGCCCGATTGAGATCGGCGTGCGCTGGCAGGCCTATCGCGATACGCGCAACGCTGCGGCCCTCTATGTCGGCTACGCTCATGGCGGCGAGGGGCGTAACGCCGGCTATGCGCCGCCTGGAGCCGGCGATCATGACTGGGAGGCGCGCGTGATGGCCGGGCGCGGCCTGGGAGCCGACGGGCAGGGCGGCTTTATCGAGGCGCAGGCGGCGAGGCTCTGGCGCGCGGGCCTCAATGACGAGACGCGGCTGGACCTGACGGCGGGCCTGTATCTCGCGCCGGACTGGCTGTTGTTGGGTCAGGCCTATGCCGGAGCGGCGGACGACGGCGGGCCCCGCTGGCTGACGTTAGAAAGCTCGGTCGTGCGGCGACTCGGCGACTGGAGCCTGCAGGCCGGTTGGCGAACGGCGGTCGCAGGCCGTGAAACTCCTGCGGGACAGGGGCCCGTAATCGGAATCTGGCGGCGCTTTTAAAGCGAATTTCCGCGACGGAATCAGAGAGTAGTCTCGTTACAGATACGTTATTTGCGTAACGGCGATGACCCGTTAAGCGATAACGCTTGTTGTCGGGGAGACTGCGTCGCGTGTTCAAACGCCACTTTTTCATTATCGGCGCGGCCTGTCTGTTGGGGCTGATGGTCGTCGCAGCGGTCTTCAAGATCGCCTTCAGCGACGGCGGCGCAGGCGATGGCAAGGGTCCGCGCGGGCCCGGCGCCGGACGGGGCCAGGTGGTCGCCGAGGTCGTGGCCCAACGCCGTGAGTTCGCCGATCAGATCCGCGTTCTGGGCGTGGCGCGGGGGCGCCGCTCGGTCAACATCACCTCCAATACGACTCAGTTGGTGACCCAGGTCATGTTCGCCGATGGCCAGGCCGTGGCGGCGGGCACGCCCCTGGTCGAGTTGCAGGCGCGTGAGGAAGACGCGGACCTGATCCGCACCCGCGCCCAGTTGGAGAACGCCCAGCGCGAGTATGACCGCTATCGCATCCTCGCCGAGCGCGGCGTGGCGCCGCGCGTCATGGCCGAGACGGCGGAAACCGCCCTGAAGACGGCGCAGGCCGGCGTGGCGGCGGCTGAGTCCCGTCGCGGCGACCGCATCCTGCGCGCGCCTTTCGCCGGGGTGCTGGGGCTGACCTCGGTGACGCCGGGGACCCTGATCTCGCCGGGTTCGGTCATCACCACTCTGGACGACATCAGCGGCGTGCGCGTCGATTTCCCGCTGCCGGAGCGCTATCTGGGCGTGCTGCCGGTGGGCGCGCCGCTGACGGCGACGACGGACGCCTTCCCCGGAGAAGAGTTCAACGGCCGCATCGCCCTGCTGGACACGCGCGTCAACGAACAGACCCGTGCGATCATCGCCCGCGCTGAATTCCCCAATCCCGGCAACCGCATCCGCCCCGGAATGATGATGCGCGTCGCCGTTCATCAAGGCCGCCGCCAGAGCCTGGCCGTGCCCGAGGCCGCCGTTCAGTACGAAGGGCAGGGCGCCTTCGTCTATCGCATCGCGCGCGGCGAGACGGGCGCAACCGCCCAGCGTGTCGAGGTCCAGACGGGCGCCGTCGAGGGCGGCTATGTCGAGATTGTTTCGGGGCTGGCCAACAACGACCACATCGTCGCCTCGGGCCTGAACCGCATTCAGCCCGGCGCTCCTGTCAGCGTCGAGGGTGAAGCCGCCCAACGGCGCGCTCCGACCAAGGGCGGCGCTCGCGCGACGCAGGCGGCCCGCCCATGATGCTGTCCGATGTTTCGGTCCGGCGCCCCGTCTTTGCGGCGGTGGCGGCGATCGTCCTGTGCGTCATCGGCCTGGCGGCCTTCTTCTTCCTGCCGGTGCGCGAACTGCCGGACGTGGACCCGCCGATCGTCTCGGTCAGCACCAGCTACGCCGGCGCCTCGGCTGAGGTGATCGAGAGCCGGATCACCGAGCCGATCGAACAGCAGATCGCCGGGATTCAGGGCGTCAAACGCATCAATTCGACCAGTCGCGACGGCCGGTCCAACGTCAACATCGAGTTTTCGCTGGATCGCAATATCGACGACGCCGCCAACGACGTGCGTGATCGCATCTCGCGCGTGCTGGGCCGTCTGCCGGATCAGGCGGATCCGCCCGAAGTGGCCAAGGCCGATTCCGACAGCCAGCCCATCCTGATCATGTTCCTGCGGTCCACCACGATGGACCGTCTGGAACTGACCGACTACGCCCGTCGCTATCTGGTGGACCGCTTCGCCACCGTGCCTGGCGTGGCCCAGGTCAATATCTTCGGCGAGCAGCGCTACGCCATGCGCATCTGGCTGGACGCGGGGGCGATGGCGGCGCGCGGTCTGACCGTCACCGACGTCGAGACCGCCCTCAACAATCAGAACGTCGAACTGCCTGCGGGCTCGCTGGAGTCGGCGCAGAAAGACTATACCGTCCGCGTGGCGCGCAACTACGCCGATCCGGCGGATTTCGCTCAACTGCCGATCGGCACGCGCGGCTCGGCCTCGACCGCCACGGGGGCGCAAGCGTCCGGCACCTTGGGCGCAGCGTCGGCGGCCATGACCAATGGCGTCACCGGCGCCCTGATCGGCAACGCCGCCTATGTCACCCGTCTGGGCGACATCGCCCGGATCGAGGAAGCCCCGGCTGAGGCGCGGCGCCTGTTCCGCGGCAATGGGCTGGACCAGATCGGTCTGGCCGTCACCCGCCAGGCCCAGTCCAACGACCTGGAAATCTCCAAGGGGGCCCGCGCCCTGATGGAGGAGATGCGCCACAGCCTGCCGCCCGGCACGACGCTGGAAGTCGGCTCGGACAACTCGGTCTTCACCTCCCACGCCATTGACGAAGTGTGGGTGACCATCGGCATCTCGATGGCTCTGGTGGCCCTGGTCAACTTCATCTTCCTGGGCAGTCTGCGGGCGGCGATCATTCCGTCGGTGGTGGCTCCGATCTGCCTCCTTGCGACCTTCATCGTCCTGGCGCCGCTTGGTTTCTCGTTGAACTTGCTGACCCTGCTGGCCCTGGTGCTGGCGATCGGCCTGGTGGTCGACGACGCCATCGTCGTGGTCGAGAATATTCAGCGCCGTCTGGATCACGGCGAGCCGCCGCTGGTCGCGGCCGAGCGCGGAGCGCGTCAGGTCTTCTTCGCCGTCGTAGCTACGACCGTCGTGCTGTTGTCGGTGTTCGCGCCGCTGCTGTTCCTGCCGGGCTATGTCGGGCGTTTGTTCGTCGAACTGGCGGCTGCTATTGCTGCGGCCGTGGCCTTCTCGGCCTTCCTGGCGCTGAGCCTGTCGCCGATGCTGGCGTCGAAGATTCTGAAGCCGGCGCATACCGGCGGCTGGGTCGCTCGGCGCGTGGATGCAGGCATGGACGCGCTGAAGCGGTCCTACGCCGCGTCTTTGGACGCCCTGCTTGGCCGCCGTGTCGCGGTCGGGGGCGTGGCCGCCCTGATTGTCTTGGTGGCGGCGGGGGCGACCGGCATCTTCCTGCATCTGCCTAATGAATTGGTGCCGAACGAGGACCGGGGCCGCGTGACCCTGCGCATCGCCGGGCCGGAAGGCACGGGCTTTGATTACACGCGCGAGATCATGCTGGGGCTGGAACCGATCCTGGCCGAGTATCGCCAGAATGGCGAGGCGGCCAACTTCATGATCTCGTCGCCGGGCTTCGGCGGTTCGGGCTTCAGTTCGGGCAGCGCGGTCCTGAATCTGGCCGATTGGTCCGAGCGCGATCGTTCGGCGGATCAGATCGCCCAGGAGTTGAACGCCAAGCTGCGCAATCAGACCGGCGCTCAGGTCAACGCCTCGACGCCGGGCGCCTTCCAACGCGGCGGCGGCAACTCCAACTCGATCGAGATGATCGTCACTGGAGCTGAATACAGCGCCATCTACAACTGGCTGCAGCCCATCCTGGCGGCGGCGCAGGAGAACCCAGGCTTCTCGCGTCCGCGTTTGAACTATGAACCGAACGCGCCGCGCCTGCTGGTCGACGTCGATCCGCAGAAGGCGGCGGCGCTAGGCGTGTCGTCACAGCAGATCGGCCGCACGCTGGAGACCATGTTTGGTTCGCGCCGCGCCACGACCTACATCAAGGGCGGCCAGGAATATGACGTCATCCTGCAGACCGACCGCGACAGCCGCCGCGAGGTTTCGGACCTCGAGGCGCTGTATGTCTCGACCGGCACGGCGCAGCTGGTGCCGCTGTCGGCGGTGGTCACGACCAAGACCTCGGGCGACACGCCTGATCGTCGCCGTCTTGATCGCCAGCGCGCCATCACCCTGCAGGCCGACCTGAACCCCGGCACGACCATCGATGACGCTGTTCAGTTCCTCATGAACGAGGCCGCCAAGCAGCCGCAGGGCGTGACCAACATCCGCTGGGGCGGCGCCGCCCGCGACCAGCAGGAGGCGGGCAGCGCTGTGGGCTGGGCCTTCGCCCTGGCCCTGCTGCTGGTCTTCCTGGTGCTGGCGGCCCAGTTCGAGAGCTGGATCACCCCGGCGGTCATCATGCTGACCGTGCCTCTGGCGGCGGCGGGCGGGCTGTTCGGCCTGTTGATGGCGGGCTCCAGCCTGAACATCTACAGCCAGATCGGCCTGATCATCCTGATCGGCGTCGCAGCCAAGAACGGCATTCTGATCGTCGAGTTCGCCAACCAGCTGCGCGATCAGGGGCGGACCATCCGCGAGGCCATCATCGAGTCCTCCAGCTTGCGTCTGCGCCCGATCATCATGACCTCGATCGCCACCGCCTTCGGCGCCTTGCCGCTGGTGCTGTGGCAAGGGGCGGGGGCGGGCAGCCGTCAGACCATCGGCGTGGTGATCTTCACCGGCGCCATGTTCGCCACGGTGCTGACCCTGTTCGTGGTGCCTGTGATCTATGGCGTGCTGGCGCGCTTCACCAAGTCGCCGGAATACACCGCCCGCAAGATCGAGGAATGGGAGGCTCAGGAGAAGCGCGAGGGCCTCGAGCCGGACATGAGCCCGGCGGAATAGGACGCTCTGGTCTTCGAAAATGATAAGGGCGGCGGACCATATGGCCCGCCGCCCTTTTTGCTTATCTGCCTGTGCCGGCTCATTCGCCCTGCGGCTTGAATCCCGTCTCGACCTTCAGGAAGGCGATGACGTCGCGGCGGTCCGTGGCGTCGGGCAGGCCCGCGAAGCTCATCTTGTTGCCGGGCAGGAAGGTGCGCGGGTTCTGCAGCCAGTGATCCAGCGTCTCGGCGTCCCAGGTGAAGTCCGCCGTGCGCAGGGCGTGGGAATAGCTGTACTTTTCCTTCGCCCCGGCCTTGCTGCCGAAGACGCCATAGAGGTTCGGCCCCGTCATGTTCGGCCCGCCCGGCGTGATGGTGTGGCACGAGCGGCAGCGTGCGAAGGCGCGACGGCCGTTATCGAGGTCTCCCTCGTTATACGGTGCGGGCAGGGCGGCCAGCAGGGCGATCTTTTCGGCTTCGGTGGGCGTCGGCGTCTTGGGCGCTTGCGGCGCGCTGTCGGCGGCGGGCGCGGCGTCGTTCTGGCCGCAGGCCGCCAGCATCAGGACGGCGGCCAGCGCCGCAGCCGCCATGCTGCGGATCGAAGGGAAGGACGAAAGACGGGACATGACGCACTCCTTGGCCAACGGTCATGCTTTACCCCATGAAGGCGCCGTCGCAATGGACAGCTTGTCCAAGGCTCGCGGCGGTCGTCAGCGGCCGGTCGTCAGCTTCACCACGACATGGGCGGTGGTTTCGATGATGGCTTCGGGCGTGTCGGCGCGGCGCATCAGGTCGAAACCGGCGGCGACGGACTCCACCAGGTTCGCCGTCTCATAGGAGGCCAGACGAGGATTGAGGCCTTCGGGGTGCAGGCCGTTGGCGTGCGCCTGGGCGATGCGACGCTCCAGCGCCAGGTGAAGGCGACGCAGACGCCGGATGCGGCTTTCGGCGAAGGCGGGCTCGCCCATGTCGGCCAGCATATGCTCGACGCGAAGCACAGGCCCGTGGTCGTTCCAGAGGTTCAGCACTTCAAGCACATAGGCCCGCGCGGCCTCGAAGGCCCGGTCGCCCGACCAGTCGGCGTGAATGTGGGCCGCCAACCGCTGAAAGTCCTCGCCCGCCTCTTCGCACAGCAGTTGCAGGCCTTCCTCGACCGAGGCGAAGTAGGTGTAGAAGGTCGGCGCCGATACGCCCGCGGCCATCGCCACGTCGGCGGAACGGATCTCGCCCAGATGCTTGGTGTTCAGCAGGGCGCGCAGGGCGTCCAGCAGGGCGCGGCGGGTGCGCGCGCCGCGCGTTCGGATCCTGTGACCCAGTTTGTTGGTCGTCTCGGACATGAGGAGGCGGCCGCGAGAGTGGTGCCGGTTGCAGGAATCGAACCCGCGACCTTCGGTTTACAAAACCGCTGCTCTACCAGCTGAGCTAAACCGGCGTGGCCCGCCTTATGCTGGCGGAATCTCTTTGACGCAAGCACACTGATTGAATGCCGTCGCTGCCCTATCTCGCGCCCATCGTCATGCTGGCCCTGTCGAACGTCTTCATGACCTTCGCCTGGTACGGCCATCTGAAATTCGGGGCCAAGCCGCTGTGGATCGTGGTCCTGATCAGCTGGGGCATCGCCTTCTTCGAATACTGGCTGGCCGTGCCCGCCAACCGCATCGGCCATCAGGTCTACTCGGCGGCCGAGCTGAAGACCATGCAGGAGGTGATCACCCTGCTGGTCTTCGCGATCTTCTCGGTGCTCTATCTAGGCGAGAAGCTGACGGTGAACCACCTGATCGGCTTCGCCCTGATCGCCGGCGGGGCCTTCTTCATCTTCAAAGGGCCGCTGTAAGAGACGCTCAGTCGAGCGCCGCGGCGATCTTCTCGGCCAGAGTTTTCAGCTGTTCGGCGTCGGCCATCGGGGCGTGGCCGTGGCCCTTCATCGGGCGGTCGGCCCAGCGCGGCACGATGTGGAAATGCAGGTGGAAGACCGTCTGCCCGCCTGCATCGCCGTTGAACTGCATCAGGCTGAGGCCCTCGGGCTTCAGCGCCTTCTCGACCGCGCGGGCGGTGCGCTGGACGGCGGCGGTCAGCCTGGCCAGGGCCTCGGGCTCGATCTCCAGGATGTTGCGGGCGGTCGAGGTCTTGGACACGACCAGGACGTGACCCTCCGACTGGGGAAACACGTCCATGAAGGCCAGGACGTCGTCGTCCTCCCACACCTTCACGCTGGGCATGTCGCCGCGCAGGATCTTGGCGAAGATGTTGTCCGGGTCGTAGGCGCCGTGAAGGCTCATGGAGGTCTCCTTCGGGATAGGGCGGCCAGCCTAGCAGGCGATCCTGATGGACGCACGGAGCGGATCGCCGCGATATGCGCTTATATGGTCAAGGTTCAACCAACGGAGGCGTCATGCTGGGTTTCATCGTTCAGGCCGTGGTCACGGCGATCGGCCTGTGGGCTTCGGCCAAACTGGTGCCGGGGGTGGAGTTCACTTCCAACGGATCGCTGGTCGCGGCGGCGGTCATTCTGGGTGTCGTCAACGCCTTCGTGCGGCCGCTGATGGTGATCCTGACCCTGCCGCTGACCATCGTCACCTTCGGCCTGTTTCTGCTGGTGGTGAACGCGGCCATGATCGGGCTGACGGCCATGTTCCTGGGCGGCTTCGTCGTCAACGGCCTGTGGGCGGGGATTGGGGCGGCCATCGTCACCGGCGTCGTCAGCTGGATCGCCGGAGCTCTGTTTGGAGGCATGGCTGATCGGGCCTGATAATTTATCCGGGCAATATTGACGGCATAATATTGTCCGGGTAAATCCGGCCTCAACGAGTGAGGACGGATCATGACTCTATGCACGGCCTTTGATGGCCACACGATGATTGCGGCAGGGCCCCTGGCGCAGATCGCCGCAGCGGCCAAGGCCGCACATGACGCTGGACGGACAGTTCTCGTTTTCAGAGACGAGGACGCCCGGCCGATTGATCTGGATCTGCGCGGAGACCTGCAGGCCGTGTTGGCGCGCCTGCCGCAGGAGCAGACGCAGCCTGAGCCTGAGAAGCGGGGGCCTGAGAAGCGGGGGCCGGGGCGGCCGAAGCTGGGCGTCACGGCGCGTGAGGTGACGCTGTTGCCGCGTCATTGGGACTGGTTGGCGTCTCAGCCCGGCGGGGCGTCGGTGGCCCTACGCAAGCTGGTCGAAGCCGCCTTGCGCGAGGCCGAGGGGCCTGACCGGATGCGTCGCAGCCGCGAGGCGGCCTATCGCTTCATGACCGCCGTGGCGGGCGACCTGCCGGACTATGAAGAGGCCGTGCGGATGCTGTTCGCCGGCGACTGGACGGCGTTCGACGCTCGAACAGAGAACTGGCCCGTCGGCGTGCGCGCCTACGCCCGGCGTCTGGCGGAGCCGGGGTGGCGCAACGGGCAGGGGCGCTGAGAAGCGCCGCCTCGCTTAGCTGGGGCGGACCACCATACAGGTGACGCGGCGTTCCGACAGGGCCTCGCACGCGGCCTCGGCCGCCTGCTGGGTCATGCCGGTGAAGCGCGAGCGATACCAGCCGTTGGCCGTCTGCACGTCACGCTGCGCGTTCGAGAACTGGCTGGAGAAGCGGCGGCTGACGTTGTTCAGCCAGTCGCGGGCCACGGCCTCTTCGCGGAAGGCGCCGACCTGGACGGTCCAGCGACCGGCCGGGGCCGGGGCCGGGGCGGCGCCGCGCGCGGGCGGGTTTCGGGTCGTGCGGGCAGGGGGCGTAGGCGCCGCGGCTGATCCGCCGTTCAGCGCGGCGGTCAGGCTTTCGGGCGGGCGGTTCTCGGCGCGGCGGGCCGACGGCGGCGGGGTCACCTCGGTCGGCAGGCTGCGCGGCGGCGGGCCTGAGACATAGGCCACTTCGGTCGAGGAGCCGACGCCTTCTCCATCCTCGTCGGACAGGGAGGCGTAGGCGACGGGCGCAGGATCACTGCTGACGCCATAGCCGCGCTGTTCAAAGAAGGCCTGAGCCAGCTGGATGTTCTCGCCTTGACCCCGGCGACGCTGGACCTCGAACCCGGTGTCCATCAGCTCGGCGACGTGGGCGTTGCGGCTGGCGGTCGAACGCCCGCCCATGACGATGGTGATGATCCGCTTGCCGTCGCGCACCGAAGACGCCGCCAGATTATAGCCCGAGGCGTTGGTGAAGCCGGTCTTGATGCCGTCATAGCCGCGCCCGGTGGCCAGCAGGCCGTTGGTGTTGCGGTAGTCGCGGCCCTTGTAGAACCAGTCGTGCAGGCCGAGGTAGCGATAGTATTGCGGATAGTCGCGCATCACCGCGCGGCTGAGGATCGACAGGTCGCGCGCCGTGGTCGCCTGGCGCGTGTCGGGCAGGCCGTTGGCGGTGGTGAAGCGGGTGTGCTCCATGCCCAGCTCGCGCGCCTTTTCCGTCATCATCTGGGTGAAGCGACCTTCGGAGCCGCCGATATGTTCGGCGATAACCACGGCCATGTCGTTGGCGCTGCGGACGGCGGTGGCGCGCATGGCGTCGTCCAGGCTGATCGTCTGGCCTGCCGCCAGACCCAGCTTCGACGGCGGCTGAGAGGCTGCGCGCGGCGAGACGGTCAGATTGTCGTCCAGTTTGGCCTTGCCCGATTCCAGCGCCTCAAACGTCAGATACAGGGTCATGACCTTGGTGATGGAGGCCGGAAAGCGCCGGGCGTCGGCGAAGCGCGAAAACAGCACCTCGCCGGAGGCGGCGTCCACCACAATGGCGGCGTATCGGCTATCGGTCGATTGGGCTTCCGGCGGGGCGACGCCGACCGTTGGCGTCAGGACAATTCCCCCCATGACCAGGGCGGCCAGGAAACGACGGCGGAAGATGGCGTTCATGGGCAAGCTACTAGCCTCGTCACTGTGGCGCGAAGACGGCTGCGATCACGCACGTTACAAACGCTAACATCGGCTCGCCCGGTTTCGAGAGGGTTAACGGCGCGTCAACAGACTTGTGATCGAGCGGCTCCGCGTCAGGTGATCAGCGATTATATTGTGCGTTGCACAAATTTCACTTGAAGTCTTTTCGCAGGTGCACCATATCGCCGTTGTCGCGATGGGCTCCGCCTGTCGCATGAAACCTTTCGCTTCAGGAGACTCCCCATGGCTGACGCCGCTGAGACCGTGAAGAAGACCGTCGAACAAACCACCGCCAAGGCCAAGGCCCAGGCAGAATCCATCCAGGCCGCCGGCGCCAAGGCGTTCCGCGAAGGCGTCGACAAGTCTGTCGCCTCGCTGAGCGAGATCAACGCGCACGGCAAGAAGAACCTGGAAGCCGTGGTGGAATCCGCCGCCGCCGCCCAGAAGGGCGCCGAGGCCCTGTCGCAACAGGCTATGGCCTACAGCAAGAAGTCCTGGGAAGACGGCGTCGCCGCCGCCCAGTCCTTCTCGCAGGCCCGCTCGATGCAGGAACTGTTCGAACTGCAGACCAACTGGGCCAAGTCGGCCGCCGAGGCCTATCTGGCCGAGTTCGGCAAGGCGACCGAGACCATGACCGCCTCGGTCAAGGACAGCTTCAAGCCGATCAACGAGCGCGTTTCGGCTGCCGTCGAGCAGTTCCAGGCCGCTCGCTAAGCGCGACCTTCAGGTCCAGAACTTCGGAAGGGCCCCGGTGGAAACGCCGGGGCCTTTTCACGTTCAGGCATCAACTGGGCGTGCGCGAGCGTCTGCGGGGCTGGACGCCTCTACAAATCAGGCCATCATTCCCTATCTGATCCCTCGACACTCCCCGCATACGGACCACGAATGCCTAACAGACGGCCAGGTGAACAAGGCGGAGGCGCAGGCGCCGCCGTCGTCACCGAGACAAAGCCGAAACTTCAGCGCCCCTCGCTCTATCGGGTGCTGATCCTGAATGACGACTACACCCCCATGGAGTTCGTCATCTACGTGCTGGAGCGGTTCTTCCAGAAGAGCCGCGAGGACGCGACCCGCATCATGCTGCACGTGCACCAGCATGGCGTCGGGGTCTGCGGCGTCTTCACCTACGAAGTGGCCGAAACCAAGGTCGCCCAGGTGGTCGAGACGGCGCGACGCCACCAGCACCCCCTGCAATGCACGATGGAAAAGGACTGAGAGGAACCTGCCATGCCTTCGTTTTCCCGTCCTCTCGAAGAGACCCTGCACCGCGCGGTCCACTACGCCAACGAGCGTCGGCACGAATACGCCACGCTTGAACACCTGCTGCTGGCCCTGATCGACGATCCGGACGCCTCGGCCGTGATGACGGCCTGCAACGTCGATCTGGGCGCGCTGAAGGCTGCGCTCGGCTCCTATGTCGACACCGACCTGGCCGCCCTGGCCACGGCCGACGGCGACGACGCCAAGCCGACGGCGGGCTTCCAGCGCGTGATCCAGCGCGCGGTCATCCATGTCCAGTCGTCCGGCCGCGAGGAAGTGACCGGCGCCAACGTCCTGGTCGCCATCTTCTCCGAACGCGAAAGCCACGCCGCCTATTTCCTGCAGGAGCAGGACATGACGCGTTACGACGCGGTCAACTTCATCGCCCACGGCATCGCCAAGAAGGCCGGGGCCAATGAAGCCCGCTCGGTGCGCGGCGCCAGCCCCGAAGAGGCCGAGGACGGTTCGGTCGTCAAACAGGGCGGCGAGGCGCTGGAAGCCTATTGCATCGACCTCAACGAGAAGGCCCGCAACGGCAAGATCGACCCCTTGATCGGGCGTCAGGCCGAGGTCGAGCGCTCGATCCAGATCCTGTGCCGCCGCACCAAGAACAACCCGCTGCTGGTCGGCGACCCCGGCGTCGGCAAGACCGCCATCGCCGAAGGTCTGGCGCGCAAGATCGTCAACGGCGAGGTGCCGGAAGTCCTGAAGGACGCGACGATCTACAGCCTCGACATGGGCTCGCTGCTGGCGGGCACCCGCTATCGCGGCGACTTCGAGGAACGACTGAAACAGGTCGTCAAGGAACTGGAGAGCCACGACAACGCCGTCCTGTTCATCGACGAGATCCACACGGTGATCGGCGCGGGCGCGACCTCGGGCGGGGCGATGGATGCGTCGAACCTGCTGAAGCCTGCCCTGGCGTCCGGCAGCCTGCGCTGCATGGGCTCGACCACCTACAAGGAATATCGCCAGCACTTCGAGAAGGACCGCGCCCTGGTGCGTCGCTTCCAGAAGATCGACGTCAATGAGCCGACGATCGAGGACACGGTGAAGATCCTCAAGGGCCTGAAGACGACCTATGAGACGCACCACAAGCTGCGTTTCACCGACTCGGCCATCCGCACGGCGGTCGATCTGTCGGCGCGCTACATCACCGACCGCAAGCTGCCGGACAAGGCCATCGACGTGATCGACGAGGCGGGGGCGTCGCAGATGCTGCTGCCGGAATCGAAGCGCAAGAAGGTCATCGGCCAGAAGGAGGTCGAGGCCGTCATCGCCAAGATGGCGCGCATCCCGCCCAAGTCGGTGTCGAAGTCGGACACGGAATCCCTGCGCGAGCTGGAGACCGATCTGAAGCGCGCCGTCTTTGGTCAGGAGCAGGCGATCGATCAGGTCTCGTCGGCGATGAAGCTGGCGCGGGCGGGTCTGCGCGACCCGAACAAGCCTATCGGCGCCTTCCTGTTCAGCGGCCCGACCGGCGTCGGCAAGACCGAAGTGGCCAAGCAGCTTGCGGCCACCCTCGGCATCGAGATGCAGCGCTTCGACATGAGCGAATACATGGAGCGCCACACGGTCAGCCGCCTGATCGGCGCGCCTCCGGGCTATGTCGGCCACGATCAGGGCGGCCTGCTGACCGACGCCGTCGACCAGCACCCGCACTCTGTCGTGTTGCTGGACGAGATCGAGAAGGCGCACCCCGACGTCTACAACATCCTGCTGCAGGTGATGGACAACGGGACGCTGACCGACGCCGTGGGCAAGAAGGTCGATTTCAGGAACGTCATCCTGATCATGACCACCAACGCGGGCGCCGCCGATAACGCGCGCGCGGCCATCGGCTTCGGCAGGGGCAAGGTCGAGGGTGAGGATGAGAAGGCCATCCAGCGCCTGTTCGCGCCTGAGTTCCGCAACCGTCTGGACGCCATCGTGGCCTTCAAGCCGCTGGGCGCCGAGACGATCCGCTCGGTCGTGACCAAGTTCGTGCTGCAGCTGGAAGCCCAGCTGGCGGACCGCAACATCACGATCGAACTGACCGACGAGGCGACCGACTGGCTGGCCAAGAACGGTTTCGACGAACTGTATGGCGCAAGGCCCTTGGCCCGCGTCATTCAGGAGCACATCAAGAAGCCGCTGGCCGACGACATCCTGTTCGGCCGCCTGACCCGCGGCGGCCATGTCAAGGTCGAGCTGAAGGACGGCAAGATCGCCTTCGACATCACCCCGGCCAAGGGCGCAGCGGTGAAGGAGGCTGAAGAAGAGACCGCCTGATTTCGATCAGGCGCAAAGAGAAAGGCCCGGACGTCGCCGTCCGGGCCTTTTTCATATCGGGAGTCGCCGTCTTAGCGCTTGCGGCCCAGGGCGCTGAGCACGGCTGCCGCGCCGGCGATGATGCCGACCGTCAGCAGAGGCTTTTCACGGGCGAAGTCCAGACCCTTGCGAGCGGGCGCGCGCAGGTCGGCCGGGGCCTTGTCGACCATGCCGTCCAGGCCGTCGATGACGCGGCCATAGGCGTTCTTGGCGCGGCCGCCGGCTTCCTTGATGGCGCCGTCGACCTGAAGCTTGCTGTCGCCCGCCAGACGACCCAGGCCGCGCTGGGCCTTGCCTTCAAACTCTTCGACAGCGCCTTCGATACGTTGATTAGCCATTCTTCTTACCTGTTGGGGAGTGAAACTCTCCCTCAAAGCGCGCAGCCAAGGTCGAGGTTCCGGCGTTTTATCAGGTGCGACCGCATGTCAGCGATGGCGATAGGGAGACAGCTCCGCAGTCATGGCGTGCATCTCCGCCTCCACAGCCGGGCGTTCCTGCTCCAGATAGCGGGCGACGGGATCGCGCAGCGCCGGATCGGCGATGAAATGCGCCGAATAGACCGGGGAGGGCAGGTAGCCGCGCGCGATCTTGTGATCCCCCTGCGCCCCCGCCTCGACCCGCGACAGCCCTCGCGCGATGGCGAATTCGATCGCCTGATAATAGCACAGCTCGAAATGCAGGAAGGGCCGGTCGACCAGCGTCCCCCACTGGCGGCCGTATAGGGCGTCCCGTCCGATGAAGTTCAGCGCTCCCGCCACGGGCGTCTCGTCTTCGAACGCCATGACCAGGGCGATGCGGTCGGCCATGCTCGCCCCCACGCGGGCGAAGAAGTCGCGCGTCAGATAGGGCCGCCCCCACTTTCGGTCTCCGGTGTCCATGTAGAAGGCGAAGAAGGCGTCCCAATGCGCCTGCGTGATTGAAACGCCCGTCAGGACGCGGATATCGAGACCGGCCTGCGCTTCGCGTCGCTCGCGCCGGATGGTCTTGCGCCGACTGGAAGACAGGGCGCCGAGGAAGTCGTCGAAGCTCTGATAGCCGTCGTTGCGCCAGATGAACTGGATATCCCGGCGCGGCAGCAGGCCCGCCTCGCTCATGGCGCGCCAGTCGCTCTCGGTTGGGAAGTTGACGTGTAGCGAGGAGACGCCCAGCCGCTCGGTCAGCGTCAATGCGCCTTGCAGCAAGGCCTCGTGCACCGTGGCGGCGTCCGTTCCCGGCGCGTTCAGGAAGCGTGGGCCTGTCGCGGGGGTGAAGGGCACGGCACCCAGCAGCTTGGGATAATAGCGCCCGCCCGCGCGCTGATAGGCGTCGGCCCAGCTGTGATCGAAGACGTATTCGCCCTGACTGTGGCCCTTCAGATAAAGGGGCATAACGCCGATCACGACGCCGTCTTCATTGTGCAGGGACAGGTGGCGCGCCGCCCAGCCTTCAGACGGGACGGCGCTGCCGGACGCCTCGCAGGCGTCAAGGAAGTCATAGGAGACGAAGGGGTCGCCGGTCGGGGCCGCGCAGGCGTCCCACGCGTCCCGGCCTATCGCGGCGATCCTGTCGTGCACCTGAAGTGTGAAGCCGGACACTTTTACCCTTCTCCCCTCGGGGGAGAAGGTGGCCCGTCAGGGCCGGATGAGGGGGCGGTGTCCGCGCAGGCGGCGGATAAGGGCGAAGCCAGCGTCCCCCTCATCCGAGCGGCTCCGCCGCCCACCTTCTCCCCCGAGGGGAGAAGGCTGACGTTCACAGGTGTCACTTCACCTCGATGACGGCGTCCACTTCGACGGCGAAGCCGAGCGGCAGCTTGTAGACGCCGACGGCCGAGCGCGAGTGCTTGCCGGCGTCGCCGAAGACCTGGACCATCAGGTCCGAGCAGCCGTTGATGACCGCGGGGATGGCCTCGAAGTCCGGTCCGGCCTGAACGAAGCCGCCCAGCTTGACGATGCGGACCACGCGATCCAGGTCGCCGTCGACGGCGGCGTTGATCTGGGCCAGCAGGTTGACGCCGCACAGGCGGGCGGCCTCGGCGGCCTGCTCCGGGGTCACATCCACGCCGACCGTGCCCTTGATGCCGCCCGAGGCGTCATTGGACAGCTGGCCCGAGATGAAGATCTGCTCGCCCGAGCGGACGTAGGAGACATAGCTGGCGACCGGCTTGGCGGGCTCGGGCAGGGTGATGCCGAGTTCAGCGATGCGGGCGTGGATGCTCATGGGGCGACTCCGTATGAAAGGGTGCAGGGGGTTTAGCGCGGCGCGGCGGCCGCGTCATCCGGGGCGTTCGTTGGGACGTTTCAGAGCGCGCCCGGCGACGACAGCGCCTGCCCCAAACTTGTCGCGCAGGGCGTCGATGGCGGTCTCGGTCTTCAGGGCGCGGGCTTCGGCGGTGGCGAACAACCCGGCGGGGACATCCTGGGCGTCGGCGATATCGGCCATGCCGATGCCGATCAATCGATAGGGCACGCCCAGTTCCGGCTTCAGCAGGTCGCGACCGGCGGCGAACAGGGCGCGCGCCGTCTGCACGGGCTCGGCCAGGGTGATGCGGCGGGTGACGATCTTGAAGTCCGTCTTGCGCAGTTTCAGCACCAGGACCCGGCTGGCCACGCCGTCGCGTCGCGCCTTGGCCGCCAGCTTCTCGCACAGGGGCCACAGTTCGGCCTCCAGCGCCTCGGCGGTGGTCAGGTCGTCGTTGAAGGTGGTCTCGGCGCTCATGCCGCGACGGTCGTGGTCGGGGTTCACCGGGCGGCTGTCGCGGGCGTGGCTGAGATCGTGCAGCCGCAGGCCCGTCTCGCCATAGCGCCGGATCAAGTCCTTGACCTCGGCGGCGGCCAGATCGCCGATGGTGGCGAAACCGTCCGAACGCAGGGTGCGCCCGAACACCGGCCCGACGCCGGGCAGGGTGGTCACGGGGCGGGGGGCCAGCAGGCCTTGCGCCTCGGCCGCGCCGATGACGGAGAAGCCGCGCGGCTTGTCCAGTTCGGACGCGATCTTGGCCAGGAAGCGATTGGGCGCCAGGCCGATGGAGACGCTCAAGCCTGTCTCGTCCTCGATCCATTTCTGCAGGCGCGCCAACTGGAAGGCGGGCGGCCCGCCATTCAGCCGCTCTGTGCCCTTCAGGTCGATCCAGGCCTCGTCCAGCGACAGGGTCTGAACCAGCGGCGTCAGGCGCTGCACGGCGCCGAAGATGCGTGCGCTCTCGGCTTTGTATTTGGCGAAGTCCGGCTTGATGACCACGGCGTCCGGACAGGCCTTCAGCGCCTTGAACATCGGCATGGCCGAGCCGACGCCGTACAGCCGCGCTACATAGCAGGCGGTGGAGACCACGCCGCGCTTGCCGCCGCCGACGATCACGGGCCTGTCGCGCAGTTCGGGTCGGTCGCGCTTTTCGACCGAGGCGTAGAAGGCGTCGCAGTCCAGGTGGGCGATGTGAAGATCGCTCAGTTCGTCGTGGGCGATCACCCGGCGCGAGGCGCACGACGGGCACCGCACGACCTTGCGGTCTCCGGTCCACAGACAGTCGCGGCAAAGGGCCGTGATGGCCAAACAGGAACTCCGTTTCCTCAGCTTCACGTCAACTTAAGACTGACGCGCCCACAGTGCACCCAAGAAGGCGTAACAGCCCGACGCGAAAGCGAATGAACAAGAGGCGCAACGGCCGGGTGGCGGATGTCCAAGAAGATCCTCATCGTCGAGGATAACGAGCTGAACATGAAGCTTTTTCATGATCTGCTCGATTCTCAGGGGTACGAAGTGCTGCAGACCCGCGAAGGGCTGCAGGCGCTGGCGATTGCGCGCGAGCACCGCCCCGATCTGATCCTGATGGATATCCAGTTGCCGGAGATTTCCGGGCTTGAGGTGACCAAATGGCTCAAGGACGATGAAGAGCTGAACCATATACCCGTCATCGCCGTTACAGCCTTCGCCATGAAGGGTGATGAGGAACGGATTCGTCAGGGGGGCTGCGAAGCCTACATCTCCAAGCCGATCTCTGTCATTTCCTTCCTTGAAACGGTGCGAAAGCACCTGGGGTAGGGGATGAGCGCGCGAATTCTGGTGGTCGACGACGTAGAGGCGAATGTCCGTCTGCTCGAAGCCAAGCTGACCCTTGAATACTATGACGCCCTGACCTGCGGCGACGGGACCTCGTGCCTGCGCATCGCCCGGGATGAACAGCCCGACCTGATCCTGCTGGACGTCATGATGCCCGGCATGGACGGGTTCGAGACCTGCCGTAGGCTCAAGGCCGCCGAGGAAACGCGTCATATCCCGGTGGTGCTGGTGACGGCCCTCGACGGGCGTCATGACCGCATCCGGGGACTGGAAGCGGGCGCTGACGACTTCCTGTCCAAGCCGCTGGACGATGTGATCCTGATGGCGCGAGTCAAGAGCCTGACGCGCCTGAAAATGGTCATGGATGAGCTGCGTGAACGCGAGGAAAGCAGCCGCCGTCTGGGCATGGACGCAGGCGGCGTCGGCCGTCTGAAGGGCTCGGGCGGTCGGGTTCTGGTCGTCGACGACAATGAGCTTCAGGCCGAGATGATCGCGCGGGAGCTGTCGATCGAGCATCGCCCGATGATTGCGGACACCCTGGCCGACGCTCTGGACGCGGCGCGGGGACCGGTCGATCTGGTCATCGTCAATGTGTCGTCCGAGGGTTTCGACGGCCTGCGCCTGATCGCCCAGTTGCGCTCCAAGGAGATGACGCGGCGCATTCCCATACTGGCGCTGATCGACACCCATGATCGGCCGCGTCTGCTGAAGGCGCTGGATCTGGGCGCGCACGACATCCTGGCCCGCCCGGTCGATCCTGAAGAGATGTCGGCGCGGGTCCGCACCCAGGTGAAGCGCAAGCGGTACGGCGACTTCCTGCGCGACAAGCTGGACCATAATCTGGAGATGGCGATCACCGACCCGCTGACGGGTCTGCACAATCGCCGCTACATGACCAGCCAGTTGCAAGCTCTGGTCGCGCGCGCCGCGCGGGGCGGGGACCCGGTGGCGGTGCTGGTGCTGGACATCGACCACTTCAAAGCCGTGAACGACACCTTTGGTCATGACGTCGGCGACGAGGTGCTGCGCGAGTTTTCGGTACGGCTGGCGACCAATGTGCGTGCGGTCGATCTGCCCTGTCGTTTCGGCGGCGAGGAATTCGTGGTGGTCATGCCGGGCACGACGCTGGAAGACGCCCATCGCATCGCCGAACGTATTCGCCGCGACGTGGGGGCGGCCCCCTTCCGTATCAGCGGAGGCGATGTGCTGGGCGTGACCGTTTCAGTCGGCGTGGCGGCCAGCCTGGGCATGGAGGACACGCCCGAGGCCCTGCTCAAGCGGGCGGACGAAGGCGTCTATGAGGCCAAGGCTCAGGGGCGCAACCGCGTCGTCGCCCGCGCCGCGTGACGCGGCGCTTTCCGATAAACGGTCAAAGAAAAACGCCCGGTCCTGCGACCGGGCGTTTCGATTCTTGCAGATTCAAGCGGGGGGCGAAGCCCTTACTTGATCTTGCCTTCCTTGAACTCGACGTGCTTGCGGACGACCGGGTCGTACTTCTTGACGACCATCTTCTCGGTCATCGTACGGGCGTTCTTCTTGGTGACGTAGAAGAAGCCGGTGTCGGCGGTGGAGTTCAGGCGGATCTTGATGGAAGCCGGTTTGGCCATCGGAATTAACCTCTGCGACGGCGAAAGCCGCTTGAAATAAGAGGCGCGGAACATACTCAGGACGGGCTCAAAGTCAACGGCTTCGATGTCGCGTTGAGCCTGGCCATACAGACGCTAGTGTTTCGCCATGAAAAAGCCTTGTCTAAAGCCCGCCCACGTCCTTTCCGCCGCCGTTGTCGCCGCCGGTCTGGCCCTTTCCGCCTGTTCGTCCGAGCCTGCCGCACCGGCGGCTGCGACTGCTGAGGCTCCAGCCACGGCGCAGGACGCCTTCTTCGCCAATCTGACCGCCCTGTGCGGCCAGAGATTCGAGGGCAAGGTCGTCACCAACGAGGCCGCCGATTCCGATTTCGCCGGCAAGCGCCTGCTGATGCACGTGCGCGACTGTTCGGCGGACGAGATTCGCATCCCCTTCTGGGTCGGCGAAGACCGCTCGCGCACCTGGGTGGTGACGCGCACCGATTCGGGCCTGCGCCTGAAGCACGATCACCGCCAGCCGGACGGCAAGACCGACCCGCTGCACTGGTACGGCGGCGACACGGCGAACGAAGGCACGGCAGAGCGTCAGGAGTTCCCGGTCGATCAGGAATCCATCGACCTGTTCAACGCCAACGACGCCTCGGTCTCGACGACCAACGTCTGGGCGATGGAGGTCCATCCCGACAAGACCTTCACCTATGAACTGCGCCGCCCGAACCGCCACTTCCAGGTTGATTTCGACCTGACGAAGCCGGTCGCCGAATAAGACCTTAAGGCCGCCGCGTCAGTCCTGATGGTCGATGACGTGGCGGCCGCTCACCATGTGCACGAAGGGCAGGGGGCGCTGAGGCGTCTCCAGCCGCTCGGCCACCTCGCCCAGCACGAAGCGGGTGATGGCGGGCAGGTCGAGGCTCTGCGCCTCGTCCAGAGGAATCCAGGCGATCTCGTCCAGTTCGCCCGAGCCTTCGATACGGTCCGGATCGCGCAGAGCCTCGACCGGGGCCATGAAGAAGCGCGCGTCGAAACGGCGCGGTCGGCCCGGCGGCGTAATGGCCCGCGCCACATAGGACAGGACCGACAGATCGGGCAGGGCGCCCGCCTGACGATACTCCCGCCACGGCCCGGCGACTGAGGCGGCGGGCGCCGCTTGGCCCAGGATCAGCCCCGTTTCTTCAAAGGTCTCGCGCACAGCGGCCAGAGCCAGGGCGCGGGCGCGGCGGGCGGGCATTTCCACCTCCAGCCGGCGCGCAGCGTCGAGCGACAAGGGGCCTTTCGAGGCGGCGGTGAAATCGGCGCGCTCGATGCGTCCGCCCGGAAACACCCACTTCGAGGCCATGAAGACATGGCCCGGCGCGCGGCGGCCCATCAGCACCTCGGGCCGCTTGGCGTCGCGCGTCAGGATCAGGGTGGCGGCGTCCTTGGGGCGCTGGACGCCCCCGGTGCGCGGCGCATCGGCGAGGTCCTGCGCCGCGTCGAAGGGGAGGGGGTTCAACGCCGCTTGCCCTTTCTGACGCCCTTCAGGCCGCCGGAGGGCTTGGCGCCGTTGCGGGGCTTGGGACCGCCCGGACGGCCTTTCCCACGCTTGGGCGGGCCGTCGCCGCCTCTTCCGCGCATCCCATAGCGCGGGGCTGGGGCGTTGGGGTCGCGCGGGTCCGGTTCGGACAGCATCTCCAGCACCAGACCGCCGGTGACGGGCGTGGCTTCCATCAGCCGCACCTCGACGCGGCGGCCGAGCGGAAAGCGCTTGCCGCTGCGCTCTCCCACCAGGGCATGGGCGCGGTCGTCGTGGGTGAAATATTCGTCGCCGAGCGTCGAGACCGGGACCAGACCGTCTGCGCCCGTCTCGTCCAGCCGGATGAATAGGCCGAAGCGGGTCACGCCGGTGATCCGGCCGGTGAAGGTCGCGCCGACGTGTTCTTCAAGGAAGGCGGCGATGTAGCGGTCCATGGCGTCGCGCTCGGCCGCCATCGAGCGGCGCTCGGTCTCGGTGACGTGTTCGGCGATGCCGCCCAGTTCGGCGATCTCGCGGTCGGTCAGGCCGTCCGACCCTAGTTTCAGCCCCCGGATCAGCCCGCGATGGACGATCAGGTCCGAATAGCGCCGGATGGGCGAGGTGAAGTGGGCGTAGCGGTCCAGGTGCAGACCGAAGTGGCCTACATTGTCCGGTGAGTAGATGGCCTGCATCTGGGTGCGCAGGACGACTTCGTTGACGACCTCGGCGTGCGGGGTGTCGCGGGTCTCTTCCAGCAGCTTGTTGAAGCGCTTGGTGTTCGGCGCCTCGCCCTTGTTCCACGGCTTGCCGATGGTGTGCAGGAAGTCGGCCAGGTTGAAGATCTTCTCCTGGCTGGGCGTGTCGTGGACGCGATAGATCAGCGGCGTGTGCGTCTTCTCCAGCGTCTCGGCGGCGCAGACGTTGGCCTGGATCATCATTTCTTCGATCAGGCGGTGAGCTTCCAGCGACTTGCGCGGCTCGATGCCGGCGATGCCGCCGTCGGGCGACATGATGATGCGGCGCTCGGGGCTTTCGATGGCCAGCGGACTGCGGCGCTCGCGGCCCTTCAACATGGTGCGGTAGGCGTTCCACAGGGGATAGAGGATGGCCTCCATGATCGGCCCGGTGGCGTCGTCCAGCAGGCCGTCGATGGCCGATTGCGCCTGTTCGTAGGACAGCTTGGCGTGGCTGCGCATCAGGCCGCGCGTGAACTTGTGCCCGGTCTTCCTGCCGTCCTTGTCGAAGACCATGCGCACGGCCATGCAGGCGCGGTTCTCACCCTGCTTCAGGCTGCACAGGCCGTTGGACAGCACTTCGGGCAGCATCGGCTCGACCCGGTCGGGGAAGTAGGTCGAGTTGCCCTTGGCTCGCGCCTCGCGGTCCAGCGCCGTGTTCGGGCGCACATAGGCGGCGACGTCGGCGATGGCGACCCAGACGATCCAGCCGCCCGCATTGGCCGGGTCTTCATCGCGCTCGGCATAGACGGCGTCGTCATGGTCGCGCGCATCGGCGGGATCGATGGTGATGAAGGGGACGTGGCGCAGGTCCTCGCGCCCCTTCAGCGTCGGGACAGCCTGATCCTCGGCCTCGCGTTCCACGGCCTCGGAGAAGCCGGTCGGCACCCCGTGGGCGTGAATGGCGATGATGGAGGCGGCGCGCGGGTCGTCCTCGCGCCCGATGTTCTCAAGAATCTTGCCGCGCTTGGGGCCGTAGCGATGCTCGCCCTTCTCGACGGCGGCCAGAACCAGATCGCCGTCGCGCAGATCGGCAGCCTGTGCCTGCGGGACCAGCAGAACATCCTTGGAGCGCTTGTCGACCGGCTCGACCCGCGTTTCGCGCGCCGATTTGCGGATGACGCCCAGCACGCGGTTGCCGCCAGTATCCAGCCGTTTGACCAGTCGGGCCTCCCAGCCGTCGACGCCCTGGCTGAACTTGACCAGCAGGCGGTCGCCCATGCCGGGCGCCGGGCCGCGACCCTCGCGATCAGGCATCAGGACAGCGCGCGGTGCATCCTCTCCGCCCTTGACCAGTTGGACGTAAAGTTCGCCGTCGGCGTCGCGATCCACCACGTCGGCGACGCCGACCGGGGGCAGGGCGCCGGCCTCGGAAAAGCCCTTGCGGCCGCGTTTGCTGAGGCGGCCCTCGGCCTCCAGCTCCTTCAGCATGTCGCGCATCTGGCGCCGCTCGGCGCCTTTCAGGCCGAAGGCGCGCGCGATGTCGGCCTTTTCGGCTTCTCCAGCCTCACGAAGGAAGGCGATGAGGGATTCTTTGTCGGGCAGGCCCGCAGCGGGGCGTTTGGGTGTCTTGACCATTGCGCCCTTTCTAACGCGCTTCTCGGCGAAAGGGTGAAAACTTGCAGGAGTTGACCGCGAAGGGGCGGACGCCCAGCTTCACAAGTCACCCGTGCAACGGAGCCTGCTCTCATGTCGATGACCGACGCCCCTGTTCTCAGCCGTCCGGCCAAGAGCCTGCTGGACCTGATCGGCAAGACGCCGATGGTCGAGGTGACGCGGATCGACACCGGCCCGTGCCGCCTTTTCCTGAAGCTGGAGAGCCAGAACCCCGGCGGCTCCATCAAGGACCGCATCGCCCTGTCGATGATCGAGGCGGCGGAGAAGGCGGGCTGGCTGAAGCCCGGCGGCACCATCGTCGAGGCGACGGCGGGCAACACCGGCCTGGCCCTGACCCTGGTGGGCAAGCAGAAGGGCTATAAGGTCCTGCTGGTCATCCCCGACAAGATGTCGAAGGAGAAGATCCAGCACCTGCGAGCGATGGGCGCCGACGTGCGCCTGACCCGCTCGGACGTGCCGCATGGCCATCCTGAATATTACACCGACATGGCCGAGCGTCTGGCCCAGCAGATTCCGGGCGGCTATTTCGTCAACCAGTTCGCCAACGACGCCAACTCCGAGGCCCACTTCAAGACGACCGGCCCGGAAATCTTCGAGCAGATGGACGGCGATATCGACGCCTTCGTCGCCGGCATCGGCTCAGGCGGGACGATTACCGGCAACGCGCGCTACTTCAAGGCGCAGGGCTCCAAGGCCAAGATCATTCTGGCTGACCCGGTGGGATCGGCGCTGGCGGGACTGATCAATGAGGGCGTCGCTGGGCCGGACGGCAGCTATACGGTCGAGGGCATCGGCCAGAACTTCATGCCTGAGACGACCGATCCAGATCTGATCGACGTCGCCTATTCCATCCCCGACGCCGAGGCGATCGCCACGGTGCGCGAGCTGTTGTTGAAGGAAGGCATTCTGGCGGGATCGTCCTCGGGCACCCTGATCGCCACGGCCCTGCGCTGGTGCCGCGAGCAGGCCGAGCCGAAGCGGGTCGTGACCTTCGTCTGCGACACCGGCGCCAAATATCTGTCCAAGGTCTACAACGACGCCTGGCTGGCCGATCAGGGGCTGGCGGAGCGCGAATTGCACGGCGACCTGTCGGACCTGATCAACCGCAAATACGCCGCCGGCGACGTGGTGGTGATCGGGCCTGAAGATACGCTGGACACCGCCTTCAAGCGGATGCGCGGCGACGGGCTGTCGCAACTGCCGGTCATTCAGGACGGCCGTCTGGTCGGTATTCTGGACGAAAGCGACATCGTCCACATCATGAACACCGACGACATCACCCGCCAGGAACGCTTCGCCAAGCCGGTCGCCTCGGCCATGACGCGCGATCTGGACACGCTGCAGGTGACGGAATCGCTGGACGCCCTGATCCCGGTCTTTGACCGAGACCGCGTGGCCATCGTGCTGGACGGCGAGAGCTTCGTCGGCCTGATCACCCGCACCGACCTGATCAACCACCTCAGCCTGAACCGGTAAGCCTATGTCTGAACTGAAGAACCGCCAGGGCTTCTCGACCCGCGCCATCCATGCGGGCCAGCGGCCGGACCCGACCACGGGCGCGGTGATGACGCCGATCTACGCCACCTCGACCTATGCGCAGGAAAGCCCCGGCGTGAACAAGGGCTATGAATACGCCCGCGGCAAGAACCCGACGCGCGAGGCGTTCGAGGCCTGCATCGCCGATCTGGAGGGCGGGGTTCAGGCCTTCGGCTTCGGCTCGGGCATGGCGGCGACCTCGACGGCGCTGGAGTTGCTGGACGCCGGGTCGCACATCATCACCGGCGACGATCTGTACGGCGGCTCATGGCGGCTGTTCGAGCGGGTGCGGCGCCGGTCGATGGGGCTGGACTTCAGCTATGTGGACCTGACCGACCTGGCGGCGGTCGAAGCGGCCATCACCGACAAGACGCGGATGCTGTGGGTGGAGACGCCGACCAACCCGCTGATGAAACTGGCCGACATCGAGGCCCTGTCGAACGTCGCCAAGGCGAACAAGCTGATCCTGGTGGTCGACAACACCTTCGCCACGCCGTGGAGCCAGCAGCCGCTGACGCTGGGCGCCGATGTGGTCATGCATTCGGCGACCAAATATCTGAACGGCCACTCCGACATCGTCGGCGGGGTTCTGGTCGCCAAGGACGCAGAGATGGCGGCCCAGTTGAAGTTCCTGCAGAACTCTATCGGCGGGATCATGGGACCGTTCGACGCCTTCCTGGCCAACCGAGGCCTGAAGACGTTGGGCCTGCGGATGAAGGCGCACAATGAGAACGCCCTGGCCGTGGCGCGTTGGCTGGAAGACCGAAAGGGCGTCGCCAAGGTGCTCTATCCGGGTCTGGTCAGCCACCCGCAGCACGAACTGGCTGCGCGCCAGATGAACGGCCGCTTCGGCGGCATGGTCACCATGCTGATCGACGGCGATCTGGAGCGCACCAAGCGGGTTCTGGAACGGGTGCAGGTCTTCACCCTGGCGGAGTCGCTGGGCGGCGTCGAAAGCCTGGTGAACCACCCGGCCATCATGACCCACGCCAGCGTGCCCAAAGAGGTGCGTGAGGCGGGCGGCGTCACCGACAACCTGATCCGCCTGTCGGTCGGCGTCGAGGACATCGACGACCTGATCGCCGACCTGGATCAGGCTATCGGCTGAGGCTGATTGAGGCGCCGGGGGTTCAAATCCCCGGCGGGCCTGCCTAGGCTGGGGTCATGTTTGATTTCGACGCCATGCGTATTCGCTTGGCGGAGTTTCCGATCGCGGAGATGCTGATCGGGCTCTGTCTTCTCGCCCTTCTTGCCTTCATCGCGGACTTTGTGGTCCGCCGCATCCTGACCCGACTGATCCTGAAAGTCGTCGGCCGGGCGGTGCATGATCTCGACACTCTGTTGCAGCCCGTGGTGCGCAGCTTCACCCGCGTCGTGCCCGCCATCATCATCCATCAGGGGATCAGCGGCGTGCCGCATCTGGCGCCCGGCGTCGTCACCCTGATCCAGAACGTGGCCGGGGCCTTCATGATCGTGGCCGTGGCCATCGGCATAGGCGCCGGTCTGGACATGGCCAACGCCATCTACGCCCGCTCGCCGCGCGCCCATCGACGCAGCATCAAGGGCTATCTTCAGGTGCTGAAGATCGTCATCTACGCCATCGCCACCATACTGGTGATCGCGGCCTTGATCGACCGGTCGCCCTTGCTGCTGCTGTCGGGCCTCGGCGCTCTGGCGGCGGTGCTGATGCTGGTGTTCAAGGACACCATACTGTCGCTCGTGGCCTCGGTTCAGTTGAACTCCAACGACATGCTGCGCGTCGGCGACTGGATCGAGATGCCCCAGGTCAACGCAGACGGCGACGTCATCGACATCGCCCTGCACACGGTGAAGGTCCAGAACTGGGACAAGACGATCACCACCATCCCCACCTGGCGGCTGATCAGCGAGTCCTACCGTAACTGGCGCGGGATGCAGGAAAGCGGCGGGCGTCGTATCAAGCGCGCCCTGCTGATCGACCAGACCAGCGCGCGCTTCCTGACCGAGGACGAGCGTGACCGGATGCGGCGATTTCTGCTGATCGACGACTATCTGGCCGACAAGAGCGCTGAGATGGCCGACTGGAACGCCAAACTGGTCGCGGCGGGGCGCGACCCGGTCAATATGCGCCGCTCGACCAACATCGGCGCCTTCCGCGCCTATGTGCAGAACTATCTGGAGAACCACCCCGGCATCCGTCAGGACATGACCCTGCTGGTGCGTCAGTTGCAGCCGACGGAGACGGGGCTGCCGCTGGAGATCTACGCCTTCACCGCGACCACGGCCTGGGCCGAGTATGAGGCGATCCAGGGCGACATCTTCGACCACTTGCTGGCGATCCTGCCTGAGTTCGGCCTGCGCCTGTTTCAGTCGCCCACCGGCGCGGACTTCGTCCAGCTGAAGTCCTCATAAGAAAAGCGCGCAGAGGGCGACCTCTGCGCGCTTCAATCCTGTCATCGCCGCCCGTCGTTGCGAACGGAGCGGCGAGAGGGCTGGATCAGCCTTCGGTCTTCAGTTGACCAGCCGATTCCTTGCCCGAGCGACGGTCGCGCTCGATTTCGTAGGAAACCTTTTGGTTTTCGTCCAGACCGCGCAGGCCGGCTGCTTCGACGGCCGAGATGTGGACGAAGACGTCCTTGCCGCCGTCATCCGGCTGGATGAAGCCGTAGCCCTTGGTGGAGTTGAACCATTTTACAGTGCCGGTAGCCATTTTCAGGACCTCCGCTAGAAGTTGGCCTCAGAGAACGTCCCTGATGGCCTGTCGGGTCTGTATGGATCGGCTTAGACCTCGGTGCGCGGGGCAGAAGGCAGAGCGTTACGCAGAGAGATCGACCTCACTAGGGTGGACCCTCCATCGCCCTAATGCAAGGGGCGGGGTTCAGGGCTCGGCCGTTTCCGGCGGCGAAATCCAGTTCTCCTGACACAGCTTGCGCAGGGCCGAGGTGATGGTCGAGCCGTACAGCGCGTCCTGAATCCGCTCATACCCCTCGGTCTTCAGGGCCTGTTTTACATCGCCTACGGTTCGGCAGGCGCCGCTTTGGGCCAGTTGGTACGCACGTTCCAAAGTCGTCGGTCGAAAAGTCATGGCGTCAGCCTAGGCTTTTTCCGCCAAAGGTGAAACAGGCGCCTGAGACGCAGGCCTCTGGTCAGAAATAGACGCTGATCCCGGCGACCAAGGCGTCGGCGTACTGTTCGCCCGGAACCTTGGCGTTCGTGCCGTGCCAGCGCAGTTCGGCCTCAAGATTGGACGTCAGGGCGTAGGTCGCGCCGATGTTGTAGCCGGTGTAGTCGACGCTGTTGTCCTGCTCGCGACGGCCGACCTCGGCCGAGACGTTCAGCTTGTCGGTAAAGTCCCAGCCGCCGCGCACCGCGACCCAGGTCCAGGCCTTCACCGAACCGGCGCCGTCGGGCGAGTGTTGCAGCCGCAGGCGGGCGCTGGCCGGGCCGATCGAGCGCTTCATGTCGGCCGTGAACTCCCACGACTTGTCGTCATAGCCGGGGTCGGCGTCGACCCGCCACTTGTGCGCGACGTTCAGGTCGAAGTCGAAGCCGGCCCATTGCGGGCGCACGCCGCCGGCCAGTTCCAACTCCAGCTCCGAGCCGCCGCTTTTGATCGTTTCAAAGGCGGGGCTGACATAGAAGAGGCCGCTTTCGCTTTCCCATTCCGCCGCGCCCCAGACGAAGGGATCGCCGTCGGACTTGGAGGCGTCCTTGGAGCGGTTGTCGCTGGCGGCGCCCGCGCTGAAGCTCCAGCGGCCGGGAAGCTCTTGCGCCTGAGCCGCCGAGGCCAGGATCAGGAGCGGGGCGGTCGCCAGAAGGGCGGTCGTCAGGATGCGCATGGTCGGCCTCGTCAGGGGAGTGTCGAGGCCGCTTCCTAGAGGCGCTTCTTGTCGAATTTATCACAAGCCTGCGAAAACTCGTCCGTCAGCCGAGCGACAAGCTGGGCCGTGGTCGGCACGTCGTGGATGGCGCCCGAGCCCTGACCGGCCGACCAGATTGTCTTCCACGCCTTGGCCTCTTCGCCCATGTCCAGCTTGTGCTCGGGCAGGGACTTGGGGTCGATCTTGTTTTCGACCAGCGAGGGCGTCAGGAAGTTGGCCGGAATGCCCGAGACGGCGGGCGTATAGGTGATGTCGGCCGAGCCCGACTGGACGATCAGATCCTTGTAGTGGGGCTGGGCCGCGCTTTCGGTCGTGGCGATGAAGCGGGTGCCCATATAGGCGAAGTCGGCCCCCATCATCAGCGCCGCCGCCACGTCCTGCCCGGTCGACAGGGCGCCCGCCAGGATGATGGTCCCGTCGTAGAAGCTGCGGACCTCGTTGATCAGGGCGAAGGGGTTGACGACCCCGGCGTGCCCGCCCGCGCCGTTGGCGACCAGGATCAGGCCGTCGACGCCCGCCTCGGCCGCCTTGCGCGCATGACGCACATTGGCGATGTCGTGGAAGACCACGCCGCCATAGCCGTGCACCGCGTCCACCACGTCGCGCACGGCGCCGAGCGAGGTGATGATCAGCGGCACCTTCTCCTCGACCGAGACCATCATGTCGGCCATCAGGCGCGGATTGGTCGGGTGGACGATGTGGTTGACGCCGAAGGGGGCGGCGTCGGGATTCAGCCGCGACTTGATCTCGTGCAGCCACTCCCGATAGCCCTCGGTCGTGCGCTGGTTCAGCGAGGGGAAGGTCCCGATCACGCCCGCATTACAGGCCTCGACCACCAGATCAGGCCCCGACACCAGGAACATGGGCGAGGCGATCACCGGCAGCTTGAGGCCGGACTGCAGGGAAGCGGGAATGGCCACGGGTCGTCTCTCCTGAGTTGCTTTTGGCTACGCTAACCGGCTGTCGTCAGGGAAGGCAATGCGTTCCAGCGCCCTTCTCCCCTTGAGGGAGAAGGTGGCAGGCGCCAGCCTGACGGATGAGGGGTGTGAGCGCTGCGGCGTCCGATTGCGGATCCGGGGCGGACAAAGGTTCAAACATCGCGCCGACACCCCTCATCCGAGCGCCTCCAGCGCCCACCTTCTCCCTCAAGGGGAGAAGGAAAAAAGAGAGTCCAATTCGTCTGAATCGTCTGAAATTGCCCCGTCCCTGCACGGCCGCTCTCCCCTCGACCGGGGCGCAGTCTAGCACAGGCGCGGCGGGGGGATGGCCGATTGCGGCGGGGCGGCGTTTTCTTTGGCGGACCAAACGCCTAAATGGCGGGCATGACCCACTATACCGACAGCCTCAGCCAACTCGGCGTCCAGACCGCCGCCCCGACCAATCCGGAAGAGGCGGTGCTGGAGCGCGTGCCTAATCCGCACGCCGACACGCTTTATGTGGCGCGCTTCACCGCGCCGGAGTTCACCAGCCTGTGCCCGGTGACGGGCCAGCCCGACTTCGCCCACATCGTCATCGACTATGTGCCGGGCGACTGGCTGGTCGAGAGCAAGAGCCTGAAGCTGTACCTGACCAGCTTCCGCAACCACGGCGCCTTCCACGAGGACTGCACCGTCGCCATCGGCAAGCGCCTGGCCGAACTGCTGCAACCGAAATGGCTGCGCATCGGAGGCTATTGGTATCCGCGCGGCGGCATCCCCATCGACGTCTTCTGGCAGACGGGCGCGCCGCTGGAGGGCGTGTGGCTGCCGGATCAGGGCGTGGCGGGGTATCGCGGGCGGGGGTGAGGGGGCGGCGAGGCCGCCTCGTGCACAGTTAGGTTCCTAGTAACGATTCAGTACATTCTCTGATCTGTAATCTGTTGCTCGGTTGGTATTCCTGCAGCTTCTAGGAAGTCCTTTAAATCCTGATATTTGGATCGATATCCTGAAACCCGAATTATCTTTGGGCTAAATATAAGCCCAAGTTCCGATACGGCGCCTCCTGCATTGTTTCTTACGAAAAGAGGAGATATCGCTTGAAGAATGTTGTTTGCAGATTGGCGATGCTGCTGAACGTTCCGGCAATGTGCGTTGATGGCGAAGCGAAACGAACCAACGATCACATCAATGAGAGAGGTGAAGTGCGATTGACCGATTGCTGAATAATGGTAGCCGACGATGCGCCGCATCGGAACCTCAGCCGCATACGGCATGCCTACCAATCCGACGCTGAATTTTTCGGCTAAGTGAGCTTCAATCTGGTTTCCAGCATCATTAAATCTATCAATCAACACTAAGCCAGTCTCATTCAATCGATTGAGCAGGCAGTCAAAGTGAAAACAAACCGTATTGATGCCGTTACGGCGGGCTTCATCAGGATTGGTCGCGATGTCGTGTAGAACTAAGTAGCCTAGCAATTTAACTTCATGTCTTACTGTTGCGTCAATGACTTGGCGCTTTAGTTCGATAAATTGTTCGTGTGAAAATCCCTCTGGGCCAGGGTTAAACTTAAGTCTATATTCACGGGGGACGTTGAGGTTGGCGCGAATAGCGTCGATTTCACGTGAAAGATCCATTGCGCGCGTGCCGTCAATGGCGATGCCTGCGTAGATTAGAAAGTCGCCGGGGCGATCTTCCATATTCGATTCGTCGCAATACAGAAGGTGCATTGCCATGCCTTTCCTCGGATGCTTGCAGGTTGAAAAGCGCTATTACGATGATAGAGGCAGATTTCCGATAAATGGCAATCGCTTCGGCAATCCAATGTGTCCTCACTTCTAGCTATCGCTAATCCCCTGCCATGACCCCATCCCCCCGCCTCCCGCTCGAAGCCTGGGGCCGTCGCCTGATGACCCGCGCCGAGGCATGGGCGGACCGCTCGCGGCTTCGCCGTTACGCCTATGAGTTCCTGTGGTTCGGGCTGAAGCAGGGGTGGGCGTGTCTGTTCGGCGGGGCGATGCTGGCGCTGATCGTGGGGACGTTTCTGTTATGGCCGGATCAGGCGCCGCTGGCGCGCTATGACTTTCTGGTGCTGGGGGCGCTGGGGATACAGGCGCTGATGCTGGCCCTGAAGCTGGAGAGCTGGGAGGAGGCGCGGGTCATCTTCCTGTTCCATGTCGCCGGGACGATCATGGAGCTGTTCAAGACCTATCACGGGTCGTGGATCTATCCGGAAGAGTCGGTGCTGAGGATCGGCGCCGTGCCGCTGTTCTCGGGCTTCATGTATGCGGCGGTGGGCAGCTACATCGCGCGGGTGCAGCGCATCTTCCATATCCGGGTGCGGAACTATCCGCCGCTATGGACGACGTGGGTGCTGGCCGCGGCGATCTACGTCAACTTCTTCGCCCACCACTGGCTGCCGGACATTCGGCTGGCGCTATTCGCGGCGACGGGGCTGCTGTTCATGCGGGGGTGGTTCTACTTCACCGCAGACCGGACGCGAAGGGCGATGCCGCTGCTGCTGGGCTATGGGCTGGTGGCGCTGTTCATCTGGTTCGCGGAGAACCTGGGGACGTTCGCGCGGGCCTGGGTCTATCCGGGGCAGGAGGGCGGATGGGAGATGGTCAGCCTGAACAAGCTGGGGGCGTGGTTCCTGCTGATGATCATCTCGGTGGTGCTGGTGTCGCTGGTGCACCGGCCGGAGGAGGAGGAGCGCTGATCCTCTCTTTCGTCATCCTCCGGCGACCCTCGCGAAAGCGGGGGGAGACCGGGGGACCCAGCGGCGCCGAAGGCGATCTTTATGCAGGCGTCGCGTGTGCCGCTTTCGCCCTATGGGCGCCGCTGGGTCCCCCGGTCTGCGCCGCTGTGCGGCTTGCCGGAGGATGACGAAAAAAAGAGGGTTACGGCCGGGCCGTCACCTTGTGCTCCAGGTCGGGGCGGGGGCGCTCCAGCGGGGGCTCGGACAGGGAGCCGATGTGGATGAAGCCGGCGATGCTCTCGCCGTCCTCGATGCCGAACAGGGCGACGGCCGCGGGGTCGTAGGAATACCAGTCGGTGATCCAGCTGGCGCAATAGCCGAGCGCATTGGCCGCGTGCTCAAGGTTCATGCAGACGGCGCCGGCGGACAACTGCTGCTCCCACACCGGAACCTTGTGGCCTTCGATGGGGGTCAAGACGACAAGGATGGTCAGCGGCGGATTGGCCAGTTTGGCCAGGGAGGCGATCTCCTTGCCGGTGCGGTTCTGGGTCTCGCCCAGCGCGGCGAGGGCCTCGGACAGCTCGGCGCGGCTGCGCGGGCCAAGGATGACGAAGCGCCAGGGGAACAGCTTGCCGTGGTCGGGCGTGCGGGCGCCCAGCAGAAGAATCTGCTCGACCTCGGCGTCCGTGGGGCCGGGCAGGGTCAGCAGTTGGGCCGAGGCCGAGCGGCGCACGGCCAGCCGCGACAGCAGCTCTTGCGAACGGACGGGCAGGGGCAGGGGGGAGGACAGGTCTGACTGGCTCATGGCCGATAGCTAGGCTTTCGAGGCGCGCGGCGCCATAGCAGGGGCATGAGCAAGATCCGCGACATCAAGCCTCGCTGGGCCGAGGGCCTGCCCGAGACGCCGCCGTGGCGCAGTCTGGGGACGAGCGTGGTCGTCGATACGCCGTGGATGCAGGTGACGCGCCATCCGGCCGTGGCGCCGACGGGGGCGGATGCCGACTACATGGTCATGCGGCCCAGGAATGTGGGGACGGGCGTGCTGCCGCTGCATGACGACGGGACGGTCAGTCTGGTCGGGCAGCACCGCTTCGCCCTGATGCGCTATTCGTGGGAGATGCCCGAGGGCGGGGCGCCGGAGGGGGAAGACCCCTTCGAGGCGGTGAAGCGCGAACTGGCCGAGGAGGCGGGGCTGACGGCCCAGCACTGGCGCGGGGCGCTGGACATGGACCTGTCCAACTCCATCACCGACGAGCGGGCGATGACCTGGGTGGCCTGGGGGCTGGAAGCCACGGACAAGGCGCCGGACCCGACCGAGGTCTTCCTGTCGGCGCGCGTGCCGTTCGGCGCGCTGATGGCCGAGATTGCGCGCGGCGCGGTGCGCGACAGCCTGACGGTGGCGACGGCCTATCGGGCCTACCATATGGCGCGGGAGGGCGAACTGCCCGCCGCGCTGGCGCGTTCCATGCTGGGCGCGTAGGGTCGAGCCGAAGTTTAAGGAAGCCTGATGGCCAAGCTGGAAGTCGTGCCGCAACAGCCGGACCTGTGGGCGCAGTTGCGCGCCGCAGCCGAGGACGCTGCGCGCGAGGAGCCGCGTCTGGCGTCGCAGCTGAACGCCGTGGTGCTGGCGCACGACGATTTCGCCGGGGCGCTGAGCTTCCAGATCGCGCGCAAGCTGGGCGATGCGGAGCTGGGGGCCATGACGGTGCGCGAGGTGGCCCTGTCGGCCTTCGCCGCCGATCCGGGCATTGTCGCCGCCGCCGAGGCGGACCTGAAGGCGGTGCAGGAACGCGATCCGGCGATCCGCTCGCTGTTGCAGCCCTTCATGTATTTCAAGGGGTTCCAGGCGTTGCAGGCGTGGCGCGTGGCGCACTGGCTGTGGACACAGGACCGCGACACCCTGGCGTTTCACTTCCAGAGCCGGATCTCGGAGCTGTTCCAGCTGGACATCCACCCGGCGGCGCGGATCGGCTCGGGCGTCTTTCTGGACCACGGCACGGGCATCGTCATCGGCGAGACGGCGGTGATCGGCGACGAGGTGTCGATGCTGCACGCCGTGACGCTGGGCGGAACGGGGGCCGAGCGCGGCGACCGCCATCCTAAGATCGGGCGCGGCGTCCTGCTGGGCGCCGGGGCCAAGGTGCTGGGCAACATCACCGTCGGCGACTACGCCAAGGTGGCGTCGGGCTCGGTGGTGCTGAAGCCGGTGCCGGCGGGCTGCACCGTGGCGGGGGTGCCCGCGCGGCTGGTCAACTGCCCGACCGACGCCACGCCCGCGCGGACGATGGACCATACGCTGTCCGACATCGTCTATGACTTCGTGATCTGAGGAGGCGTCGCCTGTGGACGCCTGAAGCGCGGGCTTCGCCTCGGGCTTCCCAAGGAGGGACGGCTTCTCTAGGGTCCGCGCCCAACGATATGCGCTTCGGCGCCAAAACGAGGCTGACCCCGTGACCGAGAACGATCTGAAGCGCGTCGAGACGCACCTGAAGCGCACCTTCAACCACGGCGGCATCAAGGTGAAGGGCCGCAAGGTCGCCGATTCCGCCGAAGTCTATGTCGATGACGAGTTCATCGGCGTGGTGTTCGAGGATGAAGACGAAGCCGGTTCCTACATGTTCGAAATGGCGATCCTGGCGGAAGACCTGCCGCCGGCCTGACGCCTGCGGAAGACGCGAATTGAAAAAGGCCGGAGAGGGCGTCCTCTCCGGCCTTTTCTATTGGCGATCAGCGTCGGATCACCAGCCGAACAGGCGGGCGAAGAAGCCCTTCTTCTTTTCGGGGGCGGGCGTTTCGACGGGCGTTACCGGCTCGGCGGCAGGGGCGGGCGCGGCGGCCTGAACCGGCGGCTCGGCGGCGACGGGCGCGGTCGCGACGACCGGCTCGGGCTTGGGCGCAGGCCCGGTTTCGGCCGGCGCCACAGGCGCGGGCGCCAGGGAGGCGGCGACCGGCGTCTCGACCGGAGCGGCGGCGGCCGTCTTGGACGTGGCGGGTTTCTTCGGTGCGGCGGCCTTGGTCGCCGCAGGCTTGGCTGTAGTTGATTTGGCAGCGGGTTTCTTGGCCGGCGCGGCCTTGGCGGCGGCGGGCTTCGCCGCAGCGGCCTTTGCCGGAGCCTTCGTCGTCTTGGTGGCGGCCTTGGTCGCTGTAGGCTTGGTCGCTGCAGGCTTGGCCGCCGCCTTGGTCGCGGGCTTTGCTGCGGGGGTCTTGGCGGGAGCCTTCGTCGCGGCGGCCGCCTTTACGGTCTTGGGCTTGGCGTCAGCTTTTGTCGCTGTTGCGCTCGACTTTGCCGCCGGTTTCGGCTTGGAAGCGGCGGAGGCCGCTTTCGCGGCAGGTTTCGTCTCAGACGGTGCTTTGGCCATGAACTCCCCGACCCCTCGTTGGACACGGGCGTGAGAACCAAGCCCGTACTGGCGATTCGTCATTATAACGGTGTTTAAGAAATGTCCGAATCCGCAGTTCAGGTGATCGCGCGCGGCGACCGCGCCCCGGCCGAAGCCGCCGCCGCCGCCATCGACGCCAACCCCCTGCTGGAAGGCGCCACCTATTCCATCCTGGAAGAGGATGAGGACAAGGAAATCTGGCGCATCGACGCCTTCCCGACCAGCGAGGAAGAGGCCGAAGGCATCGCCGAGATACTGCGCGCCACGCCGGGGCTGGAGGTCGTGGTCGAGAAGCTGGCCGACGCCGACTGGCTGGCCATGAGCCTGTCGGGCCTGCCGCCGGTCGAGGCGGGACGTTTCTTCGTCTACGGCGCCCATGATCAGGGCAAGATTCCCGAGGGCCGGGTCAATCTGAAGATCGACGCGGGCGCCGCCTTCGGCACCGGCCACCACGGCACGACGGTCGGCTGTCTGGAGGCCTTCGACAATCTGCTGAAGACCGAGACCTTCGAGAAGGTGCTGGACGTCGGCTGCGGCACGGGCGTGCTGGCGATTGCAGCGGCCAAGACCGGTTCGCCCATCGCCGTCGGCACCGACATCGACGAGCCCTCGGCCCGGATCGCCAATGAAAATGCGGCGATCAACGACGCCAAATGCGACTTTTATTTCGCCGATGGTCTGAGCGATGAGCGGATTGCGCAGCACGCGCCCTATGATCTGGTGTTCGCCAACATTCTGGCCGCGCCGCTGGTGTTCCTGGCGCCTGAGATCGCCGGGGCGCTGAAGTCGGGTGGGGTGGCGATTCTGTCGGGCTTGCTGCGGACGCAGGAAGAGCGGATTCTGGAGGCCTATCTGCCGCTGGGTTTCGTAGTGGAGCAGACGATCCATCACGACGCGTGGAGCGCGCTGCAACTGCGCAAAAAGTAGAGGCGCGACCTTCTCCCTCCCCGTTCTGGGGAGGGTGGCTGAGGCGTAGCCGAAGCCGGGTGGGGCGCTTCGACTGATCAAGCGCTGCACCTGTGTCTCCTAGCCCTCCCCACCCGGTCGCTGCGCGACCACCCTCCCCATGAAAGGGAGGGAGATGATACGGATGCATTCATGCGCCAGACATTCGACGAAACCACCGATCCCTCCTTCGGGGCCAAACACCTGCCTCTGCTCCGCGCCGAGATGGCCAAGCAGGGCCTCGACGGCCTGCTGGTCCCGCACGAGGACGAGCATCAGAACGAATACCTGCCCGACGCCAATGAGCGGCTGGCGTGGGTCAGCGGCTTCACCGGCTCGGCCGGGGCGGGCGTCGTGCTGAAGGACAGGGCGGCGGTCTTCGTCGACGGCCGCTATACGGTGCAGGCCAAGGCGCAGACGGACGAGGCCCTGTTCGAGCGGCAGCCGCTGAACAAGCTGGCCGACTGGCTGGCGGCCGTGCCGTCTGGCTCGGTCATCGGCTATGATCCGCGCCTGCACAGCCCCGATGCGCTGGCGAGTCTGCGCGCCGCCGTCGAGAAGGCCGGGGCGACGCTGAAGGCGGTCGAGCCCAATCCGATCGACCTGGCCTGGGGCGATGCGCGCCCGGCCCAGCCGCAGGCGCCGGTGGTCCCGCATGAGGACCGCTATGCCGGCGAAGACGCCGCGTCCAAGCGCGCTCGCATCGGCAAGGCCATCGCTGAGGCCGGAGCCGAGGCCGCCGTGCTGACGGCGCCGTCGTCGCTGGCCTGGCTGTTCAACATTCGCGGCGGGGATGTGATCCGCACGCCTCTGCCGCTGGGACAGGCGGTGGTGAAGGCGGACGGGACGGCGAGCGTCTTCCTTGATCCGGCCAAGGTGACCAACGAACTGCCCGGCTGGCTGGGCGACGCCGTGACGCTGGAGGCGCCCGAGGCGCTGCCGGGCGCGCTGGACGCCCTGTCGGGGCGCCGGGTGATGATCGATCCGGCGGTGTCCTCGGCCTGGTATTTCGACCGGCTGGAGGCGGCGGGCGCCGCCATCGTTCGCGGCATGGACCCCTGCGCCCTGCCGCGCGCGCAGAAGAACGACGTCGAGATCGAGGGCAGCCGTCAGGCCCATATCCGTGATGGCGCGGCCCTGACACGGTTCCTGCACTGGGTCGATACGGTCGCGCAGAAGGAACTGCCGGACGAGCGGGCGGTGGTCGAGGCGCTGGAGGGTTTCCGCGAGGCGACCGGCATGTTGAAGGATCTGTCCTTCGACACCATCGCCGGGGTCGGGCCGAACGGCGCCCTGCCGCACTACAAGCCGGTCGGGGCCAAGATCCGGCCGATGGAGGCGGGCTCGCTGCTGCTGGTGGACGGCGGCGGCCAGTATCTGGACGGGACCACGGACGTGACCCGCACCATGGCCATCGGCGAGGGCACGGCCGATCAGCGCCGGATGTTCACGCTTGTGCTGAAGGGCCACATCGCCATGGCGGTGATCCGCTTCCCGGCCGGGACCAGCGGACGCCAGTTGGACGCCATTGCGCGCCAGCCGCTGTGGAACGCAGGCTTCGATTTCGATCACGGCACGGGCCACGGCGTCGGGTCGTATCTGGGCGTGCACGAGGGGCCGCAACGTATCGCCGGCTGGGGCACGGACCAGCCTCTGCTGACCGGCATGATCCTGTCGAACGAGCCGGGCTATTACCGCGAAGGCGAGTGGGGCATCCGCATCGAGACGCTGCAGGTCGTCACGGCCCCGGCGCAGGTTCCGGGCGGCGAGCGGCCGATGCATGGATTTGAGCAACTGACGCTGGCGCCGCTGGACCGACGCCTGATCGATGTCGCTCTGCTGACGGCGGAAGAGCGGGCCTATGTGGACGCCTATCACGCCGAGGTTCTGGCCAAGGTCGGGCCTTTGCTGGCGGACGGCGTTCAGAAGGATGAGGCGGCGCTGGAGTGGCTGAAGACGCAGACGGCCCCCTTGAAATAAGGCCATACGGCGCCCATCTGAAGAGGGTCGGCGGATGCGCCGCCGACCCCCTCACATCAGAAGGAATGCGCGGATGAAGATGCGCAAGCTGGGCCGTAACGGCCCTGAGGTCTCGGCCGTCGGTCTGGGCTGCATGGGCATGAGCGCCTTTTACGGCGGCGCCGACGAGGCCCAATCCATAGCGGTGATCCACCGCGCGCTCGACCTGGGCGTCACCCTGTTCGACACGGCCGAGATGTACGGCCCCCACACCAATGAAGTCCTGCTGGGCAAGGCGCTGCAGGGGCGCCGGGACGAGGCTTTCATCGCCACCAAGTTCGGCATCAATCGCCAGCCGGACGGTTCGGCGATCACCGACGGTTCGCCCGCCAATGTGCGCCGCGCGGTCGAGGGCAGCCTGAGCCGTCTGGGCGTCGATCACATCGACCTCTATTACCAGCACCGCATCGACCCCAATACGCCGATCGAGGAGACGGTCGGGGCCATGGCCGAACTGGTGAAGGAGGGCAAGGTCCGCTTCCTGGGCCTGTCCGAGGCGGCGCCCGCCACCCTTCGCCGCGCCCACGCCGAGCATCCGATCACGGCCTTGCAGACCGAATATTCGCTGTGGAGCCGCGACCCGGAGGACGAGCTTCTGGGCGTGGTGCGCGAACTGGGCATCGGCTTTGTGCCCTACAGTCCGCTCGGTCGGGGCTTCCTGTCCGGGGAGATCAAGTCGATCGACGACCTGGCGCCGGACGACTTCCGCCGGACGAACCCGCGCTTTGCGGGCGCCAACTTCCAGAAGAACCTCGATCTGGTCGATGCGGTCGGCGCCATCGCGGCGGACAAGGGGGTGACGGCGGCGCAACTGGCCCTGGCCTGGGTGCTGGCGCAGGGAGAAGACCTTGTTCCCATCCCCGGTACGCGCCGCATCGCCACGCTAGAGCAGAACGCGGCGGCGGCGGACATCGTGCTGACGCCGGATGATCTGGCGCGGATCGAGGCCGTCTTCTCGCGCGGGGCGGCGGCGGGCGAGCGCTATGCGCCCGGCGGCATGAGTTCGCTGAACCGCTGATGTGAAAACGCCTCCCTCGCGATCGCGGGGGAGGCGTCTTTCATTCGGGCGTGTGCGAAGGCTTACTGCACGCGCGTCCAGGTCTGGGTCTTGCACAGGGGGGCGACGATGCAGCCGCGCAGGCGCAGGGTGTTGTCGTTGGTCATGGTGATGGTCCCGCGATAGGTGCCGCCGTCCTCGGGGTTGTAGACCGAGCCGCCGCGCCATTCGGTCGGGCCGCCGGTGAAGCCCGACAGCATCCGCAGGCCGCGCAGGGGGCGGTCGCGCAGGGATTCATCCTTGTTGCGTTGATCCTTGACTTCGGGGTTGGCGCGGATGTGGCTGGAGGTGACGAGGACGCCGCACAGGGCCTGGCCGCAGCGTTCGATGCGGACCTGACCGCCGTTGGTCGGGGTCTGCCACAGACCAGTGGGGTCGCTGGCGAGGGCCGGAGAAGCGAGGGCGAGGGCGGCGACGGCGAGCGCCGTCAGGACGGGGGTCTTCATCGGCGTTTTCCTTCTGACGGATCGTTGAGGCGATCCCTTGGTCGAAAGGTGGGCCGGGTTTCGGTCTGAAACAAGGCCGAAATTGTGAACTTCACTCAATGATTACATGACCTTAGGTCAAGTTATCGCCGATCAGGGCTAACCATTCGTCTTCAGTCAGGATGCTAACACCATGCTTTTGAGCGTTTTTCAGCTTCATCCCTGCTCCGGGACCGGCGACGACATAGTCAGTCGTGCTGGAGACTAACCCAGAAACGTATGCCCCCGCTGTTTCCGAGAGGTATCGAGCTTCCGATCGCGTGCAGCGCTCAAGCGTGCCGGTAAAGACAATAGACTTGCCAGCAAGCGCACCTGTTCTGGCAGACGGCTGGGATGGCAGAAGCGGTGTCGGTTTTGACTTGGCTGCTGACTTAGGCGCGCGCTTTAATGATGGCGCTGAACACGGCGAATAGCCGTCGCGCCAGACGCGGCCCATGGTCAGGCGGCTGGCGTCGGCCAGGGCGCGGCAGTCCGCGGCCTGATGCATCTGAGCCGCCGCCAGGGCCACGGAGGCGCAGGCGAAGGCGTCTTCAGCCGCGTCGTGGTGGCGGAAGGCGACGCCCAGTTCGGCGCAGACGTTGTTCAGCTTGTGCGAGGCGAAGTCCGGCCAGTTGATCTGGGCCAGCTTGACCGTGCAGAGGTAGTCGAACTCGGGATAGGTCAGGCCGTAGTGGTCGCAGGTGTTGCGGATGACGCTGACGTCGAAGGCGGCGTTGTGGGCCAGGACGGTGCGGCCTTCGAGGCGCGGGGTGATGGCGGCCAGGACGGCCGGGAACTCTTCGGCGTCCTCGACCTGTTCGGGCCCAATGCCGTGAAAGGCGATGTTGAAGCTGGCGAAACGCATCCCCGGCGGGCGGATGTAGTGGTGCTCGACGGACTCGATGACGCCGTCGTTGATCCAGGCCAGGCCGATGGAGCAGGGGCTGGCCCGCTGCTCATTGGCGGTTTCGAAGTCGATGGCGACGGCGTGCATCAGGCGATCAGCGCCAGCCATTCGTCCTCGGTCAGGACGGCGACGCCGTGTTTTTCGGCGTCCTTCAGCTTGGACCCGGCGCCGGGGCCGGCGACGACGTAGTCGGTCTTTTTCGACACTGAGCCCGAGACCTTGGCGCCCAGGCTTTCGGCGCGGGCCTTGGCTTCGTCGCGGGTGAAGCGTTCCAGCGAGCCCGTGAAGACGACCGTCTTGCCCGCCACGGGGCTGTCGGTCGTGGGGGCGGCGACGTCCTCGACGCGCTCGAGCTCGGCCAGTAGGGCGTCGACGACCTGAAGGTTGTGCGGCTCGTGGAAGAAGTGGGCCAGAGCCTCGGCGGCGACCGGGCCGACGCCGGAGACGCCCGCGATCTGGTTCAGGATGTCCGAGGGGCCTTCATTGCGCGCGACGGCGGCCCAGCGGGTCAGGTCGGTCCAGCCGTCCGAGATCTCCGCCAGCGAGCGGCGGGCGGGGGCGGCCATGCCGGGGAAGGCGAGGGCGATCTTCTGATCCATGGGCGCCTCGGGCCACGGATCGTCGGCGGGCGGCTGCGCCTCGGCCATCAGGCCCAGAACGCGGGTCGAGATGGCGTGGGTCGCGGCCAGCAGCTTCCAGTCGTCGCTGGCGAGGCCGTTTGCGGCGGCCATGCAGGCTTCACGGAAGGCGGTCCAACTGCCGAAAGCGCGGGCCAGCACCAGAGACGTCTGCTCGCCGATCTCGCGCACGCCGAGGCCGAAGATCAGGCGGTCGAGGGAGATGACGCGCCGCGCGTCGATCCCGGCGATCAGGTTGCGGACGCTGGTCTCGCCATAGCCGTCCTCGGCGCGCAGCAGGGCCAGCTTCTCCTCGTCGCGGGCGAGGCGGAAGATGTCGGCGGGCTCCTTGATCCAGCCGCGCGCGTGGAAGGCGATCAACTGCTTTTCGCCAAGCCCTTCAATGTCGAAGGCGCGGCGGCTGACGAAGTGCTTGAGGCGTTCGACGATCTGGGCGTCGCAGATCAGGCCGCCGGTACAGCGGCGCTTGATCTCGTCCCCCTCGCGGACGGCTTCGGAGCCGCAGACGGGGCAGACGGTGGGGAAGACGTAAGGAGCGGCGCCCTCGGGACGCAGCGTATCGACCACGCCGACGATCTGGGGGATGACGTCGCCGGCGCGTTGCAGGACGACCGTGTCGCCGATGCGCACGTCCTTGCGGGCGATCTCGTCTTCGTTGTGGAGGGTGGCGTTGCGGACCACGACGCCGCCGACGGTGACGGGATGCAGGCGGGCGACGGGGGTCAGGGAGCCGGTGCGGCCGACCTGGATGTCGATGCCTTCCAGAACGGTCGTCGCCTGCTGCGCCGGGAACTTGTGGGCGATGGCCCAGCGGGGGCTGCGAGCGATGAAGCCGAGGCGTTGCTGCCAGTCCAGCCGGTCGACCTTATAGACCACGCCGTCGATGTCGTAGCCGAGGCGGCTGCGGTCGGCCTCAAGCGTCTGATAGGCGCCGATCAGGCCTTCGGCGCCCTCGACGCGGGCCGAGCGGTCGTTGACCTGAAAGCCCCAACTGCGGAAGGCCTCCAGCGCGCCTGCCTGCGTCTCGGCGAAGGGGGCGGAGGTCTCGCCCCAGGCGTAGGCGAAGAAGGTCAGGGGGCGCTGGGCCGTGATCTTCGGGTCTTTCTGGCGCAGCGACCCGGCGGCGAAGTTGCGGGGGTTGGCGTAGGTGCGCTTGCCTTCGGCCTCGGCCGCCGCGTTGAAGGCGTCGAAGGCGGCGTTGGGGGCGTAGACTTCGCCGCGGATCTCGATGACGTCGGGCCAGCCGGAGCCCGCCAACGTCTGGGGGATGCTGGCCAGCGTGCGCAGGTTGGCGGTCACGTCCTCGCCGGTCTTGCCGTCGCCGCGCGTGGCGCCCTGAACCAGAACGCCCTTTTCATAGCGCAGGCTGGCCGAGAGGCCGTCGATCTTGGGTTCGGCGACGAAGGCGATGGGCTCGTCGCCCGGCAGCTTCAGGAAGCGGGCGATGCGGGCGACGAAGTCGCGCACCTCGTCGTCGTCGAAGGCGTTGTCCAGCGACAGCATGGGCACGCCGTGGCGGACCTCGGCGAACTGGCTGGAGACGGGGGCGCCGACGCGGTGGGACGGGGAGACGGGGCTGGAGAGGGCCGGGAAGGCGGCCTCGATGGCCAGGGCGCGGCGCTTCAGGTCGTCGTAGTCGGCGTCGGAAATCTCGGGCGCGGCGTCGGCGTAATAGAGAGCGTCATGGCGCGCCAGTTCGGCCGACAGGCGATCCAGCTCTTCGCGCGCCTGGGCTTCGGTCAGGGTTTCGACAGGCGTGAAGAGATCGGACATGAGAATCGCAGGAAGTCGGAAAAGGCGGAACGGTTCCTTATCATCCCCCGACCTTGATGGCAGACGCGCCATGACAGAAACGTAATCTGACGCGGCGGTCGGGGGCCGCTAGCGTCGCGCCTCAAAAGATTCCTGCCGGAGCCCTCCATGCGTCCTGTCCTAGTCAGCCTGTCCGTGATCGCCGCCGCCCTGACGCTGGCCGCCTGTGAGACGACGACCGCGCCTGTGGTCGAGACGCCCGCTGTCGAGGCGCCGTCGTCGGGCGAATACGCCCAGTTGATGGACGACCTGCGCATCCTGTCGGCGGACGACATGCAGGGGCGCGATACGGGGTCCGAGGGCGGGGCCAAGGCGCGCGACTATATCGTGGCGCGTCTGGAGGCGCTGGGCGTTCAGCCTTCGCCGATGGGCCGTCTTCAGCCGTGGGAGGCGCTGGGCCGCACGCGCGAGGGGACCAAGACCTATAACGGGACCAACATCATCGGCGTCATCCCCGGCACGCGCGTGGCCGACAAATACATCGTGGTGACGGCCCACTATGACCACGTCGGCGTCAACGACGGCCAGATCTTCAACGGGGCGGACGACAACGCCTCGGGCGTGGCGACCATGCTGGAGCTGGCCAGACGGCTGAAGGCTGACCCGCCCGAGCACAGCGTGCTGATCGTGGCGCTGGACGGCGAGGAGCGGGGGCTGCTGGGCGCCAAGCATTTCGTCGAGGCGCCGCCGGTGCCGCTGCACGCGATTTCGATGAACCTGAATTTCGACATGACGGCGCGGGCCGACAGCGATGGCAAGCTGTGGGTGACGGGGACGTATCAGCATCCCTATTTCCGCCCGGTGCTGGATCAGGTTCCGGCGCGCCGGAACGTCGCCTTCGCCTTCGGCAAGGACACGCCCGAGGACAAGGGCGCCGACAACTGGGTCGAGGCGTCGGATCACGCCGCCTTCCACCGCGCGGGCCTGCCGTTCCTCTATTTCGGGGTGAACTATCACCCGGACTATCACCGCCCCAGCGACGACTTCGAGAAGGTCAATCCGGCGGTGTTCCAGGACTCGACGGAATTGGCGATCGGCGGGTTCCGGGCGCTGGACCGGTGGCTGGATCAATGACGGCTGTCGCAAAACACTTGCAAAGATAGGCCTTGAATCCGCCGTCAGAGCGGCGTTCTGTCGCACCCTCATCAGTCGAGGAAATATAGATGTCGGCGACGCAAGGGTTTGACCTCCAACGGGTGCAGAAACTGCGCAAGGCGGCGCTGCTGGTCGGATTGATCGGGGTGGTCGGGCTGGCCTTCGTCAGCCGGTCCATCGGCGGCGAGACCATGCTGCACGAGGGGTTGGAGGCGTTCGGCCTGGGCCTGATCGTCGTCTGCATCGTCGGGCGGGCCTGGTGCTCCCTCTATATCGGCGGGCGCAAGAAGGCCGAGATCGTGGATCGCGGTCCCTATTCGATCAGCCGCAACCCGCTGTATGTGTTCAGCTTCATGGGGGCGTTCGGCGTGGGGGCGCAGACGGGCAGCGTGACGCTGGCGACCGTCTTTCTGCTGCTGACGATGGCGGTCTTCTACGCCACGGTGAAGCGCGAGGAGGCCTGGCTGGCGGGCGCCTTCGGCCAGACCTATGCGGACTATTGCGCGCGGACGCCGCGTTTCGGGCCGGACTTCTCCAAATGGCGCGACGCCGACAGCCTGGAGGTGCGGCCGCAGTTCTTCCTGACGACGCTGCGTGACGGTCTGGTCTTCCTGCTGGCAGTGCCGCTGTTCGAGTCGGTCGAGCATCTTCAGGACATGGGCTGGCTGTCGGCTCTGGTGCATCTGCCTTGAGGGCGCTGCCGATCCTGTTGGCCGGGGCTCTGGCCCTGATGGCGGCGGCCTGTGATCGGGGGGCGGCGCCAGACAAGGCGCCCTCGGCGACGGCGTTCAGGCACGACCTGCCGGAAGACGTGTCCGGCTACTACATCCCCACGACGGCGGTGCAGGTCGGGGACTGGCGGCTGCATCACCTGTTCATGGGACAGGTTCCCGACTTCATCGCCTGGCGCGACGGCGCGCGGACGGCGGGTTTCGCGCCGATCATGATGGAGTTCGAGGCGGGGGATGGTAAGCGGCGCACGCGGCTGATTCCAACGGCCTATGAGGTGACCGAGGACCGTGTGCGCTTTGAGGCGTCGTCGCGCGAGCTGGGCGCGGTGTCGTTCGAGGGGGCGCTGGATCAGGATGCGCTGGCGACGGCGCGGCGCAATCTGGGCGATCAGGGCGTGGTCCTGAAAGGACGGCTGAAGGTCGGGGACCGGACCTTCGACGGGGTGTCGATGCGGTGGTGGGCGGGGGACTGATCCCCCGCCGCTTATGCCGATCCTTAGGCGACGGTCGCCTTGACGATCTTGCCCGGCGCGCGCGGGGGCTCGCCCTTGGGCAGGGCGTCGACGTGTTCCATGCCTTCGATCACTTCGCCCCAGACGGTGTACTGGCCGTCGAGGAAGCGGGCGTCGTCGAAGCAGATGAAGAACTGCGAGTTGGCGCTGTCCGGGTTGGCGGTGCGGGCCATCGAGCAGACGCCGCGGACGTGCGGCTCCTTCGAGAATTCCTGCTTCAGGTTCGGCTTGGACGAGCCCGAGGTGCCGGTGCCCGTCGGGTCGCCGCCCTGGGCCATGAAGCCCGGAATCACGCGGTGGAAGACCACGCCGTCGTAGAAGCCTTCCTTGGCCAGGTCGGTGATCTGCTTGACGTGGTTGGGCGCCAGGTCGTCGCGCAGCTTGATGACGACGTTGCGGTCTTCGCCGTCGCCGGTGTCCAGAGTGAAGGTCAGGGTTTGGTCGGCCATCGGGCGCTCCTTGAGGTTATGCGAGCCGGAATTGTGCGCGGGTCATAGCGGCTGAACGCCGTCAGGGCTATGTGGGAAGCATGAGTGAAGACGAAAAGCCCGCCGACAAGCCGCAGGAACGCCGCCGAATGGTGCGTCTGCCTACGGGCGGCACGGCCTCGGGCCGCAAGGTCGGCCAGAAGATCAAGACGGCCGACAAGAAGACCCTGTCCAGCCAGGCGTGGATCAAGCGACAACTGTCGGACGAGTGGTCCGACCGCGCGCGCGCCGAGGGCTGGCGCAGCCGCGCCGCCTTCAAGCTGATGGAGATCGACGACAGGTACCGTCTGATCAAGCGCGGCTCGCGGGTCATCGACCTGGGCGCCGCGCCGGGCGGCTGGGTGCAGGTGGCGCTGGATCGCGGCGCTACGGCGGTGGCGGGCGTGGACCTGCTGATGATCGAGCCGATTCCGGGCGCGACGCTGATTCAGGCGGACTTCACCGATCCGGGCGTGGATCAGCAGATGCTGGACGCCATCGGCGGACCGCCGGACCTGGTGCTGTCGGACATGGCGCACAACACGATCGGCCACCGTCAGACGGACCACCTGAAGATCATCGCCCTGATCGAGATCGCGGCCGATTTCGCCATCCGCACGCTGAGGCCGGGTGGGAATTTCGTGTCGAAGAACTTTCAGGGCGGCGACGCCGGCGGGGTGCTGACGCGCCTGCGCGAGGAGTTCGAGACGGTGAAGTATGTGAAGCCGGAATCGAGCCGCAAGGGCAGCGCCGAGGTCTTCCTGGTGGCGCTGAACAAGCGTTAGGCGGACGCGCCGTCCGCCTGAGAGGCGGCGCGCCGGGCGGCTTTCCTTGCTTCGGCGCGCGTCCAGATGCGGTCGTGCAGGGTGAAGAAGACCGTCTGCACCAGCGGCTCGATGGTGCCGATGGCCAGGGCGATGCGGATGTCGCGCGTCAGGGCGAAGGCCACCAGAACCGCCACGGTGAAGTGCATCAGGCCGTAGGTGACGGTCTTCAGCGCCACCTGCTTCAGGTTGCGGGGCAGGGCGTGGCTGTGGCCATGATGGTTGTGGGCGCGGTTCTGCTCATGCGCGTCCATGACTTCCAGGCGGGCGGTGAAGGCCTCGGCCGTTTCCTCGACGCCGGACAGCATCTTGCGCCGCTCGACCCGGTGCCAGACGCGGTCGTGGATGGAATAGGCGACGGTCTGGACGATCGGCTCGACCACGCCGACCGCCAGCGCCAGCCGCCAGTCGCGCGTCAGGGCGAAGGCCACCAGGATGGCCACGATCAGGTGCATCACGCCATAGCTCGCGATCTTGAGAGCGAGCTGTCGCGCCGTGTTGATCAAGATGCGAACCATTGTCGGGGAATGCGGCCCTTCGCCGTCCGTTTCAAGGCAATTCCTCTTATATGCACGATAGCGCGGGCTTGGGGTTGCGGTTCCCCGCCAACGGGGGCTATACGCGGCCCGCAAAATGGAGGCTCCAAATGGAGATACGCGAAGGCCTAACCTTCGATGACGTTTTGCTCGAACCCGGTCCGTCCGAGGTCATGCCCGCTGATGTCGATGTCTCGACCCAGCTGACGCGCGAAATCAAACTGAACATCCCGCTGCTGTCGTCCGCGATGGACACGGTGACGGAAAGCCGTCTGGCCATCGCGATGGCGCAGGCCGGCGGCCTGGGCGTGCTGCACCGGAACATGACCATCGAGGAGCAGGCCGAAGAGGTCCGCGCCGTCAAACGCTATGAAAGCGGCATGGTGGTGAACCCGGTCACGGTCGCCCCCGACACGACGCTGGGCGAAGTGCTCCAGATCGTCGAGCGCAAGAAGATCACCGGCTTCCCGGTCGTCGATCCCAAGACCGGCAAGCTGGTCGGGATGCTAACCAACCGCGACATGCGCTTCGAGACGGACCTGAACCTCAAGGCCGCCGAGTTGATGACGACGGGCGAGCTGATCACCCTGCGCGAAGGTTCGGCCGGGCGCGAGGCGGCGCGCGAGCTGCTGCGCACCCGCAAGATCGAGCGGGTCATCGTGGTGGACGACGCCTATCGCGCCGTCGGTCTGATCACGATGAAGGACATTCAGAAGGCGCAGGCCTTCCCCAACGCCTGCAAGGACGAGCAGGGCCGCCTGCGCGTCGGCGCCGCCTCGACCGTCGGCGACGCCGGGTTCGAGCGGGCGATGGCCCTGGCCGATGCGGGCGCGGACGTGGTGGTGATCGACACCGCCCACGGCCACTCGGCCTCGGTCGCCCAGGTGGTCGAGCGCATCAAGCGCGAGAACAACCGCGTCCAGATCATCGCCGGCAACGTCGCCACCTATGACGCCACCCGCGCCCTGATCGACGCGGGCGCCGATGCGGTGAAGGTCGGCATCGGGCCGGGTTCCATCTGCACCACCCGCATCGTAGCTGGCGTAGGCGTGCCGCAGCTGACGGCCATCGTCGATGCCGCCCGCGCGGCGGAAGGCACGGGCGCCTCGGTCATTGCGGACGGCGGCATCAAGTTCTCGGGCGATCTGGCCAAGGCCATCGCGGCGGGCGCCAATGTCGCCATGATGGGTTCGATGTTCGCAGGCACGGACGAAAGCCCCGGCGAGGTCTTCCTGTACCAGGGTCGGTCCTACAAGTCGTATCGCGGCATGGGTTCGGTGGGCGCCATGGCGCGCGGCTCGGCCGACCGCTACTTCCAGAAGGAAGTCTCGTCCGAGAAGCTGGTTCCCGAGGGCATCGAGGGCCAGACCGCCTATAAGGGGCCGATCGCCCCCGTGGTGCACCAACTGGTCGGGGGGCTGCGCGCCTCGATGGGCTATGTCGGCGGCGCCACCATTCCGGACTTCCAGGAGCGCGCGCGCTTTGTCCGCATCACCAATGCGGGCCTTCGTGAAAGCCACGTCCACGACGTGATGATCACGCGCGAGGCGCCCAACTATCGTCAGGGCTGACCTGATCCGCTCCCGGCCCCGGCCGGGAGCGGTTTTGTTTTGGGCGAGTAGAACAGGAGACGGGCATGACGACTGAACTGACCTATCTGGCGGCGACGCTGGTGCTGGCCCTGGTGCAGGTATTCCTGCCCGCCTTCGCCCGGACGCGCGAGTTCGGCCTGTCGTGGAACGCCGGGGCGCGGGACAAGACGCCCGAGGCGCACAGCCCCGTCGTCGGCCGTCTGGAGCGGGCGCAGGCCAATCTGTTCGAGACCCTGCCGCTGTTCATCGGCGCCGTGCTGATCGCCCAGGTCGCTGATCGGACCGGCGCGCTGACGGCGTGGGGCGCAGGCCTCTACTTCTGGGCGCGCGTCGCCTATATCCCGCTGTACGCCCTGGGCGTTCCCTATATCCGGTCGCTGGTCTGGCTGGTCTCGCTTGCGGGACTGGCGCTGTGCCTTCTGGCCCTTTTCATCCGAGTCTGATTTGACCCCAGCCGCCCGTCTGGCCGCCGCCGCCGCCATCATCGACAGCATTTCACAGGGCCGCCAGCCCGCCGACGCCGTGCTCAAGGCCTGGAGCCAACAGAACCGCTATGCCGGTTCAGGCGACCGACGCGCCATCGCCGAGCGCGTGTATCAGGTGCTGCGCGCGCGGGGCCGTCTGTCGGCCTTCATGGGCGGGCGTCAGGACGGACGCGCCCTGATCGTCGGCGCCCTGTCGCTGCTGGACGGCGCGACGCTGGAGGAGATCGAAGGCCTCTACAACGGCGAAGGCTATGGCCCGCGTCCCCTGTCCAAGCACGAACGCGGCCGCATCGCGGCGCACGAGGACGCGGCCGATCTGGCCGAGGTCGCCCTGCCGGACTTCGTGACGGCGGACCTGAAGGCGGTCCACGGCGACCGCTGGCGTGAAGAGGTCGAAGCCCTGAGCGGTCGCGCTCCGGTCGACCTGCGGGTCAACGGTCTGCGCGCCACGATGGAAGAGGTCGAGGCCGAACTACGCGACGCCGGTCTGTCGCCCCAGCGCACGGAGCTGTCGGGCTGGGGCCTGCGTCTGGACGCGGAGCCCGCGCCGAACGTGCAGCCGCTGGACGGTTTCCAGAACGGTCATTTCGAGATTCAGGACGAGGCCAGCCAGGTTGTCGGCTGGCTGTCCGGCGCCTTCCCCGGCGCGACGGTGGTGGATTACTGCGCGGGCGGCGGCGGCAAGACGCTGGGTCTGGTGCAGGCCATGCAGGGGCAGGGCGCGCTGATCGCCTGCGACGTCTCGGCCAAGCGGCTGGACAATGTGAAGCCGCGACTGGCCCGCGCGGGCGTCGAGGCTGACCTGCGCCTGCTGGGCACCAATGGCGGCGGGGTCGAGGACCTGAACAGTCAGGCTGACGTGGTGTTCGTCGACGCGCCCTGCTCGGGCTCGGGCGCCTGGCGGCGTCGGCCGGAGGACAGCTGGCGTCTGACGGCAGAGGAAGTCGCGCGCCTGCATGCGCTGCAACTGCGCATTCTGGGGCAGGCGACCAAGCTGGTGCGGCCGGGCGGGCGTCTGGCCTATGTCACCTGCTCGGTGCTGGGCGCGGAGAACGAAGCGACGGCCGCCGCCTTCGAGGCCGCGCATTCGGACTTCAAGCCGGTCCCCCTCGCAGATGCAGCGCACAGCGCGGACCTGACCGAGGCGGGGCGCGAACGCCTGACTGCGCTGGCGCAAGGAAACAGCCTGCGTCTGTCGCCCGCCGCGACCGGCACGGACGGCTTCTTCATCGCCCTGTTCGAGCGCGCTTCATGAGGCTTGAGCGCTACGGCGCCGTCACGGTCCTGCCGGTGATGGCGGCGCCTGCGGAATACGGCGAACACCTGCGCGCCCGCATCGACCCGCTGATGACCGGCATCGGGCCGGTCGAGGGGGCTGTGGCGCTGACGGCGGCTCTGGCGCGGCTGGAGGCGAGGGGAGAGACGCCGGATCTGATCCTGTCGCTGGGCTCGTGCGGGTCTCGCGTTCTGGATCATGCGGCGGTCTATCAGGCGTCGTCCGTGGCCTATCGCGACATGGACGCCAGCGCGCTGGGCTTCCCTAAAGGCGTGACGCCGCTGCTCGACATGCCCGCCGTTCTGCCGCTGCCGTGCCCCATCCCTGACGTACCGAGCGCGCGCCTGTCGACCGGCGGAAACGTCGTTTCGGGCGCCGCCTATGACGCCATCGACGCCGAGATGGTGGACATGGAGACGTGGGCGCTGGTGCGCGCGGCCCAGACCTTCGGTCTGCCTATGGTCGCGCTGCGCGGCGTGTCGGACGGCAAGGCCGAGCTGACCGGCCTGCATGACTGGACCTCGACCCTGCATCTGGTGGACGAGAACCTGGCCCAGGCCGTGGACAGCCTGATCGCGGTGCTGACGGATCACGGCCTCTCCGCCCTTGAAATTCCGGCCCCGCAAGGCCAAACCCTCGCGCAATCGCTCGCCCCGGATTCGACCTCATGACCCAGCCGACCCAACACCAGAAGGTGCTCATCGTCGATTTCGGCAGTCAGGTGACGCAACTGATCGCGCGTCGCCTGCGCGAGGCCGGCGTCTATTGCGAAATCCATCCGTTCAACAAGGCGGGTGAAGCCCTGAAGGCGATGCAGCCGCAGGCCATCATCCTGTCGGGCGGCCCCAACTCGACGACTGACGCCGACAGCCCGCGCGTCGACCGCGCCGTCTTCGACTATGGCGCGCCGATCCTGGGCATCTGCTACGGCGAGCAACTGATCTGCGCCGAGCTGGGCGGCAAGGTCGAGAGCGGCCACCACGCCGAGTTCGGCCGCGCCGAGATCGTCATCACCCAGGACAGCCCCCTGTTCGCGGGCGTCGCTTCGGTCGGCGGTCGCGAGCCGGTGTGGATGAGCCACGGCGACCGCGTGACGGCCCTGCCGGAGGGCTTCCACGTCATCGCCACCTCGGAAGGCGCGCCCTTCGCCGCCATCGCCGATGAGACGCGCAAGATCTACGGCGTGCAGTTCCACCCTGAGGTGGTGCACACCCCGCGCGGCGCCCAACTGTTGAAGAACTTCACCCATGGCGTCGCGGGCTTGACCGGCGACTGGACCATGGCCGCCTATCGCGACGAGCAGATCGCCAAGATCCGCGAACAGGTCGGCGACGCCAAGGTCATCTGCGGCCTGTCGGGCGGGGTCGACTCATCGGTCGCCGCCGTGTTGATCCATGAGGCCATCGGCGACCAGCTGAGCTGCGTCTTCGTCGACACCGGCCTGATGCGCAAGGGCGAGGCCGATCAGGTCACGACCCTGTTCCGCGAGCACTACAACATCCCCCTGGTGCATGTTGACGCGTCGAAGGATTTCCTCGGCGAGCTGGCCGGAATTTCGGACCCGGAAACCAAGCGCAAGACCATCGGCCGCGTCTTCATCGAGGTGTTCGACCGCGAGGCGAACAAGATCGAAGGCGCCGCCTTCCTGGCCCAGGGCACCCTCTATCCCGACGTGATCGAAAGCGTGTCCCCGACCGGCGGCCCCTCGCACGTGATCAAGAGCCACCACAACGTCGGCGGCCTGCCGGACTTCATGAAGCTGAAGCTGGTCGAACCCTTACGCGAACTGTTCAAGGACGAGGTCCGCGCGCTAGGTCGCGAGCTGGGCCTGACCGACGCCTTCGTCGGCCGCCACCCCTTCCCCGGACCGGGCCTGGCCATCCGCATCCCCGGCGAGATCACGCCGGAGGCGGTCGCGACCCTGCAGGACGCGGACGCCATCTATCTGGACGAGATCCGCAAGGCGGGCCTGTACGACGACATCTGGCAGGCCTTCGCCGTTCTGCTGCCGGTCAAGACGGTCGGCGTCCAGGGCGACGCCCGCACCTATGAAAAGGTGCTGGCCCTGCGCGCGGTCACCTCGACCGACGGCATGACGGCTGACTTCTACCAGTTCCCCTGGGACGTCCTGGCCAAGACCGCCACGCGCATCATCAACGAAGTCCGCGGCGTCAACCGCGTCGTCTATGACGTGACGTCCAAGCCGCCAGGGACGATCGAGTGGGAGTGACGGGCACTGGCTGGCAATGTCTAGCAACGGCAGGCATTTCGGCTGAGGGTAAAAGAACTTTCCGCTAAGCGATAGACTGTATGTAAACACAGTATTGCAAGGACGCGGAACATGCCTCATGTGGCGGCCAGGACGGCCAGCCGGGATCGGGATACTGGTCGTTACCAGAGCCACCGACCCGAGCAAACCCTTCTCTATCAGATCGTTGACGAGTATTACCCGGCATTCGCTGCGCTTATGGCAGAGCAGGGAAAGGAATTGCCGGGCTATGTGCAACGGGAATTTGAAGAATTTCTCCAATGCGGGCGGCTGGAGCATGGCTTTCTACGGGTTCGCTGCGAGTCTTGCCACGCCGAGCACCTGGTCGCTTTCAGCTGTAAGCGTCGCGGTTTCTGCCCGAGCTGTGGGGCGCGGCGGATGGCCGAAAGTGCCGCCTTGCTGGTTGATGAAGTACTGCCTGAACAACCCATGCGTCAGTGGGTGTTGAGCTTCCCGTTTCAGCTGCGTTTCCTGTTTGCCAGCCGGCCCGAGATCATGGGGTGGGTGCTGGGCATCGTTTACCGCGTCATTGCCACGCACCTGGTCAAGAAAGCGGGCCATACCCACCAAGTGGCCAAGACGGGCGCGGTCACCCTGATCCAGCGTTTTGGATCGGCGCTCAATCTGAATGTTCACTTCCACATGCTGTTTCTCGACGGTGTGTATGTCGAGCAATCCCACGGCTCAGCGCGTTTCCGCTGGGTCAAGGCGCCGACCAGCCCAGAGCTCACCCAGCTGACGCACACCATCGCCCACCGGGTGGGTCGCTATCTGGAACGGCAAGGCCTGCTGGAACGGGATGTCGAAAACAGCTATCTGGCCTCGGATGCGGTGGATGACGACCCGATGACACCCCTGCTGGGGCACTCGATCACTTACCGTATCGCTGTCGGTTCACAGGCGGGGCGAAAGGTGTTCACTTTGCAAACTCTGCCGACCAGTGGTGATCCGTTCGGTGACGGGATTGGCAAGGTAGCCGGGTCCAGCCTGCACGCCGGCGTGGCGGCCAGGGCCGATGAACGCAAGAAGCTCGAACGGCTGTGCCGGTACATCAGCCGCCCGGCGGTATCCGAGAAGCGGCTGTCGTTAACACGAGGCGGCAACGTGCGCTACCAGCTCAAGACGCCGTACCGGGACGGCACCACGCACGTCATTTTCGAACCATTGGATTTCATTGCAAGGCTGGCCGCCCTGGTACCGAAGCCCAGAGTCAACCTAACCCGCTTCCACGGGGTGTTCGCACCCAACAGTCGGCACCGGGCGTTGGTCACGCCGGCAAAACGGGGCAGGGGCAACAAGGTCAGGGTGGCTGATGAACCGGCAACACCAGCACAACGGCGAGCGTCGATGACATGGGCGCAACGGCTCAAGCGTGTTTTCAATATCGACATCGAGACCTGCAGCGGCTGCGGCGGCGCCATGAAAGTCATCGCCTGCATTGAAGACCCTATAGTGATCAAGCAGATCCTTGATCACCTGAAGCACAAAGCCGAAACCAGCGGGACCAGGGCGTTACCCGAAAGCCGGGCGCCACCGGCTGAGCTGCTCCTGGGTCTGTTTGACTGACGAGCCTGAAGGCCAACGATACCAATCAAAATGCTGCGTTCACAGCGCCGCGGCAGGGATCCGCCGTGCTGGTTGTCGGAAAAGGAGCCGCTAGTGGGAAAGAGGAGGGTAAATTTTCAGCGTTGCTGGCTCCCCGTCAGCCGGATTGGGTTGCATCGCAGGGGTGTCGAAAGAGTCAACTGCGGTCCAAAGCTGTTGGACTTGGGTGAAAAGGGCGTTTATTCTTCCTATACGTTGTCGGCAGCGGGCCAAAAAGGAATACGTCCATGCCCATCGAGGTGAAACCGGCTGTGAGCGCGGGTTCAAGCATATAGCCCGACAGGCGCGTATCCTTGCCGATCACGACACGATGGCGGTGGTCACCGCGACGAAAGACACGGCCAGCCGCCATGCCGACGCGCAAGGCGGTTTCCGCCGTCATCGCGCCTTCGTTGGCTTTGCCACGAATACCGTCTGTGCCGAAATATTTGCGCACCATAAGGTCGATTATCCTGTCGTCGGGTCGCCCTCAAAGGGGACATGCCTGCTGAACCGCGAATATAGAGAAATATCCCGAATGTGCAGTTAACGAATTCTTGCGGTTTCTTTCAGCGCCGCCAATACCGCCAGCCCGTCGCGCAAGGGGCGCGGCTCGTGTGTGCGGATGAAGTCAGCTCCACCTGCGGCGGCGGCAAGCTCTGCAGCGAGTGTCGCGGCCCCGACATCCCCCGGACCACGGCCTGTGAGCGCGCGCAGAAAGGATTTGCGCGAAACAGACAGAAGCACCGGCAAATCGAAGCGCAGCCGCAATTCATCGAACCGCGCCAGCACCGAGAGCGAGGTTTCGGGAGCAGCCCCCAGAAAAAACCCCATGCCGGGATCAAGGACAAGGCGGTTGCGTTTGATACCGGCACCCGTCAGCGCCGCGATGCGCGCGTCAAAGAACGCCGCAATGTGATCCATGATGTCGCCAGCGGGTGCCTCGCGCCGATCTGCCTGCCCGTCTTGCACCGAATGCATAACGACGAGTTTGGCAGATGATTTCGCCAATTGCGGATAGAACGCAGCGTCTGGAAAACCGCGAATATCATTGAGATAGGCCACACCACGCGACAAGGCATAGGCTTGCGTCGCGGGTTGATAACTGTCGAGCGAGACGGGAATGCCATCTGCCTTGAGCGCGTCCAGCACCGGCGCGATACGCGCGATTTCTGTGTCGGACGAAACAGGCGCGGCGTCGGGATTGCTGGATGCCGGACCGAGGTCGATCACATCTGCCCCCTCGGCCATCAGCTTACGCGCCTGCGCAATGGCTGCGTCTGGCGCCAGATACCGGCCTCCATCGGAGAAACTGTCCGAGGTTATGTTGACGATGCCGAAAATGATGAGCGATTTATTCATGGGGGCTTCTATAATAATAATAATCGAGCATGAGTCTCATACGGATGCTCGGGTCGAAAGGGAATCCCCAGGCGAGTAACCTGTTTGCGGTGATCCATTAGCTGCAGGAGCAGAAGAGTATACATCTGGAAGCAAAGCCAGGAAAGCGGCCTATGGAGCTGTGCGGCAGCGCTCAGTAGGCAATTTTTCAAAATATTGTTAAGCCTTTTCTGAGCATGGTATTTTTCATGGTATTACCAATTAGCAGGAAAATAAGCCATTGAATATAAAAGATAAAAATGTCTTGTTTACAATAGAGTGGGAATAATTCAGGCCTTTCGGCAGCTTTCGGCATCGCTTCCGAAACCGCCTGTAAGTCATTGACGAAAGAGTGAATTCTGACGAGACCCTTCGAAGCCTTTCGGAGGGTCTCTTTTTTGTGATGACGGCTTTCCTGACGGTCTCGCGTCCGTTGCCTCAGCCGCCCCTGATTCATACCGTCACCCCATTAAGGGCGTTCTGACGGTCTTTTTTTCGAAACAAGCTTCTGAATTGTTTACGAAAAATGGCTGCGAAAGACCCTGAAAACGCCTGACGGTCTTTTGGAAGGGGAAATGTGATGCTTACCGACGCAGAACTGAGGAATACGCGAGGAAAATCAAAGGCGTATAAAAAGACCGACAGAGACGGTCTTTACGTGCTCGTCACACCGTCAGGAGGCATCAGGCTGCCCGTAACGACGACGTCGTCCACCACGGTCAGTACGTCGTCGGTCAGCCCGGCGCGCGCGTTCGGATCGTAAAGGACGTAAACGTTCGGGCGGGTTCGTCGGAAAGCCAGCCCGGTGTCGCGCAGCAGCGCAGCCAGCCCCGCTTCTGCGCTGTAGTCGCCCTGCAGACCGGAAGAGGTGCGGCCCTCCACAAGGGCGGCCGGATAGAGAATCTGGAGGCGGCTCTGCTCGACGAAGACGCTCAGGGTCCGAGCGAGAGGGCCGGGGGGCGCATCATACCGCCTCACGGCGTCCGCGCCCTGGGCCCAGGCCGGCGCGACGCAGGCTATAAGGGCGGTTGATAGTGCTGTCGTCGTCCCCAATCCGATACGCATGATCTTCCCCGTTTGCTCCTCCCGCGTGGTGCGGGACGGGCAGAGACGCCGGGAAGGCGCGGGCCCCCTAACTCCGCCTAAAGATTATTTTCGTCAGGTCTTCGGCGCCTCAAGAATGATGGCGCCATCGGCGCCCGTGGACGCTGTGACGCCGTAAAGGTCGGAAAGCGCGGCGATGAAGGCATCGGTGTCGCCTGTGTCGAAGGCACCGCTGACGGGAATCTGCGAGATGCCCGCGTCCTTCAGTTCGATCCGACGGTCGCTGTACCGGCTGACCTCAGCGACCGCCTCCCGGATCGGAGTCGCGGCGAAGATCAGCCTTCCCGTGGTCCAGCTGATTTCACGGGCCGCGTCGACCGACTGCACCTGGGGGCTGCGTCGGGCTGTGACGACCTGCTGGCCCGGCGTCAGGGACCAGGCGGGTTTCGACGCGCTGGAGGTTCCCACGTCGACGCGGCCCTCGATCAGGGTGACCCTGGCGCCCCGGTCCAGCCTTCGGACATCGAACCGCGTGCCGACGGCGGTAACCGTGGTATCGCCGGCGGTAACCACGAAGGGGCGGGTCGGATCGCCCTCAACGTCGAAGAAGGCCTGGCCGGAGACCAGGATCACGGATCGGCGGTCTGAGCGCAGGCGGACCTCCACCCGGCTGCCGGTGTCGAGGATAACCTGGGAGCCGTCGGCCAGACGCAGGGTCCGCTGCTCGCCGACACCGGTGGCGTAGCTTTGCGGCCGGTTCAGGGTCCAGACCGACACCAGACCCAGGACGGCGAGCGCCATGGCGCCGGTCGCGATCGGCTTCCACAGGCGCGACACTATGTGGCGAGCCCGCACCCTCGGCGGAGCCTGGCCCAGGGCTTCCGCCGTCAGAGCGGCGATGTCGGGATCCTCGGCAAGCGTCCGGCTCGTGTCCCAGGCCTTCTCGACGCGCTCGTAGGCGCGCGCATTGGCCGGGTCTTTTCGCCATTCGAAGAAGTCGTGGATATCGGTCGTCGACACGCGCTTCTGACCGAGACGGGCGAACCAGGTCGCGGCTTCCTGCCGGGGGACGTCCCGTTCCTTATCGATCGTCATCCCGCCTATCCGTCCAGTTGCTCGACGCAGTGCTGCAACGCCTTAGACATACGCCATTCTACCGCCTTGACGCTCAACCCGCGTGCGGCGGCGATCTCAGGATAGCTCATACCGGCAAAACGGCTCAGGATGAAAACTTCACGGTAAAGGGCGGGCATGGTCAGAACGGCCTGCTTCATCATTAGCGCCTCGACCTGATCAGCCGCTTCGCCCGGATCAGCGGCCTCCGTGAAGGTCTCTGTCGTTCCCCGTCTCTTGCGGCGACGGCTCTCGTCCCGGACCACGTTCATGGCGATCCGCAGGAGAAAGGCCCGGGGGTGCCGGATGAGGCCTGCCGAATAGGGAGCAGCGCGGAGGTAGGTTTCCTGGACCACGTCCGCGGCCTGATCCGGATCGACATGGGCCCGCAGCCTGCCATCGAGCCAGCGCGCATACTGGCGATAGAGGGTGTTCAGGCCCTCCAGCGCATCCGCTTTCAATTCCTTGACGTCGCTCACGTCGATCTCCCGCCTCCAGGGCGGGCCGGGAATCCCGTGGGTCTTGGTCAGCCATGATCATCCGGACGCAGGACATAGCCTGCGCCAGGTACGACGACAGCTCACGCAGCAATTGCGCTTTCCAAATCCGAGTCCGCAAAGGGGATTCCAAGCCCCTGTCGGCGCCAGGGCCGACGCCCGAGCATGAATCAAACCGAATCCGGACGCAAGGCGAGGGGGTCGGGCGTTGGAATCCTCGCGGAACGAGGCCCGCTATCTGCCAACGGAGCGCTGCCCTGCCCAAAGGGCCCCCGGCTCCAGCTCCGCGCCTGTTTCGCGGCGCCCGACGCCCAATCCTTAGGCGGGGGTCGCTCCGGGTTCAACCATGTGATGGAGGCCTATTCCGCAGAGAAGTTGCGGTCTGACCGCAACTCTTAGGCGTTGAGAATCGCGGTTATCGCCGTGTACGGACGGAGCAGCAGCCGGGGGAGGGGAAGGAATGGACGCCGACCTGAACAGCCAGACCGCATGGACGGTCACGCTCGGATTGAGCCCGCGCGAGCTCGAATGTCTCGCTTGGGTCAGCCAGGGCAAGAGCTCGACCGACATCGGAGCCATACTGGGCCTGTCGGCTCGCACCGTGGACAGCTATCTCGAGAAGGCAGCGTCCAAACTGGGCGTACGCACGCGGATAGAGGCGGTGGCTGTGGGGGTGAGGCGAGGTCTCATCGAGGTGGATTGAGCGGAGGATAGGCCTTTAGCCGCCCTTCTTCAGTCTGTTGAGGTTGACCTGGACGTGGAACTCGCCTGCAGCTGGGGCATCCGTCGAGAGGGAATGCCTATAAGTTGTATGTGTAATTTTGTTCCGCCTTAGAACCTTGCTGGTTCCTCTACACGTTGAGAGGCAGAGTATGGCGGGCGCGGGAGCATTTCAACCGGGGCTGTTGGCGCTCTGGGAACCGGAAGTTGTCATCTTGGCGGCGAACCGGGATTGAGCGTGACGAAGGCTCAGTGTGATTCGGCCGTCACCGCGTTCATCATGCGTCTGTAGGCGAAGCGCCTTCCAGCCGCTCGACCGCAGCAGGCTCGGAAGCCGCCTTGTACAGAGTGGTCCAATGATCGGGCGGATTGCCGTCCTCCAGCATCCCCTTGAAGACCTTGTAGGCGTCGGTTTTGCCGCCATACGTCCTCAACGTTTTTTCGTCGTTGACCCAGGCGAAGATGATGACTTTCGCCTTCGAGTCGTAGCGGAAGAACAACCTGAACCGGCCATTCCCGAACTTGGCCCGAAACCAATGCTTGTGAGCCTCGCCTAACGTCGAGCCCTGCCGATAGACGGTGGCGGTCGGGTCGGCCGAAATCGTTTGGAACACGAGCTTGTTTAAAGCCGCCAAGAGCTTGGTGTTCGCGTTCTTTTTGAACTCGCCGGGCTTTTTCGCCTGCAACGCCTCGACGGTCGCGGTCAGCGTTTCCAACTGATCGAGAAAGAGAGGATGCGCGAGAATGGTCCAGCCATTGATCGTCAGCATGACTAGAGTGCGACATCCCCGTCGATCTCGGCGTCGAGGTCAACGTCCATGTTCCCAACGAGCGCGGCGATGCGATCCCGCAGGGTGGCGGGCAGTGCGGCGATGGACGTGCCGGGGTGTTCTTTCATGTCGTGCGCCAGAAATTCGAGGAAGTGATCCACAACCGGGTCGCTTGTCTCTGCTGTCGCTTTCTCGACAAAGACCCGGTGTTGATCATCGACAAAGTAGGCGATGCGCCCGCCGTAATCTACGCCCAAAGCCTGCCGGACGACTTTGGGAACGGTCGTCTGGCCCTTCGCGGTGATGGTGCTTTCTTCTTTCAGCAACACAGCCATGATCGGCTCCTAACTTGGTCTTCAGTGTAGGTAAGGAATATTCCTTACTCCGTCAAGGGGGGATTCACCGTGGCTGTCGGGCGCCGAGGGAGGTCGGACAGGAGCATAAGCGACGGCCGTTCTGCCTGGATCCGGCACCGATGTGCGGCTTCATCAGGATTGCGCCGGTGTTATGGAGGCGGCATCAAGCCAGCGGAATAATGAACATCTGGCTATAGCCATTCCGGTCATCGCTGATAGGAAAGGCTACAAAGTCTGTGCCAGCGTCGTCATTGGCTTGGCGCACCACATCGTTGAACTCAGCGGCCCGCTTAGGGTTGCCCACCAGCAAGAAGCCGCCGTTGTCCCGCCGAACTTGGTAGGCGGGTGACGCTTCCAAGAGAATGTCGAGAAGTCGCCCCATAGGCGAATATGACCATCACTCAGCGAACCATGCAAGCTGAGCAATGTACTGTGGCCGCCAGTGGCGGCCGCGTGTCATGTGTTGTCGCGTGATCGTTCTGTGCGGCCGCAAGTTCGAGCACCATCGCGTCTTGACATCTCCACTCGGTCAGGACGCACCTTGGGTACTTCCATTGCCCACACTGGACCCACACTGGAAAGGCCCGCTCCCGCCCCCAATGCTTTCCGAGCATACTATATCGGTGTGTCGGTTGTCCGGCCCCAAGCGAGCCAGCAGCCTATCGACGGCTGCGGGTGAGCCTTCAATAATCTGTATAATAGGCCCTCGGCGTAGGCGAGCACGTCTATGAACTCGAGCCGATGCCCCAAGAATCTGCGACAGGTTTGGCGGCATACCGATCAGGAGGCGGCGCGCGTTTCCGACTTCATCGGCGAGCGCGACACCTATTCTCTGCGCGTGGCCGCGAAGAAGGGCGCCCTGACCTATGACGTCGAAGCCATGCTGCAGGACGGCGAGACGGCTGCGGGCCAGGATGTCGAAGCCTGGTTCGTCGGCTTCGAGGGGGGCTATCAGCTGCCGGGAGCGTGGAAGCCGCGGATCGGCGCCCGCGTCGACGCCGGGTCGGGCGATGATGACGCCAGCGACGACAAGGCGCAGGGATTCGACGCCTTGTGGGGGCGAGGCCAATCGTTCACCACAGAGTTCGGCTATACCAACATGGTCCAGGCGGGTCTGAACCTGAACCTCAATCCGATCCCCAGGCTGAACGCGAACCTGGGCGTGACCACGCTGCGCCGTCTGTCGCGCGACGACGGCGTCTATAGCCTGGCCCCCGCCCTGATCCGGGGGCGCCGCCGAAGGGCAATCTCGCGACGTCGGCCTTCGCACCACGGCCCGCGTTGATTACGACTGGAACAGCCATCTCTCCACCGGCTTTATGGTCAACCATGTCTCTGCGGGCGACTTTCTGAAAGAAACCGGCGACGGAAAGGACCTGTTCTACACGTCGGTCTTCGTCACTGCCCGTTTCTAGAGCGAAATCCCTTCGCTGCGTCGGAAAATGGCCTGGACCTAAACGGGCGACGAGGCTCGGCGCCGATGTCCGCACCACGTGCATTGCAGCCCTTGGTGCTGAAAGGCAGAACGGCCCAGGCGTCATCTAATGCGAGGCGGCCAGGCAGCCTGAGGAGGCTGCCTGGCTCAAATGGCGTCAGGCCGCGAGGATTTCGTCGGCCGGACCGAAGAACTCATAGTGAATGCGGTCCTCGGACACGCCGGCGGCCCGCAGGTCGGACACCCGGGCGCGGAGGAAGGGGCGCTGGCCGCACAGGTAGTAGTCCGCAGTCCCGATAGGGGTCTGCTCGGCCAGGCCAGCACGTGCGCGCCCTGACGACCGCTCATTCGCGCGCCCGGGCGTCTCGGGGAGGACGGCTTCGATCTGGTTGATTGCGGCAATTGTATCATCGCGCCCGCCTGCGGCCTGACAGGCGCTCTGCACCAGGCCCTGGCTGCCTTTCTGACGGTGCTGGACGGTTACACTCTGGAGAGCCTGCTCGCCCGACGCCTGGACATAACCGGCCTGTTCGAGCGTGCTGGTCCGGTGGAACTTTCACCCGAGAACCGCTGAGTTCGGGGTCAGCGTAGGGGACAAGTTGATGCGCGACCGCTGCCGCGAGCAAGCCGCGGGTCCAGCATCTTCATATGCTGGCCGCTTGGGACAGGACGATTCGATATCCGGTGGTTGCGGCGCGATCTCATGCCGCTCGCGCGCGAGGGTTCCGTCACGGCAGCAGGCTGCCGGCGGCGGGACGATGGCCGCCGGCAGGTAGATTTTTAGGGCGTCTTAAAACTTGACCGTGACGCCAAAGTAATAGCGACGGCCCGCAGTATCGTAGGCCCCGTTGTAGTTGGCCAGGCGGCCGCTGAACACGTCGCCGGAAGGCAGGAAGGGGCTGACCTCGTCGAGCAGATTGTTGACCCCCGCGTACAAGCGAATGTCGTGCCCTCCGACGTCCAGGTCATAGCCCGCGTAGAGGTCGTGCTCCCACATCTCGGGAATGCGCAGGAACAGCGGGTATTCGGCGTCGGGCATGGTCTGCAGCAGCGCCTCGTACTGTTGCAGGCGGAAGCGGCTGTCGAGAGTGGGGCTCAGGTATTTGACCGTGTAACGGAGCCGGAAGTCGTTCAGGCGCCAGGACAGGGAGGCGCGGCCCCGGTAATCAAAGCTGCCCTGGGACAGGTCTCCGCGCTGGTCAGTGACGACTTCGCCCTCCAGTCCCTCGAACCGGTGCTTCTGCTTCAGGACATGGGAGCCGTCATACCGCAGGTCCCAACGTCCGGGGACGCCGATAGCATCCAGGTTGAAGCGGTATTGCAGGGCCACGTCGATGCCCGAGGATTCCAGCCCAGCGACGTTGAACTGCCGTTGGGTCAGCGATGAGATCTGGCCGTCGTTCTGGTTGCGGCTGACGTCCGCGCAGAAGGGATTGTCGGCGATCGACCGGTCGCTGGCGTAGCACTGAATGAGGATGTCCTCATTCGCGTACTGGGTGATCGCGTCCTTGATGTCGATGGCGTAGTAATCGACGGAGAGTGTCAGCCGGGGAATGAAGCTGGGCGTATAGACGGCTCCCAGGGTCAGGGTGTCCGCCGTCTCTTCTTTCAGGTCCAGATTGCCGCCATTGGGGCTGTAGACCGAGGAGCCCGACTGGCGATAGCGCACCGTATTGCCCTGGTTCAGCGCCTCCGCGAAGGCGGCCTGAATGCCGACCTCTTCGCGGCAGCGCTCGGCGATCCGGCCAGCCGTTGCGGGCGTCACATTGCTGCAGATGTCGCTGACGGTGTCGAAATCCCCGCGCGGAGGCGAGAACAGTTCGGCGATGTCGGGCGCGCGTTGCGAGCGGGCGGTCTGGGCGCGCAAGCGCAGATCGGTGTTGGGCGCCCACTGCAGGCCGGCCCGATAACTGAACACCGTGCCGACTTTGGCGATGTCGTAGTCGGCCAGACGCACCGAAGCGTCCAGGCTCAGCATGCGCGCGAACGGCAGGTCGGCCAGGATCGGGACCGACACCTCGGCGAAGCTCTCGATCGCCGAGATCTCGCCGTCGAAGTCGGGCACGGGATTGCCCGAGGTCCCGCCCAGGTTCGATAGGCGGTCGCCGCGGAGGCTCTGGCTGTCCTTGCGAAAGTCGGCGCCGAAGGCCGCGCTTAAAGGCCCGGCGGGCAGTTGCATCACGGAGCCGGCCATAAAGGCCTGCAGAGTGTGCTGTTCGATCGTCACCTGCTGGTGCAGGTCGGCGCGGATATAGTCGGCGGCTTCAGCCGTGATGGCGCCTTCGCCGAACAGATTGACCGGCACGCAGCCGGCCGCGCGCGCCGCCGCATCGGCGCAACGGATGGCGCCGTCGGGACCGCGTTCGGCGTTGAGGCCGTGGCGCAGAGCCAGGCCGTTGATCTCATTACGGCGGTGCTGCTCCTGTTCGTAGCGGCCGTAGCCGGCCGTAGCCTCCCAGGTCCAGTCGCCCCAGGCGTCGCCACGCAGGCCGACCCAGCTGCGTAGAGTGTCGCGCCGGTTTGTCGTGTCGCGGTAGCCGACCTCGTTGAAGCGGCGCGCCCAGGCGATGCCCTGGGTGCTGGCTGACAGGTTATTGGCGAACACATCATAGGGAACGGTCGGGTTGCAGTCGCCCAGATCGGCGCGGCGGCAGGGAATGCGGCCGAGCGTCTCGTCGGTCTGCAGGCCGGTATCGGGATCGAACACGGACACGGTCGAGTTGAAGGTCAGGCCGACCGGCTCGCGACGCTCCTGAGTGTCGACCCGCGAATACTGCAGCTGTCCGAACAGGTTGAGGTTAGGACGAAGGTCGTAATCGGCCTTGGCCGCGAGCAGGTAGCGCTCGCGCGGCAGGATCAGGGAGCGATGCTCACGCTGGTTATAGCCGTCGCGGTTGGCCAGGAAGTAGCCGGTGTTGCCGTCGTCCCTCTGGCCCGGCAGGACCGGCGCGCCGGTCTGGGTGTTGGGGCCGAGCGGAACCAGGCCGCCGCCCTCATAGAAGCGGCGCTGCGCGGAGTTGGCGCCGTAGAAGACGCCGCCGGCCGTGTTGCCGCTGAGGTCGCGATAGGCGTTGGGCGGGAAGGACGAGGCGGGCTGATAGTCGCTGATCAGCACGCCGTTTGCGTCAGTGTAGAGCGTCTCGAACTCATTGCGCCCGAGTTCGGCGTTATAGGCATAGCTGGCCTGGCGGGTGGCCCAGTCGCGATCGGCGGCGCGGATGCCGTGATCGCGGTCATAGGTGCCGCTGAGGGCGAAATAGCCGCGCTTGTCGGCGAAGTTCTTGCCCCACAGGATTTCATAGGTCTGTTCCTCGCCGTCGCCTTCCTCGGACACGCCGGCGCGAGCGCGGACCGACAGACCGGTGTCGCGCGTGGTGATGATGTTCACCACCCCGGCCACCGCATCCGAGCCGTAGACGGACGACGCGCCGCCGGTGATAATCTCGACCCGGTCCACGAAACTGGAGGGGATGGTGCTGGTGCTGACCCGGTTGGCGTTGGCGCTGTTGGACACGGTGCGGCGGCCGTCGATCAGCACCAGGGTGCGGTTGTCGCCCAGGTTACGCAGCTGGATGGCGCTGAGCCCTGAGTTCTGGACGTTCCCGGCCACGGTGCTGTCGTTGAGGGTTGAGGTCGCGGCGGGGAGGTCCGCGAGCATTTCGCTCAGCTCAGTCGTGCCCGATTCCTGCAGATCATCGGCGCTGACGCCGACAACCGGCGTCGGGGTGTCGAAGGTCGAGCGACGAATGCGGCTGCCGGTGACGACGATGTCGCCTACGGCTGAGGCCTCGGACGAGAGGGCAGTGTCGGGAAACGTCTCGGCTTGCGCCTGATCCTCCCGGAAGATGCGCACGGTGTTGGCGTTGACGAAGCGGTGCTTGAAACCTGATCCGGCCAACAGTCGAACCAGGGCTTCTTCCGGCGTGAGGCGCTCGTTGATGGCGGGCGCGCGTTGCTGGCGCAGGGCCGGGTCGGTGTAGATCAATTGCACGCCGGTCAGCCGCGGCAGTTGCTGCAGACTTTCATGCAGGCTTTGCGCCGGCAGCACGATCGAATGGCGCTCCTGCTCCAGCGCCAGAACCGGCGTCGCGGCCATGGCGGCCAGCGACAGGGCGGACGCCAAAAGAATGGCTTTTCTGTTCAACATGTTTCGCTCCCCAAATTCGGCTTCTATGGCGCCGTCCGCAAAGCGTAGGCGGCGACATGAGCCGTTATATTTTTGGACGCGCGGCCCCGGGCGATGCGAACCCGGGGCCGCGAATTTTACTGCGCCTGCCCCGCGAGGATGGGGGCGGCGAAGCCCGACATCCCGCCGTTGTCATGGGCGATGCCGGGCGCATAGGCCACGCGCCAGCCGAACTTGACCCCGCTGCGCTCCGCCCCGGCCTGACCGGCGGCATGGAAGGCCTGGCCTCGGGCCAGGCGATGCGGACCCTGGGCGTCGGCGTTTTGGCCGTGCGGCAGGCTGGGGTGGGCGGGATCCGTGTCGGCCGTGCCTAGCAGCAGCACCAGCGGCTTCTGCAGAGCCGCCTCTAGCCCCGCTTCATCGACGGGCGCCCCTTCCAGCCCGAAGGGATATGCCTGGTCCAAGTCTGGGAAGGCGTAGGAGCCTGCATTGGCGGCGATCGCCACGCGATAGCGTGCCTCAGGGGTCAAGAGGACGAAGCGGTGCACGAACTGGGCGCCGGCGGAATGGCCATAGAGGCCGTAGCCTTCGACCTGACTGCCAGAGCGTCGCTTCAGATCGTCGAACAGCGGCTCGATCGCCGAGAAGCTCCACAGCGGGCGAGGGCGAAGCGCGCCCTGTTTGTCGCGGAAATAGCCGTGGTTGTAGGCGTTGGCGCCGGGGAAGCGTTCAGCGTCGAACTCGGGCACGGCCAGGATGAAGCCATGCTGGTCGGCCAGGTCGCGCCATTCGTCGCGATAGCGATCCGCGTCGCGGCCACGCCCGTGCATGACGATCACGATCGGCGTGGCGGGGCCGACGTTCTCGGGCGCATGGGTCCAAACGCGCAGCGCCGGTCCCGACCAGCCGTCGAACACAAACCGACCGTCGCCGGGCGCTAGCCGCTCGCTGTCCGAAGGCGCCCCCATTCCCGAAGGCGCTTCTGCCAGCGCCGCGCCCGCAGGCGTCATGGCCAGCGTCGCAATCCCGAGCATTGCCGCCGCCGCCCAGGTCGTCATCCCCTCAAGCTTCATTTCCGCTTCCTTCCGATGTGGTCGGCCCCTCGACAGGCGCCTTGTAGGGACTCGACGCTGAAGCGCGCCTAAGGCGAACCTGCCGCTGTTCGGTTCGCCTTCGGCCTCGGCGAGCGTCCCTGTTCCTACAAGCGTCACAAGGCCAGGGGAGCTTCGCCTTAATCATGATCAACGCCGCCGTTCGCCGCATCGACTACGACCCCCTCGGCCCGGTCGAACTGGACGCCGACTGCCTGCATGGCCCGCAAGCCGAGCGCGCACGCACGAATTTCGACCTCAGCCAGACCCGGGTATCGGACCTGCCGGAATTGATCGTGGCCCTGGCCGAGGTGAAGAAGGCCGCCGCCCTCACGCACCGCGAGACCGAAGGCCTGTCGCCTGAAGTCGCCGGCGCCATTGTCGGGGCTTGCGACGAACTAATCGCCGGGGCGCATCACGCCGCCTTTGATCTGGACGTCTGCCAAGGCGGGGCGGGGACATCCACCAATATGGCGGCCAATGAGATCATCGCCAACCTGGCGCTTCTGCGCCTGGGCCTGACGCCCGGCGCCTATGACGTCATCCATCCCAACGACCATGTGAACCGCGGTCAATCCACCAACGACGCCTACGCCACGGCGATCCGCCTGGCCGCCTACCGCCAGGGACAGACGCTGGCCGCCGCGCTCGACCGCCTGGCCGAGGCCTTCGCCGCCAAGGCCGAAGCCTTCCGCCACCTGCCCAAGCTCGGCCGAACCCAGCTTCAAGACGCGGTGCCGATGACGCTGGGCCAGGAGTTCGCCGCCTTCGCCGCCGCTACACGCGACGACGCGGCGCGCCTTCGCCAGGTGTCCTCGGAACTGCTGACGGTCAATCTGGGGGGCACAGCGATCGGGACGGGACTGGGCGCCGATGCGGCCTATCGGGCGCGGGTGACGGCGTGTCTGGCCGAGGTGACGGGCCTGCCGGTCACGGCTGCGGATGATCTGATCGCCGCAACGTCGGACACTGGCGTGTTCGTGCTCTACAGCGGCATGCTGAAGCGGGTCGCCGCCAAGATGTCTAAAATCGCCAGCGACCTGCGGCTGCTGTCGAGCGGGCCGCGTGGAGGGATAGGCGAGATTCATCTGCCAAAGCGCCAGCCGGGCTCGTCCATCATGCCCGGGAAGGTCAATCCGGTTATCCCCGAGGCGATCAACTGTCTGGCGTTTCGCGTGTTCGGCTGCGACGCCGCCGTAACCTTTGCGGCCGAAGGCGGCCAACTCCAGCTTAACGCCTTCGAGCCGGTGATTATCTGGTCCCTGCACGAGGCGGCCACGCTGCTGACACGTGGCGCGGACGCCCTGCGCCTGCACTGCGTCGACGGCATCGTCGCCGATCCGGTCCGCTGTGGTCAGAACCTGGCGCAAAGCACGGCTCTGGCGGCCGAATTGGTGCCGCATCTCGGCTATGTCCGCGCCGCCGAGATCGCCCAGCATGCCCAGGAAAGCGGCGATCTGATCGCCTCCGTGCGGCTGCTGGCGCCTGACTGGAGCGAATTTATCGCCCAAAAGGCGTCCGCCGATTTCGCATTGCCTCATCCGTAGCGTCTTACTGATAGAGGCGGTCGGGAGAGGGCGTGTTGAGGACGGAGCTGGACATGACCCCGAACAGGAGCGAGCCCGCGCGCGCATCTGATCCTGACGCCGTGGCGGGGCCGGGCCAGATCGACGCCGCGCTCCTGCGTCGCTATGAAGGAGCGCTGCGCGATTTCTTCGGACGCCGCGTCTATTCGCGTGACGAGGTAGATGACCTGGTTCAGGAGGCGTTCGCCCGACTGATCGAGTCGGGCGAGCGCCGCGACGTTGAATATCCAGCCGCCTATCTCTTTCGTATCGCCAGCAATCTGATTCATGACCGGGGACGGCGTCGCGCCCGCAGTCCTGTGCAGACCGAACTGGACGTCGACGACGTCGCCCTAGCGGTGCCCCCTGAGCAGGAAAACCGACGGCGGCTCGAGGACCTGCAGGCGACCCTGAACATCGTGCTGGATCAGTTGCCGGCCAAGTGCCGCGACGTCTTCGTCATGCGGCGGTTCAAGAACATGACCACGCCGGAGATCGCCGGCGCGCTCGGCATCAGTCATCGCATGGTCCAGAAATACATGTCGCGGGCTCTTCTCGCCCTGCATGAAGCGGTGAGCGAACAGGGCCGCGGCCGGGAGGACTGGCTATGAGGCGCAGCATTGACCCCCGCCCGACCCCTGCCGAGGAGATGGTCGATCGCATCGTCGCGGCAGACTTCGGCTCCGGGCCTCTAGAGGCGCGACAGGCGCTGGAACGCCTGCGCCGTGAGGGGCCGGAGCAGACTGCTTTGCATGACGAGATCATGGCGTTGTGGGGCGACCTCGGCCAGTTGGAGCCGCCTCGCCTGTCGTCCAGGCAGCCGACGCGCGGGCCGCAAAATTGGCAGCTGATCGCCGCGTCCGTTCTGCTGCCGCTCCTGGCCGCTACGGCCCTGTTTCTGGCGCACGGCGCCTTCGGCGACCGCGGCGCGACCCTGATGAGCACAGGAGCGGACGAACGCCGCATCGTGACTCTGGCGGACGGATCGACCGTCAGCCTGAGCCCCCACACCGTGGTGCGCGCAGCCTTGGGACGTGATCAACGCCTGCTGGAACTGGAGCAGGGCGAGGCCCTGTTCGATGTCGCCCATGACGCCCGGCGGCCGTTCCTCGTCGACGTGGGCAGCGGCCAGGTGCGGGCCATCGGCACGCGCTTCAACATCCGCAAGGGTGAGGATGTGGTGGTCACTGTGGTCGAGGGCGTCGTCCGCGTGACGGCTGGCGATCAGGACGGCAACGCCAAGCTGCAGCTGTCCCAGGTCGCCAGCGCCGGTCATCAGGTGCACCTCGGCAAGCGTCGAGACGCGGGCGCCGCCCAAGCAGGCGGCGCCTACCTTTCACCCGCCCGAAAGGTCGACGCCGAACGCTACGCCAGCTGGGTCAACGGCATGCTGCAGTTCGAGGGCGAACCGCTGTCGCAGGTGATCGACGAGCTGAACCGCTATTCGTCGCACAAGATCCGCCTGCCGGATGCATCCATGGCCGATATTCCCATCTACGGCATGCTGCACATCGGCGACGCCGAAGGGCTGCGGGCTCTGGTGGAAGATCTGGAGCGCGGTGACCGGCGACGAAATAGACCGGCGTCGTCAGCTCCCTAGGGTTCCCGTCGCGCTGTCTGATGGCGCTCCCCTCCCAAATCGTCCGTCTCATCGAACCGCGAGCCGGTTGAGCCCTGCCGCTCGCCTCGCGCCGCCCATCGTGTCTGGAGTTTGTCGTCATGCCCCGCAATCTTACCTTCGTCATCCTGATCGGGATGCTGCTCGGCGTCGTCGCCGGCTTCTTCTGTCATCAGGCCTTGGGCGATGCCGGGGCGGCGGAGCGGGTCGCCGGCTATTTTTCGATCGTGTCCGACATTTTCCTGAAGATGATCAAGATGATCATCGCGCCTCTAGTATTCGCCACCCTGGTGGCGGGCGTGGCGCGCATGGGCGACGGGCGCGCCATCGGGCGCATCGGCGCCAAGACGCTCGGTTGGTTCATGGGCGCCAGCCTGGCGTCCCTCGCCCTGGGCATGGTGCTGGTGAACCTATTGCAGCCCGGCCGCGGGCTGGACCTGCCGCTGCCGACCGAAGACGCAGGCGCCGTGACCGCCAAGACGCCGGATCTCGCCGCCTTCCTGGTGGACATCGTGCCGGCCTCCATCGTCGAAGCGATGGCCACCAACTCCATCCTGCAGATTGTCGTCTTTGCTCTGTTCTTCGGCGTCGGCCTGGCCGCGATCGGCGACGCCGGCAGGCCGCTCGTTCGGGCCGTTGATGCCGTCGCCGAGGTCATGCTGAAAGTCACTGGCTACGTCATGCTGACCGCCCCGTTGGCCGTCTTCGCCGCCATCGCGGCGGTTATCACGACCGAAGGTCTTGGCGTGCTGCTCGTGTTCGGCAAATTCATCGGCCAGTTCTATATCGGGCTGGGCCTTTTGTGGGCGTTGCTGATCCTGGCCGGCTTTCTGGTCCTGGGGCGGGCGATCATGCCGCTCATGCGCGCCATTCGCGGTCCGTTGATGCTGGCCTTCTCAACGGCCTCTTCCGAAGCCGCCTATCCCCGGACGCTGGAACGCCTCGTGGAAACAGGCGTGCCGCGCCGTATCGCAGGGTTCGTCCTGCCGCTCGGCTACAGCTTCAATCTCGACGGCTCGATGATGTACGCGACCTTCGCCATCCTGTTCATCGCCCAGGCCTACGGCATCGACCTGTCGTTAGGGGAACAGATCGCCATGCTGCTGGTGCTGATGGTGACGAGCAAGGGCGTGGCCGGGGTGCCTCGCGCCTCCCTGGTCGTCGTGGCCGCCACCCTGGTTCAGTTCGGCCTGCCCGAGGCCGGGCTTCTGCTTGTGCTGGGCATCGATCAGTTCCTCGACATGGGCCGCAGCGCCACCAACGTGGTGGGCAACGCCGTGGCCGCCGGCGTCATCGCCAAATGGGAGCAGGCCCACACCGACCTCGCCAATCAACCGTCGGACATCCATGATGTCGCGGCGAAAGGGGAGGCGACTCCGGCTCCGGAAGTCGCGGTCGCCAGCGCTGCGTCCGCTCCCTCATAGATGTATCAGCCTTCTTGGGTCCGTCCTGCTTCCCGCAGCGGCGCACAAGCGACTCGGCCTATCTCTGGGCGCACCCTGGCCGAGTCGCTTCCTTATCCAGATCGAGGGATTGCCTGGTGTCGGAAGCGGCCGTGGCGAAGCCTCGAGGGGAGGCGTCTCGCCCTGTTCACACCGCTTGAGCGCGGTGGTCCGATAGGGCGGAAACCTTGGCGGCGCGCATGACGCCGCCATGCAAGCGATCGGGAGTGCGCCTTAGGACGCGCGGTTCCTTGGACGCATCTAGTCGATCGCAAAGGTGTGCTGACTGTCGAACCGAAAATGCCGATGTCAGGGCGAGCGGGGTCGGCCCGGGACCCGTCGAGTCGCGCAAGTCTTAAAAGGACGTCAGGCGGCGCCGGCAGGACGGCGCCGCCTGACCGGGAGAACAGCCGGAGGGATGCGGCGTTCTTCCCAACTTGGGGCCGGCCTATCGACGGAGGGTGACGCCGACGTAGAAGGTGCGGCCGATCACGTCATAGGTGCCGGCCTGATAGCCGAATTCGAAGTTTGCGCCGCCGGCTACTGCACCCGGAGCACGTTCGGCGCCTTGTCGAAGGCGTTACGCAGACCTCCTTAGAGAGAAACGCGTTCGTTGAGTTGATAGGCAGCCGAAAGGTCGGTGTAGAAGACGTGGTCGGTTTCATACACGTCGTAAAGTTTCGGCGTCACATGGCGTCCCGGGCTCATGAAGTGGCGCAGAGTCCAGTTGGCGCTCCAGGGCCCTGAGGACCAGGTGGTGCGGACGGCGTCCTTCCATTCGGGTGAGCCGAACAGACCCGTCGTCTCTTCGACGCCATCGCGCGCGGCGAGCATCCGGCGTGGGACCTGTCAGTCCAGATGATGCCCTACGACGAGGCGGCGACCTATCGCTTCAACCCCCTCGACCTGACCAAGACCTGGTCGCACAAGGACTGTCCGCTGATCCCAGTCGCCACGATGACGCTGAATCGCAACCCGGAATTTCTTCGCCCAGATCGATCAGGCGGGCAACACCGTGCCCGGGATCGGCCTGTCGCCGGACAAGATGCTGCTGGGCCGGGCCTTCGCCTATAACGACGCCCAGCGAACCGCATCGGGATCAACTTCCACCAGCTGCCGGTCAACCAACCCAAGGTCCCGGTGGACAATATGTTCGACGGCCAGATGGCCTATCACCACTCGGGCGCTGAACCGGTCTATGTCCCGAGCAGCGGCGGCCGTTCCTGGTCGGACGAACCGGGTCCGGTCGATGACGGCTGGGAAGCCGACGGCGAACTGGTGCGCAGCGCCTATACCCTACACTCCGAGGGCGACGACTTCGGCCACGGTGCTAGACCAGCCTGGCCTTCATCGAAGGCGTCGGTGGCCCTGAGGGGCGTGAGGTGCCGCCTTCTTGAGGCCTGAGCATTCGTGCGCACACCTCGGTCGCAGCCAGGCTCCCGTCAGTGGGCTGCCGAGGCGACAGGTGCGGCAACGGGCTGGCCGGGGAGGTTTTGCGCATCTCCTTCTGGCGGTTGCGGTCAGGCGCGCCGGATGACGGCGCGACGTTGTTCAATTTCGGTCAGATGCTACGGTGCGGCGTAGGCTGCGAAGAAAGACACGCCCAGTGGCAGATGAGATCTTCGACGACGAGCCAGGCAATCCGGCGCATCACGAGGGATCCCGCGCGCCCCTGCCGAAGCTGTCGCCTCTCCAACGCAGCCGGTTCGGCGGCACGGAGCGCCGCCATGAGCCTCCCATCGACGAAGATGCGCCCGTCGCGGGATGACCTCGTCAAAGGCCCTGAAGAGGTGCTTGAGGACCATCAGGCTCATGTGAACTGGCGGGTGTTGCTGATCTCGTCGGCGGTGATCCTTTCCTTTTCGCTGTGGGCGATGCTTATGCCCGGCGAGGCGCGCGCCGCGATGAAGGCGGTCGTCGGATGGATATCGACCAACCTCGGCTGGTACTATGTGCTGACGGTCACCATCGTCGTCGGCTTTGTCCTCTGGGTGGCCTTCTCCAAGGAAGGCGACGTGCGGCTGGGGCCCGATCAATCGCGGCCGCAGTACAAGCTCGTGACCTGGGTGGCGATGCTGTTCGCCGCGGGGGTCGGCATCGACATGCTGTTCTACTCGGTCACAGGCCCGGTCGTGCAGTATTTGCAACCGCCGTCCGGCGCGGGTGGTACGGCCTTGGCGCGACAGGAAGCGGTCGTCTGGACCATGTTCCACTACGGCATTGCCGGCTGGTCAATGTATGCGCTTCTCGGCATGGCGATGGGGTATTTCGCCTATCGGTGGGGGATGCCGCTGTCGATCCGCGCCGCGCTTTATCCGCTGTTCGGAAAGCGTGTGCGCGGCGCCCTGGGCGACGGCATCAGCATCATCGCCCTGGTCGGGACGGTGTTCGGCGTGGCCACATCCATGGGCATCGGCGTGGTGTTGCTGAGCGTGGGCTTCTCGCTGCTGTTCGGCCTGGAGCAAGGTCTTGCATTGCAGATCGCCCTGGTAGCGGTCGCGGTCGCCCTGACCATTGCGGCCACGACCTCAGGGGTGGATCGAGGCATCCGCTGGATTTCGGAGCTGAACCTGTGGAGCGCTGCGGCGATGATGCTCTACATTCTGTTCACCGGTCAGACCGCCTTCCTGTTGAACGCCCTGGTGGAGAACATCGGACGGTTCCTGGTCACCCTGCCAGAACGCACATTGCAGACCTTTGCCTATGAGCCTGGCGGCGCAGAATGGATGGGCGGCTGGACGCTCTTCTTCTGGGCCTTCTGGCTGGCCTGGGGGCCGTTTGTTGGCGTCTTCCTCGCCCGCATATCGCGTGGTCGAACCTTGCGTGAGTTCGTGATCGCGGCGATCACGGCGCCCGTCCTCTGCGACTTCATCATCGTCTCCTTCTTCGGCAACTCTGCGCTGTTTGAAGTCCTTCAGGGCAATACGGCGTTCGCCAAGTTGGCGGCCGAAAGCCCGGAAGAGGGGTGGTATGCGCTGCTGGCCATGTTCCCCGCGCCGATGTTCCTGATCGGCCTGGCGACGCTCTCGGGCCTGCTGTTCTATCTCACCAGCGCGAACTCCGGGGCGATGGTGACCTCGAACTTCTCGACGTCGATCCCCGATCCCTCGCACGACGGTCCGAAATGGCTGCGCATCTTCTGGGCGGTGCTGACGGCGCTTTTGGCCATCGCCATGCTGCTGGCTGGGGGTGTGACGACGATGGAGTACGCGACACTCATCTTCGCGCTGCCGGTGACGATCATCGCCTATCTGGTGATGGCGTCCTTCTACAAAGCATTGCGGATGGAACGCGCTGATCGCGAAGGCCAGGTGTTGCGGCGACGCTCCATCGCGCCCACGGGCGGCCATGTGCCCGAACGCTCCTGGAAGCAGCGGCTTGAGCGGTTGCGCGCCTTCCCCTCGCTGCGCCAGGTCACGCAGTTCCTTGACCGCACGGTGCGGCCGGCCCTGGACGACGTCGCCGCAGAGTTTCGCGCTCAAGGCTATGCGGTCGAGCAGACCGTCGTGCCTGGCGCGAGCGGCGTCGATGAGCCCGTGCTGCGGGTGATGCTGGATGCGTTCCGGGCCTTCCACTATCACGTGGCGGTGGTTGAAGCGCCGGTGCCTATGTTCAGCGGCCGGATGTCTCGCGAGACCGACCTTTACTATCGCCTCGAAATGTTCACCCAGACGGGTTCGGGCGGCTATGACCTGATGGGGCTCACGCGTCAGCAGGTGATCGACGACGTGCTGGAACGCTACGAGGCGCACCTGGCGTTCCTCACCCATTCGATGGAGTCGGACACTGCATCCGTGCTCACGCCCCGGATGCCGCCCGCTGGATAAAGCTGCGCGCAGCGCAAGGGTCGGCACGGCGGCACAGGCCGTGCGTACTCGCAGACGCGCCGCCTGCGGAGGGCCAGCCAAGCGTTGCGCATCCAGGCTAAGAGGCCTGGTGGAACGCGACAGGCTCATGATGGAGCGCGACACGCCGGCTCCTGTCCGTCGTCCTCTCAGAGGCTTAGAGGATCGGGTTCGGACGCCATGTCGGGAGGCGACATAAGGTCCGCGAGGGCGGCGACGGCGCCCGCGATCTGCCGCCGTTCGTTTGCAGGCAGCAGCGCCAGCCTCGTCAGCACATCGGCGTGAAGCAGGTCCGGGGACTCGGCCAGAGCTTTGTGGCCCGGTTCAGTGAGGCGTGCGTGGACGATGCGACGATCCATCGTCGATCTGTACCGCACGATGAGCCCGCGCGCCTCCAGGCGGTCCAGCACGGCCACGACGGTCGGCGGCGACATGGAGACGTCCCTGGAAATGGCGCGGGTGCTGACCTCGCCGAGATGGCGGATGGACTGCAGCACCAGAAGCTGGGGAAGCGTCAGGCCCGTCAACCGGGCGATTTCCCGCGAGCGGACATCGATCGCCTGGCCGATGCGACGGACCGCGCGCACCAGAGACTCGTTGGCGTCAGCGGCTGAAGGCAGGGGAATTTCGCTCATCGGGTTGAACTCATTCGTGGACTAACCATTTGTACACGCTGCATCAACATTTCAAGGAGGGCCCATGTGCGGTCTTAGCGGCGAGATCAACTTCGACGGGCGCCCCGCCGATGCCGGCGCGGTTCAACGGATGACGGACGCCCTCTCGCCTCGCGGACCGGATGGGTCCGGGATCGTGATGCGCGGGCCAGTGGGGTTGGGGCATCGACGCCTCAAGATCATCGATCTGTCCGAGAAGGCGCAGCAGCCGATGGTGGACGCCAACCTCGGCGTCACCCTGGCCTTCAACGGCTGCATCTACAACTACCCGGAATTGCGCGAGGAACTTCAGGGGCTGGGCTTCCGCTTCTTCTCGCACGGCGACACAGAGGTGATCATCAAGGCCTGGACGGCCTGGGGCGAGGCCTGCGTCGACCGGTTCAAGGGGATGTTCGCCTTCGTCCTCCACGAGCGCGACAGCGGTCGGATCGTAATCGCGCGTGACCGCTTCGGCATCAAGCCGCTGTATCTGGCGGAACGCGGCAAGCGGCTGCGCTTCGCCTCGACCCTACCTGCGCTTCTGGCGGCGGGGGAGGTCGACAAGACGATCGATCCGGTGGGGCTGCACCATTATATGACCTTTCATGCGGTAGTGCCGCCGCCGCACACCCTCCTGAAGGGTGTGAAGAAGTTCCCCGCAGCGACGATCCGGGTGATCGAGCCGGACGGCGCGTCGCGCGAACGGGTCTACTGGCGTCCCGACATGACCCGCCATGTCGAAGACGCCGCCCTGACCGCCGAGGACTGGCGCGACCAGGTGCTGGATGGCCTGCGCACGGCGGTGAAGCGCCGCATGGTCGCCGATGTCCCGGTCGGCGTGCTGCTGTCGGGCGGGGTGGATTCCAGCCTGATCGTGGGTCTGCTGGCTGAGTTGGGGCAGAAGGACCTGATGACCTTTTCAGTCGGCTTCGAGGAGGCCAACGGCGAGAAGGGGGATGAGTTCGTCTATTCCGATCTGATCGCCCGTCATTACGGGACGAAGCACCATCAGATCTTCGTGCCGCACCAGCGGCTGATGGACGCCCTTCCGGGCACGATCGCCGCCATGTCCGAGCCGATGGTCAGCTACGACAATGTCGGCTTCTACCTGCTCAGCCAGGAAGTGTCGAAACACATCAAGGTCGTCCAGTCCGGGCAAGGGGCCGACGAGGTGTTCGGCGGCTATCATTGGTATCCGCCCCTGGTCGGGGCGGCTGACCCGGTCGAGGCCTACGCCCGCGCCTTCTTCGATCGCAGCCACGAAACCCTGAAGACCCAGCTGAACGGCGCCTATATGACGGATGTCGACGTCAGCCGGGCTCTGGTCGAGGCCCATTTCGCGCAAGCCGGGGCGCAGACGCCGGTCGACAAGGCGCTGCGGCTGGATAGCCAGATCATGCTGGTCGATGATCCGGTGAAGCGGGTCGACAACATGACCATGGCCTGGGGTCTGGAGGCGCGCGTGCCCTTCCTCGACCACGAACTGGTCGAACTGGCTGGCCGCATCCCGCCGGAACACAAACTGGCCCAGGGCGGCAAGGGCGTGCTCAAGGAGGCGGCGCGCCTCGTCGTCCCTTCAGAGGTGATCGACCGCAAGAAGGGCTATTTCCCGGTGCCCGCGCTCAAATACATCCAAGGCCCCTATCTCGACCTTGTGCGCGAAACCCTCACCAATCAGGCGGCGCGTGATCGCGGCCTGTTCGACAGGGCCTATCTGGATCGCCTGTTCGCTGACCCGACGGGACATATCACCCCTCTGCAAGGTTCGGAGTTGTGGCAAGTCGCCGTCCTCGAGATGTGGATGCAGCAACATGGCGTCTGACCTTCGTCTCGCGCGCCCCAAGGCGCACCGGCTAAAACGTCTGCGCCATGAAGGGCTGAAGCCCCCCGTGCAGGCCGGCCGCGAGCCTGCGCGGGACGCGGTGCTGGACTGCGGCTGGGGCCGCCTCCTGTTCGCCCAGACCTTCGAGACCGCCGCGCCCCTGGTCGAGGCTTTGCGCGCGGAGGGGCCGGATCGCCGCGACATCGCCTTCTACGTCCGCAATCCCCACGTCCTGCTCGCCTCTGCGCCGCAGGAGGTGTTCCTTGATCCGTCCCATACCTATCGGCTTGACCTGGCGACCTATCGGTCCAGCCGCCGTCAGCCGCGGGGCTTCACCATTCGCCGCCTCATGTCGGAAGCGGATGCCCATGCGGTCAATGATATCTACGCCAAGCGTCGCATGGTGCAGGCGCCGCCGGACTTCATCTGGTCGCGTCGCGACGACCGAACCCTGTCATATTTCGTCGCCGAGGACCTGGTGACGGGGGCGGTAATTGGCACGGTGACGGGGGTGAACCACGCCCGCGCCTTTGAGGATCCGGAGAACGGCGCATCCCTGTGGTGCCTGGCGGTTGATCCCCAAGCGGCCCAGCCGGGGATCGGGGAGGCCCTGGTTCGCCGCCTGGCGGAGCACTTCAAGACGCACGGCCTAGCCTACATGGACCTTTCGGTCATGCACGATAACGCTCAGGCTATCGCCCTTTATGAGAAACTGGGCTTCCGACGCGTCCATTTCTTCGGCGTGAAGCGCAAGAACCCGATCAATGAAGCCTTGTTCGTGGGACCCTCTGACGACCATGCGCTCAACCCCTATGCCCGGATCATCGTGGACGAAGCGCGACGACGGGGCATCCAGACCGACATCATCGACGCAGAAGGGGGGCTGTTCCGCCTTTCGTGGGGCGGGCGGTCCGTCCGCTGCCGCGAAAGCCTTTCTGAACTGACCTCGGCCGTGGCCCTCAGCATCTGCGACGACAAGCGGGTGACCCGCAGGGTCGTGGAAGCCGCCGGAGTGCGCGTGCCCCGCCGCATCGATCCGCAGGATCTCGACGCGATCGACGAAGCGCTGGAGACCTATGGTCAGTTGGTGGTCAAACCCGCGCGAGGGGAGCAGGGCAAGGGCGTGGCCGTGGGTCTGAAGACGATGGCCGACGTTCAGGCGGCTCTCTTGCGAGCACGGCGTATCTGCCCGGAAGTCCTTGTCGAGGAGCAGGTGGAAGGCGAGGATCTGCGCCTGGTCGTGATCGACTATGAGGTCGTGGCCTGCGCCGTGCGGCGTCCGCCGCGCGTCATCGGCGACGGTCGCTCGACTTTGCGCGCTCTCATCGAGCATCAGAGCCGCCGACGCGCCGCGGCCACGGGCGGGGAATCCAGCATCCCCATTGACGCCGAGACGGAGCGCACCCTGGCGGAGGCCGGTTATGGCCTGGATGATGTCGCAGGAGAGGGCGAGGAGATCCTTGTCCGCAAGGCGGCCAACCTGCATCTGGGCGGCACCATCCATGACGTCACGGATAAGGTGCATCCGGTTCTGGTTGAAGCCGCCATGGCGGCGGCGCGGGCCATCGACATCCCGGTGACGGGGATCGACCTGATGGTGCGTGCGCCCGATCAGCCGGATTACGCCTTCATCGAGGCCAATGAGCGCCCTGGCCTGGCCAATCACGAGCCCCGCCCCACGGCAGAACGGTTCATCGATCTGCTGTTCCCGCTGTCGGCGCGCGCCGACGCCTGAGACTATATCAGGAGCGACCTTGACCTCCCCGAAGATCGACCTGGACTACCTGAACGCCCGCCTGGGGGAACTACTGAATTTGCCCAGTCCGACGGGCTACACGGACGAAGCCGTCTGGGCCCTGTGCCGAGAGCTGGAGCGTCTGGGCCTGGATTATGAACTGACCCGACGCGGCGCGATCCGGGTGCGCCTGCCGGGTCTCGAAGCTATTCCGGCGCGGGCCGTCGTGGCGCACGTCGATACGCTCGGCGCCCAGGTGAAGGCGGTGAAGGACAACGGCAGGCTGGAGCTTGTGCCAATCGGCCACTGGTCGTCACGCTTCGCCGAGGGCGCGCGCTGCACCGTCTTCGCGGAAGGCGGAGGCTATCGCGGAACGATCCTCCCCCTGAAGGCCTCCGGGCATGCCTTCAACGAAGAGGTGGACGATCAACCCGTCAATTGGCGTCAGGTCGAACTGCGGATCGACGCCGTGATCCACGGGCGAGCCGACACCCTGGCTCTGGGCGTGGATGTCGGCGACATTGTCGCCATCGACGCCCAGCCCGAGTTTACCGACAGCGGTTTCATCGTCTCGCGCCATCTCGACGACAAGGCGGGCGTGGCCGTCATGCTGGCCGCCCTGGAATGCATGCTGCGCGAGGAACGCACGCCGACGGTCGACACCTGGTGGCTGTTCACGATCGCAGAGGAAGTGGGCGTAGGAGCCTCCTCCGTCCTGGTCCCGGACGTAGCGGCGCTGGTCACAGTGGATAATGGAACCACCGCGCCCGGCCAGAACTCGTCCGAGTTCGGGGTCACCATAGCCATGGCCGACCAAACCGGACCCTTTGACTGGCACCTCTCGCGCAAGCTGGTGCAACTGGCTCGGGACCACGACATACCGCACCAGAAAGACGTGTTCCGCTACTATCGTTCGGATTCCGCCTCGGCCCTTGAATCCGGCGCCGACATCCGCACAGCACTGGTGACGTTCGGCGTGGACGCCAGCCACGGCTATGAGCGTATCCATCAAAACGCTCTGTTCGATCTCGCCCGGCTTTTGATCGCCTATGCCCAGAGCGGGGTGGAGATCGAGCGAGACGCCCGCGCGCTGACCAGCATCCGCGGTTTCACGCATCAGCCCCGCATTTGACGCGGTGAGTTTACCGCACGCGGCAGCGCGCGCGAATACCGCTCTCCCTCTTGCGCTGGTCGTGAACTTACAGGTCCGGTTTCACACTGAGGTCGGACTGGGCGTACCCGCCCCGCTGTGGTCGCCGTATCCCGGCGAGCTGCGAAGTCTGGCCGTAAGCCCCCTAAAGTTCATGCTCTACGTCAAAGATGGCTAGGCGGAGATCATCGTCCGCGGTTTGCGCGGAGCGGAGCGTCCGACTTTCGTCCTCTTGGGCGGTGACGGCAGGTCCACGACCTTATCGCCTGGCCGGACAGCAGGCATTCCTCAGGCCTGTGAATGTCGCCTCTCGGACAGGGTGGCAATGTCCGCAACTGGCGCTGAGGAGATCCTGAGAGCGTAGACTGGCAGCTGACAAAGGGTGGCGACCGTAATGGAGGTTGGCTATGCGCCAGTCTGACCTGTTCATTCGACCCTCATTGGTCCCAAGGCGCCGCTGAAGCCGAAGCATATCTGGGCAATTCCACAGCAGTTGAAAGTCGCTAGGAAAGTGCGCGACCTTGCGATGTTCAACTGCGCTCTGGTTTCCAAGCTGCGGGCCTGTGACCTAGTTCGGCTCCGGGTTAGCGATGTGGCGCCCGGCGGCGTGCTTCGCCAGCGCTCGATTGTCATCCAGCAGAAGACCGGAAGGCCTGTTCCTTTCGAGATCACGGAGCCTGCGCGCGACGCCATCGCCGCTTGGCTGACGAGCCGTGGACAGCGCGATGATGACTGGCTGTTTCCGAGCCGCCAGCCGACCAGGTCAGCACATTGGCGCCCCTCAGTACGCGCGGCTCGTTGATCGTTGGGTTCAGATGATCGACCTGGAACCGCAGGGTTACGGGACCCACAGCCTCAGGCGGACGAAGGTTGCGCTCGTTTACAAGAAGACGGGCAATCACCGGGCATGTCAGCTCCTGCTCGGCCACAGGAAGCTGGAGAGCACCGTCAGATACCTCGGCATCGAAGTGGACGACGCCCTGGAAATATCAGGACAGATAGATCTGTGACTGGCGACCGGGCCCGAAAGCGGGCCCGGTCGTTGTCGCCTAAGGGAGGTTAGCGGACCTCGCTTGCCAAGCACGAAATACACCGATCAAATCCGGCAGGTTGTGCGGACCACCATATGCTTTGAATTTCTGTTGCTCGACCTTGGCATGCCACCATCCCAAGTCGCCGTCCAAACCCTGTCCCGCTTCCGCCTCGGACATGTTGTGGAAGACAGGCGTGAATGGCTGTTCCGCTAACGATGTATCCGTCAGATCAACCGTGAGGCTCCAGCCCGGATTGTCGAGCGTTTCCACTGTGATCCCGTAGGCGTGTTCCCAGTCTTCATCGCACTGCGAGAAATACCACTGCGTCAGCCATATTAGTGGGTCGGCAGATCCAGTTGGCTCAGGCGCAGACCACTCTGATCGCCGACGGTCGAACAAAGCCCGTTGCGCATTGTTGATGCTGTCCGGCTCTAGATCGACCTCCCGCTTCGAAGGCGGCAACACCCAGCCGGGCTGATCCCTGTCGTAGAACAGAGTGCCATGGATGCCGTTGGCGTCGCGCTTCAGAATAGGGCGCGACCACAACGGCGTAAGTAGCGCCTTCGCTCGATCCTCGCCAAGCCGGTCGAACACGTCTTCAACGACATCCATATCTTGATCAATGCCGGGGAACAGTTCAGCGAACTCTTCGTCCGTGGCTTGGAAGATGCTGAAGGTCGCGTTCCACGCCCCGTCGATGATCTGGATATTTTTCAGGATGGCAGATTAGCAATAGAGACGTCCCGAACGTCGCCTACGGGTTGTAAGCTCCCTTCTCCACTTTGTCCTAAACGAGACGCTGCAAAACAAAAAGCCCCGCCACCCGGCGAAGGCGACGGGGCGCACAGCGCACGACCCAGCTACTCCGCCGCGCCCGTTAACCTGACGAGCTGATCACGGCTCTCGACCTCATGGCCGCGTGCGCTGGCGGGAGGGCCTGTAGCGCTTGGATCAGGGCGCGGCACCCCATCTCTACGGATCAGGCGCCTGCGAGCCTTATCGGACAGGCGTCAGGTCAACGGAGACTTGACCGTGCCCCCCCAAACTACCGACCTGGAGCGTCGCGTCCTCGCGCACGAGCGCATCCTTCAGTTCCTTCTCGCCGAGATGGCACGAGAGGACGCCCCCCTGCTGGATCGCCTCCTTGCCGCTTTCTCGCCTCAGGGGCGTAAAGCGCATCAGCATGACTATACTGACGCCGAGGACTACGCAGAGGCGTTCATCAGGCAGGTTGCGAAGCTGGGCGAAGAAAGGGCCGCGCTAAAGCCGAAGGTGGACTATCCCCCATCGCACAGCATGACGGCCTCTCCGGAAAGACCGACAGAGATTCCAGTCGTCGTGGAGCCGCGAAGTGGCGTTTGGCAGGTGAGGCGATCGACCAAGCACATCGGGGACTATCTCGACCGAAGCGCCGCAGTAGAGACGGCCCTGCAGATCGCCATCGCGGAGTGCCGTCTCGGAGCGAACGTCAAGCTCGTCGTGGAAGGCGTCACAATCTCTGTCAGCAACACCGAACACCCGCCGGGCCTTGAAGATTTGCCATCTGTCGCCAGATAGCGGCCGGCTTCAACCTCTGGAGATGCTTCGATGCGAACTGTCGTAGTGGAACCCATTGGAGATGTCTGGTCTGTTCGCGTGGACGATACCGAGCCCCAGCTGTTTGCGCGGGGGCGGGCGGCCGAGAGCGCCGCAAAAAGGATCGCGGAAACCCTGGCCGCAGCAGGGGACCGCGTCGAGCTTCACCTGTTCTTGCGCAACGGAGAACTGGCTGCGCGTTTCGTATGTCTCCCGCCGATCTCAGATGATGACAGCCCGCTTTTGATGGGCGGCAGCTTGCTCGCGCGACCGCCACTGACACAGGGCGCCGACGTTCCAGCCTAAACGAAGAAAGGCCCGCCCTCCGAAGAGAGCGGGCCTCTGATGGCGCCGGTGAACCGGAGCGTTGGCTTATGCGGCCTGCAGCTGACCTGCCGAGGTCTTGCCGGAGCGCTGATCACGCTCCAGCTCGTACGAAAGCGCTTGGCCTTCGTTCAGCCCGCTGAGGCCAGCCCGCTCAACGGCGGAAATGTGGACAAAGACGTCGCCGCCGCCAGCGTCAGGCGCGATGAAACCGAAACCCTTGGTAGGGTTGAACCATTTAACAATACCAGTAGCCATTTCCATGACCTCCGAAAAAGGTTGCCCTGAGGAAGTCTCCCGAGGGCTGTCGGGTCTAAGGAAACGGAAAATCTCGATGCGTCGCAAAGAAATAGGGCGTTACGCAGAGATATCGACATCCATAGGGTGAACGCCCCCGCCCAAACATGCAAGCTTCAGCTTTGATTATTTATCGCATCGCCGAAATGCATGTCTTTTCCGTGATTTCGAACGAGTCTTATCTTGCCGCCCTTGCGTTTTGTGCGCGCAACCCTATCTACGCTTCGAGCTTCGGCTCATGAGGCCCGTCTGAGTCCCAATGTGGCAGACGGGTTTTCTTATGCCCGTCAGCCAGGTCAAGGCGGAAGTTCAGGCGGCGGCGGGCAACTCAGTCCCTTCATTCCCAGCTCGCGATGGAACCGGCACAGGCGCCCGACCTGCGCCCATCCTGCTTCACCCCAAGCCTCGACAGCGTTATCGTGCAGCTCGCCGGCGATCCGGCTGTTCAGCACGTCGTCGGGCGGGACCGGCTTAGGCTGGACCCTCAAGTCCTCGACAGGCGGGCGGACTGCGCCCAGCGTCCCGCAACTGGCGACAGCGGCGCCTAAGCTCACGCTCATCAGGCACGCCGTCAGGAAGGGCTTGCGCGGCATGGTCTCTCTCCTCTTGCCGGTCTCGGATGGTGGTGGTGTCGGTCAGGCGTTCGCTGGCGGCTGTTTCCCGCGCGCTGGAGGCCGTTGCCTCGACCTTGGCTTGCTCGGCCGCGTGACGGTCGCGAACGCCGTCGGCGCCCCAGTGCGCGCAATAGACTCCGAAGATCATGAAGGCGGCGAGGACGGCGAAGATCAGCCAGGTGCGAGACGCTTGAGCCGCGGCAGGGCAGCGTGGATCACCCGGTTGTGCGCGCGGGCGTCCTCAATCAGCCAGGCGTCAGCCGTCGCTTCAGTGATGACCTGGCCTTCCTGGATCCCGCGCGCCCGGCCGTAGCTGACCGTCCAAGGGGGCGCCCGAGCGCTTGCCGGTCTTTGCGCGAGGCAAGAGGGGGGCGGGATATAGGCCTTGAGCCTCAGCCCCTCGTCCTTCTTCAGCGCCGCGATCAGCTCCGGGTCAGGATCGCCAGGCGCGTCCGCCGCACAGGGCAGGCCCATAGCTTCGGCCAGGCGTCAATCATCGGCACCCAGTCGGGCTTCAGCTTTCCGCCCGGCGCATGGAGGCGCACGGCGTCGAACAGGGCCTTACGGTCCATGCCGGGGAGGCATCGCAAACGCGTCGGTTGGGTCTTGGAGTCGGTCCTTATCGCCCTGCGCCTGGCGATCTTCGGCGTTCTCTATTGGATTGCGATGGGCTGAAGAGTGCCGCGCCCACGGGCAACCTCAACCAACACTTCTGCGTTCGGACTCGCCTGGAAAGGGGAGTTCAGAATGTTGCAGACACCCGTAATTCAGCGCGCATTCGAGTTGGCGGACAGCGGACGGTGCCGTATTCCTTCAGAAGTCCGAAGGACGCTGCTTAGCGAGGGCTATACCCAGCCGGACGTCTTCGGCATCGAGGGCAGAGCAACGCAGTTGCGCGACCGGTGCTGCGAGGCTTTCCAGCAGAGGTCGGCTGAAGGCCGAACGGTTCCGAGGCCTATTCCAACTCGGGTGCGGAAGTGGGCGCCGGGTAATTCTTTTCGTGGAACCTGAACCGCCGATGCTCGCTGGCGTTGCGCTCCCATGTGCATCACCTGTGAGGACCTCATAAAAGAGCGGGACAGGTATGCACGTCTTTCGCACTTGGTCTCAGATGATCGCGCCCGCACGGCGCTGGCTGCGCTCATCGTTGAGCAAGAAGAAGCGATTGCTCGGCTTCACCCAGCTCCAGCCTCCGATTGGTTGCGCCCGAAATAGAAGCCCAGGATCAGCAGCATCCCGTCCTTGAACATGGACGCCACCGGCATGACGGCGTCGGCGTAGCGCTCATCCACCATGTCGCCCGGCCCTGCGATCATCGGCAGGAAGAGCAGGTTGCCGGCCAGGGCGAGGATCGGCGTGGTGCGCGGCAGGTTGATCACCTGCGGCCACCAGCGGGGTGGTTTACGGCTCATGCCACGTCCTCCGAGCGGCGCAAGATGGTTGTTCCAAGTCGCCTCGCCTTAATCCGAACGATGCTGCCGAGTCAGCCCAGAGCAATCCAGTAGAGGACGCCGAAGATCGCCAGGCACAGGGCGATCAGGACCGACTCCAAGACCCAACCGATGCGCTTGCGATGCCTCCCCGGCATATCCAGCCCTCCCGTGAACGCCGGTACCATCTAGCTATAGCGCGCGGCTGTCGAGCGACCGAGCAAATGTGCTGGGCGACGCAGCTGCTCATGGTTGCCACCTTCATCGCCGGCGTGATGAGAAACGCTCCGTTCGACATGGGGTCTAGGTGGCCGGGAGCGCTCGACGAAACCGAGGGTGGATCGGCGGACACTTCCTCATTCAGCCACCCTGACGTCATGACGTGAAATCGTGCTCGACGAGCTGCAGCAGGGAGGCCTCCATGCCTTGCCCTGGATCAGCGCGCGCATCGTGCTGGAGGTCGGGAAAAGTGCGCTGATCACGGGCGGTGGACACCCTGCACGACCAGGCCGGGCTTGGTGGTGCCGAATGGTGCGTGCCAGCAGCATAATGACGACAACCGGACACTGGAGATCATCATGCTTTGCGGGTTTTAGTTGCGAAATGGATGTCGGGATGCGGAGCCTCATCGGGCAAGCCTTCGCGCGCAACTAAGCTCCGCTAGTCGAGGCGGTGCGCAAGGCGCCCGGGCCGTGCCCAGCGTTGGCGAGAAGGGATTTCACACGGGGGGCGGTTGTTGTGCGGGTGGTTAAGTCTTCCGCAAATGGCCGACTAGGCACGAAGTTCTCGGACGAGAAGGAACGCTTTGAATATCGGAGTCTTCTTCTAGCACCTAACAAAAGGAGAAACCCGTGATCAGAGTTCTTACAGGTCTGGCCGGAGCAGCGCTGTTGCTGGGAGCGTGCGGGGACAACCGGAATGCCGAATCCCCTATCGAAGGGCCGGTGGTTTCTGAGTCCGAAGCGCCTCGCAACCCACCCATAGACACGACACAGAACGCCGACGGGACAATCACGCCCGGTGCGAACTCCTTTACCGAGGCGCAGGCGCGAGCCGCCATTGAAAAACAAGGCTACGTGGAGGTCGGCCCTCTGAGTCAGGACGCAGACGGCGTGTGGACAGCTACCGGCCTCAAGGATGGCGTCCAGTCCAGGGTTTCGGTCGATTACAAAGGCGTCGTCACGGCCGCACCCGCTTCCTAATGGATTTGAAGGAGACTTCCATGGCTACCATAACCAGACTTTATGACACCCACACCGAGGCGATGGACGCAGTATCTGCGCTTGAGGCGGCGGGCTTCGAGGCCGATGTGATCAGTGTCATCTCAAACAACGCTGAAAGTTGGCACGAAGGCCATCGCCATCATGGGCGCACGCCCGGCGATATGAACGGCGACGGCGAGAACGAGGTCGCTGAAGGGGCCGGCAAAGGCGCCGCGACAGGCGGCGCGCTGGGCGTCGGAGCTGGCGTGCTGGCGGGGCTGGGCATGTTGGCGGTGCCGGGCCTCGGTCCTGTAGTGGCCGCTGGTTGGCTGGCTTCGGCCGCCGTGGCCGGTGCAGCGGGAGCGGCCGCGGGTGGTGCGGTTGGCGGCATTCTCGGGGCGCTCAAGGAAGCGGGCCACGATGAGGAGGAAGCCCACGTATACGCCGAAGGGGTGCGCCGCGGAGGAACATTGGTCAGCGTGCGCGTGAATGAAGCGGACCGACCCCGAGCCCAGGCTATCCTCGACGAGCGCCGGGGCTGGGATGCGCGCGCCAGGGGCGCGGCCTACCGTGAGGGGGGCTGGAGCGGGTTTGACCCGGCTGGCGCGCCCTATACTCCCGATCAGATCGCTGCAGAGCGGGCCAGATATCGTTGAGGGGCGGGCGGCGCGAGCTTAATCGCGCCGCCCCAGTCTCTATACTCGACTGGGTGAACGCGGCGTGGCGCGCCACCGGCCGATTCCCGACCCGGAAAGGGCTTGCGGCGCTCGTCGCCGCTCAAATTCGGCAGGCCTGGCTGCCGGGCATAAGAAAACCCGTCAGCCATATTGCGACGGGCCTGTTGGGCCGAAGCTCGGGCTATAGATGGGTTACGCTGTCGGACTACGTCTCGGCCATCCCGACAGTCAAGAAGCCAGATTCGTGCAGGCGGTTAGTCGTTGCACATGGCCCATTCTCCCGGCGGAATAAGCGGCATTCAGTTCCCGAGAGCGGGGGAAGCGCGAAGGCGCTCCGTCCGACGGCCGAGGCCCGCGCCGAAACCTGCATTCCTCACACCGGGACGGCTCGCCCGGGCCGCGGGCTGCTGGCCCCGGAGCGCCACGGCCAGGTTAGCTGTGAGCGTGTTGGGAAGAGAACTTTTGCGACCAGAGGCGCGCGGGGGCGTTTGGGCAGGGAACACGGAGAGGAAGATCATGGCCGGACCGCAGGAACGATATGGACAGCAATCCCACACGGCGACCGACATTGCCGCCGACGACGCCGGTGTGAGCGCGGCTGAACGTTTGGCAAACCGCGGGGGCGACCAGCCCTTGTCAGATGGGGATCGCGCTATGGCGGCCATGGCCAGCCGGCACAACCGGTTAGCCGGTTCGGCCGTAGGCGTCGGTAGCGTCGGCTTTGACCAGGGCGGAGTCTTTACCAGCGCGGATGGCGCTGTCGGCGAAGACGAAGAACTCCTGATGGATGGCCAGGAAGAGGTCTTCGCGCGAACTGAGGTCGAGCTTGGCCGAATCGAACACCACGCCGGCGAAGACCGTACCCCCGTTCGAGGCGGGTCGCACGGCGGAGGTTAGGCCTGCGCATATCCACACGGTAAGCGCAGGCAGGTCGATCAGCAGGTCACATCAATAGCGCCGCCCAGAGCGCCCGATCTGGCGCTTCCGTTCTATGATCATACGGCCATGGTATCGTGTACCCGCAAGGCAACTCCAAAGATCGGCAACGGGTCGCAAGGAGCACTTCTCTGCCTGCAAATTGAACCCTCAGAGTAGAGAAAGCCCCGCCATCCAGTGGGGCGACGGGGCGAGGGAGGCGAGGGTAGAGCTCGGACGGATGGGTCGTCAGACTGGTTGACGCCGTCGCCGCCCTTTCCCTCCTGCAAAACGGCTGCCGATGGTGCCGCCGCCGCCCAATTAATTTCTTCCCTGGACGATGTCACGATTGGCGGCCCGGGTCTTGGGCCCCTGCGAGTCCACAGCCTCGGTCCGGTCGGGCCGGTTCGTATGGTTGGCGCCCTGGTGAACAGCCTCTCCTTCAAGGGCGTCCCCCTCGTCCATGTAATCGGACACCTCGCCGGCAGCTGGCGGGGCGAGCGAACTATCGGCGACTTCCGAGGCCGTATAAGTGCGAGGTTCTTCCTTACGGTCCTGGTCTGTAGGCTGGTCGCGCGGGGCCGCCGGATCGGTCGCGGCGTTCTGGGCGGTCGCGGTAGACGATGACGTGTTCTGATGTGGCATGTCTTGCTCCTTTGTCGCCTTTATCGAAAGACGCGCGACGCTCTCCGTTCCATACCGCTCAGGCTGGGCTGGCTATTCAGGAACCCAGCGGCGCGCCACGACCTTTAACCTGCCTGTTCAGGAGGTCGGTCATGATTGTGAGTTCTCGCGCCACCCTGCGCGATCATGCAGGCGTCGAACTGGTTCGGATTGAGCGGCTTGCCAAGCACCAGCGTGAGATTTCCTTTCGGCTCTCGACCCATCGCAATGACAATCAGCGCCTCATCATGGATGAAGCCGAGGCGCACCGAGCCTTTGCGCGCGAAGTCGCCGCCTCCTTACAAGACCCGGTTGTCCTCGAGCTGATCGAAAGCGGAGCACTGCCAGCCTGAGGCCGTACGAGAATTTACGGCTTGACGGCTACCTGCAAAAGCCATTGGTGGGATTAATCTAGGGCTTTGGGGGGATGATTGGTGCAACGCAAATCGACTGGTGAACTGGTTGAGTTAGCGCGGTGCGGAGGCAGCATCACTGTCTATGCAGATACTCGCCCCGTGGACGAACTCATCAGGATCGCAGGCGCCTTGCAGCCGGGCGCAACGCTGACCTTGATGGGCATGGCTATGCGCTCGAACCAAGACCTGTGCAGAATAGCTGAGGTCGCGCCAGGGCGGGTGATGTTCGCCTAGAGCCCGAAGACTAGGAAGACGGACGGCAGTTCCAATCAGCAACCCTGTACCTGCGGGGGAGGGGGAACTGCACACTTCCTGCTAGAAGGATGAATCCGTCCGCGCCAAGCTTCCTGGTAAAGCCGTGTACCGGATGGAGGGGCGCTGGCGGACCGCACCGTCTTGGCAATACAGAGACGCTGGTTGAACTTGACTGCCGAGATCAGCGAAGGTGGGGACCCCGCTTCGCCAGGGCCTCCTTTCTGACCTCATTATGGGCGGCGTTTTCGTCCAAGTGGCGGTCTAGGCGGCGCCCGAGGGCCCGCTCTCCGGACCACGGGAACGGAAGACGGAGCTTCGGTTTAGAAGGGCATGGCTTCCGGCATTCATTTCGGCCGCATCCCGGCCAACGCGGTCCATCTGTGCGTCGACATGCAACGTCTCTTTGCGGAAGATACGGCCTGGCGCACGCCATGGATGCCGCGCGTCCTGCCCGTCGTCGTGCGTCTGTGCGAGCGTAAGGCCGAGCGCACCTGTTTCACCCGTTTCATCCCCGCGCGCTCGCCGGGCGAGGGGCGGGGAACGTGGCGGCGCTACTGGGAGCGATGGTCGTCGATCACGCTCGACAACCTGGGGGACGACAAGGTGGAGCTGTTGCCCGAGCTTCAGACCTTCACCCCGCCCGCCAGGGTGCTGGACAAGGCGCATTATTCCGCGTGGGTCGATACCGGTTTGGCGAGCGCTCTGGCGGCGGGTCACGTGGACACTCTGGTCGTGACCGGAGCCGAGACCGACATGTGCGTGCTCGCGACCGTGCTCGGAGCGGTGGACCTGGGCTTTCGGGTGGTGGTTGTTGCCGACGCCCTGTGCAGTTCGTCTGACCAGTCGCACGACGCCTTGCTGGGTCTTTATCACGACCGGTTCGGCCAACAGATCGAGACGGCGCAGTGCGACGAAGTTCTGGACGCCTGGGCCTAGGCCTCGCCGCAAATACTCATCCATGGGAACGCGAGCCGCTTGTCAGGGCATGAAGCTAGATGAACGCCTTGGCTCAACTGGGATTGCGGCGGGCCGAACCGCGGCATCTTCTCACCGCTCCGTGGAGCCGGCCGTCGGCGGATCGGTCTTCGCAGCAAAGCGCTTATAGGCCATCGCAACTCAGCGTCGGCGCGCAGGAACGCCGACGCCCTAAGGACGGGGAGCCGCTTATTGAGCGAAGCGCTATTGATTGACCCGCAGATCATCTGGCCGGTGGTCGGCGCGGTTGTCGCCGGCGCATTGATCGGGCTGGAGCGCGAGTACCGCGCCAGCGCGGCCGGGTTCCGTACGCACATTCTGGTTTCTCTCTCCTCCGCGCTTCTCATGCTGGCCGCGGTGCACCAGGTCCACTGGCTGACCGACACGCCGCCGGATATCATCCGCATCGACCCTGTACGAATGGCCCATGGCATCCTCACAGGCATCGGCTTCCTCTGCGGCGGGGTCATCTTTCGCGAGGGCTTCACCGTGCGCGGGCTAACGACCGCTGCGTCCTTATGGTTCACGTCCGCGCTAGGCATCCTCTTCGGTGTGGGTTTTTTCAGTCTGGGGGCGCTAGGGACCATCGCTACCCTACTGGTCCTTGCAGCGGTCAGCCTGACTGACGCGATCCTTCCCCAGCGACGGTACGCGGAGATCAAGGTGCGCTATCGGGCGGACGCAGCGATCAACATCGCAGCGTTTCGTCTGGCTCTTTCGGAGCACGCATTGAACCCTCGTAAAATCGACTTGGAGACCGACGTTGAGGCCCTGACATTCACTACGATGGTCAGCGGCTATAGGGAGACGAGAGTCGATGCGCTGGCGGCGACGCTGCGGAATGATGAATCCGTCCTCGCTTTCGAGTGCCGCGCCGGATCGCCTTGAGGCCTATGAACCGCCAAATCGACCTGCTTTGCCGACCATCTTGGCCTTGCGCGCCGACCCGATCGCGTGCGGCCAATCCGACGTGGGTCCGCGCCATCCTACTTGCGCGACAAGCGATCCACGAGGGCTCACGTTCTCGCCTGATTGAAGCGTTGGCGCACAGCCAACCAGAATTGACGTGCTGCGTTGTTGAGCTGTCGGTTTAACAACAAGGACGTGACGTGATGAACGAGAGAGCCACAGCAGACGAGAGCGTTCTGCCCGGCCTGGCGCATGTCGCACCAAAGATTCGCTTTCGAAGAGTCGAGGCGGTCGGCGTTTCGATTATCGCCGCCGTGGTTTTTCTGGGCGCTATCGGCTTCATCAAGCCGGAGGAAAGCAGCGGCCTGGATCTGGTCGTGCGGGTCGCCATCATTTTTGTCGCGCTCACCGCCGGCTTCCGCTTTCTCGGCAAGCGTGAGCTGAGCCAGATGTCGCCGTTCGAAATCGTCACGCTGTTGCTTATAGCCGAAATCGTCTCCCCCTCTCTCACCGCCGGTGATGAATCGATCCCGGGGGCTTTGATCGGGGCGGCTACCCTCCTGCTCCTCACCTTCATTGACTCAGTCATGACTTACCGACTGAAGTGGTTTCAGACCGTCAGTGAAGCGCCGCCGGCGATCGTGATCAATAGGGGGCGGCTCGTCGAAGACGTGTTGCACAAGGATCGTGTCAGACCTGACGAAATCCTTTCGGAAATGCGCAAGGCGGGGATCGAGCGCCTGGATATGGTCAAGTGGGGAGTGTTGGAGCCCGATGGCCGGATGTCGTTCGTCCGCTACGACGGCGAAGACACCGGCGCCGAAGAGCCTTTGGTGAGCTAGCATCGCTCATGCAGATTGGCGACGCTTGAGGGGCGAAGTGGCCGTCATGCGGGTGATCGCAACCCTCCTTGTACGCCTGGGGGGCGCTCTGACGGGACCGTTCCTAAAACGCCGCACCAAATGCGGTCTGCTCTGCGGGAACACCCTACCGCCGCTCGCCTTATCTCGTGAGGCGAAAGGAGAGAGCCATGGTCAAGACGCCTCGTAATCCGTCCGAATACCTCAATAATGAGGACGGCGCCCTCACGCCGATCAAAGCCGACGCGGTATCTAGGGGCGACCCAGCAGAGCTGCTCCGCGGCGTAGACCAGGAGAATATCTCAGCCCGTCTGATCACGCCAAGGCCGTCAGACCCGCCCCCTTCTCCGCCAAAGCTGGACGATGACGCCACGCAGATGAAGAAGATCGAGGACGCCGCCGGTACAGAGCCGTCGCCGCCGGGCGTCGCCGAGCCCGAGGGCGCGCGTGAGTTGCCCAGGCCGCCGCTCGCTGATCCTACCTGATGACTACAGCTGACTTGCGCCGCGATCCGCGTGGGCTTGTAGCGTGAAGTGAAAGAGCGCGGGGAGGCGAGAAAAGACGGCTCGAGACTTTACGGTAGCTTTGATCACAGGGCCAGTCGGCGTCGGCTCCGCCCTTGTTTAAATGGAGACGCCCATGGCGGCCAAACTAGATTTCGAACGCTGGATGCAAGGGCTGGGCGTGCCCATGGGCGAGGCAATGCGCGCGACCGGGCCCATCATGGAGAGTCGCCTGTCAGAAAGAGGCGTCTCCTGGACCGAACTAGACGAGAGCCAGGTCATTGCCCTCTTTGTCTCAGCCTTCAGGGAAGACACACCAGCTATTTATCCTCATCGGGATACAGAAGCGCTCAACCAAGCCTTGGATCAGATGCTCGCGAATATCGAAATGGAAACGACGGCGACGGCCGGCAGAAGCGATACGATCAACTGAGGCATAAGCTCAGGGCTTCACCACGCAGTGGAAGCCCGAGCCTGGTGAGCGGCTAATGTCCGGAACTGGACTTGGGCCAGCGTTCAGCAACCTATTAGTTGCCTCTAGAAATCCCGGGATGAAGTAAGCTATGGCCAAGGTTGAGCAAACGATGCGGGAGAAAGTCGACTCCTATTTAAAAGATGCGCTAGCTGAGAACAGTGAAACCGCCCGCGCCAAGCTTCTTGGCAAAGCCGTGTATTGAAACAGCGTGGCCGCCAAGCAGCAGACTGAGCCGCCTTTTGCGGACCAAGCGGCGAACGGCCTTCCAACTGCGTGCAGGTTGCGGCCGAGGGCGAATTGAAGACCTCCAGGAAGCAGAGGCCCGCCCTCTGGGAGAGAGCGGGCCTCCAAGGGAGCGAAGGCGCCCTTAGGCTGCAGATGACAGCGCCTCGGCGTTGACGGCGGTATCGGCAATGCTCGTCAAATCCTCGTCGGTCTGAGACTCTTCCTGCAGGGTCTCGTCTAGCAGAGCCGCGGCGTCCTTCAGATTCAGCACCAGCGCCCAACGCTTCAGTGTGCCGTAGCGGGTGATCTCATAGTGCTCGACCGCTTGGGCCGCGGCTAGAAGCCCGGCATCAAGGGCAGGAGTATCTTTGTACTCCTCCATGATCTCATCGCCTTCAGCCAGAATGCCCTCAATGGCATCGCAGGTCTTTCCGCGCGGGGCCTTGCCGATGATTTCGAACACTTGCTGCAAACGTTCGATTTGGCCTTCCGTCTGCTCCTTGTGCTTCTCGAAAGCAGCTTTCAGTTCAGGCGACTGAGCGGCGCGAGCCATCTTCGGCAACGACTTCAGGATTTTCCGCTCGGCGTAGTAGATGTCTTTGAGCGTGTCGTGAAATAGGTTGTCGAGGGTCTTGTCAGCCATTTGTTCCTCCTGGTTGGCGGAGGAACAAGGCTCCCGACGGAGCCTTGTTCCATATACTAACGCTGGTCTGGCAAACGCGGCGTCGCCCACAGCCGTTCGCCTGGACTGCCGAAGAAATCAGCCCTCCGAAAAAGCGGGTCTCGATAGCGGAAAAAGCTCGGCCGCTTGCAAACCGACCTTTGGCCCCTCCTAGTCGCCTCCGTGAATTATGCCTGAATCCCAAGGTGATAGATGGGTTTATGTGCGGGTCAGGCAGGCTTGGGCGGCAGTTCCGGCGCGCAGTTGCCTGTGGTTGGATCGGGAGGCTGAAACCCGCCCAAGGCAACGCCCCTGCCGCAACCCTACCGGGAGCGCTGCGTTCAGATTCGCTGACAGGGAGGTTCGGGATGTCGCAAACACCGGTCGTTCAGCGCGCCTTCGGGTTGGCGGACAGCGGACGGTGTCGCATTCCATCTGAAGTGCGGCGGGCCCTACTCAGCGAGGGCTACACGCAATTCGGATGTGTTTGGACTCGAAGGGAAGGCGACGTGGGCACAGCTTAGGCTGAGGTGCGTTAGCGCCCAAGCTGCGCAACGAAAGCGCGCATAGACACTTGGATAGGCATGACTGGACTTGGTGGATACCTGCTTGTGGCGCTCGACGGCTTCTTCAAACGCATGACCGGAAATGAGCGTTTGCTCTAGCTGCCTTCAGACGCCTGCTGTCCCGATCCGCGAAGGCAGTCCGCAGTTCCGCTAGGGTTATCAAAGGCCAGCACCGTAGACTTGTTCGGCCTTCTGTCGCCTTCCCGACAGTGGCGCACGGCCCCGCTGCTCCGGGCTCGGCGGGACCTCGACGCGACCGGAAGGCATGAGGAGGGAAACCAGCGGACGCGCGGCGCGCTTTCTTAGTCACACCCAGGAGCTCATGACCATGCGCCACGTCCCGATCATCGTCTCTTCCGCCGCCGCCGCGCTTCTGTCCCGCTGCAGTCCGCAGGGGGGCGGCGATGCCCCCGTCGCCAAGGCCCAGGACGCTGTTTCAGCTCCAGCCGGTCAGACCTCCGCCGCCCCCATGGGGAGCCTCCAGGCGGCGATATGATCGCCATGGCCCCCAAACTGAAGCTCTTTGAATGGTCGGACGGCTTCCATCGCTTCACGGTAGCTGCCGCCTCCCGGCCCAAGGCCCTCGCCGCCTGGGGCATCCGGCAGGACATCTTCGCGTCCGGCCTCGCCAGGGAAGCGCCCGACGCTGAGGACGCCGAGGCGGCCAGAGCACGACCTGGAGAAGTAATCGAGCGTCGATTGACGGTCGATATCAGCAAGGCCGGCCCCCGTGCATCGCGACCCAGGGCGCGCAAGGGAGGGACCCCCGCCCAACTCCGTAGAGCCCAGCGCCTCGCTGACGAGTTGGAGGCGCTCGATCAGGCCCACGCCGAAAGCGCGGCAGCCGTTCGCGCCGAGATGCAAGGCCTCGAGGCGCGGGCCGCCGAAGAGAAGGCGCGGTTTGACCAGACACGGACCAGGCTTGTTCGAGACCTCGCCATAGCGCGCGAGAAACTAGGATCGGAGGAGGCGTCCGCGCCTCCCCGGAACCAGGAGAGAACCCATGCAGACTGAGCCCAGAAGCACCGACGCAGACATGGCGTCGACAGGATTTCTGAACGACGACGTACATGAGGGGGATCACGCCTCCTCGTCCATCCAGGCCGTCATGATCAACCGGCCCCGATCCGAACTCTACGCCTTCTGGCGGGAGTTCCGGAATCTTCCTCTTTTCATGGCCAATGTGCGGTCGGTCAGCAGCGACGGACGCGACTGGGTCATAGCCGGGCCCGGCGGCATGGATGTCGAACTGGAAACCGAGATCGTCGAAGACCGGCCGGGCGAAAAGATCGCCTGGCGTTCCACGGAGGCGGCGGACGTCGATCACGAGGGCTGGGTCGAGTTCCGCGACAACGCCTTCGGGCGGGGGACCGAGGTCCGGGTCATGATCAGCTATGACCCTCCCGCCGGCGCCGTGGGCAAGCTTGTGGCCAAGGTGATGCAGCGTGAACCGCGCATCCAGGCACGACGCGAACTTCGCCGCTTCAAACAACTGATGGAGACGGGGGAGGTTTCCACTTCCCAGGCTCCCGGCGCCGCTCCCCGCGGCTGATTATCAAGGACATATTTCATGCGCGCACTGACCTGGCACGGCAAACACGATGTTCGGGTGGACACGGTCCCCGATCCGGAGATCGTCAATCCTCGCGACGCCATCATCAAGATCACCGCGACCGCAATCTGCGGCTCGGACCTCCACCTCTATGACAGCGTCATACCCGGTATGCACCGCGGAGACATTCTCGGGCATGAATTCATGGGCGAGGTGGTCGAGGTGGGACGGGGCAATACGAGCCTTCGGGTCGGGCAGAAGGTGGTGGTCCCCTTCGTCATCGCCTGCGGCCAGTGTTTCTTCTGCGGCAAGGAGCAGTACTCGGCCTGCGACAACTCTAACCCGGCGGACAAGTCCGACGCCTCCGAGGTCGCCTACGGCTATCCCGCGGCCGGGCTGTTCGGTTACTCGCACCTGACCGGCGGTTACGCCGGCGGGCAGGCCGAGTATGCGCGTATTCCCTATTCGGATTTCGGACCCATCGTCGTGCCTGACGGCATCGAAGACGAGCGGGTGCTCTTCCTGTCGGACATCTTCCCCACCGGCTGGATGGCGGCGGAAAACGCCGGGATCGAGCCGGGCGACACGGTGGTGGTCTGGGGATGCGGGCCGGTCGGCCTGTTCACGATCAAGAGCGCCATCCACATGGGCGCGGCGCGGGTGATCGCTATCGACCACCATCCGCGCCGTCTCGCTCTGGCGAAACAGAACGGCGCCGAGGTGCTCAACTATCATGAGGTTAAGGTGCTGGAGGCCCTTAAGGAGATGACGGCGGGCATCGGCCCTGACGCCTGCATCGACGCCGTGGGCATGGAGGCGCACGGTTTTGCCCCCGACAACGTTATCGATGCGGTCAAGCAGGAGACGAAACTGGGCACGGACCGCCAGCACGTGCTGCGCGAGGCTATCATGGCCTGCCGCAAAGGCGGCCGCATCTCCATGCCCGGGGTCTATGGTGGGATTGGCGACAAGCTGCCTATCGGCGCCTTCATGCAGAAGGGACTGACTTTGAAGACGGGGCAGACCCATGTGCAGAAATACCTGCCAAAGCTGCTGGAGCTGGTGATGGATGGTCAGATCGACACGACCGACCTCATCAGCCATCGCCTTCCCCTTGAGGAGGCGGCGACGGCCTACAAGAACTTCCACGACAATCCCAATGAGTGGACCAAGGTCGTCCTCAAGCCTTGATCCAGCCTCAAGGGGGCGCGTCGGCCAGCCGGCTGGGACGCTTAACTAAGGAGGCGGGAGCGAGGAGCGATCAAATGCCCTATCTGGTCACCTATGAAGTCGGCGGGAAGGCGCTCGCCACTTGCGTATCCGACGACCGCGCCGCTCTGCGCCTCGCAACGTCGCTCGAGGCTCAGGGCCTGACAGGCGTGGCCATTCAAGATGGTGGAACTGAAGAAGTGTTTTCGCCCCTGGCCTTCCGCCTTCGATGCGGGCCGGACGCAGGGGAGACCGGGGCCGTCAGCTAGAAGGGGTCTGGCTATGAGCGGCCAGCCAGCGACGCTGCCCTAGCTTTTAGAAAAATGACAGCTCGGCGCGCTCGGCGCCCTGCCGCGCGACAAGGCGCGCCGAACGGCCTCTCACCTGGAGGCGGCCGATTCTGACAGCCTGCCAGCCTGCCGGCAGGGTGACCGGGCGGCGGGCCCAGCTATCCGGCTCGCCGTCGTCCACCACCAGTCCTGTAAGCCCGTAGCAGAGGCCGAGAAGCATGCCGCCGAGGTTGGCGAAGAAGGGACCGGCCGGGGGGCCGTCGGCGTGATCCAGCCGGTATTCGAGGCATTGGTGGAACCGGGGCCGGTCGTAGGCGGCGAAGCCCTCCTCAAACAGCTTGAGCGCCAGGTCTCGGTCCCCGGCCATCGCCGCCCAGACGCAGTAGAGAGCGGGAAGCATCGGCGATCCGACGTAGTCCGGCCAGAGTTTGAGGTAGAAGGCCAGCGTCTTGCGGCTCATCGCGGGCGACGCCGGATAGTCATAGGGAAACAGTCCGGCCAGGGGCGAGGGCGTGGCGCCTTTTTCCTCGCGGCGATCATAGCCGTCATGGGCTGCGATGACCCCGTCGGAGCGCACCGGCAGGTAGAGCTCGGTGAGAACCGCCGTCCAGGCCTTGGGCGCGGTCTTCCGCAGGCGCTCGGCGACCCGCAGGGCGCGCCGCAGGATGTCGGCTCCGGCCATGAGACTGAAGGCGTCGTTGTCCGGAGGCGAAGGGACCTCGGCCGGTCCCATAGAACGGAGAAGCTCAAATCCCCGGCCTGTTCGGCTCACGCGACTTACGAACCAGTCGGCCACCCCGCTGAGAACCGGCCAAGCCTCTTCTTCCAGAAATTTCTGGTCCCCCGTGGCGTCCGCGAAGAGGGAGAAGGCGCGGGCCACATGCAGGGAGACATGATCTTCGTGATGAGCGGCGTCGCCGGCGCCAGGCGCCGCCTCCTGGCCGGTGCCGGGCGCGGCCTCCCAGGGATATTGCAGCCCCTTACGGTTGGAAAGGCGCGCATTGGCCGCCGCAGCAGACCGTCCTCGGCTCCGGAAGGCCAGCATGGCGCGCGCCGCGTCCGGCTGCATGAGGATCAGGGGCGGGACGCAGAAGGCGTCCACATCCCACATCACATGGCCGTAGTAGTAGTGATAGTCCCGCCAGGTCGCGAGACCGAAGATCGAGGTGGAGGCCGGCGAAGCGGGGTGGGCGGAAGCGTTCAGGTAGTAGAAGGCGGCGTCGACAAGCGCCTGATGCCGCGATTTCGCGCCCACAATGACGATCCGACCCTCCCATATCTCCGCCCAGGCCGCGCGGTTGCAGCGTCGCAGGACGTCGAAACCGTCCCGGGAGGCTCGCGCCACACGCCTGACAGCCTCCTCGTCAGGCCGCGCGTGGAGGACGGAGGGGACCATGGCCGCCACTTGCCGGAAACGCGCAGGTCGTCCTGAAGCCAGCCGGATCCCATATTCCGTGCACAGGGGCCCGGCGTCGCACCAGGCCAGGACCTGGCGGCGGGCGGCCGCGGGGGCTTCGGTGACAATGGCCAGGCCGCATTGTCCGAGCGCTTCGGCCGTTTCCCACAGGAGACTGCCGTCGCACGCAGGCTCAGGTTCGCCGGGCGTATCCGTCCGCCGTCGGAGGACCCGTCCGGTCAGTGCGGCGATCGACACGACAGCCCGAAACTTTAGGCTGCAAGGTCCATCGGCCGTGACCCGGACCTCCTGGGCGACGATCGAGGGGGCGGTGCGGCTGGCGAAGGCGACGACCTCCACCGAGAGGCGCCGCGTCCCGACCTGATAGGTGAAGGCGGAATGGAGCTCGGCGTTCGCGAAGTCGTACGATTGGCGGAGATCGTTGATGGCCCAGGGCTGCTCGCTCATCCAGACGTCGTCGATCGCCAGGTCCCCGCACAGAGGATAGGGGGCGGCGGCGGCGGCTTCGATCCCGCGCTCGGGGTGGGCGCCGGCGAGCCCGTTGAGGAGGACCATGCCGGGGAAGAGCGGAACCTCTCGAACCCTCAGGCCGATCAGGCCGTTGCAGAGATAGGCCGGCAGGTCGCCGTCTCGCGGCCCGAAGACGGGCTCTGGATTCAGGGGCGGCGCGGGACGGTCATCCATTCGGTGGACGCTCCGCCGACTTTTTGGGGCCCGTCTCTTTCGACCGCCGTCGATCAGGCGGCCTCTTGAAGATGTCGCCGACTACTGTCGCGTCCGGACCGTCCGGGCCGGCGCGCTGGCGGGACTCGCGGCCCACGCGCAACACGCCCTCGTCGGGTTCATCAGGGGTGGGCTTGCCGCCCGGTGTCGCGGCGTTGCCTGCTCGTCCTCTGGATTGCTCGGGTTTCATAGTCTTGCTCCTGACCGCCCCCGCTAGAAAGACGACCTCCCGGCGGAAATGGTTCCTTTCCACGCTCCACGCCCTGCTTGTGTCGGGCGTCGGTCCCTTGGGCCCCTGCCTGTTAGAGATGTAGCGAAGCGCCGCTTCATCGTGCCCTCTCCAGGCGAAGTAGTGATCGCTAGTGGCCGGGACCGCCCTTCCTTTGAGGAGGTGCTGACATAACCCCGAGATTCTTCGCCAGCCTATTAGGGTCCGGGTGCTCAACATTCGTCTCTCCATCCGTCGTCTGCAAGGCGATGTTTCCAATGGAGTTTTTGTGCGTAGTTCGAAGCTTGTCGTTTCCCCTACATATCGTTCAGTGGAAATCCCGCGATCCCGGCAGGATGCGCACGTCGCGCGGATGCCGGTGCGGCGGCTGACGCGGCGGTTGAGAGTGAGCGACGATATCGGCGCGGGCCAACTGAATGTCGGTTTCGTGGTCTTCTGACAGGCGGGAGAGCTCGGCGCTGCGGTCGATGACGCGGCGGGCGACGACATGGACGACGCCCTCGGGGCTTTTCTCGACCACGCCTTCGACCTGCATCAGGCGGGCACCCATGACCTCGCGTCGGTACTGGTCGAGCATCCGCGCCCACAGGACCACGTTGGTGATGCCGGTCTCGTCCTCCAGGGTCACGAAGACGGCGTTGCCCTTGCCCGGTCGCTGGCGCACCAGGACCACGCCGGCGATCTGCACCAGGTAGCCGCCGCGCTTCGCCTCGGTTTCGGCGCAGGTCAGGACGCGGTCGGCGGCGAAGATGGGGCGCAGGATGGCCATGGGGTGGGCCTTCAGCGACAGGCGCGCGGTCTGGTAGTCGGCGGCGACGTGTTCGCCCAGCGACATTCGGGGCAGATGGGCGTCGGGCTCGGCACCCAGTTCGCGGGCGTCGCGTTCACGCGCCTCGGCGGCGGCGAACAGGGGCAGGGGATCGTCGTCGGGCAGGCGGCGCACCGCCCACAGGGCCTCACGACGATCCTGTCCCAAGGAGCGGAAGGCGTCGGCGTCGGCCAGCTTGCGCATGGCGGCGGCGGGCAGTCCGGCGCGACGAGCCAGGGTTTCGATATCGGCGAAGGGCGCCTCGGCACGCGCCGTGGACAGAGCGTTCGCCCAATCCTCCCTGAAGCCGTCGATCTGGCGCAGGCCCAGACGCAGCGCGGGCGTCTTCACAGGCCCCTCCAGACTGTTGTCCCAGTCGCTGTGCGAGACGTCGATGGGGCGCACCTCGACCCCCCCGACCTCCTGCGCCTCGCGTACGATCTGGGCGGGCGCATAGAAGCCCATCGGCTGGCTGTTCAGCAGGGCGCAGGCGAAGGCCGCCGGGTGGCGGTGCTTGATCCAGGACGAGACATAGACCAGCCGGGCGAAGCTTGCGGCGTGGCTTTCGGGAAAACCGTAGGAACCGAAACCCTTGATCTGCTCGAAGCAGCGCTGGGCGAAGGCCGGGTCATAGCCGCGTTCGACCATCCGCCCGACCATCCGGGTTTCATAGGTGTGAAGGCTGCCGTCGCCGCGGAAGGTGCCCATGGCCTTGCGCAGGCCATTGGCCTCGCCGTCGCTGAACTCGGCGGCGACGATGGCCAGCTTCATCGCCTGTTCCTGGAACAGGGGCACGCCGAGGGTCTTGCGCAGCACCTGTTCCAGTTCGTCGGGCGGGCCGTGATCTGGGGAGGGTGAGGAATAGACGACCTTCTCCACACCGTTGCGGCGACGCAGATAGGGGTGAACCATGTCGCCCTGGATCGGGCCGGGGCGGACGATGGCGACCTGGATGACCAGGTCGTACAGGCAACGGGGCCGGAGCCGCGGCAGCATGTTGATCTGGGCCCGGCTCTCGACCTGGAAGACGCCGATGGACTGGCCTCGACACAGCATGTCGTAAACGGCCGGGTCCTCGCGCGGGAGGGTGTGCAGTTCCCAGTCCTCGTTTTCGTGGGTGCGGATCAGGTCGAACGCCTTGCGGATGCAGGTCAGCATCCCCAGCGCCAGAACATCGACCTTCATCAGGCGCAGAGCGTCGATGTCGTCCTTGTCCCATTCGATGAAGGTGCGGTCGGGCATGGCGGCGTTGCCGATGGGGACCATCTCGTCTAGCCGGTCCTGGGTCAGGACAAAGCCCCCGACATGCTGGCTGAGGTGGCGGGGGAAGTTCAGCAGACGAGACGCCATCTCGACCGCGCGGGCGATCATGGGATTGGCGGCGTCCAGTCCCGCCTGAACGACGTGGCGATCGCCGATCTCGGTCCCCCAACTGCCCCAGTGGCTGGAGGCAAGACGAGCGGTGACGTCTTCGGTCAGACCCAGGGCCTTGCCCACCTCCCGGATGGCGCTGCGGGGACGGAAATGGATGACGGTGGCGGCGATGCCGGCGCGATGGCGGCCATAGCGTTCGTAGATATGCTGGATGATTTCTTCGCGCCGCTCGTGCTCGAAATCCACGTCGATGTCGGGCGGTTCGTTCCGGTCCTCGGACAGGAAGCGTTCGAACAGCAGGTCGGACTCCATCGGGTCCACCGAGGTGATGCCCAGGACATAGCAGACCGCCGAGTTCGCGGCCGAGCCGCGCCCCTGACACAGGATGCGCTTGTTGCGCGCCACGCGGACGATGTCGAAGATGGTGAGGAAATAGGGGGCGATATCCTTGCGGGCGATAAAGGCCAGTTCCTTGTCCAGCAAGGCCTGCACCTTGTCGGGAACGCCGTCGGGGTAACGCATGGCGGCGTGACGCCCTGTAAGTTCTTCCAGCCAGGCCTGCGGCGTCCAATCGGGCGGGACGGGCTCTTCCGGGTATTGATAGCTGAGTTCGGACAGGTCGAAGGTCGCGCGCGACAGGAAGGCGGCCGTCTCGCTTATAGCTTCGGGCGCGTCCCGGAACAGATGGGCCATTTCGTCCACGGGCTTCAGCCAGCGTTCGGCGTTGGCTTCCAACCGACGGCCGGCGGTTTCGATGGTCGCGCCTTCGCGGATGCAGGTCAGGACGTCCTGCAGGTCACGGTCCTCGGGGCCGGCGTAGAGGACGTCGTTGAGCGCCAGCAGGGGAACGTCCGCTCGCTCCGCCATGGCCTTGAGCCGGGCCAGCCGGCGCCGGTCGTCGCCGCGCCTGTGCAGGGCGGCGCCCAGCCAGACTGCGCCCGGCGCCGCTTCTTTCATGCGGGCCAGAATCGCTTCCAGCCCGGTCAGCCGGTCCGGCGGGACAAGTATCAGCAGCAGGCCTTCGGGATCGGCCAGCAGGTCGCGCAGGCCGATCTCGCACTCGCCCTTCTTCGCCCGGCGGTTGCCCAGGGTCAGCAGGCGCGTCAGTCGGCCCCAACCCGCCCGCGTCTCCGGATAGGCGATGACGTCGGGCGTTCCGTCGTTGAAGACCAGTTGCGCCCCGGTCAGCAGGCGAAAGTCCGCCGCACGACGCTTCACCTCTTCGGAGAGGACCGGGTCGTTCAGCGGGTTCTCGATGAAGGCGATCTCGCCGGGACTGCCGCCGTCGCGCACCCTGTCCGGCGGGGCCAGACCCTCGATGCGAATCTCTTTCAGCGCGCTCCAGGCGCGCACCACGCCCGCCACGGTGTTGCGGTCGGCCAGCCCCAGCCCGGCGTGGCCGCGCAGGATCGCCGTCAGCACCAGGTCCTTGGGGTGCGAGGCGCCGCGCAGGAAGGAGAAGTTGCTGGCCGTCGCCAGTTCGGCGTAGGCGCCGCACGGGTCGAGCCTGCTCATGCGAACAGGCCGTGGATGAACCAGCGCGGCTCGGGCGTCTCGCCATAGAGGCCCTGGCGGAACAGCCAGAAGCGACGGCCGTCTCGGTCTTCGACCCGGTAATAGTCGCGGGTGCGCTGGCCCGGCGCGCGCCACCATTCGCCGCTGATCCGCTCGGGCCCTTCGGCGCGCGTCACCTCGTGCAGGACGCGGCGCCAGCGGAACTTCAGCGGATAGCCGTCGGGGACCTCGGCCAGGGTTTCGACCGGCTGGGGCGGGTCGAACATCTGCAGCGGCCGCAAGGGCGGATCGTCGGGATCAAGGTCGGGCCAGGTCTCGTCGCCATGACGGGCGGCGGCCGGGACCAGTCGCGCCGCGCGTTCGGGAATGTGCGAGGCGAAGGGTTCGAAGCGCAGCACGGCCTCCGGTCCTAGACGCGCGGTCAGCCGATCGATCAGGCGGCTGAAGGCCTCCTCGCCAGGCGTCTCGCGTTCCAGGCCTTGCTGGGTCGGCGCCAGGACCTGGGTCCAGGGCACGGACATTCGCATCTGGTCGAAGCCGAAGCCGGGGTCCAGCGGGGCGGCCAGGACCGCCATCCGCTCGCGGAACAGCCGCAGGGTCGCGGGGGCGTCGCGGGTCGGGCGGCCGGTGCGAACGACGACGCGGCGCGTCTCGCCGTCCACGCGATAGAAGGCGGCCTTGAAGACGCGGCCGCCCAGACCGGTCTGATCCAGCCGGTCCATGGTCTCGACCAGCAGGTCGGACAGAACCCGCTCCACGTCCTCGGGCGCGGAGATCGGCTCGAAGAAGACGCGGTCGACGATCACGGGCGCGGCCGGACGATGCGGGGTGATGCGCATGTCCTCGTCGCCCAGAACCCGCGCCAGTCGGGTCGGGAAGTCAGCGCCGAAGCGGGCGGCCAAGGGTGCGCGAGGCCGGTCGTCCAGATCGCCCAGCCGCTTCAGGCCCAGGCAACGCAGGGCCTCGTCCTCCTTGTCCGAAAGCTCCAGGGCGGCGACCGGCAGGCGACGTGCGGCGGCGCGGTCCTGGCCGGGCTCGAACCGGCCGCCGGGGCCGAAGCGGGCCAGGGCGCGAGCGACCTGGGGCGTGCCGGCCAGGGCGCACCGGATTTTGAGTCCGGCGCGTTCGGCCCGCGCCTGGACCGTCCGCATCAGGCCGGTCTCTCCGCCGAACAGGTGGGCGCAGCCGGTCACGTCCAGCATCAGGCCGTGCGGCGGGTCCTGCGCGATCATGGGGGTGAAGCGGCCGAAATCCTCCAGCACGCGCCCCAGCAGGGCGTCGTCGAGGTCCGGTCGATGGGCGACGACGCGCAGGGCGGGGGTCCGCGCCCGTGCGTCGGCCAGGGCCAGGCCAGGGGTCAGTCCCGCCTGGGCCGCCGCCGGATCGACGGCCGCCAACCGCAGCGCGCCCTTGATCTTTTCGGCCAGGACGACCGGCGGCGCATCCTCAGGCGGCGCGCCGTCCCGCTGTTCCCGACGCCGCAGTCGGTCGCTGGGCAGCCAGGGGAACCAGACCGCCAGATAGCGGCGCGGGCGGACGGAAGGTTCGTTGTTCACGATCCCACTCCATGATCCAGGTTCCGGTCGCCCCGCCGCCGCGCCGCCGCAGCAGGGTCGCAGAAAAAGACGGCCGCCCCGGCGCTCCGCCTTCCAGAGGCTCCGAAGCGCAGGACGCCACCGACCAGCGGGTCTCGGCCGCGCTGGGACAGGGCAGGGCGCCCGCCCGCGCCAGGAACAGGGGCGCGCCCCCCGTCTCTGCCGCCAGCGTCAGTCGGCGACTGGCTGTCAGGCTGAAGGCCTTGGCCTCGCCCCAGGCGCTCAGCAGCACCGCGCCCACAGCGGGACTGCGCAGGGCTTCTTCACCCACGGCCAACAGGGTCTGCACGTCGCGCGTGCGCACTAGCAACAGGTCGCGCGGAGATAACCCCATCTCATGCAGGCCCGGACCGTGCGGCCGTCCCGCCTCCTGGGCCATCATCTCATGCAGGCCCCAGACGATGGGCCGTCCCCCCGCCGCCCGCAGCGCCAAGCCCAGCCCAAAGGCGTTGACGGCCACCGCGTCGGCGGGCGCAGCAGCATAAAGATCATGCAGAACGCCCGTCGCCAGCGGCGCGAAGGCGTCGTCGCTTCCCGCGCGCACGCCCGCGCCGGCCCGACGACCGCCGGCCCGATCCAGGGCCTCCAGGCGAGTCTTCAGCGCCGCCAGAGCCTCAGGCTGAGAATGAATGTTCTGCATATGTTCTTATATGCGCGCTAACCCCCTGGGGGAGTCAAGCGGGGCTTTCGGAAGGTCCGCCCTCCTGATGCTCGGTCGCATGATCACATCGATAGTTAGGGGAAAGCGTCTTTTGAAACGTCTCTCCACCGTCGTCCGAAGACGATGTTTCCAGTGGAGTTTTTGTGCGCAGTTCAAAGCTTGTCGTGCCTTCGCCAGTTGACGCGTCCGTTCCGAGAAAAAGAGGGCGTCCGCCGCTCCTGATCGTCACTCATCCAACTGCCTTGTGGGAGGTTCATGATGACCCCCGGGACTTCCACGCCGCGCTGGATCTCCAGATTCGCCGGCATGGTGAGAACTCACATCGCCTGCACCGGGCCATCGTGGTCGCCGGCGGGTTGACGGACCGCACGACCCTCGCGGCCTGGCGGCGTGGGCTGAAGGTCCCGCAGACGCCTGCCAGCCTGAAGGTCCTCGACATCATTGAGCATCGCTATCAGTTGGAGACCGGCTATTTGCGGTCGCGCCTGCAAAGGCGTCGCGCGCTCTCCGGCCTAGTTCCGCCCGAGGTGCAGCACGCGGAATCCCGTCGTCTCGCCTGGCACCTGCCGGATGACTTCGATGAGCGGTCGGCCCAAGAACGGGAGGAAATCCTGGCCTGGGTGCGCTCGACCATCCTGTCCGGCGGCACGGCTTATCATCGTTATCATTCAACGGTTTCGAAGCATCGGTTCGCGCTTCGCTTTGACGGAAGCGGGCCGCCCGAACTCGCCGCCCCAGCCCAACTCCGGGCCGAGATGGACGCCCTCCTGCGGTTCAAGTCGGCGACGCTCACGAACATCGGCTATCAGCGCTCCGGTGTATGGGGCGCGGAGACAGCGGCGCAGCGCGAGGAGCATCTGGCCCTGCTGTTCGGCGCCCTGGCCGCCCTGCCTGACGACGAGGTGAGCGGGCTGGGCGTGCCCCGCGGGGACCTGACCTTCGGGCTGCTGGTCCTGCCATCGGTCTGGGACTGGTATGTGCAGTGGCGCGAGCGACGCCGGGGTTTCTACACCGGCTGGGAGAGCGAGATGCTCCTGCTGGGCGCCGCATTCTCGCGCAGCCAGACGGGGTGGCTCAGGCAGAGCCCGTGGCTGGCGGATCGGCTGAGACCCATTCCAGGCCTTGTCGGGCAGGATTCTCGAAGCGGCGAGCCCTGTCGGGAGTATCGCAAGATCACGGAGGAGATCCTGCGGCGCATGCCCGAAGAGAGGCGCTATCCCCGGGCCGCCGCCGAGGCGGTCCGATCCTTCCTTATGTTGAGGCTGGGTCTGCATCTCGGCGTCCGGCAGAAGAACCTGCGGCAACTCCAACTGCGTCCGCGGGGGAGTCCGCCGACGCCCGAGAGGGAATTGGAGGTCCGGCGGTGCGGCGAACTGCGCTGGAGCGAGAGGGAAGGCGGCTGGGAGGTCTTCATTCCCTGCGTGGCCTTCAAGAACTCCGGCTCGGCCTACTTTTCCAAACGCCCGTTCCGGCTTCTGTTGCCGGACCTCGGCGGATTGTATCGCTGGATCGACGCCTATGTGGGGCGCCATCGACCGGCCTTGCTGAACGGCTCGCGCGATCCAGGCACCTTCTTCGTCAAGACCGTGAAGACCTCGAGCCGCGACGCCGCCTACAACCAGCACACCTTTTACAGCGCCTGGCGTCAGGTGATCCAGCGGTACGGGATCTACAACCCCTACACGGGGAGGGGGGCGATCCCGGGCCTGCTTCCCCACGGGCCGCACAATGTGAGGGACGTCCTGGCGACCCATGTGCTGAAGCTGACCGGTTCCTACGAGCAGGCCAGCTACGCCATCCAGGACACGCCGGCCACGGTCGCCGACCACTACGGTCGCTTCCTCCCGCAGGACAAGGCGGCGCTGGCGGCCCAGGTCCTGAACCGGGTCTGGGAGGCGGCTTAGATGAGCGGAGGGAGCCGGACGCGAGCGACGTTTTCAAGGGCCAGCCTCAAAAGGGGAATACTCGCCGTGGAGGAGGCCGGCCACACGGTTCATGCGGTCGAGTTCCCACCCGGGGGCGGCTTCACCTTGATCCTTGCCGCCGGAACTGAACAGGCCGAGGTCAACGAATGGGATGTCGCCCTGGGGATCACGGACGCGCAAGGACGCCCCTTGCTCCGGTGAGGATTGGGAGCTTCCCTATTTTCAGGCAGCTGACGTCGTCAGGCGAAATGAGTTCCTGTTTTGTTCTTTCGCTGCTAGATGGCGCCTGTGATGGGAACGGAAGCACCTCGCAAGATCATCCATGTGGACATGGACGCCTTCTTCGCCTCGGTGGAGCAGAGGGACGATCCCGCCTTGCGCGGTCGTCCCGTCGCCGTAGGCCACGCCGCTTCGCGCGGCGTGGTCGCCGCCGCCAGCTATGAGGCGCGCAAGTTCGGCGTGCGGTCGGCCATGCCGTCGAGCACGGCCTTGCGGAAGTGCCCGGAACTGATCTTCACGCCGCCCCGGTTCGAGGTCTATCGCGCCGTCTCGGCGCAGATCCACGCCATCTTCGCCGACTATACGAACCTGATCGAACCCCTGTCTCTCGACGAAGCCTATCTCGACGTGACAGCCAATATCCGGGGGCTGCCGACGGCCTCGGCGACGGCGGAGGAGATACGCGTGCGCATCCTCGAGGCGACCGGTCTGACGGCGTCGGCCGGGATTTCCTACAACAAGTTCCTGGCCAAGCTGGCCTCGGACCAGCGCAAGCCGAACGGCCAGTTCGTGGTCCCCCCCGGGCGAGGGGAGGCCTTTGTCGAAGCCCTGCCTGTAAAGCGTTTCCATGGCGTCGGGCCGGTGACGGCGGAGAAGATGAACCGCCTGGGCATCGAGACCGGCGCGGACCTGAAGCGTCAGTCCCTGGCCTTCCTGCAGCATCACTTCGGCAAGTCCGGCGCCTGGTACCATGGCGTGGCGCGCGGAGAGGACCATCGCCCGGTCAATCCGGATCGCGAGCGCAAGTCGAGCGGATCGGAGACCACCTTCGCCAGCGACCTGGTCAATCCGGCGGCGATCGAGGCCGGGCTGGACGAGATGGCCGACGATGTCTGGGCCTGGTGCGAAAAGGCCGGATCGCTGGGCCGGACCGTGACGGTGAAGGTCAAGTGGGCCGACTTCCAGCAATCGACCCGCAGCCGCTCCTTCAATGAGCCGGTCGCCTCGAAGGCGCGCCTGCGCGAGATCGCCCGCCTGCTGGTGCGATCCCTCTATCAGCCGACCAGGGGCGTACGCCTCGTCGGCGTGACCCTGTCCAATCTGGAGAAGGCTTCGCCGAAGCCTGCGTCCGGCGAACTGGCGCTGTGACAGCCATGCTCCAGGCGGACCTGTTCGGGCACGCGCCCCAGCCTGCCGTGCCGCCGGGCTTCGACTATTGGCCGGATGTCCTGTCGGCATGCGAGCAGGCAGGGGTGGTCGAACAACTGCAGCGGCTGGAGTTCAGGCCTTATGAGCACATGGGCTACCAGGGTTTCCGACAGATCGCCGCCTTCGGACGCCGCTATGATCATGACCGACGTCGACTGGAGATGGCCGCGCCCTGGCCGGATTTCCTGAAGGCGCTCCTGGGCAGTCTGACCGGACGGCTCGACCTTGATGAAGAGGCCTTCGTCCAGGTTCTGGTCAATGAATACGCCCCCGGAGCCGGTATCGGCTGGCACCGCGACAGGCCGATCTACGGGGAGATCCTCGGCGTCTCCTTTCTCGCGCCTTGCGTGATGCGCCTGCGCCGGAAGGACGGGACGGGATGGCGTCGGTCAGCCGCGCCGCTGGCGCCCGGATCGGCCTATCGGCTGTCAGGAGAGGCGCGGAGAGACTGGGAGCATTCGATCTCGCCGATGACGGCACTGCGCTACTCCGTCACCTTCAGGACCCTGGCTGGCCAGAGCGTCTAGCTCGCCAGGATGTCGGCGGCTTCGGGATAACGCTGGGCCAGGCGAGAGGCCCAGTCCGCAGACCCCGGGCGAGCCTGCCGGGCTTCCCGGGGTCGGGCCAGGACGAGGGCCGCCGCCTCCCTGTGAGCGGGCCAGTCCATCAGGAGGCGCATGGCGGCCTCGAAGTCCGGATGGCTCGAGGCGTGGACGAAGGCCCGGTCCAGGGCCTCGACGTCGTCGAAGTCGGGCAGGCGCGAGAGGTAGTCACGCAGAACCAGAGCCGACAGGTCGCGTTCAAACAGGCTCCAGCGCAGGTCCTGGGCCTCCTGGCGGCTTCCTTCAGCGTCGAGCACGTCGATGGAGGCGGCTTCCCACGCCGGGGTCAGGCGCGGTGCGCCGTTCTTCGGGCTGTGGCCAAAGGTCCAGGGGCGGTTGAGCGGGGAGGGGCTCAAGGCGGCCTCCAGGGCGGCGCGGGCTTCGGCGACGCGGCCGGCGTCCAGGAGGCGGCGGGCGACGTCTGAGGCTATGTCGGGGGATCCGGCCTGTTCGGGGGTGACGAGCGACAGCCAGAGGTCGAGGTCCCCGGCCTTGTCCGCCAGGCGACGTAAAAGGTTGCGGCCTGCCGGAGTCTTCCTGATCGCGGCGTCCAGGCTGTCGAGCAGCCGGCGGGCGGTGCGTGGACCCAGGGTCTCGCCGGCGGCGGATGCCCAGCGAGCGTAATCCTGCGGGTGTCGGCGCAGGGCGTCGACCAGGTCGCGCAAGGCCTCGTCCCCGGCTGTCTCCGCCAGGGTGAAAAGTTCAGGAGCGGCGGCCTCGAAAGCGGCGGGGAGTTCGCCCTTGGTGTCCTTTACGCGGGCGGATAGGCCGGAATAGAGGTCGAACCAGCGGACGAGGACGGCGAGCGCCTCGCCGGGCGCTTCGGGCGCTAGACGCTCGACGATCATCCGGCGGTGCGCGTTCAGGTCCTCTATCAGTTCGCCGCGTTTTCGCCAGGACACGCGGGTGCGCGCGGCCGAGACGGCGGTGATGCGCTTGTAGATCTCCAGGGCCAGGATGTCAGGACTGATCTCGGCCGCCAGCTCGAGACGCAGCCGGCGCTTGAGATTGGCGTTTCCGGCGCCGGCCTCGATAAGGAGTTCCGCCAGGCGCGGCGCGCCGAGGTGGACCAGGCTGGCTGCGGATAGCCGGGTCGAAATCCGAGATTGTCGCGCCATGAGGTCCTTGGGGCAGGAAGGGTGTTCGCCACCCGGGCGTCTATAGCATGCTCATCCCGACGCTGGCCCCGGCTCGGCGGGAGGCGCCGTTCGTCTGGCCGTGTACAAGGCGCCGCAAGAAGGCCGCTGCTCGGCTGAAAGGAAGGCGCTCATGCCCAAGGTCAACGACACGGTTCATATCCGTTTTTCAATGCGTGGCATGTCGGGGCCATTCTGGCAGACCAACGCCACGGTGGCTGCTGTCAGCGGGACGTCGTCGAGGCCATTGGTTTCATCCGGGCCTTCTTCGATCAGAATAAACCTGTCGCGGCCATATGCCATGCACCCTGGACATTGATCGAGGCGGGCGTGCTTAAGGGTCGCACCTTGACGTCCTACCCGACGATGAAGGTCGATATCGAGAACGCCGGCGGTGCATGGACCAATGAGGAAGTCGTGGTCGACAACGGGCTTGTTACCAGCCGCGATCCCAATGATTTGCCCGCCTTCTGTGCCAAACTCGTTGAGGAAATCGCAGAACGTGGGGGCGCAGCGTTCGCAGCAGGGAATTAAGACGGGGCGTTTCGACGAACCATGTGAGGGTCCTCTCCCTGTGGAGAAGGTCCGCACAAAACAAGCGTGGCGGGTGGCCAGCGATTGGCCGTCCGCCACGCTGCGTGTCACACGGACACGGCGCACCTGGCGGGCATTCAACCCTAAGCCGCGTCAACCGCGGTGACACATCGCCGGCTCCCGCTTCCAGATTCGACCCATTCCAACCTGTGGTTGAGATGCACCTGATCGAACGTGCGTTCGGCCAGATTTACGACCTACATCGCCGCCTTAAGATAGCGGGCGGTAAGACTGCCTTCCGTTTCCGCAACGATGCCGGGGACGCCGCTGGCAACGATACGGCCACCATCTTCACCGGCCCCCGGTCCCAGATCGATGATCCAATCCACCTGTGTGATGGCGCGCATGTCATGTTCGACGGCTACGACGGTATTGCCGGCGTCGACGAGGCCCTGCAGATGTTGCATCAGCCGGTCCGCATCGGAGGGGTGAAGCCCCGAAGTTGGCTCGTCGAGGATGTAGATCGTGTTGCCGCGTTGAGCGCGTTGCAGTTCAGTCGCCAGCTTGATGCGCTGCGCCTCCCCGCCAGACAGCTCGGTCGCCGGCTGACCGAGCCTCAGATAGCCAAGACCGATCTCCCGCAACACGTCGAGGGAGCGCATCACAGATGCCTCGCCAGCGAAGAAATCGCACGCATCGTCGACCGTCAGTTCGAGCACCTGGGCGATATTGCGCCCGTTCCATTCGACTTCGAGCGTTTGCGGGTTGTAGCGAGAGCCATGACAGGTCGAGCAGGGGGCAAAAACGCTCGGCAGGAATAGCAGCTCCACCATGACGTATCCCTCGCCCTCGCACACAGGGCAGCGGCCTTGCGGTACGTTGAACGAGAACCTTCCCGGGCTGTAGTGCCGCCGGCGGGCGAGCGGCGTATCAGCGAAGATCCGTCGCACATGGTCGAACATGCCGCTGTAGGTGGATAGGTTCGAGCGCGGCGTGCGGCCGATCGGTTTCTGATCGACCCGCACCAGCCTGCGAACATACTCCATGCCTGCGACAATGCGTCCTTCAGTGTCGTTCTGGGCATCGAGCAGCGGATCGATATCCTCCTCCTCGGCCACGGGGGAGCCGCCGAGGTGTTCCGTGACGAGCTCGGGCAGCGCCTGACTGACAAGACTGGATTTGCCCGATCCCGAAACGCCGGTGACAGCGGTGAAGCAGCCGATGGGAAACTCGACGTCGAGACCATGGAGATTGTTCCGCCTGATCCCTTCCAGGCGTAGCCATGCCTTGGGATCGCGCGGTGTGCGCTCACTGCGGAGCGGCTCTGCGAACAGGTAGCGGCGGGTGATCGAAGTCTCGACGTCGGCAAGCCCCTCTATCGGCCCGCTGTAGAGGACTTCACCGCCTTTTTCCCCGGCTCCTGGCCCGACATCGACGAGCCATTCCGCGCGGCGGATCACGTCGAGATCATGTTCGACGACGAACAGGGAGTTGCCCGCCGCCTTGAGACGCTCGAGAATGGTGAGCAAGGCTTCGCCATCTGCCGGGTGCAACCCTGCCGAAGGCTCGTCAAGCACATAGACCACCCCGAAAAGCTGTGACGACAATTGTGTGGCAAGCCGCAAGCGCTGCAGCTCTCCGGAGGAGAGCGTCGGCGTGCTGCGGTCGAGCGAAATGTAGCCAAGGCCAAGATCGATCAGCGGCTCTAGCCGCTCGATCAATTCGCAGGCAAGGCGTTGGGCGGCGATCCGCTTCTCGTCGGAGAGATTGGGCGTGCGGCGTACGTCGGGCGCGCTCTTGTGCGCAGAGCCGCCCGCCGCAACCCGTTGTTCGACCGCTGCATCGCGGGCCGCTTTTTCCAGAACATGGCCCTCTGAGGGGGCGGAGACCGCCCCATACGCGCCATGCGCGACGGGCATCAGCAAGTCCTTCAGCTTGAGCACCGTCAGGTCACCGAACTCGGCAATGTCGAGGCCGGCGAATTTGACCGACAGGGCTTCGCGCTTCAGGCGCTTGCCGTCGCAGGTCGGGCAATCGCGGCCGATGATATATTGCGAGACGCGCTTCTTCATCAGCGCGCTTTTAGTGTTGGCGAAGGTTTCCAGCACATAGCGGCGCGCGCCGGTGAAGGTGCCCTGGTAGCTCGGCTCCATGCGGCGCTTGAGCGCCGTCCGGGTCTGTTCGGGCGTCAGGCCCGCATAGACCGGCACCGTCGGCGCCTCTTCAGTGAAGAGGATCCAGTCGCGATCTTTTTTCGGTAGGTCACGCCACGGCGTATCGACGTCATAGCCGAGCGAAACGAGGATATCGCGCAGGTTCTGGCCATGCCAGGCGGCCGGCCAGGCGGCGATCGCTCGATCGCGAATGGTGAGGCTGTCGTCAGGAACCATCGTCTCTTCGGTCGCGTCATATACGCGGCCGATGCCGTGGCAGGTCGCGCAGGCTCCCGCGACCGTGTTGGGGGAGAAATCCTCCGCATAGAGCATGGGTTGATGGCGCGGATATTCGCCGACGCGCGAATAGAGCATCCGCACCAGGCTGGAGAGCGTCGTCACGCTGCCGACCGAGGATCGCGCGTTGGCCGAACCGCGCTGCTGCTGCAACGCGACCGCAGGCGGCAAACCGTCGATCGCGTCGACCTCCGGCACCCCGGCCTGGTCGATCAGGCGACGGGCATAGGGCGCAACCGATTCCAGATAACGCCGCTGGGCTTCGGCATAAAGGGTGCCGAACGCGAGCGATGACTTGCCCGAGCCCGATATGCCGGTGAACACCACGAAGGCGTCGCGCGGTACATCGACGTCAATATTTTTGAGGTTATTCTGGCGCGCGCCGCGAACCTGCACGCAAGCGGGCGGCCCCGTATGCCCATGATCGGTGGTCGGCGTCGTCGCGTGAATATCCTTGCTCTTCAATTCAATCTTCCTGCCCTATACGCACGTGCGGCCCGTGGTTCATCACAGTCGGGTAACAGATGAATGCATTTCCCACTCAATACATCCAACGGCCAGGCTGGCCGGATGTTCGGCAGCTTTGAAATATTTTTCCAGCACTAGACAAAGGTTACGACAAAACCATTTTCCCGTTGGGTCGCGCGACGAGGCCACACACACTCCGGTGGTAAGCGCCTGGGCGAGGCGGCCCTGGTCCGTGCCGCTATCGGCATGTAACGACCGCACTTCGGCGCTTGTTACCGCATCGCGACGCGTTGCCCATTTGCCAGAGCGCGCTTCATCATGGCCGGGGTCGGGCCATGATGACGGCCGAGTTGTCGATCCGAGCGCCTCGCGCCGCTTCGGATCGGCGGGTCAGTAGTGAATGACCGTGCGGATCGACTTGCCTTCGTGCATCAGTGCGAAGTCCTCGTTGATCTCCTCCAAACCCATCGTGTGGGTTACGAATGGGGCCAGATCGATATCGCCTCTCATCGCGTCCTCGACCATGCCGTCAACTCCTCGCCCAGTTCCGGTCGGTCGGTCGCTTGTGGAGTGGCTACGCAGAAGCCGCTGTGCTGACCTATTCGTGCGAATCCGGCAAACCTCTTGGCTAGCCTGGACCGCAGAATACACTCCATCATGGTGGAGAAGCTCCAAGTTGATACTGATGTCGTTTGGGTCAAAGATGTCGTCGAAGGTCACAACAGACTGCGAAAGGCCTCGACATCACGAAAATTTTATTGATTAGAATTTCACCAATGTTTTCAATACCTCGAGATTTGTTCGGCCTACGGATCGGTTTCGCTATCGATGTCGAACAAAAAATCCAAAACATTCAATGTTCTGGTCCGGCTTCAGTAATCGAATGGGAGTGATTCACGCCTTATGGCGCCCTTTCGAAGTCACTTCCGAAAGCGCCGATAGTCACTGAACAAAAAGTAGATTCTGACGAGCCCTTTCGAACGCTTTCGGAGGGTCTCGCTTTTGTGACGTCGACCCTTTGGCGGAATGCTCGCCAAAGTCGGGGAACGGCTTCGGGATCAAGCGATCGCTTGTGGGAGCACGCCCAAAGGCGCTGCGCGCGCACTAGGCGGTGCGCGGGCGCATGGCGAGGAAAGTCGGCAGCAAACTGGCCGTGACCCTGCGACTGGCGTCCTCGGATTGACCAAGCATGCCTCGAAGGGGAGCGCCTATCAGGGCATCGCCAAATGCGCCCAGTGCGATGAAGAGGACAGCCGAGCCAACAGTCTCGTCAGGAAGGTCTACGCCCAGGCCCAGCTTCTCCTGGATGGCGACGACGAGGCTTTGAACGGCTTCACGCACGGGTTCGAGGTGCGACAGGTCGCCGGATAAGGCGATCCAAGCCGCCAGGCGTCCCGCGCCCCCGGCCGAGAAGGCGTCGAAGACGGCGTTGATCAGCTCTAACGGCGCCCCTTCATCGGTGCGTAATCGGTCGACGGCGGCGTCCAGGGCGTCGCTGAGATCAGCCACCATCGACCCCATCAGAGCTGACTGGAGGCCGGCCGCTGAGCCGAAATGGTGGATCAGGTTTGCATGGGTTACGCCGATTTCAGCTGCAACGGCGGCCAGTGTGACGGCGTTCGGCCCCCCCGAAAGCAAGAGAATCCGTGCTGACGCCAGAGCCTCACGACGAGCTTCCTCAGGCGAACGGCGACGGCGGCGCGGCTTTTCCATTTTTCCAGTCGATGCTTATAAAAGTGACATTCATGTAGATAGCAGTCTCTTACGGGCCGTCCGGAGCGACCGCAAGCCGTTGGCGAGGTCTCTCGGCTGTCGGATGATCGTAAGGCCGAGGGTAGGGTTCGCGAAACCGTTGGTTAACGCCGGCCCGCAGGTGTCTGACGCGCCGCCTATTTTCGAGTTCTATGGAGCAGAAGGACGAAACCCGCCGGGAAAATTTACCGGACATCAATGTAAATAAGCTGTTGACATGGGTATGAATAGATGGATCGATAGCGTCGGCTTTCGGCGCATCCGCCTCGTCGTCAGCTCTACATAAAGGCGGGAGGAAGCATTCGGTCCAGCTGGGGAGCAGGGCCGTGCAGGGGAGGGTTTTCATGGCTTCAGCGGCCTGTAATCGCGCGCGTCTGGCTGTCACCGCGTCGGCTTTCGCTCTAGTTGTAGCCGCCGGCCCTGCGCTGGCTCAGGATGCAGCGCCTTCCCAGGACGCAACGTCGGTTGGCGACATCATCGTCACGGCCCAGAAGCGTGAACAATCCATTCAGGATGTCCCGATCGCGGTTACAGCGCTCTCAGCCGAGACCCTGGACGCCATGAAGATCGACGGCGGTTCTGAACTGGTGCGGGCTGTGCCCAACGTCAGTTTTTCCAAGTCCAATTTCAGTATGTATAACTTTTCCATACGGGGGGTTGGCACCAAAGCGATTTCAGCTTCATCGGATCCAGCGGTGGCTGTCAGCTTCAACAATACGCCTTTGATACGTAACCGACTGTTCGAGCAGGAATATCTAGACGTTAATCGTGTGGAGGTCCTGCGAGGCCCGCAAGGGACTTTGTATGGGCGCAACGCCACGGGTGGCGTCGTCAACATGATCCCCAATCTGCCTGGCCCCAACTTCGACGCGATGATGAAGGCCGAAGCGGGCAACTATAACTCCATGCGCGGCCAGATGATGGTCAACATTCCTGTAACGGATACCTTCTGGATACGAGGTGCGGGGTCACTGACGAAGCGTGAGGGGTTTGATTACAACACGTTCAACGAAACGCGCGTCAATGATCGTGACCTGTACTCGACACGTCTGTCGGCGGCTTGGGAACCGACCGACCGGTTCAGCGCCAATCTGATCTGGGAACATTTCGGTGAGGATGATCGGAGGTCCCGTACGGGCAAGCAGCTATGCACCAAGGACGAGGGGCCTACGCAGGTCGGATCCTTCGCGGTCACGGACAGTTTTACCCGGAACCGGATGAGCCAGGGGTGTATGGCGTCAAGTCTGTTCGACGACGCAGCCTATGGGACGCCTAACGGTGGGGCGTTCAGTCACGTCTTCATGGGCGCGATGATGAACTACGGCTATGATCCTGATGAATTTGTTCCCGCATATGCATTCTACTACCTGACTGACCCATATGCGGGGGTGACGCAGTCTAAGGATCTTCGCGAAATATCAACCGCATATGATCCAAAATTCAGAGCTGAGAATGATGTTGTTCAGTTGAATTGGCGATATGAATTTAATAATGGGCTGACTTTCCATTCTCAAACTGCTTTTGCTAAGGACGACTATTACTCTACCCAAGATTATAGCAGATATGTCAGTAATGACATTTTCGTTGACTCTTCTCCCGCTCGCAGTTCGTGGCCGGGTGGTCCAACGCTTCCGCCAAGCCCTGCTGCGCCAGGTGGGATTTACACGGATCCACAACTGGGCCCCTCGTCGTCTATTTTGTCGGTGGACGTCAGTCAGTCCGACAATAAGCAGTTTACTCAGGAATTCCGCCTTCAATCGGCGTGGGATGGGCGATTTAATTTTAGCCTCGGCGCTAACTATCTCGATTTCAAATCTGAAGATAATTACTACGTATTCAATAACCTGTTCTCCTTTATCGGAGAGTATTTCTATAACCAGAACCTTTCTTCCGGTTTCCTGGACACCATTCCATGTGGAGATCCCTCCGCTCCTGCGTGGCGTGAGTGTGTATATGTCGAATATTCTCCTCTTTCCGAACTTGAAGGCGATGGGCATAATTATTTCCGCAGCCGAAATGTAGTGCGTACGCGCTCGCTAGGGGTGTTCGGCGAAGCCTACTGGGACGTCGCGGACACGGTCAGAGTTACTGCAGGTCTGCGATATACGGATGATCGCAAGACCACGACGCCCTATCCCAGCCAGCTATTGCTCGGGGCGTCACCGGATGGAACGCCTGGCTTATCGTCCGGCGGTTATGTCAATCGCGGCTATCCGGCCTTGCCCGATGTGAAGCAAAGCTGGGATGCGGTGACGGGTCGGTTTGTCGTCGACTGGAAACCGAACGTGGCTTTCTCAGACGATACGCTGGTCTATGCTTCATATTCACGAGGATATAAGGGCGGGGGCACCAATCCTCCGCGCGTTGATATCAATCCAGAAGTCATCCAGTATCAGCCGCTGGCGTCTGAATTCGCTCCTGAATACATCAATGCCTTTGAAATCGGGACCAAGAACAGTTTCATGGATGGCCGGATGCGCCTCAATGCGACGGCCTTCTATTATGATTATAGCGATTACCAGGTCTCCCAAATCGTTGATCGGATCTCATTGAATGAGAATTTCGATGCGCGGATTTGGGGTGTTGAATTGGAGGGCGCTTTCTATCCGACGCCCGCTTGGCGTATCGACGCTAATGTCGGCTATCTGAACACGCGTGTTGCTGATGGCGAGAAGTCCATCGACGTGATGAACCGCACCCAGGGCAATGCCGACTGGACCCTGTTGCGGCCCTGGGTTCAGGTGCCCTCTAACTGTATTGCGCCGACCAAGCACGTCGAGACGATCCTGAGCTTCGGCTACGATGGAGTTACGACCGGACAGGCGCTTCAGGCGCTCTGCTCCGGATCGGCGCGCTACGGCAGCTTCAATCCCGAGTTCGACACGATTTTACCTATGTGGGCCTTCTTTGGCTTTACCTATGACGGGGTTACGGAGGCTCCCAATTATGGTCGCGGCTTTGACGCAGATCTGAGCGGGAATGAATTGCCGAATTCGCCGAATTGGACAGCGAATGTAGGCACTCAGTACACGCTTCCTGTTAATGGCTGGGATATTACATTCCGTGCAGACTATTATTGGCAGGGCGAAAGCTATTTCCGTATCTATAATACCGAGTATGACAAGCTGAAGTCATGGGATAATACCAACATTTCAGTAACTGCCGAAAACGTGGTTAGTGGGCTTTCCGTTCAGTTCTACGTGAAGAATGTCTTCGATAAGACTCCGATAACCGACGCATTTACAAATAGTGATGATACTGGACTAACCACAAACGTGTTTACCTTGGATCCGAGGTTGATGGCGATTTCAGTTTCTAAAAAGTTTTGATGGTACGATAATTTTGTAGCTTCTGTTTGCATTGGTGTTAGTATTTATTGCTCTCTTTTGAGAGCTCTGGAACAAGGGAAGGAAAAACTATGAAGAAGATTGTTTTTACTATCGCTTCCGTTCTCGCTATCGGCGCCGCTTCGGGTGCTGGTGCGCAGACGATGTCTCCGACCGGTTCGTTTACATTTTCAGGAAACGTAACGATGCAGCAATCAGTTACTGCAAACTGTAATGTTTCTGGAACTGGTAGCAATACCTCTTCTGGTGGAACGCTGAGCGGTTCGTTTTCTCCTGGAAATATTCTGTATTGTGGCCCGCTGAGCTTGGTTAAGCCCTATGGCGCATGGTCTTTTGACGTGATTCCGGGCGTAACTAATAAGGTTAGAGTTACGATTGGCGCTAATACGGTTCTAAACAAGCCCTGTTATGGTACGTTTGACGCGGACTGGAACAACGCGACTTCTACTATTACTTTCAACAATAACCCGCTTCCTCCGGTAAATGCAGGCGATCCGTCTTGCACGATTGTCGGTGGCTCGGTAAAAATCACGCCGGCCCGTACCATCAGCTAATGATGCGGCCCCTCGCAGGATCAAATCCTGCGAGGGGATTTATCTAATTTAGAAACTGCCCCAACTTCTTGTTTGAGGCGCCGTGCGGAGTTGGTCTCGACTCTGTCTGTGCGCTGGCGCCTCGATATATGGAGCAGAATATCGCCGACATTGCTTGCATGTCGGGGCTCCATCACCCTGCATCGCCTTTCGCTCGAAAATAGCTGTGTCTCCCTCCGTTGTGGCGCCCAGCGCCGGGCTAGGGCGATCTGGCGTGGCCTTGATAGTCTTTTGCAATTGACATTGCTGTAAATGACATTAGTGTAGGTAGTGTCATTTAATCTCCGATAGAGGAGTGAGCCAGTGCAAACAGGTTCAGCGATGCTCGCGGCGCCTTATGCTGCGGATCGGGGCGTTCGCCAGCCGACGCATGTGACGAGCCGCCGTGTTCAGCCCGTACGGGCTATCCGGGCGTTTCGCGGCCTGGTGGCGGACAAGGACGACACGCGCCAGGTGTTCGAGATCATGAACGCCTTGTCGGGGCGCTCGCCGGACTGGGGCTATCGGCGGATGCTGGACACGCCGATGGGCGGCCAGCAGGCCTATGAGCGTCTGGAGTTGTCGGATTACCTCCAGGATCGCGACTGGTTGGGGCGGTTCGGGCCGGGCACAGTCGGGGCCGCCTATCGCGCCTTTGTCGAGCCGCAGAACTTCACCGCCTATGGCCTGGCGGAGGATAGCCGCAAGGTGGCCGACACCGAGATTGAGGCGGCGCATCCGCGTGCGTGGTACGCGCGCCGTCTGCGTGATGTTCATGACATCTGGCATGTGCTGACCGGCTATCATTCAGACGCCCTGGGCGAGGCGTGCGTTGTGGCCTTTTCCCTGCCGCAGACCCGCAGCGCCGGATTTGGCCTGATCGCCGGCGGCGTGGCGGTGCAGTTCATGCGCGCCCGAACCGGCTTTCCTTGCGGGCGGGCGGTCTTTCAGGCCTGGCGCAATGGACAGCGCGCGGCCTGGCTGCCGGGCGAGGATTACGAGCGGCTTCTCGCCGAACCGTTGGATGAAGCGCGGCGGCGGCTGAAAATCTCGCCTCCGACCATTTATGATCGGGTGCCTCCGGCGGTCCGCAACGCCTATCTGGGCGGGAAGGGATGAGGAGGCGATCGTGGGTGTGGGCGACGGGCCTGGCCCTGACGACGGGGCTGGGCCTAGCCGCCGGGCCGTCAACGGCGCAGCACGACGACGCCATTGTGGGGCGCTGGCGTACGACGGCGCAGAATGGCGTGGTCGCGATCGAGCGGTGCGGGGCGAGGTTGTGTGGGCGGTTGGTCGACGCCGCCGCCCTGCGCGCCAATCCGGATCAGCGTGATGTGCGGAACCGCAGATCGGCGCTGCGTGACCGACCGATCAAGGGACTGGTGGTGCTGCAGGACTTTTCAGGCGGGCCGCAGACGTGGAGCGGCGGCCCTCTGTATGATCCGGAAAGCGGCCAGAGCGCGGCTACAGGCAGGCTGACCCTGGCTGAGCCTGACCGGCTGACGGTTCAGGCCTGCATCGCCCCGCTTTTGTGCCGCACGCAGACCTGGACCCGCCTGCGCTGAGGCGGGCGACGATTTCGATTGAAGCTTGAATAGGCCGGAGGGCTGGCGGCGCCAGCGACGGCGGGGGATCGACCATGTTGATATGGATCTGCGCCGCTTTGGGCGCTGGTTTCATCCTGACCTTTCATCAAGCCCGCATGGCGTTGTGGGCCTTGCTGGCCGGACTGTGGATTCTGGCGGGGTGGAAGCTGGGGATCGTCTCGCCGTCGACGGCGGGCGTCATGGCTGCGGTAGCAGTTCCGATCCTGGCGCTGCTGATGCTCAGGCCCCTGCGAAGGGCTTTGCTGTCCCGTCCGGCGATGGGCGCTTTTCGACAGATCATGCCGCGCATGAGCGCCACGGAACAGGCGGCGGTCGAGGCGGGCAATGTTTGGTGGGACGCTGAGCTTTTTGCGGGCAGGCCCGACTGGCGGCGGCTGTTGTCGACGCCTTCACCCAGCCTGACAGCCGAGGAGCAGCGGTTCCTGGACGTTGAAACCGAGCACCTGTGCGACCTCGCCAATGATTGGGAGACCACTTCGGTCTGGCAGGATCTATCGCCTGAAGCCTGGGCCTACGCCAAGGACAAGGGCTTTCTGGGCATGATCGTGCCCAAGGCATACGGCGGGCTTGGGTTCTCGGCCTATGCCCACAGTCAGGTGATCCAGAAACTGTCGACCCGCTGTTCAGCGGCGGCGGTGTCGGTGATGGTGCCAAACTCCCTGGGACCGGCCGAGCTGCTGCTGCACTACGGCACGGAAGAACAGAAAGACCATTATCTGCCGCGTCTGGCGCGGGGGGAGGAGATTCCCTGTTTCGCCCTGACCAACCCCTATGCGGGATCTGACGCCGCCGCGATCACGGACACGGGCGTGGTCTGCAAGCAGATGTGGAACGGCGAAGAGACGCTGGGTTTTCGCATCAGCTGGCGCAAGCGCTACATTACGCTGGCGCCGGTCGCGACCGTGCTGGGTCTGGCGTTCCGCGCGGTTGATCCTGACGGTCTGTTGGGCGACGAGGCCGAGCCGGGCATCACCTGTGTTCTGATCCCGCGTGATCATCCCGGCGTGAACATCGGGCGGCGGCACTGGCCGCTTAACGCCGTCTTCCAGAACGGGCCGACGACGGGCGACGACGTCTTTGTGCCGATGGAGATGGTGATCGGCGGACGCGCTCAGGTCGGGGCGGGCTGGCGCATGTTGATGGAATGTCTGGCGGCGGGCCGGGCTATCTCCCTGCCGTCGTCCAATGTCGGCATGTCCAAGCTGGCCGTAGGGATGGTCGGCGCCTACGTCGCCATCCGACGTCAGTTCAACCAGCCGATCGGCGCCTTTGAGGGCGTGCAGGAGGCTTTGGCTCGGATGGCGGGCCATCTGTATGCGACCGACGCCGTCCGGCGTCTGGCGGCGGCGGCGCTGGACCAGGGCGAGAAGCCATCGGTGGTCTCGGCCATCGCCAAATATCACGTCACCGAACGCGCGCGCATCGTCATCAACGACGCCATGGACGTGATTGGCGGCAAGGGGGTCTGCATGGGCCCCGGCAACTATCTGGCGCGCGCCTATCAGCAGGTGCCGATCGCCATCACGGTAGAGGGCGCCAACATCATGACCCGCACCCTGATCATCTATGGTCAGGGGGCGATCCGCTGCCACCCCTATGTCCTGACCTTGATGCGGACGGCGGAGGCGGGCGAGCTGAAGCCGTTCGACGCCGCCCTGTTCGGCTATGTCGGTTTTCTGTTCCGCAATATGGCGCGAGCGCTGACCTTTGGCCTGACGGGCGGCGTCCTGATCGGGGCGCCTCGCGACGCGGCGCCGCAGTTGAAGCGCTATTATCGCGCGGCGACGCGGCTCTCGACTCTGCTGGCGCTGGCTTCGGACCTGTCGATGGCGACCGTGGGCGGCGCCTTGAAGAGAAAGGGCGCGCTGACGGGACGTCTGGGCGACATCCTGTCTCAGCTCTTCATTCTCAGCAGCGTGCTGAAGCGGTTTGAGGATGAAGGCCGTCCAGCGGAGGACCTGCCTTTCGTTCATTGGGCGGCGCAGGACGCTCTGGCGCGAGCCGGCGCTGCCTGGCGCAGCCTGCTGGCCAATCACCCAAGCCGGGGCGCAGCCCTGTTCCTGAAGCTGATCGGGGCGCCGTTCGGGTTGAAGACGTCCGAACCGGACGACCGTTGCGCCGCCGCTGTCGCCGCCCTGATTCAGACCCACAGCCCGGCGCGCGACCGTCTGATCGCCGGGTCGTGGACGGCGCGCGTAGAGGTCGATCCCATCGCCGTGACCCTCGCCGCCTTTGATCTCTATCCGCAGGTCGAGGCCATTGAGCGGCGGCTGAAGGACGCCGTGCGCGGAGGCGTGATTGCAAGGGCGCCGCAGAATCTGACCCTGCTGGATGACTGGGCTGTGGAAGCGCAAGGCAAGGGCCTGATCACCACGCAGGAGCGCGAGTTGATCGGTCGTTTCGCCGCCCATGCCGATCAGGCGATCCAGGTGGACGACTTCGCGCCGGACTTCGATATCGCGGCTGGTCTGGCGAGACGGCCGACAGACACGGCGCTCGCCAAGACGAAAAAGAAGGCGGCCTGATGAGCGATCGCTATCTGAATTTCGTCAACTCGGGCGTGGGCGGTTGGGTGACGGGAGCCCTGGGCCTGCCGCGCCCGGCGCCGCTGCAACGTCGCGCAGAGGCGGGGGCGGGGATCGTCGGCCCGTGTCTGTCAGGGGGCAGCGGCGACGGCCCCATGGCGGCCGTTCTGGCGGGGCTGATGCAGGCGTCGGGGCATGGGCTTCATGCCGAATGGTCGCCGGATGCGCGCTATGGCGCATTGGTGTTCGACGCCTCGGACTGCGCGCGCGTCCAGGCGGCGAAGGGCCTGTATGGTTTCTTCCATCAGGCTGTTCGTTCGGTAGCCGAACATGGCCGCATCGTTGTGATCGGCGCCCCGCCCGAGTTGATGGCAGATGCTGAAGGCGAGGCGGTGCAGCGCGGGCTTGAGGGCTTCGTCCGCTCACTGGCCAAGGAGGTTCGGCGCAACATCGGCGTCCATATGCTCTATGTGACGCCGGGCGCGGAGGCGGCCGCCGAAAGCACGCTGGCGTTTCTGTTGTCGCCGCGCTCGGCCTATGTTTCGGGGCAGTCGATCCGGGTGGCCGCGCGGGTCGAGACAGGCGGAGCCGGAGCCGGCCACTCAGGACGAAAGGTGCTGGTCACCGGCGCCTCGCGCGGGATCGGGGAAGCCATCACTCGCCTGTTCGCGGCTGAGGGCGCCCAGGTTACGGCGCTGGATGTGGCCGGGGCGGCGGACGGCCTGTCCGCCCTGTCGGTAGAACTGGGCGTCGACAGCCTGGCGCTGGACATCACGGCGTCTGACGCGACCGCGACCCTGCTCGCCGATGCGCGTAAGCGGGGCGGCTACGACGTGGTGATCCATAATGCCGGGATCACCCGTGACCGCACCATAGCCCGCATGGAACCCGCCGAGTGGGACAGCGTCATGGCGGTCAACCTGTCGGCGCCGCTGGCGATCACCCAGGCGCTGATCGAGGGCGGGGGAGTGCGCCGTAATGGCCGCATCGTCGCCGTATCTTCATTAAGCGGCGTCGCCGGCAACATGGGGCAGACCAATTACGCCCTGTCCAAGGCGGCGTGGATCGGGGCCGTCCGTCGCCTCGCATCGCAGTCGGCTTCAAGCGGCCTGACCGTCAACGCCGTGGCGCCCGGATTCATCGAGACCCGGATGACCGCGGCCATCCCCTTCGCCATTCGCGAAGCGGGGCGCCGGATGAACAGCATGGGGCAGGGGGGCAGCCCGGTCGATGTGGCCGAGACGATCGCCTGGCTGGCGCATCCTGCATCGGGCGGCGTCAACGGGCAGGTGGTGCGCGTCTGCGGCCAGAGCCTGCTGGGCGCATGATCGTGGACGGCGCGGTCCAGCGGTTCGACGCTCCTCTGTCAGGGCTGGCGGTGGTCGGCGGCGCCCTGCATGGTCTGATACGCAAAGCGCCGTCTGACCCGGTGCTGCCGCGCCGCGTGCTTGAACGTGAGGTGGTGTTAGAGGCGACGGCGGTCGACGCCTATGCCGGCGTGTGCGGCTTTGCGCCCGAGCAGGGCGTGCCGATCACCTGGCCCCACATTCTGGCCTTTCCTCTGCAGATGCGGATTCTGTTGGGAGCGGACTTTCCCTATCCGGCGGTCGGTCTGGTGCACCTGCACAACCATATCCGTCAGCACGCGCGGTTGGGCCTTGGCGACCGGCTGACGTTGAGGACCCGGACGGGACGGTTCGTAGCCCACGACAAGGGACAGGCCTTCACTCTGGAGACGATGGCGGTTCGCGACGGCGAGACCGTGTGGGAAGGCTCCAGCCTCTACATGCGCGTCGGTCGGTCCGGATCGGGCGAACCGGCGCCGGTTCTGGCGAACGGTGGAGCGGACGCGCGGAGCGAGACGTGGAAGCTCTCTAAAGAACTGGGCCGTCGCTACGCACGTGTTTCCGGCGACGCCAATCCCATCCACACTTCGGCGTTGGGGGCGCGGCTGTTCGGTTTTCGCCGCGCGATCGCCCACGGGATGTGGAGCAAGGCGCGAGCCATCGCCGCCCTGTCGCCGCCGCAACCCTTGACGGTCGCCGAGGTCGAGGTCGCCTTTCGTGCGCCGCTGTTCCTGCCCGGAAAGGCGACGTTGTACGCTGGATCATGCGGCCGTGAACGCCATTTTGAAGTGCGCGACGCTGTTGGATCGCGCATCCATATGCGGGGTCGGTTGACCCTTTCATCCAGGGATGAAGCCCTATGCTGACCGCACCTGCGCCGCGTCGAGTCGCCATTATCGGCGGCGTCCGCATTCCCTTTGCGCGGTCCAACACCGCCTATGCCGAGGCGTCCAACCAGGACATGCTGACCGCCGCCCTGCAGGGGCTGGCCGACCGTTTCGACCTGCACGGTCAGCGCCTGGGCGAAGTGGCGGCGGGTGCGGTGCTGAAGCTGTCGCGCGACATCGCCCTGACCCGCGAAAGCGTGCTGGGCACGACCATCGGCGCGGACACCCCGGCATATGACGTGTCTCAGGCCTGCGGCACAGGGCTGGAGGCCGCCATCCTGGTCGCCAACAAGATCGCGCTGGGCCAGATCGAGGTCGGGGTTGCGGGCGGGGTGGACACGACGTCCGATGCGCCCATCGCTCTGAACGAACGGTTCCGAAAGGCCCTGCTGGCCGCCAATCGGGAGAAGACGACCGGCGGTCGGATCAAGGCGCTGTTGGGCGCAGGTCTGACCGCGCCGTTCAAGCCTGAACCGCCGCGCAACGCCGAACCCCGCACCGGCCTGTCGATGGGGGAACACTGCGAACTGATGGCCAAGCGCTGGAACATCGCGCGTGAGGATCAGGACGCCCTGGCCGTCGCCAGCCACCGCAACGCCGCCGCCGCCTGGGAGGCCGGTCTATTCGACGATATGGTCATTCCCTATCGGGGGCTGAGGCGGGACAACAACCTGCGGCCGGATATCGATCCAGTGAAGCTGGCGACGATGAAGCCGGTGTTTGACCGCGAGAACGGCACCCTGACGGCGGCCAATTCCACGCCCCTGACGGATGGCGCATCGACCGTGCTGCTGGCGAGCGAGGACTGGGCCAAGGCGCGGGGGCTGCCGATTCAGGCCTATCTGCGGACCGGCGAGGCGGCGGCGGTTGATTTCGTCGGCGGGGACGAAGGGCTGTTGATGGCGCCCGCCTATGCGGTTCCGCGCATGTTGGCGCGGCTGGGCCTGACGCTCCAGGATTTCGATTTTTATGAGATTCACGAGGCCTTCGCCGCTCAGGTGTTGTGCACGCTCAAGGCCTGGGAGGATGAGGACTACGCTCGCACAAGGCTGGGGCTGGATGCCGCGCCGGGTTCGATCGACCGTGCCAGGCTGAACGTCAATGGCGGCTCGCTGGCGGCGGGGCACCCGTTCGCGGCGACCGGCGGGCGCATCCTGGCCAATCTGGCCGCCATGATCGACCGCAATGGCGGCGGGCGCGGGCTTATCTCCATCTGCGCGGCGGGCGGGCAGGGCGTTGTCGCAGTGGTCGAGAAATGAGCGCTGTGACGGATCACGCTGCGGAGATGGACCAGCTGTGGGCCGAGCGTTTCTGGACCAAGTCCTATCGCGAGGGCGTGCCCGTCTGCATCGAGGATGAGTTGGCGCGCTGGGCCTCGGTCACCCAGCTGTTCGAGGCGGATGCGCTGAAGTTCGCCGACCGTCCCGGCTTCGTCAGTCTGGGCTCGGCGGTGACCTATGGCGATATGCTGAAGGCGGCCAAGAGCTTCGGCGCCTGGCTGCAGTCGATCGGCGTGCAGCCGGGCGAGCGGGTGGCGCTGATGATGCCGAACTGCCTGCAGTATCCGGCGGCCCTGTTCGGCGTGCTGTTCGCGGGCGGCATCGTGGTCAACGTCAATCCGCTCTACACCCCGCGTGAATTGAACCATCAGCTGAAGGACAGCGGGGCGGTCGTCCTGGTGGTCATGGACATGTTCGCCGCCACGGTGGAGCAGGCGCGCGAAGGAACCGATCTTCGGCACGTCGTCGTCACCGCCATGGGCGACATGATGGGCGGACTGAAGGGCGTCGCCGTCAGCGCCCTGATGCGTCACGTGCAGAAGATGGTTCCGGCCTATCATCTGCCGGGCTCGCATCGGTGGACGCGCGTGATGGGACAGGCCCGGCGACTGACGTTGCAGCCGGTGCAGATCAGTCCTGAAGACATCGCCTTCCTGCAATATACGGGGGGCACGTCAGGCGTGGCGAAGGGGGCGATGCTGACCCATCGCAACATCCTGGCCAACACGATTCAGGGGCGGGTCTGGCTGCTGGATCAGATTGATCAGACACGGCCTCTGGGCAATGTCACCATGCTGCCGCTTTACCATATCTTCTCGCTGACCGCGAACCTGATGATGTTCACCGGGGCGGGCGGGCGCAACATCCTGATCGCCAATCCGCGCGACGCCAAGCGGGTGGAATGGATCCTGCGCAAGGAGCGTTTCGTCGGCATGACGGGGCTGAACACCCTTTTCGTAAGCCTGATGAAGAGCCGAGCGTTTCGAGAGCGCGATTTCTCGGATCTGAAGCTGACCATCGCCGGAGGCATGGCGACGCAGAAGGTCGTCGCGGAGGAGTGGCAGGCGGTGACGGGCGCGCCGCTGATCGACGGCTATGGCCTGACGGAGACATCGCCGGTGGTCTGTATCGGGCGCGTCGATCTGGAGCACCCGGAAGGGATGGGCTTCGACGGAACGGTGGGCCTGCCGGCGCCCTCGACTGAGGTTCGCATGCGTCGCGAGGACGGGAGCTGGGCCGGGATCGGCGAAGAGGGCGAACTGCATGTGCGCGGCCCCCAGGTGATGCTGGGCTATTGGAAACGGCCTGACGAGACGGCCAGGGTGCTGTCGGACGACGGCTGGCTGGCGACCGGCGACGTCGGGGTGATGCAGGCGGATGGGCGGGTACGCCTGGTGGATCGGATCAAGGACATGATCCTGGTGTCCGGCTTCAACGTCTATCCGGGCGAGATCGAGGATGTGATCGCCAGCCATCCTTTGGTCGAGGAGGTCGCCGCCGTCGGCGTGCCGGATGCGGCGCAGGGCGAGCGGATCAAGATCGTCGTGGTGCCGCGATCGCCTGAGCTGACGACCGAGATGCTGATCGCTCACAGCCGCGCGCAACTGACCGGTTACAAGGTGCCGCGCATCGTCGAGTTCCGCAGCGAACCCCTGCCCAAGACGGCGGTGGGCAAGGTTCTGCGTCGCGAACTGCGCGGCTGATCTCGTTCAGCGTGCGACGGCTGCTGCGCGCTTGCGGGTAATCAGCAGGCCGAACGCCGCCGCCAGCGGGAACATCAGCACGCCATAGACGGCGCCGGGCAGGGTCATCTCCGGGCTGCGCAGCACCGATTGGGCGATGACGATGGCGAGGGTGGCGTTGTGCAGCCCGACCTCGAAGGCGCTGGCGATGGCCTGCGGGCGTTCGATCTTCAGCAGGCGGGGCACGGCGAAACCTATGCCCAGGCTGAACAGGCAGAACAGGATGACGATCCCCGCCAGGGCCTGGAAGTTGGCGAGCAGCACATCCAGGCTGGACGCCGCTGCGCCCAGGATCACCAGCGTCAGGATCAGGATGGAGGCGATACGGACCGGCCTGTCCATCGCCTGGGCGAAGCCGGGTTTCAGGCCGCGCACCAGCATCCCCAGAGCCACGGGAACCAGCGCGATCATGAAGACCTCGAGGGTCTTGGTCAGTTGCAGGCCGACCTTCATGTCGCCGGGCTGGAAATAGGCCACGGCCAGGTTGACGATGACCGGCAGGGTCACCACGGCGATGACGGAGTTGATCGCCGTCAGACTGATGTTCAGGGCCACATCGCCGCGGAACAGGTGGCTATAGAGGTTGGCCGTTGTCCCGCCGGGCGAGGCCGCCAGCAGCATCATGCCGACCGCCAGGATCGGCGGCAGCCGGAACGCAAGCACCAGGGCGAAGCAGATCGCCGGCAGCAGAAGCAACTGACAGGCCAGCGCTACAGCCGCCGCCTTCGGCTGTCGGCCCACCCGGACGAAATCGGATGGCGTCAAGCTCAGGCCCAGGCCGAACATGATGATGCCCAGCGCGATCGGCAGCCCGATCAGGGTCAACGGCGAGCCCATAGGTCATTCCCCCTGTTGTCGTCAGTTCCGCCCGGAGAGCGCCCGTCCCGCCGCTCGCCCGGAGAAGATGCATCCGCCCAGGAAGGTGCCTTCCAGAGCGTTGTAACCATGCAGGCCGCCGCCGCCGAAACCAGCGGCTTCGCCTGCAGCATAGAGACCTTCCAGCACAGCGCCGTCGGGCGTCAAGACGCGGCTGGACAGGTCCGTCTGAAGTCCGCCCAGCGACTTTCGCGTCAGCACATGCAGCTTGACGCCGATCAGCGGCCCCGCCTGCGGATCCAGCACCTTGTGCGGCGCCGAGGTGCGCGCCCAGCGGTCGCCTTTGTAGCGTCGGCTGTTGTGAATGCCCTGAACCTGAACGTCCTTGGCGTAGGGATTGTCCATCTGGGCGTCGCGATCCTCGATCTGGCGGCGGATCAGGGCCGGGTCGAGCAGCGGTTGCTCGGTGAGTCCGTTCATCTTCGCCACCAGCGTCTCCAGATCATCAGCGACGACGAAGTCGGCGCCCTTGTCGCGGAAGGCGGCCACCTCCTTCGGCGCGCCCTTGCCCAGACGCGAACGCAGGACGCCGAGAAGATTGCGGTTGGTGATGTCGGCGTTCTGTTCCGATCCCGACAGAGCGAATTCCTTGGCCAGCATCGTCTCGGTGACGATGAACCAGGAATGGTCGTACGCCGCCAGATCGGGCGTGGTGCGCAGGTGTTTCAGCGTCGCCATGGTGTCATAGCCGGGCAGGGCGGGATGCGGCAGGCGCCGACCCAGGGCGTCGAACCACAGAGGCGAGGGGCCGGGCAGGATGCGGATGGCGTGCCGGGGCCAGATCGGCGCCCAGTTCCGCACCCCTTCAACATAGTGCCACATGCGGTCTCGGTTCACGAGGCGGGCCCCGGCCTCAGCGGCGATGTCCAGCATCCGGCCGTCGACATAGGCGGGGACGCCGGTGATCATTTCGCGCGGCGGCGCGCCCAGCCGTTCAGGCCAGTATCGCCGCACCAGTTCGTGATTGCCGCCTATGCCGCCGGTCGCCAGGATCACTGCGGGCGCCTTCAGGGTGAAGTCGCCGATTACGGTGCGGTTCGTCGGCGCCCCGCGCGGCGCATCATCCGGGGCCAGGACCGCGCCGCTGACGCCGACGACGCGGCCGCCCTCGACCAGCAGTTGATCGACGCGACGTCGGTGATGAAACGTCAGTCGATTTTGTTTCGCCGCATCCCTGGCCCTGTCGGCGAACGGCTCGGACACCCCGGTGCCGGTTCCCCAGGCGACATGAAAGCGGGGCACGGAATTGCCGTGGCCGAAGGCGGTCCCGCCGCCGCGCTCGGCCCATCCGACCATCGGAGTCAGCTTCACGCCGAGCTGCCGCAGCCAGCTGCGCTTCTCGCCGGCGGCGAACTCGACATAGGCCCGGCCCCAGCGCACAGCCCATTCATCTTCGGCGCCCGGCCCCTCAAGTCGGTCCCATCCGGCGCTGCCCTGCCAGTCACGCCAGGCCAGGTCGAGGCTGTCTCGCACGCCCAGACGCCGCTGTTCAGGCGAGTCGACCAGGAATAATCCGCCGAACGACCAGTAGGCCTGACCGCCTAGATTGCCTGCATTCTCCTGGTCGATCAGGGCGACGCGCTGGCCCGCCGTCACCAGCTCCTGACAGGCCGCCAGACCGGCGAGACCAGCGCCTACGACGATGACATCGGCGTCCATGAATGCTCCATTTCGGGTGAGGGGCGGTTGAATATAGTACTGACATTGAAGTTAGTACTGTCTAGGGTCGAGAGCAACAGCAGCTAGGCTGTTTCGTCTCGCAGCCGGCCTCGAGGCAGGATTACAGACGAGGCTGCACGTGGAGAGCCAGCCGCTCCCCTGCTTGCTTGACGCAACGGCGGCGCGTCAGGATCGTTGGGGTCGGACGTGATACGGGGTGAAGCGATGATGATCAGTGGGGTCGGGCTGTGCGTCGCGCTGGCTGCGGGGCCGATGGCGAGCAGCCAGGAGGCGGAGCCGCAGGCGCAACTGACCGCATCTGCGCCCCGAAACGCCGAAGCGTCCCGCACCCCGTTGAGCTATGCAGAGGCTGAGGCGCGGCTGCGTTCGACGTCCAGCCTGAACCGGGCCGCGGGTTATGCGGTGGAGGCTGCGGAGGCCCAGGCGCGCGCGGCAGACGGCCTGAACCGACCGACGGTGTCGCTGGACGCTCAGCTGATCCGCTATCGCAAGACGTTCGACCTGTCGCTGGGCGAGCCGCTGGACCGGGCGCAGTCCGACATCAGCGCGGCCATTCCGGGTCTGATCTCAGGTCTGCCCGGCGTGCCGGGCGATGTTTTGGGCGTCGTGGAGCAGAGGCTGCAGGCGGCTCTGCCGGAGATTTTCGCCGCTCTGCCGCACGACATACGGCTGCAGGTGGACGATACGACGTTTCGCCCGACGGTGACGGCGCTTCAGCCCATCTATACCGGCGGCGCCATTCCGGCCCTCCGTCGGGCGGCGGAGGCCAATCTTGATCTGGCCGAAGCCAAGCGTCGGGAAGCCGTCGATCTGGAAGGCGTCGGGCTGGCCCAGGCCTATTTCGGCCAGGTGCTGGCGGCGGAGGCGCTGAAGATCGCCATAGACACGCGCGACGGCTTTGATCTGCATCTGGACAACGCGCGCCGCATGGAGAGCGAGGGTTTCCTCAGCCGCGCCCAGACGCTTCAGGTCGAGGTGGCGCGCGACGCCGCCCAGCGCCAGGTCAACCGCGCCGAGCTGGAGCATGAAAACGCCGTCGCCTCGCTGGCGCGCGTGACGGACCTTGAGGACGGGGCGACGCCGACCACGCCCCTGTTCGTCAACCGCGGCCCGGTGGGACCTGCCGACCTGTTTCTGGACAGCGCGGGGCAGTCGAACGCGCGGGTCATTCAGGCGCAGGCGGGGCGCGATCTGGCCGAGGCGGGGGCCGATCTGGCGGCCTCGCGACTGAAGCCGTCGGTGTTCGCCTTCGGGACCTACAACATGAACCCCGATGATTCCCTGCCGACCGAGCCTGACTGGGCTTTTGGCCTGGGCGCCCGCTACACCCTGATGTCTTCGGTGGACAGGCGACGGCTGCTCGGCGCCGCGCGGGCCCAGGCCTCGGCGGCGTCTCAGATGGAGCGCAAGGCCCGCGACGACGCCCGGCTGATGGTCACGCGCGCCTATAATCAGGTCGATCTGGCCCGGCGGCAATTCCTGAGCATGGACAGCAGTCTGGAGGCCGCGCGCGAGAACCTGCGCGTGCAGGAGGTCGGCTTCCGCGAGGGCGAGGCGACGGCCGCGTCGGTGATCGACGCCCGCAACCTGTTGGGAACCGCGCGCCTGCAACGGGCGGCTGCGGCCTATGAATACGATCTGAGCCTGGCGGCGCTTTTGGCGACGTCGGGCAACGGCCGGACCCTGAACGATTATCTGCAACGCGACGACCGGATCAGCGCCCCATGACTCAGCGCCCCATGAGCGAGACGCCTTCATCGGCCTATACGCCGCCCAAACCCGCCGAGGCGCCGCCGCCGAAACAGCGCCGTCCGCTTCTGCCGTTGATTGTCGCGGCGGGGGTGGCGCTGCTGCTGGTCTTCATCGTCGTGGGTCTGTTCCTGGCCGCTCGTCCGGCGCCGGATCAGGTGCAGGGCATGGTCGAGGCCGAGACCTTCACCGTCGCCACCAAGGTGCCCAGCCGCGTCGAACGCTTTATGGCGGCGGAAGGCGATCAGGTGGCGGCTGGCCAGGAGTTGGCGCTGATGAGCAGCCCCGAGGTCGAGGCCAAGGATGCTCAGGCGCGGGCCCTGCTGCAGTCGACGCAGGCCATCCAGTCCATGAGCCGCGAGGGCGCCCGCGCCGAGGACGTGCAGACGGTCGAGTCCATCTGGCGCGCGTCACAGGCGACGGCCCGTCTGGCTGATCAGACCGCGCGCCGGGCCGAAAACCTGTTCGCCGAGGGCGTCATTTCCGCCCAGCGCCGCGACGAGGCGGTTGCCGCCCGCGCCGCAACGGCGTCTCAGTCCGAGGCCGCGCGCCAGCAGTATCTGAAGGCGCAGGCCGGAACCCGTCCGCAAGAGAAGTTGGTCGCCGACGCCAACGTCAGCGGCGCCCGCGCCGCCGTCGCTGAGGTCGAAAGCCTGCAGGGCGAGACCCGTCTGACCGCTCCGCATGGCGGCGAGGTGTCGGAACGCTTCGCCAATGTCGGCGAGCTGGTGCTGACGGGCGTGCCGGTGTTCACCATCGTCGATACGTCTGATCCGTGGGTCGCCTTCAGCGTGCGCGAGGACCAGTTCCGCGAGCTGAAGATCGGCGCGACCGTGCGCGGGGACGTACCCGCGCTGGGCGTAAAGGGCGCGGCTTTCCGCGTCACCGCCATCAGCCCGCAGGGCGAGTTCGCCACATGGCGCTCGACCCGGCAGTCCAGCGGCTATGATGTCCGCAGCTTCCAGGTGAAGGCCAAGCCTGTCCGGCCGATCGAGGGCCTGCGGCCGGGCATGAGCGTCCTGTTCGACTGGTCGGCGCGATGAAGGGCGGGGCGGCCGTCTTTCTTGCGGCCGTTCAGGACGAGGCGCGGCGGCTGGCGACCCGGCCGTGGGACGCCTTCGTCGCCTTCGGCCTGCCGCTGATCCTGCTGGCGGTGATCGCGGCCATGCTGGCGCCCGGCGTGATCCGTCAGGCCCCGGTCGCCGTGGTGGATCAGGACAACTCGGCCTTCAGCCGTGCGGCGATCCGCAACATGGAGGCCAGCCCCGGCCTGCGGGTGGCCCACGCGCCGGCGACGGTGGATGAGGCCGTAGCCCTGATGCGGCGCGGCGAGGTCTACAGCATCGCTCACTTTCCCTCGGGCTTCAGCGAAGGCGCCTTCCGTCGTCCGGAGCAGGTGACGGTGTCGTTCAACGGCGCCTTCCAGACCGTCGGCGCCCTGTCGGCTCTGGGCCAGTCGTCGGCCATCGCCTCGGCCGCCGCGCCTCGACTGGAGGAGCGCGCGCGCCAGATGGGCCTGCCCGCCACGGCGCTGGAGCCCCCCGCCGTCCAGGTGTCGATCATCGGCAATCCGCAGCTGAGCTTCGAGCTGTTCCTCGGCGGTCTGCTGGCGCCCGGCGTGCTGCACCTGCTGGCGGCCTGTTCGGCGGTGCTTGCGGTCGGACGGCTGATGCAGGGCGGTTCCTTCCGGGCGTTCAAGGCCCAGACCGGCGGGCGGACGACGGCGGCTCTGATCGGGACGCTGATCCCGCATTTCGTCATTTTCTCCCTGTGGGGCCTGGCCTGGATCGGCTGGCTGTGCGGGATCAGGGGCTGGGGCGTGGCGGGGTCCTTGCCCCTGCTGATGCTGGGCGTGGTCGCCCTAATGGCGGTCAGCGTCGCCCTGTCGGCCCTGCTGGTCGCCCTGCTGGGAGATGTCGACATGGCCTTCTCGGCCACCGCCATCTATTCGGGCGCTGCCATCGCCTTCTCGAACGGCACCCTGCCGCTGGATCACGGGCCGCGCTTTGCCCGAATCTGGAGCGATATCCTGCCCTACACCCACTATCTTCGGCTGCAGACCGGCCAGATGGTGACCGGCGCAGCGCCCGGCGGGGCCTGGCGCGACCTGACGATCCTGAGCGTCGTCACTGTGATCGCCCTGATCTTGGCCGCCGTGCTGATCGGCCTGCGCGCCCGCCGCGCGCCCAAGGCCGAGGCGCTGGCCTTTCCCCTGCCGGAACAGGGCGTGGGCGCTACTTTCATCGCCACATTCCGCAACCTGCCGCGCGCCCGGCCGGTCAGCAGCCTGCTAATCCTGGCTGTGGTTCTGTACGCCTTCTACTATCCGGCCGCCTATGCCGGGCAGGCGGCGACGGGCCTGCCGGTCGCTGTGGTGACGCCGACGCAGAGCGCCCTGACCCGCGCCCTGGTCGAAGATCTGAACGCCTCCCATGCGGTCGAGGTCGCCGCCGTGATCCCTTCGACCGCCGAGGCGTCCGACCTGATGCGGCGAGGGGTGGTGGACGGCGTCGTCATCCTGCCTGACCGGTTTGAGAGCGATCTGGCGCGCGGCGCCCCCAGCGGCGTCGCCGTCTGGCTGAACGGCGGCTATCTGGTCCGGGTCACCTCTGTCGGCAAGGCGGTCGCGGCTGCGGCCGCCCACGTCGCCGAGACGCGGCTGGAGGGCCTGCCTCAGGCCGCACGCGCGGCAAAACTGGCGCCGACGCTGAAGCAGGAGTCCCTGTTCAATCCGACGGAAGGGTATGGCGATTACGCGGTGCCGGCGGTCAGTCTGATCATCCTGCAGCAGACCCTGCTGCTGGGCGCCGGCGTCATTGCCGCCCTGCGCCGCGAGACCGGCGCGGCCCCCATGCGACGCAGTGCGAGACTGGGCCTGTGGCTGGCGCTGACGGCGATCGGCACGGCGTCCTGCCTGTTCTATTTCGGTTTCGTCTTCTGGGTGCAGGACTATCCGCGCGGCGGCGATCTGGGCGGGGTCATCCTGCTGTCGCCGGTGTTCGCGGCCGGGGTCTCGGCGCTGGGGCTGCTGCTGGGCGGCTTGTTCGATCGTCACGAGCGGGTGCTGCAGGTGCTGGTCGGAACCTCGGCGCCTCTGTTCTTTCTGACGGGTGCGGCCTGGCCGCATTTCATGATGCCCAAGCTGCTGGTCTGGCTGGCTCATCTGTCGCCGTCGACCGCCGCCGTCCAGGCCTTCGTGCCGATGAACGCGATGGGCGCCAGTCTGGGGGAGGTCGCTCCGCAGGCGGTCGGGCTCGCTGCGCTGGCGGTGATCTTCGGCGCCCTGTGGCTGCTGCTCGGTCCTCCGCGCAGCAGCGCGGCCCAGTCATAGTCGTGAATGATTAGTTAAAATTGACTAGTCCAAGATGAGTAGCAACCTTGGGGATGTTGGTCTTCGGGACAGGTTGTAAATGGCGAGATTGTGGCGATCAGCCGCAAGTCCAGACATCGGAATCGACAGTCTGGGGTCTCGTTAAACAACCCATTCCCGGAGGCGAAGATGCGTACTTTGATGATGACTGCGGCCGCCACCGCCGCAGCAGCCCTGCTGGCTCTGCCTGGTGTTTCCAGTGCTCAGACCAATGTGACGGTCAGTACCAGCGTGACCAACTTCTGCGGCATCGGCCTGGCCAACGTGGCTGGCGGCAATGTCGCCGTGGCCAATGGCGCGCGCCAGAAAGTCACGACCCTGCGGATGTCGTGTAACGCCCCGAGCGGCGCCAAGCTGACGTCCAGCGCCCAGAACGGCGATTTCAAGTCGGCCGATGGCGTGCTGATCAACTACGACTGGGACCTGGTTGTCCAGCAAGTGCCGAGCCTCGGCTTCCCGGCTCAGGACACCTGGCCCGGCAGTCCGGCGGTGGTCACCGACTCGGGCGGCTATAGCCAGGCTCTGGCCGACGGCATCTTCGCCGATCTGTTCCTGAACCTTTGCTACAATGTTCCGGGCGGCCCCGGCGCCGGCGGCACGCAAGGCGATCCCACCAACCCCGGTTCGTCGGGCTGCGCGGCTGCGCCGTCCGGTCCGGGCGCGGCGTCGGCTCCGGCCGGCACCTATACGGAGACCTTTACCTTCACGCTGAACCCGGCTTGATCGAGCCAGAACGGGGAGCTCGCAAGGCTCCCCGTTTTCTTTTCACATTACTGCAGGGGAGATGCAGTCATGAGATTTCAAGTCGTCGCAGCTTCAGTGCTCTGCCTGATGATGGCCATGACGCCGGCGTCCGGTACGCGCGCCATGGATGTCTCGCCGATGGTGGCCAAGATCACGCCTTCAGGAAGCGGATCCAGCTACCGACTGACCGTGCGCAATACGGCCACGGCGCCGGCCACCGTGGAGATCGAAGTCTATCGGATGCAGGTCGATGAAAACGGCGCCCGCAGCCTAGTTCCAGAAGACGACGACATCGGGGTCTTTCCGGTCCAGTCCGTCATTCCGCCCAATCGCGAGCAGGTGGTGCAGGTGCGCTATCTGGGCGACAGCGCGCCGCAGGGCCGCATGTACCTTGTGCGGGCGGCGCAATTGCCGATCGACATGCAGGCTGTCACCGGCGAGGACGAAGCGGGCGCTGACGTCAAACTGGCCTTCACGATCAATACCTATGTTTTTGTGGCGCCGGCCAGCGCCAGGGCGGCGGTCGAGGTGACCTCCGCTTCCCGCGCGGCGAATGGCGACATCCTGCTGACGGCGCGCAATACGGGCGACGGATTCGCTCATCTGCGCGAGGCGCGTTTCACGCTCAAGACGGCGGACGGCAAGGCGCATGAGATTCCTGCCGCCGAGGTTGATGTCGGCGAGGTCAGCGTGATGGCGGGCGGCGCCACGCGTAATATGCGTATCCCTGCGGCGTTGGCGGCAGGCGCCAGCGGCGATGTGACCGCCTCGATCGTGCTGCTGTGAGATGCCCGGCCCCAATCGGATCTGGCGGCGCCTCGGCGCTGCGGCCTGCCTGGGCGGCAGCGTCGCGTCGGCGAGCAATGCTGAAACGCCGTTCGCGGGAGATGAGGTCATCCGCACCGCGCCCAACTATTCCGAAGTCACCTACGGCGCCGCCGCCGTAGTCCCGGTCGAGCGAGGCGCCCCTGACGTCCTGCTCGCCGCCGGCGCCGCGTCGAGTGTTCCCCCCGCGCTCGACGCGGTGGCCGGCGGACCTCAGGATCAGACGCCGTCCGCCCGGCCCAACCCGGTGCTGAGTCCCATCCAGGGGCCGCTGACCCTTGATGGCCGCTATCTGGGCGATCTGGCGGGGGAGGTGGATCTACAGGGCGAGGGTGTGGTCGACGCGCAGGCGCTGATGGACCTTCTGGGCCCCAGTCTGGCGCCCGCCCAGCGCGATCGGCTGAAGACGATCATCGCGTCGCAGAAACGCGTCAACATGGCGGACCTGCGAGACGAAGGCTTTTCCCTGAGTTTTGATCCTCTGGCGCTGACCTTTGTGGCCGAACTCTCGGCCGGGGCGCGGGCGCGTCGCGATGTCAGCTTCAATCGCAATGAGCTGGTCGATCCGGCGGCCTTTGACCAGCCCTCCAACTTCGCGGCCGGCGCCAATATCACGATGGCGCAGCAGTATTCCCACACCGAAAGCCGGTTCGCGCCGCTCTCGGGCGGGATCGACATGTTCGCTAATTTCGGCGGCTTCGACGGCGTGACGCTGACGGCGGGCGTCGACTATGACGGCGCATCATCCGATGAGCGTTGGCGCCGCCGTGAAATCCGACTGACCAAGGACCTGTTCCAGTCGGCGGTGCGGTTGACCGCGGGCGAGTTCGCTCCGCCAGTCGAGAGCTTTCAGGGATCGCGACGGTTTCTCGGCCTGTCGGCGGCGCGCGCCTATTCGACCATCCGGCCCTTTCAGAACGTGCGTCCGGCCGGGCGGCGGCAGTTCGTGCTGGATCGCCCCGCCCTGGTGGTGGTCGAGGTCAACGGCGTGATCATCGAGCGGCTGCGGCTGGACGCCGGGCCTTATTCGCTGGGCGACTTTCCGTTCGGCCAGGGCGCCAACACCGTTCGGCTGCTGATCGAGGACAATACGGGTCAAAGAGAGATCGCCGTGTTCGATCTGTTCGGCGGCGCGGGACTGCTGGACCCCGGCGTAGTGGACTTCGGCGTGTCGGCGGGCGTGCTGGAGGAGGGCGGATCGCTGGAATACGGCTCGTCGCTGGCCGCGTCGGGCTTTGTCCGCAAGGGGATCAGCGACGTGCTGACCCTGGGGGCCAACGCTCAATTGGCTCAGGGGCGCGGCCAGGCCGGCGGTCTGGCCGTTTGGGGCAGCCGCCTCGGACTGGTCCAGGCGAGCGCCGCCGTCAGTCATAACGGCGACACCGACGAGCAGGGCTATATCGCCTCGATCGACTACCTGCGCGAGACGACGTTCGGGCGAGAGGTGGATCTTCGCCTTGTGGCGTCGGTACAGGCGACCAGCCGTTATTTTCAGAATGTCTTTGAGAACACAGCCTTCAACCGTGAGCAGTGGCGTGCGGCCGGTCAGGCGTTGTTGCGGTTCCGCGCCTATACGCTGGGGTTCGGTGCGGCCTATGTGAAGGGGCGAGGCGAGCGGGATCGAACCGATCTGAACCTGAACTTCGGCCGCACCTTCCGTCGTTTCGGCGTCAATATGACGGTGCAACGCACGACCGCCCTGGACGGCCGCGACGACACGCGGTTCGGCATCAACCTGACCACTCGTTTCGGGGGGCGGTGGAGCGGCGTGGCCCGTTACGACACCCAGAACGACCTGCGCGAGGTGGGCATTTCGCGGGCCGCTACAGGTCGGCTGAACGATCTGAGCGGCGATCTGCGCTTCTCTGAGGACGGGACGCAGCAGACCATCGCGGGCGACCTGCGCTACATCAACAACCGCTTCGATGCGGAGATCGTCTCCAACCGGCTCGTCTCCAACCTGACCGACGGACAGACGCGGCAGGAGTCGTTGTGGCGGGTCTCGACCATGATCGGCTATGCGGACGGCGCCTTCGGCATCGGACGCTCGGCGCGCGAAGGTTTCGTCATCGCCACCGGCCACCCGACGTTGAAGGGCGCGCGCGTCAGCCTGACGGACTCCAGCGGCTATCCGGTCGCCAACAGCGGCTGGTTCGGCCCGGCGCTGGCGGGCGTCGATCGCGGCTATGGCGTGCGGCGCTATGAGCTGGAGGTCGACCCCCTGCCGGAAGGCTATGACCTGGGCTCCGGCGTGATCTCGGCATTCCCTGGTTTCGGCAACGGCTATCGTTTCGTCGTCGGCAGCGACGCTTCGCACACGGCGCGCGGCTATCTGATGTCGCCTGAGGGGCCGGTCGCCTTGATGGGGGGGCTGATCGTGGCGGCCGAGGCTCAGGACGAAGCGCAGGGCAAACCCTTCTTCACCAATCGCAATGGGCGGTTCATCGCCGACGGCCTGGCCCCCGGACGCTATCGACTGGTGATCAAGGGTCGGACAGTGGGGGAATTCGTCATCCCGGACAACGCGGAAGGAGTAAGCGATGTGGGAGAAATCAAAACCCCCGGCCCTGTGTCATAAGGCGCGGCTGCGGCTGATGATCGGGACAGCGGGCCTGTTGGCGGCCGCAGCCCTGGCGTCGAGCGTATCGGCTCAGGCGTGCGATCTGGCGGTGCGGGACGGACCGCAGACGGTGCGGATCGAGTACAATCCCTTCGCCATCGGACCGTCATCCGGCGCGCTGGACGTCGGCCTGGAGAACCGGGGCGAGGCCGCCTGCGATGTACGGATGTCGTTCACCGACGAGGTCGGCGTGGAAGTCACCAGCGTCGTGCTGGGCAATGTCGGCGTGCAGTTCCGCCCGCGCGAAGCATCGGGGGTGCAGATGGCCGACGTGCAGACGGCGGTGTTTCAGTATCAGTTGCCACCGGGCGCCAAGGGGCAGGCGCAGTTCGATGCTGCTGTGGTGCAGGGAGCGGTCGCCGACGCCGGCGAATACGGCGTGAACCTGCGTCTGGTGATGAAGACGGCGGATGGCGAACCGATCGGAGCGCCGATCCCGGTGCGGCTGATCCTTCAGGCGACGCCGAGAGCGCAACTGAATCTGGCCGGGGCGGCGGGCGCTTTCGGCACGGGCTCCAGCGTCGAGGTCGTGGATTTCGGCGAGGCGATCGCCGGGGTCACGCGGCGGATATTCCTTCAGGTCCGGGCCAACACCCTGGCGACGGTGTCGATCGCCTCCCAGCATGGCGGCGTCATGCATCGGGTGGAAGAGGCGCCCAACGCCCCGACCTTGCCCTATACGGTCGAACTGGATGGCGATGATGTTGATCTGTCGGCCCTGTGGACAAAACAGATTGATCCGCCGCGGACCCTGGCCGGTATTTCCATTCCGATGACCTTCGTTCTGGGTCCGGTCGCCGGGGCTATGGAGGGCCGCTATGCGGATGTTCTGACCATAGACATCTCCCCGAAGTAGACTGACCCATTTTGGGACTTTAAATGGTCGTAATAAATTTCGTGCCAGAAAGGTTGTGTTCTTGGTATCAGGTTCTGTGTTCGTTGTGGCATCAAAGTCGTCGTAAATTTTGACTTGAGCTAAGTTGATGATGTTCTCTAGGTAGAATCTTTAAGGCAGAGCTTATTAAAATCTCGGTTTCTCATTTTGAAGCTTGAAACTCGCTGTTATGCGTCCAAGAATGAGATTGCTGAGGACGCGCTGTTCAGCTTCGCGGAGCTGATGGGTCAGTAGGGCCGGGCGTGCGGGAGGTTAGGGCGATGATGGGAGAGCAGACCACGACAACGCTTGGATCGGACACGGCGAGCCCTGTGGACGGGTTGTTGATAAGCCGACCCGCGACGACTTTTGCCGATATGCGGACGTTCTACTCTCCTTCAGCGCCTCGTGATCTTCCGGAAGCCGACGCCTGGTTTGAGGCTGACGATACAGCCCGTTTTATTCTCGATACGGAAGGCCGGGTCCTGCGCACCAACGCCAAGGCGCGGGCCTTGGCCGATTGCGGCATGGTGGGGTCGCGCGGCCTGTTCATCTGCGCGGCGCATCGCAGCCGGGCGGAGCTGGACGCGCTGTTGCGGGATCTGGCCCATGGAAATCGGACGAGCGGACGCATCCTTTTCCGCACCGGCGACGACGAATGGTGCATCCTGGATCTGATGACGACGCCCGAGGCGCCGTGCAGGGTGTTCGCCACGGCGCAGCCGGTCAAACCGCTGGACCTGGCCAAAATCACGGCTCTGGGGGCGGTCTTCGGCCTGACCCGCGCCGAGACGGCGGTGCTGCTGCACTTGACCGCGGGCGCCACGCCCAAGGACATCGGCCGCAAGCTGGACATGTCGATCCATACCGTGCGGGCGCACCTGCGCTCGATCTGCATGCGGATGGGCGTCAGGGGCATCAACGGCGCCCTGCGGCTCAGCTTTCAGATGAGCTGACCCGCCTGCTGAGACGGCTCAGAACCAGGCTTTGACGCCGACGACGAGGCGCGTGTCCTCGGGGTCATGGCCGCGAGCCCTGGCGTAGTCGGCGGTGTCTCCCAGCGAACGGCTCCATTCGAGGCCGACGTAGGGAGCGAACTCCTTGCGGATTTCGTAGCGCAGGCGCAGGCTCGCCGTAACTGAAGTGACGCCCGAGCCGATTTCCAGTTCCGGGATGTCGCTGGCCGACAGCGCCAGTTCCAGCGCAGGCTGCAGGATCCATTTCTGGGTGAGGCGCTGGTCGTATTCGGCCTCGATCCGCGCGGTCAGGTCCCCTTCGGTCGACAGGAAGGCGGCGGCGCCTATTTCGAACCAGTAGGGAGCCACGCCGATAAGGCCGACGGTCAGGTGGGTCGTATCCTCGCCATCCGGGCGGAAGTCCTGACGCACGCCCGCCTGCACGTCCCAGAAGGGGGCGATGGCGCGGCTGTAGAGAGCCTGGAACTCGACCTCGTGCAGCTTGCCGTCGATCTCGCCTTCGCCTTCGGTCTTCCACCAGAAGCGGTTGATGTCGCCGCCGGTCCAGCCCTGGGCGCTCCAACGGTAGCTGTCGGCGCTGTCGCCGAACCCGGCCTCGAGGGCGTCGATGAAGACGGCCGTCGAGCGGATGTCGCCGTTCTCGGCCAGAAGCTGTTTGCGCGCCGCCGCCATGACGGCGGGGTCGTAAAGCAGATCGGCGGCATGGGCCGGGGCAGTACGAGCGGCGGCCGGAGGCGGGGTCTCGACCAGGCGGTCGCCGACAGCATCCACGCTGGTCGGGATGTTCGGTCCGCCGCGCATGGCGCCCATGTCGTGACCCGCATGAGGATCGGGGGGTTGGACAGCGTCATGCCCGGCGTGACCGCCCATGTCGTGACCGGCGTGCGGGTCGGCCTGCGCATTTTGAGCAGGCGCCATGTCATGACCCGCATGGGGATCAGCCGGAGCGGCGCCGTGTCCAGCGTGACCGCCCATGTCGTGACCGGCGTGCGGATCGGCTTGCGGTTTTTGAGCCGGAGCCATGCCGTGGCCTGCTGGGGCGGCGGCCGGGGCGGGCGCCGCCGGGACTTGGCTTGAATGACCAGCGTGCCCAGCATGACCGGCGTGGCTTTGCGCCAGGGCGGGGCCGCCAGCGGCCAGCATCAGGGGCGCGAGGGCCAGAGAGAGCGCTAGCGGCTTCACGAGGCGGCTCCATCCAGCGGGCGCACGGTGACGACGTTGAACATGCCCGCATGCATGTGCATCAGCAGGTGGCAGTGGAAGGCCCAGTCGCCGGGCGCGTCGGCCGTCAGGTGGAAAGTGACCTTGCCGCCGGGGGCGACGTTGACCGTGTGCTTCAGCGGCTGGTGGCCGTCGTGGCCGTTGACCAGTTCGAAGAAGTGGCCGTGCAGGTGGATGGGATGGGCCATCATGGTGTCGTTGACCAGCGTCACCCGCACCCGCTCGTTCAGCTCGAAGCGGATCGGCTCGACCAACTCTGAGAACTTGCGGCCGTCGAAGCCCCACATGAACCGCTCCATATTGCCGGTCAGGTGGATTTCCATCGTGCGCGAGGGCGCGCGGGTGTCGCTGTTGGCTGTCAGGGCGCGCAGGTCGGCGTAGACGAGTACGCGGTGGTCGACGTCTTCCAACCCCTGCGGCCGGTCGGCCAGACGGTTGGACGGGGCGGACGAGATCATGTCCACGCCGACGCCGACCGCCATGTCTGCCGGGGCGTTGTTCGGATCGCGCATGCTGTGGCTCATGCTGCCGTGGTCCATCGGCGCGGCAGATGCTGTAGCGCCCGCCGCTGCTCCATGGCCCATGGCCGCGTGGTCCATCTCTGCGGCTCCGTGAGCGGCGTGATCCATTCCGCCGTGATCCATGCCGCCCATGCTCCCACCCATGCCCATGTCCTTCATGGTCAGGTTCGGAACCTGGCGCAGCGGCGGGACCTCGGCGGTCATGCCCAGGCGGGGCGACAGGGTGGCGCGGCCCATGCCCGAGCGGTCGATGGCTTCGGAGACGATGGTGTAGGCGCGGTCCTCGCGAGGGTGGACGATGACATCATAGGTCTCGGCGACCGAGATCTGGAACTCGTCCACCTCGATCGGCTGGACGTTCTCGCCGTCGGCGTTGACCACGGTCATCGGCAGGCCGGGGATGCGGACGTTGAAGATCGACATGGCCGAGGCGTTGATGATGCGCAGGCGCACCCGCTCGCCCGGCTGGAACAGGCCGGTCCAGTTCTCGTCGGGGCCGTGGCCGTTGACCAGATAGGTGTAGGTCGTGCCGTTGACGTCTAGAATATCGCGCGGGTCCATCCGCATCTGGCCCCACATGCGGCGCTCGGACAGGCTCATGCGATCCGATCCATCCAGCAGTCCGGCCAGGGTGGTCTTCTGCTGGTTGAAGTAGCCGGGGCTCTTCTTCAGCTTGTCGAGGATGTCGTGCGGATGCAGGAAGCTCCAGTCCGACAGGACCAGGACGTGTTCGCAGTCATAGGCGACCGGGTCGGCGCCCGCCGGATCGATGATCATGGGGCCGAAATGGCCGATGGCTTCCTGCAGGCCGGAATGGCTGTGATACCAGTAGGTGCCCGACTGCCTGACCGGGAACTCATAGACGAAGGTTTCGTGCGGCTTGATGCCGGGGAAGCTGATGCCCGGCACGCCGTCCATCTGGAACGGCAGCAGCAGGCCGTGCCAGTGGATCGAGGTGTCCTCGTCCAGATGATTAGTCACCGACAGGCGGACGTTCTGTCCCTCGCGCAGGCGGATCAGCGGGGCCGGAAGCGTGCCGTTGACGGTCACGGCATGGCCCGTGCGCCCGCCGACGGTGAAGGGCGAACGGCCGACGCTCAAGGCCACGTCGGGGCCATGCAGGGTCGGCAGGTCGGCGCGCAGTCCCGTCGTGCCGCTGCGCGCCCAGGCCGGAACCAGCCCCTGCGCCGCCAGCAGGCCCAGACCCCCAGCCGCGCCGCGCAGAAGGCTGCGCCGGTCGGTTCCGATGATGGCCATGCGTCGTCTTTCCCGTGAAATCAGACGCGGTTTGTGAGCCTTCCCACAAGGGGAAGGTCAAGCGTGCGCAGTTGTCGCGGGAAGGGCCGGGTCAGACGTCCAGGTCGGCGACGGCGAAGCGGGCGTTTTCCTGGATGAAGTGATAGCGCGCCTCGGCCTTGCGGCCCATCAGGCGCTCGACCAGATCCTCGATCTCCTCCTCGCTGTCGGGCAGGGAGACGCGGGCCAGGGTCCGCTTTTTCGGATCCATGGTGGTCTCTTTCAGCTGAGAGGCCATCATCTCGCCCAGACCCTTGAACCGGCCGATCTCGGTCTTCTTGCCCTTGAAGACTGTGGCCAGAAGCTCGTCGCGGTGGGCGTCGTCGCGGGCGTATTCCGACAGCGGCCCCGCCGAAATCCGATAGAGCGGGGGCAGGGCCATGTACAGCCGCCCCTTACGGATCAGGTCCGGCATGGAGCGATAGAAGAAGGTGATCAGCAGGGCCGCGATGTGGGCGCCGTCGACGTCGGCGTCGGTCATGATGACCACGCGCTCATAGCGAAGGTCGTCGACGCTGAAGCGGCTGCCCGCCTGAACGCCGAGGGCCAGCATCAGGTCGGTCAGTTCGACATTGGCGCGCAGCTTGTCCGCCGTAGCCGATGCGACGTTCAGGATCTTGCCGCGCAGGGGCAGGATGGCCTGGGTCGTGCGGTCGCGCGCCTGTTTGGCCGAGCCGCCAGCCGAGTCGCCCTCGACGATGAACAGTTCGGTGCCCTCGGCGGCTTGCCGGCTGCAGTCCGACAGCTTGCCCGGCAGGCGCAGCTTCCGCGTGGCGGCGGCGCGCTGGACTTCCTTGTCCTTGCGGCGGCGCAGGCGATCCTCGGCGCGGTCGACGACGAAGCCGAGCAGGGCGTTGGCCTGTTTCGGGCTTTCGGTCAGCCAGTGGTCGAAGGGGTCGCGCAGCAGTTGTTCGGCCAGACGCGCGCCCTCGGGCGAGGACAGGCGGTCCTTGGTCTGGCCCTGGAACTCGGGGTTGCGGATGAAGATGGAGATCAGGGCGCCCGCATTGGCGATGACGTCCTCGGCCGTGATCTGGGCGGCGCGTTTTTCGTTGATCAGCTCGCCATAGGCCTTCAGCCCCTTGACCAGGGCGGCGCGGAAACCGGCCTCGTGCGTGCCGCCGTCGGGCGTCGAGACAGTGTTGCAGTAGGAGGCGACGAAGCTGTCGGCGTCGCCGAAGCCGATGGGCGACCAGGTGACAGCCCATTCCAGCGCGCCGGCCTCGCCCTTGCGCTCGACGCGCCCGGCGAAGACGGGGGTGACGGTTTCCAGTTCGCCCACGCGCTCGGCCAGGGCGTCGGCCAGACCGCCGGGGAAGTGCAGGGTCGCCTGAGCAGGCGTCTGGTCGGTGATGCGCTCCGGGGCGCAGGTCCAGCGGATTTCGACGCCACGGAACAGATAGGCCTTGGCCCGCGTCATGCGGAACAGGCGGGCGGGCTTGAAGGTCGCGCCGACGCCGAAAATCTGCTCATCCGGCTTGAACCGGATCAGGGTGCCCTTCTTCTTCGACGGGCCGAGCTGCTGGATCGGGCCTTGCGACAGGCCCCGGCTGAAGGACTGGCGCCATTCAAAGCCGTCGCGCCAGACGGTGACGTCCAGGCTTTCCGACAGGGCGTTGACGACCGAGACGCCGACGCCGTGCAGGCCGCCCGAGGTCTCATAGGCCTTGCCCGAGAATTTGCCGCCCGAGTGCAGCACCGTCATGACGACTTCCAGCGCCGACTTGCCCGGATGGCGCGGGTGCGGATCGACCGGAATGCCGCGCCCGTCATCGCGCACCGACAGATAGCCGTCGGCATCCAGATCGACGGTGATCAGTTTGGCGTGCTTGGCAACGGCTTCGTCCATCGCATTGTCGAGCACTTCGGCGAACAGGTGGTGCAGGGCGCGCTCGTCGGTGCCGCCGATATACATGCCGGGGCGTTTGCGGACGGGCTCCAACCCCTCCAGCACCTCGATCGAGGAGGCGGAATAGCCGGTGGCGGCCGCCGTCGCCGTGCTGGCATGGGACGTCAGCTCAACCTTGGACTCATGCACCGGCGCAGGCGCCGCCTGCATGGCCGCTAGAGGGGCCGCCGGGGGCTTCGCCGCAGGAGCGGGCGCCGCAGCGGGAGCGGCGGGCTTGGTCGGTTCGGCGTCGTCGAGCTTGGAAAACAGATCGTCCATCAGGGCATTTTGCGGCGATTCGGGGCAGGGTCTGGTAGGCTTCGCAGAGAGCGGGGGCAAGCGTCGCCTCATTCATCCCTGTTGACGATCAGGTTGCGGGTCATCAGGGCCACGAACAGGGTCCAGGGCAGGTCCTGGTGCCGCATCAGCACGCTTTCCGACAGGCTGAGCAGAAGGAAGGCGGCCAGATAAGCCAGGCTCCAGTAGCCCTCCTGCCTCCCCAGGCCGGGCAGGCGGATCAGGACGGCGGCCGAGGTCACGGCGACGACGGCGCCGACCAGGCCGACGCCCGTCCAGCCCAGTTCGGCGCGGAGGTCCAGCCAGCCCTGGTGAGCGGACGGCACGCGCCAGCCCGTCTCGTGGCGGATCCATTCCATTGGCTCGGCGTGCGGCAGCCAGAAGGCGCTGTAGCCATAGCCGAGCCAGGGTTTGCGCTCGGTCATCCGGCCGATGGCGTCCCAGATTTCGGTCCGGCCGGTCAGGCTGGGATCCTTGCCGAACAGAGCCAGAATCTCGACGGAGAACTCGCTCCAGATCCACAGGCCGCCGAACAGGGCGACGCCCAGACACCAGACGGCGATGACGCCGAACACTGGCCCCATCCGCCGGATCGCCAGACACAGGACCACCAGCCCGGCGCCCAGCATGGCCATGATGAGGGCGGTCTTGGATTGCGATCCCAACAGAGCCAGGGCGCAGACGCCCAGCGCGATCAGCGCCAGGTTCCGGTCGGCCTTCTGCTCCTGAGCGGCCATCAGGGCGGCGGCGGAGATCAGGCCCACGGCCATGACCATGCCCAACTGGTTCTTTTCATACCACAGGCCGCGCCACATCCCGGCGTTGACGTCGGCGTGCACGCCGAAGCCGGGAAAGGCGAAGACGGAGATCAGACTGCCGACGCCCAGGACCAGGAAGGCGGCGGTCAGCATCCGGGGCAGGGCGATCCCGCGAAAGACCGCGCCGAGATAGACGGCGAACACCCCGGTCAGGACCAGGGCCAGCACGCGTCGCTCGGTCACCTCCGGCGCCTGGGACCACAGGCTGGACGCCAACGCCAGAATCGTCATCAGCAGCAGGGGAATGAAGGCGGGCCAGGCTGCCGCCATGCGCCGCGCGCGAAATGCGGCCAGCCCCAGGATCACCAGATAGATCGGCGGCCAGATCAGCCGCAGCACCGGCGTCTCTTCCTGGTGGGGCGAGAAGATCGGGCCCAGCAGGGCGCCGGACAACAGGGCCAGGATCAGCCCGGCCGCCGCCTGTTCCCACAGGGTGGGGGCGTCGGGGTCGTGACGTGAATGGGCGAGGGCCCCTGTCACGCCTTCTCCACGAAGGTGTCGATGACCTTCTTCTCGCCCGCCTTATCGAAGCTCACGACCAGCTTGTTGCCCTCCACCGCGCGGACCTGACCATAGCCGAACTTCTGGTGGAAAACGCGATCGCCGCGGGACCAGCCGGACGCCGCCTTGGGATCGGCCGTGGCGATCAGGCGGCCTTCGCCCTCGATCACGGCGCGGCGGGCGTAGGCGGGCTTGGGCGTCTGGTTCGCGGTAAAGATCTGGGCGCGTTTCCAGCCGGGGCTGGAATAGCTGCCGCCGAAGGAGGGGGCGTCGTCCCAGCGGCTCTTGGCCTCCTTCATGCCGGTCGAGGCGCCGTAATAGCCGGTGTCCGACTGCGGCTCGACGTGGGCGATCGGCAGTTCATCGACGAAGCGGCTGGGCAGCTGCGAGGTCCAGCGGCCATAGACCATGCGGTTGGCGGCGAAGCTGATGCGCGCGTCCTGCTTGGCGCGGGTGACGCCGACGTAGGCCAGGCGGCGTTCCTCCTCCAGACCCTTCACGCCTTTCTCGTCGATGCTGCGCTGGCTGGGGAAGACGCCTTCCTCCCAGCCCGGCAGGAAGACCAGCGGGAACTCCAGCCCCTTGGCGCCGTGCAGCGTCATGATCTGCACCGATCCGGAGCCATCGGCGTTCTCGTCGCGACGCTCCAGATCCATGACCAGTGAGACGTGCTCCAGATAGGCCTGCAGCGTCTCGAACGACTGCATCGACTGGGTCAGTTCCTTCAGGTTGTCCAACCGGGTCTGGCCGCTGGTGCGGTCGGCCTTCTGCATGGCGGTATAGCCGCTCTCGTCCAACAGGGTCTCCGTCACCTGCCAGTGCGGCGTGCCCATGGCCATCAGGTCGCGCCAGCGGTCCAGATCGCGCACGAAGTTGGCCAGCGGCGTGCGGGTGCGCGCCTGAAGCTCGTCGGTCGTGATCAGATGGCGCACCGCCCGCATGGCCGAGACGCCGTTCTCGCGCGCGATGTGCAGAATCTTCTGGACGCTGGTGTCGCCGATGCCGCGCTTAGGCGTGTTGACGATGCGCTCGAAGGCCAGATCGTTGTCCTCGGACTGGATCAGCCGCAAGTAAGCGTGGGCGTCGCGGATTTCCGCCCGCTCGAAGAAACGCGGCCCGCCGATGACGACATAGGGAATGGCCAGCATCAGGAAGCGTTCTTCAAACGCCCGCATCTGGAATGACGCGCGAACAAGAACGGCCATGTCCTTGTAATTCATGCCCTGCTTGCGCGCAGTCTCGATCTCGTCGGCGATCAGGCGGGCCTCCGCCTCGCCGTCCCAGACGCCGCGCACGCGGACCTTGTCGCCGCTGTCGTCCTCGGTCCACAGGGTCTTGCCCAGCCGGTCCTGATTGGCCGCGATCAGGGCCGAGGCCGCGCCCAGAATGTGCTTGGTCGAGCGATAGTTGCGCTCCAGCCGGATGACCTTGGCGCCGGGGAAGTCGCGCTCGAACCGCAGGATGTTGTCCACCTCAGCCCCGCGCCAGCCATAGATCGACTGATCGTCGTCGCCGACGCAGCAGACATTGCCGGTCGAGGACGTCAGCAGCCGCAGCCACAGATACTGGGCGACGTTGGTGTCCTGATATTCGTCCACCAGGATGTAGCGAAACCGGCGGCGATATTCTTCTGCCAGATCAGCATGTTTTGACAGGATGGTGATGTTGTGCAGCAGCAGATCGCCGAAGTCGCAGGCGTTCAGCGTCGCCAGCCGCGCCTGATAGGCGGCGTAGAGGGCCGGACCCTTGCCGTTGGCGAAATCCTCGCCGGGCGGCAGTTTGTCGGGCGTCCAGCCGCGGTTCTTCCAGTGGTCGATCATATGGGCCAGCGACTTGGGCGTGAACCGCTTGGTGTCGATGTTGGCCGCTTCCAGAAGCTGCTTCAGCAGCCGTTCCTGATCGTCGGTGTCCAGGATGGTGAAGCTGGACTTCAGCCCGACCAGTTCCGCATGGCGACGCAGGATCTGCGCCGCGACCGAGTGGAAGGTGCCCAGCCAGCGCAGCCCCTCGGACGACGGGCCGATCAGATGACCGATCCGCTCGCGCATCTCGCGCGCGGCCTTGTTGGTGAAGGTGACGACCAGCAGTTCCCACGGTTTGGCCCGGCCGGTCGCCAGAATATGCGCCAGTCGGGTGGTCAGCACGCGCGTCTTGCCCGTCCCGGCGCCCGCCAGCACCAGCACCGGCCCCTCGGTCGTCTCCACCGCCTCGCGCTGTTCGGGATTCAGGCCCGCCAGATAGTCGTTCGCCGCGCCTTGCGGAGCCTGGGCGCGGGCGAGGTCGGAAATGCGGGGAGCGGGCAGGTCGGTCACAGGGGCGGGTACTCGGCAGCGTCTGGGGCGGTCGCCCCGTCGGAATCTGAAGGGGAGAACATAAGCAGCACAGCGGCCAAAGTCAGTCCCCTTCGCCGCCTCAGTGAAAGGAACCGTGCAGCCAGAGCGTCGTTTTTCCAACTGACGGGGACTATAGAGGGAAGGGATGCCTGATGGCGGAAAACTCAAGCGGCGGCGGCAACGCCGGTCTGGCCTTCATCGTGGGGGGTCTGGTCGTGGTGGTGGCGATCCTGGCCTGGTTCCTGTTGGAACGAGGCGGCGCGCCGGACGCCAAAAAGGTTGATGTCGAGGTCAAGCTGCCTGAGGTCTCGGCCCCGGCTGCGCCGGGCGGTGAGTGAGCCATGACTGATCCCGATATGCCGCCAGAACGGGTCGTACATCAGACGACGATCAATAACGCTCCGGCGCCGCGAAAAGGCGGCGGGACGGGCCTGGCTTTCCTTGTCGGCGGGCTTCTGGTCGCTGTGGCTGTCATCGCCTGGTTGGTCTTCGCCGGAGGACGGGCGCCTGTGCCGGAAACGCCGGACCTGAACGTCGACATCACCGTGCCGACGCCGCGCCTTCCCGAGGTTCCGGACCGCCCGGCGCCGCCGGAACTGCCCCGGCCGAGCGAGCCGCCCCAGGTGGCCGCGCCTGAACCCAAGGCCTGACGCTGTGAAGGTCGTCCTGAAACGCGTCTATGAGGCTCCCGCGAAGACGGACGGGACACGCATCCTGGTCGACCGACTGTGGCCGCGCGGGTTGAGCAAGGACAAGGCTAGCGTCGACCTGTGGCTGAAGGAAATCGCGCCGACGACGGAGTTGCGGAAATGGTTCGGCCATGACCCGGAGAAATGGGCGGAGTTTCAGCGGCGCTATCGCGCGGAGCTCAAGGCCAATGGCGACGCCGTGTCCGAGTTGAGAGCCGCGCTCGCCGATGGTCCGGCGACGCTCGTCTATGGCGCGAAAGATGAAGCGCACAACGACGCCGTGGTGTTGGCGGATTATCTAGCCCAGGTCTGAACGGGCGGAGACGCGCCTATTTCAGCCGATAGCTGATCGTCGTGACGACGCGCACCTTCTTGTTCGGCGTGCCGGCCTCGTCGCCCGTGCCGTCGCGCGACAGGATTTCGAACGAGCCTTGCCCCGCTGTCTTGATGGGGCCGAGAGGCGCGCCGGAATCCTTGGCGAACTGTTCGGCGCCGCTGCGGGCGGCGGCGGTGGCCTCGGCGATCATGGCGGGACGCACGTCGTTCAGCTTGGTGAAGATGTAGGACGGGCCGTTGAAGTCCTGCAGCACCACGCCCTGACGCACCAGATCGTTCAGATTGCGCGTGGTGGTCTGGACCCGGTCCACGTCCGTGGTGCGCACGATGACGGTCTGGGTCAGGATGAAGCGCGGCCCGCCGGTCTGGCTCATATATTCCCGCGATCGGGTGTCGGCAACGCCCAACTGGCCCAGATCCACGGCGTCGTCGGGATAGCCCTGCGCCTTCAGGAACTGGCGCACGATGGCCAGGTCGCCGTCGATGCGGCTCTGAACCTCGGACAGGACGTCACCCGAGGTGGTGAAGCGGATGGGCAGGACGGCCAGGTCGGCCTTCACGTCCTTTTCCGCAAGGCCGCGCACGGTGACGGAGCGGTCGCCCGCGCGGGCGTTGATCACGCCCTGTCCGATCAAGGCGCCGCCGCCGATCAGGCCGACAGCCACCAGTCCGCCGAAGACAGCGGCCGGGATCAGGCGAGCGGTGTCGATGCGGTTGTCGTTCATGAGGTTTTTTCCTCTGCAAAGCTGCGGTCCCCTCCGGCCCACTGGAGGGCCAGAAGGCGACAGGAAGACGCCAGCGGACGACGGCCTCGCCAGGCGTCGATGCGGATCATCAGGCCGGCGCGGCTAAGCGAAAGCTCCGTCCCGATGGCGTCCAGAACGGCCCAGAATTCAGGTTCCAGCGCCACCGAGGTGGCGTGGCCTGACAGCAGCACGGATCGCTTGATCAGACCGCTCAAGGCTTAGCGCACGCCCACCATGACGATGTCGGCGCTGTTCGGCGCGCCGCGGGTCAGCACCGAATGGCGCGTGTCCGTCGTGAATCGCAGGGCGCCCGATGCATCACGAATTTCCGCGCGTGCGGCGTATTCCATGCGGCTGTCGATCCTGTCGTTCGGCACCGACAGGGTGACGGCGTAGGGCGGAGCGCGGCCATCCAGCGGCTGGCGCGCTTCGGCGATCACGAGCGACGGAGCATCCGCACGACTGACGTCCTCGATCCTGACCGTGAGGGTATGGCCCGGCGGCAGCATGATGCGTTCACGATAGGTCGCGCTGACGCTGACGTCGGTCATGTCCCGGGAGGCCTCCGGCAGGGTGGCGCAGGCGGCCGTCATCAGGGCCGGAATCATGACGAGCGAGGCGAGGAAAGAGCGCATCAGCGTCTCCATTGTGAAGGGGCAGCTTAGCAGAACGCATGAGCCTCACATATGGCTGCAACGGTTGAGAGACGTGGGGCTGAAGCGGTGCTATCGCGATTTCTCGTTTGGTCCTGTCGAGTCCGCCCGCGTGTCCCAGTCTGAAGCTCCATCGCCGGAAGGCGGATCGTCGATCACCCGTTCGCCCGCCATGCTGGCCTTCGGCGGTGTGGGGATCTGCGCCCTGATCTGGGGGACGACCTGGTACGCCATCACCTTCCAGCTTGGGGCGGTCGATCCGGTGGTGTCGGTGGTGCTGCGCTTCGGCATCGCCTCGGCTCTGCTGGCCCTGATCGTCAAGGCGACCGGCGGGCGGCTGGCCCTGACGCGCGCTCAGCATTTGGCGGCGCTGGGGCAGGGGCTGTTCTCCTTCGCCATCAGCTACGCCTTCGTCTACGCCTCGGAGGAGAAGATCGCCTCGGCGGTGGTGGCGGTGATCTTCGCCGCCCTGGCCTTCCTGAACCTGATCCTGTTCCGCGTCGCCTCGGGCCAGAAGGCGGCGCCTGCCGCCTGGCTGGGGGCGGGGCTGGGCGTGGCGGGAGTCGGGGTTCTGTCTGCGGGCGAGGTCATGGGCGCGGGGCTGGGCGTTCACGCCGTGGCGGGCGTCAGCTTCGCCGTCATCGCCGTCGTCGCCTCGGCCTTCGGCAACTGGTTCGCCTGGCGCGGCCAGCAGGCGGGCTCGCAGGTGCTGCCGTCGACCGCATGGGCGATGGCCTACGGCACGGGGACGCTGGCGCTGTACGCCTTGATCACCGGCGTATCCTGGTCGGTCGCCTGGAGCCCGGCCTATGTCGTTTCCCTGCTGTATCTGGCGGTGTTCGGCTCGGTGATCGCCTTCGGCCTGTATTTCACCATCGCCAGGGCGAGGGGCTATGCGCTGGCCAGCTACATCTCGGCCCTGACGCCGCCGATCGCCATGCTGGTGTCGGTCATGTTCGAGGGGGCGCGGTTCGGCGTCCTGGCTCTGGTCGGTCTGGCCCTGGTGCTGGCGGGGCAGTTGTTCCTGATCCGCGCGCCGAAACGATCGGCGGCTTAAGCGTCAGGCTTGTCCCGCTTGTGGCCGTCCAGCTGAGCGGCGTCGCGTTCGCGTTCCGCCTGCGTGGTCAGGCGCTCGGCTTTGGTGCGGCCGAAGGTCAGGCGGTTGGCCTCGGCCGTGCGTTTGGCGTCAGCCTTGGCGCGCGTCTTGCGCGCCCGGTTCAGGTTGACGATCTCGCCCATCAGGCGCGCTCCGGCATCGGGCGACGGACCATCGACATTGTGAACTCCCACAACAGGCTTGGCGGTGAACCCATGGCGGGCGGGCCCGTTGTCTTACGGTCCTCACAGCCATTGGAGTAGACCATGATAAACGCCTCGATGATCAAGGAACATCAGGAAGTCGTCGGTTCCGACGGCGGCCACGTCGGTCGGGTGGATCACGTAAAGGGCGATCAGATCGAGCTCGCCAAACTGGATCTGGGTTCGGGTCTGAAACACCATATGATCCCGGTCAGCTGGGTGTCCCGTGTCGACGAGCATGTCCATCTCAACCTGAGCAAGGACGAGGCCAAGGCGCGCTGGACCGAGAAGCACTAGACTGGATTTCGCTTTGGCGCCGCCTTACCGCGATTTCATCAGAGGCCCCGCTGTATTCAGCGGGGCCTTTCGCCATATGAAGGGAGAGCAACGCGAAGGGGCGATTGATTTGATCCGACTGATCCTGAACCTGCTGTGGTTCTTCCTGGGCGGTTTCGCCTCGGGCCTGGCTTGGCTGTTCGGCGGACTGCTGCTGGCGCTGACGGTGGTCGGCCTGCCGTGGGCGTTTTCGGCATGGCGGATCGCCAGCTATTCCTTCTGGCCGTTCGGGCGTGAGATCGTCTGGCGCGATCCGAACCCGGCCGATCTGGGCGCAGGCTGTCTGGGCGTGGGGCTGAACGTGATCTGGCTGGTGCTGGCGGGCTGGTACATCGCCCTGGCGCATATCCTGATCGCCGTGCCGCAGTTCGTCAGCCTGATCGGCATTCCCTTCGCGCTGAAGAACGTCGAACTGGCGCGGCTGTCGCTGGCGCCGGTCGGGCGGACCATCCGCGACAAGGGCTGAACATGAAAAACGCCGGCCGGGGCGAGCCCGACCGGCGTCTTCATATCTGGTGATGAGCGCGGCTTACTGCGGCGCGATCATCTTTTCAGGACGGACGTATTCGTCGAACTCGGCGTCGGTCAGATAGCCGCCGCCGACGGCCTCTTGGCGCAGGGTGGTGCCGTTCTTGTGCGCCGTCTTGGCGATCTTGGCGCAGGTGTCATAGCCCAGCTTGGCGTTCAGGGCGGTGACCAGCATCAGGCTGTTTTCCAGACCGTGCTTGATGTTGTCCTCGCGCGGCTCGATGCCGACGACGCAGTTGTCGGTGAAGCTGATGGCCGCATCGGCGACCAGACGGACCGACTGCAGGAAGTTGTAGGCCATCACCGGGTTGTAGACGTTTAGTTCGAAGTGCCCTTGCGAGCCGGCGAACGACAGGGCGGCGTTGTTGCCGAACACCTGGGCGCAGACCTGGGTCAGGGCTTCGCTCTGGGTCGGGTTGACCTTGCCCGGCATGATGGACGAGCCTGGCTCGTTTTCCGGCAGCGACAGCTCGCCCAGACCCGCGCGCGGGCCCGAGCCCAGGAAGCGGATGTCGTTGGCGATCTTGAACAGCGAGGCGGCGACCGTGTTGATCGCGCCGTGGGTGAAGACCATGGCGTCGTGGGCGGCCAGGGCCTCGAACTTGTTCGGCGCCGTGGTGAAGGGCAGGCCGGTGATCTTGCCGATGTTCTCGGCGACCTTCTCCGCAAAGCCCACGGGCGCGTTCAGGCCGGTGCCGACGGCGGTGCCGCCCTGCGCCAGCTCCATCAGGCGCGGCAGGGTCAGCTCAATGCGCTCGATGCCCATGGCGACCTGATGGGCGTAGCCGCCGAACTCCTGGCCCAGCGTCAGAGGCGTGGCGTCCTGGGTGTGGGTGCGGCCGATCTTGATGATGTGGGCCCAGGCCTTGGCCTTGGCGTCCAGCGCGGCGTGCAGGTGCTTCAGGGCCGGGATCAGGTCGTTCACCACCTGCTCGGCGCAGGCGACGTGCATGGCCGTCGGATAGGTGTCGTTCGACGACTGGCTCATGTTGACGTGGTCGTTGGGGTGGACCGGCTTCTTGGAGCCCATCTCGCCGCCCAGCATCTCGATGGCGCGGTTCGAGATCACCTCATTGGCGTTCATGTTCGACTGGGTGCCCGAACCCGTCTGCCAGACGACCAGCGGGAAGTGATCGTTCAACTTGCCCTCGATCACTTCATCAGCGGCGGCGATGATGGCGTCCGCCAGTTTGGCGTCTAGCTTGCCCAGATCGCGGTTGGTTTCGGCGGCGGCGCGCTTGACGACGCCGAGCGCACGCACGATCGGCAGAGGCATCTTTTCCCAGCCGATCTTGAAGTTGCCGAGCGAACGCTGGGCTTGCGCGCCCCAATAGCGGTCGGCGGCGACTTCGATGGGGCCGAAGGTGTCGGTTTCGATACGAACTTTGCTCATGTGCGCGGGACTCGTCTCTCAGGCGTGGCGGGAAGATGCCGGGCGGTGTAGCACGCAGGCGCGGCGGAGCAAGGCGAGCCGCTGATCACGAAAGGCGGACGGCGCGTGGACGGCTGGATCGGAACCGGAAAGGTCAGGGCGCGCGAGCAGGGCGAGGCGGTCGAAATCACCATCGACGGCCTGACCACCCAGGCCAAATACTACAAGCCGTTGGTCTATGAGTTCATGCGCAAGGAGTGGGCGTCACGCCCCTCCTGGGGCGACTACGTCGTCGAGATCGTGATGGAGCACGTCGGCGACCCGCCGTGGATGGATTTGGACAACCTGGCCAAGGCCCTGCTGGACGCCATCAAGGGCTATCTGTTCCACGACGACAGCCAGGTCGCCCGCCTGCTGGTCGAGCGTCGCGAAGGCGAGCGCGAGCGGATCAGCATAAGGGTGTTTCCACGAAAATAGGGGCCGCGTCGGGCGCGACCCCTATTCCAGTATCCGGTGATCAGCAGCCGCGCATCAGCCGGCGGCGTTGGAGATCATCGTCTGCACGTCCTTAGGCTTGGCGAGGTTCGAGCCGGGGGTCTTGTAGGTGGTCAGCTTGCCGCCTTCCCACAGGCCGACTTCCAGCGCCCTGGTCGCCGGGTCGATCAGCAGATAGGCCGCGTTGACGCCGCCCTCATGCTGCTTGTTGCCCGAGGTGAACAGGACGGCGCCGTCCTTCTGGAGCGGGGCCTGGGTCTGCATATTGGTCGTCAGAACGTCGAACTTGGCGCCCAGCAGCGTCTTCAGGTCAGCCGTGATCGGGCTGTCTTCGAGCAGTTTGGTTTCGTTCGGATATTTGCCGACCTGAGCGTTCAGGGCGCTCCAGTCCGCTGTCGCCGTGGGGGCGGCGTCGGTCGGGGCGGGAGCGATTTCAACCGGCGCGGCGGGCGTCTCGGCGGGCGGCGTCGTTTCCGGCTGGTTGCAGGCGGCCAGCGTCAGGGCCGCGGCGGCGACGGAGATGAGGGACAGGCGCATCAATGACCTCGCTTGCATGGGGGAGGTCACGGCAATGCTTGCCTGCCGACAAAGGTTGCGCGCCCTCGGACGCGGCGACGTTATTTTTTGCGGAATTGGTCCAGGGAAACGACCTTGGGGCCGTCGTCGCCGGACGGCGGCGGGGCCACGGCGTCCGGGTCGCGCGCGGGCGGCGAGAGGGGCGCGATCTCGGCGTCGATGATTTCGGGTTCGTCGAACTGCAGCAGGAACTGCACGCTGGGATCGTAGAAACGGACCACGGCGCTGTAGGGCACGGTCAGCACCTTGGGCGCGCCGCCGAACTTCAGCATCACCGAGAACAGGTCAGGCTCGACCGCCAGATCCCAGTACTGGTGCTGCAGCACCACCGTCATCTCGTCCGGATATTTGGCCAGGACGTCGGGCGGGACGCTGACGCCCGCCGCGCGGGTCTTGAAGGTGATGTAGAAGTGGTGGGCGCCGGGGATGCCCTCGGGCATGGCCGCCCGCTCCAGCGCCAAGCGGATCACGCCGCGCAGGGCGTCCTGGGCGAGTTGCTCATAGTGCATCTCGTCGACAGGGGGAGTTTGATCCGTCATCAGCGCCTCAAAACAGGGGAACGCGTGACTGTTACCCGCCAAGCGCAGGCGACGGAAGACGCAGAGTCGCCGCCACGGAAGGAATTTCGATTTCGGAAGTGGGGGGCTTCTGTTGCCAGGCGCCCCCCGGGCCCCGCCTAAGGATCTGAACCCCTAGGAGTTTAAGTTCGAAATCAACCGAACCGCATTACGCGGCGAGGCGGACTTCTCCAGCGAAGTTATCGTTCGCAGTTAGATAAAGGCCCGATACGGTGGGCCAGGACGAGCGAAAGCAATCCTCTTTACACGTCCGTCGATGCTAGTCGGCCCCATGCTGCCTCCGCCGATAACGCGGGGAAGAAGTTGGTGGAGCCGCCGGGATTCGCACCCGGGTCCGGTCCGCTTATTACAGGCGCGTTTATCGCCATAGCCCGGGCGAACCCGAGCAGGATCAATATAGTATGGGCGGCCTCGGCTTCCAAGAGGCTGGCGCAGAAGATCAGGCGAAACCGGCGAAGCGGGGCCAGTCTCGCTGCTGGTTGCGGAACCAGGTCAACTGACGCTTGGCGTAGTTGCGGGTGGCTTGCTTCACGGCGGCGACGGCGTCGTCCAGCGACAGTTGCCCAGTAAGATGCGCCGCCAGTTCGCGCACGCCGACGGCCTTCATGGCGGGCAGGTCAGGGGTCAGGTCGCGGGCGACAAGGGCGCGCACCTCATCTAGCGCGCCCTGAGCCATCATCGCATCCACACGCACGTCGCATGAGACGTAGAGACGATCGCGTTCTGGCTCCACGACAAGGGCGTCATAGCTGCCCGGCGCAAGCAGGGGGCGGGTGCCGGCCTTCCAGTCGCTGAGCGCGCGGCCGCTGGCGCGGTGCACGCTGAAGGCGCGGACCAGCCGCTGGCGGTCTGCGGGGAAGATGGCGGCCTCGGCGGCGGGGTCGACCTCGGCCAGGCGGCGGCGGAAGACGGCCTCGCCCTCGGCGTCGAACTCGGCCTGAACAGCGTCGCGGATGTCAGCCTGGACAGGCGGGATTTCGGCCAGCCCCTTGGTCAGGGCGTTGAAGTAGAGGCCCGTCCCTCCGACCAGCAGGGCCGGGCGGCCCTCGGCGGCCAGTTCGGCCAGCAGGGCCATCACCGCCCGACTCCAGCGCCCGACGGACCAGGCATCGGCGGCGTCGGCGACGCCGTAGAGGCGGTGCGGAATCTCGGCCTCGTCCTCGACCGGCGGTCGGGCGCTGAGCACGCGCAGGTCGGCGTAAAGCTGCTGGCTGTCGGCGTTGATGATGACGGCCCCCGTTTCGCGCGCGCGCTGCATCGCCAGCCGCGACTTGCCCGAGGCGGTGGGGCCGGCGATCAGGGTGATGAGGGGTTGGGACAAAGGATCAACTCGCGGACGGACGCTTAGGGCGATAGAACGCCTGTCACCGGCCCGGCAAGTCCGTCGGGTCTTCAAGGAGTCTTCATCGTGACTGACCGCGCCGCCGTCCTCGCTGTCCTTGACGCCGTGACCGACCCCAGGTCGGGGCAGGGGCTGGCGACCGCCGGGCTGGTGCAGGGACTGGTGGTGGCCGACGGGCGCGCGGGCTTCGTCATGGAAGTTCCCGCTAAGGAGACGGCGCTTTACGCTCCGGTGCGCGATGCGGCCGAGGCGGCGCTGAAGGCTATGCCGGGCATGGAGCGGGTGTCGGTCGTCCTGACCGCCGAAGCCGTGACCGCCGCGCCGGCGCGCCGTACGGCCGGACTGTCGAAGGCGGCGACGGATCAGGGGCGCCCCAAGGCGCCGGTTCCGACCGAGCGCCCGGCCCATGTGAAGCGCGTTCTGGCCGTGGCGAGCGGCAAGGGCGGGGTCGGCAAGTCGACGGTCTCGGTCAATCTGGCGGCGGCCTTGGCGGCTCGTGGTTTGTCGGTCGGGGTGCTGGATGCGGATGTCTATGGCCCGTCGCTGCCGACCATGTTGGGGATCTCGGGCCAGCCCGCCTATGAGGACGGGGCGATGGTTCCGCACGTGGCGCATGGGCTGAAGGCCATGTCGGTCGGCCTGCTGACCAAGGCCGAGGACGCCATGATCTGGCGCGGGCCGATGGCGTCGCAGGCCATCAATCAGATGCTGACCCAGACGCGCTGGGGAACGGAAGAGCAGCCGCTGGATGTTCTGGTCATCGACCTGCCGCCCGGCACCGGCGACGTGCAACTGACCCTGATCCAGAAGACGCCGCTGGACGGGGCGGTCATCGTCTCGACGCCGCAGGAGGTGGCCCTGGCCGACGCGCGCCGGGCGCACACCCTGTTCGACAAGGTCGGCGTCCCCACGCTAGGCTTGGTCGAGAACATGAGCGGCGAGGTGTTCGGGACCGGCGGCGCCGAAGCCGAGGCCGCGCGTCTGGGCGCGCCCTATCTGGGTGATCTGCCGCTGGACGGGGCGCTGCGGCGGGCGGGCGACGCGGGGCGGCCATTGGTCGCCGTTGACCCGCAGCATCCGGCGTCCGAGCGTTTCAGGCAGATCGCCGCGAAGGTCGCCCAGTCCTTGGGTTTTTAGGTCGCTGGGTCTTAAAGGGAGGCCATGATGGCTGAGCAGGAACAATCGGTGGTCGTCTGCGGCATTGACGGCAGCGCGCATGCTGAGAGCGCCGTGCGCATCGCGGCGCAGTTCGCCAGGGCGAAACACGCCCGACTGGCGCTGGTGGCGGTCAATCCGCTCAGCTCGGCCAGCGGCCACCCGGATATTCGCGCCTGGAAGGCCGAGGAGCAGGACGCCATTCTGATGCGGTCGATGACCGAGGCGCGGCGTCATTGCCCGTCGGTTGAAGCGGTCACGACCGAGGGGCATGACGTGGCCGACGCCCTGATCGCGGCCGCCGTGGCCCTGGGCGCGGATCACATCGTGGTGGGCACAGGCGACCGCAAAGGGCTGGTGAACTGGCTGATGGGCTCCACCGCCAAGGCCGTCGCCGCCCGTGCGCCGGTCAGCGTGACCATCGCGCGCTAGGCTTAAGCGGGCTCGACCACCACGGCGGTGCCGTAGGCCAGGACTTCGGTCACGCCCGGCATGATCTCATTGGCGTCGTAACGCATGGCCAGGATGGCGTTGGCGCCCCGCTCCTGCGCATGGGCGATCAGGTCGTCATAGGCTTCCTGGCGCGCGGCCTCGGCCAGTTTGACATAGGCGCCGACCTTGCCGCCGATCATCGATTGGACCCCGCCGATGGCGTCGGAAATGACGTTGCGCGAGCGTACGGTGATGCCGCGCACCACGCCCAGTTGGCGCACGATGCGATGACCGGCCAGGTCATTGGTGGTGGCGACGATCATGAGAACTCCTGAGGTTCAGCGGCGGTCCAGAACGGTGAAGGCGAAGGCGTGGTCGTCCTTCTCGTCCGCCTCATGCGGTTCAAACGCTGTGCGGACGAAGGCGGTTTCGTCAAACGCCGGGAAGACGGCGTCGCCTTCCGGTTCGGCCTCAACCTCGGTGATGTACAGGCGTCTGGCGCGCGGCAGGGCGGCGGCGAATATGGCCGTGCCGCCGATGACGCAGACCTCGTCCACGCCGTCGTCGGCCGCCTGTTCGCGGGCGATGGACAGGCCTTCGTCCAGCGTCGAACAGACGACGGCGCCCTTGGCCAGGCCCGCCTCGGCGTAGGATTCATCCTTGGTCAGGACGATGTTCAGCCGTCCGGGCAGGGGGCGTAAGGGAAGGCTCTCCCAGGTCTTGCGGCCCATGATGCAGGGCTTGCCCATCGTCACCGCCTTGAAGCGCTGCAGGTCCGAGCGCAGCCGCCAGGGCAGGTCGCCGTCCTGGCCGATGACGCCGTTGCGGGCGCGGGCGACGACGAGGGCGATATGGGGCAGGGCCAAGGCGGTTCTCCGGAGCGAATCGGGAGCGACGCGACGCCGCTCCCGTTCGTAGGAGTTAGGCGTCCGGCTCGAGCAGTTTCAAGCGGAAGAACAGACCGCCGATCACCGCGCCGATGGCCGGAGCGACGAAGAAGACCCAGACCTGACTCAGGGCCTGACCCCCAGCCAGCAGCGCCGGGCCGAAGCTGCGCGCCGGGTTGACCGAAACGCCGGTCACCTGAATGCCGACGATGTGGATGACCGCCAGGGTGATGCCGATGGCCACGCCCGCGAAGGCGCCGTGGCCCTTGGCGCCGGTCACGCCCAGAATGGCGATCAGGAAGATGGCGGTGGCGACGATCTCGAACGTCAGCGCCGCCTGCAGGCCGTATCCGCCCGGCGATCCGGCGTCGAAACCGTTCTGGCCCAGGCTGGCGAAGCCGGTCTTGGCGATCATGCCGATGATGGCGGCGCCGATGATCGCGCCGATGAACTGGGCGATCCAGTAGAGGACCATGTCCTTGGCGCCCATGCGCCCGGCGACGAAGGCGCCCAGGCTGACGGCCGGATTGACGTGGCACCCCGAGATCGGCCCGATGCCGTAAGCCATGGCGATGATGGCGAAGCCGAAGGCCAGGGCGATGCCCAACTGCCCGACGTGATCGAACCCGCCCAGCACGGCTGCGCCGCACCCGAACAGCACCAGAACCAGCGTGCCGATCAGTTCGGCGGCGAACTTCTTGATCATGGAACCCTCCCGTTTCCAGTCACCGCCTGAGAGCGGAGTGGGGGGAGGTTGCGCCTAAACCCGAAATTTCACCAGTCGCCGTTACGCGAGTTTACGTTTCGGTCTTGAGCCAGCTCAGCCATTTGCGCTGCATCGCGGCGTTCAGGTCGACGCCGGCGCTGTCGCAGTAGATCAGCAGCATGCCCAATACGTCCGCCGCCTCATCGGCCAGGGCCTGAGCATCGGCGGCGCCGCGCGCCCTTTGGGTCAGGCGCAGGTGTTCGGCGGTCAGCTCGCCCAGCTCTTCCTGCAACTTCAGCAGGGCCCAGTCGCGATCACGGTCGATGGCGTGTTCGCGCGCGTAGATGTCGGAGATGCGCAGCACATCCGCTTGGAGGTCGGTCAGCTTCATGCGGGGATCAGACGGCGACGGCGGCCTTGATGTGCGGCCAGGATTGGTAGTCGTTCAGCACGAAGTCCGACAGTTCAAAGCCGAACAGGTCGTCCTTGTCCGCCACCGTCAGGGTCGGCAGGGGGAGGGGGGCGCGGCTTAGCTGCAGCTCGGCCTGTTCCAGGTGGTTCAGATACAGGTGGGCGTCGCCGAAGGTGTGGACGAAGTCGCCCGGCTCCAGCTCCACGACCCTGGCCAGCATATGGGTCAGCAGGGCGTAGGAGGCGATGTTGAAGGGCACGCCCAGGAAGACATCGGCCGAGCGCTGATACAACTGGCAGCTCAGCCTTCCATCCGCGACGAAGAACTGGAACAGGCAGTGACAGGGCGGCAGGGCCATGTCGTCCACGTCGGCCGGGTTCCAGGCGCTGACGATGTGGCGGCGGCTGTTGGGATTGGTCTTCAGTCCGTGAACCAGTCTGGCGATCTGGTCGATGCTCGAACCGTTCGGGGCGGCCCAGGAGCGCCACTGTTTGCCATAGACGGGGCCGAGGTCGCCCTCGGCGTCGGCCCACTCGTCCCAGATGCTGACGCCGTTGTCCTTGAGCCAGGCGATATTGGTCTCGCCGCGCAGGAACCACAGCAGTTCGATGAAGATCGACCGCGTATGCAGCTTCTTCGTCGTCAGCAGGGGGAAGCCCCTGGAAAGGTCGAAGCGCATCTGACGCCCGAAGACGCCCAGCGTCCCCGTACCGGTGCGGTCGTCGCGCCGCACGCCGTTGTCGAGGATGTCCCGCAGCAGATTCAGATACTGCCATTCGGGATGGTCGGCGGGCGCGGCCGCCGTGCGGGCTTGCAGGTCTGCGATCTGGACGGCGGCGTTCATGGGAAGTGAACATGGGGCCGAATCAATCGCCTCGTCACCTGCGGTGACAGGTTGCTCACAGGAAAGTCAGGTCTTGGGCTGCCTGGCTCACCGGCCGCCGTCCTGCCTGCAGCTCTTACTGGGTCCCGGCGTCCGCCGGGATGAGCGGTGGGGAGCAAGAGACTGACTTGAATAGAAAACGCCCGCCGATCGCTCGGCGGGCGCTCTCAGTCCTTATGCTTTCGGCTCTTACTTGCCGGGCGCGAGACGTTCGTTCTGGACCCAGCCGACATTGTCGTTGTCGTCCATGACTTCCCACCAGGCGCCGTCGCGGTTGCCGGTGGGGTAGAGGCGCAGGCCGACCGGCAAGGCGCGGACGACCGAGCCGCCGCTGGGCGCCGAACGCAGAGTCGAGGCCTCCTGGACCGTATAGCTCTGGATCGGAGCGGCCTGGGCCGCCGAACCGCCTTCCAGGCCGCCCATCTGGGTCACCATGTCGGTGTAGGCCTGGATGAAGGACTGGGCCACGATGCGGCCGATCTCGGTGTTTTCATAGCTGCCGCCGCCCAGGGCGCCCGCGCCGAAGCCTGCGGCGCCCGCGCCCCAGCTCATGTCGCGTTTGGAGGCGTAACCTTCGGTCACCAGCTCGGTTTCCGAGGTGCGGACGTTGGTCAGCGACAGGACCGTATTGGCTTCCATGTTGCGCGTGCGCAGACCGCCGACGAGGGCGCCTGCACGGCCGCCCAGCGCCGCGCCGGCCAGACCGGCTAGGGCGTTGCCGCCGCTGTTGGCGTTCTGGCTGGCGATTTCGCCGACCAGCACATAGTCGGCCGCGCGCACCTGGCCGCCGCCGACGTTGGAGCCGCGCTGCAGGTCGCCGCCCGAGGCCATCTCGCGTTCGCGTTGAGCGACGTTCATGCCAGCGCCGCGATCAACCAGGGTGAAGCAGCCCGAACGCTGGATCACGACGCGCAGAAGGCTTTGCGGCGGCGAAAGCTGCAGCTCACGCCAGTAGTCGGATTGTCCGTCGGCGATGGTGATCGAGCCGAGGCTGGCGCGGCAGCGCGGGATCTGGGCCATCTGGGCGTCCTGCGCGCGCTGCGCGCCGCTGCGGGCCTGGGCCTGCGATACGGTCGGCAGGACCGAGGCGGTGATCAGGACGGCGAGGGCCGGGGCGATAAGACAGGTCTTCAAAACGTGATCTCCTGGTTTGCTATCAAGCTTCACGGCCCTTGGACGCCGACACGCGGCGGGCGGAAACGCCGTAGCAATACGGTCGAGCTAAGGAAACCTTGTTTATTGACCGGCGGTCAGGCGTTCCTGCTGCAGCCATCCGATGTTGTCGTCGGCATCCAGCACCTCGATCCACTGACCATCGGACTTTCCGGTCGGGAAAACCGTCGTGTCGGCGGCCAGCGGCCGGATCGCATCCCCATCGGGCGCTGCACGCAGAACCGTGGGCAGGGCCAGTTGGCGGCTCGACATGGCCGATTGCGATTCGGCGCGGCGGCGGGCTTCGTCCACCTGCCGGATTTCGTCGCGCAGGCGGCGACGTTCTTCTTCGCGTGCGCGATCGAGACGTTCCTGTTCACGACGTTCAGCCTCGATCTTGCGGGCAGCTTCAGCTTCGCGCTCGGCGGCGGCGGCGCGGACGGCCTCGCGGTTGGCGAGCGTGACTTCCGGCGTCTGGGCGCCCGTGCCGCCGAGGCTGGTCACCAGATCGGCGTATCCCCGCACCAGGGCCAGGGCGATCACCTTGCCCTCATCCTGGCTCTCATAGCCGGCGCCGACGCGGCCGTTGAAGTTGTTGTCGCGGATACGAAGGCCGCGCAACTCGTCCTTATTGGCCACGGCGCGCGTATTGCCGACGGTTTCGGCCAGGGGCACGCTCGCCAGCGAAAAGGCGATCTGGGCGTTTTCCTTGCCGCGACCGATGTCCTTCTTCAGGTCGCGAATCCGCTCGACCGTCTTGGTGTTCAAGGGTTGGGCCTGGGCGCTCTGTTGACCGCCAAGAGCGCTGCCCGCCATGTTCATGGCCGCGTTCATGGCCTGCATCTGCAGCGGATTGAGCCCGGCCTCAGCGCCCAGCCCGCCCAGACCTCCAAGGTCGGCGCCCGTGGCTGCGGCCAGGCCTGCGGTGAGCAGGGCGCGGCCGCCGACCGCCGCCAGCGAACCGAGCAGCCCGGAGCCTCGATCACTGTCTGTCGCTTCAATGGGGTTCGCCAATTCAGCGACCAGAACGAAGTCTGCCGTGCGGATGCGCGCGGCGCCGCCCAGGTTGCGCTCGCGCTCGACCAGATCCATGCCCGGCCCGCGCTCGATCAGGGTGAAGCAGCCGGAATCGCGGATGACGGTGCGCAGCAGTTCCGTCGGCGCCCCCAGACCCATCTGGTCGAACAGAACGCCTTGGGTTTCGGCGATCGCTACAGTGCCCAGGTTCTGGGTGCAGCGCGGGGTTTCATTGATGACCTGGGCCGATTCCGCATTGTTCCGGCGGCCGAAGATCTGTGCATCAGCCGGAGAGGCCGAGGCGGTGAACAGGGCCGAGGTTGCCATCAAGGCGAACGCGAAACGATACATTATGAACAGGCCGACTATGAAAAACCGGCCCGCCCTTAGCTTTGCCGTTGCAGCAAAGCAATAAACGCCTAGCCAGAAAAACCGCCCTCGCTGAGGAAGGCCGCTTCCTCTGGAGAGGTCGTGCGGCCCAGGCAATCGTTTCTGTGCGGGAAGCGTCCGAAGCGGACGATGATGTCGCGGTGAATCACGGCGAACTTGTAGGTCTGCGCTTCGGTCGCCTCATCCAGCAGCGTCAGCAGCTGTTCCTGATCTTCCAATGATTCCGAATGCATCAGAGGCATCAGCACGAAAGGGCGCAGTTCGGCTGCGACCTGGCGATCATGTCCGCGCTCGATGGCCTTCTTGGCGAAGGTGACGGCCAGGGGATCGGTTGCGAACATATGGGCGGTGTCGCGAAAGGCGTTTCGCGGCAACTGGTCCAGCAGGATGATCAGAGCCAGGGCGGCGTCAGGCGTCTCAAGCCAATGATCCAGCCGGCGGGCGGCGGCGGCGAAGTGGGTATCGCTGCACCGCTCAGTGAAGGCGCGATCGAAGGCGGCGTCCTTGGCGAACCATTTTTCGGGTCCGGCGTCGGTCCAGAAGGCGATGACTTCGGCGGGGGTCTGAAGCTGGGTCATGCGGCCAGCCTAGCAGCAGCGCGCCAAAAGGCACGACCTTGCGGTGGCCCGGCGTTCGCAATGTTAAAGGAAGAAATGGTCGGAGTGGCAGGATTCGAACCTGCGACCCCCGCGTCCCGAACGCGGTGCTCTACCAGACTGAGCCACACTCCGACTTTCGCAATCAGGCGACCCGTGGGCCGCCGCTTGCGTCGAGGAGGGGGCTTATAGCCATGCCGACGGGCCCTCGCAAGCGGGTAAATGAGCCTCCGGAAAAAACTCTCGGGTCGATGAAAATTCTTTCCTTTTCAGGTGTTGCATCCCCCGAAACCTTGGCGTATCTGACCGCTCCTCGCCGCGACGCACTGCGGCGGCGGGGAACACCGGACCGCTGGGGAATGGTGTAATGGTAACACTACGGTTTTTGGTACCGTCATTCTAGGTTCGAGTCCTAGTTCCCCAGCCATCGTCCTGTAAGGGTTTGAGCGCTCCGGGCGCCCCCTTCGGGGCTCAGGTTTTACAGCGGGTTTTACAGTTGGCCTTCTGTTCTGGGTCTCCTGAAGCCGCGCGATCATGCCCAAGCCGATGGCCTCTCCCATTACATAACGCCGCGCGATCTCCTTCACGCGATTGAGCTCCCAGCGCGTCTTACGCCGCTGTCCAGGCCGTTGCCGGGCGGTGTCCAGGGCAGACCGCCTGACGTCTTGAGGACGGTGGGGCATTCGCCGCGATCCAGGTCACCCAGCAACACCTTGGGATCATGACGCGGATCAGTCGCTGGCGCCGCGCATCAGACCAAATGGGTTCAGATGGCCGACAGCGCGCGGTCGGACCATCCCGGTCTCGCGTCTCCTGAGATGCGCAGAGGGGCCCAGGCCCTGGAAGAATCGAAGCAGATGACGGCCGGGGAGGCTATACGCCCAGCGCGTAGGTTTGCCGAGGCTCAGACCTCATAGCCCTCGCCGTGACCTTGCTCTCTGATTATGAGTCCTGACTATGGATCGCTCATCTTGGGTGGTTAAGGGGCTTTCTTGAGGGCGATCCAATCGTTGACGACCGTTTCAAGCTGGTCGAGCGGCAGTTGCCCCTGCTGGAGGATAAGGTCGTGGTAGGCGCGAATGTCGAAAGCTTCGTCCAGGGCCGTTTCGGCGCGGCGTCTGAGGTCGATGATTTTCAACTCGCCGACCTTATAGGCAACCGCCCCGGCGGGAGCGCCGATGTAGCGAGCCAACTCGGTGTCGATATTGATGTCCGCCAGGGCGGAGTTCTCAGTGAAACATGCGCGGGCCTGTTCATAGGTCCAGCCAAGGGCGTGAATTCCCGTATCGACCACCATCCGGCAGGCGCGCCACATCTCGGTCGACAGGCTGCCAAAGCGTTCGTAAGGGCTGCGATAGACGCCCATCTCGTGGCCGAGGCGCTCCGCGTACAAGGCCCAGCCTTCGCGATAGGCCAGCATGTCGCGCGCTTGGCGGAAGCCGGGCAGCTCCGGATTTTCTTTCGCCAGCGCCATATGAGTGTGGTGACCCGGCGCTGCCTCATGAAGGGCTAGAGCGGGCAATTCATACAAGGGGCGCTGGTCCAGGTGGGAGGTGTTGACCAGAAACCGGCCGGGCTGGCCCGCCGCGAAGTCACCGCCGCCGTAGCGGGCGGTGGTGTAGTTCTCTTCCACATCCAGAGGTACGGCTTCAACAGCGAAGGGTTGGCGGGGGAGGTGAGAGAACCAGGCGGGCAGGACCCCATCAATGCGTTTGGCGATGATGGCGGCCTGGTCCAGCAGGGCCTGTCGTGATGTTGCGTAGAACTGAGGGTCGGTTCTGAGAAACTCCAGCCAAGCCGTGAAATCGCCTTGGAAGCCCGTTTCGGCGATGACCGCGTCCATCTCCTTGCGAATCCGCGCGACTTCGGACAGGCCCAATGCGTGGATCTGCTCAGCCGTCATGTCCGTGGTTGTGTAATAGCTGAGCAGGAAATCGTAATACGCTCGGCCGTTTGGTACGGTGTTGATGCCGAGTGCGGGGCGGGCGGCTGCCCGATAGGGCCCCTCGATGTAGGCTAGGGCCGAGAGTTGGGCGGGCCGAACATGATCCCGCAGAGCAGTTATGGCTTCGAGGCGAAGGTCTCGGCGCCGTTGCTCCGGAATGGTCGAGGCCAGGTGCTCCAATGGAGCGAGCAGGGCGTCGTCTTCGACAGGGCGGCGGGTCTGAGCGCCCAGAACATCCATGGCGACGCGGACGACGATATCGGGATGCGTCCAGCCCGTTGTGACGCCGCGCTGTAGATTGGCCTGCTGCTGCTCGAAATAGGCGGGAATGGCTTTCAGTCGCTCAATCCAGGCTTGGGCTTCGGCTTCTGTGCGGGCTCGAAGGCCGCGCGCCGTATAGTAAGGTACATTGTAGAAACCGTCGTGCGCCACGAAGGCGAAGCGATGTTCGTCCATCGCCAGGCCGTCGAGCCGCCAGTCGATCAGGCGAGCCATATAGTCGCGGTTGAGCGCATCTTCCCCCGTCAGTGCTTGGATGTTCGACGACCCAAGACGTGCTTTCAGCGCCTTCAGCGCCTCCGTACGCGCCGCCAGGTCCTGAGGGGCTTCCATTGGCCAGTGCAGGCGCGCTGAAGGTTGATCGGACCGGCCCGTTTCGATGGGATGGATGGTGCTGAAGCGCTCGTAATCAGTAAACAAGGTCTGCAGCTCGGGCGACGTCGCCGATGCTGCGCCAGTTGGCGATATAACGCCTGCCACGATGAGAGGCAGCAAAAGCCGTCTGCCGAGTTGGATAGTGTTCGCCATCATGGTCTTTCCTCCCGTATTTAAAATTAATATAACCAAAATCACGCGATTGTAGAGGTATTTTTTAGCATCGTCCTTGATTGCGGCTGATGAAATTATATAACCATATTCACGCGATTTTGGTTTTGGTTGGTCTGGTCTCGTTATGAGCTGGCCGATTTGATCGAGGGGAAAGTGATCATGAAATGGCCTGCGCAACGTCTGGCGAGCGGATCCAAGAAGAGCTTCGGCATGTATCAGGAGGCGTCAGAACTGGCGCGAAACGGTGCTGACCTGATCCGCCTGGAGGTCGGCCGCCCATGGGCCGACACGCCGCTGCATATCAAGGAGGCGGCGAAGGCCGCCCTTGATGCGGGCATTGTGCATTATGGAGATTTTCGCGGGACTCTCAGCCTTCGTCAGGCGCTGGCGGCCAAGTTGAAGAGCTTCAACAGGATTGACGTTGATGCCGACGAAATCCTGATTACCAATGGTCTGACTCATGCCTCTTATGCGGCCTTTATGGCTGCTATCGACCCCGGCGACGAGGTCATCCTGCTCGAGCCCTATTATCCGCAGCACATCGGCAAGGTGGAGATGGCGGGGGGCGTCGTGGTGTCTGCGCCTCTGGATGCCTCGGACAATTTTTCAATCAAGCGCGAATTCATTGAAAGCCGGATCACGCCGCGAACGCGCATGATCGTCCTGGTGAACCCGTCCAATCCGACGGGGCGGGTCTATACGCGCGCTGAACTGCAGATCATCGCCGATCTGGCCCTCCACTACGATCTGCTGATCCTGTCGGATGAGGTTTATGAGTTCATCACCTATGACGGCCAACAGCACCTGAGCATTGCGGCCCTGCCGGGAATGCGAGAGCGCACCATTTCCTGCTACGCCTTCACCAAGGCCTATTCGATGGATGGCTGGCGGATCGGCTATGTGGCGGCGGACAAGGCGTTGATGCCCGCTCTGCTTTCGGTGACGATGAACGACGTCACCCACGTCAACGTCTTCGTTCAGGAGGGCGCTCTGGCGGCGGTGACGGGCCCTCAGGAGCCTATGCTGGCAATGGTCGCAGCGGATCAACGCAAACGCGACATCGTGGTCGAGGCATTGAACCGCATTCCCGGCATAACCTGCAAAGCGCCTCAGGGCGCCATTTATGCGTTCCCGGAGATCAGCGCGACGGGGATGGCGTCCGCGGATCTGGCGCGTGCGATTTTGCGCGACGTGCATGTCGTGACCGAAGCTGGGGGCTTCTACGGTCCAGCGGGTGATCGCCATCTGCGCGTCTGCTTCGGGTCGGAATCGCAGGAGCGGCTGGTCGAAGGCATGGCGAGGCTGACGGCCTTCTTCAGCAAGCTCTGACCGTCCCGCATCCCTGCATCGCCCGGAGGGAAAGGCGATGCAGGGGCGATCTATTTGGCAGGAGAGGGGAAACCAGATGAAAAAGATGAGGGTAGGTCAGCTCGCCGGCGCTTTGGCGCTGGTGTTGGCCTGGGGGGGCGCCGGCGTCGCCGGCGCAAGTGATCATGCGGCCCTGATAGGTCTCTATGACGAGTTCCGCAGTCTGACGCAGCCAGCGATCAAACGCGGCGTGCCGGACTATACGCCCCTCGCGATGGAGCGTCAGTTTGAAGCGCTTGAAGCGCTTCAGGCGCGGCTGGAGGCTATCGACGATTCGCGCTGGCCGGTGTCGGAACGGGCGGATTACATGCTGGTGCTCGCCGAGATGCGGGGAATGGAGTTCCAGCATCGCGTTCTTCAGCCGTGGAAACGCGATCCCGCCTATTACAGCGTCACCAACCTGGGCTTTGGGCCCAAGCTCCATAACGCCTTTGATGTGCCGCAGCTTCCGATCGCCGCTCCGGCGGTCGCTCAGCTGAAGGCGAGCCTAGAAGTGGCGCCAGCCATTCTTGCACAGGCGCGGCGCAATCTGACCGATCCGCATCGTGATCTGGCGATGTTGGCCATCATTCAGAAGGATGTAGAGATCAATGTCTTTTCGCGTCTGGCGGAACAGGCGCGTCTTCATCATCCGGAACTGGTTCAGCCTGCGTTAGCGGCGGCTGAGGCGTCACGTGAGTTCCGGGATTGGTTGAAGGAAATCCAGGCGGACCTTCCGGTTTATGCTGGTGTCGGCGACGCCAACTACGACTGGTATCTGAAGTACGTCCTGCTGTTTCCTTATAGCGCCGATGAAATCCGCATCATCGGTCAGCGAGAGCATCAGCGGACGACCGGCTGGCTGGCTATGGAAGCACACCGGAACCGCAACCTTGCCCAGGTTGAACCCGTTGGATCGCGTGAGGGGTTCGACCGGAATCGGGAGGAAGCGGACAACGAACTGCTGGCCTTTCTGCGCGACAATCAGATCGTCACTGTGCCGGATTATCTGAGATACAATCCTGATGAGGGGCCTTACATCCTGCCGTCGGAACGCGATCCGGCTCGAAAGGGCCTGTTTGAGCCGCCGCTTGATCTGCACTTCTTTTTTCAGGCCGAGTTCCGTGATCCGCGACCGTTACGGGCTCATAACCTGCCGGGTCATGCCTTCGATCATCTGGAATGGATGCGGGACGAACGTCCGATCCGCGGAAAGCCCCGGCTGTTCTTTGTCAGCGGCGTGCGGTCCGAAGGATGGGCCTTCTATCTGGAGGAACTGATCCTGCAGATGGGCATGCTGGACGGCCGGCCTACGGGACGCGAAATCGATTATGTGCTCGCAGCCAAGCGCGCGGCCAGGCTGGAACCCGAACTGAACATGCACGCCAACCGCTGGACCTATGCTCAGGCGAAGGACGCTTTGGTGAAAGGCACGCCTCGATGGATGGAGGCTGATGACGCCATCGCCGCCTTCGATATCGAGCTTTACCTGCGCCAGCCCGGCTATGGCATCGGCTATTACATGGGCAAGGTTGAGCTCGAGAAGCTGCTCTCTGAGCGGTTCATGGATCAGCGTGACGACTTTGTCCTGGGCCGTTTTCACGACGAATTCCGTGCTTCGGGCGCCTTGCCTATCTCGCTTATCCGTTGGGAGATGACCGGCCGAGACGATGAAGTGCGTGAAATGCGTCAGGCGCCGCCTATACCGCAGCCGCGTCCTTAGGCGGGGCTGAAGCCTGAGCGTAAAAAACGGGCGGGTCTGTTGCAGACCCGCCCTTTCTTTTGGTCAATCCTGGCTCAGGTCGACCTCGCACAGCGGAGTGTGATCCCACAGCTTTGATATTTCGTCGTCGTAACCCGTCAGGTCGTAACGCAACAAAGACACGGGGAGGCGGCCTGCGCGCATCAGGTAGTCGTGGAAGTCTTTCAGCACGAATTGATCGCCCAGTTGTCGAGCGCGATCCACGAGCAGTTTCTGCAGCTGGAACATTCCGACCGTATAGCTCATCCCATAGCCGGGCGGTCGGCGCAGATAGATGGCGGCATCGACCCGAGCCACGTTATCGTCGAGGAACGGCGTCCACGTCTTCCAGTATTCCATGGTTTGCTCGACGGTCATTTCGTTGCGCTGCATGCGGACATCGCCGATGGTGCGCGCGGCGCGAAACAGGCCGAAGACATAGATGAATTCCCGCGTCCGGGGGCGCTCATCGAACAGGCCCAGTTGCAACGGGACTTCTTCGACATAAAGGCCCCAGCCTTCGGTCCGGCCGCTGTCGCTTATGTGCGCGCGGATCGGATGGGTCACGCGCCGGGCCATGTGGCCGTCAAAACGGTGTCCGGGAATGGTCGCGTGCAGATGATCGGGGGAGACGTCCCGGTACATGATCTGCTCCCAGAACATTGGCCCGTCGCGGCGAACGACCCAGGGCGCGTTGAAGCCCATCTCCTGCCAGGTCTGCGGCACGAAGTCGGGAATGGTGATGAACCCTTCCTCGACCAGCCATTTGCGGATCAGGGAGTCGCTGCCGGCCAGTTGCTCATGGTAGGCCTCCGCCGAGGTCGGCAGGTCGAGCTCCGGCAGATCGCGATTGCGATGACGTTCCAATACATAGAAGGCCCAGGTTCGATCCAGTTCACGTTGGGCGAGATCAACGATCTGATCCGAGTCGTAGGGCATCAGTCGGACATTGGTCAGGAACCAGTCATAGGCTTTGCGCCCGACGCCGGCCTTTCCCGTCATCGCAGGACGATTCCTGATTAACCAGTCCTGGTAGTCAGCTATGGCTCTACGCGAGGCCTGGATGGCGGGAAGCAGTTCCGGCTGGTCTGTCGCTGCCCGTTGCTCCAGATCAGCATACCATCCCATCAGCCCGGCGGGTTCGACCGCTCGATAGGGCATGCCATGGCCGACGCCGTCGCCGTTCGACAGGTTGTGAATGGCTAGATCGGCGTAGTCGGCAGCGACTGTGTCCAGATTGATCCGAGCCTGAGTCAGAAAGGCCGGGATGGCCTCCAGGCGTGCGCGGAAGGCGGCTTTTTCATCGTCTGCGAGCGGGAGGTTCGTATAGGCGAGCTGTTGTAGTTGATCGATGTAATAGCCCGGATCACGGGCCCAAGGCTTGGTGACCTGCAACAGAAAGTCGCGCTGGTCCATCTGGGCGCGTACGGCCAGATAGTCGACCTTTTCGGACCGTTGCCACGAACCGGGTTCCAGGGACGCAAGGCGCGCCTGCAGGGCCTGAAGTTCTGAAAGGCGGCGCTGGCTGGCGGCGGGGCTGTGGTCAGGCCAGGGGCCGACGCCTTGGTCCGCCGTCACGGCGCGAAACTCGGCGAACAGGTTCACCAGGGCGCTGTACTGGGAATGACTCGCTCCAGCCTGGGCCTGCGCGTCGGGTGTAGTGATTCTGGCCGTTGCTCCGGACGCAATGGATAAAGCTCCGATGGCTGTCAGGCTGAGTGCGAATAGGCGCGCTTTGGTCATGAAATCTCCCTCCTCCATTTTGGAATAACCAAAGTAATACGATTTCGGTGATGATTGCATAAAATTATTTTAGAGATAAAGTATTTTTGCCGCGCCAATATCGAGAGATTGATGCTTCAATTAAGTGTGTGTTGATAGAAAATTGCTGGCTGGATGGTTTCTGAAGATGGTTGTGGAAATTGTCTGGCGAGCGCTGGTCGCTTGACGATCGGGAATTTGTCCATATACAGAATGACAATATAACCAAAATCACACGCTTATGGGTATGTAGAGCGTCGTGAGGGACGAGGGGAGGCATGGAGGGGCGGCGGCATGTCGGCATCCAGGCCGAGTGCGGATTCAGCGTTGCCGCCGCCGAAGGGGGCGGACGCAAAATGGAGGTGGAGCTAATGAATAATCGAGTGTTTGGATTCAGGGCGTCGCTGCTGTGTGGGGCAGCCATCTTGTCCGTGACGGCGTTTGCGTCGACTGCGGTCGCGCAATCGGAAGAAGAAGCGTCCAGCGTCGCCGATATTGTCGTGACAGGGTCGCGCATCCCGCGTCCGGACGTCGTTTCGAACAGCCCGGTGTCTGTCGTTTCGTCGGAAGAGATCGCGCGCTCTCGGACCGGCGAGGTGGAACAGGTGCTCAATACCTTGCCGCAGGTTGTGGCCGGCTTCGGCGCTCAGTCCAACAATCCCGGAAACGGCACGGCGACGGTCGATCTGCGTAATCTGGGCGCGGTTCGCACCCTGGTCCTGGTAAATGGTCGCCGCGTGGTCGGTTCAGGCAATGACGGGGTCGTGGACCTGAACATCATCCCGCCGTCTCTGGTCAGTCGCGTTGAGGTAGCAACGGGCGGCGCCTCGGCTGTTTATGGTTCGGACGCCATGGCCGGGGTCGTCAACTTCATCATGAAGGACGATTTTGAAGGCGCTGAGCTGGGTGTTCAGTATGGCGTCACCCAACATGGAGACTCTGCGCGGGTCAACGTTGACTTTACTGTTGGGACCAACTTCGCCGACGGTCGCGGCAATATTGTTGGATACTTAAACTACTTCGACCGAGAGCAGACGACTGGCGCGGCGCGGGACTATACGTCTGAATATCTGGTTGACGCCTTGGACGCCAATGGTAATCCGGTCCTTGTGCCCGGCGGCAATGCGGTCACGCCGCAGGGCACGCTTGTAGCGCCGGGCCTGGTGGGGCTGAAGGATCCTTTCGGCGCCACGATTACTGGCTCCGGTATTTTCTTTGCTCCAGAAGGGTGGCGCGCCTATCAGGCGTCAGACGGCTATAACGACCGTCCGGTCGGCAATATTCAACTGCCGATGGAGCGGTTCCAGGCCAATACTCATTTCAAGTATGATCTGACGGATGCTGTCCGTGCTTATGGAGAAGTGTCCTTCGCGCGCACGGCCGTAAATTCGACCCTGGGCGCCCTGCCGATGGGGTCTTCAGGCTTCATCCCTGGCTTCCAGCTTGACCTGCGCAATCCCTACCTCCCCGGCGATCTGCGTAACTTCCTGAGCACCAATCTCGACCAGGATGGCGACAACCTGGTTCCGGTGAATATCAATCGCCGCATCGTGGAATCCGGACCGCGAACAAACGATCAGACGCGCAATTTCTACCGGACGGTCTTTGGCCTTGAAGGCACTCTGGCCAATGGCATGAGCTGGGACGTCTTCTACAACTATGGTCGGAATGAGCTGACGGAAGTTCAGGGCGGCGGCTTGCTGATCGATAACTTCGCGGCAATGTTCCTGACCAATCCGAACGATCCTTATAAGTGCGCTAACGGCGACCCGAAGTGCGTCACCATAAACCCGTTCGGTCTGAACTCCCTCACTCAGGAGATGCGCGACTATTACGGCGTGACGCTGACTAACCGTAATGAGGTCGAGCAGAAGCAGTTCGGCGCCAGCATTGCGGGGACCCTGTTCACCCTGCCTGCCGGTGATCTCGGCATCGCTGTCGGCATCGAGCGTCGCGAAGAGAGCGCCCAATTCAATCCGGACGCCTTGTATATCCAGGGCAAGGCCATTTCGCGGTCGGCTGGGATGCAGCCGACGGGCGGCGGATATGATGTCTCGGAAATCTATGCGGAAGCCTATGTGCCGTTGATTGCCGATCGGCGAGGCATTGAGATGCTGGCCTTTGAGGGCGGTATCCGTTTTTCGGACTATTCGACCGCCGGGGCCGTCACGTCCTACAAGTACGGTGGGGAATACTCTCCGATGCCGGGCCTGAAGTTCCGCGGTCTGGTGCAGCGAGCTGTTCGCGCTCCGAACGTGACTGAGCTGTATTCTGGGCAGACCAACACTGCGCCCGTGGCGACGGACTTCTGTAATGCCGGTCCGGGTCGCACGGCGGCGGAACGCGCCTTCTGCCTGCAACTCGGTGTTCCGACCCAGGTGATTGATGTTTTCCAGCAGGAAAACACTCAAATTCGCATCATCACGGGGGGGAATCCAAACCTGGGCGTCGAGACCTCGGACACCTGGTCCCTGGGTCTCGTCTATCAGCCGCATTTCCTGAACAATGCGACGCTGACCCTCGACTACTATGATATCCAAATTCAGGATGCGATCGCCAACTTCGGCGGCGGACTGCCGACGACTATTGCAGCCTGTCAGGCTGACATGCGGTTGGACAACCCGTTCTGCGTTCCGTTGCGTAACCGGAACCCGGACGGCCAGCTGCAAGATCTCCCGATGCTCAACCAGAACATCGCGGACATCGCGTCGAAGGGCGTCGACTTCCGTGTCGACTATCGACATTCGCTGGATAGCTGGGGTGATCTGACCTACTTCATCGCCGGCAGCTACCTGCTTGAGAACACGATTCAGGGCAGCCCCGTCGTCAATCCCATCGATTGCGCGGGCTATGTGGCCAATGGAGGTTGCGCCAGCGCCAACCCGGAATGGCGCTTTACCCAACGTCTGACGTGGGAGCATGGCCCGGCCAGCGTGTCGCTGCGTCATCGCTACATTGGGGAGGTGACGGATGGTCGTTATGCCGCCGCCATCGCCGCCGGGACCGCTATGCCCAAGCTGGCCAAGCCTGTCGCGCCTGCCACTCACTATGTGGATCTGAGCGGCGACTGGGAAGTGAACGAGCGCGTCACCCTGTATGGCGGCATCGACAATCTGTTGGATCAGGAGCCGCCGTATCTGCACGAACGTCAGACCTATGACGTCCTCGGGCGGCGCTTCAACATCGGCGTCCGCGCGCGGTTCTGATCGCCTGGTGTTGGAAAGGGGACGGCGGCGTCCGTCCCCTTTTTTCTCGAAATTCTGCAGCCTGGTCTCGGGAGAGCTTTCGATTGAGTGAGGGGATGATGCGTATAAAGGGTTTGATGGCCGCTGCAGCGATGGCGGTTGTAATGGCTGCGCCTGCGAGCGCGGCGTGGGCGGCGGAGGCGTCTCAGATCGCCAGCGCCGCCGCCCCTCACATGTCGATCGACAACCTTTATCGGACGCAGAGTCTGGTCGGCACGACGCCCGAAGGTTTTGCCTGGTCGCCGGACGGTTCTCGGGTCGCTTTCCTCTGGAACGAGGAAGGATATCCGTTCCGTGACGTCTGGGTTTTCGATCCTGCGACGGGCGACAAGACCCGCTTGACGCATCTGGGGAGTGCTGAAGCAGCGGGCGCTGGGGTCAGCCAGGTCGTCATGAACGACGATGGCTCGATCTTCTACGTCCTGCAGGGCGAGTTGTATCATCGTGAAGCCTCAGGAGAGGGGCGCCGGATCGAATCCGACAAAGGCGCCATCCGTCAGCTCACGCTCTCTCCGGATGGCCGGAGCCTGGCCTATGTCTCCGGGGGCGCCATAGATTCCCGCGCGGATCGCTATCTGGCTGGAGGCGGCCTGTGGATCAGGCCGGTGTCGGCGCAGGCCGATATCTCCTCACGTCATGTAGTTGGCTACGAGGACCCCAAGGTCTATATCGAGCAGTTCAGCTACTCTGGCGACGGTTCGCACATTGCGTTCGTTCGCGCCGACAATCGTCCTTTGCCGGTTCGTGACATTCACTACGACGCCAGCGGCGGGCAGGCGCAGGTCAGTCGGGTAGCTCGGCCATTTCCCGGCGAGCCGACCACCTTGTTCACGGCGGGCGTTGTCGACCTGTCGGCGAGCGGGGTCCGGTATTTCGAACGTCCGGCCGACGATCACCATATCTGGGATATCGGGATAAACACGGACGGAAGCCGGCTGTTCATCAACAGTTCGGACCAACTGGCCGATGACCACATCATCTACATGGCCGACACGGCGACGGGCCCCCTGGAGGTCTTTTATCACGAGTACGATTTTGGCCACACGCGGCCGGACTGGCGCGCGGCCTGGGCTCCGGATGACGATGGTCTGATCATCCTGACGGACCGGGACGGATACCTGCACCTCTATCACCAGCGGTCAGGGGGGCAGCCGCTGAAACGCCTGACCGACGGCGAGTGGGAGATCGAACAGTTCCAAGTCGACTATGATAACCGCCAAATCTACTTCACCTCGAACCAATCGCACCTGGCGGAGCGGCAATTGTATCGGGTCCCTGCGGCTGGCGGGCCTGTCGAACGTGTCAGCCCGGATCGGCCGGGCGTGCATGCTCCAGTTTTCTCACCGGATCATCGCCGCGTCGCGAGTTTCTTTTCTGAAGACAATACGCCGCCGGAGCTCTTCGTGTTCGACACGCAGGGCGGGCGAGCCGTGCAGGTCACGCGATCACCTCAGCCGGATTTCGATCGGTTCGACTGGGCGGACATCCGTTATGTCATGTTCGAAAGCCATGTGGACGGCGCCCAATTGTTGGGCCGCCTGACCATGCCGCCGAATTATGATGCGTCCCGCTTTTATCCGCTGATCGTCGGATCGGTCTATTCAGACGCTGTGAAGAACCAGTGGGGCGGCCGCCGCGCGCACCCGACCTGGGGGCTTGATCAGCATCTCGCGGCTCAGGGCTATATCGTCCTGAACGTCAATATCGCCGGAAGCTGGGGGCAGGGGCGCGCGCACGCCAAGCGCATGCATCATTCCTACGGCACGATGGACATTGACGATCTGGAGAGCGGGGTCCGCCACCTGGTCGCGCAGGGCATGGTCGATCCGGCGCGCGTCGGCATATGGGGGTCCAGCTACGGCGGACTGATGACCCTGATGTCGCTGTCGAAGAAACCGGATGTCTATGCCGTCGGCATAGCGGGCGCGCCGGCCACCAATGTCTGGCACGCCTATCCTTCGCAAATGTGGATCATGGGGCCGCCGGACGGAGAGGACATGCCGGCGCGTTACGAGGCTCAGTCTGCGCTCTATCAGGTCCAGGGCATTCAGGATCCGGTGATGATCATCCACGGCACTCGCGATCAGGTGGTGCTCTATGCCGACACGGTCGCGGTCGTGGAAAAGCTGATCGCCGCGGAGACCCCTCATGAGGTGTTGACGATTCCGGGGGGCAGCCACAGCTGGGCGACCGACAATCTCGCCCAGACCCGTTACGCCTTCAAAAAGATGGTGGATTTCTTCAACCGCGCGCTGCGGCCTGACACAGATGGAGGCGTCAAATGAGGCGCGTTCTGGCGGGAATCTCTGCGGCTCTGATCTTGTGCGCAGGCTCGGCCGCATCGGCTGAAACGGTCGCCGAATTGGGGGCGGACTTCTGGGCCTGGCGGGCCCAGACGCAGCCGGCTTCGGGAGATGATATCCCTCGTATCGTTCGCCCTGCGGTCTGGGTGCCGGATTGGAGCGCGACGTCGATCGAGGAACGCTATCGCCGCCTTGACGCCTATGAGGCCCGTTGGCAGGCGCTGGCAGGCGAAGCAAATGGAGCGGAGGCGGCAACGGACCATAGGCTGGTCGGCTCTGCCCTTGCGCGTGTGCGTTGGGAACTCGATCACGTCGCGGCCTGGCGTCGCCAGCCGCATTTCTACATCGAGCAGGCCCTGCTCCCGATCTTTGAGGCGCTGCTGCCGCCGCCGCCGGTTCAGGCGGACAGAATCGACACGGTGCTGCGCCTGCTGGAGGCGGCTCCGGCCGTGCTGGAGGCGGGCAAGGCCAATCTGGATGACATGCGTTCTCCCTTTGCGGCTGCGGCTCTTGGTCAGTTGGAAGACGTGCCGGCCAGCCTGCGCGGCATGGCTGAGGGTCTGAAGCCCTATGCTGATCGGCGTCGCAAGGCGCGGCTGGATGCTGCGGTCGATCGCGCATTGACGGCCTTTGAAGCCTATAGAGATTTCGTCGTCAGCCGTCAGGATGGGCTGCTGCAACAGACGGCGGTCGGTCGCGAAGGATATGAGTTCTTCCTGCGGGAAGTTGCGGTCTATCCCTATTCGCCCGAACAGCTTCAGCTCATGGGCCGTCAGGAATGGGCGCGCATGGTTCAGTTCGAGGAACTGGAACGCAATCGCAATCGGGCGCTTGAGCCGCTGCCGATCCGGACGCCTATCGACGCGGTGACAAGTCGCCTGGATGTCGAAGAACTAGACGTTCGCGCTTTCCTGGAGGCGGAGGGCCTGCTGTCTGTGAACAACGGCGTGGGCCACTACAACGCTCAGCCCTTTCCAGATTATCTGCGCCCGATCGGCTGGCTGGGTCGAACCTTTGATCTGACGAGCCAGCATCGTCTGGACGAAAATGCGACGGTCTATCTGCCTGATCCGTCGCCAAATCTGGGCTATTTCAATCTGTCGATCACGCGCGATCCGAAGCCGATCATCGTGCATGAGGGAGTGCCTGGGCATTATTTCCAGTTGGCGACCTCCTGGTCCCACCCCAACCCCTTGCGGCGCCACTATTATGATTCAGGCGCGAACGAGGGGACCGGCTTCTACGCCGAGGAAATGATGCTGCAGGCGGGTCTCTTCGACGGAACGCCTCAAAGTCGCGAGGTGATTTATAACTTCGGGCGTCTTCGCGCTTTGCGCGTCGAGGTGGACGTGAAACTGGCCCTGGGCGAGTTCACCATCGCGCAGGCGGCCGACTATCTGGAAACCATGGTGCCGATGGATCGGCAGACCGCCGAGGAAGAAGCCGTCTTCTTCGCCGCAGCGCCCGGCCAGGCGATCAGCTATCAGATCGGCAAGCTGCAGACGCTTGAGTTTCTGGCCGAAGCGCGGGTGCGTAAGGGCGATGCGTTTGATCTGAAGGCGTTTCATGACTTCCTCTGGCTTAACGGCAATGTGCCGATCAGCTTGCTCAAGTCGGAATACTTCCAGCGGCGCTAGCCCGATCAGGGCGCCCGGGCTCTGTACAATATAACCAAAATCATGCGAATAAGGTCATATTAAGGAGTCGGCGTGAGCATGAAACGTTCCGCTGACGGAGGGAGATGAAATGCGTCGGATCCGATTTGTTGAAGAGCGCTCAGGACTGTCCGCGCGTTGCGATCTTTTGGAGAACGAAGCGCCCGAGTCGGCGGCTTTCTTTTGGGAACTGGCGGAACGAGGGCTGAGCTTCGACGCGATCCACGCCATGTGGACCGGTCCGGAAATTTCCGTCCCCATGCCGGCGGCGACGCTGCCGGAGGATCTGTCATGTCGAGTCATACCGGAGGAGAACGCAACGTCGTTTCCTGCGGTTGGCGAGATTGTCCTGGCCTATGCGGGCGCACGTACGTTGAAGGGTTTGCCGCCGGGGCCCTTCTTCGACATCGGACTCTTCTACGGGGAGGGCGGGCGGCTGCTGATGCCGTTCGGCTGGCTGAGAGCCAATGTCTGCGCGCGTATCGTGCAGGAAGACCTGGCGAAGGCGCAGGCCGATATGAAGAGCATTCGGCGTAATGGTGCATGCCGCCTCGTCATTCAGACGGACTGATCGGGGCGCAGCGAGAATGAATGAGATCACTATCATGAGCCTGTTGGGAGACTGGGTCCTTCCCGGCTCCCTCATCTGCATCATGTTCGCCATGGGCCTGTCTTTGACGGTCCGTGACTTTCAGGCGGTCTTCGGCAATCGGAAGGCGCTCGCCGTAGGTGTTGCGGCGATGCTGATCATTCCCCCGGTTATCGGGGTGACCATGGCCACGCTGTTTGCTCCCAGCGCAGCCTTGGCTGTTGGATTTGTGCTGCTGGCGACGTGTCCAGGCGGGATGCTGTCGAACCTATTTACCGATATGGCAAAGGGCGATCTGGCGCTTTCGATGTCACTGACGATTATCGTCAGTCTTATCTATATTTTGGTGGTGCCCTTCTATGCTCACCTTGCGCTGTCCCATTTCATGGGTGTTCAGGCCGATGTATCCGTCCCTCTCGGCTCTTTTGTCTGGCAGATTTTCTCCATAACCATCCTTCCTGCCGGCGCGGGCTTCATTCTTCGGCATTATAATCCGGCTATTGCTTTGAAGTTGAAGGGGCCCGTGAAGCTGATCGGGGCCATTGTTCTCTTCACGGCGTTCGGCTTTATACTGGTCGATCAGATTCCAATGATCCGAGATCATTTTGGACAGCTATTGTGGATAACGGTCGCCATCAATGTTCTGACCCTGGGCGCAGTGCTGATGTTATGCCGTTTCATGAACCTGTCTGGTCCCGAAAACACTGCGATCGGCGTCGAGCACCTTATCCGCCAGGAGGGGACCGCTATCTATATCGCCGTATCGATCATCGGGAGTAATGAGATGTCGCTGCCCATGATCATGAATACGCCTGTCGCCTTGCCGATAGCGTTTATTTTCATGACGCTGGCGCGGCGCTATTTCTCGAAGCCGTCTCCTCAGATTGCTCGGGCATAGGGGAATGAAATTGAAGCGCGAGAGAGAGGCGATGCTTCCAGATAAAAATGACCCCGCAAAAGACAGCTTCGATCTTTTTTCGTCGCCATTTTACTTAATTGCTCATGCCGAGTTCAAGTATCATGAAGATCTTGATAAGGCGATTTTGAAATTCGATCTGGACCGCGCCACGTACCGTATTCTCACGGTTCTGATGCAGAAGAGTCCGATCAACATCAAAGAGCTTGCTCATCTCTCCTTGCTGAAGAGATCGACAGTGAGCCGCGCCTTGACGCGGATGGGCCGTGAGGGATGGGTTGAGACCTTCCTGAACGCAGACGACAACCGGATCACGGATGTCTATCTGACGCCTGGCGGTAAGGCCTTGTCGGCTGAGGTGATGAAATTGGCCAGCCGTCAGTTGCAACGTGCAGTCGCCGGTCTGGAAGCTGCGGACCTGGATGAGCTGACTCGCATACTCAAGCGCCTGATCGGCAACCTGTCCAAGCTTTCTATCGAGTAGGCCGAAAGTTGGCGCCTGTAGCGGCGCCGACGCGGTCAAGTTTCTGGTGATCTATATGCAGTCTCAGCCATCAGGCGGAGGCGGGGTTTCCCTGCGCCGTTCCCTGTGGACCTATCTTGCCTCCGCGCCCGAACGTTATGCGCCCCTGACCGCGGATCGTTCTGCGGATGTGGTCGTAATCGGCGCAGGTGTGGCCGGCGCCTCGACTGCTCTTCATCTGGCTTCAGCCGGCGTGAATGTGGCTGTTCTTGAGGCTGAGCAGCCCGGAGCGGGCGCCACAGGACAGAGCGGCGGCCTGGTGGCACCGAACTTTATCGGAATGACCCCGGACAGAGCCGATAAGGCTTTCGGTCTGGAACGTGGAGCGCGCCTTACGCAGTTGATCGGGGGATCCGCCGCACAGCTCTTCGATCTGATCCGCAGTCTGGATATCGCTTGCGACGCGCGCCAGGATGGCTTTTGGACACCCGCGCACACCCCGGCCTTGGCGCAAGAGCAGCGGCTTCAGGCAAAGCAGTGGCAGGCGAGGGGTTTCGCCGTCGACTTTGTCGATGCGGATCACACTCGCGATGCGCTCGGTTCTGATCGGTATCATGGCGGGTTATGTTTTGCCGATGGCGGCCAGGTGAATCCGCTGGCCTTGGCCTGTGGTCTGATCGAGCGGGCGATTGAGCGAGGCGCGCATGTATTTGGCGATAGCCCTGTCGCAGGTATCGAGCGTGATGGAGCCAGTTGGACCGTCAGAACAGCGGGCGGGAGCATCAGGGCTGCGAAAGTCGTGTTGGCGGCGAACGGGGGCAATGCGCAACTGCATCCGCGCCTGAGGCGCACGACTTTGCCGCTCCATGTGATGGAGTTCGCCACTATGCCGTTGAGCATGGCGCAGAGGGCCGCCATCTTGCCGCAAGGCGGATCGTTTACCGACAAACAGTCCTATCTGTTCACTGCGCGATACGACGAGGATGGGCGATTGATCTCCGCCGTTCCCTTGTCAGCGGCCCTGCAAGGACGCCAAGCCTATGAGCGCGAGGCTCAGGGGCGATTGATGCGGCATTTCCCGTCTCTGGGTCGCGAAGGAATTGAACATCTGTGGGTCGGCACGGCCTGGCTGAACACGTCATTCCTGCCCAGCGTCTATGCCGTAGATGACGGTCTTTACGCCATTCAAGCCTGCAATGGTCGAGGCCTGCCGACGAATGTCGTGCTGGGAGAAGAGGTCGCGCGCAGCCTTTCGTCCGGCAGCTTCCAGACCTTGTCCGTTGATTTGCAGGAGCCGGAACCCATCCGTTTCCATGCGCTGGCTCGCTTCGCACCCTATGCGATGATGACGCTCGCTTATCTGCAAGGCAGGCTGTGAGGCGCTGGCGACGCCTGATGTGTTGCGTGACCGGCCCAGTCGGGACTTTGAAACCGGACGAGGCGTCTGGCCTGGGGCGCTGCTAGTCAATGCGACGCGCTTCAGGGGCCGGATGGCGGAGCGGTTACGCGGCGGAGTGCAAATCCGTCCAGCCTGGTTCGATTCCAGGTCCGGCCTCCACGCGCGCCCCGCAGAGCTGAAGCGTGAGGCGTGTTGATCCCTGTTGCATCCAATCTGATCTGAGGCCGCTGAGGAGAAGATCATGCCGCGTTTGCGACCCGCGCCGCCGGTGGAGGCGTCCGCCTGGCTCAACACCTCATCGCCTGTCGTGCTGGAAGACCTGCGCGGGAAGGTGGCGTGCTTGGTGTTTTTCCAGCGGCTGTGCCCTGGCTGTTCCCATTATGCGATGCCGCAGGCCCGGCGCGTCGTGGAGACGTTCACCTCTGGCGAAGTGGCGGTCATGGGCGTGCACAGCGTGTTCGAACACCATGAGCAGCAGACGGACGAAGCGGCTCTGTCCCGCTGGCTGACGGAGCAGGGGTGCAGGTTTCCTGTCGCTGTCGACGCGCAGTCCGACGGCCGCGTGATGACGCCGAAGACCATGACCGCCTATAATTTGCAGGGCACGCCCAGCCTGGTGCTGGTCGATCGCCAGGGGCGTCTGAGGGCGCGCCATTTCGGCCCGGTGTCGGATATGCGTCTGGGCGCCGAGATCATGGCCCTGCTTCTGGAACCGGCTGAGTCGTAGTCGTCTCAGGCGGGTCGCGCCGCCCGCAGAAGTTTGACGGCGCGCCTCAGTTCGGCGTCGTCCAGGCTGGCGAAGCCCAGGCGGAAGGCGTTCGCCGGACGGCTTTGATCAAGGCGAAGCTGTCCGCCATGAGACAGCAGAAGGCCTGCGCACTCGGCCGCCTCGGCCCAGGCCGCAGCGTCTATAGAGGGGGCGACCTTCAGCCAGAGGGCCAGGCCCCCGGCGGGGCTGTCGAACGCGACGGCGTCGCCGAGTTGGGCGGTGATCTCTGCGGCCAGAAGGTCGCGGCGATGTTCGTAGATCTTTCTGGCCTTGCGGGCGTGGCGGCCCAGGTCGCCTTCGTCGATCAGCTTGGCCAAGGCGTGTTCGAGCGGAATATCGCCTTGTCGATCAATGGCTTCGCGCAGGTCTGTCATCCTGGCGAGCAGGTCGGGATGGCCCGTCGCGTAGCCGATCCTTAAAGCTGGGGCGAGCAGTTTGGACACCGACCCGATGTGGACCACCCGATCGTCAGCCAGGGCCCGCGCGGCCAGAGGCAGGACCGGACGTCCCTCGAAGCGGTATTCGTGGTCATAGTCGTCCTCGATCAAGATCAGACCGCGACGACGCGCTATTTCGAGCAGCCGAAGCCGACGCCCGGCGCCGAGGGTCACGGTCGTGGGATACTGATGATGCGGCGTCACATAGACGGCGCGAACGCCTGGCTCCTGATCCAGAAGTTGTTCGAAACGGTCGATATCCAGGCCCTGCGCGTCCACCGGGGCGCTGACAACGCGGGCTCCGGCCGCTCGGAACGCCTTCCAGGCCAGGGGATAGCCGGGGTCCTCGACCGCGATCGCTTCGCCGGGTTGCAGGGCGGCGCCGGCCACCAGAAACAGCGCCATCTGGCTGCCTCGCGTCACCAGCAGGTCGTCCGCGTCGATCGTCAGGCCGCGTTCTGCCTCCAGATAGCGCGCCAGGGCGGAGCGGAGAGGCGGGGCGCCGCGAGGGTCGCCGTATCCTGTCAGCCGCTTGAGCCCGGCCGCCGACACCGCCCGGCGAAAGGCGCGCGCTAGCTCCACCCCCGGCATAAGCCGCGCGTCGGGCGCGCCGTCTGAAAATCTGAGAGGCGGCAGGGCGGAGCGGCGGGTCAGAGGCGAGGTCTGGGACTTTCTGGGCGGCCCCCAGGTCCGAACGCCGAGATCCGGCAGGTCACGGGCTACAAAGGTGCCGCGCGACGCTTCGGCGACCAGCCATCCCTGAAGGATGAGCTCCTGATAGGCGGCGTCGATGGTGTTGCGATGAACGCCGAGCGACTGGGCGAGCGTCCGTGTGCCCGGCAGGCGATCGCCAGGCTTGAGCCGACCGCGTTCGATTTCGCGGATGATCGAGCCCGCCAGATTGATGAACAGGGCCTTGGAGCTGTCCTCGATCAACTCGATGACCACGGCGCTGCGTCCCATGATCCGGCCTATCTCGCTTCGTCAAAGCGGCCCTTATCGCTAGGCCGTGATGTGGGTATCCCACGACCACTCCAGCACAGCAACTCTGCTGTCGGACCTTTTGAAAAGGACAGGCCCGTGGCCAAGAATGCCGTTTTCTATCATGCCGGTTGTTCTGTCTGCGTCGACGCCCAGCGCCGCTTTGTCGGCGCGCTGGACCCGGCGGTCTATGCGGTAGAAGTCGTCCATCTGGGCAAAACGCCCGAGCGCCTTCCCGAGGCGAAGGCGATCGGCGTCAAGTCCGTGCCGGCCATCGTCATGGAGGGCGCCGTCTATCACATCAATCACGGCGCTGATCTTTCGGCGCTCAGTTGAACTCCAGTCGGCCTTCCCGACACCCCCCCCTCTTGGAAGTCCGCATGGCGGGCCGGAACCCTCCCATAGTTCCAGCCCGCCTCTTTTTTACATGATCCGAGGTGAAGACATGCACTCCGACCTTGCAACACGGGTTCTGGACCCCGACCTGGCGTACGCCCTGACGCTGGAGCAGCAGCGCCAGCAGGACAGCATCGAACTGATCGCCTCGGAGAACATCGTCAGCGCGGCTGTGCGTCAGGCGCAGGGCTCGGTCCTGACCAACAAATACGCCGAGGGTTATCCGGGGCGGCGCTACTATGGCGGTTGTGAAGCGGTCGATATCGCCGAGAAGCTGGCCATTGACCGGGCTTGCGCCCTGTTCGACGTCGATTACGCCAACGTCCAGCCGCACTCTGGCGTGAACGCCAACCTGGCGGTGCTGTTCGCCCTGATCAAACCGGGCGATCGGATCATGGGGCTGGACCTCGCCTGCGGCGGGCACTTGACCCACGGCTCGCCGGTCAGCCTGTCGGGCCAGTGGTTCGATGTCAGCGCCTATCGGGTGCGCGAAGAAGATGATCTGATCGACTATGACGACATGGAGCGGCGCGTTCTGCAGGATCGGCCGAAACTGATCTATGCGGGCGGATCGGCCTATCCGCGGCGGATCGACTTCGCCCGTATGCGCCAGATTGCCGACAAGGTCGGGGCCTGGCTGGTGGCGGATGTGGCGCATTACGCCGGTCTGATCGCGGCGGGGCTGTATCCCAATCCGACGCCCCATGCGCATGTGACGACCTCGACCACGCACAAGACCCTGCGCGGGCCGCGCGGCGGGCTGATCCTGTGTAACGATCCCGAACTGGCGCGCCGCATCGACAAGGCGGTGTTTCCCGGCACTCAGGGCGGGCCGCTGATGCACGTCATCGCCGGCAAGGCCGCCGCCTTTCATGAGGCGCAGCAGCCCTCGTTCGTGGACTATTCGCGCGCGGTGATCGAGAACGCCCGGGTTCTGGGCGCGACTCTGGTGGAAGGCGGCCTGCGGCTGGTTTCGGGCGGCACGGATTGCCACCTGGTGCTGGTCGATCTGCGTCCCTTTGGCGTGACCGGAAAGCAGGCGGTGGAAGCTCTGGAAGTGCATCATCTGATCGCCAACAAGAACTCTGTCCCCTTTGATACGGCGTCGCCCATGATTACGTCAGGCCTGCGGCTGGGCTCGCCGTCGTCGACCTCCAGAGGGTTCGATGCGGCGGCGTTCCGGACCGTTGGCGGGTTGATCCTCTCCATCCTTCGCGGGGTGCGCGACGGACGGTCCGACAGCAGCGAGATCAGGGCGCAGGTCGCAGACCTGACGCGCGCCTATCCCCTGACCGCTCCAGGCGCGGCGGTCGCCTGATGCAGGAGGCGTGATGCAGGTCATCTCGATCCAGAGCCAGGTGGTTCATGGCCACGTCGGCAACAGCGCGGCGGTCTATCCACTCCAGGCGGCTGGTTTCGAGGTGGCGGCCGTCCCCACGACCCTGCTGTCGAACCATCCCCACTATCCGACCATGAGAGGGCGGGTGCTGGAGGCGGACCTGGTGGCCGACCTGCTGCTGGGCGTCGAGGAAAGGCAGTTGCCGCAGCAGGCGGCGGCGATCCTCACCGGCTATATGGGTTCGGTGGGCAATGCGTCGGTGGTCGTGGACTTCCTGCGCCGGGCCCGGCGGCTGAATCCTGATTTCGTGCTGATCTGCGATCCGGTGATCGGCGATGACGACCTAGGCGTCTTTGTCGAAGACGGGCTGATCGAACGGTTCCGAGATGAGTTGACGCCGATGGCCGACATCGTGACGCCGAACCAGTTCGAGCTGGGACGGCTGGTCGGCGAAAGGCCCGATACGGTCGAAGGTCTGCGCGCTACTGCGGATCAGTTGAGCCGTCGTGGAACGGGCCGCGTCGTGGTCACGGGCTGCGTTCTTGTCGACACTCGCCACGGCGAGGTCGAAACCGTGGCGCTGGAGGGCGGCAAGGCGCACCGGACCTCCATTCCACGCCTGCCCATTCGACCCAGCGGCACGGGCGACCTGTTCACCGCCTTCATGACGACGTGGTTGCTGAAGGGCGTGTCGTTGGCGGGCGCCGCCGAGCGCGCCACCAGAGACGTTCAGCGCGTTCTCAGGCGAACGCTGGATGCGGGCGCGTTCGAGATGCGCGTCATCGGCGATTGACCGCCTGTCAGGCGTCCATGAGGAATAAGAAGCCCGGCCGTTGCATCAACGGTCGGGCTTTTCGTGATTGGGCCGAGCTTAGTTGTAAGCGATGACAGCCTCGATGACGCGGTCCTGAACGGCTTCATCCAGATAGGCGCTCATCGGCAGGCTGATCACGCGCTCGGCCTTGGCCTCGGTCACCGCCAGTCCGCCAGCGCCGACCGGATGGCTGCTGTAGGCGGGCTGGCGGTGAAGCGGGATGGGATAATAGACCGCTGTGGGAATGCCCTTGGCCTTCAAGGCGGCGGCCAGACCGGCGCGGTCGTCATGTTCGATGGTGTATTGCGCCCAGACCGAACGGCCGCCGGGGATCACGCAAGGCACGGCAGCGACATGGGGATGCAAGGCCTCGGTATAGCGGTCGGCGATGCGGTTACGGCGCTCGATCTCGTCCTCGAAAATCTTGAGCTTTTCAACGAGGACGGCGGCCTGAAGGGTGTCCAGACGCCCGTTCATGCCCAGTCTCAGGTTCAGATATTTGGGGTCATGCTCGAACCCGCACGCGGCGGCGTCGGCGGCGGTGGCCTGTCCATGCACCCGCAGGGAGATCAGATGATCCAGCAGTGTCTCGTCCTTCAGCAGGATGGCCCCGCCGTCGCCATAGGCGCCCAGAGGCTTGGCCGGAAAAAAGCTGAGGGTGGAGACGTCGGCCCAATGGATCGGGTGGCGTCCATCCAGGGTGCAGCCGAAACCCTGCGCTGAATCCGCGATCAGCTTCAGGCCGTGTTCGGCGGCGACGGCGGCAAGGGCCGGATAGTCGGCGGGCTGGCCGAACAGGTCCACGGCGATCACGGCGCTCGGGCGCAGTCGGCCTTCGCGTTCGACCTGATCTACGGCGGCGCGCAGGGCCTGCGGGTCGAGTGTCCAGGTGTCCGGACAGATGTCGACGAAGACAGGAACAGCCCCGGCCAGGGCCACGATCTCGGCCGTGGCGGCGAAGGTGAAGGCCGGGCAGAAGACGGCGTCGCCCGGCCCGATGTCCCAGGCCATCATCAGCAGGACCAGGGCGTCGGTGCCGTTGGAGCAGGACAGAGCGTGCGGGGCCTGGCCGAACTCACACAGGGCGCGCTCCAGGGCGGCGACCGCCGGACCCATGATGTACTGCCCGCTGCGGGCGACCTTTAGCAGGGCGGCGTCGATGTCGGCGCCGATGCGAAGGCGTTGGGATTGAAGGTCGATGAAGGGAATGGTCAACGCGGGAGATCCGATCGTGTCACTCGGCCAGGCCGGGCCAGTAATGGGCGTTGAGGGTAGGACGGGGGCCGAAAATGGCCTGGCCGACGCGGACCACGGTGGCGCCCTCGCGGACCGCCAATTCGTAGTCGCCGGACATGCCCATCGACAGGCCGGTCATCCGGGGATGAAGCCGCTGCGCCTGATCGCGCAGACGGCGCAGCAGGGTGAAACAGGGGCGTACCCGATCAGGGTCGTCGCTGAACACGGCCAGCGTCATCAGGCCCTGCGGCTTCAGGCGCGGAAAGGCTTCCAGCCGTTCGATGAAGTCCATCGCGTCGTCGGGGTGCAGGCCGAACTTGCTCTGCTCGCCCGAGGTGTTGACCTGGACATAGACGTTCATGTCCCGGTCGTCGGCCTCAAGACGGCGGTTCAGGATGTCGGCCAGTTTCAGACTGTCGAGGGCGTGGAACTCGTCGGCCAATCGGGTGAGGTATTTCACCTTGTTCGACTGCAGGTGGCCGACGATGTGCCAGCGTATCGCCAGGTCAGCGAGATCTTCGGCCTTGTCGCGGGCTTCCTGCAGCTTGTTCTCGGCGAAATCGGTGACGCCGGCGCTCCACGCCAGACGCAGAATATCGGCCGGCACCGTCTTGGTGACAGGCAGCAGGCGGACGCTGTCGAACGGTCGGCCCGCCTGTTCGCAGGCGACTGCGATGCGGCGATGAACCAGCGCCAGATTGGCGGCGAAGCTCTCACGCGGATTGGGTCCGAAACGTTGTAGGTCGGCGGGCGATAAGGCGGAGGCGACTGAGGCCTGGGGCAAGGGATGTATCCTCCCGATACAAGGGAACGGCGGCGCGCCGGAGAGGTGAGCCGCATCCGCAAACTATAGGCCCGATTGGCAGGTCAGGCCCGCCACATTCGATCCATGAAGCAGACCGCTTTGTAAGCGCCGATCACGCAGGGAAGAGGCTGGCCAGCCGACCGACGGCGGCTTGAATCTCTTTGGGCGTGGAGGCGGCGAAGCCCATCAGCCAGCCCGGTCGGCCCTGACCATCGGCGTGAAGGCTGGACAGGCCGGTCAGGTGAACGCCTGCGCGTCGGGCCTGAACCAGGGTCTCGGCTTCGGCATGGTCGTTGATCAGGAAGCACGGCGCCTGAAGCCCGCCTGCGGGTCGGTCCAGCATCACTACATGGCCAAGGCTGGTCTTAATGGCGGCGTCGAGAGCCTCCAGCCGTTCCGCATAGACGCCGCGCATGGTGCGGACATAGGCGCCGAACCGCCCGTCCTCGATGAAGCGGGCGAGGGTGAGTTGGGCGATGGAGGCGGTGTGGCCGTCCATCAGGCTGCGCGCCGTGACCATCGGCTCCACCAGCGTCTGGGGAAGCACCAGATAGGCCAGCCGCAGGCCGGGGAAGAGGGATTTGGTGAAGGTGCCGAGGTAGAGGGTGCGGTCGTGCGGATCGAGCCCCTGCACGCAGGCCGTGGGGCGGCCGGTATAATGAAACTCGCTGTCGTAATCGTCCTCAATGATCCAGGCGCCGGCTTGCTCCGCCCATTGGATCAGGGCCAGGCGGCGCTCCAGCGACAGGGTGCGGCCGGTCGGGAACTGGTGCGAGGGCGTGACGAAGGCGGCGCGCGCCGAAGTCGGCGCCGCCAGAATGTCGTCGGTGCGCAGGCCCTGATGATCGACGGGGATGGGCAGGCGCTTCAAGCCCGCCGCTTCAAAGGCCCTGCTGGCGCCCGAATAGGCGGGATCCTCGATGAAGACGCCGTCGCCGGGGTCCATCAACACCTGGGCGCACAGGCTCAGGGCCTGCTGTGTGCTGGTCAGCACCAGAATCCGCTCAGGCGTCGCGCGCGCGCCGCGCTCAAGGTTCACATAGTCGGCGATGGCCTGACGAAGGCGCGGGTCGCCCTGCGGGTCGCCGTGGGTCAGGGCCTTGGCGCCTTCTTCGCGCAGCACCTGCCGGTGCAGTCTTTCCCACTGGGCGAAGGGGAAGAGCCGGGTCTCCGGCACGCCGGGCGAGAAGGCCAGGGGTGTGAAGGGATCGCGCGCGCTGCCCGCCTGAGCCATCGCCGCGCCGCGTCGGCTGAGGCGCGCCTGAGACGCGCCTGCGGGGGTGCGGCGGGCTGAGGGGCGCAGGACGCCGCGTTTCAGGCCCAGTTCCGTCAGTTCGCAGACGAAGCTACCGCTGCCGACCCGCCGCTCGATGAAGCCTTCGGCGTGCAACTGGGCATAGGCGGTCTCGACCGTGTCGCGCGAGACGCCCAGCGACCGCGCCAGGGTGCGTGAGGAGGGCAGGGGGCGCCCCGCCGTCAGCGAACGGTCGATGATCAGCTGGCGCACCGCGCGCTGGATCCGGGCGTGCAGGGGCAGACCGGCCTGGGCCGGGTGATCCATGAAGGTCTGCACCGAATCCAGCTGGGCGCGCTTGAACATTGGTCTGCTTCATCTATCAAAAGTGGCCGGATTGATCGGGCCAATGGGGGGCTAGGTCTCACGCCGTCGGCGCGATGGCAATGTCGCCTCCTGTCCGACCCTTCATGGAAGGCTGACGGACGGACGATCATGAGGGCTTTTGACTTCGCGACCTTTTTTCGCAGCGACCTGGACGCCCTGCGCGACGAAGGGCGGTATCGGGTGTTCGCTGATCTGGAGCGGCTGTCGACCGGCGGCCCCTATGCCTGGGACCATCGCAGGGACCGCGTGATCGTCGTCTGGTGCTCCAACGACTATCTGTCGATGGGCGTCCACCCCGAAGTGCTGGCGGCCGCGCGGCAGGCGATCGACAAATACGGTGCGGGGGCGGGCGGAACACGAAACATTTCCGGCACCAGCCATGAGCATGTCCAGCTGGAGCGCGAGCTAGCCGACCTGCACGGCAAGGATGCGGCCCTGCTGTTCACCTCCGGATATGCGGCCAACGATGCGGCCCTGTCGACGCTGGGCAAGCGCCTGCCCGGCGCGGTGATCTTCTCCGACGCTCTCAACCACGCCTCCATGATCGAGGGGATGCGGCGTTCGGGGGCGGAGCGGCGGGTGTTCGCGCACAACGACTGGCGCGATCTGGAGCGCCAAATGGACAGCGTCTGCCGCTATCGGCCCAAGCTGGTCTGTTTCGAGAGCTGCTATTCGATGGATGGCGACTTCGCCCCGATCGCGGCGATCTGCGATGTCGCCGAACGCCACGGCGCCTTCACCTATCTGGACGAGGTCCACGCCGTGGGCCTTTACGGCGAGCGGGGCGCGGGCGTGGCCGAGCGCGACGGCCAGTCGCACCGGATCAGCATGATCCAGGGCACGCTCAGCAAGGGCTTCGGCGCGATGGGCGGCTATTTGGCGGGCGATGCGGATGCGGTCGATTTTGTCCGCAGCCATGCGCCGGGCTTTATCTTCAGCACCGCCCTGCCGCCGTCGGTCGTGGCGGGGGTGCGCGCGGCGCTTAAGCATCTGAAAGCCGACGGCGGACCCCGGCGCGCCCTGGCCGCGCGGGCCAGGTCCATCCGCGAAGGCATGGTCAGGATCGGCCTGCCGGTCCTGCCCAGCCTCAGCCATATCCTGCCGGTGATGATCGGCGATGCGGCGACGGCCAGGCGCGTGACCGACCGGCTGATGGAGGATTTCGGCGTCTATATCCAGCCGATCAACTATCCGACGGTTGCACGCGGGACCGAGCGCCTCAGGGTCACGCCCACGCCTCTTCATGCCGACGAGGACGAAGAACAGCTGCTGGAGGCGCTGGCCGAAATCTGGCGCGACAGCGCCGAGTGGCGACGCTGCTCCGCGATGGGGATGCGTCAGTTGGAGCCCGTCTGACGAAGGGCTCTCGCCGTGGTCTACGCCATCAAGACCTGCGCGCTCTGATACAGCATGTAGAGGGCCACGACGAAGATCAGGCCTGCGAAGACGGTGTTCAGCAGGCCTTTGCGGCTGGACATGGTCTTGGCCAGCCGCGCGCCTGCCAACCCGCCCAGAACGCCCCCGCCGATGAAGACCGCCGCCAGCGCCCAGTTCACCCATCCCGCCAGCGCATAGTTGAAGGCGGTGGTCAGGCCGAAGGCGGTGACGCCGACCAGCGACGAGCCGACGGCGTAATAGATGGGCATGCCGGTCGAACCCATCAGGCTGGGCACGATCAGGAAACCGCCGCCGATGCCGAAGAAGCCCGACAGCATCCCCGTCGCCGTCCCCGTGCCGACCAGCTTGGGCGCATTGCGCGCGGTCAGGGTCACATGCGGGTCGCCCGCCGCCGAGCGGCCGCGCAGCATCAGGGCGCCGACGACCAGCATGAGCACCGCGAACAGGGCCAGCAGCTTCTGCCCGTCCACCGCCTTACCCAGGCTGGAGCCCAGCGCCGCCCCGACCACGCCCGCCGCCGCGAACAGCAGGGCGATCTTCCATTTCACCGACCCGTGGCGGGCGTGGTTCAGCAGATTGGCGAAGGCGTTGGCGGCGACGGCGAAGGCGCTGGTGCCGATGGCCAGGTGCGGGTCCTTCACCCCCACCAGATAGACGATCAGCGGCACGGCCAGGATCGAGCCGCCCCCGCCCACCAGGCCCAGGGTGAAGCCGACCAGCGACCCCGCCCCGGCGCCCAGTCCGTATTGCAGCAGGCTGAGCGGTTCGCCCATCATGCGGCGCTTTTTTGTGCGCGGGGGGCGACGCCCGGCTCGACGCATTCAGGCGCGCACAACCACTCGCGGCCCTTCAGCATTCCGACCCAGTAGATTTCCGGCAGGGCCTGCGCCTTTAGGTGCCAAGCGCGGCGCGTCGGCTGACGCCCGTCCAGCATCCACGCCGGGAAGCTGGGCAGCAGCTTGCCGCCATAACCGAACTCGGCCAGCACGATCTTGCCGCGCTCGACCGTTAGGGGGCAGGAACCATAGCCGTCGTAGACCGCCTTCAGCGCCTTGCCGTCCAGCATGGAGATGACGTTCTCGGCCACGACCGGCGCCTGTTTGCGGGCGGCGGCGGCGGTCTTGGCGTTGGGCGCCGAGCAGGCGTCGCCCAGACCGAAGACGTTGTCGAGACAGTTGTGGTGCAGCGTCGACTGATCGACGTCGATCCAGCCGCTGTCGGCCGCCAGCGGGCTGTGGCGGATGAAGTCGGGCGCGGTCTGCGGCGGGCAGACGTGGATCATGTTGAAGTCGCGGACGACTTCACTGACGACGCCGTCGGCATCTGTGACGGCGAAGGTCGCCTTGCGCGCCTCGCCGTCGATAGCGGTCAGGCGCGAGTTGAAGCGCAGGTCGACGCCGTAACGCTCGATGTATTTCATCAGGGCGGGGACGTAGTCCTTGACCCCGAACAGCACGGCCCCGGCGTTGTGGAATTCAATGTCCACGTTCTGAAGGGCGCCGGTGCACTGCCAGTGGTCAGCTGACAGATAGAGAGCCTTCTGCGGGGCGCCCGCACATTTGATCGGCATGGGCGGCTGGGTGAACAGGGCGCGGCCGCCCTTCATCTCCTGCACCAGCTTCCACGTATAGGGCGCCAGATCGAAGCGGTAGTTGGAGGTCACGCCGTTGCGGCCCAGCGTCTCATTCAGGCCGGGGATGGCGTCCCAGTCCAGCTTGATGCCTGGTGCGGCGACCAAGGCGCGATAGCCGATGCGGCGGCCGTCCGACAGGCGCACCTGGTCGGCCTCGGGCGCGAAGTCGACGACGCTGTCCTTGATCCAGCGTGCGCCCTTGGGGATCAGGCGGCAGGTCTCGCGCATGGTGCGCTCGGGCGTGAAGACGCCGGCGCCGACCAGCGTCCAGCCGGGCTGGTAATAGTGGCGCTCGGACGGCTCGACGATCACCACGTCAAGGCCGGGGCGGCGGCGCAGCAGGCTGGCCGCCGTGGCGATCCCGGCGGCGCCCCCGCCGACGATCAGGACATCGCAAGTCTCGGGGCAGGTCTCGGAAGCTTGCGCATGGGCCATGCCTCAGCCCTCCAGACGCGGGCCGAGCGGCGAGACGTCGTAACCGGCCGCGGCGGCAAGGGCGACGATCTCTTCGGCCGGGCGTTCGCCCGCCTGCGACAGGGCCCACAGGAAGGTGGTGCGGGTGCCCGAGCGGCAGTAGCCGAGGATGGGCTGGGGCAGTTCGGCCAGTGCGGCCTTGAAGCGGGCGATGTCGTCGGGCGTCATGGCTCCGCCGCGAATGGGGATGTGGATGAAGGACAGGCCCGCGGCCTCGGCGGCGGCGCGGATGTCCTCGGTCATCGGCTGGCCCGGCTCTTCGGCGTCGGGGCGGTTGGAGATGATGGCGCGGTAGCCCTGGGCGGCCGCCGTCGGGACCTCCTCAGGCAGGATCTGCGGCGAGACGTGCAGGCGGTCTTCCAGGGTGCGGATGTCCATGAGGCGGTTCTCTGGCTTGAGGAAAAAAGGGGTGCGCGGAATTAGAGCGCGTTGATGGGCACTTTCAGGTAGCGGACGCCGTTGTCTTCCGGCTCGGGCATGCGTCCGCCGTTCATATTGACCTGAACCGAGGGCAGGATCAGGCGCGGCATGGACAGGGTGGCGTCGCGGGCGGTGCGCATGGCGACGAACTCATCCTCGCTGACGCCGTCGCGGACATGGATATTGCCCTCGCGCTGGGCGCGGATGGTCGTTTCCCACGCGAATTCGGTGCGGGCGGGCGGCGCCTTGTAGTCGTGGCACAGGAAGACTCGCGCCGCCGGGGGCAGGGACAGCAGCCGCTGGATCGAGCGATACAGCGTCCGCGCATCGCCGCCGGGGAAGTCGCAGCGCGCCGTGCCGTAATCGGGCATGAACAGGGTGTCGCCGGGGAAGACGGCGTCGCCGACCACATAGGCCAGGCAGGCCGGGGTGTGGCCGGGCACGTGCAGGGCCGTGGCCTGGAGCCCGCCGATGGCGAAGCGGTCGCCGTCGTCGAAAAGTTGGTCGAACTGGCTGCCGTCGCGGCGGAACTCGGTCCCTTCGTTGAAGACTTTGCCGAAGACGTCCTGCACCTTGATGATGTCGCGGCCGATGGCCAGACGGCCGCCGAGGCGCTCCTGCAGATAGGGCGCGGCCGACAGGTGGTCGGCGTGGGCGTGCGTCTCCAGCAGCCACTGGACCTCAAGATCCTCGGCCTCGACGTAGGCGATCAGGGCGTCGGCTGAGGCGGTCGAGGTGCGGCCCGCCGCCTGATCATAATCCAGCACGCTGTCGATGATGGCGCAGGCGTTCGAGCCGGAATCGCGCACGACATGACTGACGGTGAAGGTGGCGGGGTCGAAGAAGGATTTGACGACAGGGCGCTGGGCCTCGTTCGTCAGGGCGGCCTCGATCAATTCCCTCGCATAATCGCGGGCGGGGTCGATGGGGGCGTCGTTCACGGCGTCTCTCCGCATTGATCTGAATCAAGCAATTAGATATTTACATATTATATGCAAGTAATTGTTTTCAAGGTGCGCTGCGCCTCGGCGACGCGTAGCCCTATGACATGGAAACCGACTCGATGACGGACACGCCCTCCCTGCGGCCTCTGCGGATCAATGAGGCGGCGCCAGATTTCACCGCGCGCACGACGCGGGGCCAGCGTCGGCTGAGCGACTATCGCGGGCGCTGGTTGGCCTTCTTCTCGCATCCGGCGGACTTCACCCCGGTCTGCACCAGCGAGTTCATCGCCCTGGCCCGGCGTCAGGCGGACTTCACCGCCATCGGCTGCGAACTGCTGGGACTGTCGGTCGACAGCCTCTATTCTCACCTGGCGTGGCTGAAGGACATCCGCGACCGCTTCGACGTGACGGTGGAGTTCCCGATCATCGAGGACCCCTCCATGGTCATCGCCCAGGCCTATGGGATGATCGACCCGGCGGCGCCCGACAGCGCCTCGGTGCGCGCCACCTTCGTCATCGACCCGAACGGGGTGGTGCGGGCCATCAGCTGGTATCCGATGAACGTCGGACGCTCCGTCGAGGAGTTGCTGCGGCTGATCACGGCCCTGCAGACGGCGGATCGGGAAGGGGCCTCGGCGCCCGAAGGCTGGACTCCGGGCGCGGCCCTGCTTCAGGCGGCGCCGATCGACTTCGGCGACGTGCTGGCGGGCGATGACGCCTGGTATTATCGGCCGGGGCCGAAATGACGCGCGGCGACGTCGATCTGGAACGGTTGAAGGCCGTCGCGCCCGAGGCGGCCGAACTTTTGCGGCAACTGGCCAACGCCAACCGCCTGCTGATCCTGTGCCATATCGCGCAGGAAGAGCGTTCGGTGGGCCAGCTGGAACAGGAGCTGGGCCTGCGTCAGCCGGGGTTGTCGCAGCAACTGGCTGAGCTGCGCCAGTCGGGCCTGGTGAAGACCCGGCGGGCGTCCCGCTCCATCTACTATTCCCTCGCCGACGAGCGGGCGCAGGGGGTGATGGCCATGCTGTTCGAGATCTTCTGCCAGGACCCGGCGGCCCTGGCCGAAAGACTGCATCAGGCGACCGCGCCGGAGCCGACGCGCCCCGCAGGCGACGCGGCCCGGTTCGCCCGGATTCTGCCTCCGCGCGCCTGATGCGCTTCTTGCTGACCTAACCTCAGCTCAGGCGGTCCTCGACGATGCGGGCGAAGATCGAGGAGGCGACGGGCAGGACGGCGTCGTTGAAGTCATAGACCGTCTGGTGGACCATCGGTCCGCCCTGGCCGAAGAACATATAGGCTCCCGGCGCGTGCTGCAGCATATAGGCGAAGTCGTCGGTGAAGGGGTAAGGCTTCAGATCGCGCAGCACCTTGTCCGCGTCCAGCACCGAGGCGCAGGCGTCTGCGGCGATGGCGGCCTGGGCCGGGGCGTTGATGCAGGGCGGCACCCCGGCGATTTCGGTCACGGTGAGGGTGCAGCCGGTCATGCGGCCGACGCCGTCGCAGATGGCCTGAAGCTGGCTCCACATGGTTTCGATCACCTCGGGCGAGGTGGCGCGCAGGGTGCCCGCCAGGCTGGCTTCGTGCGGTACGACATTGTGCGAGGCGCCCGCCTGAAGCTTGGTGACGGTAAATAGAGCCGGCTCCATCGGATCGACGTGACGGCCGATGATGGACGAGATTTCCGAGGCGACGCGGACGGCCGCCTGAAGCGGATCCTTGGTCTTGTGCGGAGCGGCGCCGTGGCCGCCGACGCCCTGAATGTCGATCTCCCAGATCTTGTAGCCGTTCAGGGTCGCGCCCGGACGCACCGCCGCCTCGCCGAACGGCAGCAGGGGCATGTTGTGATAGGCGTAGATTTCATCGCACGGATAGCGGTCGAACAGGCCGTCGTCGATCATGGCCTTGGCGCCCAGACCGTTCTCTTCGGCGGGCTGGAAGATCAGCACCACTCGGCCGCGCGCAGGCGGATTGGCCGTCAGGTAGCGGGCGACGCCCAGCAGGGTCGCTGTGTGGCCGTCGTGGCCGCAGGCGTGCGAGACGCCGGGCTTGGTCGAGGCGTGCTCGGCGCCGCTGTCGTCGTTCATGGGCAGGGCGTCCATGTCGGCGCGCAGGCCGATGGACGGGCCGGTCTCGCGTCCCTGAACCACCGCCACGACGCCCGCGCCGCCGATGCCGCCTTCAGGCGACAGACCCATGTCCTTAAGGGCGTCGAAGACGATCTTCGCCGTGCGGCTTTCCTCGCCCGAAAGCTCGGGGTGGGCGTGGAAATCCCGACGCCAGGCGGTCATGTCTGAGGCGAGGGCGGCGAGGGCGGGCAGGGGCTTCATAGGTCTCAGGCATCCGGCGAAAAAGACGACGCCCTGACCCTTAGCACCCCCGCGCTGTCGGGGACATGGCGGCCCCAGGTCTCGGGATCAGGCGGCGGCGTCTCGCCCGATGGCGGCCGGATCGTAGTTCAGGATCGGCGCCAGCCAGCGCTCGGCCGTCTGCACGTCCCAGCCCTTGCGGGTCGCGTAATCCTCGACCTGATCGCGGTCGATCTTGCCGACGCCGAAATAGTGGCTGCCCGGATGGCCGAAGTAGAGGCCGCTGACCGAGGCCGGGGGCGACATGGCGAAGGATTCCGTCAGGCTCATCCCGGCGTTGGTCCCGGCGTCCAGCAGGCGGAACAGGGTCGCCTTTTCCGTGTGGTCGGGTTGGGCTGGGTAGCCGGGGGCGGGGCGGATGCCTTGATACTTCTCTTCGATCAGATCCTGAACCGAGGTCTGTTCGTCAGGAACGTAGCCCCAGAGCTGGGTGCGCACTTCCTTGTGCAGCCGCTCGGCGAAAGCCTCGGCCAGACGGTCGGCCAGAGCCGTGGCCATGATGGCGGAATAGTCGTCGCCCGCCGCCTTGAACTCGGCGGCCTTTTCCAACTCGCCATGACCAGCGGTGACGGCGAAGGCGCCCAGATAGTCGGGGCCGTCCTCGGCCACGAAGTCGGACAGGCACAGGTTCGGCTTGCCGTTGGACTTCTTGATCTGCTGGCGCAGGCCGTGGAAGCGGGCGGCTTCGGTCGTGCGAGTCTCGTCGGTCCAGACCACCACGTCGTCGCCGCGGGCATTGGCGGGCCAGAAGCCGACCACGCCCTTGGCCGTGAACCACTTCTCTTCGACGATACGCTTCAGCATGGCCTGCGCGTCGCGGAACAGGTCCTGCGCCGCCTCGCCGACGATCTCGTCCTCCAGGATCAGCGGATAGCGACCGATCAGCTCCCAACTGGCGAAGAAGGGCGTCCAGTCGATGTGGTCGGCCAGATCCTGAAGATCCCAGGCCTCATAGGCGCGCACGCCGAGGAAGGAGGGCGCGGGGGCGGGCGTCTGGCCCTCATCCGGCCGCCAGCGGTTGTCGCGCGCCTGTTCGATGGCGGCGCGGGCCTTCACCTCCTGTCCACGGGCGTATTGCTCGCGGATGCGGACGTATTCCTCGCGGGTGGCCGCCTCGTTCTTGGCCTTGTCGGTCGGGGACAGCAGGCCCGACACCACGCCGACGGCGCGGCTGGCGTCGATGACATAGGTGGTCGAGCCCTTACGGTACTTCGGCTCGATCTTCACCGCCGTGTGGGTGCGGCTGGTCGTGGCGCCCCCGATCAGCAACGGAATGTCGAAGCCGCGCCGCTCCATCTCGGCGGCGACAAAGGTCATTTCGTCCAGCGAAGGCGTGATCAGGCCCGACAGGCCGACGATGTCGACCTTGTGCTCGATGGCGGCGTCCAGGATGCGGTCGGCCGGGACCATGACGCCCAGATCGACGACCTCATAGTTGTTACACTGAAGCACGACGCCGACGATGTTCTTGCCGATGTCGTGGACGTCGCCCTTGACCGTGGCCATCAGGATCTTGCCCGCGGCCTGACGCTCCTGACCGGTCTTTTCGGCCTCCATGAAGGGTTCGAGGTGGGCCACGGCTTGCTTCATCACCCGCGCCGACTTCACCACCTGCGGCAGGAACATCCGGCCCGAGCCGAACAGGTCGCCAACCACGTTCATCCCGTCCATCAGCGGGCCTTCGATGACGTGCAGCGGGCGTTCGGACGCCTGACGGGCTTCCTCCGTATCCTCGACGATATAGTCGGTGATGCCGTGGACGAGGGCGTGTTCGATGCGCTTGGCGACCGTCGCCTGACGCCAGGACAGGTCCACGACCTTGGCCGCGCCCTTCTCGCCCTTGTAGCGGGGCGCCATGTCCACCAGTCGCTCGGTGTTGGACACATTGGTCCGCTGCGGCCGGTTGAGGATCACGTCCTCGACGGCTTCACGCAGTTCGGCGTCGATGTCGTCATAGACGGGCAGGTCGCCCGCATTGACGATGCCCATGTCCAGACCGGCGTTGATGGCGTGATACAGGAAGACGCTGTGGATCGCCCGGCGCACCGGCTCATTGCCCCGGAAGCTGAACGAGACGTTCGACACCCCGCCCGAGACGCGGGCGTGGGGCAGGGTCTGCTTGATGACCCGCGTCGCCTCGATGAAGTCTACGGCATAATTGTCGTGCTCCTCGATCCCCGTCGCCACGGCGAAGATATTGGGGTCGAAGATGATGTCCTCGGGCGGGAAGCCGACCTCGTTGACCAGGATGTTATAGGCGCGTGTGCAGATTTCGATCTTGCGCGCGGCGGTGTCGGCCTGACCCACCTCGTCAAAGGCCATGACCACCACGGCGGCGCCGTAACGCAGGCACTGGACGGCGTGGTGGCGGAAGGCGTCCTCGCCCTCCTTCATTGAGATCGAGTTGACGATCGGCTTGCCCTGCACGCACTTCAGGCCCGCCTCGATCACCTCCCATTTGGAGCTGTCGATCATGATCGGCACGCGGGCGATGTCCGGCTCGGCCGCGATCAGGTTCAGGAAGGTCCGCATGGCGACGGGGCCGTCCAGCAGGCCTTCATCCATGTTGACGTCAATGACCTGGGCGCCCGCCTCGACCTGCTGGCGCGCGACCGACAGGGCGGCGGGATAGTCGCCCGCTATGATCAGTTTCTTGAACTTGGCCGAGCCGGTGACGTTGGTCCGCTCGCCGACGTTGATGAAGACAGGACGCATCTTATTGACCGCAGGCAGTCCTTCTCCCCTCGGGGGAGAAGGTGTCATGCAAAGCATGACGGATGAGGGGTAGGGTTCCGCAGGCTGACTGGCCGAGGATGAGCGCGCATCCGGCCGCCCCCTCATCCGAGCCGCTGGCGCGGCCCACCTTCTCCCCCGAGGGGAGAAGGAAGGAACAGTGGGTCGTCACGACACCAGCTCAAACGGTTCCAGACCCGACAGGCGCAGGGCGACAGGGCGTTTGGGTACGGCGCGCGGGGTCACGCCTGCGACCTCTTCGGCGACGTGGCGGATGTGGTCGGGGGTGGTGCCGCAGCATCCGCCGACGATGTTGACGAGGCCCGACTTCGCCCATTCCTCGAGGAAGTGGGCCGTCTCGTGCGGCTGTTCGTCATACTGACCCATGGCGTTGGGCAGGCCCGCGTTGGGATAGGCGCTGACCAGGGTGTCGGCGACGCGGCTCAGCTCGGCGATATGCGGCCGCATCAGTTCGGCGCCCAGGGCGCAGTTGAAGCCGACAGCGAAAGGCTTGGCGTGACGGATCGAGTTCCAGAAGGCCTCGGCCGTCTGGCCGCTCAGCGTCCGGCCCGAGCGGTCGGTGATGGTGCCCGAGATCCACAGGGGCAGGGGCTCCAGTCCTTCGTCCTCCAGATCCTTGATCGCCTTGATCGCGGCCTTGCAGTTCAGGGTGTCGAACACCGTCTCGATCAGGAAGATGTCGACGCCGCCGTGGTGCAGGGCGCGGGCCTGCTGCTTATAGGCCTCATAGACCTCGTCATAGGTGACGGCGCGATAGCCGGGGTCGTTGACGTCGGGGCTCAGCGACAGGGTGCGGTTGGTCGGGCCGATGGCGCCGGCGACGAAGCGGGGCTTGTGCGGCTCTTTTTCGGTCCAGCGGTCGGCGACCTCGCGCGCGATGCGGGCGCCTTCATAGTTCAGGTCATAGACCGCGTCCTCCAGCCCATAGTCGGCCTGGGCGATGGTGGTCGAGGAGAAGGTGTTGGTCTCCGAAATATCGGCCCCGGCGGCGTAATAGACATCGTGCAGGTCGGCGATGATGTCGGGCCGCGTCAGGATCAACAGGTCGTTGTTGCCCTTCTGCGGATGGCTGTGGTCGCGGAAGCGTTCGCCCCGGAAGTCCTCTTCCGTCAGGTCGCGGCGCTGGATCATCACGCCCCAGCTGCCGTCCAGCACCAGAATGCGCTCTTTCGCCGCCGCGTGCAGGGCGGCGATCCGTTCAGCGCGGCTCAGGGGAGAAGTCATCTACGCAACAGCCTTGGTTTCGCGCACGCCCAGAACGCGACAGATCGCATAGACCAGCTCGGCCCGATTCAGGGTGTAGAAGTGGAAGTCCGAAAAGCCCTCTTCCTGAAGGCGGGCGCAGGTCTCGGCGGCGATGGAGGCGGCCAGAAGCTTGCGCGTCTCCGGGTCATCGTCCAGCCCGTCGAAATGGCCCGCCAGCCAGTCGGGTAGGGCGGCGCCGCACGCCGCCGTCATCCGCTTCAGCCCCGCGAAGTTGGACACCGGCATGACGCCGGGGATCAGGGGTATGGTCACGCCCGCCGCCCGCACCCGGTCGCGGAAACGTAGGAAGGCCTCGATGTCGAAGAAGAACTGGGTCACGGCGCGCGTGGCGCCTGCATCCACCTTGGCCTTCAACACGTCGATGTCGTGGTCGATGGAGGGGCTTTCCGGGTGCTTTTCCGGATAGGCGCCGACCGTAACCTCGAACCCACCGATGCGGCTGAGGGCGGCGGTCAGTTCGGTGGCGTTGGCGTAGCCGTCGGCGCGGGGCGTATAGGCGCCGCCGATGCCAGCCGCGCCGGGCGGGTCGCCTCGCAGGGCGACGATGTGATCGACGCCGATAACCTTGTAGCCTTCAATGACCTCGTCGACCTCGGCGCGGCTGGCCTCGACGCAGGTCAGGTGGGCGGCCGGTCGCAGGGTGGTCTCGCTGATGATGCGCTGGACCGTGCGGTGGGTCCGCTCGCGCGTTGAGCCGCCCGCCCCATAGGTGACGGAGACGAAGGCCGGGTTCAGAGGCTCCAGCCGCCGGATGGCCGACCATAGATTGGCCTCGGCCGCGTCGGTCTTGGGCGGAAAGAACTCGAAGGAGACGTTGACGGCGTTGCGGTTCGATCCGGCGCGCGCCACCGGACCCAGCGGCGACAGCAGCAGGGCGCGGGCTTCGGCGAGAGAGGAGGGGGCCATCAGGCGGTCTTTCGGACGGGGCTCGCGGCGCGTTCGCCGGTCCAGATGTGAACGGTCAGGCCTTCCGTGTCGGGCGGCAGGGCGATGGGCGCCGAGGGCGTGAGACCCGCCTCGGTCAGCCATTCCCGGATTTCGGCGTCGGGGAAGCCCAGACGGCGGTGCTGATGCGCCTCGCGAAGGTGCTCGAATTTATGGGGGGCGAAGTCGACGATCAGTAGCTTGCCGCCCGGCATGACCAGACGCGCGGCCTCGGCCACGGCGGCGGCCGGATCGGCGAGGTAGTGCAGCACCTGGTGGACGATCACCAGATCGGCGCTTTCGTGCGGCAGGCGGGTCGAGAAGATGTCGCCGTGGCGCAACTCGACCTTGTCCAGCCCGGCCTTGGAGACATTGGCGCGGGCGATGTTCAGCATATTCTGCGACAGGTCGAGGCCGACCGACATCTTCGCCTTCTTGCCGAACAGGGTCAGCATCCGGCCCGAGCCGGTGCCCAGATCGACTACGCGCTCGAACGGGCCTGACCCGGCCGCGCGCTCGACCGCGGCCTCGACTGCGCTTTCGCAGACATAGAGGCTGCGCATCTGGTCCCACTGGGGCGCGATCTGCTCGAAGTAGCGGGCGGCGTCGATGGCGCGCTCCTTGCGCACCTCGTCCAGACGGCGATGGTCGGCCTCGCCCTCGCCGTCGTCCAGCAGATCCAGCACGGTGTCGACCAAGCGCCGCGACAGGGCGTCGTGCGACAGGCGGTAGAAGACGCGCGCGCCATCGGGGAACCGTTCGATCAGACCGGCGTCGGCCATCAGCTTTAGATGGCGCGAGACACGCGGCTGGCTCTGGTCCAGAACGCGCGACAACTCCATCACCGAGAGCTCTTCGGCAGCCAGCAGTGACAGAACGCGCAGGCGAGTCGGTTCGCCGGCGGCGCGCAGGGCTTCAACGGTCTGGTCAGCAGTCAGTGTCATAGGTCGTATAAAGATATCCTTATACGCTTATGCAAGCAAAATCTGGTCGCGCGCGTCTTCTATCCACGTCATGCAGGCACGGATCGTTCTTTGCGTGTCTGGAATGGAGGGCAGACAGCCCCCGAGGGGCAGAATTTCAGTCTGCGACAGGCGTCTTCAGCGGCTCGTCCGCAAAGTGGACCGAGAGATTCTGTAGAAGCAGCATCAGCATCCCCTGCACCGCTTCGGTCGTGGCGCCGCCGGTGTGAGGCGTCAGGACGGTGTTGGGCACGCCCGCCCAACGCGCGGCCTCGGTCGGTTCCTCGGCGAAGACGTCGAGGGCCGCGCCGCCCAGACGGCCGTCTTTCAGCGCGGCGATGACGGAGTCTTCATCGACCAACTGTCCGCGCGCAACGTTGACCAGCAGGCCCGTCGGTCCAAGCGCCTCGATCGCCTCGGCCGAGATCAGACCCCGGTTGCTCTCGTCCGCCCGGCAGGCGACGACGAGGATGTCGGAACCGCGCGCCAGTTCGATCAGGCTGTCGGCGCGCGGCCACACGGCTTCCTTGGCGCGCGGCGCCCACCAGCGGACATCCATGCGCATGACCTCGGCGCGGCGCGCCACGGCTTCGCCGATATGGCCCAGGCCGACGATCCCCAATCGCTGACCGCCCAGCGAAGTGGTGATGCTGCGCGTGGACAACTTCCATTCGCCAGCGCGGATGGTGCGGTCGCCCTCGGCGATCTGTCGACGCGCGGCCAGGATCAGGCCGATGGCGTGGTCGGCCACGTCCTCGTGGTTCACGCCGGGCGCATGGGTGACGGGCAGGCCGCGCGCGCGGCACCACTCGACATCGATGCCGTCATATCCAGCCGTGAAGCAGGCGATCAGCGACAGATTGGGCAGGCGTTCGATCAGCGCCTTGTCCAACTCGAACTCGCCCGCGACGATCAGGGCGCGAATGTCGTCTGCCGCCTCGATCGGCGGGCCTTCCCAGAAGCGATAGACATCGTAGGCACCTTCCAGGAAGGCGCTCAGCGGGGCCAGATGCCGCTGCATGATCAGGACGGCGGGACGCTGGGTCATGGGGGCAGACTATCCCGCTTTCGCTGGAGCGCCAGCTTTCTCATTCACCGCTCATCCCGGCGGACGCCGGGACCCAGTGCTTTGGCGACAGAAACGATGTTGGACCCTTGGTGACTTGGGCTCTTACTGGATCCCGGCGTCCGCCGGGATGAGCGGGAAGGGCATAGAAAAACGGCCCCCCGATTGCTCGGAGGGCCGCTTGTCAGTCTATGCGCTGGATCAGCGACCGAACTTCTGGTGCTGGATGCGCTTGGGAATGATGCTGTCCGCGCCCAGGCGGCGCATCTTGTCCTGTTCATAGGCTTCGAAGTTGCCCTCGAACCATTCGACGTGGCCGTCGCCTTCAAAGGCCAGGATGTGGGTGGCCAGACGGTCCAGGAACCAGCGGTCGTGGCTGATGACCACGGCGCAGCCGGCGAATTCTTCCAGCGCCTCTTCAAGGTTCTGCAGAGTTTCGATGTCCAGGTCGTTGGTCGGTTCGTCGAGCAGGATCAGGTTGCCGCCGGTGGCCAGGGTCTTGGCCAGGTGGACGCGGTTACGCTCACCGCCCGACAGTTGGCCGACCTTCTTCTGCTGGTCGCCGCCCTTGAAGTTGAATGAGCCGACATAGGCGCGCGTGTTGATCTCGCGTTTGCCGACCATCATCACGTCGGTGCCGCCGGAGATGGCCTGCCAGATGGTGTCGTCCGGCTTCAGGTCGTCGCGCGACTGGTCGACATAGGCCAGCTTGACCGTTTCGCCCACCTTGATCGTGCCGCCATCGGGCTGTTCCTGGCCGGTGATCAGCTTGAACATGGTCGACTTGCCGGCGCCGTTGGGGCCGATGACGCCGACGATGCCGTTGGGCGGCAGCTTGAAGTTCAGGTCGTCAAACAGAACCTTGTCGCCATAGGCCTTCTTCAGGCCGGTCACTTCCAGAACGACGTTGCCCAGACGTGGGCCAGGCGGGATCTGGATGGCGGCGAAGGATTGAGCCTTGGCGGAACTCTCCTGCTCGGCGACCATCTTCTCATAGGCGGCCAGACGGGCCTTGGACTTGGCCTGACGGGCCTTCGCGCCCGAGCGGACCCATTCCAGCTCGCGGGTGAGGGCGCGCTGGCGGGCTTCGGATTCCGACTGCTCCTGCACGACGCGCTTGGTCTTGGCTTCCAGCCACGAGGAGTAGTTGCCCTCGTGGGGGTGGCCCTTGCCGCGGTCCAGCTCCAGCGTCCACTTGGTCACCAGATCCAGGAAGTAGCGGTCGTGGGTCACCAGGATGACGCAGCCGGGGAAGTTTTCCAGGTGGTGCTGCAGCCAGGCCACCGACTCGGCGTCCAGGTGGTTGGTCGGTTCGTCGAGCAGCAGCATGTCGGGCTTGGACAGCAGCAGGCGGGCCAGCGCCACGCGGCGCTTTTCACCGCCCGACAGATTGGTGACTTCCCAGTCGTCCGGCGGGCAGCGCAGGGCGCCCATGGCCTGATCAATGCGGCTGTCGATGTCCCAGACGTCGCCGGCGTCGATCTTCTCCTGGAGGGCGGTCATCTCCTCCATCAGTTCGTCGGTGTAGTTTTCGCCAAGCTCGTTGGCGACTTCGTTGAAGCGGTTGACCCACTGCTTCTCTTCGCACCAGGCCTCGACGTTCTGGCGAACGTTCAGGGCCGGATCCAGCTGCGGTTCCTGTTCCAGATAGCCGCGCTTGACGCCGTCGGCGGCGCGCGCCTCGCCCTGGAACTCGTGGTCCAGGCCGGCCATGATCTTCAGCAGGGTCGACTTACCCGAGCCGTTGACCCCGACGACGCCGATCTTGGCGTCGTTGTAGAAGCTGAGCCAGATGTTCTCGAAGACCTTCTTGCCGCCGGGATAGGCCTTGGTCAGGCCCTGCATCTGGAAGATATATTGTTGCGCCATGCGTCGCGTCGCGCCTTTGATTCAGTGCGGATGGGAAGTTGCCGGAGGATGTAGCGACCCCGAAGGCTTTGGGCAAATCTTCGGACAGGGGCGCGGCTTTTCAATGGCGATCTTCAGCGAGCTGGCAAGACCGCTTCCAGTGCGCGTGTGAAGCCGATCGGAGCGACCGTCAGGTGATCCTCGTCTTCCAGCACGATCGAACTGACCTTCAGACCCGGATAGTTGCGAGACAGCAGATTGCCCTGCAGCGTCTTCATATCAGCCACCAGATTTGCGCCGCTGGTGTTGCGGCGGTCAGGGCCGGGAACCTCATAGCCGCCGACATACATGAAGACCTGCGCCTTCAGATCATCATGGGTGCGGGCATAGTCGGCTTCGGCCCCGAGCATATGACGTTTATCGTACCACAGCGACGGACTCCCCAGGACATAGCCGCTGAACATCGCCGGATCGCTGAACAGGATCTGGGCGCCCAACAGGCCGCCATAGGAATGTCCCAACAGCACGCGTTGTGTGGGATCGGCGCGGAATTTCTGCTCGATGAACGGCAGGGCCTGTGACTTCAGATAGGTCTGATAGGCCGCGCCGCCGCCGTGAATGTCTCCGGCGGAATTGTTCGGCCCATTGGGCGTAGGCGTGTAGTCGCGGCGGCGGCTTTCGGCGCCCTTGTCGCCCTCGGCGTAGGACAGGCCGACCAGGATGAAGTCCTGCACCACTGGCCCCTCCAGATTAACTCGACGGGCGATCTGGCGAATGATGGGAAAGGCGTAATCGGCGTCTGTGACATAGAGGACCGGATAGCGGCGGTTCGGCTCGGCCTCATAGCTGGCTGGCAAGCTGACGAAGACCTGATAGTTCCGACCGGATACGGGGTCCGGCACGCTCCAGACCTGGGTGCCCTGCAACACATAGGGCGCGCCATCAGCGCTCGCAGAGGCGTTCGAGGTCGCGGTCACGGCGTCCGCCTTCTCGCCGCACGCACCCAACAGAAGTGCGCCTGTTGCAAACATGGCGATCGTCGCCGCCGTGTTGAAAACCCGCATCCATTCCCCTCCAAAGCTTGGCCGTTGACGCAGGTTTCGCGAGAAATGCGGCGGCGGAAGGGCGTATATCGGTCCTCGTCGGCCTCAGGCGTAGTTGAAGCTGATGGAGATGCGCTGTTCTTCGGCGCGGTTGGCGGGCACTTCGTGACGCAGCCAGCTTTCCCACATCAGCACCGTGCCCGGCGCCGGCTTCAGATAGACGAAGGGCTGTTCCGCTTCGCTCGCTTCGGCGGTCAGGCCGGGACGGGCCATCATCATGGCCAGGCGCGGGTCTTCGATCTTCAGCGATGAGGCGCCGTCGGGGATGTGGATATAGATCGTGCCGGACAGGACGGCATGTGGGTGGATATGGCCGGTATGCCCGCCGCCGGGCATCAGGACATTGACCCACAGATTGTCGAGCCGCAGCTTTTTCGCCAGATCGAAATGCAGGCTCTGGGCGAAGAGCGCCGCGTGCTTGTCCAGCAGCTTCTTCAGCTCGGCGAACTCGGGAAATCGCTGAGGCAGGTCGTTGATCGAGCCGTAGGATGTGTAGCCCGGATAGTGGTTGGCGCGGCACCATTCGATCCCCGCCTCGTCTTCCTCCGCCATGACGAGGCACAGGTCCAGCAACTCCTCGTGCAGTTCGCTCCATCCGCGCGCCGAGGCGAGGGTGGCTTCATACACCTGGGTCGGAAACAGGAAGCGAGAGGGCATGGCCCGCGATTACCGCGTCTGGATTCGTGCGAGAAGATGAAAACCGTCGCGCCGGGAGGGTTGAGCGGCGTTTTCCGGTCCTTGGCCCACGTGTTTTACGCCGAATGGAGTGGGTATTTTAATACCATTAACAAATAGTCGATATTTTTCAATGCTTTGGTGTGTTATTGGTGTCGCGAGCGGCGTTGACCTCTGCGTGCGGACCCTCTATCAGCACGGCCTCCGCTCAATCCGTCCGGATCGAGCCGCGTTTTTCGTCTTCCAGGACCCTCATCATGCTGAAGAGCACTACGGCTTCGCTGAAGCCGGCCGAGGTCGAGAAGAAGTGGATCCACATCGACGCCGAAGGCGTCGTGGTGGGCCGCCTCGCGACCTTCATCGCCAACCGCCTGCGCGGCAAGCACCTGCCGACCTACACCCCGCACGTTGACTGCGGCGACTACGTCGTCGTCACCAACGTCGACAAGGTGGTGTTCACCGGCAAGAAGAACACCGACAAGGTCTACTATCGCCACACCGGCCACCCCGGCGGCATCAAGGAAACCACCCCGGAGAAGGTTCTGGGCGGTCGTTTCCCTGAGCGCGTGCTCGAGAAGGCCGTTGAGCGCATGCTGCCCAAGGAGTCGCCGCTGGCTCGCAAGCAGATGACCCACCTGCGCCTGTTCGCCGGCGCGGCGCACGAACACGAAGCCCAACAGCCCACGACCATCGACTTCAAGTCGATGTCGTCCAAGAACACCCGGAGCGCCTGAGCATGACCGACGTGACTCAAGACACCGCCGCCGGCTTTGACGCCCTGAAGGGCCTGGGCACCGCTGCTGCCGAGGAAATCGTCCGCGAGCCGAAGATCGACGCCCTGGGCCGCTCGTACTCGACCGGCAAGCGCAAGAACGCCATCGCCCGCGTGTGGGTGAAGCGCGGCACCGGCAAGATCACCGTCAACGGCAAGGACGTGGCTGCGTATTTCGCTCGCCCCGTGCTGCAGATGATGGTCGCCCAGCCGCTGAACGTCTCGGACCGCGCCACCCAATACGACGTGATCTGCACCGTCGAGGGCTCGGGCCTGTCGGGCCAGGCCGGCGCCATCCGCCACGGCCTGTCGCACGCCCTGACTCACTACGAGCCGGAACTGCGCAAGGTTCTGAAGCCGCACGGCTTCCTGACCCGCGACAGCCGCGTCGTCGAGCGTAAGAAGTACGGCCGCGCCAAGGCGCGCAAGTCCTTCCAGTTCTCGAAGCGCTAACTCGCAACCGCGAGTGGGAATACAAGGGCGCTTCGGGGAAACCCGGGGCGCCTTTTTTCTTTTTTGAGCGCAATGTAGATTTCTTGGATGAAAATAATGGCGCGTGTTTTTTCAGGGAAAGTGCAGCGGGCGCCGGAAGACGTTGTCTCCTGCTTGTCAAACTTTCTCGAGAATCGTGGCGCCCCTTATGATTGGGACGACTTCATTTCGGTGGATATTGCAGATCCTGCACTCGAAGCGATCCGTGCTGCCGCAGCGAACATCGACTTACCAGTGAATGCCGATGGCGAGCGTCGAATACGCGATCTTTTGATTGAGGCGCGACAAGTGGCGCGCGAGAGAAGCGCCGTTTGATCTCGACCTAACAATTTGAGCTAGCGTCTCAAATCTGCTGAATTCTCGGGGTTCGTCTGACCCCTCATCCGGCCCTGACGGGCCACCTTTTCCCACAAGGGGAGAAGGGCAGGAGATGCGCATGACCCACACCATCTTCATCGACGGCGAGGCCGGAACTACCGGTCTGGAGATCCGCGAGCGTCTGGAGGCGCGCGGCGATCTGGAACTGATGCTGCTGGGCGACCGCCGACGCGATGTCGAGGCGCGGCGCGAGGCGCTGAACAGCGCCGATGCGGTCATCCTGTGCCTGCCTGACGATGCGGCGAAGGAAGCCGTATCGATGATCGAGAATCCCAAGGTGCGGGTCATCGACGCCTCGACCGCCTATCGCGTGGCGGACGGCTGGACCTATGGCTTCGCCGAGATGGATGCGGACCAGCGCGCGGCCATCGCCGCCTCGACGCGGGTGTCGAACCCCGGCTGTTATCCGACCGGCTTCATCGGCCTGATGCGGCCGCTGGTGAAGGCGGGATTGGTTCCGGCTGACTGGCCCGTGACGATCAATGCGGTGTCCGGCTATTCCGGCGGCGGCAAGGCCATGATCACCGAGTTTGAAGCTGAGGGCGCGTCCACCGCCTTCCGCGCCTATGGCCTGACGCTGAAGCACAAGCACGTGCCGGAAATGACGAAGCACGCGGGCTTGTCACGTCCGGTGCTGTTCTCACCCGCCGTGGGGAACTATCGGCAGGGGATGCTGGTCGAGGTCCCGCTGCACCTGTCGGCCTTGCCTGAAACGCCGTCGGTCGAGCGGCTGCACGGCGCTCTGGTCGAGGCCTATGAGGGCCAGCGCTTCGTCGAGGTCGCGGAGATCGACGAGGCTGATGCCATGACCGGCATCGAGCCCGAGGGCCTGAACGGCACCAACCGGATGCGCCTGTACGTCTTCGGCGATCGAGGCGGGGAGCAGGCGCGTCTGGTCGCCCTGCTGGACAATCTGGGCAAGGGCGCTTCGGGCGCGGCGGTTCAGAACCTCAACATCATGCTGGGTCTGGACGAGGCGACCGGCCTCAAGTGAGGCCGTCCGGAGCGCGCGGTCAGTGCGCCCGCGCCGCCTTGACCGCCGACTCCACCGTCCCGCCGAAGAAGACGGCGGCGATGATGATCAGCAGGCCGTAATCGTGTCCGGGGAAGACCAGCGGCACGCCCGCCGCCAGGATGATCAGCGCCGGAAACAGGCTAGCCCAGACGGCGGTTGAGGCGGCGTGAGGATGGATCATCGGCGGACGCTGCATTCCCATCCGCCTGGCCATGATGCCGTTCAGCGGCACGAAGGCTGCGGGCACGATGATCGCAATCGCCAGATATTTGATCAGTTGGCCCGGCGCGCCGAACAGGGTCGCCGTGGCGATCAGCAGGATCAGCGGAATGGCCGTGGCGACGGCCAGCAGCAGGTTGGGCTCGATACGCTTCAAGACTTCACTTTCACATAGGCGCCGGGCGCCGGTTCGATAGGCTTCAGCGGCCCGGCTTTAGGATCGCGAGCAGAGATTTTCTCGCCCGACTTCGCGCCCAGCCAATCGGCCCAGTGCGACCACCAACTGCCTGGATGCTGCTGCGCCTCCGCTTGCCATTCCTCAAGCGTTTCGGGAAGGGCGGCGTTGACCCAGTGCTGATACTTGTTGGCGGACGGCGGGTTGATGACCCCGGCGATGTGGCCCGATCCGGCCAGCGTATAGGTCACCGGCCCGCCGAACAGCCGCGCCGAGCGATATACCGAGTTCATCGGTGCGATGTGATCCTCGCGGCTGGCCTGGAAGTAGAGGGGGATGTGGACCTTCGACAGGTCGATGGCCTCGCCGTCGATCTTCAGTTCGCCCTTCGCCAGGGCGTTCTGGCCGTACATCAGGCGCAGGTATTGCAGGTGAAGCCGCTTGGGCATCCGCGTCTGGTCGGCGTTCCACGCCAGAAGGTCGAAGGCGGGCGGCGCCTTGCCCATCAGATAGTTGGACACGAAGAAGGACCAGATCAGGTCATTGGCGCGCAAGGCGTTGAAGGTGTCGGCCATCGCCGTGCCGGGCAGGACGCCGCCCGCCTCGTCCATCAGCCGCTCGATCTCGGCCAGCCAGTGCTCGTCGGTGAACAGCAGCAGGTCGCCCGCCTCGGCGAAGTCGTGCTGGGCCGCGAAGAAGGTGGCGGAGGCGACGCGGTCGTCCCCCTTGGCCGCCATGTGCGCCAGGGTGGCGCCCAGCATGGTGCCGCCGATGCAGTAGCCGACGGCGTTCAGATGTTTCTGGTCAGTCTGCTCCAGCGTCTTCTCGACGGCGCGATAGACGCCCTTCTTCATATAGTCGTCGAGGCCGAACTCAGCCTTGTCGCGGTCCGGGTTGACCCACGAGCAGACGAAGACGGTGAAGCCCTGCGCGCTCAGCCAGCGGATCAGGGAATTCGCCGGCTGCAGGTCCATGATGTAGAATTTGTTGATCCACGGCGGGAAGATCAGCAGCGGGACGGCGTGCTGCTGATCCGTCGCGGCGTCGTACTGGATCAGTTCGAACAGCTCATCGCGCCAGACGACCTGGCCTGGCGCCGTGGCGACGTTTTCGCCCAGGACGAAGCGGCCATAATCGGCCTGACTGATCTTCAGCGACCCGGCGCCGCGCTCCAGATCGGCGGCGAAGTTCTGCATCCCGCGCACCAGGGATTCGCCGCTGGTCTCGGCCAAGGCCTTCAGCGCCACAGGGTTCGACGCCAGGAAGTTGGCGGGCGAGAAGGCGTCGGTCAGCAGGCGGGTGAAGAACTCGGCGCGGCGTTTCACGCGCGGGTCCACATCCTCGACGCTGGAGACCAGGCTGTTCATCCAGTCCGAGGTGGCTAGATAGGACTGGCGCATCATGTCGAACATGGGGTTCTCGGACCACGCAGGGTCGCGGAACCGCTTGTCGGACGGGGCGGGGCTGTCGACCGTCTCACCCATCGCCCGGCGGGTCGTGGTCGACCACAGCTCCATATAGCGGCCGAACAGGTCGGCCTGGGCCTGAAACAGCTTTTCGGGGCGGGCGGCCAGACTGGTCATGACCGAGGACATGGCCGGGGCCACATTGAACGGGTCGGGCGACAGGGCGGCGGGGCGGTCGGCCTGCGATAGAGCCGCCTCGGCCACCGCCGTCTGAGCCATCATCGCCGCCTTGGCGAGGTTCAACGACAGGGTTTCCAGCTGCTGACGCTGTTCGGTGCTGAAGGCCATGAAGTCGGGCGCGGAGGAGGGGGCTTCGTCCTGCGGCGTCGGTTCCGGGGCGGGCGCCGGTTGCGGCTGTTCAGGCGGTGCAGCGGCCTTCCTGGCGCGCGGCTTGGCTGAGGTCGGGCGGCCAGCCTTGCGCGGCGCGGGCGCCTCGGCGGGCGCTGTCTGCTGGAGCGGGGCCTTGGTCGGGCGCTTGGCCATGGCGAACCTCCGTTGGGGACGAGCGAATGCGCGCGCCTTCCTCCCGACGCGATGATGGCATATGTCAGTAACGGAAATGAACGCGCTTATGCTGAAAAAGACGGGATGGACGGCGGCCTGGGGGGCGACCCTCAGTTCAGCGCTGATTTTGGGCGGCTGCGTCGGGGCTTTCGAGCCGAAAACCGACCCGACCTCGCCGTTGGCGCCCCGCATCCAGCAACTGGTCGATGAGAATCGCCAATATCCGCGCTGGGCCGATTTCCCGCGCAGCAGTACGCCCTTGCCGCCGCCGACTGAAATCGCCGCCGATGTGGGACGCCTGCAAGGCCGCAGCGCTGCTCTGACGGCCGAGATGGCCCGTATCGACTGGACGCTGAACAGCGACCCGGCTGCGTTTCTCGCCGAGATCAATCGTCGCCTGGACGCCAGCCAGATGTCGCCCCAGACGCTGAAGACGGCGCAGGAGGTCGAAGCCTACGCCGAGGAGCTGCGCCGTCGCGCCACGCCGCCGCCGCCTATCGACCGCCCGCGTTTCTGAGGCGCACGACCGCCTTGGACGCAGCCGCGATTTAGGAGGCATGAGGCGCGCAGATCGCGTCCAGTCTCGAATCCCGCGATCCTGAACGCTTCGGCCGCAGGGCCGTCGCTCGAATCTGCTGCAAAGGTCCGCATGGCCCGTTCTGTCTTCATCGCCGCTTTTTTCGTCGGACGGACCTTCTGATGGCGGACGGTTACGGCGCGTCCGCCTTTTTGGGCGTCAGCCGCTCTCTGTCGGGGCGGGCGTGGCGGCAGCGTCCGGCCGAAGCGGCGACGACCCGCGCCCATATGCAGGCGCTGGGGCTGGACGAGGTGATGGCCCGCGCCCTGTCGGCGCGCGGCGTGGCGGCGGATCAGGGCGCAGACTTCCTGAAACCGACGCTGAAGGCGCTGTTTCCCGATCCGTCCAGCTTCATGGACATGGACGCCGCAGCCGCCGCGATCGTCGATGCCTTGCAGGGCGACGCCAGCATCCACGTCTTCGCCGATTACGATGTAGACGGGGCGTCCAGCGCGGCGCTGCTGGTCCGCTGGTTCCGGGCGCTGGGCGCCGACCTGCCGATCTATGTGCCGGATCGCCTGACCGAGGGTTACGGCCCCAGCGCGCGGGCCTTTGACACGCTGAAGGCACGCGGCGCCGACCTGGTTATCACTGTCGACTGCGGCGCGGCGGCCAATGAGGCGGTGGCCCATGCGGCCGCCATCGGCCTGAAGGTCGTGGTTATCGATCACCATATGATGCGCGAAGAACCGCCCGCCTGCCTCGCCGTGGTCAATCCGAACCGGCCGGGCTGCGGCTCTGGCCAGGGCAATCTGGCGGCGGCGGGCGTGGTCTTCGTCCTGCTGGCGGCTCTGAACCGCGAGGCGCGCGGGCGCGGCCTGTTTGAAGGCAAGTCTGAACCGGATATCCGCCAGTGGCTGGACCTGGCGGCGATGGGCGCCATCTGCGACGTGACGGGCCTGACCGGCTTCAACCGCGCCCTGACCAGTCTGGGGCTGGGAGTGATGTCGCACTGGCGCAATCCGGGTCTGCGCGCCCTACTGGCGGCGGCGGGGAGCGAGCCGGGACCGGCCAAGACCAACCACGCGGGCTTTATTCTGGGGCCGCGCATCAATGCGGGCGGTCGGATCGGCAAGTCGGATCTGGGCGCGCGCCTGTTGTCCACAGACGACGCCGACGAAGCAAGGTTGCTGGCGCAGGAGCTGGACGCCCTGAACCTCGCACGGCGCGAGGTCGAGACCGAAGTCACGGAACAGGCCGTCCGCCACGTCGAGGCGACGGGCGCCCATGCCGACGATAGCGCCGCCGTAGTTGTCAGCGGCGAAGACTGGCACCCCGGCGTGGTCGGCATCGTCGCCGGGCGCCTGCGCGAACGCTGGAGGAAGCCGGTCATCGTCATCGGCGTCGACGCCATCAATGGCTTGGGCAAGGGCTCGGGTCGGTCACAGCCGGGCATGAATCTGGGCCGAGCGGTGCAGGCGGCGTGGAACGAGGGGCTGCTGATCGCGGGCGGCGGTCACGCCATGGCGGCGGGGCTGACGATCGCGGCCGACCGCATCGACGAACTGCGCGCCTTCCTCAACGACCGCCTGTCGGCCGAGCGCGTCGAGGCGGTGGCTCAGGACTGGGTCGAGATCGACGCCCTGATCGATCCGCGCGCCGCCACCCGCGATCTGTTCGATGCGTTCGAACAACTGGCCCCCTACGGCCCCGCCAACCCTGAACCCTTGTTCGCGCTGGAAGGGGTGCAAGCGCGCGAGCCAGTCGCCATGAACGGCGGCCATGTTCGGTGCCGTCTGGTCGGGCCGGACGGCGCCTCGGTGCGGGCCATCGCCTGGCGCTGCGCCGATCTGCCGACGGGCAAGGCGCTGCTGGCGGGGCAGGGCGGGTTGAACCTGGCGGGCCGCTTGAAAGCCGACGATTGGAACGGCCGTCGCGGCGTGCAGTTCGAGATCGAGGACGTCGCCGATCCGCGCATGGTCTGAAACCGTCAGCCTTGGCCGTGAAACGACGCAGGTCTTTGAAAAAGTCGCATAAATCCGCTTCGCCGAGCTTGCCATAGGCGGAATCGGCGGCTATCTACACGGTCCTCCGCGCAGCGGTCCCTTCGTCTATCGGTTAGGACGCCAGGTTTTCAACCTGGAAAGAGGGGTTCGATTCCCCTAGGGACTGCCACGCGGAGTTTATCTCCCCTGACAATTCAAGCTGTTTCACCGCCGTGATTTCGCGCGTCTGCGTACTTGTTTCGTACGCGCCGATCCGCGCCGGACGGTCGACTTGCCGTTTTTTTGAAAAAGCGCGCAGCAGCCTCTTGCGTCGCCGAAAAGGGACGGCTATCAGGCCGCTCCTCCGCGCAGCGGTCCCTTCGTCTATCGGTTAGGACGTCAGGTTTTCAACCTGAAAAGAGGGGTTCGATTCCCCTAGGGACTGCCACGCGGAGTTTTATCTCCCCCGACATCGTCAAAATCCTTCAGCGCGTCATTGCAACGCGCAGTTGCGCGCCGCCTTGCGTTCTTGACAATAATGTGGCGTAAAATGGGCAGCGAGATTGCCAATCTTGGTGTACCCGTGTTATGGTGACTGTCCCGGTGTGTTCGGGCGGGGGTGTTAGGTGATGAGTTTCGAAGAGAGCGATACGCTTGAGACCGTAAAGGTCGCGGGCACGGTCAAATGGTTCGACGCGGGCAAGGGATACGGCTTCATCGTTCCTGACGATCCGGCTCTGACTGAATCTCGTGATGTCCTGCTTCATGTCACCAGCCTGCGCCAGGCCGGGCACGAACTGGCGGGCGAGGGCGCGGCCATCACCTGCGAATGCGCCAAGCGGACCAAGGGCTGGCAGGTTGTGACGGTCATTGATCTGGATGCGGCCGTGGCGGCGCCTGTGATGCGCCGGGAAAGCATCCGGCCCTCGTCCATTGGTCAGGCTTTCTCTGCTGACACGCCGCTGGAAGCGGCTGTGGTCAAATGGTTCAATCGCACCAAGGGCTATGGATTCGTGGTGCGTGACGGCCAGGATGGCGATATCTTCGTTCACGTTGAGACGCTGCGACGCTGCGGCCTAGACGACCTGCTGCCGGGCGATCCGGTCAGCGTTCGCTTCGCCGAAGGTCCCAAGGGCCTCGTGGTGGCTGATATCAGACCGGGCGGCTGAGTTCGTCCGTAAGGGACGATGATGATGAACCTTACTCGCCGTTTGGCTCTGGGGGCGGCCCTGGGGATCGCCGTGACGGCTTCGGCCTGCGCGCCCACCGGGCCGATGGATGGCGCGGGGCGACCGCTTGAGGCCCTGTCCATCGTTACATCGACGGGCGAGCACAAATTCATGGTGGAAATCGCGGACGACGACGCCGAACGCGCGCGCGGTCTGATGTTCCGCCCGCCGCTGGAAGACGATCGCGGAATGCTGTTCCAGTTTCCGGCGGCGTCCGAGCAGAGCTTCTGGATGAAGAACACGCCCAGTTCGCTGGACATCCTCTACATCGATCCGCGCGGCCGCATCGTCTCCATCGCCAGCCACACGACGCCGAACTCAGAGGCGCCGATTCCCTCGAACGGCGCAGCCAACGGGGTGCTGGAACTGCGTGCGGGACGGGCGGACGAGATCGGCGCCAAGCCGGGCGACACGGTGAAACACCCTTTCTTTCGCCCTTGACCGACTAAGGCGCCGCTTAGGCCGTTGCGGCGCCGCCGCCGACGTGCCATGAGAGCGCTCCGTCGGTCCGGGGTGTGGCGCAGCCTGGTAGCGCATCTGGTTTGGGACCAGAGGGTCGGAGGTTCGAATCCTCTCGCCCCGACCACGGTTTAAGCCCTTTTGGGCTGGATGAGTTTTACACGCGTCCACGCGCGCAAGCGCTGCCTCTCAATCGGTTTTCTCGCTGGTTTTGGTTTCCCCAAAACAGACCCTTTGAACTTCATCTATGGATGATAGCGGAACTTGTTGATAGGGCCGGTTTGAGCGAAGTTCGGTCTATGATCGCGACTACGGCTCCATTGACGACGCTCGGGTTAGCTGGCGATGGCGATGACCTCGACGTTCTAGTCGCGGTTGAACGGTCGTTCGGTCTTTCTTTCGAGGACGAGGAAACTTCTTCCTGGCAAACCGTAGGCGATTTTTACGAAGCCGTTCTGAGCAAGCTCGCTACGACGGCGATTCAAGGCAAGTGCTCGACTTCGATGGCGTTCTATGATGTCCGGCGGTTTCTACGGAGCAGGGGAAGCGCTGGTGTTATCCGCCCGTCGACAAAGCTCCGGGACCTAACGCGGATACGTCAGGCTGCCGTGCTGAAGGCGTTGGCCGAAGAGACGGAAACGGCGCCTGTTCCCTTGACCTTGGGGTGGAAGTTTTTTCCGGGGATCGCGCTGCTGATATTCGGCATTGCCGGCCTTCTAGTCTCTCATTCCCCGATCATGATTGTTCTTTCGGCTATGGGAATTGTTGCGGGCTGGGTTGTCGTTCGCTCTGGCGCCGCATCATTCGGAATGAAGCCCGTTGGCGATCTTTCGACCGAAATTGCGCGGTCCAACTTCGCCGTTTTCGCCGCCAAAGGTGCCGACGCTCGGCCGACGACAATCTGGCGGATATTTCGAGATCTGCTCGCGCAGGAAGCCGGCGTTCGTCCGGAGTTGATTTCCCGCCAGACAAGGTTGTTGGCGTAGCGCCGAGCAGACCATTCGAACGTCGCTTATGGGTCGTGAAGCGAAGTTCGCTTGGGCCTGTAAGACGGGCTTCGCGATCCATATGGACGATGACGCGGCTTCACTTATCGCCGCATCGCTCTGACCCACATTACGTCGAGGCGTAGCCGCCGTTGATGGCGTAGGAGAAGCCGATCGGCAGGGCGGCGCGGAACTGGGTGAAGAAGGCCGCCAGTTCGCCCAGCGTCGAGCGCGGAACGAAGATGATGTCGCCGCGACGCAGGGGCAGAATCTCGCCGCGCGGCGCGCGCAGGTCCAGCACCTTCAGCATGCGCAGATCGCCCGGTCCGCGTCGGATCAGGGCGCAGTTGCGGGCGTTGGACGTCGGCAGGACGCCGCCCGCCATGATCAGGGCCTGATAGGCGTCGATCTGGCCCGGCATGTCGAACATGCCGGGATTGCGGACCTCGCCGTCGATCCAGACCTTGAGCGGACCGGCCTGGCGCAACGTCACCTCGACCTCGGGGCGCAGCAGGTGAGGGGCGTAACCGGCCGAGATGTCGTCCTCAAGCTCCGACAGGCTGCGCTCGGCGGCGGTCACATGTCCGACGAGCGGCAGGGAGACCCGTCCATCGGGGCCGATCTTCAGCTGGCGAGTCAGTTCGGTCGCGGTGGGCAGGGCGACCTCGATCTCGTCTCCGGCGTAGAGGCGGTATTCAGGTTCGATATCGGTCCACGGCGCAAAGGGCAGGTCGCGCGGCAGGTCCGCCACCGTCTGGGGCCGGGGCAGGGCGGCTGACCCGCCGTTGCGACCGCCAGCCGCGCAGCCGGTCAGGCCGGCGCCCAGCGCCAGAAGAAGCAGGCGGCGATCAACGTCCATGAGCGGCCGGGTCCGATCGATTGCGAAACTGAAGTTCCTCCAAGTTGACGCCTTATGGGTAACGGCCGGTTAACGCCAACGCTTCAAGGTGTCCCGGTCTGACACTGGTGGATAATCCGGCCCGTATGCGTTCGCACGTCACAGCAACCCGTCCCCGGTACGGCGTCATGGACGTCGTGGCCCTGCTGTTCCGGGAGCTGCTGTTGATGATCGTCATCTTCGCGGTGCTCTTCGGCATCGGCGCCGCTGTCGTGATGACGATGAAGAAGACCTACACGGCTGGAGCCAGCCTGTTTGTCGGCGTGGGCCAGGAATATGTCTACCAGCCGCGCGTCGGTTTGGGCGAGCGGGCTATGCCTCCTTCGGCCGCCGAGGTGGCTCAGTCCGAAGCCGCCATTCTGAACAGTCTGGAGGTCAAGCGTCGCGTGGTGCGCGCCCTGGGCGTCGAGAGCTTCCAGAGCCCCGATGCGCCCCCGCCCGCCGATCCGGCCCGCCGCGAGGCCTCGGCGGTTCGCGCGGTCGCCAGCGGTCTGGGCGTCGAGGTGACGCCGCTGAGCCCGGTGATCGGCCTGAGCTACAAGAGCGATGATCCGGCCAAGTCGGCGCGGGTCCTAAACACGGTCATTGACCAGTATCTGACCTATCGCCGCGAGGTCTTCCAGGACCGCGCGACGGCGGCGATCCGCACTCAGCGCCAGACGTTCGAAGATGAGCTGGGCGACGCTGACCGCGCTTATGAAGACTTCCTGCGCACCAATAACATCGGCGATTTCGCCACGGCTCGGGCGACGGTCGCCAGCACCTATCAGTCGATCTTCACCGAGCGGATGGGCGTTCAGGCTCAACTGCAACAGGCGTCGCAGCGCCTGTCGACCCTCGTCAGCCAGTTGTCGCGGACACCGTCGGAGGTGGCCCTGTACAAGGATCTGAACGTCTCGGCTCAAGACCTGATCCTGCAACTGCGCACCGAGCGTGAGAGCCTGCTGGCCCGCTATCAGGCTGACGCCCAGCCGGTGCGCGAGATCGACGCCAAGATCGCCCAGCTCCAGACCTATGTCGGCACCGGCACGGCGGTCGGCGCCAAGGAGGTCCGCACGGGACCGAACCCGATCTGGGTCGAGCTGGAGACGACCCGCATCAACGCCCAGGCCGAGCGGGACTCGCTGGCGGCGCGGTTGGCCGTGCTGGATCGGCAACTGTCGGACCTGCGCGCGCGTCAGTCGCGCCTGACCGAACTGGAGTCGCGCAACTCGACACTGGCGGGCAACCGCGAGGTGCTGACCGCCTCGATCCGCGAGTTCCAGCAGCGCGAGACCCAGAGCCGCGCCGACAACGAACTGGTCAAGGCGGGCGCCGATAACGTCACCGTCATCGAGCGCGCCCAGCCGCCGTCGAAGGGCAAGAGCCTGAAGGCGCCGCTGATGATCGCCGTCTTCCTGTTCGCCGGCTTCACCGCCCTGTGCGTCGGCCTGCTGCGGGTGCTGCTGCGGCCGGGATTCGCCATGCCCGCGACCCTGAGCCGCACCCTCAATGCGCCGGTGCTGGCCGTGGCGCCGGCCAAGAGCGCCTGAGCGCGTATGACGCTGATACGCGGCGATGACCGGCGGACGGCTCGTGCTAGGTTGCGCCAAATGGCGCGCGCGTAACCGATTCGCATGGTCGATCTGACGACAGAGATGGCTGGCCTGTGGGCTGCGCTGGGGCCGGCCCCGGCGCATCGCGGCCGCGTGATCCTGTTCGCCGCCGCGACATCGGGCGAAGGCGTCTCGACGGTGGCGCGAGAGTTCGCCCGTATGGCCGCCGTGCGTGGACGCCGTTCGGTTTGGCTGATCGACGGCGACCTATCGCAGCAGGGGCAGATGGAACAGATCGCCGCCGAGCCGGACCGGTTCGGGCGCCTGGGGTCGTCTGTGCGGGCGTCGCCGGACGGATCGGCCTTCTACGCCGTGTCACCGCCGTTGCGCGGCCGTGACGGCAAGCCCGCTGCGCCGGGACGCATCCTGACGGCCAAGGCCTGTCTGGGAGGGCGGCTGTATGTCACCCGCTTCCATATGGAGCTGCTGCGCGCAGGGCAGCGGGTCGAGGCGGTCGATGATCCGCGCTATTGGACCCGGCTGCGGGCGCATGCCGACACCGTGGTGATCGACGCCCCGGCGGCGGACCGTAGCGACATGGCCCTGACGCTGGCGCCGCTGGCGGACTCAACGGTGATGGTGGTGGCGGCGGACAGTACTGGCGCGGCCGCGCCTGCCGCCCTGCGCGAGGAGATCGACGCCGCCGGGGGCCGTGTCGCGGGTCTGGTGATGAACCGTTCGACCTGGAGCCCGCCCAAACTGCTGAAGCGGTTCTTCAGCTAGGCGCGCGCTGGCGGTTCAGGCGGTCCAGTTCGCTCTGGCCGTAGAAGCGCGGCTCGAAGCCCTTCATCCACATGATCTTGCCCAGACCGCGCGCGGCGCGGTCGGCCATCTGGGCGCGGCTGGCGCGGCCCATAATGGTCATGGCGAGCGTCGCTGCGCCCCAGACCAGCGTCTGGATCGCGCCGATGGCCATCCAGCGGCCGACGCCCAGCCAGTCGCGCGCTTCAGCGGCCGTCTGGCTGGGGCCTTGGCCATAGGCGAAGGCGCGGGTCAGGGCGTAGCGCAGGGTGGCCCGATGCGGGGGAGCGAACTCATCCACCCAGGCGTCGGCCGCCCAGCCGAACCGGCCGCCGCGCGCCTTCAAGGCGGCGAACAGGACATCGTCTTCGCCGCCGATTTGATCCGATCCGACGTGGAAGGGCGACTCTCCCGGCAAGGCGGTCGCGCGCACCAGAAGCGAGTTGCCGCAGCCGTAGGGCTCGTCGATCAGTTGATCGCCTTCAGGGCCTTCGCGGCCGAAGAAGCGTTCCAGATAGGCCGTCGCCCAGCCGGTTCCGTCCGGCACGCGACCCAGGATCGGACCGAACACGGCGTCGGCGCCGGTCGCTGCCTGACCGCGCAACAGGGCGGCCAGCCAGCCGGGGCTGGCGGCCTCGTCATCGTCCAGAAAAGCGATCAGCGGCGCTTGGGTAGCGGCCAGGCCCCTGTTTCGCGCGGTGGCCACGCCGGGGCGGGGCGCGTGGGTCCAGATCAGCGGGACCGGCGATTCGCCCTTCAACGCCTCGACCGTCGCACGGGCGCTGGCCTCGGGGTCATTGTCGGCGACGATGATTTCGCGCAGGCGGCTGTCGACGTTCTGCTGAGCGAAGATCGAGCGCAGGGCGCGGGTCAGTTCGTCCGGGCGACGCAGGGTCGGAATGACGACGGCTACGTCAGGGCTGCTCATATCGCCTCTGCATAGAGTGCGGCGCGATACAGCCGCAGGCTGAGGCCGCGAACAGCGGGGGGCAGCAGGCCGATGCGCGCCGCCTGTTTGAACAGAGGCCGGATCAGGTGCAGGCCGGGCACGGCCTTCAGCTTTTTCGCCACGCGATAGCTGGGATAGGCGGCGACGAAGTCGGGGTGCCGGGCGGCCACGCGAGCGAAGTTGGGCGCCGACTGCTCATATTTGGCGGCGAGGGCCTCGACCGTGTCCAGACCCATGTGGGTGGCCGGGTTGTCGATGTGCGTAACCGTGAACCGGCGCGAGACGCGCATGGCCCATTCGACATCCTCCCAGCCCCAGCCGCTGAAACCGGCGTCGAAGCTCTCGGTGTCGAACACGTCTCGGCGCACCAGAAGGTTGGAGGTGAAGACGTATTTTTCTGGCTGCAGCGCCCTCTGATCGGCGGAGATGCAGTCGGAGCGCGCGGCCATCTGGCGATGGACGGCGAAGCGCGCGTCGGTCGGCGCCTGAAGCAGGGAGAACCCGCCGAAGGCCACGGCCGGGTCATCCTTTATGGCCAGATCGACCCAGTCGCTGAGGAAGCGCGGATGGTCGGGGCGCATGTCGCTGTCCAGGAACAGAAGGAAGCGGCCGCGCGCGGCCTCAGCCAGGCGGTTGCGGCCTTTTGAGCGCCCCTCGTTGGCGTTCAGGGTGATCAATCGGGCGGGCAGGGACAGGGCGTCGATCAAGGCGGTCAGTCGCGCGGTCAGGGCCGGGTCCGCTGTGCCGTCGTCGAGAATGATCAACTCGGCGCGCTCTGCGACGGCATGAGCCTCGCGGTCCAGCATCCGCAGCAGCACTGACGGATCGTCGCGCAGGAAGGGCATCAGCACCGACAGGACGGGCGTCGCCGCCGCCCATGCCGTGTTGTCGTGAACCGAGACGCTCATGCCGCCGCCTTTCGCGCCTGCAGGAAGCCGCGCAGGCGACGCAGCAGGTCGCGCACGCCCGCGGCGTTCAGGGCGTAGGCGACGACGCCGTACACGGCTACGCCTACGGCGGCGTCCATCATGAGTTCCGCGAAACCTCCGATCGGCGGCAGCAACAGTACGACCGCGGCCATGACGGCGGCCGCCAGGCCGCAGCGCGCCAGCGCGTTCCACGGCACGGGCAGCGGCAGGATGCGGCGGCCGATGGTCATGGAGGCGCTCAGGCCCAGTGCAAAGCTGATCGCCGTCGCCCAGGCCGCGCCCATGACGCCGAAGCGCGGGATCAACAGGATATTCAGGATGATGTTGCTGCCCGCCGGAATGCTCATGGCGAGCAACAGCCAGCCGGTGCGGCGGCCCAGCGTGAAAGCCTGTCCGAAATAATAGGTCGTCATGCCCGACAGGAATGCGCCCAGCGCGACCCACGGCGTGACGGAGGCGGCGACAGTGCGCAGGTCTTCGCCGATCATGAACTCGGCCAGCGGCCGTGCGACCAGGGCTACGCCCACGGCGGCGGGCAGGCCGATCAGCACCAGGGTCGAGGCCTGTTCTCGCGCGGCGGCCTGAAGGTCTGCGCGCCCGCCGCGTTCCAGCGCCATGACGAGGGCGGGAGCGCCTGCGGCGCCCAGCCAGACGAACATGACGTCCAGCGTCCGATTGGCGATGCTGTAGGCGGCGTGATAGGCGCCGACCGCCGCCTCGTTCATGAACAGGGCCAGCAGGAAGCGGTCGGTCGAGGCCAGCACCACGGTCAGCCCCAGACCGACGGCGATGGGATAGCCATAGACGGCGTAGGCTTTCAGCCGCTGGCGATCCAGCCGTCCGCGCCTGGCCTCGCGCAGTTCGGCGGGAAGGATGAAGGGCAGGGCGGCCAGCGGCGCCAGCAGCATACCCGCCAGCGGGGCCTCAGCCCCCAGCCCCAGCAGGGCCAGGCCGACGCCGAAGATTAGTCCGGCGACCGCGCTCCAGATATCGATGGCGGCGGCGGGGCCGACATTCCCCGCCGCGCGGAACCGTTCCTGCGCCAGCTTGAGGAAGCAACGCACGGGCACGCCCGCCAACGCCACTGCCAGGGGCAGGCGGAAACTGTCCGGCATCGGCCACAGCCACACCAGCAGGCCGACGACGGGCACGAAGACGGCGGTGATCAGAAAGGCGGCGCGATACAGGCTGGCGAAATGCCCGGCCATCTGCGCTTCATCGGATTGCGCCGCCCAGAAGCGGGCCATTGAAGCTTCCAGCCAGCTGAACGTCGCCACATGGGCCAGCGTCAGCACCGAATAGGCCAGGGCGTAGCGGCCGAAGTCCTCGGGCGACAGCAGGCGTGTAAAGATGATGATGGTCAGAAACCCGACCACGCCCTGCACGATATTGGCCGGCAGGTAGCCGAAAACCCCTCGCCAGAACATCAGCGGACAGCCATCCGGTCGCCCAGGAGAACGGGAACGGTCACGGCGATGATCCACAGATCCAGCCAGAAGGACTGGCGCTCGATGTATTCGATATCGAGCTGCACGCGGCGGCGCACCTCGTCGGCCGTATGCAGCGGCCCGCGCGAGCCTTGAATGGCGGCCCAGCCGGTCATGCCCGGCTTGATGCGGTGACGGTGAGCGTATTCAGCGACCAGACGCGCCGACTCGGCGTCTCCGGTCTTCATGCCGATGGCGTGCGGACGCGGCCCCACCAGCGACATCTCGCCGCGCAGCACATTCACCAACTGCGGCAGTTCATCCAGACTGGTGGCGCGCAGAAACCTGCCAAGGCGCGTCACGCGGTCGTCGCCGGCGGTCACCTGGCGGCTGGCGGTGGCGTCAGAGGCTTCCTGACGCATGGTGCGGAACTTCCACACCACGATCTCTTCCTGGTTGAAGCCGTGGCGGCGCTGACGGAACAGGGCCGGGCCCTTGCTGTCCAACTGCACGGCCAGGCCGATCAGGAACAGAACCGGACTGAGCGCGACCAGAGCCAGCGCCGACAGGATGATGTCGAGGATCCGCTTGTTGAACGCGCGCCGCTCGCCGTCCACTGCGCCGCCCAGCAGGGGCAGGGAGGCCGAGGCCAGCTTCTCCAGCGCTTCATTGCGTTGGGCAGCGCCCTTGGGGTCGACCAGAAGCGTCAGCGGGATGGGCAGGACTTCCAGCCGGCGCGTCAGGGCGCGAACCCGCTCTTCGGCCTTGGGGTCGATGGCCAGGATGACGCGGTCGATATAGGGCGTCAGTCGATGGTCCAGCAGGGCGTCGGCGCCGCCCAGAACCGGCACTCCAGCCAGGGCGTCAGGCGTACGGGCCAGGCGGTCGTCGAAGACGCCCAGAATGTTCAGGTCGCGCCGATCCAGCGCCTCGCGGATCAGGGATTCGGCATGACGCGTGGCGCCGACCACGACGACATTGGGAGTCAGGTCGCCGCGGCTTCTCCATTGAGCCACCAGCATCCGCCAGATGGTGTGCAGGCCGGTCACCACTACCGTGGACGCAATCGCCCACCAGCCGTATTCGGCCACGGGCGTTTCGCCGGGCAGGACCAGCCCCAGCACGCAGGCGATGGCTCCGCCCAGGGCGGCCACGACAGCGACCCCCGCCAGATGGCGCGCCGGCGCCCGGCTGCTGTCAAAACGATACAGGCCCAGCGAGCGCATCAGGCCCAGGGTAACCAGTGCGCCGATCAGGATCGGCAGGGCCTGGAGCAGGGTGACCTTCGTCAAACCTCCTGGGTTCAGCCGGTCGATGGCCACGAAGCACAGGAAGGAAGAGGCGACGATGTCCATGCCTCGGAAATAGAAGACGCGCCGCCGCGCGGCCGCGCGTTGACGGGTGTTCAGCCAGACTTCTGGGCGCAGCGGCCCGCGCCGCGTCCGCCCGGTCGGCCCTGTCGGCGCCGCGGCGCGCGATTCGGTCGTCGCGGCGCGAGATGCGCGCGCGCCATCCGTCGCGGATGCCAGGGTGTCAGCAGGGGTGATGGCCAATTCTCTTTCCCGAAATCGAGCAAAATGGGGCGATAATCCCCTCTCACATGCCACTCTTATGCCGGGTTAACACAAAGGGTGTCAGTTCCGCATTGCGAAGCGTCGCGCGACTCGCTATCCACGCGGCCTGCCGGAGACGTGGCCGAGTGGCTGAAGGCAACGGTTTGCTAAATCGTCGTACCCTGTAAGGGGTACCGAGGGTTCGAATCCCTCCGTCTCCGCCAGAACCATTCACCTTCACAAATGATGACGCAGCCTTAGCCTTCCTTGGAGGGAGCGGCTTTGGCGTCGGTAGGGCGGCGCACGGCGACGCCGTGCTGGCGCAGGATGCGACGCGCGACTTCGGGCGCGCCGATCATGGGCAGAGGCTGGCCAAAACGCTCGCGCCACAGTTGATCGAGGCGAACTTCCTCGGGAGTGAGTAGGCGGGTCATTGAGGAGTCCTTGTTACGCAGACTCTTTGCTTTTAGGCCGTCCCGCCGGGCGCGAACGCAAACTCATGTAACCTGAGCCATATGTGATGGAACCCACACCTTGGAATGCATTCGGGGGCGAGCTTCCCTAGGGTGATCTTGGCGCCGCGCGGCGCGCGGGTTAGGCCTGTGGCTCAACTTCTCAACGGGAGAGACGCATATGGCCGATCTGGCCCTCGCCACCGACAAGATCCGCGCCGCCGTCGGCGAAAACTCGGGTCTGGGCAAGACCGTGAAGCTGGACTTCGGCGATGACGGCAAGATCTTCATCGACGGCGCCTCGGCTCCGAACACCGTCAGCAACGACGACAAGCCGGCCGACGCCACAGTCTCGATCAAGTGGGACGATTTCGTCGCCCTGGCCGAAGGTCGCCTGGATCCGATGATGGCCTTCATGCAGGGCAAGCTGAAAATCGCCGGCGACATGATGATCGCCCAGAAGCTGGCGCCGCTGCTCAAGGGCTGACGACGGGCTTAAGGCCTGATGATCAACGGCGCAGCTCCGACGGGGCCGCGCCGTTTTCATTTGTGCGGGGCTGTCGCGACTCTGGCTATCGCGCCTGATCAGGCGGATTTTTATGATGGTGATGGACGGAGGGCGAACTGAAGTCTCCATCGACGATGTCGCCCAGATAAAGGTTCGTGCTTGATTTGCTGGGCGGGGCAGGCGGGCGGCCGAACAGCCAGTCCATGAGGCCGCGCTTGGCCGGACGGGGGCTTTGAGGGAACGAGGGGTGTTGCGGAGTCATCATTACGGACTCTCCTGAAGTTGGGAATTAAACCCTTTCAGAAGGGCGCTGTTCCTTCGGCGCCGCTGTCGCGGCCATTATTATTTTGGCGTCATGGAGCGCTATTGCATTCCCGGCGGCGCCGGCGGTCGATGACCTTCTTCCCTGTGTGCGTCGTCGCGGCCGTCAGCCCACGCCAGGGCCGGATCACGACTGACGGAACCGCCTGCGCGTGGCCTGCATTTCGAGAAGGTGGCGACCGAAGAAATCAGCATGGGGGCGAAACGGCTTCATGGGCAGCATGCAGCATAGGGCGACCGCCCCCGACTGCGACCTTGAACGCTATCGGCGGACGCGTAGCGTGTTGCCGATACTGGCTGCATCCCTGTCGGATGAAGACCTGCAGGCTCAGTCGATGGCTGAGACCAGTCCCGGCAAATGGCATCTCGGCCATGTAAGCTGGTTCTTTGAGGCCATGCTGCTTGAACGGCCGGGCTATCGGCCGATCGACCCGAGGCTGAGGCGGGTTTTCAACTCCTATTATCATGCTCTGGGCGAGCGGATCGGTCGCGCCGAACGGGGCCTGATGACGCGCCCTTCGCGGGCTGAGGTCATGGCCTATCGGGAGGAGGTCGATCGGCGAATGGAGGCGCGCCTCGCCGACACCTCGGCGCCGTTCAGCGAGCTGGAGCGATATCTCTTTGAGTTGGGCCTGAACCACGAACAGCAGCATCAGGAGCTTTTCCTGATGGATATGCTGCATCTGATGTCGCGCTCGCCGCTGGATCCGGCCGCCTTTGGCGAGGAGCCGCGCTGCGCGCCGCTGCAGTCGTCGCACGACGGGTGGCGGACCTTCGATGGCGGGCTGGTTGAGATCGGCGACGCCGCTGAGAGTTTCGCCTTCGACAATGAGCGGCCCGCCCATCGCGTCTGGCTGGAGCCGTTCGATCTGGCCGCCGATCTGGTCGCCAACAGCGAGTGGCTGGCCTTCATCAACGACGGCGGCTACGCGCGGGCTGATCTGTGGCTGAGCGACGGCTGGGCGACGGTTCAGGCGCAGGGTTGGACGGCCCCGCTCTACTGGAGGCGTGAGGAAGACGACGGCTGGACGGTGATGACGTTGGCGGGGCGGCGGCCGGTCGATCCGGCGGCGCCGGTGCGTCATGTCAGCTTCTATGAGGCCGACGCCTTCGCGCGGTGGTCGGGGCGACGCCTGCCGACCGAGGCGGAATGGGAGCACGCGGCTCGCAGTCGGCCCGAGGCCTTCTCCAATCTGGACACTGAGGCATGGCAATGGACCTCCAGCGCCTATGGCCCTTACCCCGGCTTTCGCCCGACCGAAGGCACGGCGGCTGAGTACAACGGCAAGTTCATGGCCAATCAGATGGTGCTGCGCGGCGGCGCCTTCGCCACGGCGCCGGGCCATGCGCGGCCGACCTATCGCAACTTCTTCTATCCGGACCAACGCTGGGCCTTCACCGGCGTGCGGCTGGCGTCGGACGCCGACGATGCGATGCGACGGGGCGAGGGCGACGACGAGCATGAGGCCTTTCGTCGCGATCTCGTCTCAGGTCTGGCGGCGCGGCCCAAGAGCCTGCCGCCCAAATGGTTCTATGACGCGCGGGGGTCGGACCTGTTTGAGGCCATCACGCGCCTGCCGGAATATTATCCGACCCGACAGGAAGCAGCGCTGCTGCGGCGGGTCGCGCCGCAGTGGGCGGGGCGGTTCGGCCCTGACGCCGTCCTGGTCGAACTGGGCTCGGGCGCGAGCGAGAAGACCCGGATCGTGCTGGACGCCGCGTCCGATCTGGCGGCCTACGTCCCCATCGACATCAGTCCCACAGCGCTGGAAGACGCGGCCGCGCGTTTGAGGCAGGCCTATCCCGCGCTGAAGGTCTTGCCGCTGGTCGGCGATTTCGAACATCTCGGCGTCCTGCCGCTTGAAGCGGGGCAGGGGCGGCGCGTGGGTTTTTTCCCGGGTTCGACCATCGGCAATCTGACGCCAGAGGTCGCCGAGGCCCTGTTGCGCGGCGCGCGCGACATGCTGGGGCCGGACGCTCTGTTTATTCTGGGCGTCGATCTGATCAAGGAGCCGTCGATCCTGATCCCCGCCTATGACGACGCGCAAGGCGTGACCGCCCGCTTCAACCTGAACGTGCTGGCGCGGGCCAACCGCGATCTGGGGACGGACTTTGATCTGGACGCTTTCGCCCATCGGGCGGTCTGGAACGAGGCCGAGGCGCGTATGGAGATGCACCTGGAGGCCCTGCGCCCCATGACGGTGCGGCTCGGCAAGCTGGTCTTCCGGTTTGCGCAGGGCGAGACGATCCACACCGAAAGCTCGCGCAAGTTCGACGAGGCCCGCGTGCGCGCTCTGGCCGAGGCGGCGCGCTGGCGGGTCGAGGCGTTCGAGGTCAGCGACGCGCCGCGCGTGGCCCTGGCGCTGCTGGCCAGCTAGTCCTCGGTGGATGTCGGGCAAAGAAAAACGGCGAGGTTTCCCGCGCCGTCTCTAAAGTCTGAAACTGTGTCGCTGGGGATCAGCGCTTCGGCGTCGCCGGATCCTGAGCGGCCTTGTTGCGCGCCCCGTGGGAGGCTTCGCCGCCCTTACGCCCGGCCTGGGCTGCAAGAGAGCGATCCTGAGAGAAGCTGCGCTTCTCGCTGGGGACGCTGGCGCCGCCCTTGCGGGCGATTTCGCGCTGACGTTCCGGATCCATCGAGGCGAAACCTCGCTTGGAAACACCGGAGCCGCGAGTGGGCTGACCTTCGGCCATTTCAGATGTTCCTTTCGTAGACGGTGGCGCTTGCGCAAGAGAACCCGGCCCCGGCGCGGAGGTTCCGAGAAAGGATTAAAACCCTGTTCGGCGGCCAGGCTCGTCAAGGCGCGATAAGACGGAACCGCACGGATTTCGGCGGGTTCATCGAGGCTCGGAGTGCAGCATTCAGGAGCTCAGTTCATGCCGGTTTCCAACGACCCCTTCGCCAATACTGACGGCGCGCCGTCGCCGGAGGACATCACCGAAGGCCGCTCCACCCTTGGCGACCGTCTGGAGGGTGCGGCCGATGAGATTCTGACCGCAGGGACGCGGCCGCGCCCGCTGCGTCAGGCCGTTCGCGAGGATGCGGCCGAGGTGCGCGACTGGGCGCGCCATCGCGGCTCCGAGGCCTGCGAGGCGATTCGCGACGAGCCGATCCGGATGACGCTCTATGCCCTCGGGATAGGCGTGCTGATCGGCCTGCTGGCCGCGCGCTGAATTAGGCTGGGCCGGAGGCCGGGCGCGCAATCGGCGCCGCCTGCATGGCCCGATCCGAGACGAAGGGGTTGCTGCGTCGCTCGGCTCCGAACGTCGAATGCGGCCCGTGGCCCGGCACGAAGGTTACGTCGTCGCCCAGCGGCCACAGCTTTGTGGTGATCGCGCTCAGCAGGGCCTGATGGTCGCTGCGCGGGAAGTCGGTGCGACCGACCGAACCCTGGAACAGAACGTCGCCGACCTGGGCGAAACGGGCCTGGCGGTTGAAGAAGATCACGTGGCCGGGCGTGTGTCCGGGGCAGTGGAAGACCTCCCACGTCGTCTCGCCCAGCGTCAGAACGTCGCCGTCGTCCAGCCAGCGCGTCGGGGTGAAGGTGCGGGCCTCGGGCAGGCCGTACTTCTGGCCCTGGGTGGGAATCAGGTCTATCCAGAACTGGTCCTCAAGGTGCGGGCCGACGATGTCGAGGCCGGTCTTCTCCTGCATCTCGGCGGCGGCGCCGGCGTGGTCCAGGTGGCCGTGGGTGATCCAGATGGCGTCCAGCGTCAGTCCGCGTCGTGCGACCTCGCCCAGAATGGCGTCGACCGAGCCGCCCGGATCAATGACGGCGGCCTTGTTGGTCTTCGTGCACCAGACGGTGGTGCAGTTCTGCTGAAGCGGGGTCACGGGCGTGACGAAGACGCCGATGGGGGCTGCGGAAGAGGCTGACGACTGGCTCATGCGCCCTCAGATAGCGGCCCGATGACCACAAAGGAACCGCGTTGCGTTGACGTTTCAGCCCCTTCTCGACATAAGGGCGGGCTCCGAGGCGCCGCTCCCGAAAGGGGCGGCCCTGTTGCTTTATCCACCGCGCGCCTTTGCGGCGTCGCCACAGAGCGTCAGATATCCGACCATGCAAGTCGTCGAAAAGTCGAACGAAGGCCTCAGCCGCGTGATTGCGGTGACCATTCCCGTCGCCGAGCTGAATGAAAAGCTCGAAGCCCGCATCAAGGAAGTGGCCCCCCAGATGAAGCTCAAGGGCTTCCGTCCGGGCAAGGTGCCGGCCTCGTACGTCAAGAAGACCTTCGGCCGTGACTTCATGGGCGAAATCATCAACGCCTCGCTGAACGAGACCAGCCAGGGCGCTCTGGAAGAGCTGAAGCTGCGTCCGGCCGCGCCGGCCGAGATGAACCTGACCTCCGACATGGACAAGGTCATCGCCGGTCAGGAAGACCTGGCCTATGAGATGTCGCTGGAAGTCATGCCGGAATTCACCCCGGTCGACCCCAAGACCCTGAAGCTGACCCGCCCGACCTATGAGGCCTCGGAAGAGGACCTGGACGAGGCGCTGAAGGAACTGGCCTCGCAGGCCAAGTCCTACGAGGACAAGAAGGGCAAGACGGTCAAGGCCGCCGACGGCGACCAACTGACCATCGACTTCCTTGGCAAGATCGACGGCGAAGCCTTCGACGGCGGCGCCGCCACCGACGCGGACCTGGTGATCGGCTCGGGCCGCTTCATCCCCGGCTTCGAAGAGCAGCTGAAGGGCTCCAAGGTCGGTGAAGAAAAGACCATCGAAGTGACCTTCCCGGAAGAATACCAGGCCAAGCACCTGGCCGGTAAGGCCGCGACCTTCGACGTCACCGTCAAGGCCATCAAGGCCGAGGTCGAATCCAAGATCGACGACGAGTTCGCCACGCGCATCGGCCTGGAGTCGCTGGACCAGCTGAAGGAACTGCTGAAGTCCAACCTGAACCAGCAGTACGCCGGCGCTGCCCGCTTCAAGCTGAAGCGCGCCCTGCTGGACCTGCTGGACGAAGGCCACGACTTCGCCCTGCCGCCGAAGATGGTGGACGCCGAGTTCGAAGGCATCTGGGCCCAGGTGTCGGCCGACAAGGACGCCGGCCAGCTGCCGGAAGAAGACGCCAAGAAGTCGGAAGACGAACTGAAGGCCGAGTACAAGAAGATCGCCGAGCGCCGCGTGCGCCTGGGTCTGGTCCTGGCCGAGATCGGCCGCGCCAACAACGTCGGCGTGACGGATCAGGAACTGTCGAACGCCATCATGGCCGAAGCCCGCAACTATCCGGGTCAGGAAAAGATGGTGCTGGACTTCTACCGCCAGAACCCGAACGCCGCAGCCCAGCTGCGCGCCCCGATCTATGAAGAGAAGGTCGTCGACCTGATCGTCTCGGTCGCCGAGGTGAAGGACGAAGCCATCACCAAGGAAGAGCTGATGAAGGAAGAAGACGAGGCGTAAGCCCTTCTTTCCTGACGAGCGTTATTGAGGGGCGGTCCGCATGGGCCGCCCCTCTTTGCATGGAAGAGCGGAGACGGTAGGATATCGGCGTTTTGTCGGGGTTCGACATGGAGACGACTATGCTGAGCCTGGCAACGCTGATGGCATCAGCACTGATTTCCGGCACGCCGGTGCAAGCTGCGGGCTCGCCGTCGGCGCAGGAAGATCCCGTCCGGGTCGAGGATGTGGTCGTATCCAGCCGACGCCTGCAGGATGAGGCTGAGGCGTTTGTCGCGGAACTGGCGGCTCCGCCGCCCAAGCGCGGTCTGGCGCGATGGCGCGGGCCGATCTGCATCGGCGTCGCCAGCCTGTCGCAGAGCGTCGCGCGCCCGCTGATCGACCACATCGCCACGGTGGCGAGCGGCTACGACGTGCGCATACGAGAGCTGGGCTGCCAGCCCAATGTCATCATTGTCTTCACGGACGACGCTCCAGGCTTGGCGCGGGGTCTGGTGGAGCACGACGCCGATGCGTTCCGCGTGCGCTGGACCAGCCAACTGGACCGGGGACAGAAAGCGTTGGACGCCTTCCAGAACGGCGACTGGCCTGTGCGCTGGTGGCACGTCAGCATGCCGGTCATCGGCATCTCGGGGCAGCGGGCCATCCGGATGCCGGGGGACGTCGAGCCGATTTACGTGCCGGGCGAGGGGCTGGCGAACAAGGGGCGACCTATCACGGACGTGTTAAGCAAGGTGATCGTCATCGTCGATATCGCCAAGGTCGAGGGGACTGAACTTCCCCTTTTAGGGGACTATCTGGCGATGGTGGTGTTGGCGCAGGTTAACCCCGAGGGCGGCACGGGTCGGTTCGATACGGTGCTGAATCTTTTCCACGAAACGGGTAGGGACGAGGGCTTGTCGGGCTGGGATAAGGCCTACCTCGCTTCGCTATACGGGGCGTTCTCGGAGCGCATCGACCGATACAATCATGCCTCTTCGATCGTGCGTGACCTCCGACGAGCGGAGCGGAACGCGCAACGCCAATAAGGTCGAGCGCAAGGGAGCCTTGCGCCGACGGGCCAGCGACGCGATATCGTAGGAGACAGGCGCGCGTTCCATGAGTCGTGCGACCCTCCTGAATTCGAGAAGGCCTTCATGCGCGATCCGATCGACTACATCTCCAACAACCTGGTGCCGATGGTGGTGGAGCAATCCAGCCGCGGCGAACGGTCGTTCGACATCTTCTCGCGCCTGCTGCGCGAGCGGATCATCTTCCTGACCGGCCCGTTCGAGGACGGCATGGCCTCGCTGATCTGCGCCCAACTGCTGTTCCTGGAATCGGAGAACCCGAAGAAGGAGATCAGCATGTACATCAACAGCCCCGGCGGTCAGGTGACGTCGGCGCTCGCGATCTACGACACCATGCAATACATCAAGTCGCCGGTATCGACCGTGGTCATGGGCATGGCCGCCTCGGCCGGCTCGCTGATCCTGACGGCCGGCGAAGCGGGCCAGCGCGTCGCCCTGCCGAACGCGCGCGTCATGGTGCACCAGCCCTCGGGCGGTTTCCGCGGCACGGCTTCGGACATCGAGCGCCACGCCGAAGACATCATCGCCACCAAGCGCCGTCTGAACGAGATTTACGTCCAGCACACGGGCCGCACCTATGAAGAGGTCGAGCGCACTCTGGACCGCGACCACTTCATGACGGCTGAGGAAGCCAAGGCCTGGGGCATCGTCGACCACGTCTATGACAAGCGCACCCAGGCCGACGACGACGGCGTGAAGGCTCCCTAAGTCTTAAACGCGCTCGGGCTGCGACAATTTGCGAGGCGGGATCTGGCGACGGATTCCGCCTCGAATCGTGTTTGAGATTCGTTGTCAGCAAGGGGGCGATTCATGATGATGCAGTGGAGAGACGACGGATTCCGATATGGTGCCGTGACGCGCGCCCTGCACTGGGCGATGGCCCTGCTGCTGGCGTGGCAGTTCGCGGGTATGGCGATCAAGCTGATCGTCGGCAAGGCGCCGATCACCGCCTTCTGGGTTGGCACGCACAAGGGGATCGGCGTCATTCTGTTGACCCTGATCGTGCTGCGGGCGCTTTGGGGCCTGTACAATATGAAGGCGCGCCCGGCGCATGGCGGCGGTTTTTGGGGTCTGGCCGCCAAGGTCGGGCATCTGGCGCTCTACGCCCTGATGCTGATCGTCCCGGCTCTGGCGCTGCTGCGGCAGTATGGATCGGGCAAGCCGCTGGATGTGTTCGGGGTGCGCCTGATCGACGGCGGCTGGGCCGAGGTGTCGTGGATGACCGCCCCGGCCAACGCCGTGCATGGCCTGCTGGCCTGGGTGCTGCTGGCCGCGATTGCGGGCCATATTCTGATGGTGCTGGTCCATCGCTTCATCTGGAAGGATGAGACGACCCGGCGGATGATCGGCTAGAGTGAAGTGTCGTTCAGGGGCGGCCGGTGAACACGCGGTAGCCCTTTTCGTCGGCCGCCGCGATCATCTCGGCGTCGCCCGAAGTGTCGCCATAGGCGGCGGCCAGCTTCATGTCCGGGCCGTAGACGGCGCGAAGGCGGCTCATCTTCTCCTCGCCCCGACAGTTGCCGCCGACGAAGCTTCCCGCCACGCGATCCTGAGCGTCGAAGGCCAACCGGGTGCCGATCAGGTTCTCGGCCCCCAGACGGCGGGCGAAGGGGGCGACGGTTGTCTCGGGCGAGGCTGTGACGATGACGCGGTGGGCGCCGCGACGGCCCCAGTCTTCCCACGTCGCCAGGGCGTCGGGGCGCATGAAGCGCGGCCAGATCTCGGCGGCGAAGCGCTCGGCCTCGGCCTCCAGCGACTTGCGGTCGGCGCCCATCAGGAACTCGCGCACCGAGGCGATCTTGATCCGGCCCCGGTCCCGGTCGCCCAGATAGGCGAAGACCGCCGGGACCATCTGCGCCAGACCGGTCAGCCAGCGCACAGGCCCGGCCCGCCATTTCAGGAAACTGGTGAAGCTGTCGCGAATCGTTAGCGTGCCGTCGAAATCGAAGGCGACGATGGCCTGGCCGGGGGCAGGGGACTGGTGAAAGCCTTTTTCGCTTCCCATGTCAGACATTAGCCGTGATCCCCATATTATCTGTCCTGTCCGTTCCCCGAAGCGCGTTGCAGCGCCGCAACGGGGTTGTGGCGGAACGTGTGATGGGTGATTGTCATTTTTTGAAGACCTTCGATGATAGATTCCTCGGATCGATCGCGAAGGAAGCGCCTTTCGTCCCAATGTCGGGGCGGATTGCGGATAGTGAGAAGGGTCTATGACCAAAGCCGCCGGCACAGACGCCAAAAGCACGCTCTACTGCTCGTTCTGCGGCAAGAGCCAGCACGAAGTCCGCAAACTGATCGCCGGACCGACCGTTTTCATCTGCGATGAATGCGTCGAACTGTGCATGGACATCATCCGCGAAGAGCACAAGATCGCGTTCAAGACCTCCAAGGACGGCGTGCCTACGCCCAAGGAGATTCGCGACGTCCTCGACGATTACGTGATCGGCCAGGCCCACGCCAAGAAGGTGCTGAGCGTCGCCGTTCACAACCACTACAAGCGCCTGAACCACGCGACGAAGAACAACGACGTCGAACTGGCCAAGTCGAACATCATGCTGATCGGGCCGACCGGCTCGGGCAAGACGCTTCTGGCCCAGACGTTGGCGCGCATCATCGACGTGCCGTTCACCATGGCCGACGCCACGACCCTGACCGAAGCCGGTTATGTGGGCGAGGATGTCGAGAACATCATCCTGAAGCTGCTTCAGGCGTCGGACTACAATGTCGAGCGGGCCCAGCGCGGCATCGTCTACATCGACGAAATCGACAAGATTTCGCGCAAGTCGGACAATCCGTCGATCACTCGCGATGTGTCGGGCGAGGGCGTGCAGCAGGCCTTGCTGAAGATCATGGAAGGCACCGTCGCCTCCGTGCCTCCGCAAGGCGGCCGCAAGCATCCGCAGCAGGAGTTCCTGCAGGTCGACACCGCCAACATTCTGTTCATCGTCGGCGGCGCCTTCGCCGGCCTTGAAAAGGTGATCTCGGCGCGTGGTGCAGGGGCCTCCATCGGCTTCGGCGCCAAGGTCAAGGAGATCGACGAGCGTCGCACCGGCGAAATCCTCAAGGGCGTCGAGCCGGACGACCTGATGCGCTTCGGTCTGATCCCCGAATTCATCGGCCGTCTGCCGGTCCTGGCGACGCTGGAAGACCTGGACGAGGCGGCGCTGATCACCATCCTGACCGAGCCGAAGAACGCTCTGGTCAAGCAGTACAAGCGACTGTTCGAGATGGAGAACGTCACCCTGACCTTCACCGACGACGCTCTGTCGGCGGTGGCGAAGAAAGCGATCACCCGCAAGACCGGCGCCCGCGGCCTGCGCTCCATTCTGGAGGGCGTGCTGCTGGAGACGATGTTCGAACTGCCCACCTTCGAGGGCGTCGAAGAGGTCGTGGTCAACGCCGAGGTGATCGATGGCAAGGCCCAGCCGCTGCTGATCTATTCGGAAACCAAGAAGAAAACGGCCGACGGCGCCGCCTGACGCCACGGTCTGATCCAAGCGAAAAGGGGCGGCTCGCCATGAGCCGCCCCTTCATCGTTTCAGAGATGTCCAGGCGCCCGTCTGAAATCACACGCTTTTTCACGCTTCTGTGGGCTGCAGGCCCGCCACGCTTGAACCGCGTCCAGACAGAACCACATACTCACACGAAAGCCGCTGAAAACAGCGGGTCGAGTCGGGACGAAGAGGCAGTAGCGCCAAATCAGACCGGTTCGGCGGGCCGGAGATTCACGAAGGCCCCGGAAAGTACGCATCATGACCGAGAGCAAAATCCTCCCTGTCCTGCCGCTGAGAGACATCGTCGTCTTTCCGCACATGGTCGTGCCGCTGTTTGTCGGCCGCGAAAAGTCCGTGCGCGCCCTCGACGAGATCATGAAGGGCGAGAAGCAGATCCTGCTCGCTACGCAGATGAACTCGGTCGACGACGACCCCGCGACGGACGCCATCTATTCGACCGGCGTTCTGGCCTCTGTGCTGCAACTGCTGAAGCTGCCCGACGGCACGGTGAAGGTGCTGGTCGAGGGCAAGTCGCGCGCGCGCCTGACCCGTTTCACCGACCGTGAAGACTACTACGAAGCCGAAGCCGTCGAGATCGACGACGAGGCCGGCGATCCGTCGCAGAGCGAAGCCCTGCTGCGCGCCGTGATCGAGCAGTTCGAAAACTATGTGAAGCTGAACAAGAAGGTTCCGCCCGAGGCCCTCAGCGCCATTCCTCAGATCACCGACCCGTCCAAGCTGGCGGACTCGGTCGCCGCCCACCTGTCGGTCAAGATCGCCGACAAGCAGGCCTTGCTCGAAACCGTCGTCATCCCGGCGCGGCTGGAGAAGGTCTACGGCATGATGGAAGGCGAGATCAGCGTCCTTCAGGTCGAGAAGAAGATCCGCAGCCGTGTGAAGCGGCAGATGGAGAAGACCCAGCGCGAGTACTATCTGAACGAGCAGATGAAGGCGATCCAGCGCGAGCTGGGCGAGACCGACGACGCCCGCGACGAACTGCTTGAGCTGGAAAAGCGCATCAAGAAGACGCGCTTGTCCAAGGAAGCCCGCATCAAGGCCGAGGCGGAGCTGAAGAAGCTGCGTAACATGTCGCCGATGTCGGCGGAATCGACCGTTGTGCGCAACTATCTCGACTGGCTGCTGTCGATCCCGTGGTCCAAGACCCGCCCCAAGCCCATCGATCTGCAGAAGGCCGAGGACATCCTCGAAGAGGATCACTACGGCCTGGAGAAGGTCAAGGAACGGATCATCGAGTATCTGGCCGTTCAGGCGCGCACCGGCAGCCTGAAGGGGCCGATCCTGTGCCTGGTCGGGCCTCCCGGCGTCGGTAAGACCTCGCTGGCCCAGTCCATCGCCAAGGCGACGGGGCGTGAATACGTCCGTATGTCGCTGGGCGGCGTGCGCGACGAGGCCGAGATCCGCGGCCATCGCCGGACCTACATCGGCTCCATGCCCGGCAAGATCATCCAGTCGATGAAGAAGGCCAAGACCACCAACGCCTTCGTCCTGCTGGACGAGATCGACAAGCTGGGCGCCGACTGGCGCGGCGACCCTTCCTCGGCCCTGCTGGAAGTGCTGGACCCGGCCCAGAACTCGACCTTCGGCGACCACTATCTGGAGGTCGACTACGACCTGTCGCCGGTGATGTTCGTCACCACGGCCAACAGCCTGAACATGCCCCAGCCCCTGCTGGACCGCATGGAGATCATTCGCGTCTCCGGCTACACTGAGGATGAGAAGGTCGAGATCGCCCGCCGCCACGTCCTGCCCAAACAGCTCAAGGACCACGGCCTGAAGGAGGGCGAGCTGATCGTCCCTGACGACACGATCCGCGACCTGATCCGCTACTACACGCGTGAAGCAGGCGTGCGTTCGCTGGAGCGCGCTCTGGGCGGTCTGGCCCGCAAGGCGGTGCGAGAGATGGCCAGGACCAAGGCCGCCTCGATCACCGTGGATGCGGCCAAGCTGGCCGAATACGCGGGCGTGAAGAAGTTCCGCTATGGCGAGACGGATGCGGAAGATCAGGTCGGCATCGTCACCGGCCTGGCCTGGACCGAGTTCGGCGGCGACATCCTGACCATCGAGGCCCTGAAGATGCCGGGCCGCGGCCGCATGACCGTGACCGGCAACCTGAAGGACGTCATGAAGGAGTCGATCTCGGCGGCGGCGTCCTACGTCCGCAGCCGCGCCCTCAGCATCGGCGTCAAGCCGCCGGTGTTCGAGAAGACCGACATCCACGTCCACGTCCCCGACGGCGCCACGCCCAAGGACGGCCCCTCGGCCGGCGTGGCCATGACGGTGGCCATGGTCTCGGTTCTGACCGGCATTCCGATCCGCAAGGACATCGCCATGACCGGCGAGATCACCCTGCGCGGGCGGGTTACGGCTATCGGCGGCCTGAAGGAGAAGTTGCTGGCGGCCCTGCGCTCGGGCGTGAAGACCGTGCTGATCCCGCAGGAGAACGAGAAGGACCTCGAAGAGGTGCCGGAAAACGTCAAGGCGGCCCTGGAAATCGTGCCGATCTCCACGGCCGACGAGGCGCTGAAGTGGGCCCTGACCGGCACGCCGACCCCTGTCGAATGGGACGAGGCGGCCGAACCCATGACTCCGACGCCGCCCGCGCCGACGGCGGGCGAAGGGACCAGCATCAGCCACTGATGCGGGTCTTGGCCTGATGAAGTGAAGAGAGGCGGTTCGGGGCGACCTGAGCCGCCTCTTTTTTGACCTGTGCGCTGACAGCCGCTTAAGTTCCGCCTTCGTTCGCGAGGGGAGCTTTCGACATGACCAAGACTGAACTGATCGGCCGCATGGCTCAGGCGGCGGGCATCAGCCGCGACCAGGCCAAGCTGGCGCTGGAGGCTTTCACTGATCAGGTGACGGCTTCGCTTGTCGAGGGGCGGGTGGTGCGTCTGGTCGGCTTCGGCAGCTTCGTCGCAGCCGAGCGCAAGGCCGGCGTGGCGCGCAACCCCCAGACCGGCCAGGAGATCGCTCGTCCCGCCTCGCGCACCGCGCGCTTTCGTCCCGGCGAAGGCTTGAAAAGCGCCTTGAACGGCTGACCTCCACAGGGCATGAAGCCCTGTTCCCGACGTTGAGTCGATTTGATGTGGGCGGCTAGCTCAGCTGGTCAGAGCACCTCGTTTACACCGAGGGGGTCGGCGGTTCGAACCCGTCGCCGCCTACCATCATTTTCAACTACTTAGCTGGCGTTTCGGCGCTGCATTTAGCGCTGCTTGCCAGAATGCTTTCCAGCTAATCCGCTATCCAAGTGCCTTCCTGGCGGCGGACTGGTGGTCCGGTCGATGGTGGCCGTAGTGCTGCTGTAGCGTCGTCGGGCTCATGCCCGCGTAGCCCGCAGCCTCCCAAATATCCACGCCACGCTCCATGAGCCAGGTGCAGCAGGTATGCCGCAGCCAGTGCGGGGTCGGGCCGCTGAGGCCGGCATCCTTTACGCATCCGGTGAAGCCGGTCCGAACAGCCGACACTGGCTCGCCGCCGAAATTCAGAACGGTGTCTATCCCGCGTTTCTGGTCCTGCGCGTACCAGCGGCGCATGTGCGCCAGGAGGCGTCTCGGCATTTTTACGATCGGGCGCCGCTTGGTCCGTGACTCGGTTTCGTTGCGCCCGCGCCGGTAGATCACGCCGCTTGCAAGATCGACCCACGGGTCATCGAGGCTTTCGGTCCAGCGCAGCCGCTTGATCACGCCTGATCGCGATCCGGTGTAGAGGCCGATCAGGATGAAGCGGCGCATATGTTTGCGGTTGCTTTTGGCCGCGCCTGGAATGGGCGCCCACTTCCCATCTGCCAGGCGCCATCCCATCGCGGCCAGGAGGAGGGCGGCCGCGTCACTGCGAGAGAGCGCGTCGCGGTTCGACTCCGGCTTCTCCGGCAGGATGACGGCAGGGCGTCGTGTCAGGTGATGCTCGCTGTCCCAGAACCCGATGGCGGCGGAAAGCACTTCCAACTCTCGGCGGGCGGTCTGGGCGCTGACAGTGCGACCGGTGTTGCCGTGCACTATCGGCTGTGCCGTCCGGTGTGCGACGTAGGCTTGGCATGAAGTCCTGCGAACGTCAGCAAGCGTCCGCTCGCCCCACCACGCCAGCAGATGAGCGACGAACCCCGCCATAGTAGCCGGAGTGGCTTTCAGCTTTGACCCGCGCTCGCGCGCATAGAGGGCCAAGGCGTCAGCGATCAGGACCTTAGAGGGATCACTCTCGCCTGACGGTCGATCCCACTTACTCGCGATGTACGTGGCGAGCTGTCTTTCGGCGTCTCGAAGGCTTTCAGGGCCGCAGCCCGTGCTGATCTGAACCGATCCGTCACGGATGAACCAGCGGTCGGGAAGCCGCTTGCCGGAACGCGAGTCGACCCTGCCTTTTCGGAGGTAGAGGCGGGGGCCCTTGGACTGACGGGACATTGGAAAAGAGCCCTCACGCTGGCCGGTGTGACATAGTAGGAGCCCCCGACGCGCGATGCAGTCAAGCGGCCACGCGCGATCTCGGTCCTCATGGCCGAGATGGTGATCGGGTAGATCTCGCCGAAGACGGACGCGAACTCCACCAGGGTCATCGGGTCGTTGTCCTCCCAATCGGCAGGGGAGGGGCGTCGTTCTATTCGTTGTTGGACGTGCGCGCTCACTGCCACATCCCCCTTCCTCTCTCTCGGGCTTCGTTCTCTTGCCGGCGGTAGGGATCGCCGTAGTTGGTTTCCGAGATCGCCAGGCCCTCGCGGACGAGGATGGCGCCCAAGTCCCGACCGTTGACCGTGCAGGTGGCCACGATGCGCTGGTAGCGGTCGCGGGACTGGACGGTGCAGCGGGCGCCGTTGGCCGCGAGCTGGCGGGCTCGGGTCGTTGCTACCGGCCCGCTGGCCTTAGCTTTGGGGGAGCATGCCCACACGTTTGGCCGTTGGCGGCAGCGCGAGAATGGCGCGACCTCGCCAGCGTCGATGCCGGCCAGCCGGACGCGGTGGCGCTCACCGTCAGCGGTGACGCATCTGCCGCTGTCTCCATCAGACATCAGTAGCGTGGCGCAGATCAGGACGATGGGGGTCATGCTGGCCCTCCGAGCAGCAGCGTGGTTGGCATCGAACCCTGCTCATAGGCGATGGCGAGCTGGGGCTGCATGAACTGTCCCACGGTCGATCCGTCTGGCAGGACAGTGTGCGCCAGGAACTCGTCTTCGATGGTCGTGATCCCGGCCGCAACCGCCTCCAGCTTCGCCTTGATGACCAGGGCGAGGGCACGCCAGCGCTGACGGCCAGCCTGCTCCCAAGCCTTGAGCGCGGCATCCGGCGTCCGTTGGCCCCGCGAATGGTGCGTGAACTCGCGCGACTTCGGGTCAGGCATCGGCAGGACGAACTTCACCATGCGGTCGCTGATGCGGAAGCCGATCATGGCCGCTGTCGGCTCGCTTGCATACATGAAGGACGTGGCTCCGTAGCGCTTCAGAGTCGCTTCGATCTCGGCCCGACTGCGATCCTGAGAGACGGACGTTTCGGCGGCGTAGCGGGTCATTCCCCCTCTCCCTGTTTGGCGCGAAGGATGTGACGGGCCTCTTGCAAAGTGCTGGACAGCCCGCACGAACAGGCATCGTGGCCCGGATAGCGGTTGACGGTGCAGTCGTCGTCATGGACCGCATAACCGACCAGTCTAGCGATGAGGGCGGACAGGTCAGCGGTCATAGGTCCCTCCAGACGGCAAGGGCTTTGCCCGCCTCGACAAACGCGTCCTTCTGTTCGCGGGTTCTGCCAGACGGCGGAAACACCCGCATCATGTCGGTGAGAGCAACAGCCAGAGCATCGGCCGCCTCCTCCAGAGTCCGCTCTCTCTCAAAGGCGTCGCCGTATCCGATCGCAAAAGGCGTTCCGAATGGCGTCTCTGTCGCAAACGGGTTGCCCTTAAACCTCTGAAGCTGGCCCTCGAAAACGATGGTGAAGAATGGCTGAGCCATCGCTTGAGGGGTGTCTATTCTCGTCATGTCAGCCACCTCCGCTTGATCGGTTTGCCAACGCTGGCAAGGCGTCGCGGGCGGGCGTGTCTGGCCCGCTCCAGTTCTCGGGTCTGCTTTTCGACCTCGCACCGGCGTCCGCGCGCGTACTGGCTGGCGCTGCGGAGGGCCGCCTCAAGGCGCCATAGGTTCAGGCTGCTATCCTCGGCGTCGATAGCCTCAGCCAGTTCCTGCATCAGCCCCTTGGCGCGGTTGTCGCGGGTCAGCAGAGCGGGGAAATCGCGCAGATCAGCCATGCCCGCCATCCAGCTGTTGAGGATAGCTCAAGGGTTCGAGGGCGTCGCGCAGCGTCTGGATTTCTGTCATCACCGCGCGCATCCCGCAGGAGCAATCGTTGCACCACGGGCGGGTGTTGACCGTGCAGTCGTCATCGTGGCCCATGTAGCCGGTCGCCCGACAGGCAAGGTCGATCAACTCGACGGGGTCGTGTTGCTCCGTCATGGCAGGCCCTCCAACTTGTAAGGCTCGCTTACAGGTTGGCCCACGACGACCTTGTCCAGATTATCCAGCCCGAAGATGCGGATCGCCAGCGCCAAGGCCTGAAGTTCAGCGACGACGGAGAGGTCAGACTGGCGGGGTATGGAGCCGGAGGCGGAATGAACCCTATTCATCTTCTGCTCCTGGTGCTGGAGGGAGGGGGAGCCAGTGGGTCAGGACGCCGTCATGTTCACCAATCCACCAGTCGCACATCGGAACGTTCCAAGCTCCGTCACTGGCCGGTCTGCCGGGTCGGGGATCTTGCCAGTTTCCAAGAACGACGTGAGGAAACTTCTTGACGCCGAAGCTCTGAACAGACGGGTCTGTGCAGACCATCATGATTAGCGATCCATCTCTCGGAGCCGTCTCAATAGGCCGCCACTCCACCATCTCGCGGATGCAGGCGGCTATCTGCCGGGCCTCGTCTGCGGTCAGGTGGCATTCGCCGTCGAAGTCCTGCCCGATGCGACCCTCGACCAGCCCCACCAGTTCCATAGGGTCACGAGACATAGGCAGGTCCCTCAACTTCAAAGCGGATGATGCGATAGCCCCAGCGTTTTCTGGCCTTGGCCCAAGTCTCTGACGACGGGTCGGCCGGATAGTATTGCCGCTCCAGCCGCATCAATTCCGCGATCACATCAGACCGGCGCGACCGGGTAGTTGACGCCAAGATCCAGCCGCCCTTGTTGACGGCCGCGTAGAGGATTTGGCGTGGTACGGTGATCTCACCCACGTTCGGCCTCCTTGCTGAGCCATTCAGACGCGATCTGAGCCATGTCGTGCGCCAGCGATGTTTCACAGGTCGCCGGGCACATGTCTTCGATCCGCCTCAACAGCCCCACCGCCTCAGCCAGCTTGCGCTCTGCTTCGGTGGCTCGGTCTCGATGTGCCTGCCTTAGAGGCTCACCAGCTTCATCAACGGCGAGCAGTGCATCCCTCTCAGCCCGCAGCGCCACGTTCTCTGCGAGGAGGGCTAGGACGGTCGCGGGATTGGCGGCTTTTCCGAAGTCGCCACGGATTGCTGGATAGTTAGCGTCCTCACAGCAGATCGCTGTCTCAGCCAGCCTCGCCAGTTCCGCATGATCGCCGGAGCCGATCATATCGGTGACGCCACCAGAATGATCGCCGGAGCCGGATGCGAGGGCGGTGAGGATCAGACCGGAAAGCTCGTCACTATTTACCGAGCCAGTCCTGTAAGCCGATGTCCCGCCTACAGTCGTGTGTTCGTCCAGTATCGCGATCACCTTCTCGCGCGGGGTGAGGGGGTGGGTCATTGGGGTTGCTCCTTTCCCTTCCAGCGCGCGCATCGGGCGCCAGCCGTCGTGAGCGCGTAGCCGTGGAAATCGCTGTCCAGATCGCAGGCGCGTCCGACAGGGCTCTTAATGAAGTGCGCGCATGTTCCGCACCGGGCCATAGCCGGAAGGGCTGCTAGCGCGTCGTGGTTCTTGGCCTGGGCGCGGAGAGAAGCACGGCGGTTCGAGCGCCGCTTTCCGGTGAGGGCCTCCGTCGCTGCCCATCGATCCGGCCATAGCTCGGCCGCGCGGGCGTTCCAGCACACTCCGCTCACTCCCCGCCCACCTTATCCGAGCGCCCGCCTTCGATCACGCGAAGCGACGGTGCCAGTGACGATGATCGGCACTCCATCCCCAAGGCAAACGCGGCTTCCCGGTCAGTGCAGTGGCATCGGCGGCACTGGAGCGCGCCGTGGTTCAACGTCGATCTGATCCAGTCATGACCGCCCATCACTTCGCCCCCTGTTCGGCTTGCAGGGCGGCGAGGGCTTGGCGGGCCTTCAGAAGGTGGCCGCTGTGAATGTTGAAATCACGCCCAGCAGCAGGGCTATAAATCGCAGCATCGTGCTGTTGGTATTTCCCGGTGTCGAAAAGCTCTCCTGCTTTCGCGAACGGCTCCAACGCCTCCACCGCTACCCGCAGCGCGTCGGGGGCGGGGTGGGTGTAGATGGCGGATACGGTCGTTGGCTGCGACGCTTCCTCTTGTGCAAACTCAACCGCCGCGCGAGTTCCAAACAACTGAACTCCAGACATCCGACCATTCGGCATCCGGTATTCAACCCGCCACGCCACCGGCTGCGCGTCGTCGCGGGCTGGCGGCTGGGCGCGGAGGGCGATGGTGGCGTTGATCTTCGCAGCAATCTCCGACACGTCCGCACGGTCAGTGAACGTCTGCATGATCTCGTGCAACTGATCGCCGGTGATCCACTCAGCAGCCTCTGCCGGGCTCTTGGTTGATTCAGGCATGGTCGGCCCCCTGGGGCTTGGCGGCATCCAGGGTCTGGCGCGCGAAGCGGCGGAAGGTCACCGCGCGCTCGCGAAGCTCCTGCTGGCACTTCTTGGCCCAGGCCTTCGTCGCCTCGGTTGCCGACTTCTCGCTGTCCCAGCGGTCAAGATCTGCTGCGGACCGCTCATATTCGTCGGCCTTCTTCCGCATCAGCAGAGAAAGCTCCCAAGCGTCGTCGTAGGATAGCATCAGCGTGTCTCCTGTGATTGGCGCGCGACAACAGAGCCGTCGAACCGCTTGGTCCGGGTCTTGTCGAAGCCGCGTGATTGAATGGATCCCTGACCGCGCTTCTGGCGGCGGGCGTATTGGCCGGTTTCGCCAGCCTGGGCCTTGGCCTTGGCGATGCGGGGCGTGTCCTGCTCGTCCGTCTTCTTCCGGGCGCAGGGCTTGCGGTAGAGGGCGCGGTTTTCGAGCGCGTTGGTCCCCAGTAGGGCGAGGGCGCGCAGGTGTTCGTCTATGACACCCTCGGTCATGGGCTGGAGCTTCTCGCCACAGCCGCAGGCGCAACGGCCCTCCTGGTCGATCATCAACTGGCCGAACTCGGCGCGGGTGAGCGGGCGGCGCTTCTCGATCTGGGCAGCGGGGGTCATTGCGACCTCCGGCGTTCAAGCTCGCGTTCAGCGTTCCATTTCGTGTCGCCGTCCAGGTCAGACTTGAAGGCCACCCATTCGAGGTAGTCGCGAGGAGCGTCTTTCCATGCGGCCCCCTTGTGCTTCCCGAACGTGATCTTGGGCAGCAGCCGGGGCTCTTGAGTCCAGGCGATCATCTCGCGGCCAGTCGCGCCGGCCGCCAGCAGCGCCTTGAGAATATGAGCAGTGACATAGGCGTCGGGCCCGGCCCGGTGCGGAGGCATGGCTGTGTCGTGATCGAGGGACAGAAGCCCCTGATCCTCCAGCCAGTAGCGGAGGACGCTGTTCGAATGGCTCGGAGCGTGGGCCCAGACCCGCAGGGCGGCTTTCAGGGTGCAGATTCCCGGCAGCACGCGCCGAGGGATGAAGAGGTCTTCAAAAGCCAGATTATGGGCCGCGAAGACCGACACGTCCTCAATCGGATTGTGAACCTCGGCCTCGTCGAAATGGGTCACGACGCCAGCTAAGTCCGACATGGCGATGTGGTGGACGGCTCGGGTCTCTGGCGGGATCGACGCGACGCTATAGAGGTGAGCCTGCGGCTTTCCTACGGTCCAGCCAGACCCGTCATTGGTCAGGTCGCACCAGCCGTACTCGATGACCTCGGCGCTGGGCGGTTCCATGCCTGTCGTCTCGAAGTCGATCACTCGGATGCGAGGCATGGATCAGCCCTCCTTCGCTGCAGTGATGGCGGCTTCCAGCTCGCGCGCTTTCGCCATGTCGGTGGCCTTCAGGACGGCGAACTTGGCCAGTTCCTTCCGGTCGGTTTCGAGGGCTTCGATCTGCTCTGGCCGCAGGAACGGCAAGTCCGCAATCAGCCGGTCCGCCCAGGCGATAGTGTCGACAGCCAGCGACGTCCCTTCATCGGCGTCGGCCTCAGCGCCGCTGGCTGTCGTATCCTCGGCGGGGGGGAGATCGCCGGGGAAAGGGTCGCCCGCGTCTGACGGGTCGGAGGCGGGATCAGACGCGGGCTTATTCGACGCGGCGCCGGAGGGGGTGTCCGCGTCGAAATCGGGAATGTGGTCATCGTCGCTCAGGCCGTGGACGGCGCTGAAGCCTTCGCGCGGTGCGTCGTTGGGCGCGGCCAGGCGGGCGGCGAGGTTCGGGCGCTCGGCAGGGACGGCGCGGGCAGAGACGGTCTGATAATCCTCAACCTCCTCGCGAACCTGGAAGCCGCGAAGCATGTCCGCGCAGCCGTCGCGCAGAGCCCAGGCGCGGGCGCGCATCTGAAGCATCCGCTTCGGGTATTGCTGCCAAGGGCCTTGCTTGTTCCAGAGGCCCGCCTTCTTGGCATCGGAGACTGAGAAGGATCGGGGGATGGTTTCTCCCGTGTCGGGGCGGGTGACCTCGCAGTGAGCGACGGCGGCGTCGCCTTCGCCGTCGATCCATTCCTGCGCCTTGATGCCTTGGGCGCGAGCGACAGCCATCAGGCCATCGCCCCAGAGTGTCGGGCGGTTGTTGACGATGGCGAACGACTGAAGCGCCTGGAACGGGGCGAGGCCCAGTTCTGCGCCAGCCATGATCGCGACCATGACCTGCTCTGGCTTGTCGAGGCCGCGAGGAGCGAGGCCAGACGCCGCGATGGCTTGGGCAACACGAAAGGCCTCGTCGAGCGATTGCGGGACCAATGCTGCGACAGCTCCGCCTGCCATGATCGGCGGTCTGGGCGCAGCCGGACGGGTTGCGGGTACTTGAGCGTTCATGCCGCGATCTCGCTGTTCGGGGTGTTGTCGTTGGCTTCAGCGGCGATGACCTCGAGCCGCTGGTCGATCTGCTTTGCCGCCCAAGGCGGGAGGGTCAGGTATTCGGCGTCTTGGCGATCACCGCCAGGGCCCGGCCAGACGCCCGTTTCCACGCAGTGCGCGAACTGATCGATGGCGCGGCGCAGCTGCATCCGGCCGCGGTCCAGATCGGCGCCGGTCAGGACCGTGACGCGGACGCAGTGGGGAGGGGCTTTCTCCACCCAGACGAGGGCGAACTCCTCCATCGGGCGCGACAAGACCTCCTCCGAGGCCCAGCCTACGAGAGCTCCCTGGCAGTGGTAGCCATAGGTGCCTAGCGAGCGCTCAAGGGAGGCGTCCGAAACGCTGTCGCAGGACTTCAGGTCAGAGTAGAGGCCCGAACCGTGCGGAATGGCGTCGGGACGCGACTTCAGCCAGACGCCAGTCTTCTTGTCCTTGAAGATCAGGCTGCGCTCGACCACGCCGTCGAGGATGCCCGCCTTAACTAGAGGGTGGGCGCCCAGCGACCTTGCCATGCCGGTGATCAACGCCAGTTCAGCGTCTGTGATGATCGTCTTCCCGGCCTTCAGCTGCTCGGCCTTCCACTCCTTCGATGCAGAAGTGCGCCAGTCGCTCCATTGGTCGGGGCGAACCACGAAATCCTCGTCGAAGCCCTTGCGGCCTATCAGAAGGAGATGGTGCGCGGCTCGACCCAGGCTGAAGTGCGCCCGCTCCTTCTGTGGCTCGCGGTTCGGGTTCAGGCTGCTCTCGTGGAAGTAATGGGCGGGGCTTTGGCTCCAGATGGTGCGAAGCCCGCTGCTGGAGATGCTCGGCCCGTCGCAGGGCTGTCCGTGATAGGCGTCCATCGGCATGTCGATGAAGCAGCCGGGCTCGGTGATGACCTCACCGTTGTAGGGAATGCCGGTCATGCAGCTTCTCCTTTGAGATGGGTCCAAGATTTTCCCGAGCGGACGGACTTGATGGCCGACCGGCTCACGCCGTAGGCGCTGGCGAGTTGCTCGGTGCTGGCGTCGTTCGCGGCGCGGATGGCCAGGACCGCCGCGTCAGTCAGTTTCGCGCGGGGGTGGGCCTCGCCCTTCATGCCGTCGCGATTGATCGTTCCGTGGCGGATCGCGTCCTGCATGTTCTCGGAGCGCGTTCCCCAGCGGAGGTTGACGAGATGGTTGTTCGCCGGATCGCCGTCGTGGTGGCAGCTGTCGTAGCCGGCAGGTCGAGGGCCGACGAACGCGGTCAGGACCAGGGCGTGCACCAGCTTCGGGTGACCACGGCCGAGCATCACCAGTTGGTGGCCACTCTCCACGGTGCCAGCGCGCAGGAGCCGACCCTTCAGGTTGCGATCAACACGCACGACGCGACCATCGGCGATGACGCGCTCATAGGACTGAACGCGATCGATGCTGCGGACGCGGCCGTGATTGCTGACCTCATAGAGGCCCTCGAACCCGACGACGGGAAGCCAACGCTCCTCGGTCGCGTTATCGTTGACGGCGTTCACGCGCATAGCCGGGCCTCCTGACGAGGCGGGATCGCGAGCGACTGGACGGGCTTCGGGCGCGGTCGATAGACCCGGCGTGTGGTGACGACGGTCTCGACTTCCAGCAGCTCCAGGCGGCCGTAGAACGAGGAGTTCTCGCGGACCCAAGCCCGGCCAATCTCGATGTCAGAGAAGGCCTTCACGATCCGGCCGACGCGGTTGACGGCCTGATAGTCGGTGGAGGCTTCGCGGTTCATGGCCACCTCGGTTCGGCTAGAGCGCCGGCGAAGATCGCGACGGCGACGGTGAAAAGGATGCAGGCGGCCAGGGCGGCGCCGTTCTCGAGGGCGCGGCGCATCAGGCGGCCGCCTTGTGGCCGTCCCAGCCAGCCTCGTTGTCGTGCAGCGCCTGATCTTCGGCGTCGCATTCATCGCAGTAGCCGGGGCCGTTGATGGCTTCGCCACACGCGCGGCAGTTGGCGGGCGAGTGGTAGATCGGCCGGACCTTGGCCTTGCCGACCTGTTCTCTGATGCGCGGCGCAGCGGGCCAGGCATCGACGCCAGCAGCGATCCGCGCAGCCACACATGACGCAGCCCACGGGCTGGACTTGGCGTGCTCTGCATTCACATCACGCGGGCGCATCCCGACCTTGTGCGCGGCGGCGCAAGACTTGTCGCAGAAGCGGCCCCAGCCCCGCTTGTGGTCGGCCACCCGCACCGTGATCAGCGCAGCGCACGCCTCGCAGTTCTTCTGAAGCTTGCTCATGCCGCCCTCGCCATGCTGGCCGGGGGCATGGGGTCGTTCTCGGCTTCCCGCGCGTCCCGAATGGCCCAGGCCAGCGCATTGACGACCGGGATCAGCAGGCCGGGGTCTTCGGCCGAAGCCAGTTCGCCGGCGAGGCGCAGCATTTCCTGCGTGGCCTGATCGACGTTCATCCGGCGGCGGGTGCGGCGGTCCAGAATCTTCGGACCTTCGACCACGAACAGCGGTTGGCGGCTCGGCGGGACCAAGGCGAGGTTCACATTCCCGGCCTTGGCGATGCTGGCGACGACGCCGGGCATGATTTCGGAGACGTGTTGCATCACTCACCTCCTGCAGGCGTGACGAGTTCGAAGTCGTCGAGGTTGGAGTAGTCGGCAGCGCACCCGTCCTTTTCCAGGATCAGGGTCTGGCCGTCGCAGCGGACGACCATCGCCGTCCATTTGCATTGGGTGTGGCGGACGACGTCTCCTTCGATGAAAGGACCAGCCATCAAGCAGCCCTCCCCATGTCGACATTGTCGTTGGCCATCTGAACGCGAGCCGCGCAGCGGCGATAGCGAGCCGCGCTCTCGCGGTTCTCGGCGGCCTGGAAGTCACGGCCTTGCTCGTCGTACTCGGCGGCCCAGCGCTCCAGCGCATCGGCCATGGCGAGCATTTTCACCGGGTCCGTCTCGAAGACTTCATCGGCGGCCACCAAGATAGCGCGCAGTTCGGCCTGACGGGCGGCGGTGCCGACCTCGTTCTGGCCGCTGAGCCATTGCAGCTGACGGCGGGCTTCGTCGGGGGTGATGGTGGCCATTTACGCGGCCCACCGTGCTTGCGCGGCTTGGGCTTTCAGCGCGGCTCGGACGGCCTCGCAGTCCACTGGCGGCTCGTAGCCCATGGCGTCGCGCCACAGGTCTTCCTTGCCGGACCAGTTCGCGAAGATCGAACCGGTGGACATGCCAGCGGCAGCGGCGATGTCGCGGATGGTGACAGGTTCATAGCTGCCCGCCGGCGCCCAGAGAACGCGGGCGGTGTGCAGGAGCTTCTCGCGCGTCGCCGCTTTGGCGAGCTGGCGCTTGTTGAGTTTCGGGGCGGCGTCGTTCGCGGCGGCAGTGATTTCGGTCTTGAGTGACATGGTTCGTCTCCCGGTGATGGGAGAAAGATATCGGACGACCCGATATTGTCAATCGGGTTTTCCGATATTTCTATCGGGTCGATATCGAACTACCTTCAGCGCCTAGTGCTGGCGCCGATGCAGGAAGGCTAATGACCCACACATCACCGCGTTACGCTGGACTCTCGATCAGGCGGCGCCTTAGCGTCCTCGCGCATAGCGGAGGGCGGAATGAAGAGAGCGTTAGCGAGCATGAAGGCCCCGTTCGGCTTCATGTTAGGGGGTGTGGCCATCGAAGTGGCCCGGTGGGCGCTAGGATCAGCCCTGAGCGAAGCCTATCAGGTGTATGGATGGCGATGGGCAGAGGTGGGCGCCGCCATGTTTGAGGCGCTCAAGATCGCGGGTTATCTCGCCGTTGCCATCGGATGTATGGTCGCCCTGGTGCTGATTGGCCGCGAGTTGATGCGCCCTGGCCCTCTTCCTGCACCCAGCATCAGCAAGGCCCCGTGCGCCACGCCATCACCGCCTGCCGCCGCGCCCATCTCTCCTAAGCAAGCGCACGACAAGCCAGGCCCAGTGCTCAGGGGAACGTCATCAGCCTATAGAAAGGCTGTTCTTCAGGTGACGGAAGTGAAATCGGAGCGTGAAGCTGCATCCGGAGGGCAGATAAAATCTGCTCTGTGCTGGATGCAGGTGACCAACACGATCCTTCAGCCGCTCCAGAAATGCTCTGTTGAGCTGGTTTCATTAGAGCGAGAGGGAAAAGTTCAGGAGATCAACAAGACCATGAGCGCTGGCACATTTGCCCTTGTGAACGGCCACGGACGACGATTGGCCTTGGCCCGACGCGACAGGACCGATCTGGTGAGCAATCCACCGCACCTCATACGAACTGTCGATGAGGATTTCGGCTTCGAAGATGGCTCCAAATATCTGGTCCACTTGGCGCTCCATTCGGAGTATGCCCACCCCACATTCGTGACGATAGAGCTGGACGTGCCGGAAGATCCAGACGGCGCAGTCATGGGTAAGGTGATTAGTCAGGACGTAGACCGAACGTAACCATGACCGAAGACGAAGACATCCGGGACGACCCCAACTACCGCTTCGGCGTGATCATGGGGCGTATGCAGACGCTGACCGACATCATGGCGCTGTTTGCCCAGGGCGACGCCGCCGATGACGATCTACCGGGGCAGCTACGGGACATCGTGAGGCGTCAGGAAACCATCAGCCGGTGGATGGATCAGGCGAAGGCCGAGTGTGATGCTGAAGCTGAAATGCTCCATGCGGAGTTGAAGGCGGCCGAGGATGATGAAGGCGACGACGCCTAACAAAAACCCCGCCTGGTGGGGCGGGGGTTTTGCTAAACTTGTTTTTCACTCGTCGGAATGACCCTGAGAGCGCCGAGCCCAATGACTTCTCGTCTACGAAACGCGCGGACCTGAATCATCCCTGGCCTTTTAATCTCAAGGTTGCTAGTCACCACAACTTGGGTGACGCGGCGAACAAGCGGACTTGGGTAAGGACTGTTATGTTCAATGGCCCCAAATCCAACTCCTTCCTTTAGCCATTCATCCTTTGTAATAGTGTGATCGAATGCTGGCTCTTCTGTACCAGCGCCTGGCATAAAGACCGCTATCCTGACGTCATCCGCTTCGACGTCAGGGCGTTGCTGAAACTCAATCATCATGGCCAGTTTGGGTATTACGGATGGGAATTCCGCAAGATCGATTCCGGCCGTGGGAATCACACCAACAAGGGTGAACTGTCCGCTAACTTCAAAGCGAGCATCTTCAGCAAAAATCGTTCTCCCGAACAACTCTGGAGCCTCGCGCATAACATAGGCTTGATCAGTCATCCTGCAAAAGATCCCATGCTAACAATGCGAGATTCAGCTCTAGAGGATTGGGAAAGGGATGGTGTTACTCCCCCTCCAGTCCAAGCTGTAGTTGTCGCGTCTCGAAGGTAATCATTGCGATCTGTCCGCTCCTTTGGATCGAAGATATCAACATCAATACAGGCGCCAACTGCCCAAGCCATGTCCGCAACAGTTTCTAGCGTCATGTTGGTTTCGCCCTTCAGTCTGCGCTGAATAACCGATCGATGAACGTCCAGTTTTCTTGCAATATCCGATTGGGTAAGTCCAAACTCCTCGTTTCTCTTCGAGAAAATTTCACGTAATTGCCCCTCGACCTTTCCGACAAGAGCCAGATAGATCTGCCGACGTAGATTTGGGTTAGCGCGGATAGACGGCACGGTAGTCCCCCCGAACGATATGCGCCTTGAAATCGTGCTTCGCGATGAAGGCCGAAACATTCTTCATTTCGCTAGCGTTGCGTGACTTATTCAACTTAGTTTCTTTCTCGGTAGCTCCTCCAACCAGGATGAGCGTGTGAGGCTTTGCGAACCAGCCATAAAGGCGCGCGCCGGGCGGGTGCAGTTTCCAAATGCCAGATCTTGTCGGGGTCAAGCGCCGTAGTTCATCGGCACCGGGCGGGCGCTCCGCACACCGAAGCTCGGCTAAGTGCAGCTCAATCTGCTCCCAAATGCTTCGGCGTGAGCCTTTTGTGGGGATCACATGGAGGGCATCGCAGCCATCCACCCATTTCCAAAAGGTTGAAGCGACATAGAGAGGTCTCATCGGCATACCGTGGTGCCACTCGGGGACGTCAAACATCTCCATGTGGCCACTACGCACAACCTTCGAGATTGTTGCCTCTAAAGTCAACACACTCACTGTTTCATCACATTAATGTTTGAGCGAGGAAGCCGGTAGCGGCCCCGCCAACAGGCTCTGGGCGCAATGTTGAACTTGGTATTCACCGTTCCTCCTCCTTGGTTGCGTCAGTTCGCCGTAAGCAGCAGCTGGCGCTCTTCGCCGTCTCGCAGTTCGACGCGGCTCATTTCGCTGGCCTCGGCCATTCCAGCTTCTCGGTGTTGAACTCAAGCACCTGATCGCCGGCTTGGTAGAAGGTCAGCTGGATTTTCGTGGTCGGAGCGCTTTTCGCAGCCGCGATGAATCTAGTGGCGTTGCTGATAAACACGACGTTGCTCGATCCATCGGCTGCCGATCCGCCGCTGAAGCTCTGCTGGGCCCCGTCACCGAAGCGAATCTTGAGCGTGCAGCCATCGTAGGACCGACACAGAATTTGGCCGGAGCCATTTAGTTGGACGATGGCGTGAAGGCCGTAGCGCGGCGATTGGCGTAGGCACAAGTCAGCGCTGACGGGCTTGTAGGGCCGGTCAAGAATGGCTCGGTTCGTCGAGGTGGTGCAGGCCCATCGCGTGAGCTTGTCAGTCATCGGATCTACGTCGTCGCGATAGGTCCATGGCGTAACCGCGGCGAGGCGCGCAGCCTCGGCCTCCTGGCGGCGCTTGTCGATCTCAGCCCATTGCTCAGGCGTTAGGGGCGGCGACGAGGGAGCGCTTTCGGCGGTGACCGCAGGCGCTGCCTTGAGCGCGTTCGGCGACCTAGCCGACAGGGCGATCCCGACGACGCAGATCACACCGACGACCGCTGCCACGCCATACAGCAGCCGATTGTCCGACTTCTGGATCGCTTTCCCAGGGGTTTCCGGATCAGCCCGCTGCGCCGCCTTCAGCTGCGCCAGGCGGGCTTCCAGTTCGTCGATTTCTCGCTGCTTATCGTCGCTCATTGCTTTTCCGCACCGACAGGTCTGAGTTAATGGCCGCCATGAGCCCAGATGCGGGTTCCTTCATTGGCGGCGTCTAGGCTTTCCGACATTTCCTTGAGGCCAGCCAGCCAGCCTCCCGAATAGGAGTATTCCTTGAGCGGGCGACCGTCGCTGGTGTGGAGCGACGAGCCTATATCCATGAAGCCTCGGGGGCTCCCATCGCGGCGGGTTGCGTCAGCAAAAGCCGAGCCGTCCAGCAGGAGGCGCGGGCTGATCCACCTATTCAGGCGGATGATTTTGAACTTCCGGTCACCAAGGCCATCCGAGGCGGAGCCCAGCGCCGCATAGAGGTCGACCGGCGCTGCGCCTTGTCCGACATGCACGAGGTTCACCGTGATGTCGCTCGGGCTCACTAGCCAGGAGCGATAGGCGATCACGTATGCGGGGCGACCTTTGTCCTGGAGCTGTTCAAGAGCGACCGGAATGGCGACCGACGCATTCCAGAGAATGAGCGCCCCAAGGATGGCCCATATCCCGTTGCGGATGCTGTTTCTCATTGCCTCCCCCGAGGTTCAGCCGACACTCGGCTGTGAATGTCGCTAGAGGCGCCGAGCGAACCAGACGACGCGTCCAATGACGGTCACTAGATCGGCAGGTACCCGATATTGGTTGTGGTTCTTGTTGTCCGAGATCAGGACCACCTCTGCAGGGTCGCTGGCGGGCACCTTTTCGATCCGCTTCACAACCGTCGCGTTGGAATCAAAGATTGCGTAAACGCCAGGCTTGGCCGGGTTGGTTTCGCTGCGATCGACGAGTACGCGGTCACCGGAAGACAGGGTGGGGAACATGCTGTCCCCCTCGATAGTAACAACGCCCAGCGACGACAACGGAGCTCGCACTTCATTCTCAAGGTACTCCCTAGGGAAGCTCCAGTAAGCAATCGCGTCAGCGTCGGTGGCGATGGAGCCGCCGCCGGCTGAAAGACGAATGTCGTACTCGGGAATTTGGACGAAGGTGGATGGCTCACGCTTTGGCGCGACCTCCGGACTTTCCACGGCTTCCAGTTCATCGACAGATCGGACGTCGGCCAACGGCCTCAGGGTATCGATTTCGAGCCCATATAGGTCGGCAATCCCGTCGAGATAGTCGGCCCAAGATTCCAGCGCGCCGCTCTCCCAGTTCGACACGACCGACTGGCTCTTGAGGCCCAACTCCCTCGCTACCTCGGTTTGATTCAACCCTCGTGCGGTCCGGCCCTCCCGGAGGCGGCGGCCGATGGCCTTTTTTAGTTCGTCGGAGCGCTCGATCTTCATAGGCCGAGCTAATCGGATAACCCGATAATACGCATCCGATAAATCGGGGCTTGTGAATATCGGATTGTCCGATATTGTTGGGGTATGCCCTATAACGTCATTGATCATCTCACCGCCCCTGAACGGTTCGGCACCCAGACGAGATTGGCCGAAGCGGCAGGAGTGCGTCCCCACACGATCAGCGAGAAGCGGCACACCAACAGCCTAACGCACGCACAAATGCGCCGGATCCTAATCGTGGCGCCCCAGATGGGTATTTCGATTAGCCCGGATGATTTTTTTCCAGGCGTATTGAACCAAGCACAGCCCGCAAACGACGACGCCCCCACCAGCGAGGCGGCGTGACATGCTGTCATCGGCCGCCCTCCAGTTTCGACGCCAGGAAGCCCTGATCAACGCGGGCACGGTCTACGGCCTCATCATCGGCGCCAACGAACTGGCCGTCCAAGGTCGCGAGGCGGATGCCCTGTCGGCGCTGGCGACGATCACCGGCGCGCTGCCGTTCGAGATCGCCGCCATCAAGGAAATCCTCGCCGCCGAGCGTGAGGCCGCAAAGGCTCGTGACCTCACGCAGCGGACGCTCGCTCCCTTCTTCGGTCGCGTACCCGCTGAAAAGCCGAATGCCGCGAACGACGAAACCCAACCGCCTTCTCCCGAACAGCCAACCCCGACCGTCGCCTGAGCGAGAGCGCGGGTCAGTTGGAAACGACCACGGAACGTCCAGTGAACAAGATCAGCCACAGAGAACACGCCCGGCTCGCTGGAGAGCTCATCGAAGCATGTGGGGGCTTGGAGGAGGCGGCGAGGGCGTGCCGGGTCCGCAGGTCGTCGCTGTCGAACTACGAGAACCCGAATGAGCCGTCGACGATGCCGGCGGACGTGATGGTTGATCTGGAGCGTCATTGCGGGCGGGCGATCTACAGCGCCGCCCTGGCGGACCTCTGCAAACCCAAGCCGCTCACGGGTTGTCTGAAGGAACTCGCCTTCGACCTCGCCCAGGAGAGCATGGACGTCGTCGCCGTCGTCCGCGAGGCGCTGGCGGACGGGCGCCTGTCCAATAACGATCTAGACGCCATCGCCGCCGCCGAGCGCGATGCTGAGCAAGCCCTCGAGCGTGTCCGCGGTGTCCGCAGGGCCATCGAAGCGGCGAGCCCGACCCCGCGGAGGGCAGCCTGATGGCCTTCCTTATGATCCTCGGACACGCGCTGTTCCTGCGGCTGACGCGCAAGCCGTCGCTGTTCAACGCCAAGACCTTCGCCCTCTGGCGATGACCGAACGGGACTGACCGCCCCGTTGAGCGGTCTTGATGGAGGGCCAGATGGCCAAGAAGCTCGAAGCTGACAATGACCAGTACCCCGACGTTCAGGGCACGATCGGCGCCATTCCGAACGAGCCGGACAACGGCATGCCGTCGCACGACGACATCCGCATGGCCGCGAACGAAATGGTCCAGTGGAACGAGAAGCGGAAGAAGCTCACCGCTGAGATCAGCGCTTTCCGTAAGGGCCTGAAGGCGAAGGGTATCAAGCTCGGCGTCCTCGACGAACAAGTCCGCCTGCTCGAATGGACCCCGGAAGAGGTCAAGCAGTTTTACGCCGAGCGCGACTGGTTCGCCGAGGCCATGCGCCAGCCGATCGGCTCGCAACTGGAACTGTACGGCACCGACGCGACCCCTGACCCGGTCCGCGAACAGTTGAAGTGGCGCAACATCGGCTTCCGCGATGGTCTGGCCGGCAAGGGCTGGGCGAACGAGGCGCCCAAGGAGTGCCCGCACGACTGCATTCAGTCCTATGGCGAGGGCCATGAGGAGGGGCAGGCCACCGTGCGCCGCGCCTTCGCCGCTCGTCTGGCCCAGACACCGGCCACCGACGATGACGGCCAGATCGACATCGAGGACGCGGCCAACGACGACGGCGACGATACCGAGCATCAGCAGGACGCCGCCTGATGATCATGGCGCTCGACCTCGCAACCCAGACGGGGCTCTGCATCGGCGCTCCCGATGCGCGCCCGGTGCTGAGCCATTTCCGCCTGCCGTCGACGGGGACAGACGTCGGCCTGTTCCTCTCGGCTTGGGAGGACTGGCTGCGGCCGCAGGTGCGCGAGGTCGGGCCCAGCCTGATCGTGTTCGAAGCCCCCATCCTGGCGGGACAGACGCAGATCGCCACGACCCGGAAGCTGCAAGGCATGGCGGGCGTCACCGAAATGGTGGCGCACCGCGCCGGCATCGAGTGCGCCGAGGTGGCTACGTCGCAGGTGAAGAAGGCACTGACCGGCAACGGACGGGCCGAGAAGCCCGCGATGATGGCCGCCTGCCGGGCCTACGGCTTCGACCCCAAAACCTCCGATGAAGCGGACGCCTTCGGCATCTGGCTCTGCGCCGTCCGGCTTCGTCACCCCTCCCATGCCTGGCGCTGGGAACCTCTGAACGCAGCGAGGACAGCATGAGCACGATCCTGAACGCGTGGCATGACCACGAAATCGAGACGATGAAGAAGATGTGGTTGGCCGGAAACTCGGCGACGGAGATCGCGCGGGTACTGCCGTCCCGATCCAGAAACTCTGTCATCGCCAAGGTGCACCGTCTTGGCCTGACGCGCGAGCGCATGGAGGCGAAGGCGTCGCCCCCGGCTTCGACTGGCCGCGCCCCAGCCGTGAAGCGCAACCGCACCACGGGCGGCATCAAGATCGACAAGCCTGCGCCGGCGTCCAGCTTCGGCCGGTTCGCGCCTTCCAGCCCAGCGGAGGCGGCAAAGAAGCGCGAGCATTTCGCCAAGCATGGCGCCGGGATCATCGACGGCTTCGCTGAAGCTGCAAATGACACTTCGATCCTGCTAATCGACCGCCGCCGGTTCCAGTGCTCATGGCCGGTCGGAGATGTCTCGGGCGCAAAGCAGATGTGCTGCGGCCAGCCGGTCGATCCCGCCGCCACTGGCGCGACGGAGACGTATTGCCTGACCCACCACAAACGAGCGGTCGGCCGGGTGCTTGCGGCGTCTAAGGCCTTCGGGTTCGGCGAGCGCCGCCAGGCCCGTCGCGCCGAGTCCACTCCGTGGGATCAGGGGAGGGCTGCGTGAGCCAGCGCGAGAAGTACCTCGTTGAGCGCATCGACCGCAGCCGGGAGAACGCGACCAGCCAACAGGCTCGCTCGTCGCGGGCCACCTTTCTGCGCATGACCGCGCGCCGTACGGTGCACTCGCTCATGCAGGACGTGACCGATCTGAGGGAACAGGCCGCGCTTCTGGGCGACCTGATCGACATCGCCGCGGAGTTCCGCTGGCCCCTGATTGGCCGCGTCGAGACCGCCACGGCGCTTAACTCGGTCGCTGCCGACGTGTGCGCGATCTACCGCCTGCCCAAGGTGGTGAAGAACGCGGCTGCGGAACAGGCTTTTGCGCGGCTGACCGCGGCGAATGATGGGGGCGGCGATGATTGAGCCGCTGCCCGCCGGGCCCTACTCATGCATCCTGGCCGACCCGCCTTGGCATCACGCATCGCGATCCCCGAAGGGGCAGACCCGTCGCTCGCCATCGCACCACTACCGGACGATGGCGTTGGCCGAGATCAAGGCTCTTCCGGTGGCCGACGTCGCCGCCAAGGACTGTCACCTGTTCCTCTGGACAACGGGACCGCACCTCCAGCAGGCATTCCTTGTCATGAATGCTTGGGGCTTCCGCTACTCCAGCCTCGCCTTCGTGTGGGTGAAGCGTCGAAAGCAGCCCGATGGAGATGATGACGGCGTCCTGTTCATGGATCGCCGCGACCTCTTCACGGGCATGGGCTACACCACGCGCCAGAACGCCGAGTTGGTATTGCTCGGCCGCCGCGGCGCCCCGAAACGCCTCTCGAAGGCCATCCATCAAATCATCACCGCGCCGCGGCAGGAGCATAGCCGGAAGCCTTCGGAGGCCCACAGCCGGATAGAACGCTATTGCGACGGCCCCCGCTTGGAACTGTTCGCCCGCGCGCCGCGCGATGGCTGGACCGTGTGGGGCAATGAAACCGACAAGTTCGCGGAGGCCGCATGATGGACGATCCCCGCGACGCCGAAGAAGCGGCCAACGCGCTCCCGCTGAACCTGGAGGCTGAACAAGCCCTGTTGGGCCAGCTGATGTTCGACAACGACGTCCACCGCCAGGTGCATGACGTCGTCACAGCCGAGGACTTCAGCGAGCCGTTCCATCAGCGGCTCTACGCTGCCATCGACGGGCTTGTGACGGCCGGGAAGCTGGCCGAGCCGACGACGCTACAAGCGGCCTTCACGGCTGACCCCGCCTTCGAGCAGTTCGGCGGCTTCGGCTATCTGTTCGATCTGGTCGACCGGGCCCCGCCGTCCAACCGTTCGCGGGACTACGCCGCTTTGGTAGCTGACACCGCCGTCCGCCGTCGCTTGATCAAGATGGCGGCCGACGCCATGCATCAGGCCCGCAATCCCGAACTGTCGGGCTATCAGGCCGTTGCCTTGGCGCGTTCCGAGCTGGAAGCAGCCGAGCGCGGCGCTGCGCCCGAAGACGCCCTGTTCGTGAACGCCCATGACGCCGCGCAGGCGCGCATGGACCGGCTGGAGCTGGAGGTCGCCACCGGCAAGCCCAAGGGCGTTCAGACCGGCCTGTCGTCGATTGACAAGCGCCTGGGCGGTCTGATGCCGGGATCGGTGATCGTCATGGCTGGGCGCCCGGGCATGGGCAAGACGGCCCTCCTCGGCAACGTTCTCTACGGCGCCGCCCTGCGGAACCCGACCAAACTGTTCGCAGGCTTCTCGCTGGAGATGGACACCGACCAGCTGAATGACCGGGCCCTGTCGCGCCTGACTGCCACGCATGAGCAGCCTGTCAGCTTCTCCGACATCGCCAAGGTGGCGCCGCTGACCTCTTTCGACCTGCAGACCCTCCATGTCGTGAAGGGCGAGATCCCGAAGAACCTATGGCTGCGGGATAGGGCAGGGGTGTCCGTCGAGGACGTCTCTCGCGCCGTCTGGGCCATGAAACGCCGCGGCGACCTGGCGGCCATCGGGATCGACTATCTCCAGCTCATGCGCCGGCCTGCCCTGGCTGGGCGCAACGAAGCCTCCGCCATCGCCGAGATGACCGGGGCGTTGAAGACGCTCGCCCGCGAAGCCAAGATTGCGATCATCCTACTGTCCCAGCTGAACCGCTCGGTTGAGCAGCGCGACGATAAGCGCCCGATGCTGTCAGACCTGCGAGAGTCGGGCTCCATCGAGCAGGATGCCGATGCCGTCCTCTTCCCCTTCCGGGAGGTCTACTACCTCCAGAAGGCCGAACCGAAGGCCGGGACCGAGGAACACATGCTCTGGGAGGCTGAGGTCGCCCTGAAACGCACGGTGATGGACGTCATCATCGCCAAGAACCGCCACGGCTCCGAGGGCTCCGAGCCCCAGCAGTACCGGGCTGAGATCGACCTCATCACTGACAGGAGCGCGGCATGAGCATAGCCGACACCGTCCGGCGCTTGGTTGAAGCGGGCGCGACGCCTGAGGTGATCGCCATTGCTGTCGAGGCCATCGAACAGGCTGGGCAGAAGAAACCTCGCTCGTCTGCGGCCGAGCGCCAGGCACGTTATGAGGAGCGCAAGCGTCAGAAAGCGTCAGAGAGCGTCATTTCTGACGTCAGGCCTGACGCTAATTCTGACGCCCAGAATGACGCCTCCCTCCCTCTCCCTCCTTCCCCCCAGACCCCCCAACCACCCACACCCTCCCGCGAATATAACCCCCCTATATCCCCCCAAGCCGATCAGCC
>NZ_ATXN01000004.1:0-2500 GCF_000421705.1 Brevundimonas naejangsanensis DSM 23858
TGGGTGCGGGAGCAGGATTTGAACCTGCGACCTTCAGGTTATGAGCCTGACGAGCTACCGGGCTGCTCCATCCCGCGGCAAGGCGGTGAGTAAAGGAAGAAGGGTTCGAGATATCATTCATGTGTGTCGGGTAGACCCGGCGACGACCTACTCTCCCGCGCCTTAAGACGAAGTACCATCGGCTCTGGAGGGCTTAACGACCGAGTTCGGAATGGGATCGGGTGGGGAACCTCCGACAGAGCCACCGGGTCAACCCGACACACATGAATGAGAAGATATTGTCTTTGATTTCGGCAAGTAAAAACCGAATGAGTTTTGCTGAGAAACGATCAAGCCGATCGGATTATTAGTACCAGTAAGCTTCACACGTCACCGCGCTTCCACACCTGGCCTATCAACGTGGTAGTCTTCCACGATCCTCAGCGAAGCCTTGTTTTGAGGTTAGTTTCCCGCTTAGATGCTTTCAGCGGTTATCTATTCCATACTTAGCTACCCTGCTGCACGGCTGGCGCCATGACAGGTCCACCAGAGGTATGTCCATCCCGGTCCTCTCGTACTAGGGACAGATCCTCTCAAGCTTCGAACACCCACGGCAGATAGGGACCAAACTGTCTCACGACGTTCTGAACCCAGCTCACGTACCACTTTAAACGGCGAACAGCCGTACCCTTGGGACCTGCTCCAGCCCCAGGATGTGATGAGCCGACATCGAGGTGCCAAACTTTGCCGTCGATATGGACTCTTGGGCAAAATCAGCCTGTTATCCCTAGAGTACCTTTTATCCGTTGAGCGATGGCCCTTCCACGCGGGACCACCGGATCACTATGGCCGACTTTCGTCTCTGCTCGACTTGTCAGTCTCGCAGTCAGGCTAGCTTATGCCATTGCACTCGACGACCGATTTCCGACCGGTCTGAGCTAACCATCGCGCGCCTCCGTTACACTTTGGGAGGCGACCGCCCCAGTCAAACTACCCACCACGCCATGTCCCGGGACCGGATAACGGCCCTCGGTTAGACGTCAACGACAGTAAGGGTGGTATTTCAAGGATGGCTCCACCAGAGCTGGCGCCCCGGTTTCATAGCCTCCCACCTATCCTACACATACGGTCGCTAACGCCAAGGCGAAGCTATAGTAAAGGTTCATAGGGTCTTTCCGTCTGACCGCGGGAACCCCGCATCTTCACGGGGAATTCAATTTCACTGAGCCTGTGCTGGAGACAGTGGGGAAGTCGTTACGCCATTCGTGCAGGTCGGAACTTACCCGACAAGGAATTTCGCTACCTTAGGACCGTTATAGTTACGGCCGCCGTTTACCTGGGCTTCAGTTCGGAGCTTTCACTCCTCCCTTTAACCTTCAGGCACCGGGCAGGCGTCAGACCCTATACGTCGCATTGATGCTTCGCAGAGCCCTATGTTTTTGCTAAACAGTCGCTACCCCCTGGCTTGTGCCACTCAGTCCTGGTTGCCCAGGGTGAGTCACGCTTATTCCGAAGTTACGCGTGCAATTTGCCGAGTTCCTTCAGCACAGTTCTCTCAAGCGCCTTGGTATACTCTACCTGACCACCTGTGTCGGTTTCGGGTACGGTCTCTGCTGGAGTTATTTCCAGGGACAACGCCACCGCCGGGAACAATCCAATAAGCCCCGACGACTTATGCCATCCGTCACTTCCAGCTGGTGCAGGAATATTTACCTGCTTCCCATCGACTACGCTTTTCAGCCTCGCCTTAGGGGCCGACTAACCCTGCGCAGATTAGCTTTACGCAGGAACCCTTGGTCTTTCGGCGACAGTGTTTCTCACACTGTTTATCGTTACTCATGTCAGCATTCTCACTTCCGATACCTCCAGCCAACCTCACGGTTGACCTTCACAGGCTTACGGAACGCTCCGCTACCGCTTGCAGTAAACTGCAAACCCATATCTTCGGCGCATGGCTTTAGCCCCGTTACATTTTCCGCGCAGGATCGCTTGATCAGTGAGCTGTTACGCTTTCTTTAAAGGATGGCTGCTTCTAAGCCAACCTCCTGATTGTCAAAGCAATCCCACATCGTTTCCCACTTAGCCATGACTTGGGGGCCTTAGATGATGGTTAGGGTTGTTTCCCTTTTCACGACGGACGTTAGCACCCGCCGTGTGTCTGCCCGATAGTACTCTTGGGTATTCGGAGTTTGGTTAGTATTGGTACCGCTCGCGCAGCCCGCAACCATCCAGTGCTCTACCCCCCAAGGTATTCGTCGGACGCTCTACCTAAATAGATTTCGCGGAGAACCAGCTATGTCCAGGTTTGATTGGCCTTTCACCCCTATCCACAAGTCATCCCAGAATTTTTCAACATTCACGGGTTCGGACCTCCAGTAAGTGTTACCTTACCTTCATCCTGCTCATGGATAGATCACCTGGTTTCGGGTCGTCATACGTCGAACTTAGCGCCCTATTCAGACTCGCTTTCGCTGCGCCTACACCTAACGGCTTAAGCTTGCTCGACATATGAAGTCGCTGA
>NZ_ATXN01000004.1:7500-319485 GCF_000421705.1 Brevundimonas naejangsanensis DSM 23858
CGAAGCGGGCGACGCCGAGGAGCAGCCCGGCCAGCAGGTCGTGACCAGCTTCGAGGCCCCGGTCATGGCGCGCGGCTCCTACGCCGTCATCTATGGCGATGTCGCGCCAGAGGGCGCCGTCATCAAGTTGACCGGCCATAAGGTCGATCGCTTTGAAGGCCCGGCCGCCGTATTCGACTGCGAGGAAGACGCCTTCCACGCGGTGCAGGACGGATCTGTCGGCGAAGGCGACGTCATCATCATCCGCTACGAAGGCCCCAAGGGCGGGCCCGGCATGCGCGAGATGCTGCAGGTCACCGCCGCCCTGAAGGGCCGCAAGGTCGAGAACGTCGCCCTGCTGACCGACGGCCGCTTCTCGGGCGCCTCCTACGGCTTCGTCGCCGGCCACGTCTCGCCCGAGGCGGCGGCGGGAGGCCCCATTGCTCTCATTCGCGATGGCGATCCGATCGTCATCGACGTCACCAACCGAAGGATCGATGTGCTCGTCGATCTGGAGGCGCGCCGGGCGGATTTCGCCCCCAACCGTATCCGCCCGGCGCAAGGCGTTTTCGCAAAGTACCGCGCCGCCGTCGCCTCCGCCTCGCAAGGGGCCGTGACCATTCCCAATCCGCCGCCGGCCCAGATCCCCGCCGATCTGGCCGCCCGCTCCACCGAAAACGCCGCTTCTTAAGGACCGCCTCTCATGGCCATCACCATCTACACCAATGAAGACATCAAGCCGGGCGCCATCACCGGCCAGCGCATCGCCGTCATCGGCTATGGCTCGCAGGGTCGCGCCCACGCCCAGAACCTGAAGGATTCGGGCCACGACGTGATCGTCGGCGTCCGTCACGGCGGCACGGGCTGGAAGCACGCGACCGAAGACGGCCTAGCCACGGCCGAGCCCGCCGAAGCGGTCAAGGGCGCCGACATCATCGCCATCCTGACGCCCGACATGATCCAGAACGAGATCTATCGCGACGTCATCGAGCCGAACGCCAAGCCGGGCTCGGCACTGCTGTTCGCCCACGGCTTCTCGATCATCTACGACCGCATCACGCCGCGCGACGACATGGACGTCATTCTGGTCGCGCCCAAGGGTCCGGGCGATCTGGTCCGTCGCGAGTTCGCCCGCGGCCGGGGCGTCCCCTCCCTGTTCGCCATCGAGAAGGACGCGACCGGCAAGGCGCGCGACCGCGCCATGGGCTACGCCAAGGGAATCGGCGGGGCGACCGGCGGCCTGCTTGAGACCTCGTTCCGCGAAGAGACGGAGACCGACCTGTTCGGCGAACAGGCCGTCCTGTGCGGCGGGGCCAAGGAGTTGGTGATCCAGGGCTTCAACACCCTGGTCGAGGCCGGCTACCAGCCCGAGATCGCCTATTTCGAATGCCTGCACGAGCTGAAGCTGATCGTGGACCTGTTCTACGAGGGCGGCATCTCCAAGATGCACCACTTCATCTCGGAAACGGCCAAATGGGGCGCCGTCGCCTCGGGTCCGCGCGTCATCACCGACGAGACCCGCGCCCGCATGAAGACCGTGCTGGACGAGATCCAGAGCGGCCAGTTCGCGCGTGAATGGATCGCCGAGAACGAGGCGGGCAAGCCGAAATACGAGGCCCTGCTGACTGAGGACCGCTCCAGCCAGATCGAACAGGTCGGCGCCCGTCTGCGCGACCGCATGGCCTGGCTGCAGACGGCCAAACAGGCCGCCGCCTGACCCTCTGTATATATAAAGAGAGACTGACCCGATGAGCGCCGCCGCGCCCGCCCTGAAAACACCCCCCGCCCCGGCCGTCATGACCGGCGCGCGCCTGCTTGTCTCCAGCCTGGAGCGGATGGGCGTAGAGGTGGTGTTCGGCTACCCCGGCGGCGCCATCATGCCGATCTACGACGCCTTGACCGGCTCGTCGCTGAAGCACATCCTGGTCCGTCACGAACAGGCCGCCGCCTTCGCCGCCGACGCCTATGCGCGCCTGAGCGGCCGGGTCGGGGTCTGCATGGCGACCTCGGGCCCCGGCGCCACCAATCTGATCACCGGCATCGCCAACGCCATGATGGATTCGGCGCCGATGGTCTGCATCACCGGCAATGTCCCCCAAGGGGTCATGGGCACCGACGCCTTCCAGGAGATCGACATCCTGGGCGTCACCCTGCCGATCGTGAAACACTCCATCCTGGTCCGTGACGCCGCCGAGATCCCGGCCGCCATCGAACAGGCTTTCCACATCGCCGCCTCGGGCCGCCCCGGCCCGGTGCTGGTCGACCTGCCCAAGGACGTGCAGTTCGCCGAAACGGTCGCCCCCTTCGGCTTCAACATTCCCAATGAAACGATTGAGGCCGACGCCGACGCCATCGCCGAGGCCGAGCGCTTCATCCGCGCCGCTGAACGCCCGCTGATCTACATCGGCGGCGGGGTGAAGATCGGCCGCGCGACCGAGGCCCTGCGCGCCTTCGCCGAGACCACCGGCATTCCCGCCGTCGCCACCCTGAACGCCCTGGGCACGGTGCCGACCGACGCGCCCGGCTTCCTGGGCATGCTGGGGATGCACGGAACGCGCGCGGCCAATGAGGCGGTTCAGGCGTCCGACCTGCTGATCGTCATGGGCGCCCGCTTCGACGACCGCGCCACCGGCAAGCTGGCCGAGTTCGCCCCCCACGCCCGCGTCGTCCACTTCGACGCCGACGCCTCGGAGATCGGCAAGCTGCGCGAGACCCACGTCGCCGTCGGCGGCGAGATTCGCCCGGCCATCGAGGCCCTGACGACGCGCATGGCGGCGGCTCCGCTGACCATCGACCCCTGGGTCATCCGCTGCGCCTCGGCGGCCGCGCGTCACGCCGCCCGCTATGACGCGCCGGGCGAAGGCGTCTACGCCCCGGCCCTGCTGAAGCAGCTGTCCGAAATGGCGGGCGACCGCTTCGTCGCCGCCTGCGATGTCGGCCAGCATCAGATGTGGGCCGCCCAGCACTGCCGCTTCGCCCGGCCGGAAGCCCACATCACCTCGGGCGGTCTGGGCGCGATGGGCTTCGGCCTGCCTGCCGGTCTGGGCGCCCAGATGGCCGACCCGGACGCCATCGTCGTCACCATCGCCGGCGACGGCGGCTTCATGATGAACGTTCAGGAGCTGGCCACCCTGCGCCGCTACGGCGTGCCGCTGAAGATCGTCCTGCTGGACAACTCATCGCTGGGTCTGGTGCGCCAGTGGCAGGAGCTGTTCTTCGCCGAGAACTATTCCGAGATCGACCTGTCCGACAATCCGGACTTCGTGAAGGTGGCCGAAGCCTTCGGCGTCGAGGCCTTCCGCATCGACCGCCGCGATCAGGTCGAGGCCGGTCTGGCCCGCCTGCTGGCCGCCAAGGGCGCCTGTCTGGCCCACGTCGTCATCGACCCCAAGGAAAACGTCTGGCCGCTGGTGCCGCCGGGCAAGAGCAACGCTGAAATGATGGAAGGCGCATGAGCATGAGCGACACCATTCACATCCAAATCGACCGGGCCGACGGCTCGCTTCAGCGTCTCATCGGCCTTGTGGAGCGCCGCGGTTTCCACATCGACGGCATGAGCATGGCCCCCGATTCTGAAGTGGAGGGCGCGATGCGCCGCATCGCCCTGACCGTTCGCGGGCGCGACGCCGCCCGCTCCATCGACACCCTGGGCCGCCAGATCGACCGCCTGATCGGCGTCGCGCGCATCCAGGCCCAAACCTTCCAGTCCGAGGCCGCGTAATGTCCCGAGTAGACCGAGTATCCAGAACCGCCGAGATTGCGGCCGATCCCAACCGGGTCATCATCTTCGACACCACCCTGCGCGACGGCGAACAGGCCCCCGGCTTCTCCATGTCGGCCGAAGCCAAGCTGAAGATGGCTCATGTCCTGCGCGACCTGGGCGTGGACGTGATCGAGGCCGGTTTCGCCGCCGCCTCGCCGGGCGACGAGGAGTGCATCCGTCGCGTCTGCGGCGAGATCGAGGGGCCGGTCTTCGCCTCGCTGTCGCGCGCCAACGAAAAGGACATCGACGCCTCCTTCCGCGCCCTGGCCCCAGCGCCGAAATCGCACCGTCGCTGCCACGTCTTTCTGGCCACCAGCCCGATTCACCGCTCGGCCAAGCTGCGCATGAGCACCAATGAGGTGCTGGCCACCATCTCGCGCACGGTGGAATACGCCGCCTCCCTGTTCGACGACGTGGAGTTCTCCGCCGAGGACGCCTTCCGCACCGAGCCGGAGTTCCTGGCCGAGGCCCTGATGGCCGCCGCCGACGCCGGCGCCCAGACGCTGAACGTGCCCGACACCGTCGGCTACGCCACGCCCGAGGAATCGCGCCAGCGCTTCGCCTATCTGGACGGGATCATCCGCCCGCGTCACGCCGACATCATTTTCTCGTCCCATGCCCACAACGACCTGGGCCTGGCGGTCGCCAACTCCCTGGCCGCCGTCGAAGGCGGCGCCCGTCAGATCGAAGGCGCCATCAACGGCATCGGGGAACGGGCGGGCAACGCCTCGGTCGAGGAAGTCATCATGGCCCTGCGCACCCGCGCGGACCGCTATGGCGTGACCATCGGCTCCGAGAGCCGCCACCTGGTGCGCGCCTCCGAGACCCTGCGCGAAGTGACCGAGACGGTCATCGCCCGCAACAAGGCCATCGTCGGCCTGAACGCCTTCGCCCACGAAGCGGGCATCCACCAGCACGGCATGATGGCCGACAGCCGCACCTACGAGATCATGCGCCCCGAGGACGTCGGGTTCGAGGGCAGCTATTTCGTGCTGGGCAAACACTCGGGCCGCCATGCCGTCGGCAAGCGCGCCGAGGCTCTGGGCCACGCTCTGGAAGGCCAGCGTCTGGCCGAAGTCTTCGCCGGCTTCAAGCGCCGCGCCGACGAGATCGGCGAGATCAACGACGCCGAACTGACCGCCATCATCGCCGCCACCGCCCCCCAACAGGACAAGACCTATGCAGCCGCTGGCTAAGAACATCTGGATCAACGGCGAACTGACGGCGTGGGAGAACGCCACCGTCCACGTCATGAGCCACGCCCTGCACTACGGCACCTCGGTGTTCGAGGGCATCCGCGTCTATGACACGCCGAACGGCCCGTGCGCCTTCCGCCTGACCGACCACATCCGCCGCCTGTTCGACAGCGCGCGCATCTACCACTTCCCCATGCCTTATAATGAGGACGAGCTGGTTCAAGCCTGCAAGGACGTGGTGCGCGCCGAGGGTCTGCGTTCGGCTTACCTGCGGCCATTGGCCTTCCTGGGCGAGTGCGGCATGGGCGTCAGCCCCTCGGCCGAGGCGATCCGCAGCGATGTGATGATCTCGGCCTTCGCCTGGGGCGCCTATCTGGGCGAAGAGGCGCTGGAGAAGGGCGTCGACGCCTGCATCTCCAGCTGGAACCGCGTGGCGCCGAACACCGTCCCGGCGGGCGCCAAGGCAGGCGGCAACTATCTGTCCTCCTATCTGATCGGGCGCGAGGCCCGCGTGCGCGGCTTCGGCGAGGGCATCGCCCTGGGCGCCGACGGCCTGCTGTCCGAAGGCGCAGGTGAGAACCTGTTCATCGTCAAGGACGGCGTGCTGATGACGCCTCCGGCCGCCGCGTCCATCCTGCAGGGCATCACCCGCGACAGCGTGATGAAGCTGGCGCGCGGCCTGGGCTATGAGGCGCGCGAACAGGTGCTGCCGCGCGAAGCCCTCTATGTCGCCGACGAGGTCTTCATGACCGGCACGGCGGCCGAGATCACCCCCGTCCGCTCCATCGACGGCATCATGACCCGCGCAGGCGGCCCCGGCCCGGTAACCAAGGCGGTCAACAAGGCCTTCCGCGGCCTGTTCGACGGCGCCACGCCCGACCGCTTCGGCTGGCTGGAGCCTATCGGCGAAGCCGAAAACGCCGCCCCGGCCAGGGAGCGCGCCCATGAGCCAGCCTAAGACCCTGTATCAGAAGGTGTGGGACCGGCACGTCGTCGTGCCGGAAACCGCCGAGACTCCGGGCGTCATGTATGTGGACCTGCACCTGGTCCACGAAGTCACCTCGCCTCAGGCCTTTTCCGAGATCGCGGCGCGCGGACTGAAGGTCCGCCGCCCCGACCGCACCTTCGCCACCCTGGACCACTCGACCCCCACCCTGCCCGCCGGGCCGGATGGCCAGTTGCCCTATGTCACCGAACAGGCACGCAAGCAGGTCGAGACGCTGGAGGTCAACTGCGCCCGCCACGGGATCGAACTGGCCGGCTGGGGCTCGGACCAGCGCGGCGTCGTCCACGTCATGGGACCGGAACTGGGCCTGACCCAGCCGGGCATGACCGTCGTCTGCGGCGACAGCCATACCGCCACCCACGGCGCCTTCGGAGCGCTGGCTTTCGGCATCGGCACCTCGGAAGTCGGTCACGTGCTGGCGACCCAGTGCCTGCTGCAACGCCGGGCCAAGGCCATGCGCGTGACGATCAACGGGCGCCTGCGCCCCGGCGTCTCCGGCAAGGACATGGCGTTGGCCGTCATCGCCGCCATCGGCTTCGGCGGCGGCACCGGCTACGTCATCGAATATGCAGGCGAGGCCGTGCGCGCGCTGGACATGGAAGGGCGCATGACCCTGTGCAACATGTCCATCGAGGCGGGCGCCCGCGCCGGCATGATCGCCCCCGACCAGACGACCATCGACTGGCTGCGCGGCCGCCGCCACGTCCCCGCCGACTATGAAGCCGCCGCCGCCGACTGGCTGGCTCTGGCCACTGATCCCGGCGCGGTCTTCGACAAGGAGGTCGCGCTGGACGGCGCCGCCATCCGCCCGATGGCCACCTGGGGCACCACCCCCGACGCCGGCGCCCCCGTCGGCGCGCCCGTGCCGCAGCCGCGCTCCGCCTCGGACCAGAAGGCCATCGACTACATGGGCTTCACCGCCGGAGAGGCGACCACCGGCCACAAGGTCGATGTCGTCTTCATCGGCAGTTGCACCAACGGCCGCCTGCCCGATCTGCGCGCCGCCGCCGATGTTCTGCGCGGCCGCAAGGTCCAGCCGGGCGTGCGGATGCTGGTGGTCCCGGGTTCGGAGGCCGTCCGCCGCGACGCCGAAGCCGAAGGCCTGGACAAGGTCTTCACCGAGGCGGGCGCCGAATGGCGCATCCCCGGCTGCTCCATGTGCATCGCCATGAACGGAGATTTCGTCGCGCCCGGTCAACTGGCCGTCTCGACCTCCAACCGCAATTTCGAGGGCCGTCAAGGCAAGGACGCCCGCACCATCCTGGCCAGCCCCGCCACGGCCGCCGCCAGCGCCGTGGCCGGGGTGCTGACCGACCCGCGCGTCTATCTGGAGGCCCCCGTCCTCAAGCAAGCGAGCGCCGCGCGGGAGGCGGTAGGAGCAGAATAATGTCTGAGCCCTTCAAGACCCTGACGTCGAAGACCCTGACCCTGAGCCAGGCCAACATCGACACCGACCAGATCATCCCCGCGCGCTTCCTGACCACCACCTCGCGCGAGGGTCTGGGCGCCCAGGCCTTCTATGACTGGCGCTATGAGGCCGATGGGTCGCCCAAGCCGGAATCGGTGCTGAACCGCATCGACCCGACCGAGCACCGCATCCTGCTGGCCGGTCCCAACTTCGCCTGCGGCTCCTCGCGCGAGCACGCGCCCTGGGCGCTGCTGGACTATGGCTTCCGGGCGGTGATCTCGACCGAGATCGCCGACATCTTCACCTCCAACGCCCTGAAGAACGGCTTTCTGCCCATCGTCGTCGATCAGGCCGTCTGGGACGATCTGGCCGCCCACCCGGAGCAGCCGGTGACCATCGACCTGGAGGCGGGCGAGATCCGGCGCGGCAACGTCCCCGCCGTGCCGTTCAAGGTCGAGTCCTTCGCCCGCCAGTGCCTGCTGGACGGCGTCGACGCCCTCGGCTGGCTTCAGGCCAAGCTGCCCTATGTCGCCTCCTACGAACGCCTGCGCCAAGACACCTATCAGCCGGAGACCGCCTGATGACCGCCCATGACACGCCCGCCGCCGCCCGCGCCTTCAATATCGTCGTCCTGCCCGGCGACGGCGTCGGGCCGGAGGTGACCCTGGCCGCCCAGCGAGTGCTGACCTGCATCGGCGACATCTACGGCCATCGGTTCGACTTCACCGAACACCTGATCGGCGGCGCCGCCATCGACGCGGTCGGCGAATCCTTGCCCGAAGAGACCAAGGCCGCCTGCATCGCCTCCGACGCCGTGCTGCTGGGCGCCGTCGGCGGGCCCAAGTGGGACGGCGCCCCGGTTCGTCCCGAACAGGGTCTGCTGGCCATCCGCAAGGCGATGGGCCTGTACGCCAACCTGCGTCCGTTGCAGGTCTCGCCGGTGCTGGCCCACCGCTCGCCGCTGAAGAAGGAGATCGTCGAGGGCGTCGATCTGATCGTCTTCCGCGAACTGACCAGCGGCGTCTATTTCGGCGAGCGCACCCGCACCGAAACCTCGGCCTCGGACCTGTGCGTCTATACGGTGGAGGAGATCGAGCGCGTCGCCCGGGCCGCCTTCCAGGCTGCCGAACAGCGCCGCGGAAAGGTCACCTCGGTCGACAAGGCCAACGTCATGGAGACCAGCCGCCTGTGGCGCGAGGTCGTGACGCGCATCCACGCCGAGGAGTATCCGCAGATCACCCTGGAGCACGCCCTGGTCGACTCCATGGCCATGCACCTGATCCGCAAGCCGCGCGACTATGACGTCATCCTGACCGAGAACATGTTCGGCGACATCCTGTCGGACGAGATTTCAGTGCTGGGCGGCTCCATCGGCCTGCTCCCTTCAGCCTCGCTGGGCGCCGACGGCCCCGGCCTGTTCGAACCGATCCACGGCTCGGCGCCGGACATCGCCGGACAGGACCTGGCCAACCCCGTCGGCATGGTGCTGTCGGCGGCCATGATGCTGCGTCACAGCTTCCAGTTGGAGGATGAGGCCGATTCCATCGAGGCGGCGGTCGCGGCCGTCCTGGCCTCGGGGGCCGTCACCGCCGATCTGGGCGGAGCGCTGGGCACGGTCTCGGCCACCCGCGCCATCGTCGACGCCATCCGGGCCATCCACTGGGCGGCGGCGCGCCATGTGCCGATGCACTGGGCCTGAGACTTTTAAGCAAGACAGCGATGGAGAGGCGGGCCCTTGGTCCGCCTCTTCTTAATTCAGCCGTCGATCAGGCCCTGAAGCGCGCGGGCCATGCGCTGGGCCAGAGACGCCTTCTGGGCCTCGTCCAGGCTTGAATAGCCGTCGGACAGTTCGCGGCCGATCGCCATGCCCATGATCAGGCCTGCCGCCATGCGCGCCCGCACCGGCGCGTCCTCGCCGCCGATCCACTGGGTCAGGGGCTCGAAGAAACGAGAGTTGGAGGTGCGCTGAACCACGTCCATCGCCTTGGTCGAACCGATCGAACGCAACAGGATCAACAGACCGCGCATCTTGGCGCCGCCGTCTTCATATTCGCATGGCGTCATGTCGCCATAGACGATCTCGCGCGCCAGGCGCTCGCCGAAATCCTCGCGCGAGCCGTCCATCAGATCGCGGCCGTTCTTGCAACTGTCCATGACCGCCACGAACAGATCTTCCTTCGAACCGAAGTAGCGGCTGATCAGGGCCGCATCGACGCCGACGTCGCGCGCCACGTCGCGCATGCCGACATCATCATAGCTTTCAGCGCAAAAGCGTTCGCGCGCCGCTTCCAGAATGGCCTGGCGGGTGGCGTTGGCGTTACGCGGCCGGGGAACGTCGCAAAGGACCAATTGGTCGCACTCCAATAAACCTTACGGGCTATATGGCCTTGTCATCAGGCGTTGACAAGCGTCGCCGACGTCGTCTTTAAGTCAGCCGGTGTTGACTGGACGCCTCCTCCCCAATGAGCGCACAGTCCTTTGGATAAAATGACTCCCAAGGAGATTGCGCCGATGCGCACGGTGAAGATCGCGGCCGCGTCCGTCATGATGGCGGCTGCCCTCTATGGCTGTTCCAAGGGACAGGAGGCGCCGGCCCAGGGCGCGCCTCCGGTCACGGTGGCGACGCCCCTGTCGCAACAGGTTGTCGACTGGGACGAGTTCACAGGGCGCTTCGAGGCGACCCGCTCCGTCGACGTGCGCGCCCGCGTGGGCGGCTACATCCAGTCGGTTCACTTCAAGGACGGCGACTTCGTACGCCAGGGCCAACTGCTGTTCACCCTGGATCCGCGCCCGGCCCAGGCCGCCCTGGCTTCGGCCCGCGCCCAGTTGGCCCAGGGCCAGGCCCAGTTGACTCTGGCCCGCACCGAACTAGCCCGCGCCGAAGGCCTGTTGGCCTCTCAGGCCGTGTCCCAGGCCGAAGTCGACGCCAAGCGCGGCGCTGTCCAGACCGCCGAGGCCAGCATGGCCGCCGCCAACGCCGCCATCCGCGCGCGTCAGCTGGACGTGGAATTCACCCGCGTCACCGCCCCCATCTCGGGCCGCGTGTCCGACCGTCGGGTCGATCCGGGCAACCTGATCGGCGGCGGTTCGTCCGCCGGCGACGTGCTGACCACCATCGTCTCATCGTCGCCGATCTACTTCGTCTTCGACGGCTCCGAAGCCCTGGCCCTGAAATATCAGCGCGACGCCCGCAACGGGTCGGCTCCGATCCGCATCCGCCTGCAGGACGAGACCGCCTATGACCGCACCGGCACGCTGGACTTCACCGACAACGCCATCGACGCGTCTTCGGGCACCATCCGCCTCCGCGCCGTGGTGCAGAACGCCGACGGCTTCCTGAAGCCGGGCATGTTCGGCCACGCCCAGCTGGCCGGCTCGGGCGGTTACGCCGCCATGCTGGTGCCGGACGCCGCCGTCGTCACCGATGGTCCGCGCAAGGTGGTCTATGTCGTCGCCAAGGACGGCACGGTCGGCGCCAAGCCGGTCCAGCTGGGACCGGTCGCCAACGGCCTGCGTGTCGTGCGCACGGGCCTGACGCCGGACGACCGCGTCATCATCAACGGCCTTCAGCGCGCCCGTCCGGGCCAGAAGGTCACCGCCCAGAACGGGACCATCAAGGCCGAGGAAGCCAAGGCCGACGCGCCTGTGACCACGGCCCCTGTCGCCTCGTCCGCCACCTTCGTCGCCAGCGCCGGCTGAGGAGGAGGCTCACGGGCCGGAACCTGATTCATGAACATCTCCCGCTTCTTCATCGACCGACCGATCTTCGCGATCGTGATCTCGGTCTTCATCACCCTGGTCGGCGCCTTCGCCATGCCGATGCTGCCGTTGGCGCAGTATCCGGACATCGCCCCGCCGACGATCAGCGTGACCGCCTCCTACGCCGGCGCCTCGGCTGAAACCCTGTCCGAAACGGTCGCCGCTCCGCTCGAACAGGAAATCAACGGCGTCGAGAACATGCTCTACATGACCTCGTCGTCCACATCGGACGGCCGGGTCAGCGTGACCGTGACCTTCCAGCCCGGCACCGACCTCGACACCGCCCAGGTGCTGGTTCAGAACCGGGTCGCCCTGGCCGAGCCGCGCCTGCCGGCGCAGGTCCGTCAGGTCGGCGTGGTCGTCAACAAGGAGTCGACCGGCTTCCTGATGCTGGCCTCGCTGACGTCCGACGATCCCGGCATCGACAGCGACTATCTGGGCAATCTGGCCCAGTCGACGATCCGCGACCGCCTGCTGCGGATCGACGGCGTCGGCGGCGTCCAGGTCTTCGGCGGCGGCAACTACGCCATGCGGATCTGGATCGATCCGGCCAAGGCCGCCGCGCGCGACCTGACCGCGCCCGAGATCATCGCCGCCCTGCAGGCCCAGAATGTTCAGGCCGCAGGCGGGTCGATCGGCCAGCCTCCCTTCCCGACCAACGCCGCCGCCTTCGAGCTGCCGGTTCAGGTCGAGGGCCGTCTGGCGGCGCCGGAAGAATTCGGCAAGGTGGTGCTCAAGACCGACGCTCAGGGCCGCGTGACCCGCGTCAGCGATATCGCCCGCGTCGAACTCGGCTCGGAAATCTACGGCGTCGAAGGCTATTTCAACGGCCAGCGCGGCGTCGGCGTCGCCATCATCCAGCAGCCCGGCTCCAACGCCCTGTCGACGGCCAACAAGGTCATCGCAGAGCTGGACGCCATCAAGGCCGACTTCCCGCCGGGCGTGAAATACGCCATCCCCTATAACCCGACGGAATACGTCGCCGCCTCGGTCTCGGCCGTTGAGCACGTGCTGATCGAAGCCGTCTTCCTGGTGATGATCGTCATCCTGGTCTTCCTGCAGACCTGGCGCGCGGCCATCATCCCGATCCTGGCCATCCCGGTCGCCCTGGTCGGCACCTTCGCGGTGCAGCTGGCCCTGGGCTATTCGATCAACTCCCTGTCGCTGTTCGCTCTGGTTCTGGCCGTCGGCATCGTCGTCGACGACGCCATCATCGTGGTCGAGAACGTTGAGCGCTACATCCGCGAGGGGCTGACGCCCAAAGAAGCGGCGTATCGGTCGATGCAGGAAGTGTCGGGCGCCCTGGTCGCCATCTCCCTGGTGCTGACCTCGGTGTTCGTGCCGACCGCCTTCGTGCCCGGCATCCCCGGCATCTTCTTCCGCCAGTTCGCGGTCACCATCGCCTCGGCGACGCTGATCTCCCTGCTGGTGTCGCTGACGCTGTCTCCCGCCCTGTCGGCCCTGCTGCTCAAGCCGCACAAGGACCACGACGAGAGCCGCAAGCCGGGCCTGATCGGCACGATCACCTATTACCTCGGCTGGGCGGGGGCCAAGTTCAACGAAGGCTTCGACTGGGTGTCGGACCGCTACGGCCGCATGACCGCCCGGCTGATCCGCATGGTCACGGTCATGCTGGTCATCTACGCCGCCCTGCTGGCCCTGACCGGCTGGCGCATGGCCGACACGCCCACCGGCTTCATCCCGGCCCAGGATCAGGGCATCCTGATCGGCGTCGTCCAGCTTCCGCCGGGCGCCTCGCTGGAACGCACCAAGGCGGCCATGAACAAGGCTGTCGAGATCGTCCGCAAGGCCGATGGCGTTCAGGAAGTCACCGCCTTCGCCGGTCTGGACGGCTCCAGCTTCTCCATGTCGTCCAACGCCGCGACCATGTTCATCAAGCTGAACGACTACGACCAGCGCACCACGCCCGCGCTGGAGGCCTCGGCCCTGGCCGGCGCGCTCAGCGGCGCGACCGGCGTCATCGAGGAAGCCAGCATCTTCATGCTGTCGCCCCCGCCCGTTCAGGGCCTGGGCACCGGCTCGGGCTTCAAGATGATGATCCAGGACCGTTCGGGTTCGGGCTTCAAGGCTCTGGAGGGCGCGACCTTCGCCATGATGGGCGCCGCCGCCCAGATGCCGGACGAGGTCCAGCAGGTGTTCAGCCTCTACAACACCGGCTCGCCGCGCATCGCCGCCAGCGTCGATCGCGACAAGGCCCTGCTGATGGGGGTCCAGCCGTCGACCGTGTTCAGCACCCTGGGCACCTACCTCGGCTCGACCTACGTCAACGACTTCAACTTCCTGGGCCGCACCTTCCGCGTCACCGCCCAGGCCGAGCCCGCCTATCGCGACGAACTGGCCGACATCGCCAACCTGAAGGTCCGTTCGGCCTCGGGCGGCATGGTGCCGATCGGTTCGGTGGCGACCCTGGCCGACGATTCCGGCCCGGCGCGCGTGGTCCGCTACAACCTGTTCCCGGCTTCGGAACTACAGGGTGAAGCGGCGCCGGGCGTGTCTACCGGCGACGCCATCGCCGCGATGGAGGAACTGGCCGCCAAGACCCTGCCCGAGGGCTTCGGCTACGAATGGACCGAACTGGCCCTCCAGGAGAAGGCGGCGGCCGGCGGCTCGACCATCATCTTCCTGATGGCGGTGGTGTTCGTCTTCCTGGTGCTGGCCGCCAACTATGAGGCCTTCACCCTGCCGCTGGCGGTCATCCTGATCGTGCCCATGTGTATCCTGGCGGCCATCCTGGGGGTGAACCTGCATGGTCTGGACAACAACATCCTGACCCAGGTCGGTCTGGTGGTCCTGATCGCGCTGGCGGCCAAGAACGCCATCCTGATCGTGGAGTTCGCCAAACAGGCCGAGGACAACGAAGGCCTCGACCGCTGGCAGGCCGCTGTTCAGGCCGCCCGTCAGCGCCTGCGCCCGATCCTGATGACCTCGTTCGCCTTCATCTTCGGCGTGCTGCCTCTGGCCATCGCCTCGGGCCCCGGCTCGGAGATGCAGAACGCCCTGGGCATCGCGGTCGTCTATGGAATGCTGGGGGTGACCTTCTTCGGTCTGATCTTCACCCCGGTCTTCTACGTCATCTGTCGCTGGGTGGCGGGCAAGCTGCCCAAGGCGCCGGGCAAGGAGCGCGAGCTCCCCACCAGCTTCGGCTCCACGCCGCACGACCCCTTTGACCCCGACGGCCCGGAACCGGCTCCCGCCGCTCCGCGCCAGGGAGATGCGTAAATGAACGGCAAACTCCGCACTCTGCTGACCGCCGCGGGGTCGGCCGCCCTGCTCGCCGCCTGCGCGGTGGGTCCCAAGGCGCCGCTCCCTACGATCCCGACCGAAGGCCAGGGCGCCTTCATCGGCTCGCAATCCGCCTCGGTTTCGACCGAGGCGGCCCGCGACGACTGGTGGCGGCTGTATCAGGACCCGACGCTGGACGGTCTGATCCAGCAGGCCCTGACCGAGAACAACGAGCTGGAGGCGGCCGCGGCCAATCTGCGCGCCGTCCGGGCCTCGCTGTCCGAAGCCCGCTCGGGCCGGTTCCCGACCACTACGACCTCGGCCGCCTATAACCGCAGCCGGGCCTCGACCGACACCGTACCCACGGCCAACGGCGCCAAGCTGCCGGAAGTCGATACCTACGATGTCGGTCTGGACGTGGCCTATGAGATCGACCTGTTCGGTCGGGTGGAATCCTCCATCCGCGCCGCGCGGGGCGACGTGGCCGCCGCCGCCGCCGCGCTTGAAGTCGTGCGGGTGACCGTCGCCGCCGAAACGGCCCGGGCCTACGCCGACACCTGCTCGGCCAACGCCCAGATCGCCGTGGCCGAGCGGACCATCGACCTGCAGACCCAGACCGTCGACCTGACCCAGCGCCTGCTGGACGGGGGCGCCGGCAACGGTCTGGACGTGGCCCGCGCCCGCGCCGCCCTGGAACAGACCCGCGCCAGCCTTCCGCCTCTGCGGGCGTCGCGCGACGGCGCCCTGTTCCGTCTGGCGACCCTGACCGGCCGCACCCCGGCCGAGGCCAGCGATGCGGCCCGCGCCTGCCAGTCGCCGCCGCAACTGTCGCAGCCGATCCCGGTCGGAGACGGCGCCGCCCTTCTGGCGCGTCGTCCCGACGTGCGTCAGGCGGAAGCCCGCCTGTCGGCCGCCGCCGCCCGCGTCAATGTCGCCACCGCCGGCCTTTATCCCAGCATCCGTCTGGGCGGGTCGCTGGGCTCGACGGCGCTCGACGCCTCGGATCTGGGCGAGAGCGCCAATATGCGCTTCAGCGTCGGCCCGCTGATCTCCTGGTCCTTCCCCAACGTCTGGGCGGCCCGGGCGCGGATCAAACAGGCGGGCGCCCAGTCGGACGCGGCCCTGGCGACCTTCGACCAGACCGTGCTGACGGCGCTGCAGGAGACCGAGACAGCGCTCAGCGCCTACGCCAACGAACTGGACCGCCGCACGGCCCTACGCACAGCACGGGATCAGGCGGCCACGGCGGCGCGCCTGTCGCGCCTGCGCTTCGACGCGGGCGCCGACAGCTTCCTGACGGTGCTGGACGCCGAGCGGACCCTGGCCGGCGCCGACGCCGCCCTGGCCGCCTCGGAAGCCCAGGTCACCACCTACCAGATCGGCCTGTTCAAGGCCCTGGCGGGCGGTTGGGAACAGGCTCCCGATCCCGAAGCCTGACCTTCAGCCTCAAGCTGAAACTGAGACGCCCGGCTGGTTCGCCCGCCGGGCGTTTTCTTTGGCGCTTCTTCTGACCGCTCATGCTCCAGAAGAATATTCTTCCGATTAGAGCTGAAAGCACACCATCGCACTGAACAATCATCGCCTTCAGCATGGCTCAAGCGATGATCTTGCGATAGGGAGGCTAGGTGACCGCCTCCGCCGCCCTCCCCCAAGCCCTTGAGGCCGCCGCCTCGCCTGCCGCCGCCTTGGCCCAGGCGCGCCGGGTGGTGGTCAAGATCGGTTCGTCCCTGCTGTTCGACGCCGATCGACGCGCCGTCGCCGCCGACTGGCTGGCCAGCCTGTCCGCGGACATCGCCGCATTGCGTCGACAGGGGCGCGAGGCGATCGTCGTTTCCTCCGGCGCCGTGGCTCTGGGGCGCGGACGGCTGAACCTGTTTACCAGCCGCCTTCAGGACAAACAGGCCGCCGCCGCCGTGGGCCAGTCCCTGCTGATGCACGCCTGGGAGGAGGCCCTGGCCCCCCACGGGCTGATGGCGGGACAGGTGCTGCTGACCCGCGACGACACCGAGCGGCGGCGCCGCTGGCTCAACGGCCGCGCGACGCTGGAGGCCCTGCTGGCCCACGGCGTCGTCCCTGTGGTCAATGAGAACGACACCGTCGCCACCGAAGAGATCCGCTACGGCGACAACGACCGCCTGGCCGCGCGCGCGGCGCAACTCGGCCGGGCCGACCTGCTGATCCTGCTGTCCGATGTGGACGGCCTCTACACCGCTGATCCGCGCCGCGATCCGGACGCCCGTCACCTGCCGCTGATCGAGCGTCTGACGCCTGAAGTGCTGTCGATGGCGTCAGGCGCCAACACACAGGCCGGGGTCGGCACGGGCGGCATGACGACCAAGCTGGCGGCGGCCCAGATCGCCGCCTCGGCCGGTTGCGCCACCGTCATCGCCTCGGGCCTGACCGACTACCCGTTGAGGGCGGTGCTGGACGGCGCCCGCGCCAGCCTGATCCTGGCGCCCGCCACGCCTCTGGCCGCGTGGAAACAGTGGATCGCGGGCAGCGTGGCGCCCGGCGGCGCCCTGACGCTGGATGCGGGGGCCGTCGCCGCCCTCCAGGCCGGGAAGAGCTTGCTGCCCTCGGGCGTCGTCGCCGTCAGCGGCGATTTCGGCAAGGGCGACAGCGTGCGCTTGACCGGGCCTGACGGCGCGCGACTGGGCGTCGGTCTGGCGTCCTATGCGGCCGATGAGATCGCCCTGATCCGCGGCCGCCATTCCGACGCGATCGAAAGCCTGCTGGGCTACCGAGGCCCCTCGGTCGTCATCCACCGCGACGATCTGGTTCTGGAGGACCGATGAGCGACCTCGACGCCGCCATGCTGGATATGGGCCGCCGCGCCCGCGCCGCCGCCGACGCCCTGCGCGCCACGACTCCGGACGCTCGGACCGACGCACTCCATCGGCTCGCCAGCGGCTTGCGCGCCGCCGAGGCCGACATCCTGTCCGCCAACGCCCGAGACGTGGCCCGCGCTCGCGACGGCGGCCTGTCCGAGGCTCTGATCGACCGTCTGGCCGTGAATCCCGCCCGCGTCGAGGGCATGGCCGTCGCCGTCGAGACCATCGCCGCCCAGCCCGATCCCGTCGGCGCCCAAATGGCCCGCTGGACCCCGCCCAACGGTCTGGACATCGCCCGCGTCCGCACCCCCATCGGCGTGCTGGCCGTCATCTATGAGAGCCGCCCGAACGTCACCGCCGACGCCGCCGCCCTGTGCCTGCGCTCGGGCAATGCCGCAATTCTGCGCTGCGGCTCGGACTGCCTCGACTCCTCGCGCGCCATCGCCGCCGTCGTCGCCCGCGCCGTAAGCGAAGCGGGCCTGCCCGCCGACGCCATCCAGCTCGTCCCTGTCCCCGACCGCGAGGCCGTCGGCGCCATCCTCTCAGGCCTGAACGGCGCCATCGACCTGATCATCCCGCGCGGCGGCAAAAGCCTGGTCGCCCGCGTCCAGTCAGAAGCCAAGGCGCCCGTGCTCGGCCACCTTGAGGGCCTGTGCCACACCTATCTGGACGCCGCCGCCGATCTGGACGTCGCCCGCCGCGTGACCCTGAACGCCAAGATGCGCCGCGTCTCAGTGTGCGGCGCGACCGAAACCCTGCTGGTCGACCGCGCGGCGGCCGAGCGCCTGCTGCCCGCTGTGGCCGCCGACCTGATCGCCGCCGGATGCGAATTGCGCGGCGACGCCGAAGCCTGCGCCCTGGTCCCCGGCATGGCCCAGGCTGTCGAGGCCGACTGGACCACCGAATACCTGGCCCCCATCCTGTCGGTGCGCGTGGTGGAAGGCGTGGACGGCGCAGTCGCGCACATCCGCGCTTACGGCTCGGGCCACACCGAGGCCATCGTCACCACCGACGAAAAGGCGGCGGAACGCTTCGCCGAGGGCGTAGAAAGCGCCATCGTCCTGATCAACGCCTCGACCCAGTTCGCCGACGGCGGAGAGTTCGGCTTCGGCGGCGAGATCGGCATCTCGACCTCAAAGCTGCATGCGCGCGGGCCAGTCGGGGCGGAGCAGCTGACCACCTACAAATATGTGGTGCGCGGCGAAGGCCAGACGCGGCCCTGACGCTCGCTGTCATCCCGGCCCAGCAGCGAAGCTGCGCCGAGCCCGGACCGCTACGCACTTAACGCCATAGTCTCGGGCGGTCCCGGATAGCGGCTCCGCCGCTTCCGGGATGACGCAGACTTAAACCGGGCCTCAAGCAGCCCGAAGGGCGATAGGCCCCCAAAAAGAGTGCTTATGCGCCCCTTTCAGGGAGCGCATAGGCGATCACATAATCCCCGCGCGGCGTCTCCATGAAGTGATGCCCGCCGGCCATGATGACCAGATACTGGCGCCCATTCTGCTCATAGATCATCGGATTGGCCTGACCGCCTGCCGGAAGCACGTCCGACCACACCGTCTTGCCGGTCTCGATGTCGATGGCCCGGATCAGATCGTCCGTCGCGGCGGCGATGAAGATCAGCCCGCCCGCCGTCACCGCCGAGCCGCCGTTGTTCGGCGTGCCGATCTCCAGCGGCAGCATGGAGGGGATGCCGAACGGTCCGTTCTTCCTCGCGGTGCCGAACGGACGATCCCACAGGGTGCGGCCGCTCTTCAGATCGATGGCTCGCATCCCGCCATAGGGGGGCTGTTTGCACAGCAGGCCGGTAAACTTGACCCGCCAGCCCGCATTGACGTCGATGGCGTAGGGTACGCCCATCTGGGGATCGCCCGCGCCCTCGGCCTTGGACTTCGACAGATTGCCGCCGCGGTTGGCCGCCTCCTTCTCGCGCTCGATGTAGCGGGGGTCGTCGCGCGGGAACCAGCCCAGACGGTCGGCCTCTGCACGAGGCACTAGGCGGTTGTGATTGGGCATGTCGTTGTAGTTGGCCACGATCACGCCGCGCGCCGGATCGACCGCCACCCCGCCCCAGTCCGAACCGCCATTATAGCCCGGGTACTGGATCCAGTAGCGGTCCGCCGTCGGCGGGGTGAAGTAGCCGTCATAGGCCGCCTGACGGAACTGGATGCGGCAGACCATCTGGTCGATCGGCGACATGCCCCACATGTCACGCTCGGTCAGGTCGGCCTTTCTCAGCGTGTGGAACAGGGAGAAGGGCTGGGTCGGGCTGCGCTGCGACGGCTCGACGCCGCCCTGCGGCACGCGGCGCTCCTCCACCTTGTGCAGCGGCTGGCCGGTGCGGCGGTCCAGAATGTAGAGATCGCCCTGTTTGGACGGCAGGATCACCGCCGGAACCATGGTCCCGTTGACCGGCATGTCGACCAGAGTCGCCTGCGAGCCGAGGTCATAGTCCCAGACGTCCTTGCGCACCGTCTGGAAATGCCAGCGCGGCTTGCCCGTGGTCACGTCCAGCGCGACCAGAGAGGTCGAATATTCATTCTCCGCCGGACGGCGCAGTCCGGAATAATAGTCCGCCGAGGAGTTGCCCATCGGCAGGAAAACCAGGCCGAGCGCCTCATCGGCTGTCGCCGTGGTCCACATGTTCGGCGTGCCGGGCGTATAGGTCTCGCCCTTGGGCGGCAGGGTCGTGATATCGGGACGCATCATGTCCCAGGCGAAGCGCAGTTCGCCCGTCATGGCGTCGAAGCCCTGAATGACGCCAGACGCGTTCCATCGCTTCTGCCCGTCCAGCACCTGATGGCCGGTCACCACCACCCCGCGCACGATCACCGGCGCCGAGGTGATCGACACCATGCCCGGATAGGGGTCGCCCATGCCGTGCTTGATGCTGACCTCGCCGTTGGTTCCGAACCCGGCGCAGGGCGCGCCCGTGCGGGCGTCCACGGCCACCAGGCGTCCGTCCAGCGTGCCCTCTATGATGCGCGTCGCGCAGGGCTGGGCCGCGTCGACATTGGGCGCGGCGTAATAGGTCACGCCGCGGCAGGCGGCGGTATAGGGAATCTGGTCGTCGGCGACCTTGGGGTCATAGGTCCACTTCTGCTTGCCCGTCGCCGCATCGACCGCGAACAGCCGGTTGCGGGCCGAGCATAGATACAGGGTGTCGCCGACCTTCAGCGGGGTCGTCTCGGCGCCCCAGCGCTCATCCGGCAGGTCGCCGGTGCGGAAGGTCCAGGCGCGCTGCAAGCCCTTCACATTGTCCTTGGTGATCTGGTTCAGCGGCGAATAGCGCTGGGCGCTGTCCGAACCGCCCCAGGCAGGCCAGTCCGCGCCGACCTTCAGCACCGCCGGGTCGCCCGCGCCGCCGCTCGCCGCGCCGGGCACGGGGCTCAACACCCTGGCCTTGTTGGCCTGAGCCACCACCACGCCGGAAATCAGGCCGAAGACGACGATGGCCGCCAGTCCGCTGAGCACCAGTCGACCGCCGCCTCCGTCGCGCTTCAGCACCGGAAGGCTGAAGACCACGGCGATCAGCAGCACCAGCGGCGCCACGACGCGCGGCACCAGGGCCCAGCCGTTCAACCCGACCTCCCACAGCGCCCAGACGACGGTGCCGATGAAGATGGCGACATAGAGCCAGGCGCCCAGGGGTCTGAGCAGGGCCAGAAGTCCGCCCGACACGATCATCAACAGGCCGACGATCAGATAATAGGCCGATCCGCCCAGCATGATCAGCTGGCCCCCGCCTATGGTCAGCGTCAGTCCGATCAGGGCGATGACAATGCCCAGAAGCCTTACCAGGACGCTTCCGAATCCGCGTCCACGCTCGATGGATGGCATCTCGCCCCTCCTGTTCCCGCAGCTTGGCCTTGAAAGGACGCAACACGCGAACAGCCGCGACGTTCCGTCGCGCCGACAGGAAGATGAGGGCGCGCCCGACGCCGTCGTTGGCGCGCCTGTCAGTCCACGGATGCAAAAAGGGCCGCTCGCCCGAAGCAAGCGGCCCTTAAAGAGGATCAGAAAGCGTTGGGCTTACTGGCGCGCCATCTGGCTGGACAGGATCAGGTCCAGCTGCTTGCGCATGTGGGGGGTCAATTCCTCAACGCCCCAGCCGTCATAGGCGGCGTAGCGGAAGTTGGAGATGAAGGTGTCCCAGATCATGCGCGGCAGCAGGGTCTGGTCGATGTCCTGGCGCAGCTCGCCTTCACCCACGGCCGCCTGAAGCAGGTCCTGAATCCACAGAACCAGCGGACCGACGAAGGCGCGCGAGCGCTGATCGGCGTCTTCCGGCTGGAACCAGGAGCGCGCGACCATCGCCTGCATCAGCGGCAGATGCCCCAGCGAGCGATGATAACCGGCCGTCAGAGCGGCGGTCAGGCGATCCGTGACGCGGCCTTCAACGCCCGCAGCGCCGGTCCGCATGTCGTTCAGCAGGCCTTCCATTTCCTCGGAGAAGACCGTCTCGAACAGTTCGGCCTTATCCTGGAAGTTGGCGAAGACCGCGCCGGTCGACATTCCGGCGCCCTTGGCGATGTCGCGGATCGTCGCCGCGTCATAGCCGCGCTCGGCGAAGAGGGTCCGCGCCGCATCCAGCACCTTGAGGCGCGTACGAACCTTCGCCGCCTGGCGGCGATTCATCCGCGGAGGCGCAACGTTTTCGACGGTTTCAGCAAGAGAGGGGGAGGGCACGCGCATAGACAGGTGGCTCTGGGCTTAAATGGGCGGCGCGCTCGCCAATCCAGACCGCGTCGTTCGACCCGGCCCGAACTTTGAAGACGACGGGCGCCCCTGAAACTAAGGGCGAACTTTCATCACCGAACAATGACCAAAATGGGTCGCGGCTGGCAAAAATCTCTGCCCTGCCCTCGCCGGGCAATCAAGAACACTACGCAATTATACGAATAGCCGCGGCGCGATGTTACAATGACGGGCCTCATCCCAGCGAGACTTTACTCTTACAGACCTCTACTGGAGCGTCGGCAAGTGTCCGCCCCCCGCCGCTGCGGTCCCTCCTTCGCCACGCCCCTCGCTCTCTGGATGAATTTTTTTTAAGACAGGGCTCCGCGCTTCCGGCCTAGGGTTCGCGCCCGAGGCCCCAGGGGCTGAAAACGAGGAAACATCCATGAAGAAACTGCTTGTCGGCGTAGCCGCTGTCGCCCTTCTGGCGCCCGCCGCCGCCCTGGCGGGCGATGGTCACGACCATGCCTGCATCGACGACGCCTGCACCGTCTTCGAACTGTTCCAGACTCCGGACGCCTCAGGCGGCGCTTCGGGCTGGCAGGGAACCGAAGCGCCCAAATACGGGACCTGGGGCTTCGACCTGACGGGCCGCGACACCTCGGTGAAGCCGGGCGACAGCTTCTTCCGCTACGCCAACGGCGCCGCCTTCGACAAGCTGACCATCCCGTCGGACCGCACCTCCTACGGCTCCTTCGCCCTGCTGCGCGAACTGTCCGACAACCGGATGAAGGAACTGGTGCAAGGCCTGGCGGGCCGCTCTGACCTGACGGCTGGCTCCGACGAGCAGAAGATCGCCGACGCCTACCGTTCCTATATGGACGAGGCGCGCATCGAGGCGCTGGACGCCCAGCCGCTGCAGCCGTTCCTGGCCGCCATCCGCGCCGCCGACACCCATGAGAAGATCGCCGCCTATATGGGCCAGACCCAGGGCCGCGTCGGGTCGTCTCTCTTCGGCACCGGCATCACGATCGACCAGAAGAACCCGACCCGGTACGTCGTGGCTACGGGCCAGTCGGGCCTGGGGCTGCCCAACCGCGACTATTATCTGGACGCCCGCTTCGCCGATAAGAAGGAGAAGTATCAGGCCTATGTCGAGCGAATGCTGACCAATATCGGCTGGAACGATCCCGCCGGTTCGGCCGCCGCCATCGTCGCCCTTGAGGACCAGATCGCCGAAGCCCACTGGACCCCGGTGGAAAGCCGCGACCGCGACAAGACCTATAATGAATACTCGATCCAGACCCTGGCCGCCGACGCGCCGGGCTTCGACTGGAACGGCTATTTCAACGCCGCCGGTCTGGGCTCGATCGACCGCCTGATCGTGCGCCAGAACACGGCTATGCCCAAGATCGCCGCCGTCTTCGCCCAGACGCCGGTCGCGACCCTGCAGGCCTGGCAGGCCTTCCACACCACCGACGATGCGGCGGGCGCCCTGTCCAAGCGCTTCTCCGACGCCCAGTGGGAATTCCGTTCGCGCGACCTGTCGGGCCAGCCCGAACAGCGCAGCCGTGAAAAGCGCGCCATCAGCTTCGCCGAGGGCGCCCTGGGCGAGGCGGCGGGCCGTCTGTACGTCGCCGAATACTTCCCGGCCGAATCCAAGGCCAAGATGGAAGAACTGGTCGCCAATCTGCGCACCGCCCTGTCGCACCGCATCGACAACCTGACGTGGATGGGCGCCGAGACCAAGGCGGCGGCTCAGGAGAAGCTGCAGAAATTCACCGTCAAGATCGGCTACCCGAACAAGTGGCGCGACTATTCGGCGCTGGAGATCAAGGCCGACGACCTGTTCGGCAACAGCCAGCGCATGGGTCAGTTCCAGTGGAACTACCGTCTGTCGCGCCTCGACCAGCCGGTCGACAAGGACGAGTGGGGCATGACCCCGCAGACGGTGAACGCCTATTATAACTCGGCCAATAACGAGATCGTCTTCCCCGCGGCGATCCTGCAGCCGCCCTTCTTCGATCCGGACGCGGACCCGGCCGTCAACTACGGCGGCATCGGCGGCGTGATCGGCCACGAGATCGGCCACGGCTTCGACGATCAGGGCTCCAAGTCCGACGGCGACGGCGTGCTGCGCAACTGGTGGACCGAAGAGGACAAGGCCAACTTCAAGGCCCTGACCACCCGCCTGGGCGCCCAGTATGATGAGTTCGAGCCCCTGCCCGGCTTCCACGTCAACGGCGGCCTGACGATGGGCGAGAACATCGGCGACGCCGCCGGCACGGCGGTGGGCCTGGAGGCCTATCACCTGTCGCTGAACGGCCAGCCGGCGCCGGTTATCGACGGCGTGACGGGCGACCAGCGCTTCTTCTACGGCTGGGCGCAGGTCTGGCAGTCGAAGTACCGCGAGGACGCGCTGAAGAACCAGATCGCCACCGATCCGCACAGCCCGGCCGAGTTCCGCGTCATCGGCCCCGTGCGCAATATCGACGCCTGGTACGAGGCCTTCGGCGTCAAGCCGGGCGACAAATACTACCTGACCCCAGAAGATCGCGTCCGCATCTGGTAAGGACGCCGCCTGCTGAATGAAGAGGGCCGGAGCCGCGACGCTCCGGCCCTTTTTTCATGGACGCCGCACCGCAGCGCACACATTCTCGAACACTCTTCGATAGTCGTTGAGCTTCAGGCATGAAAAAGCCCGCTGCGGGGGATACATCGCAGCGGGCCTTCACGCTCTCTCAGGAGCGGACGTTTCCTCCCCGAAACGCCTTCAAGATGTCGCTGCGGCTCGCCGCTGCGCCTCTTGAGTGAGACCAAATGACGCCATTGGCCGGGGCGCGTCAACCAAGCGAGCGCCGAAAGCCTACGCTTTTATGACTAAACGCTGATAAGTCACGACGTCGTCATGGATATTATCGAAGGTTATTCGATAATGGAGCGCACCACGGCCACCAGTTGATCGCGCGCCACGGTCTGCTGTCCGGGACGTTCCGCCTTCCAGGCGTCGTTGTCCGCGATGGCGGCGGCGCGGGCGCGTCCCGCATCCAGATCCTTGATCGTCACCTGACCGGCGGCGATCTCGTCCCCGCCCAGGATGACGGCGGCCGGCGCCCCGCGACGGTCGGCGTACTTCATCTGCGCCTTCATGCCCGCCCGGCCCAGATAGAGCTCAGCGGCGATGCCCGCCGCGCGCAGTTCGGACACGGCGTCCAGATAGTGCTGCATGTCGTCCTCGGAGAAGACGATGGCCACCACCGGCCCGCGCGTCGCGTCCTCGGCGCCGCGTCCGGCCGCGCGCAGGGCCGAGGCCAGGCGCGACACGCCAAAGGAGAAGCCCGTCGCCGGGGTCGACTGGCCGGTGAAGCGCGACACAAGATCGTCATAGCGCCCGCCGCCGCCGATCGAGCCGAAGCGCACGGCCCGGCCCTTTTCGTCCTTGGTGTCCAGCAGCAACTCGGCCTCGAACACCGCGCCGGTGTAGTATTCCAACCCGCGCACGATGGTCGGATCGAAGCGCACGTCGTCCTGCGAAACGCCCATGGCGGTCAGGGCGCGGTCGATGGCGGCCAGTTCCTTGAGCGCCTCTTCGCCCGCGGCGCCCAGGGCCGCGCCCGATACGGCGTCCAGCACGCCAGCACGGCTGAGACCCGGCGCCTCGGCCGAGGCCAGGAAGGCTTCGATCGCGCCGATCACCGAGGCAGGCAGGTTGGCGCCCTTGGTATAGTCGCCGGATTCGTCCAGACGGCCCTCGCCCAGCAGCAGGCGCACGCCCTCGACGCCCAGGCGGTCGTATTTGTCCACTGCGCGCAGGGCGGTCAGCCGCTGCATCGGATCCGTGATCCCGCCCGCATCGAACAGGCCGTCGAACAGCTTGCGGTTGGAGACGCGGATCACCGCCTGCCCGGCCGCCAGCCCCGCCGCGCGCAGGCCCTCGCAGCCCATGGCGATGATCTCGGCGTCAGCCTCCGGCCGGTCCGAGCCGACAGTGTCGGCGTCGCACTGCCAGAACTCGCGGAAGCGGCCCGGCCCCGGCTTCTCATTACGCCACACCGGCCCATAAGCGTAGCGGCGGAACGGCTTGGGCAAGATCTCCCAGTTCTGGGCGGCGAAACGGGCCAACGGCGCCGTGTGGTCGTAGCGCAGAGCCATCCACTGATCGTCATCGTCCTGAAGCGCGAAGACGCCCTCGTTCGGACGGTCGGCGTCCGGCAGGAACTTGCCCAGAGCGTCGGCGTATTCGAACGCCGGAGTCTCCAGCGCCTCGAAGCCCCAGCGCTCATAGACTTCGGACACGCGCGCGACGATGCGGCGCTCGGCGGTCAGGTCGCGGCCGCGACGGTCGGCGAACCCGCGGGGAGCGCGGGCTTCGGGGCGGTTGGAGGCTTCGTCGGTCATGGGGCGGCGATTAAGCCATCAGTTCCGCCGCCGCAACTCACAGTCCGCGCGACGCTCTCAGGCCGTGCGGCGCAGCGGCAGATCGCGCCCATAGCTGAGGCGCCGCCACAGCCACTCGAACGGCCCCATGGTGAACTTCGACAGCCACAGCGGCGACCAGATCAGTTGCAGCGCCCAGACGCCGACGACGATGGCCCACTGCATCGGATAGTCGACCTGGCCGAACAGGCGCGGTCCCCACGGCATGTAGAAGATCGTCGTCATGATCAGGGTCTGGGTCAGATAGTTGGTGAAGGCCATTCGTCCCACCGGCGCCAGCAGCTTGCGCAGCCAGCCCACGCCGCGCGTCGTCGCCAGGATCAGCACCGACGCATAGCCCAGGGTGATGATCAGCGGATAGGAACCGACCGCCATCGCCCAACCGCCGGTCGCCTCGACCTCGGCCCCAGCCTGAATCTCCAGCCATTCCAGCACGCCCAGCAGGGCCAGCACCACAGCCCCGCCCGCCATCAACAGTCCATAGACGCGCATCGACATCCGGCCGTGGAAGAACCCCGCCTTGAACAGGCCCAGCCCCAGCATCATCAGCGGAACCGTCGAAAACACATACATCAGCAGGCTCATGCCCTGGCTGATCGCCCACGCCTTCAGATTCTCCAGCGCTGCGCCGGCCCAGCCGCTCTGATAGGCGGCGATGGACGCGGCCACCGCTCCGTCAGAAGCCCCGCCGCTGCTCATCGCCTCGGGGAAATGCGCCGTCAGCAGCATCAGCCCGGCCTGCAGGGTCGCCAGGGCGACGGTCGCCCCCGCTCCGATCCAGATCAGCCGCCTGGCCGGCATCGACCGCATCATCATCACAAACAGGCCCGACCAGGCGTAGAGCAACAGGATGTCGCCGTACCAGAAGGCCGCGCCGTGGATCAGGCCGAACAGGGCCAGGAACAGCAGGCGGCGACGCAGGACGCGCCCCTTCGCCTCATCGCCCCGCTCGCCGCCGACCAGGAAGATCGAGACGCCGAACAGCATGGAGAACAGGGTGACGAATTTCTGGCGGAAGAAGACGGCGATGATCCATTGCGCCACGCCCGACGCATCCGGCCCCGCCGGAAAGGGCGACTGGCCGCTGGTCATCTCAATCGCCATCATCGGCAAGGCGAAGGCGGCCGCATTGACCGCCAGAATGCCCAGCACCGCGGCGCCGCGCAGCACGTCCAGCGTGACGATCCGCTGGTCCGCCGCCACCGGCTTCGGCTGGGTCATCTCGACCTGGTCCCTCATGCTCGCCCCTATCCCTGCGTGAAGAGTTCGAGGCTTAGGCGGGACCGCCGCCGCAGTTCACGTTAAATTCCGGTAACGTCCCGCTCCTGCAGCACGCCCATGCGGTTCTTGACGACAGGCGCCGGGACAAAACCCAGCCAGGCGACGCACAGGCCGCCCCACAGCGCATAGCTGACGCCCACCATGACGGCCAAAGGCAGTCCCGCCACGCCATAGATCAACAGCGCCGTCTCGATCGCCCCCAACCCCTGAACCAGGCTCTGCGACGCAGCGCCCGCCAGGGTCGCCATGATCACAGCCATGATCGCCTGCATCGCCGCCGCCAGCAGGCCGCCGAACACGGTGAAGCGGCAGACCACCCCCAACCGCGTCGATGGACGGCCCGTCCTGGCGTGGCTGTTCAGCAGCAGCCACAGCCCGACCGGCGCCGCGATCAGTCCGACCGCCAGCATCACCAGCCGCCAGTCCGTGTCTACGCCCGACCACCAGTTCTCGGGCGGCCAGATGAACAGGGTCAGGATCGCCGGAGGCCAGGCCGCCGCCGCCAGGGCGGCCGGAACCAGGGCGCCCGCGCCGCGCCGCGGCGCCACGCGCTTCAGGCCCGGCAGGGAGGGAAGGGCGCCGGCCATCAGCGGGTCGGAACCGGCGTCTCGCCGGAATAGTCGTAGAAGCCGCGCCCGCTCTTCTTGCCCAGCCAGCCGGCCTCGACATATTTCACCAGCAGCGGACAGGGCCGGTATTTGCTGTCGGCCAGCCCTTCGTACAGCACGTTCATGATGGCCAGGGCCACGTCCAGCCCCATGAAGTCCGCCAGCTCCAGCGGCCCCATCGGGTGGTTGGCGCCCAGCTTCAGCGCCTTGTCGATCGAGGCCACGTCGCCGACGCCCTCGTACAGCACATAGACCGCCTCATTCATCATCGGCACCAGGATGCGGTTGACGATGAAGGCCGGAAAGTCCTCGGACTCGGTCGTGATCTTGCCGAGGCTCTCGGCGAAGGCGACCGCCGTCTCGAAGGTCGAGGCCGAGGTGGCGATGCCGCGCACCAGTTCGACCAGCTTCATCGTCGGCGCCGGCTTCATGAAGTGCAGGCCGATGAAACGCTCGGGCCGATCCGTCACCGAGGCCAGGCGGGTGATGGAGATCGACGAGGTATTGGACGCCAGCAGCGTATCCGGACCCAGCAGCGGCGTCAGCTCGGTGAAGACGCCCTTCTTGACGGCCTCTTCCTCGGACGCGGCCTCGATGACCAGATCGGCCTTGGCCGCCTCGGCCAGGGTCGCCACGGCGCTGATGCGCTGAAGGGCGGCCTGGGCCTCCGCCTCGGTCGACAGGCCGCGCGTCGCGCGCCGCGCCAGGCTGGCCGCGATCTCGCCCAAGGCCAGAGTCACCCGGCCCGGTGCAATGTCGTACAGCTTCACCTCATAGCCGCCGGCGGCCACCACCTGAGCGATGCCCGAACCCATTTGCCCGGCGCCGATGACGGCGACTGTCCTGATGGTAGTCATGAATTACGCATTGTATACGGTCCGCCAGTGACCTGTCGTCGGCACCTTAGGAGCCCGTTCGCGCCGCGCAAGGGCGGAAATGGGCGCCGGACGCCGAATCCCCGTTCCCGTGGCCCCGGTTCAACGACGTCCCCGCCTCAACTTCAGCCTCAGCCCAGCGACATGATCAGCATCGGCGCGACCGTCCGGTTGAACAACACGCTCAGGAACTGCAACGCCAGCAGGGCGATGATCGGCGTGATGTCGATGCCGCCCAGCGGCGGCACCACCCGCTGGATCGGCCCCAGGATCGGACGCGTCACCGTATCCAGCACATAGGCGATCTGGCCGACGAGGCGGTTGCGCGGATTGACCACGTCGAAGGCGAACAGCCAGCTCAGGATCGCCGAGGCGATGATGCACCAGATCATCAGGGTGACGACGGCGTTCACCAGCCAGACAAGGGCGAAACCCATGAGAAACTCCTGCTACGTTCACGCCGCTTCTAGCGGCCCGGCCGCCGATCGCCAAGGATTCGTGCGCGGCCCGTTGACACGCCCCCCTGGACGCTTCTATGTCCCGCGCCTGCCTGTCGGTCGGGGCCGTAGCTCAGTTGGTAGAGCGCGTCGTTCGCAATGACGAGGTCAGGGGTTCGACTCCCCTCGGCTCCACCAGGCACCGACCCAATGGATGGCGAATATAGCCGACGCCCAGTGGTTGACGGCGCTGCGGCAACCCAGTGGAAAACCGGGCGTTCTTCATGGCCATAGGACGCGCCATGACCTTTACCCAGCTCGACCCGCCTCTTCCGATCCACGTTCAGGACAAGGGGGCCGGCTACGCCTTCGCCGTTATCGATTATGGCCAGGAGCATAATCTGATCTGGGTCACCGCCATCAATGAGAGCGGCGAGATTTGGTGTGCGCCCAACCCAAAGGTCAGGATGATGGCCAACTGGACCATGGGACGTCGCAAGCCCGAAACCGCCGGCTCGAACTGCGCACCTGGCGGCCAGGGTTAGTTTTCGCGGTAGAAGTTGCAGTACCAGTCGACGAAGCGGGCGACGCCCTCCTCCACCGGGGTCGAGGGGGTATAGTCGAGGGCGGCCAGGGTGTCGGTCACGTCCGCCTCGGTGTCGGCCACGTCGCCGTCCTGCATGGGCATAAGGTTCAGCTTGGCCTTGCGGCCCAGCTTGGTCTCTAGAACCTCGATATAGCGCATCAGCGGCACCGGGCGGCCCGCGCCCAGGTTCAGGATGCGCCAGGGAGCGACGCCGCTGGTGGCCGGGTTGGGCGCGGTCGCGTCCCATGTCTGGTCGATGGCGGCCGGACGGTCGAGGGCGGCCACCACGCTGGTGACAATGTCGTCGACATAGGTGAAGTCGCGGCTCATCCGCCCCTCGCCATAGACGTCAATCGGCTCGTCTTTCAGGATAGCGCGGGTGAATTTGAACAGGGCCATGTCCGGCCGCCCCCAAGGGCCATAGACGGTGAAGAACCGCAGCCCCGTCGCCGGAAAGCCGAACAGGTGGGCGTAGGAATGGGCCATGGCCTCATTGGCCAGCTTGGTCGCCGCATAGACGGTCAGCGGATGATCCGCGGGCTGTCGCACCGAGAAGGGCAGGGCGCGGTTGGCGCCGAACACCGAACTGGTCGAGGCGAAGACCAGATTGGCGGCCCCGACCGCGCGGCAACCTTCTAGAATGCTGAGGAAGCCGACGACGTTGGAATCGACATAGGTCTCGGGCGCTTCCAAGCTGTAGCGGACGCCCGCCTGGGCGGCGAGATGGACCACCCGGCGCGGCTGGTGCTCGGCGAACAGGGCGGCGACGCCGTCGCGGTCGGCCAGATCCAGCGTGTGATGGCGGTAGTGCGAATAGGCCTGAAGCTGGGCCAGCCGGGCCTGCTTCAGCGTCGGGTCATAATAGGCGTTGAGGTTGTCCAGCCCGATAACGCGTTCGCCCCGCTCCAGCAGACGCCGGGCGGTATGGAAGCCGATGAAGCCGGCGGAGCCGGTGACCAGGACGGGATCGCTCATGATCGGCTGCGATAAACGGTCGCGCGGTCGGACGCCAGCGTCGGCGCCTTAAGGCAGCGCTTCAGCCACGGCGGGCGCGGGAGCCAGAAGCTGGGCCGAAACATTCAGTCCTACGCCTGCGATCATGCAAGCCGCGGCTGCGAACAGCATCAGACGCGCCCTTCTTGTCTCCGGCGCCAAAGGCCGGGCGAACAGCAGGACCAACAGGGCGACCAGGGCCAGGGCGCCCGGCAGGTCCATCCCCACGCCCAGGAAGACGAAGTGGCCGATCCCCGCCAGCCAGGCCCCGCCCAGCACTGTCGTGACCGCCGGCGGCAGGAGGCCGAGCGGCCGCGTCAGACTGGGGTCGATCATCGCCGCCAGCGCCGCCGCCGTCGCCGCTAGCAACACCGGCCAGACGAACAGCAGGGCCGCCTCGGGCGCCGCCCCCTGCAGGGCGCAGCCAAAGACGAAGACCAGAGCGATGAGACCCAGCCAGCCGCCCCAGGCCGACCGCTCGTCCTGGGGCCGTTCTTGGCCCGGCCATAGCGACAGGCCGACCGCGACGACGCCCAGCCCCAGCAGCACGGGGCTGAACCCGCCGATGATCAGGACCACGGCGGTCAAGACGGCGAGCGCCCCGCCCGTCACGCGCGGCCGCGTCCGGCGCGCGCCTGTCAGAAGAAGCAGCGCTAGAGCGACAATCGCCAAGACCGCCCCCGCCTCCATCCACGGCAGGCGGCGCAGCAGGGTGTAATAGACGTCGGGCGAGGCGGCGCGGCTCGACATCGGCCCGGCGAGCAGGCGCGTCGCCTGCAGCAGGATGACGCCGCCGGTCAGGAACCACAGCCCGTCCAGCGCGCCCAAACCGACCTGCTTCGCCGTCAGCCCTGCGCCTCGCCGCGCCCGCCAGGCCGCAAAACCGCCCAAGGCCGCAGCAAGAGCCAGCAAGACCCAGCCCGTCGCCTGCTTATGTGCGATCATCCAGCGGCCGAAGACGTCGGCATAGACCAGGTTCTCGCCCTTGGACGGCAGGCTGGACGCGCGCAGCAAGGCGTCGGCCGCCTCCAGCGCCTGAGAACCGAGGTGCTGCACCGCGCCCTGATCGAGATTGGCGGGCGTGGCGTTTGCGGCGTGATACTGGTCAGGGCGGCCGATGAAGGCCAGGTTCAGCCCGCCGATCCCCCGGTCCTTGGGCACGGTGAAGTCGGTGCCGTTGGGCATCCGCTCATACATGAAGGCGGCGATGGAGGTGGCGGTGGTCCCCCCGTCGGCTTTCGCCGCCGCACGGCGGAACAGTTGGACCGTCGGCCCCGCCTCGCGCCCGGTCTCGAACATGGCGGCGCGGCCGCCGCCGCCTCGCGCCTCAAGATTGACCACCGCCCCGATGCGATCACGCAAGGGATGGCCGCCGAAGAAGACCCGCGCCCCGTCCAGGCCCAGTTCCTCCGCATCGGTCAGCAGGACGACGAGGTCGCGCTCGGCCGGGCCGCGCGCCTGGATCGCCCGCACCGCCTCCAGAATGGCGGAGACCCCGGCCGAATCGTCGGCCGCGCCGGGCGAGCCGACCACAGTGTCGTAATGGGCCATCAGCATGACGGCGGGCTGCTCGCGATCCTTGCCCGGCAGGACGCCGATCAGATTGACCGCCTGATTGTCCGCCGCACCGGGATCGCCGCCTGCGCGCTCCAGCCGCTTGACCGAGGCGGGCGACAGCGGTCCCGCCTGCTCGCTGACCTGAAGCCCCAGCTGCGTCAGGCGGTCGTTCAGATAGGCGCGGACCCGCGCATGTTCCGGCGAGCCGACCGGGTGCGGGGCGCGGGCGATCTGTTGGATGTCGATCATCGCCCGCCCGGCCGAGAAGGCGACGGCGGGCGCGTCCGCCGGTCGGGGCTTCGGCGTCTGAGTGGTCCACACCGCCAGCAAGAAGGCGAGCGTCAGCGATCCGAACAGCAGGGCCAGCCGCATGAGAGATCCTCCCCGATCCGAGCGGCAGTAGGACCAAGCGAACGCCGGATGGCAAGAGGGCGGCGACGGGTCTCCCCGCCGCCGCCCTCAAGTTTGGTCAGCCGGTGAAGGCTTAGAAGCGCTTCGACAGCTCCACGCCGTACATGCGCGGCTCGTTGACGAAGGCCGTCAGGTTGTTGAAGTCGATGGCGCCGATGACATTGGCCTCGTCCGTGATGTTGCGGACATAGACGGCCGCCTCCAGACCCCGGTTCAGGTCGCGCCAGCCTGCGCGCAGGCCGCCTTCGAAGTTGGCAGCCTGACGGAACTCGACCGCCTCATAGAGGAAGAGGTTGAAGTCCTTCTGCATCACCCAGTCGGTCGAGGCGAACAGTTCCTGATCGTCGCCGATCGGGCGGACGTAGGACAGGGTCAGGTTGGCCGAATACTCCGGCGCCTGCGGGAAGGGATTGCCGTCGATGTTGGCGCGATCCGTGCCGCCGACATTCACCATGGGGTCGGTGATGGTGCACAGGTGGTTGCCGCAGATGGCGACCAGCAGGTCCTTGTCCTTGATCTCGGTGTGGTTCCACGCCACGCCGCCCGCCAGGGTGAAGCCCGCGCCCAGATAGACGTCGCCGTCGATCTCCAGACCGTACCCCTGACCCTTGTCGGCGTTGATCAGGCGGTTGGAATTGTCGATGCCGCCGATGGCCGTGAACTGCATGTCCTTGACGTCATACAGATAGGCCGTGGCGTTCAGACGGGCGCGGCCGTCCCACAGGCGGGCCTTGAAGCCGGTCTCATAGGACATGACCGTTTCCGAATCCGCCGTGGTCAGCACCGGCAGGTTGCGGCCCTGGATCGACGGACCGCGATAGCCGCTGGCCACGCGGGCGAACAGGTTCAGGCTGTCGTTGACCTCATACAGGGCGCTGACGTCCCAGCTGACCTGCTCGTCGCCGACCGAGACCTGGCCTTCTGCATTGGCGGGCGTGCCGACCACGATGCGGCCGTGATAGTCGCGGCTGTCGTCGGTATAGCGCAGGCCGCCGGTCAGCTTCAGAGCGTCCGTGACCTGATAGTTGGCCTGACCGAAGACCGACCAGGAGTCCGACTTCTGCACGATGTCGGTGACCTTGGTCGGCATGATCCCGCCGACGCCGTCGAACGTGCCCGACACCAGGTTGATGCGCTCGTCCCAATAGAAGGCGCCGACCTGCCAGCCCAGACGGCCCGCGCCGTTCGAGGTCAGGCGCAGCTCATAGGTATTCTGCAGCAGGTCGCTGGACAGGGTGCCCGACTCGACCGGGAACGGGGTCTTGTAACCCGCGCCCGCCGGGGCGCCGGCCGAGACGCCGCCGTCGATGTCGCCGTCGCCCTGGGACCAGCCCTGGAAGGAGCCGACCACGCCGGTCAGGGTCGCCGGGCCGAAATCATAGGCGACCTGCAGCGACTGGGAGGTGGTCTGCTGCTTCTGGAAGTTGTTGCGGCCGCCGTCATACCAGACCGTCTCGCGGTCGAAGTTGTCGTTCAGCTTGTTCGAGCCCTTGGTCAGGACGTTGGCGCGGTTCATCGTGCCGGTGCCCACATAGTCGCGCGCCTGCAGGGTCAGCAGGGTCGACAGGCGGTCGGTCGGGGTCCAGGCGACATGGATGCGGCCCGCCACATCGTCGAAATTGCCCAGGTCCTTGCCGTCCTTCTTGGCGAAGGGGGCGTCATAGGCGTTGTTGATATAGTCGTCGCGGTGGTTCCACAGGGCCGCGACGCGGACCGACAGCGTATCCGAGGCCGGCAGGGTCACAGCCGCCTCGGCCCGGGTCGAGCCGTAGTTGCCGTAGGTGATCGAGCCGAAGCCGGTGAAATCATCGCCCGGCTTGGTGGTGTCGATCTTGATCACGCCCGCCGGGGTGTTGCGGCCGAACAGGGTGCCCTGCGGTCCGCGCAGCACTTCCAGCTGCTTCACGTCGAACAGGGGGAAGCCCTTCAGGTAGACGCTTTCCAGAACCAGTTCGTCCATCACCATCGACACCGGCTGAGAGGCGGTGAAGTCGAAGTCCACATTGCCCAGGCCGCGGATATAGAAGCGCGGGGCGTAGCGGCCGTTGGAGCTTTCGACCTGCAGGCTGGGCACCCGGCCCGACAGTTGCAGGATGTCGCCGCCGCCGGCGTTCACGGCGTTCAGCGTCTCGGTGTTCATGGCGGTGACGGCGAAGGGCACGTCGCGGATGCTTTCGCTACGGCGCTGGGCGGTGACGACGATGTCGCCGACAGCGGCGGCCTGCTCAGCCTGAGCATCGGACGATTGGGCCAAAGCTGGTGTGGAAAGCAGCAGAGCCAGGCCGCTGGCGGAGGCGGCGAGAACTGAGAGACGCGTCATCGAGATATCCCCTTCTTGATGATCTTGGGCGGGTTAATTCGCCGCAGCCCCTAGGCCCGAAGCCCAACTGTTTCCAGCCCAGAAGCGCCGCCCCGCATGAACCTTTCGCGACAGAGCCACAGGCCAAAGGAAACCGGCGTTCGATTCATTCCCGACCAGGTTGCGACATTGTGCGCCGCAGCAGGACATGCAAAGCAGATCGGCTGCGCCCGAACCTCGCTGAACGCCGCAGGAGACGCTCATGCCCCCCGTCGCCCCCTCCCGCCGACGTTTCCTCGCGGGCGCCGCCGCCCTGCCCCTGATCTGTGCAACGCCCGCGTTCGGCCGCGATGAGTCCGCCTCGGTTATCGGCCGCGCGCGCGCCCGAGTTTTGGCCCGCGTTCTGGCCCGCGTTCTGGCCATGTCCGACCTGCATTCGGCCTATGAGCGCAGCGCCCAGGTACTGGCCGCCCTGCGCGCCGAGGTGCGCAGCCAGCCGGTTCCGCACCTGATCGCTCTGGACGGCGACATCTTCGAGCATGGCAATGTCGTCTCGGTGCGGTCGCAGGGCGCGATCGACTGGGCCTTTCTGACCGCCCTGCCCTCCATCGCGCCGACGGTGGTCAATCTGGGCAACCATGACAACGATCTGACGCCTGACCTGCACGACGTGGTCGCGAGAATGCGCGGGCTGGGGATCAGCGTCATCAGCAACATCATCGACGCGCGCACCGGTCAGCCCTACGCCCCCGCCGCAACCGAGATCGCCTTGGGCCAGCGACACCTGCGCATCATCGGATTCGGCACGAATTCGCTGAACACCTATCCCAAGGACAGCCGCGACTGGCTGTCGATCCCCGACCCGACCGACTGGGCGCGCGCCCACCTGCCGCCGCTGCTGGACGGCGCAGACCTGACGCTGGTGATGAGCCACGCCGGCGTGGCGGGCGACCGGGGGATGCTGTCCGCCCTTCCCGACGGCGCCCTGATGATCGGCGGACACAACCATCTGCTGTTTCAGGAGCCGCTGGGCCGCGGCCTCTACGCCCACACCGGATCGTGGAACAACGCCTATACGGCGGCCGACTATCTCAGCGATGGAAGCGTTCGGGCCCAGTCACGCAGCATTACCCTGAACGGTCCCGCCGACCCGGCTCTGGCCGCCCTTATCCGCACGACGCTGGAGCAGCATCTGACCGTGCAGGAACGCGCCGTCCTGGGGACCAGTCCCGCCGCCCTGTCGCTGGGCGACACCGGCCGCGCCGTGGCCGCCGCCTTCGCCCGTTTCGCCGGAGCCCAGGCGGGCTTCATCGGCCATACGACGCTGGGGACGGGCCTGCCCGCCGGGCCGGTCAGCCGCTACGCCTTCGACGCCGTCGTGCGGTTCGACGGCAAGCTGATGGCCGCCGAGGTTCCGGCCGCGCGCCTCAGCGAACTGACCGCCCTGGCCAATCAGGACCGCGTCATGCCCTTCGCGCGACGCACCGGCGACTTCGTCTACGGCGCGGTTCAGGGCGACGAGAAGCGCGATACGATCCGCATCGTCACCACCGACTGGTGCGCCCTGAACCAGCAGGAGTATTTCGGTGTCGCCGATCTGGATTTCACCGAGGTTCCCGGCCCCGGCGTCAAGGCCGTCGCGGCGCAGGGCCTGTTGCAGGCCTGAACGTCATACTTGAACGTCAGGCCGCCCGACGATAGGCCGAGGGCGACTTCACATAGAGGCCGCGCCGTCCCGCCACGGGTCTGAAGGCGATGCTGTCGCCGTCGGGGCGCTCGTCCATGCCCAGGAACAGGCAGCCGTCATCAACCAGCCGCCGCTCCAGCCCGTCCAGCAGACGAGGCCGTCGTTCAGGCGTCATGTCGCCGAGCACATGACGGCAGAAGATGATGTCGAAACGCCCCTCGTCGCGCGGCTCGTCCAGCAGATTGGCGCGTTTGAAGGTAATGGCTGCGCGCAGTTCCGGCAGCGCCCGCCACTGATCATCGACCTGCTCGAACCAGCGCAGCATGGTCCGCGCCGACAGCCCCCGCTGAATCTCGAAGGAGCTGTAGAGGCCCGACAAGGCCTTCTCGATCGCCTGACGCGACAGATCCGTGGCCAGCACCTCGACCCGCGCACCGGCCTCAAGGGCGGCGATGGCCAGCGAATAGGCTTCCTGACCCGAACCGGCGCCCGCCGACCAGATCCGCACCGGCCCGCCGCGCGCCGCCGTCAGGGCGGGCAAGAGCTCGCGCTCCAGCACTTCAAAGGTCGCCCGGTCGCGCCGGAACCAGGTCTCGCCGTTCAGCAGGGCCTCGATCACCCCCCAGCCGAGCGACGCCACCGGGCGGCTCCACAGGCTGGCCAGCATGGCCTCGACGTTGTGATAGCCTTCACGGCGCGCGACCGGCCCCAGCCGATGTTCGGCCAGTTGCATCCGCTCTCGCGACAGGCGGTATCCCGCGCGCGAGGCCAGCAGAGCTTGAAGACGTTCAAAATCCTCCGGCGTCATGACGGCGACTGAATCGCTCCCACTTCGGCGAGCTTGGACTGCAGGATGTCGCCGTCGAACGGCTTCATAACATATTCGTCCGCCCCGGCGGACAGGGCTTCGGCGATGCGGTCGGCGCGCGTCTCGACCGAGCAGAACAGCACCTTGGGATCGCGCCCGTCGGGCAGGGCGCGCAGGCGGCCCAGAAAGGTCATCCCGTCCATGATCGGCATCTGCCAGTCCAACAGCACCACGTCCGGCATGGCGCCGACGCAGACCTCCAGCGCCTCGGCGCCGTCAGCCGCCTCCTGCACCTCAAAGGCGAGGTCTTCGAGGATGCGACGGGCCACCTTGCGGATGATCCGGCTGTCATCGACGATCAGACAGGTCTTGGGGTCCACGGGACTCATTCTCGCGAAAAGCGAATAACGACGATATTCACGTCAGAATGGTCTGACGCCGGTTAACGGAAGGTTGGCTCAGTCCGCCAGAGGCAGGCGGACGATCAAGGCGACGCGGCCGTCCTCGACCGTGGTCTCCAGCCGCCCTCCGGCGTCGCAGGCCGTCAGCCACAGCCAGTAGGGCTGAATCCACTGCCCGGCCAGACCCTCCGTCAGACGTTCGCCCTTCAGTCCGGTCAGGGCCTCTGCCTTGAGCCGCGCCCGCGCGCCTTCGGCCGAGCCGATCAGGATCAGCTGGCCGCCTTCGCGCCGCACGGCGACCGTGGCCGCTCCGCCCATCGGCAGGGCGCCGACCGTCAGATAGGCCAGGTTCAGCAGGGCGCGCGCCTGAAGCTTGGTAAAGGTCTCCTCGCCGACGCGCCAATCCAGCGTCGCCCGCCCGCCATCGGTCAGGCCGGTCAGCAGGCCGTGCAGTTCAGTGCCGGAAAACTGTTCGCTGGAGGTGGCCGCGCCAAAGGCCACGCGGGCGAAATGGACCAGGGCCACCATCTTGGCCGCGCTCTGCCGGATCAGCCCCAGCGCATCATCGCGCATGTCCTGAGCGCTCGGGTCGTCCAACAGGTCCAGCCCCGACATGACCGCGCCCGCCGGGCTGATGAAGTCATGGCACAGCTTGGCGGCGATGAAGGCGGCCAGTTCGGCCCCATCGACAGGCAGACTGGCGACAGGCAGGTCGGCGATGGAAGGCGATGAAGTCAGGTCGGACACGGCGTTCGGCGGCATGGTTTGCAAAAGGTTAAGGCCAAGGTGGCCTGATTTGCCGGTTCTTGAAACCGGCCGCATGGGTTATCGGGTGCGGCATGACCGTCCCCGCCTCCCCCTCCGCCTTCGCCGAACTTGAAGACGACCTCGTCTCGGGACGGCTGACCGAAGCCCTGGCCGACATCGCCGAAGAGGCGGCCCAGCTGATCCTGCCCTACTGGCGCGCCGGGACGACGGCCGAGATCAAGGCCGATGACAGCCCCGTCACCGCCGCCGACCGCGCCGCCGAGGCGCTGATCCTTGAACGTCTGACCGCCCGCTGGCCCCAGGTTCAGGCTGTCGCCGAAGAGGCCGCCGCCGCCGACGGCCTGCCCCCCTCGGTCGGCGAGTGGTTCTGGCTGATCGATCCGCTGGACGGCACCAAGGGCTTCATCCAGGGCCGCGAGAGCTACACCGTCAACATCGCCTTGGTGCGAGCCGACGCCCCGGTCGCGGGCGTGGTGACGGCGCCCGCCCTGGCCCTGACCTGGCGCTCGGTCGCGCGGGGCGAAGGGGCCCAGCGCCGCGCCTTTGGAGAAGCCTGGAAACCGGCGCGGGTGCGCGAACGCCCGCAGGACGCAACCGCCCTGGTCAGCCATAGCATCAGCGACGAGGACGCCGAGCGCCTGGCCGGACGCAACGGCTGCCGTCTGTGGCAGGGCATGGATTCCTCGTTGAAATTCTGCCTGATCGCCGAGGGTCGCTACGACGCCTATCCCCGCACCGGCCCGACCTGCGAATGGGACACCGCTGCGGGTCAGGCGGTGCTGGAGGCGGCCGGCGGCCGCGTCCTGGCCGAGGACGGCCGCCCTCTGGCCTATGGCAAGCCCGGCTTCCTGAACGGCCCCTTCTCGGCCATCGGCGCCTGAAGCGCCTCAGACCTGGGCGTCGACGCGGGCCATCTCGATCTGAGCCGACAGACCTGCGGGCAGGTCGCGCTCCGGCGTCGCCGCCAGCGCCTCCAGCTCCGCGCGGTCGCGCGGGCGGATCAGGGCGCTGGACACGCCCGGATCGGTCAGGGCGTAGGCCAGGCAGATAGCCTCGGCGGTCCAGCCCCGCGTCTGATGCAGGAAGGCGAAGGAGCCGCGCTGCGCTTCTTCCGCCGGTCCCCGCCCGCCCAGGCCGAACAGGCCGCGCTTTCTGGGCGCCCCGGCTTCCGCCGCCTTGCGTTCGGTCGACAGGCTGTCGGGAAAATAACCGTAGACGAACAGGTTCATCTGCCGCTCCAGCGCGGCCCGCATCCGGGCGCGCACCCGCCATTCGATATTGGCGTGGAAGGGGGTGAACAGGGCGTCGAACGCCCCGGTCGAAACATAGAGGTCGCTCACCTCTTCATCGCCCGCCACGCCCAGCATCCGCACATGGCCCGCCTTGCGGATCGTCTTCAGCGCCGTCAGCGCGGCCTGCGGCAGTTCATTCTCGCCCGGCCGGTCCAGCACGGCCAGATCGAACCAACCCAGCCCCGAGGCGTGCAGCCCCTGCTCGATCTCTCGCCCCAGGCTGATCGGCGAAAAATCGCGCCCGGCGCCCAGGTTCACGCTGGCGATGATCAGACGCCGCTCGACATGGCCCAGGGCCTCGCCCGCCGCCTGCAACAGCGCCGGGTCGACGCTGTCGAAATGGTAGGCGTTGATGCCCGCCTCCAGGCCCGCGAAGATCATCTGACGCACATGCGCCGCGCCGCGCGCCGTCACATCCGCCCCCAGGCATAAAGTCAGGTTGGAGACGGCCGCCCCCGATGTTCCGAAGGGGCGATAGCGCATCGATCAGCCCGCCTCGGCCGGGGCGGAGGTCTCCAGCGCCAGGGCGTGCAGTTCGCCGCCCATCTTGCCCTTCAGGGCGGCGTAGACCAGTTGGTGCTGACGCACCCGGTTCAGACCGCGAAACGCCTCTGACACGATGCGGGCGCGATAGTGGTCGCCGTCGCCGGCCAGATCCTCGATGGCGATGTCCGCGTCGGGGAAAGCCTCGGTCAGATGGGCGCGAAGATCGTCGGCGGACATGGGCATGATGAAAGCACTCCGGAAGGCGACGGGCCGGCGAACCGGCCCGAGAATGTAAAGCTTACCCGGCCCCGCCGGTCCTGTCAGCCGCCCCTCCGACCGCCTCGACCAGCCCGCCTTTGGGCCGCTCGAACAGGGTGACGACCGAGCCCTTGTAGTCGGCATGACCATAGGGGCGGTAGCCGACCCGTTCGGCCAGTCGGATGGAGGCAGCGTTGTCGGGCGAGATCATGCAGACGGTGCGCGGCTCCGATCTGTGCTGGTCGGTCCAGCCCAGCGCCGCCTGCAGGGCCTCGCGCGCCATGCTGCGCCCCTGAAAGGCCGGCGCCACGCCCCAGCCCAGCTCCGGCGCGTCGAACGGCGGCGCCATGTCGCGACGATAGTCCAACACGCCGACGCTGCCGACATAGGCTCCCGTCGCCGTCTCGCGGATCGACCAGTTGCCGTAGCCCTTGACCTGCCAGTGGCCGACATCGCGCAGCAGGCGGAACCAGACCTCCTCCTCCGACAGGCCGCGCCCCATGATGTGGCGGGTGAAGCCGGCGTCGGCCCACAGGGCGGTCAGGTCATCCATGTCGCCCACGGCGACGGGCGTCAGCGTCAAACGCTCGGTCGAAAGAACGGTCACATCAGTCCCAGTTGCTTAAAGCTGGCCACGCCTTCGCGGCCGACGATCAGATGGTCATGGACGGTAAGGCTGAGGGCGCGGGCCGCCTCGATCACCTGTTTGGTCATGTCGATGTCCGCCCGGCTGGGCGTCGGATCGCCCGAGGGGTGGTTGTGGACGATGATCATGGCGCTGGCCGACAGCTCCAGCGCCCGACGCACCACCTCGCGCGGATAGACAGGGGCGTGATCGACCGTGCCCCGGTTCTGGATTTCGTCGAGGATCAGCTGGTTCTTCTTGTCGAGATAGAGGACGCGGAACTGCTCGCGCGGTTCGTGCTGCAGCGACAGCCGCACATAGGCAAGCAACGCCGTCCATGACGAGATGACGGTGCGCCGGTTCGCCTCCTCCTTGGCCACCCGGCGGGAGACCTCATGCAGGGCCGCCAGGTCCAGCGCCGTCTCGGCGCCCACCCCCTTGGCCCGACCGCGCGAGTCCTCGGCCTTGACCGTCATCAGATCCTCAACCGAGGCCGCCAGCACCGCCGCCAACGAGCCGAACCGGGTCAGCAGGGCCTTGGCCACCGGCTTGACGTCGCCCTGCGGCTGACTGCGGAACAGGAACAGCTCCAGCAGCTCATAGTCCGGCAGATGATGAATGCCCGCCGTGCGTGCGCGTTCGCGCAGCCGCTCGCGATGCCCGGCGTGGTGCGGCCTGGCCTTCGGTGGTTCCGGCGATTTTTCTGGCGGTTGATCGAGCATCAGCCCCCCCCGAGGGGAGACTAGCTCAGAATTTCGGGCGGAACAGGCCCTTGGGCGAGGCGGTGAAGATTTCCAGCCCGTCCTCGGTCACGCCGATCGAGTGTTCGCATTGCGACGACAGCGATTTATCGCGGGTCACGGCGGTCCAGCCGTCCGACAGCACCTTCACCGCAGGCTTGCCCAGGTTCACCATCGGCTCGACCGTGAAGAACATGCCCGGCTTCAGCACCGCGCCCTCGCCGCGACGGCCGTAGTGCAGAACGTTGGGGCTGTCGTGGAAGACCCGGCCGATGCCGTGGCCGCAGAAGTCGCGCACCACGCTCATGCGCTGGGCCTCGACGAACTTCTGGATGGCGTAGCCGATGTCGCCGAAGGTGTTCCCCGGCTTGATCTGGGCCAGACCCAGGTCCAGCGACTCATAGGTGACGTCGATCAACCGCTTGGCGCGGGCGTTGATCTCGCCGACCGGATACATGCGGCTCGAATCGCCGTGCCAACCGTCGACAATGACCGTGTGGTCGATGTTGACGATGTCGCCTTCCTTCAGGACCTTGTCGCCGGGAATGCCGTGGCAGACGACGTGGTTGATCGAGGTGCAGACCGTCTTGGTATAGCCCTTGTAGCCCAGGCAGGCGGGCGTGCCGCCGTTGTCCAGGGTGAACTCGCGCACCAGATCGTCCAGCTCGCCCGTGGTCACGCCCGGCTTCACGTGCTCGCCGATCATGTCCAGCGCCTCGGCGACCAGACGGCCCGCCTTGCGCATGCCCTCGAACCCTTCCGCGTCATAGATGCGAATCTCGTGGCTGCGGACGAAGACGTCGGTTTCCAGGTCAGGGGTCTCGTACATGCTCGGCTTTCGGGGAGGCGCGCGCTCCGCAATCAGGCGGATCGGGCGAAGAAACGACTTTCAGAACTTCAGATGGTCAGACTAGCACAAAACCTCAAGCCCGTCAGGGTTCGCCGCTGACGCAAGGGCCCTCGTTTCCTATCTAGGCGCCATGTCCCAGCCCCAGCCCTCTCCCACCGCCGCCGTCCTGATCATCGGCGACGAAATCCTGTCGGGCCGCACCCGCGACACCAATCTGAACACCCTGGCCCGCTTCCTGGCGCCGCTGAGGGTCGACCTGATGGAGGCGCGGGTGGTCGGCGACCGTCAGGACCAGATCGTCGCGGCCCTGAACGCCCTGCGCGCAGCACACGACTATGTCTTCACCACCGGCGGCATCGGCCCGACCCATGACGACATCACCGCCGATGCGGTCGGCGCCGCCTTCGGCGTGCCGGTGAATGAACACCCTGAGGCGCTCGCCATCCTCGAGCGCCGCTATGCGCCCGGAGAGTTCAACGCCGCCCGGCGCCGCATGGCCCGCGTGCCCGAAGGCGGCGTCCTGATCGCCAATCCCGTCAGCGACGCGCCGGGCTTTCAGGTCGACAATGTCTTCGTCATGGCGGGCGTGCCCAAGATCATGGAGGCCATGCTGGACGACGTGGCCCCGCGCCTGAAGACCGGCGCCCCGGTGCACAGCCGCGCCCTTCGCGTCACCGGTGTCGGCGAGGGCGCCGTGGCCGACATCCTGCGCGCCGCCGCCGAGGCGCGCCCCCACCTGTCCTTCGGCTCCTATCCCTTCGGCTTCAGCAGCGGACATACCGCCGACGAGGTCGGAACCCAGCTGGTGATCCGAGGTCGAGATCAAGCTGAAGTTGACGCAGCGGAACATGATTTATCTGCCGAACTGCGTTCTTCGGGCATCATAATTGCCGCTACGTAACCTCACCAAGGTGTGAAATTGCGCGCCTTTTGCGCCACGCTTTTGCCGGGAAGCCGTCCGACACCAGCCTTGGACGCAACGCTTTCATGACACGGACGCTGTGGTGAACAGCGTGGCGGCTCTCCCCGAACCAAGGCCGTCCGCCTTTTTTCAATGGTCGGCCCACGACATAGGTGAAGCGTAAATGACCCCCAGGAACATGGCCCGCCTCGGCGGCCTGGCTCTGACCACCGTCCTGATGACGGGCGTGGCGGCCCCGGCCTTCGCAGGCTCCTTCTATCTGCAGGAACAGTCCGTGCGCGGCGCCGGACGCGCCTTCTCCGGCGAGGCCGCCGATCGCGGCGTCGGCTCGCTGTGGTGGAACCCCGCCTCGATCGCCCGCAGCGGTCGCGAACTCTCCCTCGGCCTGCACGCCATCAAGATCGATTCCGAGGTGCGCAACACCGGCTCTTACGTCACCTATCCGGGCGGCGTGGACGTGCCGGTGGTCAACCCGCGCAACACCGAGGTCGACCCGATCGAAAGCGGCCTGGTGCCGAACTTCGCCTTCGCCACACCGATCGGCGATCGCTTCGCACTGGGTGTCTCGGTGGCGGCCCCGTACAACTTCACCACCAAGTACGAGCAGGGCTCCTTCGCCCGCTATGACGCCCTGACCTCGGAGCTGCGCTCGGGCGACGCCAGCCTGACCCTGGCCTATCAGGTCAACGACTGGCTGGACGTCGGCGCCGGGCTGAACGCGCAATACGTCAAGGCCAAGCTGACCTCGGCCATGCCGTCGGTCTCGCCCCTGCTGCCGGACGGCTCCTCCTCGCTGGAAGGCGACGGCTGGGACTTCGGCTGGAACGTCGGGGCCCAGGTCCACAAGGGCCCCTGGGACTTCGGCCTGTCCTACCGCTCCAAGATCGAGCACGAACTGGACGGCGACGTGGCCATCGTCCTGACCGGCCCGCTGGCGCCCAACAGCGTCACGACCAGCGGTACGGCCAGCTTCAACACGCCGTGGTTCGCCTCGGCCTCGGTGCGTTACGCCGTCAACGACAAGCTGACGCTGAACGCCCAGGTCAACCGCATCGGCTGGTCCGAGTTCCAGGCCATCACCGTCGAGTATCCGAACGGCGGCGACGTCATCCATCAGAACTACAAGGACGTCACCACCGGCGCCATCGGCCTGGACTACGCCATCAGCGACAAGACCACCCTGCGCGCCGGCGTCGGCTACGACCCGACCCCGACCCGCGACAGCCTGCGCACGGCCCGCATCCCCGACGCCGACCGCTGGCTGTTCTCGGTCGGCGGCTCGACCAAGGTGACCGAGGGCGTCACCTTCGACGCGGGCCTGACCTACATCGCCTTCAGCGACTCGACGATCCACGACGACCGCGCCTTCTACGCCGGCACCCCGGCAGCCGTGACCTCGCACCTGCGCGGCGAGGCCGAAGGCTCGGCCCTGGTGGCCTCGATCGGCGCCCGCTGGGCCTTCTGATCCTCGCCTGACGGCGGATATGGAAACGGCGGCTCCCGCAAAGGAGCCGCCGTTTTTTCATTCTGCATTGATCGTAGCGATCAAGCCTGGGCGCTATGGCCCTTGCCGCCGTTCGACGGGCGGCGACGGCGCGGACGACGCTGCAGTTCGCCGACCGGCTTGGGCTCGGCCGCAGGGGCGGCGCGCACCGACGACCGGGCGCGGTCGCCCGCCATCGGATCATAGGCGACCGCCGGGCGTTCGGCCGCAGGCGCGCCGTTGCGGCCACGACGCTGGCGGTGCGGCTGACCGCCGCCCTCCTGCTTGACGCCTTCGCGATGCGGGTTGCGCCCGCCGCGGCCACGTCCGCCCCGGCCCTCGCCGTCCGAGCGGCCTTCACGTTCGGGCAGGGTCGCCTTCTTGGCCACGCCCGCCGACATGATGGAGGCGTCCAGCTGGGCCAGGGCCTTATCGTTGCGGCGGTCGATCGCGGGAATCTTCTGGCGCGTAACCTTCTCGATATCCTTCAGCAGCTTCATCTCGTCGCCGGCGACGAAGCTGATGGCGGTGCCGTCCTTGCCCGCGCGGGCCGTGCGGCCGATGCGGTGGACATAGGCTTCCGGCACATAAGGCAGCTCGAAGTTCACCACGTGGGTGACCTTGTCCACGTCGATGCCGCGTGCGGCGATGTCGGTGGCGACCAGAACGCGCAGCTTGCCGTTCTTGAAGGCTTCAAGCGCGCGCTCGCGTTGCGGCTGGCTCTTGTTGCCGTGGATAGCCCCGGCCTCGACGCCGCCGGCCTCCAGATAGGCTGCGACCTTGTCGGCGCCGTGCTTGGTCTTGGTGAAGACCAGGCAGCGCGTATAGGCGGGGTCCGAGAACAGCTCGGTCAGCAGGGCGCGCTTCTTGCCCTGTTCGACCCAGATCACCGACTGTTTGATTCGCTCGACCGTGGTGGCCTGCGGCGTGACCTGCACCTTGACCGGGTCCTTCAGCAGTTCGCCCGCCAGCTTGCCGATCTCCGACGGCATGGTGGCCGAGAAGAACAGGTTCTGGCGCTTGGCCGGGATGCGGCTGACGATCTGGCGGATCGGCTTGATGAAGCCCAGGTCCAGCATCTGGTCGGCCTCGTCCAGGACGAAGATTTCCGTCTGCGACAGGTCCAGCGTCTTCTGCTGGATGTGGTCCAGAAGGCGGCCCGGCGCGGCGACCAGGACGTCCAGACCCTGTTGCAGGGCGCGTTCCTGCGGGCCGTATTTCACGCCGCCGAAGATGACGGCTACGCGGAAGCCCAGGTGGGCGCCGTATTGCTTGAAGCTGTCGGCGATCTGGGTCGCCAGTTCGCGCGTCGGGCTCAGGATCAGGGCGCGAGTGGTGCGCGGCTTGGGCGCCACGCGGTTTTCGGCCAGGCGGTGCAGGATGGGCAGGGCGAAGGCCGCGGTCTTGCCGGTGCCGGTCTGGGCGATGCCCAGCAGGTCCTTGCCCTTCATCACGTCGGGGATGGACTTGGCCTGGATCGGCGTCGGCTTCTCATAGCCGGTCGCGGCTAGGGCGGTCAGAAGAGCCTTGTTCAGGCCCATGGATTCAAAAGTAAGAGTGTCGCTCACGTCTGTCTTTCACGAACGGCGGCGCGCGCGTCTGGACGAACCAGACCTTCACAAAAGGGCGCACGTCGCCTGCCCGAAATCGGGCGGGGAACGGGCGCCGCCCCGCGTGTATGGACGACGTATGAAATCGAATGATCCGGCCGCTCGACAGACAGGCCTTCCGGTCAGGGAAGCCCAAACACGCGCTGGAACGCGCCGGTCACCGCATTGTGCGATGCAGCGCAGATGGGCCTCAATAGCGGCCAAGTCAAGGCGAACGCGGCGAAAGCTACAACAGATTGACCGCCAGATTGACGGCCAGGGCCAGGATCACCGTGTTGAACAGCCAGGCCACGATGCTGTGGACGGTGGCGATGCGGCGCAGGCGCTGGCTGGAGATCTGCACGTCGGCCGTCTGGTTCGCCACGCCGATGATCAGGGCGAAGTGCAGGAAGTCCCAATAGTCGGCGTCTTCCTCTCCCGGAAACATCAGGCCCTGTCGGTCGCCATCGTCGGCTTCGGCGGGCGCATAGAATTCATGCGCGTAATGCAGGGTGAAAATGGTCTGCACGAACAGCCAGCTCAGGGCGATGGTGGCCACGGTCAGAACCGCCGCCGTCGCCGTCGGCTTGCCGCCCGACGCCGCCATGAAGACGATGACGAAGACGCTGGCCCCCGCCGCCAACAGGCTGAGCGGCAGCACCGCCCCGCCTGCCTGATCCAGCTCCGCCGCCCGCGCGCGAATCTCCGCCACCGATCGGGTTCGGCTCAGCCGCACGAAGGTCAGCAGCAGAAAGGCCGCCACGCCCGCGTCCCAGGCGACCGCCAGCCGCACCGGCCAGCCCCATGCTACGGGCGAAACGGCGCTCGCGGCCGCCATTACCGCCAACCCCAACCACAGGGCGAAATGCAGACGAAAGAGGCGCGCGACCGATTTCATGACGGCATGATTGCGCCGTTCCGCACGGAACGGCCAGAGCTGCGCCGCCGGACTTCAGCCGTCAGCTCTTCCAGCGCAGCACCGTCTCCTTGATCGGATTGACGAAGGCGCGGCCCTCGGCGCGGCTTTTCAGCCATTCGCGCTTCAGCTGCTGATACCATTTGGCCTGTTTGTCGGCGTCGTCGATCCAGATCAGGGCCGGGTCGTATTTCAGCCCCTCGTTCTGCAGGTTCACCATGCCGCCGTCCTGCTTCAGGAAGGCGACGACCCCCATGCGCAGGAAGGGCTTGGCGATGCCGAACACCCAGTGGTCGGACCAGAAGATCTGAGTGATGCGGGTCTTGATCTCGCTCACCGGCGTCAGGCAGGTCAGGGCCAGCACCTGCTTGGAGCCGACCTGGATATGCTCCCAGCGATAGCCCGGCAGGCGGAAGGTGATTTCGGTCGCAGGCGCCCCGCCCAGCACCTTGTAGAGGCGGCTGTTCGAGGACGGCGCATGGCGCACCATCGCCCAGCCGAAGTCGACCGGAGCGAAGGTCTTGGCCTTCTCGTGCATCGAATGTTCGGAGCGCCACCACCACTGCTGGTGGACGTAAGGGCCATGCGCGGGGTCCATCAGGCCGACGACAGCGTGATCAATATGGCTGTCGAAATCCATCGCCTCGACCAGACGCGGCTGGCCGACGGCGCCGGGAAACTGCGGCGGTTCCTGATCCGGCTCGGACGGATTGCGCGCGTCGGCCGCCATCCAGACGAAGACCATGCCCTGGCTCTCGCGCACCGGATAGGACCGCACCTTGATGCGGTTGGCCTCGAACGCCTGATCCTCGACCAGCGACGGGATGGCCGCGCACACCCCATCGGGCCGGAAGCGCCAGCCGTGATAGGGGCATTCGATCGTCTCGCCCTCGCCCGGCTTCTCGACCAGCCGCCCGGCCGACAGCGGCGCGGCGCGGTGAGGGCAGATGTCGCGCATCCCATAGACCTCGCCCGCGCGGGTTCGCCCGATCAGAACCGGCTCGCCCATGATCTCATAGCGCTTCAGGCTGGCGACCGGCACGTCGCGCGCCAGGGCGACGAAATACCAGGCGTCGGTGATGAAGCCCTTGCCGAAAGCAGTGGGCGGAGCTTTCGCTTCGGGGGCAGTAGAGGGTGCGGGCGCGGCGTCTGCGGTCATGGCCGCCTTGTAGCAGCAGGGACGGTCAGGCGTCCAAAGGCCATTCCCTTCCTCAGCCGATGAATTAATCTGTCTCAAATTCTCTTTGGGAGAGACGCCTTGATCCGCACCGCCTCCACCGTGTTTTTGGCCGCCGCCCTGTTGCTGACCGCCGCCCCCGCCCTGGCTCAGGACGGCCACGTCAACCACGCAGCCCACAGCGCGCAGCACGCCGCCTTCGCCTCCGACCGCCTCAACGTGGTGGTCGACGGGCCCGAGGGCGCGCCCGACCTGATCCTGATCCCCGGCCTGTCGTCCTCGCCCGCCGTCTGGCAGGGAACGGTCGATCACCTGAACGGGCGCTATCGCATCCACCGCATCCACGTCGCCGGTTTCGCGGGTGCCGCGGCTCAAGCCAATGCGCAGGGCGACGCGCCCCAGCCGGTCGGCGCCCCCGTGGCCGAGGAAATCGCCCGCTACATCCGCGAGCAGCATCTGAACAGGCCGGCCGTCGTCGGCCACTCCATGGGCGGGACCATGGGCATGATGCTGGCCGCCCGTCACCCCGACCTGGTCGGCCGGCTGATGGTCGTGGACATGATCCCCTTCATGGGCGCCATGTTCGGCGCGCCCGGTGCGACGGCCGAGAGCGTGACCCCCGTCGCTGATCAGATCTGGACCGCTCAGTCGACCAGCCCGCGGGAAGCCTACGTCGCCCAGGCCACCCCCGCCATCAACGGCATGATCAACACCGAGAGCCGCCGCGAAGAGGCGCTGGAAGACATGCGCAACAGCGACCAGAAGGTCTCGGCCGCCGCCTTCCGCGAACTGGTCACGACCGACTTGCGACCCGAACTGGCCAAGATCACCGCCCCGACCGAGGTGCTCTACGTCAAGTTCAACGACGCCCGCATGACCGACGCGATCACCGACGCCATCTATCAGATGTCGTTCGCGACCCTGCCCGGCGCCAGGTTGAAACGCATCGACGACAGCGCCCACTTCATCATGTTCGACCAGCCGGAAGCCTTCTACGGCGAACTGGACGCCTTCCTGGCGCGCTAAGCCATTCTTTCGGCGAAAAGGACGCACACGCTGCCGCGATCGAAAACGGGGGCGTTTTCGCGGGCGACGGGAACGGCTAGAGCGAAATCGGTTTGGTTGGACGCTCGTCCAACCAAACTCAGATATTCGCTCCAGCTAATTCTGGACCATTGTTCTGGGTTCAGTCGATTCCGACTGAACCGAAAATGGTCTAGGGTCCACGTCGCTGGCATAAAGGGATGTTCATGGCGCGCAACGACCGCGGACCCGACCGGAACGAGCAGGGAGGCGCAAAGCCGCGTCGAACCGTCATGGGCCGCCTGTTCTACTGGGGCGCGGTGCTGGCCGTCTGGGGCCTGATCTTCGCCGTGGTCTTCCTGGCCGTCTTCGCGCGCGACCTGCCGGACACCTCCAGCCTGTATGAAGTCGATCGCCAGCCCTCGATCACCTATCTGGATCGCTCCGGCGCCCTGATCGCGGTGCGCGGCACCCAGATGGCGCCGCCAGTCGATCTGGACGCCCTGCCCGACTACGTCCCCGCCGCCTTCGTGGCCATCGAGGACCGCCGCTTCTATCACCACCCCGGCTTCGATCCGATCGGCATGAGCCGGGCCATGGCCTCGAACCTGAGGGCCGGGCGCGTGGTCCAGGGCGGCTCGACCATCACCCAGCAGCTGGCCAAGAACCTGTTCCTGACGCCCGATCAGAACATGAAGCGCAAGGTGCAGGAACTGATCCTCGCCGTCTGGCTGGAGATGAAGTTCTCCAAGAAGGAGATCCTCGCCCTCTACCTGAACCGGGTCTATTTTGGCGCCGGCGCCTACGGCATCGAATCCGCTTCCCAGCGTTACTTCGACAAGAGCGCCGACAAGCTGACGGTCGGCGAGGCCGCCCTGCTGGCGGGCCTTCTGAAGGCGCCTTCACGCTATTCGCCGGTTTCCGAGAGCGAGCGCGCTGCTGCCCGCGCCAACGTCGTGCTGAACGAAATGGTCGAGGTCGGCGCCATCACTCCGGCCCAGCGCGAGGCCGCCGTGGCCGAGCCGGTGCGGGTGTCCAAAACCCTGGCCAGCCAGCACGCCCAATACTTCATCGACTGGCTGGACAAGCAGATCCGCGGCCTGGTCGGCGAACCGACCGAGGACATGGTCGTCGAGACGACGCTTGACCTGACCCTTCAGACCGACGCCGAGCGCGCCGTCCGCCGCATCCTGGATCGCGACAAGGGCAAGGGCGTCGAACAGGCCGCGCTTGTCGCCCTGGACGGCGACGGCCGGGTGCGCGCCATGATCGGCGGCGCCTCATACGGCGACAGCCAGTTCAACCGCGCGGTGGATGCGCGGCGCCAGTCCGGCTCGGCCTGGAAGCCCTTCGTCTATCTGGCCGCGGTCGAGGCGGGCTATACGCCCGAGACGCCGGTGATCGACCAGCCCGTGACCATCGGCGGCTGGTCGCCGCGCAACTATTCAGGCCGCTTCTCCGGCCAGATGACCCTGGCTCAGGCTGTGGCCCAGTCAACCAATACGGTGGCCGCCTATGTGGCCGATCAGGTCGGACGCGACAGCGTGGCCCGCGCCGCCAAGCGTCTGGGGATCACCAGCGAGATCGGCCTGCAGCCCTCCATGGCGTTGGGCGCCGTCGAGGTCAGCCCGCTGGAGATGGCCCAGGCCTACGACGCCTTCGCCAACGGCGGCCGCCGCGTTGACGCCTATGGCATCAGCCGCATCCGCACCCCGTCCGGCCGCGTCATCTACACCCACGGCCCGTCGGAAGGCGGCCAGGCCATCAACAATCCGCCGCTCTATTACATGAACCAGATGCTGCGCGGCGTCGTCACCTCGGGCAGCGGCCGTTCGGCGGCGATCGGCGGGCGCGACATCGCCGGCAAGACCGGCACCACCTCGGATTACAAGGACGCCTGGTTCGTCGGCTATACGGGCGGCTTCGTCGCCGCCGTCTGGGTCGGCAAGGACGACAACAAGCCGATGGCCCGCATCACCGGGGGCTCGTCCCCGGCCGCCATCTGGCGCGGTTTCATGGAGGCGGCCCTGCCGCGTCTGGCCGTCCAGCCCATCCCCAACGGCCCCCCTCTGCCGGAAGGCTGGACTGCGCCCGATCCCGTCGGCGACCTGATGGGCCAGGTCGAAGACCCCTACGCCACGGCCACGCCGTATGACGCAGCGCCGCCCGTGATCATCGACGGCCAGGCCCCGCAACCGGCCCAGCCGCAACAGCCCCCGGCGACGCGCCCCGCTCGGCCGCAGACGCCCCCTGCGCCGCAGCAGGAACGGCGCCCGGACTCGTTATTCTTCTGAATGGGTGTCGGCCACCTTCTCCCCTTGTGGGGAGAAGGAAAGGCGGCGCGCTCAAGCCGCGAGCGACCGCGTCGCGAGCATAGCGCGCAAAAAGCAGCCTATCGCGGGGCGCGCTTGGCCAGGATGCGTTGCAGGGTGCGGCGGTGCATGCCCAGACGGCGCGCCGTCTCGGACACGTTGTGGTCGCACAGCTCATAGACGCGCTGGATATGCTCCCAGCGCACCCGATCGGCCGACATGGGGTTTTCAGGCGGCTCAGGCGCCTCGCCGGTCGACAGCAGCGCCTTGACCACGTCGTCGGCGTCGGCCGGCTTCTGCAGATAGTCGACCGCGCCCGCCTTGACCGCCGCCACGGCCGTGGCGATGGCGCCGTAGCCGGTCAGCATGACGATGCGGGCGTCTTCGCGCCGCTCGCGGATCATCTCGACCACCTTCAGGCCGTTGCCGTCTTCTAGCCGCATGTCCAGCACCGCGAAGGCCGGGACCGACTGGCGCAGGGCCTCGTTGGCCTCGGCTACGGAACCGGCGACGGTGACGGCGAACCCGCGCGTTTCCAGCGCCCGGCCCAGCCGGGTGCGCAACGCCTGATCGTCGTCCAGCAGCAGCAGGGACTTGTCGTTGAGGGCGGCGATCTGGGTCTCGAGTTCGGACATGAAATTCTCCTGCCGTTTCAGGTCGTGCGTCAGCGACGCAGGGTCAAGAGCCAAGCTCGCAACTGCGACATCAGGTTCCGTCGCCGTCCATCGCCGAGGCGGTGACTTCCAGCGCCTGACGCGCCCAGCGTACGGAAACGAGAGCGCCGCCCGGCTGGCCCTTGGCGGGCGAGCCCGCGCCGACCGAGACCTTGGCGCCCGTCCGTTCCAGCAGGGTGCGGGCGATGAAGAAGCCCAGCCCCATGCCGCCCTGGCTGGGCGCGATGGGGGCGGTGACCGGTGGCGGCGGCGCGCGTCGTCCCCGCCGTGCGGGGCTGGACGCCGAGGCGATCTGGGCCGCCAGGGCGCGGCGGGCCTTGGCCTGCGGGCGGCTGGTCACATAGGGCTCGCCCAAACGCGGCAGGATTTCAGAGGCGAAGCCGGGGCCGTCGTCGACGATGTCGATCTCGATCCATCCGGCGTCGACCACGGCGGTCAACTGCACTCGCGCCGTGGCGAAGTCGGCCGCGTTCTCGACCAGTGTGGACAGGCCGTGGACGATCTCGGGCAGGCGACGCACGCGCGGCGCGGCCTGTCCCGGCGGGACCTTCAGGCTGATGTCGAAGTCCAGATCAAAGCCGCGATGCGGCTGGGCCACCTCTTCCAGCAGGGTCTTCAGATCGATGTCGGCGAACAGGGCGTCGCCTTCCTCGGGCTGGGCCGACAGTTGCTTCAGAATGGCGCGGCAGCGCTCGGCCTGTTGCAGGATCAGGCCCGCGTCCTCGGCGGCGGGGCTGTCGGGAGCGGCCTCGCGCAACATCTCCTTGGCGACGACCTGTATGGTGGCCAGCGGCGTGCCCAGCTCATGAGCGGCGGCGGCGGCCAGACCGCCCAGGGCCGCCAGCCTCTGCTCGCGTTGCAGCACGTCCTGCGTCGTCGCCAGGGCCAGTTCCAGTTTGTCGGCGTCGGCGGCCACCTTCCAGGCGTAGCCGGCGGTGAACAGCACCCCCGTCACCAGCGCCAGCCCCAGCCCCAGACGATAGAGGCCCGGCAGTTCCAGATGCTCATGCAGGCGCCACGGCAGGGGCAGGGACCAGGAGAACAGGAAGCCCACGGCGATCAGCGCCATCACGCCCAGAATGACGGCCTGCCGCGCAGGCAGGGCCGCCGCTGCGATCGTCACCGGCGCGACCAGCAGCAGGCAGAAGGGGTTGGCCAATCCCCCCGTCAGGGCCAGCAGGGTCGCCAGCTGCAGGATGTCGAAGCCCAGCTGGGCGGCGGTTCGCGGCCCGTCCGGCAGGCTGCCGTCGATACGCCGCGCCCGCGCCATGGTGGCCAGGTTCATCGCCACGCCCGCGCCGATCACCGTCAGGCACTCCCATAACGGCAAGGGAAAGTGCAGGGCGAAATAGGCGGTCAGGATGGCGCAGGTCTGGCCGATCACCGCCAGCCAGCGCAGCACGATCAGGGTGCGCAGCGACAGACCGCGCCCTCGCCGGGGCAGTTCGGGCAGACCGGCCAGCTCGCCGCCCGCCTGGGCCAGGAGATGCGGGGGGGCGTGCGGCGGTATGGGGGCTTCTGTCTGGCTCACCCCTCTTCTATAGACCGGGCGAAGGGCGGCTGCACGGCGCCCTGTGTCGCGCCATGTGTCGCGCTCGCCCGATAATCCGCTTCGTTCCCCTCAAGGAGAGGCCATGCCCCGCCGTCCCGTCATCCTGTTCGCCGCCGCCTGCGCGGTCATCGCCCTGGCGCTGGGCCTGATCACCATGGTGGTGGTCGGCGGTCGTCAACAAGCGGCGCAGACAACGGATGCGGCGACCGGCCAGCCCCTGGTCGGCGGCCCCTTCACCCTAACCAATCAGGACGGGCAGGTGGTCACCGAAAAGATTCTTGAGGGCAAATGGAGCCTGGTCTTCTTCGGCTTCACCTATTGCCCCGACTACTGCCCGACCACGCTTGGCGTGCTGAACGCCGTGCAGGAGCGGATGGGCGACAAGGCCAAAAACCTGCAGATCGTCTTCATCAGCATCGACCCCGAGCGCGACACGCCGCAGATGCTGAAGGACTATCTGTCGTCAGACGGCTTCCCCGACGGCGTCATCGGCCTGACCGGCACGCCGGAACAGGTGGCCCAGGTCGCCAAGGAATACCGCGCCTTCTATCAGAAGGTCGGCGAGGGCGAGGGCTACACCATGAACCATGGCCTGACCGTCTATCTGATGGGGCCGGACGGCAGGTTCCGCAGCGCCGTCGCCCACGATCTGGGGCCCAGCCGCACCGTGGCCCTGATCGAGAACGCGATGGAGAAGGGCTGATCACCTTTGCCTGAACGCGGCGCGGCCGGTCTTTTTTGCACCGCATCATCCTGTATGATCGGCGTTCCGCATCGGCGGGGGCCGCAGTCGGGGTTTCATGCTCTACGCTTTTCACGAGCTCGCCTATCATTCGGCGGCTCCGTTCCGGATCGGGGCCCAGATGGCCCGCCAGTTCTGGACCTCTCCGCTCAATCCGGCGTCGGACACGGCGATCGGCCGCACCGCCTATGCCGCCGCCGAGGTGTTCGAGAGCCTGACGCGCCGCTACGGCAAGCCTGACTGGGGCCTTGAGACGATCGAGATCGACGGCAAGCCCGTCCGCACCACCGAACAGGTGGTGTGGTCCTCGCCCTGGTGCCGGCTGGTGCGCTTCGCCCGCAACATCGGCGACCTGAAGCGCGCGGGGCGACCGGCCGCCGCGCCCGCCGTGGTGATCGTGGCGCCGCTGTCGGGCCACTACGCCACCCTGCTGCGCGGCACGGTCGAGACCTTCCTTCAGGACCACGACGTCTATGTCACCGACTGGGCCAACGCCCGTCAGGTGCCGATGCTGGAAGGCCGCTTCGACTTCAGCGACTACATCGACCATGTGCGCGACATGCTGGCCGCCGTCGGGCCGCGCGCCCATGTCGTCGGCGTCTGCCAGCCGGGGCCGCCGGTGCTGGCCGCCTGCGCCGTGATGGCCGCCGAGGACGACCCGAACCGCCCCGCCTCCATGACCTTCATGGGCTCGCCCATCGACGCCCGCCTGTCCCCGACGGTGACGAACCAGCTGGCCGAGGAAAAGCCCTTCACCTGGTTCAAGTCGAACATGATCCACACTGTGCCCCTGCCTTATCCGGGCGTCGGGCGGCGGGTCTATCCGGGCTTCGTCCAGCTCTACAGCTTCATGTCGATGAATGAAGACAAGCACGTCGACGCCCATCGCCGCTATTTCGAGGATCTGGTGGCGGGCGATGGCGACGGCGTGGAAAAGCACGAGCAGTTCTACGACGAGTATCTGTCGGTGCTGGACCTGACCGAAGAGTTCTATCTCCAGACCATCGACATCGTCTTCCAGCAGCATCTGCTGCCGCGCGGCCTGCTTGAGCATCGCGGCCAGACGGTGGATCTGACGGCCATCACCGACATCGGCCTGGCCACCATCGAGGGCGAGATGGACGACATCTCCGGCGTCGGCCAGACCCAGGCCGCACACGGCCTGACGCCGAACATCCCCGACGACCGGCGCCTGCTCTACGTCCAGCCCAAGGTCGGCCACTACGGCGTGTTCAACGGCCGCCGGTTCCGCGAGGAGATCTATCCCCGCGTGCGCGATTTCATCGCCCAAAACGAAGCGATCAGTGTCGTACCGGAACGGTCAGCGTCTGCCGCTTGAGGGCGGCGGCGCCCTGCGACTGTCGGTCAATCCGCGCGCGCGGCGGCTGTCGATCCGCATCGACGCCCGCGCCGGCGAGGCCGTGGCCGTGGCCCCCAGCGAGCGGCGCCTTGGCGAGGTCGTGGCCTTCGCCCGCACCAAGGCCGGATGGATCGCCGAACGCCTGGCCGCACGCCTTGATGCGCAGCCGTTCGAGCCGGGCGCCGTCGTGACCTGGCTGGGCCGCACCGTGCGGCTGGAAGCCAGCGGCGGCGCAGGCGCAGCGCGCCTGATCGACACGCCCGAGGGGCCTGTGCTGCGTTCCGGCGGCGAGGGCGAGGCCTTTTCCCGCCGCATCGAGAACTGGTTCCGCCGCGCCGCGCGCGACTTCCTGACCGAGCGCACGCTGGTCCACCTGAAGACCCTCGGGCAGGCGCCGGTGAAGGTGTCGATCGTCGATACGCGCTCGCGCTGGGGCTCCTGCAGCCCGCACAACCGCTCGATCCGCTATTCCTGGCGCGTCGTCATGGCCCCGCCCGCGGTGGCCGACTACCTGGCCGCGCACGAAGTGGCCCACCTGGTCCACGCCGACCACAGCCCCGCCTACTGGTCCGTCGTCACCCGACTGATCGGCGACCACCGCCCGCACCGCCGCTGGCTGCGCGAGCATGGCGCATCCCTGCATGCGGTTGACGGATAGGCGTTTACTCGCGCATCGCCCTCAGCGCGCCCAGACGGGCGAAGGCCAGGGTCAGGGCCTTGCGGCGTGCAGGCGCCAGGGGCGTGGAGGGCGCGTCGCGCACCACCGCCCCGCCAAAGCCGTCAGCGACGATCAGGCCCGGTCCGCCCGGCAGGACGCCCTCGGGAAACTCAGGCGCCACGGCGAAGTAGAAGGCGTCGCAGAAGGGGCCGTACTCCTGCCATTTGCGGTCGACGCGATAGTCGTCGACGCCCGACTTCACCTCGCAGATGATGATGTCGCCCTTGGGCCCCAGCGCCATGACGTCGGCGCGCCGTCCGTTGGGCAGGCAGACTTCCAGCAGCGGCGCATAGCCCATGTCGACCAGCAGCCGCGCCGCTCCCCGCGTGACGGACAGGGTCGTTTCAGGGCGGCTGAAAACCAGTTCGAGATGAAGCGCGGCGGCGGCCATGGGCCTTTATGTTCTCCTTGCGTTCCTACCGCAAGCGCTGCCGGTTCACCCGCCACTGATCGCGCGTCTGGCCCCACAGATTGACCTTGTGCTCGTGAAACGGCGGCGGGATCACGCCCGGCCCGCGATTGGTCGAACCCAGCCGCTCGGCCAGCTTCTCCGAGGCGCGGTTGTCCGGGTCGATGCAGTGGATGACGTCGGGCCACGCCAGCACGTCGAAGGCGTAGTCCATGGTCGCGGCAGCCGCCTCGAGCGCATAGCCCTTGCCCGTGGCGTCGCGATGCAGGCTCCAGCCGACTTCCCGGCCCGGCCAGTCATAGGGGTGCAGCGGTCCGATCCGTCCCATCCACAGGCCGGTCTCCTTCTCGATCACCGAAAACATGCCCTCGCCCTGCAGCGCCCACATGCCCGCCACCGAGGCCATGGCGCGCCAGACCTCGTGCTTCGACTGCACCCCGCCGATGAAGCGGGTCGTCTCAGGGTCGCTCATGAAGTCGGCCCATCGGGGGAAGTCCTCCAGCGTCGGCGGGCGCAGGAACAGTCGCTCCGTCTCCAGCGTGGGGCCGAGAGGGGATGTCGGGCGGTCGGTCACAGCAGATACTCGCGTTCCAGGGTGTAGACGCTGCCGTCGCCAGTCAGGACGCTGGAATAGAGGCCGAAGCGATCCACGCGGATCGGCGGCGACTTCAGCAGATTGTGCCCGGCGATCCAGGCGCCGATACGGTCGGGGTTCGCCTGAGGTTTCAGATAGGCCAGGGTGACGTGCGGCCGGTATTCGCGCTTCTCCGGCGGGGCGCCCGCGCGCTCGCCTGCCGCGCGGCACCGTCCGGCCAGGACGTTCAGCGGCTCGGAACGTTCCAGCCCGGCCCACAGGGTGTGGCTGCGGTGGGCGTCGCCGAAGGCGCCGACGCCGTTCAGGGTGATCTCGAACGGCCCTCCGCCCTCGGCGCGGGTCAGTTCGGAGGCCAGATCGTCAGCCGTGCGCTCTGACGCCTCGCCATAGAAGGCCAGGGTCACGTGCAGGGCGTCCAGCGGCCGCCAGCGGGCGCCGGGCAGGCCGGACTGACGCCGCGCCAGGGTCTCGGCGACGTCGTCGGGAATGGCGATAGCGGTGAACAGACGTAACATGCGACCCTTGGTAGCGGGCGGAACCGGCGGCCGGAAGTCCGGTTTTTCTTGCATGGACGCCCGCGCGTCCCGATATTTGAGCCAAAGGTCGGGACCTTCCCGGCCGAATGGGAGACTTCTTTCGCGATGAGCGACTTCAACAACGGCTATGCGCGCCCGCTTCCGCAGTCGGCGGACATGTCCGTCGACGCCGGTCTGCGCGCCTTCATGCTGGGCGTCTACAACAAGCTGGCGATCGGTCTGGTCGTCGCCGGCGTCCTGGCCTACGTCACCGGCAACGTCCCGGCGGTGCAGCAACTGCTGTTCGCCCGCATGCCGGACGGCCGCATCGGCCTGACCATGCTGGGCATGATCATCCAGTTCTCGCCGCTGGTCATGCTGTTCGGCTCCATGTTCTTCATGAAGAACCCGACGGCCAAGGGCGTGAACATGCTCTACTGGGCCGTGGTCGCCACCATCGGCGCCGGTCTGGGCGTGCTGTTCCTGCGCTATACGGGCGGTTCGCTGGCCTCGACCTTCTTCGTCACCGCCGCCGCCTTCGCGGGTCTGAGCCTGGTCGGCTACACGACCAAGAAGGACCTCAGCGGCATGGGCACCTTCCTGATCATGGCCCTGATCGGCCTGATCCTGGCCATGCTGGTCAACGCCTTCCTGGTGAAGTCGGGCATGTTCGGCCTAGTGATCTCGGGTCTGGGCGTTCTGATCTTCTCGGGCCTGATCGCCTATGACACCCAGCGTCTGAAGATGACCTACTACGCCCTCGGCGGCGACAAGAACGCCATGGGCGTGGCCACGGGCTTCGGCGCCCTGAGCCTGTTCATCAACTTCATCAACCTGTTCCAGTTCCTGCTCGCCTTCATGGGCGGCCGCGAATAGGAATTTCCAGATGCGCTATGGCTGTGACGCGGTCACAGCCGACTTGAGCGCGGCCCTCAAGCAGCCCGAAGGGCGATAGGCCAAACAAATGAGGCTCCGACGGCGACGTCGGGGCCTTTTCTTTGGCCCCTGCTTTGTCACCCGCCCTACTCCACCACCGTGAACTTCCGGCTGTCGAACACGCGCAGCACCTGGGCCAGATCGCGGCCGCGCTTCAGCACATGGCCGCCCTCCCCGATCACCGCCCACTGGCCCTGTTTCAGACGCAGCGCCGGACGTTTCTCGATGCGATAGACGGGTGCGTCGCCGTGGCGGCGAAAGACCGCGAACTCGGCATGCTCCCTGGCCCCGGCCATCGCATAGTCGCGCCATTCGCCCGCCGCCACCATCCGCCCATAGACCCGCAGCACCTGGTCCAGTTCACGGCGGTCGAAGAAGACCGGCCCGGCTTGCGGCTGTGCGTTCGAACTGTCGGCGTCGAAGCTCATGACGCCAACTTAGGCCGCTGGCGGATAAACGCCAGCGTCAGCACTCACTTGTCACCCGCCGCGCGCCCGTCCAAAAGGCGGATCAAGTTCTAGATACGGAGACGAACCATGGCGACGAGCGAAGGCTGGGACATGCCCACCGGCGAACTCATGAAGGGCAAGAAGGGCCTGATCATGGGGGTGGCCAACTCCAACTCCATCGCCTGGGGGATCGCCTCTCAGCTGGCGGCGCAGGGCGCCGAACTGGCCTTCACCTATCTGGGCGAGGGGCTTGAGCGCCGCGTGCGCCCGCTTGCCGAAAGCGTCGGCGCCAAGCTGCTGATCCAGGCCGACGTCACCGACGACGCCTCCATGGACGCCGCCTTCGCCGAGTTGGAGAAGGAATTCGGCACGATCGACTTCGTCGTCCACTCGGTGGCTTTCGCCAACAAGGACGAGCTGAAGGGCTCCTTCGTCGACAACACCACCCGCGACAGCTTCCTGCTGGCCATGAACATCTCGGCCTTCAGCTTCGTCGACGTGGCCAAGCGTTCGGCGAAACTGATGCCCAACGGCGGCTCGATGATCACCCTGACCTACCTCGGCTCCGAGCGGGTCATCCCCAACTACAACACCATGGGCGTGGCCAAGGCCGCGCTGGAAGCCGCCACCCGCTATATCGCGCGCGACCTGGGACCGAAGGGCATCCGCGTCAACGCCATCTCGGCGGGCGCCATGCGCACCCTGTCGCTGGCGGGCATCTCGGGCGGGCGCGGCCTGCACTCCAAGTCGGCCCAGTTCTCGCTGATCAAGGAAGAGACCTCGATGGAAGGCGTCGCCGGCGCCGCCCTGTGGCTGTGTTCGGATCTGGGCCGCTCGACCACGGGTGAGGTCGTCCACGTCGACGCCGGTTTCCACGCCGTCGGCCTGCCGGACGATATGGAGGGCTGAGCCCCCCGACTTCATGCGAACACAGAGGGCCGTCGGGCGAACCGGCGGCCTTTTTTGCATCTCCTCCACTACCCGCTCATCCCGGCTGACGCCGAGATGAGCGGAAGATAGGTTTCCGCTTTCGACACGCCGCCGCCCGGCCTAGCTTGGGCGCATGAGTTCCGCGCGCCTGCCTCCTCCCGCCAGTTTTTCCGCCGCCGCCGTGGCCACCGTCGTCGGCTTCGGCGGCACGGTCGCCCTGATCGTTCAGGCGGGACAGGCGATGGACGCGTCGCCCGGCCAGATCATCTCCATGGTCACGGCCCTGTGCCTGGGCATCGGCCTGCCCGGCGCGGTGTTAAGCTGGCGACTGAAGATGCCGGTCGTGCTGGCCTGGTCGACGCCGGGCGCGGCCCTGCTGGCGGCCTCGACGCTGGGCCTCGGCTGGTCGACAGCCGTGGGCGCCTTCGTCATCGCCGGGCTGATGATGGTGCTGACCGGGCTGGTCCCGGCGCTGGGTCGACTGGCCGAGCGCATTCCCGCCGCCGTCGCCTCGGCCATGCTGGCGGGGGTGCTGCTACCCTTCTGTCTCAAGCTGTTCCTGGTGTTTCCAACAGATCTGATGCTGGCGGCGGGGCTGCTGCTGGTCTTTCTGGTGATGCGGCGTCTGGCGCCCGCCTGGTCCCTGCCCGCCGTTCTGGTCGCCGCCTTCGCGGTTCTGACCGTGCGTGGGCAGGTCGCCCTGCCCGAGGGAACCGGCCTGTTCGGCGCCCTGTCGCCGGTCATGCCAGCCTTCGACTGGAAGGCGGCGGTCAGTCTGGCCCTGCCGCTGTATCTGGTGACGCTGGCCTCGCAGAACCTGCCCGGTCTGGTGGTGCTGAGGGCCGCAGGCTACGCCCCGCCCGCCGGAAAGCTGATCTTCTGGGGCGGGCTGACCAGCACGCTTCTGGCCCCTTTCGGCGTGCACGGCGTCAATCTGGCCGCCATCACCGCCGCCATCTGCACCGAGCCGGACGCCCACCCCGACCCCGCCAGACGCTGGACCGTGGGGGTGATCTACGGCCTGTTCTATCTGGTCGTCGCCCTGTTCGCGGCGCCGCTGGCGGGCCTGTTCATCGCCATGCCGACCGGCGCGCTTGCCGCCATCACAGGACTGGCCCTGATCGCGCCCCTGACCGGGTCGCTGGGCGCCATGATGAGCGAGGTCAAGAATCGCGAGGCCGCCGTGCTGACCTTCGCCGCCACGGCGTCGGGCGTCGCCCTGTTCGGCGTAGGCTCGGCCTTCTGGGGACTGGCCGTCGGATTTCTGGCGCTGGCGGCGCGACGATGGATCCCCGCGCGCTCCTGAAGCGATGACGGCGTTTTACATTTCGCACTCTTTACGCCCGAAGCTGGACCGTGGCAGCCTTCTGCCCTCGGCCGACTGGCGGCCGTCAGAGCGAGGCGATCATGGCGCACAAGTTCGAAGTCTATAAGGACAAGGCTGGCGAGTACCGCGTGCGGTTCAAGTACAACTCCGAGATCATCTTCTCTACCGAAGGCTATTCCGACAAGTCGGGCGCCAAGCGCGCCATCGAGTCGATCAAGAAATACGTTCCTGACGCCCCGGCCGAAGAAATCTGAGCCGTAGATTGCGGGGGCTGCTCAAGCGTCCGCCCTCGCCTTCTTCAGGAAAGCGGCGGGATGTTCAGCCCCCGCTGCACGGCCGGACGCGCTACGCCGCGTTCCAGCCAGGCGGCGACATGCGGAAAGTCCGCATAGCCGACCAGATCGCCCGCGCCATAGTGTTCGACCAGATTGCGCACCCAGCCCAGAGTGGCGATGTCGGCGATGGTGTAGTCGTCACCCATGATCCACTGGCGATCCTTCAGCCGACCTTCCAGAACGCCCAGCAGACGCCGCGATTCCGCGACGTAGCGGTCGCGCGGCCGCTTGTCCTCAAAGGCGCTGCCCGCATATTTGTGGAAGAAGCCGACCTGGCCGAACATCGGGCCGATGGCCGCCATCTGGAAGAAGACCCACTGAAGGGTCTCATAGCGCGCTGCCGGATCGGTCGGCAGGAAGCGCCCTGACTTCTCAGCCAGATAGACCAGGATGGCGCCGGACTCGAACAGGGGCAGCGGCTTCCCGCCGGGACCGTCGGGGTCGATGATCGCCGGGATCTTGCCGTTGGGGTTCAGCGACAGGAACTCAGGCGTCCAGGTTTCATCCTTACTGATGTCGACCCGGTGGACCTCATAAGGCAGGCCCAACTCCTCCAGCATGATGGAGACCTTCACCCCATTGGGCGTCGGCAGAGAGTAGAGCTGCAACCGGTCAGGATGCTGCGGCGGAAACTGGCGGGTGACGGGGAAGGCGGACAGGTCGGCCATGGAACGCTCCGGCTGGTGTGACCCCGTCCATGTCGGAAGCCGCAGGGCGATCCGCAACCGTGTCGGCGTCAGCCTTCGTCGCGGTCGCTGACTTCGGTCGGGCGGACGATACGCAGCCAGCCGTCGTTGATATGCAGTTCCGGCGCCGCCTCGCGGGTGAAGGGCAGGTACCAGGTCGGGCCGCCTTCGACCGGGGCGATCTCCAGCATGTCGTCGGCGCCGAAGTTCTGGACCGACTTCACCGTGCCCAGAACCACGTCGGCCGGATCGCGCCCCTCCAGGCCGATCAGGTCGGCCAGGTAGAACTCGTCCTCCTCCGGCTGGGGCAGGGCATCGCGGGTGACGAACAGCTTCTGGCCTCGCCGGGCGTCGGCCTCTTCCTTGGTGGCGATCTCCTTGACGCGCGCCACCACGCCCGCCTTGTCCGGCCGGGCCGAGATCAGGGTCAGCACCGGTTTGCCGTCAGCGCCCAGCAGCGGCGAATAGCCCATCAGGGCCATCGGCTCGGCGGTATAGGCGCTGATCCGCACCTCGCCCTTCACGCCGAAGGCGCCGCCGATCTGGCCCACCAGGATCAGTCTGTCTTCGCTGCTCATACCGGGCTCCGTTTACCGATGCGATGGGGTCCAGATAGCAGAAAAGCAGCGCCCCGAAAGGACGCTGCTTTCCCGTTTCAAGCGGCCGTGGCCGGATGAAGAGATAAGGCTCAGGCCTGCTCTTCGGTCGCTTCAGCAGCAGCTTCGGCAGGCGCTTCAGCCGCAACTTCAGCCGCAGGGGCTTCTTCAGCCGGAGCTTCTTCCACGGCCGGGGCGGCGGCAGCGGTGGCGGCGGCTTCAGCGGCCTCGGCCTTGGCGGCGGCTTCGGCCTCCAGGCGATCGGCTTCGCGCTGGGCGCGCTCGGCGGCGCGTTCCTGGGCCTTCTTGCCCGGCTCGGCCTTCTTGGGGTTGTTGCCCTGGACCCACTGGACCTTGCCGGCCAGCGCTTCGTCCTGGCTCTCGCTGATGAAGCGGGCGACGCGGTCGGTCGGCTGGGCGCCCTTGGCAAGCCATTCGGCGATGCGGTCGGCCTTCAGGACGATGCGCGGGGTGGCGCTGTCCTTCGGCAGCATCGGGTTGTAGCTGCCGACGCGCTCGATGAACTTGCCGTCGCGCGGAGCGTGCGAGTCGGCGATGACGATGTGGTAGTAGGGGCGCTTCTTGGCGCCGCCGCGGGACAGACGAATCTTCAGCATTTTCAGTCTCTTTCTAGAAAGTCATTATTTCTTTTTGGGAAGGCCCGGCAGCCCCGGAAGGCCCCCCGGCAGTTGTCCGCCGCCCAGACCCGCCAGGCGGTCCTGAATGGCTTTCATTTCATCGGCGCTGGGTTCCGGCATCTTGCCGCCGCCCAGAGCCTTCAGACGGTTCATGTCCGGGCCGCCGCCCCCCATGCCGGGCAGGCCGCCCATCATGGCCGCCATCTTCTGCAGGTTCTTGCCGCCGCCCTTGGACAGCGACTTGACCATGTCAGCCATCTGCCGGTGCTGTTTCAGCAGACGGTTGATGTCCTGAACCTCGACGCCGGCGCCCCTGGCCACGCGCTTCTTGCGGCTGGCGTTCAGCAGATCCGGCTTCTTGCGCTCGGCCTTGGTCATGGAGTTGATGACGGCCAGCTGGCGGTCGATCATCTTGTCCGAGACGTTGTTCTCGGCCATCTGGTTCTTCAGCTTGGCCACGCCGGGCAGCAGGCCCATGATGCCCTGAAGACCGCCCATCTTCTTCATCTGGTTCAGCTGGCCCGCCAGGTCGTCCAGATCGAACTGACCCTTGGCCAGCTTGCGGGCCATCTTCTCGGCCTTGGCCTGGTCCAGCTCGCCCGCGGCCTTCTCGACCAGGGCGACGATGTCCCCCTGACCCAGGATGCGGCCGGCCACGCGGCGGGCGTCGAACACGTCCAGCGCATCGACCTTTTCGCCCGCGCCCAGATATTTGATCGGCAGGCCGGTGACGGCGCGCATCGACAGCATGGCGCCGCCGCGCCCGTCGCCGTCGGCGCGGGTCAGCACCAGACCCGTCAGGGGCAGACGCTCATGGAATGCGGCGGCGGTGCGCACCGCGTCCTGACCGGTCAGGCTGTCGGCGACCAGCAGCGTCTCGACCGGCTTGGCGATCTGCGCGACCTCGGCCACCTCATTCATCAGCCCTTCGTCCAGGGTGATGCGGCCGGCGGTGTCGAGGATCAGGACGTCGAAGCCCTGCAGCTTGGCCGACTGAAGCGCGCGGCGGGTGATCTGAACCGCGCTCTCGCCCGCCACGATCGGCAGGGTCGCGACCTCGATCTGCTGGCCCAGGGTAGCCAACTGTTCCATGGCCGCCGGACGACGCGTGTCCAGCGAGGCCATCATGACCTTCTTCTTGTCGAACTTCGACAGACGCAGGGCCAGCTTGGCCGAGGTCGTCGTCTTGCCCGACCCCTGCAGACCGGCCATCAGCACGACGGCGGGCGGGGTCGCATTGGTGTTCAGCGGAACCGGCTCTTCGCCGCCCAGCATATCGACCAGGCCGTCATAGACGATCTTGATGACCTGATCGGCGGGCTTGACCGCGCGAATGACGTCTTCGCCGGTCGCGGCCGTCTTGGCGCGGGCGATGAAGTCCTTGACCACCGGCAGGGCGACGTCGGCCTCGAGCAGGGCGACGCGGACCTCGCGCAGGGCCTCCTCGACATCCTTTTCGGACAGGGCGCCGCGGCCGGTGATCCGGTCGAAGACGCCTGTCAGCCGCTCGTTCAGAGCCTCGAACATTCAAACCCTTTCATGCGCCTGGGCCTTGGCCTCCGTGAGCAACACCCATAGGCGGGCGACCTCTGCGAACGATCACGTCGACAGAGGCCCTCTCCATCCTCGTTCTTTTTCGGGGCTATCGGCCGGTCGGCCTACTTGAGCCCGAATGGGCTGTGCTCAAGTAGCGCTTAGCGCGGTAGCACGACCCAAAAAGCTGTCGTGATGGTGGAGGCGCAGGTTCAATTGCGCCGGAAGTCGCGGCTTATGGCGGAAAAGCAAGGCGATGTCGACTCCGTTTCTGAAGGAGTAAGGCGACCACAAAAAGGGTTTGCGCGTTGCAACATGGACTGGCGCGTTCGGATTCCGCTGATACGGTTCCGCTTCCGGCCTCCCCGCTGAGAGACGACCCCATGACCCAGACCCCCGAGTTCCCCCACGACCGCCTGCGCGAAGAGGTTCGGCTGCTGGGCGCCCTGCTGGGCGAGGTGATCCGCGACGAAGGCGGACAGGTCCTCTATGACCGCATCGAGGCGGTGCGGCGCGCCTCGGTGGCTTATCACCGCGACCCGGCCTCGGACGACGCCTCGGAGTTGGAGCGACTGCTCGGCGAGCTGTCGCTGGATCAGGCCGTCGGCCTGACGCATGGTTTCGCCGCCTTCTCCCTGCTGGCCAATGTCGCCGAGGACCGGGCGGGCAAGCGCCGCGCCCAGGCCCAGGCCGAAGCGGGCGAACGGGCCGATACGCCCGAGGGCGTGCTTAAACGACTGGCCGAGGCGGGCGTCGACAGGGGGGCGATGCGCGACCTGCTGGCCCAGGCCCTGATCTCGCCGGTGCTGACCGCCCACCCGTCCGAGGTCCGGCGCAAGAGCGTCATCGACCGCACCACAGCGGTCGGCGAACTGCTCGACGGTTGCGACCGCGACGGGATCGCCTGCGACGCCAAAACCCTGAAGGAAGCGCTGCGCCGCCAGATCGTCATCCTGTGGACCACGCGGCTGACCCGCGCCTCGGCTCTGGTGGTGCAGGACGAGATCGACACCGTGGTCGACTGGCTGCAGCGCATCTTCCTGCACGTCGCCCCGGCCCAGCTGGCCGAATGGCGCCGCCTGCTGGAGGCGCCGGACCTGGCGCCCTTCGTGCGCATCGGCTCATGGGTCGGCGGCGACCGCGACGGCAATCCCAATGTCGACGCCGACACCCTGCGCGCCGCCTTCCGCAGCCAGGCCCGCGCCGCGCTGGGCTTCTATCTGGACGAGGTGCACGCCCTGGGCGCCGAGCTCAGCCTGTCCATCGACCTGACCCGCGTCACCTCCGAACTGGCCGCATTGGCGCAAGGATCAGGCGACGCCTCCATCCAGCGCGCGGACGAACCCTATCGCCGGGCGCTCAGCCAGATCTACGCCCGCCTGTCGGCCGCCTATCCGACCCTGAGCGGCGAGTCGACGCCGCGCCCCGCCCGCTTCGCCACCGCCCCCTATGACGGCCCCGACGCCTTCCGCGCCGACCTGAACATCCTGCACGACAGTCTGGTGCGGACCCACGGCGCCGTCTTCGCCGACGACCGGCTGGCCCGGCTGATCACGGCGGCGGACGTGTTCGGCTTCCACATGGCGACGTTGGACCTGCGCCAGAACTCGGACGTGCATGAACGGGTCGTCGCTGACCTGCTGAAGGTCGCGGGCGTCTGCCCCGACTACGCCGCCCTGGACGAGGCCGATCGGCTGGCCGTGCTGGCGCGCGAACTGGCCGGCCCCCGCCCCCTGTTCTCGCCCTATGCCGACTATGCGACCGAAACGCTGAAGGAGCGCGCCATCCTTCAGGCCGCCGCCGAGGCCCTTTCGACCTTCGGTCCGCAGGCGATCCGCACCCATATCGTGTCCAAGACCGACGCCGCTTCGGACATGCTGGAGGTCTATCTGCTACTGAAGGAGGTCGGCCTATACGACCCGACCGACCCCGGCGCCTGCCCCATTCAGGCCGCGCCCCTGTTCGAGACCATCGACGACCTGCGCGCCGCCCGCGCCACGCTGGAGCGCGTCCTCGCCGAGCCTTCCGCCCGAGCCGTGGCCGAGGCGCGCGGGGTGCAGGAGGTGATGATCGGCTATTCCGACAGCAATAAGGACGGCTCCTACCTGACTTCGGGCTGGGAGTTGCACGAGGCCTCGCGCGCCCTGCTGGAGGTCACGCGCGCGGCGGGGGTGCGGCTGCAACTGTTCCACGGCCGGGGCGGCGCCGTGGGGCGCGGCGGCGGCTCCGCCTTCTCGGCCGTTCTGGGCCAGCCCGCCGGCACCGTCGCGGGCCGCATCCGCGTCACCGAACAGGGCGAGGTCATCGCCAATAAGTACGGCGAGCCGGAGGTGGCCCAGCGGAACCTCGACGCCCTGACCTGCGGCGCCCTGCTGGCCTCGCTGGGGCCGCAGTCCGACGCGGGCTACAGCGCCCGCCACGGCGAGACGGCCGCGCGCCTGTCCGCGGCCTCCATGAAGGCCTATCGCGCCCTCGTCTATGACACGCCCGGCTTCGTCGACTATTTCCGCGCCGCCACCCCCATCGCCGAGATCGCCGACCTGAAGATCGGCTCGCGCCCGGCCAGCCGCACCGCCTCGCCCGCCATCGAGGACCTGCGCGCCATTCCGTGGGTGTTCAGTTGGTCGCAGTCGCGGGTCATGCTGCCCGGCTGGTTCGGCTTCGGCTCGGCGGTCCAGGGCGAAGATCCCGCCGAACTGCGCGCCATGGCCGAGACCTGGCCCTTCTTCCGCACCGTGGTGCAGAACATGGAGATGGTGATGGCCAAGGCCGACATGGCCATCGCCCGCCGCTACGCCGGGCTGGTCCCCGACGTCGTCCTGGCCGAGCGAATCTACGCCGCCATCCGCGCCGAATGGGACCGCACCGTCGCCGCCGTCCTGTCGATCACCGGCCAGCAGAGCCTGTTGGGAGGCCAGCCCGAACTGGATCGGCTGATCCGTCAGCGGATGCCCTATGTCGAGCCGCTGAACCATGTGCAGATCGAGCTGATCCGCCGTCGCCGAGCGGGCGACGACGACCCGCGCGTGCGCAACGGCATCCTTCTGGCCATCAACGGCGTGGCGGCGGGCCTCAGGAACAGCGGCTGATCACAGCCACTTCGACCGCTTGAAGGTGACGTACAGGCCGATGCAGATGGCGACGATCAAGGCCAGAACCGCCGGATAGCCATAGGTCCAGCGCAGTTCGGGCATATGCTCGAAATTCATGCCGTAGATGCCCGCCACCGCCGTCGGCGTGGCCAGGATGGCGGCCCAGGCCGCCAGCTTGCGGGTGATGACGCCCTGCCGCTGCTGCTCCAGCAGGTTCGACACCTCGAACACCGAGGCCAGGATGTCGCGCAGGCCCGCCGCCCGGCTGGACACCCGCCGCACATGGTCGGCCACGTCGCGGAAATAGGGCCGCACCTCGCGGTCGATGCAGGGCAGATCCAGCGACTGCAGCTTGACGCAGACCTCCTCCATCGGCCCCAGCACACGGCTGAACTTCACCAGTTCACGGCGCAGCTGGAACAGACGGGTGATGTCGTCGCGCGCCAGGAAACTGTCCAGCGCGACCTGCTCCATCTCCAGCACCTTGTCCTCAATGGCGTCGATGATGGGGATGTAGCCGTCGACGATGAAGTCCAGCACCCCGTGCAGGATGAAGTCCGGCCCGTGCTTCAGCTGATGCGGCGAGGCCTCCAGTTGAGCGCGCAGCTGGGTGTGGGCGCGCGCCGATCCGTGGCGGATGGTGATGACGTAGTTGGGTCCGACGAAGACGTGGGTCTCTCCGTACAGGATGCGGTCGCCTTTGGCCTGAGCCGTGCGGGCGACGATGAACAGTTCGGAGCCATAGACCTCCAGCTTGGGGATCTGATGCGCCGTCAGGGCGTCCTCGACCGCCAGGGGATGCAGATGGAAACGGCGGACCAGAACGTCGAACTCCTCATCCGACGGCTCATGCAGGCCGATCCACAGGTATTCGCCCTCGGCCAGAGCGAGCCCCTGATCCGTCAGCGGCGCTTCGCGCACCCGCTTGCCGTCCTTGTAGACGTAGGAGGCGACGACGCTCATGCAGACTTCTCCAGCAGAACCACGGGCAAGGCTTACGCTACCTCAACGGAAAATAGAAAAGGCCCGGCGGATTGCTCCACCGGGCCTCACCATTCTAGCGTCCAACGGCCTCAAGCAGGCCGAAGGCCGATAGGCCCACTTAAGAAGTCGGGAAGCCGCGCACCTTCAACAGGGCCGCCACGTCCGGGTTGCGGCCGCGGAACTGGCGATAGGCGTCGCCGCGATCCGTGGTGTTGCCCGGCGCCAGCATGATCGACTTGAAGCGGCCAGCGATGTCCGGATTGAAGACGTCGCCCGACTCCTCGAAGTAGGCCCAGGTGTCGGCGTCCATCGTCTCCGACCACAGGTAGGAGTAGTAGCCGGCCGAATAGGCGTCCGAGGTGAACAGGTGATTGAACTGCGGCAGGCGGTGCCGCATCACGATCTCCCTGGGCATGCCCAGACGCGCCAGCGAGGCCTTTTCGAAGCCGTCGATATCGGTCGGCGGCGTCGCCTGGGTGTGCAGGTCCATGTCGACCAGGGCCGAGGACAGATAGCTGACCGTGGCGTAGCCCTGATTGAAGGTCGAGGAGGCCTCGATCTTATCCACCAGCGCCTGCGGCATGGGCTGGCCCGTTTCGACGTGCTTCATATAGCCGTCGAGGATGGGCCGGGTCAGCACCCAGTGCTCATGCACCTGAGACGGATATTCCACGAAGTCGCGCGGCGTGTTGCCGAACGACGGATAGGTCACCACCGACGAGAAGTAGTGCAGGGCGTGGCCGAACTCGTGGAACAGGGTCTCGGCGTCGTCCAGCGAGATCAGCAGAGGCTGGCCTTCGGGCGCCTTGACGAAGTTGTTGTTGTTCGAGGCCAGGATCGGCTTGGAGCCGGTCAGCTTCGAGAACGAGCGATAGGTGGTCATCCAGGCGCCCGAACGCTTGCCCGGACGGGCGAAGTCGTCGGCGTAGAACAGGCCGATCAGCTTGCCGGTGGCCTTGTCCGTGACCTCATAGGTGGTCACGTCCGGCTCGAAGGTCGAGACCTGGCCCTGAGGCAGGCGCTTGAAGACGAAGCCGTACAGACGTTCAGCCATATAGAAGGATGCGTCGCGAACGGCGTGAAGTTCGAAGTAGGGCTTCAGCTCGTTCTGATCGAGGTCGTACTTCGCCTTACGCACCTTCTCGGCGTAGTAGAGGTAGTCCCACGGCTCGATGTCGTGGCCGGCGATCGCCTTCATGTCGGCGACTTCCTCGGCGACGCGGGCCTTGGCCGGGGCCCAGACGCGCTGCATCAGGTCCATCGCCGCGGCCGGGGTCTTGGCCATGGTGTCCTGCATCCGCCATTCGGCGTGGTTGCCGAAGCCCAGCAGGCGGGCGCGCTGCTGACGCAGGGCGACGATCTGGGCGATCGTCGACTTGGTGTCGTTGGCGTCGCCGTTGTCGCCGCGCTTGACGAACTTGGTCCAGACCTGCTGACGCAGGGCGCGGTCGTCGGCGAAGGTCAGGAAGGGATCGACGCTGGAGCGGGTGTTGACGATGGCCCAGCCCTGAACGTTTCGCGAACGCGCGGCGGCGGCTGCGGCGGCCTTGTTGGAGTCCGGCAGGCCCTTCAGACCGGCCTCATCAGCGATGACCGTCCAGGTGTTCTCATCTGCGACCACCTTCTGGCCGAAGCTGGTGAAGGCGTTCGACAGGTCGGTGTTGATGCGGCCCAGTTCTGCCTTGCCGGCGGCGTCCAGGGCGGCGCCGTTGCGCACGAAGGCGTCGCGGCTACGCTCGGCCAGACGCTTCTGCTGGGCGTTCAGGCCTGCGGCGTCAGCGCCGTCGGCCACGGACTTGATGCGGGCGAACAGCGTCTCGTTGAAGGTGATCTCGTCCGAGGCGGCCGACAGGATCGGCGACAGCTCGGTCTCCAGCACGTCCCACTGCTCGCCGCCGATGTTCGAGGTCATGACGCTGAACACGTTCATGGCGCGGTCCAGCGGTTCGCCCGCCATCTCCATCGCCGCCATGGTGTTGGCGAAGGTCGGCGCCTCGGGGTTGTTCGCGATCGCGGCGATGTCGGCGCGCTGCAGTTCGATGCCTTCCAGGATGGCTTCGCGCATCTTGGGCGCCGTCACCTTGTCCCACGGCGGCACGCCTTCATAAGGTCCCGTCCAGGGCTGCAGCAGCTCGGCGCGCGGCGCTGTCGTCGGCAGGACGGCGCGGGCGATACGGGCCTCATCGGCGGTCGTCAGGGCGGCGACGGCGCCGCTCACCGCGTTCTCCACGGCCCCGGCCGAAGCGCAGCCCGACAGGGCGAAGAGGCTCGCGCCCCCGATGAGAAGATGACGTCTATGCATCCAGGTCTCCCAACCATAGCTGTTTTGGACATCCTTCGGCGCAGAGGCCGACAGCGTCCCATAAATCCGGTTTAGTCCTAAGTATTGGACGGCGAAACCCCGCAGGTCTAAAGGCCGCTGCATGGCGATAGGCGTTTTCGACTCCGGCGTGGGGGGCCTGACGGTCCACCGCGAACTCACGACCCGCTTTCCGACGCGGGACTTCATCTATCTGGGCGATCAGGCCCACGCCCCCTATGGCGGGCGCGGCGGCGAGGACATCGTCGAACTGACCCGCGCAGGATGCGAGCGCCTGTTCGATGCGGGCGCCTCCGTGGTCGTGCTGGCCTGCAACACGGCCTCAGCCATTGCACTGCGCCGCCTGCAGCAGACCTGGATTCCGCAGATGCGCGAAAAGCTGGGCCGTGCGGTCAACGTCCTGGGCATCATCGTCCCGACCATCGAGGCGGCCACCGGCCTGCCCTGGTCCTATGAGGCCGAACGCAACGGGCGACTGGAAGGCGAGAAGAAACAGGCCATCGACGTCACCGGCGTCTTCTGCACCGCCGCCACGGCCATGAGCCGCGTCTATGAGATCGAGATCGACAAGCGCCGCGACGATCTGGCGGTCTTCACCGAGGCCTGCCCCGGCCTGGCCGGACTGATCGAACTGGGCGCCCCGCCCGAGGAGCTGAAGGTGGTCATCGACGACCACGTCGACGCCCTGCGCCGCCGCATCGGCCGTCACCCGGACAAGGCCGTCCTGGGCTGCACCCACTATGAGATCGTGGCCAATCTGTTCGCCCAGGCCCTTCCGCCCGGCGTCGAGGTCATCAGCCAGCCCGCCGCCGTCGCCGACTCGCTGGAGCGCTATTTCCAGCGTCACCCGGAGTATGAGTTGGGATCCTCGGCCCGCCGCGACTTCCTGACCACCGGAACGCCCGGCCCGCAATCGGACCTCGTCGCCCAGTTCTGGGGCGCGCCGCTGACGTTCGAGGCGGCCTGAGACCCCCCGCCGCTATTCAGCCGTGCGGGTCGCGTTTCGACGCTGGCCGAAGGTGGGCGCCCGCTCCTTCTGCTGCGCCCAGTAGGCCGGGCCGTCGTCCGGCTTGAACATGGTGCGCGGCACGCCGTTGCGGTCCACCACGGCGAAGGTGTTGGTCGCAGCCTGATAGAAGAGAGTGTCGCCGTTGGCGCGCTTGACCGTTTCGGTTCCTTTCGGCGTCGCCTCGGTGAAGGTCCGCACCTTCTGCAGGTATTCGTCCGCCGAGCGCGCGCCGAAGTCGGCGCCGTTGCGCTCGTACAGCCGCTGCACCTTGGCGTCGGCGGTCTCGCGCCGGTTGGCGGTGACGGCAGGTTTGGCCGCCTCGACAGGACCTGCGGCGCCCGTCATGTCGGTTTCCGCCGCCGCGCTCAATCCGACCGGTTCAGCGGCGCTGCGGTCCCTGGTCTCCACCGCCGAGCCGCCGCTGTCGCATCCGGCCAGAAACAACAGCGACGCCGCCAGCGCCGCCAACCTCCGCACAGCCATCAGTCGCCCCTTCCCTGAAATTTCGACGAACGCAGATAGACATAGATTTTTCGCCCCTTCAACGCTGCTGTTGACATAAGCGTAAGCGAGGTGGCTTTGTCTCGACGCCGTCACGCCACGCCGCTAGACCTTGGTTCATGACCGCACCCTCGCTTTCCAGCGTCCTGGCCGGCCGCAAGGTCCTGCTGATCATCGGCGGCGGCATCGCCGCCTATAAGGCGCTGGAACTGATCCGCCTGCTTAGCAAGGCCGGGGCGGAGACGATGACCGTCCTGACCAAGGCCGGGGCCGAGTTCGTCACCCCCATGTCGCTGGCGGCCCTGACAGGCCATCCTGTCCGACAAGACCTGTTCATGCCGGAAGATGAAACCGCCATGGGCCATATTGAATTGTCGCGCTGGGCCGATCTGGTGGTCGCAGCGCCCGCTACGGCCGGGCTGATCGCCAAGGCGGCCAACGGCATGGCCGACGACCTGGCCTCGACCACGCTTCTGGCCACGGACAAGAAGGTGCTGCTGGCCCCGGCGATGAACGTGCGCATGTGGCTGCATCCGGCGGTTCAGGCCAATGTCGAGCGGCTGAAGGGCTTCGACGGCTTTCACGGCATGGCCGTGGTCGGACCGGACGACGGCATCATGGCCTGCGGCGAGTTCGGGCCGGGTCGCATGGCCGAGCCGCCGATCATCCTGGACGCCATCGCCCGCCTGCTGGCCGGGCCGGACGGGCGCCCGCTGACCGGCCGGACCGCTGTCGTGACGGCCGGGCCGACGTTCGAGCCGATCGACCCGGTGCGCGGCCTGACCAACCGTTCCAGCGGCAAACAGGGCTACGCCGTCGCCGCCGCCCTGGCCGATCTGGGGGCGCAGGTGACGCTGATCTCCGGCCCGGTGGCGCTGGACGCCCCTGTCGGCGTGACCCGCGTCTGGGTCGAGGCCGCCACCGAAATGAAGGCCGCCGTCGAGGCCGCTCTTCCCGCCGACATCGCCGTGATGAGCGCCGCCGTCGCCGACTGGCGCGTGGACGGCGTGGCCTCGGGCAAGATCAAAAAGGCGCCGGGCGGACCGCCTTCGCTGGCCCTGATCGAAAACCCCGACATCCTGGCGGGCGTCTCTGCGCCCGGTCCGCGCCGCCCGAAACTGGTGGTCGGTTTCGCCGCTGAGACCAGCGACCTTGAGGCCAACGCCCGCGCCAAGCTCTCACGCAAGGGTTGTGACTGGATCGTCGGCAACGACGTCTCGGACGAGGTGTTCGGCTCGGACGGAAACGCCGTGACCCTGTTCACCCAGGATGGCGACGAGCCCTGGCCCCGCCAATCCAAGACCGAAGTCGCCAGGAAGCTGGCCCAGCGCATCGCCGATCACTTCAAGGCCTAGAAGAGACCTCCCGACATGACCACCGTCCGCGTCGAACGCTTGCCCCACGCCGAGGGTCTGGCCCTGCCCGCCTATGAGACCGCCGGTTCGGCCGGAATGGACCTGCGCGCCGCCCTCGCAGAGGGCGAGACCCTGGTGCTGGAGCCCGGCCAACGCAAGCTGGTTCCCACAGGGCTGAAGATCGCCCTTGAGCCCGGCTTTGAGGCCCAGGTGCGTCCCCGCTCGGGCCTGGCGCTGAAACACGGCGTCTCGGCGCCCAATTCGCCCGGCACCATCGACAGCGATTATCGCGGCGAAGTCGGGGTCATCCTGATCAACCACGGCGAGCTGCCGTTCGAGATCAAACGCGGCGACCGCATCGCCCAGATGGTCATCGCCCGCTATGAGCAGGCGCAGATGGTCGAGGTTGAAACCCTGGACGAAACCGAGCGGGGCGCCGGAGGATTCGGTTCAACCGGGCGTTGATGAAGACTCTACTTTCACATCCTTAGATACTGGTCTAGCGTGGCCGCATGAACACGCTGGAACAGCTGGTCTACTGCAGCCGGTCACGACTTTCGCCGGACGAAGAGGCGGCGGCGCTTGCCGATATCGTCCATGTCGCGGCTTATCTGAACGCCCGAAACGGCATCAGCGGCGCCCTGACCCTTCAGGACGGCACGTTCGTGCAATTTCTGGAAGGCTCGCCCAGCGCGCTCGATATCCTCATGCTGCATCTGCATTTCGATGAACGGCATGAAGACATTGAGGTCGTCGCCAGAGAGCATATCGAGCGCCGCGACTTCGCTGCCTGGGGAATGACCGCGCCGTCTCTCGGCCAATCCGAGGCGCTGGGACAGTTGATCGTCGCGCGCTCGCCGGATCTGCTGGCCTGGCGCGACGCCATGACCGAACTTCTCGTCCAGGCGGCCTGAAAGACAAGCGGCCTGAGAAACAAGGCGAAACGTCTCATTCTCCCCGTCCCGGGGAGGGAGAAGTCGCGCGTAAATCGCGCTCAAGCAGCGAGCCGCCGCGCGGCAAGCGATACGCGGGGCGCGTCAGTGCCCCCAGGCATCAAGCCTGACGAAAGCCCAGCACGTCCTGCATGTCGTAGAGACCGGGGCGGCGGTTGCGCACCCAGGCGGCGGCGGCCACGGCGCCCTTGGCGAACAGGCTGCGGTCGATGGCCGAATGCGACAGCGTCAGCATCTCGTCTTCCGAGGCGAACATCACGGTATGTTCGCCGATAACGCCGCCGGCGCGCAGAGAGGCGAAGCCGATCTTGCCCGGCTCGCGCGGGCCGGTGATGCCGTCGTAGGGGGCGCTTTGCAGTTCCGCCAGATCGCGACCCCGGCCGTTGGCGGCCGCCTCGCCCAGCATCAGGGCCGTGCCCGAAGGCGCGTCGACCTTGCGCCGATGATGAGTCTCCAGCACCTCAATGTCCCAGTCGCGCGCGTCCAGCCGCAGGGCGGCGTGCTCGACCAGACCGATCAATATGTTCACGCCCAGCGAGAAGTTGCCGCTCATGACGATGGCGATCTTCTCGGCGGCGACCTCGATCTCGGTCTCCTGCTCCGGCGTCAGGCCGGTGGAGCCGATGACCAGGGCCGGTCCGCCCGCCTCAGCGCAGGCGCGCGCCAGAGCCACGGAGGCCTCGGGCGTCGAGAAGTCGATAATGACGTCGCACAGCTTCAAGTCGACGGTCTCGCCGCGATCGAAGCGGGCGGCGACCACCACGTCCTCACGGGCGTCCAGAACCTGAGAAACGGCGCGGCCCATGCGGCCCCGGGCGCCGGAGATGCCGGCGTGGAAGATGTCGCTCACGCGGTCTCTTTCGGATTATCGGCGTCGCCGCCCAGAATGTCGGCCCAGAAGCGCTTGGCCTTGCCGGCGAAGCTGGTGTTGCGCGGGGTCTGGCTCTCGCCCAGCGACGCCGCCAGTTCGGCCAACAGCTCCTTCTGGCGTGCGTTCAGATCGGTCGGCGTCTCGACGAACAGTTCAACCACCAGGTCGCCGCGACCGCGTCCGTTCAGGTGCGGCATGCCCTTGCCCTTGATGCGGACGGTCTTGCCGGTCTGGGCGCCCGCAGGCACCTCGACCGGGGCCTTGCACTTGCCGTCGCAGGCGTCCGAGATCAGGCAGGGGGCGTCCACGACGCCGCCCAGGGCCGCCACCGTCATCGGCACCGGCACCGTGACCAGAAGGTCCAGATTGTCGCGCTCGAACAGTTCGTGCGGCTGCACCGACAGGAAGACGTAGAGGTCGCCGCGAGGCCCGCCGCGCTGGCCCGCCTCGCCCTCGCCCGACAGGCGGATGCGCGAGCCGTCGTCGACGCCCGCCGGAACCTTGAGGCTGAGCTTACGGGTCTTGCGGACCTGACCGTGGCCCCGGCAGGTGGTGCAGGGGTCGGCGATCATCTCTCCCGAACCGCCGCAGCGGGGGCAGGTGCGCTCGACCTGGAAGAAGCCGTTGGCCTGACGCACGCGCCCGGCGCCGCCGCAGGTGGAGCAGATGGTCGGCTTGGTGCCCGCCTTGGCGCCCGAGCCGTCGCAGACCTCGCAGGCCATCAGGGTCGGGATGGCGATCTCGACCTCGGCCCCCTTGTAAGCCTGCTCCAGCGTGATCTCGAGATCGTAGCGCAGGTCCGAGCCGCGACGCGGCCCGTGGCTCTGGCGTCCGCCGCCGCCCCGGCCGCCGAAGGCGTCTCCGAAGGCGTCGCCGAAGACCTGGGAGAAGATGTCGTTGATGTCGTGGAAACCCTGGCCGCCGCCCTGGCCGAAGGGATTGCCCCCGCCCGCGCCGCCGCCCACGCCCGCATGGCCGAAACGATCATAGGCCGCGCGCTTCTGCTCGTCAGACAGGACGGTGTAGGCCTCGGAGATTTCCTTGAAGCGGGCCACGGACTCTTCAGAGCCGCCGTTGCGGTCAGGGTGGTGCTCCATCGCCAGCTTGCGATAGGCGCTCTTGAGCACGGCCGCATCGACCGTCCGCTCGACCCCCAGAATCTCGTAATAGTCACGTTGCGCCATCAGGCGTTCGTCCTCTTACCTTCCCGCCGCTTTCGAGCCTCTCTTCAACACGGAGGCGTTCCGTTCGCGGATGACCGACGGCCTGCCTGATGACATGGGCGCCCGGTCGAATGATGCAAGTTCTATGAAACGGCCCCGCCTGCCGTCTGACAAGCGGGGCCGAACATCAGTCAGGCGCCGGTTCAGGCGTCCTTCTTCTCATCCGTGTCCGAGACTTCCTCGAACTCGGCGTCGACCACGCCGTCGTCGGCGGGCTGACCCTCGGCGTCGCCTTCAGCCCCGCCCTGCTGGGCGGCGTACATGGCCTCGCCCAGCTTCATCGAAGCCTGAGCCAGCGTATTGGTCTTCTCGCGGATGGCCTCGGGGTCCGTGCCGTCCTTGGCCGACTTCAGATCGTCCAGGGCCGACTGGATGGTCGTCTTGGTCGCCTCGTCGATCTTGTCGCCGTGCTCGGACAGGGCCTTCTCGGTCGAGTGGACCAGGCTGTCGGCGCCGTTCTGGGCCTCGACCAGCTCCTTGCGGGCCTTGTCGGCCGCGGCGTTGGCCTCGGCTTCCTTGACCATCTGGTCGATGTCCGCGTCCGACAGGCCGCCGTTGGCCTGAATGCGGATCGACTGTTCCTTGTTGGTCGCCTTGTCCTTGGCCGTCACGTGGACGATGCCGTTGGCGTCGATGTCGAAGGCGACCTCGATCTGCGGCATGCCGCGCGGCGCCGGCGGGATCCCCATCAGGTCGAACTGACCCAGGACCTTGTTGTCTGCGGCCATCGGGCGCTCGCCCTGGAAGACGCGGATCGTCACGGCCGACTGGTTGTCGTCGGCGGTCGAGAAGACCTGGGCCTTCTTGGTCGGGATGGTGGTGTTGCGCTCGATCAGCGGGGTGAACACGCCGCCCAGCGTCTCGATGCCCAGCGTCAGCGGGGTCACGTCCAGCAGCAGCACGTCCTTGACGTCGCCCTGCAGCACGCCCGCCTGAACGGCGGCGCCCAGAGCCACGACCTCGTCCGGGTTCACGCCCTTGTGCGGCTCCTTGCCGAAGAAGGCCTTCACGGCTTCCTGCACCTTGGGCATGCGGGTCATGCCGCCGACCAGAACCACTTCGTCGATGTCCGAAGCCTTCAGCCCGGCGTCGGCCAGGGCCTTCTTGCACGGCTCGATGGTGCGCTGGACCAGGTCATCGACCAGGGCTTCCAGCTTGGCGCGCGACAGCTTGATGTTCAGGTGCAGCGGGCCCGAGGCGTTCATGGTGATGAACGGCAGGTTGACCTCGTACTGGGTCGTCGAGGACAGCTCCTTCTTGGCCTTTTCGGCCTCTTCCTTCAGGCGCTGCAGGGCCAGCTTGTCCGAGCGCAGGTCGACGCCCTGCTCTTTCTTGAACTCGTCGGCTAGGTAGTCGACCAGACGCATGTCGAAGTCTTCACCGCCCAGGAAGGTGTCGCCGTTGGTCGACTTCACCTCGAACACGCCGTCGCCGATCTCAAGGATGGAGACGTCGAAGGTGCCGCCGCCCAGGTCGTATACGGCGATCTTCTGACCGTCGTTCTTCTCAAGACCATAGGCCAGGGCCGCCGCCGTCGGCTCGTTGATGATGCGCAGGACTTCCAGACCGGCGATCTTGCCGGCGTCCTTGGTCGCCTGACGCTGGGCGTCGTTGAAATAGGCGGGAACGGTGATGACGGCCTGGGTGACCTTCTCGCCCAGATAGGCCTCGGCGGCCTCCTTCATCTTGCCCAGGGTGAAGGCCGAAACCTGCTGGGGCGAATAGTCCTTGCCGTGGGCCTGGACCCAGGCGTCGCCGGTCGGGCCCTTGACGATCTCGAAGGGCACCATGCCCTTGTCCTTGGCCACCACCGGGTCATCGAAATTGCGGCCGATCAGGCGCTTGATGGCGAAGAAGGTATTGGCGGGGTTGGTCACCGCCTGACGGCGCGCGGGTTGGCCGACGAGAATCTCGCCGCCGTCCTGAATGGCGACCACCGACGGGGTGGTGCGGGCGCCTTCGGCGTTTTCGATGACCTTGGGGTTCTTGCCGTCCATGACGGCGACGCACGAGTTGGTCGTGCCGAGGTCGATGCCGATGATCTTGGCCATGGGCTTGTCTTTTTCACTCCTTGCGGCGGGCGATGCGGCGGCCTCGCAAAATCAAGCGCCGCGCGTGACCGCCCCCTGATGGGCTTCTGAAATCATGCCGCGCCGGACGCGAGGCCCGGTACGGCGGTGGATGAGGTCGGCGGACAAGCCCCTAACGAAAAGGGGGTTATCGCCGGATTGGCTCGGATATGGGAAAGACCGCAGGGGCTGCAAGGCCTTCCGCCCGCTTCCGGCCAGATTCCGCGCCTTATGGCGGACAAGTGTGCATCGCGCCGCTAAATTCGGCCGATGACCTCGCAAATCCCACCGTCAGCGCCCCCGGAAACCCCGACCGCCCTGCCCGGATTTCGGCTGTGGCCCGGTCTGCTGGACACGGCGGCGCAGGCGGAACTGCTGGCCGAGGTGCGGGCAGGGCTGGAGGCGGCGCCCCTCTATCGGCCGACAACGCCCGGCGGGCGGCCCTTCTCGGTGCGGATGAGCAATTTCGGCGCCCTGGGCTGGGTGTCGGACCGTCAGGGCTATCGGTATCAGCCGACACACCCGGCGACCGGAGCGCCCTGGCCCGCCATCCCGGCCCGCTTGCTGAGCCTGTGGGACGCCCTGACCGGCTGGCCGGCTCCGCCCGACGCCTGCCTGGTCAACCTCTATCAGGGCGAGGCGAAGATGGGCCTGCATCAGGACAAGGACGAACGCGACCTGACGGCGCCGGTGCTGTCGGTGTCTCTGGGCGATACGGCGGTGTTCCGCATCGGTCCGGCCCCCGACGAAACCGGAAAGGGCGGCGCCACCAGCACGGTGCGCCTGGCCTCCGGCGACGTCTGCGCCCTGACCGGCCCGGCGCGGCTGGCGCGCCACGGGATCGACCGGCTGCTGGCGGGCTCGTCGCGCCTGCTGCCCGGCGGCGGGCGGGTCAATCTGACGCTGCGGGTCGCCGCCTAGGCCGGAAAGACTCGACGGCAGAGGGAAAGCCGAGGCACTGTCACCGCTTCCACAGCGCCGACCGGAGACCCGAGATGACCCTGATCACCCGGCCCGAGGGCCTGAGCCCCGACCAGATCGCCCCCAGCCGCCGCAGTCTGGGCGTGGCGACGGCGGGCGGGCTGTTCTTCGCCGCCTACGCCCCCGCCGCCCTCAGCCAGTCCGCCCAGCCGATCGCCACCGACGCGGCGGGGCTGGTCACGCAAGACGCAGCCTATCCGGCGCCCGACGGCTTTGACCTGCCCGCCTATATCGCCCGCCCCGAAGGCCCCGGCCCCTTCCCGGTCGTGATCGTCGTGTCCGAGATTTTCGGCGTGCACGAATACATCCGCGACGTCTGCCGCCGCCTGGCCAAGGCGGGTTATGCGGCCGTGGCGCCCGCCTTCTTCGTCCGCGTCCAGGACCCGGCCCCGCTCAGCGACATGCAGGCGATCCAGCGCATCGTCGGCGCGGCGAGCTATGAACAAGTCATGGGCGACATCTCCGCTGCGCTGGACTGGATCGGCGCCCAATCCTGGGCCAAGGCCGACAAGGTCGGGATCACCGGCTTCTGCTGGGGCGGCAAGGTGGTGTGGCAGGCGATGGCCCGCTTCCCGACACTAGACGCCGGGGTCGCCTGGTACGGCCGCCTGTCGCCCGCCGCCAATGCGACCGACGACCAGAAGGCGGCGGGCCGCCCCTGGCCCATCGACCTGGCGGGCGAACTGAAGGCGCCGGTGCTGGGTCTTTACGGCGGCCAGGACAGCGGCATTCCCAACGACACGGTCAAGGCGATGAACGACGCGCTGAAGGTTGCGGGCCGGACCGACAGCCAGATCATCCTCTATGACGACGCCCCGCACGGCTTCCACGCCGACTACCGCGCCTCCTACCGAGAGGCGGACGCGAAGGACGGCTGGCGACGGTTGTTGGAACTGTTCGATTCGAGATTGAAGGGCTGACCTCTCCACCCGCTCATCCCGGCGTCCGCCGGGATGAGCGGTTTATTTTGCAGGCGCATAAAAACGGCCCGACGCGTCTGCGCCGGGCCGTCGTCATATCAACGCGCGAAAACCTCAGGCCTTGGCGTCGAAATTCCCGCCCGTCGTGTCCGGATCGGCATAGGCGCCGCCCGTCGCCGGGCCCGAGCCCTTGGCCGCGACCACCACCATGGCCGCGCGCACGGTGCGGCCGAACAGGGCGTAGCCCGGCTGCAGCGTCTGGATGACGGCGCCGCCCGGCACGGTGTCCGAGGGCTGCTCCATCATCGCCTGATGCAGGTGCGGGTCGAAGGTGTCGCCCGGCGCCGGGTCGACGCGGGTCAGGCCGTTGGCCTCAAAGGCCGACAGCAGGGACTTCTGCGTCAGCTCCAGCCCCGTGACCATGGCCGCCGTGGGGCCGTCCGCGTCCTTGGGCGCCGTCGCCAGACCGCGCTCCAGCGTATCGGCCACGCCCAGCAAATCCTTGGCGAAGCGCTGGATGGCGTAGGCGCGCGCGTCGTTCTGCTGCGTCTCGGCGCGGCGCTTGGTGTTCTCGGCATCGGCCACGGCGCGCAGGGCGCGGTCCTTCCACTGATCGCGCTCGGCGATCAGGGCGTCGACCACGGCGTTCTCATCGCCCTCAGGCGCGAGATCGGCCTCGTGGATGTCCTGCTCGAGTTGGTCCCGGGTCTCGTCGTTGATGTCGTTCACGTCTCTTGTCCGTCCAGAATCCGGCCCAGCACCCGGGCGGTATAGTCCACCAACGGTATGACACGGGCGTAGTTCAACCGCGCGGGCCCGATGACGCCGATGGCGCCCAGCACCCGCTGCCGGCCCGACATATAGGGCGCCGCGATCACGGCGGAACCCGAAAGCGAAAAGAGTCGCGTTTCCGCGCCGATATAGATGCGCACGCCCTGGGCCGCGCCGACGTCGTCCAGCAGGCCGATCAGCTGTTCTTTCTGCTCCAGATCGTCGAACAGGACGCGCACCCGCTCCAGATCCTCGGCCGCGCGGGCGTCCTGCAACAGATTGCCGCGCCCGCGCACGATCAGGTTGCGGTCGTGACCCCCGCCGCCTGCGCCGCCGCTCCAGGCCGCCAGTCCGTCCTCGACCAGACGGGCGGCGGCGGCGTCCAGATCGCGCCGGGCGGCCTCCATCTCGGCCTTCATCTCGTGCCGGGCCTCGGCCAGCGGGCGCCCCTTCAGCCGCGCACTGAGAAAGTTCGACGCCTCCTGCAGGGTCGAGGGCGTCACGCCCGGCGCCAGATTCATCAGCCGGTTCTCGACCACCCCGTCGTCGGCGACCAGCACCGCCAGCGCCTGTCCGCCGCCCAGAGCCACGAACTCCACATGGCGCACCCCCGCCTCGCGCACCGGGCTGGCGACGATGCCCGCCCCGCCCGCCAGACCCGACAGCAGGGAGGAGGCCGCATCCAGCGCCTCCTCGACATTGCGGCCGCCGCCCTTGGCGCCCATCACCGCCAGCCGGGCGTCGATCTCGCGCCGCTCCTCCTGACCGATGTCGCCGACCTCCAGGAGGCCGTCCACGAACAGCCGCAGCCCCGCATGGGTCGGCGCTCGCCCGGCCGAGGTGTGCGGCGAGGCCAGCAGCCCGGCCTGCGTCAGCGCCTGCATGGTGTTGCGGATCGAGGCGGGCGACAGGTCCAGCCCGGCGCGCGACAGGGTGTGCGACCCCACCGGCTCGCCCGTCTCCAGATAGGTCTCGACCACCCGGCGGAAGATGTCGCGCGCCCGCGCATCCAGCGTCGCCAGGCCCGGCGAGGGGTAAAGCAGGCTCATGGCGCCGCCCTCCGCCCCGTCAGGACGGACCGGAGACACACCGCAAACGGGTCAGGGCGGGACAGGCTCATGGTTTCAGGATAAGCACGCGCCATCCCGCTTCCAAGGAATTCCCATGCGCCCGTCCGAACGCACCCCCGAACAACTCCGCACCGTCACGCTGGAAACCGGCGTCAACCGCTACGCCGAGGGCTCGTGCCTGGTGTCCTTCGGCCATACCAAGGTGCTGGTGACGGCCTCGATTGAGGAAAAGGTGCCGGGCTGGATGCGCAACACCGGCCAGGGCTGGGTCACGGCCGAATACGGCATGCTGCCGCGCGCCACCCACACCCGCGGCCGGCGCGAAGCCGCAGCCGGCAAGCAGTCGGGCCGCACCCAGGAAATCCAGCGCCTGATCGGCCGCTCCTTACGCGCCGTGGTCGACCTGAAGGCGCTGGGCGAGCGTCAAGTGCTGATCGACTGCGACGTGATCCAGGCCGACGGCGGCACCCGCACCGCCTCCATCACCGGCGCTTGGGTGGCGATGGCCTCTGCGCTCAACTACCTCAAGGACGAAGGCGTGCTGACGACCGACCCCATTCTGGATCAGGTGGCGGCCGTGTCGTGCGGCGTGTTCAAGAATCTGCCGGTGCTGGACCTCGACTATGAGGAAGACTCCACCGCCGAAGCCGATTCCAACTTCGTCCTGACCGGCGCAGGCCAGATCGTCGAGATTCAGGCCACCGGCGAGAAGCGCGGCTTCAGCCGGGCCGAGTTCGACCGTCTGTTCGAACTGGCGGAAATCGGCTGCACCGAACTGTTCGCCCTGCAGCGCGCCGCCGTCGAAGCCGCCCGCCGATAAGGCTTTTGCTGGAGCCGGATCGGGGCCATCGTCGTTGCATAGGCGAACCCCGATCCGGAGCCCCGCATGACCCGACCGTCCCTTCTGGCCTGCCTGTTCCTCGGCGGCCTGCTCGTCGCCTGCCAGCCGCGTCCTGAGCCAGCGGCCCCCGCGCCGGTCCCGACGCCAGCGCCCGCCTCGGCCCTCGAGCCCGAAGCCCGCCTGCCCGAAGGCCCGGATATGGCGCCCCAGCCGGTTCCGCTCGGCGACCGCCCCTGCCTTGAGACCCTGGGCGAAGCCGCCTCCGCCCGCCTGGTCCAGCGCTGCATCGCCGTCAGCCCGGCCACGCGCCCGCCCTGCAACAGCGCCAATCCCTGCGACCTGATCCAGGGCGAGATCGATCGTTCCTGCGCGATGTGGACCCGCGACGGCGAAACCCCGCCGAAAGAGTGTCAGAGCTGACTCCCTCTCCCAATGGGAAAGGGCTTGAGCCTCCAAGAGCGAAGCGATTGGCTAAGGCGAAAGGGTGAGGGTTCGCGGGTGAAGTCGGCCGAAGGCCGTAGCTCTTCGATGCGCGACGGCTTGCGCCGACGGCGAGGACAAGCCCCTCACCCTTTCGCGCCAGAACGATCGCCTTCGGCTCTCGTGCGCTCAAGCCCTCTCCCGCCGGGAGAGGGATGACGCCTTCGCGAGCGATAGCGCCCAAGAAAAAACCCCGGCGGATCGCTCCACCGGGGTCTTCTTCAGTTCAGCGATGACGCCGAGGCTTAGTCGCGACGGCGACGGCCGCGATCGCCGCCGTTGCGGTCGCCCTTGGGACGGCCGCCGGTGTCTTCCGACAGCGGAGCTTCACCACGCTCAGCGCGCTCGGCGTTGATCTTGTCGGTGATGTCCTCGCCGGTTTCCTGATCGACGACCTTCATCGACAGCTTGGTCTTGCCGCGATCGTCGAAGCCCAGGAATTTGACCTTGACCTCCTGGCCTTCCGACAGGACGTCGGCCGGGTTGGCGACGCGCTCCAGAGCGATCTGGGACACGTGGACCAGACCGTCCTTGGCGCCGAAGAAGTTCACGAAGGCGCCGAAGTCGACGACCTTCACGACCTTGCCGGTGTAGATCGTGCCGACTTCCGGCTCCGAGGCGATCGATTGGATCCAGGCCTTGGCGGCTTCGATCTTTTCCTGCTCGTTGGCGGCGATCTTGATGGTGCCGTCGTCGCCGATGTCGACCTTGGCGCCGGTCTTCTCGACGATTTCGCGGATGACCTTGCCGCCCGAACCGATCACTTCACGGATCTTGTCGACCGCGATCTTGATGGATTCGATCTTGGGCGCGAACTCGCCCAGCTCGGCGCGCGGAGCCTCCATCGCCTTCGACATTTCGTCGAGGATGTGCAGACGACCGGCCGAAGCCTGCGTCAGGGCCTGCTGCATGATCTCCTTGGTGATGCCGGCGACCTTGATGTCCATCTGAAGGCTGGTGATGCCTTCCGAGGTGCCCGCGACCTTGAAGTCCATGTCGCCCAGGTGGTCTTCGTCACCCAGGATGTCCGACAGGATGGCGAACTCGCCCGACGGCTCCAGGATCAGACCCATGGCGATGCCCGAGACCGGACGGACCAGCGGCACGCCGGCGTCCATCAGGGCCAGCGACGAACCGCAGACCGTGGCCATCGAGGACGAGCCGTTGGACTCGGTGATCTCCGACACCAGACGGATGGTGTAGGGGAAGTCTTCGCGCGACGGCAGCATCGGACGGATGGCGCGCCAGGCCAGCTTGCCATGACCGATTTCGCGACGGCCCGGCGAGCCCATGCGGCCCGCTTCACCGACCGAATAGGGCGGGAAGTTGTAGTGCAGCAGGAAGGACTCTTTGTAGGTGCCCGTCAGGCTGTCGATGTACTGCTCGTCCTCGCCGGTGCCGAGGGTGGCGACGACCAGAGCCTGGGTTTCGCCGCGCGTGAACAGCGACGAACCGTGGGTGCGCGGCAGGACGCCGACTTCCGAGACGATGGCGCGGACCTTGTCCAGGGCGCGGCCGTCGACGCGGTGGCTGTTCTCGATGATGTCGCGACGCAGGACGTCGGCTTCGCATTCCTTGAACGCGGCCGAGAACTTGGACGAGTCGACGCCTTCCGGCTTCTCGTCGGTCTTCACCAGGGCCTCGGCGGCCTTCTTCTTGGCGGCGTCGACGCCCGAGCGGCGCTCATACTTGCCCGGGTGGGCGTAAGCGGCCTTGATGTCCTCGCCGACCAGCGACTTGATCGAGGCGACCACGTCCGAGTGGTCCTCGGCCTGGAAGTCGAACGGTTCCTTGGCGGCGTGCTCGGCCAGGTCGATGATGGCGTCGATGACCGGCTGCATGCCCGCGTGCGCGAACATCAGGGCCTCGAGCATCTTCTCTTCCGACAGCTCCTTGGCTTCGGATTCGACCATCATCAGGGCATCTTGCGTGCCCGCGACGACCAGATCCAGGGCGCTCTCGCCCAGGGTGTCGATGGCCGGGTTCAGCACCAGTTCGCCGTCGATCATGCCGACGCGCGCGGCGCCGATCGGGCCCATGAAGGGCACGCCCGAGATGGTCAGGGCGGCCGAGGCGGCGACCATGCCCAGGATGTCGGGATCGTTCTCAAGGTCGTGCTGCAGCACGGTGACGATGACCTGGGTCTCGTTCTTGAAGCCCTTGACGAACAGGGGGCGGATCGGGCGGTCGATCAGGCGGGAGACCAGGGTCTCCTTCTCGGTCGGACGGCCTTCACGCTTGAAGTAGCCGCCCGGGATCTTGCCGGCGGCGAACGTCTTCTCTTGATAGTTGACGGTCAGGGGGAAGAAATCCAGGCCCGGCTTGGGCTGGCGGCCGTAGACGACGGTGGCCAGTACCACGGTCTCGCCGTAGGTCGCCAGCACGGCGCCGTCGGCCTGACGGGCGATGCGGCCCGTCTCCAGGGTCAGCGGGCGCCCGGCCCACTCGATCGTCTTGCGTTTGATATCGAACATGTTTCGTCTTTCGTCTCCCGCGGGCGTATTCCCGTCGGGGGTGTGCGGAGCGTCAGGCCGTTCAGTCCTTAACGGTCCCCGGTGACCTGACCGCAATGTCGCGGCCGGGCGGGTGATTGAGGACCGGATTCAAGGCCCTCGCGTCGGTTGCGCCAGTCAGACCCGCGGCGCGCGGGAAGCTTGCTACTAATAGCGGAACGAGGCGCGGACGTGTCCGCCCGCGCCTCGTGGAGATTATCCGATCCGCAACCGGGGCGCCTTAACGACGCAGGCCCAGCTTGGCGATCAGCGCCTGATAGCGGGCGCTGTCGGTCTTGTTCAGGTGGTCCAGAAGGCGACGACGCTGCGAAACCTGCTTCAGCAGGCCACGACGCGAGTGGTTGTCCTTCTTGTGGGTCTTGAAGTGCTCGGTCAGGTTGGCGATGCGTTCCGTCAGGATCGCAACCTGCACTTCGGCCGAACCGGTGTCGCCCGTCGAGCGAGCGTTGTCGGCGATGACTTCAGCTTTACGTTCAGCTGTAATCGACATCGGAGGTCCTTTCTTGCCCTAACGCTCGCCTCGCGGAGGCTCGCTGTTTGAGGGCGTTGGAGTTCCTGTCGGCAAGCGTGAGCCTGCTTAAGGGAGGTTGAAAACACGGTCGGGTTCAAGCCGACCGGCCCTGAGATTGCCGAGCGCGACCAGGGTTCCGCCCTCGAAGACTGAAACCAGCCGCGAACCGGCGGTGAGCCGGGCCTTGAGCGTTTCAATCTGTCGGGGGAGCAGAACGATCGGCCGTCCCTGCCTCAAAGAGAGGGCGTCCTGCTCCGTCACGGCCAACTCCGGGATGTCGTCCAGAGCGGTCGAAACGGGCAGCAAGCCCTCAAAGGCGGCGCCCTTATGCGCCAACTCCTCAAGAAAATCCAGCGTTACGGCGTTGTCGACCGAGAACGGCCCCACCCGCTCGCGCCGCAGGTCCGAGACATGGCCCTCGGCGCCCAGCATGATCGCCAAGTCGCGCGCCAGCGAACGGACATAGACGCCCTTGCCCGTCCGCATCGTGATCTCGACGTGATCAACGTCGGGCGCGGCCGTCACCGCCGCCTCATGAATGGTCACCCGGCGCGATTGCAGCTCGACCTCGACCCCCGCCCGCGCCAGATCATAGGCGCGCTCGCCATTGACCCGCACGGCGGAAAAGGCGGGCGGCGTCTGGTCGATCTCGCCGACAAACGACGGCAGGGCCGCCATCACCGCCTCGACCGAGGGGCGCACGTCCGACCGGGCGATGATCTCGCCCTCGCGGTCGATGCTGTCGGTCGAAATGCCCCAGTGGATGGTGAAGCGATAGACCTTCTGCGCCTCCATCATGAAGGGCACGGTCTTGGTCGCCTCGCCCAGCGCAATGGGCAGAATGCCCGAGGCCAGCGGGTCCAGCGTCCCGGCATGGCCCGCCTTCTGGGCGTTGAACAGGCGACGGACCTTCGTCACTGCCTCGGTCGAGCCCATCTCATAGGGCTTGTCGAGGCAGACCCAGCCGTTGACGAGATCGCCTTTCTTGCGTCGCGCCATCGCTTATTCTTCCTCTGGGCCTACCGCGCCTTGCGCTGCTTGAGGCCCGTCATCCTCATCGTCTGCCTGTTCGATGTCGGCGCGCACGCGCGGATCATTGAACAGACGGTCCATGTGGCTGGCGGCGTCGAAGCTCTCGTCGTGGCGGAATTTCAGATCCGGCGTGAACTTCATGTCGATGCGGCGACCCAGCTGGCCGCGCAGGAATTTGGCGTGTTCGTTCAGCGCCTTGATGATGGCGCTCTCCTGCCCGGCCGTCTCGGCCGCCTCGACGCCCGCGCCCAGCGGCTCGACGAAACAGGTCGCGTGGCGCAGGTCCGGGCTCATCCGCACCTCGGTCACGGTGACGGAGACGCCGACCAGGGCCTCGTCGTGGATTTCATGCTCGCGCATGACGTCGACAAGGGCGTGGCGGATCAGCTCGCCGGCGCGCAGCTGGCGCTGCGACGGTCCCAGGGGACCGCTGGCGTTGCGGGTGTGTTGCTTGCGGGCCATCGGGGCTCCTCCTGCTCGCGCCGCCGGGGATCGGACGCCGGCTCTGAAACGCGAAGGGGCGGGGTCTAGTCGCCTGCGTCGCTCAAGTCCAGTTCCGCCGCGCGCTGTTCGACGGTTCTCGCCGCCCGCATCACCGCGCCTGAGGTCAGGCTGCGGACCATCGGCATGGGCAGGCCGCCCGCGTTCAGCACCTCGGCCGTCCAGTGATTGCACAGATGCCCGACCCAGAAGGTCTCATGGCTGGCGTAGAAGACGGCGTCGTCGCCCGGCCTGCTGGCCGCGATGACCGCCCGCCCCTCCGCATCCAGCCGCAGCGAGGACGCCACGCGCGCGCGCAAGGCTGCAAAACCGTCTGGCGACAGGCTCAGGGTCGCCCGCGTCTTCTCGGGCAAAAGGGCCGGATCAACCGGATCGGGGTCCAGCATGACCACGGAGGGATTGCCGCCCGGCCTGAAGAAGGCCCGTGCGCCGTCGGGAAGCCGCCCGCTGATCGGGCCCTGTTCGACATAGAAGACGGCGTCGCCCCAGCCGATCCGCACCCAGTCGCCGGGCGGCAGGGCTCGCACGGCCCGCGCCAGCGCATCGTCGCCAACCGCCAGCGATGCGCGCGGCGCGGCCAGATCAGTGTGAAATCCGTTGTCGAGCAGATGGACGACGATCGCCGCCTGTTCTCCCTCAGGTGGAAACAGCGCCGGATCGCCCGGCCGCTGCGCCGTCCACAGACCCGCCAGCAGACCCAAAAGAACGGCGAAGCTCCAGCGGATGAGCACGCCCGCCTCGCCTTTAGTTGTTGCCGAATGCGGCCGGAACGTCCCGCGCGGGCGAAGAGCCCTGCATTGTCGCCCACTCGCCCCGATAGCTGTAATTCAGGCTGACGCAGTGGCGGAATTGGCCGTCGGCCCAGCGGCCGACCGTCTCGATCGTCAGCGGATGGCCGGCGCGCACCCGGCCCACGACGATGAAGGCCTCATCCGCGCCGGGACACAGGGCGCGAGACAGGGCGCGGCCGTCGCCGTCGGCCGTGATGCTGTAGACTCCGCCGTCAGCCGCGCCCTGAGGCAGGACGCGCCGGACCTGATCGGGCCCGCCGCGCTCGAACCGGGCCGACCCGCGCGAGGTCGAGGAAAACAGGTTCTTCACCGAGGTGGCGCCGAACCAGCCGCGCTCCACCTCCAGCGTCACGCCGCGCGTCAGGGCCTGGGTGGCCCGATCCCTGGCGTCGAAAGACAGGAACCGCGTGTCGGCCAGCGCGGGCGTCGCCACGCTGGCGGCCACGAAGGCGATCAAGAGCAGAGACAGTCCAGGGCGTGACATTGGCGGCCTATTCTTCTGCGCCCCCCCGACGCGATGGCCGAACCCTAAAGCCAACCGAACGTCAGATGAAGCCTTCGATGCTCGGCCGCTGGCGAGGCAGGCGTCCATCCGGCATGATGGGCGTCCGGGCGTATGGCCTCCTGCCGAGGCGCCCCTACGCCCGTTCCTCCCCTTCATGATCCGAGCCGCCGTGTTCAAAGACCCCTTCGATATCGACAACTACGCCCAGGACCCGGACCGCTATCTGGCCGTGCCCTTCGTCCCGACGGAGGAGGACACCGTGGCCGCCATGCTGGCGCTGGCGGGGGTAGGGCCGAAGGATCGCCTCTATGATCTTGGGTGCGGCGACGGCCGCATCGTCATCGCCGCCGCCCGCGACCGCGACGCCCACGCCATCGGTTTCGACATCGACCCGACCCGCATCGCCGACGCCATGGAATACGCCGGCTGGGCCGGTGTCGAACACATGGTCGACTTCATCGAGGAAGACCTGTTCAGCGTCGATGTCCGCGAAGCCACCGTGGTCAGCCTCTATCTGCTGCAATCGATCAATGTCGAACTGCGCCCGCGCCTGCTCAGCCAGCTAAAGCCCGGCGCCCGCATCGTCTCCCACGCCTTCGACATGGGCGACTGGCCCGCAGACCAGCGGATCAAGGTCGCCGACGGCTATATCTACAAATGGACAGTTCCCGCCCCGGTCGCCGGCCGCTGGGACTGGACCCGCGAAGACGGAACGGCCTGCCGCCTGGAGCTGGAGCAGAAGTATCAGCAGGTGACCGGCCGGGCCTGGCTGGGCGAGACCGAGGTCTCCATGACCGCCGAACTGACTGGCGAACGGCTGGAGATCGAGCTTCAGGCCGAAGATGCGGCGCCGATCCAGCGCTTCATCATGACCTTCTCGGACGGCGCGCTGAAATCTGTCGTCGAGGACTGACCCTACCCCACCCGCTCATCCCGTCGACGCCGGGATGAGCGGAAATTGGCCGCAACGCCAAAGACAAAGGGCGCGGCTTCTTTCGAAACCGCGCCCTTCATGTTTCAGGCCGTGAGGCTCAAACGTCCAGATCTAGGCACCCTAGTCCAGGGTGCGCTTGATCTCTTCGACGGTGAAGCACTCGATGTAGTCGCCTTCCTTGATGTCCTGGAAGCCGGCGAACTGCATGCCGCACTCCTGACCCGACGGCACTTCGTTGACCTCGTCCTTGAAGCGCTTGAGCGTGTTGAGCACGCCCAGCTCCAGCACCACCACGTCGTCGCGGATGATGCGGACGCGCGCGCCCTTGCGGACCACGCCCTCGGTGACGCGGCAGCCCGCGACCCGGCCGACCTTGGTGATGTCGAAGGTCTGCAGCACCTTGGCGTTGCCCAGGAAGGTTTCGCGCTGGAGCGGCGCCAGCATGCCCGAGAGCACGCCCTTAATGTCGTCCAGCAGGTCGTAGATGATCGAGTAGTAACGGATCTCGACGCCTTCGCGCTCGGCCAGTTCGCGCGCCTGTTTCGACGCACGGACGTTGAAGCCCAGGATCGGCGCCCCGGCCGATTTGGCCAGATTGACGTCGCTCTCGGTGATGCCGCCGGCGCCGTGCATGACCACGCGGGCCCGCACTTCGTCGTTGCCCATCTTCTCCAGCGAGGTGGTGATGGCTTCGGCCGTGCCCTGCACGTCCGACTTGATGAGGACCGGCAGCTCGCTGATCTTCTTGGACCCGAGCTTGGCCATCATGTCGGCCAGCGACAGGCTGCCGCCGGAGACCTGACCCTTTTCACGCTTCACGCGCTGACGGTATTCGGTCAGTTCGCGGGCGCGGGCCTCGTTCTCCACCACAGCGAAGACATCGCCCGGCGTGGGGGCTTCCGACAGGCCCAGAATCTCGACCGGAACCGAGGGACCGGCTTCGGTCAGCTGGGCGTTGCGCTCGTCCAGCAGGGCGCGCGCCTTGCCCCAGGCGGAGCCGGCCACGACGATGTCGCCGCGCTTCAGCGTGCCGCGCTTGACCAGGACGGTCGCGACCGGGCCGCGGCCCTTGTCCAGCTGGGCCTCGATCACCACGCCCTCGGCCGAACGCTCGGCGTTGGCGCGCAGGTCCATGACTTCCGCCTGCAGCAGGATGGCGTCGGTCAGGCCGTTCAGGTTGATCTTCTCCTTGGCCGACAGCTCGATGATCTGAGTGTCGCCGCCCAGGGATTCAGCAATCACCTCATACTGCAGCAGCTCGTTGACGATCTTCTGCGGGTTGGCGTCGGGCTTATCGACCTTGTTGACCGCCACGATGATCGGCGAACCGGCCGCCTTGGCGTGCTGGATGGCCTCGACCGTCTGCGGCATGACGCCGTCGTCGGCGGCCACCACCAGAACGACGATGTCGGTGACGTTGGCGCCGCGCGCCCGCATCGCCGAGAAGGCCGCGTGGCCCGGCGTATCCAGGAAGGTGATGCGCTGACCATCGGCCAGACGCACCTGATAGGCGCCGATGTGCTGGGTGATGCCGCCGGCTTCGCCCGCCGCCACATCCGTGGTGCGCAGGGCGTCCAGCAGCGAGGTCTTGCCGTGGTCGACGTGGCCCATGATGGCCACGACCGGAGCGCGCAGGTCGCCGGTGTCGGCCTCGTCGGCCTCGGCGATGAAGCCTTCTTCAATGTCGGATTCCGACACGCGCTTGACGGCCATGCCGTATTCCTCGGCCACCAGTTCGGCGGTGTCGGAATCGATCACGTCGTTGATCTTCATCATCAGGCCCTGACGCATCAGGAATTTGATGATGTCGACGCCGCGCACCGCCATCCGGTTGGCCAGTTCGCCAACGGTGATGGTGTCGGGAATGATCACTTCACGCGGACGGTTCGGCGTTTCGGTCGAGCCGCCGCGGCGCTTTTCCTTCTCGCGTTCGCGAGCACGGCGCACCGAGGCCAGCGAGCGCATCCGCTCGACGGCGTCCTCGTCGCCCCCCGCCACCGAGTGGATGGTCAGGCGGCCTTCGCGGCGCTTGGGCTCGCCGCGCGTGCGGCTGACGGCCTTGCCCGGCGCATTGTCGGCGAAACGCTTGTCGCGGTCGTCCTCGCGACCGGCCGGACGGGCGAAGCCGCCGCCGGCGCGGCTGGGACGCGCCACCTCGGGCTGGGCCGGTGGCTGGTTCGGGGCCGGGCGGCCGCCAGGACGGGCCGCGCCGGGCGCGCCGGTGCGGGCGCCGGGGGCCGGACGCGGGTTCAGAGCCGAATAGCGGACCGTCTGAGCCGGACGGGCGGGACGTTCGCCGCCCTCGCGACCGCCTTCACGCGGCGCCTGTTCGCTGGCCTGCGGACGCTCGCCGCCCATCGCCTGTTCACGGGCCGAGCGGCCCCCGAAGGCGGGACGTTCCAGCGGCGCGCGGCCTTGCGGAATCCTGGGCGCGCGCTGGCCGAAGTTGACGGCCGGGCGCTTGGGCGCGGCCGGTTTGACCGGCTCAGGCTTGGCCTCCACCTTCTGGGCCTCGACCTTCGGCGCTTCCGCCTTGGGGGTCTCGACCTTGGGCGCAGCGGGCTTGGCCGGCGCCGGGGCGGCGGCGCCCAGCTTGGCGGCCTCGACCCGCGCTGCTTCAGCAGCAGCCTTGGCGGCGGCGGCTTCGGCGACGGCCTTGGCGGCGGCGGCTTCAGCGGCGGCCGCCTGCTGGCGCTCGGCAGCCTCGGCGGCGGCCTTGGCGGCTACGGCCTGGCGTTCCTTTTCGGCCGCCTGCTGGGTCGCCAGGGCGATGGCGCGACGACGCGCTTCCTGCTCCTCGGCCGACAGACCTCCGCCCATCGGTTGACGCGGCGCGGCAGAACGCGGCGCGCCGCCTTCGGAACGCGGACGCGCGACATCGAAGCCCTGCGGACGCTGATGCCCGCCCTGGGCGCCGGCCCGGCGCTTGGTCTCGACGACGACGGTCTTGGAACGGCCGTGGCTGAAGCTCTGTTTCACCGTGCCGGTCGAGACCGAACCCGTCGCGCGCGGCTTCAGGCTCAGCGGGGCGCGCGGCCCCGTCTGCGAAGGCGCGTTGGCAGGAGTCTTGCCGTCGTTGGAATTGTTGTTTTCGTCGCTCATCCGGTCGCTTTACTCAGGGCGGAGAATTCCGCCTTCGCCTGTCTCAATCACCCATAGCAGAATGCGGCCCCGCCTCCGTTGTTTCGGAAACAGGCCCGCAGCCGCTTAAACCCTAAGGCTCTCCATCCGGGGCGTCGCCCCGGTCGTCCTCTGCGCCGTGTCCGGGCCCCGCCCGGTTCCAGCTCTGGGGACAGAGAGGTCGAAATCCCGCCAGCCGCTGAACCTCCAGGGTCCAGCGATCAGCCCGCCCGCCTTGCAGCAGGACGGCGTGTATCGCATTTTCCAGCCCAAGGGCCAAACTCAAATCGTCCGCGCTGAAAGCCCCGCAGATTTCGGGGGCGGGCGAGGCGTGTCTGGAGAGGGCCAGAAGCTTGCCGCGCCCATCGGCCGAACCGTCGGCGGCTTCGATCAGCCATGCGGCGCGGCCGCTGCGGATCGCCGCAGCGCATTTCTCGAAGCCAGAGATAAGCACGCCTTCGCGCCGGGCAAGACCCAGCTGGTCCAGACAACGCCGGACCAGCAGATTTTCGACCAGATCGGGCAGGTCGGCGGCGGGTTTCAGCGGCGCCTTGGCGGCGCGCGCGAACATGTTCTTCTTGATCGCCGCCTCCAGAGAGGCGCGGTCGGCGGCGACCCACAGGCCCCGGCCCGGCAGCTTGCGCGCCAGATCGGGGACCACCGCGCCGTCCGGGCCGGCCACGAAACGGATCAGGCGAGATTCATCGAGGGCCTGGCGTGACGCCAGGTCCTGACGATCCCTATCGATCAACGTCTCGGACGACCTCATGGACGGCTACGGCTCCCATCACATGTCGCGGGACTGGTCGTCGAGGTCGTCAGCGGGGGCGGCCTGCGCCTCGCTGTCGTCGCTCGCATCGGCGGCCGGGGCGTCTTCGCCCTCGCCGTCGAAGTCACCATCGAACTCGCCCTCAAACGTCTCTTCTTCGACGTATTCAGGCTGGGGCAGTTCCGAAGCGTCGATCCAGCCGGCGGCCACGCGCGCCTGCAGGATCAGCATTTCGGCGTCTTCCTGGCTCAGGTTGAAGCTTTCCAGCACGCCGGCGACCTTGACCCGCTCGCCGCCGCGCACTTCGTAGCCGCCGCGGATTTCGTCGGTGGCCAGGTCGGCCAGATCCTCGACCGTCTTCACCCCGCCTTCGCCCAGGGCGACAGCGATGGCGGCGGTCACGCCCGGAACCTCAAGCACGCCGTCTTCGACGCCCAGAGCCACGCGCTTGGCGTCCAGCTCGGCCGCCAGACGATCCAGGTGTTCGCGGGCGCGAGTCTGCAGTTCTTCGGCGGTGTCTTCGTCGAAGCCCTCGATCTCCGAGATTTCATAGGGCTCGACGAAGGCCAGGTCCTCGACCGTGGCGAAGCCTTCGGTGACCAGCAGCTGGGCGATCGTCTCGTCCACATCCAGAGCTTCCTGGAACAGGGCGGTGCGCTCGCTGAATTCCTTCTGGCGACGCTCGGAGTCCTGAGACTCGGTGATGATGTCGATCTGCCAGCCGGTCAGCTGCGAGGCGAGGCGGACGTTCTGGCCGCGACGACCGATGGCCAGCGACAGTTGCTCGTCCGGCACCACGACTTCGACGCGGTCGGCTTCTTCGTCCAGCACCACCTTGGCCACTTCGGCCGGGGCCAAGGCGTTGACGATGAAGGTCGGCTCGTCGTCGACCCACGGAATGATGTCGATCTTCTCGCCCTGCAGTTCGGCGACCACCGCCTGCACGCGCGAACCGCGCATGCCGACGCAGGCGCCGACCGGATCGATGGAGCTGTCGTTCGACAGCACGGCCATCTTGGCGCGCGAACCGGCGTCGCGGGCGGCGGCGCGGATCTCGATCACGCCGTCATAGACTTCGGGCACTTCCTGGGCGAACAGCTTGGCCATGAAGCCCGGATGGGCGCGCGACAGCATGACCTGCGGGCCCTTGGCCTCCGGCCGCACGTCGTAGATGTAGGTGCGGACGCGGTCGCCGATGTTGAACACTTCGCGCGGGATCGACTGGTCGCGGCGCATGATGCCTTCGCCACGGCCCAGGTCGACGATGGTGTTGCCGTATTCGACGCGCTTGACCGTGCCGTTGACGATCTCGCCGACGCGATCCTTGAACTCTTCGTACTGGTTGGCGCGCTCGGCCTCGCGGACCTTTCCGGTCACGACCTGGCGGGCCATCTGCGTCTGGACGCGACCGAACTCGAACGGCGGCAGGACCTCGACGTATTCCTTGCCGACCTCGGCCTCGGCGTCGCGCTTCAGGGCGTCGCGCAGACGCACCATGGCGCTGTCGTTGAACTCTTCCAGCTCGTCTTCCGGTTGCCAATCGTCGGCGACGATGGTGACGTGACGCGTCAGGGTCAGCTCGCCGGTCTTGTGGTCGATCTTGGCGCGGATGTCGTGGTGCGCGCCATAACGCGACTTGGCGCCCTTCTGGATCGCCTCCTCGATCGCGTCGATGACGATTTCCCGGTCGATGCTCTTCTCGCGCGCGACGGCGTCGGCGATGGAGAGCAGTTCCAGGCGGTTGGCGGAGATTCCGGTCACGGCCATCAGGCGTCGTCCTTGGTGGAGTCTTGAGTGGAGTCGGAGTTGTCAGCGTCCGGCGCGCCCCCAGACGTATCTTGGGGCAGGCCGTCGTCTTCAGGTTCGCCGCGCGCCGCGCGCAGGGCGGCGCCGCGCTTCAGCAGTTCGTCGGTCAGCACCAGCTTGGCGTCAGCCAGCCAGGCGAAGGGGATCAGGGCGGTCTCGTCCTCGCCGTCCAGGTCGATGGCGACATTCTCGCCCTCGGCGCCGGCGACAATGCCCTTGAAGCGCTTGCGGCCCTCGACCATGCGGTCGGTTTCGAGGCGAGCTTCCAGCCCCTCGAACAGGTCGAAGTCGATCAGGCGCGTCAGCGGCCGGTCGATGCCGGGCGACGAAACTTCCAGCAGATATTCGCCTGCGATCGGATCAGCGGCGTCCAGCACCTCGGACACGGCGCGCGACAGGCGCGCGCATTCCTCGACCGAGATGTCGTGGTCGGCCTGGCGCTCGGCCATGATCTGCAGACGACGGCGCAGCGTCCCGCCCATCAGGCGCACGCGCACGACCGCCAGCCCCAGGCTCTCGGCCACGGGGTCGATCAGCTCAAGCAGAGCGCGGTCTTCGGCGGTCTTGGCCCGCAAGCGGATACTCCAGAAAACAAAAGCGACGGACCATCCGGGCCGCCGCTTGAAACGACGCCGTTGGACGTCGGTCTAACGATGTGAGCGGTCATATAGGCCAAAGCGGAGGCCGTGTCAGCCCCCGCCGTCTCATTGCGCCAAAGCGCCGTCGTCAGGCCTGCTTCTGAAACTCAAGGAAGATCGGGTCGGTGTCGCCCAGCTTCTTTTCTTCATAGCGGGTTACGACGTGACCTTCGGCCGGCGCGAACCAGTCGGCGCCCGTTTCAACGCGCGTCAAACCCGGCGTGCGCGCCAGCCGCTCCAGCGCCCAGTCGGCGTAATCCAGCCAGTCGGTGACGAAGCGAACCTTGCCGCCCGGCTTCAGCAGGCGGGCGATCTCGACCGCTGTCTCGTCCTGCAGGAAGCGGCGCTTGTTGTGGCGCGCCTTGTGCCAGGGATCGGGGAACAGGATCATCACCCGGTCCAACGAGGCGTCGGGCAGGGCCGCCATCACCGCGCGGGCGTCGTCCGCGTGCAGGCGGACATTCTGAAGCCCGCCTTCCTCGACGTGACGCAGGGCCGAGGCCACGCCGTTCAGGAAGGGCTCGCAGCCGATCATCACCGCCTCGGGATGACGCGCCGCCTGGGCCGCCAGATGCTCGCCCCCGCCGAAGCCGATCTCCAGCCAGGCGGCTTTCGCCTCCGGCATCAGGGCCAGCGGGTCGATCGGCCCCTTGGCCGGGTCCGGCACGGCGATGCGCGGCATCAGGGTGTCGAACAGGGCCGCCTGCTTCGCCTTGATCGGCCGCGACTTGATGCGCCCGAAGGAGCGCAGCGGGCCATGCGCCTTGGCCCATTCGGGGCGGTCGGCGTCGGACGGCTTGGGATCGGTCTCGTCGGTCATGGCGCGCGCTCTAGACCATTTTCGGTTCAGTCGAAATCGACTGAACCCAGAACAATGGTCCAAAATCATGCTTGGAGCGAATATCTGCGTTCAGTTGGACACTCGTCCAACTGAACCGATTTCGCTCTAGCGGCTTAAGCCCGCACACGCAAAGCCCCATCCTTGCGGAAAGTCAGCCCCACGGCCCGCGCGGCGGCGCATCGTCGGTTGTCGGCACGCTGGTTCCCCGGACCGACGATGCGGAAGGCGCAGGCGCGACGAAGGCCGCCGTCGGACGCCCGCCCATGCCCATCTTCGCGCCAAGCTCCATCAGGGCGCGCACGCGGTTGCCGGTGGCCGGGTGGGTCGAGAACAGATTGTCCGCCCCCTTCCCGTTCAGCGGATTGATGATGAACATATGGGCCGTCGCCGGATTGCGCTCGGCCGGCGCGTTGACCGCGCCGCGCGCATAGGCCTCGATCTTCTGCAGGGCCGAGGCCAGCGCCTGCGGATCGTTGGCGATCTCTGCCCCGACGCGGTCCGCTTCGTATTCGCGTGCGCGGCTGATGGCCATCTGCACCAGACCCGCCGCCATCGGCGCCAGCAGCATCAGGGCGATGGTCCCGATCATGCCGCCCGGCCTTTCACGGTCGTTGCCGCCGAAAAACAGGGCGAAATTGGCCAGCATGGCGATGGCGCCCGCCACCGTCGCCGTGACCGTCATGGTCAGGGTGTCGCGGTTCTTCACATGGGCCAGTTCGTGCGCCATCACGCCGCGGATCTCTTCGCGGGTCAGCATATCCAACAGCCCCGTCGTCGCCGCCACCGCCGCGTTCTGAGGATTGCGTCCCGTGGCGAAGGCGTTGGGCTGGTCGTTCGGGATGATGGTGATGTTGGGCAGGGGAAGGCCCGCATCCTGCGCCATCTGCTTCACATCGGCGACATAGGCGCGCACCACGGCGTTGGGATGGGTCTCGTCCACCGGCTGGGCGCGATACATCTTCAGGACGATCTTGTCCGCGTTCCAATAGCTGAAGACATTCATGCCCGCCGCCACGGCCAGGGCGATGGCCATGCCGCTGGCGCCGCCGATCAGATAGCCGATCCCCATGAACAGGGCGGTCATCACGGCCAGCAGGGCGAATGTCTTCAGATGGTTCATGCGAGAGGCTTCGGACGAAGGTTTCGAGCGTCAGGGGTGGCGTGTTCGGCCGGAACGTCTATTTGAGGCCCAGCATCCCCGCTCTCAAGGCAGGCGACCTGTGACCGAACAGCCCACCCCCCCGATCGAAACCTCCCCCGAGGCCGTCTTCAACGCCGACGTGCCCCACGCCACGCCGGAGCGCCCGCTGAGCGAGGCCGCACGCCGCGCCCTGCTGGAGGCGGCTGAACGCCGCGCCGCCGAAGACGCCGCCGCCCTGCCCCATGAAGTCGGCGGCCGCAAAGGGCCCGAACCGACGCGCTTCGGCGACTGGGAGAAAAAAGGTCTGGCGGTCGACTTTTAAGGCGCTATCGCTCGCCGCGCGGCGGCGCTCATCCCGCATCGGTTCCCTTGCTGGGAGAATAATGAACGCTCCGGCGAAATGCGCATTAACCTTTGCGGCCGAAACAAGGAGCGCAGCCATGAAGGCTCTATTCTACGCCGCCGCAGGCGCGGCGATCCTCATCGCCGGAGCGGCCGAGGCCCACCAGGCCGGCGCCCGCTATAACGCCGCCGCAGGCTACGCCCGCGGTCCTGTGGTCCAGAGCCGCGCCCAGACCTGGTACAGCGACACCGGCTGGCAGGGCGGCTACGGCCCCGTCGAGAGCTACGGCTATGGATACGGCTACGGCGGCGCCGGAGTGCGGCCGCCCGTCGTGGTCGCTCCGTCGCAGCCGCCGATCCAGCAGGGCGGCTACGGCTATTCCGGCGTCACCCGCTCCATGCCCTTCGGCTATCCGGTCGACGGCTATGGCCGCTATCCGTGGGCGCGCTACGGCTATGGCGGCTACGGCGGCCAATACAGCGGCAGTCAGTACAGCGGCGGCTATCAACAACAGGGCTATTATCAGGGCGGTTACAGCCAGGACTGCGGCCGCTGCGGCCCGCCGCCTCAGCCTGTGCATTACCGCTCCGAGCCGATCTACGTCAGCCAGCCGCCGGTCTACGTCTCCCAGCCGCCCGTCTATGTGGAGTCGCCGCCGATCTATGTGCAGCCGGCCCCGGTCTACGTCGAACCGGCCCGCGTCCACGTGGCCCCGCCGCCGGTGCATGTGGCCGCCGCCGACGTGCGCGTCGCCCCGGCCCAGGTCGAAGTGGCCCGGCCCGACGTCTATGTCGAACCGCCACGCGTCGAGACGGCACCGCCGGTCGTGAACTTCGATCAGGGCTACTACGCCGTGCCGCCGGCCCCGCCGCCTCCGCCGTCGCCGACCGAGCGGCCCTACCGCCAGGAACGCGGCGAACGCGGCTGATACGACAAGGGCGGCGTCTGCGGACGCCGCCCTTTCTGTTTCACGTGAAGCACGATCCCTTTAGCGATCAATCTCTTCAGGCGATCAAACGCCTGCGACCAATGCGATCTCCTGAGTGATCGCCTGAGCCGCTGCGCGGGGGTCGGACGCCGCCGTGATCGGACGGCCGATGACCAGATGGGTGGCGCCCGCCTCCAGCGCGCTGGCCGGGGTCGCCGCGCGCGCCTGATCGTCCATCGCCGCCCCGGCAGGCCGCACGCCCGGCGTGACGATCAGGAAGTCCCCCCTGCCTGCTTCAGCCGCAATCTGCCGCGCCCGCCCCGCCTCATGCGGGCTGGAGACGACGCCGTGGACGCCCGCCTCCAGCGCCTGACGCACCCGCAGCTCCACCAGTTCGGCGGTCGACAAACTGTGATCATCCGCCCTCAGATCATCGTCGGTCAGGCTGGTCAGGACGGTTACGCCCAGGATCTTCAGGTCCGAGCCCGCCGCCCCGCGCGCCGCCGCCGCCATCACCTGGGGCCGGGCGTGGACGGTCAGCAGGTCGCAGCCCGCGTTCGCCAGCACCGCCGCCGCCTTCTCCACCGTCGCGCCGATGTCGTGCAGCTTCCAGTCCAGAAACACCTGGGCGCCCGACGCCTTCAGCTCGCGCGCCAGCGCCATGCCGTCCGAAGCGAACAGCTGAAGCCCAACCTTGTAGAAGCCGACCGCATCGCCGATCCACTCGACCAGAGCCCGCGCCTCATCCGTCGTCGGCACGTCCAGGGCGCAGATCACGCGCGGATCGAAGGGACGATTGGGTCGGTCTGCGGACATTTCCAGCTCTCGGCGGCTTGCAGGCGCGCGCGGATGCCCCGATAGGTGGGGCGAGGAGTCGCGGTCGCGCGGCGGGTTTTCAGGGCAAGGTGCAGCAATGAACGCGGTCGATCTGGGGGTCAACCTGTTCGTGGCGCTGTTCGCCCTGCTGGACCCCATCGGCAATGTGCCGATCTTCGCGGCGGCCACGGCGGGCGCTTCCCTGCGTCAGCGGATCAGCGTCTCGGCCATGATCTGCCTGTTCGCCGTGGTCTTCCTCGGCTTCTTCTTCTTCACCGGCCTGGGCCTGCTGCAGTTCTTCGGCATTTCGCTGGCCGCCTTCCGCATCGCGGGCGGCATCCTGCTGCTGCTGCTGGGTCTGGACATGGCGCGCGAGGACTTCCTGAAGATCTTCGCCGACGCCGACGCCGTAACGGACGCCCAGGACGTGCGCGGCTACGCCAAGCGCCGCTTCAAGCGGCTGATCGTGCCCTTCGCCATTCCCCTGATGATCGGGCCGGGCGCCATCTCGGCCGTGATCATCAACGCCGGAGAGGCGGCCAAGCTGGGCCTCACCGGGACCTTGGCCTCCCTGGTCGCCATGATCGCCGCCTGCGTCGTCACCTTCCTGTGCTTCTCGGCCACTGGGCCGATCAGCCGCATCCTCGGCGACGTGGGCATGGCCATCGTCGTGCGGGTGCTGGGCCTGATCCTGTGCGCCCTGGCGATCCAGTTCATCCTGATGGGTCTGGGCGAGGCCCTGCCGGGCATGTTCAGCGCCGGAGTCACCGCCCCCTATCCGGCGGGCGGCCAGTAATCGCTAAAGCCGGTCCAGACGCCTGGCGTGACCGCCGACCATTTTCAGCGCCATCGTGTCGGGCAGAATTCCGCCCAGCGCCGCCAGCACATTGTTCATGACGCCCGGCGTCACGCGCGGACGGTTCGCCTCGACCGCGCCCCAGCCGATGCGCGCGACGCGATCGGCGTCCATCCACATCCATTTCGGATAGGCGGCCGAGACCTGCTCGCGCGAGCCGTTGACGTCGTGGAACTCCGTATAGGTGTAGCCGGGGCACAGGGCGGCGACATGCACGCCGGTCCCCCGCATCTCCAGCCACAACCCCTGCGACGCCTTGATCAGAAAGCTCTTGATCGGACCGTAAAGGGTGTCGCCGCCGGTCGCGGGCATCTGTCCGGCCAGGGAGGCGACGTTCAGCACCCGGCCCCATCCGCGCGCGACCATGCCCGGCAGCAGCAGACGCGACAGCTCGACCGGCGCGCTCAGCATGACGCGGACCATGGCGGCGTGGTCGGCCGGGTCCGTGGTCAGAAAGCCTGTGGTGCGGCTGAAGCCTGCGTTGTTGATCAGGCCGTCGACGGCCAGGCCCCGCACGGTGATCGCCTCGACCAGACGGACGGGCGCGTCAGGGTCAGCCAGATCAGCGGGAATGACGGCGATCGCGACGCCGTACGCAGCGCTCAGTTCCTCGGCCAGGCTCTGCAGCGGTCCTTCGCGACGGGCGGTCAGGATCAGGTCGTAGCCACGCCCGGCGCAGACACGGGCCAGCGCGGCCCCTATGCCCGCCGAAGCGCCGGTGATCAGAATGGTGCGGCGCCCCTCCCCCACGGACGGCTCGTCAGGCTGCGTCGGCGTTGGGACAGGACGGATGCGGGGCGAAGGCGCGCAACACCTCAGGGTCTTCTTCCAGCAGGTCGGCGATGGTGATCTTCGACAGGGCTGCGCCCGCCGCCTGGTCCGCCGCCGTCAGGGCCTTGGCCACCTGACGCGGAATATGTTCGCCGATCGGGCACCCCTTGGCCCCCGCAGGCGGAGAACCCAGATGGGCGCAACCGTTCACCGCCCGCAGCACCTCGTCCAGACAGATGGTCTCAGGGCGCCGCAGCAGCCACGACCCGCCCGAGGCGCCCGGACGCGTCGCGATCAGTCCCGCCTTGGCCAGCAGGGCGGTCACCCGACGGATCACCACCGGATTGGTCGGCACCGAGGCGGCCAGGACGGCGCTCGGCTCGGCCTCGGTCGCCGCATAGGCGCCCTTGTGGGCCAGATAGGCCAGGGCGTGGGCGGCGACGGGAAAACGTTGGCTGTCAGACATCAGTGTTCATGCTCCAGACCGATAGGTAGGCCTTCCACGCCTGTTTCACAAATCAATCTGCAATAATAACTGTTCTAGATTGTGGCCGGGTCCGTATCCTCAGCGCGCGCCGCCGCCACGGCCGCCCGCACCGCGCCGCGCCATCCCTTCAGCAGCCGCGCCCTCTCAGTCTCGTCCATGTCCGGCGTCCAGACAGCGGGCGACTCAGCAGGCTCTGTCCACAGCGCGGACGTCAGGCCGACGCCATAGGCCGCCAGGCGCGCCGCCCCCATAGCCGTCATTTCCTGGAAGGCCGGGCGCTCGACCTCGACATCGCAGATATCGGCGACGAACTGCATGGCGAAGGCGTTGGCGGTGACCCCGCCGTCGACCTTGAGCCGTTTCAGCGGCGGCGCGCCGTCCTTTTTCAAGGCGTCCAGCAGGTCGCGGGTCTGGTAGGCTAGGCTCTCCAGCGCCGCGCGGACCATATGCGCCGGGCCGCTGTCGCGCGTCAGACCGACGATGGTTCCGCGCGCATCCGGCTCCCACCACGGCGCGCCCAGACCAGTGAAGCCGGGGACCAGATAGACCCCGCCGTTATCCGTCAGCGACTGGGCCACGGCCTCGGACTGGCGCGAGTCCGACAGCACCTTCAGCCCGTCGCGCAGCCACTGGATCGCAGAGCCGGCCGAGAAGATGGAGCCCTCCAGCGCATAGGCGGCTTCACCTCCCGCCGCATAGCCCAGCGTCCCCAGCAGCCGCGAGGTCGAGGCCACAGGCGCCGCCCCGACATTGGCGACCAGGAAGGCGCCGGTGCCATAGGTGATCTTGGCGTCGCCTGCCGTCAGCGCGCCATGCCCGACCAGAGCCGCCTGCTGATCGCCCGCTGAACCGTGAATGGGCAGGGCGCGCCCGAACAGCGCCGGGTCCGTTTCGCCCAGCAGGGCGTCGCAGTCGCGGATCCCCGGCAGGGCCTCGATCGGCACGCCGAACAGGTCGCACAGATCGGGGTGCCAGGCGCGCGTCGTCAGGTCCATCAGACTGGTGCGGCTGGCGTTGGTGGCGTCGGTGACGTGGCTTTGGCCGCCGGTCAGTTTCCAGATCAGCCAAGCGTCGATGGTGCCCAGTTTCACCTCGCCCCGCGCCGCCCGCTCGCGCGCGCCGGGCACGGCGTCCAGCAGCCAGGCGTATTTCGAGGCCGAGAAATAAGGGTCGAGGATCAGGCCCGTCGCCGCCTGAACCTTCGCTTCATGCCCTTCAGCCGCCAGCCTGCCCGTCGCCTCGGCCGTACGCCGGTCCTGCCAGACGATGGCGCGGTGCAACGGCTCGCCCGTCGCCGCGTCCCATATCACCGAGGTCTCGCGCTGGTTGGTGATGCCGATAGCGGCGAAACGGCCGACGCCGCCCGCCTTTCTGACGACTTCGCGACAGGTCTGCAAAGTCGCCCGCCAGATTTCGGCCGCGTCATGCTCGACCCAGCCCGAGTGCGGGAAATGCTGCGCCAGCTCAATCTGGCTGACGGCGACAGCGCTGAACGCCCCTTCGGGCGAGACTTCAAACGCAATCGCTCGCGTCGAGGTCGTGCCCTGGTCGATGGCGAGGATCATATTTGTGTGCATTCTGGCAGTTATGCAGAGGCTGCGTCTCTCCGTAAGAGGAAATCAATGCATACGCCCAGCTTCCAAGGCGTCGTCGACGCCGCCCGCCAGATCGCCCCCGCCGCCGTCCGCACGCCGCTGATCGAGCATCCGGCCCTGAACGAGGCTGTCGGCGGCCGCGTCCTGATGAAGGCCGAGACGTTTCAGGTCGCGGGCGCCTTCAAGTTCCGCGGCGCCTATAACCGCATCAGCCGCCTGACGGACGAAGAGAAGACGCGCGGCGTGGTCGCCTATTCTTCGGGCAACCACGCGCAGGGGGTCGCGGCCGCCGCCCAAGCCGTCGGAACGCCCGCCCTGATCGTCATGCCGTCCGACAGCCCGACGGTGAAGGTCGAGGGCGTGCGCGCCTTCGGCGGCGAGGTGCGCTTCTACGACCGCTGGACCGAGAGCCGCGAGGCCATCGGCGCCGAGATCGCGACCGAGCGGGGCTCCGTGCTGGTCCCGCCGTTCGACGATCCCTTCATCATCGAGGGGCAGGGCACTGTCGGGCTGGAGATGCTGGAGCAGGCAGGCGTGCCGATGGATCAGATTCTGTGCGGCGCCTCGGGCGGCGGGCTGATCGCCGGGATCAATCTGGTCATGGCTGAACAGAGCCCCGACACCCGCGTCATCGTGGTCGAGCCCGACGCTTTCGACGACACCCGCCGCTCGCTGGCGGCCGGAATCCGCGTCGGCCATCCCGAAGGCGCGCCCTCTATCTGCGACGCCCTGATGTCGCCCATGCCGGGCGAACTGACCTGGCCAATCAACCAACGCCTGGCGGGCGCCGCCACCGTGACCGACGCCGAGGTCGCGCAGGCCATGCGCTTCGCCTTCCGCTGGCTGAAGCTGGTCATCGAGCCAGGCGGCGCTGTGTCTCTGGCGGCGCTGCTGTCGGGCAAGGTCGAGGCCAAAGACCTGATCACCGGCATCGTCCTGTCCGGCGGCAATGTCGACCCCGGCCTGTTCAGCGTCATCATCGAAGGGCGATTCGAGGGCTAAACCTCGCTGGCGCGGGCGAGGAGATAGCGGTTAAGCTGACGCTCGTCTGTAAGCGGAGCGTCATCCATGACCAAGGCCAGCGAACTTCAATCTCTGATCGATCAGGAAGTCGGCGTCAGCCGCTGGTTCACGCTGGATCAGGCGCGCATCGACGCCTTCGCCGGCCTGACCGAGGACGAGCAGTTCATCCACGTCGACCCCGAGCGCGCCAAGGCGACGCCCTTCGGCGGGACGATTGCGCACGGCTTCCTGACCCTCAGCCTCGCCTCCGCGATGAGCATGGATACAGTCGCGCCGTTGGACGATCTGGTCATGGGGGTGAACTACGGCTTCGACCGCCTGCGCTTCCTCGCCCCGGCCCCGTCGGGATCGCGCGTGCGCGGCCGCTTCAAACTGCTGTCGGCCGAGGACAAGGGCAGCGGCCGGTGGTTGCTGAAGCACGAACTGACCGTCGAGATCGAAGGCGGCGACAAGCCGGCCCTGATCGCCGAATGGCTCACGATGCAGGTGGTGAAGGCTTAAACGTCCCGCTCATCCCGGCGGACGCCGGGATCCAGTCCTTTGGCCTCAAGCGCCGCGCTTGCAGCTCTCACTGGCCCCCGGCGTCCGAGGGGGTGAGCGGAAATGTAGGGGCGTTCACTCCCCCAGACACCTCAGCGCCACTTCCAGATTGCGCAGGCCGTCTTCGCCGCTGACCGCCGCCGTCTCGCCGTTGCGGATGGCGTGGACGAAGGCCTCGTGCTCCTTCCTGAGCGGCTCGGCGGGCCAGGCGTTCAGCATCCGCGTCGAATAGGAGCCGTCCGGCTGCTGGCCGAAGAATTCCGTCACCTGACGGGTGATCAGATCGGCGACGATGAAGCGGCTCTTGGTCGCCACCTGCAGCACGCGGGTCTTGTAAGGCGTGACCCAGTTGGTGGTGATGTGGGCGATCACCCCATTGTCCATACGGAACTGCAGCAGGGCCGAATCCTCGCGCGAGGCGTGGGTGTGGCCCAGCAGTGACTGGACCTCGGTCATCTCCGACCCCGTCAGATGGCGGATGATGTCGATGTCGTGCACCGCCAGATCGATGACCACCCCGACCTCGCCCATGCGCGGCGGGAAGGGGCCCACACGGGTGATCTGGATGGAGATGATGTCGTCGCCGTCGATGGCGCGCTTGACCGTCTCGACCGCCGGGTTGAAGCGCTCGACATGGCCGACCATCAGCACGCGGTTGTTCGCCTTGGCCGCATCGATCATGGCCTGAGCGTCAGCCACCGTGGCCGCGATCGGCTTCTCCACCAGCACATGGACGCCCGCGTTCAGCAGGGCCACGCCCAGTTCGGCGTGATAGCGGTTCGGCGTGGCGATGACGGCGGCGTCCAGCCCGGCGGCGACGAAGGCCTCGGCGGTCGTCACGGCGGTCGCCCCATAGGCGGCGGCCACGCCCTCGGCCGTCACGGCGTCGGGATCGAAGACGGTCGTCAACTCGACGTCGCGCAGCTCAGCCAGAACGCGGGCGTGGTTGCGGCCCATGACGCCGGCGCCGGCGACGCCGATCTTGAGAGGGGTCTGCTGGATCATGAAGGTCAGGCCTTGAAGCTGGCGACGGCGGCGATGATGCGATCTTGCGTCTGCGCGTCCAAGTCCGCGTGCATCGGCAGACTGATCACCACATCCTTCAGCCGCTCGGTGACGGGCAGGCCGCCCGCGCCGCGCGGGTAATGCTCATAGGCGGGCTGAAGGTGCAGCGGGATCGGATAGTAGACCGCCGTCGGCACGCCCTGTTCCTTCAGATGGGCGGCCAGAGCGTCGCGTTCCGAATGCTCGACCGTATATTGCGCCCAGTTGGAGACGTTGCCCGCCGGGACGTCCGGAACCTTGGCGACGTGGGGACGTAAGGCTTCATTGTAGCGGGCGGCGGCGGCGTTGCGCCACTCGATCTCCTGCGCGAAGACCTTCAGCTTCTCGATCAGGACGGCGGCCTGGATGGTGTCCAGACGGCTGTTCAGGCCGATGCGCATGTTCAGATATTTAGGGTCATGCTCGAAAGTGCGGTCCTTCAGATCGACCGCGACCGCCTTGCCGTGGACGCGGATGGAATCCATCAGCTGGGCCAGTTCGTCGTCGTTCGTCAGCACTGCCCCGCCGTCGCCGTAGCAGCCCAGCGGCTTGGCCGGGAAGAAGCTGGTGGTGGTCACGTCAGCCCATTTCAGCGGGTGTTCGCCGTCGATGGTGCAGCCGAAGCCCTGGGCTGAGTCCGAGATCAGCTTCAGGCCATGTTTGTCGCAGATCGCCTTGATGGCCGGATAGTCGGCGGGCTGACCGAACAGGTCGACGGCGATGACCACGCGCGGGGTCAAGCGACCCTCGGCCTTGATCCCTTCAATGGCGCGCTCCAGCGCAGCCGGATCCATGTTGTAGGTGTTCTCGTTCACATCGACGAAGACCGGCTCGGCGTCGAACCAGGGCACGACCTCGGCGGTGGCGGCGAAGGTGAAGCTGGGGACGAAGACGGCGTCGCCGCGCCCGATCCCCCAGGCCATCAGCGGCAGGGCCAGGGCGTCGGTGCCGTTGGCGCAGCCCAGGGCGTGCTTGGCCTTGCCGAAGGCGGCCAGGTCGGCCTCGAACTGGCGCACCTGCGGGCCCATGACCCAGGCGCCGCCGACGACGGCCTCGTGAACGGCGGCCTCGATCTTGCCGCCAAGGCGCAGGCGCTGGGCCTGGAGGTCGATGAAGGGGATGGTCATTGCGATATCGCTCTCTCGATGGGGCCGGCGCGGCGGGGGATCGTCTTCCGGGGCGCGGACGCGAAGGCGGGTCGTCTGTGTCAGTCTGCGTCCTACCAAAGCGGCGGGGTGCTGAACAAACCCCCCGGGGTCACTTCGCGTTGCGCGATGCAACGAAAGGGCGGCTTGGCAAAGCCATGGGCGCCGCCTAAGCCGGGGTCATGCGCTTCGATCCCGCCGCCAAGGACCAGGTTCGCGACTGGCTGTTCGGTCAGGCCCTGCCGCTGTGGGCGAAGGCCGGGATCGGCGCTGACGGGCGCTTTTTTGAGAAGCTGGATTTCGACGGGCGGGCCATCACAGGCGTTACGCGTCGCACACGGGTTCAGGCGCGCCAGATCCATGTCTTCACCGAGGCGTCGGCGCTGGGCTGGACCGAAGGCGAGATCATCGCCCGCGCCGGGCTGGACGCCCTGATCGACGGCGCCCGCCGCGACGACGGCCTGTGGGTGCGCGCCACCGACGACGCAGGCGCCGTCATCGACGCCACACCGGACCTGTATGACCTGGCCTTCGTGCTGTTCGCCCTGGCCGGGGCGCATCGGGTGCTGAAGGACGGGCGGGCGCGGCCTCTGGCGCTGGAGACTCTGGCCGCCATCGAGGCGCAGATGGCCGACCGTGAATACGGCGGCTGGCAGGAGACCCTGCCGCCCGTCCTGCCCCGCCGCCAGAACCCGCACATGCACATGCTGGAGGCCCTGCTGGCCTGGCAGGCGACGGCGCCTGATCCCGCGTTCGAAGAGGCGGCGCGGTCTGTGCTGGACCTGTTCAACCGACGCTTCTTCGACCGCGAGCATCTGATGCTGGGCGAGTTCTATGGGCGCGACTGGAGCGTGCGTCCCGGCGCCGAAGGCCAGTGCATCGAGCCCGGCCACCACATGGAATGGGTCTGGCTGCTGGACCGGGCGACGCGCCTCGGCCTGCCGGATCACAGCGCAGTGGCGCGCGCGCTTTATACCAGCGCCCTGACCTGCGGGGTTCGCGCCGATGGTCTGGCCGTGCGCGAGATCAGCCGGATCGGACAGATCCGCGACGGCGGCGTGCGCCTGTGGGCCCAGACGGAACTGCTGCGGGCCCTGCATCTGCGTGGCGATCAGGACAGGGCGGTCCGACTACTGGATCGCCTGTTTGCGACCCATCTGGCCACCGATATTCCGGGCCTCTGGTTCGACGCCTTCGACGCCGAGGGGCGCGCGCAGGACGAGTCCGTGCCCGCCTCGACCTTCTATCATCTGATGACGGCCTTTTCGGCCCTGCTGACGGAGCCATTATGAGCCGACCCGCCGCTTTTCTGGATCGCGACGGCGTGCTGATCATCGACAGCGGCTATCCGCATCGACCCGACCAGCTGGTGTTGATCCCCGGCGCCGCCGAGGCGGTGAAGCGGCTGAACGCAGCGGGCTATGTCACCGTCATCGTCACCAACCAATCCGGCGTCGCGCGCGGCATGTTCAGCGAAGAGGTCATGCACGATTTCAACCGCCAGCTGGTCGAGCGGCTGGCCGAGGGCGGCGGGCGCATCGACGCCGTCTACGCCTGTCCCTTCCACGCCGAGGCGGCGGACGACCGCTATCGCCACCCGGACCATCCCGACCGCAAGCCCAACCCCGGCATGTTGTTGAGGGCCGCGGCCGAACATGATCTGGACCTGTCCCGCTCGCTGATGATCGGCGACCAGCCGTCGGACATGGAGGCGGCGCGGCGTGCAGGCGTGGCGGGTCACCGCTTCACCGAGGGCGACCTGGATCAATTCATGCGCGATCTGCTACCCGGCTGATCGCTATTCTGCATCCGATGAATTAACGTCGTCCGCAGTAGACTGACTGTTGGGAGACGCCCCATGCCGATGACCACCCCGCTGGCCGACCGCTTTGTCGAGCGGCGCTGGACTTCCCCGGACGGCCTCAACCTCTACGCCCGCGACTACGCCCCTGCCGAGGGGCCGGCGCGCCTGCCGGTCATCGCCATCCACGGCCTGACGCGCAACAGCGCCGATTTCGGGGTGATCGCCGGATTGATCGCCCACAGCGGTCGCCGCGTGCTGGCCGTCGACGTGCGCGGGCGCGGACGTTCCGACCGGGCGCCCGATCCCATGACCTATACGCCCGACGTCTATGCCAAGGACGTGGTCGCGCTGATGGAGCAGTCAGGGATCGAGAAGGCGGTCTTCCTCGGCACCTCCATGGGCGGGCTGATCACCCTGGCGCTGACAGCCATCAAGCCCAAGGCCATCGCCGCCGCCATCCTGAACGACGTCGGCCCCGAGGTCGCGGTGGAGGGTCTGGCCCGCATCGCCGCCTATACCGGCCAGCCGGTCGTGATCGACAGTTGGGACGACGCCACGGCTTACGCCCGGCGCATCAATGAGGCGGCCTTCCCCGACTATACGGAGGCCGATTGGGCCGCCTTCGCCCGCCGCATCTTCCGCGAGGGGACGGAAGGATCGCCGGTGCTGGACTACGACCCCGACATCTCGGCGCCGATCAAGGCGGCGGGGTCCAAGGTCCTGGTCCCCAATCTGTGGCCCGCGTTCCGGGCGCTGGCGCGCAAGAAGCCGACCCTGCTGGTGCGCGGCGGAACGTCCGACCTGCTCAGCCCCGCCATCGCCGACAAGATGAGGAAGGCGGCGCCCGCCATGGCCTATTCCGAGGTTCCCGGCGTCGGCCACGCCCCCATGCTGGACGAGCCCGAGGCGCGCGCGGCCATCTTCGAGTTTCTGGCGGGCGTGAGCTGAGACCTCTCTATCCGCCGTCATCCTCGGGCTGGACCCGTGGATCAAGGGAAACGGCGCGCTCAACGCATCGTCGGTCGCCCGGACGGTCAGGCCGATCCTAGGGTCAAGCCCGAGGATGACGGCGCCCGCGGCCTCAAGTAGCGCGAAGCGCGATAGGCCCGCTTCAATGAGCCTCAAGTAGCGCGAAGCGCGGTAGGCCCCTTAAATTACGCCTTCTTGACGAACTCCGTGCGCAGGACCAGGCCGCGCACCTTTTCGACGTTGGCTTCGATTTCTTCGGGATCGCCGGTCAGGCGGATGTTCTTGACCATCGTGCCGCGCTTCAGCGTCACCCCGCCCGAGCCCTTGACCTTCAGGTCCTTGATCAGGGTCACGCTGTCGCCGTCCGACAGGATGTTGCCGTTGGTGTCCTTGGTGACGTCGTCGCTCATGATCGGTCCTGCCTGAAATAGAGAGAGGGCCGCCGCATCCGCGACGGCCCGTCCCCATGGGCCTATTCGCCCTGACGCGCCTGGGCAAGGGCGATGCGCGCCTGAAGGTGCTCGTCCTGGGCCGTGGCGGCGGAAATGGCGTTGAAACGCTCGATATCGAGACCCGAGTTCTGGATGGCGGCGGCCATCTGGGCCTGCTGGTCCTCATTCGGCTGGGCGCCGTTCAGGGCCCGGGCGATGCCGGAAATCTCGGCCATTGCGACGGCGAACTGACCGGCTTCCGCATCGGTGACGCCCGCGCCGACCGAGCCCGGCGCGGACGGGGCGGCGCCGGCCACGGCGGCGCGCGCCTGCAGGACGGGATCACTGGAAACGGCGGCGGAAATGGCGTTGAAGCGCTCGACGGCCAGGCCCGAGTTCTGCACGGCGCCGGCCATCTGGGCCTGCTGCTCCTCTGTGGGCGTTCCGTTCTGGACGGAGGCGGCCACGCTCTGGACCGTCTTCATGGCTGCGGCGAACTGAGCCAGTTCGGCGTCGGTGGGTTCGCCGGTCGGGGCGGGCGCGGCGGCGGGCGCCGGTTCAGCGGCGTCCTGCGCCAGAGCGGGCGCGGCGGTCAGAAATAGAGCGGCCAGAATGGCGGTCGGGGCGGCGGCCGTTGCAAAACGCATGGCGTATCCTTCTTCAGTCCCGAACGCTCAGCCCCAAGGCTGACCCGGACAGGTCCGGGCTCTCCCGCACGACCGGGCTATGTCAGTCTCACAGAGGGCGGGGAGGTCGAAACGCTAACCCGCGTCATGCAGGCGGGTAAACCCCGAAACGGCGCTTTCAACCTTCAGGGGTATTGGCGTCCAATTCGTCCAGCCACACCCGCGCCGAGGCGTCCGACGGCGCGCGCCAGTCTCCGCGCGGCGACAGCGACCCGCCCGTGGCCACCTTCGGCCCGTTCGGCACGGCCGAGCGCTTGAACTGGCTGGTCTGGAAGAAGCGGATCAGGAACTTCCTCAACCACCCCTTGATGGTCGCCAGGTCGTAAGCGACCCGCTCCGCCTCCGGCAGGCCCTGCGGCCAGTCTCCGCGCGCGGCGTCGCCCCAAGCCTGATGAGCCAGATAGGCGACCTTCGACGGCTTCAGGCCGAAACGGCTGATGTAGAACAGGAAGAAGTCGTTCAGCGCATAGGGGCCGACAATGGACTGCGTCGACTGGATCGCCCCGTCGGCGCCCGCAGGAACCAGCTCCGGCGAAATCTCCGTGGCCAGAATGGCGTGCAGGGTCCGAACCGCCGCCCCGCCTACCAGACCGCGCTCGGCCACCCAGCGGATCAGGTGCTGGATCAGGGTCTTCGCCACCCCGCCGTTGACGTTGTAGTGGCTCATGTGGTCGCCGACGCCATAGGTGCACCACCCCAGCGCCAGTTCCGACAGGTCGCCGGTGCCCAGAACGAAGCCGTTGTTCTGATTGGCCAGACGGAACAGATAGTCGGTCCGAAGACCCGCCTGCACATTCTCGAAGGTGATGTCGTGGACCGGTTGGCCATCGGCGAAGGGGTGGCCGATGTCGCGCAACATCTGTTCGGCAGCGGGACGGATGTCGATCTCGGCGCCGGTGACGCCCACCGCATCCATCAGCGCCCAGGCATTCGACCTGGTGCCGTCCGAAGTGGCGAACCCCGGCATGGTGAAGGCCAGGATGCCGGTGCGCGGCAACTCGAGCCGGTCAAAGGCGCGACAGGCGACCAGCAGGGCCTGCGTCGAATCCAGCCCCCCCGAGACGCCGATCACCAGCGTCTTCGACCCTGTCGCCGTCATCCGCCGCATCAGGCCCTGAACCTGAATATTGAAGGCCTCGAAGCAATCCTGATCCAGACGCGCCGCATCGTCTGGAACGAAGGGGAAGCGGTCCAGCGGACGGATCAAGGCGTCGCCCAGCCTCTCCCCCGCCTCGAACGGAACCACCGTCGCGGCCTCGCCCTCGATCCGGGCGCAGTCGGCGAAGGTGCCGTTGCGCAGGCGGTCCAGACCAATCCGGTCCACGTCCACGTCGGCGATGGTCAGATGGCTGTGCAGGGCGAAGCGTTCGCCCTCGGCCAGCCGCGCGCCCAGTTCATGGATCGTCGCCTGACCGTCCCAGGCCAGGTCGGTCGTGCTCTCACCCCAGCCCGAGGCGGCGAAGACATAGGCCGACAGGGTGCGCGCCGACTGGCTGGCGCACAGCAGGGCGCGCTCGTCCGCCTTGCCGATGACGATGTTGGAGGCCGACAGGTTGCACAGGATGCGCGCGCCCGCCAGCGCCGCCCGCGTCGAGGGCGGTTGCGGCGCCCAGAAGTCCTCGCAGATCTCGACCGCGAAGACGAAACCCGGCCGATTGTTCGCCTCGAAGATCAAGCCCGGCGCGAAGTCGACGCTCGTACCGTTCAACAGGACAGCGTCCTCGCTGCGGCTGGCGGCGGGCGCGAACCAGCGCTTCTCATAATATTCGCGATAGTTGGGCAGATAGGTCTTGGGAACCACGCCCAGCACCTCGCCCCCGCCCAGCACCACGGCGCAGTTGAACAGGGCGTCCCCGTTGCGGATCGGCGCGCCGATGACGGCGATGACGCCCGCTTCGTCCGCGACCCCGGCCAGACGGGCGATCTGGCGCTCGACCTCTTCCAGCAGGGCCGCCTGCATGTGCAGGTCGTCGATGGCGTAGGCGCTCAGCGACAGTTCGGGGAAGATCAGCAGGTCCACGCTCTGCGCCCCCGCCTGACGGATCAGCCGTTCGTGTTCTTCAGCGTTGGCGGCCGGGTCGGCGATATGAACCACAGGCGTCGCCGCGGCGACGCGCACGAAGCCGTGGCTGCTCGGGGCGTGGAAGGGATGCGTCTCGGACTTCGCCATCAATCTTTCCGCTCATCCCGGCGGACGCCGGGACCCAGTGAGAGCCACAGGCACAGACCCTACAGCCTGCGCGATCAATATAGGGTTGCGCGGTGAAGCCCAAGGACTGCGGTTTATAGTGACCTTAGAACCGCTCTCGGCTAAGGCTCTGCGCATGAACGATACGCCCAAAAAAGGCTGGTTTCAGCGGCTGAGCGCGGGTCTGTCCCGATCCTCCAAGCAGATGACCGATCAGGTCGTCTCGACCTTCGCGAAGGAGCCCCTCTCGGAGGAGGCGCTGGAGCGGCTGGAGGAGCATCTGATCGAGAGCGACCTCGGCCCCGCCGCCTCGGCCCGCATCGTCGAGCGCTTCCGGGCCCTGCGTTTCGGCAAGACCTCCGACGAGCGCGAGGTCAAGGAGGCGCTGGCCGAGGCCGTGGCCGCCGAACTGACGCCGCGCCAGGCGACGTTCGATCCTCTCAGCGGGCCCAAGCCCTATGTGGTCCTGTTTGTCGGCGTCAACGGCTCGGGCAAAACCACGACGCTGGGCAAGATCGCCTCGGACCTGACAGCCAAGGGCGCCAAGGTGATGATCGTCGCCGGCGACACCTTCCGCGCCGCCGCCCGTGAGCAACTCAAGGTCTGGGCCGACCGCGCCGGCGCTCATTTCGAGAGCCGCCGCGACGGCGCCGACGCCGCAGGGCTGGCCTTCGACGCCTTCACCAAGGCGAAGGAAGAAGGCTTCGACGTCGTGCTGATCGACACGGCCGGGCGGCTGCAGAACAAGTCCACCCTGATGGACGAACTGCTGAAGATCGTGCGCGTGCTGAAGAAGGTCGACCCCGACGCCCCGCACGAGACCTTGCTGGTGCTGGACGCCACCGTCGGCCGCAATGCGCTGGAGCAGGAAAAGATCTTCGGCCGCACCGCCTATGTCTCAGGCGTGGTGATGACCAAGCTGGACGGCACGGCGCGCGGCGGCGTCCTGGTGCCGGTGGCCCAGGCCTCGGACGCCCCGATCAAGCTGATCGGCGTCGGCGAAGGGGTCGAGGATCTGCAACCTTTCGACGCCCGCGCGTTTTCCCGATCCCTGGTCGGGCTTGAGGACTGATCCATGAGTGAAACGACCCAGAGCAAACGTCCGCAATGGATCCGTCAGGCCGTCGATTTCGGCGCCCTGGTCGCCTTCATGGCCGCCTATTTCATTACCCGCGACATGATCAAGGCGACCTGGGTGCTGGTCATCGCCTCGATGATCGCACTGGCCGTCGGCTTCATTCTGGAGCGCCGCCTGGCGCCCATGCCCCTGATCACCGGCGGCTTCGCCCTGGTGTTCGGCGTGCTGACCATCGTCACCGACGACGATCTGTTCGTGAAGCTGAAGCTGACGGTGCAGAACGGCCTGCTGGCGGCTGTCCTGCTCGGCTCGATCCCGTTGAAGAAGTCTCCGTTCAAGGCCCTGCTGGGCTCGGCCCTCAAGGTGACGGACGAAGCCTGGCGCAAGCTGACCTTCCGTTACGGCCTCTACTTCCTGGCCGTCGCCATCGCCAATGAGGTGTTCCGCAGCCCGACCGCCGTCACCGCCATCTGGTCGGCCCTGAACCTTGGCACGCCCGATCCGAACGGCGTCTGGACCGCCTTCCGCGGCGTGCTGTGGATCGCCGCCTCGGTGTTCGGCCTGTCGCAGGTGCCGCTGATCATGAAGAACATGATCAAGGACGAAGAGCCCGGCCCCATCTCGCCCGACACGGGGCTCTGACAGCCGCCCCGCCTCTCACCGTCATCCTCGGGTCAAGCTCGAGGATGACGGAGGCATAGAAGGACTCCCTCATCATTTCCGGGCCTCAAGTAGGGCGAAGCCCGACGGGCCCGCTAATAACGGCCTCAAGTAGCGCGAACGCGCGGTAGGCCCACTTAAATGTCTTCAAACCGTCAGCGTTTGCGTCGTTAAAGCGTTAAGGGCGGCTGTTAGCTGTTGCAGCATCATCCGGCCACGGCCGGTATCGGGCTGTTCGGGAATGAAGACGATGATAAAGTCGGGCAAGCAGGCGAAGATCAAGGGCGGGCTGGCGGAATCCCCCAGCCACCTGATGCACCGGGCGCTGCAGCTGGCGTTGGATATCTACGCCGAGGAAGCCGGGCCGGACGGCCTGACCCAGCGCCAGTTCGCCGTGCTGGAGGCCGTGGCCGCCCGTTCGGGCCTGACGCAGACGGATCTGGTCAAGGCCACCGGCATCGACCGCTCGACCTTGGCCGACCTGGTGGCGCGCATGACGACCAAGGGCCTGCTGGAGCGCGAGCGTTCGACGCTGGACGCCCGCGCCAAGGCGGTGCGCCTGTCGCCCGAGGGCGAGGCCGCCCTGCTGGCCGCTCGCCCGCGCGTCGAGGTCGCCGATAAGCGGATCATGGCCCTGTTGCCCAAATCCAAACGCGACAGCTTCCTGGACCTGCTGTGCAGTCTGTCCGACGCCGCCGACGCCGTTCCCGAACAGGCTCGCGCCGAGATCAAGGCCGCGAAGAAAGCCGCCAAGGAAGCCAAGAAGGCGGAAAAGGCCGCGCGCAAGGGCGACGGCAAGAGCGATGGTCGCGGCAAGAAGAAGAAAAAGGGCGAGGTAATTGCAGATCAACCGCAGGCTGATGACGCCGCTGACGCCGTCGTGGTCCCGCTCAAGGATGCGGCTGAAGGCTGAGGTCTTCCTATCCCGCTTATCCCCGCGGAGGCGGGGACCCAGTAAGAGCCACGCGCTCTACGGCAGGAAAGCGGATATTTGCGGCCAAAGCCCTGGACCCCGGCGTCCGCCGGGATAAGCAGATATTGAGGCTGCCTAAACCCGAATGTCGAGCAGGGAGCCGGGGCGCTGCAGGCGCGCGCTCGGCGCTGCCTGTTCGACCGGCGCAGAAACAGTCGCCACGGGACGCGCCGTCTCTGTCTCAGCGGCAACCGGCGCCGCCAGCCCCATGGCCTGACGGAAGAAGGCCGACTGGGCCGTTCTCAGGGCATGGGCCGCGCCGCCCGCCTGAGGCGGAAAGGCCGGCCGCTCGGACAAAATCGCGGACATGGGACGAGGATGCCCGCGCATCGTCTAGATATGGTTAACGCTCGATTCACCCTGTTTCGGGTGATCCGCTCAACGCGCGGGCGCGCTCAGGGCGTCGGTCAGTTTCTTCAGGTCAGCGTCCGTCAGCACTGGCCCCGAGGACTTGGCGACGATGGTTCCGAAGGCGTCCACGGCGAAGCTTTCCGGCACGCCCGACACGCCCAGATCCAGCCCGGCCCGGCCCTCGCGATCAACCAGCACCAGACGATAGGGATCGCCCAGTTCCTGCAGGAAGGCGTCGGTGGCGACGGGATCGTCCTTATAGGCCACGCCGACCACGGCGATCCCCTGCGCCTTCAGCTTCATCAGCTGCGGATGCTCCAGACGGCACGGCGCGCACCAGCTGGCGAAGACGTTGACGATCATCGGCTTGCCCACGCCCGCCGTCTTCAGGTCCAGCAGGTCGCTGCCGGCCTTGCCGCCCGACAGGATCGGCAGGACCGTCGTCTCGGGGATCGGCTGACCGACGAGGGCGTCGGGACGATAGGTCGGTCCTGCGGCGGGGTCGCCCGCCATTCGGTCCATCTGCGTCATCAGGAAGACGCCCAGCGCGACCAGAACGACGATGGGCAGCAGGGCCAGCCAGCGCTTCATTTGCGCTCGGCCTCCAGACGGGCCAGTTCGCGCTTCCAGCGGCGGGCGGCGATCAGGGCGCGAGCCGACAGGGCGGCCAGCACCACGGCGCTGATGCCCCAGGCGGGCCAGACGAAGGCGCCATAGGGGCTCATGTCCAGATCAAGCATGGCGAACTCCTCAGGCTTCCAGCGCCGCGCGGGCGCGAAGGGTCAGAACGCGGCGGCGACGCACCTCCGTCCTGATGGACGTCAGCCAGATCGCGCCGAACAGCACGGCATAGGCCGCCATCATCGTCAGCAGGGCAGGCAGGAAGACCGGGTCCACGCTGGTCCCGCCCGAGCGCAGCAGCGACGCGGGCTGGTGCAGGGTGTTCCACCAGTCAACCGAGAACTTCACGATCGGCAGGTTGATCAGGCCCACCAGGCCCAGCACCGCCGCCGCGCGCGCCGCCTTGGCCTCGTCGTCGATCGAGGCGCGCAGGGCCATGTAGCCGAGGTAGAAGAGGAACAGCACCAGCACGCTGGTCAGGCGCGCGTCCCACACCCACCACGTCCCCCACATCGGCTGACCCCACAGGGAGCCGGTGACGAGGGCCAGAGCCGTGAAGGCCGCGCCCGGCACGGCGGCCGCCCGCGCCGCCGCATCGGCCAGCGGATGGCGGAACACCAGGGCGAGGAAGCTGGACACGCCCAGCGCCCCATAGGCCATCAGGCCCAGACTGGCCGCCGGGACGTGGATGAACATGATGCGCACGGTGTCGCCCTGCTGATAATCGGCAGGCGCAGTGAAGCTGAACCAGGTCCCGAGCAGCAGCAGGCCGAGCGCGCAGATCCACAGCACCGGGACCAGCGGGCCGGTAAAGCGCATGAAACGGTCGGGATTGGCGAGGCCGAACATGGGCAGCCGATTACGCGGCCCCGCGCCCCACGGCAAGCGGGCGCGGCCTTTGACCCGTTGTCGCGGCTCTTACAGGCTCAGGCCGCTCTGCGCCGCCAGATCCTTCAGCGCCATCATCGGACGCGGCCCCCAGTGGCCGATGACCTCCGACGCCGCCAGCGAGCCCAGCGCTCCGACCTGCGCCAGAGACAGGCCGCGCGACAGGCCCAGCAGCACGCCCGCCGCGTACTGATCGCCGGCGCCGGTGGTGTCGACGACCTTCTCGACCGGATAGGCTTCGACCTCGACCCGTTCGTCGCCACGGAACAGCACCGAACCGGCGGCCCCGCGCGTCACGGCCGCCACCTCGACGATGCGGCCCAGGTGGGCGGCGGCATGATCGAAATCCTCGGTCTCGAACAGGGCGTGCAACTCGGCCTCATTGGCCAGGACGATGTCGGCCGAGGTCTCGATGAACTCCAGCAGCTCGGCGCGCCAGCGATGCACGACGAAGCTGTCGGACAGGGTGATGGCGACCTTGCGGCCCGCCGCATGGGCGGCGGCGGCGGCGGCCTCGAAGGCGGCGCGGGCCGGGGCCGGGTCGAACAGATAGCCTTCGAGATAGACGATGGCGCTGTCGCCGATCACAGCGGCGTCCACGTCCGCCGTGGTCAGTTGGTTGGCGGCGCCCAGGAAGGTGCACATGGTGCGCTGGCCGTCCGGCGTGACGTTGATCAGGCAGCGGCCCGTGCCGAAGCCGTTTCCGGCGCCGTCTTCCAGCGCGGGGGTATCGAAGTGGACGCCGACGGCGCGGATGTCGTGGCTGAAGACCTCGCCCAGGGTGTCTTTCGCCACCTTGCCGATATAGGCGGCGCGCCCGCCGAACGAGCCGACGCCCGCGACGGTGTTGCCCGCCGAACCGCCGGACGCCTCGACCCCCGCCGCCATTGCGTCATACAGGGCCGCGCTCTGATCCTCGTCGACCAGTTGCATCGAGCCGGGGACCAGGCCCTTGGCCTCCAGGAAGGCCGGTTCGCACGGCGCCAGGACGTCGACGATGGCGTTGCCAAGGGCGCAGACGTCGAAGCGGGTGTTTTGGGCGAAGGCGGGCAGGGCTTGGGTCATCCGCGCCCCATAGCGGGGCAGACGGCCGCGCACCAGACTTCAGACCTTCGCCGCGAGCGAAAACCGGCCTAAAGCCGTCGGACCTGTTGCAGACGCCCCTCGCCGGGGCTTGCGGAGCCGCGCCATGACCGACGTCGCCGTCCTGACCCCCGATCCGGCCGATCCCACCTATTCGACCCTGTGGCCCGGCGTGCTGGACCGGCTGGGCGAGGCGCTGGCGACGGCGGGGATCACGGCGCGGCCGACGCCGTGGACCGACCATGTCGAGAACGCCCGCGCCCTGATGGACTTTCCCCTGGTCCTGCCGCTGCTTGTCTGGGGCTATCATCAGGACCACCACAGGTGGCTCCAGGCCTGCTCGACCTGGGCCGAGGCGGGCGCGCCTTTGGCCAATCCCGCCCAGACCCTGCGCTGGAACGCCGACAAACGCTATCTGGCCCGCCTGTCGGAAAAGGGCGTCGCCGTCCCGCGGACGATCTTCGCCGACCATGTGGACGCTACGGTTCTGGAAGCCGCCTTCGCCGCGATAGGCGCCGAGACCCTGATCGTCAAACCGACCGTCTCGGGCGGCGCCTGGCGCACCCTGCGGGTGACGGCGGGCGAGCCCTTGGACATGGCCCTGGCCAACGCCCCCGTCGGCGGCACGATGATCCAGCCCTACCTCAAGGCCATCGAGACCGAGGGCGAGACCTCCCTGCTCTATTTCGGCGGCGAGCTAAGCCATGTCGTCAACAAGCGCCCCGGCGCGGCGGGCGAGTTCCGCATCCAGACCCAATATGGCGGTCAGTATCAGGCGCTGGACGTCGCGCCGCAAGGCGCGCTGGACCTGGCCGAGCGCACCCTGGCCGCCATCGACGAGGACCTGCTCTACGCCCGCATCGACATGACCCTGAACGGCGACGGCGACTGGGTGCTGATGGAGGCGGAGCTGATCGAGCCGGACTTCTACCTGGCCGCCGCGCCGCAAGCCGGAGCCCGCTTCGGCCAAGCGGTGCGGGCCCGGCTGGAGCGCAAAGCCTAGCCCCCCATGAAGCTGGCCCGCGACGGGCACAGGTCGGAGATCACACAACCTTCGCATTTCGGTCTCTGCGCCAGACAGGTGTAGCGGCCGTGCAGGATCAACCAGTGATGCGCCTTGGGCAGCCAGGCCTCGGGCACCACCTGGTGCAGTTGCGCCTCCACCTTGTCCGGCGTCGCGGCGTTGGCCAGCCCCAGCCGGTGCGAGACGCGGAAGACGTGGGTGTCCACCGCAATGGCCGGCTCGATCCCCAGTTCGTTCAGCACCACGCTGGCCGTTTTGCGCCCCACGCCCGGCAGGGCCTGCAGGTCGGCGCGGTTCAGCGGCACCTCGCCGCCGTGTTTCTCGACCAGCATCCGCGCGGCGGCGATGACGTTCTTCGCCTTGGTCCGGTAAAGGCCGATCGAGGCGATCAGGGGGATCAACCCCTCCTCGCCCAGGGCCAGCATCTTCTGCGGCGTGTCGGCGACGGCGAACAGGGCCTTGGTCGCCTTGTTGACCCCCACGTCCGTCGCCTGGGCCGACAGGGCCACCGCGACCACCAACGTATAGGGATTGACGAAGTCCAGCTCGGTCTTCGGGTCCGGCATGACGCCCGACAGGCGGACAAAGATCTCCTCCACCCGATCCTCGTCCGGCGGCCAGCTGATGATCGCGCCGACCGGCGCCTTTTTCGGCTGACGCGAGCGCTTGCCCGGCGGCGGGGTCAGGGCGGCCTTGGCGGTGCGGGACGCGGCGCGCGGGCGGGCGGCGGGCGCAGATAGGGTCGATTTTCGGCCAGTCATGCGTCTGGCTTCGCCTTCCACGGACGCCTCGTCAACGGGGGTGGGCCGCTTGACGCCCGCAGCGCCTTCCCCCAAGCCGCAACAGGGACAAGGGGAAAAGACGGTCATGATCCATTTATCGCGCGCGCTGACGACAGCGGCCTTTTTGGCGTTGGCCGTGTCGGCGTCCGCCCAGACCCCCGCCGCCGACACGCCCGTCATCGCTTATCACGGCGCGGTCCTGATCGACGGCACAGGCGCCGCGCCGCGCCGCGGAACCACAATCCTTGTTCAGGGCGAACGCATCCTGGCGATCCAGCCTGACGCCGACGCCATGCCGTCAAGCGCCGAACGGGTCGATGTCTCCGGCCTTCATGTCCTGCCCGGCCTGATCGACAGCCATGTGCATATCGCCACTCCGCCGAACGCCGACAGGGCGCATGTCCACATGCAGCGCTGGCTCTACTCGGGCGTCACCGCCGTTCGCGGCATGGCCGACGACCTGCGCTCCGTCGGCGAACTGGCGCGTCAGGCGCGGGTAGGAGAGGTTCCGTCGCCCGACATCTATTACGCCGCCCTCATGGCGGGCGAGGGCTTCTTCGACGACCCCCGCACGAGGGCCGTGACCGCAGGCGAGATTCCGGGCCGAACGCCCTGGATGCAGGCGATCACCCCCGAAACGGACCTGCCCCTGGCCGTCGCCATGGCGCGCGGAACCTCCGCCTCCGGAATCAAGATCTACGCCGACCTGCCGGCGGAGCGCATCGCCGCCGTCACGGCCGAGGCCCATCGCCAGGGATTCCCAGTCTGGACCCACGCCATGGTCTATCCGGCGACGCCGCAGGAGGTGATCGACGCCGGTCCCGACGTCATGTCCCACGCCTGCATCCTGGCCCACCAGGCCCAGACGCCCGCCGATCGCCCCCAGAGCTACGCCAGCCGCACGCCGATCGACCGCGCCCCCTTCCTCAATGGCGACAATCCGGTGGTGCAGGGCCTGCTGAACCAGATGCGCGACAAGGGGATCGTCCTGGACGCCACCGTCTGGGTCTACGCCGATCAGGAACGCGCCGTCTCCGACCGGCCGGGCGCCCGCCAGCCGATCTGTTCGGGGCCGATGGTCTTCGCCCTGACCCGTCAGGCCTATCGCACCGGGGTCGCCATCGCCGCCGGCACCGACGGAGAGACGCCGGAGGCCGATCCCTGGCCCGCCCTGCTGGAAGAGATGGAGCTGCTGCAGAACGCTGTCGGCATGACGCCGGGCGACGTCATCGTCGCCGCCACAGCCACCGCCGCCCGCGCCCTGAATCAGGAAGCCGATATGGGGACGCTGGCGGCGGGCAAACTGGCGAACATGATCTTCGTGGCGGGCGATCCGTCCGCCGACGTGGCCAATCTGCGCCGTCTGGTCTTCACCGTGAAACGGGGACAGCGTTTCGAGCGCCGCGATTTCGCGCCGGCGCGGGACTAACTGCGCCCTCTGCGACATTTTTACGCAGCTCGCCCTTGTATTCTGGACGCCGCCGTCCATTTTACGCGCGAAATTCCAAGCGAGCTGTCTCCCCCATGGCCCTCCCCGCCCCGCTCAAGAAGCGTCTGCCCCTGATCGTCGCCGGCGTCGTCGGCCTTGGCCTCATCGTCGGAGGCGTCGTCTGGTGGCAGGGCAAGCAGCGCTGGGAAGGCACCGACAACGCCTTCGTCCAGGCCGACACCGTGGCTGTCAGTCCCCGCATCGGCGGCGAGGTGGTCGAGGTCCTGGTCAAGGACAACCAGCGCGTCGAGGCCGGTCAGATTCTGGTCCGGCTGGATGATGCGGACGCCCGCGCCGCCCTGGCTCAGGCCCAGGCCAATCTGGCGGCTCTGGACGCCGCCGTAGCCAATGTCGACGCCCGCGCCGAACAGGAACAGGCCAACATCGCCGCCCGCGCCGCCGCCGTGACCCAGGCCCAGGCCCAGTCCAATCTCGCCCGCGCCGAGGTCGACCGCTACGGCAAGCTGGCCGATCAGGGCTGGGTGTCGCAGCAGCGTATCGAGACCCAGCGCGCCTCGGCCGAGACCGCCAGCGCCTCGGTCGCCCAGGCCCAGGCCGCCCTGACCGCCCAGCAGCGCACCGCCGCCGTGCTGGGCTCGTCGCGCCAGCAGAGCGTGGCCGCCGTGGAGCAGGCGCGCGCCCTGGTCGAGCAGGCGCAGCTGACGCTGGAGCGCACGGTGATCCGCGCCCCGGTGGCGGGCGTCGTCGGCGCGCGCGGCGTGCGCGTGGGTCAGGTCGTTCAGGCGGGCGGCCAGCTGATGTCCCTGGTGCCGCTGACGGATGCCTATGTGGTCGCCAACTTCAAGGAGACGCAGGTCGGACGGATGCGGCTGGGCCAATCGGTCGAGATCAAGGCCGACGCCTTCCCCGGCCGGTCGCTGCAAGGGCGTATCGACAGCTTCGCCCCGGCCACCGGCTCCGAGTTCGCCCTGATCCCGGTCGAGAACGCCACCGGCAACTTCACCAAGATCACCCAGCGCGTGCCGGTCCGCATCGCGGTCGAGCGCGACGACAGGGGCCAGCCGATCATCCTGCGCCCCGGCCTGTCGGTCGAGGTCAAGGTCGATCTGAAGAGCCAGGGCGGCGCCGCCTTCGCCGAAGCCGCCAATACGAGTCCCGCCCCGTGACCGACGCGGCCGCGTCATCGGCCCCGGCGCCGTCAACGACCGCACCGGGCGCCCAGCCCGAGATCAACTGGACGGCCCTGCTGCTCGGCTTCGCGGGCATGGTGATCGGCCAGTTCATGGCCATTCTCGACATTCAGATCGTCGCCGCCTCCCTGCCGCAGATTCAGGCGGGGGTCGGCGCCTCGGCCGATGAGATCAGCTGGATCCAGACCGCCTATCTGATCCCCGAGGTCGTGATGATCCCCCTGTCGGGCTATCTGTCGCGGCTATGGGGCACGCGGATCGTCTTTCTGGCCTCCTGCACAGGCTTCCTGATCATGAGCGTCATGGTCGGCCTGTCGTCGTCCATCGAGATGATGATCCTGTTCCGCGCGCTGCAGGGGTTTGTCGGCGGGGCCATGATCCCCACCGTCTTCGCCGTAGCCTTCACCGCCTTCCCGCCCGAACGTCGCGTGACCGCCAGCGTCATCATGGGGCTGATCGTCACCCTGGCCCCGACCGTCGGCCCGACCCTTGGCGGCCATCTGACCGAGCAGTTGAGCTGGCACTGGCTGTTCTTCATCAACGTCTTCCCCGGCGTGATCGTCCTGTTCCTGGTCGGGCGCTACGCCCATTTCGACAAGGGCGACCCCAGCCTGGCCAAGGGGTTCGACTGGTGGGGCCTGGGCCTGATGGCCGCCTTCCTGATGAGCCTGCAGTTCGTGCTGGAGGAAGGCGCCAAGGAGGACTGGTTCGCGGACGACAACATCCTGCTGCTCAGCATCATCGCGGGAATCTGCGGCCCGGCCTTCATCTGGCGCTCGCTGACCTACCGCAATCCGATCGTCGAGCTGCGCGCCTTCGGCAACCGCAACTTCGTGGTGGGGGTGCTGATGACCTTCATCGTCGGCGCGGCCCTGTTCGGCGGCACCTTCCTGTTGCCGCTGTTTTTGGGTCGGGTGCGCGAGTATTCGGCGGCCGAGGTCGGCACCACCATGATCGTGTCTGGTCTGGCCATGTTCGCCACCGCCCCCTTCGCCGGGCGGCTGGTGCGCAAGGTCGACGCGCGCATCCTGATGTTCGTCGGTTTCATGCTGGCCGCCTGGGGCATGTGGGACGCCCGCATCGTCACGGACCAGTGGGGCTTCTGGGAGTTCGCCGGGGTCCAGGCCATGCGCGGCGCCGGCGTCATGCTGGCCATGATCGCCTCGCAGCAGGTGACGATGGCCACCCTGCCCCCGCATATGGTCAAGAACGCCTCGGGCCTGGTGAACCTGGCGCGCAACGTCGGCGGCGCCTTCGGCCTGGCCATCCTCAACACCTCCCTGACCCAGAACACCGCCCTGCACATGGCCGAACTGACCAGCGCCATCGACCAGACCCATCAGGGAGTCCGCGACATGATCGCCGGCATGGCCGTGCGTTTCTCGGGCTCCATCGACCCGCAGGCCTCGGCAATGAAGGCGATCTATGGGATGTTGCAGAAACAGGCGACGACCCTGGCTTTTGGCGACGCCTTCGCCCTGCTGGCCGTCGGCTGCGCCTGCGCCGGATTCCTGACGCTTCTGTCCAAACCGGCCAAGCCCAATCCCGCCGCCGCTTCCTCGGACGTTCACTGATGCCCCGCGCCCGCGGCCAGATCGACGAACAGAAGAGCCAGGCCATACTGGAGGCTGCTTCAGGCCTGTTCGTCGAAAAGGGCGCCAAGGCCTCGATGAGCGAGATCGCCCGGCGCGCGGGCGTCTCGAAACAGACCCTCTACAATCGCTTTGCGACCAAGACCGAGATCGGTCGGGCGCTGGCGGCCCAGCGCTCGGACGCCGTCACCGCCCCCCTGACCTCAGGCGCCGAGCCCGAAGCGGTGCTGGCCGCCATCGCCGAGACCCTGATCGGCAAGATCTGCACGGGCGGCAAGGGCGCCTCCCTGCGCGGCGTGGCCCTGGTCTCGCCCGAAGCGCCGGAGCTGGCGCGCGCCATCTATGACGCCGGTCCGGGCGAGAGCGTCCGGCGCATCGCCGCCTGGCTGAAGGCGCAGGACGAGGCGGGGCGGCTGGCGGTCCCCGACGCCCTGGCCGCCGCCGAAATGTTCACCGGCATGGCGCTGGGCCACGGCCATCTGCGCTCGGTGCTGGGCCTGCCCCATCCCGACATCGCCGACCTGCCCGCCAGGGCGCGCGAGGTCGCGCGCCGTTTCGTCCGCGCCTTCGCGCCGGAATAGACGGCCGCGCCTGATTGGCCCTGAAGTTGGCCCTGAAGGCGGATCAGCGTAAAGCCGCCCTCAATCCTTTCCCTTGCGCCCGCCGGAGCCGTTTCCCATGCTGATCCACCTGTCGTCCTGGCCCGAGATCGACGAGCGCCTGAAGTCCGGCGCCCTGCTGTCCAAGACGGTGATCGTGCCGATCGGCTCCAATGAGCAGCACGGCCCGACGGGCCTTCTCGGCACCGACTGGCTGTGCCCCGAGATCATCGCCCACGCGGCCGAAAAGGGCGACGACAGGCTGGTCGTCACCCCCACCTTCAACATCGGCATGGCCCAGCACCACCTGGCCTTTCCCGGGACCATCACCCTGCGCCCGTCGACCTTCATGGCGGCGATCGCCGACTGGGTGTCGTCGCTGACGCGCCACGGCTTCGAGCGCATCTATTTCCTGAACGGCCACGGCGGCAACGTCGCCACCATCGAGGCCGCCTTCGCCGAAATCTACGCCGACTGGTCCTTCACGCCCGAGCCCTGGGCCGAGCGCCCGCCCTTCGTGCTGAAGCTGCGCAACTGGTGGGACCTGCCGGGCGTGCAGAAGCTATGCGAGGACATCTTCCCGACGGGCCACGGCAGCCACGCCACGCCGTCCGAGATCGCCGTGACCCAGGCGGGCTATCCCGACCGGATCAAGACCGCCGCCTATGAGCCGAAGATCGCCCCGTTCGGCCCGATCCGCGACGCCAACGACTATCGCGCCCGCTTCCCCGACGGCCGCATCGGCTCGGACCCGGCGCAGGCGACCCCGGAAAAGGGCCAGCGCATCATCGACGCCGCCGTCCCGGCCCTGATCCGCGATCTGACCGACTTCGCACAGGAAGTCTTGCCGGTCGCCTGAAACAGGCTCAGGGTCGCTGCATGAGCCCCATGCAGAAGACCGCCCGCAACGCCCTGCGCAACGCCCAGGCCGGTCAGGAACTGGCCGAGGCCTCGGCCGCCGTCATCACGCGGCGGCTGGGCATCATGGGCGAGGCGATGGCCAATCCGCTGCGCGCCGACCACGCCGAACTGGGCCGCATGGGAACCGAGAAGGTCGAGGCCATGGCGGCCTCGGCCGGGGCCGCCTATGCCGGAGCGATGGATCTGGCCGAACGGGCGGGCCGCGTGGCCGCGCGCGAGGGGGCGGAGGCCGCCGACTGCATGGCCAAACTGGCGCGCGCCGACACCCCCTTCGCCTTCGCCGCCGCCCAGACCGACTGGGCGATGGGCGCGTGGAGCCGGGCGATGAGCGACGGCTGGGCCTTCTACGGCGCGGCGCTGAAGGCGCAGGGACAGGCCCTGGCGCCCGTCCACGCCAAGGCCACGGCTAACGCGCGGCGCCTGAAACGCTAGGCATCTCCCAGCTCGCGCGGGCGTGATGGAACGCCCTGCTCCATCCCCGGATTGCTTTTGCAGCCATGCAAAGGAGATCACGATGGCCGAGAAAGACCCCAAGGACCCTCACCCCGGCATGATGGGCGACGGCACCGAGGAACAGAACCTCAACCAGCCGGGCGATCCGTCCAAGCGGATCACCGAGGACGAGGTCGACGACGCCTTCACCAAGGACCCCAAGCTGGTGCCGAAGGAATAGGCCGCGCTTACGCGGTCCGAATAACCCCATCCCGGGCCTCGACCGGCCAGGGCGCCAGCTTGCCGCCCGCGCAGGGCCCGGCGACGCAGGCGCCCGACAGCGGCTCGAACGCCGCCCCGTGCCAGCCGCACAGGATCAGCGACCCGTCCGGCGTCAGATAACGATCCAGCTCCACCGCAATGGGAAAGCCTGCGTGCGGGCAGCGATCCACCCAGCCCGCGACCCGACCGTCCTTCCTCACCACGAAGCCGTGAAAGAAGGCCTCGCCGATCTGCAGCACGAAGCCGCGCGAGCCGGGATCGGCGATGTCCGCCTCCAGACACAGGGCCACGTTCGGCGGCGTCTTCCAGACCCGCTTGCGCTCCTGCGTCTCCGGCGCCGGAACCTCTTCGGTCACTATTCGCGCTCGGGCTTCAGCGGGCGGGTCAGCAGGCTCTCGATCGCCTGATCCACCGTCAGCTCTCCCGCCAGCACCGCCGCCGTCGCCTCGCAGATGGGCGTGTCGACGCCCAGCTTGCGGGTCAGCTCGCGCACGGCGGGCGCGCTCTCATAGCCCTCGGCTACCGAGCGTTTGCCGGCCAGCGCCTGCTCAACGCTCAAACCCTGCCCCAGCGCCAGGCCCAGGCTCATGTTGCGCGACTGGGGGCTGGAGCAGGTCAGCACCAGATCGCCGACGCCACATAGCCCCGCCACCGTCTCGGCCTTCCCGCCTAGCGCCGTCGCCACGCGCACGATCTCGGCATAGCCGCGAGTAATGACGGCGGCGTGGGCGCTGCGGCCCAGTTCGCGCCCCTCGACGATGCCGCAGGCGATAGCCAGGACGTTCTTCAACGCCCCGCCGGTCTCGGCTCCGATCAGGTCGTCGGCGTAATAGGGGCGGAAGACCGGCCCCGACAGGGCGCCCGCCAGGGCCTCGGCCATCGCCGCATCGGCGCAGGCCAGGGTCACGGCGCTGGGCAGGCCGCGCGCCACCTCGGCAGCGAAGCTCGGCCCCGACAGCACAGCGGCCGTGGCTGACGGGATCGTCTCGGCCAGCACATCCGTCATCAGCTTCAGCGAGCCGCGCTCAATGCCCTTGGAGCACAGGATGATGGGCAGGCCCGGCCGGGCATAAGGCGCGAAGGCCTGCAACGTCGCCCGCATATGCTGGGCGGGCGGCACGGCCAGAATCAGGTCGCAGTCGGCCAGATCCGCCAGATCGGAAGTCACGTTGATGGCCGAATCCAGTTCGACCCCCGGCAGGAAGGCCTCGTTGACCCGGCGCGTGCGGATACTCTCGATCACCTCGGGCTCGCGCGCCTGCAACACCACGGCCAGCCCCGCCGCCGCCGCGCTCTGCGCCAGGGCCGTGCCCCAGGCGCCGCCGCCAATTACGCCTGCCGTATGAAATTCCATGTCTTCTCCGGTCCCCCGACCCCCCGCCGGGAGCCAAGCCGCTTTAAGCCTTGGCGCCCTTGCGGCCCGTTTTCTTGTGCACAGGATCAACGCTGGCGCGCGTCTCGTCCAGAGGCCATCGGGGCCGGGCGGCGACATCGATGTCCGACGTCAGCCCTTTTTCCAGCCGCTCGGCCCCCGCCAGGGCGATCATCGCCGCATTGTCGGTGCAATAGGCCATCGGCGGCGCCAGAAAGGCGAAGCCGTATTTCGTCGCCAGATCCTCCAGCGTCCGCCGGATCGTCTTGTTCGCCGCGACCCCGCCAGCCACCACGAATAGCTTGCGCCCTGCCGCCTCGCGCGCGGCGCTCGGCTGCTTGAGGGCGTCTTGGTCAAGCCCTACCGCCTCGCGCGCGGCGCTCGGCTGCTTGAGGGCGTCTTGGTCAAGCCCTACCGCCTCGCGCGCGGCGCTCGGCTGCTTGAGGGCGCCGTCAGCGAGTTCCGGATGCGCTTCGGCATAGGCCTTCATCGCCCGCTCGGTCCGCTCCGCCAGTTGGCGCGCGATGGCCTTCTGCACCGCATCGGCCAGATCGGCCCGATCCTGATCCGTCTCGCAGGTCTGGGCCAGACGCGACGCCGCCGTCTTCAGCCCCGAGAAGGAGAAGTCGCAGTCCTTGCGCCCCAGCAGCGCCCTGGGCAGCTCGAAGCGCGAGCCATCGCCTGACGCCGCCAGCCTCTCCAGCGCCGGTCCGCCCGGATAGCCCAGCCCCATGGCCTTGGCGATCTTGTCGAAGGCCTCGCCCGCCGCGTCGTCGATGGTCGTGCCCAGACGGCTCATGTCGCCGATGCCGCGCACCTCCAGCAGCTGACAGTGCCCGCCGGACACCAGCAGCAGCAGGAAGGGATAGGTCGTCTCCGCACCCAGCCGCGCCGACACCGCATGGCCTTCCAGATGGTTGACCGCGATCAGCGGCAGCCCGCGCGCCAGCGCCGCCGCCTTGCCGTACGACAGGCCCACCATGACCCCGCCGACCAGCCCCGGCCCCGCCGTCGCCGCCACGCCGTCCAGCGCGCTCCAGTCCAGCCCGGCCTCGGCCATGGCCCGGCGCGTCACGCCGTCGATCATCTCCACATGGCTGCGAGCGGCGATTTCCGGCACCACGCCGCCATAGGCCGCATGGTCGTCGATCTGGCTGTGGATGACGCTGGACAGCACCTCGGCGCCCGCCGCCGACAGGCGCACCACCGAGGCGGCGGTCTCGTCGCAGCTGGTCTCGAGCCCCAGCACGGTCAATCCGTCCATGACGCCCCCTTGGCCCCGTTCGGTTGCCCCGTCCGTCGCCCTGCTATAGTCCGCGTCCATCTTCATTGGGCGGAGTTAGCGACCCGCCCCCTCTTTCGCAACGGCGACCCGACTTGACTGAACCCCTTCTGCGCATCGGCACCCGGCGTTCGCGCCTGGCTCTGGCCCAGTCCGGCATGATGCAGCGCGCCATCGGCCGGGCGCTCGGCGTGCCCGATCCCGAGATCGAAGCTCTTGTCCCCCTGGTCGAGATCGTCACCACCGGCGACCGCATCCAGGATCGCCGCCTGCTGGAAGTCGGCGGCAAGGCCCTGTTCACCAAGGAGATCGAAGAGGCCCTGCTGGACGGCCGCGTCGACGTCGCCGTCCACTCGATGAAGGACGTCCCCGCCGAACAGCCTCCCGGTCTGGCCATCGCCGCCGTGCCAGAGCGCGAAGACCCCCGCGACGCCTTCATCAGCGACCATTACGCGACCTTCGCCGACCTGCCGCAGGGCGCCCGTTTCGGCACCGCTTCACTGCGTCGTCAGGCGCAGGCCCTGGCCCTGCGCCCCGACCTGAACATCGAGATGCTGCGCGGCAACGTCGACACCCGACTGAAGCGCCTGCGCGACGGCGACTTCGACGCCATCCTGCTGGCCTGTTCGGGCCTCAATCGCCTCGGCCTCGGCGAGGTCATCCGCCAGCGCCTGCCGCTGGACGCCTTCCTGCCCGCGCCGGGTCAGGGCGCACTGGCTCTTCAGACGCGCGAGGGCGACGTGAACGCCGCCTGGACCCGCGCCCTCAACCACGCCCCCACCGCCCTCGCTGTCGCCGCCGAGCGCGGGGCCATGGCCGCGCTGGAAGGCTCGTGCCGCACCGCCATCGGCGCCTACGCCCACATTACGGACGGCCGCCTGCACCTCAGCACTGAAATGCTCAGCCCCGATGGTTCGGGCCGCTGGACCCGCTCAGGCGACATTGCCGCGGGCGTTGATCACGCCGCCGCCCGCGCCCTCGGCCTCGACCTCGGCGGCCAGATTCAGGCCGTCGCCGGCGACCAGAAGATCGCGCTTTAGAGCGATGACGCCGATCCGCCGCGTCTGGGTCACGCGCGCCGAACCGGGCGCCGCCCGCACAGCGGACCGTCTGACAGCCCTCGGCTTCACCCCGCTCGTCGTCCCCCTGCTGACCTTGGCGCCCCTGCCCGGCGCCCTCGACGCCGCGCCTGACCCGGCCGCCGTCGCCGTTCTCGCCCTGACCAGCCCCAACGGCGTCGAGGCCTTCGCCCCGTTGGCCCCGCGCTTTAGCCGCCATCCCGTCTTCGCGGTCGGCGACGCCACCGCCGAAGCGGCCCGCGCCGCAGGCTTCGCCGACGTCCGCTCAGCCTCCGGCGATATCCACGCCCTCGCCCGCCTGATCGCGGCCGAAGCCCCGCCCGGTCCCCTGCTGGCCCCCGGCGCGCGCGAACCAGCGGGCGACCTGCCCACCCTGCTGCCCGACCGCCCGGTCCAGCGCCTGCCCGTCTACGCCGCCTTCGAGACCCACGCCCCGGCGCCCGCAACCTTCGACGCTGTGATGCTCCACTCCCCCCGCGCCGCCCGCGCGCTTGCTACAATCCTGGCGGCCAATCTGCCGCGCGCCGCCTCTTCCGGCCGCGTCGCCATCTGCATTTCCCAAGCCGCCGCTGCGCCCCTGCGCGCCTTCAATTTCACGGAAATCCGCATCGCCGCCGCCCCGGATGAGCCGGCGATGCTATCGGCTCTTGGCAAGCCTGCCGCTCCCGTATAAAGAGCCCTCCTCGCTCGCCCGCGCCTCCATGACGCGGGCGACGCCGGGGCCGCTTTAGCTCAGCTGGTAGAGCACCTCATTCGTAATGAGGGGGTCAGGTGTTCGAGTCACCTAAGCGGCACCACCTTTCCAGAGCACCGCTAGCTTTGACGCCCGGCCAGGATAAGCCGAAAGGCGCTTCCGCTTGGGAGCTGCGTGGGCGTCCTCATGCCATCATGCAGGTGTCGACGCTGCTGTCCTGTAGTCGTTTCGGTATCTGGAGCGCGTCTAGGGCAGGACGGTCATATTCCACGGATAGCGGGTTGCGGCCTCATTTGCCGGGGCCTGGCCTGTTAGGGTCTCCGGGCACATGAGAGGCCAAGAACGATGAAAGAATCCAAAGGAAAGCCGAAGAAGGCCAAACCTAAGACCAATGTTTCCAATCCAAGCGTGAAGAACTTGGTCGACAAGGCAGCCGTCGGATCAAAGCAGTCAAAATAATTCGAGGCCCGCTGGTCAACGGCGGGCCCTCATCGTGAGCCTGTTTCGATTATTATCGTCCCGACCTTGCGTTGATGGTGATCCATCCCCACATCAAACATGTCGATCTTCTTGCGTAACGCTGCTGCCCTTTTCTGCACGACGCATAGAGGTTCAAAAGCCGATCCCATCCAGACCCGACAGGCTTCAGAGGCTTTCTCTGCCGCCAACGCTATAGGAGGTCTGAAAATGGCTACCGGCACAGTAAAATGGTATAATTCAACCAAGGGTTACGGCTTTATCGCGCCTGACGATGGAGGCAAGGACGTCTTCGTGCACGCTTCCGCGGTAGAAGCCTCCGAGTTTTCCTCTCTCAATGAGGGGCAGAAGCTCGACTTCGAGGTCGAACTGGACTCCCGCAGCGGTAAGGAATCCGCAGCCCGCCTTGTGGTGGCGGCCTAGAGGCGACATCGTCACTTTTCGTGATGGCCGGATCGCCTTCGACGGGGTCGTGACTGGCCTGCTTCCGCTGGGAGCGCGTCGGGTCCGGTTGGAGAACGGCCATACCATCACCGTTCTTCCCAGCCTTAATCGACCGCTAAAGACCAGTGTCCTGGGGGATGAAGTCAGAGTCGAGATCGGCTTCAACCAGTTGAAGGGGTGGCGCTTGACGCGTCGCCCCGAGCCTCTGGCGGAAGGAGGCGCCTGTGTCGCCTCTGGCTGAGAAACTTCCCTTAATGAGCGATACGGATCTGTCGGCTCTGCGCGTCAATGCGCAACGGTTGGTTCTGCATGGTCTGCCGCCCCAGATCGCGGCTGCATCCGACATTCTTCCGCTTATTGACGCCGAGGCCGCCAGGCGCGCCGCTGGTCCCAAACCGGCTGCGGTGAAGACAGCCCGCGCGCCCAGAAGAAAGGCGACCTCGCCTGTGTCAGGACACCAGACGGCCTTGCCGTCGTTTTCGAAAGACCCTGGATGATCGAAGAGAGTTTCGTGCGCCTGTACGCGCAGGACTTTGTCCAGATGGCCGTGAGATCGGGTCTGGGCCAGGATGTTGACGCTGCTTTGCAACGACGACTGACCGAGGCCCGGATCCATGCAGTCGTCATGGATGACCGCAAAAGCAAAGGGCATCTCGCCGCCCTGGTCCGTCGGGTTCGAGACGAGGCGGGCCGTGTCGACGGCCGCGCGATGCGTTATGGGGACGATCCAGCGCTGGCGGCCCAACGGCGGCTCCGTTTCCTCTCAGGCGTCGCCGAGGCTTTGAACGCGCCTCCGCCGTCGCGTTCGCCAGATCGCCTCTCCGCCCGACGGGCGGCAGACGACGCGAAGCCGCGCTCCAAGGCAGAGACGGATACCCCCCATGGCGATTGAAGGCCGGGCCCCCCGGCTGGCTGTGCTGATCGACGCTGAAAACGCCTCTCCGAAAATCGCCGAAGCCCTATTCACCGAGATCGCCGCTTTAGGCGAAGCATCGGCGCGACGCATCTACGGCGATTTCGCCAGTCCTCAGATTGCTGGCTGGACGAAGGTGCTCGCGCGGTTCGCCATCCAGCCCCAGCAGAATTTCGCCAACACCAAGGGCAAGAACTCGGGCGACATCGCCCTGGTCATCGACGCCATGGATCTCCTGCATTCCGGCCGGTTCGACGGTTTTTGCCTGGTCTCGTCGGACGCTGATTTCACCCGCCTTGCATCGCGCATTCGCGAAGAGGGCGTCGACGTCTATGGATTCGGAGAGCAGAAGACTCCCGAGAGTTTCCGTCAGGCCTGCACTCGCTTCATTTATACTGAAAATCTGAGCCTTCCCGGCGACGGGGATGTCGATCCATCGAAAACCGTGCGCCGCTCCAGCGACAGCAGGCGGAGGCCGGCGGAAGCTGCGCGGCTGATCGCGACCGTGATCGCGGATATGGACGAGGATGGAGACGGGTGGGTCGCCGTGGGCGGTCTCGGCAACCGTCTCCGCAACGCCTACCCGGATTTCGACCAGCGAACATACGGCTACCCCAAACTGTCCGATCTCATTCGCGGAACCGGACGGTTTGAGGTCCAGACCAGCAGCAGCGGCGTCATGCGCATACGCGATCTGGCCTGATCGGAGCGACGGCGACGCGGCGACAGGTTCCGATCAATGTCCGCGCGCCGGTTGAGGGGGGCTGGGGCTGGGGCCGACATCCGTACAAGCGTCGCGGATGGAGCCCTTAGGAACAGAAGACCAGCTGCGAGATGCGCTTTGGGCGGCCTCTAGGGCCAACCGCTATCCGTCAGGGGCTCAACCGGGGCGGGACTCAGGATTATTCTGGAAACCATGAGGCCGCCATGTCCGCAAAAGCCCGTCACGCGCCCTCTATCTGGAGGCTGTCGCCCTTTGAGATCTTCCTCATCTTTCTGAGCGTGTCTTGCTTCGCAGGCGCCGCCTGGACCGTTCATCCATTCTAGAAAGACGTGAACGACGCTGCTGGCGGCGTTTCAGGTCGCAACCTACGCTAGATGAACGGCGCTCAGACTTCCCTCACAAGGGAGTTGTTTTCGTGCATAGGAAGCCGGTGATTGAGAGGGCGCTCGAACTTGCAGAAAGCGGAATCTTTCGCATTCCGAGTGAAGTTCGAAAGGCCCTCATTAGGGAAGGTTACACCCAATCCGAAATCTACGGACTGGAAGGCAAGGCGACCTGGCGGCAGTTACGCAAGAAGTTCGCGGAACACTGGTGCCCGCCCATCGACAATCCTTCTTTGCCGGCCGAAGACGCCGATCATCAGCATAACGCCCTTATCGAGTATTTCCTTATGGCAGGCTAGGGTGCAGGCTTCAGAGCTTCTGCGTTTACAGCTGCATCAGCAATAGAGGTCAGATCGACGTCGGTTTGGGACTCCTCCTGCAGCGTTTCATCGAGAAGCGCAGCGGCGTCCGCCAGCCCCAGAACGTTCGCCCAGCGCTTCAGCGTGCCGTATCGGGTGATCTCATAGTGTTCAACCGCTTGAGCCGCTGCGAGCAGGCCGGCGTCCAGCGCGGGGCTGTCCTTGTACTCTTCCATGATCTCGTCGCCCTCGGCGAGGATGCCTTCGATCGCATCGCACGTTTTGCCTCGAGCTGACTTTCCAATGATCTCGAACACTTGCTGCAGGCGCTCGATTTGACCTTCGGTCTGGCCTTTGTGCTTCTCAAAGGCGGCCTTGAGCTCAGGAGCCTGAGCGGCGCGAGCCATTTTGGGCAGCGACTTCAGAATTTTCCGCTCGGCGTAGTAAATGTCTTTCAGGGTGTCGTGGAAAAGCGCGTCTAGAGTTTTCTCGGCCATCGGGTTCTCCTGGCGATGGGGCCTCGTGGCGAAAGACGAAGCCTGCGTTATCCGGATCAGTCGTTATCCAACCCTTCAGCGATATCTGGCTCCGCATCAGGAGCATCACCCTGTTCATCCTCCTCCGGTCGGGCCGGCGCGGGTTGGTTGGCGGGGTTCTGGTCGTTGTCAGGATTTTGGTTAGGTTGCTGCTGAACGTCGGTCATGGCTTTCTCCCGTTGATCACACCAGAAGCAGCGGCTTTCGCGCTTGTTCCTAAGGCAGCGCTACACGAAAGAGTGCCTCCGACTGAGCTGCTCCCATGCAACCCTCGCGGCCAAAGGCTGTTCGCCTGCATAAGAGGGGAGGCAGAGCGTCTAAGCGGCGCCATCTTTCCCGCTCCATCACAGTCGGACCCACGCTCACGGCGCAGGCGCATGCCTGCACATCACGCTGCGAGGGTGCGGACGAGGCAAGCCGGGGCGAGGTCGCTGGGCGCGAAGCTGCGGACCTCGTGATTGCCGCGATAGAGGTCGATGCGTTCGAGGCGGGGCCAGTCGCGCGCAACCTCGGTCAGGCCGCGCACGGCCTCGACCTCGGTGGCGCCGGGCAGCACGCACAGCTCGGGCGTGATCGCCTCCGGCGTGTGGATCAGGCAGTAGAAGACATCCATCGCGTGGCCCCAACCATGGCTCGCCGCCCTCTTGCCGAAGGAAGATGACGGAGAAGCCGTTGGAAATGCGACGCTTTGGCGAAGTCTGAGGGTCGACGATACTATCTAGCTGGTGAAGAACTGCTGGGTGCCGTGCGCCTCGATCGCGCCCGCCAGACGGCCAAGCGCATGGATATAGGCCGCTGTTCGCAAGGTGACGCCCTTGTCCTCGGCGATGGACCAGACGGCGTCGCCCTCGGTCTCGATGATGGACTTGAGCCGCGACTGCACCTCGTCCAGCGTCCAGTAATAGCCCTGGCGGTTCTGGACCCATTCGAAATAGGACACCGTCACGCCGCCGGCGTTGGCCAGGATGTCCGGCAGGACGATCACGCCCTTTTCGGCCAGAATGCGGTCGCCCTCGGGCGTGATCGGGCCGTTGGCCAGTTCCAGCACGACCTTGGCCCGGACCGAGCCCGCGTTGCCGTCGTGGATCATGTCCTCCATCGCCGAGGGCGCCAGGACATCGCATTCGACAGCGATCAGTTCATCCGACGAAATGACCTTGCCGCCGTGTTCAGCCTGAACCACCGAATGACCAGCCGCCTTGGCCGCCAGCAGGGCGTCCACGTCGAGGCCGGAGGCCGCATGAACGGCGCCGCCCGAGTCCGACACGGCGACGATCTTGGCGCCGATGCTGCGGAACAGGCGCGCCACGTGCTGGCCCGCATTGCCGAAGCCCTGAACCGCCACGCGCAGGCCTTCGGTCGGCAGGCCCAGCCGCTCGGTCAGATGACAGGTCAGGTAAAAACCGCCGCGCGCCGTGGCGTCCTCACGCCCGACCGAGCCGCCCAGGGCGATCGGCTTGCCCGTGATGACGGCGGGCGCCGCCTGCCCTTGGATGGAGGCGTACTCATCGGCCATCCAGCCCATGATCATGGCGTTGGTGTAGACGTCGGGGGCCGGAATATCGCGATCCGGGCCGATGATGCCCGCGAAAGCCTGGACATAGGCGCGCGACAGCCGTTCCAGCTCGGCCTTGGACAGACTCTTGGGGTCGACCTGCACCGCCCCCTTGCCGCCGCCATAGGGCAGATTGGTCACGGCGCACTTCACCGTCATCCAGAAGGCCAGGGTCTCGACTTCCTCGACCGTTGAGTCGGGATGAAAACGAATGCCGCCCTTGGTCGGACCGCGCGTGTCATCATAGCGGCAACGCCACGCCAGGAAGGATTTACGCGACCCGTCGTCCATACGGATCAGCAATCGGACCTTCATGGTCTCGCGCGGATATTTCAGCTTCTCCAGCACATCGCTATCGATCTGCACGTGGCGGGCGGCCTCGTCGAGACGGGTCAGGGCCGCGTCTAGGATGTTTGGATTCGGCATGATTATTCCAAATGTATAGGCATAAACCCGGCCCCAAAGGCGGAACAGGTCTACTTCTTAAGGAAGAGCGGATTTTGCTGCCACATGAAATGCTGCAGCGCAATAGCAAGCGTGCGCTTGCGAAATCCCAGATCAGCCTCAGGATGATTGGAACAGGCCGATCCGACAGGCTAAAGTCGCCTTGCAGGTATAAGCATATCTTTATATGTCTGGCGGACCTGCCCTCACCCCAGGAGCCTGCCTTGGCCCGTTCGTCGTTCCTCTTCACCTCCGAGAGCGTTTCGGAAGGCCACCCTGACAAGGTCGCCGATCAGATTTCGGACGCCATCGTCGACCTGTTTCTGTCCAAGGACCCCGAGGCGCGGGTGGCCTGTGAAACCCTGACGACGACCAATCTGGTGGTGCTGGCCGGCGAGATCCGCGGCGAAGGCATCATGGACACGGAGGGCAATTGGGCCCCCGGCGTCGAACAGGAAATCGAAGATACGGTGCGCGGCGTCGTGCGCGACATCGGCTATGAGCAGGACGGCTTCCACTGGGAGACGCTGGAATTCCAGAACCACCTGCACCCGCAATCGGCCCACATCGCCCAGGGCGTCGACGCCGGCGAGGACAAGGACGAGGGCGCGGGCGACCAGGGCATCATGTTCGGCTACGCCTCGAACGAGACGCCTGAGCTGATGCCGGCCACCCTGGCCTACAGCCACAACATCCTGAAGGCCCTCGCCGAGGCCCGCCACTCGGGCAAGGAGCCGGGCCTGGAGCCCGACGCCAAGAGCCAGGTGACCCTGCACTACGAAAACGGCCGTCCGGTGCGCGCGGCCTCCATCGTCGTCTCGACCCAGCACAAGGCGAACCTGAGCCAGGATCAGGTCGCAGCCATCGTGAAGCCCTATGTCGAACAGGTGCTGCCGCAGGGCTTCATCACCACCGAGACCGAATGGCACATCAACCCGACCGGCACCTTCGTCATCGGCGGGCCGGACGGCGACGCGGGCCTGACCGGGCGCAAGATCATCGTCGACACCTACGGCGGGGCGGCCCCCCACGGCGGCGGCGCCTTCTCGGGCAAGGACCCGACCAAGGTGGACCGCTCGGCCGCCTATGCCTGCCGCTACCTGGCCAAGAACGTCGTCGCGGCGGGTCTGGCCGACCGCTGCACCATCCAGATCAGCTACGCCATCGGCGTGTCCAAGCCCCTGTCGGTCCACGTCGACCTGCACGGCACGGGCAGGATCGACGAGGCGGTGCTGGAGCGCGAACTGCCCAAGCTGATCGGCGGCGCCTCGCCGCGCGCCATCCGCGAGCATCTGGGCCTGAACAAGCCCATCTATCGCCGCAGCGCCGCCTATGGCCACTTCGGCCGGACTCCGGACGCCGACGGCGGCTTCTCGTGGGAAAAGACCGACCTAGTGGACGCGCTCAAAGCCCTGGCCGCCTGAACTTGCTAAACGGCTGAAAAAACTGCCTGAAATAAGGGCGTTGCGGGCTGGCTCGCGGCGCCCTTTCTGCTTAGAGCGGCGGTTCGAGGCGCGACGCCGCAATCATGCCCTTGCATCGCGGCGCGTCTGGTCCTTTAAGCGCGCCGAATGCGCCGATACGCATCCTGTTGAAAGGAATTCCCGACCGATGAGCAAGCCCGCCCCCAAGAAAGTCGTCCTCGCCTATTCGGGCGGGCTGGACACGTCGATCATCCTGAAGTGGCTGCAGACGGAATATAACGCCGAGGTGGTGACCTTTACCGCCGATCTGGGGCAGGGCGAGGAGCTCGCCCCCGCCAAGGAAAAGGCGCTGAAGCTGGGCATCAAGCCCGAGAACATCTTCATCGACGACCTGCGCGAAGAGTTCGTGCGCGACTTCGTCTTCCCGATGTTCCGCGCCAACACCGTCTATGAAGGCCAGTATCTGCTGGGCACCTCGATCGCCCGTCCGCTGATCTCAAAGCGCCAGATCGAGATCGCCCGCATGGTCGGCGCCGACGCCGTCTGTCACGGGGCCACCGGCAAGGGCAACGATCAGGTCCGCTTCGAGCTGGGCTATTATGCGCTGGAGCCCGACATCCGCGTCGTCGCCCCGTGGCGCGAATGGGACTTCAAGTCCCGCGAGGCCCTGCTGGACTTCGCCGAGAAGCACCAGATCCCGATCTCCAAGGACAAGCGCGGCGAGGCCCCCTTCTCGGTGGACGCCAACCTTCTGCACTCCTCGTCCGAGGGCAAGGTGCTGGAAGACCCGGCTGTCGAAGCGCCCGAGTTCGTGCACCAGCGCACCATCGCGCCGGAAGACGCGCCGGATGCCCCGACCATCATCACCGTCGCCTATGAAAAGGGCGATCCGGTCGCCATCGACGGCGAGGCTCTGTCGCCCGCCGCCCTGCTGACCAAGCTGAACCAGCTGGGCCACGACAACGGCGTCGGCCGTCTGGACATGGTCGAGAACCGCTTCATCGGCATGAAGTCGCGCGGCGTCTATGAGACCCCGGGCGGGACCATCCTGCTGGCCGCCCACCGCGGCATGGAGTCGATCACGCTGGATCGCGGCGCCATGCACCTGAAGGACGAGCTGATGCCGAAATACGCCTCGCTCATCTACAACGGCTTCTGGTTCAGCCCCGAGCGCGAGATGCTGCAGGCCGCCATCGACTACAGCCAGCAGAAGGTCTCGGGCACGGTCCGCGTGAAGCTCTACAAGGGCAACATCACCATCATCGGCCGCGAAAGCCCCAACAGCCTGTACGATCAGGATCTGGTGACCTTCGAGGAAGGCGTTCAGGCCTATGACCACAAGGACGCGGAAGGGTTCATCAAGCTGAACGCCCTGCGCCTGCGCGTCCTGGCCAAGCGGGACGGCCAGAAGGGCTGAGCCGCTCTCTTAAAACCCAAGCCTACCGGGGCCGGGCGATTCTCAGGATCGCCCGGCTTCTGTCATCCGCGACCCAGATGGAGCCGTCCGGCGCCGTCGCCATCGTCACGGGAGAGCCGCGCGGGTGGCGGCCGGCGATCCTGTCCCAGCCCGGCGTCAGCACCTTGCCGTTCACGCTGGGCGCGCCGGCGGGGTAGGGCAGGGCGCCGCGCGGATAGATGGCGTAACGCCCGCCGATATCGATCAGGGGCCGCCCCGCCTCATCCGTCTCGACCGCCACGATACGGCCCGCTGTCCGGCGAAAACCGTGCCAGGTCATCAGCAGCCGCCCCTGAAGCTCAGGGAACATCGCCCCCTCATAGTAGATCAGGTCCAGCGGGGCCGCGTGCGGGGGTAGCAGGGCGATCGGCTTCTCGCGCTCATTGCAGCGCGCCTGACGCGCAGGCCAGCCCGGCAGGGGCGTGACCAGATCGACGCAATAGGGCCAGCCGTAATGGCGCCCCTGCGTCAGGACGTTGATCTCGTCATAGGGATGGTCCGGCGTCTCCAGATCGACCGAATTCTCGGCCTGAAGCACCGTCCCCGACGCATGACGCACAAGGGCGATGGAGTTCCTCAGTCCGCTGGCGAAGACGGTGCTGTCCTCGGCCCAGCGGCCGTTCCCCCGATAGGCGTGGCGCCGCACCTGCGCCGTCGCTGCATCCTCTATGCAGGCCCCGCGCGCATCAACCTTAGGCTTGCCCGCCGCGTCGAGGCAGCGGTCGCTGGGCGCCCCGACATTGACCAGCAGGTCGCCGTTCCCGTCGAAGACGAAGCTCGACAGCGGATGGCGATTGTCGTGCAGCCGATTGTCCGGCAGGTCGCCGATGACGGTGCGGACGCTGGCCTGCGCGTCGACGGCGTCGGGGTCCAGCGTCAGGATGCGGTTCATCTCGGACACATAGATGCGCCCGTCCGGCCCGCGCTTGACCGTGTGCGGCATGGACAGCCCGCCCGCCAGCCGTCGCCAGCGCGGCGCGGCGTCCGCCGCAAACGACACCCGCCACACTGCACCCTTGCCCGCCTCCCACGCGCCCAGATCGGTGACCAGCCAGTCGCCGCCGTCCAGAGGCATCAGGCCGCGCGGCATCTGCGGCCCTGCAGCGCGCGCTGATCCTTGCCACACCAGCCCCAGACAATAGCCCGTCGCCATCCGCACCCCGGTCGCCGGCCGCCCGTCGCAGTCGCCCTCGACGGCATAGGTCCGCGCCGCCGTCTGCGCCCTAACGTCAGGCGCGAACGTCGCCAGCGACAACAGGACAGCGGCGGCGATCAGACGGATTTTCATGACGGTCAGGCCAGATCCTGAATCTCTTCGTCGGTCAGTTCGCCGGGCACGATGGTGACGGGCAGTTTGCGGCCAGTGAAGGCAGCGCCCTGCTTCAGCACAGCCGAAATCAGCGGACCCGGCCCACGACCATTGGCCCCGGCGGCCAGGATCAGGATCTTGATGTCGGGGTCGTCGCCGACAGCCTTGCGGATGGCGGCCTGGGGATCGCCCTCCTCAATCAGATAGACGGGCGGGGCGCCCGAGGTTTCGGCCACCTTCTCGCCGAGCCGGGTCAGCAGGCTTTCCGCCTCTTCGCGCTGCTGACGGCGGATTTCATCACGGACGCCGGACCAGTGTTCGTCCGATCCGCCGGGCAGGGCGCGCAGCAGCACCACATGGCCCCCGGTCGAGCGCGCCCGCCGCGAGGCGTAGGCCAGGGCGGCGCCCAGCTCGGGACTGTCATCGACGACGACGAGGAACTTCCTGGGCATGGGCCCTCCGGTTCACTGAACAGCAAGGGGCCACCTAAACCGACCCAGCCCCAAACGCCAAGGCCCGCCCGCCTCGCCAGACGACGAAACGGACGGGCCCTGATTTTACCGAAGCCGCCAATAGCACTCCAAGAAGCGCTCAAGCAGCAAGCCGCCGCGCGGCGAGCGATAGCGCCTCAAAAAGCGCTCAAGCAGCGAGCGACCGCGTCGCGAGCGTAGCGCGTGACGCCGGGCTCTCGCCCGGCGTCACCTTGCTTAAGAAGCCGAAGCCAGCACTTCGCGGATGGCCCCGTTGGCGATGGTCAGCTTGGCGAAGGTCCAGCCGGAGCCCGAGGTCTCGATCTCGTCGACCGAGCCGCGCAGGGCCTCCACCTGATCCATGCGAGCGCCGATCCAGGCGTCGACCGCCTGTTCCGCGCTGTCCTCGCCGGCGCCGGCTGCCTGGGCCGAGGCGGTGGCCACGGCGCGGGCCAGCTGCTGCTGCTCGGTCATCAGGTCCTGGATCAGGCGACGCACGGCCAGGCGATCGAAGTGATCGCCCGACGGCACGGACCCGGCCGCCACGCGCAGGCGGTCGAAGTCGAAGGCGGCGCCGACCTGGTGGTAGACGCGGGCCATCGCCGGAGCGTCCCAACCCAGTTCGCCGGCCAGGTCGCCGATGTCGGCCGTAGCCACCATCGGACGCAGCATGGCGATGTCGCGGGCCAGCTCTTCGGGCGCGCCCAGACCGATGAAGGTCTGGACCCGGCTTTCGTAGCGGGCGTGCTCGTAACGCGACAGCACGTCCGGACCGGCGGCGCGCAGGGCGTCGGCGGCGGGCTGATAGGCGGCGATCATGCCGCCCACCGTCGTCTCGGTGCGGGCCGCGCGGCGCGCCAGCCAGAAGGTCTGGCGACGCAGGACCAGGGCGATCTCCTGATACAGAGCCGTCTGGGCCTCCGCCGGGATCTTCAGGTCCAGGGCCTCGACCGCCTTCCAGGCCTCATCGAGGCGGAAGACGTGACGCGCGGTCTCGAAGGCCGTGACCATGGCGGCGGTGTCGCATTCCGCCGCCGCGCGCAGGCGGTCGGGGAAGGTCGGCCCGGCCATGTTGACGATCTCGTTCGACAGCACGGTGGCGATGATGTCGCGACGCAGGCGGTGGCCCTTCATGTCCTCTTCGAACTGGGCCAGCGGGGTCGGGAAGTAGTCGACCAGCATGCGCTCGAAGAAGGCGTCGTCCGGCGCCGCCGAGGCGACGATCTCGTCGAACAGCTCCAGCTTGGAATAGGCGGTCAGGACCGCCAGCTCCGGCCGCGACAGGGCCTGGGCCTGCAGCTTCATCTCGGCCATGCGGGCGTCGTCGGGCAGGTATTCCACCGCCCGGTTCAGCTTACCGATCGAGACCAGGTGCTGCATGAACGCCTGCTGGGCGTCCAGCGCTGCGGCGCCTTCGGCCTGTTGCAGGGTCAGGGCCAGGGTCTGGTCGTAGTTGTGGCGCAGGACGTTGTCCGCCACCTCGTCGGTCATCGACTTCAGCAGGGCGTTGCGGTCTTCGGCCTTCAAGTGGCCCGAGGCGATGGCGCCGCCCAGCAGGATCTTGATGTTCACCTCCTGGTCGGAGGAGTCCACGCCGGCCGAGTTGTCGATGGCGTCGGTGTTCAGACGCACGCCCGCGCGCGCGGCCTCGATGCGGCCCAGCTGGGTCATGCCCAGGTTGGCCCCTTCGCCGATGATCTGGGCGCGGATGTCGCCGCCGTTGATCCGGATGGCGTCATTGGCCTTGTCGCCGACCTGCAGGTTGGTCTCGCCCGAACCCTTGATGTAGGTGCCGATGCCGCCGAAGTAGAGCAGCTCGGCGCGGGCCTTGAGGATGGCCTGCATCAGGGTGACCGGGTCCACCGTGTCGGCCTCGATGTCCAGCAGGTCCTTGATCTGCGGGGTCAGGGTGATCGACTTGGCCGAGCGCGAGAAGACGCCGCCGCCTTCCGAGATCAGGCTCTTGTCATAGTCCTGCCAGCTGGTGCGCGGGGTCTCGAACAGACGCATGCGCTCTTCCCACGACCTGGCCGGATCCGGGTTCGGGTCGATGAAGATGTCGCGGTGATCGAAGGCGGCCACGACCTTGGTCGCCTTGGACAGCAGCATGCCGTTGCCGAAGACGTCGCCGGACATGTCGCCGACGCCGACCACGATGAAGGGCTCGGTCTGAATGTCCTTGCCGACTTCGCGGAAGTGGCGCTTGACCGCCTCCCAGGCGCCGCGCGCCGTGATGCCCATTTCCTTGTGGTCGTAACCGGCCGAGCCGCCCGAGGCGAAGGCGTCGTCCAGCCAGAAGCCATAGGACTGGCTCACGCTGTTGGCGATGTCCGAGAAGGTCGCCGTGCCCTTGTCGGCGGCCACGACCAGATAGGGGTCGTCGCCTTCCCAGGCCACGACGTCAGCCGGGCGCACCGGGGCGGCGTCGCCGACGATGTTGTCGGTGATGTCCAGCATGCCCGACAGGAAGGTCTTATAGGCGCGAATGGCCTCGGCCTGCATTTCCTCGCGCGTGCCGCCGACCGGCAGCTGCTTGGGATAGAAGCCGCCCTTGGAGCCGACCGGCACGATGACCGAATTCTTGACCTGCTGGGCCTTCACCAGACCCAGGACCTCGGTGCGGAAATCGTCGCGACGATCCGACCAGCGCAGACCGCCGCGCGCCACCGGACCGAAACGCAGGTGAGAACCTTCGATGTGCGGCGCCCAGACGAAGATTTCGCGGAACGGCTTGGGCAGGGGCAGGTCGGCCAGTTCCTGACCGGCGATCTTGATCGAGATGTGCGCCTTCGGGTGACCCTCGGCGTCGACCTGATAGAAGTTGGTGCGCTTGATCCCGTCGATCAGCCCGGCGATCCGGCGCAGGGCGCGGTCGTGATCCAGGCTCTTCACGTCCTGAAGCAGGGTCTCGATCTTGGCGTCCAGTTCGGCCACGGCCGCTTCACGCTCGGCGACCGAGCCGCCGTGGGCCGGATCGAACTTGGCCTTGAACAGCGACAGGATGGCGCGCGCCACGTCGGGATATTCGCGCAGGGCCGCTTCCTGCACCGCCTGCGACGGGTCCAGACCGGTCTGCTGACGATAGCGGGCCAGGGTGCGGATCAGGGCCGCTTCGCGCCAGTCGACGCCCAGCTCCAGCACCAGACGGTTGAAGCCGTCGCTCTCGGTGCGGCCGTTCCAGACGGCCTTGAAGGCCTCTTCGAACGGGGTCTTGAGGTCGGCGAAGACCAGGTCGGCGCCGTGCGGGTCTTCCAGCAGGAAGTCGTGGATATAGATCGGCTCCTGGCCGATCGCGCGCACCACGTGGTCGGATTCCTCCAGCGTCTTCAGGCCCATGTCGGCCAGGATCGGCAGGACGTCCGACAGCGGCACGGCCGAGCCGCGACGATACAGTTTGAAGCGGAACTGCAGCTTGGTCTCGTCCGCCGTGCGGAAGGCGCGCACCGCCACCGGCTCGGCATGGACGCCATCGGCCGCCGAGCCGTCGTTCAGACGGTCGAACTGCTCCAGATCGGCCACGGCCTCGGCCGCGTCATAGCGGTCGCGGAAGGCGACGCCGAAGCCCTCGGCCCAGCGGGCGCTGGTCGGGCCGACGGCGGCTTCGTCCACCCCGGCCTGGCGCAGGGCGCGCTCGAAGCGGTCGATCCAACTGCGGCCGGCCTCGGCCACCTCGGCCTCCAGCGCCTTGAGGTCCGGCACCGGATGCTCGCCCGGCGTCACGCCGATGATGTAGTGGACGCGGGTCAGCGGCTGGTCCGACATCTGCGGATAGGCGGCCGACACCCGGCCGCCCCAGGCCTGGGCCAGGATGGCGCCGATACGCTGGCGCAGACCGGCGTCGTAGCGTTCGCGCGGCACGAAGCACAGCACCGAGACGAACCGGTCGAACGGATCACGGCGCGTGAACAGGCGGATGCGCGGGCGGTCATACAGATGCAGGATGCCCAGCGCCGTATCCAGCAGCTCGTCCTCGCCGATCTGGAACAGCTCGTCGCGCGGATAGTTTTCCAGGATGGTGCGCAGGCGCTTGTGGTTGTGGCTGCCCGGCGCCTTGTCGGCGCGCGCCAGGGCGTTCTCGACCTTGCGGCGCAGCAGCGGCACCTCATGCGCCATGACGTCATAGGCTTCATGGGTGAACAGGCCGACGAAACGGGTCTCGCCCACGGCCCGGCCCTGATCGTCGAAACGCTTGACGCCGATGTAGTCCATATAGGCGCGGCGGTGCACGCGAGAGCGCATATTGCCCTTGGCCACCGTGACCGGCTCGCTCTCGTTCAACTGGGCCTGCATGGCGGGGGTCAGCACGGCCGGCTCATTGGCGCGGCGCAGGACACGGCGTTCGGGGTCGCTGAGGACGCCCAGACCGTCGGTCGACTGGCTCAGGGGCGCCTCGGCCTCATAGGCGCCGTCGGCGCGGCGCGGATAGTCGTACTGACGCGCGCCCAGGAAGACGAAATGATCGTCCTTGACCCAGCGCAGGAAGGCCAGGTTTTCGGCCAGGACCTCGCTCGCCACGCCGACCGGCGGATGGGCTTCCAGGCGAGCGATCTCGGCGCCCATCGCCTCCAGCATGGAGGCGTGGTCGCGCACGGCGACGCGGACATCGGCCAGGGCGGCCGCCAGCCCTTCGCCCAGGGCGTCGCGGCGCTCCTGCGGCAGGGGGTCGATGACGGCGATGATCAGGGAGTCGCGGCGTCCGGCCTCGACCTCGACGATCGGGTGGAACAGGGCGCGCACGGTGACGCCCGCCTCAGCCAGTTCGCCCAGCACGCTGTCGACCAGGAAGGGACCGTCGTCCTGCAGGATCAGGACCTGATCATAGCCCGTGTTGACGCCGTGTTCGTCGACCAGAGGACCGACGGTGATGCGGGCAGGCTCGCCCGCCTTGCGGGCCTGGGCGCCGCGCCAGGCGCCGGCCAGCAGGATCGCCAGATCGTCGCCGCCCAGTTCGGGCGTCTCATCGGCGGCGTAGTCGTCGAAGGCCTGGGCCAGCAGCGCCTTTTCGGGCGCTCCCGGCGGCGCTGCAATCCGCGCATAGGCCGCTTCCAGCGCTCCCAGGTCAGCGGGAACGGCGGGAACGATGCGCGAAGCAGCGGACATGACGACAGTCTCAAACGGCGCGGTGGAAAACCGCTGGGGAAAACTGCGGCACCTTAGCGCGCCCGGCGAGAACGGCTAGGCCGCTTGAGCCCCGAAATGCATGGATTTTCAGTGTGCAGCGCACCATGTGGCGCTAGAGGCCCAGTTGTGGACGGTTTTCCGCGTCAGCCCCGCGCATCGCAGCAGCAAAAGCCCCATTTCCGCCGTCTTCTGACAGAAACCGGCCCGGCGACAGACTGTCAGACTGGCCCCAAAAACGAACAAGGCCGTCGAACGATGTCCGACGGCCTGCTCGGTCCGGCGCTCAGGAGGGGGAGGGGAAGCGCCGGCCTCAGACGCCGCGGCCCGGGAGGGGGAGGGGAGGGCCGCGTCGTGTGAGGATGAGATAGGCGTCGATTGCGGCCTTTCAAGGACAATTGAAGGATTATTTCAGGCTTCCATCCTGCGGCGGGACGTCGCGGCCCAAAATCCGTCCGAGCCAGGAAGAACCGCCCTTTGGTTTCGGCGCCTTGTCCGGCTTGCGGGCATAGGGCTCGCCATCGCCCGACAGCAGGACGGCGATCCACCGCGAGCCCTTGAACTCGGCCAGGATCGCCATGGCCATCACGGCCAGAGGCGTCGACAGGAACATCCCCGCCACGCCCCACAGCTTGCCCCAAAAGGCCAGGGCCAGCAGCACGACGATGGGGTCGATATTCTGATTGTCGCCCTGCATCCGCGGCTGCACCAGATTGCCGACCAGGAACAGCAGCACCTGAAGCCCGACGAACAGGACCGCCGCCGGCCAGTAGCTCTCGAACTGCACCAGGGCGAACAGGGGCGGGGCGCAGCCTGCGACCGCCCCGCCGAGCACCGGGATAAAGCCGACAATGAAGATGACGAAGGTCCAGAACTCGGCGTTCTGGAGCCCCACAGCCCGCATCAGCACCCAGGCGACTGCGCAGATCATCGCCCCGGTCACAGCCTGGACCCACAGATAGCCCTCGACCCCGCCGCGCACGCGCTCAAACACCTCCAGCGCCTCCTGACGCGGGCCGCGCTCGGGGAACATGCCGACCATCTTCTTGCGGAAGCCCGCCTGAGAGGCCAGCAGGAAGCCCAGGTAGATCATGACGAAGAAGGCGCCGGTCGCCGCTCCCTGCACCTGGAAGGCGGCGCTGGTCAGCCAGCCGCGCACGTCGATGCCGGCGATCATGTCGTGAAAGGTCGGCGGATCGCTGACCCCGACCAGACCCGATACGTCGCGGCTGATCTGGTCGATGCGCGGGCCGATGCTGCCCGCCACGCCCGAAGCGTCGGTGAAGAAGCCCGCCGCCCCGTCGACGATGATCCAGATCGACAACAGGAAGCCCAGCACCACGACGATCAGGGCCGCAGCGCCGGCGAAACGCGGCGGGATGGGCGTGCGGCGCTCGATGGCCCGCTTCACCCCGTCGATCATGATCATCAGGAACATGGCCATGGCCAGGGGGGTCAGGATGTCCCTGAGCCAATAAAGGGCCGCTCCTGCCGCCACGACAGCGATCAACACCACCGCATTGGAGGCTGGCGAAGAATGATTGACGGTGATCGGAAGCTTCATGGCGGGACTGTCGTCGTGGCTTGAACCCGCGTCAATCGCTGTAAACCGCCGAGGTTCCGCCTTGCAGCCGCGGCGCGGTCGATTAAGCATGGCTTGTCACGCAGGAGACCCGCTTCATGACCGACGCCCCCGCCCTGTTTCTCGGCCAGTCCTTTGAAGGCGCGCCTGAACGGCTGCTGCTGAACCGGGCCAATCGCCACGGCGTCGTGGCGGGCGCCACCGGCACCGGCAAGACCGTAACCCTGCAGATCATGGCCCAGGGCTTTTCCGAGGCGGGCGTGCCGGTCTTCTGCGCCGATGTGAAGGGCGACCTGTCCGGCATCAGCCAGGACGGCGGGCTTGAGAAGTTCGCCGAGCGCGCGGGCAAGATGGGGCTGACGCTGAACGGCAAGGCGGCGCCCGTCGTCTTCTGGGACCTGTACGGCCAGAAGGGCCATCCGATCCGCGCCACCATTTCCGACGTCGGCCCGACCCTGCTGGCCCGGATGCTGGAGCTGAACGACGTGCAGGAGGGGGTGCTGACTGTCGCCTTCCACGTCGCCGACAAGGAAGGTCTGCTGCTGCTGGACCTGGAGGACCTGCGCGCCCTGCTGGCCTATGTCGGCGAGAACGCCCAGACCATCGGCCGAGAGGTCGGCAACGTCTCGCCAACCTCCATCGCCGCCATCCAGCGGGCCCTGCTTCAGCTTGAGCAGCAGGGGGGCAAGGCCTTCTTCGGCGAACCGGCTCTGCGGCTTGAGGACATGATGCGCACCGCCCTGGACGGCCGTGGCCAGGTGAACGTGCTGGACGCCACGCGGCTGATGAACAGCCCGCGCCTGTACGCCGCCTTCCTGCTGTGGCTGCTGAGCGAGCTGTTCGAGCAGCTGCCCGAGATCGGCGACCCGGAGAAGCCGCGCCTGGTCTTCTTCTTCGACGAGGCGCACCTGTTGTTCAACGACGCGCCCAAAGGCCTGCTGGAGAAAGTCGAGCAGGTCGTCCGCCTGATCCGCTCCAAGGGCGTCGGCGTCTATTTCGTCACCCAGAACCCGGCCGACATTCCCGACAGCGTCCTGGCCCAGCTGGGCAACCGGGTGCAGCACGCCCTGCGCGCCTATACCCCCGCCGAACAGAAAGGTCTGCGCGCCGCCGCCCAGAGTTTCCGCGCCAATCCCGCCTTCGACACGGCTGAGGCCATTCAGGCGCTGGGCGTGGGCGAAGCGCTCGTTTCAACTCTGGATGAGAAGGGCGCCCCCACCGTGGTGGCCCAGACCAAGATCCGTCCGCCCGACTCCCGCCTCGGCCCGGCGACCGAAACCGAGCGCGCCGCGACCATGGCCGCCAGCCCCGTGCGCGGGGTCTATGACACCGCCGTCAACCGCGAGTCCGCCGAAGAGGTGCTGAAGGCGCGCCGCGCCCAGGCCGACCGCCTCGAAGCCGAAACTGCCGCCGCCGCGGCAGAGGCCAAGGCGGCCGAAAAGGCCGCGCGTTCGGCGCCCGCTCCGCGCGCCCCGGCCGCGCCCCGCCCCCGCGCGCCATCCAACCGGCAGACCCCGGTCGAAGCCCTCACCAAGTCCGTGCTGCGCACCGCCGGATCGACCATCACCCGCGAACTGCTGCGCGGCGTGCTGGGCAGTCTGAAGAAGCGATAGACGTCCTCAGCCGCGCGGGATCAGGCGCCACATCCGCAAGGGGTGGCGCACCGCGCCCGCCTCATGCCCCGCCGCGTCGCCCCGCCCGATATAGAGGTCCGCGCGCACCGGGCCGCGAATGGCCGAGCCGGTGTCCAGCGTCATGACCAGGCCGCGATAGCTGGCGCGGGCGCCGCGCAGATTGCCGCCGTCCGCCTCGATCCAGGCCGCCTCGCCGTAGGTCCAGCGCGAGGGGTCCACCGCGACCGAGCGTCGGGCAGGCAGGGGGACGCCCGCGGCGCCCGTCGCCTCATCACCGTCATCGGGCCTGGTGGTGAAGAAGATATAGCGCGGGTTCAGCGCCATCACGCGGCGCGCCTCAGCCCCGCGATGGGCGGCCAGCCAGGCGCGGATGGCCTCGCCCGACGTGCCGTCGCGCGGCAGCAGGCCCTCGTCGGCCATGGGGCGGGCGATGCCCACGAACTTCGCCCCGTTGTCGGCGGCGTAGGCGGCGCGCAGGCGGGCGCCGTCGGGGAAGGTCAGGGTTCCGGAGCCCTGAATCTGCAGGAAGAACAGATCCTCCGCCTTCATCCAGGCCAGAACCGACGACTGAGCGGATCCGGCCTCGATGGCGGCGCGATCGCCGACGCTGGACAGATTGGCCGGGCGGCTGAGCACAGGCGCATCGAACTCGGCGTCGGGCGTGCGGCGAGCCGGATATTCAGGCGCGAAATAGGCCGTCAGCAGCCCCCGATCGCCATCGTCGGTCTGGACCTCGGTCGCGGCGAAGCGGCTTTCGAGGAAGGCGCGGGCGTCGCTGGGATTGGCGCGCGAGGCAAGGGCGTTGGCGTCGCGACAGGTCTGGATCGCGATGCGGGACGGACCGCAACCGGCGGCATAGGCGCGCAGGGCCGCCAGATGGTCTTCCTCGGCCCAGCCGGGCAGGGCCGCCAGGTTGAGCTCGCCCGCAACCGGCGGGGGCGTCGGCCTGTCCACGGGCGGCGTAGGGCCGGGGGGCGGGCCGGGGGTCGGAATCGGACGGGGCGTGGAGACGCAGGCCGCCGCCAGCAGGGTCAGGGCTGCGACGCCCATCCAGGAAAGCGGAGCCGTAAGAGGACGGGCCGCGCCCGTCTGATCGAGGGACGCGGACCGGGCGATCATCAGGCGGTCGCCGGCTCGACGCGGGCCAGGGCCCAGTTGGGGTCGGACGTTCCCAGTCGCCGCTCAAAGGTCCAGATTTCGGCGGTGCGGCGCTCCTCGGTCACGGTCTCGCCGCCAGAGGGGGTCAGGGAGCCGCGCACCTCGGCCAGGAAGCGCACCTTGGCCAGGGCGCGGTCGCCCTCGGCCGTGGCCAGCTCCAGATCGGCGCGCGGGGCGTGGACCAGTTCGGCGCTCTCGGCGTCGCCGCGCGCCTCACGGGCGGCGATGCCCGCCTCGAACGAGCCCATGACCTTGTCGGTCAACAGGGGACGCAGGGCCTCACGGTCGCCCTTGGCGTAGGCGCCCACAATGGTCTCATAGGCCTGACGCGCGCCCTCCAGAAAGCGGTGGGGGTCGAAGTTCGGATCACGCGCCTTCAGCCCCGCGATCGCCGCAGTCAGAGCCGGATCGGCGACAGGCCCCTTGGGCGCCTCGGCCGCGCCGCCCAGCGCCGCCGGAACCGCAATCGGTTTCGGATTGTCCTCGGGCTGACGGCCGACCTTCTTGCCCAGCACATTATAGAGCTGGAACAACAGAACCGCCGCGATAACGGCGAAAATCACGATCTGAAAGGTCACCGGCACGGTGGGTTCCTCGATTTTAGTCAGGCCGCCTGTCGCACGTCAGAAGACGCCCGGCGGGCTCTCCCCCAAGCGAAAAGGCTGGGCGTACAATGTGATTAGGGGTCGATCCGGGCGGGCGCAAGGCGAAGCAGGGGGCGAACGCCGGTCTCGACGTTGCGACACAGGGTCTCGCCATGCTACCGCCGCCCCTCATGCCTGCTCGACGAACGAGCGGGACGCCTCATTTCTGCAAGACGGTTTCCATACCCATGACCGACGCCACGCCGCCCGCCGACGCCAACGGCCAGACGCCCGACCAAGCCCAACCGCAGGACGGCCAGCCGCAAGGCCCCGGCTTCCGCATCCTGGCCCAGTACGTCCGCGACCTGTCGTTCGAGAACCCCAAGGCGCCGGACAGTCTGCGCATCGACGGCAAGCCCGCCATCGACATGGGCGTCGAGATGAACGCCCAGGGCCGCCCCGACGGCCTGTTCGAGGTCGACCTGAAGCTGTCGATCAAGGCCACGGCCGACGACAAGTCGCCGGTGTTTCACGTGGAACTGCTCTACGGCGGCCTGTTCGCCCTGCAGAGCGTCCAGCCCCAGGACATCGAGCCCCTGCTGCTGATCGAATGCCCGCGCTACCTCTTCCCCTTCGCGCGCCAGATCATCGCCCAGGCGACGGCCGACGGGGGCTTCTACCCGCCCTTCATGGTCGACCCGATCGACTTCGCCGCCATCTACATCGCCCGCCAGCAACAGATCGCCGGCGCCCCGGCCGAAACCGGCCAGGCTTGATAAGAGGTCGCTAACGCGAGGCGCGCGGCGCCTCGCTGCTTGAGCGACAAGATGGGTCACTATCGCAGGACGCGCGGCGTCCTGCTGCTTGAGCGACATTTTATGTGGAGGGGGCGTCCTAAGGGGCGCCCCTTTCTTTTCAGGGATGGGTTGATGCTCAAGGTCATCGCCGAGGACTTCATCAAGCCTGAACATATCGAGACGGTGCGGCCTCTCTACGCCGAATTGGTGCGGCTGACGCGGCGGGAGCCGCTGTGCCTGGCCTATGATCTGTTCGAGGATCACAACCAGCCGGGACACTTCATTTTCATCGAGGAATGGCCCGATCAGGCCGCGCTCGACGCCCATTGCGCCAGCGAACATTTCCGCCGCCTGGTTCCCCAGATCGACGCCCGCCAGACCAGGCCCGGAACCTATATTCTGATGAAGCCCGTCCTAGCGGAATCCGCTGATCAAGCGGCTTCTTCAGCCTCGGCCTCGACCGTCACGCCATAGGCCGCCCACAGGCTGAAATCCTTGATCGTCGCCTTGAGGAAGGCCAGGTGGGCCGCCTCTTCCTCGGCCGTGACGAAGGAGGGCAGGGGGCGCGGCCGGGCGCCATAGGCGGCGCGCACCGCAGTCTCCGCAGGACCGCCGCGCGTCGAGGTCAGGTCCAGCGCCCGCTCCTTGCCGCCGCGGAGCTCCAGATAGACCTCGGCCAGCAGGCGGGCGTCGATCAGGGCGCCGTGCAGGGTGCGCTCGACCAGGCTGATCTTGTAGCGCTTGCACAGGGCGTCCAGCGAGTTGGCCATGCCCGGAAACCGCTTCTGGGCCAGGGCCAGGGTGTCGATCCAACGGTCCTGCGGCGGCGGCTTGCGGCCGATGCGGCCGATCTCGAAGTCGATGAAGTTGCGGTCGAAGTTGGCGTTGTGCGCGATCAGGGGCGCATCGCCCAGGAACTCCATCAGGTCATCGACGACCTCATGAAATTTGGGCGCGTCCTTCACCTTGTCGTCGGTGATGCCGTGCACCTTGATGGCGTCCGGCGGGATCAACCGTTCGGGGTTGATGAAGCGGTGAAAGGTCCGGCCCGTCGGCAGCAGATCCTCGATCTCGATACAGCCCACCTCGATCAGCCGGTCGCCGGTCTTGGGATCAAAGCCGGTGGTTTCAGTATCAAGGACGATTTCGCGGGCCATGTCCCTTAATGCCGGGGTTCGCTCCTGAACGAAAGAGCGCCGCGCGGCGGCGTCCACGACGGCGACAGCACTGTCCCCACGATCCGGCGCACCTGATCGCGCGCCGCTTCCAGCCCTTGCCCCGTGTCGATGAGAAAGTCGGCGCGCGCGCGTTTTTCGGCGTCCGGAGTCTGGCGCGACAGAATGGCGTCGAAGCGCTCGCGCGTCATGCCGGGGCGGGCCAGGACGCGCCGGGCCTGCACCTCGGGTTCGGCGGTGACCACCACCACGGCGTCGACAGCGGCGTCGCCGCCCGTCTCGAACAGCAAGGGAATGTCCACGACCGCCAACGACGAGCCCTGAGCCTCCGCCGCCTTCAGCGCCTGTGCGCGATCCATCGCGACCAGGGGATGGACGATGGCCTCCAGTCGCTGAAACGCGGTCTCGTCGCGCCCCAGAACCTCAGCCAGCCGAGCTCGATCTACGGCGCCGTCCACGATCACGCCGGGAAAGCTCTGTTCCAGCGGCGCCACGGCCGCTCCGCCCGTTCCATAGAGCCGGTGAACGGCGGCGTCGGCGTCCCAGACCACCGCGCCTTCCTCAGCGAACATCTTCGCCGTCGTGGATTTTCCCATGCCTATGGAGCCGGTCAGCCCCAGAACGATCATGCGGCGGCGTCCATGTCCGTCGCGCTCGCCAAATGGGCCATAGCCACGGCGCGCAGATCCAGCGGGGGGGGCGGGACGCCGAAAATAGCCTCAAACGACGGTCCCGCCTGACCGATCAGCATGGCCAGGCCGTCGACGGTGATCAGCCCTCGCGCCTGAGCCGCAGCCAAAAAGGGCGTGAGCACCGGCTTATAGGTCATATCCATGACGACCGCGTCGGCTTTCAGGACACCGAGGTCTATGCTCGGCGGCGCGCTCAGGGCGTTGATGACCAGGTCGGCGTCGGCCAGGGCGCCCTCGTCCTCAGCCACCGCCACCCCGGCGCCCAGGTCGGCGGCCAGAGCCTCGGCGCGGCTGCGCGTGCGGTTCAGGATGGACAGGCGCGCCCCGGCCTCGACCAGGGCGCCCGCGACCGCGCGGGCGGCGCCGCCCGCGCCCAGCATGACGACATGGGCGCCCTTCAGCTCAAGAGACGGCGCCTGTTCCGCCAGGGCGTAGAGCACGCCCGCCCCATCGGCGCTGTCGGCCCGAACCCGGCCGTTATCAAACACCAGGATATTGGCTGAACCGGTCGCCTTGGCCGCCGGGGCGATGTCGTCAGCCAGAGCGAAGGCCTGCTCCTTGAACGGCGCCGTGACGTTGAGTCCGTGGATCAGGCCCGCCCGCCCGGCGGCGACCAGGGTGCGGAAACCATTGGGGTCCTTCGGCTGAAAGGCGACATAGGAGCCGTCGACCGCTCCCGCTTCCAGCCAGGCGTTATGCAGCACCGGACTCAGGGAATGACCGATCGGATTGCCCACGACCCCGCCCAGACGGACCCGCCCCGTGATGCGCGCCGGACGAGCCGCCGGTTCCGTTTCTATCTTCATGACGCAATAACCCCCGCACGCCTCAACTCTGTGAGGACGGGCCATAACGGCAATCCGAGAACAGTGAAATAGTCGCCGTGCACGGCGTTGAAAAGTTGCGCCCCCATCCCCTCAAGCCGGTAGGAGCCGACGCAGGCCAGCAGGCCTTCGCCCTCCACCGCCAGATAGGCGTCCAGAAAGGCGTCGGAGAAAGCGCGGACCTTCATTTCGGCTGTATCCAGCCCGCTCCACACAACCTGGCCCTTGTGCGCCAGAGCCGCGCCTGAATGCAGCTGATGCGAGCGGCCCCGCATGGCCGCCAGGCGCGCGCGCGCCGCACCCAAGGTCGGCGCCTTGGACACCAGCCCGCCGTCAAAAGCCAAAGTCTGGTCCGCCCCCAGCACCCAGGCCTCAGGATCATGACGCGACACCGCCAGCGCCTTGGCCCGGGCCAGTTCCACCGCCAGCTCAGCCGGATCGACGCCCGGCGTCTTCAGCGCGTCTTCGTCCACATCAGCGACCTGGACGACGAAGGGCACGCCAGCGTTTTCCAGCATGGCGCGTCGGGCGGCGCTCTTGGAGGCCAGGATCAACCGTTCGTTAGGGGCCTCGGTCACATCGGCGCTCCCAGCCTGCGGCTGCGCCGCTCGCTCAACAGGTTGATGATGGCGGCGGCCGTCTCCTCGACCGAACGCCGGGTCACGTCGATGGTCGGCCACCCGCGCCGTTCAAAGGCGCGACGCGCCTTGATGGTCTCTTCACGAACGGAGTCATGGTCGACATAGGCCGAGGCGTGGCCTGCGTTCAGCCCGTCCAGGCGATTGCGGCGGATCTGCACCAGACGGTCCGGCGAGACGGTCAGGCCGACCACCAGCGGGTTCTTCAGCGCCGTCAGCCGCTCCCCGTCTTCCTGACCCGGAACCAGCGGCACATTGGCCGCCCGGATGCCCCGGTGAGCCAGATAGATGCAGGTCGGCGTCTTGGACGTCCGGCTGACGCCGCACAGGACGACATCGGCCTGTTCCAGCTGCTCCAGCGTTCCTTGTCCGTCATCGTGGGCGATGGCGTAGTCCAGCGCGCTCATCCGGTTGAAATAGCCGGTATCCAGGGCGTGCTGGGCGCCCACCCGCGCCGAAACATCCGCCCCCAGATAGCGCGACAGGGCGCCGACCAGCGGGTCCAGCGCCCCGATCTGCGGCATCTGCAGCTGACGGCAGCCTTCCTCCAGTTGCTCGCGCAGTTCCCGATCGACCAGCGTATGCAGAACCACGCCGGGCGCCGCTGCAATTTCTTCCAGCACCCGCTCCATCTGCTTGTTGGACCGCACCAGGGCGTAGATGTGCTCGATGGGAATGACGCCGTCGAACCGGGCGATCACCGCCTTGGCCATCGCGTTCAACGTCTCGCCCGTCGAATCCGAGACGAGATGAACATGAAAATAGGTGGCCAGACGCGAAGCGCCGGGAGGACGGGCAGGGCTCATGAGGACGGCGTCTCCTTCTGGGCGACGGTCGGATCATCCCCGCGCCCTGTTGAAAAGCCGGGGCGCCGTTCGTGAAAGACCGGGCGCCGAATCCTGTAGCAAGCCCCGTCGTCGGTCGCGAGCGGGGATCGCGGGCGCCGTTGCCATGATCGGCGCCGGAGTCGTCCGCCTGGGCGCCGAGGTTTCATCCCATGCTGTGGGCAGGAGCGCCTGTCCAAATTCGGCGCCCATGGATTCACCCACAACGGCGCCCAGAGGCAAACCCGAGTCCCGCGGGTGTTTCACGGCTTATCCCCATGACTCACACCCCCGCTGGCGACTGCGCGGATTCGTTCGCCGCGAAACGGGGACAAGAGGGAGTCCGACCGGGACGGGCCAGGGTTATCCCCGCGCTCCCCGGCCCTGCTTCCAACCTCTAATTCTTTCAATTCTTAAATCTGAATAGGGATTGAGGCTTGGGGGTGTGCATCCTAAAGCCCAAGACATGAGCACGCCCCTTCTGATCCAGGCTCTCCAGGGCCAAACCCTTTCCCGCCCGCCCGTGTGGTTCATGCGTCAAGCCGGGCGCTACCTGCCGGAGTACCGGGCCTTGCGGGCCCAGGCGCCGGACTTCATCGCCTTCTGCCTGAACCCGGAGATGGCGGCGGAGGCGACCCTGCAGCCGATGCGCCGTTTCGGCTTCGACGCCGCCATCGTCTTCGCCGACATCCTGCTGATCCCCGGCGCCCTGGGGCAGAAGGTGTGGTTCGAGGCGGGGGAGGGGCCGCGTCTGGGCGCCCTGCCGTCGGTGCAGTCGATGGCCGACAAGGCTCAGCAGGCTGGAGAAGCCCTCAAGGCCGTGGGCCAGACGCTCAGCCTGGTGCGCGCGGAACTGGAGCCTGAACGCGCCCTGATCGGCTTTGCGGGCGCGCCCTGGACCGTGGCGACCTATATGCTGGACGGCGAGCACCGGACGATGGGCAAGGGCGAGCGCGGTCTGGCGCGGACCTACGCCTATACCCAGCCCGAGATCGTCTACGGCCTTCTGGACGTGCTGGTGGAGTCCACCGCCCACTATCTGAAGATGCAGCAGGACGCAGGCGCCCAGGTGCTGAAGATCTTCGAGAGCTGGGCCGAGGGCCTGCCCGACGATCTGTTCGAAAGCCTGGTGCTGAAGCCGCATCAGAAGCTGGTGACCCGCGCCCGCGAACTGGGCGTCACCGTGCCCCTGATCGGCTTCCCGAGAGGCTCGGCGGCCCTGGCTGAACGCTATGCGCGCGAATGCGAGGTGCAGGGCGTGGCGCTGGACACCGCCTGTCCGCTGGAAGTCGGCCAGCGCGTGCAGAAGATCAAACCCATCCAGGGCGCGCTGGACCCTCTGCTGCTGCGCGCAGGCGGCGAGGCGCTGGACCGCCGCGTCGATCAGCTGATGGAGGCCTGGGGCCAGGGGCCGTGGATCTTCAACCTGGGCCACGGCATCCTGCCGGACGTGCCGATCGCCCATGTCGAGCAGGTTCTAAAGCGGATCGGCGCCCAATGACCGGGACCGCCACGAACGACGAGGGACGACCCAACCGGCGCGTGGCGGTCGTCCTGACAAATCTGGGCGGTCCTGATCGTCCGGAAGCGGTCAAACCCTTCCTGTTCAACCTCTTCAACGATCCGGCCATCATCGGCCTGCCGGGGATCGTGCGTACGCCGCTGGCCAAGCTGATCTCCAGCCGTCGCGAAGCCTCGGCCCAGGCCAACTACGCCCTGATGGGCGGCGGCTCGCCCCTGCTGCCCGAGACGCAGAAACAGGCCGAGGCCCTGTCGCGCGCCCTGGCGGACGCTTCGCCGGGCGACGACAGCCGGGTCTTCATCGCCATGCGATACTGGCATCCCCTGACGGAAGAGACGGCGGCGGCGGTCAAGGCCTTCCAGCCCGACCAGATCATCCTTCTGCCCCTCTATCCGCAGTTCTCGACCACTACGACGGCCTCGTCGCTGAAGAAGTGGACCGAGTGCTACGACGGCCCCGGCGAGATCCACGTCGTCTGCTGCTACCCGGACGCCGACGGCCTGATCGAGGCCCAGGTCCGCCTGATCCAGCAGACGTTGGACAAGGCTGAAGGCAAGCCGGTGCGGGTGCTGTTCTCGGCCCACGGCATCCCCGAGAAACTGGTCGCGGCCGGCGATCCCTATCAGGCCCAGGTCGAGGCGACCGTGGCCGCCGTGGTCGAGCGCATGGGCCTGACCGATTGGGCCATCTGCTATCAGAGCCGGGTCGGTCCGCTGAAATGGCTGGGCCCCGCCACCCCTGACGCCATCGAACAGGCGGCCAGAGATGGCGTGGGCGCGCTGGTGGTGCCGATCGCCTTCGTCTCAGAACACATCGAGACCCTGGTCGAACTGGACATGGAATACGGCGAACTGGCCCACAAGGTCGGTTGCGCCCCTTATCTGCGCGCGCCGACGGTCAGCGCCGACCCGGTTTTCATCACCGCCCTGGCCGATGCGGTCGGGCGGGCGCTGGAGACGTCGGGGACGGCGCCGCAGGGCGCTTCTCTGGGTGGACCATGCGCCCACTTGAAAGCCTGCCCGTCCGGCTGTTCAAAGGGCTCTAGGGCGGCCTGAGGGGATCGACATGGACTATTACAACCTGGCCCGCGGGCTTCACATTCTGGCGGTGATCGCCTGGATGGCCGGAATGCTCTTCCTGCCGCGTCTGTTCGCCTATGACGCCGAGCAGAACGCCAAGTCTGAACCCCTGCGCAGCGAGATGCAGGCGCTGTTGCGCGTTTGGCAAACGCGGCTGCTGCGCATCATCATCAACCCGGCGATGATCCTGGCCTTCATCTTCGGCGGCTGGCTGCTGTGGCTGCGCAGCGGCGACGGCGCCGACTGGTCCTTCGCCCATCAGCCGTGGATGATGACCAAGCTGATCGGCGTCTTCCTGCTGGCCGGTTGGCACGGCTTTCTGGCGGGGCAGCGCAAGAAGATCGCGGCGGGTACTTCCAAATACTCCGGTCGTTTCTGGCGCATGACCAATGAGATTCCCTTCGTTCTGGCCATCATCATGGTGCTGTCGGTGACGATGGAGTGGAGTTTCTGAGAGCCCTGACGCGAGCGAGGCGGTCGCGCGTTGCTTGAGGGCCTTGACCCGCATGGGTCTTTCGTGGTTCCGCTTCGGTGAACCGTGCGGCCGATCCGTGCAGCGCGGTCCCTCTCTTTTCGCGACGCCTGCCGGTTTGAACCTGCGGGAGCCCGTCGCCCTCCCTCCCAGCCCCTGCGGCTGAAGCCATTACGACCTTTCTGCTCCTGGCCGCCTTGCTGCGTCCGGGCGCGCGAACGAGCACGCCATCATGACCGATACGCCTGACACGCCGGAAACCGAAGTCGCTGAAAACGCAGTGGAAACGCCTGTGGAGCGGCCGCGTCGCACTCTGAGCCTGGGCGGCAGCCGCACGGCGGCGCCGGTCGAGGAGGCCGAGCCTGAAGTCGCCGTTCACCCCGTCTCCGACGATGACGATCACGGCGTCGACACCACGGCGGAAGATGACGATGAGGACGACGACGGCGAGCCCATCGTTCCCAACGGCCGCATCACGCTTCAGGAACTGAACGAGAAGACGCCGGAAGACCTGGTCGCTTTCGCCGAGGGTCTGGACATCGAGAACGCCGGCAATCTGCGCAAGCAGGACCTGCTGTTCGCCATCCTGAAGACCCTGGCCGACGAAGAGGTCGAGATCATCGCTTCGGGCGTGCTGGAGATCCTGCCGGACGGTTTCGGCTTCCTGCGCAGCCCCGACGCCAACTACCTGCCGGGTCCGGACGACGTCTATGTCTCGCCGTCGCAGATCCGCCGCTTCGGCCTGCGTTCGGGCGACACGGTGCACGGCGCCGTGCGCGGCCCCCGCGAAGGCGAGCGCTACTTCGCCCTGCTCAAGGTCGACACGATCAACTTCGAAGATCCGGAGATGGTCAAGACCAAGGTCCTGTTCGACAACCTGACGCCGCTCTATCCCGAAGAGCGCCTGCACATGGAAATCCAGGATCCGACGCTGAAGGACCGCTCGGGCCGTGTCATCGACATCGTCGCCCCGCTGGGCAAGGGCCAGCGCTGCCTGATCGTCGCCCCGCCGCGTGTCGGTAAGACGGTGATGCTGCAGAACATCGCCAAGTCGATCGAGCGCAACCATCCGGAAGTCTTCCTGATCGTCCTGCTGATCGATGAACGCCCCGAAGAAGTCACCGACATGCAGCGCACCGTGAAGGGCGAGGTCGTCGCCTCGACCTTTGACGAGCCCGCCTCGCGCCACGTCGCCGTGGCCGAAATGGTGATTGAAAAGGCCAAACGCCTGGTCGAGCACAAGAAGGACGTGGTGATCCTGCTGGACTCCATCACCCGTCTGGGCCGCGCCTACAACGCCACCGTCCCGTCGTCGGGCAAGGTGCTGACCGGCGGCGTCGACGCCAACGCCCTGCAGCGGCCCAAGCGCTTCTTCGGCGCCGCGCGCAACGTGGAGCAGGGCGGCTCGCTGACCATCATCGCCACGGCCCTGATCGACACGGGCAGCCGCATGGACGAGGTGATCTTCGAAGAGTTCAAGGGCACCGGCAACTCGGAAATCGTCCTGGACCGCAAGGTCGCGGACAAGCGCATCTTCCCGGCCATCGACGTGCTCAAGTCCGGCACCCGCAAGGAAGACCTCATCACGCCGAAGGACCAACTGGCCAAGACCTATGTCCTGCGCCGCATCCTCAACCCAATGGGGCCGCAGGACGCGATCGAGTTCCTGCTCGACAAGCTCCGCCAGTCCAAGAACAACGGCGACTTCTTCCAGTCGATGAACACATAATGGCGTCCCTATCGCCTCGCACGCGGTGCGAGGCTGCTTGAGGGACGTTCTCTGAAGCAGCCCCACGCCGCGCGTGCGGCGGTAGAGAACAAGAATGTGTTTCACGTGAAACAGGAGCGTGGGTCATGAAGCTGAACATCGAGATCGACTGCACCCCCGCCGAGGCTCGCGCCTTTCTGGGTCTGCCGGACGTGACGCCGCTCAACGATCATCTGGTGGCCGAGATGCAGAAGCGTATGGACGCCAACATGGCCGCCATGCAGACCGACGAACTGATGAAGACCTGGACCAGCTTCGGCGTTCAGGCCCAGGACCAGTTCCGCCGCCTGATGGAAGCCGCCGTCACGGGCGCGGCCAAGCCCTGAATCTGACGACGTGGGCCTGACGACGTGAGCGACACCATTTTCGCCCTCGCCACCCCGCCGGGGCGGGGCGCCATCGCGGTGCTTCGACTGTCAGGACCGGCCACGGAGACGGCTTTGACGGCGCTGGGGGCAGGGGGGCTTGCCCCGCGCCTGGCCTCGGTGCGCAGCCTGCGCCACGACGGCTGCTTGATTGACGAAGCCCTGGTGTTGCGCTTCATCGCCCCGCGTTCCTACACGGGCGAGGACTCGGCCGAGCTGCACCTGCACGCCGGCCGCGCCGTGGTCGAGGCGGCCAGCACCGCCCTGATCGCCCTCGGCTTGCGTCCGGCGGACCCGGGCGAATTCACCCGCCGCGCCTTCCAGAACGGGCGCATGGATCTGGCGCAGGCCGAGGCCGTCGCCGACCTCATCGACGCTGAAACCGAAGCCCAGAAATCTCAGGCCCTGGGCCAACTCGACGGCGCCCTGTCCGCCGCCTACGCCGGATTTCGCCGCGACCTGTTGAAGGCTCTGTCGCTGGTCGAGGCTGAGATTGACTTCCCCGACGAGGAAGTGCCTGACAATCTGGCGCGTATGGCCGGGCCGGTGCTCGACGCCCTGGCCGCCGATCTGCGCACGGCCTTGGCGGATTCCGAGCGCGGCCGCCGGGTGCGCGAGGGCTATCGCATCGTTCTGATCGGCGAGACCAACGCGGGCAAGTCGTCGCTGTTCAACGCTCTTGTCGCGCGGGAGGCGGCCATCGTGACGCCGATCGCTGGAACGACGCGCGACGTGCTGGATGCAGACATCATGATCGGCGGTTACGCCGTCACCCTGTCAGACACGGCCGGTCTGCGCGACAGCGAGGATCCGGTCGAGGCCGAGGGCATCCGCCGCGCCCGTGTCCGCGCCGAGGGCGCTGACCTGCGTCTGTGGGTGCGTTCGCCCTCTACCGAGGGCGATACGAATCCGGCTTTCGGCTTCATTCGTTCCTCTGACCTTCAGGTGTTGAACAAGTCCGACCTGGGCGCAGTGGCGGCGGCGCCGGATCTCGAAGCCTTGAGCGTCAGCACGATGACGGGACAGGGGCTGTCTGAACTGCATGACTGGATCGCGGCCCGCCTGGCCCGCGACCTGTCCGGCGCCGACTTCCCCACCGTGACCCGCGAACGCCATCGTCGTCGCCTGGCGGAAGCTCTGGCTGGGGTTGAAGCGGGGCGTCGTGCGCTAGATCTGGGGCCGGAGATGGCGGGCGATGATCTACGCCGCGCTGCCGACGCCTTGGCCCGCGTCACCGGCGCCATCGGTGTCGAGGATATCCTGGGCGAGGTCTTCTCTTCCTTCTGTATCGGCAAATAGGCCGGGCTTTCACCTGTTTCACGTGAAACAACCGTTCTCGAGCCGGTGGCGATTCCGGCCCGGATGGACTATGTGGACGCCATGAGTTCGATCCCCGATCATACCTTTGATGTCGTCGTCATTGGCGGCGGCCACGCCGGTTGCGAGGCCGCGACGGCCGCCGCGCGCGCCGGCGCCCGCACCCTGCTTCTGACCCAGAAGCTGGAGACCATCGGCGAGATGAGCTGCAACCCGGCCATCGGCGGCCTGGGCAAAGGCCATCTGGTGCGCGAGATCGACGCCCTGGACGGCGTCATGGGCCGTCTGGCCGATGTCTCGGGCATCCAGTTCCGCATGCTGAATCGCTCCAAGGGCGCCGCCGTGCGCGGCCCGCGCAGCCAGATCGACCGCCGCCTGTATCGCGAGGCCATGCAGGCCGAATTGGCGGACTATTCAAACCTGATCCTGATGGCGGGCACGGCTGAGGGCCTGATACTGAACGGCGATCGCGTCGTCGGCGTGAAGACCGGGGCAGGGGAAGCGATCCGCGCCGGGGCAGTCGTGTTGACGACCGGCACCTTCCTCAACGGCGTCATCCATCGTGGCGATCTGCGCATCCCGGCCGGGCGCTATGGCGAGGATCCATCGACGGGCCTGGCCGGCGACCTGCATGCCGCGGAGCTAATGATGGGTCGGCTGAAAACCGGCACGCCCGCGCGCCTGGACGGCCGCACCATCGCCTGGGACCGGCTGGAGATGCAGGCGGCGGACGACCAGCCCGTGCCTTTCAGCTTCATGACGGGCCGTATCGAGGTGCCGCAGATCGCCTGCGGCGTCACCCATACGACCGAAGAGACGCATCGCATCATCGCCGACAACCTCGGCGAAAGCGCCGTATATGGCGGGCGGCTTTCGGGTCGTGGCCCGCGCTACTGCCCCTCGATCGAGGACAAGGTTGTGCGGTTCGCCGACAAGACCAGCCATCAGGTCTTCCTGGAGCCGGAAGGTCTGGATGATCCCAGCGTCTATCCGAACGGGATTTCGACCTCGGTGTCCGATGCGACGCAGCTGGCCTTCCTTCACACCATGCCGGGTCTGGAGAAGGTCGAGGTTTTCCGTTTCGGCTACGCCATCGAATACGACTATGTCGATCCGCGTGAGCTGACACCAGCGCTGGAGGTCAAGAAGCGACCCGGCCTGTATCTTGCGGGCCAGATCAACGGTACGACCGGCTATGAGGAGGCGGGCGCGCAAGGGCTGATCGCCGGCCTGAACGCCGCCCGCGCAGCCGCCGGTTCTGATCCGCTGATCCTCGGCCGCGATCAGGCCTATATCGGCGTGATGATCGACGACCTGGTGACGCGCGGCGTTACCGAGCCCTATCGCATGTTCACCAGCCGTGCCGAGTATCGTCTGACCCTGCGCGCCGACAACGCTGATCAGCGGCTGACGCCGATCGGAATTGAAGCGGGTATCGTCGGCGCAGAGCGGGCGAAGATCTGGCTGGAGAAGGCGGACCTTCTGGGCGCGGCCAATCGTGTTTCACGTGAAACGCTGTTCACGCCCAAGGAGGCGGGGGCGCTGGGCATCACGGTCAACGCCGATGGTCAGCGTCGCTCGATCCGCGACCTGCTGGCCTTCCCGAACGTGACGCTGGATCAGTTCATTGCGATTCGCCCTGTAATCGCAGACTGGTCCGCCGCGGTGCGGGAACAGGTCGAGATCGACGCCGTCTACGCCGGCTATCTGGACCGTCAGGCCCAGGACGCTGAGGCGCTGCGACGGGAGGAGGGACTGTCGCTGCCAGCCGACGTCGATTACGCGGCCATCGGCGCTCTGTCGAACGAAGTGCGCGAGAAGCTGTCCATGATCCGTCCCCTGACGCTGGGGCAGGCTGGTCGTATTGAAGGCATGACGCCGGGCGCCCTGACCGCGCTTTTGGCTCATGTGAAGAAGGTGAAGGGCGTGGAAGCAGATCTCGCGGCGGTCGTCGCCTGATGTCGGACGCCATCGACGCCTTCCGCGTCCAGACCGGAGCCAGCGACGCCGACATCGCCGACCTGACGACTTTTCTGGCCATGCTAACCGAGGCCAATGAGGTGATGAACCTGGTCGGGCCGGACACCATTCCCGATTTCTGGAACCGCCACGCCTGGGACAGCGCCCAGCTTCTGGACCTGGCGCCGGAGGCGGAGACCTGGGCCGACCTGGGCGCGGGGGCCGGCTTTCCCGGCGTTGTTCTGGCCATCCTTTTGAAGGGACGGCCCGGGGCCCATGTTTGGCTGGTGGACAGCCTTGGCAAGCGCTGCCGCTTCCTTCAGACGATTGTCGATGCGCTCGACCTGCCCGCGACCGTGGTCAACGGGCGGGCCGAGGAACAGTCGATCACGGTCGACGTCGTCACAGCACGAGCGGTGGCGGCGATGGAGAAACTACTGGGTTATGCACAGCCCTACTTCCAGCGCGGTGCAAAAGGCCTGTTCCTCAAGGGAGAGAAGGCCGAGGCTGAGTTGAAAGAGGCCCGTCGGGTCTGGCAGTTTGAAGCTGAGCTTACCGTCTCGCGCAGCGATCCGCGCGGCCGCATCGTTTCACTGGGGGGCCTTCGCCGTGTCCGTTGAGTCCGTAAAGCCGTCTGCTTCTCGTGACACCCGAGTTCTGGCGGTCTCAAACCAGAAGGGCGGAGTGGGCAAGACCACGACCGCCATCAACCTCGGCACGGCTCTGGCTGCAATCGGCGAAAAAGTGCTGATCGTGGACATGGACCCGCAGGGCAATGCCTCCACCGGACTGGGTGTTCCACGTGAAACACGACGGGTGACCATCTATGACGTCATCGTCGACGGACGGCCGGTCGACGAGGCTGCGATCGAAACCGCCGTGCCCGGCCTGTTCATCGTCACCGCCGACCCAGACATGTCGGGCGTCGAGATCGAGCTGAGCCAGTCGGATCGGCGCTCCTATCGTCTGCGCGACGCCCTGGCGAAGCAGGGGGGCAATGGTCATTCCCGGTATGACTATGTCCTGATCGACTGCCCGCCGTCCCTGAACCTGCTGACGCTGAATGCGATGGCCGCGGCCGACGCCGTTCTCGTGCCGCTGCAGTGCGAATTCTTCGCTTTGGAAGGCCTGACCCAGCTGATGCGGACCATCGACATGGTGCGTCAGAGCCTGAACCCGGCGCTGGAGATTCAGGGTCTGGTCCTGACTATGTATGACCGCCGTAACGCCCTGTCGGGCCAGGTGGCGGCCGATGTGCGCGCCCACTTCGGCGACAAGGTCTATGACAGCGTCATTCCCCGGAATGTGCGGGTGTCCGAGGCGCCGTCGTTCGGCAAGCCGGCCCTGATCTATGATCTGAAGTGCGCGGGCAGTCAGGCCTATCTGAAGCTGGCGCGTGAACTGGTGGCGCGCGAGCGCCAACGTCGTCAGGCCCTCGCGGCCTGATTAACCTGATAAGTAAACGGAAACAGCATCTTGTCCGAACGTCAGCGTGGTCTGGGCCGGGGTCTCTCGGCGCTCTTGGGTGAAAACGCGCAGGAAGCGGTCGCCGTCGATGCGGCCGGTCCGGCCCCCGCGGGCGTGCAACGCGCCCCGATCGAGGCGCTGAAACCCAACCCGGATCAGCCGCGCAAGATCTTCGCCAAAACCGATCTGGACGAGCTGACGGCGTCGATCCGCGGCAAGGGCGTCCTGCAACCGATCCTCGTGCGGTCGCAGCCGGGGGAAGCGGGCGTGTGGCAGATCATCGCCGGCGAACGCCGCTGGCGCGCCGCCCAGGCCGCCCGCCTTACTCAGGTGCCGATCGTCGTGCGCGAGATGGACGACATCGAGGTGCTGGAAGTCGGCGTCATCGAGAACGTCCAGCGCGCCGATCTGAACCCGATGGAAGAGGCCAACGCCTACGCCGTCCTGATGGAGCGTTTCGGCCGTACTCAGGACGCCTTGGCCGGGGTCGTGGGCAAGAGCCGCAGCCACGTGGCCAACACCCTGCGCCTGCTGCAACTGCCCGAGGCGGTGCGCGACCATGTGGTGCGCGGCGAACTGTCGGCGGGGCACGCGCGCGCCCTGATCACGGCGCCGAACGCCGAACAACTGGCGGCAGAGGTCATCGCCAAGGGCCTGAACGTTCGCCAGACCGAGGCGCTGGCCCGTCGTTCGGCCGAGGGACCGAAAACGCCCAAGGCCCGGCCCATGCCGAACGGGGAGGGCGCGGCCGACATCGCCGCCCTGGAGCAGGATCTGTCTGACGCTCTGGGTCTGAAGGTGTCGCTGGCCGACAAGGGCGGCAAGGGCGAGATCACCGTCAAATACGGCACTCTGGAGCAACTCGACGACCTGTGCCGGCGTCTGATGCGCGGTTGAGCAACTGAGCGAAAAAAGCCCGTCCAGGGCTGAGCCGGGACGGGCAAGTCGGGGATGAGAGCGGGGCCGACACGCCAGCAGGTGGGAGCGCGCCGGATGATCCGATCAATGATCGAGGACCGATCCTCCCTATAGGAAACGCTTATATACGTTCCTGTCAATACTGCGTGTCTGACGTGATCGGTAGCCCCTAAGGGTCCTAGGGAGGACCGGCTGATGCATGGACTGAGGCCTCTTTCTGGCCTCACGATAGGGGGACGCTCATGACTCAGAAATGTGAGAGAGCCAGCGCGTCACAGCCCCATGCGTTTGGCGCGGGCGGCGATCTCCAGCAGCAGGCGTTCGGCGATCAGGGCCTCGGGCATGCCTGTGGTTTTGGTCATGACGTCGGCGGTGTTGACGCTGTCCTGCACCTCGTCGAGCAGTTCGAGCCGCCAGCCGCGCGCCTGGCGCAGAATTTCCGCCTCCTGTTTCCAGAAGACGCCTGCGGCCTTGGCGGCTTCCTTGGCGCCGGCGCCATTGGCCTGCAGAATATTGATCCGGCGCAGCTTTCCGAGATGAAGCGAGGTCATGCGCACAGCCATGACGGCGCTTTCGCCCTCGGCCAGGGCGCGGCGCAGTCCCGCCTGGGCGGGGCCGGGACGGCCGCCGAAGGCCTGTAAGGCGGCGTCGGACAGGGAGGCGTCGGGTTCGACCCCGAGGTGGGCGTCCAGCTCCTCCACGTCGATAGTGCGGCCCGAGCCGGGGCCGATGTAGAGGATCAGCCGTTCGATCTCCTGACGCATCAGGCCGCGCTCGCGGGGCAGTCGGGCGACGAAGCGGTCCAGGGCGTCCGAGGTCAGACCCACCTTATCGGCGCCGAGGGCCTCGCGCGTCATGCGGGCGACGTCGCCGACCTCGTCCTCATAACAGGCGATGGCCACCGCGCCCTGGGCCTTTTCGGCGGCCTTGCGCAGGGCCGATTCGCGACCCAGCGCTCCGGCCTCGATCACCAGCATGGCGTCGGGGTTGTAGGCGCCCTCGGCGTGGGCGCTCAGGGCGGCGGCAACGGCCTTGTCGACGCCGCCCCTGGCGTCGCCCATGCGCACCCGCACCAGACGCCGCCCGCCGATCATGCTCAGGGCCGTCAGGGCCTCTTCCAGCCGGACCGGATCGCTGTCGATGTCGGCTTCGGTCAGCAGGGTGACGTTGAAGGGGTCGTTCAGATCCGGCGTGATCGTCCTGCACAGCGTCAGGGCGCGTTCGGTCACGCCCGAGCGGTCCTTGCCGTGAATGACGGCGGCGCGGACGCCGGCGTCCGGCGCCTTGAGGAAGCGGTCGACGTCGGGCCGCCGGGACAGGATCATGCGGCGGCCTTCAACGCCCCGCCAGGACGCGCATCATGTCCAGGCGGATCAGGCGCGCCAGATCGGCGGCGGCGCGGTCCTCGCCGTCCTGCTGGGCGGCGATGGCGGCGTAGGGCTGGTCGGCGGCGGCGTAGGTGATGGTGGTGGTCTGCACGCCCTTGAGGGTTTCGCCGCCCGCTACGGGGGTCAGGGACCAGGCGGCCCTGACCGTCAGTTCATAGCGGCTGGCCGTGTCGTCGATGCGGCGGCCCAGCGGGCGGCGTTTGTGCTCGACCTCGGTCGCCAGACGGTACAGCGGCGCCTGGGCGCCGTCGCGGCCGAAAGCGTCCTCCAGCTGTTCGCGCAGCCGATAGCCCAGCCGGTCGTCGGGCGTCGTTACGGCGATGCGCGACAGGGCGCCGCTGACCCCTGCATCGCCATACAGGGGCGTGAAGCCGCAGCCGGACAGCAGTGCCGCGCCGACCAGCGCCAGCAGGAGACGACGCCCGCCGGGCATCATCCGGCCACCAGATTGACGATACGATCGGGCACGACGACCACCTTGCGGATGCTGAGGTTGTTGGCTGCAAGGTAGGCCTGAACCGTCGGATTGGCGAGAGCGGCGGCCTCGACCGTCGCATTATCCGAACCGCGCGGCAGGATGACCTCGCCACGACGCTTGCCGCCGATCTGGACGGGCAAGGTGACTTGATCGTCGGCGGCCAGGGCCGGGTCATAGACGGGCCAGAGCGCGTCCAGAACCATTCCGGCCTCGCCCAGTTGGGTCCAGCATTCCTCGGCCAGGTGCGGGGTGAAGGGCGCCATCAGCCGCGCCAGGGCGGACAGGGCGGTCTTCTTCGCCTCGGCGCCCGCCTTGTCGTGTTGTCGGATGGTCGCCAGGAAGGCGTAGAGCTTGGCCACGGCCGAGTTGAAGCGGAAGTGTTCGACGCCTTCGCTGACGGCCTTGATGGCCTTGTGCGTCTCGCGGACAAGGTGGGCGTCGACCCCGGCGTTGGCGGGCGCGGCGGCGTCGAACGAGGCGTATTCGCCCCAGACGCGCTGGACGAACCGGGCGGCGCCCTCGACACCCCCCGTCGACCACTGGATATCACGCTCGGGCGGGCTGTCCGACAGGATGAACAGGCGGCCGGCGTCGACGCCATATGCGGCGATGATGTCCTGCGGCGCGACCACATTCTTCTTGGACTTGGACATCTTTTCGATGTCGCCGATCGTCACTGCGGCGCCGGTGGACAGGCGGGTGGCGACTCTCTTGCCGTCCACGGTTTCGATGCGCACGTCCGACGGCTCGACCCAGCGCGGCTTGCCGCTGTCTTCATGGCCGTCGAAATAGGTCTCGTGGACCACCATCCCTTGGGTGAAGAGGCCAGCGAACGGCTCCTTCACGTCCATCAGGCCGGCGTCCGACAGGGCGCGGGTGATGAAACGGGCATAGAGCAGGTGCAGGACGGCGTGCTCGACGCCGCCGATGTACTGATCGACGGGCAGCCATTTGGCGGCGGCGGCCTTGTTGATCGGCTCGGCCGCCTTGGGATCGGCGAAGCGCGCGAAATACCAGCTGGAATCGACGAAGGTGTCGAGCGTGTCCGTCTCGCGTCGGGCGCCGCCGCCGCACGACGGACAGTTGACGTGTTTCCACGTCGGGTGACGGTCCAGCGGATTGCCCGGTACGTCGAAGGTGACGTCCTTGGGCAGTTCGACCGGCAACTGGTCGGCCGGAACCGGCACGACGCCGCAGGCCTCGCAGTGGATGACCGGGATGGGGCAGCCCCAGTAGCGCTGGCGGCTGACGCCCCAGTCGCGCAGGCGATAGATGGTCGCGCCCTGGCCCGTTCCGGCGGCCTCGATGCGGCGGATGGCCTCGGCCTTGGCGGTCTCGATGTCCAGACCGTTCAGAAAGTCGGAATGGAAGATGGCGCCGGGGCCGGTATAGGCCTCGTCGGCCACGGCGAAGTCGTCGCCCGCGCCTTCGGGGCGGACGACCGGGATCACCGGCAGATCGTATTTGCGGGCGAAGTCCAGATCGCGCTGGTCATGCGCCGGGCAGGCGAAAATGGCGCCCGTTCCGTAGTCGGACAGAATGAAGTTGGCGATCCACACCGAAACCTCGGCGCCGGTGAAGGGGTGGACGACCTTCAGCCCCGTATCCCAGCCGATCTTCTCGGCCTGTTCGATGTCGGCCTGGCTGGCGCCGCCCTTGCGGCATTCGGCGACGAAGGCGGCGACCTTGGGGTCGGCCTCGGCCAGTTGCTTCGAGATCGGATGATCCGGGGCCAGGCCCATGAAGCTGGCGCCGAACAATGTGTCCGGGCGGGTGGTGTAGATCTCCAGTCCGTCATCGAAACCAGCCGGGGCGGTGCCAGCCCAGGCCCATTTCATCTGCAGGCCCTTGGACCGGCCGATCCAGTTTTCCTGCATCAGGCGGACCTTTTCGGGCCAGCGGCCTTCAAGCTCGGCCAGGCCGTCGATCAGATCATCCGCATACTGAGTAATGCGCAGGAACCACTGGTTCAGCTTGCGTTTTTCGACCACGGCGCCCGAGCGCCAGCCGCGCCCGTCAATGACCTGCTCATTGGCCAGGACGGTGTTGTCGACCGGGTCCCAGTTGACCACGCCGTCCTTGCGATAGACCAGGCCCCGCTTGAACAGTTCGAGGAACCATTCCTGCTGTTTGCCATAGTATTCGGGGTCGCAGGTGGCGAACTCGCGGCTCCAGTCCAATGACAGGCCCAGCAGCTTCAGCTGGTCGCGCATCGTCGCGATGTTGGACCAGGTCCAGTCGCCGGGGTGGACGCCGCGCTCCATCGCCGCGTTCTCGGCGGGCATTCCGAAGGCGTCCCAGCCCATCGGGTGCAGCACGTCATAGCCGCTGGCCCGCTTCCAGCGCGCCACCACATCGCCCATCACATAGTTGCGGGCGTGGCCCATGTGGATGTTGCCCGACGGATAGGGGAACATCTCCAGGACGTAGTATTTCGGGCGGCCGGTGTCGGCGTTGGACACCGAAAAGGCGTCGGCCTCGGCCCATCGGGCCTGTTGGCGGGGTTCGGCGGTCTTAGGCTCGTAACGGGCCACGGCGTATCCTGAGGCGGCGCCTCAGGCGCAAAGCTTGAGGCGGGCCTGAGGACGCATTTGAGACGAAAGGTGAGGCGCGGCCGGTCCTTAGCGACGGGCCGCGTTGGCGAGGTTGAGCTGGCGCGCCTTGGTCAGGATGGCGTTCTCCAGATCGGTTTCGGTCTGGGCCGCGACCGGAGCCGAGACCCAGGCGCCCGAGGCGTCCTTGACTTCCTTGGTCACGGCGACGTTGAGGGCGTCGGCGCGCAGGCGGCGATCCAGGATGAAGACGGTCGCCTTGAAACGCTCGTTCGGCGTCTGCGGATTGACGTACCAGTCATAGTTCACCACGCCGCCCCAGGGGTCGGCGCTGGCCAGAGGCATGAAGGACAGGGTGTCCAGGGTGGCGCGCCACAGATAGGCGTTCACGCCGATGCCCAGCTGGGCTTCCATGCTGGGCGCCTTGGCCTTGGAGCCGCCGCCGACGAAGGGCAGGCTGGAGCAGCCGCCGAGCAGCAGTCCCGAGGCGATCAGGGCGACCGCAGCGCCGCGAACAAGAGCCATTCCATAGTCTCCGTAAAGGGGTGGACGACGTACGCCGGGCGCTTCCGAGGGCCCCCCGAGGGGCGATCATCGAAAGAGACCGCGCGCGCACGCGCCGCAGCGACGCTCTATAACACGCTGAAAAGGGGCTATGACAAGGCGAACCGGCGTTCCTCGCCGCCAATATCGACGGCAAAAGGTCGGAACGGCGTGACGCAGGCGCCACAGGGGCCGCCGGAGTCGCCTCTAACCGTGATCGCTTGGCTTCCATGCGTTGACCGCGAGGCTCGAGTCCATATCTTATCCCCAGGTCGGATGGTTCCGGCTCGTCAATAACGGATCGGCGGCTCAAGTCGGTCTTTTGGGTAGGTGGAATGCGTTTCGTCGCCGTCATCGCTGGATGCGTGGGCGCCCTGGCCTTGGCCGGGATGACGAACGACGCCTCGGCTCAGACGCGAGCCCGCACCCCCTCCGTCAATCTCAGCGATATCGCCGCCCAGTCCTCGACCACGCCTGCGACCCCGGCCCAGCGTCGCGGCCTGCGCTGGAACGAGAACGGTCGCTGGGGTCTGAACTTCAACCTGAACCAGCCGGTCGGCCGCGAAGCCGACTGGGGCGATGTCGAGGCCGGGGCCTATTACCGTCTCAGCCCGCGCCTGCGCGTCGGCGCCGCCGCGAACCTGGCCTCGCCTGAAGTCGACCCGGCCCGGGCGCCCGAAAGCGCCGCCGACCGCCGCGCCGCGCCGCGCGTACGGCTTGAGACCATCTTCAAGTTTTAAGTCCTAGCCGGCGAAGGCCGTCTGGATCGCCTCCACGCCCGCTAGCCCGCTCGCGCCTGTTGACGGCAGCCGGGAGGCGTTGGCCGCCGTGATTCCGCCCAGAGCGTAGACCGGGCAGGGGGCCAGGGCCGCCAGAGCCGAAAATCCTTCTACCCCCAACGCTGGCTTGACCCCAGAAGCGCCGCCCGCGGGGAAGACCGGCGACAGCACAAGGGCGTGCAGATCCCGCGCCGTCCGCACTGCTTTCGTGGAATGGGCCGCCCCGGTCAGCAACCAGTCCGGCCGTCGTCCTGACAAGGCATAGGCGGCCGAAAGCGCCCGTTCGGGCAGGTGCACGCCGTCCGCCCCGATCTGCTCGGCCAATTCGGCGTCCAGCCCCACCAGCAGCCGAACCCCGGCCCTGTGCGTCGCCTCGCGCAGGCGCTGTCCGGTCTCCACTCGATCCGCGGCGCCGAAGTGACGGAAGACCACGCCTGCTCCGGCAGGCAGTCGGGCGGCTGTCTCCCACGGACGGGGCGTACGCGCCGGGTCGGTGAAGAAAAGCAGGGGAGGCAGGGCGCGACCGCCATGCGGCGCCGTGAGCGCCAGGGCGCGGGCGGCGTCCCACAGACTTTGCGCTTCTTCGGACAGGGTGTCAGACAGGGGCATCATGACCGTCCCTAATCCCGCCGCCGCCGTTTCGTCCATCGCTGACCGCTTCGCCCAGGTGCGGGGCCGCATCGCCGAGGCGGCGAAGGCGGCGGGCCGCGACCCGGCTTCAGTGGTGCTGACCGCCGTGTCCAAGACGCAAGGGGCACAGGCGCTGCAGGCGGCGCTGGACGCCGGCCAGCGCGTGTTCGGCGAGAACCGTGTGCAGGAGGCGCAAGCCCACTGGGCCGCCCGTCGCGCGGCCTTGCCGGATCTGGAACTGCGCCTGATCGGCCCTTTGCAGACCAACAAGGCGCTGGAGGCGGTCGAACTGTTCGACGTCATCGAGACGCTGGACCGCGAACGGCTCGCCGCCGCCCTGGCGGCCGCCATGACGCGGACGGGGCGCCGCCCCAGCGTGCTGGTCCAGGTCAACACCGGCGCCGAGCCGCAGAAGGCGGGGGTTCTGCCCGGCGACGCCGACGCCCTGATCGCCGCCGCGCGCGACCGATACGGCCTCAAGGTCGAGGGCCTGATGTGCATTCCCCCCGCCGATGAAGACCCGGCCCCGCATTTCGCCCTGCTGGCCGCCATCGCCGCGCGCAACGAGCTCAGCGTCCTGTCGATGGGCATGAGCGGCGATTATCCGGCGGCGATTGCGGCGGGCGCGACCCATGTTCGGGTCGGTTCGGCCCTGTTCGGGGAACGAAATACGGCGCCGGCGACCTCTTAGAACGCAATATCCTGTCCGGCGCCCTTGGCGTTCGGCCCAAGCCTCGCCATTCTAAAGAGACCATGCGCACGCCCAAGACCATTCTGATCATCGACGACGACGACGACCTGCGCGAGGCCTTGGCCGAGCAGCTGGCGCTTCACGAGGAATTCCGCCCGGCTCAGGCCGCGACGGCGACCGATGGAGTGCGTCAGGCCAAGGAGGCGCGCGCCGACCTCATCCTGCTGGACGTCGACCTTCCAGACATGGACGGCCGCGAGGCCTGTCGCCTGATCCGCAAGGCCGGGATTTCGACCCCGGTCATCATGCTGACGGCGCAGTCGTCGGACTCCGACGCCATTCTGGGCCTCGACTCCGGGGCCAATGACTATGTCACCAAGCCGTTCCGGTTCGCCGTCCTGCTGGCGCGCATCCGCGCCCACCTGCGCAGCCATGAACAGTCCGAGGACGCCGTCTTCCAGGTCGGCCCCTATGAGTTCCGCCCGGCCTCCAAGCTGATGGTCGACGACAAGGGCAAGAAGGTCCGGCTGACGGAAAAGGAAACCAACATCCTGAAGTACCTCTATCGCGCTGGGGCCAAGCCGGTGTCGCGCGAAGAGCTGCTGACGGAGGTCTGGGGCTACAACGCCGGGGTCACCACCCACACCCTGGAAACCCACATCTACCGCCTGCGTCAGAAGATCGAGGCCGAGCCGGGTCAGGCGCGGCTGCTGCTGACTGACGCCGGCGGCTACCGCCTCCAGCCTTGATCTGCCGATGAGCGAACGCCGCCCGACCCCGCCGCTGGTGGCGCTTCGGGCGTTCGACGCGGCGGCCCGCCACGGCAGCTTCCGCGAGGCGGCCGAGGAACTGGGCGTCACCCCCGGCGCCGTCAGCCGCCATGTGAAGGCGCTGGAGATGCGCCTGGGCCTGCGCCTGTTCGACCGCTTCAACCGCTCGGTGCGGCTGACCGCCGATGGCGCCCGCCTGGCCCAGGGCGTCGCCGACGCCTTCGAGCGGCTGGAAAGCGCTCTGGACGCCGTGCGGCCCGGCCGCTCGCGTCAGTTGCGGATCAGCGCCTTGCCGTCCCTGGCCAGCAAATGGCTGTCCCCGCGCCTGCATCGGTTCAGCGAGGACAATCCCGACCTCGACCTGATCGTCTTCGCCGAGGACCGCATCGCCGACCTGTCGAACGGCGAGGCGGACGTGGCGCTGCGCTATGGCGAAGGCCCTTATCCGGGCCAGGTGGCGCGGCGGCTGGTCAATGAGCGGCTGATCCCGGTCTGCGCCCCGTCCTTCGCCGCTGCGCGGCGGTTGAACCAGCCTTCCGATCTGCTGGACGTGGTGCTGATCCACGAGACCTGGCATGACATGCCCTATGCGAACCGACTGGGCTGGAAGGCCTGGTTCGAAAGCGCCGGAGTCGAGGATCCGCGCGTGAACCATCTGCGCGGCCCTCACTTCAGCCACAGCCATCTGGCGCTGGAAGCCGCCTTGTCGGGGCGGGGCGTGGCCCTGACCTCGGCGCCCCTGGCGGCTGAGGAGCTTCGCGAGGGGCGGCTGATCCAGCCGGTCGACCACGCCCTGACCAATGATCTGGCCTATTGGGCCGTGGTCCTGCCCGAACGGGCGGACGAACCCAAGCTGCGCCGCTTCCTCAACTGGATCGTGGCGGAATCGCGGCCGGATCGGGACGCAGAAACGGATCAGGTGACTTAAACTCACTCGATGCGGCCGAACCGTGGTTTGTCTTTCACGGTCGCGCTTCCTATCTTGAGGCTGTTCGGAACTCCCTCGCCGAAAGGAACTCAATCATGAAACTCGTGCATCCCCGCGCTTCGGGCTTCTCGTTCGAAGGCGTCGTCGTCTTCACCGGCAGCGTCACCCTGATCCTGCTGGGCGTCCTGGCCGGCGCCGCCCTTCTGGGCGCTGCCTGACATCAGCTCAACGCGGGCGCCATTCGCTGAGAAGGGCGCCCGTGGCTCCATCCTCGAAGGCCAGCCGGTCCAGCCGCAGGGCGGCGACGCAGACCGGACGGCTTTCGGCGTCCTTCTGGACGCAGTGGACGGCTTTTCCGTCCGCAAAGGCGGTCAACCGCCCCTCCAGACGCAGCGCATAGCCTCCCGGCGCCGGCGTCGGAGCGACGCCTCTGTCTCCTCGAATGACATGGACATAGGCCTGGCCCTGACGGCGGCCCAGGCGCGAGCCGCCCGTCTCGAACACGGCCGCCAGTCCTGAGGTCCGTTCGGTTTCAGATGGCGCTGGCGCGGCGGTCGACAAGACATCGCCGACCTCGGACCTGCCTTTCGTTTCGGTTTCTTCGGCGGTCTGGACAGCCATCAGCGCAGGCTCGTCCGGGCGACAGGTTTCCAGCCCGCTCCAGGGACGGGCGATCCAGAATCCTTCGACCGCCTCCCAGGGACTGGGAGTCGCCGCGTCGTCAGCGCCCGCCGTGATCACGAGGCCGGACGCGGCGAGATCTTCAGGCAGAACTCTCAGCATCAGGCCGCCGTCGTCGCCGCGCGCCAGCGTCGGCAGGCCCGGCTGCGCCTGCTCGGTTGATCCTGCGCCTTCGCAACCGAAAGGCAGACGCACCGATACGGTCCGTCCGCTCAGAGCCGCGTCGCGCGGGCGGCCGTCGGCCGTGGCGGTTCTCGCTTCGGTCAGGGCGGCCAGCAGGGCGGCGCGGTTGAGGGTGGAGTCCAGCACGACCGTCGGCGGGGCGGGCGCCGGAGCTTCGGGCGCGGCGGGCTCGGACGGCTTCTGGCACGACGCCAGAAGGGGCAGGGCGGCCGCCAGGGCGATCGGCGCGGCGAGACGGGTCGTTGTGATCGACATGGAAGCAGCCTAACACGGGAATGACGGATTGGCGCCCCGGCCCGTGAACGGGTCCGGCGTCTGGCGGAACAGGGGCTCTTGCGCGGGTGACGCTGGACCAGATTATCGCTCTCGTCGTCCTGATCGTCGTGGTCGGGGTGATGATCCATGGACGTCTGCGGTCCGATGTGGTGGCGCTCAGCGGCGCGGCGGCCCTGCTGCTGTTCGGCGTGGTGCGCCCGGTGGAGGTTCAGGGCGCCTTCGCCAGCCCGGCCATCATGGCCCTGGCGGGGCTGTTCGTCATCGCCTACGCGATGGAGCTATCGGGCCTGCTGGCCTGGCTGATCCGCAAGGCCAAGGGCATGACCCGGGTGTTCGGGCGACACGCCGTGTGGATCGTGATCGGCCTGTGCGGCGCGGTCGGCGGCTTTCTGAACAACACGCCGGTGGTGGTGCTGGCGGCGCCGGTGGTCCGCGACATGGCCCTGTCGCTGGGCCTGTCGCCCAAGCGGTTCCTGATGCCGCTCAGCTATGCGGTCATCATGGGCGGTCTGCTGACCCTGATAGGCACCTCGACCAATCTGCTGGTCAGCGACATGGCCCGCAATACGGGTCAGCCGGTCTTCTCTCTGTTTGAAATCACGGGCGTGGGTCTGTGCATCGCCACGGTCGGCGGCCTTTATCTGTATTTCATCGGCTCGCGGGTGCTGGAGAAGACCGCCGCGCGCGATGAGGCCGAAATGGCGGCGCGTCGGGAAGCCGAGGAGGCCGGTAAGGGGGGCAAGCGCAGCCTGCTGTCGTCCTTCCGCCTGCCGTGGCTGATGGAACAGCGCGCCAGCCCTGGCGGGTCGGGCGATGCGGTGCTGGGCAATGTCGATCTGTATGAAAAAGGCGCCGAGCGGCCGCTGGAGCTGAAACGCGCCCTGGCGTCTCTGGCCGTTTTCGTCGCCGTGGTCGTCGCCTCGGCCTTCGGCCTGGCGCCCATTGCGGCCTCGGCCTTCGCCGGGGCGGTGGCTCTCATACTGATGCGGGTGATCACCGCCGAGGAAGCCTACGCCGGGCTGAGGCCTGAAATCCTGCTGCTGGTGGCGGGGATGGTGGTTATCGGCTCGTCGCTGGAGGTGACGGGTCTGGCGCAGGCCGGCGCCGACGCCCTGATCGACGTGATCCGCCCCTATGGGCCCTGGGCGGCGCTGTTCGTGTTTTACGGCGTGACGTTGTTCGCGACGGACATCCTGTCGAACGCCACGGTGGCGGTGCTGTTTTCGCCGATAGCCGTGGCCATAGCGGCGGCGCTGGGGGTGGATGCGCGGCCGTTTCTGGTGGCGGTGATGATGGCGGCGTCGGCCGCCTTCGCCACGCCCTTCAGCTATCAGACGAATGTGCTGGTCTATCAGATGGGCAATTACAGCTACATGGACTTCGTAAAGGTCGGCCTGCCGCTGAACCTGATCACCTGGGCCACCGGCATGGCGGCGATCCCGATCTTCTTCCCGTTCTGAGGCGGGTTCAGACGTCCAGATCCATCACGACCGGGGCGTGGTCGCTGGGCCGCTCCCATTCGCGTACCGTGTCGAGGATGCGGGCGCTGCCCTTTACCACGGCGGGGGTCAGGCCGGGCGAGGTCCACAGGTGATCGAGGCGCAGGCCCCGGTTCGACTTGCGGAAATCCTTGGCGCGATAGCTCCACCAACTGGCCAGTTTGACCGGATCGGGAATCTGGTCGCGCACCACATCGGCGAAGCCTCCGGCGTCCTGAAGCCGGTAGAGGGTCTCGACCTCGCCGGGGGTGTGGCTGACCACCTTGGACATGAAGCGGTGGTTCCAGACGTCGTTTTCGCCCGGCGCGATGTTGAAGTCGCCGGCCAGGACCAGAGGCCGCTGGCGGTCGCGGGTCTTCATCTCGGTGGTCAGCCGTTCATAGAAGTCCATCTTGTGATCGAACTTGGGGTTCAGCGCCCGATCCGGCAGATCCCCGCCCGCCGGAATGTAGAAGTTCTGCACCTCCACGCCTTCGACCACGGCCGAGACGCAGCGGGCGTGACCCTCGCGGCAGACGTCCAGCCTGGGGCTGTCGAGGATGGGCAGGCGGCTGGCGATGGCCACCCCGTGCCACCCCTTCTGGCCGCCGATCCGCAGGTAGGGCAGGCCCATGTCGATGAAGGCCTGACGCGGGAACTGATCCTCGGTGCATTTGATCTCCTGCAGGCACAGGACGTCCGGGGCGTTCTCGGCGACGAAACGGGCGACCTGATCAATGCGCAGGCGGACCGAGTTGATGTTCCAGGTGACGATGCGAAGGCTCATGCCACGGGCCTTAGCAGCTTGGCGGAGCAGGGTCTAAGCCGACGACGGGGCGGGGCCGTCGTCTGATTAAAAAGACGCCCGGAGCAAGGCTCCGGGCGCTTGAAGTTCGTCTCTCTCGCCGCCAGGCGGGGATGAATCCGTGGCGGGCGGGACGGCCGCCGCCGTCCTGTGCCCAAAGTGTCACGGGCAACAAAAAAGGTCAAACTGTCATCGTTGTAATTTATGTGTGCCGATCACGTCACGTTTGTGACGTCAGTTGCGGCGGTTGCGACGGGTCGGATCGCGCAGCTGGAACAGGCTGGCGGCCAGGCCGGGCGCAGGCTCCAGCGTGGTCAGCTGCACCCGGGTGCGCGAGCCTTGGGCATCGGTGATGGTCCACTCCTGAAGGCGGACAGGCGACCCGGCGAAGGCCAGGATGACAGAGCCCTCGTTCGGCCGTTTGGCGTCGCGGGCAGTGATGGCGAAGGCGCCCGAATCCATGCGCGTCACCCGGTCGATGGTCACGCCCTGATCCAGCCGGACCTCGCGCGCCAGGAAGGTCGACAGCGGCGTCTGGCCCAGCGGCGCCTGACGGAAGACGTTCAGGCGCGGGTCCCAGCGGCTGACGTTGTTGCCGTCGGCCACGACCAGCAGGCCCTCCGGGTCGGTGTACTCGAACCGCATCTTGCCGGGGCGTTGCAGATAATAGCGGCCGGTGCGGCGCTGATTGTTCGGCCCGGTTTCGACGAAGGTTCCCTGCGCCGTCGTCATGCTGGTCAGATAGGTCTGGGCCTGACGCAGCACGGCCTGATCGTCGGCCGACAGCCCGGCCTGAGCCAGGACGGTGGCGGGGGCGGCGGCGAGCGCGACCAGGGCGGCGGAGCCGAGGCCGAAGGCGCGGCGGGAAATGCTCATGTCTTTTCTTCTCCCGTTCTGAACGGTTTTCGACCGGGTGAGGATGAGGACTTCATCCGGCAGGCTGATGACGCCAGCCTGACCATATTCCGGCGCTGGGATGAAGCGGCGTTCATTGTTTAGTGTCCTAGCGCTCGCGACGCGGTCGCTCGCTGCTTGAGGACGTGAGGCGTTTAAGCGTCGAGTGGAGCGCGGAGTTCCCGGCTTGCGTGCGCGACGGGGCGCTGAAGCAGCGAGCGACCGCGTCGCGAGCGATAGCGCCCGGCAGCGCAGCTGCCGCCCTTGGCGTAGCCGAGGCTACATTGGAGGCGGCCCGGCCAGCACCTCGCGCTTGCCCGCATGATTCGCCGGGCTGACGACGCCTTCCTGCTCCATGCGTTCGATCAGGGTGGCGGCGCGGTTGTAGCCGATCTGCAGGCGGCGCTGGACGTAAGAAGTTGAGGCCTTGCGGTCGCGCGTGACCACAGCCACGGCGCGGTCATACAGGTCGTCCCCGGTGCCGCCGCCGTCTTCGCCCATGGCGCCGTCGCCGTCTCCGTCCGGTTCGTCGGTGATCAGGTCGAGGTATTCAGGCTCGGCCTGGGCGCGCAGGTGTTTACAGACTTCTTCAACTTCCTGATCGCCGACGAAGGGGCCGTGCAGGCGGGTGATGCGTCCGCCGCCCGCCATGTAGAGCATGTCGCCCTGACCCAGCAGCTGCTCGCCGCCCTGTTCACCGAGGATGGTGCGGCTGTCGATCTTGGAGGTGACCTGGAAAGAAATCCGGGTCGGGAAGTTGGCCTTGATGGTGCCGGTGATGACGTCCACCGACGGGCGCTGCGTCGCCATGATCAGGTGGATGCCCGCCGCGCGCGCCATCTGGGCCAGACGCTGGACGGCGCCTTCCACATCCTTGCCCGCGACCAGCATCAGGTCGGCCATCTCGTCCATGACCACGACCAGATAGGGCATGGGCTCGGGGCGGATCTTCTCGCTCTCGTAGACGGGGCGGCCCTGTTCGTCGAAGCCGGTCTGGACGGTGCGCTCGAAATGCTCGCCCTTTTCCTGGGCTTCGCGGGCGCGCTCGTTGTAGCTGGCGACGTTGCGCACGCCGAGCTTGGACATGCGGCGATAGCGGTCCTCCATCTCGCGCACGGTCCACTTCAGGGCCACGACCGCCTTCTTGGGATCGGTCACGACCGGCGCCAGCAGGTGCGGGATGCCGTCATAGACCGACAGCTCCAGCATCTTGGGGTCGATCATGATGAAGCGGCACTCGGCGGGCGAGTGGCGATACAGGATCGACAGGATCATGGCGTTGACCCCGACCGACTTGCCCGAGCCGGTGGTGCCCGCGATCAGCAGGTGGGGCATTCGCGCCAGATCCGCCACATAGGGCTCGCCGCCGATGGTCTCGCCCAGCGCCAGCGGCAGCAGATGGCTCTTCTTGTCGTATTCGCCCGACGCCAGCAGGTCGCGCAGGAAGACGGTCTCGCGCTTGGCGTTGGGCAGTTCGATGCCGATGGCGTTGCGGCCCTGAACCACGCTGATGCGGCAGGCGCGGGCTGACATGGAGCGGGCGATGTCGTCGGCCAGCGCCACGACGCGGCCGTGCTTCACGCCGGGCGCGGGCACCAGTTCATACAGGGTGACGACGGGGCCGGGGCGGATCTGATCGATCTGGCCGCGCACGCCGAATTCCTGAAGCACGCCCTCCAGCATCTTGGCGTTGGCCTTCAGCGATTCCTCGTCGACGGCGCCGCCGCGCTGGCCGGGCTTGGCCAGAATGCCCAGCGGCGGCAGTTCGAAGCCGCCCTCATTGGCGAAGTCGAAGGCCTGCTGGTCCGCGTCGCTGCGGACGGGCTTGGGCGCCTTGACCGCCGCCACCTTGGGTTCGGCCGGTCGGTTCGCGCGGGCCGAGGGCGGGGCGATGGGGGCGGGCGCCGCGTCCTCCCACGGCGGAGTATAGGCGTCGGCTTCGTCGGCTTCATCATAGGCGGCTGCAACCGAAGCCGAAGCAGCCGGGGCGGGTGCAGACAGAGGACCGTCGGCCTCCATCTCGTCGGCGTCCGGCAGGCGATGGCGCGGCTTGCGGGCCGGGGCGGCGGCCTCGGCGGCAGCGCGCGGGGTCTTGCCCGGTTTGGCGGCCTTGGCAGGACGGGCGGCGCGGGCCTCGGCGCCCTTCTGGGCGGCCCAGCCTGCGGTGTCGGTGAAGTCGCGCAGGCGCAGGCCCACGGTATAGGCCAGGCTCCACAGCGCCAGCGCCAGGAACAGCAGGCCCAGGATGATGCGCGCGCCGGGGACCTTCAGCGCGCCCAGACCGTTGGCGGCCAGGCCGGTGACGGCGTCGCCCCACAGTCCGCCCATGCTCGCCGCCAGCGGCCATTTCGCGGGCGCCGCCGGGGCCGAAAGGGCGGCCGACAGCAGCAGTACGCCGGCGACGGCGCAGAAGATCTTGAACGGTGTCGGCTGCAGCCGGTGCTGCAGGGCGTCGCCGATCGCCACCGCCAGCCCGAAGGCGATCAGCAGCAGGACGGCCGGCCATGCGGCCAGCCCCAGCGACTGCATGATCAGATCGGCGAAGGTCGCGCCCGCGCCGCCCAGCCAGTTGGTCGGCGCCTGGGCGGATGCGGCGTTCCAGCTGGGATCGGCCGGGTTCCACGAGATCAGGGCCACCAGCAGCAGGGCGGCCAGCATGGCCTGCAGCACGCCCCTGAACCGCACGGTGAAAGGCGCCGCCCAGACGATGCGGACGGTGCTCCAGACGCGTTGACCGAGCGCGAGGGCGGCGGACATGAAGGCGGACCCCCAGAAATGGGACAGACAGCGGGACTCCGATCCCTAATGCCTCGCATAAGGTTAAAGCGGCATTTACCAGCCCGGTCTTTGCGGGCGGGATGAGCCCTTATGTCCCATTCGGCGGGCGGGCTTGAGGTGGCGTGACGCGCGATAGGGGCCTAGAACGAGATCATGAGCGGATCGGACGACTACGACATCATCATCGCCGGCGCCGGGCTGGTCGGGGCGACCTTTGCGCTGGCGGCGGCGCAGGGCGGCCTGCGCCCTGTCATGGTGGACCCTCAGCCCTTTGACGCCCAGATGGCGCCGACTTTCGACGGGCGGGCGACGGCCATCTCCTACGCCAACTTCCGCATGCTGAAGGCTCTGGGCCTGGGCGAGGCGCTGGAGCCGCACGCCTGCCGCATGGACCGCATTCTGGTGACGGACGGCCGCCGCCCCGGCGCCGCCAGCCGCAAGCCTTCGGCCGCCTATATCCGTTTCGATGCGGACGAGATCGGCGACCGCAATGGCGGAGAGCCGCTGGGCTATATGGTCGAGAACCGCCGCCTGCGCGCCGCCCTGGCCGAGTTGGTGAACGCGCAGGGGCTGGAGGTCCGCGCTCCCGCCGCCGTGGCCGATGTGGCCGTTGGGCCCGGTCGGGCGACGGTGACGCTGAAGGACGGGTCGACCCTGTCGGCGCCGCTCGTGATCGGGGCGGAGGGCCGCAACTCCACCGTGCGCCGCGCGGCGGGCATCGACGTCTTCGGCTGGACCTATCAGCAGAGCGGCGTCGTCTGCACCGTCCGCATGGAAAAGCCGCACGGCAACGTCGCCCATGAGTATTTCCTGCCGGACGGCCCTTTCGCCATCCTGCCGCTGACGGAGAACCGGGCCAATCTGGTCTGGACCGAAAGCACCCGCCGGGGCGAGGCCCTGCGCTCGGCCTCGGACGAGGCCTTCCACGCCCATTTGACGCGCCGGTTCGGCGACTTTCTGGGCGGGCTGACGATCGAGGGGCCGCGCTTCGTCTATCCCCTGTCGCTGCAGCTGGCCGAGCGCCTGACGGCGCCGCGCATGGCCATCATCGGCGACGCCGCCCACGGGGTGCACCCGGTGGCGGGGCAGGGGCTGAACATGGGCCTGAAGGACGTCGCCGCCCTGTCCGAGGTGCTGGCCGAGGCCGCCCGCATCGGCGAGGACATCGGCTCGGAGCTGGTGCTGGAGCGTTACGCCCGCTGGCGCCGGTTCGACACGGCGGCGCTGGCGGCGGGCTTCGACGGCTTCGTGCGCCTGTTCTCCAACGACATCGCCCCGGTGCGGTTGGCCCGCGATCTGGGCATGGCGGCGGTCAACCGCATCGCCCCCCTGCGCCGCGCCTTCATGCACGAGGCTGGCGGAGCGACGGGGGATCTGCCGAGGCTTCTCCGAGGAGAAGCGCTTTAAAGAGGCCCTATCGCTCGCCGCGCGGCGGCTCGCTGCTTGAGGGCCGCTGACGTTCTTTTGCCCGCGCGTAGAGCGTTTCAGTCCAGCGGGCGGGCGTCTTCGGCCAGCATGATCGGCACGCCGTCGCGGATGGGGAAGGCCAGTTTGGCGCCCGCCGAGACCAGTTCGTTGCGCTCGCGGTCATAGGTCAGGCGGCCGCGCGTGACCGGGCAGACCAGCACCTCCAGCAGGCGGGGATCGACCGAGACGGGGGTGTTGAAGGCGTCGCTCATGATTTAGGTGCCCTATCGCTCGCGCCACGGACGCTTGCTGCTTGAGGGCGCCGTGCGCCCGTGTCTGGGTTGCGCTTTTATCTTTGGATGCGGTTGGACGCTACTGCATCGCCGGTCCGGGTTCGTCGTCGTCGGGGGCGATGGCTTCGATGCGGAGGAGGGCGGTCAGGGCGGCTTCGCGGTCGATCAGGGTCAGGGCCTCCAGCAGGGCCTGTTTTTCGGGCGCCTCGAAGGGCAAGCCCATCGCCAGGCTGTTGACCAGCGCCTCCTGCGGCGCGGCGCGGGCGGTGTCCCAGTCGATGTCCAGACCGCGCCCGGACAGATAGGGCGCCAGGGCTGACAGGAAGGGCTCGCGGTCGAAGGCCTCGTCGGGATCAGGCGCGCGCAGGTCGGCTTCATAAGGCAGGAAGTCGGCGCGCACCTGCCGATAAGGGGTGCGCACCTGCATCTCGGTCGCCACGACGAAACGGCACACCCCGGTCAGGGTGATCAGATAGCGCCCGTCCGAGGTCTCGGCGAAGCTGGTGATCCGCCCGGCGCAGCCGACGCGGGTCAGGGGCGGGTTCACCCCGGCGGGGCCGACCGGCTGGATCAGGCCGATCATCCGGTCGCCCGCCATCGCATCATCCACCATGTTCAGATAGCGCGGCTCGAACACGTTCAGCGGCAGCTGGCCCCGCGCCAGAAGGATGGACCCCGGCAAGGGAAAGACCGGGATCACCTGCGGAAGTTCGCTGGCCTTGACGTAGCCCTGAGCCATGATCGCGCCGTTACGAGAACAGGATGGAGGACAGGCGCCGTCGTCCGTCGCGGGCGACTTCGCTGTTGGGGCCGGCGGCCTCGAACACGGTCAGCAGCTGCTTGCGGGCGGCCTGTTCGTTCCAGTCGCGGTCGGCCTGAACGATGGTCAGCAGGTGGTCGACCGCCCCCTTCAGATCGCCCGCCGAGGCCAGGGCCTGGGCCAGGTCGAAGCGGGCCTCGTGGTCGTTTTTGTTCGCCGCCAGCTTGGCCTCCAACTCGGCGGTCGCGCCGGTCGGGGCGGCCGAGGCCAGGGACAGCTGGGCGCGTACGGCCTGAACCGTCGGCTCGGTCGAGTCGGCCGGGGCCATGGCGATGGTCTGGGCCGCCTGTTCGGCGTCGCCCTCGGCCAGATAGACGCGGGCCATGCCGGCGATGGCCTTCTGGTTGTCCGGCTCCATCGTCAAGACGTGGGCGAAGGCCTGGGCGGCGCCGCCCAGATCATTGAGGGTCAGCGACTCCTCGCCCAGCGACAGCAGTTGTTCGACGTCGGTGTTGACGCCTTCGCCGCCGGTCAGCTTGTCGATGAAGGCCTTGATCTGGCTGTCGGGCACGGCGCCCTGAAAGCCGTCGACCGGCTGGCCGTTGACGAAGGCGTAGACGGTGGGGATCGACTGCACGCGCAGCTGGCCCGCATAGGCCGGGTTGGCGTCGACGTCGATCTTGACCATCTTCACCGCCCCCTTGGCGGCGCGCACGGCCTTCTCCAGCGCGGGGCCCAGCGTGCGGCACGGGCCGCACCAGGTGGCCCAGAAATCGACGATGACCGGCTGATGCTTCGAGGCCTCGATGACATCGGTCATGAAGGAGGCGTCCGTGCCGTCCTTGATCAGGTCGGGCGGGGTGGTCAGGGACGGGTCGGCGAAGGTCATGGTCGGGTCCGCAAGGCAAGACGAAGGAAGATAACGGATCAGATGGCGTCGGGATGCGTGCGCATCAAGCCGCAAGCGCGCCTTGCCGCATGGGAAGGCGCCAGAAGCGGAAAAAGAGAGTCCAATTCGTCTGAATCGTCTGAAATCTCCCTGTGAGAGGGAGCAAGTCTAACACAGGGGCGGAGGGGGGATGGTTGATTGCGCCGTATCCTTCTCCCCTTGTGGGAGAAGGTGGCTCGCGTAGCGAGACGGATGAGGGGTGTGAGCGCCGCCTTAGTGCGTTTTCGTTACAGACCAGCCAGAGCGGATGACGGAGCGCCGACACCCCTCATCCGAGCGCCTTGCGGCGCCCACCTTCTCCCGCAAGGGGAGAAGGAAGAGGGGGAAGATGGAAGGGCGAAGGGACTACAGCCGGTCCATTCGCAGCCAGCGGGCGTCGCCCAGCCAGGCGGTCTTCAGCGCCTGATCGGCGGCGGCGGCTTCGGCGGCGCGGCCCTGGGCGGCTTCGGCGCGGGCCAGGCCGTAGAGGGCCCAGCCGTTGTTCGGGGTCTGGGCCAGGGCGAGGCGGAAGGCCTCGGCGGCCTGATCCGGACGATCGGCCTGATACAGGGCGGCGCCCAGCGACTGAAGCACCGGATAATACCAGTAGGCCGGTTCCGTATAGGGCAGGGCGGCTTCCAGATCGGCGGCGCGGCGATAGTGGCCGGCCGCCTCGGCCGGACGGCCGCGCGCCATCGCCATGCGGCCTCGCGCCACGGCCTCGGCCAGGGTCAGCAGTTCGGGCGCCGGGACGCCTTGTTCCACCATGTCGGCGAAGGCGTCGGAGGATCGCAGGGCGGCCAACTGCGCCAGTTCGCGGTCGAAGCCCCGCTGGTCCCTTAGCCGGGCATAGGCGACGGCGCGGGCGTAGTGGCGCATGGCGACGGCGTAGGGCAGGCGGGCGTCGGCTTCAGGCGCGGCCAGGATGGCGCGCGGTTCGGCGAACTGGGCCAGGGCCTGATAGGGTGCGGCGTCGATCAACTGCACCCAGGCGATGCGGGCCGAAGTGTCAGGGTCCAGCACGATGCGCAGACGCCGCGCCTCGCTCAGGGCCGTGTCCATGTCGCCGGCCATCTGGGCCGAGGCGACGATGAAGTGGATGTTGTGCGGATAATAGCCGTAGCGGACTAGGCTCTCGTCGCCCGTGTCGCGGATGAAGGCTTCATCCGCCCGCGCCGCCGCGACGTTCAGGCGGATGGAGTCGGCGTAACGGCCGCGCCGGACGTAGATGTGGCCGGGCATATGCACCAGGTGGCCGGCGCTGGCGGGACGGGAAACGGCCATGCGGTCGGCCGCCGCCTCGGCGCGCGCGGGATCGGCCGCCTCCATCAGGTGGATGTAGAGGTGGGCCGCCTGCGGGTGATCGGGGGCGCGCGCCAGCACCGTCTCGATCAGGCGGATCGCCTCGCCGATGCGGCCGACGGGGGTGCGCTGGTCCGCCGCCCAATAGTTCCACGGCGTGGTGTCCATCGCCGCCTCGGCGGCCAGGACGGCGATGTCGTCATCGGCGGCGAAGCGGGCGGCGGCCGCCAGCATGGCGTCGGCGTATGCGGCGTCGAGCGCGGCGCGATCGGCCGCCGGATCGTTCGAATAGCGCAGCGCCAGCGCCTCGATCAGCACCTGTTCGCGCGGTGAGGCCCGGTCGCGCAGGGCCAGGGCGTGGTTCAAGGCCCTGAGCGCCGCCTCCCGGTCGCGCTCATCCATTGGCGCATTGATGTTGGGGCCTAACGCCATCGCCTCGCCCCACCAGCAGGCGGCGCAGTCGGGATCGCGGCCTTGCGCCTCGCGGAAGGAGCGCACGGCTCCGGCGTGGTTGAAGCCGTAGGCCAGGGTCAGTCCCTGGCTGAAATAGCCTTGCGCCTCGGCGTCGTCGGTGGTCGCCCTGAACGGCGAGGCGGTCAGGTCGGGATAAAGGGGGATGGGCTGCGTCTGGCTGGCGGGCGCCGCTACGGCCGAGGCGACCAGCAGGCTGCGGGCCAGAGCGCCGCCGCCCCGGCCTGCCCCGCAGACGCCGCCGAAAAGGCCTTTGGGGCGTAGCATCATTGCGGCGTCCGACGATGGAAGGGCGGTCATCGGCCCGGCCAACACCAGACCGGCGCCGCCCACGGCGAAGGCTTTCCAGAACAGTCTCATGCACCGTCCCCTTCCAGGGCCTGACGCGATGGAACCGCCTTGCATGCGGCGTGTGATCGAACGTTGATCTTACGCTTCGCCGCTCCCGAGAAATAGTGCGGAAACAGAGCTTTCCGTGTCGAGCGCTGGCTAGGCGGTCAGACGTCGCTCGTCGGGACGAAGAGTCAGGACGCGGACGCCGTCGCGAGTGACGGCGACGGTGTGCTCGAACTGGGCCGACAGCTTGCCGTCGGCTGTGACCACGGTCCAGCCGTCATCCTCGGTGCGGATGGTGCGGCGACCCTGGTTCAGCATGGGCTCTATGGTGAAGACCATGCCTTCGCGCAGGGTCAGGCCGGCGCCGGGGCGGCCGAAGTGCAGCACCTGAGGCGCCTCGTGCATCTCGCGGCCGATGCCGTGGCCGCAGAAGTCGCGCACGATGGAATAGCCGCGCCGTGTCGCGTGTCGCTCGATGGCGTGGCCGACGTCGCCCAGGGTGGCGCCGGGACGCACGGCGCGGATGCCCTTCCACATGGCCTGATAGGTCGTCTCGACCAGACGTCGGGCGGGACCGGCGACCTGACCGATCAGATAGGTCTTGCTGGAGTCGGCGATGAAGCCGTTCTTTTCCAGGGTGATGTCCAGATTGACGATGTCGCCGTCCTTCAGCACGTCGTCGCGCGACGGCACGCCGTGGCAGACGACCTGATTGGGCGAGACATTCAGCACGAAGCCATAGCCGTACTGACCCTTGCTGGCGGGACGGGCGGCCAGGTCGTGGGTGATGAAGGCCTCGACCCGGTCATTGATCTCCAGCGTGTTCATGCCCGCCAGCGGCAGGCCGTCCAGCCAGGTGAAGACCGAGGCCAGCAGGGGCCCGGACTCGGCCATCAGTTCGATCTCGGCCGGGGTCTTGGTCATGCGGCGGCCTGATCCATCGTCTGGTCGGGGGCGGCGACGCCCGCCGCCTTCAGCTCGCGCGCGGCCAGTTCCTGAAAGGACAGGCCGGGGTTCAGTTCGCCCAACATGCCGATCCTGATCCAGAAGGCGGCCTGGGCGTTGATCGAGCGGCACGAGACGCGGCTGGCGCGGCGCAGCTGTTCGTGCAGTTCGTCCTCGATGTTGACGATGCCCATGGGGGCTTCTCCATATACGATATGCATATGGTCCATATAGGAGGCGCTGGTTTCAGTCCAGCGCGTCGAAGTCAACGACAATCGGCTGCCGCTCCAGCAGCGCCAGCACCTTGCGGAAGTCGTTCTGGCTCAGGGCGGTGGTGGCGGTGTTGGTCAGGGGGTGGAAGTTGACGGTGTCGGCCTCCCACAGGCGCTGGTCCAGCACGAAAGTCACGCGGCGGTCCGTGTCGTTGATCAGACCCAGCGCCGTGACCGAGCCGGGGCGCACGCCCAGCGTTTCCCACAACAGGGTCTCATTGCCGAAGGAAAGGCGGTCCGAGCCGATGGCGCGGTGCGCCCGCTTCAGGTCGATGACCGTGTCCTGAGCGGCCGAGATCAGCCACAGGCGGCCCTTCTTGTCCTTGAGGAACAGGTTCTTGGTGTGGACGCCGGGCAGGGCGGCCTTCAACTCCAGTCCTTCCTCGACGCGGAAGACGGCGGGGTGGTCGTGGGTGGTCTGCGCGATCCCGTGCTCGGCCATCCAGGCCAGCAGGCGGGCGCGATCGTAGGCGGGTTCGGGGGCGGGCGAAGTCGGGGTTTGCGCGGCGAGGTCGGTGTTGGCGGTCATCTCGGTCTTGTCGGGCGGGCGGCGAGGGCGATAGGGGAGTGGGGCGACCCTCAGGGTCGTCACTTCATTCGTCAAGCTTGGGGAGCCGCGTCTTGGAACTGGAATGCTATCCGATGAATGCGCGTCCGTGCGACCTGGTGCCGGGCCGCCAGTCGCGCAACTGGATGGACGCCTTCGCCAGTCGACACCCCTATCGCTGTCTGCCGCTGACGATGGCCAACACCACGGGTTGGGAGATCCTGTGCCCGTTCGGCTTCACCGCCGAGTGGAACGGCGGGCCGTCGCAGAACGACATCACCATCACGCCCGACCGGCATCAGCCGGAGATGGACCACTTCGTCAGCTCGCACTTTTCGCGCGGGGTGCTGACGATGCACCCGCAGTATCTTTTCCGCACGCCGCCGGGATGGGGCCTGATCGCGCAGGGCTCGCCCAATCACGTCAAGGACGGCATCCAGCCGTTGAGCGGTTTGATCGAGACGGACTGGCTGCCGTTTCCCTTCACCATGAACTGGATCTTCACGCGGCCGGGGCGGATTAAGTTCGAGAAGGGGGAGCCCTTCTGCTTCATCCTGCCGGTCGAACACCGCAAGGTGGAGCAGTTCGAGCCGGTGATCCGCTCGCTGGAGTCCAACCCCGGCATGAAGGGGCAGTTCGACGCCTGGAACCGGTCGCGGACGGATTTCAACACTCGCCTGGCCTCGGGCGATCCCGAGGCGGCCAAGGAGGCGTGGCAGCGCTTCTACTTCAAGGGCGAGGTGCCCGAGGCCCTGGGTACAGCGCCCGCCACCCACTCGAACAAGCGCCGTTTGAAAAACCCCCGCGTCGGCTGACGCAGAAACGCCCGCCTCCGTCGCCGGAAGCGGGCGTTGTCGTTTCAGGGCTTCTCGTCGCTCAAGCAGCGAGCGACCGCGTCGCGAGCGTTAGCGGCCTACTTAAGAAGCAGGACGGACCACCCGCGGGCCGAGGTTGTTGATGACCTCGCGGGCGTCGAAGGCGTTCATGTCGCCGGCGGGCTTGGGACCACGCCCCATGACGATTTCGGCCGTGGCCTCATAGCGGTCGACCTGACGGATGTCGCGGTCCCGGCCCCAGTAGGGGTCCCAGGTGCTCCAGTAGCCGCGCTGGTAGAAGCGCCAGGACGGACCCCAGTAGGGGCCGTAGCGGTCGTAGTAGAAGGGGTCCGGCGTCGTGTAGAAGCGCGTGTCGCGGTCGGTGGCGCGGGTGACGGTGGCGAACCAGTCATAGCCGTTTTCAACCGTCAGTTCGGCCGAGCGCAGCAGCAGGGACATCTCGACCTGATCCCGCGAGGTGACGGAATTGCCCGAGAAGCTGACGGCGTAGCGGTTGGCCTCCAGGCGCTGCTCGGCGTAGCCGCCGCGCTGGCCGTTCACGCCGGCGGGCTGATAAGGGGTGGCCGTGGCGCATGCGCTGAGGGCGAGCGCGCCCGCCAGGGCGATCAGCACCGGGGTCTTGCGAAGCTTGATCATGGAAAACTCTCCTTGAGCGTTCAGTGAACGCTCTTCGGTCTGAACGACGGGTGAACGGCCAAGTTCCAAATCGCGCTTCACAGACGTGAGACGATCAGGACGGCGGCCAGCAGCAGAAGACATCCGACGACTATGCCGAAGCCCTTGCGGAAACGCGGCGCGGTCATCTGTCGCGCCAGCGCCGCCCCGCCCAGGCCGTAGCCGCACATCGACAGGCCGTCCATGCCGATGGTGGTGACGGCGAACAGGGCCAACTGGGGCGCCAGAGGGCGGTTGATGTCCAGGAAGGGCGGCAGCACGGCGGTGAAAAAGAGGATGGCCTTGGGATTGGCGATCTGAACCATGAAGCCGTCGATCAGGGCGCTGCGCCCGCGCTTGACCTCGATGTGCGAAGGCTCGGCGGCGGTGGCGAAGGCGCCGCGCAGGGCCTTTACGCCCAGCCAGGCGACATAGAGGGCGCCCAGGACGGCGATGACGCGGAAGACCTGGGGGAAGGCCATCACCAGGGCGCCCAGGCCCAGGGCGGCGGCGCCGAACCAGACCAGGGTGGCCGAGTTCATGCCCACGACAGCGGTCAGGGCGGCGGCCTTGCCCTTCTCCATGCCCGTGGCGACGGCGAAGATGTTGGCGGGGCCGGGCGTCACCGCCATCACGGCCATGACGCCGACAAAAGCCAGATACAGATGCGGATCGACAGGAAGCGCGGCCATGAGGCCCTTTCGAGCGCGCCGGGCGCTGCGTCAAGCCGTCGCGGTCATCGGATCAGGTTTCAGAGGGAATCGGCGGGACGGGCGGCGAGGGCGGGACAGCCAGGGCGGCTTCGACCTCGTCCATCGCATCCAGGGCCTGGTCCATGCCGTACTGGGCGATCAGACCATAGGTGACCATGTGGTCGGGGTCGGCCTGAGCCCAGGCGCCGTTGGTCGACACGCTCTCGACCATCGGCGCGATCCCGGCGGTCGCCTCGCGTACGATGGCTTCGATGTCGATTTCGGCCAGGGCGGCCTGGGCGATCTGTCCGGCCTGGCGCGTCGTCTCGGCGGTGAAGTCGGCCACGTGCGGCTGATAGTCCGACCAGAGGGCGGCGATGCGCAGGCCCTTCTGGGTTTCGCTCAGGCTGTCGTCGGCCTGGATGCGTTCCGCCCTTGCGCCGAACTCCTCCATCTTCTGCTCGAAGACGGCGGCGGCGGATTCAAGGCGCAGTTCGGCTGAGGTCTTCTGCGTCTCGGCCACGGCGGTCGAGACCGGCAGCAGGGCCAGGGCGGCGGCCAAGGACAGGGGGGCCAGAGACAGGGGAACAAGAGAGAGGGCGCGGACCATGACGAGGCTCCTTCAGCGGATGTCGGCAGGGTCCGCCGAAGGGCGCGCGCGCTCAAGTGAAATCGCGGTAAGGCGCCGGGAAGGGCGCCCTCTCTCCCGTTTGATCAGTCCTGGGCGTCGGGGGCGGCCGGGGCGGTCACGGCCTGGGCCACGGCCTGACGGATCTGGGCCGGAACGGCGCGGATCTGGGCCGGGGCGGCCTCGGCGGCGGCCAGGATCTGGTCCTTGTTCTCGGCGTTCTCGGGCTTCTCGGCGAAGGTGCGGAAGAAGGCGGCCAGTTCGTCGGCGAAGGCGTTGAAGGTCGGCTCATAGCGCGTGATGATGGCGTCGGCGCGCGTCTGCTTGGCGGCGGGATCCAGAGCCGGGTCCTCGATCACGGCGTCCAGTTCGGCCTTCATGCGCTCAGCCTCAGCGTTGAAAGCTTCGCCCTTGGCCTCGAAGGCGGCTTCCTCGGGCGAGGGGGCGGGCTGGGCGGCGGGCGCGGCGGGAGCGGCGTCCTGAGCAGCGACGACGGCGGGGGCGGCGCAGACGGCCAGGGCCGCAGCGGCGGCGGCGAGGGTCAGGCGGGACATGTCGGGGGCTCCGGCAGGCGACGGGCGCGGCGCCCGTCAGACTAAGAACTCGCCGGCCGGGAGCGACCGGAGATGGCCGCCACGGTGAGGGCGCCGTCGACGAAGCGCAAGCGTGACCTTGTATGAAAGCGCATTTGGGCATGAAAGTGCACGAGCACGGCCCGGCCGGCCTCTTGAACCCGTGCGCGACAGGGCGCATCTGCGGGTCATGTTCATCCAGACCGAAGCCACCCCCAATCCGAACGCCCTGAAGTTCCTGCCCGGCCGCGATGTCGCGGGCGAACAGACGCTGGAATACCGCAGCATCGACGAGGCGGCGGCCTCGCCCCTGGCCGAGGCTTTGTTCGAGCTGGAAGGCGTCGAGGGCGTCTTCTTCGGCGCCGACTATGTTTCGGTCACGCGCGCGGCGGACGGGCCGGATTGGACGGCGATGAAGGCGCCGATCCTGTCGGTGGTGATGGATCACTTCGTCTCGGGCGCGCCGCTGATGCGGGCGGGGGCGGAAGCGGCGCCGGAGGATGGAGCGCCCGACAGCGAGATCGTGGCCGAGATCAAGGGGTTGCTGGACACCCGCATCCGCCCGGCCGTGGCCCAGGACGGCGGCGACATCCTGTTCGACCACTTTGACGAAGAGACCGGGGTGTTGCGCCTGCGGATGCGCGGCGCCTGCGCCGGCTGCCCGTCCTCCTCGGCGACGCTGAAGGCCGGGGTCGAGCAGATGATGCGCCACTATGTTCCCGAAGTGACCAGCGTCGAACAGGTCATCTGACGCCTTCGCCGATCTGTTTCACATGAAACGCTCGCGCCCGGCGGGTCGGCGGGGCATGATGGCGCGATGGCAGGTTCAGGCGAGACATCCGAGGCGCGGGCTCTGGGCGAGGCGCGGGTTCTGGGCGAGGCGCTGGCGGCGCTGCGGCGCGACTGCGGGCTGAGCCAGGCCGAAGCCGGCGCCCGGATCGGCATGACCGGCCAGGGCTGGGGCCTCTATGAGGCGGGCAAGCGTCCCGGTCTGTTTCGTCCCGATGTTCAGCGACGTCTGACCGGCGCCCTGGACGCGACGCCCGAGGCGCTGGTGCTGCAATCGCAGGACGATCCAGCCGTGTCCAGGCAGCCGCGCCGCCCAGAATCCTCTCCTGAAGTCGCCGCGCCGCAAGGGCTTTCGGCGCGCGGCCGCGCCTTCGAGGACGCCCCCGCTCAGGCCCGGCGCTTGCGGCTTGAGACCGATGAACTGGCGCCCTGGGCCTCGGCAGGCACGGTGTTGGAATATGTGCTGGGGCGCTGGCCGCGTCGGGGGCAGGGCTGCGTCATCCAGATGGAAGACGGGATGCGGAAGGTTCGCCTCTATGACCGGGCCGATGATGCGGAGGTGGTCGTCATCGGCGCTGGCGCGCTGGATCAGTCGGAACGGATCGCGCGCTCGCGCATCCAGTCAATGTCCGCGGTCACCAGCCGTCTTGATGATGAGTGAAACAAAATAGTTGTAATGAGGGCTTGATCGTGAAACTCTCTGGTTGAAATCGGAGGGGTCATGTCGCGTCGCAGTCATCATATCGACCAGGCCGTCGGCCTGCGGATCGCCGCGCGCCGGTCGGCCCTGGGCTGGTCGCAATCGGTTCTCGGGCGGGAACTGGGCGTCAGTTTCCAACAGGTTCAGAAATATGAAACCGGGGCCAATCGCGTCTCCGCTTCCCGCCTGCATCAGGCGGCCGTCGCCATGGGATGTTCTGTGGCCGATTTCTTTCCCGCGCGTTCGAGCGTCGAGGGGGAGGGCGCCGTGCTGCACCCGGTGCTGATCAGCGCAGAGGGGCGAGGCCTGGCCGAGGCTTTCGCCCGTATTCCCGATGTCGCCGCGCGACGGGCCTTGACCCGTGTAGCCCAGGCGATGGCGGCGGCCTGACGGACGCAAGACGCTGAGCGGTCGCATCGGCGCCGGTTTGGCGTTAGGGACAGGATCATGAAGGTCATGGTCATTGATACGGCGCTGGGCGCCTGCGTCGCCGGGGTGTTCGCGGACGATGCAGCGAGCGGCGCGGTGCGCGGTCTGGGCCTGCGCCGGGAGCTGATGACCAAGGGCCATCAGGAGCGGCTGGGCGGATTGGCGCGCGATGCGGCGGCCGAGGCGGGCGGTTTCGACGGCGTGGACCGGATCGGAGTGACGGTGGGGCCGGGCTCCTTCACGGGCCTGAGGGTCGGACTGGCCTTCGCCCTCGGGTTGGGCGCAGCGCTGGGTCGGCCGGTGGTCGGGATCTCGACGCTGGACGGCCTGGCCGCTTCGGTTGCGACGACGGGTCTGGTCGCCGCCATGATCGACGCCCGTCGGGGCCAGGTCTATGGGCGGCTGTTCCGCGACGGGGCGCCTCTGGGCGAGGCTGAAGCCTGGCCGCTGGAGACGGCGCGCGACCGCATCCTGGCCGAGGCCGGTCAGGGGAGCGCCGTTCTGGGCGGTGTCCTTCTGGTCGGCAGCGGGGCGACGCTTCTGGCCGAGACCTTTCCAGAACTGGCCGGGGCCGGGCTTGAACCGCTGGCCGCGCCAAATCCCGAAGCGCTGGCGCGCCTGACGATGGCCGCCGATCCGGCGACCTCACCGCCGGCGCCCCTGTATCTGCGCGCGCCCGACGCTACGCCGCCCAGCCGCTTGCCGGGCCAGCCACGCCAACCCGCCGCGTGAGCGAGGCTCCGATTTTTCCGCCGGTCGATCCCGTCCATCTGGCGATCATCCACGCTGAGGCGTTTGAGACGCCGTGGGACTCTGCGGCGCTGGCCGAGCTTCTGGCCTCGCCGGGAGTTTTTGCAGTGGCTGAGGCCGAAGGTTTCATCCTCGTCCGCGTCGTGGTCGATGAGGCGGAGATCCTGACCCTGGCGGTGCGACCGACGGCGCGGCGGGCGGGGCTGGGCAGGCGTCTGGTCGAGGCGGCGGTGGTGCGCGCCGCTGCTCTGGGGGCTGAGCGCATGTTCCTGGAGGTGGCTGAAGGCAACGTCGCCGCCCGCGCCCTGTACGCCCGAAGCGGTTTCGTCGAGATGGGCCGCAGGCGCGGCTATTATTCGCATACGGACGGCCGTCGCGAGGACGCCCTGACGCTTGTCCTGAACTTCTCTGGGTAGCTTCCATAAGGCGACGGTCCATCCTATCTTCGCCGCATGGACCGGATCGAAAAACTCTGCGCCGAGCGCGGCATGCGCATGACTGAGCAACGTCGGGTGATCGCCCGCGTCCTGTCGAACGCCGAAGACCACCCCGATGTGGAAGAACTGTATCGCCGAGCTTCGGCGATCGACCCGCACATCTCCATCGCCACCGTCTATCGCACCGTGCGCCTGTTCGAAGAGGCGGGCGTGGTCGAGAAGCACGACTTCGGCGACGGCCGCAGCCGTTATGAAGAGGCCGGCGAGGATCACCACGACCACCTGATCGACACCAAGACGGGCGAGGTCATCGAATTCTTCGACGCCGAGATCGAGCGCCTGAAGACCGAGATCGCGCGCAAGCTGGGCTATGAGCTGGTCGGTCACAAGCTGGAGCTGTACGGTCACGTCATCCCCGGCGCCGAACCGGTCGAGCGCGAGGGCCTGATCTACAAGCGCCGCCCGCGCGACGAGGTCGAAGACTGATCCCGCCTGATCCTGACCGGGGTCCCCGCTTGCCGTCGCCGGTTTCGGCGATCATAAGCCGAGCATGACCGATACGCTCGAAACGCCCGTCCTGGAGGATGGCGGCGCGCCGGAAGGCGGGGCCGCGCCCAAGCGCCTGTTCATCAAGACCTACGGGTGCCAGATGAACGTCTATGACTCCGAACGCATGGCCGATGTCCTGCGGCCGCTGGGCTATGCGCCGACAGACACGCCGGAAGGCGCCGACTTCGTCATCCTGAACACCTGCCACATCCGCGAGAAGGCGGCCGAGAAGGTCTATTCCGAACTCGGCAAGCTGCGACAGATGAAGGATGAGAAGGCGGCGGCGGGGCAGGGCGGCATGACCATCGCCGTGGCCGGCTGCGTCGCCCAGGCCGAGGGCGAGGAGATCATGAAGCGCCAGCCGGCGGTCGATCTGGTGGTCGGGCCGCAGGCCTATCACCAGCTGCCGGAGCTGCTGACCCGCACGGCGCGGGCGCGGGGCGAGCGCATCGGCGCCGACTTCGCCCCCAATGAAAAGTTCGACGCCTTGCCTGCGACGCGCGGAACCGAGGGGGTGACAGCCTTCCTGACGGTGCAGGAGGGCTGCGACAAGTTCTGCACCTTCTGCGTCGTGCCCTATACGCGCGGCGCCGAATGGTCGCGGCCGGTCGCGGCGGTGCTGGACGAAGCGCGGGCGCTGGCCGACCGGGGCGTGCGCGAAATCACCCTGCTGGGCCAGAACGTCAACGCCTATGACGGCGAGGGGCCGGACGGGAAGCCCTTTACGCTGGCGAAGCTGGCCTACGCCCTGGCGGACATCCCCGGCATCGAGCGCATCCGCTATACCACCAGCCATCCGAACGACATGTCGGACGACCTGATCGCGGCGCATGGCGATCTGGACGCCCTGATGCCCTATCTGCACCTGCCGGTGCAGTCGGGATCGGATCGCATCCTGCGGCTGATGAACCGCAAGCACGGGCGTCAGAAGTATTTCGACCTGATCGACCGCATTCGCGAGGCCCGGCCGGACATGGCGCTGTCGGGCGACTTCATCGTCGGCTTCCCCGGCGAGACAGACCGCGACTTCGAGGACACCATGGATCTGGTGCGGCGGGTGAACTACGCCAGCGCCTTCTCCTTCATGTATTCGCCGCGCCCCGGCACCCCCGCCGCGACGATGGCGGTCCAGGTGCCCGACGACGTCGCCAAAACGCGTCTGCACGCCCTTCAGGCCCTGCTGACCGAGCAGCAGGTGGCCTTCAACCAGTCGCTGGCCGGGCGCGTCCTGCCGGTGCTGTTCGAGAAGAAGGGCCGTCACGGCGCCCAGGCCATCGGCCGCTCGCCCTATCTGCAATCGGTCCACGTCGGGGATGCGGATCACCTGATCGGCCGGAGCGTTCCGATCGAGATCATCAGCGGCCAGCAGAACAGCCTGACCGGCCGCCTGATCCAGACCAACTGACGGATATCTCTCAACGCATGCGGCGCGAGCGGCGTTAGGGATGCTCACAATCCCCCTCAAACAGCCTCGCACCGCGTGCGAGGCGTTAGGGGGCCCAACAAGGAGACCTCATGGCGCGAGAGTCCGAGTTCCTGTCCCTCAGCGATGCGGCGTTGCGCGCCGTCATCGGGCCGCAGAGCCGCCACCTGGCCCTGATCGAGGACGCCTTCAAGGTTCTGGTCGAGACGCCGGGCGGCGGGGTGTCGATCAACGGCTCTACGCGGGACCGGGCGCAGGCGCGCCGGGTGATCGAGGCCCTGTCCAACCGGGCCGAAGCGGGGGCCGAGATCACCGAGGCGGACGTGCGCACCGCGCTCGGCGCCGCCGTCACCCAGCCGCGCGCCGAACCGGCCAGCCGCAGTGTCGGGCGCAGCGTGCCGGAAGGCGCCGCCCTGCCGGTGGGGCGGCGCGGCGCCATCGCGCCCAAGACAGCGTCTCAGGCGCGTTATCTGGAGATGCTGGGCCGGTGCGAACTGACCTTCGGGGTCGGCCCGGCGGGCACGGGCAAGACCTTTCTGGCGGCGGCCTACGGCGCCTCCTTGCTCAAACGGGGGCAGGTGGATCGGCTGGTCATCACCCGCCCGGCGGTCGAGGCGGGCGAGAAGCTGGGCTTCCTGCCCGGCGACCTGAACGAGAAGGTCGATCCCTATCTGGCGCCGATCTGGGAGTCGCTGAACGATATCCTGGGCGTCGACGACGTGCGCCGCCGCCGCGAGAAGGGCGAGATCGAGGCCGCCCCCATCGCCTTCATGCGCGGCCGCACCCTCAGCCACGCCTTCATCATCGTCGATGAGGCGCAGAATACCTCGCGCATGCAGATGAAGATGGTGCTGACCCGTCTGGGCGAGGGCGCGCGCATGGTGGTGACGGGCGACCCGTCGCAGGTCGACCTGCTGAACCCGCGCGATTCCGGCCTGGCTCACGCCCTGCGCATCCTGAAGGACGTGGAGGGCGTCGGCGTCCAGCAGTTCAAGTCCGAGGACGTGGTCCGTCACGCCATGGTCGAGCGCATCGTGCGCGCCTATGACAGCGACGCCGCGCGCAGCCGCCCCTTCCCCGACCTTGAGGACGACGCCTGATGATCGAGGTCGAGATCGACAGCGAGGGCTGGACGCAGGCTTTGCCCGAGGCGACGGCGATCGTGGAAAGCGCCGCAGCGGCGGCCCTCGGAACGGTCGAGGGCGATGTCGTGGTGCTGCTGGCCGACGACGCGGCGGTGCAGGATCTGAACGCGCGTTTCCGCGACAAGGACCGGCCGACGAACGTGCTGTCCTTCCCGGCCGCCGAGAGCGCCTTTCCGCATCTGGGCGACGTGGTGCTGGGCTACGCCTATTGCGCGGCGGAGGCGACGGCGCAGGGCAAATCCCTGTCGGATCATCTGAGCCATCTGGTCGTCCACGGCGTGCTGCATCTGCTGGGCCGCGACCACGAGGACGACGCCGAGGCCGAGGAGATGGAGGCCGAGGAACGCGAGATTCTGGCCGAACTGGGCGTCGCCGACCCCTATGCTGCGGAGAATGGCGTGGCCGAGCATGAGGGCGCCGCGTGAGCGGGGCGCAGGCCGCCCGGTTCTCGGGCCTGCTGAACAACCGCTGGGGTCGGATCGGTCTGGCGCTTCTGGCCGGGGCGGGCGCCGCCCTGGTCCATCCGCCGTTCGGTTTCCTGCCGGGGCTGCTGGGTTATCCGCTGCTGTTGCTGCTGGCGGATCGGGCCAGCGGGATGAAGGGCGGCTTCTGGGTCGGCTGGCTGGCGGGTTTCGCCTATTTCTTCATCGGCTGCTGGTGGGTGGCCGAGGCCTTTCTGGTCAATCCGGCCCAGGCGTGGATGGCGCCGTTTGCGGCCAGTCTGCTGCCGGCGGGCATGGGGCTGTTCTGGGGGCTGGCGACGCTGGCCTATCGCTGGCTGCGACCTGAAGGCGTGCGGCGGGTTCTGCTGTTCGCCGCCCTGTTCGCCCTGCTGGAGTGGACGCGCGGTCATGTGCTGACCGGCTTTCCGTGGAACCCGGCGGGTGCGGGGTGGGCGGCTGGGTCGGCCATGTCGCAGTTCGCCTCGGTCGCCGGGGTCTATGGGCTGGGTCTGATCACAGTGGCGGCGGTCAGCGCTTTTGCGCCCTTGGCCGACGCCGGTCCGCGTCGTCCGCGCCTGATCGCGGCGGGGCTGGGCGTGCTGACGCTGAGCGGTCTGTTCGCCTTCGGGGCCGTGCGCCTGTCCTCGGCGCAGGCGGTCGAGACTCCGACCCTGGTGCGGCTGGTTCAGGCCGATATTCCGCAGGACTATAAGTGGAGCCCCGAAGCCTATCAGGCCATTCTGGGGCGTTATCTGGAACTGACGTCGCGCCCGGGCGAGGCTCTGCCGGACGTGGTGATCTGGCCCGAGGGCGCCCTGCCGACCACGGCCAACGACCTATTCTCTTCGCCCGATGCCCAGGCGGTGGCGGCGGCGCTTCAGACGGGCCAGACCCTGCTGGCGGGGCTGAGCCGGGGCGAGCCGGACCCGAGCGCTGAAACCGGCGCCCGCTATTACAACAGCCTGTTCGCCCTGCATGACGAAGGGGCGGCGGGCTTGCGCATCGGCCCGATCTACGACAAGCACCGGCTGGTGCCGTTCGGCGAATACCTGCCGCTGGGCGACCTGATGGGTCGGATCGGCGTGCGCAGCCTGGTGCATGTGCCGGCCGACTTCAGCGCCGGGCCGGCGCCCGCGCCGATCAGCCTGGCCAACGCCCCGCCGGTGCAGCCCTTGATCTGCTACGAGGCCCTCTATCCCGGCTTCACCCCGGCGACGGCGGCGACGCGCCCGGCGTGGATCGTCAACGTCTCCAACGACGCCTGGTTCGGTAAGACTTCGGGTCCGCGCCAGCACCTGAACCTGGCCTCCTACCGGGCGCTGGAGACAGGCCTGCCGGTGGCGCGGGCGACGCCGACGGGCGTGTCAGCCATGATCGATCCGTGGGGGCGGATCGTCGAGGGCAGGCGGCTGGATCCTGGTCAGGCGGGGATCATCGACGTGCGTCTGCCGCAGCCCGCGCCGCCTACCCTCTATGGTCGATGGGGCGATCTGGGGTTTGCGATCCTGATGATGATCATGCTGACGGCGGGCCGTCGCCGCGCCGGAAATACGGGAGCGGATCGTTAAGCATGATAAGATGCGCGATCCCGACGGCGCCCCTGTGACGCGAAAACGCATGACAGGGGAGGGGGCGCGCGGCATGTGGATACCAGTGCAACCGGGAAGGGGCTGGAGATGATCAGGGGTTCGGGGACGGAAGGTCCTCATCTGGTGGACCGGCATGTCGGGCGGCGCGTGTGCGAGAAGCGCATCGCCCTGGGCTATAATCAGACCGATCTGGGCCAGGCGCTGGGCGTCACCTTCCAGCAGGTGCAGAAGTATGAAAAGGGCGCCAACCGCATCTCGGCGTCCAAGCTGTGGGACATCGCCCGCTTCTTCCGCGTGGACATCGGTTATTTCTTCGAAGGGCTGACCGCCTCGGCCCAGCCGGGCATGGCCGAGGGCGAGGCCGAGCCCTTCGTGCATGACTTTCCCGCTACGCGTCAGACGATCGAGATCGGGCGTCTGGCGCCGCGCCTGTCGTCGCGTCAGCAGAAGCTGGTGGTGGATCTGATGCGCGAGCTGGTTGAAGAGGGCTCCGAGGCCGACTGAGCGTTTCGCGGGAGGGGCGGACAAGAAAAAGGCGCGGGAAGCGATCCGCGCCTTTTCCTTATCGGGGTCGGGACCGGCGATCAGGCGCGCAGGGCCGTCTCCGAGGCGACGATCCGGCTGGCGGCGTGGACCACGGCGCCGATGCGCAGGGCGGCCTGAATCTGGACGTTCGGCACGGCGTGCTTGCGCAGTTCGCCTTCGTGGGCGTCCATGCAGGCGCCGCAGCCGTTGATGGCCGACACGGCGGTGGACCATAGCTCGAAGTCCAGCTTGTCGACGCCGGGATTGCCGATGACGTTCATCCGCAGCTTGGCCGGCAGGGTGGTGTATTCCTGATTCTTCATCAGGTGCAGCGAGCGGTAGTAGATGTTGTTCATGCCCATGATGGCGGCGGCGGCCTTGGCGGCGTTCATCGCTTCGGGCGACAGGACCGTCTCGGCCTGGGCCTCGATCAGCTTGACCACGGGGCCGACGCCGATGGCGTGAGCCGAGGCCAGGAAGCAGCCCCACTTCTGCTGGTCGTTCAACACCGTCTCATTGGCGAGCGAGGACAGGTTCAGCGAGATGTCCTTGCCATAGGCCGGGATCAGATCGCGAAGGGCGTCGATGGACATTTTTTGTTCCTTTCAGGAAGCGGCTATCGCGTGCGACGCGGTCGCTTGCTGCTTGAGCCGCAATGGCGTGAAGGGCGCTCAAGCAGTCCGGACGATAGCGCTCCAAATGCGCTCAAGCAGTCCGAAGGACGATAGCGCCCAAAAACTAACAAAGGCGGCGACAGTCGCCCGCCGCCGCCTCTGTCGAGGGGCGGCCCGGACCCTACTCACGCGGTCCGGGCCTGGTCGTTTTCGACCTTTGGGCCAGTCTTTAGGCGGCCAGGGTGTCGCCGCCGACCGGACGGTTGCAGGCGCACAGTTCGTCGGTCTGCAGGGCGTCGACGACACGCAGGGTGTCTTCCGGCGAACGGCCGACGTTCAGGTTGGTGACGTAGACGTGCTGGACGATGTTGTGCGGGTCGACGACGAAGGTCGCGCGCAGGGCCACGCCTTCTTCTTCGTCCAGCACGCCCAGGGCGCGAGCCAGCTTGCCGCCGTTGTCGGCGAACTGCCAGATCGGCAGCTTGTTCAGGTCGGCATGGTCGCGGCGCCAGGCCAGCTTGGTGAACTCATTGTCGGTCGAACCGCCCAGAACCACGGTGTCGCGGTCCTCGAAGTCCTTGCCCAGCTTGGCGAAGGCGGCGATTTCCGTCGGGCAGACGAAGGTGAAGTCCTTCGGGTAGAAGAAGATGACCTTCCACTTGCCCTCGAAGCTGTCCTGGGTAATCGGCTCGAAGGCCGAGGCGCCGTTTTCTTCGTGGCTGTTGAAGCCCGGCTTCACACCGATAATTTTGAAATCAGGCAGTTTTTGACCGACGCCGAGCATCGCGCTTCTCCTAAAAGGCTTGGTTCAAGAAAGGGGTCGGCGGATCGGGGTGAGCGACCCGCCGTGGGTCTCAGATGGGCTCTGCCAGACGTAAAGTCAAATCGATCATTTTGCTAAGTTGAATAGATTTGATTTATGTCCAGCGCCGACGCCCGCCAGGGCTTATCCGGCCCCCTGAAGTCGGGCGGCGACTTTCAGGTGCATGGGCAGGGCCGACGGTTCTTCGCCCGCCTGACGGCGATCCTTTTCGACCGCAGCGCGGACGCCCGCGCCATAGTCCGGGTGGACGCGATCGAAGTGGGCGAACTGACGCTCCAGGATGAAGTCCGGCACGCCCTGCATGGCGGCGGCCAGGTTGGCGAACAGCCGGGCCTTCTGATCGGCGTCGAACAGTTCGAACAGGGCGCGCGGCTGGCTGTAGTCGTCGTTGCCCTCGCGGTGATCATACCGGTCGGCGTCGCCCGAGATGCGCAGCGGCGGCTCGCGGTACTGCGGCGCCTCCTTGGGGCCCGAGAAGGAGTTGGGCTCGTAATAGGCGTCCGGGTTGGGGTTGTTGGGCATGAAATGCATGGCCCCGTCCTTGTGATAGGTGTGCACCGGACTGCGCGGCCGGTTCACCGGCAGGCTTTCATAGTGGGTGCCCAGACGGTGGCGATGGGCGTCGGCGTAGGAGAAGACCCGCGCCTGGAGCATCTTGTCGGGCGAGAAGCCGATGCCGGGCACGATGTTGGAGGGGCTGAAGGCGGCCTGTTCGATCTCGTTGAAATAGTTGTCGGCGTTGCGGTTCAACTCCATCACCCCGATCTCGATCGGCGGATAGTCGCCGTGCGGCCAGACCTTGGTCAGGTCGAAGGGGTTGTAGGGCGTCTTCTCGGCGTCCAGTTCGGGCATGATCTGAACCTGGACGGTCCAGCGCGGGAATCGGCCGTTCTCAATCGCGCCGAACAGAGCCTCCTGATAGCCTTCCCGGCTCTGGCCCACGACGGTCTCGGCCTGGGCGTTGGTGTAGTGGGCGTGGCCCTGCTGGGTCTTGAAGTGGAATTTGACCCAGAAGCGTTCGCCCGCCTCGTTCCACAGAGAATAGGTGTGCGAGCCATAGCCGTTCATGTGCATCGGCGTGATCGGCAGACCGCGATCCGAGAACAGGGTGGTGACCTGGTGCAGGCTCTCAGGACTCTGCGACCAGAAGTCCCACATGGCCGTGGGGCTGCGCAGATTGGTGCGCGGGTGGCGTTTCTGGGTGTGGATGAAGTCAGGGAACTTCAGCGGGTCGCGCACGAAGAAGACCGGCGTACTGTTGCCGACCAGATCCCAATTGCCTTCCTCGGTATAGAATTTCAGTGAGAAGCCGCGCACGTCGCGTTCATGGTCGGCGGCCCCGGCCTCGCCCGCCACGGTCGAGAAGCGGGCCAGCATCGGCGTTACGGCGCCCGGCTGCAGCGCCCTGGCGCGGGTGTATTTCGAGATGTCGCCGGTGATGGTCAGGGTCCCGAAGGCGCCCCAGCCCTTGGCGTGAACGGCGCGCTCGGGAATGCGCTCGCGGTTCTGGTGCGCCAGTTTTTCGATCAGCTGATAGTCCTGCATCAGGACCGGGCCGCGCGGGCCCGCCGTCAGGCTGTTCTGGTTGTCGGCGATCGGGGCGCCGGCCGTCGTGGTGAGGGTCGGGGCCTGAGTCGGTGTCAGGGCAGGGGACTTGGGATCCGTGGTCATGGGCTCTCCTCCGTAGCGTTCGACAGGATTAGGCTCGACGCTTTGATATAAAGCCAATCGATTGTTTTTGGCGAGTTCATAAAAGTGTTCTATATATAGGGCTGTCTTCCCGCTTTCCAACGGCGCCCATGTCCGTCCTGCCTACGCTGCGTCAGCTACAGTATCTGAAACTCCTGGCCGAGCACGGTTCGTTCAGTCGCGCGGCCGAGGCCGCCCACGTCAGCCAGCCCGCCCTGTCTTCGGGGGTGCAGGAGCTGGAGCGCGTGCTGGGCGCTCCCGTGGTCGAGCGTACGCGCGGGGCCGTGATCCTGACCGCCGTCGGCGCCGAGGCCGTGCGCCGGGCCGAGGACGTGCTGGCCCGCACCGAGGATCTGGTCGAGGCCGCCCAGAACGCCGGCAAGCCCTTGTCAGGCCGTTTCCGGCTGGGGATCATCCCGACAGTGGCGCCCTTCCTGCTGCCGCGCACCCTGCCGGGGCTGAAGGCCCTGTATCCGGGCCTGCGCCTGTTCATCCGCGAAGACCTGACGCCGCGCCTGATCGCCGGGCTGAAGGCGGGCCAGCTGGACGCCGCCGTCATCGCCCTGCCTTACGACGCGCCGGGGATCGACCACGCCCATATCGCCGACGACGAGATTTTGGCCGCGGCCCCGGTTGGCCACCCGCTGGCCGGTCTGGGCCCGATCCCTGAGGGGATGCTGAAGGCCGACGACCTGATCCTGCTGGAAGACGGACACTGCCTGCGCGATCAGGCCCTGGCGGCGGTCAATATCGAGGCCCCGCGCGGCGAGGACGTCTTCGCCGCCACCTCCCTGCACACGCTGGTGCAGATGGTGTCCTCGGGGCTGGGCGTCAGCTTCCTGCCGCAGATGGCGGTGAAGGCGGGGCTGGCCGACAGTCCGGGCGTGGTGGTGCGCCCGATCTCCGAAGACGCTCCGCGTCGCGAGATCGTGGTCGCCTGGCGCGCAGGCTCCAGCCGCGCAGCCGAGGCGCGTCTGCTGGCCGAGGCGCTCAAGCTGGATTGAGGCGCCGCGGCCCCTTGGGCCGCCAAGCCTTTCTCTGCGCTGCTTCTCCCTCGCCGGGCAGGTAGGGTGCGGAGGCAAAGAAAAAGGCCGGCGGAGCGATCCGCCGGCCTTCATTTTTAGTGGTCTAACGCGCTTACGCGCTGCTTGAGACCTTACTTCTCGTCGCCGCGCGCCAGGTTGCGCAGGACGTAGGGCATGACGCCGCCAGCCTTGAAGTAGTCCAGCTCGGTCTGGTTATCGATGCGGCAGCGCACCGGGAAGCGGGCCATCTTGCCGTCCGACGGGCGGAACAGCTCGACCCACAGGTCCTGGCGCGGCTTCAGCTTGCCGACGTTGGCGTCGGTCAGGCCGCGGATGGTGACGATCTCTTCGCCCGTCAGGCCCAGCTTCTGCCAGCCGTCTTCCTTGAACTGCAGCGGGACGACGCCCATGCCGACCAGGTTCGAACGGTGGATGCGCTCATAGCTTTCGGCGATGACGGCGCGGACGCCCAGCAGGCGGGTGCCCTTGGCCGCCCAGTCGCGCGACGAGCCGGTGCCGTATTCCTTGCCGGCGAAGACGACCAGCGGACGACCTTCCGACTGATAGCGCATGGCCGCGTCGTAGATCGACATCGTGTCTTCCGAGGGGAAGTGCTTGGTGACGCCGCCCTCGATGTCGGGGGTGATGCGGTTGCGGATGCGGATGTTGGCGAAGGTGCCGCGCATCATGACTTCGTGGTTGCCGCGGCGAGCGCCGTAGCTGTTGAAGTCCAGGGCGTCGACGCCGTGGTTGGTCAGGTACTGACCGGCGGGCGAGGCCTTCTTGATCGAACCGGCCGGAGAGATGTGGTCGGTGGTGATGGAGTCGCCGAAGATGCCCAGGATGCGCGCCTCGACGATGTCCGTGACCGGAGCGGGCTCCATGGTCAGACCTTCGAAGTAGGGCGGGTTCTGGACGTAGGTGGAGGTGTCCTGCCACTCATAGGTCTGGCCGCCGGTGACCTGGATGGCCTGCCAGTGCTCGTCGCCCTTGAAGACGTCGGCGTAGCGCTTGGCGAACATCTTGGGCGTGACGGACTTGCGCTGGATGTCGGCGACTTCCTGCGCGGTCGGCCACACGTCCTTCAGGAAGACGTCATTGCCCTTCTTGTCCTGACCGATCGGCTCCTTGGTGATGTCGATGCGCATCGAGCCGGCGATGGCGTAGGCCACGACCAGCGGCGGCGAGGCCAGGTAGTTGGCCTGAACGTCCGGGTTCACGCGGCCTTCGAAGTTGCGGTTGCCCGACAGCACCGAGGTGGCGACCACGGCGTTGTCGTTGATCGCCTTGGACACGGCCGGGTCCAGCGGGCCCGAGTTGCCGATGCAGGTGGTGCAGCCGTAGCCGACCAGGTTGAAGCCCAGGGCGTCCAGATCCTTCTGCAGACCGGCGTCGGTCAGATAGTCGGTGACGACCTGCGAACCGGGGGCCAGCGAGGTCTTGACCCACGGCTTGGCTTTCAGGCCCAGGGCGTGGGCCTTGCGCGCCACCAGACCGGCGGCGATCAGCACCGACGGGTTGGAGGTGTTGGTGCAGGAGGTGATGGCGGCGATGACGACGTCGCCGTCGCCCAGGTCGAACTTTTCACCCTCGACGGCGACGCGGGCGGCGTCGGTCGGGCGCGAGAAGACCTCGCCCAGGGCGGTCTCGAAGGCCGGGGCGGCGGTGGTCAGCTCGACGCGGTCCTGCGGACGCTTGGGACCCGCCAGCGACGGCACGACCGTCGAGATGTCCAGTTCAAGCACGTCGGTGAAGATCGGGTCTTCCGAGGTCTCGTCGATCCACAACCCTTGAGCCTTGGCGTAGGCTTCGACCAGGGCGACGCGCGCCTTCTCGCGGCCGGTGGCCGTCAGATAGTCGATGGTGGCCTGCGACACGGGGAAGAAGCCGCAGGTGGCGCCGTATTCCGGGGCCATGTTGGCGATGGTGGCCTGGTCTTCGATGGTCATGCCGGCGATGGCGGGACCGAAGAATTCCACGAACTTGCCGACCACGCCCTTCTTGCGCAGCATCTGGGTGACGGTCAGCACCAGGTCGGTGGCCGTCGCGCCTTCCGGCAGCTTGCCGGTCAGCTTGAAGCCGACGACTTCGGGGATCAGCATCGGGATCGGCTGGCCCAGCATGGCGGCCTCGGCCTCGATGCCGCCGACGCCCCAGCCCAGAACGGCCAGGCCGTTGATCATGGTGGTGTGGCTGTCGGTGCCGACCACGGTGTCGGGATAGGCGACGGTCTTGCGGCCTTCCTCGGCGGTCCAGACGGTCTGGGCCAGGTGCTCCAGGTTGACCTGGTGGCAGATGCCGGTGCCGGGCGGCACGACGCGGAAGTTGTTGAAGGCCGACGAGCCCCAGCGCAGGAAGTTGTAGCGCTCGATGTTGCGCTCATACTCGCGCTCGACGTTCTGGCCGAAAGCCTTGGAGTCGCCGAAGTGGTCGACCATGACCGAGTGGTCGATGACCAGATCGACCGGGACCAGCGGGTTGATCTTCTTGGCGTCGGCGCCGAGCTTGTCCATCGCGTCGCGCATGGCGGCCAGGTCGACGACGGCCGGAACGCCGGTGAAGTCCTGCATCAGCACGCGGGCCGGACGGAAGGCGATCTCGTGCTCGACGGCGCCCTTGTTCTCGATCCAGGCGGCGACGGCCTTCAGGTCGTCCTCGGTGACGGAGACGCCGTCTTCGTTGCGCAGCAGGTTCTCCAGCAGCACCTTCATCGAGCGCGGCAGGCGGGAAATCCCGGCCAGACCGGCTTCCTCGGCGGCGGGAAGGCTGTAATAGGCGTATTTCTTGCGCCCGACCGCGAGGTCCTGGCGGGTTTTGAGGCTGTCGATCGACGGCATGGAGATGAGTCCTCTGACAAACGCCGCCCGACAATTCGGTTGCGCCTTCGCGCGCTGGACGTCGGGGCGCACAGGTCCCCGGCGCGCGCGGCGAAGGCCTGCTGCGGCGCTTGCGCATATAGTCCCGCGCGCGTGGGTCGTCCATGTATCCACACCCCTGACGTGGACATTGAGAGAGACTCGCAAGTGCTGACCCGGCTCGACATCAAGGCCCTGAGCCTGTCGCGCGGCGAGCGGCGGCTGTTCAACGGCCTGAGCTTTTGCCTGTCGGCGGGCGAGGCGGCGGCTCTGACAGGGGCCAATGGGGCAGGAAAGACCAGCCTGTTGCGCGCGGTGGCGGGCTTCATCCGGCCCGATGCGGGGACGATCGTTTTTCATGGGCCCGAGGGCGTGATGGAGGCAGAGACGGCGCGGCGTTCGGCGCTGCATCTGCTGGGCCACCACGAGGGCCTGAAGCCTCAGCGCACGGCGCGGCAGGAGCTGGGCTTTCAGATCGAGTGGCTGGGCGGATCGGCCGAAGCGATGGACGCGGCCGTCGCTCGATTGAAACTTGCGCCCCTGCTGGATCTGGAGACGCGCAAGCTGTCGGCGGGGCAGAGGCGGCGGCTGTCGCTGGCCCGTCTGGTCGCCGCCCCGCGCGCCCTATGGCTGCTGGACGAGCCCTTGGCGCCGCTGGACGAGGTCTGGCGCAGCGTGGCCGCTGAGCTGATGGCCGAACACCTGGCGGGCGGGGGCATGGTCCTGGCCGCCGTGCATGATCCGCTGCCGGTTGCGGCGCGGTCCTTGGATTTGGGGGGCGTGCGATGAAGGCCGCCCGCGCCCTGTTCGCGCGCGAGCTGTCCTTGGCCTGGGGCGGCGGCGGGGGGCCCTTGCTGGCCTGCGGCTTCCTGTTGTGCCTGACCGCCATCCTGCCGTTGGCGGCGGGAGGCGATCCGCGTGTTCTGGCGCCCGCCGCCTCGGGGGCCAGCTGGATGGCGCTGGCGCTGGCGTCGCTGCTGTCGCTGGAGCGGATGTTCGAGCGCGATCTGGAAGACGGGGCGCTGGACCTCCTGGCGACCGGCCCTCTGCCGCTGGAGGCGGTGGTCGGGATCAAGGCGCTGGCGCAGTGGCTGGCCGCGGGTCTGCCGCTGGCGGTCGCGGCGCCGGTCGCGGCTCTGGCGCTGGGCCAGCCGCCTGAATTGATCGGTCTGACAGGAGCTTCGGCGGCGCTGGGCGGGCTGGGCTTCGCCTTTACCGGCGCGCTGGGCGCGGCGCTGGCGCTGGGCGCGCGGCGTGGCGGCCTTTTGATCGCCGTGGTGGTGCTGCCGCTGTTCATTCCGCCGGTGGTTTTCGGGGCGGGCGCCCTGACCCGCGCCGCCAGCGGCCAGAGCCCGGCCTCGGCGCTGGCCCTGCTGGGCGCCTATGTCCTGTTCGCCCTGGTGATCGCGCCCGTGGCAGGGGCGGCGGCGGTTCGGAACGCGCAGGGTTAGCGCCCCTTCAGCGTCACATACAGCGCCCCGTCGCCGCCGTGGCGGCGGTGGGCGGGGGCGAAGCCGGAGACGACGCCGCGCAGGTGCGGTCCGGTCAGCCACTCGTGGACCGAGGCGCGGATGATCCCGCCGCCGCGTCGGCCCTGGCCGGTGATCACCAGAACCGAGCGCAGGCCGCGCATCTTGCAGCCGATCAGGAAGCCGCGCAGCTGGTCTTCGGCTTCGAAACGACCGAAGCCGTGCAGGTCGATACGCGCCTCGATCGGATCGCGCTCGCGGGTCAGGCGGCGTTTGCGGCCGGGCTCAAGCTCTTCCGGCGCGGGTTGGGCGCGCGGGGCGATGGGCGGCCGCGCGGCCTCGGGCGCGCGCGGCAACGACGCTGGAGTCGTCGAGCGTCCGGCGGAGGCAGGGGTCAGGGCGGCGGTGCGCTTCTTGCCCGCGACGCCGCGCGCGAGGGGAGGCGCGACCGGCTCGGTCTCGGCGGCGGGCAGGACGGCGCCGGGCGTCACGCGGGCGGCCTTGCGCTGGGCGGGCGGCGTCACCGTGGCGGTCACCCGGCCCCAGATGCGCCTGTCGTCTTCGCTGGTCGCGGAGCCTGCTTTAGGCGCTCCCTTGCCCGAAGGGGGGCGGGCCACGCTCAATCCTCGTCGTCGACAGCGTCCGGCGGACCGGGCTCATGGGCCAGCAGGTCGCCGGGCTGGCAGTCCAGCTCACGACACAGGGCGTCCAGGGTGGTGAAGCGCACGGCGCGCGCCTTGCCCGTCTTGAGGATGGACAGGTTGGCGACGGTCACGCCGACGCGGTCGGCGAGCTCGGTCAGCGACATGCGGCGCTGGGCGAGGATGCGGTCAAGTTGGACGCGAATGGCCATGAGGTGAGCTTTAGCCTGTCCCGGTCAGATCGTCAGTTCGGATTCGCGACGAAGGCGCGCGCCCTCGCGGAACACCTCGGCCAGGACGAAGACGACCAGGACCGAGAAGACGGGGGTGAGCAGGTCGCTGATCCCCTGCGGCTCCATCACGCCGGGCGCCAGACGCGCGGCGACCAGACCCTGCACGATCCAGACGCCGCCGGTGACGACGGCCAGGATCAGGCCGATCTGGCGCAGGCGGCGGACATTGTCCGGCTGGAACGGATCGCCAAGGGTCAGGGTGCGGAAAATCTTGCGCAGATAACGCAGGATCAGCAGGAAGCCGCTGAAATAGGCGGTCAGGGCGCCCAGGCCGAACAACAGCAGCGGGCGCGACAGCGGCATCTCGCGGCCGTCGGCTCCGTCCGAAACCGTCACGTTCAGATTGTCGAGCGGAATGAAGATGGAGGCGACCCACAGCAGCAGCAGCAGGCCGGTGACGAGGATCATCACCACATAGGCGACATCCAGGGCGATCTTCAGCACGCTGGCGACCGAACCGGGGCCTAAGGTCCGAAGATTGGGCGTGAGCAGATTGGGGTTGCGCCGATGGCGCGGCTTGGACTTCCCGGCGGGATTCAGATTCGGGAAGCGCATGGGCGGCGTCTCAGGCCGGGGGACGAGGCGCGGTCGCCGCGGCGGGTCCGGCCGACCCGCGCGCGGCGTTATTCTTCGCGGCGTTCATGGCGATCGTCAAAGTCCCCCTCCCGTTCAGCGCGATCAGAAGCTCTGAACGATCAGGGCGATCGCCGCGGCCGGCAGGGCGGCCAGCAGGAAGGCGTTGCCCAGGCTGTGGGCCAGACGGTCCATCATGTTGGTTTTTCGCATGGCTTGCATATCGGTCTCTCCGTCAAAGCACATTTTTTGTGCGTTTATGTTGTACCGCTGGACTATTGTTGCGATTTGTTTCTCGCATTTGAACGGTGCGGCCTTCGTTCTTGATAATGAAGATAGGCCATGCCCCGATGAAAGCCAACTTACATATCGTTTAACGATGTTACCATTTCGCAATGGATTCGACGGGAGTAAGGTCGGGCCATGAATCTCAAGCTCATCAAGGGGATGCGGCTCGTCGCCGCCACCCACAATCCCGGCAAGGCGCGCGAGATCGAAGCGCTGCTGGACGGACATTACCGGATCGTCACGGCGGGCGAGCTGAATCTGCCCGAGCCGGAGGAGACGGAGAGCACCTTCGCCGGCAACGCCATGCTGAAGGCGCGCCATGCGGCCCAGGCCTCGGGCGAGGTCGCCCTGGCCGATGATTCCGGCCTGTCGGTCGCGGCGCTGGACGGGGCGCCAGGCATCTATTCGGCGCGCTGGGCCGGGCCGGACAAGGACTTCGCCCTGGCTATGCGCAAGGTCGAGCAGCGGCTGGAGGAGACCGGATCGCGCGATCGCTCGGCCTGGTTCACCTCGGCCCTGGCGGTGGCCTGGCCGGCCGGGCCCTGCGTCGTGGTCGAGGGCCGGGTCGACGGCCAGCTGGTCTTCCCGCCGCGCGGCGACGGCGGCCACGGCTACGACCCCGTGTTCCAGCCGGAAGGCTCGGACAAGACCTTCGCCGAGATGGACGCCGCCGAAAAGGACGCCGTCAGCCATCGCGGCCGGGCCTTCGACAAACTCAAGGCGGCGCTGATTGATTGAGGCGCTCGCCCCTCAAGCAGCCGCGCTCCGCGAGGGTGGCGGTAGGGGTGAAACCCGGCCTGCCCCTCAAGCAGCCGCCCTTCGCAAGGGCGGCGATAGGGGCGAAAAAAACTCCATCGCCCTCTACGTCCACTGGCCATATTGCGCGCGCATTTGCCCCTATTGCGACTTCAACGTCGTGCGCGACCGGGGGCGGACCGAGGAGCAGGCGGGGCTGGCGCAGGCCATTCTTGACGACCTGGAGGCGCAGGCGGCGTTGGTCGGCCCGCGCGCCTTGGCCTCGATCTTCTTCGGCGGAGGCACGCCGTCGCTGATGCCGCCGGACGCTGTGGCGGCGGTGGTGGAGCGCGCCCACGCCCTGTTCCCGCCGACCGACGCCATAGAGGTCAGCCTTGAGGCCAATCCGACCGACGCCGAGGCCGGGCGTTACGCTGCCCTGGCGCAGGCAGGCGTCAACCGGCTGTCGATGGGAGTGCAGTCGTTTGACGACGCGGCGCTGAAGTTTCTGGGCCGCGACCATTCGGCCGAGGAGGCGCGCCGGGCGATCGGTCTGGCGGGGCGGGCGTTCTCGCGCCTGTCGATCGACCTGATCTACGCCCGGCCGGGGCAGGGCGTCGCCGACTGGAAAGCGGAACTGTCCACCGCGCTCGATCTGGGGTTCGAGCACGTCTCGCCTTATCAACTGACCATCGAGGGGACGACGGCGTTCGGGCGGGCCGTGGCGCGCGGGGCCTGGGCGCCGCCGGACGAGGATCTGGCCGCCGAACTCTATGAGGCCACGCAAGGGACGCTCGAAGCGGCGGGGTTCGAGGCCTATGAGGTGTCCAACCACGCCCGCGACGTCGCCGCCCGTTCCAGCCACAACCTGCACGTCTGGCGCGGCGGGGACTATCTGGGTCTGGGGCCGGGCGCGCATGGGCGGTTGACGCTGGCGGAGGGGCGGGTCGCCACCGTCGCGCACCGGCGCATCGGCGACTATATGCAGGGCGTCGCCGCCCGAGAGCCCTGGGCCGAGCGCGAGGTTCTGGATCCCCGCGACGCCGATGAGGAACGGGTGTTGCTGGGCCTGCGCACGGTCGAGGGCGTGCCCTTGTCCCTGCTGCAGCGGCTGGGCCTATCGGTGGACGAGGGCAGGCTAGCCGACCTGTTGGCCGACGGCTTTGTCGCTCTGAGGGACGGGCGCGTCGCCGCCACGGCGACAGGACGGCCGCTGCTCGACGCCGTGCTGAAGGCGCTGCTGACCTAGACCGCGCCGCGCCGGACTGGCAGGGTCCGGCCGATGTCCGACGCCCCGCTTTTCCCGCCGACCGCCCCGCCCGCGCGCCCCGTTTCGCCGGGCCTTTATCTGGTGGCGACGCCGATCGGCAACCTGCGCGACATGACGCTGAGGGCGCTGGACGTGCTGGCGGCGGCCGATCTGGTGCTGGCCGAGGACACGCGGGTGACGGCCAAGCTGCTGACCGCCTATGGGCTGAAGGCGAAGCTGGAGCGCTGCGACGACCACGCCTCGGCCCGCGCCGCCGAGACCGCCGTCGAGCGGTTGAAGGCGGGCGAGGTAGTGGCTCTGGTGTCGGACGCGGGCACGCCTCTGGTGTCCGACCCCGGCTATGTCGTGGCGCGGGCGGCGGTGGCCGAGGGCCTGCCGGTGCATCCCGTGCCGGGACCGTCCAGCCTGCTGGCGGCCCTGTGCATCGCCGGCCTGCCTGCCGACCGGATCCTGTTCGCGGGCTTCCTGCCGCCCAAGTCGGGCGCGCGCCGCACGGCGCTGGAGGAGCTGCGGACGGGTCGTCAGACGCTGGTCTTCTTTGAAAGCGGGCCGCGTCTGAGGGACAGCCTGACCGATATGGCGCAGGTGCTGGGGCCGCGCCCCGCCGCCGTGGCGCGCGAACTGACCAAGCTCTATGAGGAATGCGTGCGCGGCGATCTGGTCGAACTGGCCGCCGATCCGCGTCTGGATGCGCCCAAGGGCGAGATTGTGGTGGTGGTCGGCCCCGGCGAGGCGGAAACGGCCAGCGCCGCCGACGCCGACGCCGCCCTGTCCGAAGCCCTCACCCGCCTGCCGCCCGGCGAGGCGGCGGCCGAGGTGTCCAAGGCCCTGAATCTGCCGCGCAAGCCGCTCTACAAGCGGGCGCTGGAGCTGAAGGCGCGGTGAGCCCGGCCCCGCCCTCTCGCCTGTCGCGCCCGCATCCGCCGCCGAAGCGACCCAAGGCGGGCTGGCGTCGCAGGCTGGGCGGGCGGTCGCATCGTCAGGGGCATGACGCCGAATGGATCGCCGCGCTGTGGCTGATGCTCAAGGGGTATCAGGTGCTGGCCTTTCGCCTGAAGGGGCGGGGCGGAGAGATCGACATCCTGGCCCGGCGCGGGCGGGTTCTGGCCGCTGTCGAGGTCAAACGTCGCGCCACGCTGGAGGCGGCGGCGCTGGCTCTGGGGCCGGATCAGCACCAGCGTCTGATCCGCGCGGCCGAGGCGGCGGCGCGCGGGCGGCCGGCTCTGGCGGGGCTGGACCTGAGAATCGACATGGTGACGCTGGCCCCCGGACGCTTTCCGCGTCATCTTCGCGGCGTGATCTCCAGGGGAGCGGATCGGCCTTGACGCGCGAGGAAGCAGAGGCGGTGCTGGCGCAGGCGGGCGAGGGGCCGGACGAGGCCTTTCCCTTGCTGGATTGCGCCATCGCCTGCGCCATCCATGACTATCCGTTCCGCGACGCCGACGGGGTGCGCATCCTGGCCGACCACGCCGCCCAGCGGCTGAAGGAGCGGGCGGCCAATGAAAGCCCCGATGAGGCCCTGACCGAGGCCTTGGCCGGCGACCTGCGGTTGAACGGCGACTTGCTGAACTACGACCATCCGGCCAATACGGACGTGATCGACGTGGCCGAGCGGCGGCGCGGCCTGTCGGCGGTGCTGGTCATCTTCTATCTGGACGCCGCGCGCCGGGCGGGACTGAGCGCGGCGCCGGTCGACTTTCCCGGCCACGTCCTGTTGCGGGTGGAGACGCCCGAGGGGCCGGTGGCGCTGGACCCGTTCAGCCAGGGACGGCTGGTGCTGCCGTCGGAGCTGACGCGACGCGCCCTTCTGGCGGGGCTGACGCCCCATGTAGCCGACCGACTGGACCTGCTGATGGCGCCGGTCGGCGAGCGTCAGGCCCTGATCCGGCTGCAGAATATCCTTTTCAACCGCGCGCTTCAGGCCCGAGATTACGAAGGCGCCGAGCGCTCGGCGCTGCGCCGCGCCCTGCTGGACCCGGAGGACCACCGCCCCTGGCTGGACGTCGCCGCCGCCCGCGAGAAGCAGGGCGCCCTAACCGGCGCCATGCACGCCCTGTCCCGCGCCCGCACCCTGGGCGAGCCTCTCGCGGCCTGCGACGTCCGGCTGGACCGGATGCGGTTGCAACTGAACTGAAGCGCGGCCTTGCGGCGCGCAGCTTCGCGCCTCAAGTAGGCACTGACGGCGCTTCGGCGCTCAAGCAGCGAGCGCCCGCGGGGCGAACGTTAGCGCCACTAAAATCAGCTCAAGCAACGCGCGCCCGCGGGGCGAACGTTAGCGCCACTAAAATCAGCTCAAGCAGCGAGCGCCCGCGGCGCGAGCGATAGCGCCCACCAAGAAGGACTCCCCATGCTCAAGGTCGCCATCCAGATGGACCCGCTCGAGGCGGTCAATGTCGAGTCGGACACCACCTTCCTGATGGCCCTGACCGGGCAGGCGCGCGGCCACAAGCTGTGGGTCTATGACTTCCGCACCCTGGCCTTGGAGGACGGCCGCCTGTTCTGCCGCGCCCGTCCGGTGACGGTGCAGCGCAAGCAGGGCGATCATGCCGATTTCGGCCCCGAGCAGCGGCTGGATCTGGCTGAAGACGTGGATGTCATCCTGATGCGCCAGGACCCGCCTTTCGACATGGCCTATGTCACCGCCACCTATCTGCTGGAGCGGGTTCATCCCAGGACCCTGGTGGTCAATGATCCGGCCGAGGTGCGCTCGGCGCCCGAGAAGTTGATCGCCACCCTGTTTCCCGGCCTGCAGCCCCCGACCCTGGTGTCGTCCGATCCCGAGGCTCTGGTCGACTTCCACCGCCGTCATGGCGATGTGGTGCTGAAGCCCCTGCATGGCGCGGCCGGCTCGGGCGTTGTGCGGCTGAAGGCGGACGATCCGAACCTTGAAGCCCTGATCGAGATTCACGCCGCCGGGTCGCGCGATCCTCTGGTGATCCAGAAATTCATCCCGGCCGTCTCGGCGGGCGACAAGCGCATCATCCTGGTCGACGGCGAGCCGGTCGGCGCCATTAACCGCATTCCGGCCAAGGATCAGGTGCGCTCCAACCTGCGCGTCGGCGGCACGGCGGCGCCGGTCGAACTGACGCCGCGCGACCTGGAGATCTGCGCCGCCATCGGCCCCTATCTGAAGGAGCGGGGTCTGATCTTCGTCGGCATCGACGTGATCGGCGACTATCTGACCGAGATCAACGTGACCTCGCCCACCGGCGCCCAGCAACTGCTCAACTTCGCCGGGATCGACGCCACCGAGCGGATGTGGGCGGTTATCGAGCAGAGGAAGGCGGCGGCCGCCTGACGCTGCTGAGCCTTAGGGGAGGAGAGCCTATGACCGCACTCATCAAGACTGTCGGCTTCGCCGCCTTGGCGCTGGTGATCGCCGGCCCGGCGACGGCGCAGGAAATCGCCGCGCCGAAACGTCCGTCGCTGGAGGTGCTGGAGCGGATCATCGAGACCCGCACGCCGCAGACGCGGGTCGAAACGCCCGATCACGACCGCATCACCGCACGGCGCATCGACATCGTCGACGCCGACGGGACCATCCGCATGACCCTGTCGGGGGCGACCCCGCCGCCGATCATCGACGGCGTCCAGTACAAGCGCGCCTTCAACGTCGCTGGTCTGATCCTTTACGACGACAAGGGCAGCGAGCGCGGCGGCTTCGGCACCGCCGACATCGAGGGGGGCATGGCCGTTCTGGCGCTGGATCATCCGGCGATGGATGCGGTCGGCTGGCGGGTGTCGCCGGACGGCTCGATCAGCTTCGTCTTCAACCAGGCGCCGCCGCTGGTGCGCGAGCCAGGACTGGGCGGGGCGCTGGTTCCCGGCGTTGAGACGCCTACGCGGATGCGTCTGTCGCTGGCCGCCGACGGCGCGCCGGCGGTGGAGCTGTCGGACCGGAACGATCAGCCGCGCCTGCGCCTGACGGTGACCGAAGAAGGCTTCGGCGCCATCCAGTTCCTGAACGCCCAGGGCCAGGTCATCCATACACTGGCGCCCGAGGCCGACCTGCAATCCTGATCGAACGACGCTCTTGCAGTCTGCATGAGTTCGTGATTTGTTCTCTTTGCTGAGGGAGAGAACACGATGGTCGCGCGGGTGGTGACGGTGGCGTTCGACGGCGTCGAGGCGCGCCGGGTCGATGTCGAGGTGCAGCAGGTCGGCTCGCCCGCCGGGGCTTTCGCCATCGTCGGCCTGCCGGATAAGGCGGTGGCCGAAAGCCGCGAACGGGTGCGCGGCGCCTTCGCCGGCATCGGCCTGGCTCTGCCCGCCAAGAAGGTGATCGCCAATCTGGCTCCTGCCGACCTGCCCAAGGAGGGCAGCCATTTCGACCTGCCCATCGCCCTAGCCGTGCTGGCTTCGATGGGGGTGATCGGGCCGGACGCGCTGGACGGCTGGGCGGCAGTCGGAGAATTAGGTCTGGACGGTCGGATCGCAGGCGTCGGCGGAACCCTGCCCGCCGCGATGGCGGTGAACGGCATGGGGCTGGGTCTGATCTGTCCCGAGGCGAACGGGCCGGAGGCGGCCTGGGCGGGGGATGTGCGGCTGCTGGCGCCGCGGTCCCTCATCGGCCTGATCAATCATTTTCGCGGGACTCAGGTGCTGCGCCCGCCCCAGCCGGGGCCTGTGGTGGAGGGGGGCGTCGTGCCCGACCTGCGCGAGGTCAAGGGACAGGAGGGCGCCAAGCGGGCGCTGGAGATCGCCGCCGCCGGGGGGCACAATCTGCTGTTCGTGGGTCCGCCGGGTTCGGGCAAGTCGATGATGGCGGCGCGCCTGCCGGGCCTGTTGCCGCCGCTGACGCCGCTGGAGCGGCTGGAGACCTCGATGGTCTGGTCGGTGGCGGGGCTGATAGAGCGCGGCGCCCTGACGCGCGAGCGGCCGTTCCGAGCGCCGCATCATTCGGCGTCGATGGCCGCCCTGACGGGGGGCGGCCATAAGGCCAAGCCGGGCGAGGCGTCGCTGGCGCACAATGGCGTCCTGTTCCTTGACGAACTGCCGGAATATTCGGCCCAGGCGCTCGACAGCCTGCGTCAACCGCTGGAGACCGGCGAGATCGTGGTGGCGCGGGCCAACGCCCATGTGCGCTATCCGGCGCGCTTCCAGCTGGTGGCGGCGATGAACCCTTGCCGCTGCGGCGTGGGCGGACCGGGCAGAGGCGCCTGCGGCAAGGCTCCGCGCTGTCAAAGGGACTATCAGAACCGCATCTCCGGACCGATGTTCGACCGCATCGACCTGACGGTCGAGACGCCGCCGGTCACGGCCGCCGATATGATCCTGCCGCCTCCGGCCGAGGGTACGGCCGAAGCCGCCGCCCGGGTCTTCGCCGCCATGCAGATGCAGGAGGCCCGCCAGGCCGAGGTCGGGCTGACGGGGATGCAAGCGCTCAACGCCCGGGCGTCGGGCGAGGCTCTGGAGCGTTTCGCTGCGCCGGATCAGGCCGGTCGCGCCCTGCTGATGAAGGCGGGGGAGGCTGGCGGGTTGACGGCGCGAGGCTGGACCCGCACCCTGCGTCTGGCCCGCACCATCGCCGATCTGGACGGCGTGGACGGGGTGCTGCGCCGCCATGTGGCCGAGGCCCTGATGTACCGACGCAGCACCGTCGGCGCTCATGAGGATTTCGACCGTCAGGTCAGCCGACGCGGCTTGTTTCCCGTGAAGGAAGGCGCAGACGGGCCGAGGCCGTTCGTGTTGAATTAACCCCAGGAGGCCTAGCGTGGCCTTATGGGACAGACCCGCCGCAAACCGTCGCAGAACGCGCTTCTTCCCGCCATGTCCGGCGGACCCGAACCGTCATCCGGGGCGCCTGCCGACGGCGCTTCGCCCGAGCAGCAGTTCCTGCGGCTGATGAGCCATGAGATGCGCACGCCCCTGAACGGGGTGATCGGCATGCTGGGTCTGTTGTCGCGCACGCGTCTGGATGGGGCGCAGCGCGCCTATGCCGAGGCGGCGCAGAAGTCGGCCGAACATCTGTTGGGCCTTGTCAACGACCTGTTGGATTACGCCCGGCTTGAGGCCGAAGCGCTGGAGTTCGATCCGGCGCCCGTCGATCTGGAAGGCCTGGTTCGGGGCGTGGCCGAACTGCTCAGCCCGCGCGCACACGACAAGGGGCTGGAGATCGTCTGGTCGGTGGCCGCCGATGCTGCCGACATCGTCGCCGACGAGGGGCGCCTGCGCCAGATCCTGTTCAACCTGGCTGGAAACGCCGTGAAGTTCACCGACCGGGGCGGGGTGCGCCTGGCGGTCGAGGCGGTAGGGGAACAGCGGGACGGCGCGCCTGTGCGTCTGGCCTTCATCGTCGACGACACCGGGCCGGGCGTGCCCGAAGCGGCGCGCAGCCGCATCTTCGATGAGTTCGGCCACGCCGACGCCTCCGACGCCGCGCGCTTCGACGGCGCCGGTCTGGGCCTGGCGGTGGTGCGGCGCCTGGCCCGCGCCATGGAAGGAACCGTCGTCGTCGAAGATCGGCCTGAAGGGTCCGGCGCCCGTTTTCGCTTTGAGGCCGCCTTCCCCATCGCGCCCGACGCCCCGGCGCGCGCTCGTCCGCTGGATCGGCTGGCGGTGGCCATCCGCACGCCGGATCCCTTCGTGCGCCGCGCCGCAGCCGATCAGATCGAGGCGTCCGGCGGTCGGGTGGCGCGTCAGGCCGCGGTGACTCTGGTCGATCATGCGGGCGCCGACGACGGCGCGCTGGCGACCAGATCTGCTCAGGGCCAGTCCATCATCCTGCTGCGTCCGAGCGAGCGCGATCTGATCAGCCGTTATCGCACGGCGGGTTTCTGCGGCTATCTGATCAAGCCGTTGCGCCGGACTTCTCTCGCCGAGCAGGTGCTGGGAGCGCTTGCGCCGCGTCGGGGCGTCACGGCTCCGCCCGTTCGATCCGGCGATGACGACCGCGTGGCCCATGTCGCTTTCAAGGGGGTGCGGGTCCTGCTGGTCGAGGACAATCCGGTGGGCGCCCTGTTGGCCAAGATCCTGTTGCGCCGCGAGGGTTGCGTGGTCCAGACGGCCGCCGACGGCCAGGAAGCGCTGGAGGCGATGAAGGCGGCGCGCTTCGACCTGGTCTTCATGGACATGCGGATGCCGCGTCTGGATGGGCCTGGCGCTGCGCGCGTTCTACGCGCGCGAGGGGATCAGACGCCGATCATCGCCCTGACCGCCAACGCCTTCGCCGAAGATCGCGTCGCCTGCCTGGCGGCGGGCATGGACGACCACCTGTCCAAGCCGCTGGAGGCGGACGCCCTGCGTGTCGCTCTGGCCCGCTGGACGAACGCCGCCAACCGCGCCAAGGTCGCGGCTTTCCGATCTGCCAGTAGTCCGTCGTCCGTATCGCCCGGCGGCGCCCGCCGGAGCCACGCATGACCGATACCAAGACGCCCGCTGCTCCTTCCCGACGTTTCGGGGGGCTGGCTGTCTATGGCGAGCGGCGGCCGATGGCGATGCTGCTGCTGGGGTTCGCGGCGGGACTGCCGAACCTGCTGATCTATGACACCCTGTCGGCCTGGCTGCGCGACGCGGGCGTGACGCTGGAGATGATCGGCTTCTTCGCCCTTGCCACCCTGACCTATGCCTTGAAATTCGTCTGGGCGCCGCTGCTGGATCGCACCAATATTCCCGGCCTGACGCGCTGGCTGGGGCATCGGCGGTCCTGGATGCTGGCGACGCAGGTGGTGATCATCGCCGGTCTGTGGCTGATCTCCGGCTCCAATCCGCAGACGTCCTTGGGCGCCGTAGCGGCCTTTGCTGTCATGGTGGGCTTCTTTGGCGCGACCCAGGACATCGCCATCGACGCCTGGCGTATCGAGGCGGTGGATGACAGCCGTCAGGGCGCAATGGCGGCCGCCTATCAGCTGGGCTATCGCGTGGCCCAGATCGTCGCCGGCTTCGTGCCCCTGGCCCTGGCGCAGTTCTACAACTGGAACCTGTCCTACGCGATCATGGCCGCCCTGATGGGGGTGGGGGTGATGGGCGTCCTGCTGGCCCCGCGCGAGAAGCAACACGTCGTGCGCGCCATTCCCGTGTCCGATATCCCCTCGCGCCCTGTGGCGGAGAAGATTGAATGGGTGCTGCGTATCGGCCTGATCTTCGTCGCCGCGGTGCTGATCGGCACGGGCCTGACCGACAAGATCGACGCCTTCGCCTGGGCCTTCGGCGCGGTCCTGCCCGAAGCCGCGCTTGGCGCCTTGAGCGCAGGTTTGGCCGAAAGCGGGGGAGGCGGCGTATTGATCCAGTTCGCATGGATCGTGCTGGGCTTCGGCCTGCTGTTCTTCGCCTGCGCCCCGGTGCCGGGATGGCGTAGTCGTCCAGGCGCCTATCTGGCGGGGTCGTTCGGCGCGCCGCTGAAGGATTTCTTCGTCCGGTTCGGCAAGCTGGCCGGGCCGATCCTGGCGCTGATCTGCCTCTATCGCCTGGCGGACTTCGTGCTGAATATCATGAACCCCTTCTACATCGACCTGGGGTTCAGCCTGATCGAGATCGGCGAAGTGCGGAAACTGTTCGGCGTCGTCGCAATGTCGCTGGGTGTCTTCATCGGCGGCTGGTCCGTCGCTCGTTTCGGCTTGATCCGGACCATGGTGGTCGGCGCCTTCATGAGCCCGGTGTCGAATCTGGTCTTTGCCTGGCTGGCGACCCAGGGGCATGACCTGACCGCCCTGTTCGTCTCTATCGGCGTGGACAATCTAGCCACCGGCTACGCCGGGACGGCGCTGATCGCCTACATGTCCAGCCTCACGTCGATCGGCTTCACCGCGACCCAGTACGCCCTGTTCAGCTCGCTGTACGCACTGCCGGGCAAGCTGATCGCGTCCCAATCCGGCAAGATCGTCGAGGCCTCGGCGCGGGCGGCTGACGCCGGGGGGCCGCTGGGGGCGCTGAAGGGTCTGTTTCACGCCCTGCCGCCGGAATCCCTCGTCGCAGGCGCGGCCAAGAGCGGAGTGTCCCCGGCTGGCCTGGGGGCAGGCTATGTCACCTTCTTCCTGTATTCGACGGTCATCGGCGTGTTCGCCATCGTGCTGGCCTTCTACGTCGCGCCCCGCCATGCGCGCCTGATCGCTGAGCAGAAGAAGGCGGCGTCGCAAGACGAGCCTTCAGGCGCCTAACGCAAAGAGGCGGCCCGAAGGCCGCCTCTGAATGACGTCGCGATGGCGAGGGGTCAGTCCTCGATTTCCACCCCTTCGGCGTAGGCGGCGAAGGTGGCGGCGGTCATGATCTCGCCGACCGAGGCGCCCAGGGGCACGATCTGCACCGACTTCTCCAGACCGACCAGCAGCGGGCCGATCACCGTGGCGCCCCCCAGCGCCTGAACCAGGCGGGTCGAGATGGCGGCCGAGTGGATGGCCGGCATGACCAGGACGTTGGCGTCGCCGGTCAGGCGCATGAAGGGATAGTTGGCCCGCGCCTCGGAGTTCAGCGCCAGGGCCGGCGGCATTTCGCCTTCATATTCGAAATCGACATCCATGCCGTCCAGGATGCGGATGGCCTCGCGCACCTTCTCGCCGCGGTTGCCCGGCGGATCGCCGAAGGTGGAGTAGCTGAGGAAGGCGACGCGCGGCTTGCGGCCGAGGGTCTTGACCGTGGCGGCGGCCTTGACCGCGATCTCGGCCAGTTCGGCCGCGTCAGGCAGTTCGTGGATCGAGGTGTCGGCCACGAACAGGGTGCGCCCCTTGGCCAAAAGGATCGACAGGCCGATCATCCGGTCCTTGACGTCCAGGACGCGGCGGACCTCCTTCAGGGCCATGTTGAAGTTGCGGGTCACGCCGGTGACCATGCAGTCCGCCTCGCCGCGCGCGACCATGGCGGCGGCGAAGTAGTTGCGGTCCTGATTGATCATGCGCTGAACGTCGCGACGCAGATAGCCGCGACGTTGCAGGCGCGCGTAGAGCCAGTCGACGTAGTCGGTGTTCCGCTCGGAAATCCGGGCGTTCATGATCTGAATGCCCAGCTCATCGAAGCTCAGACCGGCCTCGGCGGCGTTCTGACGGATCAGCTCTTCGCGGCCGACCAGGATGGGCGTGCCCAGTTCGGCCTGTTTGAAGGCCCAGGCGGCGCGGATGACCGACTGCTCCTCGCCCTCGGCGAAGACGACGCGCTGCTTCGGACCCGAGCGCACGCTGGCCTGGATCTTCTGCATCAGGGCGGCGGACGGATCGACGCGCTGGCGCAGGCTGATGCGATAGGCGTCCATGTCCTTGATCGGCTTGCGCGCCACGCCGGAGTCCATCGCCGTCTGGGCGATGAAGGGCGGGATGTACCAGATCAGGCGCGGATCGAACGGCGTCGGGATGATGTATTCCGGGCCGAACTTCAGCTTGCGGCCGCGATAGGCGGCGGCGACCTCGTCCGGCACGTCCTCGCGCGCCAGCGCCGCCAGGGCGTGAGCGCAGGCGATCTTCATCTCGTGGTTGATCTGGCGCGCACGCACGTCCAGCGCGCCCCGGAACAGATAGGGGAAGGCCAGGACGTTGTTGATCTGGTTGACGTAGTCCGAACGGCCCGTCGCCATGATGGCGTCCGAACGCACGGATTTGACGTCTTCGGGCGTGATTTCAGGGTCCGGATTGGCCATGGCGAAGATGATCGGATTGGGCGCCATGGAGGCGACCATCTCCTTGGTGATCGCGCCCTTGGCCGACAGGCCCAGCACGACGTCGGCGCCGACCATGGCGTCGGCCAGGGTGCGGTGCGGGGTGTCGGTGGCGTGCGCCGCCTGCCATTGGGAGACGTTGTCGCGGCCCTTGTAGATGACGCCCTGACGGTCGCAGATGGTGGTGTTCTCGGCCTTTACGCCGGCGGCCTTCATCAGGGCGATCGACGACAGGCCCGCGGCCCCGGCGCCGGACAGGACGACCTTGATGTCCTCCAGCTTCTTGCCGACGATGTGGCAGGCGTTGATCAGGCCGGCGGTCGAGATGATGGCGGTGCCGTGCTGGTCGTCGTGGAAGACGGGAATGTCCAGCAGGTCCTGCAGCTGGGCTTCGATCTCGAAGCATTCGGGGGACTTGATGTCCTCCAGATTGATGCCGCCCCAGGTGTCGCCGATGTTCTTGACCACGGTGACGAACTCGTCCGGGTCGGTGGTCTTCACCTCGACGTCGAAGCTGTCGACATCAGCGAAGCGTTTGAACAGGACCGACTTGCCTTCCATCACCGGCTTGGAGGCCATATGGCCCAGATTGCCCAGGCCCAGGATGGCGGTGCCGTTCGAGATGACGGCGACCAGATTGCCCTTGGCGGTGTAGTCGTAAGCCTTGTCCGCATCCTCGGCGATGGCCAGGACCGGCACGGCGACGCCCGGCGAATAGGCCAGCGACAGGTCGCGCTGGGTCGCCATCGGCTTGGTCGGGGCCATGGAGATCTTGCCCGGGATCGGATCGCTGTGGAACTCCAGAGCGTCGTCGTCAGAGAAGGTCTGTTTGTCGGTCAATTCGGGCATTTCTATCTCGGGAAGGGCAGGCGCATTTCGTTCCTAGAACCTGGAACCTTCGCCGACAACCGTTGACGCTGGGTCAGGCGGCCCTGGTCAGGCCGCCGGGAAGGTTCCCGTGCCTTCGATCTGCACCGGGCCGGTCATGAAGACGTGGTTCGTCGCCTCGTCCCAGGCGATGGTCAGTTCGCCGCCATCGACCGTCACAGCGGCCTTTCGCCCGGTCAGGCCGCGACGCGCGGCCGCCACCAGGGCGGCGCAGGCGCCGGTGCCGCATGCCAGGGTCAGGCCCGCCCCGCGCTCCCAGACCCGCAACCGAATGTGATCGGGCGACAGGACATGGGCGAAGCCGACATTGACCCCTTCGGGGAACAGCGGGTGGTGCTCGACCAGCGAGCCGGAGCCGCGCACGAAGGCGTCGTCCTGGCGATCGGTGAAGAAGACGACGTGGGGATTGCCCATCGAAACGGCGCCGGGCGTGTGCAGCACGGGTGCGTCGATCGGTCCGACCTGAAGCTCGATCCCGCGCGTGTCCATCTCTTCGGACAGGGGCACCTGATCCCAATCCAGACGGGGGGCGCCCATATCCACCGCGACTTCGTGAATGGCCGCGCTCGTCGACCCTGCGGGATCTCCCGATCCGACGCGGCCTGATAGGGGAGAAGCGCGGCGCGCGGTGGTCGGCCCGCTGAGGGTGTCGATCAACACCTCTTCCTTGTCGGTCGCCTCCAGCATCAGCCAGCCGACGCAGCGCAGGGCGTTGCCGCAGGTTTCGACCATCGAGCCGTCGGCGTTCCACACCCGCATGAAGGCGTCGGCCGTCTCGGACGGTTCGATGCCGATCAGCTGGTCGAAGCCGCCCAGGCCCGCCGCGGGGTCGGCCAGGGCGCGCACCTGATCCGCTGTCGGGTGGAAGGGTTGCTCGAAGGCCTGAACGACAATGAAGGCGTTTCCGGCGCCGTTCATGCGGATGTAGGGGCGGGCGGGTTCACTCATGATGCCCTTCATATAGGATTTTGCGCCGGTTCATGTATCGCTGACGGCGATGACTTCCGATCAGAGCCAAACCGCCAGACCCGACGGCCTGAGGCTGAGGGCGCGCCTGCGTTACCTCTATCACGGCGCCCAGCCGGCGGCGGTGAAGTTCCGCCTGATGGTCATTCTGGTCGATCTGATCATCATCGGCTTCTTTCTGGCCGCGCCGATCCTGAAGGAGGCGGGCTGGGTCTTCTATGTCGCCGACTATTTCATCGCCGCCATCCTGGGACTGGACCTGGCGGCGCGCGCCTATGCCTATTCCGATATCCGCGACTGGCTGAAGAAGCCGATCGTCTGGGTCGATCTGTTCGTGCTGGCGACCCTGCTGTTTCCGGCCTGGCTCGCCAACTTCGGCTTCCTGCGCCTGCTGCGGTTCTGGAGTCTGCTGAACAGCGACCTGTTCTGGCGCACCATCGGCCGCCGGTTCGACGACACCCGCGTCGAGGAAATCACCCGCGCCCTGGCCGCCCTGATCACCTTCGTCTTTGTCGTGACCGGCTTCGTCTACGCCTATTTCCGGGGCAAGGCCGAGCACATCAACGGCTATCTGGACGCGCTTTATTTCACCGTCGCCACCCTGACGACGACGGGGTTCGGCGACATCACCCTGCCGGGCAACTGGGGCCGGGTGATCTCCATCGTCGTCATGCTGGTAGGCATCACCCTGTTCATCCGCCTGGCCCAGACCCTGCTGCGGCCGCACAAGGTGAAGTTTCCCTGTCCGACCTGCGGCCTGCAGAAGCATGATCCGGACGCCGTCCACTGCAAGGCCTGCGGTCAGATCCTGTGCATCCCGGACGACGGCGACTGAGTTCGGCCCTGCGGCCAAAGATTACGGGTCGATAGGACGACTGACGCTTGCTCCCCGTCGCCGCCGTCGCCAAGGTGCCGGTCGAAACATTCGTCCGTTGGGGGACACCCATGATCATCCGCACCCTGGCGTCCGTCGCCGTCCTTTCCCTTGCTGCCGGAGCCGCACCCGTCGCCATGGCCCAAGCTTCCGTTTCCACCAGCGTCGCCTCTGCCGCGCCGGGCTTCGCGACCAGCGACGCGACCGATCCCTATCTGTGGCTGGAGGAGGTCGAGGGCGAGCGCGCCATGGACTGGGTCAAGGCGCATAATGAAACCTCGCTGGGCGTGCTGCAGGGCGACCCGCGCTATGAAGCGCTGCATCAGCAGGCGCTGGAGCTGGTGCAGTCGCGCGACCGCATCCCTTCGCCCGGCTTCACCCACGATGGCCACATCGACAACTTCTGGCAGGACGCCGAGCATGTGCGCGGCGTCTGGCGCCGCACGACGCTGGACAGCTATCGCTCCGATACGCCGCAGTGGGAGACCATCCTGGACTTCGACGCCCTGTCGGCGGCCGAGGGCGCCAACTGGGTCTATAAGGGCGCGACCTGCTTGGCCCCCGAGGAACGCTACTGCCTGATAAACCTGTCCAACGGCGGCAAGGATGCGGTGACCCTGCGCGAGTTCGACAGCGTGACCCGCACCTTCGTCGCTCCAGGCGAGGGGGGCGGCTTCAGCCTGCCGGAATCCAAGGGCGGCGCCAGCTGGATCGACAAGGACACCCTGCTGATCGCGCGCGACTTCGGCGAAGGCTCGCTGACGGACTCGGGCTATCCGCGCACCGTGCGGCTGCTGAAGCGCGGCCAGACGATCGACCAGGCGGTCGAGGTCTTCGCCGGTCAGAAGACCGACGTCTCGGTGTCCGGCTACACCCTGCGCGACGCCGACGGCGTGGTGCAGGCGGTGCTGCTGAACCGGGGGATCAACTTCTATGAGAGCGAGACCTGGCGCCTGAACGCCGACGGCTCGACCACCAAGCTGGAGCTGCCGCTCAAGTCCAACATCAACGCCCTGGTCGCAGGCCAGTTGGTGGTGACGACGGACCAGGACTGGACCGCGCCGTCGGGCCAGCAGTTCAAGACCGGCGACGTCATCGCCTGGGACCTGCAGGCGTGGCTGGCCGATCCGAAGGCGCCCGCCCGTCTGGTCATCCGCCCCGGCGAGCGCGAGGCGGTCGAGGGGATCAACGCCACCCGCAACAAGCTGGTCGTGGCCCTTTATGAAAACGTGCGCGGCTCGGTCTATGTCTACGATCCGGCCGACTGGAGCCGCACCCGTCTGGACCTGCCGCAGAACGTCTCGGTCGGGGTCGGCTCGGCTTCGGAGCAGGACGACAAGATCTTCGTCAGCGTCACCGGCTATCTGAACCCGTCCAGCCTCTATCTGGCCGATGCGGCGACCGGGGCCGTCGATCTGACCAAGGCCCTGCCGGACAAGTTCGACGCCAGCGGCATGCGCGTGGATCAGTTCGAGGCCCGTTCGACCGACGGGACGATGATCCCCTATTTCGTTGTCCATAAGGACGCGATGGCGATGGACGGGTCGAACCCGACGCTGCTGTACGGCTATGGCGGTTTCCAGTCGTCGCTGCTGCCCGGCTATTCGCCGACGGTGGGCAAGCTGTGGCTGGAGCGGGGCGGCGTCTACGTCATCGCCAATACGCGCGGCGGCGGCGAGTTCGGTCCCAAATGGCACCAGGCGGCCCAGCAGGAAAATCGCCAGCGCGCGCATGAGGACTTCCAGGCGGTGGCCCAGGACCTGATCACGCGCGGGATCACCAGCCAGCCGCACCTGGGCGTGATGGGCGGCTCGCAGGGCGGGCTGTTCATGGGCGCCATGCTGACCCAGCGCCCGGACCTGATCAACGCGGCGGTCATCCAGGTGCCGCTGTTCGACATGCTGCGTTTCCACAAGCTGCTGGCGGGCGCCTCCTGGATCGGCGAATACGGCGACCCGGACATCCCGGAACAGCGCGCCTGGATCGAACAATATTCGCCGTATCAGAAGCTGGCGGCGGGTCAGCCCTATCCGGAAGTCTTCATCCACACCTCGACCAAGGACGACCGCGTCCATCCCGGCCACGCCCGCAAGGCGGCGGCGCGGATGGAAGCGCTGGGCTATCCGGTGCTCTTCTATGAAAACACCGACGGCGGCCACGCGGCGGGCGCCAATCTGCGCGAGACGGCCCGCCGCATCGCGTTGGAATACACCTACCTGACCCGCAGGCTGATGGATCAGCCGGCGCAGCGGTAAAACCATGCCCGCTCATTCCCGCGGAGGCAGGGACCCAGGTTTGAGCCTCGCGCTCGACCTGGGGCTGTGAGCGGAAATTTTGAAGGCGGCTCTTGGGGCCAAAGCACTGGGTCCCCGCCTCCGCGGGGATGAACGGAGAAGAGATTGTGAAAACCCTGTTCCTGTCAGCTGCCCTGCCCGTGATGATGCTGGCCGCGGCGCCCGCGCTGGCGAACGGCGCGCCCGCTGACCCCACGGCCGCCTCGGCCATGACCCCGCCGCCGCACTTCCCGCGCGACCTGTCGCCCGAGGGGGTCAAGGCCGCTGACGACCACCTGGCGCTGGAAGAGGTGGACGGCGCCGAGGCCCGCGCCTTTGTCGCCGCCTCCAATGAAAAGGCCCTGGCCGCCCTGACCGGCGACCGCCGCTATGAGCCGTTCCGCCAGCAGGCCGAAGCCATCCTGACGGCCACCGACCGCATCCCCGGCGTCAGCTTCCTGGGCGAAGGGCTCGGCAACTTCTGGCAGGACGCCGCCAATCCCAAGGGCGTCTGGCGCCGCACGACGCTGGACTCCTATCGCACCGCCCAGCCGCAGTGGGAGACCCTGCTGGACATCGACGCCCTGGCCAAGGCGGAAGGCAAGGACTGGGTGTTCAAGGGCGCCAACTGCCTGGCGCCGGACGAGACCCGCTGCCTGGTCAATCTGTCGAACGGGGGCATGGACGCCGTGACGGTGCGCGAGTTCGACCTGACGACCAAGACCTTCGTGGACGGCGGCTTCGTCATCCCCGAAGGCAAGCACCGCATCAGCTGGCTGGACCGCGACACCCTGCTGATCGCCACCGACTTCGGCCCCGGCAGCCTGACGGAGTCGGGCTATCCCTTCATCATCAAGTCGCTGAAGCGCGGCCATCCGCTGGAACACGCGACCGAGGTCTATCGCGGCCAGCAGGGGGACGGCGGATACGGCGTCTCGCCGATGGTGTTCCGCGACAAGGCGGGAGCGGTCGAAGCCGTGCTGTTCAGCCGCCCGCTGGACACCTTCCGCTCAGAGATCTGGGCGCTGGGGCCCGACGGCAAGCCGTATCAACTGGCCCTGCCCGAGCGCGTGGGCGTAGAGGGCGTGCTGGGCGGCCAGTTGATCTTCTCGCCCGAACAGGCGTGGAGCTTCGACGGTCAGGACTATGCCGCCGGTTCGCTGGTCGCCCTGCCGATGGGCGTGCTGGGCGACGTGCGTCAGAGTATCCGCATCGACGCGAAGATGGCGACTATCTTCGCCCCCGGCCCGCGCCAGTCGCTGCAGAGCGTTCGGGTTTTCCCGGACAGCATCGTCGCTGTGATCGCCGACAACGTCGTCGGTACGTTGAAGCGGTTTACGCGAACCGCCGACGGTTGGACCGCGACTGACATCGCCGTTCCGGCCAACAGCGCCGTGGGTCTGGGCGACAGCTCCAAGGCCAAGGGGCAGGTCTTCGTCTCGACGCAGGGCTTCCTGACCCCGCCGACCCTCAGCCTGGCGGACGTCTCGACCGGCGCCCCGACCGAGCTCAAGTCGGCGCCGGCCAAGTTCGACGCCTCAACCCATGTGGTCGAGCAGTTCGAGGCGACCTCGACCGATGGGACCAGGATTCCCTATTTCGTCACCCGGCCGAAGAACCTGGCGATGGACGGAACCGGCCCGACCATCCTGTTCGGTTACGGCGGCTTCCAGGCCAGCTTCCCGCCCGCCTACAAGCCCGAGATGGGCAAGCTGTGGCTGGAGAACGGCGGCGTCTTCGTTCAGGCCAACATCCGCGGCGGCGGCGAGTTCGGCCCACAATGGCACCAGGCGGCCCTGCGCGAAAACCGTCAGCGCGCCTTTGACGACTTCGCCGCCGTGGCCCGCGATCTGGAGCAGCGCCGCATCACCAGCCCGCGCCACCTGGGCATCTATGGGCGGTCCAACGGCGGGGTGCTGACCAGCGTGTCCATCACCCAGCACCCGGAGCTGTTCAATGCGGCGGTGATCGAAAGCCCGCTGATCGACATGCTGCGCTATCAGGAGCTGCCGGCGGGCGCGTCGTGGATGGGCGAGTACGGCGATCCGCGCATTCCGGGCGACGCCGAATTCATCGCCCGCTATTCGGCCTATCAGCAGTTGCGGCCCGAGGTGAAATACCCGCGCGTCTACATCACGACCAACACGCGCGACGACCGGGTCCACCCCGGCCATGCCCGCAAGTTCGCGGCGCGTCTGGGCGATCAGGGCCACGACCACCTCTATTTCGAGGATACGGCGGGCGGACACTCCAACGACGCCGATCCGGTCGCCAACGCTCGCCGCTGGGCGCGCCACTATGTCTACCTAGCCCAACAACTGATGGATTAAAGGGCTTTTTAGTGCGCTAACGGCCTTCGGCCTGCTTGAGCGCGAAGGCGGGTCGAAGGCGTGTGACGCCGCTCACGCATTTATGAGCGACGCCTTTGCGGCGAAGGGATAGGATCGCCGCCATGATGGCACGGGGCCTGTTCAGATACGGGATAGCGGCGACGGCGATCGCGGGCGCAGGCCTGCTGGCCGTCGCCGCCGCGCCGTCGCGTGAGCGTGCCGCCACGGTCCAGCCGGTGGTGGTCGAACTGTTCACCGCCCAGGGCTGCTCGGGCTGTCCCGACGCCAACCGCACGGTCGAGACCGTGGCGACTGAGCCGGGTGTGATCGTCCTGACCTACGGCGTCGACTATTGGGACTATCTGGGCTGGCCCGACACCTTCGCCCGGCCCGAGTTCGCCGAGCGCCAGCGCGCCTATCGCCAAGCTTTGAGGCTGCGGAACGTCTCGACGCCGCAGGTGGTGATCGACGGGCGCCGTCATGTCTCGGGCGCCCGTTCGCCTGAGCTGAAGGCCGCCGTCGAGGCCGAGGCGCGGGGTCGCGGCTGGCCGCCCGAGATCGAGTTCCGCGAGACCGGCGACCGCGTCGGCGTCGGCTCGGGCCGGGCGCCGCAGGGCGGGGCGGAGGTCGTCGCCGTGGTCTATCGGCCCGGTCAGCAGACGGTCGAGGTCAAGGGCGGCGACAACCGGGGCCGCGCGGTGACCCACGTCAATGTCGTGCGCGAGGTGCGGCGGCTGGGCGACTGGAATGGACGACCGGTGTTGTTTCCCCTGCCTGTCGAGGCGGGCGCCGATGAAGGCGTGGTGATCCTGCTTCAGGCCAAGGACGACCGCAGCATCCTGTCATCGGCCGCGCGGCCGGAACCGGGGCGCGATTGAACCGCTGACGGAAAAGGTCTAAAGGCCCGCGGCTCTTGATGGGCACGCCTCCTCGCGCGACCCGGAGAACATTGCATGGTCGGGGACACGCCCCGCGGCGACGCCGCGCCAACCGCCAACGCCTCTTCCGCCGCTAACGCCCAGCCTCCCGCCTCGGGGGGCTCGCCGGGGACTGGCGGCAAGACCGGCCGCCGCGCCCTGATCCTGGGCGCCATCGGCGTGGTTTTCGGCGACATCGGCACCAGCCCCATCTACGCCCTGCGCGAGGCCATCGGCCACGCCCAGAAGGGCGTCGAAGGCGACCTGGCCGTCATCGGCGTGGTGTCGCTGGCCTTCTGGGCGCTGATGGTGGTGGTGACGTTCAAATACGTCATGTTCCTGATGCGGGCCGACAACAAGGGAGAGGGCGGCACCCTGTCGCTGATGGCCCTGGCCCAGCACGCCATCGGTCGACGCAGCGCCTGGCTGTTCATTCTGGGGGTCTGCGGCGCAGCCCTGTTCTACAGCGACGGCGTCATCACCCCGGCCATTTCCGTCCTGTCGGCCATCGAGGGTCTGCAGGAGGCGCCGGGCCTGAACGGCCGCCTCGATCCCTTCATCGTGCCGTTGGCGGCGAGCATACTGATCGCGCTGTTCATGGTCCAGTCGCGCGGCACGGCCGGACTGGCCAAATTCTTTGGCCCCATCACGCTTGTCTGGTTCCTGTCGCTGGGCGTGATGGGCGTGGCGCACATCTTCGACGACCTGTCGATCCTGAAGGCCCTGTCGCCCTATTACGGGATCAAGCTGCTGATCGCCGACGGCTTCCTGGGCTTCGTCATCCTGGGCAGCGTCTTTCTGGCCGTCACCGGAGCCGAGGCGCTGTATGCGGACATGGGCCATTTCGGCAAGTCGCCAATCCGTCGGGGCTGGCTGTTCATCGTCCTGCCCTGCCTGACGCTGAACTATCTGGGGCAGGGCGCCTTCCTGCTGTCGCACCCCGGCGCGGCCAACAATCCCTTCTGGAACATGGTGCCGCAGCTGGTCTACTGGCCCATGCTGCTGCTGGCGACGGCGGCCACGGTGATCGCCAGCCAGGCGGTCATCACCGGCGCCTTCTCGGTGACGCAGCAGGCGGTCCAGCTGGGCCTGCTGCCGCGACTGGACATCCGCAACACCTCCGAGACGCAGGCGGGCCAGATCTATGTGCCTGCGATCAACAGCCTGTTGATGGTCGGGGTGCTGTTCGTGCTTGTGACCTTCCAGTCGTCGCACAATCTGACGGCGGCCTATGGGGTGGCGGTGACCGGGACCATGATGGTCAACACCCTGATGTCCTTCACCGTCGTGCGCCACAAATGGAAGTGGCCGATGTGGGCGGTGCTGCTGACCCTGGTGCCGTTCGGATTCATCGACGCGGTCTTCCTGACCTCCAACCTGCTCAAGATCCCGGCAGGGGCGTGGATGCCGCTGGTGCTGGGCGGCGGTCTGGTCATGCTGATGTGGACCTGGGTGCGCGGCACCCAGATCCTGACCGACAAGACGCGCAAGGACAGCCTGCCGCTGACCGATCTGATCGAGATGTTGCGCGCCCGTCCGCCGCACCGCGCGCCGGGCACGGCCATCTTCCTGACCTCGGACGCCGATGTCGCGCCGGTGGCCCTGATGCACAACCTCAAGCATAACAAGGTGCTGCACGAGAAGAACATCATCCTGACGGTGCATACGTCCGACCGGCCGCGCGTGCCGGACCTGCAAAGGGTGGCGGTCGAGCCGATCAGCGATGATTTCAAGCGCCTTACCTTGACCTTCGGCTATATGGAGACGCCGAACGTGCCGCGCGCGCTTGGCCTGTGTCGCAAGCAGGGGCTGAAGTTCGACATCATGTCGACCAGCTTCTTCCTGGGGCGCCGCTCCGTCGTTCCCACCGCCCGGCAGGGCATGCCTCTTTGGCAGGACAAGCTGTTTATCTTCCTGATGCGTAACGCCGCCAATCCGACCGACTTCTTCCGCATTCCGCCCGGCCGCGTGGTCGAGCTTGGCACCCAGGTGTCGGTGTGAGCGGGGGGACGCCTAAGGGCAAAAGCTCCGCCGCGCGCGGTCGCCGCATCGCCGAAAAGGCGCGCGGTCCGCGTCGTGAACCCGCGCCGCGTCCGGTCGCTGACGACCCCCACGCCGACATCGGCGTCGAAGCGCGGCTGGTCGCCGGCCTGCTGCTGAACGCGGCGCTGGAGAAGCGCACCGGTCTGGACGAGGCACTGTCGCAGTCGCCCGCGCGCGATCTTCCGCCGCAGGATCGGGCCTTCGCCCGCGCCGTGGCGATGGCGGCCCTGCGCCGTCTGGGCGAGATCGACCAGATCCTTGAGCGTCGCCTGCAGAAGGCGCCGCCGCTGGCGGTTATGACCATATTGCGCATCGCCCTGGCCCAGACCCTGGTGCTGGAGACGCCCGCCTTCGCCGCGGTGTCGACGGCGGTGAAGCTGGCCGAGCGCGACCCCAAGACGCGGCCCTACAAGAATCTGGTCAACGCCGTGCTGCGCGGCGTCGGCCGCGACGGTCCCGGCCTGACGACGGCGGAAGCCAACCTGCCCGACTGGCTGGCCCAGCGCTGGAAAGCCACCTATGGCGAGGCGGCCCTGATCGGTCTGGCCCTGGCGACGCGCGAGGAACCCGCCACCGACCTCACGGCCAAACCGGGCGTCGATCCCGCCGAATTGGCGGCCTCAGTCGACGGCGAGGCCTTGCCCGGCGGCACGGTCCGCACCGGCAAGCGCGGCGATGTCGCCTCATGGCCCGGCTTTGAGGCCGGCGACTGGTGGGTGCAGGACGCGGCAGCCGCCGTGCCCGCCCGCCTGCTGGCGGTCAAGGCGGGCGAGACGGCGCTGGACCTGTGCGCCGCGCCGGGCGGCAAGACGCTGCAGCTGGCCGCCGCCGGGGCCGAGGTGACAGCCCTGGACCGGTCCGAGGCGCGCCTGAAACGCCTGCGCCAGAACTTCGAGCGCATGAACCTCACGGCCGAGGTGGTCGCCGTCCCGGCCGAGGACTGGGACGACGACCGCACCTTCGACGCTGTCCTGCTGGACGCGCCGTGCACGGCGACCGGCACCTATCGCCGCAACCCCGAGGTGCTGCGCGCCACCCGCCCCGCCGATGTGGCCAAGCTGGCCGACGTGCAGCACCGCCTGCTGGACGCCGCCGCCGAGAAGGTGAAGCCGGGCGGCCGTCTGGTCTATTGCGTCTGTTCGCTGGAGCGCGAAGAGGGCGAGACGCAGGTGATCGCCTTCCTGCGTCGCAACCCGGCCTTCCGCACCGTCGCCGCCGTTCCTGCCGAGGTCGGCGCCCCGGACGAGGCCCTGACCCCGGAAGGCTGGCTGCGCCTGCTGCCCTCGCAATGGGCGGAGAAAGGCGGTCTGGACGGCTTCTTCGCGGCCAGGCTGGAGCGGATCGCCTAACTGAGCTGAAGGCCGAACCAGCCGTCGCGGCCGGAGACCGTCATCGGCAGGCCGAACAGGTCGGTCAGGGCGGCGTCGGTCAGCATGTCGCGCTTGGCGCCGTCGCGGGCGACGCGGCCGTCCTTCATCATGATGACGCGGCCGATCTCGGGCAGGATCTCCTCGATGTGGTGGGTCACCAGGATCAGGGTGGCGCCGCTCTGCGCCAGCGGCCTGAGGCTGTCGAGGAACAGGCGGCGCGTCGCCGGGTCCAGCCCGCCGCATGGCTCGTCCAGCAGGATGGCGTCGGGCTGATGAGCCAGTGCGCGGGCGATCAGCACCCGCCGCGCCTCGCCGGAGGACAGGGTGGCCATTGAACGGCCGATCAGATGCTCGACCCCCATGCGGTGCAGGGCCTCGGCGGCGGCGTCGCGCATGGCGGGCGTGATCGTTTCGCGCCGCCAGACCCCGCGCGAGGCGAAGAAGCCTGAGACGACCGCGTCCATCACCTCCAGCGCGTCCTCGCCGGTCAGGTCCGACTGGGCGGCGGGCGAGACGAAGCCGAGACGGCGGCGCAGGGAGAAGACGTCCCACGGACTCTGGCCGAACACCTCGACCCGCGCGCCGTGCACGGGATAGAGCTGGTGCAGGATCAGCTTGACCAGCGTCGACTTGCCCGAGCCGTTGCGCCCCAGGATCGCCGTGTGGTCGCCCGCCGCAATGGTCAGGCTGACATCATCCAGAATGCGTCGCTCGCCGCGCACCACGCTGGCGTTTTCGATGCGCAGCAGCGGCTCAGTCATCATCGTCTTCGATGGCGTGGATCTGATCGTCGTCCAGGCCCAGGTGGTGGCCGATCTCGTGGATCAGGACATGGGCGATGATCTCGGACAGGCCGACGTCGCCGCGCTCGCACCATTCATCGAGGATCGGGCGGCGATACAGGAAGACGCGCGAAGGCTCCGGCGCCGGACCCATGGCGTCTCGCTCGCCGATGTGGACGCCGGAATACAGGCCGGTCAGCTCGAACGGATCCTCGATCTCAAGGTCGCGCAGGATTTCTTCGTCGGCGAAGTCGTCGATGCGGATGACGACGTCCCCGGCCGCCTGACGGAACAGATCGGGCAGGGCGGCGAAGGCCTCTTCGGCCAGGCGGGCGAAGTCGTCGAGGGAGGGGGCGGTCTGATAGGTCCAGGTCTGGCTCATGGCTAAGGATATCGCCCGGCGCGGCCGGTCCCGCAATCGGCGGCGACGCCGCATCGCAAATCGCGCAATCAGGTTATGGTAAACGCGAATCGGTCGGCGCGCTGACGCTCGGCGGCCGCCGCAGCGACGCATCATCCGGGGACCTATGGCCGAGGCCGACATCGCTTATGCAGCCACCGCAGGGGCGGCCGGTCTGGCGCTGGCGATCAGCGCCTGGACCTGGCGGCTACGCGCGCGGCTGGGTGCGCGCGAGGTCGAGATCGAGCGCTGGCTGGGCGGCGCCCAGGCCTCGGCGGCGGCCAGCGAAGGCGCCCTGACGGCGTTCGACGACGTGCGGGTGGCCCTGAGCCCGCAGGGCGAGGCGCAGTCGGCGTTCGGCTCGGCCGAGGCCCTGTCGGCGCTGGCGCCCGGGCTCGAGGGGCTGGCGGCGGCGCAAGGCGTGGTCGCGGTGCTGACCGGTCTGCACACCGGACGCATGGAGGCGCTGGTTCAGGCCGGGGAGGCCTTCGAGACCCTGATGGAGACGCCGCAGGGCGCCTGGGCGGTCGAGGGACGGCCGCATGGGGGATCGGCCTGGCTGCGGCTGTCGCGTCTGGCCGGGGTGGGCGGCGAGGGCGGACTGGACGGCGGCGCGGGCGCGGGGGTTCTGGCGGAACAGTCTCCGGCGCCGACCTGGGTCGTGGACGGGGCCGGGCGGCTGGTCTGGGCCAACAGCGCCTGGCTGGTCGAGACGGGGGCCGAGACCCTGGCCGAGGCGCGCGAGCGGGGGCTCAGTTTCGATCGCGGCGCCGACGGGGTGGTGGCGGAGACGCTGCGCCTGAACGCGCGCCAGGACGGCTTCCGCTGGACCACGGCGGGCGGACGGCGCCGGGCGTGGAAGATCCTGGCCGAACCGCTGGCGGGCGGACGCGGCGCCGTGATCGCCTTCGCCATCGAGATGACCGAGGCCGAGGAGACGCGCGACACCCTGCGCCGTCACGTCGAGGCCCATGACGAGACGCTGAATCACCTGGCCGACGCCGTCGCCATCTTCGGCCCGTCCAAGCGGCTGGCCTTCCACAACACCGCCTTCCAGTCGCTGTTCGGGGTCGATCCGGCGTGGCTGGACGAACGGCCGACCCACGCTGAACTTCTGGACCGGCTGCGCCAGAAACGACTGCTGCCCGAGGTTGTCGACTACGCCCGCTGGAAGGCGGATGAACTGGATTTCTACGGCGCCGCCCAGGCCTCGCCGGACGACAGCTGGTCCCTGCCCGACGGGCGGACGCTGCGGGTGGTGCGCCAGCCGCACCCGCTAGGCGGCATCCTGCTGATCTTTTCGGACATCACCGGCGAACTGCAGCTGCGCAGCCGCTACAACGCCCAGATCCAGGTCCAGCGCGCGACGCTGGACAAGCTGAACGACGCCGTGGCCGTGTTCGGCTCGGACGGGCGGCTGCGGCTGCACAACGAAGCGTTTGAGACCTTCTGGGGCGTGGCGGGCGAACGGCTGAACGAGGCGGGCGACTTCGACGCCGTGGCCGCCCTGTGCCGCCCGGTCCTGCCCGACGCAGCCCTGTGGCTGGGGCTGAAGGCGCGGGTGGCCGACCCTGACCCGGAAAGCCGGGTGCCGATCGCCGGCGAGGGGCGCACCGAGGACGGCCGCAGCGCCGCCTGGCAGACCCGTCCCCTGCCGGACGGGGCCACCCTGGTCGCCTTCTCGGACGTGACGGCCCGCCGCGGGCTGGAGCAGGCGCTGGCCGCCAAGGAAGCCGCTTTGGCCGAGAGCCAGGCGCTGAAGCGAGAGTTCGTGGGCAGCGTCTCCTATGAGCTGCGCACCCCGCTGACGACCATCGTCGGCTATTCCGAACTGCTGGAGGCGATGGGCGACCTGCCCGAGCGCAGCCGCCAGCACGCCGGGGCCATCCGCGTAGCGGCCAGCCATCTGGCCCGCTCCATCGACGACGTGCTGGATATGGCCCAGATCGACGCGGGCGAGATGGAGCTGACGCTGGGCGATGTGCGCGTCTGCGACCTGCTGGACGAGGCGGCCGAGCGGATCAGGCCCAAGGTGGAGGGCCGCGGGGCGACGCTGAATCTGGCCTGTCCGGCAGGGCTGCAGCCGATCCGCGCCGACGCCCGCCGCATCGCCCAAGCGGTCGATCACCTGCTGGAGCACGCCTGCCGGGCGGTGTCCGAAGGCGGCGCCGTCAGCCTGAGCGCCGAGGCCGGGCCGAATGAAATCCGCATCCGCGTCGAGGACACCGGCCGGGGCATCCCCTATCACCTGCAGGCCCACGTCTTCGACCGCTTCGTGCGGCGCGAGCGCGGCGGGCCGGGCGTGGCCCTGGCTCTGGTGAAAGCCTTGATCGAACTGCACGGCGGCTGGGCCGAGGTCCAGTCCGAACCGGGCAAGGGCGCGGCCTTCATCCTGCACCTGCCGATCGAGGCCGAGGCGCCGACGGCCCCGCCCGAGCTGCTGCTGGGCTGATATGGCGCTCCAGCCGTGCTAGAGGGCGTGTCCAAGCCTTCCAGGACGCTTTCATGGCCGATACGCCCCGCCCCCTGCTCAAGACCGCCATCATCTATGATTTCGACGGGACGCTGGCCCGGGGAAACATGCAGGAGGTCAGCTTCATCCCCTCGATCGGAATGACGCCGGCCCAGTTCTGGAACGAAACCGTCCGTCCCCGGACCATCGCCGCCGATGGCGACGGCATCCTGATGTATATGCAGATGATGCTGCTGGCCGCGCGCGAGCAGGGCACGCCGGTGACGCGCCAGACGCTGCGCGACCACGGCCGCGACGTGGCCCTGTTCGAGGGCCTGCGCGACGGCAGCTGGTTCGACCGCATGAACGATTTCGGCGCCCAATATGGTCTGGAGATCGAGCACTACATCATCTCGGCGGGCCTGACCGAGATGATCGAGGGCTGTCCCATCGCCGAGGCCTTCACCCACGTCTTCGCTTCGAAATACGCCTATGACGCGGACGACGTGGCGGTGTGGCCCGCCGTTGGCGTCAACTACACCACCAAGACCCAGTATCTGTTCCGCATCAACAAGGGGGTGCACAACCACTGGGAGGACGAGCGCATCAACCGCTTCATCCCGGATGAGGAGCGGCCCATCCCGTTCGACCGGATGATCTTCCTGGGCGACGGCGACACCGATGTGCCGACCATGAAGATGATGCACACCAAGGGCGGCTTCTCCATCGCCGTCTACGACCCCGACAGCACCCCGCGCGACCACGACAAGATCCATCGTCTGATCTCGGAGGATCGGGTCAACTTCGTCGCGGCGGGCGACTATCGCGAAGGCTCGCCGGTCGACCTGATCGTCAAGGGCCTGATCGGCCGCATGGCGGTCAACTACGGCCGCATGCCGGCGGACTGAGGCGCCGGTCGGCGTCCAACTGAACCACCCGATCGGCGCGCACCCCGCCGGTCAGCATGTGGCGGGTGATGCGTTCGAAATGCTGGATGAAGACGGCCAGTTCGGCGCGTCTGGCGGAGGGCAGGTCGGCCGGGGGCAGACCCATCAGACCCGCCTCCTGTTCGCAGCGCCAGTCCAGCACCGCGTCGAACGACGGCGCCTTCAGGAACAGCACGGCGTCGTAGCGGGCGAAGGTTTCGGCGTAGGGGCCGGTCAGGGCGGCGTTGACGTCGCGCCGCCATGTCCCGTCGCCATCGCGTTCGATTTCCAGAGCGTTGATCGGCAGGCCCAGCTCCGCCTCTGTCTGCGGCGTTGCGCCCAGACACCAGCCGTCGATCAGCACAGCCGACGGGCGGCCCGCAAACACAGGCCACGATGCTTCCGGCGCCCGGTCGTCCGTCAGCTTGTCGAAGGCGGGCAGGGGCGTGCGGCTGTCAGGCCCGGTGGCGCGCAGGGCGGCGACCGTGGCTTCCAGCAGGGCCAGATCGTGCGTTCCTGGCGGGCCGCGCACGGCGAACAGGGGATGGACCTCGCGAGCGAGGGTCTGGCGTTCCGTTTTCGTCAGATAGACGTCGTCCAGCGACAGATGCGCTGCGCCGAAGCGTTCCGCCGCAGCGCGCGACAGTGTCGTCTTGCCGGAGCCTTGCGCCCCGGCGATCCCGATGAGGGGGATGTGGTCCGGCCGCGCATGGGCCGCGACCAGAGACCCGACCGCGTCCAGCAGCCGGGCGTCGATCATCTCAGTGCTGGCTTTGCGGCAGGCGGACGATCAGGCCGTCCAGATCGTCGGTGACGCGGATTTGGCAGGACAGGCGGCTGTTCGGTTCCACGTTCTCGGCGAAGTCCAGCATGGATTCCTCCATGGCCGAGGGACGGCCCGTCTCGGCGGCGAAATCCGGATCGACATAGACGTGGCAGGTGGCGCAGGCGCAGGCGCCGCCGCAGTCGGCGTCGATGCCCGGCACATTGTTGCGGATCGCGCCTTCCATGACGGACAGGCCCTTCTTGACCTCGACCGTATGCTCGGTCCCGTCGTGTTCAATGTAGGTGATCTTGGGCATGGAAGCGGTCTTAACCCTGCAAATGGGCTTGGCAAGCCTCGGGACGAGGCGGTCAGCAAAAACCCCCGGCGTCAGCGGCGCCGGGGGCTTTCAGTTGCGGCCTGATCGGCTGGGTCAGGCGGCGGTCTTCTTGCGCGACGGCGAGACCATCAGCTTCTTGGTCTCGGCGATCGCCTTGGCCGGGTTCAGCCCCTTGGGGCAGACCTGGGCGCAGTTCATGATCGTGTGGCAGCGATACAGCTTGAAGGGGTCCTCGAGGTCGTCGAGACGCTTCTGGGTGGCGTCGTCGCGGCTGTCGGCGATCCAGCGATAGGACTGCAGCAGGGCCGCCGGGCCGAGGTATTCTTCCTGGTTCCACCAGTAGCTCGGGCACGAGGTCGAGCAGCAGGCGCACAGGATGCACTCGTACAGGCCGTCCAGCTTTTCGCGGTCTTCCGGCGACTGCAGGCGCTCCTTCTCCGGGTCCGGCAGGTCGGACTGGAGGTAGGGCTGGATGGAGTCGTACTGGGCGTAGAACAGCGACAGGTCCGTCACCAGATCCTTCACCACCGGCTGGTGGGGCAGGGGGGCGATGGTGATGTTGTGCGACGAGCACTCGGCCCAGCCCTTGGTGCAGGCCAGGGCGTTGCGGCCGTCGACGTTCATCGAGCACGAGCCGCAGATGCCTTCACGGCACGAACGGCGGAACGACAGGGTGGGGTCGATCTCGTTCTTGATGTGGATCAGGGCGTCCAGAAGCATCGGGCCGTGATCGTCGGCTGAGACCTCATAGACGTCCCAGCGCGGATCGGCGTCCGTTTCCGGGTCGTAGCGATAGACCTTGTAGGTCTTGACGTTCTTCGCGCCGGCCGGAGCCTTGTGCACCTTGCCGGTCGTGGGCTTGGAGCCCCGCGGGAGGTTGAGCTGAACCATCTGCAATCCTCCTTAGTACACCCGAGCCCGGGGCTCGATGTAGGAGACCTCGTCGGTCATCGTGTATTTGTGCACCGGGCGGTAGTCGATCTGGACGCCTTCGCCCGGACGCTTCCACGCCAGGGTGTGCTTCATCCAGTTCTCGTCGTCGCGGTCGGGGAAGTCCTCGCGGGCGTGGGCGCCGCGCGATTCCGTGCGGTTCAGCGCGCCTTCGATGGTCACCAGGGCCTGCGAGATCAGGTTGTCGTATTCCAGCGTCTCGACCAGGTCGGTATTCCAGATCAGACCGCGATCCGTGGTCTTGATGTCGGCGCCGGCGGCCTCGATCGAACGCAGCTTGGCCACGCCTTCTTCAAGGGTCTTGCCGGTGCGGAACACGGCTGCGTCGGCCTGCATGGCGCGCTGCATGTCCAGACGCAGGTGCGACGTCGGGGTCGAGCCCGAGGCGTTGCGGAAGCGGTCCAGGCGCGCGATGTGCTGGTCGGTCTGGGCCTTGGAGGCCGACGGCACGGCCGAGTTCTTGTCCACGACCTCGCCGCAGCGCAGGCCGACGGCGCGGCCGAACACCACCAGGTCGGTCAGGGAGTTGGAGCCCAGACGGTTGGCTCCGTGCACCGAGACGCAGCCCGCCTCGCCCACGGCCATCAGGCCCGGCACCACGCTGTCGGGGTTTCCGTCGCGCAGCGTCAGCACCTCGCCGTGATAGTTCGTCGGGATGCCGCCCATGTTGTAGTGGACGGTCGGAATGACCGGGATCGGCTCCTTGGTCACATCCACGCCGGCGAAGATCTTGGCCGATTCCGAGATGCCCGGCAGGCGCGCGTGCAGCACGGCCGGATCAAGGTGATCCAGGTGCAGGAAGATGTGGTCCTTGTTCGGGCCCACGCCGCGGCCTTCGCGGATTTCGATGGTCATGGAGCGGCTGACCATGTCGCGCGGGGCCAGATCCTTCACGGTCGGCGCATAGCGCTCCATGAAGCGTTCGCCCTCCGAGTTGGTCAGATAGCCGCCTTCACCGCGTGCGCCCTCGGTGATCAGGCAGCCGGCGCCGTAGATGCCGGTCGGGTGGAACTGCACGAACTCCATGTCCTGCAGCGGCAGGCCGGCGCGCAGCACCATGGCGTTGCCGTCGCCGGTGCAGGTGTGGGCCGAGGTGGCCGAGAAATAGGCGCGGCCGTAACCGCCGGTGGCCAGCACCACCATCTTGGCGCGGAACTGGTGCAGTTGGCCGGTGTCGAGCTGAAGCGCGGTGACGCCCGTGCAGGCGCCGTCCTGCATGATCAGGTCGAGCGCGAAATATTCGACGAAGAACTTCACCTCGCGACGGACCGACTGGCCGTACAGGGTGTGCAGGATGGCGTGACCGGTGCGGTCGGCGGCGGCGCAGGTGCGCTGCACCGGGCCTTCGCCGAAATTGCGGGTCATGCCGCCGAAGGCGCGCTGGTAGATCTTGCCTTCGTCGGTGCGGCTGAAGGGCACGCCCCAGTGCTCCAGCTCATAGACGGCTTGGGGCGCGTTGCGGACCAGATATTCGATGGCGTCCTGGTCGCCCAGCCAGTCCGACCCCTTGACGGTGTCGTACATGTGCCACTGCCAGGAGTCCTCGCCCATGTTGCCGAGCGAGGCGGAGATGCCGCCCTGGGCCGCTACGGTGTGTGAGCGGGTCGGGAAGACCTTGGTGACGCAGGCGACCTTCAGGCCCTGCTGGGCGGCGCCGAGGGCGGCGCGCAGGCCCGAACCGCCGGCGCCGACGACGACGACGTCGTATTCGTGATCGATAAGCTCGTATGCAGCCATGGCGGGATCAGACTCCGGCCGGCAGCGGGGCCGAACCCAGCGCCAGACGTACGATGAAGAAGACGCTGGCGGCCGCCAGCACGAGGAAGACCAGGTTCGACACCAGGACCAGGCCGGAACGGGACGAGGCGGGGACGTAGTCCTCGATGATCACCTTCCAGGCCAGGCTGGCGAACAGGCAGAAGACCACCGCCGTCACGGCCAGAAGGCCGGCGTTCAGCGTGCTGCCGAACCAGGCAATGACCGCGCCGTAGTCGGCGCCGGCCAGGGTGAAGCCGGTCGACAGGACCCACAGGCCCAGCGGCATCAGGGCCAGCAGCGCCAGCTTTTCGAGTTTCCACTCCCCGGCGCCGTGACGCTCGGAAATTTTCACATTGTTCTTGAACTTGGGCGCGGCGCTCACAGCGAAACCTTTCCAGCAGCGAACAGCACGACCCAGAACAGGACGGCCAGGACGATCGGGCCCCAGACGGCGATCTGGGCCATCAGGTTGGCGGACTTCAGGTCCAGCCCCTTGCCGGCGTCGTTGATCAGGTGGCGCGCGCCGTTCAACAGGAAGGAGAACAGCACCCAGGTCAGGCCGAACCAGATGAACAGGCCGAACGGCGAGCCCGAGAAGGCGGCGACCGAGGCGAAGGCGTCCGGACCGCAGGCGACGATCGCGACCCAGCCCAGCAGCAGGACGGCGCCCACGCTGGCCGCGCCGATGGTGACGCGGAACAGGATCGACGCGACCATGGTCATGTGCCAGCGCCAGATATCGGTGAAGGGCGACATCGGTGCGACGTGCCCGTTGGGATGACGGACGTAGCGGCCCGTCCGGTCGCCAGTTTCGCCCGCAGCCGGGGGAGTGTTCGACATGCGAATGATTCTCAAAAAACCCGAGGAATTTCAGGGCCGGATTGCAGTGCAACAGGCTTTAGTGACGCAGACGGGGGGGTGTCAACGAAGCGGGCCGATTCCCGTCAAGTTCTACCTGCGAACGCCAATCAAAAGGCTGCGATATGCGACAGCGCCGTTTGGCGCGTCGCCATCGTGCACGGAACCGCCCCCGGCCGCCCCCAGATCGGGTCAGGCCACAGCGGATCGTCGCGCCGACGCCCGACCACATGAATGTGAAGCTGGGCGGTGACATTGCCCAGAGCGGCGACGTTCAGCTTGTCCGCCGGTTGATCGCGCAGAGCGCCCAGTTCGCGCACCAAGGCCCCGGCCCGCACGATTTCTTCGGTGAGCAGGGCGCGCTGGGCGGGCGACAGGTCCTCCAGTTCCACCGCCCCGGCCACGCGGGGCAGCAGGATCAGCCAAGGGAAACGGGCGTCGTCCTGAAAGCGGATCTGGCACAGGGGCCAGTCGGCGGCGAAGACGGAGGCCGCCTCAAAAGCGGGATCGGCGCGGAAGTCAGCCTGTAGGTCCGGGTGCGAGGTCATGGCGAACCGTGACAGCCGCCAGCGGGGGGCGCAACGACGAAAGCCGTATCGCGGAACGCTTGCCGCGACCCGCCGACAGGTCTAGACCGCCGTTCCAGCGACTACCGTTTCGCACACGCAATATCGACTGGAGAGACCTGAATGGCTCGCGCGAAGATCGCCCTTATCGGCGCCGGAATGATCGGCGGAACCCTAGCCCACGTGGCCGCGCGCGAAGCGCTGGGCGACGTCATCCTGTTCGACATCGCCGAAGGCACCCCCCAGGGCAAGGCTCTGGACATCGCCGAAGCCTCGGCCGTCTTCGGTCAGGACGTGGCCCTGAAGGGCGCCAACGACTACGCCGACATCGCGGGCGCCGACGTCTGCATCGTCACCGCCGGCGTGCCGCGCAAGCCGGGCATGAGCCGCGACGACCTGATCGGCATCAACCTGAAAGTCATGAAGGCCGTCGGCGAAGGCATCAAGGCCCACGCCCCGAACGCCTTCGTCATCTGCATCACCAACCCGCTCGACGCCATGGTCTGGGCCCTGCAGAAATTCTCGGGTCTGCCCAAGGAGAAGGTCATCGGCATGGCCGGCGTGCTGGACTCGGCGCGCTTCGCCTACTTCCTGGCTGAAAAGACCGGCGTGTCGGTGCAGGACATCCACGCCTGGACCCTGGGCGGTCACGGCGACGACATGGTGCCGATGGTGCGCCACTCGACGGTCGGCGGCCTGCCGCTGCCGGACGCGGTCGCTGCAGGCTTCCTGTCGCAGGCCGACCTGGACGCCATCGTCGAGCGCACCCGCAAGGGCGGCGGCGAAATCGTGGCCCTGCTGAAGACCGGCTCGGCCTTCTACGCCCCGGCTGAATCGGCCATCGCCATGGCCAAGTCCTACCTGCTGGACCAGAAGCGCGTCCTGCCGTGCGCCGTGTGGCTGTCGGGCGAATACGGCCTGTCGGACCTCTACGTCGGCGTCCCGGCCCTGATCGGCGCGAACGGCGTCGAGAAGGTCATCGAGTTCACCACCAACGACGACGAAAAGGCGATGTTCGCCAAGTCGGTCGCCTCGGTCCAGGGCCTGATCCAGGCCTGTAAGGATATTGAGCCTTCCTTGGCTTGAGGCCAGCGGGCGCTATCGCGCGGCTCGCGGAGCGGCGCTGCTTGAGCGCTTAGTCGTCTAAAATTGGAAAGGGCCGCATCTTCGTGTGCGGCCCTTTTTCGTGCGTCATCTTGAACCCGCTCATCCCGGCGGACGCCGGGACCCAGTGCTTTGGCCGCCAGTGCGCGCTTAGGCGCTCTGAAATGCGGTGCGCGAGGTTCGGACTGGATCCCGGCGTCCGCCGGGATGAGCGGAAAGGAGTTTACGCCGCCTCGGCTACCTCGCGCTGCTCCAGCCAGTCCTCGCTCTGCATCTCGTTGAAGCGCGACACCGTCCGCTCGAACTCGAAGGCGCCGACGCCCTCGGTGTAGAGGGCCTCCGGCGCGGCCTGGGCCAAGACGACCAGACGGGTCTTGGCCTCATAGAGGGCGTCCACCAGCGTCACCAGGCGGCGCGCCTCGTGGTGATTGGCCGGGCTGAGCAGCGGCACATCGGCCAGGAACAGGGTGTGGAAGCGCCGGGCGATGGCCAGATAGTCCTGCGGTCCCAGCGGGCGGCCGCACAGTTCGTCAAAGGTCGCGCGCGCCATGCCGCCGACCGTGCGCTCCAGCTTCACCTCGCGGCCCAGCACGGGCAGGACGATGGGGCTTTCCGGCTCGCCGCCCTTCAGGTCGGCCCACAGGGTCTCGAATCCCTGCCGCGCCTCGGCGTCCAGCGGCGAGAACCACACCTTGGCCCCGCTCATGCGGTCCAGACGGAAGTCGCGGGCGCCCGACGTTTCGACCACGTCGCAGCGTTGGCGCAGAATATCGATGAAGGGCAGGAAGAGCTGGCGGTTGATGCCGTTCTTGTAGAGGTCCTCGGGCGCGCGGTTCGAGGTGACGGCCAGCACCACCTTCTTCTCGAACAGGGCTTCGAACAGGCGGCCCAGGATCATGGCGTCGGCGATGTCGGTGACCTGAAGCTCATCGAAGCACAGCAGCCGCGCCTCCGAGGCGATCAGGGCGGCGATCGGCGGGATGGGGTCGTCGCCCTTGTGCGTGCCGAAGACCTCCTTGCGGCTGCGCGACGTGCCTTCGCGCCACTGTTTCACCAGATCGTGGATGCGCGCCATGAAGGCGTGGAAGTGGGCGCGGACCTTCTTCTGCTCGGGCGTTGAGGAATAGAACAGGTCCATCAGCATGGACTTGCCGCGTCCGGGCGGACCCCAGATGTAGATGCCGCGCACGACGGGCTGGGCGCCGAACAGGCCCTTTTTCGACAGATCGATCTCGAGTCGTTCAAGCGCGCCGATCAGGGCGGCCTGGGCCGGTTCGGGCGTGATCACGCCTTCTTCCACGCGGATGTCGTAGGCGTTGCGGATGCGGGAGGTCATGGCCAGCAGATAGCTCCCCGATGAGGCCGGGGGAAGGCGTTCGCGGATTCCGGCGCCGAATTGGAGGATTCTGGTTGCTTCGCGGCTGCGAAGGACCCAAATGCAGAAGCGTTTCTCCCAAACGCCCCCGAACAAAGGATGATTTCATCATGGGCTATCGCGTCGCCGTTGTAGGCGCCACAGGCAATGTCGGCCAGGAAATCCTGGCCATCCTCGAGGAAGTGAACTTCCCCGTCGAGAAAATGCACGCGATCGCCTCCCGAAAATCCAAAGGCGTCGAGGTCTCCTTCGGCGACCGCACCATCAAGTGCGAGGACATCGAGCAGTTCGACTTCTCGAGCGTCGACCTGGTGCTGATGAGCGCCGGCGGCGGGGTGTCGCGCGAATGGTCGGAAAAGATCGGCAAGGCCGGTCCCATCGTCATCGACAACTCCTCGGCCTTCCGCCAGGACCCGGACGTGCCCTTGATCGTGCCGGAAGTGAACCCGGACGACGCCAGGCTGGCGCGCAAGAAGAACATCGTCGCCAACCCCAACTGCTCGACCGCCCAACTGGTGGTGGCGTTGAAGCCGCTGCATGACGCGGCCAAGATCAAGCGCGTCGTCGTCTCGACCTATCAGTCCGTCTCGGGCGCCGGGAAGGAAGGCATGGACGAGCTGTGGAACCAGACCAAGGCCATCTACGGTCTGGGCGACGCCACGCCGAAGAAGTTCCCCAAGCAGATCGCCTTCAACGTCATCCCCTACATCGGCTCGTTCCGCGACGACGGCTATACCGACGAAGAGGCCAAGATGTGGGAGGAGACGCACAAGATGCTCGATCCCGCGATCAAGTTGACCGTAACCTGCGTACGCGTGCCTGTCTTCGTCGGCCACTCCGAAGCGGTGACGGTGGAATTCGACCGCCCGATCGCGCCGGACGAAGCTCGCGAAATCCTGCGCGAGGCGCCGGGCGTCCAGGTCATCGATAAGCAGGAACACGACGGCTACATCACCCCGGTCGACGCTGCGGGCGAGCACGCCGTCTATGTATCGCGTATCCGCAAGGACCCGACCGTCGAGCATGGCCTGAGCTTCTGGGTGGTGTCGGACAACCTGCGTAAGGGCGCGGCCCTGAACGCCGTGCAGATCGCCCAGCTGCTGGACGAGACCGGCGTGATCTCGCCCAAGAGCGGTTATCGTACTTTGACGGTCTAAGAAGAGGCCCCTGACGCCCCGCACGCGGTGCGGGGCTGCTTTAGGGGCTGTTGAGCACTCCATGATCCCGCCGCGTCGCCAGCGCGATGCGGCGGGGATCGAAAGGTTCCAGCGTGAGCGCGTCTCCTGCTCCATCCGCCGCCTCGGCGCCCGAAGCCCGCACCGCCCTGGCGGCGGGGATCATCTGCTATCTGATCTGGGGTTTCGTGCCTCTGGTCTTCCAGCAGATGGGCCAGCAGGGGGCGGACGCCTGGGAGATCATGGGGCACCGCGCGGTCTGGGGGCTGGTATGGGCGGCTCTTCTGGTGGTGCTGTCGCGTCAGTGGACGCAGGTCATGGCCGTTCTGCGCCAGCCCAAGGTGCTGGGCTGGCTGGCCCTTTCGGCCATCCTGATCGCCGGCAACTGGACCACCTATATCGTCGCCGTGAACGATGGGCGGACGCTGGACGCCTCGCTGGGCTATTATCTGAATCCACTGCTGAACATGGCGGCGGGCGCCTGGCTGTTCCGCGAGAAGATCGACTGGGCGGGCAAGATCGCCATGGCCCTGGCGGCTGTAGGCGTGCTGTTGCAGACCATCGCCCTGGGTCATGCTCCGTGGGTTTCGCTCATCCTGGCGCTGACGTTCGCGGCCTATGGCATCATCAGGAAGCGCGTTTCGGTCGACGCCCAGACGGGCCTGTTCCTGGAATGCCTGCTGCTGGCCCTGCCGGGGCTGATCTGGCTGATCCATATCGAAACCAGCGGCGCAGGCCACTTCACCCAGTCGGGCGCTTCGGTCTTCTGGCTCCTGTTCGCCGGACCGGCGACGGTCATTCCTCTGGCCCTGTTCGCCTGGGCCGCGCGGCGGATGCCCCTGTCCAGCATGGGCTTCCTGCAGTTTCTGGCGCCGACCATCGTCTTCATCATCGGCGCGCTTCAGGGCGAGGCCCTGGGGCCGCTGCGCATTGCCTCTTTCGTTTTCATCTGGATCGCCGTGGCCGTCTTCGCGGTCGGCGCCGTGCTGAAGGTGCGCCGCGCCTCCGCCACGGCCGAGACCATCGTCGCGCCTGAACCGGGCCTGCTGGACGACCCGGCCGAGGACCGGATGGACGCCATCGGCGAGAATCCGCCTGCTGCGCGTTGAGGTCGGGCGCCGTCCCGTCCTAAAGAAGGGGTGATGATGATCCCCTCCCGCCTGCTCTCCGCCCTCGCCGCGTCCATCCTGCTCGCCGGGGGGACCTCGGCCTGCGCCCACGGCGCGCTTGAGGGAGGCGGTCAGAACGACGACGTCATCCGCACGGCCCGCGTGGGGGTCAGCCGTGAGGCGGCGCCGTCCATCGCGCCCGGCGCCCCGGCGGCCGTCGCCGCGCCGCCGACCACGGCCGAGACCTTCGACGCCGTCAGCGACGCCCTGGACGCCGCCGCCGCCGCCTGGACCTCGGGCCAGGTGGATGCGGTCATGGCCACCTATGTCCACGACGAGCCGCTGCTGGTTTTCCTGGGCGACACGCCGCTGAAGGGGCCTGACAGCGTGCGCGCGGCCCTGGACGCCCGTGCGGCCGAGCCCGGCGGGCTGGGCGCCCTGTCCTATGAGTGGTTCGAGACCCTGCAGTTCGACGTCAATACGGCGGTGGTCTCTGGCCGGGCGGTGATGACGCGGGGCGGCAAGACTCATCGCGGCCTGTTCACCCGCATCCTGCGCCGCACCGCCGACGGCTGGCTGATCGTCCACGACCAGCTGGCCTGGGGGCCGGAGGCCTAAAGCGCCCCGTAAAGAGCGTCGATCAGCCTCAGCGCGCGCGGATCGCCGATCAGATGCGGCGACTGGCGCGTCATGACATAGGCGGCCGAGACGCCCGCCGCCTGATCTGCAAACGCCATCGAGCCGCCCCAGCCGCAATGGCCGACCGCTTCGGGGTTGGGGCCGAAGATGTTCAGGCCCTGATTGCGGGTGAAGCCCGCCGCCCAGCTCATGTCGAAGGGCAGCACCTTGTCGGGCCCGTGGATGCGCTCGCGCGTGGCCTGGGCCAGCGTTTCCTCTGACAGCACAGCCAGATGATCCAGAGCGCCGCCGGTGGCGACGACGGACATCATGCGCGCCAGATCCCTGGCGGTGGCGTGCAGGTTGGCCGACGGAATCTCCGCCATGCGCCACTCGGTCGAGCCGCGTCCGCCGGGCGCCGAGCCGCGATCCAGGAAGGCGGCTTTCTTGATCGCGTCGATGGGGCCGAGGTCCGGCGCGGCGGCGGGCTTGCGAAGTTGCGCGACGCGGCCGTGCTCGGCCTCGGGCAGGCCGATCCACAGGTCCAGATCGAACGGCTGGGCGAAGTCTTCGCGCAGGGCCGTGCCCATCGTCCGCCCGTCGACGATGCGGAACAGTTCGCCCGCCAGATAGCCGATGGTGATCGGGTGATAGCCGGACGCCGTGCCGGGCGCCCACATCGGCGTCTGGGCCGCCAGCTTGTCCAGCACGGCCTGGCGGTCGAACCAGATGGCCGGCTCGGCCCCGCCATCGAAGCCCGGAAGGCCGGACTGGTGGCTCATCAGCTGGCCGACGGTCAGCTGGTCCTTGCCCGCCGCGCCGAAGGCGGGCCAGTGGTCGGCGACCCGGTCCTCATAGGACAGCAGCCCCTTGTCCACGCAGCGCGCGATCATCAGGGCCATCACCGCCTTGCCGGTCGAGAAGACGGGGACCAGCGTGTCCTCGGCGAAGGGTTTGGTCCCCGCCAGATCGGCTGACCCGGCCCACAGGTCCACGACCGCCTCGCCGTCGATGGTCACGCTGAAGCGCGCGGCCAGTTCGTTCAGCCCTTCGGGCGCGTCGGTGAAGTTGGCGGCGAAGGCGTCCTTCACCGCATTGAAACGCGGCGGGCAGACGCCGTGGAGGTCGGGGAGGCTGGTCATGGGGTCCATCAGACTCTCCTACACCGTCATCCCGGCCGAAGCGAAGCGGAGAGCCGGGACCGACAGGGGCGTCGATCTTTCGCTGTCTGAGATTCCGGCGGTCCCGGATAGCGGCTGGGCCGCTTCCGGGATGACGGAGGCGTTATTTCCGCGTCGACGCTGATGCGTTGCGGGCGCCCTCGAACTCGTCGCCCGGCTTCCACGCGGGCCAGTCGCGCGAATTGGCCAGGTCGCGGCCGACTTCATACAGCAGCTGCACATCGGCGGCGGCGGCGTCCATCTTCCACTCCGGCGTCCATTCGTCCGTCGGCTGATGATAGCGGTTGGCGACGTAGTCGCGGCTCGCTTCATTATGCCCGGTGAAGCCGGCGGCGGCGAACAGGGCGGGCACGCCCTTGCGCGCCAGGGGGAAGTGGTCCGAGCGGTAGAAGGCGCCCGCGTGCGGCGCCGGGTCGGGGATCAGGCGGCGACCCTCGCGCGCGGCCAGAACCGCCAGCCGGTCGTCCAGATCATTCTTGCCCGCGCCGATGACGACGATGTTCGGGTCGATCTCGGTGCCCGGCAGCAGGCTGTCCATATTGATGTTGGCCACCGTCGTCTCCAGCGGCCAGACCGGGTTGGCGGCATAGTATTCAGCGCCCAGCAGGCCGGTCTCCTCGGCGGCCCAGCTGACGAAGACGGTCGAGCGTTCGGGACGCGGCCCCTCGGCGAACAGGCGGGCGATTTCCATGACGCCCGCGACGCCGGTCGCATTGTCGACGGCGCCGTTATAGATGTCGTCGCCGTTCTTGGGCGTGGCGCGGCCGTAGGCGTCCCAGTGGGCGCCGAACATGACCGTCTCGTCCGGGTATTTCGTTCCGGGGAGACGACCGATGACGTTGCGCGTCTCGACCCGGTCGGCCTTCTGGCCGAAATCGATGGACATGGTCACGCCGTCCAGCGCCACGGGCTGGAAGCCGGGCGTGCGCGCCTGATCCTTCAGGGCGGCGAAGTCCAGCCCGGCGTCCCGGAACAGCTGTTCAGCGATCGCGCCCTGAATCCAGCCCTGCGCCGCCACACGCTCCTTGTCCGGGTCGGCGCGGACGATATCGAACTTGGGCGCGGTCGAGGAATTCTCCAGCGTCGACCACGGATAGCCCGCGCCCGGCGTGTCGTGGATGACCAGAACGCCCGCCGCCCCATGCTCGGCTGCGACCTGGAACTTATAGGTCCAGCGGCCATAGAAGGTCATGGCCTGACCGTCGAACCTGCCGTTGACCGGATGGCCTTCGGGCGCGCCGAAGTCGGGATCGTTGACCAGCACCAGCATGATCTTGCCGGTCAGATCGAAGCCCTTGTAGTCGTCCCAGCCGCGTTCGGGCGCGTCCACGCCATAGCCGACGAAGACCAGAGGCGCATCGGTCAGGCTGATGCGCTCCACCGGCCGGTCGGACGAGACGATGACGTCCTTGGCCCGTTGCAGTTCGGTTGTGCGGCCGTTGGCCGAGACGCTGATGGCGGCGGGGCCGTCCTGACTGGTGCGACTGACCTGGGCGACCTGCACCCACGATCCGTTCGGGCCGCCGGGTTCGAGACCCAGCGCCTGAAACTGCTGCGACAGCCAGGCGATGGTGCGGTCTTCGCCGGGCGTGACCGGGGCGCGGCCCTCGAATTCATCGGACGCCAGAACGCGCGTCGCTTCATTCAGTCGGGCGGGGTCCACGCGGCCGGCCTGCGCTAGGGCTGAGGTCGAACACATCAGGACAGCGATCATGCCGACGGCGGCGGAACGGGGCAGGGACATGGGCAGGCTCGACATCTGAAATGTTTGCGCCACGCTGCCCCCTAAGGCCGTCGCTGTCGACCCCGAAAGACCTCAGCGCCCGTCCAGCCAGGCGCGCACGCCCTCCGCTGCGACAACGCCCGAGGCGAACGAGGCCTGGAGCAGATAGCCGCCGGTCGGCGCCTCCCAGTCCAGCATCTCGCCCGCCGCAAAGACGCCGGGCCGCGCCTTCAGCATCAGCCGTTCGTCCACGGCGTCCAGCGCGACGCCCCCGGCCGAGGAGATGGCGCGGCTCAGGCCCTGAACGTCGGTCAGGGTCAGGGCGAGGCCCTTGATCCGCGCGGCCAGTTGGGCCGGGTCTGCGGACAAGGGGCCGCCCTCGCGCAGCAGGGCGACGGCCGTTGAGTCCAGCCGCGCGGCCTTGCGCAGCCAGTTCGACAGGCTGTCCTTGCCGCGCGGTTTCGACAGGCGCTGGGTCAGAGCCTCGATGTCCAGATCGGGCCGCAGGTCGAGCGTCAGCATGGTCGATCCGTCGCGCTCCACCGCTTCGCGCAGCCCGGCGGACAGGGCGTAGACGCCGCCGCCCTCGATTCCATAGGCGGCGATCATGGCCTCGCCGCGCACGGTGCGGTCGCCGTGCGTCAGGGCGATCCCTTTCAGCGGCGTTCCGGCGAAGCGCTCGCGGAACAGCGGCGACCAACTGACATCAAAGCCGACATTGGCGGGCCGGAAATCTGCCACCTCGGCGCCCGCGCCCTCCAGCGCCGGAACCCAGGCGGCGTCCGACCCCAGCTTGGCCCAGCTGGCGCCGCCGAGCGCGAGGATCACGGCGTCCGGCCGCTCGATGCGTTCGCCCTCGGGCGTGTCGAAGGTCAGGGCTTCGCCCTGCCAGCCGGTCCAGCGCGAGCGGGTGCGGATCTCGACGCCCAGCTCCTCCAGCCGCGCCAGCCACGCCCGCAGCAGGGGCGAGGTCTTCATCGCCTTCGGGAACACCCGGCCGGACGACCCGACGAAGGTCGGTTGGCCCAGCCCCTCGACCCACTCGATCAGATCGGCGGGCGAAAGGGCGTCCAGCCAGTCCCTGATGCGCCCCTGCGCGGCGGCGTCATATCGGTTCAGGAACGGCGCCGGCGGCTCCGAATGCGTCAGGTTCAGCCCGCCGCGTCCAGCCATCAGGAATTTGCGCGCGACCGAGGGCATCCGCTCGTGCAACACGACGCGCAGGCCCGCCTGGGCCAGACGTTCGGCGGCCATCAGCCCGGCGGGACCGGCGCCGATCACGGCGACTGTGGAAGGGGAGGGCGTCATCGCCGCCTTCCTAGCGGGAATGGGCGCCGGGGCCTATGTTGATGGTCATGAGCGTCGCCTTTACCCGAGAAGAAGATCTGGAAGCCACGGCGGCGGACCTGCCGGACCGGCCGATCTCGCCCCATCCGAACCTCGTCACGCCGCAGGGGCTGGCCCAGATCGAGGCCGAACTGGCGGCCGCACGGGCGGCCTATACGGCGGCTCAGGCGGCGGGGTCCATCGAGGCCGACCGCACCGCCATGGCGCGGGCGACGCGCGACCTGCGTTACTGGTCGGCGCGGCGTAGCACGGCCCAGATGGTCGAGGCGCCGCCGGACGGCAAGGTGCGCTTCGGCGACACGGTGACGATTGAGCGCGAGGACGGCCGCACCCAGACCTGGCGCATCGTCGGCGAGGACGAGGCCGATCCGACTAAAGGCAGCGTCAGCCACGTCTCGCCCCTGGCCCGCGCCCTGCTGGGCAGGCGCGAGGGGGATGAGGCGACGGTCGCGGGCCAGTCGGTCGAGATCGTCGCCATCCAGGAAGGCTGAGGCTGAAGGCGGCTTCAGTAGCCGCCCGTGCCCTTCTCCTTGGGCACAGGCTGGAAGTCGCGCACGAACCGCTCCAGCAGGCGCACGCTGTAGCCCGCCGACCCGGCCGGTTTCACGTCATTGGCGCCGCCGAAGGCCATGTTGGCGATGTCCAGATGCGCCCAAGGCGTCTCGGGCCGCGCGAAATAGCCGATGAAGTGGGCGCCGGTGCCCGCGCCCGCCCCGCCGTCGCCCGAGTTCTTGATGTCGGCGATGGTTGAGGAGGTGGCCCGCACATAGGAGGGGTGCAGCGGTAGCTGCCACAGGGTCTCGCCGGTGGCGTCGCCCGCCGTCTTCAGCTGAGCGGCCAGGGCGTCGTGACGGCTGAACAGGCCCGCATAGTCGCCGCCCAGGGCCCCGCCGACCGAGCCGGTCAGGGTGGCCACATCGACGATGGCGGCCGGGTTCATCGTCGTGTCGGCCCAGACCACGGCGTCGGCCAGCACCAGACGACCCTCGGCGTCGGTCGAGACGATCTCGATGGTCTTGCCGTTCATGGCGGTCAGCACATCGGCGGGGCGGATGGCGTTCCCGCCCGGCATGTTTTCCGACAGGGCGGCGACGGCGACCACGTCCACCGGCGCACCGCCCTTGGCCAGGGCCAGGACGGCGCCGACGACGCTGGCGGCGCCGGACATGTCCATCTTCATATTGCCCATGTTCGAGCCGGGCTTCAGCGAAATGCCGCCGGAATCGAAGGTGATGCCCTTGCCCAGCAGGGCCACCGGCCCCGCCGAGGGCGCGCCCTGACCGCGATAATGCACGGCCAGCATACGCGGCGGACGGGCCGATCCCTGACCCGAGCCGAGGATGGCGCCCATGCCCAGCCGTTCCATCGCCGGCACGTCCAGCACGGTGATCTCGACCCCCGGCACGCCGGCGAAGGCGGCGCGGGCGCGCTCGACGAAGGTCTCCGGATAGATGACGTTGGCCGGTTCATTGGACACGTCGCGGGTCCAGGCCATCGCCTCGACCAGGGCCGCGCCGCGACGATAGTGCGCCTGAGCGCTCGCGGCGTCGTCGGCCACGACGGTCAGGGCGCCCGGCGCCGCACGGTCGCGGCCGGTGGTGACATAGAGGTCCGAGCGGTAGTGGCCGATGCCCAGCCCCGTCGCCAGTTCCGAAGCCATGTCGGCGGACAGGCCGGACGTCAGGGCCGTCAGGGCGCCCGGCTGGCTGTTCAGGGCGCGGCCGGCGACGATGCCGGCGGTCTGGATGTCGGCGGCCTTGGGCGCCTCGCCCAGACCCACGATCAGGATGCGGTCCCAGCCGCCGACGCCGTGCAGGTTCAGGGTCTGGCGCGGCTTATAGTCGAAACGGGCGGCGGTGACGGCCGAGGCGATCGCCTGACGCGTGGCGGCGTCCAGCGAGGCGCCGCGCGTGTCGAGCTCAGCCTCCGACCCCAGCGGCAGGACCAGAGAGCCGGACGGCGCAGCAGCGGCGGCGAAGGTCACGGCGCGGGCCTGGGCCGGGGCGGCGCGGGCGGGCCAATCCGAACGCTCAGCCGCGGGCGCGGCGCGGCGGCCTTGCGCCTCGGCCGGAACGGCGACGGTCAGACCGGCGGCTGCGATCAACGCGGCTGCGGCGAAGGACGGAATACGGGTGGTGCGGCGCATCGATCAGGGCCCCCTCTGCGACGATGAAGGCGCCTTTATGGGCGGGGGTCCTGCGCCGGGGCAACTGCTCCGCTGACGGAAGGCCGCCGGGCGCGACGCCTTGTCGCGCCCGGCGCAGCAATGGCCGTCAGCAGGCCGCCCGACGCGGGGGCGTCGGGCAGGGTCGGGCCCTGATGTGGACATCGCCTGGCTTGGCGGTCGCCGGGGGAGGCGAAAGGGGGCGTGCGCTGAACAGGGCGCCGACCCAGCCCCACGCGGGTTCCTTATGAGTGCGGTGAATGTCTTCCATGTCCATCCTCCTTTCTGAGAGCCTGAAGATGGGCCATGTTGGTCGCCGTCACAAACGAGATGACGGCGCTTTGGTATAAGGCTGGCTTATGGTTGATCTTCTTGCGCGGATCCCGGTGGACGCCTTGCGGGTGTTTGAAGCCGCGGCGCGCCTGCTCAGCTTCACCCGCGCCGCCGAAGCTCTGGGCATGACGCAGGCGGCGGTCAGCTGGCGCATCCGCGACCTGGAGGAAAAGCTTGAGCGTCCTCTTTTCACACGTGGAGCGCGGCAGGTGAGTCTTACCCCCGAGGGGGAGCGTCTGGCGACAGCGGCGACCGAGGCCATGACCCTGCTGCGACGAGCAGTGGCCGAGGTGGTCGAGGCGGATCAGGGCGTCTTGGCCGTCACCACGCTGCAGACACTGGCGACCCAATGGCTGGCGACGCGGCTTGGGGCGTTTCAATTGGCTAACCCCGATCTGGCGGTGCGCGTGGACACCAGTTCGCTCCTGTCCAGCCTGGGGGCGGATGGGCTGGATGTCGCCCTGCGCTTCGGTTCAGGCGACTGGCCTGGACTGGAGAGCCGGTTCCTGATGCCCGCCGTCTTCACCCCCCTTTGCACCCCGGCGATGCGCGACCGTCTGGATCTGAAGACGCCCGCCGACCTGAAGCGGGCGCATTTGATCGGCGAGCCGGGCGAGTGGCGGGCCTGGTTCGCTGCCGCCGGCGTGGCGCCCGCCGACGCCGCCCCGCTGCCGCGTCTGACGGCCGACAATCAGGCGATGGAGGTGGCGGCGGCTCTGGGCGATCAGGGCGTGGCCCTGGGCTCGCCCATTCTCTACGGCCGAGAGATCGAGCGGGGCCTGCTGGTTCGGCCGTTCGAGGCGACGGTCGCCCTGGCCGAGGGCTATTGGCTCTGCTACCCGCCCGGCCGCCGTCTGACCTCCAAGATCGCCCGCTTTAGGGACTGGGTGCTGGACACGGCGCGGACCGACCCGGCGGTGGTCGAGGGCGCGCGGCTGGCGGGACGTGAGGTGGGGGAGGCTGGAGACTAGAGCGCGGGTTCTCCCTCCCCTTCATGGCGAGGGTGGTCGACGCGAAGCGGAGACCGGGTGGGGAGGGCCGGGTGATCCTGGCCTCGGCGCTTGCATCGCCTTGCCGCCCCCGCCCGGCTTCGGCCTGTCGGCCTCAGCCACCCTCCCCATGAAGGGGAGGGAGAAGCCGTGCGCAAAAAGAAAGGGCGGGACCTTTCGATCCCGCCCTTCCGTAGTCTGAGCTTTGAGAAGCCGGACTTTTTTAGAAGTCCATGCCGCCCATACCGCCCATGCCGCCCATGTCGGGGGCGCCGCCGGCCGAAGCCTTCTTCGGCGCGTCGGCGATGGCGGCTTCGGTCGTGATCATGATGCCCGCGACCGAGCCGGCCGAGGCCAGAGCCGAGCGGACGACCTTGGCCGGGTCGATGACGCCCATTTCCACCAGGTCGCCGTACTCTTCGGTCTGGGCGTTGAAGCCGAACTCGGCCTTGTCCGATTCCAGCACCTTGCCGACCACGATCGAGCCTTCGACGCCCGAGTTTTCCGAGATCTGACGGATCGGAGCCTGCAGGGCGCGGCGGACGATGTTGACGCCGGCGGTCTGGTCGGCGTTGTCGACCTTCAGCGCGGCCAGCACCTTGGAGGCCTTCAGCAGGGCCACGCCGCCGCCCGGGACGATGCCTTCATCGGCAGCGGCGCGGGTCGCGTTCAGGGCGTCGTCGACGCGGTCCTTCTTTTCCTTCACTTCGACTTCGGTCGAGCCGCCGACGCGCAGGACGGCGACGCCGCCGGCCAGCTTGGCCAGACGCTCTTGCAGCTTTTCCTTGTCGTAGTCGGAGGTGGTGTCTTCGATCTGACGCTTGATCTGACCGACGCGGGCCTCGATGCCGTCCTTCTCGCCCGAACCTTCGACGATGGTGGTGTCGTCCTTGGTGATCTGGACCTTCTTGGCCTTGCCCAGCATGTCGAGCGTGACCGTTTCCAACTTGATGCCGAGGTCTTCAGAGATGACCTGGCCGCCGGTCAGGATGGCGATGTCTTCCAGCATGGCCTTGCGGCGGTCGCCGAAGCCCGGAGCCTTGACGGCGGCGACGCGCAGGCCGCCGCGCAGCTTGTTGACCACCAGGGTGGCCAGGGCTTCGCCTTCGATGTCCTCGGCGATGATCAGCAGGGGACGGCCCGACTGAACCACGGCTTCCAGCACCGGCAGCATCGGCTGCAGCGAGGTCAGCTTCTTCTCGTGGAGCAGGATGAGCGGCTCTTCGAGGGAGACCTCCATCTTGTCCGGGTTGGTGATGAAGTAGGGCGACAGGTAGCCGCGGTCGAACTGCATGCCCTCGACGATGTCGACGGTGGTTTCGGCGGTCTTGGCTTCTTCGACGGTGATGACGCCTTCGTTGCCGACCTTGGCCATGGCCTGGGCGATCAGGTCGCCGATTTCAGCGTCGCCGTTGGCCGAGATGGTGCCGACCTGGGCGATTTCCGAGTTGTTCGAGACCGGCTTGGAGTTCGACTTGACCTCTTCCAGCACCGCTTCGACAGCCTTGTCGATGCCGCGCTTCAGGTCCATCGGGTTCATGCCGGCGGCCACCGCCTTCAGGCCTTCCTGGACGATGGCCTGGGCCAGGACGGTGGCGGTGGTGGTGCCGTCGCCCGCCTTGTCGTTCGCCTTGGAGGCGACTTCGCGGATCATCTGGGCGCCCATGTTCTCGAAGGCGTCTTCCAGCTCGATTTCCTTGGCCACCGAGACGCCGTCCTTGGTCGAGCGCGGGGCGCCGAAGGACTTCTGGATCACGACGTTGCGGCCCTTCGGCCCCAGGGTCACCTTGACAGCGTCAGCCAGGACGTTGACGCCCTTCAGCATCTTGTCGCGGGCGTCGGTGTTGAATTTTACGATTTTAGCGGCCATGTGGGCTGCTCCTATCTAGATGTTTTTACGAGAGAAACCGGAAACCCAGGACGTGTCTTACGACAGCACGCCCAGGACGTCGGTTTCCTTCATGATGATCAGGTCTTCGCCGTCGATCTTCACTTCGCTGCCCGACCACTTGCCGAACAGGACGCGGTCGCCGGCCTTCAGCTCCAGGGCGACGAACTTGCCGTCTTCGTCACGGACGCCGGGGCCCACGGCGACGACTTCGCCTTCCTGGGGCTTTTCCTTGGCCGTGTCGGGGATGATGATCCCGCCCTTGGTCTTGGATTCTTCTTCAACGCGCTTGACCAGCACGCGGTCGCCGAGCGGACGAAACGCCATCTGAGTAACTCCTGTCAGGATGTTGGTTCCAGCCCTCGGAGCCCACGACTTTGGCAGTCGCCCTCCCCGAGTGCTAACGACCGGGGAGTTAGGCAGGGGGGCGGGGGGCGTCAAGGGCGGGGCGGCGCGAAATTAGGCGCCTGGATGAAGCGAAAATGAACAGGCGCCCCCGGGGTCGTTCAGACAGGCTTCGCTAAAAGGGGGACAACGGATCAACCGGCTTTCGAAAGGAGCCCGCCATGAAGACCCTGTTCAAGATCGGCGCCGGCGCTATCGCCCCTGCTCTGGTTGTGACGATGCTGGCCACGACTCCGGCCGCCGCCCAGAATTATCGCGACCGCGATCGCGACAACACCGGCCGTGACGCCGTGCTGGGCGCGGTGGTCGGCGGCGTCGCCGGGGCCCTGATCGGCCAGGGCGATGGACGCTATGTCGCGGGGGGCGCCCTGGCGGGTGCGGCCCTGGGCGCGGCCTCGTCCTCGAACAACGACAGCTGCGGCTATTATCGCGGCGGCCGCTGCTACCGGAACCAGGGCCACTGGGAGCGCGAGCACGGCATCAACAGCCGCGACGGCTATTACAACGGCCGCTATGAGCGCAATGACGGTCGCTACTATCGCGATGGTCGTTACTGGAAGAACCAGGGCGAGTGGCGCAGCTATCAGAACCGCCGCGCCCGCGACTACCGCTATGACCGCCGCTGGTAAGCGGCCGGTGACATAAGGAAAGGCCCGGTTTTGCGACCGGGCCTTTTTCGTGTGCGCGCTCAGGCGGATAGGCCTCTGCGGGCCTTGCCGATCAGGCCCAGGTGGGTGACGCCGAAGTCCAGCGGGGACTTCAATCCGTAGCCCAGCGCCCGGTCGAACCCGATATGGGCCAGCCAGATCAGGGCGAGCGCGACAGCCAGCGACTGATCCGCGACCAGGCCCGCGCCCGCAAGCAGCAGCGGCCCGATCAGGCTGTGCGCCAGATTATAGGTCAGGGCGCCGAGGCGCGGTCCGGCCAGATAGCCGGCGAAAGACAGATCGGGCGCCAGAAACAGAACGGCGAACAGGCCCCACCCCTGACCGAACCGGGCATAGGCGAAGGCGGCGATAGCCAGCAGGGCCAGCCCCTCCAGCCTTTGCCAGCCTGATGCGACGACCGTCACGCCGTCAGCCGGCGCAGCAGGTCAGCCGTCGACGAGTCCAGATCGGGCGAGGGCGCGCCGCTGGCGGCGTCTTTGAGCAGCGCCTTGGCCAGAACCTTGCCCAGTTCCACGCCCCACTGGTCGAAGCTGTTGATGTCCCAGATCACGCCCTCGACGAAGGTCTTGTGCTCATAGAGGGCGATCAGGGCGCCCAGGGTCTGCGGCGTCAGCCGCTTCATCAGAACGGTCGTCGACGGACGGTTGCCGGGGAAGGCCTTGTGCGGGGCCAGTCGATCCGCCTCGGCTTCCGACGCGCCCGAAGCGATCAGTTCAGCATGGGCCTGAGCCTCGCTCTTGCCCTGCATCAGGGCCTGGGCCTGAGCCAGGGCGTTGGCCCATAGATAGGTCGAGGGCGTCTCATCGTAGGTGCGGCCGACGACGATGAATTCGACCGGGACGACCTGAGGTCCCTGATGCAGTTGCTGGAAGAAGGCGTGCTGGCCGTTGGCGCCCGGCTCGCCGAACACCACCGGGCAGGTCTGGCGGCCGACCGGCGAGCCGTCGCGGCGCACCTGCTTGCCGTTCGATTCCATTTCCAGCTGCTGAAGGAAGGCGGGCAGGCGGCGCAGGGCATGGGCGTAGGGCGCCACGCTGCGCGCTCCGCGATGCAGGCCGTCGACATTGTAGATCTCGGCCAGGGCCAGCAACACCGGCGCGTTCCTCGCAAGCGGCGCTTCGAGGAAATGGCGGTCCATGTCGGCGGCGCCGTCCAGAAACGCCTGAAACGCCTCCCACCCCAGGGCGATGACGCAGGACAGGCTGACCGCAGACCACAGGGAATAGCGCCCGCCGACCCAGTCCCGGAAGGCGAAGGTGCGGCCGCAGCCGAAGGCCTGCGCCTTTTCCGGCGCAGCGGTGACGCCGACGAAGTGCCGCTCCAGCCCGTCGGCGGGCAGGGCGGCGGCCAGCCAGGCCTTGGCGGCTTCGGCGTTCAGCAGGGTCTCCTGGGTGGTGAAGCTCTTGGAGACGACGATGGCCAGCGTCGTTTCCGGATCCAGCCCGGCCAGGGCCTCGGCCATGTCGCGCGGGTCGATGTTGGCGACGAAGCGCAGGTCGATGTCCGGGTCCAGCGGGCGCAGGGCGTCCCAGATCAGACGCGGACCCAGGTCCGAGCCGCCGATGCCGATATGGAGCACCGTGCTGAAACGGCGCCCCGTGGCGCCTGTCTCATTTCCGCACCGCAAAGCTTCGGCATAGGCCTTCATTTCGGCGCGCACGGCCTCGACCTCGGCCGACACCGGCTCGCCCAGCGCATGGAATGACGCGCCGTCCGGCGCGCGCAGGGCCGGATGCAGCACCGCCCGCCCTTCGGTCAGATTGACGGCCTCGCCCGCGAACAGGGCGGCGCGGCGCCCCTCGATGTCGCACGCCCGCGCCAGGGACAGGGCGGCCTCGAACCCGGCCTGAGACCAGCTCTGCTTGGACAGGTCCAGGTGCAGGCCTGCGGCGTCCAGCGTCAGCCGCGACAGTCGGTCAGGGTCGGCGGCGAACTGATCCTGGATGCGGGACTGCGCGTCCCGACGGGCGGCGGCCTCCAGTTCAGTCCAGGCGACATGCGGCATCTTGGTCTCCCATAGGGGGCCGTGTTCGGAAGCGATCCGCGATCTGGCCCGGGGTTTGCAGGCTCTGGTTTACGGCTCAGGCCGAGAAGAGTTCAATCCAAGACTGGGTCAAGCGGGATTTCCAGCCGGAAGCCGATTGTCCCCCGGTCCTTTGTGAAAGGCACGCCATGTCCTGCGGAATAGCCCTCGCCGTCGCCCTGATGCTCGTCGACCCCGCCGTCGCCGAAGCCGCCGCCCTGCCGCCCGTAGCCCCCTCGGCCCCGGTGTCGGTGGCGCAGGAGCCCCTGTTCGCTGATCTGGTCGCCCGCTCGGGCGCGCTGAAGTCGATCGTCGACGGCTGGATGGCCTCGGGCGAGGCGGACAACTCCGGCTTCTTCACCGGCGCGGCCTGGGCGGCGTTCAAGGGGCAGGCGACGGAACTGGCCCAGCGCGACATGCAGGGTCATCTGATCCTCAAGGAACGCGGCACGGACAACGACCTGAAATGCATCCTGCGCGGCATCTCAGAAGACATTCCGCTGAAGGTCGCCGCGCTGGAGAGCGCCGCCGACGCTTCGGCCCGCAAGCTGGCGCTGGACGAGCTGTCCTACCTGCTGAACGACAACGTCGAGGTCATCACCTCGCCGCCACAGCCCGAGGCGTAGCCTCTGGCTATGGCTTAATTCTTGGGCCTATCGCGCTTCGCGCTACTTGAGGCCCGAGGTGGCCTACCTCGCCTGGAGGAAGGCCGGTGTCCTCGTGAGAAAGGCCGTTCTCAGCCTTCGACTGTCTCCGGGTATTTGATGGCGCAGCCGTAAGGCGCGGCGTAGGCGGTCTGGACCGGGCGTCCAGCCTTGGCGTCGGCCAGGCCGGCGCGGACGAAGTTGTTGGCGCCGTTCAGGTCCTCGACCTTGTTGGTCGGCCGGTCGTCGATGCCGCCGACGTAGATCAGCCGGCCTTCCGGGTCGATGATGCGCATGTCGGGCGTGGTCTTGGCGTCATAGCGCTTGCCGACCTCGCCGGTCGGATCGAGCAACAGATGGGTGAAGGCGGCCTTGTGCTTGGCCTTCCAGGCTTGCGCCTCCTCGCCCTCGACGAAGCCCTGCGTGCCCGGCGCCGAGGAGATGATGGTCAGCCAGACCACCCCGTCGGCCGTCGCCTCGCGCTGCAGGGCCTGCATGGCGCCGGTGTAGTGCTTCTTCACGAAGGGGCAGCCTTCGTTGGTCCACTCCAGCACGACCGTCTTGCCGTGGAAGTCGGCCAGCGACCGCTGTTGCCCCTCGGCGTCGACCAGGGTGAAGGCGGGGGCCAGTTCGCCAGGGCCGGGCGCCTCAGTCGTTTCGGGCGCGGCGGCGCTCTCCGTGCGCTCCAGCGATGCAGCGGGCTGCTGCTGGCAGGCGGCGAGCAGCAGAAGCGAGGCGGAAGCGGCGGTCAGCAGGCGGAACATGGCGGTCTCCCCAGAGATGAAATCAGTCGATGGCGTCCTTCAGCGCGTCGATGACGACGCCTTCGGTCAGAAGTTGCGGCAGGATGCGCGGCTCGGACCGGCCCGGCGCATAGACCAGATACAGCGGCACGCCCGAACGGCCGTGGCGCTGCAGTTCGGCGGTGATGGCGTCGTCGCGCCGCGTCCAGTCGCCGACCAGATAGAGGGCGTTGGCCTGTTCCAGCGCCTGTGCCGTGCGGGCCGAGGACAGGGCCGTGTTTTCGTTGACCTTACAGGTCACGCACCAGTCGGCGGTGAAGTTGACCAGAACCGGCCGCCCTTCAGCGAGGGCGGCCTGAACCGCCTGCTCGGACCAGGGCTGAGACGATAGACGGGAAGAGGGGGCGCCGCTCTCAGACGACGCGGCGGGGGCCTTGCCCGCCAGCACGCCCAGGCCCAGGGCCGCGATCAGGGCCAGCAGGGCGCCGATAGCGGCCGTTCGGGCCTTGCCCGATGCGGCCTGCGCCCGACCATAGAGCCACAGCGCCAGCGCCAGCATCAGGCCCGCGCCGAAAAGCAGGGCGAGCGCGTCGGCGGTCTGGCGGCCATAGACCCAGGCCAGCCACAGGGCGGCGCCGTACATGGGGAAGGCCAGCAGGTTGCGCAGGGTCTCCATCCACGGCCCCGGCTTCGGCAGGCGGGCCAGCAGGCGCGGATTGAGGCTGATCAGCACATAGGGCAGGGCCAGCCCCAGCCCCAGCATCAGGAAGACCGCCAGCGCCATCGGCCAGGGCATGAACAGGGCCGCGCCCAGAGCGAAGGCCATGAAGGGAGCGGTGCAGGGGGCGGCCACGACCACGGCCAGCACGCCGGTGAAGAAGGCGCCCGCGACGCCGGGCAGGCGCGACAGCGGGCCGTGCCCCGCGCCCTGCAAACCGGCGCCGATGTGGAAGACGCCCGACAGGTTCAGCGCCACCGCCAGCATCAGCAGGGCCAGCGCGGCCACCACGCCCGGCGACTGCAGCTGAAAGCCCCAGCCCAGCGCCTGACCGCCAGCCCGCAGGGCCAGCAGGGCGCCCGCCAGCACCAGGAAGGTCGCCAGCACCCCGGCCAGGAAGGCCAGGCCGTCACGGCGCGCCTCGGCCGGGTTATGGGCGGCGCGGCTGAGCGAGGCCGCCTTCATCGCCAGTATGGGGAAGACGCAGGGCATCAGGTTCAGGATCAGCCCGCCCAGCAGGGCGAAGACGGCCGCCTTGATGAAGTCGGGCAGGGCGGTGGCGGCGGCGGCTGTCTGCGCGCCCTCGCCGTCGCCGATCGCGCCGTCGCCAGCGACGTCCGGCAGGGCGGCGCCCGGCTCGGCCGTGATCTCCCAGGCGCCCAGATCGGTGGACAGGACGCCGCTGATCGGCCCCTTCAACCCATTGGATGTCAGGCCGCGCCCGGCGGCGACCGTCACGGTCAGGCCCTGCGGCCCGCGCTCGCCTGACTGGGCGGCGGCGTGGTCGATCACCCCGCCCTCGAAGGGATGGAAATAGGCCCATCGGGGCGCGGCGCCCGCCAGCGGGCCGCCGGCAGCCGTCAGGACCAGACGGCCGTCGGTCAGGGCGACGCGGGCCTCGATCCCAGCGGGACGCGGAGCGGCGGCGACGACGTCCTGGATCGCCTGGCCGAAGCGCGGGTCCAGCGGCGCCGCGCCCTCGCGCACCGGCAGGTCCAGCGCCAAATCGAGGTCTTCGGGCACGCACATCTCGTCGCTGCAGACGTAGAAGTGGGCGGTGACGCGTAAGGGAAGGCTCCGACCCGGCGCCGCGTCCGCCGGAATCTCGATCGGGACGGGCAGGAAGACGACGCCGGAATAGCCGTAGTTCATCAGGCTCTGCAGCCGCTGACGCTCGGGCAGCGGCCACAGGATGTCGCCTGGCGCGACGCCCGCAGGCAGGGACCAGGTCAGGGTCGTCGGTCCGCCGGAATCGCCCTGATTGCGCCAATAGGTGTGCCAGCCGGGCTTGATCTGCTGGCGGATGGCGACAACGGCGGTCGAGCCGGGGACAGCCCAGGCGCTCATGGGGACCAGTTCCGCCTCGATCCGTTCGGTGCGCTGCGGGCCCGGCGCAGCGGAAGCCCTGGCGACCGGCCCGGCCCCGGCCGCCAGGGCGTCGCGCAAGGCGGCCTCGGACGCTGGGACGCTCGCCGCCGCCGGAAGGGCGAGGGCGAGCCAGGTCAGGAGCAGAAACAGGATGCGCAAGGGCGATGCCGGAAACAGGATCAGAGGAAAGGCGCGAGCTTAGACCCTCTAGCCTCGCCTAGCCACGGCCCGCGACGGCGGGCCGCAGCGGACTGCTCGGGCCTCAGCGCGGGGCGACGACCTCGATCAGCACCTCGGTGCGGCGGCGCAAGGGGTCGTTGACCCCGCCCACGACCGCGCCGTCGGCTCCGGCCCCCTCGATATCGAAGGCGGGGGCGGGCAGGCCGGCGCCGGCCAGCGCCTCGGCGACGGCGCGGGCGCGTCGTTCGGAAATGCTCTGGTTGGCGGCCGCTGTGCCGCTGCGGGCGTCGGCCAGGCCTGTCACCTTGACGTGCTTGATCTGGCAGCCCTGAAGCTGGGTCGCCGTCATGCCGATGGCCATGCGGGCGGCGTCGGTCAGGGTGGCGCGATCGGGGACGAAATAGACTTCGAACCGCTTGTCGGCGCAGGCGGACGGGTCGCTGACCAGATCGCTGCGCTGTTTATAGCCGCTGTTGGCGGCGCAACCGGCGGCGGTCAGGCCGAGGGCCATCATAACGACTGCGGAAACACGCTTCATGTCAGCCCCCTCGCGCTCGCTGTGCGGCGTGCGCTGCCTTCAGCAAAAAAGGGCGACCCGCGCCATGCGGATCGCCCTTTCAAGACTGTCCCGAAAACGCTTCGGGCGCCAGAGGCTATACGCCGGTATCAGTAGCGGCGCTGACCATTTTCCCAGTAACACTCGGTCTGGCGGTTGTCGTAGCAGTAGTAGTAGCGGCCCTGATTGTCGCGGTAGCGCTGCTGGTTGTTGCGGTCCTGATTGGAGCCGCGGATGGCGCCCGCCGCGCCGCCCGCCAGGGCGCCGATGGCTGCGCCGGTCGCTGCGTTGCCGCTGCCGACGTTGTTGCCGATGATGGCGCCGGCCACGGCGCCCAGTCCGGCCCCGACAGCGCCCTGGCGCACGGTGTTGTTCGGTCCGGCGCCGCCGCCGTAGTACGGATCGCTGGCGCAGGCGGTCACCAGAAGTCCGGCGCCGGCAATGGCGATGATCGCCTTGTTCATGGTTCTGTCCTTCATCCCTTAGGGGCACCCCTGAAGCTTCGATAACGCGGGGCGAACAAGGCGGTTCCGAGGCCGAACGCTATAAGCTTTACTTTAAATCGCGGTGTAGGGCCGCAGAAGGGGAACCGCCCCTGTGCGCAGGCGTTCGCCGCCCATGAACACTGACGCTCAGAACGACGCCCCGCCAGCGCCGAACGCTGTTGAAGCCGCACCGCCGTCGTCGGCCGATTCAGGAGAAGGGCGGCGGCCTCTGACCGAGGAGGCTCGGCTGGAGCGGATCATCATCCTGGTCAATCCGCTGTCGGGCGGGGTTGGAGGACAGGCGGCCGAGGAAGCCGCCGCCATCCTGGCCGAGTATCCGCTGGAGGCCGAGGTGGTCGTGCTGGAAGGCGCGCGCATTCCCGATCAGATCGGCGAGGCGCTGGAAGCCCGGCCCGACGTATTGTTCATCCTGGCGGGCGATGGGACGGCCCGGTCGGTCGCCGCCCGCGCTGGCGAGGACGGCCCCCTGATCGCGCCCCTGCCGGGCGGCACGATGAACATGCTGCCCAAGGCCCTTTACGGCACCGGAGACTGGAAGAAGGCCCTGCGGCTGGCGCTGGAGGAAGGCGCGCCCCTGCCCGTGGCCGGGGGCGAGGTCGAGGGAGAGGCCTTCTATTGCGCCGCCATCCTGGGCTCGCCCGCCCTGTGGGCCCCGGCGCGTGAAGCCATTCGCGAGGGCAAGCTGAAGATGGCCTGGACCTATGGCAGGCGCGCGCTGAAGAAGGCGTTTTCCGGCCGGGTCCGCTATGCGCTGGACGGCGGCGGGCGCGAAAAGGCGGAGGCCCTGGTGCTGATCAGTCCGCTGATCTCCAAGGCGATGCAGAAGAATGACGGGCTGGAGGCGGCGGCCATGAATACGGGGGACGCGGCCCAGGCCTTCCGCCTTGCCGCTCATGCCCTGTTCGACGACTGGCGTCATGATCCCAACGTCACCACGCGCAGCGCGCGCCGTATTGTGGTCGAGGCGCGCTCGCGCGTTCCGGCGGTGATTGACGGGGAGCCGATGCTGTTGGGTCGCGAGGCGGCGGTGCGCTTCCTGCCGCGCGCCTTCATGGCCCTGGCGCCGAAGCCTGCGGCGGGCGAGGCCAGTCTCTAGTGGGGGTCGTCCTCCAGTTTTCCGACGTCCATTTCGGTTGCGAGCACAAGGGGGCCGTGGCCGCCGCCGCAGACTACGCCCACGCTGCAGCGCCGGACCTGACCCTGATCACCGGCGACATCACGCAAAAGGGCTATCCGGCGGAGTTCGCCGCAGCCGGAGAATGGATCCGGGCGCTGCCTGAACCGGTTTTCGTCACTGTCGGCAATCATGACGTGCCCTATTGGGATGTGATGGCGCGGCTGTTCTGGCCCTGGCGCGCGTTTGAACGGGCGACCGGCCATCCCGCGCATGACCACGAGTTCCGATCGGATCAGTTGATGGTGCGCGGCGTCACGACTGCGCGAGGCTGGCAGGCCCGGCTCAACTGGTCCAAAGGGGTGATCGACCTGGATCAGACGCGCCGGGCGGCGGACGCCCTGCGCCAGGCGCCGAGCGGGGCCTTGCGGGTGCTGGCCTGTCACCACCCTCTCATCGAGATGATCGGCGCCCCCATGACCGGCGAGGTCAAGCGCGGCGAGCGGGCGGCGCGCATCTTCGCCGAGGCCGGGGTCGATCTGATTGTGACCGGCCACGTCCATGTCCCCTTCGCCCTGCCGGTCGGCGTCGGCGACAACTGCTCCTATGCCGTCGGCTGCGGGACGCTGTCGCATCGCGAGCGCGGGGCGCCGCCCAGTTTCAACCGGATCGAGTGGGACGCCGAAGCCGTGACGGTCTCGGCCGTGGCCTGGGACGGGCGCCAGTTCGCCGATCATCAGACCTGGCGCCTGCCGCGTCGCCGCGCCTGAAGCTCCAGCCATGAAAAAAGGGCCGCGACGCCAAGGTCGCAGCCCTCGTTTTCCATGAAACGGCCAGCGCTAGATGCGCGGTCCGCCTCGTCCTCTCAGGCCGCCTACCAGCAGTGAGACGACGAACAGGATCACCGCAATGATGGCGATGAATTTGGCGATCTCGAACGACATGCCCGAGATGCCGCCGAAGCCGAGTACGGCTGCGACCAAGGCGATGATAAAGAAAATAATGGCCCAGCGAAGCATAGGCGAAACCCTCCGTAAGGTGTTGACGGGAGCGAGCTTTCGACCCCTCCCGTCGTCAGCGCCGCTTACCTGAAACAACGCGTCGGAGGCTTGGCTGTTCCTTTATCGCCGACGACGAACCCTGCTTTTTTCGGTGAAGGCCGCCGCCACCATCGTCGCCAGGGCGGGATTGCGCAGGAAGATGAAACCGCCAGCCAGGGCTGCAACGGCGCCCAGGACCGGGCGTTGCTGGAACAGATGCAGGGCGCGGGCGCCCAACCCCTCCGGCTCCTCGTCTTCTTCATCATCGCCGTCGCCGCGCGCGCGGCGCACGAACACCAGGGCGACGATCGCCGCGATCAGGGCGAACAGGAGCGCCGTCAGGGCGGCCGCGATCACGGGGATCACGACCAGCAGCAGCAGATAATAGACCGTGGCCCCCAGGGCGATCATGGCCACGAAGGCCGCGCCAGCGGCGACGAAGGTCGCCACGGCGCGGTTGATGAGCCCCCGGCCGATCATCAGCGCCGACGCCCGGCCAGCAGCAGACCCAGCACGACGCCGACGCCCAGCGCGATGGCGGTCGACTGGATCGGACGCTCCTGCACCCGTTCGACGACATAGCGTTGCGCTTCGTCGAACTTCTCGGCGGCGTCGTCGTAATATTCACGACCGCGCACCTTGGCGTCGTCGTAGTAGCCGCGCGCCTTTTCGCGCAGTTCCTCGCCCTGCTCACGCAGGCGGGCTTCGGCCTCGGAGGCCTTTTCCTTCAGACGCTGGGTTTCCTCACGGGCGCCGGCCTTGAGGTCCTCCTTCAGGGTCTTGAGGTCGTTCTTGATATCTTCACGAGCCTTGGACGTGGCCATGATGCGCGCTCCGCTCCTTGTGTAAGCTTGACGATTAAATAGAGAAGCCCTGCTCGAAACGCCACACCGACGATCAAGGTTCCTGCAGTGCGGCGCGGCTTCCCATCTGGCGCGCAGCGAAGCGCGCTTCTAGAACAGGCGTCATGACCCAATGGCTGTTCCCGCCCGCCCCGACGCCTTCTCTGCCGATTGACGGCGATGCGCGCCGCCTGCCCGTGCGGCGCATCCTGTGCGTGGGCCAGAACTACGCCGCCCATGCCCGCGAGATGGGCGCCGATCCCGACAAGCCGGCGCCTTTCTTCTTCGCCAAGCCGGGCGACGCCCTGGTCGCAGACGGCGCGGATCCGGCCTATCCCTCAGCGACGCAGAACCTGCATTACGAGGTCGAACTGGTCGTCGCGCTGGGCCCGGACGCCCGGCCGATCGGCTGGGCCGTCGGCGTCGATCTGACGCGGCGCGATCTTCAGGCGGAAGCGAAAGCCAAGGGCCGGCCGTGGGAGGCGGGCAAGGCGTTCGACCAATCCGCGCCGTGCGGCGCGCTCAGCCTGACGCCGCCCGCGCCGGATGCGGTCATTGAGCTGAAGGTCAACGGCGCGGTGCATCAGTCCAGCCGCCTGTCCGACATGATCTGGGACGTCGACGGCGTCCTGTCCAAGGCGTCCGAACTGTGGGCGCTCCAGCCCGGCGATCTGATCTTCACCGGCACGCCGGCGGGCGTCGGCCCCCTGAACCCCGGCGATCGGGTCGAGGCGGTCATCGCGGGCCTGCCGCCGCTCAGCTTCACGGTGCAATCATGATCCTGCACGGCTACTGGCGTTCAGGGACCAGCTATCGCACCCGCATCGCCCTCAATCTGAAGGGCCTGGAGTATCAGCAGGCGCCGCTGGACCTGCGCACGGGGGCGCAGAAGTCCGACGCCTACCTCAGGCTCAATCCGCAAGGGCTGGTTCCTGCGCTGGAGACAGACGAGGGCCTGGTTCTGACCCAGAGCCCGGCCATTCTGGAGTGGCTGGAGGAAACCCATTCCGAACCGCCCCTGCTGCCGCGCGACGCGGCGGGCCGGGCGCAGGTGCGGGCGATGGCGGCGGTGATCGGCTGCGACATCCATCCGCTCAATAATCTGCGGGTTCTGAAGGCGGTGCGAGGCCTGATCTCCGATGGAATGGGCGCCGATCAGGCGGGCGTGGACGCCTGGGCCGGGCGCTGGATCATCGAGGGCTTCACGGCGCTGGAGGCGCTGGTCGCGCGCCACGGCGACGGCTGGTGCTTCGGTGCGGCGCCGACGCTGGCCGACTGCTATCTGATTCCCCAGCTCTATTCGGCGCGGCGGTTCAACGTCGATCTGGCGGCCTTCCCGCGCCTGCTGGAGATCGAGGCGCGGGCCGAGGCCCACCCGGCCTTCATCGCCGCCCAGCCGGAAAACCAGCCGGACGCGGATTAAGCCTCTTCGTTCACCAACGACCTTGATTTCGGTCAATCTCCCTTAAGCTTTGGGACGGATGATCGGGGTCGTGAGATTCGCTGTTCCGCCCTCTCCAGCCGACAAACTCGCCATCGCCCTGGTGGTCGAGCCTGATCGGTCCCGCCCGCTGCCGCCCGGCCAGCGCGAGGAGGCGACGCGCCACCTGCTGCAGACCGCGGGCGACGCCGGGGTCGGCCTGGTCGCCACCCGTCCCGAGGGCGACGTCGAACGGATGCTGGGCCAGGCCTGGCCCTTCCCTTCGCCTTTTCGCGTCACCGCGCGCACCGTGCCCCTGGCCGACGGTCTGGACCGGGTTGAGGCCCGCGCCCGCCGCTCGCTGGAACGGATGGGCCTGCCGCGCGGCGACGCTGTTCTGGTGCAGAGCGCCGCTGATCTGGCGGGCGCCGAGGGCCGCGCCCTGTGGGACCGGCTGCAGGCGCTGAAGGATCGCGGGATTTTCCGCAAGGTCGGCTTCATCGCCACGGTCGAGGACGGTCCCGCCCTGCTGGCTCGCCGGTTCCAGCCGGACGTGGTGCAATTGACCTGCAACATCCTGGACCAGCGCGCGGCGCGCTCCGGCGCCATCGCCGATCTGGCCAGCCAAGGGATTGAGGTGCATCTGGCCTCGGTCTTTGCGCAAGGACTGCTGTTCGCCAACCGCGAGAGCCTGCCGCCCGAACTGGCGGCTCACGGCATGGCGCTGTCCCGTACGCGCCGCCGTCTGGCCGAGGCGCGGGTCGATCCGATGCAGGCGGCCCTGGCCTATGCCCTGACCCTGCCGGGCGTGGCCTCGGTCATCGCCAGCGTGGCTTCCTCGGCCGAACTGCGCGCCATCATCGCCGCCTCCCACGCGCCGCGTCCTGACATCGACTGGGACGCCCTGGCGCTGGACGAGACGCCCGCTGCCCTGGCCTCGCGCCCGCGTCTGCGGCTGGTGAGCGCCGCCTGATCCACAAAGCTGTCCACAGGTCGCCTCTCGCCTGTGCATGAGGGACGCCGCCCGCGCTTGAGGCCGTCGCCCCGATCCGCCACCCTGCGGACCAGATGAACGCGCCGCTTTCCCATCCGCCCCAGACCTTGGCCAAAACCGACCTCAAGCCGGACGCCAAGCCCGACGCTGGCACCACGCCGGTCATGGCCCAGTATCTGTCGGTCAAGGCCGGCCAGCCGGACGCCATGCTGTTCTTCCGCATGGGCGACTTCTACGAGCTGTTCTTCGAGGACGCGCAGAAGGCGGCTGCGGCGCTGGGCATCGCCCTGACCAAACGCGGCAAGCATCAGGGCGAGGACATTCCCATGGCCGGGGTGCCGGTCCATGCCATGGACGGCTATCTGGCGCGACTGATCCGTCAGGGCTTCAAGGTCGCCGTCTGCGAACAGCTGGAAGACCCGGCCGAGGCCAAGAAGCGCGGCTCCAAGGCCGTGGTCCACCGCGACATCGTGCGGGTGGTGACGCCCGGCACCCTGACCGAGGATGCGCTGCTGGACGCGCGCGGCGCCAACCGTCTGGCGGCCGTGGCGATCCGTAAAGGAAGGGCCGCCGTGGCGGTGGTCGAGCTGTCGGCGGGCGTGGTGGATTCGGTCGCCTGCGACCTGTCGGATCTGGGCGCGGCGCTGGCGGCGTTCCGCCCGTCAGAGGTGCTGGTTCCCGACCGCCTGTTCTCGGACGAGACGATGAAGGGCGCGCTGGACGGCTCGGGCGGGGTGGTTCAGGCCATGCCTCAGGCTCTGGCCGAGCCGGTCGGAGCGAAGGATAGGGTGCAGCGGCTTTACGGCGTCTCGGCGTTGGACGGTTTCGGCGCCTTTGAAGAGGCCGAGATTTCGGCTCTGGGCCTGATCGCCGCCTATCTGGAGACGACGCAGGCGGGCAGGATTCCCGCCCTGACCCCGCCGCGCCGGTCGGGCGAGAGCGGCTTTCTGGCCATCGATCCCGCGACTCGTCTCAGCCTCGAGATCGACCGCACCCAACGTGGAGAACGCGACGGCTCCCTGCTTCACGCCATCGACCGCACCGTGACCTCGGGGGGGGCGCGGGCGCTGGCTGAGCGCGTCTCGCGACCCCTGCGCGATCCGGCGGCGATCAACGCCGGGCTGGACGCGGTGGAATGGTTGCTTGAGCGACGCGATCTGCGACGCGACCTGCGCGACGCCTTGCGCGCCTCGGCTGATGTGGCGCGGGCGACCTCGCGTCTGGCGCTGGGGCGCGGCGGGCCGCGCGATCTGGCGGCGATCCGTTCGGGGTTGAAGACGGCGCAGGGTCTCAGCGCCCTGTTCGCCGCCTCGGCCAATGATCCGCTGGCCGGGCCGCCCGCGCGGGTGACGGCCTGTCTGGACCAACTGGCGCTTGAGGGCGACCTGTCGCACCTGCTGGCCGAACTGACCGATGGCCTGATGGACGAGCCGCCGCATCTGGCGCGCGACGGCGGCTATGTGAACCCCGGCCACCGGCCCGAACTGGACGCCGCCCGCACCCTGCGCGACGACAGCCGCAAGATCATCGCTGAACTGGAAGCCAAGGCGGTCGCCGACAGCGGCGTCGCCTTCAAGGTCCGCCACAACGCCGTCCTCGGCTACTTCCTTGAAGCCAGCGCCAAGGCGGCCGAACCCCTGTTGCGCGCGGGACCGGACAGCCCCTTCATCCACCGCCAGACCCTGGCCAATCAGGTGCGCTTCACCACCGTCGAACTGTCTGAGCTGGACGCGAAAATCAGCCAGGCCGGGCACCGCGCCCTGGCCATCGAGGCCGAGACCTTCGAGGGCTGGCGCCGCGAGGTGGCGCGTCTGGCCGGGCCGTTGCAGGGCGTGGCCGAGGCGCTGGCCGAACTGGACGCGCACGCCGCCTTGGCCGAATGGGCCGAAGAGGTCGGGGCCGTGCGCCCCAGCGTCGACGACAGCCTTTGTTTCGCCGTCGAGGCGGGCCGCCACCCGGTGGTCGAGGCGGCGGTGAAGGCGCAGGGCCTGCCCTATACCCCCAACAACTGCCGACTGGCGGGCGACGGCGTCGGGGCCTCGCGCCTGTCCATCGTCACCGGCCCGAACATGGCGGGTAAGTCGACCTTCCTGCGCCAGAACGCGCTTCTGGTGGTGCTGGCGCAGGCCGGCGCCTTCGTGCCGGCGCGGTCGATGAAGCTGGGCGTGGTCGACCGTCTGTTCAGTCGCGTCGGCGCCGGAGACGATCTGGCGCGCGGCCGCTCCACCTTCATGATGGAGATGGTCGAGACGGCCGCCATCCTGACGCAGGCGACCGGGCGCAGCTTCGTCGTGCTGGACGAGATCGGGCGCGGCACCGCCACCTATGACGGCCTCGCCATCGCCTGGGCCACGGCCGAGGCCCTGCACGAGACCAACCGCGCGCGGACCCTGTTCGCCACCCACTATCATGAGCTGGCCCAGCTCGAGGAACGGCTGGACCACGTCTGCAACCTGTCGATGAAGGCGCGCGAGTGGAACGGCGAACTGGTCTTCCTGCATGAGGCGGCGCCCGGCGCGGCGGACCGCTCCTACGGCGTGCAGGTGGCGCGTCTGGCCGGGGTGCCGACCGCCGTTGTCGGCCGCGCCCGCGAGGTGCTGGAGCGGCTGGAGAATGAAAAGGCGGCGACCGCCCGTCTGGACGACCTGCCGCTGTTCGCCGCCGCCGCCGAACCGCCCCCGGCGCCGATGAAGTCCATGCTGGACGAGGCCGTCGCCGCCATCGACCCCGACGACCTGACCCCGCGCGAGGCGCTGGAGGCGCTGTATCGGCTGAAGGGGATGGCGAAGAGCTGAAGACGCCGGGATGAGCGGGAAGAAAAGGGCGTGCTATGGTCGTCGCCGTGATCTCACCGCCTCCGCTCCCGTCCGCCATTCTTGACGCCGCCTCGGCGCCGGACCCGCGCGCCGCCGTCACCGCCGCCTTGCGCGAAAGCTTCAACGCTGACCGCGCCCGAGCCGCCCGCCGGGCCGAGAGCGCCACCGACGGCGCAGAGGCCGCACGCCTGTACGCCGAGGCGGCTGACGCCCTGCTGTCGACCCTATGGCGCTTCGCGACCGAACAGGTCCATCCGGCCCCGGAAGAGCGACTTAGTCTGCTGGCGGTCGGCGGTTATGGGCGCGGGGTGCTGGCGCCGTTTTCGGACCTCGACCTGTTGTTCCTGCGGCCGGGGCAGGCGATCAGCCCGCGTGCGCAGGCGGTGGTGGAGTTCGTCCACTACGTCCTGTGGGATCTGGGGCTGAAGGTCGGGTCGGCCTTCCGCTCCATCGGCGAGACTCTGGCGCTGGCGCGCGACGACATGACGGTGCGCACCACCCTGCTGGAAGCGAGGGTGCTGACGGGGGACGTCGGGCTCGGCGAAAGCCTGCTGAAGCGTTTCCGCAGCGCCGTCGCTCGCGCCGATCCGCGCCCCTTCATCGCCGCCAAGATGGCTGAGCGCGACGTGCGCCTGCAGAAGACAGGCGCCGTCCGCTATCGCGTCGAGCCGAACGTCAAGGACGGCAAGGGCGGGCTGCGCGACCTCAACACCCTGTTCTGGATCGCCCGCTCGCTGGCCCCGGACAGCGAGCGGGGACAGGCGGCGCTGGAGGGCCTGTTGACCGCACGCGAGCTGCGCAGCTTCCGCGAGGCCATCGGCTTCCTGTGGCGGGTGCGCGTCCTGCTGCATCTGGTCGCCGGGCGGGCCGAGGAGAAGCTGACCTTCGATTTCCAGCCCGAGATCGCCCGGCGCATGGGCTGGCGCGGGCGTGGCGACGAACTGGCGGTCGAGCGTTTCATGCGCCGCTATTTCCAGGTCGCGCGCGAGGTCGGCGCCCTGACCCGCGCCGTCTCGGCCCAGCTGGAGGCGCGCCAGCAGAAGAAGGCCGAAGGGCTGGCGCGCGGCCTGTCGCGGCTGATCCGCCGCCGACGCATCAAGCTGGCCTTCGATGGGCTGGCGGTGGAGGAGGGGCGGCTGACCGTCACCGGGGCCAACGTTTTCGCGCGCGATCCGGTGCGTCTGCTGCTGCTCTTCGTCGAAGCGGATCGGCTGGATCTGGACCTGCACCCTGACGCCTTCGCCGCCGTGATCCGCTCCCTGACGCTGGTGACGCCCGCTCTGCGGCGCGACCCCCGCGGGGCCGATGCCTTCCTGAAGGTGTTGGCGCACGGGCAGCGGCCCTATCGCGTCCTGTCGATCATGAACGAGACGGGGCTGTTGGGCCGCTTCCTGCCCGAATGGGGGCGGATCGTCGGCCAGACCCAGTTCAACATGTACCACGCCTATACGGTGGACGAGCACACGCTGCAGGCGGTGGGGATCATCAACGATATCGCGCGCGGCAAGCTGAAGGCGGACCATCCGGCCTCGACCGCCATCGTGCCGCGCATCGCCGATATCGAGGCCCTGATGCTGGCCATGCTGTTGCACGACGTGGGCAAGGGCGGCGACCGGGGACAGCTGGAGGACGGCGCCATCGCCGCGCGCCGGGCGTGCGAGCGGCTGGGCGTCGATCCGCGCCGGATCGAGTTGGTCGTCTGGCTGGTGCGCCACCACCTGCTGATGAGCGACTACGCCCAGAAGCGCGACGTGTCCGACCCCTCGACCGTGCGCGCCTTCGCCGAGGCGGTCGGCGACCCGGAACGTCTGCGGATGCTGATGGTGCTGACCGTGGCCGACATCCGCGCCGTGGGGCCGGGCGTTTGGAACGGCTGGAAGGGGCAGTTGATGCGCGCCCTGTTCGAGGCGACCGAGGCCTTGTTCCGGGGCGACGCCGTGACGCGCGAAGATCCTCTGGCCGACCACCCGGCCCTGGTCGAGCGCGCGCGGCGCGAGGGGGCGGCGGTCGAGGCCCTGGCCGCCGAGGGGCCGCTGGAATCGACGGCCCGCGTGGCCGTGGCGGCGCGCGACCGGTCGGGTCTGTTCGCCGATCTGGCCGCGACCCTGTCGCTGGCGGGCGCAGACGTGGTGGGCGCGCGGCTGGCCACGGCCGACGACGGCATGGCGCTGGACGTGTTCGAGATTCAGGACGGGGCGGGCGAACCTTACGGTGGGCGCGAGCCGCGACGGCTGGCCATTCTGGTCAAGGCGATGGAGCGGGCGGTTCTGAAGGGCGCGCGGACCTCGGCCATGCAGGCGCCGCGCGTCAGCGCCCGCCGCGCCGTCTTTGATGTGCGGCCGGTGGTGCGGATCGACGCCGATACCGGGACCAGCGCCGTGGTGATCGAGGTCTCGGGCGCCGACCGGCCCGGTCTGCTGGCCGATCTGGCGCGGACCATTTCGACGCACGGTTATTCGACCCGCTCGGCGCACGTCGCCAGCTTCGGCGAGCGGGCGGTGGACGGCTTCTACATCACCGACGTGGACGGCCGGAAGCCCAAGAGCAAGGCGAAGCTGGAGGCGCTGAAGGCGGATTTGCTGGAGGTGCTGGATCGCGCGCCTCAAGGCCCTGCCGGGCGCAGCATCACCCCCGTGCGCGCCAGCGTGCGCGACGTTTCGGATCTGGAAGGCACGCTGGGCCGCTCGCCCGTATCCAGCGGCCCGCAGGCGCGCTAAGGCGTTTCGGGACCGAGCGCAGGAACAGCCGTGAACGACAAGACCGATCCCATCGAACCGGCCGCGCCGATCTCAGCAGCGAACGCCACGGTCGAGCCGGTGGTCCAGCCGCCCGCTTCCGCCGCGACGGCCAAGCCCACGGCCGGCGGGGTGGCGCGCTCCTCGGCCATTTTCAGCGCCATGACCCTTCTCAGCCGTCTGGCCGGGTTTGCGCGCGATCTGGTCATCACGGCGGCGCTGGGCGCCTCGGCGGGACCGGCGGCCGACGCCTATTACACGGCGCTGAACTTCCCCAATCTGTTCCGGCGCATCTTCGCCGAAGGGGCCTTCGCCGCCGCCTTCGTGCCCGCCTACGCCAAGACGCTGAAGAGCGAAGGCGAGGCGGCGGCGGACAGGGTGGCGACCGACGCCCTGGCCGCCGTGGCCGCCGTCACCGTGGCCCTGACCCTTGTCGCCCAGCTGGCCATGCCGTGGCTGATGACGGTCATCAACATCGGCTTCCTGGACGATCCGGCGCGGTTCAAGCTGGCGGTGATCCTGACCCAGATCACCATGCCCTATCTGCCCTGTATGGCGATCGCCGCCCTGCTCAGCGGGGTGCTGAACGCACGGGGACGCTTCATCGTCTCGGGCGCCTATCCGATCCTGCTGAACCTGATCATGCTGGCCGCCGTCATCCCGGTGAAGGGCGACCAGATCCAGGCCGCCTACGCCGCCTCATGGGCGGTGCTGGTCGCAGGGATAGCCCAGGCGGGCCTGTGCTGGTGGGCGGCGCGCCGGGCAGGGGCGAACATCCGCCTCAGCCTGCCGAAGATGACCCCGGCGGTGAAGGCCATCATCATCACCGCCATCCCGGCCGCTATCGGCAACAGCGCGACCCAGATCAACGTCTTCATCTCCGGCAACCTGTCCAGCTTCGTGAACGGCGGGCGCACCTGGCTGGCGACGGCGGACCGGCTGTATCAGCTGCCGCTGGGTCTGGTCGGGGTGGCGATCGGCATCGCCCTTCTGCCCAAGCTGTCAGCGGCGGTGGCGTCTCAGGATCACGGCCAGCAGCAGGCGTCGATGGACGAGGCGCTGATCCTGTCCATGGCACTGACCCTGCCGGCGGCGGCGGCCCTGATGGCCATGCCCTACTTCCTGATCGACGCCCTGTTCACGCGCGGCGCCTTCCTGCAGGTGGACGCCGTCAACACGGCTCATGCCCTGCTGCATTTCGGCTGGGGCGTGCCCGCCTTCGTCCTGATCCGCATCCTGGCCCCGGCCTTCTTCGCGCGCGGCGATACGCGACGACCGATGGTCTTCGCCCTGATCTCGGTGGCGGTGAACGCCGTGCTGGCCATCGGCCTGTTCAACCTTGGCATGGGGGTGTCCGGCATTGCGGCGGCGGTCAGCGCATCGGCCTGGACCAATGTCCTGCTTCTGGGCGCGACCCTGTGGCGGCGCGAGCACTACCGACCCAGCCCGCGCGCCATCTGGCGTCTGGGTCGCATCGCCCTGTCCAGCGCGGGTCTGGCGGCGGTGGTTGGCGCGGCGTCGTGGGCGCGGCCCATGCTGCAGGCGCCGGTCGCGGACCTGCTGGCGATGGCGGGTTCGAGCCACGGCGCCAAGGAGATCACCCTGCTGCTGGTCGTGGCGGCGGGCGGTCTGGCCTATGTCGCGCTCGCCTTCCTGACCCGCGCCGTGACTGTGGCCGAGGTCAAGGGCCTGGTTCGACGCTCGGCCCGGTCATAGGTCTAGCAGAACCTCCAGCGCCTTCTTGAACTCCACCAGCCCCTGTTTGGCGCCGAGCGCCGCCGTAAGGGACTCCAGCGGACCGTCGATGGCCGCCAGCGTCGCGCGCAGGGCGCGGCGATAGAGGGACCAGCCTCGGCTCATGCCCGGATTCCGGCTAGGCTGGGCGGCGACGACCAGGCGATAGGCCGCCAGGATCGCCAGCATCTTGAAGCGCAGCGCCTCGCCCTGAAGGCGGTGCTCGACCATGGCGGGGGCCGAGAAGTCCGCGTCGCCGACCATGGCGATCAGGGCGTCGACATCCTCCAGCGCCAAAAGTCTGGCCGCGAGGAAAGCGTCATCCAGCACCGGGTCGGCGGGGTCGCCGCCGCTGGTCAGAATCAGCGTCTCCCTGAACTCGGCGATCATGTCGATCAGGTGACGCAGCAGCGCCAGCATCCGCGTCAGCGCCTGGCGAGAGTCGAAGCTCTCGGGCGGGGCGACTTCGAACTCGTCCATGTCCTTCCCTCCATGACGATGGAAGAGGAGGCTAACATCGTTCCGCGATCGCGGCGACGCGCGAACCGCCGCAGGAGTGTTGCCCTTCGCGGCCCGAACCGATAAGCGCGAGGGCATGGCGCTTTCGGGACGATTTCTCGCTCACGGACGATGGCGCGGCTGATCCGCCGCCCCGGGCTTCCGCACGCCCGCCTTTCGCACGCGAAACCGTGCGCCGACATTCGCCTTTCGACTTCCGAGATTCGCTATCATGACTGACCAGACCCCGGCCCAATACACCGGCCCGCGCCGCATCCTGTCCGGCATCCAGGCCTCGGGCGCCCTGCACCTGGGCAACTATCTGGGCGCGCTGAAGCGCTTCACTGAGCTTCAGGAGACGGGCGCGCCCCTGTTCGTCTTCGTCGCCGACATGCACGCCATCACCGTGTGGCAGGAGCCCGAGAAGCTGGCCGCCCAGACGCGCGAGATCGCGGCGGCCTATCTGGCCTCGGGCCTGGACCCGGCCAAGGCCGTCATCTTTCCGCAATCGGCGGTGCCCGCCCACGCCGAGCTGGCCTGGATCTTCAACTGCGTCGGCCGTCTCGGCTGGCTCGACCGGATGACCCAGTTCAAGGAGAAGTCGGGCAAGCACAAGGAACGCTCCAGCGTCGGCCTCTACACCTATCCGGTGCTGCAGGCGGCGGACATCCTGCTCTACAAGGCGACCGAGGTGCCGGTCGGCGAGGACCAGAAACAGCATCTGGAGCTGACCCGCGACATCGCTCAGAAGTTCAACAACGACTTCGGGACGCCCGGCTATTTCCCCCTGCCCGAGCCGCTGATCCAGGGGCCGGCGACGCGGGTGATGTCCCTGCGCGACGGCGCGGCCAAAATGTCCAAGTCCGACCCGTCGGACCTGTCGCGCATCAATCTGACCGACGACGCGGACGCCATCGCCAACAAGATCCGCAAGGCCAAGACCGACATGGAGCCCCTGCCGGAAACGCTTGAGGGTCTGGAAGGTCGGCCCGAGGCCAAGAACCTGGTCGCCATCTACGCCGCCCTGGCCGACACCACGCGCGAGGCCGTTCTGGCCGAGTTCGCGGGGCAGGGCTTCGGCGCCTTCAAGCCCAAGCTGGCCGAACTGGCCGTGTCGTCCATGGCCAATGTCACGGCCGAGATGCGCCGCCTGATGAACGACCCGGCCGAGATCGACCGCGCCCTGGCCGCCGGCGCCGAAAAGGCGCGCGAGATCGCCGAACCGACCATCGCCGAGGTCAAGAAGATCGTCGGCTTCTGGCAGGGCTGATCGGGAAGAAGCGGCGATGACCCATCCGCTCGACCGGCCGGTCTGGAGCGCCCTGACGTCTGCGCGTCAGGCGCCGCTGGCCGTGGGCGCAGGCGGGGCGCTGCGCCTGGCGCCGGGCTATGGCGTCTTTGCAGCGGCGGTTGATCCGTCGCCGCAAAGCCTGGCGGCCCTTTCCGCGTTGGAGCAACCAGAGGGGATGCTGGCCACGGTCGAGGCGGCGCGGACGCCTGTCCCGCCCGGCCTGACGGTGCTGAAGGAGGCGGTGTTGTCGCAGATGGTGCTGGTTGATCTGGCGCCAGCCAAGCCGCGTGATATCGCCATCGAACCGCTGGGTGAGGCCGACGCCGCCGCCATGCTGGCGCTGGCGACCCTGACCGAGCCGGGGCCTTTCTTCGAGCGGACGCACCGGCTGGGCGACTTCTTTGGGGTCAAGCAGGACGGTCGGCTGCTGGCGATGGCGGGCGAGCGGCTGAAGCCCGACGGCTTCACCGAGGTGTCCGGCGTCTGCGCCCACCCCGACGCGCGCGGCCGCGGTTACGCCGGGGCCCTGATGCGGGCGGTGATCGAGCGTATCCTGGCGCGCGGCGAAACGGCCTTCCTGCACTCCTATGCGGACAACGCCGGGGCCATCACCCTGTACCATTCGCTGGGCTTCACCATTCGTGCGTCGATGCAGATGCGGATGTTGACCAGAGGCGATCTGACCCAAGGCGATCTGGCGCAAGCTGAACCGGGCGCCTAGCTTAGCTTCGACCTTCAGTCTTGGAGCCCGTCATGAGCCAGCATGTCGCCGTCGTCGAATGGAACCGGGGCGATCAGCCCTTCAGCGACAACAAATACGGCCGCGGCCATGACTGGCGCTTTGACGGCGGCGCGGTGGTGCGGGGATCGTCTGCGCCTTCGCCCATGATCCCGCCGCCCCTGTCGGAAGAGGCGGGGTGGACCCGGAAGAGGCGCTGGTCGCCGCCCTGTCCAGCTGCCACATGCTGTTCTTCCTGGCCTACGCCCGTAAGGACGGCTTTGTGGTCGATTCCTATCGCGATGAGGCGGAAGGAACGCTGGGCAAGGACGAGCGCGGCAAGATGTCGATCACGGACATCGTCCTGCGCCCCGTCGTCGCGTGGTCGGGCGACAAGCGGCCGGACGCGGCGGCCATCGCCGACCTGCACCATCGCGCCCACGAGATCTGCTACATCGCCAATTCGATCCGCGCCGAGGTGAGGATCGAGCCGCGTTGACGCGGCGGGCTTCAGTCAGACTTCAGAGATTCATCAGGCTTCTGGCGTCGCTTCCGTCTGCGCGGTTTCATTCAGGAAGGCCGTGAAGCGGCGCAGGGCCTCTTCGGCCAGTTCGGGATGATGGCGCATCGGCCCGTTGTTGGTCGGTTCGTCAAAGGCGTGGGTGCCGTCGACGACCCAGCTTTCCACCTCGGCCCCGCCCGCGCGGATCATGGCGTTGACGCGCTCGGCGTTGCGCACCGTGGTCAGGTGGTCGCGCCCGGCCGTCAGGGCGAAAACGCGCGGATGCAGTCGCCACGGCTTCATCCGGTTGAACGCCCAGGCGCCGATATAGCTATAGGCCAGCCACACCGCCTTCACGCCCGACAGATCGACGACGCCGGGATCGACTACACCCATGCGGCGGGGCGCGGGCGTTTCGCTCATCATCTCCATGATCGACCAGCCGCCGTGGCTCCATCCGGCCAGGACGAGCTGCGAGGCGTCCACGTCCGATCTCTGTGAAATCCCGTGGATGGCCGCCAGCACATCGCCCGCCCGCTCATAGCCCCGAAGCGCCAGGCCGGTGCAGACGGCGGTCAGGGTGAAGGCCCGGCTCCAGCCGCGTGGAGCGTAGGAATCGACGATGACCGCCCGCCATCCCGTCGCCTTCGCCGCCTCGGCGTACCGCGGCAGGTGGGCGCGAAGACCGCCGCAGCCGTGGAACAGCAGGACGGTCGGACGCGGCCGGTCGTCGTCTGGCCCGACGACCTGGATATGGGGCTCAAGCTTGGCCCAGCGGGCGGCGATGGTGTCCATACCCGCAACTTAGGGCGTCGTTTTTTTCTGGAAAGGGGTCTTGCGCTTCCCTCATTCAGATATATCTGTTTGCAAGTTCGATATATCTAAGTGAGAGAGAATATTAGATGAGAGGATCCAAGGGGATCGGAAAGCGCGGCCACGGCATGGGTCATGGCATGGGTCATGGCATGGGTCAGGGCGGCGGTCGCGGATTTGAGCGCGGCTGGGGCTTTGGCGGCGGTCATGGCCGCACGATGCGTCCGGAAGGCCGACGCATGGGCGAAGGTCGGATGCGCGGCGAGGGCCACGGTCGTCGTGGCGGCGGCCGGATGTTCGAGCACGGCGCCCTGCGCTGGGTGCTGTTGTCGCTGATCGCCGACAAGCCCAGTCACGGCTATGAGCTGATCAAGGCCATCGAGGCGCGCATGGGCGGCGCCTATACGCCCAGCCCCGGCGTCATCTACCCCAGCCTGACGCTGTTGGAAGACATGGGCGCTCTGAGCGCCGTCGCCGAGGGCGGTAAGAAACGCTACGCCATCACCGATGAAGGCCGCCGCCTGCTGGTCGAGAACGCCGAGGCCCTGGCGCATGCCGAGCGCAAGATGAAGGTTCTGCGCGGCCGCGCCGACCGTCCGGCCCGGATCGCCCAGGCCATAGAGGCCTTCCGCGCGGCGACCCACGACCGCCTGACCCAGGAGCCGCCGCTCAGCGAGGCCCAGGTCGAGGCCATCGCCGATCTGATCGAAGCCTCAGCCGAAAAGGTGAGACAGGCATGAGCAACGCTCTGTTGAGACAACCGCGCCGCGTGCGGCATGAGCTGAAATTCCGCCGCGCCCGCGTTGAGGCGGTGGAGCAGCTGACCCCGGTGCTGAAGCGGATCGTGCTGACGGGCGAGGAGCTGGAAGGCTTCTTCAGCCCCGGCTTCGACGACCATGTGAAGGTCTTCCCGGCGCCGCGCGGCGAGGCGCTGGTGCTGCCGACGCTGGGGCCGGACGGGCCGGTGTTCCCGGAGCCCCGGCCCGTGGCGCGCGACTACACGCCGCGCGCCTTCGATGCGGCCAACCGGCGGCTGACGATCGACTTCGCGGTCGGTCACGGCGGTCCGGCCACGGCCTGGGCCGAGGATGCGCGACCGGGGGATGAACTGGGCCTGGGCGGGCCGCGCGGCTCCTTCCTGATCCCGACCAGCTTCGCCGAACACCTGCTGGTCGGCGACGAGGCGGCGATCCCCGCCATCGCGCGCCGTCTGGAGGAGCTGCCCGCGACCGCGCGCGCCATCGCCTGCATCGAGGTGAACGACGCAGGCGGAGAGCTGGATATGTCCAGTCCGGCGAACGTCGAGATCGTTTGGGTGCATCGCAACGGCGGCCCGCGCGGCCGCGCCGAGGCCCTGACGGCGGCGGCGATGGCGGCGGCGAAACGGATCGACCCGGCCGACGCCTATGTCTGGGTGGCCTGCGAATCCTCAGTTGCGCGGTCGATGCGCGCGGCCCTGCTGTCGGCCCGGCCGTTCAACCCGAAATGGATGAAGGTCGCCGGCTACTGGCGTCTGGGCCGCGCCGGGTCGCACGAGGTCATTGAGGATTGATGTTTAATCTCCCGCTCATCCCGGCGGACGCCGGGATCCAGCAAGAGCGCCGGTCTCACGCTTTGCTCATGGGAGCGGCGGTTGAAGCCAAAGCACTGGGTCCCGGCGTCCGCCGGGATGAGAGGGGGTGAATGGGCGGCGCTCAAACCGGCCATGAAGAAGGGCGCTGCCGATGATCGGCAGCGCCCTTTTCCTTGCGCTCAAGCAGCGAGCCGCCGCGCGGCTTGCGTTAGCGTCCAAAAAAACAGCTCAAGCAGCAGGCGGCCGCGCCGCCTGCGGTAGCGGTCTATCAGTGCCTGAAGACGCGAACGCCGGTGAAGGCCATGGCGATGCCGCGTTCGTCGGCGGCGGCGATGACTTCCTCGTCACGGATCGAGCCGCCCGGCTGAATCACCGCCGTGGCCCCGGCGGCGACGGCTTCCAGCAGGCCGTCGGCGAAGGGGAAGAAGGCTTCGGACGCGCAGGCTGAGCCTTCGGCCAGCGAATGGGCCAGACCCTTGGCTTCGCCCGCTTCCTTGGCGCGGATGGCGGCGATGCGGGCGCTGTCGCGGCGATTCATCTGGCCGGCGCCGATGCCCGCCGTCTGGCCGTCCTTGGCGTAGACGATGGCGTTGGACTTGACGTGCTTGGCCACGGTGAAGGCGAACAGCATGTCCTGGATCTCGGTCGGCGTCGGCTGACGGCGCGTGACGATTTTCAGGTCGGACGGCTTGATCAGGCTGCGGTCGCGCGACTGGACCAGGAAGCCGCCGGCCACCGAGCGGAAGACCTCGCCCGTGCCGTGCGGGTCGGGCAGGCCGTCGGTGATAAGCAGGCGCAGGTTCTTCTTGGCGGCGAAGACGGCCTTGGCCTCTTCGTCGGCGCCGGGAGCGATGACGACCTCGGTGAAGATGCCGGTGATGGCGCGGGCGTCCTCAGCCGTAAGCGGGCGGTTGACGGCGATGACGCCGCCGAAGGCCGACACCGCGTCGCATTCCAGCGCGCGGGCGTAGGCTTCCGACAGGTCCTTGCCGACGGCCACGCCGCAGGGGTTGGCGTGCTTGACGATGACGCAGGCCGGGGCCTCGAACTCGGCCACCAGTTCATAGGCGGCGTCGGCGTCGGCGATGTTGTTGTAGCCCAGCTCCTTGCCCTGGATCTGGGTCGCATAGGCCACGCCCGGACGCTTCTCGCCGGTGCGGTAAAAGGCGCCGGTCTGGTGCGGGTTCTCGCCATAGCGCAGGGTCTGGGCCAGCGAGCCGGCGATCGACTTGCGCGCCGGGGCGGCGTCTTCCAACTGAGCGGCGAACCAGCCGGACACGGCGGCGTCATAGGCGGCGGTGCGCGCAAAGGCGCGGGCGGCCAGTTGCTTGCGCAGGGCCAGCGAGGTCGAGCCGTCGGCCTTCAGGGCCTCGACGATCAGGCCGATGCTTTCCGCGTCGACGGCGACGGCGACGTGGCCGTGGTTCTTGCTGCCCGAGCGGATCATGGCCGGGCCGCCGATGTCGATGTTCTCGATGGCCGCTTCAAAGCCGCCGCCGTCCTCGACCGTCTTCTCGAACGGATAGAGGTCGATCCAGACGATATCGATCGGACCGATGTTATGGGTGGTCATGGCCTCGGCGTGGGCCGGGGCGTTGCGCACGCCCAGCAGGCCGCCGTGCACGACCGGGTGCAGGGTCTTGACCCGGCCGTCCATCATTTCCGGGAAGCCGGTCAGATCGGCCACGTCCTTGACCGGCAGGCCGAAGCCCGCGATCGCCGCCTTGGTGCCGCCGGTCGAGACCAGTTCGACGCCCAGCCCCGCCAGGGTGCGCGCGGCGTCCTCAAGCCCCGCCTTGTCCGACAGGGAGATCAGGGCGCGGACGGGTTTGATCGCGTCCGGGGCGGGCGGAAAGTCGGGAGCGGCGGGCATGGGCGGCGTCCGTTTACGGCTGGGGCGGGGAGATGGCGGGGCCTCTAGCACCAACGGGACGCGGCGTCAGCCCTTAGTCCGGATCGCCGCTCGCGCCTGCCGGGCTCAGCTTCCAGCGAACCTTGGTTTCGGCGTCGGTACGGGCTGAGCCGCGGACGACGATCTGGAGGCTGCGACGGGTCAGGCCTTCGTCGATGTGGACGGCGGGTTCGATGGCCACGTCGGGGCCGTCGCTGCGGAACCACCAGCCGCGACCGGACGGGCCGCGCAGCAGGATGGAGCGGCGGTCGCGGGCCAGCGAGGCCTGCACCCCCGGCTCGAGCTGGAAGCGCAGGGCGTAGGGGGCGGCGATGGCGCGCGTCGCTTCCGGGCGGCCTTCGGGCGGATGCAGCCGCTCCTCGGCGCGCAACTCGTCCAGACGCTGGTCGATATAGAGGCGACGCTGGTGCATCAGACCATGCAGCGGCATCCAGCCGTCGTGCTCGACCTCCAGCCAGACGGCGCCGTCGCCTTCCTGATGCTGGCGCGTGACGTGCAGGGCGGGGCCGACGAGGCGCGGGCCCAGCAGTTCGCCCTTCCAGCCGGACAGGGGTTCGCCCAGCGGCTGTTCGCCCAGCGTCAGGGTCGAGGCGCCGGGCGTCAGGCGCAGGGCCTGGCGGTCCAGGGCGCGCGGCGTCCATCCGGCCGAGGTGAACAGGCGGTCGCGGCCGCAGACGACCTCCAGCGCGGCGGGCTGGCCGCAGGCGGCGGCCGACCAGGCGTTGCGGGCGGGCGCCTCGACATCGACCATGACGGTCAGCAGGGGGCTGGAGACGCGCAGCAGGCCGCCGACGGCGCCGCTGGGCGGGGCGGCGGGGGCGTCGTCATGGGCGCGCGCGGCGGCGATGCGCTCGGGCGTCGAGGGGCCGCCGCCCTGAAACACGGCCAGCTTCCGGTCGGGCAGGGTCTGGATGCGCAGGGCCAGGGTCAGGCGCGATATGGATTCGGCGACGGCCTCGGGCGTGACTTCGGACAGCTGGGCCAGGGCGTCGTCCAGCGTCAGCAGGTCCAGCAGCAGCTCCAGCCCCATTTCCGGCGCGCGAGAGGCGTGGCCGCCGTCGGGCGCGACCGTGGCGCTCAGGGCGGCGGGCAGGCGTTTCAGCGCCCGGTTGCGGATGGCGGCGCCGGTCTTGCCGGTCAGGGCGCAGCCGGCGACGGCGGCGGCGGTCAGGCGCTCGGCCCGGCCCATGATCCCGCCGGGCGGGCGCAGCAGCTGGCGCGCCTGATGGGCCAGGATATCGGTCAGCTGAAGGCGTTCGACCTCGGTCGCCGCGCCCGCCAGCCGCCGTCCGGCGCAGGCCAGGTGATAGACGCGGCGGGCCAGAATGTCCGGATCCCAGGAGAAGGGCGACCAGCGGCTGAAGACCTCATTCCAGGCCAGCGTCAGAGCCAGAACTTCGCGCACGCCGCGATCGCCCTGAGCCATCATGGCGGGCAGCCAGTTGAAGCTGTGAAGCTCGACCGCAAAGGCGCGGCTCGGCGTGGGACTGTTCCACAGCTCGGTCGGGGTTCCGGCGTCCAGGCTCAGGCCCGCCAGCGTCAGCTTGCCCGACAGCAGGGGGCGCGGCGCCTCCTCGGGCAGGGGGCGGAAGTCGCGCGGGCTGACGGCGAAGCCCTCGGCGGTCGGACCGCCCAGCGTCAGGCCATAGCCGGGCAGGCCGTACAGTTCGATCCACGCCTGGCGCGCAACCAGTCCCTTGGCGACCGAGGCCCACAGGCGCGGATCCGGCCGCGCGCCCGAGGCGGCGCGCACGGGGGTCCGCATGGGGGCGCCCTTCAGGCCGGGGATGTGCCCCTCGGCCAGGGGGACGTCGCTGTCGCGCGGGGCGAAGGGGCCGAGAGGGCTCACGCGGCGGCGGCCTTCAGGGCCTGGATGTTGGCGGCATAGGCGTCCGGCCCGCCCTTGAAGACGAAGGAGCCGGCGACCAGAGCATCGGCTCCGGCGGAGACGCAGGCCCCGGCGTTGGCGGCGACCACGCCGCCGTCGACCTGAAGGTGCGCCTTCGATCCCACGCGGTCGAGGATGGCGCGGGCGCGCTCGATCTTTTTCAGCGAGGTCTCGATGAATTTCTGACCGCCGAAGCCGGGATTCACCGACATGATCAGCACCAAGTCGACCAGTTCGACCGCCTCTTCCAGCACGCTGAGCGGCGTAGCCGGATTGAAGACGAGGCCCGCCTTGGCCCCCAGCTGGCGGATCTGGCCGAGCGTGCGGTGGACGTGGGGGCCGCTTTCGGGATGGACGCTCATGATGTCGGCGCCCGCCGCGCGATAGGCCTCCAGCCAGTTGTCGACCGGGGCGACCATCAGGTGCACGTCGAACGGCAGGGTCGTGTGCGGGCGCAGGGCCTTCACCACATCCGGGCCGATGGTCAGGTTGGGCACGAAATGGCCGTCCATGACATCGACGTGAATCCAGTCGGCGCCCGCCGCTTCAAGCGCGCGGATTTCCTCGCCCAGCCTGGAGAAGTCGCTGGCCAGGATGGAGGGGCAGATCAGCGGGGCGGTCGCGGTCGTCTGGGTCATGGCCTTGCGACTTACGTGGGTGCGAGGCGAGGGGCAAGCCGGGCCGCTGAGGCAAGCCCGCGCGTTCCGCATTGTTTCGAGCGCGCGGCGGCGTTTCGCGGCGACTGGGCGGAAAGGTCACACTCCGCCATCGGCTGGCCTCGGGAGAAGGCGGGCGGTTGACCCTGGTTTGCGAACGCGTCAAGACGCCTGCGCCGTCCAGATGCCTGTCGTGGGGCGGCGTCTTTTTTGGAAACCCTCAGATGAACCCCGAAGACCGAAGTCTGTCTTCAACTTCTTCGACGCTCTGAGGACGCTTTCGCTTCCGCGCGAGCGCCCTCGCGAAAGGAAGCAACCATGCTGAACGCCTATGACTGGCGCGCCGATCGGCTCGTGCGCCTTGATACGGCCGTGGATCACGGCCCTGCCTGCTGGATCGATCTCGTCTCTCCGACCGCCGAGGAGGCGGCTGCGCTGGAGGTCATGACCGGCATCGACATCCCCAGCCGAGATGAGATGGACGACGTCGAACCGTCCGCCCGCCTGTATGCCGAAGACGGCGGCGTCTTCATGATCGGCTCTGTCGCCACCGATCTGGAGACCCACGATCCGATCAAGACGCCGGTGACCTTCATCCTGAAGGGTGGGCGGCTGGTGACGGTCAGCTACGGCCAGCCGCGCTCCTTCCAGACCTTCATCGCCCACGCCACCCACAAACCTGGCGAAAAGCTGGCGGGCGGCGAGGCCGTCATGATGGGGCTGATCGAGGCCGTCATCGACCGTTACGCCGACGCGCTGGAGACCAAGGGACTGGAGCTGGACGCCATCTCGCGGATGATCTTCCGCAAGCGCGACCCCAAGGCGATGGAGAGCCACAACCTTCAGGCGGTGATCCGGGACATCGGCCGGGCGGGCGACTTCCTGGCCCTGATCCGCGAAAGCCTGTCCAGTCTGCAGCGGCTGCTGGCCTATCATGCGGCCGTGTCAGGCGCGCGGGCGGCCAACAAGGCCGACCGCGAGGCGCGTCAGACCGTGCGCCTGTTGCAACGGGACGCGATGGCGCTGAGCGAGCTCAGCGTCTCCATGTCGTCCAAGGTGACGTTCCTGATGGATGCGACTCTGGGGCTGATCAATCTGGAGCAGAACCAGATCATCAAGATTTTCTCGGTCGCGGCCGTAGCGCTGCTGCCGCCGACGCTGATCGCCTCGATCTACGGCATGAACTTCGACGTCATGCCGGAACTGCACTGGCGGTACGGCTATCCGGCGGCGGTCGGAGCGATGATCCTGTCGGCGGCCCTGCCTTATTTCGTCTTCCGCAAGAAACGCTGGCTCTAATCGTCCTGAGCCGGGCCGCAGACGGCGCGGAAACCGGCGGCGGCGAAGCGCACCATGTAGTCGCATGCGCTGTCCAGATCGCCTGACCGGCACAGCCCGCCGGACAGGCGGTCCAGCCGCCCCGTTTCCCCCAGCGTCAGGGTCAGGGCGCCCGACAGGTTATGATAGGCCCAATAGAGGTCCGCCTCGTCCGCCTCGGGCAGGATGCGCTTGACCAGTTCAAGCAGGCGCCGGATCGCCGGGTCGAAATAGCGGGCCATCGTCTCGCCGCCGAAGGCGGGGTTGGCGTTGGTCTGGGCCACCAGAGCGGCGTAGTGCTTCCAACCCGGCCCGCCTTTCAATGACCACTGGAACGGCGGGCGCAGGAAGGCTTCCAGCAGGCCTTCCAGCGTCATGGCGTCGCCTGCGGCCTCGGCGTAGCGGTCGACGGCGGCGACGCGCTCGCTGTTCCACACCTCGGCGCGGCGGTTGAAGACGGAGTCGAACAGCTCCTTCTTGGCTCCGAAATAATAGTGGACCAGCGCCGTATCCACGCCCGCCTCGCGCGCCACCTCGCGGATGGTGACGCCATAGAAGCCGTGTTTGGAAAACAGGTCCTCGGCCGCGTTCATGATGGCGTCCCGGGTCTCACCGGCGGCGGCGGCCTTGGACTTCTTGGGACGCCCGCGCCGCGTCGGGGCGGCGGGCTGGGCGGGAATCTGGGGCGGCGGCAGGTCGCTCTTCGTCATGGCGGGAAGCTAGTCGCGCTTCGGGGGTTAGTGCAACGGCGCCACAGGGCGGCCTTTCTGCGGCCTGAGGCAGGCCTCGTCGTTTGACAGGAGGCGGAAACCCGGTCACCTATGCTGAAAATCATTGAACGCTGAATAAAAAAGCGTCGATCGGGCCGGAAACAAGATTGGGATGCACATGAACAGACTCGTGAAGACCGCCCTGCTGGCGGGCGCCGCCTTCGGCGCAATGGCCTCTGCGGCCCAGGCTCAAGACACGACGGCGCCGGAAGGCGCGTCTCAGGTCGAAGACATCATCGTCACCGCCCGCCGTACCGAAGAGTCGGCGCAGAAGACGCCTCTGGCGCTGACCGCGTTCAGCGGCGAGACGCTGGAGCGCACGGGCGCCCAGCAGGTGACGGACCTGCAAGGCGCGGTGCCGAACCTGAACCTGGTTCAGGGGCGCGGCTCGTCGAACTCGACCAACATCTACATCCGCGGGGTGGGTCAGCCGGACGCCCTGCAGACCTTCGACCCGGCCGTCGGCGTCTATGTCGACGATGTCTATTATTCGCGTATCCGCGGCACCCAGTTCGACCTGCTGGATCTGGAGCGTGTCGAAATTCTGCGCGGTCCTCAGGGCACCCTTTACGGCAAGAACACCATCGGCGGCGCCATGAAGCTGGTGTCGCGCCGCCCAGACCAGGAGTTCCGCGCGCGCGCCTCAGCCGCCTATGGCGATTATGATCTGGTTGAAGTCCAAGGCTCCGTCTCCGGGCCGGTGACCGACACTCTGGCTCTGGGCCTGTCGGCTCTGCATTCGGAACGCGGCGGCTATGTCACCGATCCGGCCACCGGCGCTGAATACAACGACAAGAACTCGACCGCCGTGCGCGCCAGCCTGGCCTGGGACCCGGCTTCGAACTTCCGCATCGACCTGAACGCTGACTACGCCAAGGACGACGCGGGCATGACGGTTGGTCAGGCCCAGAATGATCTGACGGACCTGCTGAAGACCACCGTCCTGCGTCCCGTGCCGAATCCGGTTCCGAAGTATGATTTCAAGACCCGCACGACGACGGGCCTGCCGAACGAGACGCGGCTGGAAAGCTGGGGCACGGCTCTGCGCGCGACCTGGGACCTGTCCGACGTCCTGTCGCTGAAGTCGATCACCTCCTATCGCGCGATGACGACGGACGACTACATCGACTTCGATGCGACCGAGCTGGAGATCGCCGACGCCCTGGTGGCCGTGGATCAGAACCAGTTCAGCCAGGAGCTGCAGCTGACCTACACCGGCGACCGCCTGAACGCGGTGGCGGGCCTGTACTACCTCAAGGAAGACGTCGACTCCCATCAGGAGAGCTACAATGACGCCCTGCTGGGGCCGGCGTTCGGCAACTCGGGCTTTCTGCGCACCATCGACGATACGCTGGAGACGACCTCCAAGGCCGTCTACGGAAACGTCAGCTATGACGTGACCGACAGGCTGCGCCTGTCAGCGGGCGTCCGCTACACTGAGGAAGAGAAGGACTACTGGCGCACGACCTCGACCTTCTACAGCCTGCTGCCGGCGTTCAACGCGACCTATGTCTTCACGCCGGACGTGGGCAAGTACGACGACACGTCGATCATGCTGTCGGCTGACTATCAGCTGTCCGACGACGCCATGGTCTATGCGCGTTATTCGCAGGGCTTCAAGTCGGGCGGCTTCAACGGCCGCGCCAACTCGCCGACCGAGGCGACCGAGTATCAGCCGGAAACGGCCGACTCCTTCGAAGTCGGCGCCAAGACCTCCTTCTGGGACCGTCGCGCCCGCCTGAACCTGGCGGCCTTCATGACCAAGTATGAAGACTTCCAGGCGCGCGTCGCCGGCCTCGACACCGATCCGGTCACGGGCCTGCCGGCGCCGGTCCTGTCGGTGCTGAACGCTGGTCAGCTGGACATCTTCGGCTTCGAGCTGGAAGGCGTTCTGGTTCCGATCCGCGGCCTGACGTTGGACGCTCAGGTCGGCTTCCTTGAAGCCGACTACAAGGAGTTCAAGGACGACCGCTTCGCCAACTTCGGCGGCAGCCGCGCCTTCCAGGACCCGGCCTTCTCGCCCAAGTGGACCCTGCGGGTCGGCGGCCAGTATGAGTGGTTCCTGTCGGGCGGCTCGTCCGTGACGGTCGGCGGCGCGGCCAAGTTCCGCTCCAAGATGGCTCTGGCGGTGGACAACACCTACGAGAACACGGCCACCGAAATCCCCGGCATGTATCAGGACGACTACTGGCTGTATGACGCTCGCGTCGTCTGGTCGGACGCGTCGGACCGCTACACGGTCGGTCTGTACGGCCAGAACCTGTCGGACGAAGTCTACAAGACCGACGCCCAGGAATTCTCGTCCATCGGCAACATCCGCACCGCCTATTACGGCGCGCCGCGGACCTGGATGATCAAGGTCTCGGCCAAGTATTGATGCTGCGGTCCTGAACGTAGCGCACTGGGCGGCGGTTCGTTGGAGCCGCCGCCTTTCTTTTTTGTGGCGTGGGTCGGCCAGGCCGCTACCGTCGCCTTGAGAGTCACTGTCGGGAAATGTCCATGAGCCAGACCGAAGCCGCAAATACGCCGGAGCCCGTCGTCTCGTCGCGCTATCGCTATTATGTTCTGGCGATCCTGGTCTTCGTCTACATGCTGAACTTTGTGGACCGGCAGATCATCGGCATCCTCGCCTCGCCGCTGAAGGAGCATTTCCAGTTGTCCGACAGCCAGTTCGGCCTGTTGGGCGGCATCGCCTTCGCTTCGGTCTATTCCACCCTGGCCATTCCGCTGGCATGGCTGGCGGACCGGGCCAGTCGGGTGTGGATCATGACCGGAGCCCTGACCGTCTGGTCGGGCTTCACAGCCCTGTGCGGGGTCGCCGGCTCGTTCGGCCAACTGTTCCTGTTCCGCATGGGCGTCGGCGTCGGCGAGGCCGGCGGCGTGGCGCCCGCCTATTCCCTGATCGCCGACTATTTCCCGCCGAACCAGCGCGCCCGCGCCCTGGCCGCCTTCGCCTTCGGCATTCCGCTGGGCACGGCGGGCGGCACCCTGGTCGGGGGGTTGCTGGCGGCCCAGTATGGCTGGCGCACCGCCTTCATCGTCGTGGGGCTGATCGGCGTGCTGGTCGCGCCCCTGCTGCGATTGACGGTGCGTGATCCCAGGCGCGGCGGCTCCGACCTAGCGGCCAAGGCGGCCATTGCGCCTGCCGAAGCGGCCCCTCCGGCGCCGACGGCGGGCGAGGCGGACGTCGACCTGGGCCGCAGGGTCGCCTTGATCTGCTTTGGCGTCGGCGGCCTGCTGGCCGGTCTGGGCGTCCTGTCGCTGCTCGGCGCCGGGGTCTCCAATCCCCTGGTCCCGTTCTTCGGCGCGGGTCTGTTTACGGTGATCGGGGTGTCCCTGTTCATCGCCCGGGCCACCGGCACGGTGATCATGCGCAAGAAGAGTTTCTGGCTGCTGTCCCTGGGAGCCGCCGCATCGTCGGTGTGCGGTTACGGCGTAGCGGGCTGGCTGCCGCTCTTCTTCATGCGCAGCTTCAACCTGACCCTGTCGCAGGTCAGCTGGTACTATGCCGGCATCGCCCTGATCGGCGGACTTCTGGGCATATGGCTGGGCGGGTCGCTGGCGGACAGGATGGCGCGTCGGTCCAAGGGCGCCTATCCGCTGGTGCCCGCGGTGGCCTTTATCATCTCGGCGCCCTGCTTCATCCTGGCGATGAACTCGCCGTGGCTGATCAGTCTGATACCGGGCGGGGGCAGCCATGCGATGGCGTTGGTGCTGGCCTTCCTGATCTTCCTGATCCCGACGGGGCTGAACCTGGCCTGGCTGGGGCCGGTGACGGCGGCGGTGCAGCATCTGGCCCCGGCGCCCATGCGTTCGACCGCTTCGGCCATCTTCCTGCTCATCAACAACCTGCTGGGACTGGCTGTAGGCTTCTACTATTTCGGCTGGATGAGCGACCTGCTGCGCCCGACCTTCGGCGACGAGAGCCTGCGCTGGGCCATCTATACGGGCATGGGCTTCTACCTGCTGTCGTCGGTCCTGCTGTTCGGCGCCTCGCGGACGCTGAAGAAGGACTGGGTGGACTGAGCCGTCGGGCCGGGCGATCCCGGACCGCCGCATAAGAAAATCCTCATGAGGCCATAACCAGACAGACGGTTGCGCAGGCGAAGGCGCGACGCCTATAAGCGCGGCCAAAGTTTCCACAAACCTCCCTAAACGGCGCGGATCAGACATGAACATTCACGAGTATCAGGCCAAGCAGGTCCTCAAGGGCTACGGCGCCCCGGTTGCGGACGGCGTCGCCATCACCTCGGCCGATCAGGCCGAAGCCGCCGCCAAGCAACTGCCTGGCCCGCTCTATGTCGTGAAGTCGCAGATCCACGCCGGCGGCCGCGGCAAGGGCAAGTTCAAGGAACTGGGCGCCGACGCCAAGGGCGGCGTGCGTCTGGCCTTCTCGATCGAGGAAGCCGTCGCCCACGCCAAGGAAATGCTGGGCAACACCCTGGTCACCGCCCAGACGGGCGAGGCCGGCAAGCAGGTCAACCGCCTGTACATCGAAGACGGCGCCGACATCGCCCGTGAGCTGTACTGCTCGCTACTGGTCGACCGTTCGGTCGGTCAGACCGCCTTCGTCGTCTCGACCGAAGGCGGCATGGACATCGAGGAAGTGGCCCACGCCACGCCTGAGAAGATCCACACCATCGCCATCAACCCGGAAGCCGGCGTGACCGCCGAGAACGTCGCCGCGATCAACGCCGCGCTGGAGCTGACGGGCGACGCCGCCGAAGACGGCAAGTCGCTGTTCCCGATCCTGTACAAGGCCTTCGTCGAGAAGGACATGGACATGCTCGAGATCAACCCGCTGATCGTCATGGAGAACGGCCGCCTGCGCGTTCTGGACGCCAAGGTTTCGTTCGACGGCAACGCCCTGTACCGCCACGAAGACATCCGCGCCCTGCGCGACGAGACCGAAGAAGACGCCAAGGAGATCGAGGCCTCCAAGTGGGACCTCGCCTATGTCGCCCTGGACGGCAACATCGGCTGCATGGTCAACGGCGCCGGTCTGGCCATGGCGACGATGGACATCATCAAGCTGTACGGCAAGGAACCCGCCAACTTCTGCGACGTCGGCGGCGGCGCCTCGAAGGAAAAGGTCGCAGCGGCCTTCAAGATCATCACCGCCGACCCCAAGGTCGAAGGCATCCTGGTCAACATCTTCGGCGGCATCATGAAGTGCGACGTCATCGCTGAAGGCGTCGTCGCCGCAGTGAAGGAAGTGGGCCTGAAGGTGCCGCTGGTCGTGCGTCTGGAAGGCACGAACGTCGAGCTGGGCAAGAAAATCCTGAACGAGTCGGGTCTGGCCATTACGGCCGCCGATGACCTGGACGACGCCGCCCAGAAGATCGTCGCGGCGATCGCCTAAGGCTCGACGACCGCCTCGCAGACACACAGATTTCAGAGCACAGACACATGTCCATCCTCGTTAACAAGAACACCAAGATCCTGGTCCAGGGCCTGACCGGCAAGACCGGCAGCTTCCACACCGAACAGGCCCTGGCCTACTACGGCACGCAAATGGTCGGCGGCATCCATCCGGCCAAGGGCGGCCAGACCTGGACCGGTTCGCACGGCGAAAGCCTGCCGATCTTCGCCTCGGTCGCCGAAGGCAAGGAGCGCACCGGCGCCGACGCCTCGGTGATCTACGTCCCGCCGGCAGGCGCGGCCGACGCCATCATCGAAGCCATCGAGGCGGAGATCCCCTTCATCACCTGCATCACCGAGGGCATCCCGGTGCAGGACATGGTCCGCGTCAAGGCGCGCCTGGACCGCTCCAACTCGCGCCTGCTGGGCCCGAACTGCCCCGGCGTCCTGACCCCGGAAGAGTGCAAGATCGGCATCATGCCGGGCTCGATCTTCAAGAAGGGCAACGTCGGCATCGTCTCGCGCTCGGGCACCCTGACCTATGAAGCCGTGTTCCAGACCACGAACGAAGGCCTGGGCCAGACCACGGCCGTCGGCATCGGCGGCGACCCGGTCAAGGGCACCGAGTTCATCGACGTGCTGGAGATGTTCCTGGCCGACGACGCCACCGAGTCCATCATCATGATCGGCGAAATCGGCGGCGCGGCCGAAGAGGACGCCGCCCAGTTCCTGATCGACGAAGCCAAGAAGGGCCGCAAGAAGCCGATGGCCGGCTTCATCGCGGGCCGTACGGCGCCGAAGGGCCGCACCATGGGCCACGCCGGCGCCGTCGTTTCGGGCGGCAAGGGCGATGCGGAATCCAAGATCGCTGCGATGGAGGCCGCGGGCATCCGCGTCTCGCCGTCGCCGGCGCGTCTGGGCACCACTCTGGTGGAAGTGCTGAAGGGTTAAACCCTTCAGCGGCGCACGCTGCGCGTGCGGGCGCTATCGCTCGCCGCGCGGCGGCTCGCTGCTTCAGCGCCTTTTGAGAGGCGCGGCGCTAACGCTCGCGACGCGGTCGCTCGCTGCTTGAGCGCCGGATTCACGCAAGGGTGGGTTCGGCGCAGGCGGGGGCGGATTGGACTAAAGTCTAGTCGATCCGCGTTCCGGGGACGTTTTTCGCGCCATGTGACCTTTTGTAACGCCTCCGGAATCGTCCGGAGGCGTTTTTTCTTGCGGAATCGACCAAATTCCACCCGCTCCGCCTCCCTTCGGTCATGACCAGTAAGGAAACAGGGCCTATATGAACGGCGCTGCTCTCCGCGCGGCTGTGCGCGGGCGGTTGTAAAGGGACGATTGAAAGAAAAATGGCGGACGATGCGGGTCGGCTGAACCAGGTCTTTGCCGAGACCTCCTTCCTCTATGGCGCGAACGCGGCCTTCATTGAGGACCTGCACGAAAAATGGGCCTCGGACCCCGGCTCAGTGTCGGGGGAATGGCGCGCCTTCTTCGATCAGCTGAAGGACAACGCCGACCTGGTGAAGCAGTCGGCCGCCGCCGGCTCCTGGGGCCGTTCGGGCGCGACCGAGCCGACTGAGGAAACCGCCGTGTTCGACGGCCGCTGGCCCGCGCCCAAGGTTGATCCCAAGGCCGCCGGCAAGTCCGGCGCGCGCCCGGCTCCGGCTGCAGCTGGCGCCGGTGTTTCGGCCGCCGATGTGCGCGCGGCCGCCCACGACTCCATCCGCGCCCTGATGCTGATCCGCTCTTATCGCGTGAACGGCCACCTGCAGGCGAACCTGGACCCGCTGGGCATTGAGCCGCCGGTTCAGAACCCGGAGCTGACGCCCGAATTCTACGGCTTCACCGAAGCCGACATGGACCGTCCGATCTTCCTCGACGGCGTGCTGGGTCTGGAGACCGGTTCGCTGCGCCAGGTGATCGAGCTGCTGCGCCGCACCTATTGCGGCAGCATCGGCGTGCAGTTCATGCACATCGCCGAGCCGGAAGAAAAAGCCTGGCTGCAACAGCGCATCGAGGGCCCGGACAAGTTCGCCCAGAACGCCTTCACCAAGGAAGGCAAGCTGGCCATCTTCAAGAAGCTGGCCGAGGCCGAAGGCTTCGAGCGCTTCCTGCACAAGCGCTTCCCCGGCACCAAGCGCTTCGGTCTGGACGGCGGCGAGGCCATGGTCCCGGCGCTGGAGCAGGTGATCAAGCGCGGCGGCGCCCTGGGCGTTGACGAAATCGTGCTGGGCATGGCGCACCGCGGCCGTCTGAACGTGCTCGCGGCCGTCATGGGCAAGCCCTACAAGGCCATCTTCCACGAGTTCCAAGGCGGCTCGTCCGTCCCGTCGGACATCGAGGGTTCGGGCGACGTCAAATACCACATGGGCGCCTCGTCGGACCGTGAGTTCGACGGCCACAGCGTCCACCTGTCGCTGACGGCCAACCCTTCGCACCTTGAGATCGTCAACCCGGTCGTCCTGGGCAAGTCGCGCGCCAAGCAGGCCTTCGACATCCGCGAGGCCGAGGTCAACCTCGGCAAGCCGGACACCGAATGGGTGCTGGACCGCTCCAAGGTCGCGCCTCTGCTGATCCACGGCGACGCCGCCTTCGCCGGGCAGGGCGTGGTGGCCGAATGCTTCGCCCTGATGGGGCTGAAGGGTTATCGCACCGGCGGCACCCTGCACTTCGTCATCAACAACCAGATCGGCTTTACGACGGCGCCGCGCAATTCGCGCTCGTCGCCCTATCCGTCGGATGTGGCCCTGATGGTTCAGGCGCCGATCTTCCACGTGAACGGCGACGATCCCGAAGCGGTCGTCTTCGCCGCCAAGGTGGCCACCGAATACCGCCAGAAGTTCCACAAGGACGTGGTGGTGGACATGTTCTGCTACCGTCGCTTCGGCCACAACGAAGGCGACGACCCGACCTTCACCCAGCCGCTGATGTACGCCAAGATCAAGAACCAGCCCTCGACGCTGGAGATCTACGCCAAGCGCCTGATCGCTGAAGGCGTCGTCACCCAGGCCGAGGTGGACGCCGAGATCGCCCGCTTCGAAGCCTACCTCGACGCTGAGTTCGAGGCCGGCAAGACCTTCGAAGCCAAGAAGGCCGACTGGCTGGACGGCGTCTGGAAGGGCCTGGGCGCCGAGAAGGTCGACGATGCGGCGCAACGCGGCGACACCGCCGTCTCGGCCGACAAGCTGAAGGACTTCGGTCACCGCCTGACGACGATCCCGAACAGCGTCGACGTGCACAAGACGCTGAAGCGCGTCATCGACGCCCGCCGCGATGCGGTGTCGAGCGGCCAGAACATCGACTGGGCCACGGCCGAGAGCCTGGCCTTCGCCAGCCTGCTGGACGAGGGCTACAATGTCCGCCTGTCCGGTCAGGATTCGGTGCGCGGCACCTTCTCGCAGCGTCACTCGGGCATCACCGACCAGACGACGGAAGTCCGCTACTTCCCGCTGAACAACCTGCGCGACGGCCAGGCCCACTTCGAGGTTATCGACTCGGCCCTTTCCGAAGAGGCGGTGCTAGGCTTCGAGTACGGCTATTCGCTGGCCGATCCGAACACCCTGACCATGTGGGAGGGCCAGTTCGGCGACTTCGTGAACGGCGCCCAGGTGGTGATCGACCAGTTCATCTCATCGGGCGAGCGCAAGTGGCTGCGCATGAGCGGCCTCGTGATGCTTCTGCCGCACGGCTATGAAGGCCAGGGCCCCGAGCACTCCTCGGCGCGTCTTGAGCGCTTCCTGCAGCAGTGCGCCGAGAACAATATGCAGGTCGCCAACTGCACGACGCCGGCCAACTACTTCCACATCCTGCGTCGCCAGCTGCACCGCTCGTACCGCAAGCCGCTGATCCTGATGACGCCCAAGTCTCTGCTGCGTCACAAGAAGGCGGTCTCGACCCTGGCCGACATGGCCGAGGGCAGCTCCTTCCACCGCGTGCTGCGCGACGACGCTCAGCTGCGTCCGGATGTAGCGGGCGTGACGCTCAAGGCCGACAAGGACATCCGCAAGGTCATCGTCTGCTCGGGCAAGGTCTATTACGACCTGCTGGACGCGCGCGAGAAGGCTGGCGTCAACGACATCTACATCCTGCGTCTGGAACAGTTCTATCCGTGGCCGATCAAGTCGATCTCGGCGGAACTGGCGCGCTTCCCCAACGCCGATCTGGTGTGGTGTCAGGAAGAGCCGAAGAACATGGGCGGCTGGACCTTCGTCGATCCGTGGATCGAGCTGACGCTCGAAAAGCTGGACGTGAAGGCCAAGCGCGCGCGCTACGTCGGTCGTCCGGCTTCGGCCTCGACCGCTGCGGGCCTGATGAGCCGCCATCTGAAGGAACTCGAGACCTTCCTCGCCGAGGCCATGGCCTGACCGCCGCGCCTGACCTAAAAGACAAGCAAAGTTCAGACACGAAAAGACACTGAAGATGGCCGATATCCTGACCCCCGCCCTCGGTGAATCCGTCGCCGAAGCCTCCATCGCCAAGTGGACCAAGAAGGTCGGCGACGCCGTGAAGAAAGACGAAGTCCTGGTCGAGCTGGAAACCGACAAGGTCTCGCTCGAAGTCGTGGCGCCCGCCGACGGCGTGCTGTCGGCGATCAACGCCAATGACGGCGACACGGTCGTTCCCGGCACTGTGTTGGGCTCGGTGACCGAAGGCGGCGCCGCCGCGGCTTCGGCGCCTGCCGCCGCCCCTGCTGCTGCTCCGGCCGCTGCTCCGGCCGCTTCGGGCGGCGCTGCGGTCGACATCGCCGTGCCGACGATGGGCGAAAGCGTCGCCGAAGGCTCGATCGGAACCTGGCTGAAGAAGTCGGGCGACACGGTCGCCAAGGACGAGCTGCTGGTCGAGATCGAGACCGACAAGGTGGCCGTGGAAGTCTCGGCCCCGGCCGCCGGCGTCCTGACCATCACGGCTGCTGACGGCGCCACCGTGACCCCCGGTCAGGTGATCGGTTCGGTCGCCGCCTCGGGAGCCGCTGCTGCGGCTGCTCCGGCTGCGGCTGCTGCTCCGGCCAACACGGGTTCAGCGCAGGCTCCCGCCTCGGCTCACCTGTCGCCCGCCGTTCAGCGCGTCGTGTCCGAGAACAATCTGAACCCGGCCTCGCTGTCGGCTTCGGGTCCGAAGGGCAACATCACCAAGGCCGACGCCATCGCCGCCATCGGCGCCGCCGCTCCGGCTGCGCCCAAGGCTGCTGCGCCTGCCGCTCCCCGCGCCGACCAGCCGCGCGAAGAGCGGGTGAAGATGACGCGCCTGCGTCAGACCATCGCCCGTCGCCTGAAGGAATCCCAGAACACGGCCGCCCAGCTGACCACCTTCAACGAGGTGGACATGACCAACGTCATGGCCCTGCGCGCCCAGTACAAGGAAGTCTTCGAGAAGCGCCACGGCGTGAAGCTGGGCTTCATGTCCTTCTTCACCAAGGCGGTGGTTCAGGCCCTGCATGAAATCCCGGCCGTCAACGCCGAGATCGACGGCACGGACATCATCTACAAGAACCACTACGACATCGGCATCGCCGTCGGCACCGACAAGGGTCTGGTGGTTCCGGTGCTGCGCGACGCGGATGCACTGTCGCTGGCGGGCATTGAGAAGGGCATCGCCGCCCTGGGCAAGGCCGCCCGTGACGGCGCCCTGACGATGGACCAGATGCAGGGCGGCACCTTCACCATCACCAACGGCGGCACCTATGGCTCGCTGATGTCGACGCCGATCCTGAACACGCCGCAATCGGGCATCCTTGGCATGCACAACATCGTGCAACGTCCGATGGCCGTGAACGGCGAGGTCAAGATCCGTCCGATGATGTATCTGGCCCTTAGCTACGATCACCGCATCGTCGACGGCAAGGAAGCCGTGACCTTCTTGGTCCGCATCAAGGAACTGCTGGAAGACCCGGCGCGCGCCCTGCTGGACCTGTAAGGTCCGCGCGACGCGAACGACTGACGACGGCGGGGTCTTGGGGCCCCGCCGTTTTCAATTGGGCGGCGGATGATAAGGTGACGGCATGAGCCTGGTCGAGATCGCCCGCTATCAAGACGTCTATGAGGCCGATCTGGCGGCCGCCTTCCTGTCGTCGCACGACATCGAGGTGTCCGTGACCGAGCGGTTCCAGACGACAGTCGATCCCCTGATGCAGCGCGCGTTGGGCATTCGTCTCATGGGGCGGGCGGATCAGGCCGAGCAGGCGCGCGACCTGCTGAAACGCGCGCGGGCCGGAGAGTTCGCCACGGACGAGGGCGATGACCTGAACGCGCCCGATTCAACGGTTCGTGCAGCGTCGCGCGGGCTCGCCCTGCTGGCGTTCGCGTCTGGCGCGGGCTTTGTCGGCACCAGCCTGCCGCGCCGGTTCAGCGCCTTTCAGTGGACTGGGCTGGCGATCCTGGCGGCGGTGCTTTTGCTGAGCCTGGCCTTATGGTCAGTGGGCGTGCTGAACGGCGCCTAGAGGCCGACGTCCCAGACGCCGGCGTCGCGCATCCGGCATTCGCGGGCTTCGGCGGCGCGGCCGCCCATGTCATGGGCCATGCTGCGAATGGCGTCGGACACCGTCGTCTTGTGACGGCCCGGCACGACGGCGTGGATGAATGCGCAGCCCGCCAGACGCATCAGCTTGAAGCCGAAGCGCGACGAGGCGGCCATATGCTCGAAATAGGTCTCGTTGACCTCACGCGGGTGATCGCGGAACAGACGATTGAAAGCGTTCGACATGCAGCCAGCCTAGCGTGTTCGCGCCGGTCCCTCTACCCGGCCGCCGCATTCTGGCCTAAACCCGCGCCAGGAATAGAGGGCGCTTCGTCACGTCGCTTCAACCCCGCGTGAGGCGGGCGCGGACGAATCTTCCTTTTCAGGCTCAAGAGGACGACACATGGCCGACGGCAAGACCCCTTCCGCACAGAAATCTTCGGGCCAGACGTTCCGCTGGGATGATCCGTTCGACCTGACGGGGCGGCTGACGGACGAGGAGCGGATGGTTCAGGACGCGGCGCGGTCCTATGCGCGCGAGGCCCTGCTGCCGCGCGTGGTCGCCGCCTTCCGCGACGAGGTCTTCGATCGCGCCATCATGACGGAGATGGGCGAGATGGGCTTCCTCGGCGCCATGCTGCCGGAACAGTACGGCGGTTCCGAAGCGTCGCACGTCGCCTATGGCCTGATCGCGCGCGAGGTCGAGGCGATCGACAGCGGCTATCGCTCGGCCATGAGCGTGCAGTCGTCGCTGGCCATGTACCCGATCTACGCCTTCGGCTCCGAAGAGCAGAAGATGAAGTTCCTGCCCAAGATGGCGGCGGGCGAACTGGTCGGCTGTTTCGGCCTGACCGAGGCCGACGGCGGGTCCGACCCGGCGTCGATGAAGACCACGGCGGTGGCGGTCGACGGCGGCTATCGCCTGAACGGCGGCAAATACTGGATCACCAACTCGCCCATCAGCGACCTGGCCATCGTCTGGGCCAAGCTGGACGGGACCATCCGGGGCTTCATCGTCGAGCGCGATTTCGACGGCTTCACCACGGGCAAGATCGGCGACAAGCTGTCGCTTCGCGCCTCGATCACCGGCGACATCGGCCTGAACGACGTCTTCGTGCCGGAAGCCAACATCCTGCCGGGCGTGCAGGGTCTGCGCGGGCCGTTCTCCTGCCTGAACAAGGCGCGTTTCGGCATCGCCTGGGGGGCGATGGGCGCGGCGGAATTCTGCTTCCACGCCAGCCGCGACTATGTGGCCGAGCGCACCCTGTTCGGCCGCCCGCTGTCGGCGCGCCAGCTGGTGCAGAAGAAGCTGGCCGACATGCAGACCGAGATCTTCCTCGGCTTCGAGGGCGCCTATGCCCTGGGCCGCCTGCTGGACACAGGGGCCTGGGTTCCCGAGGCCATCAGCCTGATGAAGCGCAACAACTGCGGCAAGGCCCTGGCTGTCGCGCGCGAGGCCCGAGACATGCACGGCGGGGCCGGGATCACCGGCGAACTGCACGTCATGCGCCACGCCATGAACCTGGAAACCGTCAACACCTATGAAGGCGCCCACGACGTCCACGCCCTCATCCTGGGCCGCGCCATCACCGGCGAAGCCGCCTTCTGATC
>NZ_ATXN01000005.1 GCF_000421705.1 Brevundimonas naejangsanensis DSM 23858
CGCCGCCTCCGGCCAAGCCGGCTGCGCGTCAGTTCGTGGTCTACTTCGACTTCGACCGTTCGGACCTGACGGCGGAAGCCCGCTCGGTGGTGACGCAAGCCGCCAACTACGCCAAGTCGGGCGCTCCGACGCGCGTGCTGGTGGTCGGCCACACCGACACCTCGGGCAACGCGGCCTACAACATGGGCCTGTCCAACCGCCGTGCGCGCACCGTGGCTGACGCCCTGGTCGCTCAAGGCGTCAACGGCGGGGGGATCTCGCTGGACGGCAAGGGCGAGACCCAGCCGGCCAAGGCCACCGGCGACGGCGTGCGTGAGCCGCTGAACCGCCGCGCCACCGTCGACATCAACTTCTAAGGCTCAAGGGGGCCGGCTCATCCCGGCCCCCGCGACCGAAGAAGCGTCGATAAGATCAAGGACGGTCAGCCCGCATGGGCCGATCGTCCTTTTTCTTTGCGCCAAAGCGGCCCTTGCTGGCGCCCGTCATCATCGACGGCTATCTGCTGAAGACGACTTCAAGAGGAGTGCTTTGATGCGCGTCGCCATGATCGGAACGGGCTATGTCGGCCTGGTGTCTGGGGCCTGTTTCGCCGATTTCGGCCACACGGTGACCTGCGTCGACAAGGACGCCTCCAAGATCGACCGGCTGCACCAGAACATCATGCCCATCTATGAGCCGGGCCTGGACGATCTGGTGGCGACCAACGTCAAGGGGGGGCGCCTGTCCTTCGCCACGGACGGCGCCGAGGCCATCCGCTCGGCCGACGCCGTCTTCATCGCCGTGGGCACGCCCTCGCGGCGCGGCGACGGCCATGCGGACCTGTCCTACGTCTATGCGGCGGCCGAGGAGATCGCCGATCTGATGCAGGGCTTCACCGTCGTGGTGACCAAGTCCACCGTCCCGGTCGGCACCGGGGACGAGATCGAGCGCATCATCCGCGAACGCCGCCCCGACGCCGACTTCGCCGTCGTCTCCAACCCCGAATTCCTGCGCGAAGGCGCCGCCATCGGCGATTTCAAGCGGCCGGACCGCGTCGTCGTCGGTACGGATAACGAGCGCGCGCGCGCCGTCATGGCCGAACTCTATCGCCCGCTGAACCTGAACGAGACGCCGATCATGTTCACCGGCCGCCGCACCTCCGAACTGATCAAATATGCGGCCAACGCCTTCCTGGCGATGAAGATCACTTTCATCAACGAGGTCGCCGACCTGTGCGAGGCGGTCGGCGCCGATGTGCAGCAGGTGGCCCGCGGCATCGGTCTGGACAACCGCATCGGCTCGAAGTTCCTGCACGCCGGGCCGGGCTACGGCGGTTCGTGCTTTCCCAAGGACACCCTGGCCCTGGTGCGCACGGCGACCGACGCCGGCTCGCCGGTTCGTCTCATCGAGACGACGGTGGCCATCAACGACGCCCGCAAGAAGGCGATGGCCGACCGCGTGGCCAAGGCGCTTGGCGGCGATCTGAAGGGCAGGACGGTCGCCCTGCTGGGTCTGACCTTCAAGCCGAACACCGACGACATGCGCGATGCGCCGTCCTTGGATGTCGCGCCGGCCCTGATCGCGCGCGGGGCGACGGTTCACGCCTATGACCCCGAGGGCATGGAGGAAGCCGCCAAGCTTCTGGACGGGGTGGTCTTCAAGAACGGCCCCTATGACGCGGTCGAGGGCGCCGACGTGGTGGTGATCCTGACCGAATGGAACCAGTTCCGCGCCCTGGATCTGGACCGGGTCAAGCTGCTGTTGAAGCAGCCGGTCATGGTCGATCTGCGCAACGTCTATCGCCCGGACGACATGAAGGCGCGGGGCTTCCGCTATACGTCGATCGGTCGTCCCGACCACGCCGCCTGATCAGCGGGTTCTAGAAGAACAGGGCCCGTCCCGCTGCAATGACGACGGCGGCTGTCACCACGGCGGCGAACGCCGCCGTGGCGCCAAGCCTCAACGCCCTGCCCAGCGCCCGACCCGGCGCGTCGTCATCCATGTGAATCTCCCTGATTGCGAACACCAAAGCCGTGCGGGCAGGGAACCGCAAGGGTGTACAGGGCAAAGAAAAAGGGCGGCCCGGTCACGGGCCGCCCTCCATCCTCGACAAAGGCGTCGGGATCAGCCGGTGAACGGACGGATCAGGATTTCGACGCGGCGGTTCTGGGCCTTGCCCTCGACCGTATCGTTCGAGGCGATCGGATTGCGGGCGCTCATGCCGGCGACGTAGAGGCGCTCGCGCATCACGCCGCGGTCGATCAGATAGGAGGCGACCGACGACGCCCGGCGTTCCGACAGCGGCTGGTTGATCGCATCGCCGCCCGAGGCGTCGGTATGGCCGATCACGTCGACCATCGAGCGATCATATTCGTTCAGCACCCGTGCGACATCGTCCAGCACCGGCAGGAAGCGGGTGTCCAGCGACGACTGGTTGGTGGCGAAGGTCACGTCCGAGGGCATGCGCAGCACCAGGTTGTCGCCCTGGCGCCCCACGCCGACGCCGGTGCCCGAAAGCTCGGCTTCCAGCGCGCGTTGCTGGCGGTCCATGTACTGGCCGACCCCGGCCCCGGCCAGGGCGCCGACGCCTGCGCCGATGAGGGCGTTCTTGCGGCCCTGCTCGCCGCTGGAGGTGTTGGTCAGATAGCCCAGCAGGGCGCCGCCGACGGCGCCGGCGATCGCGCCCGTGCCGGTGTTGTTGCGACGCGGCGCAGAGCTGTAGGGGTCAGTGGTGGTGCAGGCGGCGGCGCCCAGCAGGGCGGCGATGCTCAGGCCTGTGACGGCAAGCTTGGCGCGCATAGGTGATCCTTTCGATAGTGATCCGGTCGCAGAAACGCAGGCCATATGGTGAAGGTTCCAATCTGTACCCGTCATGAACGGAACCGGCAGGGTTTTCACAGCGGTTGCGACCTCGGCGAGCGTTGACCGCACGGCCCCGGCCCCCCATCTGTAACAGCGGCCGGGCGCTTTGCCGATCGCGGGAGGCGCCGGACGGCCGAGGTCGCTTTTCCATGAGGACCCCATGACCACCCGCGCCGTGCTGTTCGACAGCCCCTTCCTGCTGGGCTTCGACCAAACCCGAGCCCTGATCGACCGCGCCGCCAAGGCGGCGGGCGAGAGCTATCCGCCCTATAACGTCGAACAGATCGGCGATGCGGCCGTCCGCATCACCCTGGCGGTGGCCGGATTCACGCCGGACGACCTTTCCGTCACCGTCGAAGGACGCCAGCTGACCATTACCGGCAAGCGCGAGGACGCAGGCCGCGACCCGCAGGCCTTCCTGCATCGGGGCATCGCCGCGCGCGGCTTCGTGCGCAGCTTCGTTCTGGCCGACGGGCTGGAGATTTCCGGCGCCCGGCTGGAGCACGGCCTGTTGCACGTCGAGCTGATCCGCCCGGAGCAGGAAAAGCTGGTGCGGCGCATCCCCATCACCACGACGGGCTGAACCAGCCGTCGAACCGCTCGGCTTTCCGGGCGTTCAGTCAAGCGTAAGGAGGCGGTCTTATGACGCCCATCATGACTAAAAAGGACTTCGCCGGTTTCGGCGCCCCTGATCTTGTTTACGTCCGCGCCATCCGCGCCTCGGATGTGATGGCCGACGCCCACGTGGAGCCGGCGGCCGATATCGAGATCGATCCCGATCAGATCCTCTACGCGGTGCACGGCGCCGACGGCGAGCGTCTGGCCGTCATGCTGGATCGCGAAACCGCCTTCGCCGCGGCCGTGGCGCACGAGCTGGAGCCGGTCTCGGTCCATTGATTTCTTTGGAAGAATAAAGGCGCGGGCCTCCTGGGCGCCGCGCCTTTTCGTTGGTCAGGCGGCCGTCTTGGACACGTCCTTGACGAACAGGGCGCGGATGGCGTCCACGGTCCGCGCCTGACGCAGTTGCTCGCGCAGTTCCGGCGAGCGCAGGGCGCGCGACACCGCCGCCAGGGCGCGCAGATGCTCGGCCCCGGCGTCCGTCGGCGCGAACAGGGCGAACAACAGGTCCACCGGACGATCGTCCAGCGATTCATAGGCCACCGGCGTGTCCAGCCGCACGAAGACGGCGCACACCTGCTCCAGACCCTTTATGCGGGCGTGCGGGACGGCGACGCCCGAGCCCAGGCCGGTCGAGCCCAGAGCTTCGCGTTCCAGCAGGGCCTCGAAGGTGCGCTCGGCGTCCATGCCGGTCGCGCTGGCGAAAGCTTCGGCGACGGCGTGCAGCGCCTGACGCTTGGATGACGCGCCGCCGCGCAGGACGATCCCGTCCGGCGACAACAAATCAGCAATGTCCATGACTACCCCGAAATCGGTACCCGACATGTGCGGAAGGGCGAGGGCCTTCTAGCGCCTTCGCCCCTCCAGCGGAAGTCTCTCAGCCGACCCGTTTCGCCGCGCCGTTCACCGTGCGCTCCGGGTCGATCCAGCCGACGTTGCCGTCCGGGCGACGATAGACCACGGCCAGGCCGCCGTGGGCGGCGTTGCGGAACATCACCAGCGGATAGCCGGTCATGTCCAGTTCGGCCACGGCGCGACCGACCGTGAGGGTGCGGATTTCGGCCTGGGTCTCGGCGATCACCATGCCCACGGGGGGCGGTTCATCGGGGCGACCCGCATCGCCGAATTCTTCATCCTCGACTGAATCGGGATCGCGGAAGACGGTCATGGCGGCGACTTCACGCGCAGCGTCTTCGGTCTTCTCGGGCGACAGGCCCTTGGGACCGATATGGTGATCCTTCAGGCGGCGCTTATAGCGGCGGACCCGCTTCTCCAGCTTGTCCAGACTGTCAGCGAAAGCAGCCTGGGCGTCGCCGCCGAACCCGGTCGTCACCAGCGACTGACCCGAGGCGAGACGCACCCAGCAATCGACGCGGAAGCCATGGCGATCCTTCGAGACCACGACCTCGGCGTCCTGGGCGCCGCGGGCGAAATATTTGCCGATGCCCTCTTCGAGTTCCTGGGAGATGCGCGAGCCTAGCGCTTCGCCGACATCCACTTGTTTGCCGCTGACTTGTATCTGCATAGCCATACAACGCGACGGACCGCGTTTGGTGTCAACGTCGATCACCGATTTGTGGTGAAGCTTGGCGGGGCCGTGATCAGGCGGTCTTGAGCAGGCGACGGCGCTGGACCGACGACGGAATTTTCAAGGCTTCCCGATACTTGGCGACCGTGCGCCGGGCGATGTCGATGCCGGCCTCATTGAGGATTTCGACGATCCGATCGTCGCTCAGCACTTCGCCGTCCGCGTCCTCGCCGTCGATCATGGTCTTTATCCGGCGACGCACCGCTTCGGCCGAATGTGCGGCGCCGCCGTCGCTGGACTGGATGGCGGCGGTGAAGAAGAATTTCAGCTCGAACACCCCGCGCGGGGTGGAGACGTATTTGTTCGAGGTGACGCGGCTGACGGTGGATTCGTGCATCTCGATGGCTTCCGCCACCGTCTTCAGCGTCAGCGGGCGCAGGAACTCGACGCCGAAGGCCAGGAAGGCGTCCTGCTGGCGCACGATCTCGGACGAGACCTTGAGGATGGTCTTGGCGCGCTGGTCCAGCGACTTGACCAGCCAACTGGCCTGGGCGGCGCAGTCGGCGACGAAGGTCTTCTCCGTGTCGGACCGGGCGCCCGCCGCGATCACCGAATGATAGCGCTTGTCCATCAGTAGCCGGGGCAGGGTGTCGGCGTTCAGCTCGACCCGCCAGCCGCCCGCTGGATCCGGGCGCACATGAACGTCGGGCACCACGGTCTGCGCCGGTTCGCCGCCGAACCCCGCGCCGGGGCGCGGCGTCAGGCCCTTAAGCTCGGCGATCATCTCGCCCAGGTCCTCGGCGTCGACGCCGCAGGCCTTGCGCAGGGCGGTCAGGTCGCGCCGCGCCAGAAGCTCCAGATTGTCCAGCAGGGCGCCCATCGCCGGATCGAAGCGGTTGCGCTCGACCAGTTGCAGCGTCAGGCATTCGGCGATCGAACGGGCCATCACCCCCGTCGGCTCGAACCCGTGGCAGACGCTCAGAATTGCCTCCACGCGGCTGATATCCACGCCCAGCCGCTCGGCGATTTCACCCAGATCGACGCGCAGATAGCCGCCTTCGTCCGTGGCGTCGATCAGGGTCAGGGCGATGCCGTGGTCGGCCGCCGACAGGCCCGCCGCCGAGGCCTGGGCCTGCAGATGCTCCCACAGGGTCAGGTCGCGATGATCGGGGCGCTCGCGCTCTTCGCCGTCAGCCATGCCGCCGGCGCCCGTGCGGGACCAGTCGTTCAGGCCGGGCTGGGCGGCGCCGTCCTCCTGACGGTCGCTGACCCGTTCGCCAGGCGCGGCGTCGCCGTACAGGTCGTCCGAGGCGGCGTCCATGTTCTGGGCGTGGGCGTCGGACCCTTCGACGAATCTCAGTTCCGCCTCGTCGCCGCCGTCAGCCGAGGCGGCGTCGTTGGCGGCGTCCGGCGCGCCGTCGTTTCCGGCGTCGGTCTCGTCGCGTTGCAGCAGGGGATTGCGTTCCAGCTCAGCCTCGACGAAGGCCTCAAGCTCCAGGTTCGACAGTTGCAGCAGCTTGATCGCCTGCTGCAGCTGGGGCGTGATGACCAGCCCCTGCCCCTGCCTGACCTCCAGCCTCTGACCGATCACGTCGCTTCAACCCCGCATGCAGGCGCTGTTGGCCCGCTTCTTGCTGGGGATCATGGCGCAGAGCCGTTAACGGGGGATGAGCGGGGCTTTACCTTGGCCCTGCGGCTCGGCCTCAGCCGTACATCTCGCCCAGATAGACGCGGCGCACCTCGGCGTCGGCGACGGCTTCTTCAGCTGTGCCCTCGAACAGCAGAGAGCCGGACGAGATGATCGAGACGCGGTCGATGATGTCCAGCGTCTCGCGCACATTGTGGTCGGTGATCAGCACGCCGATGCCCTGGCTCGACAGATAGCGGATCACCTGGCGGATATCGGCGATGGCCAGCGGGTCGATGCCCGCGAACGGCTCGTCCAGCAGCATGAAGCTGGGTCGCGCGGCCAGGGCGCGGGCGATCTCGACGCGGCGCCGCTCGCCGCCCGACAGGCCGGTGGCCGGGGCGTGGCGCAGGTGGTCGATGCGCAGCTCCTCCAGCAGGCGGGTGGTCTCGTCGCGAACCCCGGCGGCGGTCTTCTCGCGCAGTTCGACCACGGCCTTGACGTTCTGCTCGACCGTCATGCCGCGGAAGATGGAGGCTTCCTGCGCCAGATAGCCCAGGCCCATGCGCGCGCGCTGGTACATGGGCTGCTGGGTGATGTCCTCATTGTCCAGCCAGATCGAGCCGCTGTCGGCGGGGATCAGGCCGGTGATCATGTAGAAGCAGGTCGTCTTGCCCGCCCCGTTCGGCCCCAGCAGGCCGCAGACCTCGCCGCGCTGGACGTTCAGCGAGACGTCGCGCACCACCTGCCGCTGGCCGAAGCTGCGGGCGATGTGTTCGACGCGCAGACCCGTCGGATACGCGTTTTCGACCGCCGGCGCCGTCGGTTCGACGACGGGGCCGTCCAGGTTCAGGGCGGAGAGTTCCTTGCGCGCCACGCCGCCTCAGTTCCCTTGCGGATAGAAGACGCCCTGGACGCGGCCGTTGCCGCCGCCGCCCTCGATACGCGCCGTCTCGGTGCGGACGTTGTAGACGAGGCGGCTGCCGGTCAGCACGCTCTTTCCCTGGGTCAGGATCACGTCGCCGGTCACCACGACGTTGCCGTCGTTCAGGGTGTAGACGGCGCGGTCGCCCTTCATGCTCTGGTCCGGGGTGACGAAGTAGACGCCGCCGCTGGCCTCGATACGGTTCAGGTCGCCATTGGACGTAAAGCCCCGGATGGCGTCGGCCCGCAGGCGGTTGCCGCCCTGCGTCACCTCGGCCCGGCCGCGAAGCGAGAAGCCGTCGGGCGTATATTCGCCGCTGTCGGCGCCGTACTGGACCGGCTGGCGGCTGGCGTCGGCGCGGGTGCTGGCGTTCTGGGCTCCCGAAACGGCGGGCAGCATCAGGGCGGTCAGCAGGGCGGCGCCCGCGATCGTCAGCTTGGACTTGGACAGTTTCATCGGTCGGCTCCGGCGGGATTGATCGTCCCGGTTACCTTGTTTTCGCCCTGGCCGTTGAAGACGACCCTCTGGCCCTGATCATAGATCGCATAAGACGAAGCATCGATGCTTCCAAGGGGGCCGCGACCCTGCACCCCCTTGTCGCCGGTGACGACGCCGGTGTCGGTGTCCACCACCGCTTCGGGCGTGGTCAGCTCCCAGCCCGTGCCGCCATCGGAAATCTTCACGTTCGGGCCGATGACGACCTTGCGCTGGGCTTCCAGATAGGTCCCGCCGTCGGCGCTCAGTTCCGTCGTCTTGCGCGCGCCCAGGTTCAGCCTCAGCAACGGGCCGACCAGGCGGAAATGGCCGCTTGCCGGATCGCGCACCGCCCCCTGGGCCCCGATAACGAAGGAGCGTCCCTGCGCGTCCTGGCCGTGGAACATCGGATTATCCAGGCGGATCTCGCGGCTTTCGCTGGCCTTGCGCTCGACCCCCGACATGACGGTGCGGAACACGGTCCAGGTCAGGGCGCCGCCCGCCAGCATCAGGATGACGATGGGCAGGACGCGCCGATACAGCTTTACCCGCCGCGAGCGCGTGCGCCAGCGTTCGCCGGCGCGGGCGACGCGCACCTCGTCGGCGCGCTTCTGCTCGTCCTGGGCGTGCTGTTCGCTCATCGGCGTTTCAGGTCCGATCCTTCTAGGCGTGGGCGAAGATGTCGATCTCGTCCCAACCGGCTAGGTCGAGGCGCGAACGCATGGGCAGGAAGTCGAAGCAGGCCTGGGCCAGCTCCATGCGGCCTTCGCGCACCAGCATCTCGTTCAGCCGGTTCATGATGACGTGCAGGTAGAGAACGTCCGAGGCGGCGTAGTCCAGCTGCGCCTGGCTCAGTTCGGCCGCGCCCCAGTCCGAGCTCTGCTGCGCCTTGGACATGTCGACCCCGGCCAGTTCGCGCGACACGTCCTTCAGGCCGTGGCGGTCGGTATAGGTGCGCGCCAGCTTGGACGCGATCTTGGTGCAGTAGACCGGCCGCGTCTCGACGCCCAGGTGCAGCTCGAACATGCCGATGTCGAAACGGCCGAAGTGGAATATCTTCAGCACCTTGGGATCGGTCAGCAGCCGCTTCAGGTTGGGGCAGTCATAGGCCGGGCGGTTCAGGCGCACGACGTGGGCGTTTCCGTCGCCCGACGACAGCTGCACCACGCACAGCGGATCGCGGCGGAAGCGCAGGCCCATCGTCTCGGAATCGATCGCCACCTCAGGGCCCAGGTCCAGGCCGTCGGGCAGATCGCCTTCGTGGAAATAAACCGTCATGCGCGCAAACTCGTTCGTCGTTCAGGCCGCAACATAGACGAACCGCGCGCCACCGCCAGAACACAGGCGCCGGAACTCAGGCTCGACTTCGCCGTCGCGGCCGCAGGGGAGGGGATATCAGGGCCGAAATGACAAACGGCGCCGCATCCTATCGGATACAGCGCCGCTTGAGAAATGGTGCCCAGGAGAAGACTCGAACTTCCACGACCGTTAAGCCACTGGCACCTGAAGCCAGCGCGTCTACCAATTCCGCCACCTGGGCCCGGTGGGTCGCCCCGCCGAGGGCCGGACTAATAGGGGGGACCCTCGGGGCGGTCAACAGGCTTTTTTCGCTTTCGTGAAAAAACTGCGCCGTTGACCAAAAGCTCCGGGAAATCCGCGCACTATCAGGCCAGCCAGACCATCATCCGCGTATCGGCGCTCTCGCCCCGCGCGCGGCTGAAGGCCGGACGGGTCTCGCCGGTATACAGGAACCCCGCCTTTTCCAGCACCCGGCCCGAGGCGGGGTTGTCGGCAAAGTGGCCCGCCATCAGGGCGCGGCGCTTCCATCGCGTCGAGGCCCAGACCAGAGCGCCTTGCAGCGCCTCGGTCGCATAGCCGCGGCCCCAGAATTCGCGTCCGATCCAGTATCCGGTCTCGGGCACGGCGTCGGCGTCGTGGAACATGCCGACGACGCCCACGGGGCCGTGGTCCTCGTGCTCGATCAGGAAGGTGTTGGCCTTCTTCGGGTCCTGCGACGCCACCTGCAGCACGAAGTCCTCGGCATGGTCGACGCCGAAGGGGTGGGGCATCCGCTTGGTCATGCGGGCGATGTCGTGGTCATTGGCCAGGGCCGCGATCCGCGACACGTCCTGGGCGCCGGGGGCGCGCAGCAGCAGGCGCCGCGTCTCGACGACGGGAGAGGTTTCGATCACGCACATGGTTCGGCCTCGATGTCTTCGGCGCCGCCTCCTTGGAGGGCTCGGACGGCTTTCGAGGCGGGGAAACGCAAACGGGGAGCCTGGTGATCCAGACTCCCCGCGGAATATTTTCCCTTGGTCCGGATCGGCTGCTGTCGAGAGCAACGCGATCCGGGGAAATACTGTCCTGGCTTCGCGTTACTCGGCGGCCATCGCCTGGGCGTCGTCGTTGGCCGGGAGAATCGACACGTAACAACGGCCGCCACGTTTGGTCGTGAACTGCACCGAGCCGGTCACAGTGGCGAACAGGGTGTGGTCGCGGCCCAGGCCGACGTTCGTGCCCGGGTGGAATTTGGTGCCGCGCTGACGCACGAGGATGTTGCCGGCCAGCACGTGCTCGCCGCCGAACTTCTTCACGCCAAGGCGCTTCGACTCTGAGTCGCGGCCGTTACGCGACGAACCGCCAGATTTCTTGTGAGCCATCTTGCTGCTCCTCTTCCTTGGTGCGCTACCGCCCGTTCGGGCTGCTTGAGCGCTCCATCTGTCCTGCTAGGCGCTGATCCAGCGCCGGTGAAAAACTTAGGCTTCGGCGCCTTCGGCGGCGTCAGCCTTGGCGGCCTTCTTGGCCGGAGCCTTCTTGGCCTTCGGGGCCTCGGCTTCGACAGCCTCGACGCGCGGGGCCAGGCCGCGGGCGCGGGCGTTGATCTCAGCCTTGGTGATCAACTCGACCTTGCCGTCCCACTTGGCCTTCTCGCCGGCGCCTTCGATGCCGGTGATGCGCAGGACCGATTCCATCTGGCGATGGCCGTTCGTGCGGCGATAGCCCTGACGACGGATCTTCTTGAAGATCTTGATCTTCTCGCCCTTACGGGTCTCGATCAGCGTGGCTGCGACAGCGGCGCCGTCGATCAGCGGAGCGCCGACCGTAACACCCTTGTCGCCGCCCAGCATGAGGACTTCACCGAAATTGACGGCAGCGCCAGCGTCGCCGTCGATCTTCTCGACAACAATCACATCGCCCGGTTGAACCCGGTACTGCTTTCCGCCGGTCTTGATCACCGCGTACATTAGGAAGCCTCAGCGTGAACGCAAAAATGGATGCGCCCGCCAGGAGACCCTGCGGGCGAAGAGCGGCGACATATACGGATGGTCACGGAAGAGTCAACGTGAAACGGACGCCCAAGGGGGCAAAACCCGCCTGAAACGGGTTCTGAGTCGACTCTGTGGCTGCGATGCACGGGCGTGCAAGCGTGGGGCGAGTTCGAAGCCCCTTATATATGAAGACGCGACGTGGCGCCGCGGACGAAGATTCTTCGCCGATTCTTCTCGACCGTTATAAGGTAACACTCTAAGGGAGCGGCCATGTCCTCTCCCGATCTCGCCGAGCCGGTGCTGCTGTCGCTTCTGGGCGGCGGCTTCGTCGCGGCCTTCCTGCACGCGGCCCTGCCGACCCACTGGCTGCCGTTCGTCCTGGTCGGACGGGCGCAGCGCTGGAGCGTGGCGCGGGTGATGACGACCGTGGTGACGGCCGGATTGGCCCATATCGCATCCACGGCCCTGGTGGGATCGCTGATCGTGGCGGCGGGCCTGGCGTTGAACCGCTGGGTCGAGGGCCTGCTGCCGCATCTGTCGGCGGGCCTGCTGTTCCTGTTCGGCGCCTTCTATCTGGCCAAGGCGTCGTTGAAGCGTACGGCGACGGCGGGCGGACCGGCGATGGACGCGGGCGAGGGGGCCGGGCCTGCCGTCTCCGATCGGGCGGCCTTTCTGGGGCTGGTGCTGATGATGGCGGTGACGCCGGGCGAAGTGCTTCTGCCTATCTATCTGTCTTCGGCGACCGAAGGCTTCTGGGCTCTGGGCCTTCTGACGCTGGTGTTTGCGGCGGGGACGGTGCTGGGCATGACCCTGCTGGCGGCGCTGGCGACGGCGGGTTACTCCATCCTGCGGCTGGAGCGGTGGGCGCGCTATGAAGGAGCCATTCTGGGCGGGGCCCTGATCCTGATCGGCTTCCTGGTGCTGACGCATCAGCACTGAGTTTCGATAGGTTATATATTTACATTCAAAGACTTGTGTCTTGCGGGGCTTGACCTTGCCGCGTGGGAAGACCTAGCTGGGCGGACATGGCGCACGAACACGCACACGGTCATGAAGGCCACGATCATTCCCACGGCCCAGGGCATGGCCAGGGTCATTCGCACAGCCACAGCCACAGCCACAGCCACGGCCTGGGCGGTCACCATCACGGGCCGACCGACACCGGCGACTGGCGCTACGCCGTCGGACTGATCGTTAACCTGGCCTTCGTCGCGGTTGAGTTCATAGCGGGCTTCATCGCCGACTCCACCGCCCTGATGGCGGATGCGGGGCACAATCTTTCAGACGTTCTCGGCCTGGCGATGGCGGGCGGCGCGGCCTGGCTGGCCCGGCGCGCGGCGGGGGCCAGACGCACCTACGGCTACGGCAAGGCGACGGTGCTGGCGGCGCTGGGCAACGCCCTGCTGCTGATCTTCGCCTGCGGCGCCATCGCCTTCGAGGCGGTGCGTCGTCTGGCCGAGCCCGCGCCGGTGGCCTCGGGCATGATCATCGCCGTGGCGGGGATCGGCTTCATCATCAATCTGGGCACGGCCCTGATGTTCATGAAGGACCAGCACAAGGACCTGAACGTGCGCGGCGCCTATCTGCACATGATGGCCGACGCCGGGGTCTCGCTGGGCGTGGTCATCGCCGGCGTCGTCATTCTGTTCACCGGCTGGGCCATGATCGACGGGATCGTCAGCCTGATCATCGTCGCCGTCATCATGATCGGGACCTGGGGGCTGCTGAAGGATTCGGTGAATCTGGCGCTGGACGCCGCGCCCAACGGCCTCGACGTGGCCGAGATCCGCAGCGCGCTTCTGGCCCTGCCGGGGGTGACGGCGGTGCACGACCTGCACGTGTGGGGCCTGTCGACCACCGACGCCGCCCTGACCGCCCATCTGGTGCATCAGCGCCCCGACCCCGACGCCCTTCTGGCCGAGGCGCAAGGGCTGGCGCGCGGCCGCTTCGACATCAGCCACACGACGCTGCAGCTGGAAACGGGCGTCCTGCCGGATTGTCCGGCCTGCTGAACGGTTTCGCCTCTTCCCAAGGCGGCCCTCAGCCGCCATCTAGCGAGCCATGACCCAGAAGACACCCGTGACCGTCCTCACCGGCTACCTCGGCGCCGGCAAGACCACCCTGCTGAACCGCATCCTCACCGAGGACCACGGCAAGCGCTACGCCGTCATCGTCAATGAGTTCGGCGAGATCGGCATCGACAACGACCTGGTGGTCGGCGCCGACGAGGATGTGTTCGAGATGAACAACGGCTGCGTCTGCTGCACGGTGCGCGGCGACCTGATCCGCGTGGTCAACGGCCTGATGAAGCGCCAGCGCCCCGGCAAGCCCGCCTTCGACGCCATCATCGTCGAGACGACCGGCCTGGCCGACCCCGGCCCGGTGGCCCAGACCTTCTTCGTCGACGACGAGGTCAAGGCCAAGACCCAGCTGGACAGCGTCACCGCCCTGGTCGACGCCAAACACGTCATGGCGCGTCTGGATGACTCGAAAGAGGCGCGCGAGCAGGTCGCGTTCGCCGACCGCATCATCCTGAACAAGATCGATCTGGTGGACGAGGCCGCTCTGGCCGAGGTCGAAGGCCGCCTGCGTGCGCTGAACCCTCTGGCTCCCATCGTCCGCGCCGAGCGTTCGAACGTGCCGCTGGATCAGGTGCTGGGCCTGCACGCCTTCGATCTGGACCGCATCCTTGAGGTCAAGCCGGACTTCGTGAATCCGCCCCACGGCGCCGAAGGCCACGTTCATGACGAACACTGCGGCCACGGGCATGACCATGCCGAGGATCATGTTCACGACGAGCATTGCGGTCATGACCATGACCACGATCATGCGCACGGCCCACGCGGTCACGCCCACAACGACGACATCAAGGGCATCTCCCTGACGCTGGACCGCCCGCTGAACGGGGCCAAATTCACCGCCTGGCTGGACCGCCTGCTGGGCGAGCAGGGCCAGAACATCCTGCGCGCCAAGGGCATCATCGACGTTCAGGGCGAGGACCGCCGTCTGGTCTTCCAGGCCGTGCACATGATCCTCGAAGGCGACCTTCAGCAGCCCTGGGGCGAGAAGGAACGTCGCTGGAGCCGCGCCGTCTTCATCGGCCGCGATCTGGACGAGGCCGAACTCAAGGCCGGGTTCGAGGCCTGCGCGGCATGAACCCGCCGCCCCGCCCGCGCGCAGAAGCCAAGCTGATCTACGGCACGCCCGAGTTCGAGATCGTGCAGCACGGCGACCACGTGCGTTGCGCGGTCTCGGGCGCGCCGATCCCGCTGGAGGCCCTCAACTACTGGAGCGTCGAGCTTCAGGAGGCCTACGCGTCCGGCGAACTGATGACGAAGCGCTGGGTCGAAACGCATAAATAAACCCTCACCCTTTCGCCTGTACCAATCGCTGACGCTCTTGGAGGCTCAAGCCCTCTCCCATCAGGAGAGGGTGTTCAGCCATTCCGTCATAACCCGCGCCAGCGCCTTCGGCTGTTCCAGCGGGATCATGTGGCCGCTGTGCGTCACCGTCTTCAGCGTCGAACCTTTGATCCCGCGATGCAGCTCCTCCGCCTCTTCAGCGCTGCGCAGCCGATCCGCATCCGCCGCCACGATCAGCGTCGGCTGAACAATCTCGCCCAGCCGGTCCAGATCGCCCGCCCGCGCCATCGCCGACTGGCGGTGAAACACCTCGCCGCCTAACCGCAAGCCCATGTCCCGCACCCGCGCGATCATCGCCTCGTCGTTCGCCAGATCGGGGTGCAGGGACGAGACGATGGCCGGACGGCTCAACCCCTTGAACGCCCTCGGCGGCGCCTTCAGCGACGAGCGCCGCTGGCGGATCAACTCTTCCGTATCCCCGCGCGCCGAGGTGGCGATCAGGATCAGGGCCTCGACCCGCTCCGGCGCGATCCGCGCCAGCTCCCGCGCCACATAGCCGCCCATGGAGAAGCCCACGGCGACGAACCGCTCCGGCGCATCGCTCAGGATGGCCGCCGCCATGCTCTCGATGTTCTCGCCCCGGCTGAGGTCGGTGGCGACCAGCGACCCGAACGGGGCCAGATCGTCGGTCATATCGTGCCAAAGGGTCGCATCGGCCATGAAGCCGGGAATGAGCAGCAGGGTCATGGTCCCCTCATAGACCCGCCACGCGACAGACGCGACGCAGGACGCGACAAGCTGGAGCGAAGATCTGAGCTCACATGCGTTCGCATGTGAACCGATTTCGCTCTATGAGGCCCGTCTGACTTTCTCGCTTTTTGTGAGCCGACATGACGACCTTCTCCTTCGACGCCCAGGTCACCGCCGCCCTGTTCGACAAGACGGGCGCGATCTTCGCCCTGGGCGACGGCTCGGTGCGGTTCGAGAGCGGCGCTCGCAGCGAGGTCCATGACGGCGCCGTCCTGTGCGCCTGCGTCCACCCCTCGGGCGAGGGGATCGTCACCGGCGGCGACGACGGCAAGCTGGTCTGGAGCCGCGAGGGCGAGGCCGTGCTGCTGGCCCAGACCAAGGGGCAATGGATCGACGCCGTCGCCGCCTCGGCCGAGTCGGGCCTGATCGCCTTTTCCTCGGGCCGCGCGCTGACGGTGCTGGACAGCAAGGACGTGGCTTTCCGCCGCGAGTTCCAGCATGAGCGCACCGTCTCGGGCGTAGCCTTCGACCCCAAGGGCCGCCGCATCGCCGCCTCGACCTATGGCGGCGCCTGGCTGTGGTACGCCCGCATCGAGCAGCAGCAGCCGACGAAGCTGGCCTGGGCCGGGTCGCACCTGGCGGTCGGCTTCTCGACCGACGGCGCCTTCGTCGTCACCTCCATGCAGGACAACCAACTGCACGGCTGGCGCCTGAAGGATCAGAAGAACATGCGGATGGGCGGCTATCCGTCCAAGATCAAGAGCTTCGCCTTCATGGCCAAGGGCCAGCTTCTGGCCACCTCGGGCGCGCAGGGCGTGGTGCTGTGGCCCTTCGTGGGCGCCAACGGCCCGATGGGCCGCGAGGCGACCGAGATCGGCTTCGACGAGACGACGCTGATCGCCCAGGTCGCCGCCGCCCCCGCCCACGGCCGTCTGGCGGCGGGCCTGGAAGACGGGCGCGTCTGGTGGGCTGATCCGGCCGGGCGCGGCCTTCAGTTCGTCAAGCAGGACAAGGGCGCCCCCATCACCGCCCTGGCCATGAGTTCCGGCGCCGCCCGCATCGCCTGGGCGGATGAAGACGGTCACGCGGGCGTGGCTTCGCTCTGATCGCGCTTGCGCTGAAGCTTGGCTGAGGCAGGATGACGGCATGACCCGCGCAAAGGGCCGCAGGCGGCGGCCGATCCTGACCCTGCTCGTGATCCTGGCTCTGTTCCCGTTGGCCGGGGTGGCGGTGCATCGCTTTTTGCCGCCTCTCGCCACGATCCTGATGGTCCAGCAGGCGGCGGCCGGGCGTGGCATGGACTATCGCTGGCGCTCGCTGGACCGCATCTCGCCGCGTCTGGTCGAGGCGGTGATCGCCGCCGAGGACGCCCGGTTCTGCCAGCACCACGGCTTCGACGTCGAGGCCATCCAGAAGGCGCTGGAGGCCAACGAGCGCGCCGAGCAGCGCGGCTCGGGCAAGGTGCGCGGCGGCTCGACCATCAGCCAGCAGACCGCCAAGAACGTCTTCCTGTGGCCCGGCCGCGACTGGGTCCGCAAGGGGCTGGAGGCGGGCTATACCGGCCTGATCGAGATCGGCTGGGGCAAGCGGCGGATCATGGAGATGTATCTGAACGTCGCCGAATGGGCGCCGGGCGTCTATGGCGCGGAGGCCGCCTCGCGCCACTGGTTCAACAAGAGCGCGGACAAGCTGACGGCCGCCGAGGCCGCGCGCCTGGCCGCCATCCTGCCCAGCCCGCGCCGCTACAACGCGGCCGCGCCCGGCCCCTACGTTCGCCGCCGCGCCGCCCGCATCCATGCGGCCATGGGCACGGTGCGCCAGCAGGGGCTGGACGCCTGCGTCGATCGCCGCTGAAGCCTGCCGTTTCGCAACCCGCCGTTAACCGTGAACTTGGGGCCAAGCCTTAACGGACCCGCGTCATGCTAGGCGGACTGCGGACCTGGGCGTCTGCGCGCGAGACGGGATTTCACGGTGAAACACGGTCTGAAACGAGCTGGGCGGGGTCTACGCCTCTTCGTCCGCCGCCTGATGCGCCAGACCCAGGGCAATGTCGCCCTGATGTTCGCTATCGCCCTGCCGATCCTGATGATGATCACCCTGGGCGCCATCGACCTGCATCAGGCGTCCAAGGTGAAGGCCGAGCTTCAGGACGCGCTGGACGCCGCCGCCCTGGCCGCCGCCCGTTCGGTCTATGCTGACGACGCCAACATCAACCGGGTGGGCATGGCCGCGCTGAAGGCCAATATGCCGCGCTATTTCCAGGCTGGTTCGGCGGATACGGCGACCTTTGTCCTGGCGAACAACCGAGTGACTGGCGAGGCGCGTGTCAATGTGAAGGTGCTGGTCGCCAACGTCTTCCTGCCGCCCTACGGCAAGCTTCTGGACGACTATCTGCCGGTCGGCACCCGCTCCGAAGTCCTGCGCGCCTCGCGCAACGTCGAGGTGGCGATGGCGCTGGACATCACGGGGTCGATGGACAACTGCACGCGCAACTGTCCGCCGACGTCCAAGCTTCAGGACCTGCAGGCGGCGGCCAAGGATCTGATCGACATCGTGGTTCAGGACCAGCAGACGCCCTTCTACTCCAAGGTGGCGCTGGTCCCGTATGCGGCGGGGGTGAACGTCGGGTCGCTGGCGGCTCAGGCGCGTGGGCCGCTGGACAGCACGACCCGTTCCGTCACGGCCGCGTCGTGGGTGAGCGGGACGGTGCGCACGATCACGAGCATTTCGCGGGCCTCGCCAACGACCATCACCTCCAACGGCCACGGTTTCGTCAACGGCGATCGGGTGGTGCTGTGGAACGTCCAGGACATCGCGGGCCTGAATGGGGTTCCCTATGAGGTGGTGAGGATCTCCAACAACCAGTTCCAGCTCAGGACGCTGTCGGCGTCGGGCGCGGCCTCCAGCTATCAGGGCTCGTCCACCAGCACGACGAAATCGGCCTATGTCGCCAGATGCGTGCGCAGCGACTGCGGCCTGACGGTCACTGTCGCGAGCCACGGCCTGTCGGTGAACGACCATGTCCGCCTGACCAGCATGGGCGGCCTGGCCCAGTTGAACGAGGCGGGGTTCCGCGTGGCGAGCGTCAGCGGATCGCAACTGGTTCTGGATACGACGCGCAGTCTGGGTCTGGTCCGAACCTCAAAGGGCGGCGTCTCCTATTCCAGCGGCGGTCAGCTGATGAACGGGCGCGACGGCGCTGAATGGCGCGTCTTCTCCACGGCGGACGGCTACGTCAACGTGCTCGCCTCCAGCACCTGCGTCAGCGAGCGCGTCGGGGCCGAGCGCTATACAGAGGCGCGGCCGTCCACCGCTTATGTCGGCCGCAGCTATCTGGATTCGGGCAACGCCTGCCCCAGCGCCGCCATTACCCCGCTGACGGCCAGCGCCAGCGCCCTGAAGACCAAGATCGACCAGATGCGCGGCGGCGGCTCGACCGCAGGCCAGATCGGCATCGCCTGGGCCTGGTATATGGTGTCGCCCAACTTCGCCTCCCTGTTCGACGGGGCGGGCAAGCCGGGCGCCTATGCGCCGACGGAGACGCTTAAGGTCGCCATCCTGATGACCGACGGCGAGTTCAACACGCCCTTCCGCGACGGGGTCATCGGCCTGGACGCAGGAACGGGCAGCGGCGCCCTGAACACCCACATCAACCTGAACTCCTCCAACGGCGATCCTTTCGCCCAGTCGGTCGAACTGTGCCGGGCGATGCACGCGCAAGGCGTGGTGGTCTATACGGTCGGCTTCGACCTGGGCAGCGACACGGGCAGGCCGAACGTCATCGACAGCGCCCTGGACGTCATGGAGGCCTGCGCCACCAACAAGAACACCCACTTCTTCCAGGCCAACAGCGGCGCCGATCTGAAGGAAGCCTTCCGCGCCATCGGCCGCGACATCACCCGCCTGCGCATCGCCCGCTGAGGCGGGGTCTCGCCAAGGCATGGCGGGGGGGCAAAAAAGGGCCGGCGGATCGCTCCGTCGGCCCTTTATCGTTGCCATCGTTCCGCCCGGTCAGATCAGGCGGATTTCCTTCAGGCGCTCGGTCAGGAAGTCCTCGGCCAGGATGGTCTTGCCCGCATAGCGGTCCGGGTTTTCCGCCGTGATCGTCGACGGCAGGGTCTCGATCGGGAAATCCGGGTTGAAGTGCAGGAAGAAGGGCGTCGAATAGCGGGCGAAGCCGCGACGCTCGGGCGCCGGATTGACCACGCGGTGCGTCGTCGACGGCAGGACGTGGTTGACCAGCCGCTGCAGCATATCGCCGATGTTGACCACCAGCGCGCCCGGCGGCGGGGCGATGTCCAGCCACTCTCCGTCCGAGTCCTTCAGTTGCAGCCCGGCCTCTTCGGCGCCCAGCAGCAGGGTGATGACGTTGATGTCCTCATGGGCGCCCGCGCGCACGCCCTCGGCGTCGGCCGGGATCGGCGGATAGTGCAGCAGGCGCAGCACGCTGTTGCCCAGCTGGACCTTGTCCTCGAAATAGGCGTCGTCCAGCTTCAGATAGCGGGCGATGGCCTTCAGGATGCGACGGCCCAGTTCGTCCAGACCTTCGTACAGACCGTAGACGTGCGGACGGAAGCCTTCGACCTCGGTCGGCCAGACGTTGTCGCGCATGTATTTGCGGTAGGGGTGGCCCTCCGGCAGTTCGCGGCCGGTGTGCCAGAATTCCTTCAGGTCGACCGCCTTGGCGCCCTTGGCCGCCTCGACGCCGAAGGGGGTCAGGCCGCGCGCCCCGCCGGTGCCGGGCTGGTGGTATTGGCGCTTCACATCCTCGGGCAGGGCGAAGAAGGCCTTGGCGTCGCCCACAGCGGCGTCGATCAGTCCCTGATCCAGACCATGATCGGCGATGACGGCAAAGCCGTAGCGGGCGAACGAAGCGCCCAGGGCATCCGAAAAACCCTGAAAGTCGGCGTCATAGTCCTTCATCGACACCGGGACGATGGCGCGGGTCTTGGCCTGATCTTCGGCGGAGACGGCGGTGAGGGAAGAGGTCACTGTGAAATCAGCCTCTGTGATGGTGAGTATGGCGGCCCTCATACGCCCAATGGGCGCGAAAGGGCAGATGGGACAATTGGCGCCTTTGGTCCCAGGTCAGTCCTGCGGGATCACCGCCCGGATGACGCGCGCCGAGGACGGCCGTCCGGCGATGCCCCGGCGCGGATCGACCACCACGCGCAGGTCGCCGCCGGAATAGGTCACCGACGAGCGCTGCCCCTCGATGACGGTGATGCTGCGCAGCCGGTCCAGGAAGGGGCGGGCGCTGGGCGAGCGGGCGATGCGGACCACGGCGTCGGTGGTGACGATCAGGGCCTCGATGCACAGGGCCTCGGATTCCTGGCCGTCCACATTGATGCGGACCAGCCGGCCCATCGCCTCGGAGACCAGGCCGCTGCGGCGCGCCATCAGATTGAACATCTGCACCGGCCCCAGCGACGGCGGCGCCAGGCTGACCGGCGGCCCGGCCAGCGACACCGGCGAACCGCCGGGCGTCCGCGTCGTATAGACGGTGATGCCGCCCCCGGCGGTGACGCGCAGCACCTGATCCCCGGCGTCGTTGCGATAGATGGTGTCGCCGCGCGGCGCCGAGGACGGGCGCAGGGCCCAGGTCTCGGTCGAGCGCTCGAACCGCAGCAGGGTCAGCGACCCGGCCTGATCCAGCACAAAAGCCTGCCCCGCCTCCGAGACATAGCGTCCGGGCTGCGGGGTGGTGCGGATGACCGACTGGTCGCGGATCGCCCGGCTCTGCTCGGCCTGGGCGTTGGAACGCGTCTGAGCCTGCGCCTCGGCCGCTGCGATCCCGCAGGCCAGGACGATGGCCAGGGCGATGGCCAGTCCGGCCGTCGCCCCGCTGCGGCGCCAGGCGCGCACGCAGACGCTCCCCGCGACACGAGGCGTCGCGAGGAGGACGGCAGGCGGATTCTCCGCCACGGCTTGGACCGCAGACCTCATGCTTTCAGAGGTGATATGCGCGAACGGCGGATTTTGGGCGAACGCGGCTTATCCAACCAGGTACTGCCCGCCGTTGAGCGACAGGGTGCAGCCTGTGACATATCCGGCACGCTCGCCCGACAGCCAGGACACCATGTCGGCGATCTCCTCGCCCTTGCCCAGGCGACCGACCGGAATCTGGGCGACGATGGCGTCCAGCACCTTCTGGTCCATCGCCCCGACCATTTCGGTGTCGATATAGCCCGGGGCGATGCAGTTGACGGTCACGCCCTTGCGCGCGTTCTCCAGCGCCAGCGCCTTGGTGAAGCCGATCATCCCGGCCTTGGCGGCGGAATAGTTGGTCTGGCCGATCTGGCCCTTCTGGCCGTTGATCGAAGAGATGTTGACGATGCGGCCGAAGCCCCGGTCGCGCATGCCGTTGATCACCTGGCGCGTCATGTTGAACACGCTGTCCATGTTGACGCGAATCACGTCGGACCACTGATCGGCGCTCATCTTGTGGAAGAAGCCGTCGCGGGTGATCCCGGCGTTGTTGACCAGCACGTCGATCGGGCCCAGCTGCGCCTCGACCTCCTGCACGGCGCGCGCGCAGTCGTCGAACGAGCCGACGTTGCCCTTCACCACCATGACGCCCAGTTCGCGGGCGGTGGCCTCTGCGGCCTCGGTGTTGCCGGAATAGCCGGCCGCGACCTGAAACCCGTCTTCCTTCAGTCGTTGAACGATCGCCTTGCCGATGCCCCGGGTGCCCCCGGTGACGAATGCGGTACGCGTCATGACGTCTCCCTGTCCTGTGCGGCGGCCGTCGTGGTCGCGACGCCGTCCGCCTCCCTTGGACGCCAGCCTTAGCGCGGCGCGCGTCGAACGAGAAGACGGGGTTACGCCGTCGCGGCCAAGCGGCCCATGTCGATGACGAAGCGATAGCGCACGTCCGACCGCTCCATCCGTTCATAAGCCTGGTTGATCTGGTCAGGGGCGATCACTTCAATATCGCACACGATCCCGTGTTCGCCGCAGAAGTCGAGCATCTCCTGAGTCTCGCGGATTCCGCCGATCAGCGAGCCGGCGATGCGGCGGCGGCGCCACAGCAGGGGCATGGCGAAGACCGGCAGCCCCTCTGTCGTCAGCCCCAGCATCACCATGGTCCCGTCACGCGCCAGCAGATTGACGTGGCTGGCGATCTCATGCGTGGCCGAAACGGTGTTGATGATCAGGTCGAACTGTTCGGCCGCCGCCTTCATGGCGTCTGCGTCCGAGTTGATCAGGAAGTGTCGGGCGCCCATCCGCTCGGCGTCGGCCTTCTTGCGGTCCGAGGTCGACAGCACCGTCACCTCGGCGCCCAGGGCGGCGGCGAGCTTGACCGCCATATGGCCCAGCCCGCCCAGGCCGATCACCGCCACCTTCGAGCCCGGCCCCACGCCCCAGGTCTTCAGCGGGGACCAGGTGGTCACGCCCGCGCACAGCAACGGCGCCGCCGCATCCAGCGGCAGGCTGTCGGGGATCTTCAGCACGAAGGCCTGATCGACGGTGATCCGGTCCGAATAACCGCCCTGGGTGATCGTCTGGCCGACGCCTGCGCCCTTGAGGTCGCGCGAGCCGTAGGTCTGGGTCATGCTTGGCTCGCAATACTGCTCCAGCCCCTCGCGGCAGGCCGAGCAGGTCCGGCAGCTGTCCACCATGCAGCCGACGCCGACGCGGTCGCCTTCCTTGAAGCGCGTGACGTTCGCGCCGACCGCCGTCACCACCCCGGCGATCTCATGACCCGGCACGATGGGATAGCGCGTTCCGCCCAGATCGTTCTTCACCACATGCAGGTCCGAGTGGCAGACGCCGCAGTATTTGATCTCGATCGCCACGTCGTCCGGCCCCGGATCGCGCCGCTCGAAGCTATAGGGGCTCAGCGGCTGGTCGGCGGCGGTCGCGGCGAAGGCGCGTGTGGCGATGGGCATGGATTCAGTCCTTCAGCTTGGCGTCCCGGAGTTGGGCGATCAGCGCCTGGGCCGCCGCCGGGTTCCGCACCTTGGCCCCCGAGATAAAGTAGGCGAAGACATCGCCCCGCCCGGCCCAGCCGCGCGCCTGTGCCGCCACCGCGTCTAGCTCGCCGGAGGTCATGCCCGTCGGCTCGTCCTCGCGGCTGGACATCAGCCGGGCGTAGGTAAAGTCCGCCGTCGCCTCGTCGATCTGCGGCCAGGTCGGCTCCTCGTCGTCGACCGCATAGACGATGGCCGCGCCATACTTCCTCGCCAGATCATAGAACTGTTCGGTGGCGAAGGTCGGGTTGCGCACCTCCAGCGCGTGGCGCAGCCGCACGCCGTCCTTCTCCTTCGGCAGCAGCTTCAGAAAGCCCTCGAAGTCCTCCGGATCGAATTTCTTGGTCCCCATGAACTGCCAGTTGATCGGCCCCAGCTTGTCGCCCAGCACCGTCAGCCCCTGCGACAGGAAGCGCTCAAAGCTCTCGGCGCCGTCGGCCAGGACCTTTCTATTGGTGCAATAGCGGCTGGCCTTGACCGCAAAGACGAAACCGTCCGGCGTCTCGTCGCGCCACTTCGCCCAGCTGTCGGGCTTGAAGGTCGAATAATAGGTGCCGTTGATCTCGATCGAGGTCAGCGCCCGACTGGCGAACTCCAACTCCCGCTTCTGCACCAGCCCCTGCGGATAAAAGACCCCCCGCCACGGCTCGAACGTCCAGCCGCCGACGCCGATATGGATGGATCCTGTCATGGCCGCGCCTCCTGATGCAGGCCGCTTGATCGCAGAAATCAGCGGCGGCGGCTACGGAAAGCGGATGGTGTGAAGGTCTGAAAGGGGTGGGAAGCGGACGTTCCGTCAGCCCCATCCTCCGGCCATCTCGGCAATGCTGCCCACGCCGAAACCCGCCCCCACCAAAGCAACGAATATCCCGGCTGAAATCAGGGACCACCTGATGTGTCGGCGTTCAGGCTTTCGCTGATGCGCCAATGCCCACCAAACAGGTAGGAAGTGAGCCGCGCCGACGAACCACGTAACAACCGCCGCGATCCAGATCGCGATGAAGACATACAACATGGCTTGGGCTAACGGGGTCATCATCTGTTGTCGCCCATCAGACGAACGGCTGCAACGGGTCGTGAAGCGAAGTCCGCCTCAATCCAGCTTCCGGACATTGAGCGAGCCAGCCACACGGGCGCCCTCGCCTCAGCCTGAAACGCAATCTCCCGCCCCGCCGAAGACCACCGCGCGCGGATTGGGCGGGCGCAGGCGGGCCAGCACGTCGCGGCGGCTGGGCGGTCGGCCCCAGCGGGTGAAGTCCAGGCCGTAGCGCCTCAGCGTCGCCTCATGCGGCAACCACAGCGAATGGCGCGACAGCCAGGCCGCGCGGGGCGTCGTCTCGCCGGGGATCGTGACCTGGGTCTGAATGTCCGACAGCCCGATCTGGGCGGCGGCGCACGCCAGAATGCCGGGGTCGGCGCCTCGCGCGGCGTAAAGGGCGCGCAGCCGTCGCGCGCCCCGGGCGATCTCGTCCGGAACGGCCTCGTTCAGCGTCTGATAGTTGGCCTCGATCACCGGCGAGGAGTGGTGGAAGCTGACGAAGCCCGCCCGCTCTATGGTGCGCGTCGCCCCGGCGGCGAAGATGGCGTTGGCGCAGGCGGAGGTGCACTGGCCCCGCACCGTCACCGGCAGGCGCCGCGCCAGGATCACCTCGGCCGCGTCCAGCGCGGCGTTCTCGTCGCCGCCGCCGCTGTCGATCACCAGGCCCTCGACGCTTTCGTCCGACAGGGCCAGGGCCAGGGCGGCGCCCGAGGCCGGGCTGAAGGCCCCGCGAAACACCACGCGCGGCCCCTCGCGCGACAGCAGCCACTGGGGCCGCGCCGGGCCGGCGGACATTTCGGTCGTGGCTGGCGATGCGGGCGACGCCGTCGCCGCCTGCGGCGAGGCGACGGCGATCAGGGCGGAGGTCACGGCGGCGATCAACGACACAGGCTTATGAGCCTCCTTGCAGGACCGCCACCATGCGCCCGCCTAGGCGTCTGTGTCCAAGCCAAAGATGAGGGCCCGGCGCCGCGCCCCGTGGCGAAGAGGTTGGCCTCCCCGCCAACTCGTGCATAGTGATGCTCGACAAACGGAGGTCGGTCATGTTGTTGGCGGTTCTGTTCTACGGCGTTACGGCGTTTGGCGGCCAGACGGGGGCCCAGCCCGCGCCGCCGTCCAACCATCAGGTCATCCGCCCCAGCGCCGACCGGGCGGACCCAACCATGTGGCGCTTTCAGGACATGGATGATCGCCGCATGATCGACGAGATGCGCCGCGAGCGCGTCCGACAGAACTACGAAGCCGCCGTGATCAATCAGCGCCGGCTGCTGGCCGACGAGCTGGACAAGCTGATCGCCGCCAATGAATGCGGTCAGGCGACGGACCTGGCCCAGCGCGCCGGCTATCGCGACATCCGCGAAGGCGTCGCCAGCGCCTGTCAGGCCAGGGCCGGTTCGAGCTCCTAAGGCTTCGTCGCCGATTTAAACGCCAGAGCGTGGCGGTTCGCCGCCTGCGGGGCTATAGCGCCAGCCTGACCGGAGTGCTGTGCGCGTGTTCGAACTGACGCCTGAAATCATCGCCCTGTTGGGCGTCGCGTCGGTGATCGCCGGCTTCATTGACGCCATCGCCGGGGGCGGGGGGCTGATCTCGCTTCCGGCCCTGCTGTCGGTGGGGCTGAACCCGGTCGCCGCCATCGCCACCAACAAGGTTCAAGGCAGCGTCGGCACGGCCAGCGCCCTGTGGAACTTCTGGCGCAAGGGGCGGGTGGATTTCCGCCTGATCCGCTGGCCGCTGGCGCTGGTCGCGATCGGATCGGGACTGGGCGCCTTCGCCGTGACCCTGGTGGATACGCGCTGGCTGATGATCCTGCTGCCGGTGCTGCTGATCGGCATCGCGCTTTATTTCCTGCTCGGACCCAAGGCGGCGGACGAGGACGCCCACGCCCGGCTGACGCCGCTGGCCTACGCCTTTGTGGCGGGCGGGATCGGCTTTTACGACGGCTTCTTCGGGCCGGGGACGGGGTCGTTCTTCGCGTTGAGCCTCGTCATGCTGCTGGGCATGGGGCTGACGCGGGCGACGGCGCACACCAAGGCGCTGAACCTGATGAGCAATGTCGTCGGCATCGTCGTTCTGGCCGTCGGCGGCCATATCGTCTGGGTGCTGGCCGGGATTATGGCGGTGGGTCAGTTCATCGGCGGGCGGCTGGGTTCGCACGCGGCCATGCGCTTCGGTCCGCGCCTGATCCGGCCGCTGCTGGTGGTGATTTCGCTGGCCATGACGGCGCGGCTGCTGTCCGACCCCGCCAATCCGCTCAGGGCCATGATCGCGGGCTGGCTGGGTCTTTAATAGGCGTAATCGCGATAGACGCGGCTGATGTCGCCGCCCCATTCGCCGTTGTACAACTCCAGCAGGCGATCGGCCGAGGTCACGCCGCTGTCGGCGATGTCTTCCAACTCGGTGATGTAGCCGCGCTCGTCCACCATGCCGCCGCTGAAGCGGGCGCGGTTCTTCAGGCCCTGCTTGGCGATGTTGACCATGTCGACGGCGATGTCGCGCGCGCTGCGGCCGCCCACCTCGGCCTTCAGGCCCAGCCGCGTCACGTCGCGGCGCAGGCGCTCGTGGTCGGCGATGTCCCAGTCCTTGCACAGGTCCCAGGCCGCGGCCAGCGACGGCGCGTCGTACAGGATCCCGGCCCACAGGGCGGGCAGGGCGCAGATGCGGCTCCACGGCCCGCCGTCGGCGCCGCGCATCTCCAGATACTGTTTCAGCCGCACCTCGGGGAACAGGGTGGTCAGGTGGTCGGCCCAGTCCTGAACTGTGGCCCGGTCGCCCGGCAGGGCGTCCAGCTTTCCGTCCATGAAGGCGCGGAACGACTGGCCCGACAGGTCGACATAGGTCTCGCCGCGCTTGGCGAAATACATCGGCGCGTCCAGCGCATAGTCGGCGTAGCGCTCATAGCCGAAGCCGTCCTCGAACACGAAGTCCAGCATCCCGGTGCGATCCGGGTCGGTGTCGGTCCAGACGTTGGCGCGCGCCGAGACGAAGCCGTTCGGCCTGCCCTCGGTGAAGGGGCTGTTGGCGAACAGGGCGGTGGCGATGGGCTGAAGCGCCAGCGAGGTGCGGAACTTCATCACCATGTCGGCTTCGCTGTCGAAGTCGAGGTTCGCCTGAATGGTGCAGGTCCGCAGCATCATATCCAGGCCCAGCCTGCCCTTCTTGGGCATATAGGCGCGCATGATGTCATAGCGGCCCTTGGGCATGACGGGGATGTCCTCGCGTCGCCACATCGGGTCGAAACCCAGCCCGAGGAAGCCCAGATTCAGCTGATCCGCGACCTGTTTGACCTCCATCAGGTGCTGGCCGGTCTCGTTGCAGATGTCGTGAATGTCCTTCAGCGGGGCGCCTGACAGTTCGAACTGTCCGCCCGGCTCCAGGCTGATCGAGGCGCTGAAACCCTCGGCGTTCTTGCGCTCCAGGGCGATGACGTGATCGCCCTCCAGCACGGGCGTCCAGCCGAAGCGCGTCAGCCCGTCCAGCATGGCCTTGATGCCGCCGGGGCCGTCATAGGCCGGGCGACGCAGCGTCGACTTGTCGAAGCCGAACTTCTCGTGCTCCGCGCCGATGCGCCATTGGTCCTTGGGCTTCTCGCCCTTCGACATGGCGTGGATCAGCTGGTCTCTGGAAAGGGGCGCCGTGTCGGACATCTGTAACCTCTGCTGTCGCGGCTAGATGGGCCAGCCAGCGGCCGGGCTCAAGGGGGGGGCGGCGGAAACTTCTAGCGATCCCAGTCGCCGACCGCCGCCTGCCACAGCGTCATGGCGGCGATGGCGGCGGTGTCGGCTCTCAGGATGCGCGGACCCAGCGAGACGGCGGTGGTGAAGGGCAGGGACCGCAGCCGCTCGCCCTCCTCGGGCGAGAACCCGCCCTCCGGCCCGATCAGTATGGCCCACTTGCCGTCGCCCGCGTGCGTCAGCGCCGACACCGCGGGCGCGCCGCCTGTCTCGTCGCAGAACATCAGCCGACGCCCGTCCTCCCAGCCGTCCAGCAGGGCGTCCAGCTTCACCGGATCATCCACCGCCGGCACGTCCATACGGCCGGTCTGCTCGGCGGCCTCCTTGGCGATGGCGTCCAGCCGGTCCAGCCGCAGACGGTCGGCGTTGGTACGGTGGGTCAGCGCCAGCCGCACCCGCCTGGCGCCCAGTTCGGCGGCCTTCTCGACGATGGTCTCGACACGGGCCTTCTTCACCACGGCGACGATCAGCTCCAGATCGGGGCCGTAGGCCTGCGGCCGCATCTGTTCCTCGGCGCGCAGGATGACGCCTTTCTTCAGCACCTCGGCGACGCTGACGCGCCACTCCCCGTCGCGGCCGTTGAAGACCAGCAGTTCGTCGCCCGCCTTCAACCGCATCACCTGCGTCAGATAGCGCGACTGGTCGAGCGTGGGCGCCACGGCGGCGCCGGGGGCGAGGTCGCCCTGAACATGAAGACGGATCATGTGACAGACTTAGCGAGGGCGGACACGATCGTCATCCCGGTCCGGCAGAATGCCGGTGAAATCCGTCTTGCGGATGGTCGCGCCCTCATTCACTTATCATGGTTATATGTTGGAGGCCCTGAAATGCTGCGAGAACTGGAGCGTCGGGCGGGGCCTTTTGCAGCCATCGCTGTAACAGGGATTGTCGCGGCCGGGACCTATGCGCAGTTCGCCTTGCCTTATCACCGGGGCGGAGCAGAGCCGGTGGGATGCTATTTTTATGACGCGCTCTTCATTGGCGTCAGGTGTGCTCCGGACATGCCGGGCATGCTTGCTGGAGGGTTGACCATCAGTTGGTATTTGACATGGGGCGTGTACTGGCTGGCGTTGGCTGCAGTGATGCCGCCGTTCTTCGGCGTGCCGGTGCTGGGCCTGTGGGGCCTTGTGATCCGAAGCGGGGCGCGCTGGATCTGGAGCAAACGTTCACAGCCTGCCTTGCATCCCTGAGAACGGATGTATGAAGGGAACGCGGCCGTTTCGCCCGCGTTCGTCTGTCATGTTCACAACCTTGGCCGTTGCGGCGCGCGATCGAAAACGACTGGCCGAGATTTCCGGCGTCGCCGCCCGTTTCGGGCTGGAGGCCGTGCTGCTGCGCCTCGGCCTCGGCGGCGGGGGCGCGGACGAGACGGACGGGCCGGAGCCCCTGCCGCGCCGCACCCGTCAGGCGCTGGAGGCGCTGGGCCCCACCTTCGTTAAGCTGGGCCAGATTCTGTCCACCCGCTCGGACCTGCTGCCCGCTGACTGGATCGCCGAGTTCGAACAGCTTCAGAGCGCCGGTCCCACCCTCGACTTCGAGACGCTGCGGCCCGAGGTCGAGGCCGCGCTCGGCGGGCCGCCGGAGCAGGTCTTCGCCCGTTTCGACGCGGCGCCCCTGGCCGCCGCCTCCATCGCCCAGGTGCACCGCGCCGCCCTGCACGACGGGACTGAGGTGGTGGTCAAGATCCGCCGCCCCGGCGTGCGTCCGCGCGTCGAGGCCGACCTGCGCCTGATCGCCGAACTGGCCCGCCGCGCCGAACAGTCCAGCGCCGAGATCGCCCGCTATCGCCCGCGCGCCCTGATCGCCCAACTGACCGAGGCCATGCTGGACGAGCTGGATTTCACCACCGAGGGCCGCAACGTCGACCGCTTCGCCGCCGACTTCGCCCGCAACCGCGATGTGGTCATCCCCGCCGTCTATTGGGAACACACGACCGACAGCGTGCTGGTGCAGGACTATCTCGACGGCGTCCCGCCCATAGACGCCGCACGGCTGAGGGCGGCGGGCGTCGATCCGCACCGACTGGCTCGCGTCGGCGCCGAGGCCGTGCTGGACATGGTGCTGGTCAACGGCCGCTTTCACGCCGATCCGCACCCTGGAAACCTGCGCGGTCTGTCGGGCGACCGGGTGGGGCTGCTGGACTTCGGCATGGTCGGGACCGTGACCCCGCGCCGCCGCGCCGAGCTGATCAGCTTCGTCCAGTCGCTGGCCGCCGGCGACGGCGCCCGCATGGCCGAGGTGCTGGCCGACTGGACCGAAGGGACGGACGTTTCGCGCAGCAGCCTGACCGCCGGGGCCGAACGGCTGATCGCCCGCCACGGTCAGGGCGCGGTCGACCTGCCCGCCATCGTCGCCGATCTGATGGGACTGATGCGGCAGGAAAGGGTAGCCGCCCCGCCGGATCTGGTGCTGATCCTCAAGGCGCTGGTGACGATCGAGGGCGTGCTGTCGCGCGTCGATCCCGATTTCGATCTGGTCCAGACCATGAAGGGCGCCTGGAGCCGCGCCCTCTTCTCCAGCCGTAGTCCCGAGGCACTGCGCAACCGCCTGATCGGCGCCTTGCTGGACCTGTCGGCGGCCAGCGACGACCTGCCCCGCCTGATCCGCGCCGCCTCGCGCCGCCTGGCGGCCGAGCCCGCCACGACGGCGACTTCGGACAAGGAAACCGCCCGGTCGATCGTCTCGGCCGGGCGGTGGATCGCCGCTTCGATTGTCATCTCAGGCGCCCTGATCGCGGGCGCCCTGCTGCTGCGCTGACTACAGCGTCCGCGCGATCAGCAGCTTCATGATTTCGTTCGTGCCGCCGTAGATGCGCTGGACGCGGGCGTCCTTGTACAGCTGGGCGATCGGATATTCGGTCATGTATCCATAGCCGCCGAAGAGCTGCAGCATCTCGTCGATGGTCTCGCCCTGAATGTCCGTCACCCAGTATTTGGCCATCGAGGCCGTGGCGGCGTCCAGTTCGCCCTTCAGGTGCAGAGCAATGCAGTGGTCGACGAAGACCTTGGCCACGGTCAGCTTGGTCTTGATCTCGGCCAGCTTGAACTGGGTGTTCTGGAAGTCGATGACGCGCTTGTCGAAGGCCTTGCGTTCCTTGACGTAAGCCAGCGTCGCCTCCAGCCCGCGCTCGGCGGCGGCCACGCCCTGAACAGCGATGTTCAGCCGCTCCTGCGGCAGTTGCTGCATCAGCTGGACGAAGCCCTGGCCCTCGGTGTCGCCGATGACGTTGTCCAGCGGAACCTTCACATCGTTGAAGAACAGCTCGGAGGTGTCGTTCGCCTCCATGCCGATCTTGTGCAGGTTGCGGCCGCGCTCGAAGCCCTCGGCCCCATCGGTCTCAAGGCAGATCAGGCTGGTGCCCTTGGCGCCCTCGGCCGGGTCGGTCTTGGCGACGACGATGATGAAGTTGGCCAGCTGGCCGTTGGTGATGAAGGTCTTGGAGCCGTTCAGGACATAGCAGTCGCCCTGTTTGACGGCGGTGGTCTTCACCCCTTGCAGGTCGGAGCCTGCGCCCGGCTCGGTCATGGCGATGGCGCCGACCAGTTCGCCCGACTGCAGGCGCGGCAGCCAGCGCGCCTTCTGCTCGGCCGTGCCGTAGTGCCAGATGTAGGGCATGACGATGGCGTTGTGCAGCGAGACGCCGAAGTGGTCCGCGCCCTTCCAGCCCAGTTGGCGCATCAGCACCACTTCGTGCCGATAGTCGCCGCCGAAGCCGCCGTCCTCTTCCGGCAGCGACAGGCCCAGCAGGCCCGCATCGCCCGCCGCATTCCACAGCCCGCGCGGCACCGAGGAGGCGGCGATCCACTGCTGGAACTTCTCTTGCGGCGCGTGCTCCTCGATCCATTTGGCGACGGAGTCGGAGAAGAGGACGATCTCCTCCTCGCGCATGAAATCGGGTTCGGGGCTGCCTAGGACGTTCATGAAAGGCGATCCTGCTTTCTCCCTCCCCTTCATGGGGAGGGTGGCTGAGGCCGCCAGGCCGAAGCCGGGTGGGGGCGGCAAGGCAAGGCAGACTCTCTGTGGCGGAGGGACGGGCGCGGCGTGTGTCTCGCCATGCCCTCCCCACCCGGTCGTCGCTACGCGCCGACCACCCTCCCCATGAAGGGGAGGGAGACGTTCATGCTCAGAACGCCTCGGCGGGCATCTGCATCAGCACCTCGGCGCCGGACTTCAGCTTCTTCAGGTGCGCCCCGGCGTCGGGCAGGATGCGCTCGACGAAGTAGCGGCCGGTCATCAGCTTGTTGGCGTAATAAGGATCGGCGTCCCCGGCCGCGATCTTCTCTTGCGCCGCCTTGGCCATCTGGGCCCACAGGAAGGCGTAGGCCGTCAGGCCGAAGATGTGCAGGTAGTCGGTCGAGGCCGCCGCCGCATTGTCCGGGTTCGCCATGCCGTTCTGCATCAGCCACATGGTGGCTTCCTGCAGCTTCTTCTTGGCGTCGGCCAGGCCCTCGACGAAGGGCTTGATCGCCTCGTCATCGCCGTTCTCGCTGACGAAGGCGTCGATGTCGGCGAACCAGCTCATGATGGCGCGGCCGCCGTTGGCGGGCAGCTTGCGGCCCACCAGATCCAGCGCCTGAATGCCGTTGGTGCCTTCATAGATCATGGTGATCCGCGCATCGCGCAGATACTGCGAGGCGGGGAAGTGCTCGGTGTAGCCCGAACCGCCGTGGACCTGCATCGCCAACGAGGCGACGTGGAAGCCCTTGTCGGTCAGATAGGCCTTCAGAACCGGCGTGATCAGGCCCATGTAGTCCTTGGCCTTGGTGGCGACGGCTTCGTCGGCGGCCTTCTGAAGGTCGGCCTGCAGCGCGGTCCACAGGATGAAGGCGCGGCCGCCTTCGACGAAGGCCTTGGCTTCCAGAAGCATGCGGCGCACGTCCGGGTGGACCATGATCGGGTCGGCTGGGCCGTCCGGGTTCTTCGGTCCGGTCAGGCTGCGGCCCTGCAGGCGGTCGTTGGCGAACTCGACGGCGGCCTGATAGGCGGCGTCGCCGATGGCCAGCCCTTGCAGGCCGGTGCCCAGGCGGGCCTCGTTCATGACCACGAACATGTTGTTCATGCCGCGGCCTTCTTCGCCGATCAGCCAGCCCTTGGCGTTCTCATAGGCCATGACGCAGGTGGCGTTGCCGTGGATGCCCATCTTGTGCTCAAGGCCCGCGCAGGCCACGCCGTTGCGCTCGCCCAGCGACCCGTCCTCGTTCACCAGGAACTTGGGCACGACGAACAGGGACAGGCCCTTGATGCCCGGAACCGCGCCTTCGACGCGGGCCAGCACCGTGTGGATGATGTTGTCGGCGAAGTCGTGCTCGCCCGCCGAGATCCAGATCTTCTGGCCGGTGATTGAATAGGAGCCGTCGTCGTTCTTGACCGCCTTGGTGCGGACCATGCCGAGGTCCGTGCCGCACTGCGGCTCGGTCAGGTTCATGGTGCCGGTCCATTCGCCCGACGCCATCTTCGGCAGGTATTTCTGCTTGATCTCGTCCGAAGCGCTGGCCTCGATGCCGTGGAAGGCGCCGCTGGTCAGGCCCGGATACATGGAGAAGGCGGCGCTGGCGGCGGCGGTGAACTGGCCGACTGCGCTCGACACCACCGAGGGCATGCCCTGACCGCCGAACTCGGTGCTAAAGCCCAGCGAGGGCCAGCCCGCCTCGACCATCTGGTGATAGGCTTCCTTCCACCCCTTGGGCGTCGTCACCACGTCGCCGTCGATGTGACAGCCTTCCAGATCGCCGGGACGGTTGATCGGGGCGATGACCTCTTCGGCGAACTTGCCGCCTTCCTCGATGATCTGGTCGATCAGGTCGCGCGACAGATCGGCGTCGGGCAGCTGGTTGCCGTAGTTCTCGACCTGCAGAACGTCATGCAGGACGAAGGACAGGTCGCGGACGGGCGCCTTATAGGTCATGGGATCACGCTCTCGCTTTGAAGGTCAGGAAATGGTCGTCGGGGTCGTTGAGACGCTCGCTCAGCAGGCTGGCGTAGGCCTCAGCGCCCGGCAGAAGGTCGGGGCGGTGTTCGCTCAGGGTCTTTTCCATCCAGGCGCAGGCGGCCTCGGCCGTCTCGATGGCGCCTTCGATGTCTTCCAGCTGCTGCTTCAGCGCCTCGATGCGGGCGCGATGGCGGGGCAGGGCGATGGCCATCTGATGGACGTTGTGGTCCTTCTGGTCATACAGATCCAGCATCTCCTGGATCTCGACCAGGGTGAAGCCGATGCGGCGGCCGCGCATGATCAGCTTCAGCCGGGCGCGGTCGCGCGGGCCATAGACCCGAGTCTGCCCCTTGCGCGACGGCGTCAGCAGGCCCTTGTCCTCATAGAAACGAAGGGCGCGCGCGGTCGCGCCGAACTCACGGCATAGCTGCCGTATGGAATAGGTGCGATGTTCGTCTGCGATCGACATGGTCTCGTCATAACTTGACGCGGACGTAAAGGGAAGCTTTTCGCGTGACGGCTACGAAGTTGTGAACGGCTCAAAAGAAAAGGCCGCGACCGGGGACGGGTCGCGGCCTTCGTATTCGCAGGCCCTCAGGGGGAGGGGGAGAAGCGGGCCTGCAAATCGGTTCGGGAAGGCGCGTCGGCTCAGCGGCGACGCAGCCACAGCACCGGCGCCGTAATGGCGATCAGGAAGACGTTGGTCAGGCTCAGGCCCAGGTCCAGGTTGAAGGCGTGGACGCCCAGGGCGATCGCCTCCAGCACCAGCAGGCCCGCCGCCGCCGTCAGCAGCAGCGGGCGGCCGAACCGCCATGAGATCAGCGGCGTCAGCACCATCAGGGCCAGCGCCATCTCGGCGACGCCGACGCCGCGCACAAAGGTCTCGCTGACGAGGGCCGGCCACTGCATCAGCACGATGAGGTTCTGCATCGGCTCGGACAGCTTGGCGTAGCCGGCGGCGAGGAAGAACATGGCGATCCAGCCCTGGAACGTCCAAAGCGCGATGTTCAGATAGTCGGCGCGGGCGCGCGCCTGATGGGGCGTCAAGGTGGTCGTCGTCATGGCCGTAACCGTTAATTTGCAACAGTCACAAGATCAGTTCTTGTAGCCGCTTTTCAAGCGCTGGAAACAATCTGTGATCACGGTGGCGGAAGGTCGTGGCGACAGAGGGGCTGAAACCACAATTCCCCGTAACCCAGCCGGGATCATCCGCCTCTAAGCCGAGCCGTATTTCGAGTCAACGGTCGATGACATCAATTGATGACTTAGAGGCTCCAGGCCGCCTTCGCCGTCTCCAGCCGGGCCAGTTTGCTCTTCAGCGGCGCCCAGTCGTCGTCGGCGTCAATGGCGCTCCACAGGGCCTCGACCTCGTCGATCAACAGCTCTTCGGGTTCGGGCGCGGCGAACATCGGATGCTCCAGCCGCTCGGGCCGGTCGGGCTCATGCTCCATCAGGGCGAAGCGGAAGGCGTCGAAGGCCTCGCCCTGATAGGTCTTGCCGCGCACCCCGCCCAGCGCCCGCGCCGCCGAGCTGAAACCGCCGAACCAGTCGAAGAAGAGCGGCTCCCAGCGTAGGGCCTCCTTCTTCTCGCGCGCCAGCGCCAGGGTCGCGTCCAGCAGCCGCTGGTCCGCCGCCTCGCCCAGGCTCTGCACCCCCAGCCGGTTCAGGAAGGCTGCCCGCAGATGGCGGATATAGGACGGGCCGAAACCGTTCAGCGCCGCCGCCAAGGACTCCGGCTCGGCGATCAGCTTCAGACAACCCGCCAACTGGGTCAGGTTCCAGAACACCGCCTCGGGCTGGCGCGCGAAGGCATAGAGGCCGTTCTGGTCGAAATAGGCGGCGGTGAAGCCCGGCTCATAGTGGGGCAGGAAGCGCCACGGGCCATAGTCGAAGCTTTCGCCGGTGACGTTCAGATTGTCGGTGTTCAGCACCCCGTGCACGAAGCCGGCCGCGATCCATTTCGCCGTCAGCGCCGCCGAGGCCTCCACCACCGCCCCCAGAAAGCCCGTCGCGTCTCCCGCCGGGATCGCCGGATGATAGAGGCTGCGCGCGTGCTCCATCAGCGCCTCGATCTGGTCCTTACGACCATAGTATGCGGCGCGCTGGAAGGTCCCGAAGCGGATATGGCTGTGCGACAGCCGCACCATGACGGCCGAGCGCGTCGGCGACGGCTCGTCGTGCCTCTCCAGATCCTCGCCCGTCTCGATCAGCGACAGGATGCGGCAGGTCGGAACGCCGAGGCTCTCCAGCATGGCCGCCGCCAGCGCCTCGCGCACCCCGCCCTTCAGCGTCAGCCGCCCGTCCGCATGACGCGACCACGGCGTCTGGCCCGAGCCTTTGGTCCCCAGGTCGAGAAGGCGGGGATTTTGAGTGTCCCTATCGCCTTGCTCGCGGAGCAAGGCTGCTTCAGGGACTTCTCTCATCTGCGCCGCCAGAAAGCCGCGCCCGTCGCCGATGTCGGGATTGTACACGCGGAACTGGTGGCCGTGGTAGCGCATGGCCACGGGGCCGGGCTGGCCGGGCAGGGGCTCGAAACGGCCGAAGTGGGCGATCCATTCGGCGTCGCTCAGCGTCTCCAGCCCCACCGTCGCCGCCGCCCGGTCGTTGCGCAGGCGCAAGGTCGTCTGCGGGAAGTCGGCCGACTTCACGGCGTCGCCGTAGTCGGCGCCCAGTTCAAAAAAGCGGGGTTCGGGGCGATAGGCGGGGGAGACGGGCATGGGGCGCAGATGCCCCTTCGCCGCGCATTTCGCAACCGCGAGGCCGATCCGGCGTGGCGGGGTTGAACCTTACGGCCCGATCCGTATTTTCACCGGCAGAGATCAGGCCCCGCGCGGCATCGCCCAGGGGTCAGGCTGGCGCCGCCTTGCGTGCGAATCCGGTCCGGCGTCCGTCGATAACCTGACGCCACGACAGACCCTCTCACTGTTTCGGAGACCTTCGTGGCCAGAAAACACACGCTCGCCTTTCTCAAGACCGAGGCCGGTTCCGGCGCCGTCCTCGGCTTCGCGGCTCTTGCGGCGCTGATCGTCGCCAATTCGCCCTGGTCGGCCGATTATTTCGACTGGCTTAAGAGCGTTCACGCCGTCCAGATCGGGCCGCTGCGGCTGGAGGAGACGGTGTCCGACTGGATCAAGGAAGGCCTGATGGCGGTCTTCTTCCTGATCGTCGGTCTGGAGATCAAATACGAAATTCTCAAGGGCGAACTCAGCAATCCCAAGAAGCTGGCCCTGCCCATCCTGGCGGCTCTGGGCGGCATGGCGGTTCCGGGCCTGGTCTATCTGGCCGTCGCTGGAACGCTGGGCGGACCGCATCAGGGCTGGCCCATTCCGCTGGCCACCGACATCGCCTTCGCCCTGGCCGTCTTCGCCGTCGTGGGGCGCAGCCTGCCCGCGTCGCTGCGCGTCTTCCTGCTGACCCTGGCCATCGTCGACGACCTGGGCGCCATCGCCCTGATCGCCATCCTGTTCAGTCAGGGCGTTCAGTGGGTTCCGCTGCTGGCGGCGCTGGGGGTCATCGCCGTCTTCGCTGTGCTGGGCCGCCGCCGGATGGCCGCGGCCTTCTGGGTGCTGGGCTTCGCCGCCGTCTGGTATCTGACGGTGCTGTCCGGCCTGTCGACGTCGCTGACGGCCGTGGCCTTCGCCCTGATCGTGCCGGTCGATCCGCGCCGCGAGACGTCTCAGAGCCCGCTCAAGGACGCCATGCACGACCTGCACCCCTATGTGGCCTATCTGGTCCTGCCGCTGTTCGCCTTCGCCAAGGCGGGCGTCTCCTTCGCCGGTCTGTCGCTGGAGCAGGCTTTCGCCCCGCTCGTCATCGCCATCGCCCTGGGCCTGTTCATCGGCAAGCAGGTCGGCGTCTTCGGGGTGGCCTGGCTGGCGGTCAAGCTGGGCCTGGGCGACAAGCCGTCGGGCGCGGGCTGGATGCAGATCTACGGCGTCAGCCTGCTGTGCGGCATCGGCTTCACCATGAGCCTGTTCATCGGCGTGCTGGCCTTCCCCGGCGCCGTGGACTCCGTCGAGCAGATCGAAGTCAAGCTGGGCGTCATCGGCGGCTCGCTGCTGTCCGGTCTGGCTGCGGCCGTGATTCTGTCGCTGGCCGACGCAGCGCAGAAGAAAAGACGCCATTTGAAATCAGTCGCTTCGGCTGAGTGATCGCTGATAACATTGACCTAACGTCAGTATATTTGTCGCTTTATCGCCACAGGTGAGGCGAGGGTGAGGGAAATTATCGTTCCTCAGGTGGCCTTTGCTTGTCGGTGACTCGGGCATGGACTACCCCTTTGTGCTGAGAACCCGCGCCGTTCAATGAGCGCGGATCATCAGGGACAGGAATCGCGCGCGGCCGCGAAATGCGGCCGGGCCCACAGAGTCGGGGAGCCGCCTTATGCGTTTGAACCACATCCTTCGCTGCACCGCTTCGGTCGCCGTCGTCGGCGTCGCAGCCTTCGGCTTCGCGGGGGCCGCCGCCGCCCAGGACGGGCCGACCACGGTCGACGACATCATCGTCACCGCCCAGAAGCGTGAGCAGAGCCTGCAGGACGTGCCGATCGTGGTCACCACCCTGTCGCAGGCGGCGCTGGAAGGCGCCGGGGTCCGCGACATCAAGGATCTGCAGATCCTGACGCCGGGCATGACCGTGACCTCGACCCAGTCGGAAACCGCCACCACCGCCCGTATCCGCGGCGTCGGCACCGTGGGCGACAACCCCGGCCTGGAAAGCTCGGTCGGCGTGGTGATCGACGGCGTCTACCGCTCGCGCAACGGCGTCGGCTTCGGCGACCTGGGCGAACTGAGCCGCATCGAGGTGCTGAAGGGGCCGCAGGGCACCCTGTTCGGCAAGAACACCTCGGCGGGCGTCATCAACATCATCTCCGAGGCGCCGTCCTTCACGCCGGGCTTCGAGGCCGAGGCCACCTACGGCAACTTCGGCGCCTGGGGCATCGCCGGCTCGGTCACCGGCCCGCTCAGCGACAAGGTCGCCGGCCGCCTCTACATGGCCAAGCGCGAGCGCGACGGCTTCTACGACGTCGTCACCGGCGCCGGCCCGCGTCAGGAAACGGACGACCAGAATCAGAACTTCTGGACCGCGCGCGGCCAGCTGCTGATCCTGCCGTCGGACGACATCTCGATCCGCCTGATCGCCGACTATTCCAAGCGCGATGAATACTGCTGCGTCTCGACCCAGGTTCGCACCGGCCCGACCGTGGCCTTCATCAATGCGGTCGGCGGTCAACAGGCCGCCCCGGCGCCGGGCTTCGGCGAGCTGCCCTTCTCGCGCACGGCCTACGCCAACCGCGGCACCGGCCAGACCATGGAAGACATGGGCTTCTCGGCCGAAGCCAACATCGACATCCCGTCGTGGAACGCCACCTTCACCTCGCTCAGCTCCTGGCGGAACTGGTCGGGCGTCAACGGCATGGACCTCGACTACACCACCGCCGATCTGCTCTATCGTCCGCACGACGGCGGCTACGGCTTCGAGCTGGACAACCTGACCCAGGAAGTCCGTCTGGCCGGCGCCACGGATCGTATCGACTGGCTGGTCGGCGCCTTCATGACGCGCGAGACCATCAACCGCGACGACAGCTACTGGTACGGCGCGGGCTACACGCCCTTCATGTCGCTGTTGATCTCCAGCCAGCTGAACGCCGGTTCGAGCGCCATCCCGATCAGCCCGAACATCGTCGGCTGCCTGACCCGTCCGGGCACGACGGCGCAGTTCCTGACCGGCTGTCTGGCGACCGGCGGCATGGCGCCTTCCGGCCCGACGGCGCCGACCGGCCCCGGCTTCGGCGCAGGTCATGGCGTTCAGGACCACTACCGTCAGACGACGGAATCCTTCGCCATCTTCACCAACAACACCCTGCATCTGACCGACAAGTTCGATGTCACCCTGGGCCTGCGCTACACGCTGGACGACAAGAGCCTGTCGGGCGTCCAGGACAATCTGGGGACCAACGGCGCGGCCTGCGGCGGCGCTCTGGGCAACATCGCCGCCATGACCGGGGCGCTGATGGGCGCTGGCCTGCCTCAGGCCGCCGCCCAGTCCACGGCCGGGCGTCTGGCCTCCAACCTGTGCCTGCCCTGGGCCAACCCCATGTTCGACAACCGTCGCATCGGCGAAGGTCACAGCAACGGCGAGTTCAGCGGCACGGTGAAGGGCAGCTATCGCTTCAACGACAGCGTGATGGCCTACGCCTCTTATGCGCGGGGCTATAAGTCGTTCGGCTACAATATGGACCGGGTGCAGGGACCGACGGCGGCCAATCCGCTGCCGATCAACCCCAGCAACTCCCTGCTGTTCCCGTCCGAGACGGTCGACAGCTTCGAGATCGGGCTGAAGAACACCCTGTTCAACCGCTCGGTGCTGTTCAACATCACCTACTTCAATCAGAAGTTCGAGGATTTCCAGCTCAACACCTTCCTGGGCACGGCCTTCGTGGTCGAATCCATTCCTGAGCTGACGTCCGAGGGCGTCGACGCCGACTTCGTCTGGTTCACCCCGGTCGAGGGCCTGTCGTTCTCGGGCGGCGTGACCTACACGGACACCAAATACGGCGACTTCACCGCCGCCGACCTGGCCAACCCCGGCAACTTCCCGCAGCTGTCGCTGCTGCCGGGCGCCCGCGCTTCATTTGCGCCGGAATGGTCGGCCACGGCCGCCGTGGCGTTCGACCGTTCGATCGGTTCGGGGATGAAGGTGGGTCTGAACCTGTCGGCGAAGTACTCGACCGAGTTCAACACCGGCTCGGACCTGCTGCCGTACAAGATGCAGGACGCCATGACCCTGCTGAACGGCCGCATCACCCTGGGCGCCGAAGACGACCGCTGGGCGCTGGACCTGTGGGCCCAGAACCTGACGGACGAAGAGTACAAGCAGGTGGCCATCAACGCCCCGCTGCAAGGCTCGGCCTTCCAGACCACGGTCCAGCCGAACGGCACCTACTACAACCCGGCGCTGGACACCCAGACCTACAACGCCTTCATGGGCCAGCCGCGCACCTACGGCGTGACCCTGCGCGTCCGCTACTGATCTAAGCGGAGCGTCTGACAATAGGGGCGGGCCGGAGCGATCCGGCCCGCCCTTTTTCTTACGGCGCGCGCTCGCGCCCACGAAAAAGCCCCCGGCCATGCGACCGGGGGCTTTCCTGTCTTCAGCGCTTGAGGCGCGCCTCACTCCGCCGGGGCGTGGCTTTCTCCGGCCATCCGCCGCTGCCCGGCGAACATCCGGTTCAGCATCCGCCGTCCGAAGCCGGCGATGTCGTCGACGATGGTGAACACCGCCGGGATGTAGAGCAGCGACAGGAAGGTCGAGGAGATCAGCCCGCCCAGGACGGCCACGGCCATCGGCGAGCGGAACTCCACGTCGGCGCCCCAGCCGATGGCGATGGGCACCATGCCCGCCCCCATCGCGAAGGTGGTCATCAGGATGGGCCGGGCCCGCTTGTGGGCGGCGTCCATGATGGCGTCGAAACGGTTCAGTCCGCTCTTCTCGGCCATGATGATGTAGTCGACCAGCAGGATGGAGTTCTTGGCCGCGATCCCCATCAGCATCAGCACCCCGATCAGGGCCGACATCGAGAAGCTCTTGCCCGCGATCACCAGGGCGATGAAGGCGCCGCCGATGGCCAGGGGCAGGGCCGCCATGATGGTGACCGGATAGGCGAAGCTTTTGAACAGCAGGGTCAGCACCGCATACATCAGCAGGATGCCGGACAGGAAGGCGATGCCGAAGCCCACCAGCATCTCCTGGATGAACTCGGCGTCCCCGGCCGGGACCTGTCGCACGCCGTTCGGCAGGCTCTTGACCGAGGGCAGGCGGTTGACCGCCTGACCGGCGGCGCCGGTGGTGATGCCGTCCAGCTCGGCCGTGATAGAGGCGATGCGCGACCGATCCTGGCGGCTGACCGTGGCCGGCCCGGCGCCGAACTCGATGTCGGCCACCGCGCTCAGCGGCACCGAGGCGCCCGAGGCGGTCGGCACCCGCAGGCTTTCCAGCACGTTCAGGTCCTCGCGCGCCGCCTCGGTCAGTTGCAGGCGAATGGGGATCTGACGGTCGCCCAGATTATACTTCGGCAGGTTCTGATCGACGTCGCCGATGGTGGCGACGCGCACCGCCTGCGAGATGGCCCCCGCCGAAACGCCCAGCAGGGCCGCCTCGTCGGGGCGCGGCGTGACCAGGATTTCCGGGCGGGCGATGGCGGCCGTATTGACCACATTGGCCAGCCCCTTCACGCCGCGCATCTCGTCCTCGACCTTACGCGCAGCCGCCTCCAGCGTCGCCGGATCGTCGCCCAGGATGGAGAAGGTGTAGCTGGTGCCGTCGCCGGGGCCGCCGCCCTGCTGGGCGATGCCGGCGCGGATGCGGGCGCCGGGGATCTGCTTCAGCTCATCGACCATGACGCGGGCGAAGGCCTGCTGGCTCAGCTCGCGCTTACCCTTGGCGACCATATCGGCGTAGACGTTGGCCTGATTGACCGACTGGCCGCCGACGGCGGCGTAGACCGAGGTGACCTCGGGCCGGGCGTTCAGCTTCTGGGTCACCTGCTGCACCACGGCGTCGGTCTGGCGCAGGGTGGCGCCCGGCGGCAGTTCGATCTGGAAGGCGGCGCGGCCTTCGTCGGCGGGCGACATGAACTCGAACGACATCTTGGCGACCACGGACAGGCCGATGGAGCCGAACAGGAAGGCCCCGCCCATGACGAAGACGATCCAGCGATGGCGCAGGCACCACTTCAGCGCCCGTAGATAGCCCCCCATCCAGAAGGGGTCCTTGTCCTCATGGTGGGTGTGCTTGAGCATATAGGCCGCCATCAGCGGCGTCAGCAGACGCGCCACCACCAGAGAGAAGAAGACGCTGATGCAGGCCGCCAGCGCAAAGGCCTTGAAGAACTGGCCGATGATGCCGGGCATGAAGCCCACGGGCGCGAACACGGCGATGATGGTGCCGGTGGTCGCCACGACCGCCAGGCCGATCTCGTCGGCGGCCTCGAAGGCGGCGTCATAGGGCGGCTTGCCGTCGCGCATGTGGCGGACGATGTTCTCAATCTCCACGATGGCGTCGTCGACCAGAATGCCGATTGTCAGCGAAAGCGCCAGCAGCGTCACCACGTTCAGCGACTGGTCCATCGGCCCCAGGATGGCGAAGGTCGGGATCAGCGACATCGGCATGGCCGTCGCCGCGATCAGGGTCGCCCGCCAGTCGCGCAGGAATATCCACACCACGATGACCGCCAGCACGGCGCCCAGGATCAGCGCTTCCAGCGAAGCGAGGTAGGATTCCTCGATGTATTTCACGCTGGACGTGACCTGTTCGATGGTCAGGTCCGGGTGGGCTTCGTCGATCTTGGCGACCTCGGCGCGGACCTTTTCCGAGACCTTGACCTCGCTGGCCTCGCGCGAGCGCAGGAAGTTGAAGGTCACGGCCTCCTGGCCGTTGTAGCGGGCCAGACGGCGCGGCTCGCTCCACTTGTCGACCACCACGCCCAGATCGCCCAGGCGCACGTTCTTGCCGTCGCCGACCGGCACAAGGGTCTCGCGCAGTTGTTCGACCGAACCGGCGGCGCCCAGCGTTCGCACCGCGCGCTCAGACCCGGCGATGGTGACGCGCCCGCCCGGCAGATTGTTGTTGACGTTGGTCAGGGCCTGGCTGACCTGAGCCGCCGTGACGCCGTAGGCGCTGAGCCGTTGCGGGTCCAGCTCGACGCGGATCTCGCGATCCACTCCGCCCGAGCGGTTGACCTCTCCGACGCCGCCCAGGGCCAGCAGGGCGCGGCTCATCTCATTGTCGATGAACCAGCTGATCTGCTCGGGAGTCATCGTTTCCGAGCGCACGACGTAGGTGATCAGGGCGTCGCCGGTGATGTCGATGCGCTGGACCGTCGGCTCCTGCATGTCCTGGGGCAGGCTGGCGCGCACCCCGCTCATGGCGTTGCGCACGTCGTTGGTGGCGCGCTCGGTGTCGGTGCCCAGTTCGAACTCGATGGTGGTCGAGGACACCCCGTCGGAGACGTTGGAATAGATATGGCGCACGCCCGACAGGCCGGCGATCGAATCCTCGATCACCCGCGTGACCTGCACCTCCATCTCGGTCGGGGCGGCGCCGGGGCGCGCGGCCGTGACCGCCACCAGCGGGAAGTCGATGTCGGGGTTGTTGTTGATCCGCATCCCGGCGAAGCCGGTCACCCCGCCCAGCGTCAGCAGCAGGAACAGCAGGATGACGGGGATGGGGTTCTTGATCGCCCAGGCGGAAATCTGGTTCATGGCCGGGCCTTATTTCTTGGCGGGCGCGGAGGCCGGAGCCGGGGCGGTCGCAGCGGCGGGCGCCGCAGCCGGTTTGGGCGCGGCCACCGTCACCTTGTCCCCGTCGTTCAGGAAGCCTGCGCCGGCCACCACGACCCGCATCCCGGCGTCCACCCCCTCGACCGAGGTCTGGTCGTCGTTGCGCGCCAGCACGGTCACCGGGGCGAAGCGCACCGAGGAGTCGGCGTTCAGCACGAACACCCCCGAGCGGTTGCTGCGGTACAGAACGGCGTCGGTCGGCACCACGGTCGCCGGGCGGGCGCCCGCTTCGATCGCGGCGCGGGCGAACATGCCGGGCTTCAGCGCGCTGCCGGGGGCCAGGCTGATGCGCGCTAGGCCCAGACGGGTCTGCGGATCGACCTCAGGCGTGACGATGCGCACCGTGCCTGTCGTCGATCCGGCCTGGCTGGAGGTGATGGCCGCGCTCTGACCGGCCTGGATCAGCGGCAGTTCCGTCTCCGGCACCTGCGCGTCCAGCTCCAGACGGCCGTCGCGCACCATGCGGAACAGTTCGGTTCCGGCTTCGATGATCTGGCCCTTGGTGACGCTGCGCCTGATGATGAGGCCGCTGACGGGCGCGCGGATGGTGGCCTGCGACAGCCGGGTCTGGGTCTCTGACAGCGAGGCGCGCGCCGAGGCCAGATTGGCCGCCGAGGCGCGCTGGTTGGCCAGGGCCGTGTCCAGCGCCGCCTGGCTGAGGAAGCCCCGCTCCTTCAGCTCCTGCGCGCGGGAAAGGGCGGCGTCGTCGCGCGCGGCGTTGGCCTCGGCGGTCTGCACCGCCGCCTGCTGCTGACGCACCTGGGCGCGCAGCAGCACGTCGTTCATCTGCACCAGCGGCTGTCCCTGGCGGACATAGGAGCCCTCGTCGACATACAGGGTCGTCGCGGTCAGCCCGCCGGTTTCGGCGCCGACCGGCACCTCTTCCCAGGCGGTGACGGTGCCTGAGGCGACCACGGTGCGGGGCAGGGCGACCGTGGTCGCCGTCGCTGCGCTGACGGTCTGGCGCGAGGCGCCGGCCTCCTTGTCCTTGGGGGCGTCGCCGTGTCCGCCGCAGGCGGCCAGGGTCAGGCTGGCGGTCAGCGCCACGGCCAGGGCGCCGGTCAGTCGGGCCGAAAAGCGTCGAGAGGTCGCCACGTGGGGATATCCTGGGAGATTGAGCGTTCAGTCGGGCGCGCGCCAACCTTCTGTCCGGCGTCGCGGGCATAGCAACGCTGTTTAGCCCTTCGGCGATCCCCGCTCAAACGACTCGATCGCAATTACACAGAAGTAATCTGCGGGCGGCCGGATCGGGAGGCGCTGCGATCAGGGACGGGGGTCAGGGGCGATCCCGCGCCGGCAGGGCGGCGACTTCAGCGTCGGTCAGACCCTTGACCATACGAACGCTGCACGGCGTGTTGTCGAAGTCGCGGGGCGCCGAGACGATGCGGGTCCAGTCGCCCACGCACAGGCTGGTCAGGCCGCCGTTCGGCTTGAAGCCGATGGCCAGCGCATTCTCCAGGTCCGGGCAGGCGCCAAGCGTCTCCAACTGATAGACCGACTTCATTCCCGTGCGCACATAGACGTTGCGCCCGTCGTTCGAGACGCGGAAATTGCGAATGTCGCGCTGGAAGATGCATTGGCGCGCCGTCGTATTCGCGGCGGTCTGGCCGCCGCTGCCGCCGCCGTTGACGGGCGCGCAACTGGCGATGGTGAAGCTGGCGACCAGAAGGGCCGGAGCCATAGCGAGACGAAGGATCATGACGCTGCCTCGGTTGAAGTCGATCACGGCGGTGCGCCCGGTCTGAACCAGGCCGGTGGCGTTATGCACGACAACGCCGGGCGCGCCTGCTGGTTTCGCTCAAACCGCGTTATCGCCTTCGGTCAGCCAACGGGTCGCCGACAGCCGACGCGCCGCCTCGGCGCTCAGGGGCGAGGGCCGCCCCATCGCCAGGGCCGCCAGATGCTCGCCCAGCAGCGGCGCGACGCAGAAGCCGCGCGACCCCATCCCGGTCAGGACGAACAGGCCGGGGCGCCATTCGCCGCACAGGGGCAGGCGGTCGGGCGTCGTGGCGCGAACGGCCGCGCGGCGCCCCCGCGCCTCGGCAGGCGCGGCGTCCACGCGCGCGGCGCATAAGGGCAGGGCGGCGCCGAGGGTCGCCCGGTTGCGGCCGCTGGCCTCGTCCGACGCTTCGGGCGCCTCGACGCCCCGGTCGTGGGTGGCGCCGTACAGCATCCCCCGCCCGGTCGGCGCGGCATAGCCGCCCCAGGCGGCTGGGACGCTCGGGGCAGACAGCGTTTCGTCTTCGATCCAGTCCGCCTGTCCGGCCACGGGCGACAACGGCAGGTCGGACGCCAGCCGGGCCGTCCCCCAGCCCGCCGCCAGCACCACGGCGTCCGCCTCGATCAGCACGGCGTCGTCTTCGTCCCGAACACGCCAGCCCTCCGCCAGCGGCTCCAGCCGCGCCACGCGCCCTGCGACCCGTTCTGCGCCCGCCAGCCACGGCTCCAGTATGGCGTCGGAGCGCACCGCCAGCGCCTGCGCCATCATCAGCCCGCCGCGCGCGGTAGGCTCGCCCAGATGTCGCGAACAGGCGGCCGCGTCCAGCCGCTGCATCGCCCCTTCGGGCCACAGGTCCTGAGCGGCGATCTTGTCGAAGCGGACGGGGTCGCGCGGCGCCTGCTCCAGTTGCAGCACCCCTTCGGCGACCACGGCGCCGGGCAGGGCGCGGTACAGGCTCCCCGCCCGCTCCAGCGCCTGGGCGTGGAAACCGGCGATCAGGGCGTCGCCCGCATCCAGCCGGGGCGTGACCAGCGACGCGGGAAAACCCGAGGCCCCCGCGCCCGCTCGTTCGGCCTCGATGACGGTGACGCGCGCGCCCTCGGCGATCAGGGCGCGCGCGACAGCCGCCCCGGCGATCCCGGCGCCGACGACGGCGACGTGGACAGGGCGTTCCGGCCGGGGCTCGCCCGCCATCCGCGCCTCCAGCCGCTCGCGCTTGCGTCCATGGCCGGGCTTTTTCTCGACCGTGAAGCCATGCTCGGCCAGACCGCGCCGCACGGCTCCCGCGACGGTGAAGGTGGCCAGCCGAGCGCCCGGCGCCGAGCGCGCCGCGACCAGGGCCAGAATGTCGGGCGACCACATGCCGGGGTTCAGCGCCGGCGAAAATCCATCCAGAAACCAGGCGTCGGCGCCGCCCGACCACTGCTCCAGCGCCCACCGCGCGTCGCCGACGGCCAGGTCGATCGTCGCCCCCCAATGCGGCAGGTCCAGCCGGTGAAACCCCGGTGTCCCGGCGGGCCAGACCGCCAGCAGCCCGGCGGCCGTCTCGGCCAGTTCCGGCCAGGCGGCCAGCGCCCGCGCCGCCTCTTCGCGCGCCAGGGGGAAGCCCTCGATGGAGAAGACCTTGAGCCGCCCGTTCTCGGGCCGCGTCCGCCGCCACAGATCCAGCAGGGCGACGATGTTCAGCCCGGTGCCGAAACCCAGTTCGCCTACGGTGAAGGCGGATCGCCCGCTCCACGCCTCCGGCAGTCCGCAGCCCTGCAGGAAGACCGCGCGCGTCTCGGCCAGCCCGTCGTCCTTGGAGAAGTAGACGTCGCCGAATCGGCCCGAGCGGGGCGAGCCGTCCTCGGCCCACACCAGTTGCGGGGAGGCGTCGTCAGGCGCGATGTCGACGGGATCGGTCATGACGGCCGGTCTATCGACCCGCGCGACCGGGCGAAAGCGGGCCAGAGCTATGGGCCAGAACTAGGGGCAAGAAAAAAAGGGACCGTCCGAAGACGATCCCTTTCTCCATCACGGTCCGGAGACCGCGATTTAAGACTGTGAAGTCTTAGGCAGCCGGAGCGGCCGGAGCAGCAGCGGCGTCGGCAGCCGGAGCAGCAGCGTCGGCGGCCTTGGCGGCTTCGCCAGCGGCTTCGCCAGCAGCGGCGGCAGCGTCGGTGGCGGCGGCGTCGGCCGTAGCAGCGGCGTCGGCAGCGGTGTCGGCGGCGGCGGTGGCGTCGGCAGCGGCGTCTTCAGCCTTGTCGGTGGCGGCGGGTTGGCAAGCAGCCAGGGCCAGAGCGGCGGCCGAAGCGGCGATCAGAGCGGTGATGCGCATAGTTTTCTTCCTTCAGAAGGTAAATGCGAGACCATGAACCTCGCTGAGGGAGTGATAACGGCTTCGTGAGGATAAGCGCAAGCGATTTCTCACGCGTTCGTGAAGACGTCGCGAGCGCATCTCGATTGTCGATGCGCCGATACTCCTCGCATCAGCCGCTGTGCGGAGGAGGGGGCTTGGTCGGATCCGTCGGATCATTGGGAAGCGGCGTGGGCGCGGCATCCGGATCCTGAGGCAAGGTCGGCGGCGTCGGGGCCGGAACGCCGTCGCCCGGCGGCGGATTGGCGGGCGACATCGTGTCGGGAGACGCTGTCGTCGCGGGCGGCTGTGCGGGCTGTGCGGGCTGCGAGGACTGGGCGGCGGGCGAGGCCACGCCTTCGGCCTTTTCCGGCGCCCGCTCATTGCAGGCGCTCAACAACAGGACTGCGCCCAGCGCGCTCAGGCTCGGCAGAAAGACTCTTGAGGACGGTCGCATTGGACGGCTCCTTTCAGAAACGGCCGCGCACGCAGCCGTGATCTTCAGAGAACCGTCGTGAACGCTCTGTGTTCCGAAAGTCGCTTCGGACGCCCGTCAGGCGTCCATCGGCGCGGCGGCCAGGGCTTCTTCCATTTCGGTGAAGGACGGCTGGGCGGTCGAGGGAATGTCGCCGCGCCCGATCTCGACCGAGATCTGGGCCGCATTGCCGTGCAGGTGGGCCACCAGCACCGACTGGATGATCTTGTAGTAGGCGCCTTCCTCTTCGACGATGGCGTTCAGGCGCGAGGCGAACGGCCCGACCAGCCCATAGGCCAGGAAGACGCCCAGGAAGGTGCCGACCAGTGCGCCGCCGATCATGCCGCCCAGCACCTCGGGCGGCTCGGTGATCGAGCCCATCGTCTTGATGATGCCCAGCACCGCCGCGACGATGCCCAGCGCCGGCAGGCCGTCGGCCAGGGTCTGCAGGGCATGGGCCGGGGCCAGGGCCTCGTGGTGGTGCTTCTCCAGCTGCTTTTCCATGGCGTCCTCGATCTGGTGCGGATCTTCGAGGTTCATGGTCATCATCCGCAGGGTGTCGCAGATGAAGTCGGTGGCGAAGTGGTCCTTCAGCACCTTGGGATACTTCTGGAAGATGGTGCTCTCGGCCGGCTTTTCGATGTGGCTTTCCAGGGCGATCACGCCCTTGGACTTCATCGTCTTGGTCAGCTGGAACAGCAGGCTCAGCAGATCCTTGTAGTCCTGCTTCTTCCATTTCGGCCCGGCGAAGCATTTGCCCAGCCCGCCCAGGGTGGCCTTGATCACCGGCAGGCTGTTGGAAATCAGGAAGGCCGCGATGCCCGCCCCGAAGATCGCCATCAGCTCATAGGGCAGCGAATAGAGGATGGTCGCCATCTTGCCGCCGTGCAGCAGGAAGCTGCCGAACACCATGGCGAACAGCATGACGATGCCGATGATCTGGAACATGAGGCGAGCGTGCGTCCTGCAGCCGATGGGTCAGGATGCCCTTATCGCGGTTAATGCTTAAGGGCGCGTTTCGGGAATCCCGGTTCGGGACGAAAAGCGCTCAAGCCCTCTCCCTCCCCTTTATGGGGAGGGTGGTCGCGTAGCGACCGGGTGGGGAGGGCTGCGTGATGCATGGCGTGGCGCGTGAACAGCCAAGCCGCCCCACCCCACTTCGCCCTGACGGGCTCAGCCACCCTCCCCATGAAGGGGAGGGAGAAATCTACAGCCGCGTCGCACCGCTCAGGATCGCTTCGCGCGCCTTGGCGGTCAGCTTCTGGTACCCAGCCTTGCCGCCGCGCACCCACACGGGGCCGTCGACCTTGTCCGGGTCGAAGCCGTCGGCGACCAGATCGACCTTGCGGTATTTGAAGGTGCCGGTGGTGTCGGCCGACTTCAGCATCCGCACGAACACCGGCCGCGCATAGGTCGGCAGTTGCTCGTCGGTCCAGGCGGCGAAGGCGGCGGCGTCGAACTTCTCGTCCAGCACCAGGCCGACCATGCCCGCCTTGCCCTCCTGGCCCGGCACCTCGACGCCATAGGCGATGACCTCCTGCACGCCCGGCGCCTCGGACAGGCGCTGCTCGACCTCGGCGGTCGAGACGTTCTCGCCCTTCCAGCGGTAGGTGTCGCCCAGCCGGTCCATGAAATAGAGGTAGCCCTGCCGGTCCTGGCGCATCAGGTCGCCGGTGCGGAACCAGCGGTCGCCCTTCTTGAACACATCGGTCAGGATCTTCTTCTCGGACGCCTTCTTGTCGGCGTAGCCCGAGAAGTCGTGGCGGATGTCGCTGCCGATCTGGCCGATGGCTTCGCCGGTCTCGCCGACGGCGACGGGAACGCACTGACCGTTCGGTCCGCGCAGGGGCTCGCCCGTCTCGGGGTCCAGGGCGATCAGGCGGATGTTGATCTGCGACTTCAGATAGCTCGGCACACGGCCGATGGCGCCCGCCTTGCCGTCGAAGTTGAACAGGGAGACGTTGCCCTCGGTCGAGCCGTAGAATTCCAGAATATCCTTGATGCGGAACCGGCTCTGGAACTCGGGCCAGACGTCGGGGCGCAGGCCGTTGCCGAAGGCCAACCGCAGCTTGTGGTCCCGCTCGTCGGGGGTCTCGGGGCTGTTGACCAGATAGCGGCACAGCTCGCCGATATAGACGAACATCGTTGCGCCCGTCGCCTTCACGTCGGGCCAGAAATGGGTGGCCGAGAAGCGCCGTCGCGTCACCATCCGCCCGCCGTTCAACAGCACCGAGCCGACGCCGACCAGCCCGCCGGTCGAGTGATACAGCGGCAGGACGTTGAACAGCACGTCCTTGGGCGTCGAGGCCGTGGCCCCCGCGAAGGCGCGCATATAGGTGCGCACCCGCGAATGCGGCATCCGCGCCGCCTTGGGCAGGCCCGTGGTGCCCGAGGTGTAGATGTACAGGGCCGTGTCGCGGTTGGTCATGCCCTGACGCAGCGAGCGGTCGGGTCGCACCGAGGAGGCGCTGCGCACGGCGTTGTCCAGATCGCGGCGGCCGTTGGTCTCGTTCTCCTCGCCCAGGCCGTGGACCCAGATCATCAGGTTGCGGTCGACCAGGCCGCGCGCGTCCTCGACCGCCTGCCAGCAGTCCTCGTCCGTCACCACGTTGAAAGCGGTCGAAATGGTCAGGCAGTGGGCCAGAGCCGCGCCGGTCAGATTGTTGTTGATCAGGGCGGTGGCCACCCCGACCTTGGAGAAGCCGAACCAGGCCGCGACGTATTCTACGCGATTATGCATCACCAGGGCGATGACGTCGCTGCGCTTCAGATTGCGGCTCTTGGCCCAGTTGGCGTAGCGGTTCGCCAGGGCCTCGAACTCGCGATAGGTCAGTTTGCGGGTCTCGTCCTCGACGGCGATGTTGGGGCCGAACTTATCGACCGCCTCCTCGATGTCGTCACAGGCCAGGACGTCGCTGTCGAGGGTGATGGGCTTGATGCGCTTCAGAAGCCGGAACAGCCCGCTCGCGAACTTGATGTCACGCCGGATGTTTGCCGCCAGTCCCATGGGTGCGCCGCCTCTTCCCGATTTGCCTTTACCAAGGGTGATGAACGGCGCGGAGCGGCGGGTCAACCGGCGGCGGAGACGCAGGCGGGGCCATTCGACAAAAAGGCAAGCTTTCGCGCCGTTTTCAATGACGTAAGGTCAAGTCGAAGGGCGACGTAACGTCAATCTGATCCATCAATGACGGACGCGTTCACACCGGATCGTCTACAGATGAAATCCGTCGCCGGCCGCCATGACTGACGAAGGTCTGTTTCGCATCTCAGCGTGCGGCAGGGCTCACGCGCCAGACGGCGTCGCCCACGTCGTCGGCGACCAGCAGGGCGCCGCGGCCGTCTACGGCGACCCCCACCGGCCGCCCCATCGCCTCGCCCTGTTGATTGCGGAAGCCGGTCAGCACGTCCTGCGGCGGCCCGTCTGGCCGCCCGTCGCGGAAGGGGACGAAGATGACCTTGTACCCGGACGGCGGGTTGCGGTTCCACGAGCCGTGCTGGCCGATAATCGCCCCATTGCGCCACTGCGGCAGCAGGTCGCCTGTATAGAAGGTCAGGCCCAGCGAGGCTGTGTGCGACCCCAGGGCGTAGTCGGGCCGGATCGCCCTGGCGACCATGTCGGGCCGGGCGGGCGTCACCCTTTCATCGACGATCTGGCCGTAATAGCTCCACGGCCAGCCGTAAAAGCCGCCCGCCGTCACCGAGGTCATATAGTCGGGGACCAGATCGTTTCCCAGGGCGTCGCGCTCATTGACCGAGGTCCAAAGCCGCCCGTCCTGCGGGTTCCAGGCCAGGCCGACGGGGTTTCTCAGCCCCGAGGCGAAGACCCGCCGCGCGCCTGTTGCGACGTCGATCTCCAGGATGGCGGCGCGGTCGACCTCCTCGTCCAGCCCGTTCTCGCCGATGTTGGAGTTGGAGCCGACCCCGACATAGAGCTTGGTCCCGTCGGCCGAGGCGACCAGACTCTTGGTCCAGTGGTGGTTGCGCCCGGCGGGCAGGTCCGCGACCTTGACCGGCGCCGCCCCGATGCGCGTCTGTCCCGTCCGATAGGGGACTTTGACCACGGCGTCGGCGTTGGCGACGTAAAGCGTCTCTCCGACCAGGGCCATGCCGAAGGGCGAGGTCAGGTCGCTTAGAAAGACCGTCTTCGTCTCCGCCGTCCCGTCGCCGTCGGCGTCGCGCAGCAGGCTGATGCGGTCGGCGCTGGGCCGGTCGCCCGACCCGGCGCGCGCCATCACCAACCCCTCGATCCAGCCGCGCAGGCCGCCCTTCTTCGCCTTGGGCTTGGCGGGCCCCTGGGACTCGGCGACCAGCACGTCGCCGTTGGGCAGGACATAGAGCCAGCGCGGATGATCCAGCCCGGTCGTAAAGGCGTTCACCGCCAGTCCCGACGCCGCAACGGGCGTGCGTCCCTGCGGCCAGCCGACGGCGGGGGCGATCTTCACCATCGGCACGCTTTGCGGCTGCGGCGTGGGCAGGTTGGGCGCGGCGCCGAACCCGTCCGTTTCCGGCAGCACGCTTTCGGTCTCGCAGGCCGCGAGGCTGAGCAAGGCCGCGAAGGGGAGGGCGAGCAGGAGGGGGCGAGGAGACATGGCGATCATCCTGAACGGTTCGCGCCGAACTATAACGCCCTTAAAGGCGGATGGCCTCACGCATCACACCCTCTCCCGGCGGGAGAGGGCTTGAGCCTCCAAGAGCGAAGCGATTGGCGAAGGCGAAAGGGTGAGGGGCTTGTCCCTTCAGTCGGCGTAAGCCGTGGCGCAACGACCTACGGTCGATTTCACCCCCCAACCCTCACCCTTTCGCGCCAAGACGATCGCCTTCCGCTCTCGTGCGCTCAAGCCCTCTCCCATCAGGAGAGGGGTGGGCCTGCCTCTTGAGCCGCCCCATCTCGCTCCTTATCTGCCATCCCCGAAGCCGGGAGGGGCTCCATGCCAGCCGTCATTTCCATCGAAGGTCTGACCAAGACCTACAAGTCCGGCCATCAGGCCCTCAAGCGTGTCGATCTGGAGATCGAGAAGGGCGAAATCTTCGCTCTTCTGGGGCCGAACGGGGCGGGCAAGACGACGATGATCTCCATCGTCTGCGGCATTGTCACCCCGTCCAGCGGAACCATCATCGCCGACGGCCATGACATCCAGTCCGACTACCGCGCCGCCCGCACCCGCATCGGTTTGGTGCCGCAGGAGCTGACGACCGACGCCTTCGAGACCGTCTGGGCCACCGTCGCCTTCAGCCGGGGCCTGTTCGGCAAGGCGCCGAACCCGGCCCACATCGAACAGATCCTGCGCGACCTCAGCCTGTGGGACAAGAAGGACGCCAAGATCATGACCCTGTCCGGCGGCATGAAGCGCCGCGTCATGATCGCCAAGGCCCTGAGCCACGAACCGGACATCCTCTTCCTGGACGAGCCGACGGCGGGCGTCGACGTCGAACTGCGCCGCGATATGTGGGCCCTGGTGCGCCGGCTGCGCGATCGCGGCGTGACCATCATCCTGACGACCCACTACATCGAGGAAGCCGAGGAGATGGCCGATCGCGTCGGCGTCATCCTCAAGGGCGAACTGATCCTGGTCGAGAAGACCGCCGACCTGATGCAGAAGCTGGGTCGCAAGACCCTGACCCTGAACCTGCAGGAGCCGCTGGCCGCCCTGCCGCCCGAATTGGCCGACTGGTCTCTGACGCTCAAGAATGACGGCGGCGAGATCGAATACGTCTTCGATTCCAACGCCGAGCGCACCGGCGTCCCGTCCCTGATGCGCCGCCTGTCGGACCTCGGCATCGGCTTCAAGGATCTCAGCACCCGCCAGAGCTCGCTCGAAGACATCTTCGTCGGCTTGGTCCATCAGGATCGGGAGGCCGCGTGATGAGCTTCAACGGATATGGCGTCTGGGCCATCTACCGCTTCGAGATGGCGCGGGCCCTGCGCACCCTGTGGCAGTCGCTGGTGACGCCGGTCATCACGACATCGCTCTATTTCGTCGTCTTTGGCGGCGCCATCGGCAGCCGCATGACCGAGGTGGACGGCGTCCCCTACGGCGCCTTCATCGTGCCGGGGCTGATCATGCTCAGCCTGTTCACCCAGTCGATCTTCAACGCCTCCTTCGGCATCTACTTCCCCAAGTTCACCGGGACGATCTACGAGATTCTGTCCGCGCCCGTCTCGCCGCTGGAGATCGTGCTGGCCTATGTCGGGGCGGCGGCGACCAAATCGGCGATCCTGGGCCTGATCATCCTGGCCACGGCGGCCTTCTTCGTGCCGCTGCAGATATTGCACCCTTTCTGGATGCTGGCTTTCCTGATCCTGATCTCGACCACCTTCGCCCTGTTCGGCTTCATCATCGGGGTCTGGGCGCAGAATTTCGAGCAGCTCCAGTTCATTCCCATGCTGATCGTCACGCCCCTGACCTTCCTGGGCGGCGCCTTCTATTCGATCGAGATGCTGCCGGAGGGCTGGCGCACGCTCGCCCTGTTCAACCCGGTGGTCTATCTGATCTCGGGCTTCCGCTGGGCCTTCTACGGCGTGGGGGACGTCAGCGTTCAGGTCAGCCTGCTGGCCACGCTGGGCTTCTTCTTCGGCTGTCTGGCGGTGGTGGGCTGGATCTTCAAGACCGGCTATCGTCTGAAGAACTGAAGGCCACGAAAGCGCCGAACTCGGCGCTCACCGTTTCGCCCTCTATCGCCTTTTCGACCTGATGCGCGCTCGCCTGAGCGCCGGAGACCGAATGTCTGACGCCGACGACAAACCCCAGTCCGCGCCCTTCCGCCGGGGCCAGATCACCTGGGGCCGCCCGCCCCAGGCCGCCTTCCACGTCGGCCCCCTGCCGCGCGACGAAGGCCTGGCGCGCCTGACCGCCATGCCGCCGCATCCCAAACCGCCGCAGCCAAAGCCCGCCCAGCCCCAGCCTGCCCAACCGACGCCTCCGAAGCCCTCTTCGGCGGCCCCGCTGTCCGCGCCGCGCCCATCGGGCGTCTTCGGCGGCTCGATGGTGCCGCGCCGCCAGCCTGCCCCGACCGCCACTCCACAGCCCTCTCCGCCCCAACCTGCCGCGCCCCAACCTGCCGCGCCTCAGCCTAGCGTCGCCGCCCGACCGACCCCGCCGCCCGCGCCGCGTCCGGCGCCTGAGGCGGTCGCTCCACCGACGCCCGCCGCCCCGCCGCTCGCAGCCCCGCCGCTCGCAGCTGCTGCGCCGTCTTCCGCGCCGCAGCCCGCAGCGCCCCAACCGGTCGAGCCTGTCGCTGCGCCGTTGGCCTCGTCTTCGACCAGGCCGCGCTCGCGCTGGCCGCTCTATGTCGGCGTCGCGGCTGCCGCCGTTCTGGTTCCCGTGGCGGTCTGGCTGCTGGCCCGCTCCGGCGCTCAGGACGCGGCTTCGCCTGCACCCGCTGCGCCAGCGCCGGTGATCGAAACCCCCGCCGCTCCGCTCGAAACGCCCGCGCCCGCGCCGAGCGTCGCCGAGGCGCCCGCCGCCCTTGCGCCCGCGCCCTCGCGCAACGCCAGCCCCGCGCCCGTGCGTCCGGCGCCGGTCCCGGTTCGCCCGACGACAAGAGCGCCTGCGCCCTCTGCTCCGTCTTCCGCCATCCCTGCGCCCACGGCTCAGCCGCCCGCCGCCACGCCTGCGCCGATCGTGGTGACGCCGCCTGCCGCGCCAGCGCCGTCTGCCGCGCCTGCGCCGTCTGCGGTCCAGCCGGACGCTCCGGTCCAGGCCGAGGGCCCGCCCCCGACCCAGGCCCGCCCGGCCCAGACCGACCCCAACGCTCCGATCGTCACCCGGCCCCAGAAGCTGGACTGAAAAAGAAGCTGGACTGATCAGCGCGACAGCGGCGGCGCCGTCTGTTCGGCCAGCGGCGGCACACGAGTGTCGCGGCGGACGCTGTCGGGCATGAAGTCGGGATCAAAGGCGCCGCGCGTCGTCTCGGCGCCGATCTGAACATATTGGGTGCCATAGATTTGCGGCCGTCCGATGCCCTGCAGATAGCGGTCCAGGCTGGCCGCCGCGATCCAGGCGGCGTCCTGATGACCCTGCGCCAGGGCGGCGGTCGCCAGCACATGGGCCTTCAGGATATCGTTCGCCTCGCGGCTGTGCTGGAAGATGAAGGCCGCGCGATAGTAGTCGGCGCCCGACCGGATCTCGCCGCGCTCCAGCATCGCCTTGGTCTCGGCCAACCGTTCAGTGTCGGCCATGCTTTCCAGCAGGTCGAGACGATGGTCCTGGCGCGCCTTCTGATCGGCGTTGAACAGGGCGGTCAGCGCCGGATTGTCGGCTCGAGCCGCTGGCGGACCCTCAGCGCGACCCTGAGAACCGCAACCGGACAGAAGCAGCGCCGCCGCTGCCAGGGGGATCAGACGTTTCATACCCCTCGATAAGGGGAACGGTCACGCTTGGCGCAAGGGAAGATAGCCGCGTTCCACCATCCGGCGCAGGCCGTCATAGGCCTCGCTCAGTTCGTCATAGGCGGTGCGGGCGGCGGTCAGGCGGGCGACCTGATCGGGCGTCGCCGGGGCGCCGGATTCGGCCAGACGCACGGCCTCGGCGCCCCATCGCGCCCGCGCCTGCGCCGTCAGCACGGCCAGTTTCTGAAAGGCGGCGACGTCGACCTGGCTCAGCGCATGGCCGATCAGTTCGCGGTTGGCGACATAGGCGGCGTAGTCGATCTGATCCAGCAGGCCGCGCAGGCGGCGTTGCTCCTGCGGCTCCATGTCCTCGGGCATGAAGTGGTCGCTGGAGCGGCGGCGGGACTGGGTCAGCATGGTCGACATGACGGCCTCGGACGAAACAGCGATCCGCAGCCTGACCCTGTTCTGGTTAACCGGTCGTTTGCACGCCGCGTTGCGCGTCCTGCTGAACGCCCTTCGGCGCCAGCTTCAGCCGCTCGCGATCCGGCGCGCCCAGACCGCGCGGACAGCGCATCGGCCGATAGTCCTTGGAGTAGCAGAGCCGCGCCTCGCGGAACCAGCCGTCGGTGGTGGCGATGAACACGCCCTCGCGCGGGAAACCCGGATTGGCCGCGACGAAGGCGTCGCGGATGGCCCCGGCGGTCAGGCGCTGGGCCGGAATGGCCTCCAGATCCGGCTTGTTCAGACTGCCCCACATCTTCGCGGCCTGCGCGAAATAGGCCTCGGGGCTATCCCAGCCGCAGGTGCCGTGCGCCGCCCATTCGTGCTGTTGCAGGTTGGGCGAGGGGATCATGCAGAAATGCTGGCGCACCGTTTCGATCGGAATGGCCGGGCCGGGCGCGGCGCAATAGCGCGGGTGTCTGTTGTCCGCGCCGTTGGGCCACAGCCCGTGCAGGGTCAGGCCGAACTGATTGGCCGCGCACTGATAGCGGGCGTCGGGATAGTCCTTGCCGCTTCGGCACGCCTGCGGCGACCAGCTGACCGCCAGCATGTTGAAGGCGACGGCGACGTCGGCGGCGACCTCGTCCTGCGGGATGCGATAGGGGCGCGCCGGGCGCAGATCGTCCGGCACGTCGCAGACGGCGCCCGCGACCTGCGTCGGCTCAGGCTTGGCGCCGGTCGAGACGGTGCAGGCGCCCAGCAGGAGCGTCAGGGCGGCGAGGGCGAAGGGAATGCGCATGGCCTACCCGTAAACCCTGCGTGATCACCGGCCAAGGCGGAACCCGCGCACGGCCCCGGCCATTGATAAGCGTAAGCATAAGAGGATGAGGCCCATGCCCGATCAAGACGCCTTTGAAGCCGCTCTGGAAGAGGCCATCGCCCTGTTTGAACAAGGCGAAAACATGAATCAGGCGCGGTTCGACGAACTGATCGCCGAACTGGAATCGCGCCGCCCCGCCCTTCACGCCGTGGCCGAGAGCGACCCGCGCGCCGAACGCGCCCGCGAGCTGGAGCGCCGCGCCGCCGAGCTGGAGCATCGCGCCGCCCAGGGCCACGGTCAGATGGACGAGGTCAACAGTCTGCTGTCGCCCCTGATGGGCAAGAAGTCGGAGACCTGATCCCTATCGACAGGCGACGACGCAAGCCTGCGCCAGCACCTCGGCGGAATCGATCAGCGGCGCGCTAATGTCCGCCTGATCCAGCAGCAGCGGCACCTCGGTGCAACCGCCGATCACCGCCTCGGCGCCTGCCGCGATCAGGGCCTGCGCCAGATCACGCATGGCCGCCCGCTGTCCGGGGCCGACGTCGCCCGCCTTCACCGCGAACACGACCTGCATGAACCGCTCCTGTTCGGCGGGGGAGGGGGCGACCATCGCCAGTCCTTCGGCGTCCAGAGCCCCGGCATAGAGCCGCATCCCGCCCGGCGTGGCCAGCACCCCGACCCGCCGCGCCCCGGTCCCAGCCGCCGCCCTGGCCGTTTCCGCCACCATGTCGATGAAGGGCAGGCCCGCCGCGCGGATGGCGTCGGCATGGGCGTGGGCCGTATTGCACGGCATGGCCAGCACCTGCGCTCCCGCCGTCTTCAGCGCCTGCGCCATCTGCCCCAGCGCCTGTCCCGCCGCCTCGGGCTGGGTATGGCGATTGGGCACCTGAGGATTGATGTCGGCGATGACCCGCACATGGTCCTCGTCGCCCGCTGCCGGGGTCAGGGCCTGCACCCGCGCCAGAAAGGCGACGCTCGCCGCCGGTCCCATCCCGCCCAGAACGCCCAGAATACGACTCATCTCGATCTCCCGGCGGCGCGTCCGCTTCAGGCGGCTCTCATGCGGCCGGAAGGCGTTGGAGGTAAAGCCCGCCTGCGCAACCAAAGCTTCAAAAACCATGGTTCGCAGTTTTACTCATCTTTGATTTTAGGGTTCCACCCCGTCAGCTTCTTGAAAGTGATGCGATGCTTTTGATAGCCAAGTCACCAATCATGGCCCGGGCGTAGTTCCCGTTAGATGCGGAAATAAGATTGCCTGCCGGATTAACGGCAGTATCAGCGGGCGGGGCTGTGCTGCACCTGCAGCGCCGTCGTCGCATCGCCTGATCCGCAGGGGGCGCAGGTCGAAGAAGACGCCTGTTCGATAAAGATGGCTAACGCCGTGCGCTGGACGGAACCAACCAGCGGCTTGTTGGTTCTCACAGTCGGACCCGTCGGACGCCCCCCCAATCCCGACGAAGTCTGCGGCGGCCCGGCCTTAACGCCCCCCGACTGAGAAGCCGGGCCGCCCCCTCTCCCTCCTGAAGCCGTCGCGCTTGACCTGCCGTACAGACGGGCTAGGGTCGCGCCGTTCTCCGGGGGGTCGCGATCGAGCGGCTGAGATTGAGGTTTCTCCTCTGACCCGTCGAACCTGATCCGGGTCATGCCGGCGAAGGGACGAGTTCACCGCTTTCGACGCCCGAAGTCCGGCGTAGGGGGCGCTCATACCGCGCCGGCGGTCCCTCTTCTCGCAGGAGGCCGCCAAATGAATATCCACGTTTCCAACGAACAGCCGCACGAGCCGCAGGTCGATCTGGCCCTCGCCGACGCCCGCAAGGAAGTCGCGTCTGAGCACGGCGCCATCCCCACCGGCCCCCGCGCAGGCAGCCAGAAGGTCTACGTCGCGGGCGAACTCTTCCCCGACATCCGCGTCCCTTTCCGCGAGGTCGCCGTCCACCCTTCGGCCAATGAGCCGCCGGTGACGATGTACGACTCCTCCGGTCCCTACACCGACCCGTCCGTGACCATCGACATCAAGAAGGGCCTGCCGCGCGTGAAGTCGTCGTGGCAGTTGGACCGCGGCGACATCGCCCCCGTCCTGAACCCGCGCGAGGTCAAGCCCGAGGACAACGGCCACGCCAGCGGCAAGCACCTGGCCCCCCGCTTCGATGTCTCCAACCACCGCGTGTTCAAGGGCGTCGAGGGCCGCCCCGTCACCCAGTACGAATACGCCAAGGCGGGCATCATCACGCCCGAGATGGAATACGTCGCCATCCGCGAGAACCTGCGCCGCGAACAGACCGCCCCCTGCATCCGCGACGGCGAAGACTTCGGCGCCGCCATCCCCGACTTCGTCACGCCCGAGTTCGTGCGTCAGGAGATCGCCCGCGGCCGCGCCATCATCCCGCACAACATCAACCACCCCGAAGTCGAGCCGATGATCATCGGCCGCAACTTCCTGGTGAAGATCAACGCCAACATCGGCAACTCGGCCGTCCTGTCATCCGTGGACGACGAGGTCGACAAGCTGGTCTGGGCCACCCGCTGGGGCGCCGACAACGTCATGGACCTGTCGACGGGCCGCAACATCCACAACATCCGCGACTGGATCATCCGCAACTCGTCCGTGCCCATCGGCACCGTGCCCATCTATCAGGCGCTGGAGAAGGTGAACGGCATCGCCGAGGACCTGACCTGGGAAGTCTTCCGCGACACCCTGATCGAGCAGGCGGAACAGGGCGTGGACTACTTCACCATCCACGCGGGCGTGCGCCTGCCCTTCGTGCCGATGACGGCCAAGCGGGTGACGGGCATCGTTTCGCGCGGCGGCTCCATCATGGCCAAGTGGTGCCTGTCCCACCACAAGGAGAGCTTCCTCTACGAGCATTTCGAGGACATCTGCGACATCATGCGCGCCTATGATGTCTCATTCAGCCTCGGCGACGGCCTGCGCCCCGGCTCCATCGCTGACGCCAACGACGAGGCCCAGTTCGCCGAGCTGCGCACTCTCGGCGAACTGACCAAGATCGCCTGGGCCAAGGGCTGCCAGGTCATGATCGAAGGCCCCGGCCACGTGCCGATGCACAAGATCAAGGCCAACATGGATGAGCAGCTCAAGCACTGCCACGAGGCGCCCTTCTATACGCTTGGCCCGCTGACCACCGACATCGCCCCCGGCTATGACCACATCACCAGCGCCATCGGCGCGGCCATGATCGGCTGGTTCGGCACGGCCATGCTCTGCTACGTCACGCCCAAGGAGCATCTGGGCCTGCCCGACCGACAGGACGTCAAGGACGGCGTCATCACCTACAAGATCGCCGCCCACGCCGCCGACCTGGCCAAGGGCCACCCCGGCGCCCGCGCCCACGACGACGCCCTCTCCAGAGCCCGCTTCGAGTTCCGCTGGGAGGACCAGTTCAACCTCTCCCTGGACCCCGAGACCGCCCGCAAATTCCACGACGAGACCCTGCCGAAGGAGGCCCACAAGACCGCCCACTTCTGCTCCATGTGCGGCCCCAAGTTCTGCAGCATGAAGATCAGCCAGGACATCCGCGACGCCGCCAAGGCCCAGAACGACGCAGGCGCCAGCCTGGCGGACGCTGAAGCGGGCATGGCCGAGATGAGCGCGAAGTTCCGGGCCGGGGGCGGGGAGATTGAGGTGAAGGTGTGATCGAGTGGTTAGCGCTTGCTGGCTGACTTTTGACGGCGCGCGTCGACATATTCGATCGAGCTTGCCGTCAGGCCAGCTGCCTCAGCCTTTTTCTGAGCGGCTTGGATTTTCCTCAACTTCATTCCCATGCCACCAACATCAACCACAAGAAACACTCCGGAGGCATTCTTAGACGCGGCCTTATAAACTTCCAATTGTTTGCTATATCCGTGCTCAACTTGGCCCTTCGACAACTTAATCTCCACCAGAACTCTACCGCTAAAACCGGTTGAGAATTTGAAGTCGACGGGTCCACCTCCACTGTTCGTCTCGGGCGAAATATCAACGTCATTGACGGCACATATTACATTCGCCACTGCAAAAAACAGGAGCTGTGCCGCTCTCTCATGGCGAGGCTCTTGTCCATGCCACAGCAGTTCCCAGAGGTTATTGTCCTCCACGAGCGAGCGAAATTGCGCCACGATCTCAAGAACGGTCGCCCTAAGCGTATCTTGGTTCTTTTTCGTGGGCGCTGCGATTAGGCCGACATAATTGTCCCGGTTCTCGGCCAGCACCTTTCGGAAGGTGAAAAGGCCATCCAAGTCCGCTTTCTCGTCATAAGATTCGCTCGCGTTGGCGACCGCAGAAAGAAGACGCCTCATATTCTCTGGAGAGTCGAACGCTGCCTTTCGCATTGCGGCTTTGCGTTCCGATACGGTGGCCTTGGACCAATTCCCGAACAGTTTATTCACGGCATCGCGAAGTTCTTTTACCTCTAGAATGACACGAGAAACGTCTGCCCAGTCGGTCGCTAGTGGCAAATCACGAAGCACGTCCCTCGGTACGAGGAGCACCGGCTCATTCGACCGATATGGGTTCTTCGGAAGCTTGGCATTTTCGTAAAGATCACCAAACTGCGTGACTTTAATACTATTCGCCTCTGCAAACTGCTTAGTAATTTTGCAAAGCGCAGGCAGCAGAGCATTGGTTGTCATGTCGCTGAGCGTGTCAGGTCCGACCCCATCCTCAAACAAACCCATGAGGGGGATAACGTTGGGGTTCTTCTCCCCTAATGTGATGATCTCTTTCGCGGTTTTCAGGATGTTATTTCGGAGCCATTCCGGTCTATCCGCGCCAGACGTACTGGCACCGCCATAGCCCAGACCAGTCTCGGACCGCTCATCAAGGTTAAGCGCCTTATAGGCGGCACGCCACGCGACATCACCTTCTGTGGCTGAAACCTCAAGCAGTTCAAGTACGTCCTGGAAGCTCTTCTTGAGCAACTTTATCCCATCGGCCCGCATGACCGGATTTTGGCTTTTTCCGATTAGCAGCGGGTCAATGAAAAGCTTCGTATCCGAATTGAGGATCGGGTCCATGAGACCCGCCTTGTCCAATAGCTTTGGATCAATCCCGAACTTCTGAGAGAATAGAATGGGTTGGGTTAGCTTTGCCATTTCACCAATCTACCCTGGAAAACGTCGTTATCAAGCCTGTGTCGTGCAACCCATGCCTACCCTCGCCCTCCTCGCCGGGCCGTCGCGCCGCCGAGATGGCCAAACACGGCACGCGCGAAGAGCAATCCGGCAAGTTCCTGGCCCCGGCTGGAAAGGTCACCGGGACGACGCCGCGCCCAAGCTGGAACCCAGGTGCAAACGCGCCTGATCCCCTTCTTTCGTCATCCTCCGGCAAGCCGCGTCTTCGCGGCGCAGACCGGGGGACCCAGCGGCGCGCGAGAGCGCGAAACGCCCGCGCGCCGCGCCGCCACGAAGATCGCCTTCGGCGCCGCTGGGTCCCCCGATCTCGCTCCGCTCGTCGGAGGATGACGAAAGGAAGAGGGGGCTCCCCGTCCGATCCTGACGCACCCGTCCTCCACCCTCCGCCTTTCAGGCAGGAGGCGGCGCGATGGACGATCAGGCTTCAGGCGGGCGGGAGAAGGACTGGCCGGAAAAGGATTGGCATGAGGAGGCGCCGCGCATCATCGCCTCCGGCCGGTGGGAGCAGGACGAGTACGGCGCTGCCACCTACATCCCCGACCATGTGCGGCCCTCGACCGCCGAGCGGGCCGAGGCAGCTGACGCCCCGCGCGGCCATTATTACGAAGACCCGGCGCCGCGGGACGGCTATCGCGTGCACCCAGACGAGGTGTGGGCGGCGGCGCGGCGCGACTATCTGGCCGGGGATACGGCCGAGGCCGTCTGCGACCGCTATGGGCTGAAGCTGGGGACGCTGCGGTCCCGCGCCGCGCGCTAGGGCTGGCGCCGCTGCGACGCGGGGGACCCCGATCCGTGGCCCTGCGACGACGATCCAGTCGAGGATGCAGCGGCGGACGCCCCCGATCTGGCCGCGATGGCGGCTCAGGCCCTGATGCGGCTGAACCGGGCGGTGCGGCGCGGCCGGGCGGCCGAGGCGGCGTCGTGGCTGCGCACCTGGCGCGCGCTGACGGACCCGGCCCTGCTGGCCGCTGCGGAGCCTGAAAGCCCGCCGCCTGCGCCTGAACCTGACCCGCTCGCTGCGCTGGAAGCCGACATGAAGGCGGTCGCCGCCGTCGCCCGCGACGCCGCCCGCCTGGCCCCTGACGACCTGCTGGGCCGCCGCGCCGTCGAGGCCCGCATCGCCTCCTCAGCGCCCGTCTGACGCCGCAAGGGCCGGCGCCGGAAGGAGAGGCGCCGATTTCAGACGATTCAGACGAATTGGACTCTGTTTTTCCCAACCCTTCTCCCCTTGAGGGAGAAGGTGGCCCGTAAGGGCCGGATGAGGGGTGTCGGCGCGACATGAAGCGCTTTCTCTCCCTCGGGGTCATTGGAAAACGGGGCGCTCGCACCCCTCATCCGTCAGGCTCCGCCTGCCACCTTCTCCCTCAAGGGGAGAAGGGCCTTATGCCTTGCCCGCGATCTCGCGCAGGGCGTTGACGAACACCTGCGTCGGCTGGCCGCCGGAGATCAGATATTTGTCCTCCACCACCACGGCGGGGACGGAGGTGATCCCCCGCGCGCGCCACAGGGTCTGGGCCGTGCGGACCTCCTGCATATAGCGGCCGGACGCCAGCACCTCGGCCGCTTCGGCGCGGTCCAGCCCGGCGGCCTCGGCGGCCTCGGTCAGGACGCCCGCGTCCGAGACGTTGCGGCCCTGGGTGAAGTGGGCGCCGAACAGGGCGTGTTTCAGCGCCGCCTGCCTGTCCGGCGCCGTCAGCCCGGCCCAGTGCAGCAGGCGGTGGGCGTCGAAGGTGTTCCACATGCGGCTGTCGTCGCGGAAGTTCATCTCGACCCCGACCTCGGCGGCGCGGGCGGTAATGGCGGCGCGGTTGGCGGCCGACTGTTCGGGGGTGGAGCCGTATTTGCGGGCCAGGTGCTCGCCCATGTTCTCGCCCTCGGGGGCGATGTCGGGGTTCAGCTCGAACGGCTGGAAGGCGATGTCGGCGGCGATCCCTTCGCCCTCCAGACGCTCCAGAGCCTGTTCGAGCCCGCCCAGCCCCACGGCGCACCACGGGCACATGACGTCGGAGACGAAGTCGATCTTCAGCGGCTTGGAGGCGGGCGCGGTCATGGCGGCGGCTTTCGGAAACAGAAGGTGTTGCGAGGATATGGGCGCGGCGAAGAAGGAGGCAAGCGCGCTTCTCGCGCCGGGGCAGAAGGATTACACAGCGCCCATGAGCGAACTCACCCCTCCCGTCGTCGTCCTCGACAAGTCGCAGATGGCCGACAATATCGGCGCGGTCGCCCGCGTCATGGCCAATTTCGGCCTGTCCGAGCTGCGGCTGGTCAGCCCGCGCGACGGCTGGCCCCAGGAGCGCGCCTGGGCCACGGCGTCCGGCGCCGACTGGGTGCTGGACGGGGTCAAGGTGTTTGACAGCGTGGCGGCGGCCATCGCCGATCTGCACACCGTCTTCGCCACCACCGCCCGCCCGCGCGAGACGCGCCAGCCGGTGCGCACCCCGCGTGAGAGCGCCCGCATCCTGTATGACGACACGGCCTCGGGCCTGAAGACCGGCCTGCTGTTCGGCGGCGAGCGCGCTGGGTTGGAGACGGGCGACATCGCCCTGTGCGCCGGAATCACGACGATTCCAATCGACCCGAAGCACCACTCGCTGAACCTGGCGCAGGCGGTGGCGATCAACGCCTATGAGTGGCGCACCCTGATCCTGGACGCCCCGCCGCCGAGATTCAGGGAAGGCGAGCCGCCCGCGTCGAACGACCTTCTGCTGGGCATGTACGAGCATCTGGAGGCGGAACTGGACAACGGCGGCTTCTTCTATCCGCCCGAGAAGAAGCGCTCGATGAGCCAGAACCTGCGCGTCATGCTGGGCCGCGCCGCCTTCACCGAGCAGGAGGTCGCCACCATGCGCGGCGCCATCCACGCCCTTTCGAAGGGGCGGGGGCGCGTGCTGGCTAAGCTGGCGGCGGAACGAGCTGAGGCGGCGAAGAAGGACAAGTGAAACTCGCCCTCGTCTATCCCCTCGCGGCGCTGGCCGAAATCGGCGGCTGCTTCGCCTTCTGGGCGTGGCTGAAGCTGGATCGCTCGCCGTGGTGGCTGGCGCCGGGCGTGCTCAGTTTGATCGCTTTTGCGTGGCTGTTGACCCTGGTTCCGGCCGAGGCGGCGGGGCGGGCCTTCGCCGCCTACGGCGGGGTCTATATCGTGGCGTCGCTGGCGTGGATGGCGCTGGTCGAGAAGACGACGCCGGACCGCTGGGACGTCATCGGCGGCGCGGTCTGCCTGATCGGCGCCGCGATCATCCTGTTCGGGCCGAGGGCCTAGAGCGCGTCGAAGAAGGCGGGCACGGTCTCGCTGGCGGGGCCATAGACGCCCTCGTCGAACAGGCCAGCGCCTTGCGTCGGCTCCAGATTGATCTCCACCGTCCGGGCACCCGCCATGCGCGCCGACTGGACGAAGCCCGCCGCCGGATAGACCGCGCCCGAGGTGCCGATGGAGACGAACAGGTCGCATCGCGCCAGCGCCGCCTCGATCCGCTCCATCTCCAGCGGGATTTCCCCGAACCAGACGATGTGGGGGCGCAAACGTCCGTGCGGGTGATGGGGCGAGGCGTGGGCGGGCTCCAGATCATCATGCCAGTCGCAGACGACGCCCGAGGCGGTGCAGCGCGCCTTCTTCAGCTCGCCGTGCATGTGGATCAGCTCAAAGCCCGGCGCGGGCGGCGTCTCCGCATGGGCCCGGTCGTGCAGGTCGTCGACGTTCTGCGTCACCAGCAGGAAGTCGCCCGCCCACCGCGCCGCCAGATCGGCCAGGGCCCGGTGCGCGGCGTTGGGATGCACGCTCGCCAGTTGCCGCCGCCGCTGGTTGTAGAAGTCCTGCACCAGAGCCGGGTCGGCGGCGAAGCCCTCGGGCGTGGCGACGGCCTCGACGCGATGCCCTTCCCACAGGCCGTCCGAGGCGCGGAAGGTCGGCACGCCGCTCTCGGCCGAGACGCCGGCGCCGGTCAGGATGACGAGGTTCATGCGGGGCTCCTTGATGCGGACAGGCGGTCGTGCAGCCAGTCGATCATGGCGCGGACCTTCGGTGGAACGTGGCGGGGATGGGGATGGACGGCCCAGACGCCTTCATCGGGCGGGCGTTGGTCATCGAGCAAGGAGACGAGGACGCCCGAGGCCAGGGCCTCGGCGACATAGAAGTCGGGCAGCTGGCACAGGCCGAGGCCTTGCAGGGCGGCGTCCAGCACCGCCGCGCCGGAGTTGCAGCGCCAGCGGCCGGTGGGGCGAAGGCTGACTTCACGCCCCGCCTCGGTGAAGCGCCAGTGTTCGACCGAGCCGATCAGGCCGTCGTGGCTGGCGATCTCGGACAGGTCGCGCGGGGCGCCGCGGCGGGCCAGATAGTCGGGGCTGGCGCACAGGATCAGTCGCCGCGAGGCCAGGCGCCGCGCCATCAGCCGCGAGTCGGTCAGATGGCCGAACCGCACCGCCAGATCATAGCCGTCGCCGACCAGGTCGCGCAGGCGGTTGTCGAGGTCCAGTTCGATGCGCAGTTCGGGGTTCAGCTTCGCGAAGGCGTTGACGGCCGGGGCGATGAACCGCTCGCCATAGGAGACGGAGCAGGTCATCCGCAGCAGGCCGCGCGGGGCCTGATCGTCGGGCTGGACGGCGGCCAGGGCCTCATCGCGTTCGTCGATCAGGCGGCGGCAGCGGGAAAGGAAGTCGCGGCCCGCGTCGGTCAGTTCGACCCGGCGGGTGGTGCGGTGGAGCAGGCGCGTTTGAAGGCGGTCCTCCAGCCGGGCGATCTCGCGACTGACGGCCGAGGTCGACAGGCCCAGACGCCGGGCGGCGGCCGAGAAGCTGGCCTGTTCAGCGACAGCGGTGAATTCGTCGATTCCGTCCCAGCGGCTCATGGGGACGTTGGATCAGGATTGTTGCTCAACGGCAATAATGTTTTGCGGTTGTCGCCATTTCGACCCAGCCGTAACGAGCGTAGTAAGGTCGCCAAATCACCCGCCACCTCATGTCCCTGAAGCAGCGAGCGACCGCGTCGCAAGCGATAGGGACGTCCGAAGGACCAAGACATGAAAACCCGCGCCGCCGTTGCGTTCGAAGCCAAACGTCCGCTCGAGATCGTCGAGGTTGATCTGGAAGGCCCGCGCGCGGGCGAGGTGCTGATCGAGATCAAGGCGACCGGCGTTTGCCACACCGACGCCTATACGCTGGACGGTCTGGACAGCGAGGGTCTCTTCCCTTCCATTCTGGGCCACGAAGGCGCGGGCGTGGTGGTCGAGGTCGGACCGGGCGTAACCAGCCTTGCCGTCGGCGATCACGTCATCCCGCTGTACACGCCGGAATGCCGCCAGTGTAAGTCGTGCCTGAGCCGCAAGACCAACCTGTGCACCTCGATCCGGGGCACGCAGGGCAAGGGCCTGATGCCGGACGGCACCTCGCGCTTTTCCTACAAGGGCCAGACCATTCACCATTACATGGGCTGCTCGACCTTCTCGAACTACACGGTCCTGCCCGAGATCGCGGTGGCCAAGATCCGCAAGGACGCCCCCTTCGACAAGGCCTGCTACGTCGGCTGCGGCGTGACGACGGGCGTGGGCGCGGTGGTCAACACGGCCAAGGTCGAGCCGGGCGCCAACGCCGTGGTCTTCGGTCTGGGCGGCATCGGCCTGAACGTCATTCAGGGGCTGAAGATGGTCGGGGCCGACATGATCATCGGCGTCGACATCAACGGCGACAAGGAGGAGTGGGGCCGTCGCTTCGGCATGACCCACTTCGTCAATCCGAAGGATGTCTCGGACGTGGTGGCCCATCTGGTCGAGCTGACCGGCGGCGGCGCCGACTACACCTTCGATTGCACCGGCAACACCGTGGTCATGCGTCAGGCGCTGGAAGCCTGCCACCGCGGCTGGGGCGAGAGCGTCATCATCGGCGTGGCCGAGGCGGGCAAGGAGATCGCCACCCGTCCGTTCCAGCTGGTCACTGGCCGCGTCTGGAAGGGTTCGGCCTTCGGTGGGGCGCGCGGTCGCACCGACACGCCCAAGATCGTCGACTGGTACATGGACGGCAAGATCGAGATCGATCCGATGATCACCCATACCCTGCCGCTGGAACGTATCAATGAAGCCTTCGATCTGATGCATGAAGGCAAGAGCATCCGATCGGTGATCGTGTTCTAAGAGAGGGGTTCAGCCATGGGCGACTGGAAACTGCCGTGGACGGGCGCCTGCCTTTGCGGGCAGGTGCGGATCAAGGTCGCCCAGGCGCCGGTGTTTGCAGCGGCCTGCCATTGCCGCGCCTGTCAGAAGCTGACGGGCGGCGCCTATTCGCTGAGCCTGATGCTGCCCAGCGAAGGGCTGACAATCGAGGGCGAGACGGAGATCGGCGGCCTGCACAATCCCGTGCCGGAGCATCACTTCTGCCCGTCGTGCAAGACGTGGCTGTTCACGCGCGGCATTGCGGGGGGACAGTTCGTCAACCTGAGACCCAGCCTGCTGGACGACGGGGCGTGGTTCGTTCCTCATGCCGACACCTGGACGACGGAGCGTCTGCCGGGCGTGCAGTCGGGGGCCAGGGTCGGCTATCCTGAGTTTCCGCCGCCCGAAGACTATGGCGAGCTGATGGGCGCCTACGCCCGCGAGGGCGCGCGCCCCGACTGAGGTTGACTGAGCAGGTGCAGCAAAGTTCGTTGCCAAATGAAACCTGCTCGGTTTAGCTGGCCGCGCCCGGCGAAGGATCGGGCGGATCTGGGAGGATCATCATGTTCACGCACGTCACCGTCGGGGCCAACGACCTCGAAGCCTCGCACAAATTCTATGACGCCGTTATGGGCGCGCTGGGTCATCAGCCGGGCACGCTGAGCGAGGCGCCGATGCCGGGCGTCTGGTATATGACGCCGCGCGGAATGCTGGGCGTGGTCAAACCGCGCGACGGCCAGGCGGCCTGTCACGCCAACGGCGGCACCATCGGCTTTTTCGCCAGAAGCCCCGAGGCGGTGGTCGCCTTCTCCGAAGCCGGGGTTGCGGCGGGCGGCACGGCGATCGAGGATCCGGCCGGGCCGCGTAATTCGCCCTTCGGCGTCATGCATCTGGCCTATCTGCGCGATCCGTCGGGTAACAAGATCTGCGCCGTGCACCGGCCGGGCTGAGGATTGAGACGATGAAGACGAAGGCGGCGATTGCGTCGATCATGGCCGCTGTGGCGGTCGGGGCGCTCGCCGCCTGCACGCCGCGCGGAGCCGATGCGCCCGCGCCCGCCGAGGCGCCTGCAGACGTCTGGGTCCGCAAGAAGGTGGTGCTGTATCTGCCGGATCGGGTGATGAAGGAGCGGGTCGAGATCGCCGATCTGTCACCCTACCTGACGGCAGTGGATGAGGCGGTCGCCGCCGCCGCCAGGGCGCAGCCGACCCAAGCGGGCGCATCCGGCATGATGCTGCTGATGGTCAAACCGGGCGAGCGGTCCAGGGCCTGGATCGTTACGGGCGAGCCGGCGATGCAGCCGCAGGTCATTGAAGCCCTGACCGGCGCCGCCAAAGCGGTTCCGGCTCCGTCGGTGCGGCAGGGCCCGATTCTGGTCGGCCTGCAGTTCGACGCCTGGGGCGGCGGCGCCCAGCCCGAAGGTGCGGTCGCCCCGATCCCGCGCGACTGGTACGCGCATTTCTCCGAGGACGGCGGCGTCCTCGATGACGACTTCATGGCCAGGGTCTGGCCGGACTGATCTTCAGGAGTTGAGCTTATGGAAACGGTCAAGAGCCACGTCGTTCACGGCGGGACGCTGCGCTATCTGAAGCACGACAGCGCGACGACGGGCACGCCCATGACGCTGTCGGTCTTTGTTCCTGCGGGCGAGGGGCCGTTTCCGGTCCTGATCTGGCTGTCGGGCCTGACCTGCACCGAGGACAACTTCACCACCAAGGCGGGAGCCTATAAGGCCGCCGCCGAACACGGCGTTATCATCGTCGCGCCCGACACCTCGCCGCGCGGGGAGGGCGTCGCCAATGACGACGCCTATGATCTGGGACAGGGCGCGGGCTTCTACGTCGATGCGACTGAAACGCCGTGGGCGCCGCATTTCCGCATGGAAAGCTATGTCACGGGCGAGCTGATCGATCTGATCGACGCCCAGTTCCCGACGACGAAGACGCGCTCCATCTTCGGCCATTCGATGGGCGGGCACGGGGCGCTGACGCTGGCGCTGCGCCATCCCGAGTTGTTCAAATCGGTGTCGGCCTTTGCGCCGATCTCGTCGCCGACGCGCTGCCCCTGGGGCGAGAAGGCCTTCACCGCCTATCTGGGCGAGGATCGTGCGCAATGGGCCAGGCATGACGCGGCCCTGCTGATCGAGGGCGGGGCGGCGAAAGGCGTCTTCGACGACATCCTGGTGGATCAGGGCGACGCCGATTCCTTCCTGACCGATCAGCTGAAGCCGGAACTGCTGAAGGCGGCGGCGCAAAAGGCCGGTCAGGGGCTGACCCTGCGGATGCAGCCGGGCTATGACCATTCCTACTTCTTCATGGCCAGCTTCGTGGACGACCATGTGGCCTTCCACGCCAAGCGGCTGAAAGCCTGAGTGTGATGACCGACGCCGCCCCCGATTTTGACTCCATGTTCGCCGACCTGTGCAACCAGGTCGGCTTCTGCCTGCATGAAAAAGGACAGAAGAAGGTGATCGCCGCCCTGCCCAAGGGGCTGGACGCCGCAATGCGCGCTGTCTTCGCCGCCGAGGGCGTGGACGAGCCGAACGCGCCGGGCGACCTGAAACGCGCCGTGCGCGACTGCATCAAGGCCCATGTGAAGCGCTGAGGCCTCAAGGCCCGCCCGCCCTCGCGACGTCGAGGGCGGGAAACTTCCGACCTATGACGATCATGGCTTGCGGGCTTTCATTGCTGAGCTAGCATCCCGGCCCATCGCTTTTTGGGAGGAAAGCCATGATGGATCGTCGCCGTCTTCTGGCAGGGGCCGCAGCGGGGGGAGCGCTCGCGGCGATCGGGCCGGTGCGCGCCCTGGCCCGCACGAGAGGGGCGCAGGACGCCTCGGCCGCCTTCAACGCCCTGATGGACCGGATCGCGCAGGAACTGCTGCTGAGCGATCCGGAAGCCCTGACCATGCTGGGCATGGACCGGGGGCCGATGGCCGACGCCCGCTTCAAGCTGAGCGACCGCAGCCAGACCAAGGTCGAGGCCGACAAGGCGAAATTCATCGCCGGAATGAAGGATATGGCGGCGATCGACCGCGACGCCCTGCCGGCCAAGGAACAGATCTATCACGACGCCCTGAGCTTCTTCGGCGAGACGGTGATGGAAGGCTACGCCTTCCCCTACGGCGGCGGAATGTACCCCTCGCCCTATACGATCAGCCAGTTGGGCGGATCCTATCAGCAGATTCCCGACTTCCTCGACAGCCAGCACCGCATCGAGGCGGCGGACGACGCCGAGGCCTATCTGTCGCGCCTGTCGGACTTCGCCCGCAGTCTGGATGACGAGCGCGAGCGGATGCAGATCGACTACGCCGCCGGGGCCGTGCCGCCGGACTTCGTCATCGACCGCACCCTGACGCAGATGGAGGCCATCACCGGCACGGCGGCGGCCCAGTCGGTCATGACCCAGTCGATCGCCCGCCGGACGGCCGAGAAGAACATCCCCGGCGACTGGGCGGCGCGCGCCGAGGCCATCCTGACCGACGCCGTCTATCCGGCGATCCAGCGTCAGGCCGAGGCGCTGAAGGCGGTTCGCGCCGGGGCGACCCATGACGCGGGCGTCTGGCGCCTGCCGGACGGCGAGGCCTATTACCGCTTCGGCCTGAAGAACTACACCACCTCCTCGCTCAGCCCGGACGAGGTGCACCAGATGGGGCTGGAGCAGGTGGCCGAGATTTCCGCCCGCGCCGACGCCCTGTTGAAGGCGCAGGGGATGACGCAGGGAAGCGTGGGGGAACGCATCGCCGCCATCGGCGCGGACCCGCGCTTCGTCTATCCGAACACGGACGAGGCCAAGGAAGAGCTGCTGCAGGAGCTGAACGTCCAGATGGCCGCCATGCAGGCGCGCCTGCCGGACTATTTCGGCCGCCTGCCCAAGTCGCCGTGCGAAATCCGGCGCGTGCCCAAGGCCATCGAGGCGGGCGCGCCGGGCGGCTATTATCAGGCCCCGGCGCTGGATGGGTCGCGGCCGGGCGCCTACTACATCAACCTCCGTGACACGGCGGAGTGGCCCAAATGGATGTTGCCGACGTTGACCTATCACGAGGCGACGCCGGGCCATCACCATCAGATCGCCCTGCAGATGGAGCAGCCGGACACGCCGCTGCTGATGAAGGTGATGGGCTTCTCGGCCTATTCGGAAGGCTGGGGCCTGTATTCCGAGCAGCTGGCGGACGAGATGGGCGTCTATGAAAACGATCCCTTCGGCCAAGTGGGCTATCTGCAGTCGCTGATGTTCCGCGCGGCGCGGCTGGTGGCGGACTCCGGCCTGCACCACAAGCGCTGGAGCCGCGAGCAGGGCATCCGCTACATGGTCGATGTGCTGGGGGACAAGGAAAGCACCATCGCCACCGAGATCGAACGCTACTGCGTCTGGCCGGGGCAGGCGTCCAGCTACAAGGTCGGCCACACCACCTGGGTCAGACTGCGCGAGGACGCCAAGAAGCGTCTGGGCAGTCGCTTCGACATCAAGGGCTTCCATGACACGGGTCTGGCTCTGGGCGGCGTGCCGCTGACGGTGCTGGAGCGGACCATGAACGCCTGGACGCCGCTCTGACGGCGACCTGAGTTTCCCGGACGCGCCGGTCCTTCATTGAGCGTGAGTGTGAAGCAGCGTCCGGCGCGGCGCGGCTTCTTTGGGGGGAGTACCTGAATGATCAATCGCCGCCATCTTCTGCTGAGCGCCGCTGCGACCGCCGCCGCCGCGCCCATGCTGGCCCAGTGCGCCGCCGCCGCCAGCGACGCCGACGCGCGCCTGAACACCCTGCTGGACGGGTGGTTCGAGGCCGACATCGACGAGGCGCCCGAGCGCGCCACCAACCTGGGTCTGGACAAGGGCGCCCGCGCGGGCCTGTCGTCCAAACTCAGCGAGGCCGGGCCGGACGCCATCCGCAAGGACAGGGAAAAGGCGATCAAACGCTGGGACGAGCTGAAGGCCTTCGACCAGAAGGGCCTGTCCGAGGCCGGGGCGCTGAACTACGCCATCGCCGCCTTCGGGCGCGACACGGCGGCCCAGACGGCGCGCTTCGACTATGGTTCGGGGCCGGGGCGTCCGTCGCCCTATATCGTGACCCAGCTGTCGGGCGCCTATTTCTCCACGCCCGACTTCATGGACAACCAGCACCGCATCGAGGACGCTGCGGGCGCCGACGCCTTCCTTTCGCGTCTGGAGGCTTTCGCGGGCGTGCTGGACGGCGAGACGGACAAAATCAGGGAAGACGCCGGTCTGGGCGTGATCGCCCCGGACTTCATCATCGACCGGATGCTGCCGCAGATCCGCACCCTGCGCGACACGCCCGCCGCCGACATGGCCATGATCCAGTCGCTGGTCCGCAAGACCGGGGCGCTGAACCTGTCGGGCTATGACGCGCGCGCCGCCGCCCTGGTCGACGAGAAGGTCAAGCCGGCCCTGGCCCGTCAGATCGAGGCGTTGGAAGCTATCCGTCCCAAGGCCGTGCACGATGCGGGCGTGTGGCGCCTGCCGGACGGCGAAGCCTTCTACGCCGCCGGACTGAAGTCCAACACCACGACCACGCTGTCGGCCAAGGAAATTCACGCCATGGGCGTCGAGCAGGTGGCCGAGATCTCGGCCGAGATCGACGCCATCCTGAAGTCGCAGGGCTATACTCAAGGCACGGTCGGCGAACGGGTTCAGGCCCTGAACAAGGATCCGGCCCAACTCTTCCCCAACACCGATGCGGGCAAGGAAGATCTGCTGAAGTGGCTGAACGAACAGGTCGCTGCGCTGGAGCCCAAGCTGCCGACCGTGTTCGGCCGACTGCCCAAGACCCACGTCGAAATCCGCCGCGTGCCGGTGTCGATCCAGTCGGGTGCGCCGGGCGGCTACTATCAGGGGCCGCCGCTGGATGGCTCGCGTCCGGGCGCCTACTACATCAACCTGCGCGACAGCGGGAACTGGCCGAAGTTCGCCCTGCCGACCCTGACCTATCACGAGGCCTCGCCGGGCCACCATCTGCAGGTCGCTCTGCAACGCGAGTCGGGCGAGTTGCCGCAGTGGCGCCGCGCGGGCGGTTTCTCGGCCTTCAACGAAGGCTGGGCCCTGTACGCCGAGGCGGTGGCGGCCAATGATCTGGACGCCTATGCGGCCGATCCGCTCGGCCGCGTCGGCTTCCTGATGTCCTATCTGTTCCGCGCGGTGCGGCTGGTGGTCGACACCGGCATCCACTCTGAACGCTGGAGCCGTGAACGGGCGGTCGACTATATGGCGGCCTCGGGCGCCAAGCCGCTGGACGCCTCGAACAGCGAGATCAACCGCTATTCGGTCTGGCCGGGCCAGGCCTGCGCCTACAAGGTCGGGCACACGGTCATCGCCCGCCTGCGCGAGGAGGCTCAGGCCAAGGACGGCTTCGACCTGCGCGCCTTCCACGACAAGGTGTTGGGCAGCGGCTCCCTGCCGCTGGCGGTGCTGGAAGGGCGGATGCGCGCCTGATGCGCGGCTGAAGTCTGAAGCGAAAAACGGCCCGGACGCTCGCGCGCCCGGGCCGTTTCATATGTGCCGACGAACGGGCGTCAGGTCACGGCGCGCCAAGTGCTCGGCCACAGGTCCTGCGGAATGGCGGTGCAACTCGGCATTTCCTTTTCCTCCAGAAGGGCGAAGCGTTCGCCGGTCCAGGCCCAGACGCCCATGCGGCCGCAGTCGCCGATGCCGCGCCCTTTGCCCAAGGCGAACAGGGTCCGAGTTTTCGGATCGTAACGGCTGTTCACCAGTTCGTCGTGGCGGCTCATGGCCGTGGGGAAGTCAATCAGTTGAGGCGCGGTCCCGTCTGCAGGCGTGATGAAATAGACCTGCGTGAAATTATAGGCGCCCTCGCCGCACGGCACGCTCCACAGCAGTTTGTCGGACGCCAGACGGGCGACCTCGACATTCGGCTCGAACCGTTCGCCGATGCGGGTGGCGGCCAGGCATTCCTTGACCTTGGGGTGGGCCAGCAGCGCAGGCGACAGGTCATCCTGAGGCAGGCCGTTCTGAGGAACGGCGGCGGCCAGCGTCACGCGCGGCGCGGCGGGGGCGACGGGCACGCTGGACGCGGACCGGTCGCCGCGTCGGATCAGCGCCGTGGTCGTGCCCAGTCGTCCCTGACGCTCGTCGATCCACAGGAAGGCGGCGGCCGCCCCGCCCAGGCTGACCTTCATCTTCTCGTCGCCGCGCCTCAGCGCCATGAAGGAGCCGGCGCCCAGGTCACGCAACAGCTCGGCCGAGGGCGTGCGGAAGGCGATGACGTCGCCTTCCTCGTCCATCTTGGAGTTCTTGCCGGCATAGCGGCGGCCGTCGATCTCGGCGTAGACGTCGCCCTGTCCGGCCTCCAGCCCCCAGCCCCCCATGTGGACGACCGGCCGCGCGTCAGGGCCCGGCGCCAGGGAGACCATGACGAAGCCCATGTTTTCCTCGGCCGAGCCGAAGGCGACGCAGTGGTTGGTGTTGTCGCAGGTCGCCGTCCAGTCGCGGAACTCGCGCGTCACGCTGGGCGGATGGGCGTCGTTCTGAGCGGCGGGCACTACGGCGGAGGCGGCTGCGGCGGGCGGCTGAACCGCCGGAGCCTCAGGCGGGGCGGCGGCCTCCTGTCCCTTGCAGGCGGCCATAGCGAGCGGAAGCAGGGCGAGGGCGACGAACCGGAGGCGGCGAGGCGACATCAGGGATTCCATGCGTTGTGACCGACCGACGGCCTTCAAGCGTAGCCGTGAAGAAGCCAAGCGGCCAAGCCGCCGTTTCGTTCCGGCGCGGGTGTTCGAGCGTTGCGGCTTTCGTCCCCTTTGCGCCCGCGCGCGGGGGTCGCTATATCCCCTGCACTGAATTCCTTCCCTGATTTGAGAGACAGAGGCGTAAGCATGGCCAAGATCAAGGTCGCCAACCCCATCGTGGACATCGACGGCGACGAAATGACCCGGATCATCTGGCAGATGATCAAGGACAAGCTGGTCTTCCCGTACCTGGACCTCGAACTCGACTATTACGACCTCGGCATGGAAAGCCGTGACGCCACCGACGATCAGATCACGATCGACGCGGCCCACGCCATCCAGAAGCACGGCGTCGGCGTGAAGTGCGCCACCATCACCCCGGACGAGGCGCGCGTCGCCGAATTCGGCCTGAAGAAGATGTGGAAGTCGCCGAACGGCACCATCCGCAACATCCTGGGCGGCGTGGTCTTCCGCGAGCCGATCATCTGCTCGAACGTGCCGCGTCTGGTGCCGGGCTGGACCCAGCCGATCGTCGTCGGCCGCCACGCTTTCGGCGACCAGTACAAGGCCACCGACTTCCTGATGCCGGGCGCCGGCACCCTGTCGATCAAGTTCGTCGGCGATGACGGCCAGGTGATCGAGCACGAGGTCTACAAGTCGCCGGGCGCTGGCGTCGCCATGGGCATGTACAACCTGGACTCCTCGATCCGCGAGTTCGCCCATGCCTCGTTCGCCTATGGCCTGCAGCGCAACTACCCGGTCTATCTGTCGACCAAGAACACCATCCTCAAAGCCTACGACGGCCGCTTCAAGGACATCTTCCAGGAAGTCTTCGACGCCGAATACGCCGAGGAATTCAAGAAGCGCGGCCTGACCTATGAGCATCGCCTGATCGACGACATGGTCGCAGCCGCGATCAAGTGGTCGGGCGGCTTCGTCTGGGCGTGCAAGAACTACGACGGCGACGTGCAGTCGGACATCGTGGCCCAGGGCTTCGGCTCGCTGGGCCTGATGACCTCGGTGCTGATGACGCCGGACGGCAAGGTCATGGAAACGGAAGCCGCCCACGGCACCGTGACCCGCCACTACCGCCAGCATCAGAAGGGCGAGGCCACCTCGACCAACTCGATCGCCTCGATCTTCGCCTGGACGCGCGGCTTCAAGCACCGCGCCAAGCTGGACGACAACGCCCAGCTGGCCGAGTTCGCCGATACGCTGGAGCGCGTGGTCGTCGACACCGTCGAGTCGGGCTTCATGACCAAGGATCTGGCCCTGCTGGTCGGCGATCAGCAGTCCTGGCTGACGACCGAAGGCTTCCTGGACAAGGTGTCCGAGAACCTGAAGAAGGCCCTGCCGGGTATCGGCTGAGGCTTTTTTAGTCGACCGCGGTCAGAAGGCTCCGCCTTGGCTGCTTCGCGCCGCCCTTCGGGTCTCGACCCGACGCGGCCTGGATCCGCCAAGACATCAAGGCCCGCTGGAGCGATCCGGCGGGCCTTTTTTGTTGAGCGGTATCGCTTCCCTATTCCGCTCATCCCGGCGTCCGCCGGGATGAGCGGTGATCAATGTTTGCCTCACCCCATCGTCAGCTTCGCTTGGAAACGAGAGCCGGTGAAAACACGCATTGAACCCGTCTGCGATCCATGTCCCTAATCCTGTTAGGGATTTTGGCGCCGTTTCGTCGTCGTCCCGTCGCGTTCGTAAGGCAGGGGAGGGCCGATGAACCGCAAACTGATCATTCGTCTGGGGCTGACGGCGGGGGCCGTCTTTGTGCTCGCCTACGCCGCCTCGCCCCTGCTGGCGGCGCGGTCGCTGGTGCAGGCGGCCAGGATCGGCGATGAAAAGGCGTTGGAGCGCCAGGTCGACTTCCCGGCTTTCCGCGCCAGCCTGAAGGACGAGCTGAACGCCCGCATGATGGTCGAGATGCGCAAGGACAAACGCCTCGGCGACAGCGGCCTGTCGGGCTTGGGCATGCTGCTGGCGCCCGCCCTCGTCGGCGGGGCGGTGGACGCCTTCGTCACCCCTCAGGCCATCGCCCTGATGGTGCAGGAAGGGCGTACGCCTAAGCCGGAGATCAAGCGTCCGGAGCCCGCGGAGCCGAAAGCCGAGAACAAGCGCGTGCGCCAGTCGTGGGGCTATCGCGACCTGGACACCTTCGCGGTCACCCTGACCCGCGACGACCAGCCGGACGAGCAGGTCTCCCTGCTGATGAAGCGCCGCAACCTGTTCCGCTGGAAACTGGCGGCGATCGATCTGGGGGCGCCGGAGTAAAAATATCCGCTCATCTCCGCGGGGATGAGCGGGTGGAGGGTTCAGCCCAAGAAAAAGGGCGGCGCATCCGGTGCGCCGCCCTTTCTCGTTTTAGCTTATGGGGGTGATCAGCCCTTCAGCGCGGCCCGGATGGCGTTCAGGCCGTCCTCGGCTTTCGATCCATCCGGCGCGCCGCCCTGGGCGAAGTCGGGCTTGCCGCCCGCGCCCTTGCCGCCCATGGCGATGACGGCGTCGCGGGCCAGGTCGGCCGCGTTGACCTTACCCGCCATATCCGGCGTCGCGGCGACGGTGATGGCCGCCTTGCCGTCGGTGATGCCGACAAGGGCGACGACGCCCGAGCCGAGCTGCTTCTTGAAGTCCTCGGCCACGCCGCGCAGGCCCTTGCCGTCGACGCCGTCCAGAACGCGGGCGATCAGCTTGATCCCGCCGATCTCTTCCGGCGCGGCGTTGGCGCCCGCGCCGCCGCCCAGCGCCAGTTGCTTCTTCAGGTCGGCGACCTGTTTCTCCAGCGTTTTGACCGAGGCCTGCAGGCCCTCGACGCGGGCCGGAACCTCGGCGGGTTGAATCTTGAAGCCTTGCGCCAGATGGCGGGCGACATTGGCCTGATCCAGCAGGAAGCGGCGGGCCGCCTCGCCGGTCAGGGCCTCGACGCGACGCACGCCGGCGGCCACGCCGCCTTCGGACACGATCTTGAACAGGGCGATGTCGCCGGTGCGGAAGACATGGGTGCCGCCGCACAGTTCGACCGAATAGGCGCCCGGACCCGAGAGCGCGCGGCCGATAGTCAGGACGCGGACCTCGTCGCCGTACTTCTCGCCGAACAGGGCCACGGCGCCCGCCGCGATGGCGGCGTCGGGCGTCATCAGCTCGGTGGTGACGGGGACGTTCTGGCGGATGACGGCGTTCACCTCATCCTCGACGCGGGCGATCTCCTCGTCCGTCATCGGGGCGTTGTGGCTGAAGTCGAAGCGCATCCGCTCTGCGTCGACCATCTGGCCCTTCTGAGCGACGTGGGCGCCCAGCACGTTCTTGACGGCGGCGTGGAACAGGTGGGCGGCCGAGTGGTTGGCGCGTGTGGTCGGGCGCGAGCCTTCCTCGACCGTGGCGGTTACGATCGCGCCCGTGGACAGCGACCCTTGCGTCACCTCCAGCGTGTGAACGTGCAGGTCGCCACCGTGCTTCTTGGTGTCCAGCACGCGGCCTTCGCCGCCGCTCCAGACCAAGGCGCCCTTGTCGCCTGCCTGACCGCCGCCCTCGCCGTAGAAGGGGGTCTTGTCCAGCAGCACCTCGACCGTTTCGCCGGTCGCGGCGCACGGGGCTTCGGCGCCGTCCTTGACGATGGCCAGCACCTTGCCCTCGCCGGTCTCGGACTCATAGCCGGTGAACTCGGTGCCGCCGTGCTGGTCGCGCAGGGCCAGCCAGGCGCCGGCCGAGGCCGTCTGACCCGAGCCCTTCCAGTGCTCGCGCGAACGGTCGCGCTGCTCGGCCATGGCGGCCTCGAAGCCGTCGACGTTGACGCTGAATCCGCGACGACGGGCCTCGTCCTGCGTCAGGTCCAGCGGGAAGCCGTAGGTGTCGTAAAGGGTGAAGGCGGTCTGGCCGTCCAGCATGTCGCCGGCCTTGAAGCCGGTCGTAGCCTGGTCGAACAGGTTCATGCCGCGACCCAGCGTGGTGCGGAAGCGGATCTCTTCCTGCTTCAGGGTGTCCTCGATGAAGGCCTGGGCGCGGCCGAGTTCCGGATAGGCCTCGCCCATCTCCTCGACCAGGGTCGGCACCAGACGGTGCATCAGCGGGTCCTGGGCGCCCAGCAGGTGGGCGTGGCGCATGGCGCGACGCATGATGCGGCGCAGGACATAACCCCGGCCCTCGTTCGAGGGGGTCACGCCGTCAGCGATCAGGAAGGCGGTCGAGCGCAGGTGGTCGGCGATGACGCGATGCGACGGGGCGCGGTCGCCCTCGGCCTTGGTCGAGGTCAGCTCTTCCGAGGCGTGGATCAGGGTCTTGAACAGGTCCACTTCATAGTTGGAGTGGACGCCCTGAAGCACGGCGGCGATGCGCTCCAGACCCATGCCGGTGTCGACCGACTTCTTGGGCAGTTCGCGAACGATCTCGTCGTTCTCCTTCTCGAACTGCATGAAGACGTTGTTCCAGATCTCGACGAAGCGGTCGCCGTCCTCGTCCGGCGAACCGGGAGGGCCGCCGAAGATGTGATCGCCGTGATCGTAGAAGATCTCGGTGCATGGACCGCACGGGCCGCTGTCGCCCATGGCCCAGAAGTTGTCGTTGGTGGGGATGCGGATGATCTTCTCATCGGCGAACCCCGTGACCTTCTTCCAGATGTCGAAGGCTTCGTCGTCGGTGTGATAGACGGTGACCAGCAGGCGGGCGGGATCGAGGCCGAACTCCTTGGTCAGCAGGGTCCAGGCGCGCTCGATGGCGTGGTCCTTGAAGTAGTCGCCGAACGAGAAATTGCCCAGCATTTCAAAGAAGGTGTGGTGGCGCGCGGTATAACCGACGTTATCCAGATCGTTGTGCTTGCCCCCCGCGCGCACGCATTTCTGCGAGCTGGTCGCGCGGTTGTAGGGCGCGGTCGCCGCGCCGGTGAAATAGTCCTTGAACGGCACCATGCCCGCATTGACGAACAGCAGGGTCGGGTCGTTCTGCGGCACGAGCGGAGCCGACTGCACCTTCTCGTGGCCGTCGGCGGCGAAGTAGTCGAGGAAGGTGGAACGGATCTGCTTCAGGCTGGTCATGGGCGTATCGCTCTGGAACTCGGGCGCGCGGAGGAAATATCGGAACCGGCGTCATATAGGGATTTTGCGCCGAACGCATCACTGACGCGTGATCATGCGACGAGGGCCGCGTTTTTGCGTGGCCGGAGCTTTAATCGTGCAGGCGATGCGGCGAGACGATCAGGCCGTCCTCGTCGGCATAGAGCCAGTGGCCGGGGGTGAAGATGACGCCGCCGAAGGCTGTGGGGATGTCGATCTCGCCGATGGCGTCGCGGTCGGCGCGCAGGGGGACGGTCCCCAGGGCTTTGACGCCGATATTCATGGTGTTGATGACGGCCGTGTCGCGGATGACGCCGTGGACGACGACGCCGGCCCAGCCGTTGTCGATCGCCAGTTTGGCCAGGTTGTCGCCGACCAGAGCCCGTTTCAGCGAGCCGCCGCCGTTGACGACCAGCACGGCACCCTGACCTGGGCGTTCCAGCGTCTGACGGACCAGGGCGTTGTCGTCTAGCACGCTGAGCGTGCGGACGGGGCCGTGGAAAGCCGTGACCTTGCCGTAGCTGCGGAAGGGAGTCTGGCAGACCTTCACCGCGTCAGGGTGGTCGTCGCACAGATCGGCGGTGGCGAAGGTCATGGGCATGGAGATGTCTGTCTGAGTGAGAAGGGAAGCGATCTAGCGAATCGATGTTATGTCTTTGTCTCTGACAATAATGTCAGGTCATGAGTTCAAGGAGATTGGATATGCGTAGCATCGTCAAGCTGGCGGCTGCAGGTCTCTTGTTCGCGATGACGGCTTCGCCAGCCGTGGCGTTCAAAGCGCCCGAGTATGTATACTATTACACTTTTTATTCGGATGCTTCGAAGACCACGATCGTGGGCTACGGCCAGGACTACTGTATGGAATATGGTGGTAATGCTTGGGTAGTAACGCCTCTGTTCCCTACGCCATATTATACGGCGGAGCGAGGACACGAGTGCCGTCCTGGTGGGCCGCTCTGATCTAGTTACGAAAAGTCGCCGAACAAAAAAAGGCCCGCCCGAAGCAGGTCGGGCGGGCCGATCTCCGTCCGACCGGCCACGCGGGGTCGGTAGGCGGGTCGCGCGGTGGCGAACGGAGAAACTGTGTCGGAAGGCGCCCGTCCCGCCGTCATCCTCAGGCTTGCCCGAGGACTGGATCGTCCGCGCGATCCCGGCTGGAACGGAAGGGGGCGCTTCCTGGCGTCATCCTCGGGTCAGGCCCGAGGATGACGGCGTTCAAATGATGGGACGGATCAGCCTTCCATGTCCTGACCCTCGTCGGGTTCGGGCGCGCCCAGCATGTCGTCGGCGATCTTGGCTGTGGACTGGCGCACCGCCTTTTCGATCGAGGCGGCCATGTCGGGGTTGTTCTTGAGGAACTCCTTGGCGTTCTCGCGGCCCTGGCCGATGCGGGTCGAGTCATGAGAGAACCAGGAGCCGGACTTCTCGACGATGCCCGCCTTGACGCCCAGGTCGATGATCTCGCCGATCTTGGAGATGCCTTCGCCGTACATGATGTCGAAGACGACTTCGCGGAACGGCGGGGCGACCTTGTTCTTGACCACCTTGACGCGGGTGGTGTTGCCGACCACCTCGTCGCGGTTCTTGATCGCGCCGATGCGGCGGATGTCCAGGCGCACGGAGGCGTAGAACTTCAGCGCATTGCCGCCCGTTGTCGTTTCCGGCGAGCCGTACATGACGCCGATCTTGTGACGGATCTGGTTGATGAACAGGACGATGCACTTCGACTTGGAGATCGAGGCCGTCAGCTTGCGCAGGGCCTGCGACATCAGACGCGCCTGAAGGCCGGGGAGGCTGTCGCCCATCTCGCCCTCGATTTCGGCGCGCGGCGTCAGGGCGGCGACGGAGTCGACCACCACGATGTCCACGGCGCCCGAACGCACCAGGGTGTCGACGATCTCCAGCGCCTGTTCGCCCGTGTCGGGCTGCGACACCAGCAGGTCGTCCAGATTGACGCCCAGCTTTTGCGCATAGACGGGGTCCAGCGCGTGCTCGGCGTCGACGAAGGCGGCCACGCCGCCCTTCTTCTGGACCTCGGCCACGGTGTGCAGGGCCAGGGTGGTCTTGCCCGAGGATTCGGGACCGAACACCTCGATCACCCGCCCGACCGGCAGGCCGCCGATGCCGAGCGCCATGTCGAGACCGAGCGAGCCGGTCGAGACGCTTTCGATCTCGGCCACCTGTCCGGCCTTGCCCAGTTTCATGACCGAGCCCTTGCCGAAGGCGCGATCGATCTGCGCGATCGCCGCCTCTAGAGCGCGTTGTTTGTCGCTGTCTTCTTTACCCACGAGCTTCAGTGCCGCCTGTGACATTGGTTTTCTCTCCCTTGCCATGATTCCCATCTGACTTCGGGAGAGACCCGCCACGGACCCGCTCCCTTGGTGAAGCCGACTATGGACATGGTTTGTTCTTGTTCGCAAGATGTTCTCGTGAACTTAACGGGAACAAGCTTACGGGACGCGACCGGAATTGACGCATGGTCTCTTTTGTCGGCCGGATTGATCCAACAGCCAAGCTCGCGCGTTAGGAAGGCATGACTGACATTGAGATTTCCCTTCCCGCCGAGCCGGCCAAGCCCGCCGTCCTGACCATCCGCAACGCCCGCATGGGCGACGTCGCCGGGATCAACGCCCTGGTGGCGCGGGTGTATAAGGATATGCCGCCCTATACGGCCGGGATGCTGCGCGGCCAGATCGCCACCTATCCGGACGGCCAGTTCGTGGTCGAGTTCGAGGGCGAGATCGTCGGCTACGCCGCCAGTTTCCGCATCGACGAGAAGTCGGCGATGGGGCCGCACACCTGGGACCAGATCACCGGCGGCGGCTACGGCGCGCGCCACGATCCGGCGGGCGAGTGGCTGTATGGGATGGAGGTCTGCGTCGACCCCGCCCGGCGCCGCCTGCGCATCGGCCAGCGCCTGTATGACGCGCGCCGCGACCTGTGCGAGGCGCAGAACCTGAAGGGCGTCGTCTTCGGCGGCCGGATGCCCGGCCTCGCGCGCCGCCGCTCGGCCTATCCCGACCCGAACGCCTATGTCGAGGCGGTGCGCGACCGCAAGGTGAAGGACCCGATCATGGCCTTTCACCAGCGTTCGGGGTTCGAGCCGGCGGGGGTGCTGCTGAACTATCTGCCGTCAGACAAGGCGTCGCTGGGTCACGCGGCGCGCTGGGTCTGGCGCAACCCCTACTATGTCGAGGCGACGGGCAAGGGGGCGGCCTTTGCGGTGAAGGAAACGGTGCGCGTGGCCACCGTCCAGCTGCAGATGCGCAAGGTCGAGAGCTTCGGCGAGTTCATGGATAACGTCGAATATTTCGTCGACGTGGTGTCGGACTATCGCGCCGACTTCGTGGTCTTCCCTGAGTTGTTCACGCTTCAGCTTCTGTCGCTGGAGACGAAGAAGCTGACCCCGGCGGAATCCATCGAGGCCCTGACCCGCTATACGCCGCGCTTTGTCGAGGCGATGAGGGAACTGGCGGTCGGCTACAACGTCAACATTATCGGCGGCTCGCACCCGACGCGGACCGAGGACGGCGAGATCCAGAATGTCGCCTATGTCTTCCTGCGCGACGGTTCGGTGCATGAGCAGGAGAAGATCCACCCGACCCCGAACGAGCGCCACTGGTGGAACATCAAGGGCGGCGACCGCGTCCACGCCATCCCCACCGACTGCGGGCCGATCGGGGTGATGATCTGCTATGACTCCGAGTTCCCTGAACTGGCGCGGCGCCTGGCGGACGAGGGGGCGCGCATTCTGTTCACGCCCTTCTGCACCGACAACCGCCAGGGCTATCTGCGCGTGCGCTATTGCTCGCAGGCGCGGGCCATCGAGAACCAGTGCTACGTCGTGCTGTCGGGCAATGTCGGCAACCTGCCGAACGTCGAGAACATGGACATCCAGTATGCCCAGTCCTGCATCCTGACGCCGTGCGACTTCCCCTTCGCGCGCGACGGGGTGGCGGCCGAGGCGAGCGAGAACGTCGAGACAGTGACGGTGGCGGACCTGGACCTGTCAGACCTGGCCTGGGCGAAGGCGCAGGGGACGGTGCGGAACCTGAGGGACCGCCGGTTCGATCTCTACAAGACGGTGTGGACGGACGGGGGGTGATCATACCCCCGCTCATCCCGGCGCACGCCGGGATCCAGTAAGAGCAGCGCGCACGAGGCTTGGTTATCCATGCCCGTGCGTTTGGGGCCAAAGCACTGGGCCCCGGCGTCCGCCGGGGTGAGCGGGATTTTGTGACTTGCCTTCTATTTCGGCCGCTTCGCCGGGCTGTCCCTGAACCTCGGCGCGGGCGCTGGCTGCACCACGCTCTGCGCCGTGAGGAAAGCTTCGCGCGCCCGGTTGTGCGGGTGGTCGGGGGCCTCGGTCATGGACAGGACGGGGGCGACGCAGGCGGCTTGGGCGTCGGGGTCGTTGCACCAGTCGTCGCGGGTGCGGGTACGGAAGACGGCGGCCAGTTTGTCCTTCAGCATGGGCCATTGTTGGGGATCGAAGGGCATGGCGAAGTCGGGATCGCCGCCCAGCCCCGTCAGCCGCATCAGGGCGATGTAGAAGGCCGGTTCGATGGCGCCGACGGCGACGTATTTTCCGTCCTGCGTCTCATAGACCTCGTAAAACGGCGCGCCGGTGTCGAGCAGGTTGACGCCGCGCTCGTCGCGCCAAGCCAGACTGGGCGGCAGGGGCGCGGGCATATTCTGGCGGAAGCCCCAGATCATGCTCATCAGCAGGGCGGAGCCGTCGGTCATGGCGCAGTCGATGACGTCGCCGCGCCCGGTGCGCTGGGCCTTCAGCAGGCCCGCGACCATGCCGAAGGCCAGCAGCATCCCGCCGCCGCCGAAGTCGCCGACCATGTTGATCGGCGGGGTCGGCTTTTCGCCCGCCCGGCCGAAGGCGTGCAGGGCGCCCGAGACGGCGATGTAGTCGATGTCGTGGCCCGGCGCCGGAGCCAGCGGCCCGTCCTGACCCCAGCCGGTCATGCGGCCGTAGACGAGGCGCGGATTGTCGGCCAGCAGCGCGTCGGGCCCGAGGCCGAGACGCTCCATCACGCCGGGACGAAAGCCTTCGATCAGGCCGTCGGCGGTGCGGGCCAGGTCGCGGATCAGGGCGGCGCCTTCTGGCGTCTTCAGGTCGGCCTCGACCAGACGGGCGCGGCTGCGGTTCAGGGGATCGCGCAGATCCGGCGCGGCGCCGGAGCGGTGGATCAGCACCACCTCGGCCCCATGATCGGCCAGCATCATGCCGCAGAAGGGGGCCGGGCCGATGCCGCCGATTTCAATGATGGTCAGGCCGTCGAGAGTTCCGCTCATACCCGGCACTGAAGCCGAGGCGGGCGGCCCCGTCCAGCTTGCGCCGTCCGGGACCGCCTCTTCGGGGAAGCTGAATGATGTACCCGCTCACCCCGGCATCCGCCGGTATGAGCGGACTTAAAGGCCTAGGCCGCGCGGTTCTTCACCAGATCGTCCACCACCGACGGATCGGCCAGGGTCGAAGTGTCGCCCAGGGCGCCCAGTTCGTTCTCGGCGATCTTGCGCAGGATGCGCCGCATGATCTTGCCCGAGCGCGTCTTGGGCAGGCCCGGCGCCCACTGGATCACGTCGGGCGCGGCGATGGGGCCGATCTCCTCGCGGACCTGAGCGATCAGGGCGCGGCGCAGGTCGTCGCTCGGCTCGATCCCCTTGTTCAGGGTGACATAGGCGTAGATGCCCTGGCCCTTGATGTCGTGGGGGAAGCCGACGACGGCGGCCTCGGCCACGTCGTCGTGCAGGACCAGCGCGCTCTCGACCTCGGCGGTGCCCATGCGGTGGCCCGAGACGTTGATGACGTCATCGACCCGGCCGGTGATCCAGTAGTAGCCGTCTTCGTCGCGGCGGCAGCCGTCGCCGGTGAAATACTTGCCCGGATAGGTCGAGAAATAGGTCTCGAAGAAGCGCTGGTCGTCGCCATAGACGGTGCGCATCTGGCCCGGCCAGGAGTCGGTGATGCACAGATTGCCCTCGGTCGCGCCCTCCAGAACCGCGCCGTCGGCGTCGACGATTTCAAGCTCGACGCCGGGCAGGGGCTTGGTCGCCGAGCCGGGCTTCAGGTCGGTCGCGCCGGGCAGGGGCGAGATCAGGGCGCCGCCCGTCTCCGTCTGCCACCAGGTGTCGACGATGGGCAGGCGGCCTTCGCCGACCACCTCATGATACCAGCGCCACGCCTCGGGGTTGATCGGCTCGCCGACGGTGCCGAGCAGACGCAGGGATTTGCGGCTGGACGCCTTCACCGGCGCGTCGCCGTCGCGCATCAGGGCGCGCAGGGCCGTGGGGGCGGTGTAGAAGATGTTGACCTGATGCTTGTCCACCACCTCCCAGAAGCGGCTGACGGTCGGGTAGTTGGGCACGCCCTCGAACATCAGGCTGGTCGCCGCATTGGCCAGGGCGCCGTAGACGACATAGGTGTGGCCTGTGACCCAACCCACGTCGGCGGTGCACCAGAAGACCTCGCCGGGGCGGTAGTCGAACACCAGCTCATGCGTATAGCTGGCCCAGAACAGATAGCCGCCGGTGGTGTGCAGCACGCCCTTGGGCTTTCCGGTCGAGCCGGATGTGTAGAGGATGAACAGCGGGTCTTCGGCGTTCATCGGCTCGGGCGCGCAGTCGGGCGAGGCCTTGTCCGTCTCGACGCCCCAGTCCAGATCGCGGCCCGCGACGAAGGGAACATCGGCGCCGGTGTGGCGCAGGACCACGACCGTCTTCACGCCCGCGACCTTCTCCAGCGCCTTGTCGACGTTGGCCTTCAGCGGCACGCGCTTGCCGGCGCGGCAGCCCTCGTCGGCGGTGATGACGAAGGTAGATTCGCAGTCCTCGATCCGCCCGGCGATGCTGTCGGGCGAGAAGCCGCCGAAGATGACCGAATGCACGGCGCCGATGCGGGCGCAGGCCAGCATGGCGTAGGCCGCCTCGGGGATCATCGGCAGATAGATGGTGACGCGGTCGCCCTTCTTGACGCCGTTGGCCTTCAGCACGTTCGCCAGACGGCAGACGCGGTCGTGAAGCTGGCCGAAGGTGACGGCTTCGCTGTCGGTCGGCTCGTCGCCTTCCCAGAGGATGGCGATCTCGTCCCTGCGGGCGGGCAGGTGGCGGTCGATGCAGTTGACCGAGGCGTTCAGCACCCCGTCCTCGAACCAGCGGATGCGGAAGTCTTCCTTCTTGAAGGAGACATCCTTGATCTTGGTCGGAAAGGTCATCCAGTCCAGCCGCTCGGCCTGGGTGGCCCAGAAGGCGTCAGGGGTCTCACGCGCCTGAATCCGGGCCGCTTCATAGCCGTCGCGGTCCATGTGGGCGCGAGCGGCCAGTTCAGCGGGGACGGGATAGATTTCCGGATCAGACACGCGATTTTCCTCCAAAGTCTTTTTCTTCTTCGGCTTCAGAAGCCGTATTTCACGAACAGGATCAGACGGGTCATGTCGCCGTCCAGTCCTGACTCGAGTTTGCGGTCAGCGAACATCACCTCGGCGCCGACATCAAAGGCCGCAACCGGCGACCAGATCAGATTGGCGTGAAGGCTCTGGGCCGAGCGGTTGACGGCCGCGCCGGTCAGGGCGACGTCGTTGTCGACCTTCTGCGTGGACCAGATCAGGCTGGAGCGCCAGCCCGGCGCCCAGACGTGGCGATAGGCGGCGAAGCCTGCGACCACGCCGATGGCCTCCAGCTCGCCCGAGGCGTCCAGCACGGCGTCGTTGGAGAAGTTCAGCCCGACATAGCGGCCGATGCCTTCGCCGCCGGTCAGCATCAGGCGGATGTCGTCCTGCGCCCCGACCTTGAAAAGCGCCGAGGCCGACAGGCCCCAGCCCGTGGCGGTGGAATCCACGTTGGTCGCGGGATCCTGATACTTCAGCTGGCGCAGTAGGCCGGACAGCTGCACGGCGCCCCACGGACGGCTGAGGCCATAGCGGGCGGTCAGGTCGGGCAGGCTGTTGTCGTCGGCGATGATGCGCGCGCCGCCGCCGAAGGGAGTGACGGTGGTCTCGGGGTTCTCCAGCGCGATGGAGAAGGGGCCGCGCGTATAGCGGACCTGGGCCTGACGGGCGAAGACCGTGCCCTCGGCCGCGCCGACGAAGTCCGCCGATTCCGGCAGGACACCGGTGTTCTGGAAGTTGGTCCACTCCTGACCGATCAGCCAGTTGTCGATGGTGACGAAGGCGCGGCGCAGGGCGGGGTTCGCGCCGCTGGTCGTGCGCTGGTCGCCCGAGCCGGGCAGGGTCTGGAAGTCCATCTCCAGCCGCGTGCCGATCTTGTGGCCGCCGACCACGCCGTCGGTGGTCAGCCAGAAGCGGGTCTGGCGGGCGTTGAAGTCGGTGGCCACGTCCTCGCTGTCGCCGCCGACGGGGAGGGCGCCGGGCAGGTGATAGTCGCGCAAGGCGTCGCCGTTGGCCGGGTCGCCGCCGGAATATTTCGACGCCATGAAGTCGGTCTTGATGAAGCCGCCGAACTTCACCGTGTGGTCGCCGATGCGGAAGCCTTCCTCGCGCGGGGCGTCGGAAACGGGCGTCGGCGCCAGAGGCGGGGCCAGCGCGGGCACGGGCGCAGGGCGCGCTTCGAGGCGGACGATGTCCTGCGCCTGCGAGGTCTGCTGCGTTCTGGCAGCGGCGACTTCGGACTTCAGACTGTTCAGCTCGGCTTCGAGTTGGGCGATACGGGCTTCCAGTGCGGCGCTGGCCTCTTGAGCCAGAGCCGTGCCGGGGACAAGCAGCAACGCGGCCGCAGCCACGCCGCCGAACAGACGGCAGCTTCCCATGCGTGGTCCTCCCAGACCGTTGTTCCGGGCCCGTCTGTCGCAGGCCTCAGGACGGCAGCATTCCGCGCGGTCCGGGTTTGCGGCCATTAGCCATTCGTCTAGTTTCGACCAAAGTCGAGGCGCGGCATGGTGTCGTCGCGACGCGGCCCGATGAACAAGAACCGCGCGTGGGAAGGACCTTCATGGATCGCATCGTCGTCGCCGACGACCACCCCCTGTTTCGCGCAGCCTTGAGGTCGGCTGTCGAAAAGGCGTCCGAGGGCGCGCAGATCGTCGAGTGCGCCAGTCTGGCAGAGGCGCAGGCCGCCCTGTCCGAGGGGCCGGTCGACCTGCTGCTGCTGGACCTGAAGCTGTCGGATGTGGACGGCATGACGGGCCTGACCCTGATCCGCGCCGATCATCCGGCCGTCCCGGTCGCCGTCGTCTCGGCCAGCGAAGAGGCGCCGACCATCCGCCGCGTCCTGTCGCTGGGGGCGGCGGGCTTCATTCCGAAATCGGCCGCCCTGCCCGAAATGGTCGAGGCCATACAGGCCATCCTCGAGGGAGAGACCTGGGCGCCCGAAGTCGAGGCGGCGGGCGAGGAGGAGGCCGACCTTCAGGCTCGCATCGCCAGCCTGACGCCGTCGCAGCTGCGGATTCTGGAGGGGCTGAAGGTCGGGCGGCTGAACAAGCAGATCGCCTTCGACCTGGGCGTCACCGAGGCCACCATCAAAGCGCACCTGACCAGCGTCTTCCGCAAGCTGGGCGTGCAGAACCGGACCCAGGCGGTGATATTGGCGCAGTCGCTGGATATTTAGCGCCCTTCTCCCCTTGTGGGAGAAGGGTCAGCTTCTCAGAAACGCCTTCAGCGCCGCTGGCTTGACCGGTTTCGGCAACAGCACGGCCCCGGCCGCCGCCGCCTTCTCCTTCAGCCCGTCGCGGGTGTCGGCGGTGACGAGGGCGATTCGTCTGACTCCCTGCGCGCGCAGGCGGTCGACGGCGGTCAGACCGTCCGGCTCGTCGTCGCCCAGATGCAGATCGACCAGGGCCGCGTCGAACGGGCCGACCGCCGCACGGGCTTCGGCGACCGAACGCGCGGTCACGGCCTGCGCCCCCCAGCGGTCCAGCAGGGCCGTCAGGGCGTCGAGGATGGCGGGTTCGTTGTCCACGCACAGCACCCGCAGACCGATCAAGGGCAGGCGCAGGTCGTCGGGCGTGATCTCCGGTTCGGGCGCCGCAGGGACGCGGGGAACGACGACGCGGAAGGTCGTGCCCCGCCCGACGTGCGAGGCCAGCGACAGCGGGTGGCCCAGCAGGTCCGACAGCTTCTGCACGATGGCCAGGCCCAGGCCCGCGCCCGGCTCGTCCACCGGGGCGCCAGGCAGGCGCACGAACTCGCCGAAGACCGCCTGCCGGTCGGCTTCGGCGATGCCGCGCCCGGTGTCGCTGACCAGAATCTGCACCTGCTCGCCGTCGCGCCGGGCGCCGATCAGGACGCGGCCATGGTCGGTGTAGCGGATGGCGTTGGCGATCAGGTTCTGCAGCATGGAGCGCAGCAGGTCGCGGTCCGAGGCGATCCACAGGCTGGAGGGCGCCGCCGTCAGCGTCAGCCCCTTGGCGCGGGCGACCGGCGCGAACTCGCGCGCCAGTTCGTCGAACAGGCCGCCCAGGGCCAGCGGCGCCACGGCGGGCCGGACTCCGCCCGCCTCCAGCTTGGACAGGTTCAGCAGGGCGGTCAGCAGGCGGTGGGCGCTGTCGATGGCGCGGTCGGCGTTGGTCGCCAGGCCGCGCGCAGGCGATCCGGCCAGATCCGCATCCTCCCTCAGGGCGGCGATGAACAGGCGCGCGGCGTGCAGCGGCTGCAGCAGGTCATGGCTGGCGGCGGCCAGGAAGCGGGTCTTGGAGGCGGTGGCGTCCTCGGCCGTGCGCCGGGCCTCCTCCAGCCGTTCGGTGCGGTCGGCGACGCGGGCCTCCAGCCGTTCATTGGCCTCCTCCAGCTCGCGCGCGGCGCGGCGCAGGGCGGTGATGTCGGTATAGCTGGTGGCGTAGCCGCCGCCGGGAATGGGCGCGCCGGAAGAGCGCAGGATGCGGCCGTCGGGCTGTTCGCGCTCGTGGTCGTGGGGGATGCGGCGGGCCAGAGCCTCCAGCCGCCGCTCGACCCAGCTGTCGATCTCGTGATCCGGCACGCCCGCCTCGCCGCGTTCGGCGTTCAGGCGATAGACGGCGGCGACGGGCAGGCCGACGTGGACGAAGCCCGCGGGCAGGTCGAACATCTCGACATAGCGGCGGTTCCAGGCGGTCAGGCGCAGGTCTTCGTCGACGACGCTGACGCCCTGATCGATGTTGTCCAGCGTGGTCTGCAACAGGTCGCGGTTGAACTGGACGGCCTGCGACGCCTCGTCGAGCATGCGCACCACGTCCTCGGGCGCGCGGCCTCCGGCGGCCAGGGCGGCGGCCAGGACGCGGCGGGCGGCGGCGGCGCCGACGGCTCCGGCCAGCATCCGCTCAGCCGCGCGGGCCAGGGCGGCGTCGGCCGGGTCGGCGTCCTTGAGGCGGGTGTCCGTCTCGCGCGCCCAGGCGGCGAAGGCGCGCTCGGCTCGTTCGTCGCCGATGAAGCGGGCGACCAGGGCGCGCAGGTCGCCGACCGAGGCCCCGGCCGAGCCGCCGCGTCCCTCCATCCAGTCCGGGCCGAGCCGGTCGACGAAGGCTCGGGCCTGCACCCGGTCGATCAGGCGCGGCGGCCGCGCCCGCGACACCAGGACGAAGACGCCCAGGTTCAGCGCCAGGCTCAGGAAGACGCCCGCCGCGAACGGGTCTTCCAGTCCCAGCATGGCGGGGACATTCAGGCCGAAGCCGGGCGCCAGCTGTGGCGCGGCCAGCATGACGGCCCAGACCGCCATCCCCGCCGCCAGCCCGGCCAGGGCGCCGCTGGCCCGCCCGCCGCGCCACAGCACCGCTCCGAACAGCGACGGCGCCAACTGGGCCAGGGCGGCGAAGGACACCAGGCCGATGGCGGCCAGCCCGCTGGACCGGTCCATCGCCAGATAATAGAGCCAGGCCAGCAGCAGCAGGCCGACGATAGCCAGACGACGGATGTTGAGCAGGGTTCGGGCCATGTCCGGGGGGGCCATGTCCGGCGGGGCCGCGCCGCGCCGCCGGCCGGCGCCCATCAACGGCAGGACCAGGTTGTTGGACACCATGGCCGACAGGGCCACGGCCTCGACGATGACCATGGCGGTGGCGGCCGAGAAGCCGCCGACGAAGACCACGGCGGTCAGCAGGCTCTGCCGCGCGCCCAGCGGCAGGGCCAGCACCAGCAGGTCGGGGTTGGTCTGTGGCGTGAACAGTCCGCCCGCCGCCACCAGCGGCAGGACCGCAAGCGTGGTCAGGAGCAGATACAGCGGGAAGATCCAGCGCGCGCGTCGCACCTGGGCCGGATCGCCGCCCTCCACGAAGGCGACGTGGAACTGACGCGGCAGGCAGAATATGGCCAGCGTCGCCACCAGGGTGATGGCGATGAAGCGGGCGTCGATATGCGGCCATGTTCCCAACTGTCCCAGACTGTCGGTTACGGCCTGCCGAGACGGTGACGCGGCCAGCAGGAAGATGGCGAACACGGCCACAGCCAGCAGGGCGGCCAGCTTGACGATGGACTCGATGCCGATGGCCTGGATCAGGCCGCGATTGTGCTCGGTCAGGTCGGGCCGTCGCGCGCCGAACAGGATGGCGAACCCGGCCAGCACCGCCGCCATGACCAGAACAGTCAGGCTCTCGGACCCGGCGACGGGGGTGCCCGCCGTGATCATCTCGCCCGCCATCGACAGCGACTTGAGCTGAAGCGCGATGTAGGGGACCGAGCCGAGGATGGCGACGCCCGCCACCGCCGCGCCCAGCGCCGGGCTCTTGCCGTAGCGCGACGAGATGAAGTCGGCCATCGAGCCGACGTTCTCGCGCCGGGCGGCCGAGGCGATGCGCCGCCACAGCGGCAGCAGCAGCGTCAGCCCCAGGACCGGCCCGGCGTAGATGGGCAGATACTCCCACCCGTCGCGCGCCGCCGTGCCCACCGCGCCGTAGTAGGTCCACGATGTGCAGTATATGGCCAGCGACAGCGCATAGAGCGACGGCCCCAGCATGCCGCGCCGCGCCTTGATCTGCGGCCGCTCGTACCACCAGGCGATACCGAACAGGGCGGCCATGTAGAAGGCCGTCAGGGCCAGGGTGGCGAGGCTGAACATGGGCGTCATCTGGGCCGGGCGCGATCACGCGGGCAAGTGAAAAAGAGGGCGGCTAGGCCGAAGCCGGACCGCCCGCAGGTTGGCGAAAGTCAGTTGTTACGTAGGTTCCCGATCAGTCGTGGATGTTCACGTCCTTGCCCTCCTTCACGAAGAGGACGCCGATGATCAGGGTCAGAACGGCGATGGCGATGGGGTACCACAGGCCGTAGTAGATGTTGCCCGTCGCCGCGACCATGGCGAACGCCGTGGTCGGCAGGAAGCCGCCGAACCAGCCGTTGCCGATGTGATAGGGCAGGGACATGGAGGTGTAGCGCACCTTGGTCGGGAACATCTCGACCAGGGCGGCGGCGATCGGGCCGTAGACCATGGTCACATACAGCACCAGCAGGAACAGGATGCCGATCACCAGCGGCTTGTTGACCAGTTCGCTGTCGGCCTTGGCCGGATAGCCGGCTTCGGTCAGGGCGGCGGTCAGGCCGGCGTCCCAGGTCTTCTTCTGCGCGTCGAAGTCCGCCTTGGGCATGATCTTGCCGTTGAAGCTGTCGACCACGCGATCGCCGATGCGCACCTGGGCCACGGTCCCGGCGGGGGCGGCCTCATTGACGTAGGTGACGCCCGCCTTGGCCAGATGGGTTTTGGCGACGTCGCACGAGCTGTTGAAGACGGTCTTGCCGACTGGGTCGAACTGGAAGTGGCAGTCGGCCGGGTCGGCGACGACGGTCACCGGCGACGAGGCCGCCGCAGCGGCCAGGCGCGGGTTGGCCGCCTCCGTCAGGGCGCCGAACAGCGGGAAGTAGGTCACGGCGGCCAGCAGGCAGCCCGCCATGATGATGGGCTTGCGGCCGATCTTGTCCGACAGCCAGCCGAAGATGATGAAGAAGGGCGTCGCCAGCGCCAGGGCGGCGGCGATCATGATGTTGGCCAGGGTCGGATCGACCCTCAGCGTCTTCTCCAGGAAGAAGAGGGCGTAGAACTGACCCGTGTACCAGACCACGGCCTGACCAGCCGCCAGGCCGAACAGGGCGATCAGCACCAGCTTCAGGTTCGGCCACTTCATGAAGCTGTCCTTCAGCGGGGTGGTCGAGCCCTTGCCCTCGGCCTTCATGCGCTTGAACGCCGGGCTTTCCGACAGCTTCAGGCGAATCCACAGGGACACGCCCAGCAGCAGGATCGAGACCAGGAAGGGGATGCGCCAACCCCATGCGACGAAGGCTTCCTCGCCGATGGTGAAGCGGACGCCCAGGATCACGGCCAGGCTGAGCAGCAGGCCCACGGTGGCGGTGATCTGGATGAAGGAGGTGTAGAAGCCGCGCTTGCCCTCCGGGGCGTGCTCGGCGACGTAGGTGGCGGCGCCGCCGTATTCCCCGCCCAGCGCCAGGCCCTGGATCAGGCGCATCAGCACCAGGATGATCGGGGCGGCGATGCCGATGGCGGCATAGGGCGGCAACAGGCCGACCACGAAGGTCGAGACGCCCATCAGCAGCATGGTCACCAGGAAGGTGTTCTTGCGCCCCCACAGATCGCCCATGCGGCCGAAGACGATGGCCCCGAACGGGCGCACGGCGAAACCGGCGGCGAAGGCCATCAGGGCGAAGATGAAGCCGGTGGTCTCATTCACGCCCGAGAAGAACTGGGCGGAAATGATCGCGGCCAGCGAGCCGTAGAGATAGAAGTCGTACCATTCGATAACGGTGCCGACGGAGGAGGCGAGAATCACCAGCCGGTCGTTCTTGTCGACCGTGTGCTCGCCGCCGTCCGCCGCACCTATGGCGCGGTCGGTCATGGGCAGTCCCTTCCTGTGCGGCCGCGAAGCGCGGCGCGTTTCCCTCGCGCCCGGCGTGCTTTGCGCCGAGCGTCGGAAGGGAGAGTGACAGCAGGAACGCAGGTTTGCGGAGAGCGACCTTGGTCGAATAATCGCAGTAAGGAACCGCGACCCTTTCTCATCAGGATAGGGGGCTAAATCCCCATGCAGAGGTATTTGATCTCCAGGTAGTCCTCGATGCCGTGGCTGGAGCCTTCGCGGCCGAGGCCGGACTGCTTGATGCCGCCGAAGGGGGCGACCTCGGTGGAGATCAGGCCGGTGTTGATGCCGATCATGCCGGTCTGCATCGCCTCGGCCACGCGCCAGACGCGGCTCAGGTCGCGGGCGTAGAAATAGCCCGCCAGGCCGAAGATGGTGTCGTTGGCCAGGGCGACGCCTTCCTCTTCCGTCTCGAAGCGGACGACGCCGGAGACGGGACCGAAGGTCTCCTCGCGGCACATCTGCATGTCTTGCGTCACGCCCGACAGGACCGTCGGCTGGTAGAAGGTGCGGCCCAGGTTGTGGCGTTCGCCGCCGGTCAAAAGGGTCGCCCCCTTGGCCAGGGCGTCGGCGACGTGTTCCTCGACCTTCTTCACCGCCTCTTCGTCGATCAGGGGGCCGATCTGGACGCCGTCGTCCAGGCCGTTTCCGACCCTCAGCGCCTGCGTCGCCTTCGTCAGCTTGGCGATGAACTCGTCATGGACGGCGGCCTGCACATAGAAGCGGTTGGTGCAGACGCAGGTCTGGCCCGCGTTGCGGTACTTGGAGGCCACGGCGCCCGCCACGGCCGCGTCCACATCGGCGTCGTCGAAGACGAGGAAGGGGGCGTTGCCGCCCAGCTCCAGGCTCATTTTCTTGATGGTCGGCGAGGATTGCTCCATCAGCAGGCGGCCGATCTCGGTCGAGCCGGTGAAGCTGATCTTTCGCACCGTCTCATTGGACGTCAGTTCGCCGCCGATGGCCGAGGCCGAGCCGGTGACGACGTTGAACAGGCCGGGCGGCAGGCCCGCTTCTTCCGCCAGCGCGGCCAGCGCCAAGGCCGACAGCGGCGTCTGGCTGGCGGGCTTCAGCACCACGGCGCAACCGGCGGCCAGCGCTGGGCCGACCTTGCGGGTGATCATGGCGGCGGGGAAGTTCCACGGCGTGATGGCCCCGACCACCCCGACCGGCTGGCGCAGAGTCACCAGCCGCTTGGAGGCGTCATGGCTGGGGATGACCTCGCCATAGGTGCGTTTGCCCTCTTCGGCGAACCATTCGATGAAGCTGGCGGCATAGGCGATCTCGCCCTTGGCCTCGGTCAGGCTCTTGCCCTGTTCTCGGGTCAACAGGCGGCCAAGGGCGTCCTGCTCGCTCATCATCAGGTCGAACCAGCGGCGAAGAATGCGGGCGCGCTCGCCCGCCGTTTTCGCGGCCCACGGCTTCATGGCGGCCTCGGCGGCGGCGATGGCGCGGCGGGTCTCAGGGGCGCCCATGTCGGGCACCGTCGCCAGTACCTCGCCCGTGGCCGGGTTGGTCACTTCGAGGGTTCCGCCGCCGTCGGCGTCGATCCAGCGGCCGTCGACATAGGCCTGATGACGCAGCAGACGGGCGGGATCAGACATGGGGCGAACTCCTTGGACGCAAGACGCAGGAACGAGGGCGGGGAGCCGTTATAATGCGTCGGCGCGGACGAGGCTGCACGGCCGCGCGAAAGTCTAGCCGAGCATCAGCCCCATGCGGACCAGTGCCGACAGGCTGTCGGCCTCCATCTTGGCCATGACCTTGGCGCGGAAGACCTCGACCGTGCGCGGGCTGATCTTCAGCTGCAGCGCGATCTCCTTGTTGGACAAGCCCGCGATCAGGGAGTCGAAGACCTGGCGCTCGCGCGGGGTCAGCCGCCCCAGCCGCATCTGCGCCGCCTGACGGGCCTGCTGGCGTTGGTCCAGATCGTCCATCCGGTTCAGACAGGCGCGGACGGCCTCGATCAGGCGCTCAGGGTCGAACGGCTTTTCGATGAAGTCGACGATGCCTGACTTCATCATCTGCACCGCCATCGTCACATCGGCGTGGCCGGTGATGACGATGATGGGCCAGGCGTTTCCGCGCAGCTCGATCAGGCGGCGCACCAGTTCGCCGCCGTCCATGCCGGGCATCCGCACATCGGTGATGACGCAGGCGGCGGCGTCCTGCGGCAGGGCGGCGAAGAAGTCGGCGCCTCCGGCGAAGCCGCGCGCCCGCACGCCGTCGGCGCGCAACAGGGCCAGCAGGGAGTCCCGGACGGCGTGATCGTCATCGATGACGAAGACGGAACGGCTCATCGCGAACCTCCCTCGTGACGGCGCAGGGCGAAGGCGAAGGCGGCGCCGCCCAGCGACGGGCTGCGTTGCGCCGACAGGGCGCCGCCGTGACGTTCCACGATGGTGCGCGTGACCGACAGGCCCAGACCCATCCCGCCCGACTTGGTGGTGGTCAGGGGCTGGAAGATATGTTCGACGTCCGCCTCGGCGATGCCGCCGCCGTTGTCCTCGACGCTGATGCGATAGACGGGACCTTCCACGCGGCCGGTCACGTGGACGGCGCCGCCGCCTGGACGGTCCGCCGCCGCTTCGACCGCATTGCGCACCAGATTGACCAGAGCCTGCTGGAACTGGATGCGGTCGGCGCGGACGTCGTCGTCCTCGGCCTCGGCGTCGAGGCGGACCTCGACCTTCTTGTCCTGGCCGATCATCTGCAGAATGGGCGCCAGATCCTCGATCATGGAGGAGACGCGCTCGCGCCCCAACACGCTGGTTTCAATGGTCAGAAGCTCGCGCATTCGGTGGATCAGCTTGCCGGCGCGAAGCAACTGGCCCTTGGCCAGATCAAGCGGCGGGCGGGCGGCGTCGGCGGCGGGGCCGGCCTTTAGCATTTCCGCCTGGCTGGCGTGAATATAGGCGGTCGCGGCGCTGAGCGGCTGGTTCAGCTCATGGGCCAGGGTGGCGGCCATCTCGCCCAGGGAGTTCAGTCGCCAGACCTTGTTGAGTTGGGCGTGCAGTTCACGCGCCTGCGCCTCGGCCGCATGTGAGTGCGTCAGGTCGGTCAGGGCCACGGCCACGTGCTCCACGCCCGATCCGCCGGGGCCAGGCGTCGAGGGGATCAGACCGAAGCGCAGGCTGAGCGGAAAGGTCGAGCCGTCGGCGCGGCGGCCGGTCCAATAGCCGCGGCGGTTTTCCAAGTGGCCCGCCTGGGCGTCGGACCGGAGGACGGCGTCTATGTCGAACTCGGCCGTCAGATCGGAAAAGGCGCGTCCCAGCGCCGCCTCGCGCGGCAGGCCGAACAGGGCCACGGCGGAGCCGTTCATCCGCTGGATCAGACCTTCCCGGCTGAGGGTGAGGGCGGGGGTCGACAGGAAGGCGGCGTGCAGCATGGCGTCGCGCGCCGTCAGTTGGCGCGCCATGTCGCGGTCCTGACGCCAGGCTGCGATCAGGCTCAGGATCGACAGCAGGATGAAGACCAGGGCGATCAGGAGCGCCGGGCGGGTCGCTGCCCACGGAAACGCCAGGGCGAACGCCAGGACGGCGCCCGTCAGCGTCGAGAACGCCAGAGCCGCAGCCCAGGCGTGGGGCTTGCGATGCGAGGCGACGGGGTGGCGACGATCCAATGCGGAATAAATCGAAAGTCCTCCTCGCGCCTGCCCGACCAGGGCCGAGATCTTTCGTAACAGCATCGTCAGAATCAAGACGTTGCGAGGTTCTAAATATTCGCAGTGAAGGTTGCAATCATCGCCAGTGATCAGAGAGATCACAGAAAGCTACATTTCTAAAGATAACGACGATATTCGTTACCTTGTTAACGCTGTTGCTTAACTCTACCGTTTCGACGCTGGAGATTCATGTCGTCAGCAGATGTCGATCTTGTGGTTCCGACGTCCCTCGTCGGGACATGCGGATTTATACGTAGGCGGCAGTTTACGATTCCATACGGATATGCCCGGCAAGAAGGCCTCACTCAAAAGAGGTCCGAATGCCCTTTCATGTTTCAGCCCCCCGCCAGAATGGCGCGCGCGGGCTTTGTACGGCGGCTCTGGTCGCAGTCGCCTGTGCTGCTAACCCTGCGACGGCGCAGTCCGTAGATGGCCGCTGGAGCGGCCAACTGGGCCTCGCCAGCGAATACGTCGGCAAGGGGCTGGGCAAGAGCGCGGGCGATCCCAGCCTGAACGGAACGCTGGAGGCGTCGTACGGCGATCTCTACGGCAGCGTCTTCGCCTCGACCGCCAACCTGTCTCAGGGTTCGGACGCCGAGATCATCACGGCTCTGGGCTGGCGGCCCAGGGCGGCGGGCTTCGCCTTTGATCTGTCGGTGATGAACCGCGACCTGCCTGGGACGCGGCCCGGCGTCGACGCCAACTATTGGGAATATCAGGCGGACGTCTCGCGCAGGTTCGGGCGCGTGTCCGGGCGGCTGCGCGTCAACTACACGCCGGACGGCTTCGCCGCGACGCGACAGGCCTGGTGGATCGAGGCTCAGGCGGCCGCGCCGCTGGGTCCGCGCGCCCGGGCCTCGGCCGCCTTCGCCGTTCGTTCGGCCGACGGCGGGGCCGACTACAACGCCTGGAATCTGGGTGTGAAATACAACCTGAGCGAGCGATGGGCGATCGACGCCCGCTGGTACGACACCGACAGTCGTTCGCTGGGCGATAGCTATGACGGGCGCCTGGTCGGTGCGCTCAGCTTCAACTTCTGATCGAAAGCCGTTTTCGGCTCTCAAGAGAATCTTCACGGGGGAAGAGTTAGATGGACGCCATGTTGAGCGACCTGAAGATCGAAAAGAAACTGATGGCGGCCTTTGCGGTCGTGATTCTGGCCATCGTCGCCATGGGGCTGACGGTGTTTTTGCAGATCAATGCGCTGGATGCGGCGCGGACGGATCGTTCGCGCGCAGGCGTGGTCCAGCGTGAGGCCGAGGCGGCGCAATTCTATCTGGCGCGTCAGGAGGCCAGCTATCGCGGCTTCCTGGTGTCGCGCGACCCTTATTATCTTCAGCGTGTCGAAGAGCATCGCAAGAGCTTCAATCAGAGCCTGGACCGGCTGGTCCAGCTGGACCGCTCCAGCGCGGCGCAGGCGCGGGCGGCCCGCACGGCTGCGGACGAGTGGAACAAGCAGGTGGTTCAGCGCGGCCGGGTCATGGTCGCCGATCAGGCGGGCTGGATGCAGGCCATCGCCATGGTCGGCCGCGAAGGCCAGGCGGACAAATTCATCGATCCGGCTGAAAGCGCGCTGGATGGACTGATCGAGAAGAAGGTTCAGGAAAGCCGCGTCTATGGCGACAAGCAGGTGTCGGCCGCCAAGACGGCCCGCATTGTGCTGATCGGCGGCCTGCTGTTGGCCCTGGCGCTGGCGGGCGGCATGGCGGTGATGCTGACCAATGTTTTGGCCAAGCCGCTGACGGCGATGACGACGGCCATGCGCCGCCTGGCCTCGGGCGACACCTCCGTCCCTGTTCCGGCCGCCGGCCGCAAGGACGAGGTCGGCCAGATGGCCGCCGCCGTCCAGACCTTCAAGGACGCCGCCATCGCCAAGGAAGCCCTTGAGGCCGAGACGGCCGCCCAGCGTCGCGCGGTCGAGGAAGAGCGGGCCCGCGTCGAGGCCGAAAAGGCCAAGGCGGCCGAAGAGGACCGCATCGCCATCACCGCCCTGGCCCAGGGCCTGAATGCGATGGCTCATGGCGACCTGACGCATCGGATGACGGCCGATGTCGCGCCCAAGGCCGAACAGCTGAAGAGCGACTTCAACGCCGCCGTGTCCCAGCTGGAGCAGGCGGTGGCGGTGGTGGTCGGCAACGTCGCCGCCATCCGCTCGGGCTCGGGCGAGATCAGCCAGGCCTCGGACGACCTGTCGCGCCGCACCGAGCAGCAGGCCGCCAGCCTGGAAGAGACCGCCGCCGCTCTGGATGAAATCACCGCCACGGTGAACCGGACCGCCGACGGCGCCCGTCAGGCCTCGCGCGCCGTGCAGACCGCCCGCAACGAGGCCGAGGCCTCCGGCGTGGTGGTCAGCGACGCCGTCGCCGCCATGACCGCCATCGAACAGTCGTCCAACCAGATCGGCGCCATCATCGGCGTGATCGACGAAATCGCTTTCCAGACCAACCTGCTGGCCCTGAACGCAGGCGTCGAGGCGGCGCGGGCGGGGGACGCCGGGCGGGGCTTCGCCGTGGTGGCTTCGGAAGTGCGGGCGCTGGCCCAGCGCTCGGCAGAGGCGGCCAAGGAGATCAAGACCCTGATCACCGCCTCGGGCCGTCAGGTGGAGCAGGGCGTGAACCTGGTCGGCCAGACCGGCCAAGCCCTGGGCCGCATCGTCGCCGGGGTGGCGGAAATCGACGGGCTGATGTCGGAAATCTCGGCCTCGGCTCAGGAACAGGCGACGGGCCTGCAACAGGTCAATACCGCCGTGAACCAGATGGATCAGGTCACGCAGCAGAACGCCGCGATGGTCGAGGAATCGACCGCCGCCAGCCATTCGCTGGCTCAGGAGGCCGATGTCCTGGCCGCGTCGGTGGCGCACTTCAAGGTGGATCAATCCAAGGGCGCCCAGGCGGCGCCCCTGCGCGCGCCTGCGTTCAAGCCGGTTGCGCCTGAGCCGGTCGGCGTCGAGCCGGTTGCGCCCGCCCCGCGCACGCCCCAGCCGGTGGCCGAGACGGTCGCCGCCCTGAAGACGATGGGACGCGGCGGCGCGGCCCTGAAAGCTGAAATCATCGAAGACGGGTGGGAGGAGTTCTGATGACGGCCACGGTCGTTCTGGCCCCGGTTCTGGACCTGCGCGCGGCCGAGCCGCTGAAGGGCGAATTGCTGGCGGCGCGCGGTCAGGCCCTGGCGCTGGACGGTTCGGCCGTCGAGCGGCTGGGCGGGCTGTGCCTTCAACTGCTGTTGTCGGCGATCCGTACCTGGCGCGCCGACGGCCAGGCTTTGACCTTCGTCAATGCGTCCGAGGCGCTGACGACCCAATGGAGCGCCTTCGGCGCTTCGCTGGCTGACCTTTCCGCACAGGACGCCCTGCAATGACCAAGACCGTTCTGACCGTCGACGATTCGCGCACCATGCGCGACATGCTGATGCTGGCGCTCAAGGATGCGGGCTATCGCGTGGTCCAGGCCGAGGACGGCGTCCACGGTCTGGAGGTGCTTCAGGCCGAGAGCCCCGACATCGTCATCACCGACATCAACATGCCGCGCATGGATGGCTTCGGCTTCATCGAGGGGATGCGGGCGGACCCGGCCTTCAGCGCCGTTCCCGTGCTGGTCCTGACGACCGAGAGCGACGCCGCCAAGAAGCAGCGCGCCCGCGAGGCCGGGGCCACCGGCTGGATCGTCAAGCCGTTCGATCCGGTGCGTCTGGTCGACGCCGTGCGCCGCGTGGCGGCGTAAGAAAAGAGGGGCGTGGGGCGATGAGCGACGATCCGTTCGAGGCGATCAAGGCGACCTTCTTTCAGGAGTGCGAGGAACTGCTCGCCGACCTGGAAGGCAATCTGCTGACGCTGGAGTCCGGTTCGACGGACATCGAGGTCATCAACGCCGTCTTCCGGGCCGTCCATTCGGTCAAGGGCGGGGCCGGGGCCTTCGGTCTGGAGAATCTGGTCCGTTTCGCCCACGTCTTCGAGACCTTGATGGACGAACTGCGCTCGGGCCGGAAGCCGTGCGACGATCCGACGGTGAAGACCCTGCTGCGCGCCTCTGACGTGCTGGCCGATCACGTCGCCGCGGCGCGCGGCGCGGGCGCAGCCGTCGATCCGGTGCGTTCGGCCGGACTGGTCGCCGAGCTTGAGGCCCTGACCTATGGCGGGGCCGCGCCGGTCGCAGCGGCCGAGCCGGAAGAGGACGACTTCGGCTTCACGCCCGTCGCCATGGACCTGGGGGCGTTCGACGCCCCGGCGGGTCTGCCCGACCTGCCGCCGTTGCCGGATCTGGCGGCTTTGGCGCCCTTGCCTGACCTGTCGGCCCTTGCAGCTGCAGGCGGCTGGAAGGTCGTCTTCCGTCCCCATCCGCGCCTCTACGCCAGCGCCAATGAGACCGGGCTGCTGCTGCGCGAACTGGCCCGCCTGGGCCCGACGCGGGTGCAGATGGACGACAGCGGCCTGCCGCTGCTGGACGCGCTGGAGCCGACCGACAGCCACCTGATCTGGACCATCGAACTGGACGGCGACGCCAGCGAGACCGAGGTGCGCGAGGTCTTCGACTTCGTGGAGATGGACTGCGATCTCAGCGTCACGCCGCTGGGCGATGCGGCGCCGGTCGAGGCCGCGCTCGCCGCCGTGGCTGACGAGGATGACAGCGACGCTTCGGCCCTGGCCCGCGCGGCGTCGTCGGAACTGGATATCGCCGCCCTGCTGGCCTCGGTCGGCGCCGCGTCGACGGAAGCGCCTGCCCCTGTCGCCGCGCCTGTGATCGCCCCCGCGCCTGAGCCTGTCGCGCCGCCGCCCCCGGTCAAACCTGCGCCCGCGCCGACCGCTGCGGCGCCTGTGCAAACGGCGCCTCCCGCCGCCGCGCCCGTGACCATCCGCGTCGATCTGGAGCGGGTGGACCGCCTGATCAATGCGGTCGGGGAACTGGTCATCCAGCAGGCCATGCTGGCCCAGCGCGTGACCGAGAGCGGCCTGGCCCGCTCGTCCGACATCGGTCTGGGCCTCGAAGATCTGGAGCTGCTGACGCGCGAGATTCAGGACAGCGTCATGGCCATCCGCGCCCAGCCGGTGAAGTCGGTGTTCCAGCGGATGCCGCGTCTGGTGCGCGAGGCGGCCGAGGCCACCGGCAAGAAGGTGAAACTGGTCACGTCCGGCGAGGACACCGAGGTCGACAAGACCGTGATCGAACGCCTGTCCGATCCTATCACCCACATGCTGCGCAACGCCATCGACCACGGGCTGGAAGGGCCTGAGGAGCGTCTGGCGGCGGGCAAACCGGCCGAGGGGACGGTGCGTCTGGCGGCCCTGCACCGCTCGGGCCGGATCGTCATCGAGATCTCCGACGACGGCAAGGGCATCAACCGCCCGCGCGTCAAGGGCATCGCCGTCGAGCGCGGCCTGATCGCCGAGGACGCCATCCTGTCGGACGACGAGATCGACAACCTGATCTTCCTGCCCGGCTTCTCGACCGCGACCGAGGTGTCGGACCTATCGGGCCGGGGCGTCGGCATGGACGTGGTGCGCCGCTCGATCCAGTCGCTGGGCGGGCGTATCTCGATCAGCTCCGTGCCGGGCAAGGGCTCGACCTTCACCCTCAGCCTGCCGCTGACGCTGGCCGTGCTGGACGGCATGGTGGTCGGCGCGGCCGATCAGACCCTGGTCGCGCCCCTGGCCGCCATCGTCGAGAGCCTGACGCCGAACGAGGCCGACATCCATTACGTCGGCGGCGTCGATCCGGTGTTGCGCTTCCGCGAGGCCTTCGTGCCGCTGGTGGACGTGGCGCAGGTCATGGGTTTCCGCGACGACCCCACGGTCCTGAAGGGCGGGGTGGTGATGATCGTCGAGACCGAGAGCGGCCAGCGCGCCGCCCTGCTGGTCGACGCCATCCACGGCCAGCGCCAGGTCGTCATCAAGAGCCTGGAATCCAACTACCGCCACGTCGAGGGCGTGGCCGCCGCCACCATCTTGGGCGACGGCCGCGTGGCCCTGATCCTCGATATCGACGCCCTAGTGACCGCCAAGCGTTCCCGAACCCCGTCGCGTTCCGACCTGCAAATGGCGAGCTGAACCATGACCCACATTGACCAAATCCTCACCCCCAACGTCGCCGGGACCGACCGCGAACTGATCGCCTTCCGCATCGGCGAACAGGAATTCTGCGTCGACATCATGAGCGTGCGCGAGATTCGCGGCTGGACCCCGGCCACGCCCCTGCCGCGCTCGCCCGCCTATATGAAGGGCGTCATCAACCTGCGCGGGGTGGTGCTGCCGATCATCGATCTGGGCGCGCGCTTCGGCCTCCAGACCGGCGAGCCGACCGAGCGTCACGTCATCATGGTGGCCCATGTGGGTTCGCGTCTGGTGGGCCTGCTGGTCGATGCGGTGTCGGACATCGTGCAACTGTCGGACGCGGCCATCCAGCCGACCCCGGACGTGGCCAGCGATCATGTGAAGTCCTTCGTCAAGGGCATCTTCGCTGTCGAAGGCGGCCGCATGATCAGCCTGATCGATCTGGATCACGTCCTGCCGGAAAGCGAGGCCGAAGCGGCATGACGACCGTCGCCGGGCGGGGAGCCCTGGTCGAAGGCGAGTTCGTCTTCACGGCCGAGGATTTCCGCCACATCGCCCAGACCCTGCACGCCCACGCAGGCATCGCCCTCAGCGAAGGCAAGGCGGCGCTGGTCTATTCGCGCCTGGCCAAGCGCCTGCGCCTGCTGGGCCTGCGCAGCTTCCGCGACTATTGCGCCCTGATCGACGGCGCGCAGGGCGTGGACGAGCGCCAGGCGATGATGGCGGCCCTGACCACCAACGTCACTCGCTTTTACCGCGAGCCGCACCACTTCGATCACCTGCGCGATCAAGTGATGCCGGAACTGGCCGCCAAGGCGCGGGCGGGCGGGCGGGTGCGCCTGTGGTCGGCCGCCTGCTCGAACGGGCAGGAGCCCTATTCGATGGCGATGACGGTGCTGGAGGTTCTGCCGGAAGCGGCCGAACTGGACGTGCGCATCCTGGCCACCGACATCGACCCCAACATGGTCGCCGAGGGCGCGGCGGGGGTCTATTCCGACGACCTGTTGGCCCCGGTCCCGGCCGCGTCGCGCAGGCATTTCGAGCCGGTGGCGGGCGCGCCCGGCCGGTTCAGCGCCGATGCAGCCCTGCGGCGTCTTGTGGCGTTCAAGGAACTGAACCTGATCGGCGACTGGCCGATGCGCGGCCGCTTCGACGTCATCTTCTGCCGCAACGTGGTCATCTATTTCGACGACGCGACCCAGGAGCGCGTCTGGGGCCGGTTCACCCCGATCCTGAACCCCGGCGGCGTCCTCTACATCGGCCATTCCGAGCGGGTGACGGGTCCGGCGGCGCAACAGCTGCAACCGGCGGGCCTGACCACCTACGTCAAGGGAGCGGGGGCATGAGCGCGGTCTCGGTCCTGGTGGTGGACGACAGCGCCACCATGCGCAGCCTGATCAGCGCCGTCCTGCGCCGCGATCCAGAGATCAACGTGGTCGGCACGGCGGCCGATCCGCTGGAGGCGCGCACGAAGATCAAGGAGCTGAACCCCGACGTCATCACCCTGGACGTCGAGATGCCCAATATGAACGGGCTGGAGTTCCTGGAGAAGATCATGCGGCTGCGGCCCATGCCGGTGGTCATGGTCTCGACCCTGACGCAGGCGGGGACCGACGTGACACTGGCCGCTCTGGAGGTCGGGGCGGTGGACGCCGTGGCCAAGCCCGCGCCCGGCGTGCCGGTTCAGGAAGCCTTCGGCGATCTGGCCGAAAAGGTGAAGGTCGCCGCCCGCTCGCGCGTCCGTCCGCTGGAGACCCGCGCGGTTCAGGGCCACGAGGGCGCCTATCACGCCGACCCCAACCATGTGCTGGCGATTGGTTCGTCCACGGGCGGGGTCGAGGCCCTGCTGACCATTCTGTCGGCCTTCCCCGCCGACTGCCCGGCGACGGTCGTCACCCAGCACATGCCCGCCAGCTTCACCAGGAGCTTCGCCGCGCGTCTGAACAAGGTCTCGGCCGCCACGGTCAGCGAGGCCGAGGATGGCGCGCCGCTGAAGTCGGGTCATGTCTACATCGCGCCGGGCGGGGACGCGCACCTGGTCGCCTCGGGCGGGCGCTGCCGCCTGATCGCCGCCGATCCGGTCAACGGCCACCGCCCTTCGGTCGACGTACTGTTCGGTTCGGTCGCCCAGCTGGGCCGCCCGATGACGGGCGTCATCCTGACCGGCATGGGCAAGGACGGAGCCAAGGGCCTGCTGGCCATGCGTCAGACGGGCGCCCGCACCCTGGGCCAGGACGAGGCGTCCTGCGTTGTCTATGGGATGCCGCGCGCGGCCTTCGAACTGGGCGCCGTCGAGCGCCAGCTGCCCCTGTCCCGCATGGCCCCGGCCATCCTCGAATCCTGCGCCGCCCGTACGGCCGCGCCCCAGACTGTCGCGTAAGGACGTTCATGCCCGCCGCCTCCGCCATCCGCACCCTAGTCGTCGATGATCAGCTGACGATGCGCTCTTTAGTCCGCGCCAGTCTGCAGCAGATCGGCGTGCGTGACATCGAGGAGGCGCCCGACGGCGAGGCGGCCCTGCGCTCGCTGCTGGCGCAGCCTGTCCATCTGGTGATCTCGGACTTCAACATGCCGAATCTGGACGGCCTCAGCCTGCTGCGCGCCATTCGGGCGCATCCGCCGATCTCCAAGACGGCCTTCATCATGCTGACCGGCCGGGCCGACCGCGAGCTGGTCCAGCGCGCCGTGCAGTTCGGCGTGAACAACTACCTGGTCAAACCCTTCACCACCGCCCAGCTGAAAGAGAAGCTGGAAGCGGTGTTCGGCCCGCTGACGTGATCGGCGCGGCTGTTCAGGAGCCGGTCGAGCGGCGCGTGCACGTGGGGCAGGGCGATCACTATGTGTCGTCCGATCCCGACGTCGTGCTGACGACGGTTCTGGGCAGCTGCGTGGCCCTGTGCCTGCGCGACCCGGAGGCGGGGGTCGGGGGGATGAACCACTTCCTGCTGCCCGAAGGCGCCGGGGCCGAGAGCGGGGCCAGCCGCCGTTACGGCGCCTATCTGATGGAAGTCCTGATCAACGACGTGCTGAAGGCGGGCGGGCGGCGCGAACGGCTGGAGGCCAAGCTGTTCGGCGGCGGCCGGATGTTCGACGCCCTGACCGACATCGGGTCGGCCAACGCCGACTTCGCCGAGAAGTTTCTGGCGGACGAGGGCATTCCCGTCGTCAGCCGCAGTCTGAGGGGCGCCGGCGGGCGTCGTATTCACTATTGGCCGGTCAGCGGTCGGGCGCGTCAGCGCGTGGTGACGGACGGCGCCAGCCTGCCGCCCGCGACGCCGCCGCCGACGCCTGTCGCTGCCGGGGATCTGGAGCTGTTCTGATGGCTGAAACAGACAATCGCGACCTGCTGGCCGCCATGGCGGCGGAGCTGTCGGACATCCGCGCCGAGATCGAGGCGGCGGGCGGGCTGGTGTCCGAGGTGCTACGCCAACTGCCGGCCGAGACGCGGCTGGGTTATCTGACGCGCAGCCAGAGTTTCGATGTCCTGTCCCAGCGGATCGGGGCCCTGGCCGGACTGGCGCAGGCCGTGGCCGAGGAGCAGCCGATGGACACGGCCCTGGCGGCCCTGCCCCTGGCCGAGATGGCCGAGCGGATGCAGGAAACGGCCCACCGCGCCCGCCCCTCGGCGGCGCCCGCCGACGATCCGGACGAGGCGTCCGGCGCCTCGGCGTCGGGCGTGCTGCAACTGTTCTGAGCGATGGCCGAGGACCGCATCAATCTGGAGCAGTCGACGGTGCTGCTGGTCGACGACACGCCGCAGGCGCTGGACATGCTCGGCTCGATCTTTCAGGGCTTCGGCGTCAAGGAGCAGATCAAACGCCCCTCGGCCGTCGAGGCGGTGAAGGTCCTGCAACAGCGTCCGGTCGATCTGATCGTCATCGACTGCGGCGATCCTGAGATGGACGGCTACGCCTTCACCCGCTGGCTGCGGCGCGAGACGCCCGCGCCGATGCGCTATACGCCCGTCATCCTGGTCACGGGCCACGCCTCCCAGTCCAAGGTGCAGGAAGGCCGCGACTGCGGCGTCAGCTTCGTCATCACCAAGCCCCTGACGCCCGCCGTGCTGTTGAAGCGCATCCTGTGGCTGGCGGGCGATGAGCGCGAGTTCGTCGAGTGCGAGACCTATGTCGGCCCCGACCGGCGCGTCCGTAATTTCGGTCCGCCCGTTGGCATGACCGGGCGCCGCAAGGGCGACCTGTCGGCTCACGTCGGCCACGCCGTCGAAGAGAATATGGATCAGGCCGATATCGATATGCTGCTGAAACCGCAGAGGGTGTCGCTGTGACCGAGCCTGTGATCACCCGGATCAAGACCTCTCTGGCGCAGCAGATGGCCCAGCTGGGCGGCCGGACCCTGACCGATATTCAGCGCCGCGCTGATGAGCGCCTGGGCCGCCACAAGGCCGAGGTCATGGCCGAGATCGAAACCGCCGTTGCGGGGCTGGAAAGCCTGTGCGCAGCACGGCCGCAGGCGCCCGGCGCCGAAGTCTATCGTCTCGCGTCGCGCGTGGTGGACCTGGCGGGCTTCTTCGATACCGGGCCGCTGTTCGACGCGGGCTACAGCCTGGCCGATACAGCCGACCGCATGACGTCTGCGGCGGCCTGGGACTGGCCGCCGGTGCAGGTGCACGTCCAGGCGCTGCGGCTGATCCTCAACGCCGGCTGCGAACGCAATGCGGCCACGGAGCACCTTCTGAGCGGCCTGAAGGCCGTGGCGGCGAAGGCAAGAAGCTAGGCTCTTCTCCCACAGGGGGATAAGGGTCAGCGATATCGCGCGATGCCCAGGTCGGCCGTCTCGATGTCAGGCGTCTGGCCGCTGATCAGGTCGGCGATGACGCGGGCCGAACCGCAGGCCATGGTCCAGCCCAGCGTGCCGTGACCGGTGTTCAGGAACAGGTTGTCGAGTTTGGTCTTGCCGATGACCGGGGTGCCGTCCGGCGTCATGGGGCGCAGGCCCGACCAGTAGCTGGCCGCCTTCAGGTCGCCCGCGCCGGGGAAGAGCGAGCCGACCGAGTGTTCCAGCGTATTGCGGCGGCGCTCGGGCAAGGCGTCCGAGAAGCCGGCGATCTCGGCCATGCCGCCGACGCGGATGCGGTCGCCCAGACGGGTGATCGCCACCTTGTAGCTCTCGTCCATGATGGTCGAGACCGGGGCGGCGGGTTCATTGATGATCGGGGCGGTGATCGAATAGCCCTTCACCGGATAGACCGGCAGGGTCATGCCCAGCGGCTTGACCATCATCGGCGAATAGGACCCCAGCGCCAGCACATAGGCGTCGGCCGTGACCAGTCCCTTGTCGGTCTTGACCCCGGTGATCCGGCCGCCTTCGGCGACAAGGCCCTGAATGGTCGTGCCGTACTGGAAGGTCACGCCCTGCGTCGACGCAGCGTGGTCGGCGAGGGCAGTGGTGAATTTGAAGCAGTCGCCCGTCTCGTCACGCGGCAGGCGCAGACCGCCGACGAACAGGTCGCGCGTGGCCTTCAGGCCCGGCTCGGCGGCGATGCAGCCGTCCTGGTCCAGCACCTCGAACGGCACGCCGCCTTCACGCAGGACCTCGGTGTCCTTGTAGATGCCGTCCAGCTGCTTCTGCGTGCGGAACAGTTGCAGCGTGCCCTGGGTGCGGTGGTCGTATTCAAGATCCAGTTCTGCGTTCAACGCCGTCTGCACCACCTGGCTGTAATCGGCCAGACGCACCATGCGCGCCTTGTTCAGCGCATAGCGGGCCGAGGTGCAGTTGCGCAGCAGCGACAGCAGCCAGCGCACGGTCGGGGCGTTGATCTGGGGGTGCAGGATCAGCGGGGCGTGGCGCATGAACAGCCACTTCACCGCCTTGGCCGGGATGCCGGGCGCGGCCCAGGGCGAGGAATAGCCGGGCGAAATCTCGCCTGCATTGGCGAAGCTGGTCTCCAGCGCCGGACCGCTCTGGCGGTCGATGACGGTCACCTCATGCCCCTGGCGGGCCAGGTAGTGGGCGGTGGTTACGCCGATCACGCCGGCGCCGAGGATTGCGATCTTCATGGGTCTTGACCTTGCGCGAACCAGACGCGTGGCTCCCTAGACCAGATTTTGCGCCCTTCACGCAAGTCGCAGTTTGTGTGCGCCGCAATATCGACAGGCTTGATAAGGACGACCTGTGTTGGGCCGATCGCGGCTGATTATTTGCTCAACATATCGGGCAGGTGCGGCGGGTCTGGCCTCAAGAGGATCGGGTCGGGTCGGTCAGCGGTTCTCCATAGTGTCGGTCGCCGTGCAGATTGGCGGCCAGGGGGGCGGTGGTGCGCTCGATCATGCGGTGCACGACCGGCTTGTCAGGTCCCTGATGCAGGGCGCGGATGCCCTCGTTGATCGAGGCGTCGGCGTGAGTGATGCGCTGGTTGTGACGGATATAGTCCAGCCAAGTCGGCGTCTGATACTTCTCGACCCAGACTTGGGGTTCGGCCAGGTCGCGCATCAGGCGCCACTGGCGCGCGCCGTCGCGGCGGCGGATGCGGCGTCGTTCGTCCATCAGGGCCAGGAAGGCGTCGATGTCCTCTTCGCGGATGCGATAGGCGATGGAGACGATGACCGGTCCGCTGCGCGGCTCGATGGCCAGGGTGGTCTGCGGCTCGGTCCAGCGGCGCAACAGGTCCATGTTCAGATTTGCGGTCGAGGGCAGGGGCACCCTGAATCCGATCAGGATGCACAGGGTCAGCACGCCCGCGGAGACCGACAGGGCCGTCTCGACCCCATAGGTTTGGGCCAGGGCGCCCCATAACCAGCTGCCGCCCGCCATGCCGCCGAAGGCCGCCATCTGATAGAGCGCCAGCGCCCGCGCCACGACCCAGCGCGGCACCGACATCTGCACCGTGACGTTGAAACTGGACAGCACCAGCACCCAGCCCGCCCCGGCGATCATCAACGCCGGCAGGGTGACGGCCAGCCAGGGCGCATAGGCCAGGCCCAGGGCCGCCGCCGCGAAGGCCAGGGCGGCGACGCGGACGATGGTTTCCGTCTCATATTTCGCTCGCAGCCGGCCGACGAACAGGGCGCCGCCCACCGCGCCCACGCCGAACGAACCCAGCAGCAGGCCGAAGACCAGCGGGCCGCCGCCGCTTTCGCGCGCGACCACGGGCATCAGGGCCTGAACCGCGCTGGCGCCGACGCCGAACACCACGGCGCGCAGCAGCACCGCCGTCACGCGCGGCGACAGGAAGGCGTAGCGCACGCCCCCCGCCATCGCCGCCAGCAGGCCCTCGCGCGGCAGGGTCTGCTTGGGCCGGTCGGGCTTCCAGCGGAACAGCACGACCAGCAGGCCCAGATAGCTGACGGCGTTGACGGCGAAGGCGGCCGCCGCCCCCGCCGCCGCCACGATCAGGCCGCCCAGCGCCGGGCCGACGCTGCGCGCCATGTTGAAGCCCATGGAGTTGATGGTTACGGCCCCGGCCAGGTCCTCACGCGGGACCATGTCGCCGACCGACGCCTGCCACGCCGGGCCGTTGAAGGCGACGCCGCAGCCGATCAGGAAGGTGAAGGTCAGCAGCACCCAGGGCGTGATCCAGCCCATCCAGGTCATCGCCGCCAGCCCCGCTGAGACCAGAAGCATGAAGGTCTGCGCCGCCAGCATGATCCTGCGCCGGTCCACCGTGTCGGCCAGCGCCCCGGCCGCCAGCGACAGCAGCATGATCGGCAGGGTGACCGAGGCCTGCACCAGGGCGACCATCTGGGCCGAGGCGATGGAGGTCATCATCCATGCGGCGCCGACCGACTGGATCAGCCCGCCGAAATTGGTGACCAGGCTGGTGATCCACACCGCCCGGAAAATCGGGTGCCGCAGCGGCGCCAGCGCCGAGGGGCGCCCGGGCGGGACGGGCGCAGGGCCAGAGGGGGCGGCGGAAGTCGGAGCGTCGGCGGTTGAACTCATGCGGGGCGGCTCCTCGCATGGGCGATACGCGGATGAACCACATGGGACAGGCGGGAACCGACGACGACCATGCGATCAATGCACACGGCTTCGGCGGGGGAAGCAAGCCGGGAAACGGTCACTCTGGGTTCCGGATTATTGGCGTCGCGAGGGCGGCGACGGGACGCTATAGGAAGGCCGTGACCGTCCCAGCCGTTCCCTCCCCGTCGCCTTCGGCCCCCTTCACTGTGGCGGCCCTGTATCGTTTCGCAGCCGTGGCCGACCCGGCGGCGCTGCGCCTGCATCTGCTCGATCTGTGCGGGGATGACGTGCGCGGCACGCTTCTGGTGGCGCATGAAGGGATCAACGGCACCATTGCGGGGCCGCAGGCCGACATCGCTCGCGTCATCGACGGGGTGCGGGCCCTGCCGGGCCTCGACCGGCTGGAGCTGAAGTATTCGACGGCCTCGGCCATGCCCTTCCACCGCATGAAGGTGCGGGTGAAGGCCGAGATCGTCACCATGGGCCAGCCCGACATCGACCCGGTCGAGGGCGTCGGGACCTATGTCTCGGCCCAGGACTGGAACGCCCTGATCGCCGATCCCGACACCGTCGTCATCGACACCCGCAACGACTACGAAGGCGAGATCGGCGCCTTCGAGGGCGCGGTCCAGCCCAACACCCGCACCTTCCGCGAGTTCGCCGACTGGTTCCGCACCGAGGGCCGCGCCCTGCTGGACCGCCCGACGCCGCCCAAGGTGGCCATGTACTGCACCGGCGGCATCCGCTGCGAAAAGGCCACCGCCTTCCTGAAGGCCGAGGGTGTGCGCGACGTGCACCATCTGGAGGGCGGCATCCTGAAGTATCTGGAGACGGTGCCGGAGCCGGAAAGCCTGTGGCGCGGCGAATGCTTCGTCTTCGACGAGCGGGTGTCCGTGGGGCATGGTCTGGTCGAAGGCGCACACAGCCTGTGCCGCGCCTGCCGCATGCCGGTCAGCCCTGAGGGGCGGCTCTCGACGCGCTATGTCGAGGGCGTGTCCTGCGACCGCTGCTGGGACAGCCGCGACGTGGCCCAGCGTGAAGGCTACGCCGAACGGCAGAAGCAGATGCAGATCGCCCGCGCCCGGGGCGTGGCGCACGTGGGGGCGACCTTAACCAACCCTCTCCCGGCGGGAGAGGGCTTGAGCGCACGAGAGCGCAGCGATCGTTCTGGCGCGACCCGAAGGGCGGCGCGTAGCAGCCAAAGGGTGAGGGGTTTATCCTGACCGTCGGCGTAAGCCGTCGCACAACGGCCTTCGGCCGAGTTTGATCGCGAACCCTCACCCTTTCGCCTTAGCCAATCGCCTCCGGCTCTTGGAGGCTCAAGCCCTCTCCCATCGGGAGAGGGTCGCAGCTGTCGCCCGACCGTGCCATCCTCCTCGCCCAAGTCAGGAGGCTCGCCATGTCCGCCTTTCGTCCCATCGAGCGGCTCGACACCCATGAGGTGGCCAATCAGGTTCCGCCGCTGGAGGACGTCGACCTGTTCACTGGCGACATGGCTCTGCACGACGCCGTGCGCCATTGGGGCGGAGGAGGCCATGTCGAGCGGCTGACCGATCTAGGCCGTCGCTGCGGATCGGCCGAGGTGATCGACTGGGGCGTGCAGGCCAATCGGGTGACGCCTGTGCTGGACACCCACGACCGCTATGGCCGCCGGATCGACGAGGTGACGTTCCACCCGGCCTATCATCAGCTGATGGATCTGGGGCTGGGCGCAGGGATCGCCGCCAGCGCCTGGGACGGGACGCCGAACGGGCATCTGCTGCACGCGGCCATCCTGTTCCTGACCGGGCAGGCGGACTCGGGGACCAGTTGCCCCATGACCATGACCTACGCCTCGGTCGCGGCGCTTCAGGCCGATCCGGCCGTGGGCGAGCCGTGGATCAAAGGCGTGCTGTCCGGCCGCTATGACCCGGCGGTGCGTCCGGCGGGCGAGAAGGCGGGCATGACCCTCGGCATGGCCATGACCGAGAAACAGGGCGGGTCGGACGTGCGCGCCAACACCACCCGCGCCGAGCCGGTCGGCGAGGACGGCTGGTATAGTCTGATCGGGCACAAGTGGTTCTGTTCGGCGCCGATGTGCGACGCCTTCCTGACGCTGGCCTATGCGCCGGGCGGGCTGACCTGCTTCATCCTGCCGCGCTGGCTGCCGGACGGGACGCGCAATGCGGGCTTTCGCGTCATGCGGCTGAAGGACAAGATGGGCGACCGCTCCAACGCCTCGTCCGAGGTCGAGTATCACGGCGCCCTGGCCCAGCGGCTGGGCGAGGAGGGTCGGGGCGTCGCCACCATCATCCGCATGGTCCAGCATACGCGGCTGGACTGCGTGGTCGGCTCGGCCCTGCAGATGCGCGGGGCTCTGGCGCAGGCGGTGTGGCACGCCGCCCACCGCACCGCCTTCCAGAAGCGGCTGATCGACCAGCCGATGATGGCCGCCGTCCTGACCGATCTGGCGGTGGAGAGCGAGGCGGCGACGGCGCTATCGATGCGGCTGGCGGCCACCTTCGATACGGACGACGCCGTGGGGCGACTGCTGACGCCGGTCGCCAAGTACCAGGTCTGCAAGCGTGCGCCGAACATGATCTATGAGGCGATGGAGGCGCTGGGCGGCGCTGGATACGTCGAGACCGGGCCGATGCCGCGCCTGTTCCGCCAGTCGCCGCTGAACGCCATCTGGGAAGGCTCGGGCAATGTCATCGCCCTGGACGTGCTGCGCGCGGCGGGACGCGAACCGGAGGCGGTCGAGGCCCTGCGCGACTGGCTGGGATCGCAGGCTGGAAAATCCGCCGACTACGACCGCTTCATCGTCGGGCTGGATCTGACGACGAACGAGGCGGGCGCGCGGCTGGCGGTCGAGCGGCTGGCGCTGGCGGCCCAGGCGGCGGCGCTGCTGGAAATGAACAGTCCCTCGGCCGAGGCCTTCATCGCGCTTCGCCTGCGCCCGCGCGGCATGGCCTATGGCGCCTATGAGGCGCAGGTGGATCAGCGGGCGGTGCTGGAGCGGGCGATGCCCGCCTGAATGTCGGAAAAATCGGGCCAGATAGGACGAAGGCCTCGCGGGGGCTCCGCGAGGCCTTCGATGGTGGAGCTTAGCGGAGTCGAACCGCTGACCTCTTGCATGCCATGCAAGCGCTCTACCAACTGAGCTAAAGCCCCGTGCCGTATCGGCTGGGTTATGTCGTCGACCGCACCAGACGGAAAGTCTGGAAAGGACGAAGGCCCCGCGGGCGTTCCGCGAGGCCTTCGCTGGTGGAGCTTAGCGGAGTCGAACCGCTGACCTCTTGCATGCCATGCAAGCGCTCTACCAACTGAGCTAAAGCCCCGAACCTTTCGGTCGGTCCCGCCGGGAGAGATGGTCCCTCCCGGCGAGGCGCGGAAACTAGGTCAGGCCGTTTTGAAGATCAAGCGGGTCTGACACATTTTTTTCCGCTTATTTTTCCGAACCTTGACCCTTTAGTCGTCGTCGCGCGACGGCTTGGTCAGCTCTTCGTCGAGATCGTCGTCGTCTTCGTCTTCGATGAAGGGCACGGAATCGTCGTCGTCATCATCCAGGACGTCGTCGTCATCGTCGCCGTCGGCCGAGCCCATGCCGGCGTCGTCTGCGCCGGGCTCGCCGTCGTCGTCGTCCGGCGTCAGGATCGGCTCATGGCCTTCCTGGTCGATTTCAGGGGTGGAGCCTTCGGCGTCCTCTTCGTCCTCTTCGGCGTCAGCGGACTTGTCGGCGACCTGATCTTCGGCCTCCTCGTCGTCAGCTGCGAAGCCGGCGCCGCGACGCGCGCGACGGCTGCGGACGGCTTCTTCCATCGGGTCGAACTCGGTGTCGCACTTGGGGCAACGAGCCGGGCGACGGTTCAGATCGTAGAATTTGGCCTGGCAGTTCGGGCAGACCTGCTTTTGGCCCAGTTCGGGATTGGCCACGTGATTAGACCTTCGGCGGGTTTAAGGGGAAAATCGGAAATAGGGCGGCTCCCTTGCCACTGGCGGGGGCCGCTGTCAAAAGCCTTCTTTTCCGCGCGTTTCGCGGCCCTCCTGACAACCGGAGCCTGCATCAGGGTGAGCACTCCCCAGACCTTCACCGCGTCCCCCGTTTCCGGCGTCAATTCAGGCCTCAAAGGCGTGGTGCGCGCGCCCGGCGACAAGTCGATGTCGCACCGCGCCCTGATCTTCGGTGGCATGGCCGAGGGCGTGACCGAAATCGAGGGGCTGCTGGAGGGCGACGACATCCTGGCCACCGGCCGCGCCATGCAGGCTTTCGGCGCCTCGGTCGAACGGGTCGGCGAGGGGCGCTGGCGGGTCGAGGGGCGCGGCCCGCTGCGCTCGCCTGAAGGCGTCATCGACTGCGGCAACGCCGGGACGGGCGTGCGTCTGCTGATGGGGGCGGTCGCCGGCTATGATCTGACGGCGACGTTCGACGGCGACGTTTCCTTGCGCAAACGGCCGATGAAGCGGGTCACCGGGCCGCTGGCCGACATGGGCGCGCGCTTCGACTGGAACGCGACCGAGGACCGGGTGCCGCTGACCCTGCATGGCGGCGGGCTGAAGGGCGTGACCTTCGTGCAGAGCGTCGCCTCGGCCCAGATCAAGTCGGCCATCCTGCTGGCAGGGCTGAACGCGGCGGGCGAGACGGTCGTGGTCGAGCCGGAAAAGAGCCGCGACCACACCGAGCGGATGCTGCGCGCCTTCGGCGCCGAGGTCGAGGTGATCGAAGAGAGCGAGGGCTGGCGCATCCGTCTGCCGGGCGGCCAGCAACTCAAGGGAACCCATGTCGCCGTGCCGGGCGACCCGTCCTCGGCGGCCTTCCCCCTGGCGGCGGCCCTGATCACGCCGGGGTCGGAGGTGACGGTCGAGGCGGTGATGCTGAATCCCTTACGCACCGGCCTGTTCCAGACCTGGATGGACATGGGCGCGGACCTGACCATCGCCAACCGCCGCATGGCCGGGGGCGAAGAGGTCGGCGACATCACCGCCCGCCACTCGGCGCTGAAGGGGATCGTGGTTCCTGAAGACCGCGCCGCCTCCATGATCGACGAATACCCGATCCTGGCGGTGACCGCCGCCTTCGCTGAAGGCGAGACCGTCATGCGCGGCATCGGCGAGATGCGCGTCAAGGAAAGCGACCGCATCGCCCTGATGGCGGGGGGCCTGACGGCCTGCGGCGTTCAGGTGCATGAGGAGCCGGAGGGCTTCATCGTCACCGGAGGCCCCGTGAAGGGCGGCGCGACCGTCGACACCGCCCACGACCACCGCATCGCCATGAGCCATCTGGTGCTGGGCCTGGCCGCGCAGCAGCCCGTCTCGGTCCGCGACCCTGAGATGATCGCCACCAGCTTCCCCGGCTTCGTCGAGATGATGAACGGGCTGGGCGGTGCCATTGATGGTTAGCCGACGCTCCAAAACCAGCAAGAGACGGCTGCCGCGCGGTGTGAGAAATACGCTTGGCTTCCTGTTCATCGGCGGCACCCTATTACTGTTTGGTGGGAATGTCGTTCGTGCGCTGCTGACTGGCGAGGTGCATGTTCGCTACGGCGGGACTGTATTGCGTAGCGCGAGCCCTGCCGATTTCTGGTTGTCCGTCCTTTGGGATGCGGGTGTTGCGGCGCTAATCTTTGCGTTTGGTGTCCGAGCTGCGCTTCCTGATCTGAAACGATTATGGGTGCGCGCTACCTCCCTCGGTCAGCGACGTTCGTGAATTGAAACAGGAGAGAAAAGCCTGACCCAAGTGCTTGTCATCGCCGTCGACGGCCCCGCCGCTTCGGGCAAGGGCACCATCGCCGCGCGCCTGGCCGCCCATTACGGCCTGCCGTATCTGGACACGGGCCTGCTGTATCGCGCCGTGGGGCTGGCTGTGCTGGATGCGGGCGGCGATCTGGACGACGCCGAGGCGGCGACGCAGGCGGCGCAGGCGCTGGATCTGGCGAGCCTGAGCGACAATGCGCGCCTGACCGATCGCGGGGCGGGCGAGGCGGCCAGCCGCGTGGCCAGCCATCCGGGCGTGCGCGCGGCGCTGCTGAAGCTGCAGCAGGACTTCGCCGCCCAGGCGGGCGGGGCGGTGCTGGACGGGCGCGACATCGGCACGGTGATCGCGCCGGACGCTCCGGCCAAGCTCTATATCGCCGCCAGTCCGCAGGTGCGGGCCGAGCGTCGCTGGAAGCAGTTGACGGCGCGCGGCGAGGTCATCGCCTTTGCGGACATGCTGGAGGATATCCGTCGCCGCGACGCTCGCGACGCGGGCCGTGACGACGCCCCGATGGTCCAAGCGGACGACGCCGTCTTGCTGGACACGACCGATATGGGTATAGAGGCCGCCTTCGATGCGGCCCGCCGTATCGTCGAGGCGGCGCGAGCCAGGGCCGGGATCTGATCCTGCCGGGCAAATCCAACGCACCGATCTCCTCGACGGCCGCGGGCGTTCTGGCTTTCGTTTTCGCGCTTTTCAGAGCGTGTGTGGCCTCGCCTCGTGACGACCTGACTTCTCCTTTTCAAACCCCATTCGCGCAGGTCCGCTCGGTCGTGCGCGTTTCGCCTTTCATCAACCTCAAGAGTTTCCATGACTGAAACCCTCAACCCCACTCGCGACGATTTCGCCGCGCTCCTCGACGAACAACTGCAAGGCCGCGACCTTGGCGAAGGCCAGGTCGTTCACGGCCGCGTCGTCGGCATTGAAAAAGACATCGTCATCATCGACGTCGGTCTGAAGACCGAAGGCCGCATCGCCATGCGCGAGTTCGGCCAGGGCGACGGCGCCGTCCTGCCCAAGGTCGGCGACAACGTCGAGGTCTACCTGGAGCGCGTCGAGAACGCGATGGGCGAGGCCGTCATCAGCCGCGACAAGGCTCGCCGCGAAGAAGCCTGGACCCGTCTGGAAGCCGTGTTCGCCGAAGGCCAGCCGGTCAACGGCGCCATCGTCGGCCGCGTCAAGGGCGGCTTCACCGTCGACCTGGGCGGCGCCTCGGCCTTCCTGCCGGGCTCGCAGGTCGACATCCGTCCGGTCCGCGACGTCGGCCCGCTGATGGGCAAGGAACAGCCCTTCGCCATCCTGAAGATGGACCGTCCGCGCGGCAACATCGTCGTCTCGCGTCGCGCCATCCTGGAAGAAGCCCGCGCTGAACAGCGCACGGAGCTGGTCGGCCAGCTGCAAGAGGGCGAAGTCCGCGAAGGCGTCGTCAAGAACATCACCGACTACGGCGCGTTCGTCGACCTGGGCGGCATCGACGGCCTGCTGCACGTCACGGACATGTCGTGGAAGCGCGTGTCGCACCCGTCGCAGGTCCTGGCCGTCGGCGACACCGTCAAGGTCCAGATCGTCAAGATCAACCCGGACACCCAGCGCATCTCGCTCGGCATGAAGCAGCTGCAGTCGGATCCGTGGGATGGCGTCGAAGCCAAATACCCGGTCAACGCCAAATACACCGGCCGCGTCACCAACATCACCGACTACGGCGCCTTCGTGGAGTTGGAGCCGGGCGTTGAGGGTCTGGTCCACGTGTCGGAAATGTCCTGGACCAAGAAGAACGTCCACCCGGGCAAGATCGTCTCCACCTCGCAGGAAGTGGACGTCATCGTCCTGGACGTCGACAGCGCCAAGCGTCGTATCTCGCTGGGCCTGAAGCAGGCTCAGAACAACCCGTGGGAGGCCTTCCTGGAGGCTCACCCGGTCGGTTCGACCGTCGAGGGCGAAGTCAAGAACGCCACCGAGTTCGGCCTGTTCGTCGGCCTGGACAACGACATCGACGGCATGGTCCACCTGTCGGACCTGGACTGGAACGTGTCGGGCGAAGAAGCCATCCAGCGCTACCGCAAGGGCGAGGTCATCAAGGCCAAGGTGCTGGACGTCGACATCGACAAGGAGCGCGTCTCCCTGGGCGTCAAGCAGCTCGGCGGCGACCCGATGGAAGGCGACACCTACAAGCGCGGCCAGCAGATCACCGTCACCGTGACGGCGATCGAGACCGGCGGCATCGAGGTGAAGTTCGGTGAAGACGACGCGCCGGTCACGGCCTTCGTCCGCAAGTCGGACCTGTCGCGCGACCGCAACGAGCAGCGCACCGAGCGTTTCGCCGTCGGCGACCGCGTCGACGCCATGATCACCGGCGTCGACAAGGCCACGCGCCGCGTCTCCGTCTCGATCAAGGCGCTGGAGATGAAGGACGAACAGGAAGCCATCGAACAGTTCGGGTCGTCGGACTCGGGCGCCTCGCTGGGCGACATCCTGGGCGCCGCGCTCAAGAACGCGGGCAAGGAATAAGTTTCCTCACCCTTCGGGAAACGGGGCGGCCGGAGCGATCCGGCCGCCCTTTTTCTTTGGCCGCGACTCTGGTTCTTTGCGACGTATTTTCTTCCTCACACGGCCCATCGGCGGCGAAACCTGTCGCTGTGGAATGCAAGAAACCTTCACGACGATGCGTTTTGCCCTTTCTTCCTGTGGCGACAGGCGGTTAGGGTGTCGTCCCGGACGGTGAAACCATGGCGGGGGCCTGAATGATCAAGTCTGAACTGATCGAGAAGTTGGCGGCGGAGAACCTGCACCTCACTCATGCCGAGGTGGAGCGGGTCGTGAATGTGATCCTGGGCCGCATGACCGAGACCCTCTCGGAAGGCGGGCGTGTCGAGCTTCGCGGCTTCGGCGCCTTTTCGGTGCGCAGCCGACCGGCGCGGACGGGGCGCAATCCCCGCACCGGCGAAACGGTCGAGGTCCCGGCCAAGTCCGTGCCCTTCTTCAAGAGCGGCAAGGAACTGCGAGAGCGGCTGAACGCGTCCGGCGACGCCTGACACAATCTGAAAGACTGAAGATCAAATGAGCCTGCTGTCCGAGTTTCGGGAATTCGCCGCGCGCGGCAACGTCGTCGACCTGGCGGTCGGGGTCATCATCGGCGCCTCGTTCGGCAAGATCGTCACCAGTCTGGTGGATCAGGTGGTGATGCCGCCGATCGGCCTGCTGCTGGGCCGGGTGGACTTCTCCAAGCTGGAGTGGGTCCTGGTGCCGGAAGACCCGGCGACCGAGGCGGTCGAGAAGGTGGCCATTCAGTACGGCGCCTTCATCAACACCCTGATCCAGTTCGTGATCGTGGCCTTCGTGGTCTTCCTGATGGTCAAGATGGTCAACAAGCTGCGCCGCGAGCAGCCCGCCGAGCCTGAGGCGCCCGCTGCGCCGACGCCGACCGAGGCCCTGCTGGCCGAAATCCGCGATGAACTGAAGGCGCGCTCCTAAACGGCGGCGCCTGACGAGGGCCTGAAGAGGCCCTCGTTTCCATTCATGCCCGCGCTTCCATCGTTTGAGCGCGCATGGGCGCCGACGCCAGCCGCAGGGCGGCGCTGGCCCGCGCGGGCAGGGGGCGCAGGCAGAAGGAATAGTCGCCGTCATAGGGGGTGGGCCGCCAGCCCGCATCCTGCATCTCGTCGTCGAAGGCGATGTGACAGTGGCCCCAGCCGCCCTCGCGCCAGGCTTTTTGGCCCAGTCGGCCCAAGGCGGCGAGCAGGTCGGGCGACACCACCTGCAGCCGCACCTTGGCGGCTCCCAGCGCAGGCGCCATGCGACGCAGGCCCTCGACCAGCGCCTGGATCGCCGTTGAATCATTGTCCAGCGCGACCAGGTCGATGATCTCCAGGACCGGCGGCTCCAGCGGCGTCTGCTTGTTCAGCATGGCGACGGCGAAGCCTGTCAGTCGCCCTCCGTCGCGATAGGCCAGACACAGCGGGGGCACCGTCAGATCGGGGTCCGACAGCCGCCAGCGCATGATGTCCGGACTGCGGTCCGCCGTCAGCCGCCCCTCGGCGCGCAGGGCCGTCCAGAAACGGGCGTAGTCCGAGCGTTCCGAGAGGTCGGGGCTGAGGCTTACCCCGCCAGGCAGGCGGCTCTCAGCCTGACGCAGACGGCGCTCGCCGCTCAGCCGGGGCAGGGGCGACAGTTGTTCGCCCAGCAGGCGGGCCAGGGCCGGGGCGCGGTCCACGACCTCTCGCAGGCCCCGTCCGTACAGGCAGGCGACCGGGTCGATCAGCCAGGACAGCTTCAGCGTGTGGGTGTTCGGCGGCCAGGGAACCATGCCGTGCCGCTTGTACAGAGGGCTGGAGCGGGCGTTCGCGTTCAGCGTGTAGCGGGCGAAACAGGCGGGCTGGTCGACGAAGGCGTTGATCAGGGACCGGCTGCGGCCTCGCTGCGCCGGAGGAACGACGATGGAATAGCCCGTCGCGGCGTGCAGGCGTTGATCGTTCCGCCAGAAGCGCTGGATGAAGTTGCCGACGAAGGCCTGAGGCCCGGCGCCATGGTCGATCACCCAGCCGTGCGGAGCCTCGATCTCGGCCGAGGCCGGATTCGCCATCAACCAGCGCCAGCCCGCCGCCGACCGCTCCGGCCACCACACGCTGCGGTGCAGTCGATTGACGGCCTCGAGATCGCTCTCGTTAAACGGGCGCAACGACATGTCTGTTCGAGTCTCCTCAGCCGCATCTCGGCGTTCGGAGAGCATTCGCGAAATATGTGTAGAATGATCTAACTACCCCCAAAACGCGAACCTTGCGACGATCAGGCGCCCCTTGGCGGCCTGGATTTGGCCGTTAACGCTTGTTTGCAATCCGTGACCGTGCTGTTTCTGATCGCTTCCACGCCCGTCGGGGGCGTCAGACAATGGAGCTTGCCGTTGAGCACGACGGACGGAGGGGGCGCGCGACTTGCGCGCCGGCCCGGCACTCGAGGGGGCGACGCCCTGGCGATGGCCCAGACGGTGACTGTGAATGAAGCGACGTCGATCATGATCTGCGCGGGGGCCCAGGCATGAACATCGTCATCGCCATCGGTCTGATCATCACCCTGGTCACGGGCGTGCCCGTGCTGATGCAGATCCTGAAAAATCACCCGCGCGGACTGATCATCCTGTTCTTCGCGGAAATGTGGGAACGCTTCTCCTACTATGGGATGCGCGGCATCCTGATCTTCTTCCTGACACAGCACTTCCTGTTCAACGACGCCCAGGCCGGTTCGGCCTATGGCTCGTACACCTCGCTGGTCTACCTGCTGCCGCTGCTGGGCGGGATGATGGCCGACCGCTTCATCGGCACGCGCAAGGCCGTAGCCTTCGGCGCCCTGCTGCTGGTCGCCGGTCACGGCATGATGGCCTTCGAAGGTCGTCCCGCCACCGAAACCCTGACCTATCAGGGCGCGACCTATGAAATCTCGGCCGAGGGCCGCGGCGCCGCCCGCGACGTCGGCCTGATGGTCAACGGACAGAAATACGCCTTCGCTCCGGTCGAGAATGGCCTGGCGATCAGGGACCTGCCGCAGGACGCGCCGATTCCGGCCGTGCTGCCGACCGGCGACTACAAAATCGACGTGACCCGCGATCTGGCGGGCATCAACGTCTTCTACCTGGCGATCGCCCTGATCATCATGGGCGTGGGCTATCTGAAGCCGAACATCTCCACCATCGTGGGGCAACTGTATCCTGACGGCGACCCGCGCCGGGATTCGGGCTTCACCCTCTACTACTACGGCATCAACCTGGGGGCCTTCTGGGCCGCGGTGCTGTGCGGTTATCTGGGCCAGACGGTCGGCTGGTGGGCGGGCTTCGGCCTGGCCGGCGTCGGCATGGCGCTGGGCTGGGTCGTCTTCGTCCTGGGCAAGCCGCTGCTGCAGGGCAAGGGCGAGCCGCCGGTCGAGGGCGAGCTCAAGAAGCCCTTCCTGGGCCCGTTGAACCGCGAGTGGTCGATCTATCTGCTCAGCATTCTGGGCGTCGGCGTGGTGTGGTTCATGGTTCAGCGCAACGCCCTGGTGGGCTGGGTGCTGGGCGCCGCGACCATCGCGTCGCTGGCCTTCATCGCCTACATCATCGTCAAGGTCTGCGAGAACCGCATCCAGCGCGAGCGCATGATGCTGGCGGTGGTGCTGATCTTCGGCTCGGTGGTCTTCTTCACCCTGTTCGAACAGGCCGGCACCTCGCTGAACCTGTTCGCTGACCGTAACGTCGACCTCAGCCTGACGCCGACGGCGGTGCAGTTCCTGGGCGTCACCATCGGCACCCCGGCCCAACTGGCGGCGGCGGGCATCACGCCCACCGGCTTCTGGATCGACGCCACGGTGACGGCGGCGCAGACCCAGTCGTTCAACGCCGGCTTCATCCTGATCTTCGCGCCGATCATGGCGGCCCTGTGGGCCTTCCTGGGCAAGCGCAACATGGATCCGAACCCGGTGCTGAAGTTCGGTCTCGGCCTGCTGCAGGTCGGCCTGGGCTTCATGATCGTGGTGTGGGGCGCCGGGATGGCCGACTCGGCCTTCCAGATGCCGATCCTGCTGCTGGGCCTGCTCTACATGTTCCACACCCTGGGCGAGCTGTTCCTGTCGCCGGTGGGCCTGTCGGAGATCACCAAGCTGTCGCTGGCCAAGGTGGTCAGCTTCATGATGGCCGTGTGGTTCCTGGCCTCGTCCATCGCCCAGTACGTCGGCGGCTGGATCGCCGGTCTGGCCGGGACCGAAACGGTCGGCGGCCAGGTGCTGGACCCCGGCGCCGCCCTGCGCACCTCGCTGGAGGTGTTCGGCATGCTGGGCGTGTGGGGCATGGGCATCGGCGTCGGCTTCATCGTCCTCAGCTTCTTCATCAAGGGCTGGTCGCACGAAAAGGCGCCGCACTAAGCGTCCATGAGTAAAAAGCCGGTCCTGCGTTCGCGCGCCGGACCGGCTGACCATCAAAGGAAAGGGCGGCGCCTCGCAGGAGGCGCCGCCCTTTTCAGTTGTCCGGGGAAAGGCCCCGGCTGGCTCCGGGGCGCGTGGTTTCAGTTCCTCAGAAAGTCTTGCGCAGGCGGATCTGATAGAAGGTGCGCGGGTCGATGAAGCGGTTCTCGACAAAGGCGATCGGCCGCGTCTCGCGATCAGCGAACTGGGTGAGCTGGACGTTGAAGTCGTCCCAGATGTTGATCTGGGCGCGGATCGACAGGGTCGGCGTCGGCTTATACTCGCCCCACAGCTCATAGTAGTCGTGACCGCGCCAGCCCGAGATCTGGTCCGGCCGATAGTTGTTCTGGCCCAGCAGGGGAATCCAGGCGCCGCCCCACTGCACCTTCCACCGCGTGATGTCCTGCTGGAAGGTGATGGTCGCCTGACTGGCGCGGACGCCGGAGATGGGGCGGATCTCGCCGGTGGTCGGGTCGGTGACTTCGGTGTGGTTCCAGGTGTTGCGGAAGCCGAACTTGCCGCCCGAGACCCCCAGTTTGTCGGTTGGAATGGTGACGTTCAGCACCAGCTGGTCCAGCGTCCCGTCGCCGATATTGCCCACGGCGGCGTAACCGCCTTCCAAGGGGATGACGTCGATGGCGTCGGTGATCTCGTCATGGCGCAGGCCGATGCTGACGACGCCTTCGCCCCAGAAACGCTTCTCATAGGTCAGTTCGGCGACCCAGCGCGATTCGGGATGCAGGTTCACATTGCCGCCGAAGACATTGCCGTCGGCGAACTCGGCCGAGGCGGCGAAGTCGCTGAAGTCCAACTGACCGACGGTACGCTCCAGCCGCAGGCGCAGCTGGTTGTTGGCCGCCGGGGTCCAGGTGGCCAGCAGGCGCGGCTTGGCGAAGAAGAAGCTCTTTTCCTGATCAGCGTCGCCGGACTGGCTGATCGTCGAGGATTCCAGCCGCAGGCCGCTTTCCAGCGTCCATTTCGGGTTGATGCGCCAGGTCGCCTTGCCGAACAGTTCGCCGCGCGTCTCCTCGACCTTGACCGAGGCGGAGGGCAGGGGCTCCTCGACGCCGTCGATGGAATAGGCCTGGTCGCGCTGCATCATGTTGTAGGCGATTTCGCCGCCCGCCTCGAAATCCATCGACGGGGTCCGCTCATAGCGCACCAGGCCGCGCAGGATGGTTTCGGATGACTTGCCGTCAGAACTGAACAGTTGTTCCGGGCTCTGGACGTCAACCACCCGGCCGCGTGAGACCGAGGCCGAGTCATAGTCGCCGAACTCATGGATGAAGCGGGTTTCCAGCTTCAGCTTCTCGGACAGGGGGCGGGTGTAGACGACGCCGAACTCGCCGCTGTGGCTGTCTTCGTCATACAGGCTTTCGCGCAGCACGCCGGGCGCGGTCTGGCGGTTGATGTTGTGCCAGTCGTTGATCCCATAACGCGCCGTCAGATCGACCTTGCCGCCCAGGAAAGGACTGGAGAAGTTGCCACGGATCGAGTTCCCGCCGCCGTAGCCGTCGTTGTAGTAATCCTCGGCGCGCAGGGTCTCTCCGTTCGGGCCGACCCGGCGCAGCGGACCGGCGCCGTTGGAGTCGCTCATGGAGATGCCGTCGCTCAGGGTCACGCCCCAGGTGCGGTCGCCCTTGCGCTCGGTGAACTGATAGGAGCCGCCGAACAGGTCCTGGCCGCCCTCGAACAGATTGGCGTTGAAGGTGGCGATGTGCTCGCGGCTGACCGTGTTCTTCAGAATGACGTTGGCGACGACGGAATAGCCCTGCATCTCGATGCCCGGCGCCCCGCCCCGGATCAGTTCGATACGCTCGACCTGGCTGGCCACGGTGCGCGCCAGGACGTTGGAGCCGGTGTCGTTCTTGGAAGCCGGGCGCGCGCCGTTGATCAGGACGTTGCCGACCGCGCCCTCAAAGCCGCGCGCTCCGTCGCCGTCGTTGACCGAGAAACCGGGCACCCGGTTGACCATGTCCAGCGCCGTGTTGGGGCGCGCGTCGACGAAGAAGTCAGGGGTGAAGATCAGCACGGCCTGATCGCCGGCGACGGCAGTCTGGCGGGCGGGGGCGTCGGCCTTCTCGGCGGCCAGGGCGACGGCCGGCGCGGCGGCGCTCAGCAGCATGGCGGTGGTGGCCAGCAGGGCGCTTTTGGTGTTCATTTTTCCTCTCCCTCGGTGTCGGCAGAGGTGTGGACGGCGCGTGTTACGATCTCCAGTTACAAGCGGGACAGGTGGATTAAATCGTGGACATCATTACGGAATAGTCACGTGCGGCGGCTTTTGAAGACTTTAGAATGACCGGATGAAAGCTCGTCTTGCTCCCATCGTCCTGTCGACTTTTCTGGCGCTGTCCGTCGCGCCGGCTTCGGTTCTGGCCGCCCAGAACCAGAACGAGGCGCCGACCCGTCTGGACGAGGTGGTGGTCACTGCGCGGCGGGCGGGCGCGCCGATGTGGACGATCAGGCGCGACGGCGAAGGGGTGATGGTTCTGGTCGGCGCGATCGAGGAGGCGCCGCGCGGGTTCGAATGGCGGCCGCAGGCGCTGGAGGAGGCGGCGGCCCGCGCCGACCGCATCCTGTTCCCTCAACGGGGCCGAGCTTCGCCTGCCGACGTGCTGCGGTTGATGTGGCGCATCCGCACCATCGGCTGGCTGCCGGAGGGGACGACGACGGCCGATTACCTGACGCCCGAGGATCAGGAGCGGCTCGAGGCCCTGATGACGGGGGAAAAGACCGACCAGTGGCGGCGGTACAGCCTGTTGCTGCTGGCCATTGATCTGTTCAAGAACAAGGCGGGCGAGACGGACGCCCGGTCCGTCGGCGCCGACGACGCCGTGCGTCGCGCCGCGCGCCAGGCGCGTGTGCCGATCCGTTCGATCGGCGTGGTGCGCGGCGCCGATCTGATCGAGGGCCTGATTTCCGCCCCGCCTGAGACGCACCGCGAATGCCTGCGCGCCGCCCTGTCGGCCGCCGAGCTGGGGCCGGACGCCCTGCGTCTGCGCGCCGAGGCCTGGCGCGCGCTGAGGGTGGCCGAGGTGCTGGCCTCGCCGGTGGATCAGGCGGTGGATCGGTGCTGGCCGTGGGGCGACCCGCAGATCGGGTCGCAACTGCGCACGGAATGGACCGAGGCGGTCACCCAGGCGGTCAGCCAGCCGGGCCTGACGCTGGCGGTCGCGCCGCTGCGCCGTCTGGCCGAGCCAGGCGGGGTGCTGGACCTGCTGGAGGCGCAGGGCTTTGAGGTCGACGGTCCCGAGTGGAAGCCCGCTGCACCTTAGACAGGAGCGCCCCCTAGACCGCCGTGCCGCCGACTGTCAGGCCGCCGATCTTGAGGCTTGGCTGGCCGATGCCGACGGGGACGCCCTGACCGGCCTTGCCGCAGGTGCCGACGCCGGGGTCGAAGGCGAAGTCGTCGCCGATCATCTGGATCTGGGTCAGGGCCGTGGCGCCGTCGCCTATCAGGGTGGCGCCGCGCACCGGGGCGGTGATCCTGCCGTCCTCGATCAGATAGGCCTCGGTGCACTGGAAGACGAACTTGCCGTTGGTGATGTCCACCTGACCGCCGCCGAAGTTGGCCGCGTAGAGGCCGCGCTTGGTCGAGGCGATCATGTCGGCCTGGCTGTCCTTGCCGCCTTCCATGAAGGTGTTGGTCATGCGCGGCATGGGCGTGTGGGCGAAGGACTGGCGGCGGCCGTTGCCGGTGGCGTTCGCGCCCAGCTGACGCGCCGACAGCCGGTCGTGCATCAGGCCGACCATGATCCCGTCCTCGATCAGCACGGTGCGCGAGGTCGGGGTGCCTTCGTCGTCGAACGACAGGGAGCCGCGACGCCCGGCGATTGAGCCGTCGTCCACGACCGTCACGCCCGGCGCGGCGACCCGCTTGCCCATCATGCCGGTAAAGACCGACGAACCCTTGCGGTGGAAGTCGCCCTCGAAGCCGTGCCCCACGGCTTCGTGCAGCAGGACGCCGGGCCAGCCCGCGCCCAGCACCACGTCCATCTCGCCCGCCGGGCAGTCGACGGCCTCCAGATTGACCAGGGCCTGACGCAGGGCCTCGTCCACCTGGGCCTGCCAGCGTTCGGGCGCGACCCATTCTTCAAAGCCCGCGCGGCCGCCCGCGCCGGACGAGGCGCTCTCGCGCTTGCCGTCCTTCTCGACGGTGACGGACACGTTCAACCGGACCAGCGGACGCAGGTCGCTGAGCAGTCGCCCGTCGCCGCGCAGGATATCGATGGCGCGGCGCTCGCCGACCAGGGAGGCCGAGACCTGCACCACCCGCGGATCGCGGGCGCGGGCCCAGGCGTCGATCTCGGCCAGCAGGGCGATCTTGTCCGAGAAGGCCGGGGCCAGCAGCGGGTCGACCGGATCATAGAGGCGCTGGTTGGTGTCGCGCGGCGCCTCGGCGGCGGTTCCGTCATAGCCGCGCTTGGCGAGCGCAGCGCTGTCGGCGGCGCGGCGGATGGCGGCGGAGGAAATCTCATTGGCGTGGGCGTAACCGGCGGTCTCGCCCGCCACGACGCGCAGGCCGAAGCCTTCCACGGCGTCATAGGAGGCGCCCTTCAGCCGCCCGTCGTCGAAGACCAGGGATTCGCTCTCGGTCTTTTCGAGGAACAGCTCCCCGTCGTCGGCGCCCGACAGCGCGGTCTGCAGGATCGACAGGGCCTCGTCCGGGGCTACGCCGGCGGCGTCGAGGATGGGGGAGGGGGAGGCGACGGTGCTCATGGAGGCTAGATAGGGGTTGAGGGGGCTCGCGTCACGGGGGAAGCGGAAACCCTCTCCTGTTGGGAGAGGGCTTGAGCGCACGAGAGCGGAGCGATCGTTCTGGCGCGAAAGGGTGAGGGTTCGCGGTTGATGGGTTCGTGCGACGGCTTGCGCCGACGGACGGGACAAGCCCCTCACCCTTTCGCCTGTTCCAATCGCCTTCGGCTCTTGGAGGCTCAAGCCCTCTCCCGCCGGGAGAGGGGGAGCGTTTGTCAGTCCTGCCTCACGTCGCCCGTGCCGCTGACCGACTGGCGCAGTTCGGCGGGGCGGCGGGTCAGGCGGACCTCGCCGCTGCCCGAAACATCGACCTCGGCCTTGCCGCTGGGGCCGACGCGGACGTCGCCCGAGCCGCTGACCTGGACCTTGGCGTCCTCGACGATCAGTTCGTCGAGGCGGGCGTCGCTGGCGCCGGAGGCGTCGACCGTAACGGCGCCGGTACGACCCTGAACGCGCACGTCGGACGCGCCGGTGAGGGTAAGGTCCAGCGTCGGCTGGTCATAACCGCGGATCTTCAGTTCGGTCGGGCCGGACAGGTTGAAGGTCTTCACCGAGGGCGCCTTGATGATGATCTTCAGGGCGTCGGTCTCGCTCCAGCCGCGAATGCCGGTGCGGGTCCAGCGGACATAGCTGCGGTCGCCGCGCGGGGCTTCCTCCAGCGTCAGGCGTCCGTTGGAGAAGCGGACGCGGTTCACGACCGTCTCGGCGCCCGTGACGGTGATGCCGGGCGCGTCGGCCTGCTGGTCGTAGACGACGTCGGCGGGGACGTTGATGGCCAGACGCTCGTCGCCGGTCCATTCGATGGTGCGCGTGGCGTCGGGCGACACCTGGCCGCGCTCGACGGTGAAGCCGCTGTCGGGACCGTCGTCGTCGGTAATGACCCAGGTCCAGTCGTGGCGGGCCAGGTCGCGGCCGCCCACGGCGAAGGCGCCGCCGATGCCGACGATGGCCAGTATCAGGCCTGCGCCGGAGATGATGAGCAGATTGCGGATCATGACTGTGTTCTCCTCACTCTCTGGCTTCAGGCCTGGGGTTCCAGGGCGGGTTTGACGACGCGGTAGTGCAGGCGGGCGTACCAGACGGTGGCGTCGATCAGCCATTTGGTCAGCAGGGCCATGGTTCCGACCATGAAGATGCCCAGACCCATCAGGCCGACGCCCAGCAGCGCGGCGGCCAGCGCTCCGCCCGGCAGGCCGGTGAAGGCGCCCGCCACCATGACGAAGCCGCCGGCGATGAAGACGCCGACCCCGCCCAGCAGCAGCGACAGCACCGTGCCGAAGACGGGCAGGGCGATGGGCAGAAGGATCAGGATGTCGATGGCGCCCAGACCCAGGATGCCGAACACGGCCCCGGCGGCGGACGAGGCCGACGGCTCCTGACGCCAGCGCTGGGCGCCGGCCTCGGCCTTCAGTTCGCGGGCCAGGCGATCGGGATCGCCCAGGGCCTCGGCCACTTCGGCCTCGCTGCGCCCGGCGGCGGCGCCGTCGGCGAAGTGGGCTTCGTAGTCGGCGACGATCTCATTGGCGGCGGCGGCGGGCAGGCCCACCAGGCCGCGACGCAGGCGCGCCAGGAATTCCGCGCGGTTCATTGGTCCTCTCCCCTGTCAGCTTGGGCGATCGATTCGGTTTGGGCGCTCTGGTCAAGCAGGGCGGGCGTCTCGGCCGGGGCCTCGGCGACGATGACGGCTTCGCCTTCATCGCCCGCGATCAGGGCCTCGACAGCGCGGGCGAAGGCCCGCCACTCGCCGGTCTGGCCGTCCAGGGCGCGGCGCCCCGCATCGGTCAGGCGGTAATATTTCCGCGACGGGCCGCTGGATGATTCGACCAGGTAGGTCTCGACCAGGCCGTCGGTCTGCATCCGCCGCATCAGCGGATAGATGGTGCCTTCGCCCATGCCGATGGCGTCGGACAGGCGGCTGGCGATCTCATAGGCGTAGCTGTCGCGCCGGGCGAGCAGCGCCAGGACGCATAGCCCCAGCACGCCTTTCTTCAGTTGAACGTCGATGGTGTCGCGCATGGCCTCCCTGCGGGCCTCCCTCTTGGGCATCCCTGTCTGGATGACGAAGAGGTATCGCAAGGTATCTTGTGGTGCAAGGTAGCTGTTCAAACATGACAGCGAATTAATCGACCGCATTTTGTCGAGACGGCGCCCTAGGTGCGCTTGATCGCTTGGCAAGGGCGATCCGAGCCGATAAGGACCGGCCCATGACACGCCGAGGTCCTCTGGGCCCGGCGACGCTTGCGAATTGCTCGCAAACGTCTGCTGCTGAACGGTTAATGAGGACTTCTCGAATGGGGATGGGCATGCGAGCCATGGCGCGGTTGGGAGGCGGTATCGCCGCGACCGCCCTTGCCGCCATTTTCGCCGCGCCGGCGATGGCGCAGGATGTGTTGGGTCAGCCGACTCCGGCGGGCCTGGGCCTGCAGACGGCCGCCGCGCCGCTGGCGCATGAGGCTCACTTCTTCCACAACGTCGTGCTGATGCCGATCATCACCGCGATCTGCGTTCTGGTGCTGGTGCTGCTGGTGTGGATCGCGATCCGCTACAACAAGCGCGCCAATCCGACCCCGGCCAAGTGGAGCCACAACACCGTTATCGAGATCATCTGGACCGTGGTGCCGGTGCTGATCCTGGTCGGCATCTCCCTGTTCTCGTTCCGTCTGCTGTTCGCCTATCACGACTATCCGGATGCGGACGTCACGGTGAAGATCACGGGCAACCAGTGGAACTGGGGCTATGAATATCCGGACCAGGGCGTGGCCGAGTACATCTCGAACATGCTGCCGGAGGACAAGGCGCCCAAGCATCTGTACCGCCTGGCCGCCGATGAGCCGATGGTGGTGCCGGTGGGCGAGAACGTCCGCCTGCTGATCACCGCTTCGGACGTGATCCACGCCGTCGCCGTCCCGGCCTTCGCCATCAAGGTCGACGCTGTTCCGGGCCGTATGAACGAGACCTGGTTCCGCGCCGAGAAGGAAGGCGACTACTACGGCCAGTGCTCCGAGCTGTGCGGCGTCGACCACGCCTTCATGCCGATCCACGTCAAGGTGGTCAGCAAGCAGGCCTTCGCCGAATGGGTCGCTTCAAAGGGCGGCTCCATGACCAAGGCGGCTGATGAAGCCGCTGCTGCGGCCGCGCCCGCCGCCGCCGAAGCGCCCGCCGCTCCGGCTGCTGACGCAGCCGCCCCGACCGACGCCGCGCCTGCGGCCCCCGCAACCGCCGCCGCGCCCGCCGCGCCGGCTGCTCAGTAAGAGAGACGCGAGAGCCCAGACCGATGGCCACCGCAGCTGTTCACGATCCGCACGACCACAAGCCGGGTTTCTTCACCCGCTGGTTCCTGTCGACCAACCACAAGGACATCGGGCTTCTGTACCTGATGTTCGCCATCTTCACCGGCCTCATCGGCGGCGCCCTGTCGGGCCTGATCCGCTGGGAACTGGCCGAGCCGGGCATCCAGCTCTTCAAGGAAGGCACCTTCGTCCAGTATCTGGGCCTAGTTGAGGCTTCCAAGCACGGCTATAACGCCACCGTCACGGCGCACGCCCTGATCATGGTGTTCTTCGTCGTCATGCCGGCGACGATGGGCGGCTTCGGCAACTACTTCATCCCGATCATGATCGGGGCGCCGGACATGGCCTTCCCGCGTCTGAACAACATCTCCTTCTGGCTGATCTTCTTCGCCTTCTGCCTGCTGATCCTGTCGATGTTCGTCGACGGCGGGCCGGGGCGCGGGTTCGGCGGGGGCTGGACCTCCTATCCGCCGCTGTCGACCATGGGTCACGCAGGGCCGTCGTTCGACCTGGCGATCTTCTCGCTGCACGTCGCGGGCGCTTCGTCGATCCTGGGCGCGATCAACTTCATCACCACCATCTTCAACATGCGCGCGCCGGGCATGACCCTGCACCGCATGCCGCTGTTCGCCTGGGGCGTGCTCATCACCGCCTTCCTGCTGCTGATCTCGCTGCCGGTTCTGGCGGGCGCCATCACCATGCTGCTGTCGGACCGTAACTTCGGCACGTCGTTCTTCGACCCTGCCGGCGGCGGCGACCCGGTGATGTACCAGCACCTGTTCTGGTTCTTCGGCCACCCCGAAGTGTACATCATGATCCTGCCGGGCTTCGGCATGATCTCGCACATCGTCTCGACCTTCTCGAAGAAGCCGATCTTCGGCTACCTCGCGATGGCCTACGCCATGGTCGCCATCGGCTTCATCGGCTTCATCGTGTGGGCGCACCACATGTATACGGTCGGCATGAGCGTGAACCTGCGCGCCTATTTCGTGGCGGCGACCATGATCATCGCCGTGCCCACGGGCGTGAAGATCTTCAGCTGGATCGCCACCATGTGGGGCGGCTCGATCACCTTCAAGACGCCCATGCTGTGGGCGATGGGCTTCATCTTCCTGTTCACCGTCGGCGGCGTGACCGGCGTGGTCCTGTCGAACGCCGGCATCGACTACAGCCTGCACGACACCTACTACGTCGTGGCGCACTTCCACTATGTGCTGTCGCTGGGCGCCATCTTCTCGATCTTCGCCGCCTTCTACTACTGGTACGAGAAGATGTTCGGGGTGAAGTACAACGAGTTCCTCGGCCAGGCGCACTTCTGGATCATGTTCATCGGCGTGAACCTGATCTTCTTCCCGCAGCACTTCCTGGGCCTGCAGGGCATGCCGCGTCGTTACGTCGACTATCCGGAAGCCTTCACCTACTGGAACCACGTTTCCTCGGTGGGCTATGTCATCACCATCGTCGGCGTCGGCGTCTTCATGGTGATGCTGCTGGAGTCGGCCATCCGTCGCCGCAAGGCCGAGGCCAACCCGTGGGGCGAAGGCGCCACCACGCTGGAGTGGACCCTGTCCTCGCCGCCGCCGCACCACCAGTTCAACGAACTGCCGGTGGTCAAGGCGGACAACCACTGATCCTTATCGGATAGACTCGGAGAGGCCGCCCTTCCGCAACCGGAAGGGCGGCCTTTGCTCTTTATGACCATGACCGATCACCACGCCCGCGAGACCCCGCTCGTCACCAGCGCCCAGCCGGAAGATTTCTTCCAGCTGCTGAAGCCGCGCGTCATGTCGCTGGTGGTGTTCACCGCCGTCACCGGCCTGATCGTGGCTCCGGGGCGGCTGGACTGGATCAACGCCATTGTCGCCATCCTGTGCATCGCCGTGGGCGCAGGCGCGGCCGGCGCGCTCAACATGGCCGTCGAGGGCGAGACCGACGCCCTGATGCGCCGCACGCGCGGCCGTCCGGTCGCCGCCGGACGCGTGCGCAAGAACGACGCCATCGCCTTCGGCATGGTGCTGTCGGTCTTCTCGGTCATGCTGTTGGGCATGACGACCAACTGGCTGGCGGGGGGGCTGCTGGCCCTGACCATCGTCTATTACGCCTGGCTCTACACCCTGGTGCTGAAGCGCCGCACGCCGCAGAACATCGTCATCGGCGGAGCGGCGGGCGCCTTTCCCCCGGTGATCGGCTGGGCGGCCGTGACGGGCGACGCCCCGTGGCAGGCCTGGCTGCTGTTCCTGATCATCTTCACCTGGACGCCGCCGCACACCTGGGCCCTGGCCCTCTATTCGGCCGGGGATTACGCCAAGGCGGGCATTCCGATGATGCCGGTGGCGCGCGGCGCCAAGTCCACCCGCCTGCAGATCCTGCTCTACACCCTGGTCTTCGTGCCGGTGGCGATCGCCCCGGCGCTGACGGGACTGGGCGGGCCGATCTATCTGGTGGTGTCGATCGTCGGCGGCGTGGCCTTCCTGGGCCTGGCGCTGCGGCTTTATCGCTCGCGCGCCGGCGATCAGCCCGACAAGGCCGAGGCCGTGGGACGAGAGGCCGCATTGTATGACGTCAGGGCCGAGGCCAAACCGGCCCGCAACCTGTTCGCCTTTTCCATTCTATATCTTATGGCGCTGTTCTCAGCCCTGCTGGTCGAGCACCTGCCTGGCGTTGGAGGCTAAACCCCTATGTCCCAACTCAAATACGTCAAACTGACCGATGAGCAGGTCCGCGCGCGCAAGCGCCGCAATGTGGCGATCGCCCTGGGCCTGCTGGGCTTCATCGCCCTGGTTTATCTGGTCACCCTGTCGCGGATGAGCGCCAACAACGAGGCGCGCAAGGCGGCCGAGGCCGAGGCTCTGGCGACGCTGGAGCGGGCCGATCCGGCCCTGCCGCCCCCGGTCCAGCCGGACGCTCCTGGCGCTACGGAGGCAGCCCAGCCGTGACCAAGCAGAACAAGGTCGCGATTCTGTGCGCGGCTCTGGTGCTGGCGATGACCGGCGCGGCCTTCGCGGCGGTGCCCCTCTATCGCATCTTCTGTCAGGTGACGGGCTTCGACGGCACGGTGAAGAGGGCCGAGGCGGCCCCGACGCAGATCCTGGATCAGGAGGTGCTGATTCGGTTCGACACCAATGTGCGCGACCTGCCGATGACCTTCCGCGCCGAAACGCTGAGCCAGAAGGTGCGGATCGGCGAGACCGGCATGGCCTATTTCGAGGTGACCAACACCTCGAACCAGACCCTGCACGCCACGGCGGCCTATAATGTCGTGCCCGAGCGGGCGGGGCCTTATTTCCAGAAACTGCAGTGTTTCTGCTTCGAAGGTCAGGAAATCGGGCCGGGAGAGACCCGTTCCTTCCCCATTCAGTACTTTGTGGCCCCGGAACTGGCGACCGACCCTGAGGTCAAGGGCGTACGCCAGATCACGCTCAGCTACACCTTCTTCCCGACGAAGGGCTTCCAGCAGGCGGCTGCGAACGACTCTGCTGTTGGCAAAGCCGGATAGCGGGGGCTATAGCCCTCTTCAAACATTCTCGCCTTGATTACAGAGACTCCAGGAATGGCCGACGCGCACGCGAAACCGCAACACGACTACCACCTGGTCGACCCCAGCCCGTGGCCGCTGGTCGGCTCCTTCTCCGCCTGCGTCATGTTCGTCGGCGCCGTCGTGTGGATGAAGGGGCTGTTCGGCCTCGAAGCCGGCACCAAGTGGATGTTCTTCGTCGGCCTGGCCGGCGTCCTGTTCACCATGTTCTCGTGGTGGTCGGATGTGGTGAAGGAAAGCCGCAAGGGCGACCACACCCCCGTCGTGGGCATCGGCCTGCGTTACGGCATGGTGCTGTTCATCGCTTCGGAAGTGATGTTCTTCGTCTCCTTCTTCTGGATGTTCTTCGACATGGCGATCTTCAATGAATCGCGTGCGATCATCCCGGAGGTCGGCAACTGGATGGACACCGCCGCCGCCTGGAAGACCTGGCCCCCGACGGGCGTCGAACTGCTGGATCCGTGGAGCCTGCCGCTCATGAACACGGTCATCCTGCTGCTGTCGGGCACGACCCTGACCTGGGCGCACCACGCCATCATCGTCGGCGACCGCAAGGCCGCCAAGATGGGGCTGCTGATCACCGTCCTGCTGGGCCTGCTGTTCACCGGCGTTCAGGCCTATGAGTATTACCACATCCTGCACGGCCACCTGTTCTTCAGCGAAGACGCGGCCCAGGCCAAGCTGTACGGTTCGATCTTCTTCATGACGACGGGCTTCCACGGCTTCCACGTCGCGGTCGGCACCATCTTCCTGGCCGTCTGCCTGCTGCGCCTGCAAGCCGGTCAGATGTCGCCGCAGAAGCACTTCGGCCTCGAAGCCGCCGCCTGGTACTGGCACTTCGTCGACGTGGTGTGGCTGTTCCTGTTCGTCTTCATGTACGTCGTCTTCGGTTGATCGAACACGACGGACAAGTCGAGCTTTCGTCGGCGCGGGGCCCCAGGTCCCGCGCCGATTTGCTTGTCTGGCCCGCTGTGCGTGCAGGGCTGATGGGGCGCTGTCCCGCCTGTGGGCGCGGGCCGCTGTTCGAGGGCTTTCTGAAGCGCCGCGCGTCCTGCGAGGCCTGCGGCTTTGATCTGGGCGCGGTCGAGACGGGCGACGGCGCGGCCACCTTCATCATGCAGATCGCCGGCTTTCTGGTCGGGTTTTCGGCCCTGGCGGTCGAGATCGCCTTCAGCCCGCCGATCTGGCTGCACCTGATCATCTGGCTGCCGCTGACGGCGGGTCTGGCCCTGGCCTTGATGCGGCCGGGAAAGGGGTTGATGACGGCGCTTCAGATGCTGCGTCAGCGCAGCGATGATTCACCCCGAGAGACCCGATGACCGACGCCGCCCGGCCTCGTTTCCCCATTGTGCTGACCGTCGTGGCGGTGCTGGCGCTGGCCCTGCTGCTGACCCTGGGCGTGTGGCAGGCGCAGCGGCTGCAATGGAAGCTGGACCTGATCGCCCGCTCCGAGGCCGCCGCCCGCCAGGCGCCGGTTCCGCTTGAGAGCGTGCTGGCGCTGGAGGATCCCGAGTTCCGTCAGGCGATCGTGACCTGTCGCGGTCTGAACACGGCGCCCTTCGTCGAGCTTCAGAGCATCGAGGACGGCGACGCCGGCGTGCGATTGATCTCGGCCTGTCCGGTCGAGGGGCGCGGCATAGTGCTGATCGATCGCGGCTTCGTGCCCGACGAAGTCTCTGACCGACCCGCGGTTCGCGCCGATGCGGCCATGCCGGTCGTGATCGCGGGCGTGGTGCGCCGGGCGCCGGAGCCCAACGCCCTGACGCCGCCGCCATCGGGCAAGCTCTTCTACGGCCGTGATCGGACGGCCATGGCGCAGGCTCTGGGGGTGACCGGAATGGTGTCGCCCTACACCGTCTATGCGACGACCTCGGCCAATCCCGAGCTGACGGCGTTGCGGCCCGTGGCGCCGCCCGCCGCCTTCAGCAACAATCACCTGGGCTACGCCCTGACCTGGTTCGGCCTGGCGGCGGTGCTGGTCGGCTTCTATGCGGCCGTGATGGTCCGCCGTTACCGTTCTTCCTGAGGACAATCGATCTGACTGCTCGCCTTCACACCCTCTCCAACGGCGTGCGCGTCGTGTGCGACCCCATGCCCGGCCTGCGCACCATCGCCGTGACCGTGGCCGTCAACGGCGGCGCCCGCATGGAGGACGAAGCCCGGTCCGGCTGGTCGCACCTGCTGGAGCATCTGGTCTTCAAGGGCGCGGGCGACATGGGGGCGCGCGAGATCGTCGAGCGCATCGAGGCGGAGGGCGGCTCGATCAACGCCGCCACCGGCTATGAACGCACCAGTTTCGACATCCGCGCCCTGAAGGGCAGCCTGCCGCTGGCCATGCAGGTGCTGTCCGACCTGGTGTTCCGCCCGACCCTGGCGCCCGAGGAGATCGAGCGTGAGAAGGATGTGGTGGCCCAGGAGATCGCCGAGGCCTTCGACACCCCCGACGACCATGTGTTCGAGATGGCCCAGACGCGCGCCTTCGTGGGGCAGTCGCTGGGGCGGCCGATCCTGGGCTCGATCGCCAGCCTGGCGCCGGTCGAGCGTGAGATGATCGGCGACTGGCGCCGACGTCTCTATTCGCCCGACCGCATGGTGGTGGCCGTCTCGGGCGAGGTGGACGAAGACGAGCTTCTGCCGCTGGCCGAGACCTGGTTCGGCCATCAGACGGCGACGCCGACGGAAGCGCTGCCGCCGGCCGTCTTCGTCGGCGGCGAGGCGCGGCTGACGCGCAAGATCGAACAGGCCAATCTGGTGTTCCAATTGCCGACTATCGGCGCGCGCGACGAGCGGCTGCCCGCCCTGCGCCTGTTCACCGAAATCCTCGGCGGGGGCATGGCCTCGCGCCTGTTCCAGAGCGCGCGCGAGGATCGGGGTCTGGCCTACGCCATCGACGCCTATCACGAGACCTATGACGATCTGGGGCTGCTGGGCGTCTACGCCGGGGCGGCGGCCGAGCGGTCGACGGAACTGGCCGAAGTCTGCGCCGCCGAAATCCTGGACCTGGCCGAGCGGGGGCCGACGCCGCAGGAGCTGGCGCGCGCCAAGGCGGTGCTGAACGCCAGCCTGTGGATGGCGGATGAAAGCCCGGCCAGCCGCGCGGGGCGGAACGCAGGACAGACCCTGGTGTTCGGGGCGCCGGTCTCGTCCGAGACGACGGCGGCCCGCATCGAGGCTCAAGGCGCCGAGGATCTGCGCGCTGTGGGGCGGGAAATGGCGGCGGCGGGCCGTTCGGCCAGCGCCGTACTGGGGCCGCGCGCAGCGGGTGGGGCGGGCGCCGCCTTCCGCGCCGCCATGTCCGCAGCCGGAGCCTGACGCTATCTCTGCAACCGGCGGCTGACATCATCTTTGTTACCGGCGGCTGACGCCGGGGCCGCGACGCGCTATCCTGATTTCATGGCCCTGTTCGACTGGATGGCCGAGGCGACCGGACCGGTCCTGAACGGGCAGGGTGTCGTGCTGCGTCCGCCGCGCCCCTCTGACTATATGGCGTGGGCCTCCCTGCGCGAGGAGTCGCGCGCCTATCTTCAGGCGTGGGAGCCTGCCTGGCCCGAGGACGACCTGACCCGGGCCGCCTTTCGTCGCCGGCTGGGCGTCTATGCGCGCGAAATGGAGCTGGGCACGGCCTGGCCCCTGTTCATCTTTGATGGCGAGGACGAGGCCCTGTTGGGCGCGGTCACCCTGTCCAACATCCGGCGCGGCGTCGCCGAGACAGGGACGCTGGGCTATTGGGTCGGCCAGCCGCATGCCGGGCGCGGGGTCGGCACGCGGGCCGTGCGCGCCATGCTGACCTACGCTTTCGGGCCTCTGAAGCTGCACCGGGTCGAGGCGGCGTGTTTGCCGACCAACTATCCCTCGCGCCGGGTGCTGGAAAAGGCGGGCTTTCGTCATGAGGGTCTGGCGCGGGCTTATTTGAAAATTAACGGCCGCTGGGCAGATCATCTTCTGTTCGGCGTTTTGAACACCGAGTTCGCGCCGACCCTTCCTCAGCCAGTTTAGCGGGTACGCTTTGAGTGCAAGATCCAGAGCGTTGACGTGGGATCCCACCACGGCCATCGAAGCCTTGGCTGCGGCGGACGCCGCTCTGTGGATATGGACGCCCGCCGAGGATCAGATCCGTTTCACCGGGGCCACCCGGCCGCTGGGGCTGGGGCCGCTGGCGCCGCAGTGTTCGGGCGCGGCCTTCACCGCCCTGACCATGCCGCAGGACCGCGCCCTGGCCGACCGCCTGCTGAAGCCGCAGGCCGAAGGGACCGAGATCGCCGTGCGCCTGCGGATGCGCGGGTGCGAGACCTGTCTGTGGCGCGGCGTCTGGCTGGAGGACGGACTGCGCGCGGCGGGCATCGTCGCCCTGGAAACCAAGTTCGCAGGCGCCGACCGGGATACGCTGACCGGATTGCTGGATCGGCGCACCTTTCTGGTTCGCGTGGCGGAAACCCTGGCGCAGCCGGGGGACTATGAGGTGGTGGTCGGCGATCTGGACCGCCTGCGCCGCCTGAACGAGGCCCTGGGGCACGAGCGGGCCGATCTGGTGTTGTCGGCCCTTGGGTCGCGGTTGTCGGCGGCTTTTTCCGAAGACTGCTCCCCCGCCCGGATCGGCGAGGACGAGTTCGCCGTTCTGGTGAAGCGCGGGGGAACCGGCGGGGGCGAACGGATGCGCGAGGCGCTGGAGCAGCCGCTGCGCATGGCCGGTTTCGACATCTACCCCACCGTCTCCATCGGCGCGGTGACGGCTGAGGGCGGTCCGGACGCCCCGGACCCTGCCGAACTTCTGCGCCGCGCCGAATTGGCGGTCGAACAGGCCAAGACGGCCGGGCGCGGCGGTGCTGCGGCCTATGGCCGGGCGCTGGAAAGCGACAGCCTGTCGCGTCTGGCGTTGGAGGCGGACCTGCGCAACGCCCTCGTACGGGGCGAAATCGAACCCTTCTTCCAGCCGATCGTGAACCTGAACACCGGCGCCGTGGCCGGGTTCGAGGCGCTGGCGCGCTGGCGCCACCCCCGGCGCGGTCTGGTGCCGCCGGACGAGTTCCTGACCCTGGCCGATGAAATGGGCCTGATGAACGAACTGGGCCTGCTGATGATGACCCAGGCGGCGCGTCAACTGGACGAGTGGCTGACCCGCCATCCGAACGCGGGGCGGCTGTTCTGCAGCGTCAACCTGTCGGTCGGCGAGATCGAGCGCCCCCATCTGGTCGAGGACGTGGCCCGCATCATCAAGGAGACGGGCCTGCCGCGCGGCGCCCTGAAGCTGGAGGTCACCGAGGGCGACATCATGCGCGACACCGCCCGGGCCGCCGAGGTGCTGAAGGCCCTGCGCGAAGCCGGGGCCAGCCTGGCGCTGGACGATTTCGGCACGGGCTTCTCGTCGCTGTCCTACCTGGCCAAGCTGCCGTTCGACACCCTGAAGATCGACCGTTACTTCGTGCTGACGATGGACAAGGACGAAGGCTCGGCCAAGATCGTCAAATCGGTCGTCAACCTGGGCCGCGATCTGGCGCTGGAAGTCGTGGCCGAGGGGGTCGAGAACGCCGGGCTGGCGCAGCTGCTGCTGGCCGACGGCTGCCACTACGGCCAGGGATTCGGCTATGCGCCCGCCCTGCCGGCGCAGGAGGCCGAGGTCTATCTGAACGAGTCCCTCGCCGACGGCGTCGCTCCGATCAAGGGACGCTCGGCGTAAGAAAACCCTCTCCCGGCGGGAGAGGGTCTTTTCAGGCCCGGCCGCTCTGGCTGGACAGGCGGGCGGCGTCGACGCCGAGGCCGGCCAGGGCGCGGCTCCATTTGGTGTCGTAGTCGGTGTCGAAGATCAGGGCGTCGTCGGCTTCTGCGGTCAGCCAGACGTTTTCGTTCAGCTCTTCCTCCAACTGACCCTCGCCCCAGCCCGCATAGCCCAGCAGCAGGATCGACTGGCGCGGGCCTTCGGCGTCGGCCATGGCGGTGAGGGCGTCGCGGGTGCCGGTCAGGGCCAGCCCCTCGCCGAAGCTGAGGCTGGTGTCGTCGCTGATCCAGTCGTCGGTGTGCAGGACGAAGCCGCGCTCGCGCTCGACCGGGCCGCCGATCAGGACATGGCGCCCGCGCACGCGGTCGTCGGTCGGCGTATCCAGCGTTTCGAGCACATCGGCCAGGGAAACGCCGGGCGCGGGCTGGTCCAGCCGCACGCCAAGGGCGTGGTCGTCGTCGTGGGCGCAGATCAGGATGACGGCGTGCCGGAAACGGTCGTCATCGATGCCGGGCATGGCGACCAGCAGACGTCCGGTCAGAGAGGAGGCCGCCGGGGAGGAGGAGGTCTTCATGCCCCTATCATCGGTGTGCGGGCCGCAGTGCGCAAGACGGTCGCCGCCTCGACGCTTGGCGTTCGGGCCGGGGCTCTCTATCTGAACCTCATCGCGCTCCGGATCGTCCGGGCCGACATCCGGAGACCCCGACATGACCCTTTCGATCGGCGACCGCATTCCCGAGGCGACCCTGACCACCATGACCGCCGAGGGCCCCAAGCCGGTCACGACGGCCGAGCTGTTCGGCGGCAAGACCGTCGCCCTGTTCGCCGTGCCGGGCGCCTTCACCCCGACCTGCTCGGCGCGCCACCTGCCGGGTTATGTCGACCACCGCGCCGACCTGGCGGCCAAGGGCGTGGACACCGTCGCCTGCGTCTCGGTCAACGACGCCTTCGTCATGGGCGCCTGGGCCCAGGCCAATGATCTGAACGGCGCCGACGACATCGTCATGCTGGCCGACGGCAACGGCGACTTCACCCGCGCGGTCGGCCTGACCCTGGACGCCAAGGGCTTCGGCATGGGCGAGCGTTCGCAGCGTTACTCCATGCTGGTCAAGGACGGCGTGGTCGATCAACTGAACATCGAGCAGGGCGGCGAGTTCAAGGTGTCCGCGGCCGAGCACCTGCTGGCCCAGCTGTGATTCCCGGCGTCGCCCGCCGCTGGTCGGCCCGCCGCGCGCGGGGCTGAGGCGGTGGGCGACGTCTTCACGCCCGAACAACGCAGCGCCGTCATGCGGCGCGTGAAAGGCCGGGACACCGGCCCGGAGATGAAGGTCCGCCGCGTCTTGCGGGCCGCCGGGATCGGCTATCGCCTCGGCGGTTGCGGCCTGCCGGGGCGGCCGGATCTGGTGATGAAGGGGCGAAAGACGGTCGTCTTCGTCCACGGCTGTTTCTGGCACGGCCACGACTGCCCGCGCGGCGCCCGCCAGCCCAAGGGCAACGCCGATTACTGGATCGCGAAGATAGACCGCAACCGCACCCGGGACGCTCGCGTGGCCGACGAACTGACGGCGGCGGGCTGGCGCGTCCTGACCCTGTGGGAATGCGACCTCAGACAGCCGGGTTGGGAAGAGCGCCTGATCACGGCGCTGCGCCCGGAAACAGCCTAGGCTGCGGCCTCGGCGTCCGCTTCGTCTTGGGCGGCGGCGTCCAGAGTGCGGGATAGGGCGTCCAGCAGGGCGGCCGGGGTCAGGGGCTTGGATACGAAGGCGTTCATGCCCGAGGCCAGGCAGGCGCTCATGTCTTCCGGCTCGGTGTCGGCGGTTACGGCGATGACGGGAACGCCAGCGTTCGGGCCGCCGCCCTTGCGCAGACGTCGCGTGGTCTCGCGACCGTCCAGTTCCGGCATCCGCACATCCATGAAAACGACGTCGAAGACCTGGCCCTCGCATGCCTGAAGCGCGGCCAGGCCGTTCTCGGCCATGACGATCTCGCAGTCGAAGGCCTGCAGGATCAGCTGGATGGCGCGCCGGTTGATGGCGTGATCGTCGACGACCAGAACGCGCAGAGGCCGGGCGTCCGCCGCATCGTCCTCGAACGCAGGCGGCGAAGGCAGGGGCTGCGAAGGCGGGGCTACAGGAGCGATGTTCGGCGGGGGAGCCAGCGGGTCAAGGCGGGCGGACGCGGCCAGCGGGGTGATCGGCTCATCGCGGATGTCGTCTGCGGCCGCATCGCGCCGTCCCTGAGGCAGGCTCAGGGCCACGGTGAACTGGGAGCCGCAGCCGGGTTCGCTACGCACCGTCAGGCGCCCGCCCATCAGTTCGATCAGGTCGCGGCTGATCGCCAGTCCGAGGCCGGAACCGCCGAAGCGGGCGGCGACGCCGTCCCTGGTCTGGTCGAAAGGCGTGAAAAGACGTTGGAGTTGGCCGGGGCTCATGCCGCGCCCTGTATCGGCGACGTCGATCAGCAGGGCGTAGGCGCCCTCGTCGTCCATCCAACTGCGGACCTTCAGCGTCACCGTGCCGACCTCGGTGAACTTCATGGCGTTGGAGATCAGATTGTTCAGCACCTGGCGCAGGCGCATGGCGTCGCCGCGCACCCAGCGGGGCGTCTCGCGCGCGCCCTCCAGCCGCAGTTGAAGACCCTGGGCGCGGGCCTGGCCCTGCCACAGCCTTGCGGTCTGGGCCAGCATCAGGCGCAGGTCGAACTCGTTGCTCTCGACGTGCATACGGCCTGCGTTCAGCCGTGCGTGATCGAGCAGGTCGTCCAGCAGGGCCTTCATCATCAGCCCGGCGTCCTCGATCAGGGCGATGTGCTGTCGCGCGGCGGTCGAAGGCGCGGCGGCGCGCAGATAGTCGGCGCCGGTCAGGATGGCGCTGATGGGCGTGCGCAGGTCATGGCCGACGGCGGCCATGAAGGCGCTGCGTTCGGTCATGGCGGTCTCGACCTGGCGACGTTCCCGTTCGGCTTCGGCCAGGGCGTGGCGTTCGGCCAGCATGGCGTTGCGCAGGCGCGCGCGCGTGTTGAAGCAGAACAGGGCGTAGCAGAAGACGCCGATCGCCACGGCGATGATCAGGGACCGCTCGGCCCCCCACAAGGCCATGAACATGGGCGTCAGGGCCATGAAGACGAGCTGGGGCAGCACGGTGAAGCTGAACACACGCATGTTGCCGGCCGACATGATCACGGAGTTGATCGAGCCTGCTGAAAGAAGGACGGAGGCGGCGAAACCGCCCATCGGACCGCCGATCAGCCATAGGGGCACGGATAGGAAACCCAGCCAGCCGGCGTTGAGCGCCAGAACGGCGTCCATCGCCAGCCCGCGCCAGCCCTTTGGCGTCTCCTGACGGCCCTGGAGCACGGGCTCGGCCAGCCAGGCCTCAACACCCTGGATCAGGACATAGACGGCCAGCCACCCCATGGCGGGCGCCAGTCCCAGAATGGGGCTGAAGACAAGCGCCGTCGCGCCGCCCGTGACAAGGCGCTGCATCGTCGCCTTGCGACGTTGGCGAATGGCGGGCGCCCACCCGATGTGGGCGTCGGCGATAGTGTCGGACATACGACGTTCCAAACGGGCGCTGGGCCCATTGGTTCATCATCGACCGAGGGTTGCTAATGCTCCGTCAACGGCGGGCGGCGGTCGCCTCGGCCATGCTGGCGAAGCCTTCGGCGCGCAGGCGGGCGGCCAGGTCGCGCTTGATGCGGCCGATCAGGCCCGGCCCTTCATAGATCAGGGCCGAATAGACCTGGACCGCCGAGGCGCCGGCGCGAATGCGGGCGAAGGCGTCCTCGCCACTGGCGATTCCGCCCACCGCGATCAGCGGCAGGCGCCCGTCCGCCGCCTCGGCCGCCGCCTCAAGGGCCTTCAGGGCGAAGGGCTTCAACGGGGCGCCTGAAAGGCCGCCGCTCTCGCCTGCGAATGCGGAACGCAGGGAGGCTGGCCGCTCCAGCGTAGTGTTGGACACGATCAGGGCATCGATGCGGTGGGCGATGGAGGCCTCGACGATCATGCCGATCTCTTCGCCGATCAGATCGGGCGCGATTTTAAGGAAGACCGGAGCGCCGTCGCCGGGGCGGGCCTCATGGATGCGGCTCAGCAGGTCGTCCAGCGCCTCGCGCCCCTGAAGCGCGCGCAGCCCCGGCGTGTTGGGCGAGGAGATGTTGATCGTGAAATAGTCGGCCAGTCCCGCCAGCCTCTTCAGCCCTGCGACATAGTCGGCGGCCTTGTCCTCGGTATCCTTGTTGGCGCCCAGGTTGGCGCCGATGGCGGTGCGGGTCGGGCGCCGGGTCAGACGGGCGGCGAACGGCTCCAGCCCCTCGTTGTTGAAGCCCATGCGGTTGATGATCGCCCGGTCTTCCGACAGGCGGAACAGGCGCGGTTTCGGATTGCCCGCTTGCGCGCGTGGGGTGACCGAGCCGCATTCAACCGCGCCGAATCCCAGCCGCGACAGGCCTTCCAGCGCCTCGCCGTTCTTGTCCAGACCGGCGGCCAGACCGACGGGGTTGGACATCTCCAGCCCCGCGATGACGGTCTTCAGGATCGGGTCGTCGGCGCTGGGGGCGGGCAGGGGCGTCAGCTGCAGGGCGCGGATGGCCAGGCGGTGGGCCGTTTCGGGGTCCATCTGGCGCAGCAGGACAGCGCCCAGGTCGGTCAGGCTCATGCTCATGTTCTGGCTCAGGCGGTCTCTTCGATGATCATGCGGCCGTCGGCGCTGACCGACAGGGCGCGCGCGCCGCGCGTCGCCGCGACGGGCAGGGGGCCGTAGATGTGGGGGAACAGGGCGCCGCCGCGCGACGGCTCCCAGATCAGGGCGTCGCCCAGGGCCGTCAGATCGACCTCAACCAGCATCAGGTCGGTCTGACCGGCGTAATGCTTGGTCGCCGTGGCCTCCAGCTGATCGGCGGCCGACAGGTGGATGTAGCCGTCGGCGAGGTCCACGGCCGAACCGTCATAGCGGCCCTCTGCCAGGGTCGCGCGCCAGTCGGCGCGGCTCAGGATCTTGAAGGCGACGTGGGGCAGGTCGGTCATGGCCTAGAGGGCCTCCGGGGTCAGCCAGCCCTCATAGGAGGGGCGCCCGGCGACATCGACGGCGAAGACAGCCGCCGCCCCGGTGGGGAAGCCGCCGCTCATCTTGTCGAGCACCGACGGGGAGGCGGCGCTCTCGATCAGATATTCGACCGCCAACTGGTGAATGCCGGGGTTATGGGCGATCAGAAGCAGGCAGCCCGCCTCTTCCTCGGACGCCTCGACGGCGCGGCGCAGCACGTCGGCCGAGGCGTTGTAGAGGTTGTCGGACACGCGCAGTTCGACGTCGCCGAAATGCTCGCTGGCTTGATCCCAGGTCTGGCGCGTGCGCCGGGCGCCGGACACCAGGGCCATGTCCGGCTTCAGTCCCCGCTCGGCCAGGGCGCGGCCGACGGCGTCGGCGTCCCGCAGGCCGCGCGGGCTCAGGGCGCGGTCCACGTCGCCGCCGGGCGCCGAGGCTTCGGCCTTGGCGTGACGCATCAGGATCAGTCTTTGCATGAGGCTGGCTTTAAGGCTGTTTGCGCGCGGCGCCCATAGGGTGCGAGGCGGGCGCGTGGTCGCGGGCGGCGGGCGAGGGAGTCAGGGCGGGCCGTCCGGCCAGCACCGTCTGGGCCAGGCCGCGCGGGCGGACGCGGGCGTAGGCCTGGCGCGTGGCCTCCAGCATGATCAGGCCCGCTGCGCCGGGAAACAACTTGGGGCCCACCTGCTCCAGTCCGTCGGCCAGACCCAGAAGCGGGCGCCACGGCGGGACGTACAGGGCCTGGGACCAGGCGACCGGCTCCAGGCCGACCTCGCGCACCAGCCGCTCCAACTGACTGCGGGTGAAGGGGCGGCCGTGGCCGAAGGGGGTGGCCTCGGCGCGGGCCCACAGGCCGCCGCGCGCCGCCGCCGCCAGGATGACGCGGCCCGACGGCGCCAGGGCGCGCACCGCCTCGGTCAGCAGAGCCTTGGGATCGTCCGCCTCTTCCAGGGCGTGGACCAGCAGGATGCGGTCGAAGGTTCCGGCGGCGAAGGGCAGGCGGCGCTCGTCGATCAGGGCGGTGCGGTTGCGCCCGGCCGCCGTCCATTGCTCGGCGCCCTGACCGCCCGGCATGGCGGCGATGACGCGTCGGGCGCCGATGAAGGCGTCCAGCCAGGGGGTGGCGTAGCCCAGCCCCAGCACGTCGCAGCCGTTCGCCTCGCCCCAGGCGTCGTCCAGCCGCCGCGCCAGCATGCGCCGCGCCAGCGCCCCGGTCGGTTCGCCGTAGAAGGTGCGGAGCTCGTCGATGCTGCGGCGCATGGGGGGCAGTATGGCGGATTTCGCGGCGGATGTCGGCTTTCCTGCTTAAAACCGCTCATCCCGGCGGACGCCGGGATCCAGTGAGAGCCGCCATATCTACACTTGAAGGGCGCCCTTCATTCACATGCTGCGTCTTTGGCCAAAGGACTGGGTCCCGGCGTCCGCCGGGATGAGCGGAAAATTATATGTAGGCCTGCTAGGATGCCGCCTGATCGGAGACCTCCCCATGACCCTGACCGTCCGCCAGTTCCCCTGCCTGTCCGACAACTACGGCTTTCTGATCCGCGATGAGGCGACCGGGCTGGTTGCGGCCATCGACACGCCGGACGCCGAGGCGGTCCTGAACGATCTGGAGGCGTTGGGCTGGGGGCGGCTGGACCTGATCCTGAACACCCACTGGCACCCCGACCACACCGGCGGCAACGAACGGCTGAAGGCCGAGACGGGCTGCGAGATCGCCGGGCCGGAGGAGGTGCGCCGCGCGGCGCCGCTGGACCATGTGCTGGTCGATGGCGAGGCGGTGCGGCTGGGCGAGACGGCCTTCGACGTGGTGCTGTCGCCCGGCCATACGCTGGGCCATGTGGTCTATCATGCGGCGGACGACGGCCTGGCCTTCGTCGGCGACGTCATCTTCGCCCTGGGCTGCGGGCGGCTGTTCGAGGGGACGCCTGAGCAGATGTGGGAGAGCCTCAACCGCATCGCCGGCTGGCCCGAGGCGACGACGTTGTACTGCGCCCATGAATATACGGCGTCGAACGCCCGCTTCGCCCTGTCGTTGCCGGACGCCGACGCGGCCTTGCAGGCCCACGCCGAGGCCATCTTCGCCGCGCGCGAACGAGGCGAGGCGACGGTGCCGACGACGGTCGGGGTCGAGCGCCGCTTCAACCCCTTCCTGCGCGCCCACGACGCCGAAGACTTCGCCCGGCGCCGTGCGGCCAAGGACGGGTTCAAAGGCTAGTCGCCGGCGAACCCTCCCCCGCAAAGGGGGAGGGCTTTACTCTTAAGAGGCCGAGTAGCTGGTCTTGATCTGGGTGTAGAAGTCGGCGGCGGCGAAGCCCTGTTCGCGGGGGCCGTAGCTGGACTTCTTCGTGCCGCCGAACGGGACGTGATAGTCGACCCCGGCGGTGGCCAGGTTGACCATGGTCATGCCCGCCCGCGCCCGGCGCTGGAACTCGCGCGCATGCTTGAGCGACTGGGTGACGATGCCCGCCGACAGGCCGAACTCGACGCCGTTGGCGATGGTCATGGCCTCCTCGAAATCGGCCACCCGGATGGTCGAGGCGACGGGGCCGAACACTTCTTCGTTGTTGATGCGGGCGTCGGCCAGGGTGTCGACGATCAGGGTCGGCTGGACGTACCAGCCCGGCTTGTCGAGGTTGAGGCGCTGGCCGCCCGCCACGACGCGGCCGCCGCCGGACGCGGCGATGTCAATGTAGTCATAGGACACATCGCGCTGGGCCTCGGTCACGGCAGGGCCCATCTGGGTGGACGGATCAAGAGCGTCGCCGACGCGTAAGGAGGCGACCTTCTCAGCCAGGGCGGCGACGAAGCGGTCGTGGATGCCGTCCTGAACGATCAGGCGGCTGGAGGCGGTGCAGCGCTGGCCCGTGGCGAAGAAGCTGCCGTCCAGGGCGATGTTCACGGCGCGGTCCAGATCGGCGTCGTCCATCACGATCAGCGGGTTCTTGCCGCCCATTTCCAGTTGGACGCGGGCCTGACGTTTCATCGCCCCTTCGGCCACCCCGGCGCCGACCTTCTGCGAGCCGGTGAAGCTGATGCCGTCCACGTCCGGGTGGGCGACGATGGCGCGGCCGACGTCGCCGTCGCCGATGACCATGTTGACCACGCCCTTGGGCAGGCCCGCCTCATGCAGGATGGCGATCAGGGCCTCGGCCGTGGCCGGGGTCGGGCCGGCGGGCTTGATGACCACGGTGTTGCCGAAGGCGATGGCGGGGGCGATCTTCCAGGCCGGGATGGCGATGGGGAAGTTCCACGGGGTGATCAGGCCGAACACGCCGACCGGCTGACGATAGGTCTGGATTTCGACGCCGGGCCGGGTCGAGGCCAGGTTCTGGCCGTGCAGGCGCAGGGCCTCGCCCGCGAAGAATTTCAGGATGCGGGCGGCGCGGGCCGTCTCGCCGATGCCCTCGGCCAGGGTCTTGCCCTCTTCGCGCGACAGCAGGCGGCCGACCGCTTCGCGGCGCTCCATCAGCAGGGTTCCGGCGCGGTCCAGCACATCCGAACGGACTTCAGGCGAGGCGTCGGCCCAGGGACCGAAGGCGGCGCGGGCGGCGGCGACCGCCTGATCGACCTCGGCGGCCCCGCCCTTGGGGGTACGGGCCACGACGTCGCGCGTGTCGGACGGGTTCAGGCTCTCGCCCGTGCGCGTTCCGGCGACCTTCTCGCCGCCGATCCAGTGCGAAAGCTCAAGCGTGTCGGTCATCTGGTCATCCCCTTGGTTCAGCTTCTGGATTGCCTGACGCGACGGCTGGCGACAAGGCGTCGGCGCCGGATGTTTCTGTTGAATTGGCGCGGGTTTGGCGAAGGGATTGCGCTGAGCGCACCAGACATGTCATGAATAACGCTGATTGGCCGGGGGCGGTTTCAGATGATTTTCCAGCGTGCTTTCGCAGTTTTTGCGGCTCTGGCCGTCTGTGCGCCCGCCTGGCCGGCCACAGCGTTCGCCGCGTCCGGCGCGGTACAGGCCGAGGCGGCGCGGCCGGGTTCAGCGAGGGTGGGGCTGAAGCGTCGGGTGGCGGTCGGGCGCTTCACCAACAGCACGCCCTATGGCCGCCTGTTGCTGTCGCCGGGGCAGGCTGATCCGGTGGCGAGCCAGGCAGGCGACATGCTGGTCAACGCCCTTGTCACGTCCGACCACTTCTTTGTCTTCGAGCGGTCCGATCTGACGGCGCTGAACGCCGAGCGGGTGCTGTCCGAGGCGGACGGTCAGGCGCTGAGCGGAGTCGACGCCCTGCTGCTGGGCTCGATCACCCAGCTGGGCCGCCGCAACGAGGGCAAGCAGGGCTTCCTCAACTCCCAGCGTCGTCAGGCGGTCAACGCCACGGTCGAGATCCGTCTGGTCGACGTGCGCACCGGCCGCGTCTTCTTCACCGCCTCGGGCGCTGGGGAGGCGACGACGGAGACCGGCGAGGTGGCGGGTTTCGGCAGCCGCGCGGGCTATGACTCGACCCTGAATGATCGGGCCATATCGGCGGCCATCGCCGACGCCATGACCAATATCGTCAACCAGTTGCAGCAGCGGGCCTGGTTCACCGACATCCTGCGGGTGTCCGGCCCGACCGTCTATGTCAGCGGCGGTCCCAGCCAGGGTCTGCGCGCCGGCGACCGCTTCCAGGTCGAGACTCCGGGCGAGACGGTGGTCAGCGGCCAGTCGGGCCTGCCGATCACCCTGCCCGGAAGCCGGGTGGCGCAGATCGAGATCACCGGCTTCTTCGGCGACAGTCCTGAGACCGAGGGCGCGACCGCCCGCGTGATCGAGGGCGAACTGCCTGCCGATCCAACCGGCCTGCGGGTCACGGAGATCAGACCATGAAGACGAGCGCGGTCGTGCTGACCGTCCTGTGCGCCGCCCTGGCGACCGGGGGGTGCGTCAAGAACTATCCCACGCGCGAGGCGGTGCAGGGCGCATCCGCAGGCACGCTGAAGCTGAGCAATGCTCCGGCCGACGCCCGCCTGATCGTGGACGGGCGCGATCTGGGATCGGTCGGCGCCCTGGGCGGGGGCGCGGCCCTGACGCCGGGCCGTCATGAGGTCGTCGTCAGTCAGGGCGGTCGGATCCTGCACGCCCAGACGGTGATCGTCGCCGCCGGGACACAGGCTGTGGTGGTGGTGCCGTGAAACGTCTGATCACGATCGTCGCGATGACAGCCCTGAGCGGTGTCGCCGCCTGCGCGCCCGCCACGCGGTTCGAGTGGGGCGCCTATGAGCCCGCGCTCTACGCCTATGCCCAGAACCCCGAGAACCGCGAGGCCTATCGCACCGCCCTGGAGCGCGCCATCGAGGCGGGGCGCAAGCGCGACGCCGTTGCTCCGGGGCTGCTGGCCGAGCTGGGCTATCTGCATCTGCAGGCGGGCGAGACGACGCAGGCCCTGACGCTGTTTCAGGAAGAGCGCGCGCGCTTCCCCGAATCCGCCGTCTTCATGGATCGGGTGATCGTCGGCCTCGGCGGTCAGGCCGCCGTCGCCGGGGGAGAGGCGCAATGATCATCCGCAGACCGCTCGCCGTCGCCGCCCTGGCATGCGCCGCCCTGCTGACGGCCTGCGCCACGGGGCCTGCGCCCAAGAGCTACGCCGCCCTGCGCGCCGAGAATCCGCGCAGCGTCATGGTGGTTCCGGCGCTGAACTCGACCGTCAACGTGGATGCGGCGGACTATTTCGTCTCGACCATTTCCCGGCCGGTCGCCGAGCGCGGCTACTATGTGTTCCCCGCCCATATGGTGAAGGGGGTGCTGGAGGACGAAGGCCTGTCGGATGCTGGTCTGGTGCATCAGGCCGACGCCGCGCGCTTTGGTCCCCTGTTCGGCTGCGATGCGGTGCTGTTCGTCGAAATCCAGAAGTGGGAGTCGCAATACATCCTGATCTCGACCTCGACCAATGTGGCGTTTGAATACACGTTGAAGAGCTGTCGCAGCGGTCAGGTCCTGTGGTCGGATCATCAGTCCATGACCTACAGTCCGCAGGCCTCGAACTCTGGCAATCCGCTGGCCGATCTGTTGGCCCAGGCCATCGTTTCGGCGCTTGAGAAGGCCAAGCCCAACTATATGCCGCTGACCCAGCAGGCCAATCTGACGGCGACCCATACCTTGGGTCAGGGCTTGCCCGCCGGTCCCTATCTGCCGGCCCAGCACCGGCAGGATCACAAGAGCTTTCCGGACGAATAGGTCCGTCGCGTCAGGGAGCGGCCAGCGCGGCTAAACACCGCGACAGAAAAGCTGCGGAGCGGGGCCTTGCTTCGCGCGTATAAGCCTTATCTGTTACGTCGCCCCCGAACGCACGGAGACCTCGCCATGTCCGACACTGCTCAAACCCAGGCCTATGACGCCAGCCGCCACAGGAAGGCGGGGCGCGGCCGGGTCTATGACAGCATCGTCGACACCATCGGCGATACGCCTCTGGTGCGGCTGCCGAACCTGACGGCGGCGCTGAAGCCCAAGGCCACAGTGCTGGCCAAGCTGGAGTTCTTCAACCCGATCGCCTCGGTCAAGGACCGCATCGGCGTGGCGATGGTCGAGGCGCTGGAGCAACTGGGCAGGATCAAGCCCGGCGCCACCCTGATCGAGCCGACCAGCGGCAACACCGGCATCGCCCTGGCCTTTGTCGCGGCGTCCAAGGGTTACAGGCTGATCCTGGTCATGCCCGAGAGCATGTCGATCGAACGGCGCAAGATGCTGGCCCTGCTGGGCGCCAAGCTGGAACTGACGCCCGCCGAAAAGGGCATGAAGGGCGCCATCGCCCGCGCTGAGGAACTGCTGAGCGAAATCCCCGGCTCGGTCAGCCCCGCCCAGTTCGAGAACTTGGCCAACCCCGCTATCCATGAGGCCACGACGGCCGAGGAAATCTGGAACGACACGGCGGGCGCCGTGGACGTAGTGGTGGCGGGCGTCGGCACCGGCGGCACCATCACCGGCGTCGGGCATGCGCTGAAGGCGAAGAAGCCCTCCGTGAAGATGATCGCGGTGGAGCCGACCGACTCTCCGGTCCTGTCCGGCGGCGCGCCGGGGCCGCACAAGATCCAGGGCATCGGCGCGGGCTTCATCCCCGCCGTGATCGACCGTGATGTCATCGACGGGGTGGAGCAGGTCACCAACGAAGACGCCTTCGACATGGCCCGCCGCGTCGCGCGCGAGGACGGCATCCCGGTCGGCATCAGCTCGGGCGCGGCCCTGGCGGCGGCCTTCCGACTGGCGGCCCAGGACGCCTATGCCGGTCAGACGATCGTGACCATCATCCCCAGCTTCGCCGAACGCTATCTGTCGACCGCCCTGTTCGAAGGGTTGTGACGGCCGGTTAACGCGTCGGCGCTAAGATCACCCTCATGAGTGATGCCGGAGCCAAGGCGCAAGAGACCGAGGCGCGACCGATGCGGGCGCGTCGCGCCCTGCTGCGTCGTCTGGCCGATGTGGTCAGCCTGCCCGCCAGCCGGATCAACGTCTTCGAGCGTTCGGTGGTCGGCGACCTGCTGGTCGACGTGTTGCGAACAGCCTCGACGGAAGAGCGCCGCCGGGTGGCCGAGCGGCTGGCGCCGCTGGGCGAACTGCCCGATGCGCTGAAGCGGCTGCTGCTGCGCGACGAGCCCGAGGTGGCGCGCCCGCTGCTGGAGGAGTGCGCCGCCTTGTCGGACGCGGACCTGATCGGCTGCGCGCGCGACGCCGGGCTGGAGCATCGCCTGCTGATGGCGGCGCGGCGCGGCCTGTCCGAGGTCGTGACCGAGGCCCTGTTCAACTGGGCCGAGGAGGCGGTGATCGCCGCCGTCCTGCGCAATGACACGGCGCGCCTGCCGCAATCCGCCGTCGAGAGCGTGATCGCTCTGAGCCGCAACGCGCCGGTTCTGTGCGCTCTGATCCTGCGGCGCCCGGAACTGCGGCCCTCGGGCGCCTATGTCATGTTCTGGTGGTGCGGGGCCGAGGAACGGCGGATCATCCTGCAACGCTTCGCCGTGTCTCGCGAGGTGATGCAGAGCAGCGTCGAGGACGTCTTCGCCCTGGCGGCGGAGGAGGGGTGGAGCGACCCCGTCGCGCGCAAGGCGCTGCAGTTCATCGAGCGGCGCCAGCGCAATCGTGCAGCCGTGGCCAGGAGCCCTTACGCCGATCTGGAAGCGGCCGTGGCGGCGGCGGGCGTCGGGGGGCTGACGCGCGAACTGGTCGCTGAGATCGGCTATCTGTCGGGGATCAAGCCTTTGACTTCGGCCAAGATCATGGGCGATGCGGGGGGCGAGCCCCTGGCCATACTGTGCAAGGCGACAGGGTTGGCGCGGCGCGACCTGGCGGCGCTGTGGCGGGCTATGCGCCGTCCGGAAACCACCGCTGACGGCGCCCAGCACCCCGATTGGCGCCGGGTGCAGACCATCTATGAAATGCTGGCGGTGGACCGAGCCCAGACGGTGCTGCGTTACTGGAACTGGTCTCTGTCTTCGGCGCTGACGCCAACGCTTCTACGGGCGATCCGCGAGGGGGAGGAGGCGCTGATCGACGAATACTCGGCGCCTGAACGTGCAGCCCTGCTGGCCCTTGCGGAGAACTTCGGTCGATAAAAAATCGGCGTTGTCGTAATTACTGATCACGGTAGTTGAACTCGCTTATCAAGCGATAAAAGACGGCTGCATTGCTTTCGAACTCGAACATCCGTATGAAACCGACGAGCGGCGGATCCTTTCAGATCAGTCGATTGAATTTGGGACGACAGAAGGCTGATCCGAATGGAAGAAAAACCCGAACTGCTAGAGATGACGGCGGACATCGTGTCGGCCTATGTCAGCAACAACACCGTATCGGCTGACACCGTGCCGGTCCTGATCGCGCAGATCCACGCCGCTCTGTCGGGCGTTTCGGAAGCCCCGGCTGAAGCCGAGCCCGAGCCGCAAGAACCGGCCGTCCCGGTCCGCAAGTCGATCACGCCGGACTTCCTGATCTGCCTGGAAGACGGTCGCAAGTTCAAGTCGCTGAAGCGTCACCTGCGCACCAAATACAATCTGAGCCCGGAAGAATACCGCGCCAAATGGGGTCTGCCGAAAGACTATCCCATGGTCGCCCCGAACTACGCCAAGGCGCGTTCGGAACTGGCCAAGCAGATGGGCCTGGGCCAGGGCGGCCGCAAACCCGCCCGCGCGACCCGCAAGTAAAAGCGGCGCCACGCTAGACTATTTTCGGTTCAGTCGGATTCGACTGAACCCAGAACAATGGTCCAGAATTATGCTGGAGCGAATATCTGAGCTGAGTTGGACATGCGTCCAACTCAGCCGATTTCGCTCTAAAGACAGACGCCCGCCTTTCCAGCGAAAGGCGGGCGTTTTGCTGTTCAGGGGCCGGATCGAAAGGCGGATCGAAAGGGGGGGGCCGTCAGGCCGCCTGCATCGCCTTGCGCGCGCGCCAGAAGCGGATCGTCCGCATGGCGGCTTCACGGGTCAGTTCCTGATACATCCCGGCATAGGCCCGCGCCTTGCCCATCGCGTTGTCGTCGGTGTTCAGCAGGACGACGGCGTAGGTCAGGAACAGGGCGCGATCCAGGTCGGCCGCCTTGCAGATCACCGCCAGGGCGTCCAGCTCGCGCCGCTCGATGATCTGGCGGGCGGTGTGGAAGTCGACGTCAGCCAGTTGCGACAGGGCGATCAGGAAGGCCGTCTGGCCGCCCGAGCGCAGGAAACGGGCCAGCACCTGAGGCGTCAGCTGATGGGCGGCGCGTAGTTCTTCGACATAGGCCAGGCTCTCGGCGTAGTCGGGCGGCAGGGCGCCGTCTTCGGCGGCGACGCGCGTGCGGCCGGCGGCTAGGGCGCTTTCCAGCAGGGCCGGGTCCATCCGCGCATTCTGTTCCAGAATGCGCTGACGCAGGCGGGCTTCGACCTCGAAATACAGGTCGTTCAGCAGGTCGGGCGGCAGGGCGGAGCGCTCGACCGTCACCGCGTGCAGGGCCGGGTTGGCGCGAGCGCGTTCCACGGCGGTTTCCGAGGCGGCGCGCGACAGGCTGGCGCCTTCATTGCCCAGCAGCACGCCCAGAGTTTCGTCGTCGCCGCGTTCGACAATGGCGTCGGACACGGCCTCGGACACGGCGGCGCGGCGGCTGACGGCGCGCATATGCCCCTGACCGCGCGAGCGCACCACGCCGATCAGGTCCGCCTCGGTCAGCACCGGCGAGGCGCTGAGGACGGGGGCGGCGACGGTCTCGGCTTCGTCATTGGCCAGGCGGCGGATCAGTTGGTGCGGGGCGTCGGGCGCCTCGGCGAACCGCTCGGCCAGTTCGGCGCGTACGGCCGTCTCCATAGCCTCGGTGAGGTCGGACAGGACGGCGCCATAGAGGGCGGTTTCCGCCTCGGTGTGCTCGGCTGCGCCGAAGAAGCAGTCGGTCAGCTCACGCAGGAGAGCGCGCCGCTTGGGGCTGGAGCCTTCCTGGGCCAGGGCGATCAACTCAGGCAGGCGCGAGCCGGTCTCGGCGGCGGGGGGCAGGGCGCCGTCGCTCATGGCAGGCCAGGACCGTCAGGCATGGGACCGTCGATCATGGGGGCGGCGCGCAGACGGCCCTGGGCGTCGCGCATGACAGCGGGCGCCTCGGGCGGCTGAGCCAGGTCGTCCGAGCTGATCGGTTGATCCAGTTCGACCGGCAGGGCGTCCAGATAGTTGGGCGCGGGCAGGGGCGTGGCGTCCGGCTGGCGGCCCGCCTGACGGTGAACGGAGTAATAGCGGGCGCTGCTCTGAGCTGGAGCGTCATTGGACGCGGGCTGGGGCGCGGGCTGCGGCGCCGTCTGGGGCGGTTGCTGCGCGGGCGCCTCGGGCGAGGCGGGAGGCGAGGCGGCGGGCGCCTGAGGCGCATTCCTTTGCAGTTGGAAGATCAGCGCGTCGCGACGAGGCGCCAGCGGGTCGACGGTCGGCTGGGCCGGTGCGGGCGCGGGCTCTGGCTGAGCTTGGGGCTGAGGCTCGAGTTGGAGCGGGGAGGCAGGCTGGACCGGCGGCGTGGGCGGCGCAGGCTGGGGCTCGGCGATAACGGTCTGCGGCGGCTGTCGCACCGGTTCAGGCGCCGGCTGTGAAGCGGGTTGAGGGGCCGGCTCGACGACGCGCGGGACTGGTTGAACCGGCGGCGGCGTCGGCATCGGCCGTAAAGGCTCGGGCATCGGCGCGGGCGTCGGCTGAGGCAGGGGCGTGTGCTGGACGGGGGGAGCCGGCGCGGGTTGCGGCTGACGCTCTGGCTGGGCGCGCGACCAGGGGGTCTGGCTCGGCGCCGGGGCACGCTCAATCGGCGCGGGCGAGGCCTGATACGCGGGCTGGGGGGGGATCTGAGGCGGCGCATAGGGCGCAGGCTCAGGCTGACTCTGCGTCGGCTGGCGCGTCCACGGCGGGGGTTGATAGGACGGCTGATAGGGCGGGGGCGGCGTGAAGTCGGGCGCTGGGGTTTCGGCTGGAGGACTCACATACGGGCGCCAGACGGCGTCCGGGTGGCTGGTCACCGGACGGAACTCGGGCGCGGGGGCCTGCTGGGGCTCGCCGTAGGTCTGAGCGGAACGCCAGGGGTATCCGCCGTGCGGGATGATCGGCGGGCGAGCGGCATAGGTCGGGCTGTCCGCCACAACCTGCTGCGGTGGGGCGAAGCTGTCAGCCGGGGCGCTGGTCCAGTCCGGCGCAGGCTGGCTGGTTGGATGGGCCGCAGGGCGGCCGGGCCAGGACAGCTGGCGTGCATGAGAGGGCGCCGGATAGGGCGGTTGGCCGGGGCTTTGCTGCGGCGGGACGGGCTGCGCCCAGGCGGCCGTGGCCGCGCCGAGCGCGGGCAGAAGGGCGGCGATGGTCAGGGTGCGCGGCAACGGCGCCTCGTGAAAACTGAAGAGGTTCAGCCGGGCATCCTAGGCGGCGCGACTTAATCCTCGCCTAACGTCGGGCGATTTAGCCGCGCGAGGGCAGATACTGGCCGGTGAAGGCCTCGCGCCAGTCGGGCGCGGCGGGATAGGCGCCTTGCGTCTGATCGGCGAAGGCCTGCCAACGCTCGGGCGTCATGGCGCCGAGGCCGTACAGGGCCGCATCGCCGCCGTCGACCATGGCCTGGGCGCGCAGAGCCGCGCGGGCAGCGTCGAGCGCGCGCTGGGGCAGGTCCGGATTGGCGCGGCGGATCAGGGCGTCGCCCTTGGCCCCGTCGCCGTGGACGTAGTCGCGCCAGCCCTCGACCGAGGCGGCGATGAAGTTGCGCAGGGCCTGGGCATTGTCGCGGGCGAAGGCGTTGGGCGCCAGCACCAGGCCGGAATAGGAGGGGTAGCCGTCCTCGGCCGAGGACAGGATCAGGGGCTGGAAGCCGACCGCGCGCGCGATCATCTCTGGGCCGCCGTCGGTGAGGCGCGCGACAAGCACGCTGTCCGGATCGTCGCGGAAGGCCTTCAGATTATCCTCGGGAGCGCCGGGGCGGGCCTGGTCGGGGGTCAGGTCGAAGCGGGCGCGCAACCAGGTCCAGAAGCCGCCCTGATCCCTGGGCTCCATCAGGATGCTGCGACCGCGCAGGACGGTCAGATCCTCCAGTTGCTGGTCGGGATGGGCCAGCAGGACGACCGGGTCTTTCTGCAGGAAGGCGGCCACGGCCTTGACCGGGGCGCGCTCGGCGATCAGCCGCAGGGGCAGGAAGCTGTCGCGGCCGATGGCCAGTTCGACCGCGCTGGCAGCCAGAAGGGCGGGGATGTCGGCGCCGGTCGGGCCGGCCAGAATCTCGACGTTGAGGCCGCGCCGCTCATAGGCCCCGGCCGCCAGCGCCTGATAGAAGCCGCCATGCAGGGCATCGGCCGGTCCGCCCGCCGCCACTCGCAGGCGCACGCGGCCGGACTCGTCGGTCGGCGCAGGGGTACGGCCGCACGCCGACAGCGCGCCCATGGCGCTCAGGCCAAGGGCGCCGACCATGAGGCGGCGTCGGTCTAGGTGGGGGCGAGTCATCACGTCTAGGGTGTAGGGGGGCGGGCCGCGCTTGGAAAGGCGGCGGGGCGTCGCCGGGCCGATTTCCGACCTGCAATCCGGCAATCCAGCGCCGGAATTGAGCGAGGGGACGTAACCCTTTGAGCCAGACCGTCGCCGGTCGGATCGCGGATCGCGTCCCCTCGCCAAGTCCGGGTTGGACTTGGCCGCTATAGGGTCGAAACTTCGCCTCAGCGTCGGCGGGCGAACCCGGCGTCGTTCGGCGCCTGTTTCATCGGCTCCTGGTCTTCGGCGTTCCGCAAGGCGAACCTCGCGCCGTCCGTCGATCCCGGCCCGGTTCTCCGTGATCCCTGCGCCGAAACGCTAAAGGATCGGGAGCCTTGGCCCTGCGTCGGTGTTTCCGCGTCCTCCGAGGAGGCTTGGAACCCTGGGTCAGAGAGCCGGACTGGTCCGCTTGATTTCCGAGTCTCCCCGGATTTCCGCGCCTCCGTGTCCCTTCGGCCTGTTGACGTTCCCGCGAAATCGGTTATTGGGCAAGCGCCCAAACCGGCGCGTCTGTGCGGAATCGTCCCGGACCCGGTGGGTAAGCCTGTGGATATCTGTGGGCGGACGAAATTCGCACAGGCGGATCAGGGCGTTGCGCTGTCCACAGGAAAAGGCGTCCGTTCCGTTTTCTAGGCCTAACGTCGCCGTTGCTCTCAGATGGGTGCAGGCCGTTGTGGCTCGGGCCTATCGTTCGGCTCCCAATCCGATCGGCGGAAAGGCCGCAGGCTATGCATAATGCAGTGCTGGGGCTGACCTGCTGCTCTATCCATCATATCGAGAAAGACGAATTTCACATATTATTGTTTTGTGAGCTGGTTGGATCTCGCCTTCACTAGGCGGAGATTACTCGAGGGAGGTGAAAATGAGCTATCTGGCCACGCGGAAGGTACTGGCGTGCGTGTCAATTGCGGCGATGGCGCTGCTAGTTGCTACGCTGCCCTGGTCATCGTCGGCGGAAGCGGATCCCATATCGGAATACGATATGTGCATGCTGAATGCATACTACGACTGTTATCCTCAGGACCCCTATGGCCTGCCGCGCCCGCCGGACCTCAGCAATATTGATGAAGTGGCGCAATTTGAGCGGTGTCTTGCGACGACCTTGCCGCGCTGTTCCGGGCTTCCCGGCGATCCTAACTGATCACCGGTTTACATAGCTTGCGGCGGCCTTGAGGGGCCGCCGCTACCATGGGGGCGAGGTTGTTAGTCCGCCAATGCGGCCTTCTTCTCTTCCAACTCCAGCCAGTCGAGTTCGGCGGTTTCCAGTTCGGCGCGGGCTTTTTCGGCGGCCTTCATGGCGCGGTCGAAGGCGGCGGGGTCGCGCGAATAGAGGTCCGGGTCGGCGAGGATGGCGTCTTGCTTGGCGATTTCGACGGGGAGGGTCTCCATCAGCTTTTCGACCTCTTCCAGACGGCGGGCGTCCTTGTAGGACAGCTTGACGGTCTTCTTGGGGGCGCGGTCAGAAGGCTCCGCCTTCTCGACCCGACGCGCCCCTGAGGGCGCGCTGTCGGCGTGGGTCGGGGGCGGGGCGAGGAAACCGGGGTTCTGGCGCAGGAAGTCCTGCCAGCCGCCGGGCGTCTCGACCACGTCGCCGCGACCGTTCAGGGCGATGGTGGAGGTCGCCAGGCGGTCTACGAAGTCGCGGTCGTGCGACACCAGGATCAGGGTGCCGTCATAGGATTCGAGCAGCTCTTCCAGCTTCTCCAGCGTGTCCATGTCGAGGTCGTTGGTCGGCTCGTCGAGGATCAGCAGATTGGCGGGCTGGGCCAGCGCCCGCGCCAGCAGCAGGCGGTTGCGCTCGCCGCCCGACAGGGTGGAGATGGGCTGTTTCAGTTGGGCTTCCTGGAACAGGAAGTCCTTGGCGTAGGCGGCGACGTGCATGGAGCGGCCGCGCACCAGGATGGAGTCGCCGCCGCCCGGCGTCAGGGCGTCCCACAGGGTCATGTCCGACTTTAGTCCCTCGCGCGACTGGTCGAGGTAGAGGGGTTCCAGGTTGGCGCCCATGCGGACGGTTCCCTCGTCCGGGGCCAGTTCGCCCAGCAGCACCTTGACCAGGGTGGTCTTGCCCGCGCCGTTGGGGCCGACGATGGCCAGGCGGTCGCCGCGGATGATGCGAGTGGTCAGGTTCTTGAAGATGGTGCGGTCGCCGAACGCCTTGCTGACGCCCTTGATGTCGGCGACCAGCTTGCCCGAGGCGCCGCCGGAATCGACGCCGAGGTTCAGCTCGCGCGGGATGTCCTTGACCCGTTCGGCGCGGTCCAGGCGCATCTGTTGCAGGGCGCGGGCGCGACCTTCATTGCGGGTGCGCTGGGCGGTGATGGAGCGGTAGAAGGTATAGGTCTCGGCCTCGATGCGCTTGGTCAGGCGGCGAAGGGACTCGGCCTCTTCCTCCATGACCTTGGCGGCCCAGTCGTCGAACTCGACGAAGCCCTTGTTCAGGGTGCGGACCTTGCGGCCTTCCAGCCAGTGGACGGTGTCGGTGACGCGGTTCAGGAAGGCGCGGTCGTGGCTGACGACCAGAAGGGCGAAACGGGCCTGGATCAGCTCATTTTCCAGCAGTTCGATGGCCAGGATGTCGAGGTGGTTGGTCGGCTCGTCCAGCAGCAGCAGGTCGGGCTCCTCGGCGAAGGCCTTGGCGAGCGCGGCGCGGCGGATCTCGCCGCCCGACAGGCCTTGTGTGGACTTGTTCGGGTTGAGGCCGAAGGTCTCCAGCCAGCTTTCGGCGGTCCAGCGTTCGGCCTCGCCCGAAGCGGCGTAATCGGCCAGGGTTTCGCCGGTGATGACCGGTTCCTGCGGGACATAGGCGAAGCGGGTGCCGGCCTGGAACGAGCGGTCGCCCGAGTCCGGCTCGATCAGGCCCATGACGACCTTCATCAGGGTGGACTTGCCCGCCCCGTTGCGGCCGACCAGGGCTGCGCGGCTGCGCGGCTCCATCGCCATGTCGACGCCGTCGAACAGCGGGCGGGGGCCGTCCTGAAGGCGGACGTCCTTGAGGGCGACGAGAGGGGGGCGAGGGGCCATGAACACCAGTCCGAAAGGGGAGGCGACGCCTATAGCGCGTCGAGGGGGCCGAGGGCCAATATTTCAGGATTTACACAAAACCGTCCAGACGGTATGGCGCTCCGCATGGACGCTCAACCGATACGCCGCACGCCCGAAGACACCCGCCGCCAGATTATCGAGGCGGCCATCGAGCTGGCCGCCGAAGAGGGGGCGATGGCGGTGACGCTGGACGCCGTGGTGGCGCGCCTGCCGTTCAGCAAGGGCGCCCTGCTGCACCATTTTCCGAACAAGCAGGCCCTGCTGGAAGGCGTGCTGGACCATCTGTCGCTGGAGATGACGACAGTGGTGCTGGCCGAGGCGGCGCGTGATCCTAATCCCTATGGCCGCAATGCGCGGGCCTATCTGAGGACGGTGGTCAATGAGCCGGCGACCGAGCGGGACGTGAGCATCGGGCGCGCTGTCCTGGCCGCCTGCGCCATAGAGCCGAGCCTGATCCCGCGCTGGCGCGAGGCGATCCGCAGCCTCACGGTGGGAGACCCGGAGGATCCGATGGGCCGGGACGACGCCCTGATGCTGCGGCTGATCGCCGATGGTCTGTGGATGAGCGACCTGTTCGGCACGCATGAGGTGTCGCTGGAACAGCGCCAGGCCCTGCTGTCGCTGCTGACGCCGGGCAGTCTGCTGACGGACGGCTATTCGGAAGCCGACGCCGATGGGAAGGTCGACGCATGAATCCGGCGACCTGGCTGGCCCTGCTGGGCGCGATCGGCTTCGAGGTGATGGGGACGACCCTGTTGCAGCAGTCGCAGCAGTTCACCCGGCCGCTGCCGACGGCCGGGCTGGCGGTCTGTTACGGCATCGCCTTCTATCTGCTGACGCTGGCGCTGAAGCAGATGCCGGTGGGGCTGGCCTATGCGATCTGGAGCGGGCTGGGGGTGGTGCTGATCTCGGCGATCGGCGTCTTTCTGTTCAAACAGAAGCTGGACGTTCCGGCGATCATCGGCCTGGTGATGATCATCGGCGGGGTGGTGGTGATCAACCTGTTCTCGAAGAGCGTGACGCACTGAAGCGCGCCGGCGGTGCGGCTGAATCGCCGAGACCAGGATCGCCTGACCCTCCCCACCCGGTCTTCGCTTCGCTTCGACCACCCTCCCCATGAAGGGGAGGGAGAAGGCGACAGCGGGGGTTTTGAGGCGTATAGGGCGCGCCCATGAGTTCCGCGCCAGCCAAGCCCTTCTGGGAGACCAAGACGCTCGCCGAGATGAATCCGGGCGAGTGGGAAAGCCTGTGCGACGGCTGCGGCCTGTGCTGTGTCATCCGGTTCGAGGACGAGGACACCGACCAGATCATCCCTACGCGCGTGCATTGCAAGCTGTTCGATACGGACGCCTGCACCTGCACCGATTATGCTGATCGTCAGGCCGAGGTGCCGGACTGCGTGCAGCTGACGCCCGACAATATCGAGCGGCTGAAGTGGATGCCGCTGTCGTGCGCCTATCGTCGGCTGCATGAAGGGCGGCCGCTGGCCTGGTGGCACCCGCTGGTCTCGGGCGACCGGGAGACGGTGCATGCGGCCGGGGTGTCCGTGCGGCGTCAGACCGTCTGCGAGACGGCGCTGAACGAACCCGAGGACGCCCTGGACTTCGAGGCGCCGGAATGGATGGCGGAACGCGGCGTCGCTAACGAATAATTCGTCGACCGGGGGTAAGGGCGTGGTCAGGGCGAGGGCGGAATGGACATTGTCGCAACACGAAAAGGGTCGGAAAGCGGAGCGCGGGACGCGTTCGACCGACTGACGGCGATCGCGTGCGCGACGTTCCGCACGCCCCACGCCATGATCGCGACGCTGGATGAAGACCGGGCGGTCTTTCTGTCCGGGGTCGGTCTGGACGAGGTGAGCGTGCCGCGCCTGAACAGCGTCAGCCACCAACTGGCGGACATGGGACCGGACGCCGTGATGGTGATCCAGGATGCGCATGAGCATCCGGTCTATCGCCGCCATCCGATGGTGGTCGGGGCACCCTATGTCCGCTTCTTCCTCGGCGCCACGGTCTGCGGGGCTGACGGCCGGCCCGCAGGAGCCATCGGCGTCATGGACGTTCAGCCGCGCCCGGCGCCCACGCAGACGGAGCTCGATCTGATCCGCGAACTGGCCGGTCTGGCGGGACAGTTGATGGAACACGCCGAAGCGATGCGCCAGGAGGCGGCGCGCCTGGAGACTTTGAGGCTGGCCGAGGACATGGTCGGGGTCGGACGCTGGCGTTATGAGGTCGCGACCGGAACGGTGACCTGGTCGGACGAGATTTATCGCATCCACGGGCGGGCGCCGGGCGTCTTCCATCCGAAGCTGGAGGATGTGTTCGACCACTATCACGTCGACGACCGGGGCGAGATTCAACGGCTGGTCGAGCGGGCTCTGAAGACCGGCGAGGGCTATACCTTCAAGCTGAGGCTGGTGGGCGTCGACGAGACCGAGCGGGTGGTCGCCGCCGAGGGCGCCGCCGAGAAGGACGCCACCGGCCGGGTGATCGCCCTGTTCGGCGTGCTGCAGGACGTGACCGAGCGCGAGGCCTTGCTGCGTGCGGCCCAGACCAATGAGCGGCGCTATCGGCTGCTGGCCGAAAACACCGGCGACGTCATCACCCGCGTCAAGATGGACGGGTCGAGCAAATACATTTCGCCGGCGATCCAGCAACTGCTGGGCTGGACCTATGAGGAGATGAGCGGCCAGTCGACCGACTATGTTCACCCCGAGGACCGGCACCTGGTGCTGGGCGCCATCGGCAGGGCGGTGAAGAGCGGCGAGCCGACCCGCCTTGAGCACAGGGCGGTGCACAAGAAGGGCCAGACCGTCTGGGTCGAGTGCACCTTCAAGGCCCTGAAGGACGAGCACGGCCATGTCGACGACGTGGTGGTGGTGATCCGCGACATGACCCAGCGCAAGGCGCTGGAGGCGGAGGTGCTGGAGGCCAAGGAGACCGCCGTGGCGGCGGCGCGGGTGAAGAGCGAGTTCCTGGCCAATATGAGCCATGAGCTGCGTACGCCCCTGACCAGCGTCATCGGCTTTTCCGGACTGTTGCAGGCGTCGGAGCATCTGCCCGCCGAAGAGCGCGTCTATGTCGAGCGCATCGCCACGGCGTCGGAGGCGCTGCTGGGCGTCATCAACGACATTCTGGACTATTCCAAGCTGGAAGCCGACGCGATCGAGATGGACCCGGAGCCGTTCGATACGCGCGCCCTGGTCGAGGGGGCGGCGGCGATCATCGAGAGCCAGTGCTCGGCCAAGGGGCTGACGCTGAATGTGGTGATGGCGGCGGAAACCCCCGAGCGCCTGACCGGCGACAAGGGGCGATTGCGGCAGGTGATGCTGAACTTCCTGTCCAATGCGGCCAAGTTCACCGCCAGGGGGGCGGTGACGCTGAAGGTCGGCGGGCGAGCGCAGGAGGGCGGCGGCTGGCGGATGCGGGTGGAGGTGACCGACACCGGCATCGGCATCCCGTCCGAAAAGATCGGGGAACTGTTCCGGCGCTTTACCCAGGCCGACGCCTCGACGACGCGGGTCTACGGCGGGACGGGTCTGGGGCTGGCGATCTCGCGGCGGCTGATCGAACTGATGGGCGGCGAGGTCGGGGTGGAGAGCGCGCCGGGCGCAGGCTCGACCTTCTGGTTCGAGGCGCCGCTGGCGGCGGCGACGGAAGAAGGCGTTACGGCGAGGGACGAGACTGATCGCGCCCGCAAGGACGCCATGCGCGGCCGGGTGCTGATGGCCGACGACGCGGCCGCCAACCGCGAACTGGTCAGCGCCATACTGAGAAATCTGGGGCTGGAGATCGATACGGTCGCCGACGGCGCCGAGGCGGTGCACGCAGCGCATTCGGGGGTCTATGATCTGGTGCTGATGGATGTGCACATGCCGGTCATGGACGGGCTGACGGCGACGCGGGAAATTCGTCGGATGCAGGCTCAGGGCGAGCGCCGCATTCCGATTTTGGCGCTGACGGCCAACGTCCAGGCCGATCAGGTGACGCGCTGCCTGGAGGCGGGCATGGACGGCCATCTGGCCAAACCGATCCAGATCACGGAACTGGCCGCCGCCCTGTCGTGGTGGCTGAACGAGGCTGAAACGACGCCTGAAGAGACGCGAGCGGGCGCCTGACGCCGACGATCTTTGCGACTGGGCGGGCCAAAGCCGGGAAATCCTTACGTTTGACGCGATCCGGGCGCCCTTTGCGCGCCTGAGGACGCTGCTCGGCTATGGTTCAGTCATGGCGGGAAAAGCGGATCAGGGCGGGGCGGCGGGGGTGACGGCGGCGTGGCTGGGCGAGGTCTTCGCCAGTCTGAGGGCCGCGACGGACCAGGCGATCGCCGTGGTGACGGCGGCCGAGCCGCCTGCCGATGTGGCCGAGGCCGAGAAGCGGGCGCGCGCCATCGGCGTTCTGGCCCGCACGGCCAAGGCGGTGGCGGCGCTGGAGGCCGACCTGATCCGCAAGAGCCGCAGCCCTGAAGAGGATGGAATGAGCGACGACGACCGTGACCTCAGCGACGCCGAACTGGCCGGGCTTCAGGCCGAATTCTTCGCCCGTGTCGATCATCTCGTCGCAGCCATCGAGCGCAAGTCGCTGGCTGCGGGACTGGATCGAGAGCCTGCCGCGCGAACAGCGAGGGGCGGCGCTGAGGGCGGCGGTCAAGGCGACGCCGAGGCTGAACGACGACCAGATCGCGCCGCGTGAGGACTGGCGCACCTGGGTGCTGCTGGGCGGGCGCGGGTCGGGCAAGACCTTCGCCGGCGGCTTCTGGATGAACGAACTGGCGCGGGGCGCGGACCGGACCTTCGCCCTGGTCGGAACGGCGCTGCACGACGTGCGCGAGGTGATGGTCGAGGGGCCGTCGGGGCTGAAGGCTCAGGCGACGGCGGACAACCGGCCGCGCTGGGAGGCGGGGCGACGCAGGTTGATCTGGCCCTCGGGCGCGGCGGCCTATGCGTTTTCGGCCGAAGACCCGGACAGCCTGCGCGGACCGCAGTTTCACGCGGCCTGGGCGGATGAGTTCTGCGCCTGGAGGAACATTGAGGCGACGTTGTCGAACCTGAGATTCGGGTTGCGGCTGGGGGCTGATCCCCGGCTGGCGATCACGACGACGCCCCGGCCGATCCCGGCGCTGAGGCGCCTGTTGGCCGAGCCGGGCGTGGCGACGGCCCGGCTGGCGACCAAGGACAACGAAGCCAATCTGGCGCCGGGGTTCCTGGGCCACCTTCAGAGCCTCTACGCCGGGACGCGGCTGGAGGCGCAGGAGATGGAAGGGCTGGTGGTCGAGGCCGACGGCGCCCTGTTCCGGGCCGAGGATCTGGCGCGGGCGCGCGGGAGCCGTCCGGCGCGGTTCGATCGGGTGGTGGTGGCGGTCGACCCGCCCGCCAGCGCCCACGGCGACGCCTGCGGGATCGTGGTCGCAGGGCGCTGGGACAAGGCGGCCTATGTGCTGGCCGACCGTTCGGCGCGCGGCCTGTCGCCCGCCGGATGGGCGCGGCGCGTGGCGGAGGCGGCGCGCGAGTTCGACGCCGACCTGGTGCTGGCCGAGGCCAATCAGGGCGGGGAGATGGTGCGGACCCTGCTGGGGCAGGCGGACTGTCCGGCGCAGGTGAAGCTGGTTCACGCCAGCCGGTCCAAGAAGGCGCGGGCCGAGCCGGTGGCGGCGCTCTACGAGCAGGGCCGGGTCGTCCACTGCGGGGCGTTTCCGGCGCTGGAAGAAGAGATGATGGCGCTGGGGAGCGAGGCGCCGGGCGCCAAGAGCCCGGACCGGGCGGACGCTCTGGTGTGGGGGCTGACGCACCTGCTGCTGGCCGGGAAGACGCAGCCGAGGCTGCGGGCGTTGTGATCTGATCCTTCTCTCACAAGGGGAGGGCGAGGAAAGATATGGAGATTTCAATGGATTGGCGACGACCGTTCGGTCGGCGGCGCGTTGCTGCGCCCGAAATCAAGGACAGCCGCACCGGGCCGCTGATCGCTCTGACCGGGGCGGGCCGCGCGCGATGGACGCCGCGCGATTACGCTCATCTGGCGGACGAGGGGTTCGGCAAGAACGCCGTGGCCTATCGCTGCGTGCGGATGATCGCGGAGGCGGCGGCTTCGACGCCGTTGATGGTGATGGTCGGGGGCGTGCGCAGCGCGGACCATCCGCTGGCGCGGCTGATCGACAAACCCAACCCCGAGCAGTCGGGCGGCGAGTTGATGGAGGCGGTTTACGGCGCGCTGCAGACGGCGGGCAACGCCTATGTCGAGGCGACCGGCGACGCCGACGGGGACGGCGCGCCCGATGAACTGTGGGCGCTGAGGCCCGACCGGGTGAAGGTGGTCCCCGGAAGGGCGGGCTGGCCGGAAGCTTATGAATACGCAGTCGGCGGGCGGTCGGTGCGGATCGCGCGGCATGGCGACGGCTGGTCGCCGGTGATGCATCTGAAGCTGTTTCACCCGACGGACGATCATTACGGGTTTTCGCCGCTGGAGGCGGCGGCCTTCGCCATCGACGTGCACAATGCGTCGGGGGCCTGGAACAAGGCGCTGCTGGACAATGCGGCGCGACCCTCGGGGGCGCTGATCTATGGCTCCAGGGACGGGGAGCGGCTGACAGCGGATCAGTTCGAGGCGCTGAAGGCGGAGTTGGGCGAGGCCCATGCCGGGGCGCGGAACGCCGGGCGGCCGCTGCTGCTGGAAGGCGGGCTGGACTGGAAGCCGATGAGCCTGACGCCGCACGACATGGACTTCATCGCCGGGAAACACGCGGCGGCGCGGGAGATCGCCCTGGCCTTCGGGGTGCCGCCGCAGTTGCTGGGGATACCCGGCGATGCGACCTACGCCAACTATCGCGAGGCGAACGCGGCCTTCTGGCGAGGGACGGTGATCCCGCTGGTGAGGAAGGCGGCCGGGGCGATGACGGGGTGGCTAGGCAGCCGCTTCGTCGATTGCCGGATCGAGCCGGATCTGGATGCGGTTCCGGCCCTTCAGGTCGAGCGGGATGCGCTGTGGGCGCGGCTGAATGCGGCTGGCTTCCTGACCGAGGACGAGCGGCGCCGGATGGCGGGGGTGGGCGAGTGATGGAAGCGATGAAGAAGATGCCCGTCGCCCTGATCGCAGCGCTGCTGGTGCAGACCCTCGGCGGCCTGGTGTGGGCCGGCGGGGCGGCGGCGCGGATCGCCACCCTGGAGCAGCGCGTGGATGAACAAAGGCTGGTCGCCGAGCGACTGGCGCGGCTGGAGGCGCAGGGCGAGGCGACGCGCGCTGCGGTCGAGCGGATCGAGCGGCGGCTGGAGGAGAAATGATGGCGGCGACAAGCCGGACAAGGGCGGGGCTGGCCATTGCAGGCTACGCCTCCCTGTGGGGCGTGGCGGACCTGAACGGGGACGTGACGGCGCGCGGCGTTTTCGCCGGGAGCCTGGCGAAGACCGGCGCGGGCGGGGTGCGGATGCTGCACCAGCATGAAAGCCGCGCTGTCGTCGGCGTCTGGGAGCGGATGGTTGAGGACGAGCGCGGCCTGTGGGTCGAGGGGCGGATCGAGGACTGGTCCGCTGAGGCCCGCTACGCCGCCGCCCTGACGCGCGCCGGGGCGCTGGACGGGCTGTCGATAGGCTTTCGGGCGACCAAGGCGCGGCGCGAGGGGCGACTCAGGGTGCTGAGCGCGGTCGAGTTGTGGGAGGTGTCGCTGGTGACGTTTCCGATGCTGCCGGGCGCGCGGTTCAGGCGCGCAAGGCCGGAAAAGGACGACGGCCGGCATTGAGGCCCTCGGCGACATAATGGTCGTGCATGGCGCGCAGCCAATGCCAGGTCACGAGGAGGAAGCCGATCGCAGCGAAGATGGCGTAGGTGCTCCAGTAGTTGAGAGGCCAGGGTCGACCCAGTCCACGCGTCAGTAGAGCGACAGGATCGTCCAGCAGGGCCAGGTCGGCCAGGGCCAGACCAGTTTCAGAAGCCAGGACTGTCGGGCGACGTCCAGCAACTGCGAGGTTGGGCTTGAGACGATGGGCATCAGTCGGTCGTCTTCAATCGCGAACGGTTGGCGGCCGGGCCGTGCAGGCCGGGTTCCTGCTGGCGGTAGCCGCGTAGCAGGCGAGCGCAGGATTCGGGCGTCTGTCGGGCGGCGATAGCGCGGCCGCGGGCGTGAGCCTGGCGCAGGGCGTCCTGTCGGTCTGGGGCGGCGTAGGGGGCGTGGCGCCGCAGATGGGCCTCGAAGGTCTGGTCGCCGTCCGGATCAAGGGCCTCGCAGGCGCCGAGGATCTCGAACAGGCGGGCGTCGAGGGAGACGTCGGCGGATAGGCGGGGCGGATCGGCGGGCGCCGTCTGGGGCGAACCTTGGGACGAATTCTGGGACATAGTCGGACGCTCAGGGGTTGAGCAGGCCATGAGGGCGATGGCCGACAGCGGAGCCGAGAGGGCGACGCCTACGAGTTTCAACATCCATCCTCCATGTCCTTTGGTTCGATGGCGGGAGGGTCGCACGCTTTTGAAGCGCGGCAAAGGATGGGACGGTTCCGGGCCTGGCCCGGTTTGACGGCGCGCCGCAGGACGGTCGCGCATTTTTCTGGAGACATCATGAGAGAGACCAAGACCGTCTCGGGTCATCCCGAGGCGCGCGCCGCCATGCATGAGATGATGGCCGCGTTCGAGGCGTTTAAAGGGGCGAATGACGCCCGTCTGGACGAGATCGAGAAGAAGGCGTCGGCCGACGCGCTGCTGGAGGAGAAGGTGGCGCGTATTGATCAGGCGGTGGCCCAGGCGCAGGCGCGCATGGACCGTGCGCTGAGCGAGAGCCGCAGGCCGATTCTCAGTGCTTCTGGGTTGGGCGCCGAGCCGCCTGCCGTCGTGGCGGCGCCGGAGGCCAAGGCGGCGTGGGACGGCTATATGAAGTCGGGCGCTTCGCATGGTCTGGAGCTGAAGGCGGGGCTGTCGTCGGCGTCGAACTCGGCGGGCTATGTCGTGCCGCCGGAGACGGAGCGCGCCACCGAGCGGCGCCTGATGGCGGGCAGCCCGATGCGCGAGATCGCCACGGTGCGCACGGTGGGCTCGGGCGTGTTCCGAAAGCCGGTTTCGACGGCGGGCGTGCAGGCGGGCTGGGTGGCCGAGACGGCGGCGCGGCCGGAGACGGATCCGGCGACGCTGGCGCTGCTGGAGTTCTCCTCGGCCGATCTCTACGCCTGTCCGGCGGCGACGCAGAACCTGCTGGACGACGCCCTGATCGACCTGGACGAATGGCTGGCGGCCGAGGTCGAGGACGCCTTCGCGGCGCAGGAGACGGCGGCTTTCGTCAGCGGCGACGGGGTCAACAAGCCCAAGGGCTTTCTGGCCTACGCCAATGCGGCCGAGGGGACGCAGACCTGGGGCCAGATCGGCACGGTGGCGTCGGGGGCGGCGGGCGGTTTCGCCTCGACCAACCCGGCGGACAAGCTGATCGACCTGATCTATGCGCCCAAGGCCCAGTATCGGCCGAATGGGCGTTTCGTGATGAACCGGCGCACGGTCTCGACGGTGCGCAAGTTCAAGGACGCGGACGGGAACTACATCTGGTCGCCGGCGACGCGGCCGGGCGAGACGGCCAGTCTGCTGGGCTATCCGGTTACCGAGATCGAGACGATGCCGGATATCGGCGCCAACAGCCTGTCGGTCGCGTTCGGCGACTTTGCGCGCGGCTATCTGATCGTGGATCGGGCGGGGGTGCGGGTGCTGCGCGATCCCTATTCGGCCAAGCCCTATGTGCTGTTCTACACGACCAAGCGCGTGGGCGGCGGAGTGCAGAACTTCGACGCGATCAAGCTGATGAAGTTCGCGGCGAGCTGACGAACGAGAGCCCTCTTTCCTTGTGGGAGAGGGAGGGGCCTGCCGCGTGAGCGGTGGGAGGATGAGGGGTTTCGCGTGGCGCGACCCCTCATCCGTCCGCCTTCGGCGGCTACCTTCTCCCACAAGGGGAGAAGGAAAGGGAACATAGGGAGATTTGAATGACGGCACCCGTGAGCCTCGCGGAGGCGAAGCTGTTCCTGCGCGTCGAGCATGAGGCGGAGGACGGGCTGATCCAGACGCTGATCGACGCGGCCAGGGCGCGGGTGGAGGGCGAAGTCGGGTTGTGCCTGACCTCGACCTCGCCAGCGCCGCTGAGGTTGGCGGTGATGATGCTGGTGATGCGCGCCTTTGAGCGGGGCGAGAGCGAGATGTCGGCGGCGCCGGTTGAGGGGTGGATCGCACCCTATCGCGTGGTGCGGCTGTGAGCGCGGGCGCGATGAAGGTGGTGGCGTCTCTGGTGCGGCCGGTGGCGGCGCAGACGCCCTATGGCGGGCAGGTGGTCAGCTATGAGCCGGTCGGGTCGCTGTGGCTGGCCTTGGGCGCGCGACGGCGGCGCGAGCGGACGGAGGCGGGCGTGACGCGCGGCGTGGAGAGGTTGAGCGCCACGGTGCGGGCCGACCCGAGGCTGGAGGAAGGGTTGGCCGTGCGCTTCGGCGGGGCGAACTGGGCCGTGGTCGGGATCGAGGCCGATCCGAAGGCGGCGGGCCGGGTGCGGCTGGATCTGGAGCGGGTGCGATGAAGGATCATGAAGGGGCGCTGGTAAAGGCGCTGATCGCGCATCTGGGCGGCGATGGAGCGCTGAAGGCGCTGTTGGGGGACCCGGCGCGGATCTGGGATGAGCCGCCGCAGGGTGCGGGATTTCCGCATCTGCTGATCGGGCGGTGCGAGAGCAGGCCGCTGAATGCGGACGGCGGCGGGGTGGAGCAGCGGCTGACCCTGACCTGCGCCAGTCGGTTCAGGGGGCTGGAGGAGGCGCGGGCCGTGGCGGCGGCGGTGCGGGCGCGGCTCGCCGATGCGCTGCTGGAGGCGGACGGGGTGAAGGCGGTCAGCGTGTCGGTGACGTTTACGGACCTGTTCCGCAGTCCGGACCTGAAGCGGGCGTGGGCGGTGATGCGGCTGAGAGCCGTGACGGAGGAAATCTGAGATGAGCGCGCAACGGGGCAAGGACATCCTGCTGAAGGTCGAGGGCGCGGGCGGCGCCTTCGCAACGGTGGCGGGACTGAGGGCGAGGACGATCTCGCTGAACGCCAAGACGGTGGATGCGACCGACAGCGACAGCGCCGGACGGTGGCGCGAACTGCTGGCGGGGGCGGGCGTGAAGTCGGCGGCGGTGTCGGGCCAGGGAATATTCCGCGACGCGGCGTCGGACGCCCTGATCCGCGAGGCCTTCTTTGAGCAGGCGGCGAAGACGTGGCGGCTGATCGTGCCGGATTTCGGCGTGCTGGAAGGGCCGTTCCTGGTCGCTGCGCTGGAATATGCGGGCGAGCATGAGGGCGAGGCCAGTTTTGCGCTGAGCCTGGCCAGTGCGGGCGAGATCAGTTTCGAGGCGCTGTGATGGCGAACGGCGTGCGGGGCGAGGTGGTCGCAAACCTGGCGGGGGCGGAGCGGACGCTGTGCCTGACGCTGGGGGCGCTGGCGGAGATCGAGACCGGGCTGGGCGTCGCCGGGGTGGCGGCGCTGGCCGAGCGGCTGCGTTCGCTGTCGGCGCGCGATCTGATGGTGGTGCTGGCGGCCCTGCTGCGTGGCGGCGGTGAGGCGGTGCTGGCGGATGGACTGGCGGCGGCGTCGGTCGATCCGCGTGAGGCGGCGGAGGCGGTGGCGAAGGCTTTCGCGGCGTCGGCCTGATGACGCCCCAGGACCGTCAATGGGCGGAGATGATGCAGGCGGCGGCGCGGATCGGCGTGGGGCCGGAAGGCTTCTGGCGGCTGTCGGTCAAGGAGTGGCGGATGCTGACGGCGGGGCCGGCGCAGGCGACGCCGCTGGGGCGCGGCGAACTGGAGCGGATGCAGGAGATGTGGCCGGATGACTGATGGTTTCAGGCCGGACGGGATCGACGCCGTGCCGGTGAAGGCGGCTGAGGCGGCGGCGGCGCTGGAGGCGCTGAAGGAGCCGGCGGAGCGGGCGGCGGCCTCGATCGAGGACGCGTTCGGGCGGGCGGGGGCCAGTCTGACCCGGTCGCTGGCGCGGGCGGCGGCGGACGGGCAGGTGACGCTGGCTGAGCTGGCGCGGGCGGTGCTGAACGCCGTCAATGCGGCGGCAGGCGTGCGCGGCGGAGGTCTGTCGGGCGCCATAGCGGCGGCGATGGGCGGCTTTGGCGGCGCGCGGGCCGATGGCGGGCCGGTTCTGGGCGGAGGCGCCTATCTGGTCGGCGAGCGCGGGCCGGAGGTGTTTCGCCCGGCCGGCGCCGGGACGGTGGAGCCGATGAACGCAGCGCCTGGGGTGACGGTGAACGTCACGGTGGACGGCGGCGCCGAGGGCTTGTTGCGGTCCGAGACGCAGATCGCGCGCATGCTGGCGCGCGCCACGGCGCTGGGAGCGCGCTGACCACCTCAAGCAGCAAGGCGCCGCGCGCTGAGCGGTAGCGCGCAACAAAAAAAAAGAGCGCTCCGGAGAGCGCTCTTTGGGACCTATTCGCCCTTGGGGTTGGGGCCGTATTTGTTGGGACCGGGTTGGCTGCCGCCGAAGCCGAGCCACATCCAGAAGCCGAAGCTGACCAGCCCGGCCAGGAACATCAGGCCGAAGGCGGCGCCGCCGGTGGCGAAGAGCAGTTCGGGGTCCATCGACTGCATGGCGTTGGGGTCGCTCAGGACCGACAGGCCGAAAGCGCTGACCAGCATGGCGAGCGAGGCGTACCAGAGCGCCCAGGGGATGACGACCAGCCATCCCGGCTTGCCCATGTCGTGGAAGCGTTTGAAGCCGACCGCCAGGTGCAGGACCATCAGCACCAGGCCGAGGATGAAGCTGACCTTGGGCACGAAGTTCAGGACCAGGCCGACGACGAACAGGATGGCCCAGCTGATCCAGAAGTCCCGACGGCGCAGGCGGCCCTTGAAGGAGAAAAAGGCGGTCTTGATGTCGTAGCCGGAGCCGGACTCGGCGCTGGCCGAGGAGGCGGCCCCTGCTGCCTGGCCGAAGGCCGCGGCGGCGGTGGCGGACGGCAGGAGCATGATCTGGGTCGCCTCCATGCCTTCGGGCACGAAGTCGACGCGGACGCCGGCGGCGACTGCGCCGTCGCCCTGAACGGCGGTGCGCGCGAAGCCGTAACGGAGGCTGTCGTCGCCGCTGATCAGCCCTGTGCCCGTGGCGTCGTCATAGCTGAGAATTTCGCCGCGCACGCGGATCTCCTGTCGTTGAACGGCTTTGCCGTGGTGTGGCGAAAGCATGGCCGACGCCGGCGGCGCGGACAACCCGCAGCGTGACGTTACGCAAGATTTTTCGCGACGCGTTCGCAATCCGTCCCGTCCGGGACGCAATCCAGACATTGAGACAGGGATGGGGAGAGGACGCATGGCCTTTCATGAGGTGCGCCTGCCGGCGCGGCTGGCGTTCGGCTCGACCGGAGGCGTCGAGCGCAGGACGGAGATCACGACGCTGGCGTCGGGGTTCGAGCGGCGCTCGACGCCGTGGGCCGATGGTCGCAGGCGCTATCTGATCGGGGCGGGACTGCGCTCGCTGGACGACATGGCGGCGCTGACGAGTTTTTTTGAAGCGCGACGCGGGCGGCTGCATGGTTTCCGGTTTCGCGACTTCGCGGACTTCAGGAGCGGGGCGCCGGGGGCGGCCGTGACGCCGCTGGATCAGACGATCGGGACGGGCGACGGCGAAAGGCGGACGTTCCAGCTGTGCAAGGCCTATGGCGATCATCGGCGGCTGATCGCCAAGCCGGTCGAGGGATCGGTGCGGGTGGCTGTGGCGGGCGTGGAGACGGCGGCCTTCAACCTGGAGGCGACGACGGGGCGGGTGACGCTGGCGACGGCGCCGCCGCAGGGCGCCGCGGTGACGGCGGGCTTCGCCTTTGACGTGCCGGTGCGGTTCGACGCGGACCGGATGGAGGTGACGCTGGAGAGCTTCGGCGCCGGGCGGATGGTCGCCATGCCGCTGATCGAGGTGCGGATCTGAGCCATGCGCAATGTTCCCGATGAACTGGCCGCCCGCATCGAGAGCGGGGCGGCGACGCTTTGCCATGTCTGGCTGCTGAGGCGGGCGGACGGGCGGGCGATGGGCTTCACAGACCATGACCGCGATCTGGAGGTCGAGGGCGTCACGTGCCGGGCGGCCAGCGGCTGGACCGGCGGGGCAGGCGAAGGCGAGGTCGGTCTGGCGGCGGGTGGGCTGTCGGCCTCGGGCGGGCTGGATGACGCGGCGATCACCGAAGAGGACATAGCGGCGGGGCGGTATGACGCCGCCGAGGTCGAGCTGTGGCGCGTGGACTGGATGCGGCCGGACCTGAAGGTGCGGCTGTGGAAGGGGCGGCTGGCGCGGATACGGCGCGAGGATGGACGGTTCATCGCCGATCTGGACGGGCCGATGGCGGCGCTGGAGCGGGTGGTGGGGCGGACCTATGGCCGGGGCTGCGACGCGGTGCTGGGCGATGGGCGCTGCGGGCTGGAGGCGGCGGCGATCGCGGGGCGCAGTTGCGACAAGCGGTGGGCGACGTGTGTGGGCGTGTTCGCGAATGGGGTCAATTTTCAGGGCTTTCCGGATGTGCCGGGCGAGGACTTCCTGACCGCGCGGCCGGTAAGCGGGCGCAATGACGGCGGGAGCCGCAGGCGATGAGGGGCGCGCAGGAATTCTCCCTCCCCTTCATGGGGAGGGTGGCTGAGGCGGAACCGAAGCCGGGTGGGGGCGGCAAGGAAGAACAAGCGTCGTGTCCTGATCACCAAGCTCTCCCCACCCGGTCGCTGCGCGACCACCCTCCCCATGAGGGGGAGGGAGAGGCGCGGCGCTTGGGGGTCGTGGCGGCGGCGCGCGGTTGGCTGGGCACGCCGTATCGGCATCAGGCCAGCGTGAAGGGCGAGGGGGCGGACTGCCTGGGCCTGGTGCGCGGGGTCTGGCGGGAGGTGATGGGCGTGGAGCCGGAGGCGCCGCCGCCCTATCGCCCTGACTGGGCCGAGGTCGGGGGAGAGGAGGCGCTGTGGGCGGCGGCGCGGCGCTGGCTGGTGGAGATACCTTCCGAGCGGGCGGGGCTGGGCGACGTGCTGCTGTTCCGCATGGCGGCGGGCGCGCCGGCCAAACACTGCGCGGTGTTGAGCGTGGTGGAGGGGCCCGAGCGGCGGATGATCCACGCCTATTGGGGCCGCTCGGTCGTGGAAAGCTGGATGGGGCCGTGGTGGCGGCGGCTGGTCGCGGTGTTTCGCTGGCCTGAACCCTTGGCGGGAATTTGAAGGAGTAGACGATGGCGCAGGTGCTGCTGGGCGGCCTTGGGGGCATGGCGGGCGTCAGCAGCCTGGGCCTGTTGGCCGGGGGCCTGCTGGGGCGGGCGCTGGACGACAGGCTTGTGGCGGGACTGTCGCCGGCGCGGCAGGTCGGGCCGAGGCTGGAGGGGCTGAAGCTGCAATCCTCCGCCGAGGGGGCGCCGATGGCCTGCGTCTTCGGGCGGGCGCGGGTGACGGGACAGGTGATCTGGGCCGCGCGTTTTCTGGAGCGCAAGGAGAAGCGGTCGGCGGGCAAGGCGGGAAAGACGGTCGACTACGCCTATTCGCTGAGTTTCGCGGTGGCCCTGTGCGAGGGGCCGGTCGACGGGGTGGGGCGCATCTGGGCCGACGGCCAGCCGATGGACATGGCGGGCGTGACCATGCGTCTGCATCGCGGGACCGAGGGCCAACTGCCCGACCCGCTGATCGAGGCGGTGGAGGGGCGGGCGCCCGCCTATCGCGGGACGGCCTATGTGGTGTTCGAGGACCTGCCGCTGGACGCCTATGGCGACCGGGCGCCGCAGCTGTCGTTTGAGGTGTTCCGCCGACCGCAGGGCGCCGAAGCGCAGATGGAGGACCGGCTGGAGGGCGTCTGCCTGATCCCCGGAGCGGGCGAATTCTGTCTGGCGACCGAGCCGGTGATGCGGCGCGAGGGGCTGACGAAATCGACGCCTGAGAATGTGCATCTGACGGCGGGGCAGACGGATCTGGAGGCGTCGCTGGATCAGTTGACGGCCCAGGCGCCGAGGCTGAAACGGGTCAGCCTGGTGGTCGGCTGGTTCGGCGACGACATACGCATGAGCCATTGCCGCATCCGGCCGGGGGTGGAGCGGCGTCAGAAGCCGACCGAGCCGCTGGTCTGGCGCGTGGCCGGGGTCGAGCGCGCGGACGCGCATCTGATCTCTCAGATCGAGGATGGTCCGGCCTATGGCGGCACGCCCTCGGACGACAGCGTGAGGCAGGCGATCCGGACGCTGAAGGCGCGCGGGCTGGAGGTGACGCTGTATCCCTTCGTCTTCATGGACTGCCCCGGCTATCCGTGGCGGGGGCGGATTACGGGGACGGATGGAGCGGGGGCGACGGCCGAGGTCGCGGCCCTGTTCGGGGCGGCGGACGGCTGGGGCCTTCGTCGGCTGGCGCTGCACTATGCGAAGATCGCGGCCGAGGAGGGGGCGGACGACCTGCTGATTGGTTCGGAGATGCGCGGGCTGACCTGGACGCGCGATGCGGGCGGGGGCTTTCCGGCAGTGGCGCAGTTGCGAGCGTTGGCGGCCGAGTGCCGGGCGGTGGTCGGGCCGAATGTAAAGCTGAGCTACGCCGCTGACTGGTCTGAGTATTTCGGCTGGCAGAGGGAGGGAGAGGTAAGGTTTCACCTCGATCCGCTGTGGGCTGATCCGAACATCGATTACGTCGCCATCGACTGGTATCCGCCGATGGGCGACTGGCGCGGCGGCGAGGGCGGGCTGGATGCGGCGGACTTCGCAGGGCCGTCGGACCCGGCCTATCTGGCGGCGCAGGTGGCGGGCGGCGAGGGGTATGACTGGTACTACGCCTCGGACGCGGATCGGGCGGTGCAGCGGCGCACGGCGATCGAGGACGGCGCACACGGCGAGGACTGGATCTGGCGCTACAAGGATCTGAAAGGGTGGTGGTCGAACGCGCACCATGAGCGCATCGGCGGGGTTCGGCAGGCGGCGCCGACGGCCTGGGTTCCGCAGATGAAGTCGATCCGTCTGACCGAGTTCGGCTGTGCGGCGGTGGATCGCGGGGGCAATGCGCCGAACCTGTTCCAGGATCCGAAGAGCAGCGAGAACGCCCTGCCGCCGTACTCGACCGGAGAGCGCGACGACCGGATGCAGCGGCGGCTGATCGAGGCGGTGCTGACGCACTATGCGCAGCCGGCGAACAACCCGATCTCGGGCGTCTATGGCGGGCCGATGCTGAAGGGGGCGGACGTCTGGTGCTGGGACGCGCGGCCCTATCCGGCGTTTCCGGCGCTGGGGGAGGTGTGGGCGGATGCAGGCGCCTGGCGCACGGGGCACTGGCTGAACGGGCGGATGGGCGGCGATGCGCGGGGGCTGATCGAGGCGATCCTGAAGCGCGGCGGGTTGGCGGAGAGGGACTATACGGTCGAGGCGGTGGACGGCGCGGTGACGGGCTATGTCATCGACCGGCCGATGGCGACGAAGGATGCGCTGGCGCCGCTGGTGCAGGCGTTGGGGGCGACGGCGGCGGAGCGCGACGGCAAGGCAGCGGTGCTGGGCGAGACAGCGCGGGAGATGACGCTGGATCTGGCGGCGCTGGCCCTGCCCGACAAGGGCGGGAGTGCGGCGGCCGAGCGGCGGCTGACGCCTCGGCCCAGCGCCGCGCGGCTGCGCTTTATCGATGAGGCGGCGGACTATCAGCTGGGCGCCGTGACGGTGCGCGGGGACGGCGAGGGCGGCGGTGTGGATGCGGCCCTGCCCGCCGTGGTCGGGGCCGGGCTGGCGACGGCGGCGGCGCAGCGGCTGTTGCAGGGCGAGGCGGCCGAGCGGCTGACGCTCAAGCTGGGGCCGCTGGAGGCGCTGAATCTGGAGCCGGGTGATGTGGCGGCGGTGGAGGGGTGTGCGGGCGACTGGCGTGTCGAGCGGTTGGAATGGGATGAGACGCCCAGGGCGGTGTTGACGCCCGTGGTCGAGGCCGTCGTCGTGGATGCGCCGGAGGACTGGCGCGGGGAGGGCGGCGGGATCGCAACGCTGGGGGCGCCGTTCTTGATGCTGCTGGACCTGCCGCCGCTGCCGGGAGAGGAGGCCGACGGGCGGCCGGTGGTCGCGGCGGCGGCCGAGCCCTGGACGACGATGGCGCTGCATGGCGGCGCGTCGGTCGACAGTCTGACGCCAAGGGCGGTGATGGAGACGTCCGCGACGGTGGGGACGCTGACGGCGCCCCTGCGGCCCGGCGTGGTCGGGCGCTGGGACGAGACGGGCGTGCTGAACGTGCGGATCGAGGGGCGGGCGCCGCAGAGCCAAGCGGCCGAGGCGGTGCTGTCGGGCGCCAATCTGCTGGCGGTGAGCAGCGCGGAAGGATGGGAGATGGTGCAGTTCCGTCGGGCCGAACTGGTCGGCGGGGATGTGTGGCGCTTGAGTGGTCTGTTGCGCGGACAGCAGGGGACGGAAGGCGCGGCGTCGCATGGATCGGAAGCGGGGGCGCTGGTCGTGCTGCTGGAACGCGGCATGGCGCGCGCCGAGGTCGATGCGGTTGAGCGCGGCTTGCCTCGGATCTGGCGTGCGGGGCCAGCAGGCGTGCCGCCGGGCGGGGCGGGGACGACCGAGGTCGGCTTCATCTGGACGAACCGGAACGCCGCGCCCTGGCGACCGGCGCATCTGCGCGCCACGCCGGAGGACAGCGGATGGCGGCTGAGCTGGACGCCCCGCGTGCGATTGGGCGGCGGCGGATGGGACAGCGAGCCGGTCGAGGTCGATGCGAGGCGTTTCCGGGTGCGGGTGCTGGATGGCGCTGTTGAGCGCCGGGTCTGGGAGGTCGAGGGGCTGGAGACGGTCTATGGAGCCCTGGAGGTTGCGGCGGACTTTCCGAGTGGCTTCGGGGCTGAGGCGAACGTGGCTGTCGCTCAGTGGGGGGATGGCTTCGGCTGGGGGGCGGAGGCGACGGCGCCGTTGTGACAACGGCCTGCCTGTCTGCTGGGAGGAGGTGTGCAACATGAGGAAACCATCCTCGCCCCTTTCGGCGGGCGGTTGCATGGCTTAACTGACGCTCTGGTCTGTGTTTATCCGGAGTGGAGCGAAAATTGGCTGGCGATCCCTATCAGGAACTGGGCGTTTCCAAGGGCGCGAGCGCGGACGAGATCAAGAAGGCGTTCCGCAAGCTGGCCAAGGAACTGCACCCCGACAAGAACCCCGGCGACAAGGCGGCCGAAGAGCGGTTCAAACGCATTACCGCCGCCTTCGACCTGCTGGGCGACGCCGAGAAGCGCGCCAAGTATGACCGCGGCGAAATCGACGCCGATGGACGCGAGCAATTCCGAGGCTTTGGCGGCGCTCAGGGCGGGCGGCCGGGCGGCGGCGGTTTCGGCGGCTTCGGCTTCGGCGGGCGCGGCGAGGGCGGCCCCGGCGGGCGGGCGAGCTTTGACGATATCGACCTGGAAGAAATCTTCGGCGCCTTCGGAGGCGGCGGACGCAGCGCCGGGCGCGGCTTTGGCGGAGGGCGAGGGCAGGACGTGCGTGCGACCCTCGACATCAGTCTTGAGGACGCCATCGCCGGGACGACGCGGCGCATCCAGTTCTCGGACGGACGGATGCTCGACGTGGCCATCCCCAAGGGCGCGGCGGACGGCCAGACGATCCGGCTGAAGGGGCAGGGCGCGCCGGGGCGCGGCGGTCAGGCGGGCGACGCGCTGATCGAACTGCGTATCCAGCCGCATCCGGTGTTCAAGCGCGACGGGGCCGACCTGACGATGGATCTGCCGGTGTCGGTTCCGGATGCCGTGCTGGGCGGCAAGATTCAGGTGCCGACGCCCGAGGGCGCGGTGATGATGACCATTCCCAAGGGCTCGAACTCGGGCAAGGTGCTGCGGCTCAAGGGGCGCGGCGCCTATGCGAACGGCAAGCGCGGCGATCTGATGGCCAGGCTGGTGGTGACGCTGCCGGAGGCGCCGGATGACGAACTGGTCCGGTTTGCGACGGAATGGCGTGAGCGCCGGCCCTATAAGCCTGGCCGTTGATGGCCTAAGGCGGAAGCTTCCTTCTCCTCCCCCGAGACTTCAGAGACCGATATGACGCCCAAGCCCGCCGCCAAGCCTGCTCGTCCCTGGTTCTCGGCCGGGCCGACGGCCAAGCGTCCGGGCTGGGAGCTGGCGAACCTGCCGACGAACCTGATGGGGCGGGGCATCCGCGCGCCGGAGGTGGTGGAGCGGTTCGCGCATGGGCTGCGGCTGACGCGCGAGGTGCTGAGCCCGCCGGACGACTATGTCATGCTCTACACGCCCGGTTCGGACACCGGGGCGGTCGAGGCGGCGCTGTGGTGCATGCTGGGCGAGCGTCCGGTGCAGGTGATCGCCTATGAGAATTTCGGCCTGACCTGGCTGGCGGATGTGAAGACGCATCTGGGGCTGGAGCCCGAGGCCCTGACGGCGCCGTGGGGCGAACTGCCGGACCTGTCGAAGGTCGATCCGAAGAAGGACGTGGTGTTCCCGTGGAACGGCACGACTTCGGGCGTGCGCGTGCCGGATGGCGACTGGATCGCCGACGACCGCGAGGGGCTGACGATCTGTGATGCGACCTCGGCGGCCTTTGCGATGGATCTGCCGTGGGAGAAGTTGGATGTGACTACTTTCAGCTTCCAGAAGGCGCTGGGCGGCGAGGCGGGCGTCGGGGTCATGGTGCTGTCGCCGCGCGCGGTGGCGCGGCTGGATAGCTATCGGCCGGACCGGGCGGTGCCGAAGGTGCTGCGGATCGCCGACAAGACGGGCTTTGATCGGACGCTCGCGGACGGGGTGGTGATGAACACCTTCTCGGTCCTGACCATCGAGGACTGGATCGACGCCCTGGACTGGGCGAAGGCCGAAGGCGGCCTGCCTGCCCTGATCGCGCGCACAGACGCCAACTATGCCGCCCTGGCCGAGTGGGTGGAGCGGACGGACTGGATCGCCTTCCTGCCGGAGCAGCCGGAAATCCGCTCGACGACTTCGGTCTGTCTGAAGTTCGTCGATCCGCGCGTGGCGGCGCTGGATGAGGCGGGACAGAAGGCCTTTGTGAAGCGGTTCAAGGCGCTGCTGGAAGGCGAGGGGGCGGTCTATGACATGGAGCCGCACCGCAACGCCCCGCCGGGCCTGCGTCTGTGGTGCGGCTGTACGGTCGAGACGGCGGACGTCGTGGCGGCGACGCCGTGGCTGGAATGGGCGTTTCAGACGGCGGTCGGCGAACTGGCGGGATAATTCTGTCGCCCATTAGACGCCCTTGGGGGCGACTCCGGACGATTCAGGGGTTATAGGCTCCCACCGCATTCTGGATTGCGGAGTATAGGTCTTGGCGAACGTCGCAGTGGTCGGCGCCCAGTGGGGCGACGAGGGCAAGGGCAAGATCGTGGACTGGCTGTCCAATCGCGCCGACATGGTGGTGCGGTTCCAGGGCGGCCACAACGCGGGCCACACCCTGGTCGTCGACGGCAAGGTCTATAAGCTGGCGCTGCTGCCGTCGGGCGTGGTGCAGGGCAAGCCTTCGATCATCGGCAACGGCGTGGTGGTCGATCCCTGGCATCTGGTCGGCGAGATCGAGAAGATCCAGGCTCAGGGCGTGGCGATCACGCCTGACATCCTGACCATCGCCGACAACGCCTGCCTGATTCTGCCGATCCATCCGGCGCTGGACGTGGCGCGCGAGGCCGCCGCCAGCGCGCCGGGCGCAAAGATCGGCACGACCGGACGCGGCATCGGTCCGGCCTATGAGGACAAGGTCGGCCGCCGAGCCATCCGCGCCTGCGATCTGGCGAATGAAGACGATCTGAAGATCAAGATCGACCGCCTGCGTTCGCACCACGATCCGCTGCGCGCGGGTCTGGGGCTGGAGCCGATCGACCCGGAGGCGCTGCTGGCGCAACTGCTGGAGATCGCGCCGAAGATCCTGCCCTACGTCAAACCGGCGTGGCGGGTGCTGGACGAGGCGCAGAAGGCGGGCAAGCGGGTGCTGTTCGAGGGCGCGCAGGGCGCCTTCCTGGACGTGGACCACGGCACCTATCCCTATGTGACCAGCTCCAACACCGTGGCGGGGCAAGCGGCGGCCGGGTCGGGTGTCGGCCCGCGCGGCGTCGGCTATGTGCTGGGAATCGTGAAGGCCTATACGACGCGCGTCGGCGAAGGCCCCTTCGCCTGCGAACTGAATGATGAAGTCGGCCAGCACCTGGCGGTGGTGGGCCGCGAGATCGGCGTGAACACGGGCCGGTCGCGTCGCTGCGGCTGGTTCGATGCGGTGCTGGTGCGTCAGTCGGTGGCCATCAACGGCATCGACGGCATCGCCCTGACCAAGCTGGACGTGCTGGACGGGCTGAAGACGCTGAAGATCTGCGTCGGCTATCGCATTAACGGCGAGGTGCTGGACTATTTGCCCAGCAGCCTGAAGGATCAGGCCTCGGCCGAGCCGGTGTTCGAGGAACTGGAAGGCTGGAACGAGAGCACGGCGGGCGTCCGGACCTTCAAGGACCTGAACGCCCATGCGCTGAAATATGTGCGGCGGATCGAGGAACTGATCGGGGCGCCGGTGGCCCTGCTGTCGACCAGCCCCGAGCGCGACGACACCATTTTGATGCGCGATCCGTTTCAGGGGTAACCCTTGCAACGGGGACTGATGCCCGACCCGTTCCGGGGGGGAGTTTACATTTCTGGTCGAGGCAACGACGCCTTAACCGGTAGGGCATAGGGTGGCGCTCTGAAATGGAGCTCGCCCTGTGTTCGCCCTAGACGCCAAGACGATGCAGAGGATCGCGCCGGTGGTTCGGCGCGTGATCATCGTTGATCCCAATCCCGCCGCCGCGCGCCTGTTGCAGGACCTGTTGAAGGGGTTCGGATCGCGCGAGATCGTGGTCGAGGGCGATGAGGCGCGGGTGCTGGATCTGGCCCGCGAAATGGAGCCGGCCCTGATCTTCACCGAGCGGACCGGACCCAAGCTGGACGGCGAGGCGCTGGCGCGGCGCATCCGACGCTCAAGCCTGTCATGCCGCCGCGCGCCGATCATCATGGTGACGGCCGAGGCCACCGCCAGCGCCATCAAGGGCGCGCGCGATTCCGGCGTGCATGAGTTCCTGAGGAAGCCCTTCACCAGCGGCGATCTGCAGCGGCGGATCGAGAACCTGGCGACCAAGCCGCGCGACTGGGTCGAGGCGGTCGGCTATATCGGGCCGGACCGGCGGCGCTTCAACTCGGACGACTACGCCGGGCCGCAGAAGCGCAAGGCGGACAAGCCGCGCTCCAGCGCCGAGGCGGCCCTGGCGGTTAAGGATCAGGCGATGCGGATCCTGTTCTCGGCCCTGACCCAGTTCGACAGCGATCCCATGCAGGCGGTGCGCGCCATCAAGCAGCAGGCGGAGACGCTGAAAGCCCTGGCCATCAAGACGGGCGACGCGCCGCTGGCGATTGCGGCGGCAGGACTGGACACGGTGCTGGCCGCGGGAGCGCCAACCAAGGCCGCATTGACGGCGCCGGTTCAGGCCGTGCTGAAGCTGGCCTCGCCGGAGAGCTTGGCGCGGGTAGGGTAGGGTAGGGTAGGGGCGCCCATAATCGCCGTCATCCTCGGGCTTGACCCGAGGATCGAGGGTAGCGGCGTGCTCAGCTTTGCTACAGCCGCGCAGGTGGACGATCCGATCCTCGGGTCAAGCCCGAGGATGACGGCGCAGTTTGTTCTCGGTCGTTCGTTCTGGCGCAGTTCCTTGTCAGGCGTCGACCAGATTGCGCTCTTCAGCGGCGGCGCGCATGGCCTTCTGGAGTTTCTCGAAGGCGCGGACTTCGATCTGGCGGACGCGCTCGCGGCTGACGCCGTACTGGCCGGCCAATTCCTCAAGCGTGACGGGATCGTCCTTGAGGCGGCGCTCGGTCAGGATGTGTTTCTCGCGGTCGGTCAGTTCCTGCATGGCTTCTTCGAGCAGGCCCATGCGGATGGACTTTTCCTCGCTCTCGGCCAGTTCGGTTTCCTGACTGACGGCGTTGTCGTCGGCCAGCCAGTCCTGCCACTCGCTTTCGCCGTCCGAACGCAGGGGCGCGTTCAGCGAGGCGTCGCCGCCCAGACGGCGGTTCATGTCGATGACGTCCTGATGCGTTACGCCCAGCTTGGTGGCGATGTGTTCGACATGATCGGGGTGCAGGTCGCCTTCCTCGAAGGCCGAGATCTGGCTCTTGGCCTTGCGCAGGTTGAAGAACAGCTTCTTCTGCGCCGCCGTGGTGCCCATCTTCACGAGCGACCAGGAGCGCAGGATGTATTCCTGAATGGACGCGCGAATCCACCACATGGCGTAGGTCGCCAGGCGGAAGCCCTTGTCGGGATCGAATTTCTTTACCGCCTGCATCAGGCCGACGTTGCCCTCGGAGATCACCTCGCCGATCGGCAGGCCGTAGCCGCGATAACCCATGGCGATCTTGGCCACGAGGCGCAGGTGGGAGGTCACGAGACGGTGGGCGGCCTCGGTATCCTGGTGTTCGCTCCACCGCTTGGCGAGCATGAACTCCTCGTCCTTGGTGAGCATGGGAAACTTACGGATTTCCGTAAGATAACGGGACAGTCCCTGTTCAGGCGACATCACCGTCAGCGTTTTATTGGCCATATGGTCCCTCCGGCTTCACGAGCTGGCGCTACGGCTCCGACCACATGACGTGCATCATCACCTCGCCCCTCAACTGACAAGATGGGAATCCGTTGCCCGAAACGAAAGGGGCGGATTGTCCCAATTGAACGGCGATGCTGTGTCGCCGCCCGCCTCTATCTAGCACAGATATTGTTGCGAATAAAGCGGCCGCGTTTTTAGAGGTCCGCCAGCAGCGCTTCCAGCCGCTTCATGTCTTCGGGCGGGGCCGTCTCGAAACGCAGGGGCTGGCCGGTGACGGGGTGGACGAAGCCGAGGATTGCGGCGTGCAGGGCCTGGCGTTTCAGCCCGGCTTCGGCGATCGCGGCGCGCACGGGGGCGGCGGGGCTGCCTGAGCCATAGACGGGATCGCCGAGCAGGGGCGAGCCCCTGGACGCCATGTGAACGCGGATCTGGTGGGTGCGGCCGGTCTGCAGGGTGCAGGCGACGCGGGCGGCCAGCGGGGCGTTGGAGGCCTTGGCCGGGCGGCCGAACGTCTGCTGGACGACATAGTCGGTGATGGCCTCTCGCCCGCCGGATTTCAGCACCGCCATCTTCTTGCGGTCGCCGCTGGAGCGACCGATCTGGGTCTGGATGCGGCCCTTCTCGGGCGAGGGCGCGCCGCGCGTCAGGGCGACATAGGTCCGCTCGATATCGTGGGCGGCGAAAAGCGCGGCCAGCCCCGCGTGGGCGTGGTCCGACTTGGCGGCGACCATGACGCCGGAGGTGTCCTTGTCCAGCCGATGGACGATGCCGGGACGGTCGGGGTCGCCAAGGGCCGACAGGGTTGCGCAGTGGTGCAGCAGGGCGTGGACCAGGGTGCCGGTTTCGCAGCCGGGGGCGGGATGGACCGCCATGCCCGGCGCCTTGTCGATGACGATCAGGTCGTCGTCCTCGAACAGGATGGTCAGCGGCAGGGCTTCGGCGCGCAGTTCGACCGGAGCTGCGGGCGGCAAGATGATCTCATAGTCGCCGGGCGCGGGCTTGGCCTTGGCCGCCACCACGGCGCCGTTCAGGGATATGGCGCCTGCCTCCAGCAGCGCCTGGATGCGGGCGCGTGACAGTTCGGGCAGGGCGTCGGCCAGGGCGCGGTCCAGCCGCGCGGCGCCGGGAGCGACCTGAGCGTGGAGGACCGTCAGGTCGGATTTGTCGTCGGGCGCGGGCAGGATGTCGGTCACAACGTCCGTTTAGCACGGCTGGCGGACGCCATGAAAAAAAGGCGGCCCGCCGGGACCGCCCTTCAATCGTTTCAGCGAGGCTCAGGCCCGCTTTTGCGTCGATCAGCCGATGCGCGGGTCCAGTTCGCCGGCGGCGTAGCGCTTGGCCATCTGGGCGGTGGACAGCGGCTGGATCTTGGACGCCATGCCTTCGCAGCCGAACTGTTGGTAGCGCTCCATGCACAGCTTGCGCATGGCTTCCTTGGCGGGCTTCAGATACGCGCGAGGGTCGAACTCGCTCGGCTTTTCAGCCAGCACCTTACGGATGGCGCCGGTCATGGCCATGCGGTTGTCGGTGTCGATGTTGATCTTGCGCACGCCGTGCTTGATGCCGCGCTGGATTTCCTCAACCGGCACGCCCCAGGTCTGAGGCATCTGGCCGCCGTACTGGTTGATGATGTCCTGCAGGTCCTGCGGCACCGACGAGGAGCCGTGCATCACCAGGTGGGTGTTGGGCAGGCGCTTGTGGATCTCTTCGATCACGTTCATGGCCAGGACTTCGCCGTCCGGCTGGCGCGTGAACTTATAGGCGCCGTGCGAAGTGCCCATGGCGATCGCCAGAGCGTCGACCTTGGTGGCCTTGACGAAATCGACGGCCTGATCCGGGTCCGTCAGCAGGGCCGAGTGGTCCAGCTTGCCCTCAAAGCCATGGCCGTCTTCGGCCTCGCCCATGCCGGTTTCCAGCGAGCCGAGAACGCCCAGTTCGCCCTCGACCGAGACGCCGCACGAGTGGGCCATTTCGGTGACGCGACGGGTGACGTCGACGTTGTACTCGTAAGAGGCGGGGGTCTTGGCGTCTTCTTCCAGCGAGCCGTCCATCATCACCGAGGTGAAGCCGTACTGGATGGCGGTGGCGCAGGTGGCCGGGCCGTTGCCGTGGTCCTGGTGCATACAGACCGGGATGTGCGGATACAGTTCGACCAGGGCGTCGATCAGGCGGGCCAGAACGACGTCGTTGGCGTAGGAGCGGGCGCCGCGCGAGGCCTGGATGATGACCGGGGCGTTGACGGCGTCGGCGGCCTCCATGATGGCCAGGCCCTGCTCCATGTTGTTGATGTTGTAGGCGGGCAGGCCGTAGTCGTGCTCCGCCGCGTGGTCAAGCAGTTGTCGCAGCGTAATGCGCGCCATGGATAGTCTCCTGAACCGATTATGATTATGATTTTGCCCGACGTCTTAGCCGTTCGGGTGGGGGAAGTCACGCCGGGTTACAGCGCCGCGGTGTAGTGGACTTTGTGCGTTGAAGCCCTATGGAGGTCCGACGTGTGAACAGCGTCAGACTAGGGAGCGGCGATGAGCCAGAACGACGATGCGCTGGATGAAGACGGCGGTGGTTTCGATGTCGACGACCGGTCGCGGCTGACGCCTTTCGCCGGGGCAGTGGCGACGTTGGACGATGTTCAGGCGGGCAAGGCCGTCTTCGCTCTCGGCGACACCGAAGAGGCGCGCGTCATCGATATGGAGCTGCCTCAGCCCGTCATCTGGTGGGAGGAGGACGGCGAGCAGGCGGCCGTGATCGTGCAGGCCGAGGCCCATGTCGGGCCCGACGGCGAACTGATGGAAGTGCTGGGCCTGATCCTGCCCGACGGCGGCGGGGCGGTGGCCCTGCTGGACGATGTCGATCTGGTGGACGACACCGATCCGACGTGGCGCGATCTGGTCGCGCGCGCCGTCGACATGGACGGCGAAGACTAAGTTTCGAGCGTCAGGGGCGAGAGCTGCGGGCGGCCCTCGCCTTGACGTTTTTAAGCGGCGCGCAGGGCCTCGACGCCCGGCAGCACCTTGCCTTCCATCCACTCCAGGAAGGCGCCGCCCGCAGTGGAGACGAAGGTCATGTCATCGGCCGTGCCCGCGTGGTTCAGGGCCGCGACCGTGTCGCCGCCGCCGGCCACGGCGACCAGCTTGGCGGCCTTGGCCAGTTCGGCTGCGTGTTTGGCGGCCTCGACCGTGGCCTTGTCGAAGGGCGGAACCTCGAACACGCCCAGCGGGCCGTTCCAGATCAGGGTCTTGGACAGGTCCATCGCGCGGTTCAGGCGGGCGACGGTTTCCGGCCCGGCGTCCAGGATCAGGTCGTCGGCGGCGATGCGGTCCAGAGCGCGCACGCCCGACTCGATGCCCGGCTTGACACCCTTGGCCACCACCACATCGACCGGCAGCAGGAGTTCGCAGCCCTGACGACGGGCTTCTTCGATGATCTCGCGGGCGGTGTCGGCCAGATCCTTTTCGCACAGCGAGCCGCCGACATCGACGCCCTGGGCGAACAGGAAGGTGTTGGCCATGCCGCCGCCGATGGCCAGATAGTCCAGCTTGGCGACCAGGTTCTTCAGCAGGTCCAGCTTGGTCGAGACCTTGGCCCCGCCGACGATGCCGATGACCGGCTTCTGCGGCTTGCCCAGCGCTGCATCCAGCGCCTCAAGCTCGCGCGCCATGGCGCAACCGGCATAGGCGGGCAGCAGGCGGGCCAACCCTTCCGTCGAGGCGTGGGCGCGGTGCGCGGCCGAGAAGGCGTCATTGACGTAGAGGTCGCCGAGCTCCGCCAGCTGTTGGGCGAAGGCCGGGTCGTTCTTTTCCTCGCCCTTGTGGAAGCGGACGTTCTCCAGCAGCAGCACGCCGCCGGCGTCCAGATCGGCCACGGCGGCCTTGGCCTCATCGCCCACGCAGTCGTCGGCGAAGCGCACGGGGCCGTGCAGCAGCATCTCCAGCGGCTCGACCACGGGCTTCAGGCTCATCGACGGCACGCGCTCGCCCTTGGGCCGATCAAAGTGGGCCAGCAGCACCACCTTGGCGCCCGCCTCACGCAAACGGTGGATGGTCGGCAGGGCGGCCTTCAGTCGGGTGTCGTCGGTGACGTTCCCGTCCTCCATCGGCACGTTGAAATCCACGCGGACCAGGGCGGTCTGGCCGGACAGGTCAGCGGCGTCGTCGAGGGTGCGGAAGGTCATGGCTTGAAGGGGCCCTTGTTGGGAGAGAGGCAGATCAGTGAAGCAGCACTGTCAGCGCGTAAAGTAGCGGCCAGAGGATGGGCCCCAAGGTCAGGGACGCGGCGCTGCCAACAATCAATATCCAGTAGGCTCTGCCGCGATGGTGGCTCGCGCACCAGATGACGCCAGCCAGCCAAAGAATGAAAGCAAGAGCCAGAATGGGCGGCGAAAAAATCTCGCCGCCCATCATGAGTAGAAATCCAAGGAGCGTGCCTGCTGCCCAAAGCGCAACAGTGCACGTCCACTTGATCATCAGAGGAACTTCGCCATCACCAGGGCGGTGTCGGCCATGCGGGTCGCGAAGCCCCACTCGTTGTCGTACCAGGTCAGGACGCGGGCCAGCTTGCCGTCGACGACCTGGGTCTGCGGCAGGGCGGCGGTCGAGGAGGCGGCGACGTGGTTCAGGTCGATCGACACCAGCGGGTCGGTCGTCGTGGCCAGGACGCCGCTCATCGGGCCGTTTGCGGCGGCCAGCAGGGCGGCGTTGATTTCCTCGACGGTGACTTCGCGACCGGCGACGACCTTCAGGTCCACGACCGAGACGTTCGGGGTCGGGACGCGGATCGACGAGCCGTCCAGCTTGCCCTTCAGTTCCGGCAGGACCAGGCCCAGGGCCTTGGCGGCGCCGGTCGAGGTCGGGATCATGGACAGGGCGGCGGCGCGGCCGCGGTACAGATCCTTGTGCATCGTATCCAGCGTCGGCTGGTCGCCGGTGTAGGCGTGGATGGTGGTCATGTAGCCACGCTCGATGCCGAACAGGTCGTGCAGCACCTTGGCCACCGGGGCCAGGGCGTTGGTCGTGCACGAGCCGTTGGAGACGACGATGTCGTCGGCCGTCAGGGTCTCATGGTTGACCTTGAATACGATGGTCTTGTCGGCGTTGTCGGCCGGGGCCGAGACCAGCACGCGCTTGGCGCCCGCCTTCAGGTGGGCCGAGGCCTTGTCCTTCGACGTGAAGATGCCCGTGCATTCCAGGGCGATGTCGACCTTCAACTCGGCGTGCGGCAGGTTGGCGGGGTCGCGCTCGGCCGTGACCTTGATCTTGCCCGTGCCGACGTCGATCCAGTCCTCGCCGGTCGTGACCGTGCCGGGGAAGCGGCCGTGCACGGAGTCATAGCGGAACAGGTGGGCATTGGTCTCGACCGGACCCAGGTCGTTGATCGCCACGACCTCGATGTCCTTGCGGCCGTGCTCGACGATCGAGCGAAGGACGAGGCGGCCGATGCGGCCGAAGCCGTTGATGGCGACGCGAACGGTCATGGGGAGCAGTCTCCTGAACAAGGGGCGATTATGATGGGCGCCTTAGTGGGACGGAGAGCGCCCGGTTGCAACCCCGTCGCCGTAACAAGGTATGATCGGGTGTAACCGTCCGGATACGGTCAGCCTGCCTCAGCAGCAGCGGAAGCCGCCGCCCTCGCCGAACCGCCGCGCTTCATGCAGACGAAAGAAGGCGGTGCGATCCAGCGGCGCCTGATCCGGGTGGGTCGCCTTCGCATGGGCGACATAGGCGTCATAGTCCGGCTGGCCGATCATCAGCCCGGCGGTGCGGCGGGCGTCCTTGCCCCACCGCACCAGCGTATCCCGGCAGGCGCAGAGCAGGTCCGCGCCGCCGGTTGATGCCGAGGATGGCGACGACCTAAGCACGGGCGATGTCCATGGCCTCGTCGGCCAGGGTCAGCTCATGCGCGGCCGGGGTCTCGACCACGGTCGGTTGCTCGGACTTCAGCGCCTTGAGGCAGGCCCCGACGCCATAGACCACGACCGTCAACACCACGAACAGGAAGCCCGCCGTCAGCGCCGAGTTGACGTAGTCGTTGACGATGACGCGGTGCATGTCGCCGATGGTCTTGGCCGGGGCCAGGATTTCTCCTGCGGTCATGGCGTCCTGATACTTCCGCGCGTGGGCCAGGAAGCCGATCTTCACGTCCGGGTGGAACAGCTTCTGCAGCCCCGCCGTGACGGTGCAGATCAGCAGCCAGACCGCCGGAACCGCCGTGGCCCAGGCGAACCTCTGCCGTTTCATCTTGAACAGGACGACCGTGCCCAGGATCAGGGCGACCGCCGCCAGCATCTGGTTGGCGATGCCGAACAGGGGCCACAGGCTGTTGATCCCGCCCAGAGGATCGACCACGCCGGTATAGAGGAAATAGCCCCACAGCCCGACCGTCAGGGCCGTGGCCACGACGTTGCCGGTCCAGGACTGGGTCTGGCGCATCTTCGGCACGGCCATGCCCAGCAGGTCCTGGATCATGAAGCGGCAGACGCGGGTGCCGGCGTCGACGGTGGTCAGGATGAACAGGGCCTCGAACAGGATGGCGAAGTGATACCAGAAGGCCATCATCGCCTTGCCGCCGATGACGCCCGACAGGATGTGGGCCATGCCGACGGCCAGGGTCGGCGCCCCGCCCGCGCGCGACAGGATGGAGTGCTCGCCCACGTCCCTGGCCAGTTGTTCCAGTTCGGCCGGGGTGATGTGGAAGCCCCACTGGGCCACGGCGGCGGCGGCCGATGCGGCGTTATCGCCGATGACGGCGACCGGGCTGTTCATGGCGAAATAGACGGCCGGGTCCAGCACGGTGGCGGCGATCAGGGCCATGATCGCCACGAAGCTTTCGCACAGCATGGCGCCATAGCCGATCAGCGGGATCTGGTTCTCGTTCTCCAGCAGCTTGGGCGTGGTGCCGGATGAGATCAGGGCGTGGAAGCCCGACACGGCCCCGCAGGCGATGGTGATGAACAGGAAGGGGAACAGGGCGCCCGAGAAGACCGGCCCGGTCCCGTCGATGAAGGGGGTGATGGCGGGCATCTGCACGTGCGGCCGCACGATCAGTATGCCGATGGCGAGGGCGACGATGGCGCCGATCTTCAGGAAGGTGGACAGATAGTCGCGCGGCGCCAGCAGCAACCACACCGGAATGACCGAGGCGATGAAGCCATAGGCCATCATGGCCAGAGCCAGAGTGGTGCCCGACAGGGTGAAGGCCGGCCCCCAGAACGGATCAGCCGCAATATGGCCGCCGCCGATGATGGCCAGGACCAGCAGCACCACGCCGATGACCGACACCTCGCCCACGCGTCCGGGCCGCAGATAGCGCGTGTACAGCCCCATGAAGATGGCGATGGGAATGGTGGCGGCGACAGTGAAGGTCCCCCACGGGCTCTCGGCCAGCGCCTTGACCACCACCAGCGCCAGCACCGCCAGGATGATGACCATGATCATCAGCACCCCGACCTGGGCGATGACGCCGGGGATCGGACCCATTTCGGTGCGGACCATGTCGCCCAGCGACCGACCGTCGCGGCGGGTCGACATGAACAGGACGATCATGTCCTGCACCGCCCCCGCCAGCACCGCGCCGACCAGAATCCATAGCACGCCGGGCAGATAACCCATCTGCGCCGCCAGCACAGGCCCGACCAGAGGGCCTGCGCCCGCGATGGCCGCGAAATGGTGGCCGAACAGGACGTTGCGGGGCGTCGGCACATAGTCGAGGCCGTCGTTGTGTCTGACGGCGGGCGTGGGCCTGCGCGCGTTCAGCCCCAGCACCTTCCCGGCCAGATAGCGGGCGTAGAAGCGGTAGGCGATGGCGTAGACGCACAGCGCCGCAACCACGATCCACACGGCGCTGATGCTCTCGCCCCGGTGCAGGGCGATGACGCCGAGGGCTACGGCCCCCAATATGGCGATGGCGCCGAAAATCAGCGCCGTCTTGAACTTGCCCATGGCGAAAGATTCCTCCGGGGCCGACTGCCTGCGGCCTTCCGCCTTTTTTGGACCTTAATCGCGCCTGGCGCCAATCGACAAAAGTCGAAGAAGCTTGGCCGCGAGCGTGGCTAGTGTCTCAACCCTCTGCCGGTGGGAGAGGGAGAGGGATCAGGGCTTAATCACTCGCAACTTGCCCGCCGCCTCGGCTGCGCGCGCACGCGCCTCGTCCGTGTCTGCGCCGCGGGCCAGAGCCACACCCATGCGGCGGCGCTCGAAGGCCTCGGGCTTGCCGAACAGGCGCAGGTCAGCGGTCGGGACCGACAGGGCTTCGGCCACGCCCTCGAACACGACGCCTTCAGCCTCCATGCCGCCGTAGATGACGGCGCTGGCGCCCGGTTCGCGCAAGGACACGTCCACTGGCAGGCCCAGGATGGCGCGGGCGTGCAGGGCGAACTCGCTCATGGTCTGGGTGGCCAGCGTCACCAGCCCGGTGTCGTGCGGGCGCGGCGACACCTCAGAGAACCAGACCTCGTCGCCCTTCACGAACAGCTCGACGCCGAACACGCCCAGACCGCCCAGAGCGTCGGTCACCTTGGCCGCAATGTCTTGCGCCGCCTTCAGCGCGGCCTCGCTCATGGCCTGCGGCTGCCAGCTTTCGACATAGTCGCCCTTCTGCTGGCGGTGGCCGATGGGGGCGCAGAAGTCGGTGCGGACCGCGCCGTCGCGCAACGACCGCACCGTCAGCAGGGTGATCTCATAGTCGAAGTCGATCTTGCCCTCGACGATGACGACGCCGCCCGCGACCCGGCCCGAGGCTTCGGCATAGGCCCAGGCGTCGGCGACGCCTTCGGGGCCTTCGACATAGGACTGGCCCTTGCCCGACGACGACATCACCGGCTTGACGAAGCAGGGGAAGCCCACGGCCTTGGCGCCCGCCGCCAGTTCCTCGGCTGAGGCGGCGAAGGCGTAGGGGCTGGTCGGCAGGCCCAGTTCTTCGGCGGCCAGACGGCGGATGCCCTCGCGGTTCATGGTCAGCTGCGTCGCCCGCGCGGTGGGGATGACGCGTGCTAAACCCGCCGCCTCGATGCCGGCCAGAACGTCGGTGGCGATGGCCTCGATCTCAGGCACGATGATGTGCGGCGCTTCGGCCAGGATGACGCCGTTCAGCACCTGGGCGTCGGTCATGGGGATGACGTGGCTGCGGTGCGCCACCTGCATGGCGGGGGCGTTGGCGTAGCGGTCGACCGCGATCACCTCGGCGCCGAGGCGTTGCAGCTCGATCGCCACCTCCTTGCCTAGTTCGCCCGAGCCCAGCAGCATGACGCGCGTGGCGTGGTCGGTAAGCGGCGTGCCGATCTTCATGGCTTTAGGCTCCGAAAAGTCGTTCAGGTTCCCGGCTCGGCCGGGACCGCATAGAGGCGGCGGAAGGCGTCCAGCGCCGCGCCGTGATAGATGCTGGCGTGGCTTTCGGCCGGGCGCGGGGTGAAGTCCCATGTGACGCCGGGCAAGGCGTGGTCGCGCAGGTTGGCGGTCAGCACATCCATCGGCGCCTGCATCATCTCGCCCTCGTCGCCCAGCGTCAGGATCAGGGTGCGCGGGTCGTTGGAGTGGTCGCGCAGATGGGCGCCGGACTGCCCGGCCAGCCTGCCGCCGTCCCACCACAGGCTGGGGCTGACGGCGACATAGGCGTCGAACATCTGCGGTTCTTTCAGGAAGGTCTCGACCACGAACAGGCCCGCCAGAGACTCCCCCATCAGCGCCGTCTCGCCACTGGCGCGCAGGCGGCCTTCGATGAAGGGCTGGACCTCTTCAGCGATGAAGCGGCGGAAGCGGTCGGAATAGCCCTGCGTCGGATAGCGGGCGATCAGTTCGGCGTCCTCGGTCGGCAGGGCCAGCTCATTGCGGCGGTCGACCGAGGCGACGCCCACGACGATCACATCGCGCGTCGTGCCGACGATGGTCCCCAACTGGGCGATGCCCGAGATGTGGTGAAAGTCCTGATCCTGTCCGCCGTCCAGCACATAGAGGACCGGATAGGTCTGGCCGCTTTCCGCATAGCCGGGCGGCAGCCAGACGTTGATCTCGCGCGTCTGGCCCATGACGGATGAGGGCAGGGCGTAGGACTGGCCGATGACGATGGGCGTCCCGGCGACGGAGGGCGCGTCCTCGACCGTTGCGGCTAGGGCGGTTGCGCCGCCCGCCATCGACAAGCCGAGGCTCAGGACGAGGGCGAGACGGCGCATGAGGTTTACAGCCGCGCCTTGGCGGCTTCGACCACGGCCTCGGCGGTGATGCCGAACTCGCGGTAGAGGATTTCGGCCGGAGCCGAGGCGCCGAAGGACGACATGCCGACGAAGCCGCCGTCCTCGCCGATGAAGCGTTCCCAGCCCTGCTTGATGGCGGCCTCGACGGCGACGCGGACGGTGCCGCGGCCGATGACGGCGTCCTGATAGGCCTTGGGCTGCTGCTCGAACAGGGCGAAGCAGGGGACCGAGACGACGCGGGTGGGCGTGCCTTCGGCCTCCAACGTCTCGGCGGCCTTCAGGGCCAGGGCGACCTCGGTGCCGGTGCCGAACAGGGTGACTTTCGCCTCGCCGTTGGCGGCCTTCAGCTCATAGGCGCCCTTGCGCGACAGGTTCTCGCCCGCGTCGGTCAGGCGCACGGCCGGGGTCTTCTGGCGCGACAGGCACATGGCGGTCGGCGTGGTCTTGTTCTGCAGGGCGACCTGCCAGCACTCCAGCGCCTCGACCGTGTCGGCGGGGCGCATGGTCAGCAGGTTCGGAATGGCGCGCAGGGCGGCCAGATGCTCGACCGGCTGGTGCGTCGGGCCGTCTTCGCCCAGGCCGATGCTGTCATGCGTCAGGACGTGGATCGCGCGCACGCCCATCAGGGCGCCCAGACGGATCGCCGGACGGCTGTAGTCCGCGAACGCCATGAAGGTGCCGCCGTAGGGGATAACCCCGCCGTGCAGCGCCAGACCGTTCATCGCGGCGGCCATGCCGAACTCGCGGATGCCGTAGTTCAGGTAGCGCCCGGCATAGTCCGGCGCGTCCATGATCTGGGTGTTCTTGACGAAGGTGTTGTTCGAGCCGGTCAGGTCGGCCGAGCCGCCGACCATTTCGGGGATGGCGGCGAACACCGTCTCCAGCGCCTCGCCCGAGGACTGGCGCGTGGCCATCGCGGGCTGATCGGCGACCAGCTGCTTCAGCTTGGCGTCCAGCGCCTCGAAGGCGCCGGTGGGCAGGTCGCCGGCCATGGCGCGGGTGAAGTCGTCGCGGTGGTCGTGGTTCAGCAGACGGGCTTCCCACGCCTTGCGGGCCTTGCCGCCCTGCTTGCCGACCTTGGCCCAGGCGGTCTTGATCCCTTCCGGCAGTTCAAACGGCTCGAACGGCCAGTTCAGCGCCTGACGGGTCGCCGCGATCTCGGTCGCGCCCAGGGCGGCGCCGTGGGTCTTGTGGCTGCCTTCCATGGTGGCGGCGCCCTTGCCGATCTTGGTCTTGCAGGCGATCAGCGTCGGCTTGTCCTGCTTGGTCGCCCAAGCCAGGGCCTTCTGGATCTGCTTGTAGTCGTGGCCGTCGATGGCCTTGACCGCCCAGCCGGAGGCCTTGAAGCGGGCCAGCTGGTCGGTGGCGTCCGAGAGCGACAGCTTGCCGTCGATGGTGATCTCATTGTCGTCCCATAGGACGCACAGCTTGTTCAGCTTCAGGCGCCCGGCCAGCGCGATCGCTTCCTGCGACACGCCTTCCATCAGGCAGCCGTCCCCGGCGACGACCCAGGTGCGGTGGTCGACCAGATCCTTGCCGAAACGCGCCGCCAGATGCCGCTCCGCCAGGGCGAAGCCGACCGAGGTGGCCAGACCCTGACCCAGCGGGCCGGTGGTCGTCTCGATCCCGGCCATGTGGCCGTATTCCGGGTGGCCGGCGGTCTTGAAGCCCCACTGGCGGAAGTTTTCCAGCTGCTCCCGCGTCGCGTCCTTATAGCCCGTCAGGTGCAGCAGGCTGTAGATCAGCATCGAGCCGTGGCCCGCCGACAGGATGAAGCGGTCGCGGTCGGCCCAGTCGGGGCGCGATGCGTCGAACTTCAGAAACTTCGAGTAAAGCACAGTGGCGACGTCGGCCATGCCCATCGGCATGCCGGGGTGGCCGCTCTTGGCTTTTTCAACCGCATCCATGGACAGCACCCGGATGGCGTCGGCCATCTGTTTGGGCGAAGGCTTGGCGAATGCAGCTTGGGCGTCGGTCACGGCGAGACCTTTCCTCAGGAACAGGATAAAGCGGGGGCGGCGCCGCTTTACCCCGGCGCGCCGGCAGGTTCTACACGGAATCTGGAAGAAAGGACCCCCATGGACGCCGTTACGGCTGCAAAGGCGCGGATTGATCGAGCGTTGGCCGATCTGGAGCGCAAGGTGCTGGAGCTGAAGGCGAGGCCCGCCTCGGCGCCGCCCATCCCCGACGACGATCTGTTCGCGCCGCGTCCCTCGAACGCGGCCGACTTGGCGCGCATCGCCGAGCTTGAAGATGTCGGTCAGGAAACAGCCCAGGCGCTGGCCCGCGCGGCCGACGCCGTGCGCGAGGTGCTGGCGCAACAAGAGGAGGCGAACTGATGGCGACGGTGACGGTAGAGGTCCACGGCCGCCCCTATGCGGTGGGCTGCGCCGACGGTCAGGAATCCCGAGTTCGCGACCTGGCGGCCCAGTTCAACGAACGGGTGCAGGGCGTGGCCGATCAGGTCGGACAGGTCGGCGACGTGCGCCTGTTCCTGATGGCGGCTCTGATGCTGGCCGACGAGCTTCAGGAGGCCAAACGTCAGGCGGCGGTCCAGAACTCTGGCCGCGCCAAGGCGGCTGCTGCGGCCGCCGTGACGCCGGCCCCGGTCAGCGAAGGCGTGGCCGAGGCTCTGAACGCCGTGGCCGCAAGGATCGAGAAGATCACACAGACGATATAGGGGCTCGGTCTCTCCCTCCCCTTCATGGGGAGGGTGGTCGCGCAGCGACGGCATTGGGTAGCAAACACACCTAAGCGGCGATCCGGCGTTGATCCGGGAGTCTGGCAGTCTTATCGACGGCCTTATGGACGAAAATGCTAAGCTGGCAATCCGGCTTTCAAGGATCTACGCGCGGCTTCTCGGCGAACGGGAGCGCCTAGTAGCGCCACCCAAGTATGTGACCCGCCTGATCCCGGAGCGTGAAGCCTACGAGGCTGCGCAGCCTCAACGTCAGGCACGGATCGCCGAGATCGACGAGGCGTTGCCACACGTCGCCTATGTCATTCAGCTTCTCGACCCAGCGCACGATATTTCAGGCGTCAAGCCGGTGCGCCCGAAGGTTCCTAACCGGGCCGACATGCCGAACGGCATATCGGGCACCGCAATGGACATCGTGCGAGAGATCGATGGCCCCCTCGCAGTGAGCGAGATCGTCGACATCATGGGTGAGCGATTTGGTCTCGACCTATCGTCGCCCCATGTCCATCGGTGAGGTGTTGTAGAACGACAGGCCGGCGGCGCGCTTCAGGAAGGCGTCGGGGTTCAAGCCATCGGCCTTGCGCTTGGCGTCCTCGGCCAGGACCGCCGCCTTTGTTGGCTCCAGCACGCAGTCCAGCCGCCGCAGCACCGTGAACGGCAGGATCACCTTGCCGTAGTCCGACTGCTTGTAGTCGCCCCGCAGTAGGTCCGCGACAGACCAGATGAAGGCCGACAGAGACTGGTGGTTCATACGCTACTCCCCCTCGCGAGGAGGGATAGCAGCCGAAAGCAGCGCTGGGCAAACCAAGCGTGGCCTCCCGGTCGCCCATCCCGTATGATCAACCAGCCTCAGCCACGGAGACGCCAGTTGTCATTCACCTTGAGTTGACCGGTGCAAAGGGTGGCGAAAGCCTTGAAGTCGAGACCGCCGCCGAGGCGCTCAAGGAAGCCGAAAGCAGGATTGGCCGCGTGCCGAAGCTGATCATCAAGGATGACAGGGGCGTTCGGCTTTCAACAGAGGACCTCTATCAGATCGTCTATCCTATGGATGACGACGAAGACGCGTAGAAGCCTACGTCGACGGGCTAGCCAGCATGGTTTTCAGAACCGCCGGAGCGTCAGCCCCGAGGGCTGCAACCCGCCCGTTACGGAAACCGGTGAACCGGCCTTGGCTGTTCGGCGCCGGCGCGATCTGAAACATGTCGCGGCCCCGCATGATGATCAGGGGATAGTTTGATCGTCTCCTCATTCTACGACCTCCCAAAGTTGGGTCATGCCCTCCGTGCCGACCGGCCGCAGAACGTCCCGGCCCCGCTGCGTTCGCAGGCAGGCGCGGACACGCTTAAGCATGAGGTTGAAAAGTTCGCGGTCCTCGACCGGCAGCGCCCGTCTAACCATCAGGTGCTCGGTGAGTTCGCGCGGGGTGAGCGGATCGGGGCTCTCGCGCAGGGTGTCCAGGATGATCCCGGTGACCTCGCCCTGCGCCGCCGGCTCGCGCACCGGCATATGCTTGGCCCGTATCCGGCCGATGTCGATGGTGGGATCGAAGATGCGTATCGCGCCCTCGATATGGGCGAGGTCCGCCGTCAGCCGCTGCACCTCGGTCTTGGCGCGCCCGATCAGTCCAGCGACCTCGGCGTATTTCCGTGTCAGCGCATGAAGCGCCTGTGCGTGCTCCGTCCCCGGCGGAACGACGCTCTCTTGGTTTGGCATATCTCCTACCTGCTGGGCCACCGGCTCAAGGGCGAGCGGCGTTCACAGGTGGATTCTACATAACCAACGGAAAACGCAAAGAAACTCTAGGTGTGTTTGCTACCCAATGCCGCGCAGCGACCGGGTGGGGAGAGGGCCTGATGATCAGGAGCTGGCGCTTGAATGGCCATGCCGCCCCCACCCGACCTCGGCCTTACGGCCTCAGCCACCCTCCCCATAAAGGGGAGGGAGAGGGATGTTCGCCATTGTTGAAATCGGTCTGAACGCCTATCTTGCTTGATGGCGGGTCCTGCTGCGGCTCACGTCGAAGACAACATATCCTTCTGACCTTAATTCACTCATAGGGATCTGTCCCTGTCCGGGCTCGAGGGCCTGGGCATACGGAGCCCACCTGGCTACCCAGGTCGAGAGGATTTAAACGTTCTTCACGGCTCACGCGGCGCCGCCAACCTGTTTTTTTAGTGCGCTACGCTCGGCCCGCGGGGCCTCGCTGCTTGAGCGTGTTCTGTGCGCTAACGCTCGCCGCGCGGCGGCTCGCTGATTGAGCGCGTTTGTGCGCGCATTTCTTCTCCTGCCTCTTCGCCTGCCGTCATCCTCGGGCTTGACCCGAGGATCGGGTTGGGCGACCGCTCGGCTTGTCCGGCCTAGAGCGCGCGGGCGGGCTCGATCCTCCAGGCAAGTCCGAGGATGACGGCGGAAGGTGAAGCGTGATGACCTCCAAACACGAACTCCGCGCCTCCATGCGCGCCCTGCGCAAGCGTCTGGCCGAGGCTGACCCAGAGGCCGCCGAGCGCGCTGCGGGCCATGCCGACGCCCTGCCGTCCGGCGAAACGGTCGCCCTGTATCGCGCCATGGGATCAGAGCTGGATACCGACGCCCTCGCCAATGTCCTGCATCAGTCGGGGCGCCGCCTGTGCCTGCCGGTGGTGCTGGAGCGCGACGCGGCCATGATCTTCCGCGCCTGGACCCCGGGCGAGCCGCTGGAGCTGGACGCCGCCGGATGCCCGGCGCCCCTGCCGCTGGGCGAGGTGGTGACGCCGGACCTCATCCTGACGCCCCTGCTGGCCTTCGACGGTCACGGCGGCCGGTTGGGGCAGGGCGGCGGCTACTACGACCGGACCTTCGCAGTTTTGCCAGACGCCCGGCGGATCGGCTTCGCCTATGCCGGACAGCAGGTCGAGCCGCTTGATCTGGAGCCGCACGATATCCGCCTGCATGGCGTTTTGACCGAGACCGGCTATAGAGCGGTCCCATGAGATTGGCGTTTTTCGGTGATGTGGTCGGCAAGTCCGGGCGCGATGGGCTTTCGGATCATCTTCCGGGACTGAGGCGCGACCTCAAGCTCGACTTCGTGGTGGTCAATGCCGAGAACGCGGCGGGCGGTTTCGGCATCACCGAGAACACGGCGAACGACATCTTCAACGCCGGGGCCGATGTCCTGACGCTGGGCAACCACAGCTGGGATCAGCGCGAGGCCCTGACCTATATCGTGCGCGAGCCGCGCCTGATCCGCCCGGCCAACTATCCGCGTCTGATGGACGCGCCGGGGCGCGGCGCCGACGTCTTCGTCACGCCGGACGGCCGCCGCGTGCTGGTCATCAACGTGCTGGGCCGCGTCCACATGGACCCGATGGACGACCCGTTCAGCGCCGTCGAGCGCGAGCTTGAGGCTGCGCCTCTGGGCGTCGTCGCCGACGCCGTCATCGTCGACATGCACGCCGAGGCGACCAGCGAGAAGATGGGCATGGGCCACTTCTGCGATGGCCGCGCCAGCCTTGTAGTCGGCACCCACACTCACGTCCCGACTGCTGACGCGCAGATCCTGCCCGGCGGCACTGCCTATCAGACCGACGCGGGCGGCTGCTGCGACTACGACTCCGTCATCGGCAACGACAAGGAAGAGCCGCTGCGGCGCTTCACCACCCGGCTGTCGGGCGGGCGCTACACCCCCGCCAGCGGCCCGGCCACCATCTGCGGCGTCTTCGTCGAGACCGACGACCGCACCGGCCTCGCCAAGCGGGTCGAGCCGATCCGCGTCGGCGGCCGCCTCAGCCAGGCGATTCCTCAGGCCTGACGGTTACAAGCGCTTGGCCTGAACCAGGCGCTCGCGCAGGCTGTGCAACTGGGCGGCGCGATGTTCGGGGGTGTGGGTCGCGCTCACATAGGCTTGCGCCGCGAGAGCCAGACTGAGGCGACGCGCGGGATCGGCGATCAGATCGTCGATCGCACGGTTCAGGCCGCTGGGCGTCAGATCATCGACATAGACGGCGTGCGGGCCGCTGGCTTCGCGCAGACCACCGCGCCCGGATGAGATCAGCGTCGCGCCCGCCGCATGGGCCTCCAGCGCGGTCAGGCCCAGAGGCTCGGCCCAGACCGAGGGCGTCAGGGCGATGGCCGCCCGCTGCATCTCGGCGCGCACCTGCGCCAGCGGCGCCGAATTCAGCACACGCACCCGCTCGCCGAACCGCTCCAGCGGCGCAATGTGAGGCGCGGCCCACGCTGCGTGTCTGTCCCAGTCGTTCAGCATCAGCACGGCGCGCCAGCCGGGATGGCGCTCCAGTACGGCGGGCAGGGCGGCGCAGATCAGATCCACGCCCTTTTCCGGCATGGCGCGACCGGCGAAGGCGATCACCGGCTCGCGCTGGTCTGTCGGGCCGCGCCACAGCTCCACGTCGATCGGGTTGGGCACAGCGAAGGCCTTGGCTTCCAGTCGGGCGAAGTCCTTCAGGAAATCACGCCGCGCCGCCTCACTGACGAAGATCAGGCCGTCCATCCGGTCATAGCGCCGCTCATAGCGCCATCGGTCGATGAGATGGCGCGGCGGCTTCACCGCATTGTGGCGATACAGGGTGATGGCCGCGTTCGGGAAATGCGGGGCCAGCGCCACGGCCTGCTGCGTCTGCTGATGGAATTCGATGACGTCGGGGCGATAGTCGGTCAGCGCCTGACGCAGGGCCTTCAGCCGGTTCGCGGCGGGCAGGGTCTGCACCGGCAGGCCGCCGTGATCCTGAGCGCCTTCGCAGCAGAAGATGCGGACCTCGCCGCTGTCCGCCTGCGCCAGGGTGCGCGCCACCGTCTCCATCGAGTTCGGCTGATGCAGGTCGAAGTGCGCGCCGACAGGCATGACGACGGCGGTTCTCATGCCTGTGCGTTTCCGGTCAGTCGGGGGTTCAGTTGGCGTCTTTGGCGGCGGCGCGGGCTTCCAGCGCGCGCAGGCTGGCTTCTTCGGCCTTCAGGTCTTCGGTCAGTTGGGCCTTGAGCGCCGGATCGGCGATGGCGGCCAAGGCGGCGCGCGTCTCCTGCACCGCCTGGCGTCGTGCGGCGATCAGGCGCGACAGTTCGTCCGCCTCGTGCAGGGCCGGGCCGGAGGCGGTCGGGCGACGGATCGCCTGCGCCTCCTCTTCTTCGGTGGTCTTCAGCGCGGCGGCCTGCCGGGCGGCCGCCGCGTCGCGCAGGGCATGCTGGACCGGATCGCCGCCCTCGAACTCGCAGGCCGACAGCAGGGCGGCGCCCGCAACGACGAGGATGAGGGCGCCGCTGCGCATCAGCCTTCGATCCAGTTGGGCATCCAGCCTTCATGGAACTCCCGCACATGGGCGACGGGGATGCGGAACAGCTCGCCCTTCGGACCCGAAGAGGCGAAGTCCGTTCCCTTGACCTGACCGACGAGCGAGGCGTGCAGCCCGGCTTCCTGGGCCTTGGCGATCAGGGCGTCGGCGTCCGACACGGCGACCAGATAGCGGGCCTGATCCTCGCCGAACAGGAAGGCGTGAGCGTGGGCGGCGCTGGAGGCGTTCAGCTCAATGCCGACGTCCGAGGCCAGGGCGATGTCCGCCGCCGCCCCGACCAGACCGCCGTCCGACAGGTCGTGAACGACCGTCAGTTCGCCCGCCTCGATCAGGCCGCGTACGAAGTCGCCGGTCTTGCGCTCCAGCTTCAGGTCGACCGGCGGCGGGGCGCCGTCCTCGCGGCCCAGAACCTCGCGCAGATAGATGGAGGCGCCCAGTTCGCCGTTGGTCTGGCCGATCAGCACCAGTTGGTCGCCCTCGGCCGCGCCGCCGAAGCCGGTGGTCACGTCGTAGTTGGTCAGCAGGCCGACCGCGCCGACGGTGGGCGTCGGCGGAATGGCGACGCCGTTGGTCTCGTTATAGAGGCTGACGTTGCCGCTCACGACGGGGAAGTCCAGCTCGCGGCAGGCCTCGGCCATGCCGTCGGTGGCGCGCACGATCTGGCCCATGATCTCGGGGCGCTGCGGGTTGCCGAAGTTCAGGTTGTCGGTGATGGCGATGGGACGCGAGCCCACGGCGGTCAGGTTACGCCAGGCCTCGGCCACGGCCTGCTTGCCGCCTTCATAGGGGTCGGCCTGGACATAGCGGGGGGTGCAGTCGCTGGTGACGGCCAGACCCTTTTCCGTGCCGTGGACGCGGATCACGCCCGCGTCGGCGCCGGTCGAGGAATCCTGCAGCGTGTCGGCCATGACGTGGCGGTCGTACTGCTCCCAGATCCAGCGCTTGGACGCCATGTCGGGGCAGGCGACGACCTTCAGCACGGCGTCGTTCCAGCTCTCGGGGGCCGGAACTTCAGATGGATCGAGACGCGGTTGCAGCTCGGGCTGGACCCACGGACGGTCATACAGCGGCGCGTCGTCGAACAGCGGGGCCAGCGGCACGTCACAGACGACCTCGCCGTGATGCTTCAGCACCAGGTGGCCCGTGTTCGTGGTCTGGCCGATGACGGCGAAGTCCAGACCCCACTTCTGGAAGATGCGATAGCCGACGTCCTCGAAGCCCGGCTTCAGGACGGCCAGCATCCGCTCCTGGCTTTCCGACAGCATCATCTCATAGGCGGTCATGCCGGTTTCGCGCTGGGGCACCTTGTCCAGATCCAGCTCGACGCCGACGCCGCCCTTGCCCGCCATCTCGACGGAGGAGGAGGTCAGGCCCGCCGCGCCCATGTCCTGAATGGCGGCCACGGCGCCCGAGGCCATCAGCTCCAGCGTGGCTTCGATCAGCAGCTTTTCGGCGAAGGGGTCGCCGACCTGAACCGTGGGGCGCTTGGCGTCCGACTCGTCGTCGAACTCGGCCGAGGACATGGTGGCGCCGTGGATGCCGTCGCGGCCGGTCTTAGAGCCGAAATAGACCACGTCGTGGCCCGCTTCCGGCGCGGCCGAATAGTAGATCTCGTCGGCGCGGGCCAGGCCCACGCACATGGCGTTGACCAGGATGTTGCCGTTGTAGCCCTTGTGAAAGTTGGTCTCGCCCGCGACCGTCGGCACGCCGACGCAGTTGCCGTAGCCGCCGATGCCCGAGACCACGCCCTTGACCAGATGCTTCGACTTTTCATGCGACGGATCGCCGAAGCGCAGGGCGTTCAGCAGGGCCACCGGGCGCGCGCCCATGGTGAAGACGTCGCGCATGATGCCGCCCACGCCCGTCGCCGCGCCCTGATAGGGCTCGATGTAGGAGGGGTGGTTGTGGCTCTCCATCTTGAAGATGCAGGCGTCGCCGTCATCGATGTCGATCACGCCCGCGTTCTCGCCGGGGCCGCAGATGACGCGCTCGCCCGTGACGGGGAACTTCATCAGCTGGTTCTTGGACGACTTGTAGGAGCAGTGCTCGGACCACATGACCGAGAACACGCCCAACTCGACCTGGTTGGGCTCGCGGCCCAGCCGGTCCAGCAGGACCTGATATTCATTGGGGGCGAGGCCGTACTCTTCGGCCAGTTGGGCGATGGTTTTCTGGGGCGCGCTCATGGGCGGGCCTTCTAGCCCTCTCCGAGGCGTCTGTCAGCCCGTCACCGGCGTTCGACGCCGCGTCTCAAACCGAAGACGATGATGACCCCCGCCACCACCAGCGCGAACGCCGCCGCCAGGGCCGTAAAGGCCAGCACCGGCTTGACCTCCTGCTCGGCCACAAAGGCCCCGACCAGACCCCAGGCGATCGGCAGAGGATAGGCCAGTGTCCGCAGCGCCCAGGTCACGCCGATCCCGACAAGGGTGGTGACGACCACGGCCAACACGGCCCAGCCGGTCGGCGACAGGGCGGCGGGCAGGGCCTCGAACGCGGTGGCCACGGTGATCAGGTTCAGGGGCGCCGCGACGGTCAGCCACCCCGCCAGCGCCGCCAGCGGCCAGATCACGAACCACAGGTCGCGCTCCATCGCCCCGGTCGCGCGGATCGTGCGCGCGCTGGCCAACATCGGCAGCAGCAGGGCCAGGAGCGAGGCGAAGATGACGATGACGCTGGCCGCCTTCAGGTTCAGCGCCGCCATCACGATCCAGAAGCCGATGCCGAAAAACGCGACGACCGAAGGCCAGCCCATGCGGTTTATCAACACGCTCTCGCCCGTCTGGGGCAGAGCCTGACGCCCAGCGTAGATCAGCAGGCCCAGATACAGCAGGCTCCAGATCGAGAAGGCGTAACCGGCCACGCGCAGCGTCTGGTTTCCATCGGCGGCGAACTCGGCCTGGCTCAGGCCGAAACCGCCCAGCATCTGAACCAGCGGCACGACGACCGCGAAGACGGCGGCGGCCAGCACCGCCAGGCGGCGCGTCTGCTGGGCGGGGGTGGGACGTTCGATGGCGGTCATGCGTCTCTCCGGCTGAGCTTCGCCGTATCTACGCGCCGGGACCAAGAAGGTTCATCGGCCGATGGAACCGCGGCCGGGCCTCCCGCCTTGCTTTCAGGCCATTGAGAAGGAGGCCGCCATGACCGACCCGAAACAACCGGACCCTATCGAACAGACGCTCGAGGAGGAGGTCGAGACCAACCGCGCCCTGGAGCAGGGCCTGGGCGTCGGCGCTCGCGAACTGGCCGCCATCCATGAATCCGGCGCCGAGGGCACGCTGGAGCGCGTCGATGAGGACGGCGAACCGGTCGAGGAAGAGGTCGAAGTCGGCGACGCCGGCCGCAGCGCCAGCGTCCTGGATCGCAAGGACGGCTGAGGCGCTTGACCGTCGGGACGCAGGGCGGTTCCATCGGTCCATGACCGACGTTCGCTCCCACGATCCACGACCTCAGATCGACGCCCTCATCCGTGAGGCGCGGCAGGCGCGCGAACGGTCGGATGCAGCCGCTCTGGCGGCGGCGGCCGACGCCGTGCTGCGGATCAACCCGCGCGAGCCGCGCGCCTTGGTGTTCAAGGGGGACGCCCTCAGCGCCCAGGGGGATCATCGCTCGGCCATGAGCTTCTACGGCGCCGCCCTGGCTCAGGGTCGGGCGATCGCCGCCCCGCCGCCGGACCTGCGGGCGGAACTGCAACACGCGGCCGCCGCCCAGGCCGAGGGCGCGCGCCTCTTCGAGCAGGGCCTGCGCGACGGGCTGGCCAGGCGCGGCTTCGACCCGGCGACCTCCAGTTCGCGCTTCGCCGCCTCTCTGGACCTGATGACGGGCAGGCGGCGGCTCTATTATCAGCAGCCCAAATTCTACATGTTCCCCGGCCTGCCGCAGATCGAGTTCCAGCCGCGCGAGACCGTCGCCTGGCTGGCCGAGATCGAGGCGGCGGCGCCCGCCATCCGCGCCGAACTGGACGCCATCCTGTCCGAACCGGCGCTGTTCGCACCCTATATCGAGGATCGGGCCAACCGGCCCCGGAACGATCAGGCAGGGCTGCTGGGCAATGACGCCTGGAGCGCGGTCTTCCTGTGGAAGGACGGGGTCGAGGTTCCTGAGATCGCGGAGCGCTGTCCGCAGACGATGAAGGCGCTGGCGGCGGCGCCTCTGTGCCGCATTCCCGGCCGCTCGCCGTCGATCCTGTTCTCGAAGCTGCAGGCGGGCGCGACGATCCCGCCCCATCATGGCCTGATCAACACGCGGCTGATCTGTCACCTGCCGTTGGTCGTGCCGCCGGATTGCTGGTTCCGCGTCGGCGGCGAGGAACGCCAGTGGAGGGTGGCCGAGGCCTGGGCTTTCGACGACACCATCGAGCACGAGGCTGCCAACGACAGCGACCAGGACCGCACCATCCTGATCTTCGATGTCTGGAAGCCCGAGATCACCGCCGAGGAGAAGGACCTGATCCGCGCCCTGTTCGCCACGATCGACGCCAGCGGCTCAGGCGCGCCCAAGCTGGGCGTTTAAACCGCCGCGTAGATGCTCTGGAACAGGATGGCGCCGTCGGCGCTGCCCAGTTCGGCTTCGAACGCACGGTCCGGGTGGGGCATCATGCCCAACACATTGCCGCGCTCGTTCTGCAGGCCCGCGATGTCGCCGACCGAGCCGTTGGGGTTGTCGACGTAGCGGAAGACGACCTGACCCTCGCCCTCGATGCGCTTCAGCGTTTCTTCGTCGGCGTAATAGTTCCCGTCAGCGTTGCCCTGGGTCATGACAATCTCGCGCTGCCCCTGATAGCCCGAGGTGAAGCGGGTCTGGGCGTTGGCGACGGTGATGCTGATGGGCTTGCAGATGTATTTCAGGCTACTGTTGCGCATCAGGGCGCCCGGCAGCATCCCGGCTTCGCACAGGACCTGGAAGCCGTTGCAGATGCCGACCACGGTGACGCCGTCGTCGGCGGCCTTCTTGACCGCCTGCATGATCGGGGCCTGGGCCGCCATCGCGCCGCAGCGCAGATAGTCGCCATAGGAGAAGCCGCCCGGCAGCACGATCAGATCGAGGCCCTTGGGCAGTTCGGTCTCGGCGTGCCAGACCATCTGGACCTGTTCGCCAGTGGAACGTTCGACGGCGACCTTGCAGTCGCGATCGCAGTTGGAACCGGGGAATACAATGACGGCTGCGCTCATGGCCGGGCCTCCTAGCACCCTTCGTGACGAATGTCAGGCGTCGCTTTGCGGCGCCTTGCGGCCCGTCGCCCAGGCGACGACCCAGACCGCGAAACCGCCCAGCGACAGGGCGACGCCGACCCAGCCGGTCGAGGTCCAGCCCCAGCCCGCCGCCACCGCCATGCCGCCCAGCAGGGGGCCGATGGCGTTGGCGGTGTTGAAGGCTGAGTGGTTCAGGGCGGCGGCCAGAGTCTGGGCGTCGCCGGCCACGTCCATCAGCCGGGTCTGCAGCACCGAGCCCAGCCCGCCGCCGCCGCCGATCAGCAGCACGACGATCATCACCGCCCACAGATGGGGCGCGGCGAAGGGATACAGCGCCAGCGCCGCCGCGCTCCACAGCAACAGGCCGCCCGCCGCCGCCATGCCGAAGCGGTCGGCGGCCCAGGCGCCCAGCAGATTGCCCGCCATCATGCCCAGGCCGAACAGGGCGAAGACCCAGGGCAGGACCTCCGGCCCTACGCCCGTCACCGCCTTCAGCGTCGAGGCCAGATAGGCGTAGACCGCGAACATGCCGCCGAAGCCGACGGCGCCCACGCCCAGCGTCAGCCACACCTGACCGCGCTTCAGGGCCCCCAGTTCGCGCCAGGGGCTGGCGTCAGGGTGGGCCGGATCGCGCGGCGCGAACAGAGCGACCAGCGCCATGGTCAGCACCGCCAGAACACTGACGATGGCGAAGGTCCAGCGCCAGCCGAAATGGTGGCTGACGGCGTTGGCGACTGGCACTCCGATCACCGTGGCGACGGTCAGGCCCAGCAGGATGGTCGAGACGGCGCGGGTCCTCAGCCGCAGCGGAACCAGCGACGCCGCCACCAGCGCCGCCACGCCGAAATAGGCGCCATGCGGAATGCCGCTGAGGAAGCGGAAGGCCAGCATCCACTCATAGGTCGGGGCGATGGCGCTCAGGGCGTTGCCGACGGCGAACAGGGCCATGAAGCCGATCAGCAGCAGCCAGCGCGGCAGGCGCGCGCCCAACACGGCCAGAATCGGCGCCCCGATCACCACGCCCGCGGCATAGGCGCTGATGACATGACCGGCTTTCGGCTCGCTGACGCCCAGTCCCGCCGCGAAATCGGGCAGGACGCTCATGGCGGCGAACTCGGTCACGCCGATGGCGAAGCCGCCCATGGCCAGCGCCAGCAGCACCAGCGCCGCCTTCCCCGGTTCCGCCACGCGCTCGATCCCACTGTCCGGCGCAGCGCAGGCGGGATTGTCGATGCAGGGAGCGTCGGCAGGGGGCATGGAGTGTCGCGATGCAGCAGGGAGAGGTTGCGCTGCAAAATAGGGACGCCGCCCAGGGCATCAACCGGGGCGGCGTCACAGAGACGATCACGCTTTGTGTCGAGGTCTCAGCCGAGGCTCAGCCCCGGTTTTCGTAGGCCGCCGTGATCGACGCCTTGGCCAGGGTGTGGAAATGCAGGTTGAAGCCGAAGACGGCGCCCGAGTTGTCCTCGGTCACATCCAGCCGCTCCACGTCGACGGCGAAGACGGTGAAGATGTAGCGATGCGGGCCGTGGCCGGGGGGCGGGGCGGCGCCGCCGAAGCCCGGCTCGCCATAGTCGGTGCGGCCCTGAACGGCGCCTTCAGGCAGCCCAGCGCCGCCGACGGCGCCCGCGCCTGCGGCCAGTTCGGTGACATCGGCGGGCAGGTTGGCGACCGTCCAGTGCCAGAAGCCCGAACCCGTCGGGGCGTCGGGGTCATAGCAGGTGACGGCGAAGCTCCTGGTTCCTTCCGGAGCGCCGGACCAAGACAGTTGCGGCGAGGTGTTTCCGAACGCCTTGACCTGGGCGTCGGGCAGGACGCCTCCGTCGGAAAAATCGGTCGAAGTGACGGTGAAGCTCATGGCGGCGCTCTCCCTTAGGCGGCGAATTCGATCTTTGAGCTAACGGAAGACTCGCCACGGACGTTGCGTCGCGACATTCTGTCCCTAGCTAAGGTCAAGCTGTCTTGATGAGCGGAGGAACGGGATGCTGCAAGCCCTGTTGGACCGAACCTTTCAGACGCGGGCGATCCGGGTGCGTCTTCCGGACGGTCGGGAACTGACGGCAGGTCCGGGCGAGCCGGAGCTGACGGCCGTGCTGACGGACATGAAGGCGGCGGTCGCCATCGCCGCCAATCCTGACCTCGCCCTGGGCGAGGCGTTCATGGACGGGACGTTCCGGATCGAGGGCGGCACCGTCTACGACTTCCTGCAATTGACGACTTCGCAGATGGCGCTGCGACCGCGTTCGCCGAAGCTCAACTGGATGCAGCGCATCCGGCGAGGGGCGGAACAGGCCAACGACCGCCTGCATGCGCGCAGCAACGTCCACCACCATTACGATCTGACGGTCGATTTCTATCGCCTGTTTCTGGACGAGGACCTGCAATATTCCTGCGCCTTCTTCGAGACGCCGGACGCCAGTCTGGAACAGGCCCAGGTCGCCAAGAAGCGCCGCCTGATCGACAAGCTGTTGCTGGAGCCTGGCCACACCGCCCTGGACATCGGCGCCGGTTGGGGCGGGTTGGGCCTGTCGATGGTCGAGCGCGGCGCGCACGTGACCGGCGTCACCCTGTCCACCGAACAGCACCGCACGGCCAATGAACGGGCGACGGCGCTGGGCGTCACGGACCGGGCCGACTTCAGGCTTCAGGATTACCGCGACCTGGACCAGACCTTCGACCGCATCATCTCGGTGGGCATGTTCGAGCATGTCGGCGTGCCGAACTATCAGGAGTATTTCGACACCGTCGCCCGCCTGCTGGACGACGACGGGGTGGCGGTGATCCACGCCATCGGCCGCAACTCGCCGCCCAACCGCACCCAGCCGTGGATCCGCAAATATATCTTCCCCGGCGGCTATATCCCCGCCTTGTCGGAAGTTCTGCCCGCCATCGAGCGCGCGGGGTTGTGGGTCACGGACATGGAAATCTTGCGCCTGCACTACGCCGAAACGCTGCGGCATTGGCGTGAGCGGTTCCTGGCCCGACGCGGCGAGGCGCGAGCCATGTATGACGAGCGCTTCTGCCGGATGTGGGAGTTCTATCTGGCCTGCAGCGAGGTCGCCTTCCGCGAACTGGGCCACATGGTCTTCCAGCTGCAACTGACAAAGAAACAGACGGCCGTGCCGCTGAGCCGGGACTATCTGTGCGGGTAGATGCGGCTTTTTCGCTGTCTGCGAATGTCAGTGCGAGGGGGGCGACGAAGGAGCAGGAATGCGACGGATTACGCTGGGTGAAACGCGCTTGTCAGGTGCGCATTCGAAACAAGGCAGTTCTTCATTTAATACCTTGTCGTAAGCGTTATAGATCAGCATTTCTTGGTTGAAAGCATCGGCGTCGCCATAGCCGCATCCGTTCGACAAAACCGATATTCCTGCTCCGCTCACAGTAGTTAGCTTCAGGAATATTGCAGGGTGAGCAGGATGATCCGGCTGGGTGACGATGTAGAGCCTCGCCTTCTGATCATCGCGATAGATTGAGCTTCCTAGCGCGTACTCGTCCGAGATGATGGAGCGTTTGCCTTTATCTCACTGAGCAAGGCGTCGAAGCCCTTGGCGCATTCCATCACCCCGTTTCCGGCTTCATAAGCTGGTTGCTCTCGTGAACAACCGGCCAGAAAAAAGCCGCCCCGATCAACAGGACGGCTCTCATCAGGCGACTTCGATCCGGTAGCTTTCGATGACCGTATTGGCCAGCAGGGTCTCGCACATGCGCTTCACCTCGGCCTCCTTGTCGGCGACGGCGTCGTCGAGGTCGAACTCGATCAGCTTGCCGACGCGGGCGCCTGAGACGCCGGCCCAGCCCAGACCCTGCAGGGCGCCTTCGACGGCCTTGCCCTGAACGTCCAGAACGCCGGGCTTGAGGAAGACGTGAACTTTAACCTTGGCCATTAATGCAGCCCTCCCTGAATCACGGTCGGCATGTCCTTCATGATGCCGAGGCGGCGGGCCACCTCGGTGTAGCTTTCGATGACGTCGCCCATGTCGCGGCGGAAGCGGTCCTTGTCCAGCTTCTCGCCCGTGGTCGAATCCCACAGGCGGCACGAGTCGGGGCTGATTTCGTCGGCCAGGATGACGCGGCTGAAGTCGTTCTCCCACACGCGGCCGAACTCGATCTTGAAGTCCACCAGGGTGATGCCGACGGCGCCGAACATGCCGCACAGATAGTCGTTCACCCGCACCGTCATGGCCAGGATGTCGTCCAGTTCCTGCGTCGAGGCCCAGTTGAACGCCGTGATGTGCTCTTCGGTCACCATCGGGTCGTTCAGCTCATCCTTCTTGTAGTAGAATTCGATGATTGAACGGGGCAGGGGCGTGCCCTCTTCCTGGCCCAGGCGATGGGCCAGCGATCCGGCGACGACGTTGCGGCAGACCACTTCCAGCGGAATGATCTCGACTTCACGGATCAGCTGCTCGCGCAGGTTCAGGCGCTTGATGAAGTGGTTGGTCACGCCGATGCCGTGCAGGCGCGACATGATGAATTCGCTGATGCGGTTGTTGATGACGCCCTTGCCCTCAAGCGTCGCCTTTTTCTGGGCGTTGAAGGCGGTCGCATCGTCCTTGAAATACTGGATCAGCGTGCCCGGCTCAGGCCCCTCGTACAGGATCTTGGCCTTGCCCTCGTAGAGCTTCTTGCGCTTGGTGTTCATCATCGGGTCCCGGACGGGAAGAAAAACAGATGGCCGCAAAACGAAAAACGCGCGGCCCGAAGGTCGGGGCGGCGCGATCCTGAATCGACGGCGGCTATAACAGAGCCACGCGCCCTTTAACCGAAGGGCGTCTGTGACACAAATATCCTGAAGCGACCCTGCGTCAGCATCCGCGACCGAAGTCTGGTTGCGTTCGCTCGCGCCGGGGGCCATAGAGCCGTTTGCGGGCGAGACTAGCCCGTGACTGGAGTTACGACGCGCATGACGACCTTCGACGATCGGGAACAGGCCTTCGAGGCCAAGTACGCCCTCGATCAGGAACAGGAATTCAAGGCCATCGCGCGTCGCAACAAGATGCTGGGCCTGTGGGCGGCCGAGAAGATGGGCCTGTCGACCGAAAGCGCCGAGCAGTACGCCGCCGCCGTGGTCCGCGCCGACTTCGAGCAGCCGGGCGAGGAAGACGTCTTCCGCAAGGTCGCCGGCGATTTCAAGGGCTCGGGCCTGACGGTGTCCGAGGGCGAACTGCGCTCCAAGATGGACGAACTGGCCTCGATCGCCCGCGAACAGATCCGCGCCGGCGAATAATTTTCTTCCCCGCGATGGGAATGCAGAAGGGCCGCGACCGGCACGGTCGCGGCCCTTCTTTCATTTCGCGGCCTTACTTCGGCATCAGCACCGTGTCGATGACGTGGACCACGCCGTTGGACTGGGCCACATCGGCTTGTGTGATCATGGCCTTGCCGCCCTTGGCGTCGGTGATCTCCCACTTGCCGCCGCCCATGTCCTTGGCGGTCAGCTTCTCGCCCTGAACGGTGGTGAGGGTGGCCGTCCCGCCGTTGGCCTGAGCCTGGGCGGCGAGGTCGGCGGCCGTCACGCGGCCGGGCACGACATGATAGGTCAGCAGCTTGGTCAGGGCCGCCTTCTGCGCCGGCTGCATCAGACCTTCGCGCGTTGCGGCCGGAACCTTCTCGAAGGCGGCGTTATCCGGAGCGAAGACTGTGAAGGGGCCGGGGCCCTGCAGCCGCTCGGTCAGGCCTGCGGCCTGCAAGGCGCTGACCAGGGTGGTCAGGTTCGGCGCCTTGGACGCATTGGCGACCAGATTGTCGGACGGATTCATCGCTACGCCGCCGATCATGGGCTCGGTCGTGGCGGGGGCGACGGTCGGGGCTGGCGTCTCGACCGGGGCGGGCTCCTTCCTGGCGTCGTTCTGGCCGCAGGCGGCCAGCGCCAGCAGGGCGAAGCTCGAAACAGCCGCGAGCGTGGCGGTGCGATAAGTCGTCATGGCTTCTCTCCTTCGGTGAACGGGCGGCGCCCGCGTCGGAAGGGATTACGGTTCAGCGCCCGAAAAGGATGCGCGCGAGATCAAATTTTCCGGCGCGATCCGTGAACGGAGGTCGGCCCGATCACCTGTCGGCGGCGACCAGATAGGGGCTCAAAACCGACCATCGCGCCCGTTTTTCATCAAAGGGCCGGGCGTGGGCGGGGCTGGAGGACGGCAGGTCGATCAGGGCGGCAGTGGTCGCGCCCTCAAGGATGCGTCGCCCCGCGCGCGCCGCCGTTCCGCCATTGAAGGCGACGGATCTCAAGGCCGGGAGACGCGCCGTGAGGGCGATCAGGTCGGCGGCTTCGGGGTTGCGTATGGCGGCGTCCAGACTGCCTCGACGTTCAGCCGAGGCGATCACGTCCCAAAGCCCGACGCTATGCATCAGGAGGGCCTCCAGCCGGGCTGCATAGGGCAGGGCGGCCAGCGGTATGCCGAGCAAGGCCTCCATCAGCCGCCAGAAGGCGTTGCGCGGGTGGGCGTAGTATTGACCCGCGCTCAGCGAGGCGTCGCCGGGCAGACTGCCGAGAATGAGAACGCGTGTGCGTTCGTCAACGACAGGCGCAAAACCGACCCGGCGGGGCACGGTCAAGCGATCAGCCCTCGCCGAAAACCCTTGCGAAGATCACGTCCACGTTCTTGGTGTGGTAGCCGAGGTCGAACAGGGCCTCGAGCTGGTCGTGGGGCAGGGTGACGCGCGGGTCGGCCTTCAGGAAGTCGATGAAGACGCCTTCGCCGCGCCAGACCTTCATGGCGTTCTCCTGAACCGCCGCATAGGCGTCTTCGCGCGACACGCCCGCCTGGGTCAGGGCCAGCATGACTCGTTGCGAGAAGACCAGGCCGCCCAGGCGGTCGAGGTTCTTTTGCATGTTCTCAGGGTAGACGTTCAGGCGCTCGATCACGCCCGCCAGACGGTGCAGGGCGAAATCCAGATGGATGGTGGCGTCCGGACCGATGCCGCGCTCGACCGAGGAATGGCTGATATCCCGCTCGTGCCACAGGGCGACGTTCTCCATCGCCGGGGTCACGGCCGAGCGGACCAGACGGGCGAGGCCGGTCAGGTTCTCGGTCAGGATCGGGTTGCGCTTGTGCGGCATGGCCGATGAGCCCTTCTGACCCTTGTCGAAGAATTCTTCGGCTTCGAGGACTTCGGTGCGCTGCAGGTGGCGGATTTCCACAGCCAGACGCTCGACCGAGGAGGCGACGACGCCGAGGGCGGCGAAATAGGCGGCGTGGCGATCGCGCGGGATGACCTGGGTCGAGACCGGCTCGACGCTGAGGCCCATCTGGTCGGCGACGTATTGTTCGACCGCCGGATCGACGTTGGCGAAGGTGCCGACGGCGCCCGAGATGGCGCAGGTGGCGATCTCTTCACGCGCCGTGATCAGACGACGTTTGGCGCGCTGGAACTCGGCGTGATAGCCGGCCAGCTTCAGGCCGAAGGTGACAGGCTCGGCGTGGATGCCGTGCGAACGGCCGACGGTCGGGGTGTATTTGTGTTCCTTGGCGCGCTTTTCCAGCGCGGCCAGCACCCGGTCGACGCCGCCCAGCAGCAGGTCGGTGGAGCGCGCCAACTGCACCGCGAAACAGGTGTCCAGCACGTCCGAAGACGTCATGCCCTGGTGCAGGAAGCGGGCCTCTTCGCCGACGATCTCGGCCACATGCGTCAGGAAGGCGATGACGTCATGCTTGGTGACGCTTTCGATCTCGTCGATGCGGTCGGCGTCGAAGGTCGCGTCCTTGCCCTTGGTCCAGATGGCCTGCGCGGCCTCGGTCGGAATGACGCCCAGCTCGGCCATTTTCGTGGCGGCGTGGGCTTCGATCTCGAACCAGATCTTGTACTTGGTCTCTTGCGACCAGATGGCGACGGCGTCGGGGCGGGAATAGCGCGTGATCATGGACGCGTCGTGTCGTTCGCAAGGGGCCGGGAGTCAAGGTTGGCCGGGTCGAAGTGGAGGCTTTTGGGCATCACTTCCGCGCGGATCGGCATTCTGCAGCGTGAAAATCTTGACTGGCCAGCGCCCTGTCCCAGATAGAGCGCGCTCAGAGGACGACCTCTCCCATCATGGGCATGACGCCGGGACGACCCGGCACGCCATGCAAGGGAGACTGTCATGGCCTGGATTTTCCTTCTGCTCGCCGGTCTGTTCGAGATCGTCTGGGCCTTCCTGATGAAGATGTCGGAGGGCTTCACCAGGCCGTGGCCGACCATCGGCACCATCGGCTTCATGATCGTCAGCTTCGGTCTGCTGTCGATCGCGATGAAGACGCTGCCCTTGGGCACGGCCTATGTGATCTGGACCGGCATCGGCGCGGTGGGAGCCTTCGTGGTCGGCATCGCCGTGCTGGGCGAGCCGATCACGCCGATGCGCGTTCTCGGCGCCGTGCTGATCGTCAGCGGCCTGGTCGTGCTGAAGCTCGCCTCCAGCCAGTGACGGCCGGGGCGCGCGCCGGGACTCGCCTAGCGCGAGCCCCCGCCCAGCACAGCCTCGGCCACCTGCAGCGGGGCCGGGGCGGGCGGGACGTAGTCGAGGCGGATCGGCACGGCGCGCGCGCCCGCGGCCAGGGCTTCCAGCGTCTTGACCGGCGCGCCCATCATCCGCTGATAGATCCAATAGGCCGCGACGACCTTTTCGACGTATTCGCGGGCCTGAGGCACGTCGATGGTCTCGATCAGCAGCAGGGGGTCGGCGTCGGCGCCCAGCTTGCGGATCGCCGCCAGCATCGGCCCCGGCCCGGCGTTGTAGGAGGCCACCGTCTTCAGCAGGTCGCCCTGAAAGGACTCGATCTGGAACAGGCGGTTCACATAGTCCTGGCCCAGCTTCATGTTCACCGCCGGGTCCAGCAGGCGCTGGGGCGTGCGGACATAGCCCTGGTCCCCGGTCATGTGGGCGGCGGTGGTCGGCATCACCTGCATCAGCCCATAGGCCCCAGCGCCTGAGCGGGCGTTGGCGTTGAAGTCCGTCTCCTTGCGCGCAATGGCGTAGACGAGGGCCTTCTCGATGGTGAAACCGCCCATCGGCTGCAGTTCGGGCATCGGGTAGCGGATGGCGTCGATGCGGCTGGCCTCGGACTGGGCGGCGCGGCCTGAGGAAACCAGACGATAGAGACCGGCCCACATCTGGCGGGCCGCGTTGTCGCCGCTGGCGGCGCGCAGACCGTTGCGGGCGGCCAGTTCAGCGTCGCTGCGGCGACCGACCTCGTACAGGGCCACCGTGCGGCGGGCGTCCTCGTCGGACTGGATGAAGGCGTTGAGCGCGCGCGTATCGACGCCGAGGGGCTCGGGCGTCAGGGAGGCGCGTTGCAGCGTCGCCTCATAGGGGCGCGGCCCCATGTTCTCGATCACCGGCTCCTCGCCCAACTGATGCAGGGCGATCTGGCCGTAGAAGGTGGCCGGCCAGCGCGCGGCCTGGCGCAGGTATTCGACCACGCGCTCCTGGCGGCCCGACTGGCCCGCCGCCCGCGCCGCCCAGAAGGCGCCGCCGGAGCGCACCCAGGGATCCTCGGTCGGGTCCTGGGCCACGTGCTCAAAGGCGCGGAAGGCGTCGGCGTGCTGATCCATCCGCCAGGCGGCCAGCCCGGCCGTCCACCAGTCGCCGATCTGCTGGCCCATTTCATAGGCGCCGGGCAGATCGTCGTTGTTCAGGGCCACGCGCGCGGCCTTGGCGGGATCGTTGACGCCGCCGTCGCCGGGGCTGGTCAAGCTGGCCCAGGTGCGGCTGATCAGGCCGCCGGGGCGCTTCGGCTCAGCCGCGCCGTCGGGCAGCCGCCGCATGGCCAGGGTGTAGACCCGGTCGGCCATCGGCAGGTCGGAATAGGTCTCAAGCCAGGCCGCCAGTTCGTCATAGGTGGCGACGTGGCTGGGATGGAACAGACGCTCGAACTCGACCTGACCCAGCAGGACGCGGTCCTTGGCCTGACGCGCCGAGTTGCGGGCCAGCTCCAGATCGCCGCGCCGCAGGGCGTCGAAGGCGGTGGTGTAGCTGAGGCGGTCCTCGCTGCTCAGCGCCGTGGGCGAGGCCTCGGCGACAGCGGCCGTCGCAACATAGGGGCGGGAAGAATCCGCATCCTCGGCCTGGGCTGCGCCTGCAACGACGGCGCACAGGGCGAAGGCGAACAGAGACGCACGACGCGCCCGGCGGAAAGAATACATGACGCGGCGGCCCCCTTCGTCGGCGTCGGCCCCGTCTCGATTCGGGATTCTACGACGCTCTGCGGACTGGTCTCCAAGGGGGCAGGATGCCTGAATCAGGCGCCCGGCTCAACCACTTCGCTTCGCAGACGGACGGACAAATCGAGAATGTCTTTCCAAACCAGACCCTTGGCCTGGGGTTGGCGCAACAGGAAGGCGGGATGAAGGGTGGCGATGGCGGGCGCGGCGATTCCGCCCTCGGGCAGCCATTCGCGCCATTGCCCGCGCATCCGCATGATGCCGTCGTCGGTCTTCAGCACGGCCTTGGCCGCTGACGCCCCGACCAGCAGCACCGCCTTGGGCTTCAGCAGGGTCGCGGCGCGCTCGACGAAGGGGGCGCAGGCGGCCTGTTCCTGGGGCGTCGGGGCGCGGTTTCCGGGCGTCTTCCAGAAGACGGTGTTGGTGATGAAGGCGTCGTCCAGCAGGCTCGCCGCCGTCAGGATGCGGTCCAGAAGCTGTCCGGCCTGACCGACGAAGGGCTGGCCGCGCACGTCTTCCTCGGCGCCGGGGCCTTCGCCGATGATCATCAGCGCCCCTTGCGGATTGCCGCGCGCGAACACGGCCTGACGGGCGCCCATGGCGCGCAGGGGGCAGCCCTCGAAGGCGGCGATGGCTTCAGCCAGTTCGTCCAGCGTCGACGCGCCCGCCGCCAGACGACGGGCCTCGGCCGCCGCCTCATCGACGGACGGCGCCGCGCCGGGCGCGCGCAGGGGCGTCACCGTGGCCGGTCCCTTGGCCGCGACCGGGGCGACGAAGACGGTCCGGTCGATCGGCTCGTCCTCGAAACAGGCGTCCACGCCCGCGTCGCGCCAGAAGGCGAACAGGGCCTCTGCGGCAGCCATATCGACGGAGGGGGCGTTCATAGGACCCTAGGCAATAGGCCTTGACCGCCCCCGCGTCACCTCCCGATAAGGCGAATAACCACGACGACAATGAGGATTGAGGGGATATGGCCGAGGAAATGATCGAAGGCGGCGCCAAGAACGCATGGCAGGAAGCCGTCATCGACAACCTGCCCCCGCTGGAGGCCCTTGTCGGCGCTGAGCGGGAGGTCATGGAATATGACGTCGTCATCGTCGGCGGCGGCCCTGCCGGCCTGTCCGCCGCCATTCGCCTGAAACAACGGGCTGAGAAAGACGGCAAGGAGATCTCCGTCGCCGTTCTGGAGAAGTCGGCTGAGATCGGCGGCCACGTCCTGTCCGGCGCCGTCATCGACCCCAAGGCGCTGAACGAACTCTTCCCTGACTGGAAGGAGCGCGGCGCTCCGCTGGAGACGCCCGTCACCAAGGACAAATTCCTGGTGCTGGGCCCGCAGGGGCAGGCGTCCCTGCCGATGTTCGCCCTGCCGCCCTTCATGCACAACGACGGCTGCTATATCGCCTCGCTCGGCAACGTCGCGCGCTGGCTGGCTGAACAGGCGGAAGGTCTGGGCGTCGAGGTCTATCCCGGCATGGCCGCCAGCCATGTGGTCTGGGAGGAAGAGACCGGCCGGGTGAAGGGCGTCGTCGCGGGCGTCTTCGGCATCGACCGCGAGGGCAAGCCGACCGGCGACTTCCAGCCCGGCCTCGAACTGCACGGCAAATACGTCTTCATCGCCGAGGGCGTGCGCGGCTCGCTGGCCAAGACCATCATGGCCCGCCACAACCTCTGCGACGCCGCCGATCCCCAGAAGTTCGGCATCGGCCTGAAGGAGCTGTGGCAGATCCCGGCCGAGAAGCACCAGCCGGGCCTGGTGCAGCACACGACCGGCTGGCCGCTGGACGACAAGACAGGCGGCGGCTCGTTCCTGTACCACTTCGGCGACCGCTATGTGTCCGTCGGCTTCGTCGTCCACCTGAACTACAAGAACCCCTTCCTGTCGCCGTTCGACGAGTTCCAGCAGTTCAAGCACCACCCTTCGATCGCCGAACATCTGGAGGGCGGCACGCGCGTCTCCTACGGCGCCCGCGCCATCACCGAGGGCGGCTTCCAGTCGGTGCCCAAGCTGGCCTTCCCCGGCGGCGCCCTGATCGGCTGTTCGGCGGGCTTCGTGAACGTGCCGCGCATCAAGGGCAGCCACAACGCCATGAAGACCGGCATGCTGGCCGCCGACGCCGCCTATGACGCCGTGATCGCGGGCCGTTCGGGCGATGTGCTGGAGGCCTATGAAGCGGCCTATAAGGCCTCGTGGGTCTACAAGGAGCTGAAGGTCGTCCGTAACGCCAAGCCGATGCTGTCAAAGCTGGGCACCATGATGGGCGGTGCGGTCGGCATGTTCGACCTGTGGGTCAACCACCTGACCGGCGGCTTCTCCTTCTTCGGCACGATGAAGCACGGCAAGACCGACGCGGCCTCGACCGAGCCCGCCTCGCAGCACAAGCCGATCGCCTATCCCAAGCCGGACGGGAAGCTGTCGTTCGACAAGCTGTCGAGCGTCTTCATCTCCAACACCAACCACGCCGAGGACCAGCCCGCCCACCTGAAGCTGCTGGACCCGTCCGTGCCGATCAACGTCAACCTGCCGAAGTACGGCGAACCGGCGCGGCTGTATTGCCCGGCGGGCGTGTACGAAGTCGTCTATGCGGACGAGGCGAACCGCGCTGATCCACGCTTCGTCATCAACGCCCAGAACTGCGTCCACTGCAAAACCTGCGACATCAAGGACCCGTCGCAGAATATCGTCTGGACCACCCCGGAGGGCGGCGGCGGCCCGAACTATCCGAACATGTAAGCAAGCGCTTCTCCCTCCCCTTCATGGGGAGGGTGGCTGAGCCTGTAAGGCGAAGCCGGGTGGGGGCGGCAAGGCAAATCAAGCGCGGCGCCAAGGATCACCTGGCCCTCCCCACCCGGTCTCCGCTTCGCTTCGACCACCCTCCCCATGAAGGGGAGGGAGAGGCGTTGCTCTGCTTTTCATTCACATGATCTTGCGGGCGAAAGGGAAAGCGTGAAGGGTCCGGCCATGCGTTTCGTCTCTTCTCGCCCTGTCCTGTTTCTGGCGGCCTCCGCCCTTGCGCTGTCGCTGGCCGCACCCGTGCTGGCGCAGGCGGCGCGGGAACCCGCGCCCGACGCCCCCTCTCAGGACGCCCCCTCTCAGGATATAGAGACCCACACCGAGCCGAACGGCGACCCGGTTCCGCACATCATCATCGCCGATGAGCCGGAAACGCCCGAAGAACCCAAGATCACGCCCATTCCCGCCGAATGGTCGCCGATCCCGCTGGACGTCCACCGCAACAGCGCCTTCGGCCTCTATCTGGCGGGCCGCAACGCCCTGACCAGCGGCGAGAGCGCGACCGGCGCCGATTATCTGGCCCGCGTCTTCGCCCTGACGCCCGAGCAGCCGCGCGTGCGCGAACAGGCCTTCACCGCCGCCCTTCTGGCGGGCGACCTGAATGAGGCGGGGCGTATCGCCCCGACCGATCCCGAGGTCTCGCCGGTCATCGTTCAGGCCGGGCGACTGGTGCAGGCGGTGCAGGCCTATGCCCGGAACGATCCGCGCCGCGCCAACGCCCTGTTGATCGCCGCCCCTGTGGGCGAGCCGCACGACCGCGCCGGCTTCTATGTCCAGGCCTGGATCGCCGCCGCAGCCGGGGACTGGGATCGCGCCCTGGCCATGCCGCCGGCCGATTTCGACCCGGTCAGCAATCTGGTGGCGCGGGGCAATCGCGCGCGCCTGCTGGAGCAGCGCCGTCGCTATGCCGAGGCCGACGCCGAATGGCGGGACCTGACCAGCCACGCCCTGGCCGGCGCCCTGTTCCGTCTGCCCTATGGCGAGTTTCTGGAGCGGCGCGGCCACCGGGACGAGGCTCTGGTTCAGTATGACGCCGCCGTCACCGCGCGCACCGCCGACCGTCGGGTCATGGAGGGGCGCGAACGGGTGTTGTCCAAGGCCCGCCCGCCCGCCTTGCTGAACTACCGGGAGGGCGCGGCCCAGGCCCTGCGCACCGCCGCCGATCAGATGATCGCCCAGCGCGCCCATGAGTTCGGCACCGTCTATCTGCGTCTGGCCCAGAACCTGGCGCCCAGCGACAATACCCAGCTGCTGATCGGCCAGACCCTGATTCAGGGCGGGATCGAGCCTGCGGGCCGGGCCGCCCTGGCCGAGGTCAGCGCGGCGTCGCCCGCGACCTACGCCGCCGCCCGTGTGCAGATGGCCATCAGTCTGGCCAAGGCCGACCGTGACGACGAGGCCCTGATCGAGCTGCAGCGCGCGGCCTCGGTGCGGCCCGAAGAGGCGGCGGTGGCCTATATGTTGGCCAGCCAGCTGTTGCAGATGCAGCGGCACGAGGAAGCGCTGGAGCTTCTGAACGGCCCTCTGCTGAATACTGAGGATCAGGGCTTCGAGGTTCATTTCCTGCGCGGCGCCGCCTATGAATCGCTGGATCGGGACACCGAGGCCGAGGCCGAGCTGTGGGCCGCCCTGCAGATGCAGCCCGACAATCCGACCCTGTTGAACTATCTCGGCTATCTGTGGGTCGATACGGGGACGCGGGTGGAGGAGGGCGCCGCCATGATCGCCCGCGCCCATGCCGCTGATCCCAAGGACGGCAACATCCAGGACTCGCTCGGTTGGGCCCAGTTCCGTCAGGGACAGTATGAGGCGGCGGTGGTCAATCTTGAGGGCGCCGTCGACAAGGAGCCCGCCAACGCCGAGATCAACGACCATCTCGGCGACGCCTATTGGGCGGTCGGGCGTCAGCGCGAGGCGGGCTTCCAGTGGAACCGCGTCCTGACGCTGGAGGTCGACGACAAGCGCCGCGCCGAGGTCGAGGCCAAGCTGCGCGATAGGCTGGGCCAGGACCCGACCGGGGACAAGGGGCTGGGCTCTGCGGGCGGCGCGGCCGACTGACGCCATGTCGACCCCTGACGCCCTGAGCGATGACGCGCCGAGCGATGACGTCCTGAGCGGACTGGCGCCCGCCAAGATCAACCTGCTGCTGCACGTCGGGGCGGTGCAGGCCGACGGCTATCATCCGCTGGTCAGTCTGGCCGCCTTCGCCGATATCGGCGACCGGGTGACCGTGCGTCGCGCGCAGGCCCTGTCGCTGGAGGTCGAGGGGCCGTTCGCGGCCGGGCTGGAGGCGGAGGGCGACAACCTGATCATCAAGGCCTTGCTCGCGTTAGGAGAAGCGGCCGGAATCGGCGCGCCGCCCGTGGCGGTCACGCTGGACAAGCGGCTGCCTATCGCCGCCGGGTTAGGCGGAGGCTCGGCGGATGCGGGAGCGGCGCTGCGCTTGACGGCGCGCCTGCTGGGTCTCGACGTGCCGGAAGACGAACTGGAACGTCTCGCCCTCGCCGCCGGAGCGGACGGGCCCATGTGCCTGCGCTCTCGCCCGGCCTGGGCCTCCGGCGTCGGCGAGGCGCTGGAAGACGAGCCGCGCCTGCCGACCCTGCACGGCGTTTTGCTGAACCCCGGCCTGCCGTCGCCGACGGGCGCCGTCTATCGCGCCTATGACGCCGCGCCCGCCGCCGGGGCGGGTCGGCCGCCGTCGCCTGACGACTGGTCGGTCGCCTCTGTCATCGACTGGCTGTCGGCGCAGAGGAACGATCTGGAGGCGCCCGCCCTGTCGGTCACGCCGGGGATCTCAGATGCGCTGGCCGCCATGCGCGCTGCGCCAGACTGTCGCCTGACGCGGATGTCGGGCTCGGGAGCCACGGTCTTCGGCCTGTTCGATGACCGTGCGGCGGCGATCGAGGCGGCCTTCGCGCTTGATAGGCCAGGCTGGTGGTCGCGGCCGGTGGTGTTGGGCGCGCCGGATATCGAGCCGCGTTCGGTAATTTAACCGGATTTACAGCCCCTGCGGTCAAGCTGACGGCCATGACCCAGCTCACCCTTGAACAGATCGCCGCCTTTGAACGCGCCCTGGCGCGCCTGTCGCCCGCCGACCGCGCTCGCGTCGAAGAGATCAAGGACACTGCGGCCCGCGCCGCCGCCGAGGTCGCGCCTCACTGGGATTTCGGCCTGCCTGCGCGGACGGTGGACGGGATTCTGGGCGACGGCGTGAATGATGATCAGAGGCGCGGCCTGATCGCCGCCTGGGCGCTGGAATTGCCCGGCCGCATCGCCGCCGAGCGTCTGCCGCAGGCGGTTCTGGCGGGCTATCCGACCTATGTGGACCGGCTGGCGGCGCATCTCGATAGCGGGGCGGACCCGTATGACCCCGACTTCTGGGCCAAGGACGTGCGCGTCTCACTGGCGCTCAGCGTACCGGGCAGCAACACCCAGATGCTGGACCTGTCTTCGCCCGTCGGGCCCGGTCTGGTGGTGCGGCACATGCTGGGCGGACGCGGACCCGGCCCCCTGATCGCCTGGGTCCAGGCGGGCGGCTGGCGGCCCTGGCTGGAGACCCACACCGAGGCGCGCGACCTGTCGGACTTCAACGAGCCGGGCTGGGAGCGGAACTGGGCCGCCGCCGCCGCCCTGTTGCAGACACGGCCGGAACTGGCGGGCGTCATCGGCTCCAGCTGGTTTTTCGATCCGCCGCTGGAGACCATCAGCCCCCGCCTGACCTATCTACGGACGACGCCGGTGAACAACGGGGCCTTCATGATCCATCAGGGCGGCGGCGAGATTCACGACGAGCGCGCCTCCGCCTCCTCGCCCACGCGCCGCGCCTTGATCGAGACGGGCGAATACAGCGCCTGCTCCTGGCTGCTGTGCTGGCCGCGCAGGCCGCTGATCCGCTGGGCGACGCAGCAAGGCCTCATCTGAGGACGGAGCGGCTGCAAACCCCAACCTATCAGGTGCGACATCTTGGCGCGCCGTGTCCGGATTTCTTGGCTGGGCCGGGGAACGAAATCTCGTGCTCGCTTGCCGGCGGCGCTCGAGAAAGCGGGGTTCGGAGAAAAATTCTAATTTCAAACAGTCGAAGCGTGGCCGTATCGTAAAATCCTCATCGTGAAGAAGAACCTCCGTTCCGTGATTGACAGTAGTCGGAACTTTCCGGCTCAAATGCAGGTGGAGGGAGCGCCGTGAATCGACGGTCAGGGGACTATCGGGACGGACGCGCCTTTTTGTGCAGTCACCATTGCGGGGAACCATGATCAACGCGTTCAAGGCCGGTCTTCTTGTTGCAGTCGCCGGATCGGCCCTTGTCTGGGCCAGCGACGCCTCCGCCCAGGCGCCGGTCACGCCGCCCGCAGGCGGTTTCTATATGGCGGACGGATCGCGCACCGCCGATTATCAGGCGGCGTTGGCCTCCTGGCGCGAAGACGCGCAATTCTCGATCGACTATTCCAAGGCCTATCTGGGTCTGGAGCACGCCTATGCCCTAGGTCTGACGGGCAAGGGCCTGACCGTCGGCGTCAATGACGCGGGCGTCTACATGGATCACCCGCTGTTCGGCGGGGCGGGCAAGATCAAGGGCCTGAACACCGTCGTCTCTGACGACTACGGCAACGACGGTCGCATCAATCCGCGGCGCGGCTGGGAAGGTCATGGCACCCACGTCGCAGGCACTATCGGCGGCGGCCGCATGGAAGGCGAGCTGATGTTCGGCAACGCCTTCGGCGCCAACATCTATTCGGCCACGACCAACTTCGCCGCCGGCGACTTCCTGTGGTTCCGCGACGTCTATATCAACGGCGACATCGTCAGCACCGCCCAGACCAACATCATTGATCTGGCCGCCACGGGCGAGGTGCGGATTATCAACAACAGCTGGGGCTCGTCCAACAGCCTGCCCTTCGACGCTCCCGAGGCGCTGGTCCGTCAGGCGTTGGCCCGCAACTACGGCGACTTCTACAAGCCGGTTCTCGACAATGACGTCCTGGTCGTCTTCTCGGCGGGCAACGGATATGGCGCGCACGCTGGCATCGATGCGGCGACGCCGATGTTCGACCCGCGCCTGCGCGCAAACTGGCTGTCCGTCGCCAACTATACCGGCGCCCTGACCCCCAGCCCTTCGACCAGCTTCTGCGGCCAGACCGCGACCTGGTGCGTGGCCGGTCCGGGCCATCAGATCATCTCGGCGGTGCCGGGGTTTGATTTCGACTTCAACGCCATTGTCGCCATGTATCGGCCGGCGGACTACATGTCGCTGTATACGCCGACGACGGTTGCGGCGCTTCAGAACGCCGCCGTCAACCGCTTCCTGGGAACGCTGAACGCCTACCTGAACGCCAAGTTCGCTGCCGAGGCTGCGGGCCTGCCGTTCGATGAAGCCGCCGCGCGTCGCCAGGTGGCCGAGGATGCGGTCGCCATCACCCTGATCTCGGGCGGCCGGATGGGCGATCCGGACGGCTTCACCGACGTACTCGGCAGCCTGCTGACCTCGACCAACAACATGGCCATCCTGACGCCGGCCTTCTCATCCGACGTTCTGACCCAGGCCAACGCCCTGCTGATGCAGCGGCTGGAAAGCCTGATCAACTACACCGGGCCGGACTATGCGGCCTACACCGGCACCTCGATGGCGGCCCCGAACATCTCGGGCTTCGCGGCCCTGCTGATGGAGCACTTCCCTGAGTACGACACGGCCCTGATCAGCGACATCCTGCTGTCCAGCTCGCTGGACCTGGACGCGCCGGGCGTCGACCTGATGTCGGGCTGGGGGGCGCCGCAGATGGAGGTCGCGCTCAAGGGGCCGACGGCTCTGCGCGACGTTCGGGACGTCGATGTCCGCGTCGGTACGGTGGACGTGTGGAGCAACGACATCGGCGATGCGCGCGACCGCTATTCCGCCGAGGTTCTGGCCTCCTTCCCGGACGATATCGGCGGCATCGTCAAGAAGGGCGGCGGCGAGCTGATCCTGACGGGCAATAACGACTACACCGGCGCCACGCGGGTCGAAGGCGGCCTGCTGACGGTCAACGGCAGCCTGATCAACTCGACCTCTACCGTGGCCGAGCTGGGGATGCTGGGCGGCCTGGGCCGTCTGGCCGATGTGGTGGTCGAGAAGGGCGGCGTCCTGTCGCCCGGCGATACCGCCAATCCGTTCGGCACGCTGACCATCGCCAACGACCTGCTGTTCAAGGACGGCTCCTATCTGTGGATCCGCTCCAGCGTGAACGGGGCCCAGCATTCGCGGGTGGCGGTGGAAGGCGCGACCACGCTGGAAGGCGGCGAGGTCATCCTCAAGGCGGACCAAGGCGAATGGAATCTGCGCACCCGCATGAACATCCTGCAGTCGGCGGGCGGCGTGACCGGGACCTTCACCGGCGCCAAGAGCGATCTGGCCTTCCTGAAGCCGATCCTGACCTATGACGCCAACACCGTGAAGCTGACCCTGGTCCGCAACGATGTGACCATCGCCTCGGCCGGGACCACCCCGAACACGAGGGCTGTCGGCGGGGCCCTGGACGTCATGACGGCGTCGATCATCCCGGACGCGCCCGCAGGCCGTAACACGGCCCTTGAAGACGCTATCCTGGACGGCAGCTTCGACAATGTGCGCGGCGCGCTGAACAGCCTGACCGGCGAGGTCCACGCGACCCTGGCGGGCGTGGCGACGGGCGACTCGCGCTTCATTCGCGACGCCATGCTGACGCGCGGCCGCAACGGCACGACGGAGGCGACCGACGGTCGCGGCGTCGCCGTCTGGGCTTCGGGCGTCTTCGGCAGCGGGCGTCAGGACAACGGCGAACTGGCCGGCTTCCGCAGCGAAACCTCGGGCTATCTGGCCGGGGTCGAGAAGACGCTGAACGGTCGCGCTCATATCGGCGTCGCGGTTGGTGAAAGCCAGTCGGAAATCCGCGCCAACCGCCTGAGCTCGACGGGTGAGGTCAAGACCCAGCACATCGGCGTCTACGGCGCCGCCAGCCTGGGCGCCTTCGACTTCCGTCTGGGCGGCGCCTGGATGGACTCGCGCACCCGCACCGACCGGACGGCCTCGCTGAACCGCTTCAACGAGCAACTGACCGGCCGCTACGACGGCGAGGCCTGGCAGGCCTATGGCGAGGTGTCCTGGCGCAAGCCGATCATGGGCTCGACGGTTCTGGAGCCGTACCTGAACTACACCCGTGTCGAGTATGATGCGGACGTGGTCGAGCGCGGCGGCGACGCGGCCCTGTCGGGCCAGGTCTCCCAGACCTCGGACCTGCTGACGGCCGGTCTGCGCACCGAGACCTATCTGGCGGGCGGCAACGGCCGTCCGGCGCTGTCGGCGGTGGGCCATCTGGCCTGGACCGAAGACCTGAGCGGCGACGGCCCCGTGTTCAACGCGGCCTTCGCGGACGGTCCGGTCTTCCGCATCGAAGGCGCCGATCTGAACTCGGGCGCGCTGCAGGCGGGCCTGGGCTTCAACATCGAGGCGAACAAGTCGACCAATATCGAGGTCGGCTACTCGGGCGTCTTCAACGACAACTACAAGGATCATCGCCTGACCGGCCGCGTCAGCTTCCGGTTCTGATCAGTGCGGACGCCGGGGCTTCGGTCCCGGCGATCCTGACGGACAGACGCCGTCGCCCTCAGCGGGCGGCGGCGTTTTTCTTTAGGCGTGATGAGCGGAGTTGGCGCCGCCGCTCACGCGCTCCCACGCCTCGCCGACCGGCAGGATCTCCAGCCCCGCCGCCTTGGCCAGGCGGATCAGGCGGTCGAGGTCTTCGGGCGCGCAGCCGTAGGGGGTCGGCGCGCTCTCGACGTCATGACCATAGGCGATCAGCCAGCCGGGCGCCTCGGCCGCGCGGGCGACCAGCGCCTCCAGGTCGTAGTGGGGCAGGCGGCGCGACTCCAGGCCGATGGCCTGAAGGTTGGCCCGGTCGGCGCGCCCGGCGTTGACCCCGTCGCGCACGCCGCGGCCCAGCAGGAACCGCTCGTCGATCACCGCCTTGGCGCCTAAAGCCACGTCGCCGAAGGGCCAGGCGAAGGTGGTCATGACGTGGCCGTTCAGCCGCTCGCCCACCCATTCGGCGTTGCGCGCCAACTGGTCCGTCAGTTCGGCGGGGCTCAGGCGCAGGGCGCTGACGTGGTCGAATGTGTGGCAGCCGACTTCATGCCCGGCCTCATGCGCGGCCAGCAGGTGCTCGACCTCGAACTGGGCCTTGCCGATGTTCTCGCCGCCGCACAGGCCGCCCGCGACGTAATAGGTCGCCCGGACCCCGTGTTCGGCCAGGATCGGCCCCGCCTCGGTCCAGGCGCTGGCCGGGAAGTCGTCGAAGCTGAGGCTGAGAATGCCGCGCGCAGGCGCGACCGTCACCGGCCTGACGCCCATATAGCGCGCCGCCCGACGGCGCATCTGATCGATCCGTTGCTGCATCATGGCCGCCTTCTAGCGCATCCGCGCTTGCAGAAGGGTGAAGGATTGCGCCGCCTCGCCTTGCTGGCGAAGCGTGGCGGCCCTATGGTCCGCGCCTCCCGAAATCGGACCGAAATGTCGACCGTGGCCGCTGCTGAACCTCTATCGTTTCAGGACCTGATCCTGACCCTGCACCACTATTGGAGCGAGCAGGGCTGCGCCATCCTGCAGCCCTATGACATCGAGGTCGGCGCCGGCACCCTGCACCCGGCCACCGTGCTGCGGGCGCTGGGCAAGAAGCCGTGGAAGGCCGCCTATGTCCAGCCGTCGCGCCGCCCCGGCGACGGCCGCTATGGCGAGAACCCCAACCGGTTGCAGCACTATTATCAGTATCAGGTCATCCTGAAGCCGAACCCCGACAACCTGCAGGAGCTGTATCTGAACTCCCTGCGCGCCATCGGCATCGACCCCAGCCTGCACGACATCCGCTTCGTCGAGGACGACTGGGAGAACCCCACCGTCGGCGCCTGGGGCTTGGGCTGGGAGGTCTGGTGCGACGGCATGGAGGTGACGCAGTTCACCTATTTCCAGGGCGTCGGCGGCATCGAGGTCGACGTCGTCTCGGGCGAGCTGACCTACGGGCTGGAGCGTCTGGCCATGTATGTTCAGGGCGTCGACAACGTCTATGACCTGAAGTTCAACAAGGAGGGGCTCACGTATGGCGAAGTCTTCCTCGAGAACGAACGCCAGCAGTCGGAAGCCAATTTCCACGGCTATGACGTCGCCGCGCTGAAGCGCCGCTTTGAGGACATGGAGCGCGAGGCCGCCCACTTCCTGACCATGAAGGGGCCGCAGGGCCAGCCGCTGGTGCTGGCCGCCTATGACCAGGTGCTGAAGGCTTCGCATCTGTTCAACCTGATGGACGCCCGCGGCGCCATCGCCGTCGCCGAACGCCAGAGCTACATCGGCCGCATCCGCGACCTGTGCAAAGCCTGCGCCCTCGCTCAAGTCGAACACGAACGGGCGACCGCCTGATGTCCCAGCTTCTCCTCGAAATCTTCTCCGAAGAAATCCCCGCCCGTATGCAACAGGGCGCCGCGCGCGATCTGGAGCGCATGGCGTCCGACCGTCTGAAGGCCGCGGGCCTGAGCTGGGACGCGCTGACGACCTATGCCGGGCCGCGCCGCCTGACGCTGGTCATCGACGGCCTGCCCGCCGCCACGCCCGACCGCAACGAAGAGTTGAAGGGGCCGAAGACCTCGGCCCCGGCGCAGGCGCTGGAAGGCTTCCTGCGCAAGACCGGCCTGACGCAGGACCAACTGGTCGAGCGCGACGGCGTCTGGTTCGCCGAAATCAGCAGCAAGGGCCGCGCGACCACCGAGGTCGTGGCCGAGAGCGTCGACGACATCATCCGCCACTTCCCCTGGCCCAAGTCGATGCGCTGGGGCACGGGCACCCTGCGCTGGGTGCGGCCGATCAAGCGCATTCTGGCCCTGTTCGACGGGGCGGTGATCCCGTTTGAGGTGGATGGCATCCAGAGCGGCGACGTGACCGAGGGCCACCGCTTCATGGGCGCGGGCCAGCCGTTCGCGGTCAAGGACTTCGCCGACTACCGTACCAAGCTGGAGCGCAACTTCGTCCTGCTGGACGCCGCCGACCGCAAGCTGCGCATCCTCGAGGGCGCCAAGGCCGTCTGCGCGGCCAAGGGGCTGGCTCTGGTCGATGACGACGGCCTGCTGGACGAGGTGTCGGGTCTGGCCGAATGGCCGACGCCGATCCTGGGCGACATGGACCCGCAGTTCCTGGCCCTGCCGCCGGAAGTGGTCCAGCTGTCGATGAAGGTGCACCAGAAGTATTTCGCCGTGCGCGAACCGGGCAAGGAAGGCCTGGCCCCCCACTTCGTCGTCGTCGCCAACGTCGAGGCGACCGACGGCGGCGCGGCCCTGGCCGCAGGCAACGCCAAGGTGCTGTCGGCGCGTCTGAGCGACGCCGAGTTCTTCTGGACCGAGGACCAGAAGGTCGGCTTCGACGCCTGGAACGCCAAGCTGAAGGACGTCACCTTCCACGCCAAGCTGGGCACGCTGGCCGAGCGCGTCGACCGTATCGCGGCGCTGGCGCGCGAGATCGCCCCGCTGGTCGGCGCCGATCCGGCGCAGGCCGAACAGGCCGCGCGCCTGTCCAAGGCCGACCTGGCCTCGGGCATGGTGGGCGAGTTCCCGGAACTGCAGGGGATCATGGGCGGCTACTACGCCCGTCTGGCCGGTCAGCCCGACGCCGTGGCCGACGCCATCCGCGACCACTACAAGCCGCAGGGGCCGGGCGACACCGTCCCGACCTCCCCGGTCACGGTCGCCGTCGCCATGGCCGAAAAGCTGGACACCCTGGTCGGCTTCTTCGCCATCGACGAAAAGCCCACGGGCTCGAAGGACCCCTACGCCCTGCGCCGCGCCGCGCTGGGCGTGATCCGGCTGGTGCTGGAGAATGGGGTGCGCGTCGAGCTTTCGAATATCGTCATCCATGCAGGGCGGCGACTAATGGCTCAGCAGTTGGCTGGCCGCGCCGACAAGCTTGAGGCTTTCTTGGAGCCGCTTCGCAAGAGCGGCGACTTGGCAGACGATGGGCTGTTGCAACAGCTTTCAAGCGTATCTCAAAAGACTGCCGGTGTGCTTGTCGTTGATACCGTTGAGAAAACGCCGCCTCAGGAGTGGGAGCGTCGACGCTCCCTCGATTTTGGGTTGTTTGTAATGGACCGCCTGACCGTCCTCCTGCGCGACAAGGGCCAGCGCCACGACCTTGTGGCGGCCGTCTTCGCTCTGGGCGACGACGATCTGGTGCGGATCGTGCGTCGGGTGGAGGCGCTGGCCGCCTTCCTGGCGACGGACGACGGGGCGAACCTGCTGGCGGGCTACAAGCGCGCCGCCCAGTTGCTCAAGGCCGAAGAGAAGAAGGGACCGCTGCCGGCAGGCGCCGTCGCCACCGGCCTGCCGAACCAGCCGGCGGAAGAGACCGCCCTGGCCTTCGCCGCCGCCGCCGCCGCCTCGGCTGTGGACGCCGCGCTGGAGGCCGAGGACTTCGCCGCCGCCATGACGGCCCTGGCGCGCCTGCGCGCTCCGGTCGACGCCTTCTTCACCGCCGTCATGGTCAACTCCGACGTGGCCGAAGAGCGCGAAAACCGCCTGAAGCTGCTGGGCCAGGTGCGCGGCGTCATGAACCGCGTCGCCGACTTCGGCCAGATCGCGGGCTGACGCGCTCAAGCAGCCGAAGGCGTTAGCGCACGACAATGCGCTCAAGCAGCCGAAGGCGTTAGCGCATAAAACCATCCTTCTCCCCTTGTGGGAGAAGGATCAGGCTACGGCATAGCGGGCGGTGATCCCGTCCGGCTGGAAGTCGTGCTGCGCCAGCCGGTCCAGCGAGGCCAGAACGCGGGCGAGGAAATCCTCCGGGTCGCCGTCCTCGATCGCCGGGCGCAGCCAGTCGGTGACGACGGCGCGCGCCGGATAGGTCCCGACCGGGCCGGGGACGCTCAACGCGACCTCTATCCCCTCGGCGATCCAGCCCGCCACAGTGACGAAGAAGTCCATGCCCGCCAGAAAATCCGAGCGGCGCAGCACATACAGGGTGATCACCCCATCCTCGACCCCGTCGGGCCGCACGATGACGCCGCTGCGGTCCGGCCGCCAGTCATCCGACAGTTCGACCGCCCGCCAGAGGCAGAACCACACGCGACACGTCTGCGGCCGGATTGCGTGCACCGAACACCCGGCCCCGTCCACGCAATAGCCGCACAACTCGCCCGTCGGCTTGGCCAGTTCGGGCAGGTCCAGCGGGATCACGCGGCAGCACTCGACGCAACCGCCGCAGGTCCGGTTGGGAAGGAGGGGAAGGCTCATGCGCGCCCCTTAGCTGAAAATCCGGCGAAAAGCGCCCGTGTCAACGGAGGCGGCCGGCAATCAATTGTACAACAATCTGACCATAAGGTTCGACAAGGGCTTGCTCATTCCGGGGTGTCGCAATAGGAATGTCAGGCGCAGGATGGTGAAACCGCTGGCTGGGCAGCGTGGGGGCGGTGGAGGCTAGGCTTTTGGGAACAACGGACAAAACTGCGAACGCGTCGGATGCGGCCGTATCGGCCGTGTCCGCGGCGGACGACCTGGCCCAGGTCCTGCGGATCCGCATCCAGAAAAGCGAGCTGGCCCCCGGCGAATGGCTGCGCGAGGTCAAGCTGTGCAATGAATTCGGGGTCGGGCGCTCCATCGTGCGCCGGGCGCTGCGGACGCTGGCCGACGACGGCCTGATCGAGATCGAGGAAAATCGCGGCGCCTGCGTGTCGGCCACGACGGTTGAAGAGGTGTTTGACCTCTATGAGGTGCGGGCGGCGCTGTACGGTCTGGCGGCGCGTTTCGCCTGTCTGCGCGGCTCGGACGCCGTGATCCGCAGCATCCTTGAAAAGATCGACGCCCTGCTGGCTCAGGCGGCGGAAACCGCGCCGGCCGAGCAGATCATAGAGACCAGCGAGGCCATCTTCAGCCAGATGGCCGACTGCGCCAGCGTCGACGCCCAGCGCATGATCGAGGCGGTGCGGCGCAAGACGCGCTTCCACTTCTCCTATGTGGCCCTGGCGATCAACGCTCAGGGGCCGGGGCCGTTTGAATACTGGCGCAAGGTGCGCGAGGGGCTGGAGGCGCGCGACGCCGAAAAGGCCAGCCAGGGCGCGCGCGACATCCTCTACTACATGCAGGGCGAGGTCGCCCGCATCATGCTGGCGCGCGGACCGCGCCTGAGGACCGAGCCGCCGGCCGCGCAACCGACGGCGTCGAAAAGGGCGTCGACCAGGAAAAGAGGAGGGGGCTGATGCCGCGCATGATCTCGCGCCTGGCCGGGGCGGGCATGGCCGCTGCGGCGCTCCTGTTCACGACGGGTTGCGCGGCAGGCGTCGCGCAGACGCAGGCGGCGTCGACCGTCGCGCCGACCTTAGCGGACGAGGGGCGGACGCAGGCGCTGCTGGACTATCTGCGGTCGCAGAACACGACCGGCTTCCTCGTCATCGAGGACGACCGCACCCTGATCGATCAGGCGTGGAGCCCGCCGGTCGGCGACCGGATGTTCTCCGCCTTCCTGTATGGGCATACGGCCGATGGGGTTCTGCTGGAGGATGTGGCGTCCCAGCAGAAGAGTTTTATCGCCGTTCTGGCGGCGGTCGCGGTCGACAAGGGGCTGCTGGACGTCGATCAGCCGGTCAGCCGCTATCTGGGCGCGGGCTGGTCCAAGGCCACGCCCGAGCAGGAAGGGCGCATCACGGTCCTGCATTTGCTGAACATGACCTCGGGCCTGGACGAGGGCTTCGCCTATACCCATCCTGCAGGCGACCAGTTCTTCTACAACACCCCTGTCTACGCCGTGACCAAGCGGGTGCTGACGGCCGCGTCGGGTCAGTCGCTGGACGCCATGACCCGCGCCTGGCTGACCGATCCGCTGGGGATGAAGGACACCGACTGGCGTCGCCGTCCGGCGGCCCTGGCCTCGGCTGGCAACGACACGGCGCTGGTGACCACGCCGCGCGACATCGCCCGTCTGGGCCTGATGGTGTTGAGCGGCGGCCTGGCGCAGGACGGGACGCGGGTGGTGTCGCAGGCTCAACTGGCGGCCATGTTTGAACGCTCCCAAGCCAATCCGGCCTATGGGCGCCTGTGGTGGCTGAACGGCGCCGACTATGCCGTGCGCGGCGTCGATCGCCGGACCGAGGGGCCCCTGATCGCTGCGGCGCCGATGGATCTGGTGGGGGCTTACGGCCTGTTTGAACGGCGCCTTTACATCGTGCCGAGCCGCCATCTGGTGGTGGTCCGCACGGGGGCGGCCGCCATCGACAAGGACTTTGATCAGCAGCTCTGGCTGCGGTTGATGAAGGTGCTGGGCGACCGCCCGGCGTCCGCGCCCGAATCTTAAAACGCCGCGCCTTTTCAGACGAAATTCCGCTCGTGTTTCGGTCGCAAGGGAATTTTCCTGATCGGCGCCGTGGTGTCCGGGGGCTGGGCCTTTGCAGTCTTCCCGATGATCGACAGCGGATCGCCAGTTCAGGTCGTCGCCGCCATCACGGTGCAACTGCTGTTCATCAGCCTGATGTATGGACCCCAGGCGGCCCTGTTCGCCGAGCTGTTTCCCAAGTCGATCCGCTATTCCGGCGCCTCCCTGGGCTATCAGGTCGGAGCGGTCGTGGGGGGCGGCTTTGCGCCCATCATCGCCACGGCCCTGTTCGCGCGCTACGAATCCAGCCTGTCTATTTCCATCTATCTGGCCGCCATGTGCGCCGTGTCCTTCCTGAGCGTGATCCTGCTGGGCCAGCGGCTGCGTCAGGGCATGGCCGAGTAATGCGCGTCGACAGCGCCCGCCTGTCAGAGATCAAGGAGACTGTCATGATTGATGCAAGCCGACGTCGTTTTCTGGGAACCAGCGCCCTGCTGTCCGTGGGCGGGGCCGTCAGCCTGGGCGCCTCGTCAGCGACCGCATCGACCCGTTTACAGGCCCCAACCTCGGCCGGCTTTGACGCCAAGGTCGAGGACGACCTGCGCCGCTATGTCGACTTCGGCATCAAGCAGGCGGGCGGCGAGGGAGACAACGCCTGCGGGGAGTGGATGGCGGCCGAACTGACCGCCGCAGGCTATGCCGTCGAGCGCCAGTATTATGACGTCCCCTATTTCGAGGCGACGGCGGCGGAACTGACGATGGGAGAGGCGCGCGCCGCCCTCTATCCTCAGCCGATCGTCATCTCGACGGGGCCGCAGGGCGTGTCCGGGCCGCTGGTGCGGGTTGATGCGCGCGGCGCCTACGCCGGATCGCTTGAAGGGGCGATCGCCCTGGTGGACCTGCCGTTCGGGCGCTGGTCCACCATGATCATTCCGGCGGCGCGCCGTCCGGTCGAAGCGGCCTTCGCCGCCGGGGCCAGGGCCGTGGTCGCCATCACCAACGGCCCGACCGGCAAGGTGATCGCCCTGAACGCCGATGGGCGCAAACCCATGTTCAGCGGTCCGGTGGCCCTGCTGGCGCCCGAGGACGCCGGGGCGTTCCTGACCGGCACCGTCACCCGTCAGGAGGCGCGCCTGACCCTCGACGGCGCGGGCGGCCATCGACCGGCCTTCAACTTCGTCGGCCGTGTCGACCGGGGCAAGGGGCGCTGGCTGGCCGTATCGACGCCGCGTTCCGGCTGGTTCACCTGCGCGGCCGAGCGCGGCGGCGGGGTGGCGGCCTGGCTGGCGCTGGCGCGCTGGCGCGCTGGGCGGCGAAGGGCCTGCCGGACCATGACCTCGCCTTCGTCTGCAACACGGGTCATGAGTATGAGTATCTCGGGGCGTCCGAGGCGATGAAGAAGATCGCCCCGCCCCCGGCCGACACCCGGTTCTGGCTGCACCTGGGAGCCAACTTCGCCGCGCGCGACTGGCACGAACTGCCCGGCTATCTGGAGCCCCTGCCCAGCGTGGACAGCCAGCGCTATCTGTCGATCTCGCCCGAGTTCCTTCCTCTAGCCCGCAGCCTTTTCGCCGGACAGCCGGGGCATGAGGCGCCGGTCTCCAGCGCCGTGATGACGGCCGGAGAACTCGATGAGGTCGTGCGCGCCGGTTATGCGCCCGCCGCCGGCACCTTCGGCATTCACCGCTACCACCACGTGGCCGAGGACGATGCGCGCTGCATCGACGTGGCGGCGACCCGGACGGGGGCCGAGGGCTTCCGCCGCCTGATCGAGGCGGTTCTGGCGACGTCTGCCTGAGACGCCGCGTCTGTTGTTCCATCATGAGTAGGAGTTTGCAGGGATGTTGCTGAAGGACCGAGTGGCGATCGTGACGGGTTCGGGCGGGGGTCTGGGCCGCTGTCACGCGCTGTATCTGGCCTCGCAAGGCGCGCGGGTCGTGGTCAATGATCTGGCCGAGGCGGCGGCGCAGGGCGTGGTCGACGAGATCGTCGCGGCGGGCGGTCAGGCGATGGCGGCGGCCGGGTCGGTGACCGACGTGGACGCGGTCCAGGCGATGGTCGATGCGGCGATGCAGGCCTGGGGCCGGATCGACATCCTGGTCAACAACGCCGGCATCCTGCGCGACAAGAGCTTCGCCAAGATGACGATGGACGACTTCCGACTGGTGGTGGACGTGCACCTGATGGGCGCCGCCATCTGCTCCAAGGCGGTGTGGGAGATCATGCGCGCCCAGACCTACGGCCGCATCGTCATGACCACCTCCTCGTCGGGCCTGTACGGCAACTTCGGCCAGGCCAACTACGGCGCGGCCAAGCTGGCCCAGGTCGGGCTGATGCAGACCCTGGCCATCGAAGGCGCCAAATACGACATCAAGGTCAACGCCCTGGCCCCGACGGCGGCGACGCAGATGACGGCGGGCATCCTGTCCGAAGAGGTGCTGAAGGCGCTGGACCCGGCCCTGGTCAGCCCCGGCCTGCTGGCCCTGGTCAGCGAGGACGCCCCGACGCGGGCCATCCTGTGCGCGGGCGCCGGCCACTTCGCCACGGCCAACATCACCCTGACGCAGGGCGTGCGCATCGGCGGGGCCGAGGACGCCGGCGAACAACTGATCGCGCGCTGGGCCGAGGCCACCGACCGCACCGGCGAGGCGGTCCCCGCCTTCGGCTTCCAGCAGGCGGCCCAGGAAATGGCCTCGGCGGGCGTGGAAGGCCCGGTGACGGCATGAGGCGCGACGCCCTCCAGATTCTGAACGGCGGTGCTTTTTTAATCAGCAGAGGTTGGAGCTGCGGCGCTTAGCCTGGTCAAAAAGGGCAGGACCGCTTCGCGCCAGCGTTCGGGCGTTTCCAACGCCGTCGCCGTGCCTGTCACCAGATCTCTTTCGCGCCAGTCGGGTCTGCGTTTCAGCAGACGGGCGCCGTGAGCATGAACGGGATCGCCACGACTGGACAACACCAGCGTCGGGGCGACGATGGCGTCCAGGATGTCGGCCATGTCCCAGGCATAGGCGGCGGCATGGCCGTGATCGGCGCTCGCGTCGTTCACATGATGGGCGATGATGGCCAGGTGCAGTCCGGCGACGGAGAGGTTGGGGTCCGCCATCCCTCGCATGAAACGCCAGCGCGATGTGAAATGGCCGCCGCCCTCTTCGGGCGCATGGGCGTGGTGCGGCAGGGCCAGACGTTGGGCGCGTTCTGCGGCGCTGTAGAAGGGCGGATTGTCGAGGATCAGGCCGCTTGTCCTGTCAGGTCGGGCGGCGGCGAAGGCGGCGGCGATCAGCGCCACGGTGTGATGTCCCGCGATCACGGCGTCCGGAACGTCGAGGCTGTCGAACACGATGGCCAGGTTGTCGGCGTAGTCGTCGATGGCCGGTGGAGCGGACGGGCGGTCGGAGAGGCCGTAGCCCGGCGTATCGGGCGCGATGATCCGCCAGCCGGTCTGCGCCAGCAAGGGGGCCAGGCGGTGGAACTGAACCCCGCTCCACGGCGTCTGGTGCAGCAGAAACAGGGGGCGGCCGGAGCCCCACTCGCGCAGGTGGACCTGCCCCCAGAGGCCGTCGACATAGCGGCGACGCCCGCTGGTCCAGGCGGAGTTCATGTTCGGGAGGTCAACGGGATGAGCCTCTGGCCCAGCAACCGCCCAAACGTCAGGGCGGGCGTCGCCATCATGCCTCCGCAGACGGCGCGTCCCATGGTCTGGCTTGCGCCCAGCAGTTCGCCTGCGGCCCACAGCCCCGGTATGGCCGAGCCGTCCGGGCGGATCACCTGAAGCTGGTCGTTGACGGCCAGGCCGACCGCGCTGCTGACCGCCGCGCCCTGCACCCGTATGGCGTAGAAGGGGCCCTGCGCGATCGGGAGAGGCAGATGGCGGCGGCCCAGGAAGTCGTTGCCGGAATGGACGCCGTAATTATAGCCGCGCACGGCGCGCATCAGGCCGTGCGCGTCGACGCCCGCCGCCGAGGCCAGATTCGTCAGATCGTCCGCCTTGTAGAAGAAGGGACGGTCTTCCTCGAACAGGGCGCGGATTTCGTCGGCGTCGAAGCCGGCGATGAAGGGCGGCGCTTCGCTCAGGATCCGCTCGTCGAACACGACCCAGTAACGTTGCTCGGGCTGCTCCAGCAGGGCGTTTTCGCGGGCATCGACAGACTCCATGTCCTCACGCACGAAGCGGTCGCCGTGGGCATTGACGTAGATCTCCCACGGCGGACGACGCTGGGGATAGGTGTTCAACCGGCCGACCATGCCGGGGCGCGGTCCTTCGCCGTCCAGCAGGAAGCCGAAGTTGATGAAGAAGTTCTCTCGGCCGCGCAGCCATCCGCCGACGCTGCAGCCCAGCCGGTGCCCGACGCCCTGCGAATAGGCATAGGGCAGATTGGTGTAGAGGGGGACGCCGTTCATGGCCTGATAGACGTCGGGCGAGGCGGAATAGCCGCCCGTCGCCAGCACGGTCTGGGCGGCCTCGAAATGATGTTCGGCGCTGTGAGCGTCGCGGGTCGCAACCCCGGTCACGGCGCCGCCGGGGTTGGTCGTCAGGCTCAGCGCTTCATGGCCCAGGCGCAGGCTGATCCGGCCGTCTGCGACGGCCTGCTCGATGCGCGGGATCATGACGTCGCGCAGCGAGGCGCCGCCGTTTCGGCCCCAGTAGTAGCGGGCTCGCGAATAGGGCTCGTGGCCGACGCCGTCGACCGGACAGGCGGGATCGACGTCGAAACCCTGTTCCATCAGCCAGTCGAACGTCTCGGCGGCGTTCCATACCGCCAGCCGCACCAGGGCCTCGTTCACCGTGCCTCGGCTCAAGCGCATGACATCGTCGAAATGCGCCTGGGCGTCGTCTTCGATCCCCTTGTCGCGCTGCAGGCGCGTGCCCGCCGCGCTCAACTGGCCGTTTGCGACCCAGAGTGTTCCGCCCAGCACATCGGCGTGGTCGATCAACAGGACGCGGGACGCACGTTCCGCCGAGAAGATGGCTGCCGCCATACCGGCGGCGCCGCCGCCGACGATGATGAGGTCCCAGGGAGCGGCGCCTGAGGTCATGTTCAACGCAGGGTCATTTCTTCGTAGACCGGTACGCGGTGGCGGATCTTCACATGGCCGACCCTGGGCGCATAGGCGAACAGGTCTTGGTGCTCGATCAGGAACAGGGAGGGCGCCGCCTCGCGGTACAGACGGCCCAGCGCCTGATAGGCCTTCAACCGCTCGTCATCATCCATGATCTCTCGCGCGATCTTCAGCTTGTCGGTGATTTCCGCGTCGCAGAAGAAGGGCGTTGGCCGCATGCAGGAGAAGTCCTCCATCGCGCGAGTGACATCATAATACTGGAAGCTGTTCCATGACAGGGCCAGCGCCTCGCCCGACCAGTTGTTGGTCTGATACTTCACCAGGAAGTCCGGCATGGTCATGACCTTGAGGCGGGTGTCGACGCCGACGGCGCGCCAGTATTCGGCCACGGCCTGGGACATCATGTCGTCGCCCGGCGCCGCGTCGGTCAGGACCTCCATCGTCAGATTGAAGCCGTTCGGGTAACCGGCCTCGGCCAGCAGACGGCGCGCCTTGGCGGGGTCGTAGGGGTAGGGCGCGATGGTCGGGTCGTAGCCGAACACCCCCTTGGCCGCAGGCTGGCCCGACGGCTTGGCGTTTTCCGGCAGCAGGGAGGCGATCGCCTCCTTGTCGACGGCGTAGTTGAGCGCCTGACGCACGCGAACGTCGCGCAGGGGCGAGGCCGGATCGCCGCCCACATTGCGGAAGGAGTAGGCCTTCACCTGCATGGCGGGGGTGTAGAGGACGTGGAAGCCGTTGCGCTCCAGCCGCTCCGTCTCCTCCAGGTCGACCAGCGACAGGTCCACATCGCCCGACAGCAGAGCCTGTGTCCGCCCCGCCGCGCTCGGCAGTTCATAGAAGACCACGCCGTCGATCGTCGACGGGCGCCATGATTTCGGGTTTCGGGCCAGGGTCAGGCGGCGGGTGCGCTGGTCCCAGCCGGTCATGACGAAGGCGCCGGTGCCGACCGGCTTCTGGGCGTAGGCGTCCATGCCCATATCGGCCAGGGCCTTCGGCTCGATCATCATGATGGCGGCCAGGCGGCGCGGCAGGACCGGATCAGGCCGTTCGGTGCGGATCTCCAGCTCCAGCGGCGCGACGGCGCGCGCTTCGATGATGCCGCGGGCTTCGGAGCCGATCAGGCTGCGCTTGCCCTGATCCGAGCGCAGGAAGGCGAAGACCTCGGCCGCAGCCTGGGCGTCGAACGGGCGATCGTTGGAGTAACGCACGCCTTCGCGCAGCTTGAAGCGCCAGACCGTCGGTTCGACCAGCGTCCATTCGGTCGCCAGACCCGGCCCCAGCTGGTCGTTGTCGTCGATGGCGGTCAGGCCGTCGTAGATGGCCAGCCACAGCAGGGAGCCGGGACGGCTGTTGCCCCGGAACGGATTGCCCAGACTGGAGGGCAGGCTGCCGGCGGCGACGCGCAGCACCTGGCTGCCGGTCGCAGGCGTCGGCTTGTTCGCGCCGCCCTGGCCGCAGGCGGCGACAAGGACGGCGCCCAGACAGGCGGCGATGAAGAGGCGAAGGCGTTTCGGCGTCATGAGGGGGACTGCTCCTGCATGAGGGCGTTCGCGCCGATGATGTCCATCACGCCGGCCAGCGCCTCGTCCGAGATCGGCCCGCCGGCTTCCAGGGCGGCGCTCAGGCGCGGGTCGGCCAGTGCGGCGGCCGGGTTGAGGGCGGCGGCCAGCAACAACCGCGTATAGGCGCTCTTGGGGTGGTAGAGGACCTCTGCGACCGGCCCCTGTTCGACGACCTGACCGCCTTCGATGACGCAGACGTGGTCGGCCATGCGGCGCACGCTGCGCATGTCGTGCGAGACGAACAGCATGGCCAGATTCAGCCGCTCCTTCAGCTCCAGCAGTAGGGCGGAGACCTTGTCCTGATTGGCGAAGTCCAGGGCCGACAACGCCTCGTCGGCGATCAGCAGGCGCGGCTCCATGGACAGGGCGCGGGCGATGGCGACGCGCTGTTTCTGCCCGCCGGACAGGGCGGAGGGCCGCAGGTCCAGCAGACGATGGTCCAGATGAACGAGGTCCATCAGTTCTTCGACCCGCCGCCGTCGCGCCGCGCCGTCCAGCTTGCCCACCACGATCAGCGGTTCTTCCAGCACGGTGCGGATCGACTGGCGCGGATTCAGACTGGCGCCGGGGTCTTGAAAGACCATCTGGATGCCGTGCAGCATAGTCTTGGAGCGTTTGCCCAGAGGCGGCAGGGCGACGCCTTCAAACAGGATTTCTCCCTCGGCGGGCGTCGCCAGCCCGGCGACGGCGCGGACCAGGGTCGACTTGCCCGATCCCGACTCGCCGACGATGGCCATGACCTGACCGGGCGCCAGGTCGAAACCGGCGCCGCGCAGGACGAAGCGGCGGTCACGTCCGCTGCCGTAAGCGACCCCCAGGTTCTGAATCGACAGAAGCGGCGCGGTCATGCCCGTCTCCCCAGGTGGGCGGCGTCCCGCAGGCTGCGGGTGAAGGGATGCCGGGGCTCGTACAGCACCTGCGCCGTGGGGCCTTCCTCGACGATCTCGCCTTCCAGCATGACGGCGATGCGGTCGCAGACGGCGCCGGCGGCGGCGATGTCGTGGGTGATCATCAGGGCGGCCGCCTGCTGGGCCTGACGCCGCAACAGGGCCAGAATCTGCAACTGGACCGTCGGGTCCAGCGCCGTGGTCGGCTCGTCGGCCAGGATCAGCGCGGGCTGATTGATCAGCGCCAGGCCGATCATGGCGCGTTGGCGTTGCCCGCCCGACAACTGGTGCGGGAAGGCGTCGACGCAGGCGTCGGCGCCCGGCAGGCGCATGGCGCGCAGGGTTTCGACGGCCAGGGCGCGGGCGGCCGCCTTGTCGAGGCCGCGATGACGACGCGCCGACTCGATCAGAATGGAGCCGACCGTCTTCACCGGGTTGAACGAGGACAGGGGGTCCTGGAACACCATGCCGATCCGACCGCCGCGCACGGCGCGCCATTCCGCCTCGGCCAGATTGTCGATGCGGCGGCCTTCCAGATGAATCTCGCCGCCCGCGACGCGCACGCCCGGCGGAACCAGGCCGCCGACGGCGAAGCAGGTCAGGGTCTTGCCCGACCCCGACTGGCCGACCAGGCCGACGATCTCGCCGCGGCGGATCGTCAGGTCGAGGTTGGGGATCAGGACGCGGCGGGGGGCGACGGTCTCCAGCCTCAGCTTGCGGATATCCAGCACCATTTCGTGCGCCGTGTTCAGCTCAGCAACGCTCATCGGGTCAGATTCCGCAGGTGCTGGCCCACGCTGTGGGCGGCCACGATGATGATGACCATGGCGAAGGCGGGGCCCAGCGTCAGCCACGGGGCCTGCAGCATGAAGGCGCGCCCTTCGCTCAACATGGCGCCCCAGGTCGCGGCCCCCAGCGGTGCGCCGATGCCCAGGAAGGACAGGGCGCTTTCAGCCACGATCATCTCGGCGAAGTGGAAGACCACCAGCACCGACAGCGTCGGGACCAGGGCCGGCAGAACGTGGTGGGCGTAAAGACGCGCGACGCTCATGCCGGTCATTTCGGCGGCCTGGACGTATTCGCGCTGAAACAGGCTGCTGGCCTCGGCGTAGACGACGCGGGAGAAGACCGGCCAGGTCACCAGGCCGAGCGTCAGTGTGACCGCCCAGAAGCCGCTGTCGCCCAGCAGGGCGATCACCGTCACCGCCATGACGAAGGACGGAAAGGACTGGGTGAAGGTGGTCAGCAGCTTCAGGGCGCCGCCCAGCCAGGCGCCCTTGTGCGCCGCCGCCAGGCCGAAGGTCGTGCCGATGCTGAAGGCGATCAGGGTAGCGCACAGGGCCGACCCTACCGACCAGCGCATCCCGTTCAGCAGGCGCGCCAGCACGTCGCGCCCCAGTTCGTCCGTTCCCAACAGATGGCCCGGCGCCAGCGGCGCGGCCAGACGCATAGACAGATCGATGGCGCGGTGATCGTGGCCGGACAGGGCGTCGCCGAAGATCATGACGGCGAGGCAGAACAGGCCCACCACGCCGGCGCCGACAATGGCGGGGGACAGGCTGCGGCTCATGATGCAGCCCTCGCGCGGCTGCGTATGCGCGGGTCCAGCAGGGCCTGCACCGCCTCGGTGACGGCGTTGCTGAGGAAGACGCTGACCACCATGACGAAGACAACGGCCTGCACCACGGGGAAGTCCAGGTTCAGCGTGGACTGCACCAGCAGCCAGCCGATGCCGGGCCAGGCGAAGATGGTCTCGATGACCACCAGACCCGTCAGCATGAAGGCCAGTTCAGCCCCGATCAGGGCGACGGCGCCCAGCAGGGCGTTGGGCAGAACATGGCGCCACAGGATCTGGTTTTCGGACGCCCCGGTCGAGCGGGCGGTGCGCACGAAGTCGGCGGCCAGGGCGGCATGAGTGTTGGCCTCGACCACGCGGATCAGCTTGGGGGCCAGGAAGGAGACGACCGAGATCACCGGCAGCACCCAGGTCGCCGGTCCGCCGTAGCCGATCGAGGGCAGCCATTCGAGCCCGGCGGCGAACAGGTTGATCAACAGCAGGGCGATGACGAAACCGGGAAATCCCTGCATCACCGTCAGCACGCCGCGCACCGCACGACGCGCCGCCCCGGTGCGCTTCTGCCCCAGCCAGGCGCCCAGCGGCAGGGAGATCAGCAGGTTCAGACTCAGCGCCATTGCGGCCAGGAACAGGGTGGCGGGCAGGGAGGCCAGCACCTTGCCCAGAGCCGGGCTTCCATCGGTCAGCGACTTGCCGAAGTCGCCCTGAAGCAGCCGCAGCATGGTCTGGCCGTACTGAACGATCAGGCTCCTGTCGAAACCGTACTCGACGCGGATCGCCTCGATCTGAGCCGGAGAGGCGCCTTCGCCCGCGATGACCAGGGCCGGGTCGCCGGTCAGCCGCAGCAGGAAGAACAGCACTGTCATTGCGGCGATCAGGACAAAGGCGAAGTCCCTCAAGCCGCCAAGCATACGAGAAGAGGAAAACATCAGGTGCGGCGGCTCGCTTTGCTGCGGGCCGAAACGCTCGGTAGAGGCTTGGGCATGTCCTGAACGGTCTCCGCCGCAGAGTCGTATCTAAGTTAAGACATCATCCTTAGGGTAAGCGAAGCGCCTGTCAACGGCGCTCAATCTCCGGACTTGAGATCGCCGAGCACATCTTGCGTATCCTGCCCCAGCTTCGGCGGCGGGGCGTCGTATCGCACCGGCGTCTTCGACAGGCGGATGGGCGAGGCGACCGTGCGGATCGGATCGGCCAGATCGGGCCGGGTCTGTTCGACCGTCAGGCCGCGATGGATGGCCTGAGGCTCGGCGAACACCTGATCGATGGTGTTGACGGGGCCGCAAGGCACGCCCGCCGCCTCCAGCGCCTGCATCAGCCCCTGCATGGTGAAGCCGGCCGTCTTCGTCGCGATCAGCGGACCCAGCGCCTCGCGCTCAGCGACCCGCAGGGCGTTGGTGGCGAAGCGATCCTCGACCTCCAGCCCCAGGGCGCCGCACAGGGCGCGGAACTGGCCGTCGTTGCCCACGGCGATGATCACCATCCCGTCGGAACAGGCGAAGGGCTGATAGGGGGCCAGATTGGGGTGGGCGTTCCCCATCCGCGTCGGCGCCTTGCCGGACACGAAGTAGTTGGTCGCCTGATTGGCCAGCATGGCCGCCTGAACGTCGAACAGGGCGATGTCCACGTGCTGGCCCTCGCCGGTCGCGCGCGCATGCCACAGGGCGGCCAGTATGGCGTTGGAGGCGTAAAGGCCGGTGAACAGATCAACGACCGCCACCCCGACCTTCATCGGCTCGGCGCCCGGCGCGCCGTCGGGCTGGCCGGTGATGGACATCAGCCCGCCCATGGCCTGGATCATGTAGTCATAGCCCGCGCGGTGCGCGTCCGGTCCGTCCTGGCCGAAGCCGGTGATCGAGCAGTAGACCAGCCTCGGATTGATCGCCGCCAGCGCGGCGTAATCGAGGCCGTACTTCTTCAGCCCGCCGGTCTTGAAGTTCTCGACCACCACGTCGCAGGTCGCGGCCAGACGGCGCACGGCCTCGGCGCCTTCCGGGCTGGCGATGTCCAGTTCGACCGACTTCTTGCCCCGGTTGGCGCACAGGAAATAGGCGGCGTCGCCGGGCGCGCCGTCGGCCGTGGTGGTGAAGGGCGGGCCCCAATGGCGGGTGTCGTCGCCGGCGCCCGGCCGTTCGATCTTGATGACCTCGGCCCCAAGATCGGCCAGGGTCTGCGTCGCCCAAGGCCCCGCCAGCACCCGCGACAGGTCCAGAACCCGCACGCCGTGAAGCGGGCCGCAGGCGGTCTCGGAAATCGCGGGGCTGGGGGTCATGACAGTCTCCTGATCAGAAGGCGGCTTCGCCGGTGATGGCGCGGCCCAGGATGAGGGCGTGGACGTCGTGGGCGCCTTCATAGGTGTTGACGGTTTCCAGGTTCATGGCGTGGCGCATGACGTGCAGTTCGCCGGTGATCCCGGCCCCGCCGTGCATGTCTCGGGCCTCGCGCGCGACAGCCAGGGCCTTGCCGCAGTTGTTGCGCTTCATCAGGCTGATGGCCTCGGGAACCCAGGCCCCTGTGTCCAGCAGGCGGCCCAGGGCATAGGCGCCCTCGAAGCCGAGGAAGATCTCGGTCTGCATGTCGGCCAGCTTCTTCTGCACCAGCTGGCGCGCCGACAGCGGGCGGCCGAACAGGGTGCGCTCGGCCACATAGTCGCGGCTGGCGTGGAAGCAGAATTCCGCCGCGCCCATCGCCCCCCAGGCGATGCCGAAACGCGCCTTGTTCAGGCAGGAGAACGGCCCGCGCAGACCCTGCACGCCCGGCAGGATGTTGGCTTCCGGCACGAAGACGTCGTTCAGGCCGATGTCGCCGGTGATCGAGGCGCGAAGCGACAGCTTGTCGCCGATCTTGCCCGTGGTGAAGCCGTCGAAATCGCGCTCGACGATGAAGCCCCGGATGGTCCCGTCCAGCTTGGCCCAGACGATGGCCAGGTCGCTGATGGGCGAGTTGGTGATCCAGTATTTGCCGCCGTTCAGGCGATAGCCGCCGTCGACCGCCACCGCCGTGGTCTTCATCGACGCCGGGTCGGACCCGCCGTCGGCCTCGGTCAGGCCGAAACAGCCGACCAGTTCGCCCGCCGCCATCTTGGGCAGGAACTTCATCTTCTGCTCTTCGGAGCCGAAGGCGTAGATCGGGTACATGGCCAGCGACGACTGCACGCTCATGGCCGAGCGATAGCCGCTGTCGATCGCCTCGACCTCGCGCGCGATCAGGCCATAGGCGACGTGCGACGCTTCGGAACCGCCGTACTGTTCCGGCAGCATGGCGCCGAGGAAGCCCATCTCGCCCATCTCCGTCATGATGGCGCG
>NZ_ATXN01000006.1 GCF_000421705.1 Brevundimonas naejangsanensis DSM 23858
ACTTTTTCAAACCCCCGCCCCGTCCAAAACCCCGAAAACTCAGTCTCCGAAGCCCCGTTGGGCCAGCCCGTCTCCGAGCGAGGCGGCGATATACGAGGCGCTTTTCTCGAGGGCAATAGGCAAAACCAGCTTTTCCGATCTATCCACAGATCGAGCCTTTATGCACAGGTCGCCCAGCGCCTTAGCCGCCCCCTACCCCGCCGCTATATAGGTACGCAGGCTTTCGGCCTCATGCGTAGCCTGGGCGATCTGGCATTTGACCACGTCGCCGATCGAGACGACGCCGGCCAGACGCTTGTCCAGCAGGACAGGCAGGTGGCGGATGCGGCGGTCCGTCATTCGGGCCATCAACGCTTCAACGGTCTCGGCCGGATCGGCGAAAACCACCTCGCTGGTCATATAATGGGAGACAGGGCGCTCCAGGGCCTGCGTCCCGTCGCGAGAAATCGCGCGCACAATGTCGCGCTCGGACAGGACGCCCACCACGCCATCGCCTTCGCAGACGATCAAGGCCCCCACCTGACGGCGCTCGAGCTCGGCGCAGGCTTCATTCAGATTGGCGTCCGGCGCCAGTGTGAACACTGCGCCTCCCTTGCCCTTGAGAATCTCGGCGACCAGCATGGCGACTTCCTCCTGATGGGCAGGCCGTCGTCCGCGCGTCGCGGGCGGGCCGCAAGACCGACAGGTTGGCTCAGACGCCGCCGATAGGCAAATCACGGCGCGCGGCGAACCAGCCTCCGATCGGCCCGATGGCGAGAATGCCGAACACGAAGCCGATGGCGTGCGCCTCCCAGGCGATGCGGGCGCCGTCCGCCCCCGGCGCCAGACCGATCAGACCCACAATGAGATTCACCGCCATCCAGGCCGCCGAAGCGCGCAACACCATCGGATGGAACAGCGGAAGGACGCGCCCATGCCCGCCCATCAGCCTGGTGGCGGCTCCGATCAGGCCGAAGACCGCGCCCGACGCGCCGACCAGCGGCCCCATGCTGTGCGGATGCACCAGGCCATAGCCCAGGGCCGCCACGACGCCGGCCGCTATATAGAAGAGGATGAAGACCAGCGGTCCCGGTCCGCGTTCCATCAGACGGGCGACGGGTGCGCCGAAGGCCAGGGCGCCCACCGCATTCATCGTCACATGAGCCCAGCCCCCGTGCAGCAGCATGGAGGTGAACAGACCCTGCCAGTCGCCCGCCCACAGCCTTGCCGGAACGAAGGCCATCGACACCCCCAGATCAGGAAGCCGCTCCTGCAGATAATAGAGCACCGGCATGGATGCTGCGATCAGCAGGGGCAGGAAGGGCGCGTTGAACATCTTTTCGCGCGGCGGCCGCGGCGAACGGGCGTCAGATTGGGACATTCGTCCTTGATGAGGCCAGTCGCATTCCAGCTCAAGGCGTCGTTTTGCGCCATTCCGAGACTGATACGGTCTGGCACGGTCATTGCGAGGGCCCTTCCAGAAGTTCTCGGGAGCGCCTGATGCCGTCTCATAGACTGACACTCATGACCGTTGCGGCCGCCGCCGCCGTGCTGGCGGGCCTGCCCGCCGGTTCGGCCGTCGCGCAGTCGACCGGCTCGGCCGGCGCGGGCCAGTTCCAGGCCGGCTACGGCGCCTCGCGCTACACCACCGCCCAGGCCAGCCGCGGCACGACCCGCGACGCCAAGGGCAACCGCCTGGTCGTCGACGGCATCATCCAGCAGAACGGCAGCGCCTATTCGCGAAGCGACAGCAGTGCGTCGTCCAGCATTTTCAACGGCGGCGTCGGCTCGAGCGGCGGGACCAACATCGGCGGCTCGACCGCCATCGGCAACAACCTGAATGTGGTGGTCCAGGGCAACCGCAACACGGTTGTCGTCAACTCCAACCAGACCAACACCGGCGACATCAACGCCGGCACCACCCTGAACGGGCCGCGTCCATGAAAATCTCAGCCATCCGCCGCTCGCCTGTGCGCGCCCTCGGCTGCGTCGCCGCCGCCGCCGCCCTGCTGGGCGGTTGCGTCAGCACCTCCGCCGGGCCGTCGGGCCAATACGCCAAGCCGATCGGCAACGCCCCGGTGACGTCAAACCCGACGCCCTATTCGACCGCGCTCTATTGCCTGGCCGACTATGCGCGCCGCTATAACCTGCCCTCGCCGCGCATGGCCGTGGGCCGGATCAGCGACTACACCGGCTCCATCTCTTCGGACGGCGGTCGCCAGATCACCCAGGGCGCGTCCCTGATGGCGAACACCGCCCTGGCCAAGGCCGGCGCCCGCATCGTCGAGCGCTACGACACCTCGGTGTCGGAGCTGGAGTTGCGCTACGCCAACAACAAGCTGATCGGCGACGACGTGCCGAACGGCGGAGCCCAGGACGCCGCCTTCCGCCGCATCCTGGCGGGTCAGGTGCCGGGCTCGGACTTCTATGTGGTCGGCGGCATCACCGAGGTGAACTACAACATCCGCTCGGGCGGCTTCGACGTCGCCGGCGGCGAAGTGAAACAGAACGGCGGCTCGGGCCTGATCACCGGCAAGGTGTTTGTGATGAACGTCGCGATCGACCTGCGTCTGGTGCAGACCACCACCCTCGAAGTCGTGGATGTCGTCTCCTATCAGAAGCAGATCGTCGGCCGCGAAGTGTCGGCAGGCGTGTTCGACTTCCTGAACGGCAACGTCTTCGACATTTCGGCCGGGTCCAGCGGCCTGGAGCCGGTTCAACTGGCCGTCCGCGCCCTGGTCGAACGCGCCACGGTCGAGTTCATGGCCAATCTGTACGGCGCCCCCGGCCCGGAAATCTGCCTCAACCCCGCCAACGACCCGCTGGCCGACAGCCCTGTCGGCGCCACCGGCGGCTATTATCCCGCTTACGCAAACACGGACACGAACAATGGCCAAACTCGCGCCGACCCGTCTCGCTGGCACGATCGCCGCGACAGCGCTGTGCGTAGCGGCGGCCGCTGAGGCTTCCGCTCAAGATCGCGGGCTGGTCCTGAATGAGCAGCTCAACCTTGGCGACGTCATCAGCGGTCAACGCCTGAACGTCGTCAACGTCAGCGACAACGTCGCCGTGTCGAACGCCGCCATGGGCAACGCCCTGTCCGGCGGCGCCGAAGGCCGCGCCGCCGACATCCGTTCGACCCAGGACATGCAGGGCGCCGCGATAGCGGACACCTCCCTGACCCTGCGCGGCGATACGGGCTATGTGAACAGCGTCACCCAGGCGCGCGGCAACTATCTGGCCGCGACCGCCGTCAACACCGGCATCGACGTGGACGCCGGTCAGAATCTGGATGGCGACGTCACCGCGCGTACTCGGATCGAGGAAACCGGCGCCCGCCTGAACTACGGCGGCCACGTCTCGGCCGACGCGATCGGAAACACCGTCGCCCTGGGCGCCAGCGGCACGGGCGACCAGCGCGGCGCCATCACCGGCCGCGCCGATCAGAACTCGACCGGTCAGATCTATGCCGAGAACGAAGCCCGTTTCACCTACGCCCCGGCCCCGGCGGTCTTCACCAGCCATGCTTCGGCCAATGCCGTGCAGGCGACTTCGACCCCGAACTCGCACCAGGATCTGTCAGTCAGCCAGAGCGCCTCAGGCGCCGGGGTCACCGCCTGGACCGGCGTGTGGGCGGGCAACGCCTGGGACATCGCCGCGCGCAGCCGCGCCGCCTCCAACCAGGCGGCCTTCTACAACCAGGGCGGCGCTTTGCTGGTCGACGTGGACCAGCAGAACTCGGCCGAGGTTCTGTCGCGCACCGAGCTCAGCTCCTACGACTTCGGCGCCGCCTATTCGACCGCCGAGGCTGTCGGCAATGAGGTTCATGCGGGCAACAACGACATCTATGTCAGCATCGACAACACCCAGATGAACACCGGCGGCGTCACCGCCAGCGCCGGGTTCACCGGCCAGAACGGCTACGACGCCTATGTCGGGGCCAATGCGGCGGGCAACGCCGTCACCGGCTTCGCCTGTTCGACCTGCGGCGGCGACCTGAACGTCCGCAACAGCCAGACCAACGCAGGCGACGTGCGCGCTACGGCGACCGCCACCGTCAACGGTTGGGGCCGCAATGTCGTCGCCGGCGCCAACGCCGTCGGCAACACGGCGACCTTCTATGTCGCACGACCGGGAAATTAACTTTCGGTAACTTGAGCTAGTCAAGCTCGTTTGTCACCGTAAACAGGCGCGAGGCTGAAGAAGCTTCGCGCCTGTCTTACGTGCAGGGCCGCAATCAGTCCCGGGGGCCGCCCGCTCGCACGTCGCGGAGACCACCGAATGCGATCCCCTCGCCCTCGCCGCCTGCTTCTGCTCGCCGCGTCCAGCCTCGCCCTGATGGGCGGCGCGGCCCTCCCTGCCGTCGCTTTGACGCCGCCTTCGGCCGTCGCGACGCAGAACGCTCAACCATCCAAGCCTTGGGCTCAGGCGGCCAGCGACATCCCGGCCGACGCGGCCGTACGTTTCGGCGTCCTGCCCAACGGCATGCGCTACGCCATCATGAAGAACGCCACTCCTCCGGGTCAGGCGTCGCTGCGCCTGCGGATCGCGGCCGGTTCCCTGATGGAGAACGAAGACCAGTTGGGTCTGGCCCACTTCATGGAGCATATGGCCTTCAACGGCACGACGAACGTGCCCGAGAACGAGCTGCTGCGGATTCTGGAGCGTCTCGGCCTAGCCTTCGGCGCCGACACCAACGCCTTCACCAGCTTCGACCAGACCGCCTATACGCTGGAGCTGCCGCGCACCAACGACGAGACGGTCGACACCTCGCTGCGGATCATGCGCGAACAGGTCTCCGAGGCCCTGATGAAGGCCGAGGACATCGATTCCGAACGCGGCGTGATCGAGGGTGAAGAGCGGCTGCGCAACACCCCGGCCCTGCGCTCGCTGAAAGCCCAGATCGCATTGCTGGCGCCGGGCCAGCGCCTGTCAAACCGCCTGCCGATCGGCGACCTCAGCATCATCCGCAGCGCCCCGCGCGAACGCTTCGTTGAGTTCTACGAGGCCTACTACCGCCCCGAACGGGCCACCATGATCGCCGTCGGGGACTTCGACGTCGATCAGATGGAAGCCAAGATCAAGGCGACCTTCTCGGACTGGACCCCCAAGGCCGCCGACGGCCCCGAGCCCGATCTGGGACAGGTCGCCCCGCGTCAACCCGAGACCCGCATCCTGGTCGAGCCGGGCGTGCAGTCGTCGGTTCAGCTGAACTGGATCCGCAACCCCGACCTCGATCCCGATACGGCGTCCGAACGCCGCGACGCCCTGTTGCAGAACCTGGGCATGGCCGTGCTGAACCGCCGTCTGGGCGAACTGGCCCGCGCGGACAACCCGCCCTTTATCGGCGCCGGCGGCGGACAGGGCACCCTGTTCAAGACCCTGGACCTGGCCAGCGTCTCGGCCGCCTTCAATCCCGGCGGCATCCAGCGCGCGCTGGAAACCATCGAACAGGAACAACGCCGCCTGGTGCAGTTCGGCGTGTCCCAGATCGAACTGGATCGCGAGATCGCCAACAGCCGCGCCGCACTCGAAACGGTGGTGCAGGCCGCAGCCACACGCAGCACGCCCGCCCTGGCGAACTCCCTGTTGGGCGCTGTCAACGACGACAAGGTCTTTTCCTCGCCCGCCACCAACCTCGCCTTGTTTGAAGCCACGGTGAAAGACCTGCAGGCGGCCCAGGTCAGTGAGGCCGTCAAGCGCGCCTTTGAAGGTCAGGGGCCCCTGGCGCTGGTCGTCACGCCCGAGCCGATCGAAGGAGGCGAGGCCGGCGTCACCACCCTGCTGGAAGCCAGCCGCGCCACGCCGGTCGCCGCCCCGGCGGAACAGGCGGCTCTGGATTGGCCCTACGCCGACTTCGGCGCCGTCGCCACGCCCGCCTCGACCACCGAAGTCGCCGCCGTCGGCGCCACGGTCGTCACCTTCCCCAACGGCGTGCGCCTGACCGTCAAGCCGACGACCTTCAAGGACCAGCAGATCCTGATTTCGGTCCGCACCGGCATCGGCGAGATGGGCCTGCCGACCGATCGTTTCACCGCTCAGTCCCTGGCCCCGATGGTCTTCACGGCGGGCGGCCTCGGCAAGCTGACGGCCGACGAGTTGAACCGGGTCCTGACCGGCAAGATCTATGGCGCTGGTTTCAGCATCGACAGCGACGCCTATCAGCTGTCGGGCGCTACCCGTCCGGCCGATCTGCAACTGCAGATGCAGGTGCTAGCCGCCTATCTGACCGATCCGGGCCTGCGTCCGGCGCCGTTCGAACAGATCAAGGCCGTCCTGCCGCAGTTCATGGCGCAGCAGATGGCGACCCCCGGCGGCGCCTTCGGCCTTCAAGCCTCGGGCCTGCTGGCCAGCGGCGACAAGCGGGAATCCATGCCTTCGCCTGCGGAAATCGCCGCCTTCACCCTGGATGAACTGAAGCAGGGCGTGGTTCAGGGCCTAGCGACCGGCCCCATCGACATCGTCATGGTCGGAGACGTCAAGATCGAGGACGCAGTCGCCTCCGTCGCCTCAACCTTCGCCGCCCTGCCCGCCCGCGCTTCGGCCGCCCAGCCTCTGGCCGGTTCGGACCAGCGCCGCTTCCCGGCGCCGACGGCCCAGCCGATCCGCCTGACCCACGCCGGTCCGGCGGAGCAGGGTCTGGCCTATGTCGCCTGGCCGACCACCGACGCCGTCAACGACCGGACCGAAGCGCGCAAGGCCTCCATCCTGGCCGAAGTTCTGAAACTGCGAGTCATGGAGGAGATCCGCGAGAAGCAGGCCCTGGCCTACTCGCCCGGCGTCCGCGCCTCGTCGTCCGACGTGTTCACGGGCTACGGCTCCATCTCGATCACCGCCGACACGGCGCCCGAGAAGTTCGACGCCTTCTTCTCCGCCGTTGACGCCATCATCGCCGACCTGCGCGACAAGCCGGTCAGCGAGGACGAGTTGAATCGCGCGCGCCTGCCGGTGATCGAAAGCCTGCGCCGCAGCCAGGCGGGCAATGAATACTGGCTAGGCCAGTTGGAGGATCTGGCCGCCAGGCCCGCTACGCTGGAACAGATCCAGACGCACATCAGCGATCTGGAATCCTTCACCGCCGCCGACATTCAGGCGGCCGCGCGCCAGTATCTGAAGCCCGATACGGCGTGGAAGGCCGAGGTCGTCTCGGTCAACGCCGCCCAATAACGAAGAAAGGGCCCCGTTCCGCAAGGAACGGGGCCCAGTCGTTTAGGCCTATCGACGGAGAGTCGATGGCTGAGACTAGACGCCGGCGTCTGTCGCCAAGCTGAACAGCGGGTTCAGAAAACCCGGCCGCCGACCCCGCCGTCCATCATGATCATGCCGGTAGAGGCGGCGCCCTCGACCATCTCCTCGCGATACTCGGTGTAGGTCTCTTCGCGGATCATGGTCAGAACCTTCACGCCGGCGCCGTAACGGCGCAGCAGCGAGCGCTCATTACACTGACGCGCCTGCTTTTCAGGACGGCATTCCAGACGGCCGCCGGCGCCGTGCCACAGGGCGTCGCCCTTGTTGCAGGCCGTGGTTTCGCCGGCCGCGCCTTCCGCCTCGCTGACAGTCCACTGCAGCTTTGTCCCCGCCAGGCAGCGGTACAGTTCGCCGTCGTAGCTGTCCGCGACGTCGCGGCCCGGAACGACCTGGGACGCCGGGTGCGGCACATTGCGGTCGTCGATGCAGACGGCCTGCAGCACGACCTGCTTCTCGATACGGCGCGACGCGGTGAAGGGCACCCGCACCATCTGCATCCCGCCCTGGACGTTCAGTCCCTGAATGGTGGTGGGATAGGGCTGATCGACGTTGAAATAGGCCCCGCCGCCGCCCGCCACGATCACCGTAGACGCTGCGCGCGATCCGGCCCAGGCGCGCGCCGAGGCGTTGGCGCTGGCGTTCGCATTAACGTTGACGTTGACGTTCACATTGCCGCCGCCAGAGCCGCAGCACGGAGGGGGCGGAGGCGGCAGGCATCCTCCGCCGCCGCAGGGGGGCGTCACCGGCGGGCGCGGGGGCAGACAGCCGCTGGGGCCGCAGCCACCGCCCGGCGGCGTCACCGGCGGGGTGATCGGCGTCGGCGGAGGCAAGATCGGCGTGGGCGGCGGCGGCGGCAGGCAACTGGACGGCCCGCACTGCGCCGCAGCCGCATCAGCAACCGCCATCAGCCCCACAAAGGCCACAGCGCCGGCCAGCATTTTCGTAATCCCTATCCGCATGGGATCGGACTCCTGCATTGATCGTCAGCAGAGGCAATGCAAGCGCCGGGCCGTTCCGAGTGTCCGCCAATGGGCTGTTTCATCCCCTCATGCGCGAGTTTGCGCCGTTCCGACCCGTTAGTCGCAGCGCCTGTCCCATTGTGATCCGTGCCATTGTGGGGCGACGGTCAGTCGATCCGCTTCAGGTCTGTCACATAGCGCCGCCAGTTCTGGACATAGTGCTGCGCCGACATACGCAGACCCTCGATCTGACCCTCTTCCAATTCCCGCACCACCTTGCCGGGCTGGCCCATGACCAGACTGTTGTCGGGAATGACCTTGCCCTCAGTGATCAGGGCGTTGGCGCCGATCAGGCAGTTCTTACCTATGCGCGCGCCGTTCAGGACGACCGCGCCGATGCCGATCAGGCTGTTGTCGCCGATTTCGCAGCCGTGCAGCATCACCTTATGCCCCACCGTGACCCCGGCGCCGATCGTCAGGGGCGATCCGAGGTCGGTATGCAGGATGCTGCCGTCCTGAATATTGCTGTCGGCTCCGATGACGATGGGGTCGTTGTCGCCGCGCAGCACAGCGTTGAACCAGATGCTGGCGCCCGGATGCAGAATCACATTTCCTAGGACGGTCGCACTGGGCGCAATCCAGTATTCGCCTTCCGCTGGAAGCTGAGGCTTGCTGTCGCCCAGACTGTAAACACTCATCCGCACACCGCCTATTCTTCTTAAAATGAAGGCTTTAACCCTTCAGAAACCACGTTAGCATCAGTCTGTTGATGCGATTCGGCAGGCCCCATTCGCCCCCGGATCCGAAGCCGGATCAAGCCCGGTCCGGTCAGATGCTGGAGAATGCGCTTGGCGTGTTCGCGACCAGTTCGGGGACGGCGACGCACCTGCTGCGGCGAAGACCCTGCGACCGTTCGGGACGGCTGCGCGACTTCGGCCCCCACCTCCCCCACCGACGACCAAGGCGAGACCCAGCCGGGCTCGCCTTTTTTCATGCCCTGGAGGCGTCCATGAGCAAACGATCGGCCATCAAGCGTCAGCTGCGCGAAGGCGTGCTGGATTCGCCCGAATTCATTCAGGACGCCAAGGTACGGCGATTGCCCGCCCGCGTTGGCGGCTGGTCGCCCCTGCCTTCGAATGATGAGCGGGACCAGGCCTATATGAAGACGCTGAAGCCCAAGTCCGACGGCCAGGCCGAACTGATGGACGCCGTCGACCATGCCAATCTGGTGCTGGCGCTGGGCCCGGCAGGCACGGGCAAGACCTATCTGGCCGTCGCCAAGGCGGTCGAGGCGCTGGAGGCGGGCAAGGTCGGCCGCATCGTCCTGAGTCGTCCCGCTGTCGAGGCCGGGGAATCGATCGGCTTCCTGCCCGGCGACATGGAAGACAAGCTGGCCCCCTATCTGCGCCCGCTCTACGACGCCCTGTCGGACCGTCTGTCGATGAAGCGGGTCAAGGCGCTGATGGCCGAGGGCCTGATCGAGATCGCCCCCATCGGCTACATGCGCGGCCGCACGCTGAACAACGCCTTCATCGTCGTGGATGAGGCGCAGAACTGCACCTACGTCCAGCTGAAGATGCTGCTGACCCGACTGGGCTGGCACTCGACCATGGTGGTCACGGGCGACCCGCAGCAATCCGACCTGCTGCCGGGGGTCTCCGGCCTGTCCGACATCGCCGACCGTCTGGAAGCCGTGCCCGAGATCGCAGTCGTCCGCCTGGCCGAGCGCGACATCGTGCGCCACCCGCTGGTCGCCAGCATGATCGGAGTGCTGTGACCCTTTTCCGCCTCTGACGAGAGAAGGAAAAAAGAGAGTCCAATTCGTCTGAATCGTCTGAAATCTCCCCTCGGCCCGCGCGCAGTCTAACACAGGCGCCGAGGGGGGATGGCCGATTGCGTTGCGATCCCTGCCCTTCTCCCTCCCCTTCATGGGGAGGGTGGTCGCGGAGCGACCGGGTGGGGAGGGCTTGGTGATACGGAACTCAGCCCCCCGAGTGCAAACGACCCAGTTCAGCGCCTGAATAGCGAAGCCGCCCCCACCCGGCTTCGCCCTACGGGCTCAGCCACCCTCCCCATGAAGGGGAGGGAGAGGCGTTGCGCCTATGTCAGGCGCGTACCGCCCGGCTGGCGTCGACGCCCAACGCCGTCACGGCGGCGGCGGCGATGTGTTCGGCGTTGAGGCCGGCCTGGGCGTACATGACCTCGGGCTTGTCCTGATCCTGGAAGATGTCGGGCAGGTGAAGGGTGCGGACCTTCAGCCCGCCGTCCAGCGCGCCCTTCTCGGCCAGCAGTTGCAGCACGAAGGCGCCGAAGCCGCCCATGGCGCCTTCTTCCACCGTGATCAGCGCCTCATGTTCGCGCGCCAGACGCAGGATCAGATCGGCGTCCAGCGGCTTGGCGAAGCGGGCGTCGGCGACGGTGGCCGAGACGCCGCGCGCGGCCAGCATATCGGCCGCCTTCAACGATTCCTGCAGGCGGGTGCCCAGCGACAGGATGGCGACCGACGTGCCTTCGCGCACGATGCGGCCCTTGCCGATCTCCAGCGGGCCGGCCAGTTCGGGGATGTCGACGCCGACGCCCTCGCCGCGCGGATAGCGGAAGGCGCTGGGGCGGTCGTCAATGGCGAGCGAGGTCGAGATCATCGCCGCCAGTTCGGCCTCGTCGGCCGCCGCCATCAGCACCATGCCCGGCAGAGCGCCCATATAGCCGATATCGAACGACCCGGCGTGGGTCGCGCCGTCCGCGCCCACCAGACCGGCGCGGTCCATGGCGAAGCGCACCGGCAGGGACTGGATCGCCACATCGTGGACGACCTGATCATAGCCGCGCTGCAGGAAGGTCGAATAGATGGCGCAGACCGGCTTCATCCCATCAGCGGCCAGACCGGCGGCGAAGGTCACGGCGTGCTGTTCGGCGATGCCGACGTCGAAGGTGCGATCCGGGAAGGCCTGGCCGAACAGGTCCAGCCCCGTGCCCGACGGCATGGCGGCGGTCACGGCCATGACAGTCGGATCGACCTGCGCGTGCTTGATCAGTTCGGTCCCGAACACCTTGGTGTAGCTGGGGGCGTTGGAGATGGCCTTGGCCTGCTTGCCCGACACCACGTCGAACTTGACCACGGCGTGCAGCTTGTCGGCGCTGCTCTCGGCCGGAGCGTAGCCCTTGCCCTTCTGGGTGACGACGTGGACCAGCACCGGGCGGTCGGTGATGGCCGCCGCATTCTTCAGGATGGGGACCAGATTCTCCATGTCGTGACCGTCGATCGGCCCGACGTAGTAGAAGCCCAGCTCCTCGAACAGGGTGCCGCCGACGATCATGCCGCGAGCGTATTCTTCGGCCTTGCGCGCGGCGTCACGGAAGGGGCGCGGCATGTGGTCGACGAACTTCTTCCCGACCTTGCGGATATTCTGATAGGCGCCGCCCGAAACCTGTTTGGCCAGATAGGCGCTCATGCCGCCGACGGGCGGAGCGATTGACATGTCGTTGTCGTTCAGGATGACCATCAGCTGGCCGCTGGTGGCCTCGGCGGCGTTGTTCATCGCCTCATAGGCCATGCCCGCCGACATGGAGCCGTCGCCGATGACCGCCACGACGCGATTGTTCCCGCCCTTGGCGTCGCGCGCGGCGGCGAAGCCCAGCGCCGCCGAGATGGAGGTCGAGGCGTGGGCCGCGCCGAAGGGGTCGTATTCGCTCTCGGACCGCTTGGTGAAGCCCGACAGGCCGCCGCCCTGTCTCAATGTGCGAATCCGGTCGCGCCGCCCGGTCAGAATCTTGTGCGGATAGCACTGGTGGCCGACGTCCCAGATCAGAATGTCCTGCGGCGTCTCGAAGACGTGGTGCAGGGCGACCGTCAGTTCGACCACGCCCAGACCCGCGCCCAGGTGCCCGCCGGTCACCGACACGGCGTCGATGGTCTCGGCCCGCACCTCCTCCGCCAGCTGTTTCAGCTGGGGAATGTCGAAGCCCCGCGTGTCAGCAGGAAACTTGACGGTGTCGAGAAGCGGGGTGTTGGGCATAGGGATCGGGGGCCTTCAGACGACGGAGCGTCAAACAGTAACCCGCTGAGGGCGGGCGCGTTTCCTATCAGGACCGGCGTTTAAGCACAAAGTCCACGCTGGCCTTGAGGATTTCGGCCTCATGACCGAACAGGTCAAGGTGCGAGCGGGCCTGATCGGCCAGGTGCGCGACCCTCTGTCGCGCCGCATCGACGCCCAACAGGGTGACGAAGTTGGTCTTGCCCAGGGCCGCATCCTTGCCGCCTGCGGCCTTGCCCATCTCTTCGGCCGAGCCTTCCGCGTCCAGAACATCGTCGACGATCTGATAGGCCAGACCGATGTCGTGGGCGAAGCTGGTCAGGGCGTGCCACGCCGCCTCATTGGCGTCGGCGACGATCAGGGGAATCTCGAAGGCGTAGGCGAACAGGGCGCCGGTCTTCAGCCGCTGCATCCGGGCCACCCCGCCCAGATCATCGCGCACCCCCATCAGGTCGATCATCTGGCCGCCCGCCATGCCGCGCGCGCCCGAGGCGAAGGACAGACGCCGCGCCAGTTCGCAGCGCACCGCCGCCTCGTCGTGGGTGTCCTCGTCCAGAATGATGTCGAAGGCCGCCGTCTGCAGCGCGTCGCCCGCCAGAATGGCCGTCGCCTCGTCATAGGCGATGTGCAGGGTCGGACGCCCGCGCCGCACGTCGTCATCGTCCATCGCCGGCAGATCGTCATGCACCAGCGAATAGGCGTGGACGCATTCCAGCGCGCAGGCGGCGCGCAGGACGGCGCGGTCGTCCGCCTCAAGCATCCGGCCCGCCTCAATGGCGAAGAAGGGACGCAGGCGCTTGCCCGGCCCCAGGGCGGCGTAACGCATGGCCTCGGTCAGGCGCACTTCCGGTCCATCGGCGCGCGGCAACAGTTCATCCAGCGCTACGGTGACGACATCGGCGACCTCAGCGACGCGGTCGATGACAGCCTGCTCGGGCGAGTTGGCGGCCAGCACCTTCAAAACAGCCTCCCGCCCAGCGGCAGGTCGCGATCGACGCCGACCAGGACGACGTTCCCCTCCGCATCCGGGAAGCCGAGGGTCAGCACCTCGGACATCACCGGGCCGATCTGGCGCGGCGGGAAGTTGACGACGGCGGCGACCTTGCGGCCGTCCAACTGGTCCAGGGTGTAATGATGGGTGATCTGAGCCGAGGACTTCTTGACGCCGATGGCGTCGCCGAAGTCGATGGTCAGCTTATAGGCGGGCTTGCGCGCCTCGGGGAAAGGTTCGGCCTTGATGATCCGGCCGACGCGCACGTCGACCTTCATGAAGTCGTCGAAGCCGATCTGCGGCGCGAGGTCGGTCGCGGACATCAGCCGAACTCGGCCGGTTCGACGCCCTTGGCCTGGCCGTCGGCGCCGACGACGATCTTCTCGACCCGCAGCTGGGCGGCCTTCAGCCGGTCCTCGCAGTGGGCCTTCAGCCGCGCGCCCTCTTCGTACAGGGCGATGGATTCTTCGAGCGGCGCCTGACCCGATTCCAGGCGCGAAACGATGCCCTCCAGACGCGACAGGGCGTCCTCGAAGCTGAGATCGGCGGGCACGGCGGGGGAAACGGATGCGTCGGTCATGATGGGCGCAACCTAGAGAGGCGCGCGCCCCGCTTCAACGGCCTTCCTGAGGCCGCGACGTCAGCGCTTCACGAAACGGCGCTGGGACCAGTATTTGAAGCCCTGATTATGGGCCAGTCGCCAGCCGTGCGCCTTCAGCCGCTGGCCGACCATGTGGTTGAAATAGCCGTGCGCCAGCACCAGCACGTCATGGCCTTCAGAGGCGCGGGCGATCAACACGCGCGCGGCCTGATCGGCGCGGACCTCGGCCTCGGCGCGGGTTTCCTGACCCTCATGATGATTGAAGGCGTGCCACCAGATCCGCGAGATCACGCCCCAATAACGCGGCGACAGCTTGATCCAGGCGGGAAAACGCGGCGGCGGCAGGGGCGCTTCGATGAACAGGGCGTCGACCAGCACGTCGCGATCCGGCGCCACCGCTCTGGCGGTTTCCTGCGCGCGCGGCCGTGTCGAAGCGTAGATGGCCCCCGCTCCTTCGGCCGCCGTCAACAGCGCCTGAGGCGGCGTCTGGCCTGCGCGCAGACCGCCGATCTCATAGCGGCCCCACCAGTCGCGATATTGATCCGAGGTGATCATGCATTTGCGCGACAGCGCCGGTTCGCCGTGGCGCGCCAGCGTAATGGCCCCATAGGCGACTTCAGCCCCGGCGGAGCGGGCGGCCGCGACCGGCGTCTGAGTTGCGGATTCGGAATGAGTCATGAGCGCAGGAGAAGTCATAGCACGGGGATCGGCCTGTGAAACCAAGGCCTTGGCGTCCCTTAACCTCCCCATCCGAGCATTGGCGTGCGCCGCAGACGACGCACCTTGGACAAAGGTGGTAGCCCTCGTCGCCCGCCCCTGCAACCACGCAAAGGTGACGAGGCTGCGATGATGTCGCCACGCGGGTCTCGACACGCCTTCACCCGACGCCCGCCCGGCGCTATTGCGTCGATCATGAGCGACCCTGTGATCCGCCCCGCCCGTCCTGACGACGCCGCCGCCCTGGCCGTGCTGGGACGCCAGACCTTCATCGACACCTTCGTCACTGGCTTCGGCATTCCCTATCCGGTCGCCGACCTGACCGCCTTTCTGGACGCCAGCTTCAACGCCGAGGCCATCACCACCAAGCTGGCCGAGCCGGGCGCCGCCTGGTGGGCAGCCGAGCGCGACGGCGAACTGCTGGCCTTCGCCAACGCAGGGCCGAACACCCTGCCCCACCCCGACGGTCGCGCCAGCCACGCCGAGCTGCGCCGCCTCTATGTCGGCAAGCAGGCGCAGGGGCTGGGCCTCGGCACGAAGCTGCTGAAAATCTCGCTGGACTGGATGGAGGCCAATACCGACGGCCCCCTGTGGATCGGCGTCTGGAGCGGCAATCTGAAGGCCCAGAAACTCTACGCCGCTTATGGCTTCGAGAAGGCGGGCGAGTACCAGTATCCGGTCGGCGCCTGGATGGACGACGAGTTCATCTTGCGGCGCGGCTAGGCCGGGGCCAGTCTTAAACCCATGCTGCTGCCCTTCTTCACCGCCCTGCGCGAGGCCAAGGTGCCTGTGTCGCTCAAGGAATGGCTCCATCTGATGGATGCCATGGACAAGGGCGTCGGCGGCCGCGACGTCGAGGCCTTCTACCACCTGTCGCGCGCCGTCCTGGTCAAGGACGAGAAGCACTACGACCGCTTCGATCAGGTCTTCGGCAAGGTGTTCAAGGGGCTGGACGGCGTCAGTCCCGGCGAAGAGATCACCGCCGACATCCCCGAGGACTGGCTGCGGCTGCTGACCGAAAAATACCTGACCGACGAGGAGAAGGCGCAAATTGAGGCGCTCGGCGGTTTCGACAAGCTGATGGAGACGCTGAAGCAGCGGCTGGAGGAGCAGAAGGAGCGCCACCAAGGCGGCAACAAGTGGATCGGCACGGGCGGAACCAGCCCCTTCGGCCACGGCGGCTATAACCCCGAAGGCGTGCGCATCGGCGGCCCGGGCCGTCACGGCCGCGCGGTCAAGGTCTGGGAAAAGCGCGAATACAGGAACCTGGACGACACGGTCGAACTGGGCACGCGCAACATCAAGGTCGCCCTGCGCCGCCTGCGCCGTTTCGCCCGCGAAGGCGCGGCCGAAGAACTGGACATCGACGGCACCATCGACGGCACGGCGCGTCAGGGCTGGCTGGACATCCAGATGCGGCCTGAGCGGCGCAATACGATCAAGGTGCTGCTGTTCCTCGACGTCGGCGGCTCGATGGACGGCCATATCCAGCTATGTGAAGAGCTGTTCTCAGCCGCGCGGACCGAGTTCAAGAACCTGGAGTTCTTCTACTTCCACAACTGCCTCTACGAAGGGGTGTGGAAGGACAACCGGCGCCGCCACAGCGAACGCATCCCGACCTGGGACCTGATCCACAAATACCCCGGCGACTGGCGCGCCATCTTCGTGGGCGACGCGACCATGTCGCCCTATGAAGTGACCATGCCCGGCGGCTCGGTCGAGCACTGGAACGATGAGGCCGGCGCCGTCTGGCTGAAACGCGCCCGCGAACAGTGGGACAAGTTGGTCTGGTTGAACCCCGTGCCCGAACGCCACTGGTCCTACACGCCTTCGGTGAACCTGATCGGCGAGGTTATGGAGCACCGCATGTTCCCCCTGACGCTGGAGGGGCTGGAACGGGCGATGCGGACGCTGGCGCGCTAAAAAACCGCCGCCCAGCAAGGGCGGCGGTCGAGACGAAATCAGTCCTTGTCGCCCTTCAGGGCGTCCTTGACGCCGCCGACGGCGTTCTGGACCTTGCCCGCGACCTGATCGGCGCGGCCTTCGGCTTTCAGTTTTTCATCGCCGGTGACCTTGCCGGCGGCTTCCTTGATCTTGCCGCCGATGTTCTTGGCGGCGCCTTCGATGCGGTCGTGATCGGCCATGGGGAGCTTCCTGTCTGACGGCCGCCGGGACTGGCGGCCTCTCAGGGAAAACAACCCTTTCTGCTCAACCCGGTTCCGAGGCTGCGGCATGACGGTCGCGCAGCCAGCGGGCTACGGCCCAGCTGTGGGCCTCATGGCGCAGGCTGAACAGGACGCGCATCGGCTCCATCCAGACCAGTTCGTGGTCGGCTTCCTGTTTGGTCGAGGGGTCGGCGCCGGTCACGCTGACGACCCAGACCCCGCCGACGTTGTTCACCGGCGTGCCGTCAGACTTGAGGAAATACTGTCCCGCCTCCGTCAGGCGGTCGACCGGCTGGATGATCAGGCCGGTCTCTTCAGCGAACTCGCGGACCAGGGCCTGCTGTTCGGTCTCCTCGCCATCCAGGGCGCCGCCGGGCAGATCGTAATAGACGACCCCTTCGCCGCGATCCACGCGGACGCAGGCCAGACGGCCTTCACGCTCGGCGATGCCGAAAACAGCGGGGCGGTGGATGTAGTCGAGGCCCGGGCGGGCCGTGCCGAACTGAAGCTTCATTTCACCGAGCTTAAACCCGCCGCGCCGCCGGGCGAAAGCCCCAAATGCACGCTCAGAGGTCGAACGCCAGTCGCGCGCGCACGCCATGATGCGCCGGGTCCACCTCAATGGCCGAGCGCAGGCCGCTGGCCATCGCCGAGATGATCTTGGAGCCCAGGCCGGTGCCCTTGGGCGCGCCGTCGCCAAGACCCGGCCCGTCGTCCTCGACAGTCAGCAGGGCTCGCCCGCCGCCCTCCGCCTGTTCCAGGATGATGCGGATTTCGCCTGCCGCGCCGGGCTCATAGGCGTATTTGACGGCGTTGGTGACCAGTTCGGTCACGATGACGCCCAGAGACACGGCCTGATCCGTCGTCACCCTCAGGGGCTCGGCGCGCAGGGTCAGGCGCGACCCATCGCCATCCGGCCCGATCGACTTGCTCAGTTCCTCGACCAGCCCGGCCAGATATTCATCCATCTGCACCCGTTCGACATCGGCCGAGGTGTAGAGGCGGCGGTGGACATGGGCGACGGCCTCAATGCGGACCTGAGCCTCGCGCAGAGCGGCCCGCGCGCCTTCGTCGGCGAGCTGGCGCAGTTGCAGGGAGATGAAGCTGGAGACCAGTTGCAGCGAGTTGCCCACGCGGTGATTGACCTCGCGCAGCAGAGCCTCGGCGCGGTCGCGCTCTTGCCGCACTTCATCGTTCGCTCGCTGGTTCTCATGCTCCAGACGGCGACGCAGCAGGGCGTCCTCGACCGCCGAACGCAACAGGGCGGTGAAGTCCTCGGACACGTCCTTGATGACGTAGTCGGCAGCGCCCGCGCGCAGGGCGGCCACGGCGATCCGCCCGTCCTGCGCACCGGTGACATAAACCACCGGCGGCGGGGTCGGCAGGGCCAGGATGTCCGGCAGAACGTCCAGTCCTTCGCGGCCCGGCATATAGTGATCCAGGGCGCAGACATCGAAGGCTTCCGCCTTGAGCGCCTCATAGCCCGCATCGGCGTCGGGCGCGCAGACGACCTGATAGCCGTGGCGCTCCAGTTCCTTCTGGACCAGGCGCGACAGGCCGCGATCATCGTCGATGTACAGAAGCCGTATGGGAGGCTGGACCTGATCCACGTGTCAGATCTCGGGGGCTTGCATGACGGAAAGGAACAGGCCCAGCTGACGGATCGCGCCCGCGAAGGCCTCATAGTCGACCGGCTTGGTGATGTAGACGTTGCAGCCCAGGTCGTAGCAGCGCTGGATCTCGCCCTTGTCGTCCGTCGTGGTCAGCACCACCACCGGGGCGCGTCGCAGGCGCTCGTCCGCCTTGACCCGCTCCAGGATATCCGTGCCCGACATGTCCGGCAGATTGAGATCCAGAAGGATCAGCAGAGGGCCGCTGCGGCGAACCTCTTCCTGAAAGAGATAATCCAGCGCCGCATCGCCATGGTCGAAATGAACGATGTCGTTGGCGATATTCGCCCGCCGGATGTTCTTCTCAATGAGCTTGGCGTGGCCATGGTCGTCCTCCACCATGACGATCTTCACCGAGTGGCTCACAGGCGATCTCCTTGATAGTCACCCAGCATAATCAGACGCTTCGGAAATTTTAGGTAAAAAGTCGAGCCTTCGCCCAGTTCGGATTCGACGTCGATCACGCCGCCCATCCGGCGAACGATGTTGCGTACGAACGCCAGTCCCAGGCCTTCGCCCGGCGTGTCCTGCTTGCCCGAGCGCCGGAACAGCTCGAATATCCGTTCATGATCCCGAGGCGAGACGCCCCGGCCGTTATCTCGCACAGCATAAGAGACCCAGCCGTCCGGCTCCTGCCGGCCGCTGACCTCGATATGGATCGGTCGGCCCGGCTGCTGATACTTGACGGCGTTGTCGATCAGATTGCTGAAGACCTGCTCGATCGACAGACGGTCGTTCTCCATCGCAGGCAGGTCGCTGATCGTGATCTCGCCGCCCGTTTCGGCGACCTGATGGCTGACGGTGTCAGCGATGGCGCGGACCATGGCCGTCATATCGAGCGTCTCGGGCTGAAGGGCGCGGCGCCCCTCGCGCGACAGGCGCAGGATGGCGTTGATCAGCCGGTCCATCTTGGCCGTCGAGGTGCGGATAAAGCCTACCGCTTCGGGCGCGTCCTCGCGCACTGAACGCAGCGCCTCAGCGTCCACAAGCTCCGGGTGGGTCGCCTCCAGCGAGGTCAGCTGCTGTTCCAGAGCCTTGCTGACCTGCTCCAGCTCGGACGTGTAGCCCATGACATTGACAAGGGGCGCGCGCAGATCGTGGCTGACGATATAGGCGAACCGCTGGATTTCCTCATTGGCGCGGGTCAGCTCGGCGGTGCGGTCACGGACCTCGTTTTCAAGCCCGGCGTTGACGCGGTCGAGTTCGAAATGCGCCTCCTCGATCTCGGCCACATAGCGTCGCACCATCCAGACGCTGATGCCCGCCAGGATCAGCACCAGAACCGCCGCGAGGGCGTTGACTGCGACCGTGACCGTTTGCGCCCGCTCGGACTGACGCGTCCTTTCCGTCAAACGCTGCGCCTCGACCGCATCCACTGCAGACAGCTCGACGCGGATCTGGTCCATCAGAAACTTGCCGCGACCGTTACGGATCAAGGACACCGCTTCGCCGATGCGCCCCGTTCGCGTCAGCTCGATCGTGTCCGCCATCAGTTTCAGACGCTCGCGATAGAGCCCCTTCACCTTGGCCACCCGGCGGGCCTGATCCTGGTCGCCGACCGCCAGTTGCTCCATCCGCTCGACCACGCCCGGCAGCTTGGCCACGGCGTTCTCGTGCAGCCCCAGATATTCGGTCCGAGCCGTCAGCATGAAGCCTCTCTGACCCGTCTCGGCCTCGGTCAGCAGCATCAGCATGTCCTTGGCCGCCAGACGCACCTGCTGGCTGTGGTCGACCGTATCGTTATAGGTCGCCGTCCGCTGGATCATGACGAAGGTCGCGGCGTTCACCGCCATCAGCAACAGGATGGCCAGCGCCAGAAGCGCGATGATGGAGCGACTGAGGGTCGGGGTGCGCAGGAAGGTTCCGAAGGTGCGCAGGGCCGGCCGAATGCGTTTCATGGCCGGAACCATATTCGCCGCCTGCGCGGTGTCCAGCGATTAACCGTGAAGTCGCCTAAACCGAGCCGACGGTGCGCAGGCGGGCCTTGGGGTGAATCTCATTCTGGCTCATCACCACCGTCTGACCGCGGAAGCGCTCGATGATGGAGCGGACGTAGGGGCGCACCTGCGGCCCGGTCAGGAGGACCGGGTTCTCGCCCGTCATGGCCGCGCGCTCGAACACGTCGCGCACGGTGCGGATGAAGTCCTGAAGTTTGCTGGGCGCCATCGCCAGCTGCTTGTCTTCGCCGGGACCGACCAGACTGTCGGCGAAGGCCTGCTCCCACTCGGGCGACAGGGTGACGATGGGCAGGGCGCCGTCGTCGGCCTTGTGCTGCCAGCACAGCTGACGCGCCAGACGGCTGCGGACGTGCTCGACCAGGGTGGAGACGCTGGTGGTGTGCGGCGCGGCCTCGGCCAGGCCTTCAAGAATGGCGGGCAGGTCGCGGATCGACACCTTCTCGCGCAGCAAGGACTGCAAGACGCGCTGAAGCGTCGTCACGGTGACGACCGAGGGGATCAGCTCCTCGACCAGCTTCTGCTCCTCGCCCTTCAGCTCCTTCAGCAGCTTCTGCACCTCGGCGTAGGACAGCAGCTCGGCCATGTTCTCCTTGAGGATTTCGGTCAGGTGCGTGGTCAGCACTGTCGAGGGGTCGACGATGGTGTAGCCGCGGAAGGTCGCCTCCTCGCGCAGGGACTCGTCGATCCAGGTGGCGGGAAGGCCGAAGGCGGGTTCGCGCGTGTGTTCGCCGGGCAGTTCGACCTGACGTCCCGCAGGGTCCATCGCCATCAGGGAGGACAGACGCACCTCGCCCGATCCGGCGTCCATCTCCTTGATGCGGATGGCGTAGCCCTGATTGGGCAGGCGCATGTTGTCGAGGATGCGCACGCTGGGCATGACGAAGCCGTATTCCTGGGCCAGCGATCGGCGCAGGGCGCGGATTTGGTCCGTCAGGCGCCGCCCCTCCAGATCGTTGATCAGAGCCAGCAGGGCGTAGCCCAGTTCGATCTTCACCTCGTCGATGGTCAGGGCGGTGGAGATCGGCTCCTCGACATCCTCCCGTGGTTTGAGGTCCACCGGCTCGGCGGGCGGAGGCTTCAACCGGTCGCGGCCGAGTTTCCACGCCATGAAGCCCGTCGCCAGCGCCAGTCCCGCGAACGGCAGCAGCGGCATCCCCGGGATCAGGCCGATCAGGCCCGCCGTGCCGGACACCACCCCCAGCGACACCGGGTTGGTCGCCAGTTGGGCCGCGAAGGCCTTGTCGGCCGAACCCTCGACCCCGGCCTTGGTCACGAGGAAACCCGCCGCGACCGAAACGATAATGGCCGGAATCTGCGTCACCAGACCGTCGCCGACCGTCAGCTGCACATAGGTGTTGGCGGCCTCCATGGCCGGCATGCCGTGCTGCAGCACCCCGATCAGCAGGCCGCCGATGACGTTGATGAAGGTGATGATCAGGCCCGCGACCGCATCGCCGCGCACGAACTTCGAGGCGCCGTCCATGGCGCCGAAGAAGGTGGATTCCTGCTCCAGCTCCTTGCGACGCAGCTTGGCCTGTTCCTCATTGATCAGGCCGGACGACAGGTCGGCGTCGATGGCCATCTGCTTGCCCGGCATGGAGTCCAGGGTGAAGCGGGCCGAGACCTCGGCGATGCGGGTCGCGCCCTTGGTGATGACGACGAAGTTCACCACCAGCAGGATGGCGAAGATGATCACCCCGATGATGAAGTTGCCCCCCATCATCAGTTCGCCGAAGGCCTGGATGATCTTGCCCGCGCTGTCGTGGCCTTCCTGGCCGTTGCTGAGGATCAGCCGCGTCGAGGCCAGATTCAGCCCCAGGCGGTAAAGGGTCGAGACCAGCAGCACGGTCGGGAAGATGGCGAAGTCCAGCGGCCGCTTCATCATCACGGCCGTCATCAGGATCAGCACGCTCGAGACAAGCGAAATCGCCAGCAGCAGATCCAGAAGCATCTTCGGGACCGGCAGGATCAGCAGCATGATGACGCCGATGACGCCGACCGCCATGCCGACTTCGCCACGCAACAGCCAGCCCATCGCATCACGCCCCGTGGGGCGCGCCATGCCGTCCTTCATCAGGAACGGCGCGTCAGCCATGACGACGTGCGAAGGTCATGTCGCCTGATGACAGGATTCGCCAGATCTCATCCATGTCAGCCATGCCCCAGCGCCTTGAGCGCCTGCCGCGTCGCATCGGCGACCACCGCCTCGCGCTGGGCGTCGGTCGAATCCTTCGTGGCGTGGAAATAGACGGCGATGGCGATGGGCTCGCCGTCGGTCGGATACAGCACGCCGATGTCATTCACCGGACCGTCGCCGCCCGTGCCGGTCTTGTGCGCGACGGTCCAGCCGGAAGGAACGCCCGCCTTCAGGCGCGCCTGCCCCGTCGGCGACGCCACCATCCATTCCAGAAGCAACCGCTTGAAAGCCGACTCGAGCGGCGAGTCCTCCGACAGGATCAGCCGCTCGATATTGCGGGCCGACTGCGCAGGCTGGATGGTGTCCTTGTCGCCGTCCGCCCGGTTCAGTTCAGGCTCCAACCGATCCACGCGGGTCGTCTCATCGCCGATGCCGCGATAGAAGGCGCGCAAGGGCTCCAGCCCGCCCATTTCGCGGATCAGGATGTTGGCGGCGGGGTTGTCGCTGACTTCGACAGCGCCCTTCATCAGTTGCTCGATGGTCAGGGTCGAACCGACGGCCGGCTCCGTCACCGGGGCGTGGCTGATCATGTCGGCCTGCGTCACCGGGATCGCCCGGTCCAGCCGCTCCTGCCCCGCCTGAACGCGCAACAGGGTGGCGGCGGCCAGATACATCTTGAAGGTCGAGCAATAGACAAACCGCTCGTCGCCGCGCCAGTCGGCGCGCTTGCCTTCGGTCAGGACCGAGACGCCCAGACGGCCGCCGTGGCGGGCTTCCAGCGCCGACAGGTCGAGATCGAGAACGACGGGCTTGGCCGTCGCAGGCTCTGTCGCTCGCGCACAGGCACCCAAGGCCGTGCCCCCAAGCGTCAGGGCGCCCGCGCCGATCAGCAGGGTGCGACGGTCGGCGCGCACCGGATCAGCCCGCCGCGCCGTAGGCGGCCGCCACGCCCGACTGGGGCGCCGGGATCGGCGTGCCCTGATCGGCGTATTCGTTCAGCTTGTTGCGCAGGGTGCGGATGGAGATGCCCAGGATCGTCGCCGCATGGGTGCGGTTGCCCAGGCAGTGGCTGAGCGTGTCCAGAATCAGCGTCTTCTCCATCTCGGCCACGGTCTGGCCGACAAAGCTGCGGGTCACGGCGTCGGCGGCCTGAGCCGCCTGACCGGCCACGCCGGCGTCATAGGTCGAGGCGGCGGGGGTGGAGGCTCCCTCCCCGCCCAGCAACGGGCGTCCGTCCGGCAGGCGGATGGCGTCGACGTCGATCTCGGACCCGGACGCCAACAACACCGCGCGGTGCATGGCGTTTTCCAGCTCGCGCACGTTGCCGGGCCAGCGGTGAGCGACCAGGGCGCGTCTGGCCTCAGGGCCGATGGCGCGCGGCGGCACGCCGTTGGCGGCGGCGTATTTCTTGACGAAGTGGTCGGCCAGCACGGCGATGTCGCCGGGGCGTTCGCGCAAAGACGGCAGGCGCAGGTTCACGACGTTCAGCCGGTACAGCAGGTCTTCGCGGAACGTCCCCTCGGCCACCGACTTGGCCAGGTCGCGGTTAGAGGTGGCGATGATGCGGATGTTGACGGGCACCGGCTTGGAGCCGCCGACGCGGTCGATCACCCGCTCCTGGATGGCGCGCAGCAGCTTGGCCTGAAGGCGGGCGTCCATCTCGGAGATTTCATCCAGCAGAAGCGTGCCGCCGTCGGCTTCCTCGAACTTGCCGATCCGGCGCGCCACGGCGCCGGTAAAGGCCCCCTTCTCGTGACCGAACAGCTCGGATTCCAGCAGGTTATCCGGGATGGCGGCGCAGTTGACGCTGATGAAGGCCTTGTCCGCACGGCGCGAGCTGCTGTGCAGATAGCGGGCCATCACCTCCTTGCCGACGCCGCTTTCGCCGGTGATCAGGATGGAGGCTTCCGAACGCGCAACCTGATCGGCCAGTTGGATGACCGACTTCATCGCCGGATCAGCCGAGATCATCGGCCGCTCGTCATCCGCCACCGCCGACAGGACGGCGGCGATCAGGTCCGCCTCGGGCGGCAGGGGGATGAACTCCTTGGCCCCGGCGCGGATGGCGTCGGCCGCTTCCTTGGCGTCAGCGTCGACGCCGCAGGCCACGACCGGCACATGGATTCGCTCGGCGTCGTTGGCGGCGATCAGGGCCGCGATGTCGATGCGGTAGTCGACCATCAGCAGGTCCGCGCCCTGCCCCCGGCGCAGTTGCTCGGTCGCCTGATCGGCGCGCTCGACGTGCTGGACCTTGGCGCCGTGCGCCATGGCCATCTTCACCGCCGTCGCCAGTTGGCCGCTTAAACGACCCACCACCAGAAGACGCATCGCCCTACTCCTTCAAATCCTGTCCGTGACGAGGCGGCCGATCAGGCGCCCTTGTCCTCGGTCTTGATGATTTCCGTCATGGTCACGCCCAGACGATCCTCGACGACGACGACCTCGCCGCGCGCCACCAGACGGTTGTTGACGAAGATGTCGATCGCCTCGCCGACCTTGCGGTCCAGCTCCAGCACCGAGCCCTTGTTCAGCTTCAGCAGCTGGGCGACCGACATGTGCGCCTTGCCCAATACGGCCGAGATGTTGACCGGCACGTCGAAGACAGGCGCCAGATCGACAGCGGACTTCTCGCCGCCGTCATCGGCCAGATTCAAGGCGGTGGAATCGCCGAATTCCTCAAGCGAGAGATCGTCGGTGGCCATCAGAAGCCCCTCCTGTCATGGGCGCCGCCTTCAAGGGGCGGCTCAGCGTGGCCGGCTTCGGCGGCCAATGCGGCGTTGAGCGCCGCAACGACGCGCGCTTCAGCTTCGGCCGGGTCGAACTCGGCGCGCCCGTCAGCCCATTCCAGGGCGAAGGCGGCGGCGGGCAGATGCGGTTCGTCGCGGAACACCACCAGCCCTGAAAAACCCGCCTGAGCGCACAAAGCCTCGATCTGAGCGCGGCCGTCCTCGTCCAGCCCCGAGGCGCGGACGACAAGGCGCGGCGTGGCGTCCATCTCCTGCCCCAGAGACTCGATGGCGGCCTCCAGCGGACGATGCGGGAAGCGTTCGAAGGCGGCCGAACCGATCACACGCGCGGCGGCCAGCGCCAGTTCGGCGGACTCGCGGCGGTGCGCCTCGGCCACGCCGCGCAGGGCAGTCGCCGCCTGGGACACCGTCTGCGCCACGATGGACAGGGCGTCGGCGCGCAGGGCCTCGACCTCGTTCAACGCCTGCTGGCGGGCCTCCAGCCGCGCCTGTGCCACCAGGGCGTCGACCTCGGCGGGGGCGAAGGACCGCTTGGTCGGCTGCCAGGTCGAGGCGCGCAGCACGGCGCCGTCAGCCCCGAACTCGGTGTCGAAGGCGAAGGGGACGGCGTTGGAAGGCAGGGCGGTCATGTCAGTAGATCAACTCGTCGTCGCCGCCCTGACCGGCCAGCATGATGTCGCCGCGCGCCGCCAGATCCTTGGCCACCTGGACCATGGCCATCTGGGCGTTATCGACGTCCTTGAGGCGGACAGGCCCCATCGAATCCATGTCCTCGCGCATGATCTTCGAGGCGCGCTCGGACATGTTGGAGAAGAACATTTCACGCAGGGAATCCGAGGCGCCCTTCAGCGCCAGCCCCAGTTGGTCCTTCTCGACCGAGCGCAGCAGGGTCTGCACCCCGCCCGGATCAAGGCGCGACAGGTCCTCGAACACGAACATCAGGGCGCGGATACGCTCGGCCGCGTCGCGGTTGCGTTCCTCCAGCGCGCCGATGAAGCGGGCCTCGGTCTGGCGGTCGAAGCTGTTGAAAATGTCGGCCATCAGTTCATGGCTGTCGCGCTTGGACGTGCGCGCCAGATTGGACATGAACTCGCTGCGCAGGGTCTGTTCGATCTTGTCGAGGATGTCGCGCTGCACCGGCTCCATGCGCAGCATCCGCTGGACGCATTCCAGGGCGAAGTCCTCGGGCAGGGCCGTCAGCACGCGCGAGGCGTGGTCCGGCTTGATCTTGGACAGGACCACCGCGACCGTCTGCGGGTATTCGTTCTTCAGATAGTTGGCGAGCACGGCCTCGTTCACATTGCCGAGCTTGTCCCACATGGTGCGGCCGGCGGGACCGCGGATCTCCTCCATCAGGGCCTCGACCCGGTCGGAAGGCATGAAGGAGGCCAGCAGACGCTGCGTCTGCTCGTAGGAGCCCATCAGCGAGCCCGAGCCGCCGATGCCAGAGACGAACTCGACCAGCACCTCTTCGACCACGGCGGCGGTGACGCTGCCCAGCCCCGCCATGGCCTGGGAGACCTCCTTAATCTCCTCATCGTCGAGTTGCTGCCACAGGGCCGTATGCTCTTCGCCCAGAGACAGAAGAACGACGGCCGCCTTTTCAGGCCCCGTCAGCTTCTTGGCGTCGTCGACCGCCGCGCCTTTTGAAACCAGCCGCGCCGCCATCAGGTTTCATGCATCCAGGCGCGCAGGATCGCCGTGGATTCCTCTGGGTGGCTGTCGACGAAATCGGCGACCTTCTTGATGGACGAGGCCTTCACCTGACCCTCGATGCGGGCGATGTCGATGCGTTGCTCCATGTCGCTGGGACCGGCCAGCATGGGCGCGCCGCCCGGCAGGGTTCCGCCGACGAGCTGGGTGTCCAACGCCGTGACGGGAATGCCGCCGGCGCCGGCCAGGGCGGGCACGCCCGCACGCCCGTGACCCGATGCGGTCTTCAGCAGCGGACGCAGGACGAAGAAGATCAGCAGCAGGCCGGTGACCAGCAGGACCAGCAGTTCGACCCCGCGCATGATGTCGTTCTTGTCGAAGGCGAACAGCGACGACCCCTGTTCCTCGCCCGGCGCGGCGGAGGGTTCGCGGTTGAAGCGGACGTTGACGACTTCCAGCTTGTCGCCCCGCGCCTCGTCGATGCCGACGGCGGCGGCGACCAGGGCCTTGATCTGCTGAACTTCCTCGGCGGTGCGGGCGGCGTAGGTCGGCTCGCCCTTGCCGTCGGCGGCGGGAGTGTATTTGCCGTCGACCGCGACCGAGACGGACAGTTTCTTGACCTCGCCCGGCTCCTTCACCGTCGTGGTGGTGGTGTTGGAGATTTCGTAGTTGGTCGTCTCGGTATTCTCGGCGCGGGTCGAGCCGATCGGGTTGGCGACCGGAGCGTCGTCGCCGGGAATGTTGGCGGTAGCGGTCGCGCCATCGCCCTGACCGGTCGTTTCCTGCGACTGGCTGCCGTTCGTCGAGGTCGAGCGGACGACCTGACCGTCAGGGTCGAACTTCTGCTCCTGAGTGGTCGAGCGGCTGTGGTCGATGTCCGCCGTGACCTGAACGCGCGCGGCCCCGGCGCCGACGACGCCTTCGACGATGTCCTTGATGCGGGCCTGCATCTGCGCCTCGGTCGAGGCCTTGGCGGCGTCGGCGGTGGCGGAGGTGAAGCCGGTCTCTTCGGAGCCCGCAGCCAGGGTGCGGTTGGCCTGATCCGTCACCGTGACCTTGTCCGGCTTCAGATTGGGCACGGACGACGCCACGACGTTGCGGATGGCGCGCACCTGATCGGTCGTCAGGTCGCGGCCCGACAGACCCACGACCACAGCGGCGGTCGGATCGATGGCGGCCGCCTGGAACATCTCGCGCCGGGGCATGGTGATGTGGACGCGGGCCGAGGCGATGCCGCGCATCGACATGATGGTGCGCGCCAGTTCGCCCTGAAGCGCGCGCTGTTCGTTCAGGTTCTGCTGGAACTCGGTCTGGCCCAGCACCGACTGATTGTCGAAGAGTTCGTAGCCGACGCTGCCCGAGGTCACGAGCCCCTTGCCCGCCAGCATCAGACGCGCCGTGCCGACTTCGTCGCGGCTGACGAAGAGGGTCGAGCCGTCGCCCTTGGAGGAATATTTGATGCCCGCCTGGCTCAGGGCGGCGCTGATCTCTGAGGCTTCGCGCAGGTCGAGGTTGGAATAGAGCAAGGCGTCCGGCGCCTGCCCCACGCGCAGCATGACGGCGACCAGCACAGCGGCCACGCCTGCGGCCACGCCGAGGATCGCGGCCAGGCGTCCGATACCGAACTTCTTCAAAGCTTCCGTGAAGCCGCCCACGCGCAACCGCCCCTGCACACGCGGGACGAACCGAACCCGCTAGGCAGAAACTGCCGCCTGGATGGTAAATGCGGCGTTAAGAGGCGTTAAAGAGATGGGAATCCGCGCCCCCGCTCCCGATGCGAGAGGGATAACTCGCGCACAAAAGAAAAAGGGGCTGCGGGACCATCACGCCCCGCACCCCCTTCGGCGCCCCCCGGCGCCCGCCCGCTTCCTAAACGGAGGCAGGCTGTCTGGTTGAAAGCCTTAGACCTTCTGGGCCTCGGCCTTCTTGTCGGCGGCGACCTTGATGCGGGCCTCGGCGATGGTGTCGGCGATCAGGTGGGTCGGCTTGTTCTCGGAAACCGAACGCTCGAGGATTTCCTCGAAGGTCTCCATCAGGCGCGACAGCTTGCCTTCGACCCACGAGGCGTCATAGGCGCCGCCGGTCTGACGGGCGTTCATCTCCGAAGCGACGTTGATGATGCCCCCGCCGTTGATGACGTAGTCAGGCGAATACAGGATGCCGCGCTTGAACAGCTCGTCGCCGATATCGGCGGTGGCCAGCTGGTTGTTGGCGGCGCCGCAGACGGCCTTGACCTTCAGGCGATCCAGCGTCTGCGGGTTCAGCGTCGCGCCCAGGGCGCACGGGGCGTAGATGTCGGCGGCGACGTCATAGATGGCGTCCGGCGCGACGATCTCGGCGCTGGTCTTGGCGGCCACGGCTTCCAGGTTGGCCTGGTTGACGTCGGTGATGATCAGCCTGGCGCCGGCCTTGTGCAGCTTCTCGGCCAGATAGGCGCCGACGTGGCCCACGCCCTGAATGGCGACGGTCAGGCCGGTCATGTCGTCCTGTTTGAACAGGCGGCGGGCGACGACCATGTTCGAGCGGAACACGCCCTCGGCGGTGACCGGGCTGGGATCGCCCGAGGCTTCCGGGCCGTCCTTCAGGCCCAGAACGAATTCGGTGACCTTGCGTGCTTCGGCGATGTCCTCGACCGAGGTGCCGACGTCTTCGGCGGCGTAGTAGTGGCCGCCCAGACCGTTCAGATAGCGGCCGAAGGCGTGGAACAGCTCAGGCGACTTCTGGGTGCGGCTGTCGCCGATGATGACCGACTTGCCGCCGCCCATCTCCAGATCGGCGATGGCGTTCTTGTAGCTCATGCCCTTGGACAGGCGCAGCACGTCTTCCAGAGCCTCGGCCGAGGAAGCGTAGTTCCACATGCGGGTGCCGCCCACGGCCGGACCGCGCGCGGTGGAGTGCACCGCAACAATAGCCTTCAGGCCGGTTTTCTCATCATAGAAGGCGTGCACGCCTTCATGGTTCGCAAACGAGGGAGATTCAAACAGCGTCGTGCCCATGACAGGCCTTTCCTGGGGTATTTTTTGTGCGCATGGACATACGCGCCCCCTGCCCAAACGGCAAGCATCACCGTGCAGCCGCCGCTGGTTCCGGGCCGACTGCGGCTTGAGGCCTGATTTACCGCAGATTTTGCGTTCAGCGCGCCTTGGGATCGGCCCGCAGCGCCGGCAGGACCGCGGGTGCCCCGGACGGCAGGGGCCGCGCCGGGTCGCGCAGCCAGGCCTCGACGTCGGCGAAGACGGCTTCAGCCTGCAGGTCCCGGTTCAGGATATGCCAGCCGTCGGCATAGTAGCCCGTCGTCAGATTCGCCCGCTCGCCCGCCTGCTCCAGGGCGCGGCGCATCGGCCGCTTGGTGATGATCTGGTCGTGGGCGCCGTACAGCAGCAGGGTCGGCTTTTCGACGCGGCCGAGGCGCAGGGTCGCCGTCTCCATCAAGTCGACCAGGCCGTACAGGGAATCGAACCGGGTCGACAGGATCGATAAGGGATCGCGGCCGTTGCGGATCAGCTCCAGCGTATTGTCCGAGGCGCGGATGTCGCGCACGGCGAACGACGGCGGCTCGACCCGCTTGGCCCCCATCAGGCGAGCGGCGGCCCACAGCCCGGCGCGATTGAAGGCGCTCTGGCTGGACCAGCCCCAGACGCCGGGCGCCAGCAGCACCACCCGGTCGGCGTCAGGGGGAGTGTCCGAGCCGAAGGCGGCGATGGCGGACGATCCGCCCATGCTCTCGCCCGCCACCACGATCAGGGCGTCCGGCCTTTGCGCGCGGACCAGGGCGACGATGGTGCGCAGGTCCTGGCTGGTTAGGCTCTCGGCCGCAAACTCGCCCCGTCCGGGCGCCAGGCCGAAGCCGCGCTGGTCATAGGCCCAGGTCTCGATGCCCCGTGTCGTCCACCACGGCCCGGCGAAGCGGAAGGAGGCGTAGTGGTCGTTGAACCCGTGCAAGGCGACGATGACGGCCCACGGCGCCTGCTCCTGCGGGCTCCAGCGCAGATAGGGCAGCCGCGCTCCGTCCTGCACCACAAAGGCGCCGCGCCCCAGGGTTCCTTTCTCGACGCGCGGACCGGTGAAGCCTGAGGGCGGCGTCAGGGGCGGCTGGACGTAAGGCGTGGCGCAGCCTGCGAGACTGAGGGATAGGGCTGCAAGGGCTACCGCCCATCCACTCCGCCTAGTCTTCACGCCAATATCTCCGCTGTCCTCTGGCGAAGGTAGGGCAGAACCTCGGCCTCGAACCAGGGATTCTTCTTCAACCAGGCCGTATTGCGCCAGGACGGGTGCGGCAGGGGCAGGATATCCGGCGCATAGTCGCGCCAGGCGCGCACCGTCTCGGTCATATTGGTCTTGACCCTGTCGCCCAGCGCCCAGGCCTGCGCATAGCCGCCGACCAGCAGGGTCAGCTCGACCTTGGGCAGTTCAGCCAGAAGGCGCGGCCGCCAAAGCTCGGCGCAGCGGCGCGGCGGCGGATAGTCGCCGCCTTTCGGATCGGTGCCGGGGAAGCAGAAGGCCTGGGCGGCGACGCCGAGGCGCGCGTCGCCGTAGAAGGTCGCCTCATCCACCCCCATCCAGTCGCGCAGGCGAACGCCGGACGGGTCGGTGAACGGCAGGCCGCTTTCATGCACCCGCCGGCCCGGCGCCTGGCCGCAGATCAGCAGGCGGGTTTCCGGCGCGACCATGACCACCGGGCGCGGCGTGTGCGGCAACAGGCCCAGACACGCCCGACAGGCGTGGATTTCGGCCAGGACCGCGTCGAGCGCAGTCTCCGGGCCGTTTTCTGGATCAGTCGAAGTCGTCATCCGACGCTTCGACCGGCGGCAGAGCCGCGAGGGCTGCGGCCGTCTCGGCCTCGGTCGGGAGGCGCAGACGGATCACGCCGCGGAAGTTGTTGGGGTCGACGACCTTGCCCTTCTTGGTGATGGTCAGCCTGCCCTGACGCATCAGGCCCAGCGCCGTGGCCTTCACCTTGGGCAGCATCCGCTGCCACTGTTCGGGCTGCAGTTCCTTGGCCACATCGGCCGGTTCAATGCTCTTGCCGCCGACGTTTTTCGGATCGGCCTTGGCCAGTTTTTCAAAAATGGCTGCTTCGATTGGATCGCTCATAGGCGCTATATGCGGCAGCCCGAGTTCAGAAAGAAGGCGTAATCGCATGGTCGGCAGGATCACCATCACCGAAGGCGAATTCGCCGGCTGGGAAACCTATGAGGTGACGCACAGCACCTTTGATTCGACCGTCGGCCCCTTCTATCGCCGGCCCGACCCTGACGGCTCGATGCGCTGCGCCTTCCGGGCCGAGCAGAAGCACATGAATTTCGGCGGGCGGATGCACGGCGGCTGCCTGATGACCTTCGCCGACATCGCCATGTTCCAGATCGCCTATCAGGAGATGGAGGGGGCTTCGGGCGTGACGGTGCAGCTGGATTCCACCTTTATCGACGGCGCCTATGTCGGCGAACTGATCGAAGCGACGGGCCAGGTGACCAAGGCGGGCAAGAGCCTGATCTTCGTGCGCGGCCAGATCGTCACCGGCGAGCGGCTGCTGATGACCTTCTCGGGCGTGATCCGGAAGTTCACGCCGCGCGATTGAATCGCACGCCTAGCGCCAGTGTCATGGCGACGGCAGCGGCCGGCCACAGAGCGTCCAGTCCCAAACGGCCATAGACCACGGCGCCCAGCAGCGCGCCGCCGACCAGCCCGGCCCACAGCACCATATAGGGCCGGAACGCCCAGGGATCGCCGCCCCGCACCGCCGCCGCCAGGGCGTGGCCGGTCTTGACGAGCGTTCCCGTCATATAGGTCAGGCTGACCCCGACCTCGCCGTCGCGCAGGAAGACCGAGTTCTCGACGGCCATCGCCATGACCATCAGGCCGATGGCCACAGGCGCGATCCCCGCCCCCGCCGCCACGGCGGCTCCGCCCAGCAGGAAGGCCTCGACCGCCAGCACCCGGCTGCGCGACCGCGCGCCCTCGCCGCCCGCGACCAAGGCGCCGAGCATGGCGCCCAGCACGAACAGCGCCAGCACCCCGGCCACCGCGCCCGTCGCCTGCCACCGCCCCTCGGCCAGGCTGACGGCCAAGCGGGTGCTGTTGCCGCTCATGAAGGAGACGAACACCCCGCCCAGGTGCAGGAAGCCCAGGCTGTCGACATAGCCCGCCAGGGCCGCCAGCAGCAGAGCCAGCCAGCGATCCGACCGCGTCAGAGTGCGCAAGGCAGGCTCACATCCCCGCCGCCGCCGCCGGACGGGCGCGGCACGCCTCCAGCCAGCGGGCCAGATGGGTCAGTTCCTCTGGCGGGCGGCATTTGACCAGCCGTGCGAAATCCAGGCCCACGGCCCCGACGATGTCGGCGATGGTGAAGCGGTCGGCGGCGATGAACTCATGATCCGCCAGATGCCGGTCCAGCGTCTTCATGAAGCGTTCGGCGCCCAGGCGGTTGTATTCGGCGACCTGGGGCTGGGGCGCCTCAAGCGCGGCCAGGGCCGGATGGGTGAAGCGCACGTTCAGCATCATCGGATTGGCCAGATACATCTCGCACCGGCGCATCCACATCTCGATGATCGCCTGCTCCTTCGGATCGCGGCCGAACAGGTTCGGCTCGGGGTGCAGCGCCTCCAGATAGCGGCAGATGGCGATGGATTCGGTCAGGCAGGTCCCGTCGTCCAGTTCCAGCGCCGGAACGTGCGGCACGCCGAACTTGGCGCGATAGGCCGGTGTGCGGTGCTCGCCCGCCAGAAGCTCGATCTCGACCAGTTCGACGTCGGTCACGCCCTTCTCGGCCATGACCCAACGGACGCGGCGCGGATTGGGCGCGCGGCGGCTTTCATAGAGCTTCATCAGAGGGTCCCTTCGGCTGCCCTCGGAAACGCTACTAGGCGAAGACGGCGGCGGGCAAGGCCCCGACGATGCAGGCGGTCATCAGGGTCGCCAGAAAGCCGGCGAACAGCGCCTTCCACACCAGGCCCAGCACCTCCTCGCGACGCTCGGGCATCAGCACCGACAGGCCGGTGACGGTGATGCCGACCGAGCCGATGTTGGCGAAACCGCACAGGGCATAGGTCATCAGCATGCGGGTGCGCTCGCTCATCTCGGCGGCTGGGACCTTGCCCAGCTCGATGAAGGCGACGAACTCGGTCAGGGTCAGCTTGACCCCCAGCAGCCAGCCCGCCTTCTGGGCGTCGGCCCATTCCACGCCGGTCAGCCAGGCTACCGGAGCGAACAGCCAGCCCAGGATGCGCTCGACCGTCAGCGGATCTCCGGCGATGACGAAGCCGCCCAGAATGATGTTGGCCAGCGCCACCAGGGCCACGAAGACGATCAGCACGGCCGAGATGTTCAGCACCACCATCAGGCCGTCGGACGTGCCCTTGACGATGGCGTCGACGGCGCTGTCGTACTTCAGCGCCGAGTTGTAGTCGGCCACCGCCCCGCCCTCGCCGGGCTTCTCCGGGATGATGACGCGCGCCAGCATGACCCCGGCCGGAGCCGAGACGATGGACGCGACCAGGACGTGGCCCGCCGCATTGCTGAGCACCGGCGACAGGATGGTCGCATAGGCCACCATGGTCGAACCGGCGACAGTGGCCAGACCCACCACCATCATCAGAAAGACTTCCGAACGGGTCAGCTTGTCCAGATAGGCGCGGATGACGATGGGGCTTTCGATCATGCCCAGAAAGACGTTGGCCGCCACCGCCAGCGCCGAGGCGCCGCCCAGCCCCATGGTCCGCTGGAACAGGAAGCCGAAGCCCAGGGTGATCCACTTCAGGATCTTCCAGTGCCACAACAGGGCCGACAGGGCCGAGATCACCAGGATCAGGGGCAGCACCTTGAAGGCGAAGGTGAACAGGGCGCTCTCGTTGGCCACGGCGTAGGGCTGATCCCCGCCCGCCAGGAAGCCGAAGACGAACTTGGTGCCCTCCTCGGTCGCCAGCTCCAGCCCCTTTACGGCATTGTTGATGCCGTCCAGCACCACCTGCGAGCCGGGAATGGCGAAAGTCGCCAGCACCAGAGCCGCCTGCACCAGCACCGCCCCGATCGCCAGCCGCCACGGAAAGGCGCGGCGGTTCTCGGAGATCGCCCAACAGACGGCGACAATGACGACCAGCCCGAACAGGCTCTGGAGGTTCAGAAGGCTGAACATGAAACAAGCGGCTCCGCGACCGGCGCTATGGGAGCCGGCTTCTTAAGTTGCGCATCAACGCCAGCAGAAGGCCGCTGGCAAGGGGAGACTTCCCTTCTCCCGATGGGAGAGGGCGACTAGAGCGTTCCGCGCACCAGCTTGCCGTAATCGTCCATCAGGCTGAGCGACAGGTCGCCCGGCGTGAAGCGATAGTCGCCGACCTGGCCCACCGGCGTCACCTCTGCGGCCGAGCCGGTCAGGAAGCATTCGGAGAAGTCAGCCAGTTCTTCCGGCAGGATGTCGCGCACGACGACTTCGACGCCGCGCGCCTCGGCCATCTCGATGACGGTCTGCCGGGTGATGCCGTCCAGGATGTGGTCCACGCGCGGGGTGTGCAGAACGCCGTCCCTGACGAAGAAGACGTTGGCGCCGGTCGCCTCGGCCACATAACCGCGCCAGTCCAGCATCAGGGCGTCGTTGAAGCCGCGCTTTTCCGCCGCCGTCTTGGACATGGTGCAGATCATGTACAGCCCCGCCGCCTTGGCCGTGGACGGGGCCGTCGCGGGGTCGGGACGACGCCATTTGGCCCACTCCAGCGCAATGCCCTTCTTCTTGACCTCGGGGTCGAAATAGCTGGGCCATTCCCAGGCGGCGATGGCCAGGTGAACCTTGCTGTTCAGCGACGAGACGCTCAGCTGTTCGGCGCCCAGGTAGGCGACAGGCCGGATATAGCAGTCGATCAGGCCGTTGCGGACGCAGGTTTCCTTGCAGGCGGCGTCGATCTCGGCCACGCTATAGGGAATCTCGAAGTCGAGCAGTTCGGCAGAGCGCTTCAGGCGCTGGCTGTGGGCTGTGAGCTTGAAGATTTCACCGCCATACATACGCTCACCCTCGAACATCGACGAGCCGTAGTGAAGGCCATGGGTCAGGACGTGCGTTTTCGCTTCCCGCCAGGGGACGAAGTCGCCGTCAAACCAGATCCAGCCGTCACGATCGTCGAAAGGAACGAAGGCCATTGAAGTACGTCTCCTGCGCAACGATCTCGGTTAGACGCCTGCCGCAACCCAGCGTCAACGGCGCCTCGCAGGGAGAATGGCGATGAGCATGGTCGAGCCGCGCGCCAACGGCCGTTCCGGTCCCGTCGCCCCGGCCGGCAGCGGACGGCACATCCTTGTCGTCGACGACGACGACCGCATCCGCGAACTGCTCAAGGAGTTCCTGAGCCGCGAGGGCTATCGCGTCACCGGCGCCGCCCACGCGGGCGCCGCGCGTCGCATGGTCGAACTGATCGAGTTCGACCTGATCGTGCTGGACGTGATGATGCCGGGCGAGAGCGGCTTCGACCTGACGACCTGGATCCGCAGCCAGGCGGCGCTGTCCAAGACGCCAGTGCTGCTGCTGACGGCCAAGGGCGACCCGGACGACCGGATCGAGGGCCTGTCGCGCGGGGCCGACGACTATATGTCCAAGCCCTTCGATCCGCGCGAACTGGCGCTGCGGATCGAGGCCATCCTGCGCCGCACCGGCGGCAAGCTGATGACGCCCAGAGAGATCCACATGGGCCCCGCCGTCTTCGACATGGAGCGTCTGGAACTGACGCGCGACGGCGCCCTGCAGCGCCTGACCGAGGCCGAGGCGCAACTGCTCAAGACCCTGGCCATCCACGCCCATTCGCCGGTCGAGCGCATGACCCTGTCGCCCGACACCGCCGATGTGACCGGCCGCGCCGTCGACGTGCAGGTCACCCGCCTGCGCCGCAAGCTGGAGGCGGACCCCAAGAACCCGCGCTACCTCCAGACCGTGCGCGGCATCGGCTATATGCTGGCCCCGGACTGAGGCGACGCCGATGCGGCTGATGCCGTTCAACGTCTGGACGCGCTGGATCAAGCGCCGGGTGCCGACCTCTCTGTGGGGCCGCTCGCTGCTGATCATCGTCCTGCCTGTCCTGATCATGCAGGCGGCGGTGACCTGGGCCTTCTTCGACGCCCACTGGCAGGCGGTAACGGCGCGCCTGTCCGAAGGCCTGGCGGGCGACGTGGCCTGGGCGGCCGAGAGCTATCGCGACGACCCCTCGGCCCGGAATCTGGCTCTGATCTCGGAACGCGCCGAGCGGTCGATGCAGTTGTCCATCGCCTTCCAGCCCGAAGCCTCCCTGCCCGCCGAAGAACGGCGCGGCGCCCTGGGACTGGTCGACAGGACGCTGGAAAAGGCCCTCGCCTCGCGGCTGGACCAGCCCTTCTGGTTCGACACCACCCGCTACCCAGCCTATGTCGATATCCGCGTGCAGGAAGCGGACGGCGTCCTGCGCGTCATCGCCCCGCGCGAGCGGGCCGTGGCGACGCAGGCCCACATCTTCGTCCTGTGGCTGATGATCGCCACCGTGCTGCTGCTGGCCGTGGCGGTGCTGTTCATCCGCAATCAGGTGCGCGCCATCGAACGTCTGGCCCACGCCGCCGAAGCTTTCGGCCGGGGCGAAAGCGTGCCGCGTTTCAAGCCGCACGGCGCGCGTGAGGTGCGGGCCGCCGCCAGCGCCTTCCTGGACATGCGCTCGCGCATCCAGCGCCACATCGACCAGCGCACGGCTCTGCTGGCCTCGGTCAGCCATGACCTGCGCACGCCCCTGACCCGTCTGCGGCTCGAACTGGCCCTGGCGCCGCCCTTCAAGCGCGCCGAGGCGATGAAGGGCGATCTGGACGAGATGGAGCATATGATCGACGAATACCTGGCCTTCGCGCGCGGCGAGGCCGGGGAAGCCGCCCAGACCATCTCCGTGCCCGAAATGCTGCGCCGCGCCGCCGACGACGCCCGCCGCGCCGGGGCCGCCGCCGAGGTCGAGACGCCCGACGACCTGAACATGCTGGCCCGGCCGCTGGCCTTCCGCCGGGCGATCAACAATCTGGTCGGCAACGCCGCTTCGCATGGCGAGCATGTGCGGCTGTCGGCGCGCCCCCTGCCCTCCGGCGGGCTGGAGATCACGGTCGAGGACGACGGCCCCGGCATCCCCGAAGACATGCACGAAGAGGCGTTCCGCCCCTTCTCGCGGCTGGACGCCTCGCGCAACCAGAACCGCAAGGGCGTGGGCCTGGGCCTGGCCGTGGCTCGGGACGTGGCGCGCAGCCACGGCGGCGACATCGCCCTGGGCCGCAGCGAACTGGGCGGGCTCAAGGCCGCGATCCGGCTGCCGGCGGATCGTCGCGCCCCCTAGATCTTTGAGCGGCGCCCCTAGCGGAACCGTAAAATCATCGCCATCTTGTCCCGTGTTCCAGGGGGGCCTGGAATTCTGGAGCCTGACTATGCGTCCTATTGCTTTTCTTGCACCGATCGCCGCCGTTCTCGCCCTCTCTGGCGCGGCTGCGGCTCAACCCTCGGCCGTCGTCGTGACGGTCAGCCCCCACTTCGCCAAGACCGCTGCGGAGTTGGGCGAGCGCGACGTTCAACAGCAGGTCAGCGATCTGACGCGCACGCTTGAACGCGTGTTGACGGATCGTCATGCGCTGGACGGCGCCCGGCTTGAACTGGTCATCACCGACCTGAAGCCCAACCGTCCGACCATGCAGCAGTTGTCCGACAAACCGGGGCTGGACGGCATGCGCAGCCTGTCGATCGGGGGCGCCGCGATCGAAGGCACGGTGACGACGGCTTCCGGCGAGGTTCAGCCGGTCAAGTTCGACTACTACACCCGGACCCTAGCCGACGCGCGCGGCGCCACCACCTGGACCGACGCCCAGCGCGCCTATGACCGCCTGGCCCGCAATCTGGCCGACGGGCGTTACGTCAAGCGCTGAAGCGCCTGACGATCAGCCGCTGAGTTCAGTGGACTTGGCGACCGCCGCCTTCACGGCGCTTTCGACAGAATGGTCGAGAGCGCCGTTTTCATTGAGGGCGACCAGACCGGCCTGTGTCACGCCGCCTGGCGAGGCCACACGGTCGATCAGGGTGTTCAGCGCCTCGTCGCCCTCCACGCCCGCCGCAGCCGAACGCAGAGTGGCGCGCGCCAGGCGGGCGGCGGCCTGGGGCGACAGGCCCTGGGCCTCTCCCGCCTCGGCCAGAGCCCGCGTGAAGGCGAAGAAATAGGCCGGGCCGCAGCCGGACACCGCCGTCGCCGCGTGCATCAACGCCTCGTCGTCCAGCAGGACGGTTTCGGCGATCGGCTCGAACAAGGACTGGCCGAGCTTCAGGGCGTCCGCGTCGGCCGACCACAGCGTCGCCACGCCCCGCGCCTGAGCCACGCCGGTCGTCGGCATGACACGCACGACCGGGCGGCCGTTGTAACCGTCAGAGATCGTCTCGCCGCGCACCCCGGCCATGACCGAGACGATCACGGCTTCAGCGGCCAGATGCGGCAGCACCGCCTGCGCGGCTTCCAGCCATTTGGCGGGCTTGACGCCGATGACGAAGGCGCGGGCGTTCGCCAGTTCTTCCAGCGGCGGATTGATCCGAGCGCCCCTGGCCCGCGCCGCCTCGGCGACCGGCTTCTCCGAAGGCGTCAGAATGATCAGATCGGTCGGGTCGACGGCGCCCGTCGCCAGCCAGCCTTCCAGAATGGCCGAGCCCAGGCGTCCCACGCCCTGAAGAACGACCGGACGTCCCACACTAGCCATCAGGCATTGCCCACCGTCTCGAACAGGCAGGCGTCGATCGCCTCCTGCGGCTTCTTGGAGCCGCGCACCATGAAATCGAAGGCTGGATAATAGCGGTCCGCCGCCTCGACCGCCGCGTCGATCATGGACGCGGCCTGCGCCAGCGTCGGGCGTTCGGTGTGCGGGAGGGCCAGGGCGTGGCGGAAGACGATCTCGCCCTCGTCCGGCCAAATCTCGAAATGGCCCAGCCAGGTGCGCTGATTGATCATGGAGACCAGTTCATAGGCCGCCGCCCGGCGCGTCTTGGCCACGCGAAGGTCCAGCGCCAGGCACAGCTGAAGACAGTCGCCTTCGGGCCGCCAGGCGAACCACAGCTCATAGTCCTTCCAGTCGCCGGCCAGGGCGAAGGCCAGATCGCCCTCGTCCGTGCGGTCGAACGGCAGGTTCTCCGCCGTCAGGACGTGTTCGACCACATCCAGCGGATCAAAGGGCAGGTCGACCTCTTCGGGTCTCACAGCATCCATCAGGCGTTCAACTTCTTCAGCAGCGACAGCGACTCAAGTGAGCGCTTTCGAGGACGGTAGGCGTGTTCGCAGATTCGGCTCAACCGGCTGAATCCGGGGTCGAGGCTGCGTCTGTGGACGATCCCTTGGCGGCCTTCTTCGGGGCGACGGCGGCGGCCTTCAGCGCTGCGATCTCAGTGCGCAGGGCGGCGATCTCGTCCTTCAGCACATCGAACTCGTCGCGACGCACCAGATCCATTTCGGCGACGAAGCGGTCGGCCTGGGCGCGCCAGGCGGCCTTGGCCTCTTCGCCCGCGGCCTGGGCCAGGCCCATGGCGCCGGTGGTCAGCTTGGCGAACTCATCAAGGAGGGGATTGCGCGTCTGCATGGCGGCCTCTTGAGAACTCCCGGACCATCGGCCCGGACATGGTTAACGGTGCATTGATTTGGGTAAACCAAACCTTACCTGCCTGCGGCCTATAGACTGCTTCGCGGGAAAAGCGCGCGACGAATGCAGTCCCGCTTGCTAGACCAAGGACAACTTCTGAAGGCGCAGACGGAGGCCCCGTGCCCTTTCCCGAATTCGACCCCGTCCTGATCCATCTCGGCCCCCTGCCCATCCGCTGGTACGCCCTAGCCTATGTGGCCGGCATCGTGCTGGGCTGGTGGTATGCTTCTCGCCTGGCCAAGACCGAGCGGTTGTGGGCGCCCGGCAAGCCGCCGGTGACGGGACCGCAACTGGACGATCTGGTGCTGTGGATCACGCTGGGCGTCATCCTGGGCGGACGTTTCGGCTACGCCCTCTTCTACAAGCCGGCGATGTTCGCCCAACTGTTCACCGGCGACAGCTGGGGCGAGCGGCTGGAATTGCTGCAATTGTGGACCGGGGGCATGAGCTTCCACGGCGGCTTCCTGGGCGTGGTCGTGGCCCTTGCCCTCTACGCCCGTCGGCAAAAGGTGAACCCGCTCAGCCTGGGCGACCTGATCGCCCCGGTCGCGCCGCTGGGTCTGTTCTTCGGCCGTATCGCCAACTTCATCAACGGCGAGCTGTGGGGCCGCGAAACGACGGTCCCGTGGGCCATCCGCTTCTGCAACGAGCGCATCCAGCAGATGTACGGCTTCTGCCCCGCCGGCAATGAGCCGCGCCACCCCAGCCAGCTTTATGAGGCCGGGCTTGAGGGCCTGCTGCTGTTCGTCATCCTGTCGCTGGCGATCTGGAAGTGGCGGATGCTGAAACGTCCGGGCTTCGTCACCGGCCTGTTCCTGCTGGGCTACGGCGTCTGTCGCGCCGCGCTGGAGAACGTGCGCCAGCCCGACGCCGGGCTGGAGAACCTGCCGCTGGGCCTGACCATGGGCATGATCCTGTCGATCCCGATGATGCTGGTCGGCGCCTGGCTGATCTGGCGGGCGCTGAAGAAGCCGGAAGTCGCGGAGGCGTAAGACCACTATGGCGGAGACGCTCAAGGACCGGCTGGTCCGCGAGATCGTGCTGATCGGGCCGATGACGGTGGCGGACTACGTCACCCGCTGCCTGCACGACCCCAGGGGCGGCTATTACGCCACGCGCCCGGCGCTGGGGGAACGAGGCGACTTCATCACCGCCCCCATGGTCAGTCAGATGTTCGGCGAACTGATCGGCCTGTGGGCCGTCGAGACGTGGAGCCGCCTCGGCGCGCCCGAGCGGGTGCGGCTGGTCGAGGTCGGCCCCGGCGACGGCACGCTGATGTCCGACGTGCTGCGCGCCGCGCGGCTGGTTCCGGCCTTCCTAGAGGCGGTCGATCTGATCCTGATCGAGCCCAGCGCCCCCTTACGCGCCGAACAGGCCCGGCGCCTAGCCGACGCCGACGTGCATCCGCGATGGCTCAGCGCCCTAAATCAGGTCGAAACGGACGCCCCCGTCATCCTGATCGCCAATGAGGTACTGGACTGCCTGCCCGCGCGCCAGTTCATCAAGACCGAGGGCGGCTGGGCCGAGCGCCGCATCGGCGTCACCGACGACAATGAGCTGACCTTCGGCCTGACCGCCATCGCCGACGGCTTCGAAACGCCCGGCTTCGATGTCGAACCGGGCCAGATCATCGAGATTTCCGAACAGCAGGCCGCCTTCGGCCGCGATCTGGCCAGTCTGATCCGGGCCGCCTCGGGCGCCGCCCTGCTGATCGACTACGGCCGCAGCAGACCCGAGGTGGGCGACACGCTGCAGGCCCTGCGGCGGCACCAGAAGGTCGATCCCCTGTCGACGCCGGGCGAGGCCGACCTGACGCAATGGGCTGACTTCCCCCTGGTGCTGGAGGCCGCCGTGCGCGGCGGCGCCGACGTCACCGGCTGCGTCGGCCAGGGCGCCTTCCTCAAGGCGCTGGGGATCGAAGCCCGCGCCCAGCGGTTGATGCAGGGACGCCCCGAAGCCGCTCCGGTCATCCAGCGCCAGTTGGACCGCCTGACCGCGCCGGATCAGATGGGCGAACTGTTCAAGGCGGCGGCGATCTTCTCGCCGCGCTCGCTGGCCCTGCCGGGATTTGAAGTATGAGCTTGGCCCCCATCACCCACCCGTTGCTCGACAGGGCCGGGGTGCGCCACGGCTTCTTCACCCGCGCGGGCGGCGTATCCGAGGGCGTCTACGCCGGGCTGAACGCAGGCGTGGGGTCCAAGGACGACCCAGCCCACGTCGCCGAGAACCGCCGCCGCGTGGCCGAATGGATGGGCGGCGCCGCTGACGACCTGTGCGGCTGTTATCAGATCCACTCCGCCGTCGCTCGCGTGGCCGAAAGCGGCTGGGCCGGAGAGCGTCCCGAAGGCGACGCCGTGGTCGCGGGCGTGACGGGACCGGTCCTGACCGTCCTGACAGCCGACTGCGCCCCCGTCCTGTTCGCCGACGCCGAGGCGGGCGTGGTCGGCGCCGCCCACGCAGGATGGAAGGGCGCCCTTGGCGGGATCATCCACTCGACCGTCGCCGCCATGCAGAGCCTGGGCGCCGAACCGGCGCGCATCGTCGCCGTCGTCGGCCCCTGCATCGCGCAAGGCTCATACGAAGTCGGCGCAGATTATCAGGACCGCTTCGCCCACCACGACCCCGGCAGCGAACGCTTCTTCGCTCCCGGCGCGACCGACGACAAACGCCAGTTCGACCTGCCCGGCTTCGTCCTATGGCGTCTGGAACAGGCAGGCGTTAGCGAAGCGGCATGGACCGGCGACGATACCCGCGCGGATGAAGGGCATTTCTACTCCAACCGTCGCGCCTTCCTGGCGGCCGAACCGGACTTCGGGCGGTTGATCAGCGCAATCACGCTAAGCTGACCCTTCTCCCTCAAGGGGAGAAGGAAGGCCTCAGCCCGCCATCGCCATGTCAGGCACGCGCACTGTTTCGCGCCACGCGTCCGGCTGGGCCAGCAGAGCGCGGACCAGTTTGTTGTTCAGGGCGTGGCCCGCCTTGACGCCTTCATAGCGGCCCAGCAGCGGCGCCCCGAGGACATAGAGGTCGCCGATGGCGTCCAGCGCCTTGTGGCGCACAAACTCGCGTTCCATACGCAGGCCGCCGGGGTTCAGGATCTGGTCGCCGTCGATGACCACGGCGTTCTCCAGCGAGCCGCCACGGGCCAGACCGGCCTGGCGCAGAGCCTCGACCTCATGGGCGAAGCCGAAGGTGCGGGCGGCCATGATGTCCGAACGGAAGGTCGCCTCGTCGACGACGAAATCCACCACCTGATTGCCGATGACCGGCGTCGGGAAGTCGATCTCGAAGCGCATCTCATAGCGGTCGCAGGGCAGAAGGACAGCGGACTTGTCGCCCTCCTCCACCCGGATCGGCTTCAGGATTTCGATAAAGGTCTGGGGCGCTTCCTGACGACGGAAGCCCGCGCGGTCCAGCAGTTGCACGAACTGCAGTGCCGAGCCGTCCAGGATCGGCAGTTCCGGCCCATCCACCTCGATCACGGCGTTGGAGACGCCCAGCGCCGACAGGGCGGCCATCAGATGCTCGATGGTCGACAGGCGCACGCCCGCCGCATTCTCGATCATGGTGTTCAGGCGCGCGTCCACGACCGCCTCGCCCGAGACGGGGATGCGGTTGTCGCGGTCGGTGACGTCGGTGCGCACGAAGACGATGCCGTGGCCGGGCGCAGCCGGCCGCACCACCAGACGCACGCGGCGGCCGGTGTGCACGCCGACGCCGGCGCAGATGGCCGGGGCGACGATGGTCTGTTCGTACTGGTCGTTGCGGACCGTCACTCGGATACTCTCTGTTGCGCGACCCGCCCCATGCAGGACGGTCTTCGCCTCACCCGACGTTTAACCACGCCGCCGCCAGGTCGAAAGCCAAGTCCAGTTTCGGATTGTTTCGGTTCGGTTACGGCAGGGCTTGAAACAGCCTGTCGCCGGGCAGCCATCCAACATCGGCCGTGATGAACGCCAAAAGAAAACGCCCCGGAGGTCGGCTCCGGGGCGTTCAATATCAGGGCTTTTTGGGTCGATCAGTTCGCGAGGCGGCGAAGAAAGGAAGGGATCTCCAGGTCGTCATCGTCGGACTGGCCCACCTGCGGGTCTTGCTGTTGGGGCTGCATCGACTGGGTCTGGCGCAACTGCTGGGTCGTGCGGTTCGACGACGGCGGCGGCGCATAGGATTGTTGCTGCTGCGGCTGCTGACGCTTGCGGCCGAACAGGCTCCAGCCGCTGCGGCGGTGATCGCGTTCGTCATAGAAGGGCTCTTCGGCGGGCTCGTCATGACGGGCGGCCGGACGCTGGGCCGGTTGCTGCGGCGCAGGCTGCTGACGCTGCGGGGCGCGATCGAAATAGAGGTCGCCCTGCTCAGTCGAGGCCGCAGGCTGAGTCCGGCTGGCGCCCTGCTCATATTCCTCGACCCACGGATCGACGATCGGCTCCAGATTGCGCGGCGCGTCACGGATGACAGGCTCAGGCTTGGCTTCAAACTTCGGTTCCGGCGCGCGGGCGGCCGGGGCTTCATAGGTCGGGGCCGGTGCCGGTTGCGACGACGCCTCGCGCACGGGGTCGATGCGGACTTCCGGCTGACGCGGCGCAGAAGCCGACGGAGCGCCCGTTCGGCTGAAGGTCTGACCCTGCGGCTCGATCTGCTGGATGACGGCCTCGTCCATACCGGTCGCGACGACCGAGACGCGGATCTTGCCGTCCAGGGCCGGGTCGAAGGCGGCGCCGAAGATGATGTTGGCGTCGCCGTCCACTTCGCCGGCGATGGCGTTGGCGGCCTCGTCGACTTCCAGCAGTGTCATGTCCATGCCGCCAGTGATGTTCACCAGCACGGCCTTGGCGCCCTTCAGGCTGGTTTCGTCCAGCAGCGGGTTGGCGATAGCGTTCTGAGCCGCCAGCAGGGCGCGGTCGTCGCCCGTGGCCTCGCCCGTACCCATCATGGCCTTGCCCATCTCGCTCATCACGGCGCGGACGTCGGCGAAGTCGAGGTTGATCAGGCCCGGCAGGATCATCAGGTCGGTGATCGAACGCACGCCCGAGTGCAGGACTTGGTCGGCCATGCCGAAGGCGTCCGAGAAGGTGGTCCGCTCATTGGCGACGCGGAACAGGTTCTGGTTCGGAATGACGATCAGGGTGTCGACGTAACGCTGCAGTTCGGCCACGCCCGCGTCGGCCAGGCGCATCCGGTGGCGGCCTTCGAAGGTGAAGGGCTTGGTCACCACGCCGACGGTCAGGATGCCGCGATCACGGGCGCATTTGGCGATGACCGGCGCCGCGCCGGTTCCAGTGCCGCCGCCCATGCCGCAGGTGATGAAAACCATGTGCGCGCCTTCCAGGTGCGCGTGGATCTCGTCGGCGCTTTCCTCGGCGGCGTTCATGCCGACCTCGGGGTGGGCGCCCGCGCCCAGGCCTTGCGTGATGGTCTCGCCCAGTTGGATGCGACGGTCGGTCTTGGCGAAACTCAGATGTTGGGCGTCAGTATTGGCGACGACGAACTCCACCCCCTCAAGGCCGGAGTCGATCATGTTGTTGACGGCGTTTCCGCCCGCTCCGCCTACGCCGAACACGACGATGCGGGGCTTCAATTCCGTGGCTTCCGGCCTGACCAGCGAGAGAGACATTGTGTAATTCCGACCTAAGGACCCTGCCCTTCGTCCCCAACGCGAAATCCCCGCCGAATCGCATTGGTTATGAGCGCGTTAAGGAAAACCCTGTCTGAGTTAACGAAGAGTTACCCTCGGTAGCGTGAGTCGTCGCGACAGGGAGCCCTGCGACCTAGCTTGGCCGCAAATAATTCTAGGAATCGCCTAGCGACATGCAGGCCAAGAAAAAGGGCGGCTCCGAAAAGCCGCCCCTCGTCTTGGTTGCTCAGCCTAGTCTTACCACGGACGGTAGTTCAGGCCGATGTTAAAGCGACGACCATAGGGGTCGAAGTTCGAGTAGATCGTGTTGCCAAGCCACGGAGCCTGCTCGGCGTCGAAGATATTGGTCACGCCAGCGCGCACGCTGAGATTGTCGCGCACGTTCCAGCGAACCAGCAGGTCGTTACGGACGAAATCACCCGTCCGCAGATACTCTACCGGACGAGCATCCATGTTGCTGATGAAGTCGCGGTACTTGGTGATGTGCTGCGACGATTGCCAGTCGGCAGTCCAGGTCACGCGCCACGTTTCATTCGGCGACCAGCTGAGGGCCGAGGTGAAGCGAACCCGCGGGTACGAACCGCCAGTGACCGCATAACCAGCGTACGAGGTGACATCGCCGGGGTCATTAACATTGTTGTAGTTGTCCTGCTGGATCAACCAGCTGCCGTTGATGCGGTAGTCAAACACCCCCCAGTTCCGGCTCAGGAACTCCTCGGTGTAAACTCGGTAGTTAGCGCCGAAATCCAGGCCCCGAACTTCGCGCTTGGCGTAGTTCAACGGCCGTTGGATGAAGGCGCCAATCGGATCCGTCGACGGCGCGCCGATCTTGAAGGCTTCCGAACGCTCTTGAGCGTTGGTGGGATTTTCGAACGCCGCATTCTTACGGAAGATGTCCGCGCAAGCGAGCTCATTCAGGCTCGGCCCCTTGACGCAGTTCTCAGCGACTGTCGCAGCCGAGACGGAAGCGATGACGTCGTCGATACGGATCTCATAGTAATCGAGCACCATGCTGAAGTTCGGAATGAACCGCGGCTTGAGCACGACCGAGAAGGTGAACGATTCCGATTCTTCCGGCCGCAGATTCACGCTGCCGCCGTTCTGCCCGGAAATCCCGGAAGAGTAGAGCGGGCGGTAGTCATCCTCGGTGGACGCCGTGTCGCCGGCAAAGTCATACGACAGGCCCATCTGAGCGGCCAGAGCCGTACAGTTCTTGATACGATTGGCCTTCTCTTCGGCCGGGATCGAACCGTTGATCTGACGCGTATCGCAAGGGTCGACGACGCTGTTCCAGAACGTCTCGCTCAGAGGACGGAAGTTCTCCGAAAGCGTCGGCACCCGAATAGACGTGTTCAGGCTCGTCTTGAACGCGATGTCCGGGATCGGCCGATAGACGAGGTTAACCCCGTACACCTCTTGCCCGCCGACCGTGGTGTAATCGGAGTAGCGGTAGGTGCCGCTCAGTTCTGCATATTCGCCCAGCATGCTGTCGCGGAACAGCGGAACGGACAGTTCGGCAAAACCTTCAGTGGTCTCATACGAGGCTGGCAGGAAATCCGCGCCGGTGTTCAGCTGAAGACGACGGTTGCCCGTGTCGGACGACCGGCCAATCGCTTCAGTATACTCTTTGCGATATTCCGCGCCCAACGCGACGCCGATAGCGCCCGCCCCCCAGAAGTCCCAGAGTTGGCCAGACACGACGGCAACGGCGTCGTGCTGTTCGTTGCGTTCACGGACGTTAATCGCCGCGTCGATGTAGGCTAGGCCCTCAGCGCTCTGGTTGCCCGCGCCGAAGACGTTCAGCGGCGTGCACTCATCGATGGCCGCGCGACCTTCTGCGCTGCCGCCGACCGTGCCGCCACGAATGGGGTCCGGAAGCGCGACGCCTTGGGCGTCCAGCAGTTTGGCACGGCAGACAATCGCGCCAGGGGCTCCGAGCACGCCGGCCGTATCGAAGACGGAATCGGCTGCAAAGTGTAGCCGCTCAACATCGACGCCGCGCTCCGTGTTGATGTTGTCCATGCTCCCGTAGGTGTAGGACAAATCCCAGCCGAAGTTTTTGACGAAGCCCACCTGGTCGTAATCGCCTTTGAGGGCCACAACATAGCGTTGCAACTCGCGATTGTTGGTTTGCGTGCGATCGGGGCCAAAGATGACGTGGCGAGCCCAAGGCGCCGGCGTCGGCGCAAGGGCGGCGCCCGGCTCCGTGAGCGTCGGTGCGCCGTAGTTGGTCACCGTGTTGGCGGCGATAGCGGCCTTGAGGTTGGCCGGGATAAAGGCGTTGTCCGACCAGCGCATGATCGCGTTGTTGCCCGAAATAGCCACCTGACGCGTGTCCGGGATAGCGCTGTCGCTCAGATACCAGTCGAAGAAGGACGGCTGGGTGACGAGATAGGTGTCCTCGTTGACGTACTTAGCTTCGACGTAGGCCGTGACGTTGGAAGTCACCTTCAGGTTGGCGCCGACCTGGAAGCGCTGCGACTCGGAATCCGGCAAGCGCGTGTTGGCCGAGAAGGTCGACGGGTTATCGCCATCGCCGCCGATATTGTAGGGGCGGTTAGCGCCTACCGTGCCGACCCGCGAGCCGAAGTTGGCCAGGCGCGCCGTGGTGCCGTCGAACCACCAGGTTTTCGCAGGATCTACGCTGTAGCAGGCTGCCGCATTGTAAGCGCCGCAGTTGGCTTGGGTGACCAGCGGGTTATTGCTGGCCGTCGGCTGCTGGGCATTCGCCAGCGTGGTTTGGCCCCACCGCGGCCGGTCCAGACGACGCACGCCCGTGAAGAGCAGGTTGTCATAGACGCCGTCGGCGTTCGGACCGATCGCGGGGCTGGTGGGATCGGCGTCAGTCCCCAGGACAACCGGCGCACGGCGCAGCCAGTCCATGTCGAGGCTGTCGACCGGATCCATGGCCTCATACTCGCCGAATGCGTACACATTCAGACGGTCGTCGAAGAAATTCCTACCAACCAAGGCCGAAAAGCGCTTGGACGCCTGACCGTCTTCGTTGATCCAGGCGTAGTTGGCGTCCATCTCGACGCCTTCGAAATCCTTCCTAAGAGTGAAGTTGAGAACGCCGGACACGGCATCAGCGCCGTAAACCGACGAAGCGCCGCCGGTGACGATCTCAATGTTCTCGATCAGAAGGCGAGGAATCGTGTCGACATCAACCGCCAAGGTGGCTCCTTGCGAGCCGACGTGACGACGGCCGTCGACAAGCGTCAGCGTGCGCCCAGCGCCCAACGCCCGAAGGTTCGCCAGCGCCAACCCGCCGCCATTCAGGAAACCCGTGGTGTCGGACGGAATCTGCGAGTTCGACAACGCCGGGATGCTGGCCAGGTAGTCCACCACCGTGGCCGCGCCCGTCTCCAGCAGCGCTTCGCGCTGGACTTGGATCAGCGGCGTCGGAGACGTGGTGGGATCGCGGCGAATACGCGAGCCCGTGACGACAATCTCTTCGACCTGGGACACCTGCTCCTCAGGCTGCGTCGACTGCGCCAGCGCCGGCGCCGAGATCGCCATGACGCCAGCGAGCACCGTCGTCCCAAAAAGATAACTGCGGTTCATTTTCATTGGATGTGCCCCAACTGTTAAACTCAAAGCGCCCAGGGAATTGAAGGACCCTTGTTAGCTTGGGTCTAACCAATAGCGGCCGGCAAGCAAGCTTTGTGTCGTGAATGGGGCCAATAAACGTCGTTCGTGTAACAATACGGCCACAACCTTGCCTCAGTTAGGTCCTGAACAAGGCGAATAGAACGAGGGTCGGTGAATTATAATTTTCGAAATTGCGGGAGGCGCGCATGAACAGATTCGCGCCTGCATGACAGCAAGCGCGGGACTCCGGCTCGTGTTAATTCCGTATCTACGGACATATGACAGGCCCGCCGCCCGAAGCACCGGAGTTGCATAAGCCCCGCTGCGGAGTGCAACGCTTACAAATTATCCCGCAGCCACCCGGCCGCGCGGGCCACCATTCCCCCGCGATGCACCTTGGGCGCGTCGGCGGCGGTGATCTGGCGGGACATCAGTTTGCGAGCTGAGACCGCCTCGCGCGGGCCATAGGCGGCGCGAAGCAGGACGCCGGCGGCTGAGCAGAAGGCCGGGCCGGCGGCGGCGTCGGCCAGGTGGGGCGCGCGTTGCGGGCGGCCCAGGCGCACCGGGCGGTCAAAGACGCGCACGGCCAGTTCGCGGACGCCGTTCAGTTGACTGGCGCCGCCGGTCAGGACGAGGCCAGCGCCGGGCTCCAGGCCCATGCCGGCGTGCTTCAGCCGGTCGCGCAGCAGTTCCAGCGTCTCTTCGACGCGCGGAGCGATGACGGTCTTGAGCATGGCGCGCGGGACGATGACCGGGCCGGCCGAGGCGTCCTCGCCGCGCGGCGGGGCCTCCAGCATTTCGCGGTCTTCATTGGCCGACGCCATGGCCGAGCCGTGCAGGGTTTTCAGCCGTTCGGCGCCGACGCGCGAGGTCGACAGGCCGCGCGCGATGTCGGCGGTCACATGGTCGCCGCCGACGTTCAGGCTTTCAATATGCAGCAGGGAGCGCCCGCCCCAGACCGCCGCCGAGGTCGAGCCGCCGCCCATGTCGATGCACAGGGCGCCCAGCTCCATCTCATCTTCTTCCAGCGCGGCGAGGGATGAGACGACGGGCGCGGCGGCCACGCCCTGAAGGTCGAGATGGGCCAGTTCGAGGCAGTGGCTGAGGGCGTTGAACGAGCCCTCGGACATGGAGACGACCAGCAGGTCCAGCCCCAGCGAGCCGCCGCGCATTGAGCGCGGGTCATGGACGCCGCGCGCCCCGTCCACCGACCAGGCGATGGGCAGGACGTGGATCGGACGTCGGTTCGGCAGGCGAATCTGGGCCAGGGCCATTCCGATGGCGCGCGCCAGATCGGCGTCGCTGATCGGGTGGGAGCCGAGAGAGACACGCGCCTGCACCCGGTGGCTGGCCATCTGCCCGATGGCCGTGGTGACGACGACGCCGGAGACCGGCGCTCCGGCCGCGCGCTCGGCGCGTTCGACGGCGTGGCCGATGGCCTGCGCGGTTTCGTCCATGTTGACGATGGCCCCGCCCTTGACGCCGCGCGACTGGACGTGGCCGGCCCCGGCGACGCGGATGGTGCGGTCGGCGTGGCGCACGCCGTCGGGCTTCATGATGAAGCAGGCGACCTTGGACTGACCGAGATCGAGCGCGGCCACGACCGGCGCGCGCGGCGCGCCCCTGCCCTGTTCCGGCTTCATGTCTCGGCTGCGTCCAACCATGGGGTCGTGTCCTAAGAGGTCAGAGAGTTAAACGGCGCCTTCGGAAGGGCGGACGGCCACTTCTTCGGGCGTGCGAAGGTCGATGCGGGCGAAGCCCAAATCCAGCAGGCGTTCGCGCTGATCCAGAGCGTCGAGGCGGATGAGGGCGGATTCCTGATCCACGGCTGGCAGCTGAATCAGGGCGCCGTCCTTGAGACGCAGGTCCCAGCGGCGCTCGTCCACGCGGACGAGGGCGTCGATCTTGGCCATCAGGCGCGGGCGCTGAGCCAACAGGGGCAGGACGTCCGAGGCGGCCTGATCGGCGCCCTTGCCCACCACCAGCGGCAGGCGCGGATAACGGCCCGCGTCGGCGCCGGAAATGACCAGTCCCTGCGCGTCGATGACGTGCGCCTTGCCGCCCACCTGCCAGACGGCGAGACGGTCATGCTCCTTGACGTCGACGATCAGGGTGTCGGGCAGCAGGCGCACAACGCGCGCTTCCTTGACCCAGCCGACCGACTGCACCCGGTCGCGCACGGCGGCCAGGTCCAGGCTGACGATGGGCTGATCGGCATGGACGCCGACGGCGGCGCGCACGGCGGCGGCGGCCTCGGGCGAGGCGCCGGTCACATGGACCTGACGCACCTTCAGACCCATGCCGGTCGTCACGGCGTCAAAGCGTTCGCTGACGGCGGTCGAGATGCGCTCGGCGCGCGCGCCGGTCGCCAGCACGGCCGCCAGTATGCCGACGCCGACCACCAGGGTCGCCGCCACGACGCGCGGCGACATGTCCAGACGGCCGATCTCGGCCGCGCGGCCGGACGGAGCGCCACGCGCGCCGCCCTTGCCCGAAGACTGTCGCCGACCGCCGCGCACTACCGCGGGCATGAGGCGTCCTCCACCATCCAACGTACCAGTTCGCGATAATCCATACCGACAAAGGCCGCCTGCTCGGGAACGAGCGAGGTCGGGGTCATGCCGGGCTGGGTGTTCACCTCCAACAGAACGAGAACGTCGTTAACATCGTCATAACGGAAGTCGGCTCTGGAAACGCCTCGGCAACCCATGGCCGCGTGGGCCAGCTCGGCCTGACGTAAAGCCTTGTCAAAAACGTGCGGCGGCAGCTCGGCGGGCAGGACATGGCGAGAGCCGCCGGGCGCGTATTTGGCCTCGTAGTCGTAAAAGCCCTTGGTCGGGGTGATGTCGGTGATGGTCAGGGCGCGCGGGCCGGTCGCCTCGCCGATCACGCTGACCGCCAGTTCCTTGCCGGGGATGAAGGGCTCGACCATCACCAGATCGCCATAGGCCCAGTCGTCGGCGCCGACCTCAGCCACCGGACGGTTGGCGCCTTCACGCACCAGGAAGACGCCGACGGACGAGCCTTCGGCGTTCGGCTTGACCACATACGGCGGGTCAATGACGTGACGCGACGCCACCTCATGCCGGTCGAACAGGCCGCCGCCGGGCACGATGACGCCCGCCGCGTGCAGAACGGCCTTGGACTTGTCCTTGTCCATCGCCAGGGCGGAGGCCAGGACGCCGGAATGGGTATAGGGCAGCCTCAGCGTCTCGAGGATGCCCTGGACGCAGCCGTCCTCGCCCCATTTGCCGTGCAGGGCGTTGAAGACGACGTCCGGTTTCAACGCCGTCAGCACCTGGGCCAGATCGCGCCCGGCGTCGACGCGCGTGACCTTGGCCGCCTGCCCTTCCAGAGCATCCGCGCAGCCGCGCCCCGAGGACAGCGAGACCTCGCGTTCCGACGACAGGCCACCCATCAGGACGGCGACATGGAGGGTGTTCAGGGGCGCACGCATGGCAACATCCGAAGACTAGCCCACCCCTATGCCCTGAATACGGTTAACCGGTTGGAAACGATACGGGGTCGTGGAAGGAAATTCGTCACCATTTCCCTTCTCCCCTTGTGGGAGAAGGTGGCAGGCGGAGCCTGACGGATGAGGGGTGACTGCGTGGCGGCGTGAAGGTTGGGCTGCAAGGTCGCCCCATCATTGTCCAAGCACGACGCCGACACCCCTCATCCGAGCGCCTTCGGCGCCCACCTTCTCCCACAAGGGGAGAAGGATTACGGACGCCCGATCCGACGGATTTCCCAGTTCAACTGCACGCCCGTCTTTTCCAGCACATCGGCGCGGACGGCTTCGCCCAACCCCTCGATGTCGGCGGCGGTCGCCTCACCAGGGTTGATCATGAAGTTGGAATGAAGCTCGCTGAACTTGGCGCCGCCTCCGGTGACGGCGTGCAGCTTGCCGCGCCAGCCCGCGTCGTCGACCAGCTTCCATGAGGAATGGCCGTCCGGGTTCTTGAAGGTCGAGCCGCCGGTCTTTTCGCGGATCGGCTGGGTCTTCTCGCGACGCTCGGTGATCTCGCTGATGCGGGCGGCGACGGCCTCGGGCGCGTCGGGCGTGCCGCGCCAGGTCGCCTCGATCCAGATGATGTCGGCCGGGGCGTTGGAGTGCCGGTAGGTGTAGCCGAAGTCGACCAGGGCCAGCTCGACCCGCTCGCCCCTGCGGTTCAGGCCCCAGGCGGACACCAGCACGTCCTTCGTCTCCGCGCCGTAGCAGCCCGCGTTCATCGTCAGGGCGCCGCCGATGGAGCCGGGGATGCCCGCATAGAACTCCAGCCCGGCGATGCCCGCCTTGGCCGAGGCGCGCGCCACCATGCTGTCCAGCGCGCCCGCGCCCGCCGTGACGGTGTCGCCCTCGGTCGTCACCTGCCCCCAGGCGCGGCCCACCAGCCGGATCACCACGCCCTCGACCCCGCCGTCGCGCACGATCAGGTTGGAGCCGACGCCGATCGCCGTCACCGCCACGTCCTCGGGCAGGGCCTTCAGAAAGTCGGCCAGATCTTCGGCGTCCGCCGGAATGAACAAGGCGTCGGCCGCGCCGCCGACACGGAACCAAGTGTAAGGCCCCAGCGGCTCGTTCAGCAGCAGCTTGCCGCGCACGGCGGGGAGATTATCGCGCCAAGGCATCATTATTTCCGCTCATCCCCGCGGAGGCGGGGACCCAGTAAGAGCTACTGCGATGCCCGCTCATGACAACCCGCGCAAGACCCCGAGCGTCGCAGCCTGAAGCCAAAGCACTGGGTCCCCGCCTCCGCGGGGATGAGCGGGTGGTGGGAAGGCTCAGCCCAGCGCCTCCAGCTGCGCCGGCAGGGCGTAGGCCCAACTGGTGATGTCGCCCGCGCCCAGCAGGACGACCAGATCGCCCGGCTTCGCCTCTTCGCGGATGACGCGCGGCAGGGCGGCGGCGTTCTCCAGCGCGGCGACGTGGCGGTGGCCGTAGCGGCGGACGCCCTCAACCAGGGCGTGCTTGTCGACGCCCTCGATCGGCTGTTCGCCCGCCGGATAGACATCGGCGACCAGCACGCTGTCCGCGTCCGAGAAACAGGTCGAGAAATCCTGCATCAGATCGCGCAGGCGGGTGTAGCGATGCGGCTGGACCACGGCGATGACGCGGCCGGGATTGTCCGCGTTGTGGACCACCTGACGTGCGGCCTTCAGCACGGCGGCGATCTCAACCGGGTGGTGGCCGTAGTCGTCGATGACCCGCACACCATGGGCCACGCCCGTGGTGGTGAAGCGGCGCTTGACCCCGCCGAAACCGGCGAGTCCTGAGCGGATGGCGTCCTCGTCCACCCCGATCTCGCGCGCCACGGCGATGGCGGCCAGGGCGTTGGAGACATTGTGCCAGCCCGCCATGGGGAGATGCAGGTCCTCGATGCGCGCAGGCTCTTCCAGAGCATCCATGCCCTGACGCTGGATCACCACGTCGAAGCGCGATCCGTCCGGGTCCATCCGCACATTGTCGGCGCGGACCATGGCCTGCGGATTGAGGCCGTAGGTGACCAGACGGCGATTGTCGATCTGGGCCGCCAGCTTCTGCACCTCAGGGTGATCGAGGCAGACCACGCCGAAGCCATAGAAGGGAATGTCCTCGATGAAGTCGCAGAATGCCTTCTTCACTGCATCGAAGTCGCCGTAGTGGTCCAGGTGCTCCGGGTCGATGTTGGTGATGATCGCGACCGTGCATTTCAGGCGCAGGAAGGAGCCGTCGCTCTCGTCCGCCTCGACCACCATCCAGTCGCCGTCGCCGACCTTGGCGTTGGTGCCATAGGCGTTGATGATGCCGCCGTTGACCACCGTCGGGTCCAGCGACCCGGCGTCCAGCAGGGCCGCCACCATGGAGGTCGTCGTCGTCTTGCCGTGGGTGCCGCCGACGCCGATCGAGAACTGCAGCCGCATCAGCTCGGCCAGCATCTCGGCCCGACGGACCAGAGGAATGCGGCGTTCGCGCGCCACCATCAGCTCGGGGTTCGTCGCCTTGACCGCCGTGGAATAGACCACCGCCGAGACGCCCTCGGTCACATGGGCCGCGTCGTGGCCGATGTAGATGCGGGCGCCCAGCTTCTCCAGACGTTCGGTGTTGGCGCTGGCCTTGGCGTCCGAGCCCTGCACCTGATAGCCGATCTTCAGCATGATCTCGGCGATGCCGCTCATGCCGATGCCGCCGATGCCGACGAAGTGGACGGGCCCAAGGGCGAACGGAACGGGGCGAAGACGACGGATCATGCACGCCTCATAGCCGCACCGTCGCCGACTGCGAAGACGCCCAGGACGCCTGCGCGGCATTATATGTAAAATCGGCTAGACCCGGCACCCAATTGCACAGACCGAACGTTCGTTGCTCGCCACTGACGGCTAGGAGGAGCGACGCGGTGCCCGAAAAATCGACAAAGCAGGACATCATCGGCCAAGGCGGGGAGCTGCATCAGCAGGCCTCGACGCCCCAGACGCGGCTGACCACCAACCACGGGACGCCGATCAGCGACAACCAGAACTCGCTGAAGGCCGGGCCGCGCGGGCCGACACTGCTCGAAGACTTCATCCTGCGCGAGAAGATCCAGCATTTCGACCACGAGCGCATTCCCGAGCGCATCGTCCACGCGCGCGGCTCGGCCGCGCACGGCGTGTTCGAGCTGACCGAGAGCCTCGAACAATACACCACAGCCAGTATCCTCACCGAGGTCGGCGAGAAAACCGAACTGTTCGCCCGCTTCTCGACCGTGGCGGGCGGCGCGGGTTCGATCGACACGCCACGCGACGTGCGCGGCTTTGCGGTGAAGTTCTACACCAAGGAGGGGAACTGGGACCTGGTGGGCAACAACATCCCGGTCTTCTTCATCCAGGACGCGATCAAGTTCCCCGACCTGATCCACGCCGTGAAGATGGAGGCGGACCGCGGCTATCCGCAGGCCGCGTCCGCCCACGACACCTTCTGGGACTTCGTCGGCCTGATGCCCGAGACCACCCACACGGTGATGTGGGCCATGTCGGATAGGGCCATCCCGCGCTCCTTGCGCATGATGGAAGGTTTCGGCGTCAACACCTTCCGCCTGGTCAACGCCAAGGGCGAGTCGCACTTCGTCAAATTCCACTGGCGGCCCAAGCTGGGGACGCAGGCGACCTGCTGGGACGAGGCGGTGAAGATCGCAGGGGCGGATCCCGACTTCCACCGTCGCGACCTGTTCGACGCCATCGACCAGGGCGACTTCCCGCAGTGGGACTTCGCGGTGCAGGTGCTGACCCAGGCCGAAGCCGACGCCCTGCCCTTCGACATCCTGGATGCGACCAAGATCATCCCGGAGGAAATCCATCCGCTCAAGGTCATCGGGCGCATGACGTTGAACCGGAACCCCGACAACTTCTTTGCTGAAACGGAGCAGGCCGCCTTCCTGCCGACCAACATCGTGCCGGGCATCGACTTCTCGGACGACCCGCTGCTGCAGGGGCGGTTGTTCTCCTATCAGGACACCCAGCTGTCGCGGCTGGGCACGGTGAATTTCCACCAGATTCCGATCAACCAGGCCAAGGGCTGCCCCTTCCAGAACTTCCAGCGCGACGGCCATATGCAGACCCAGGTCCCGACCGGCCGCGCCAACTATGAGCCCAACAGCCTGGCTCAGGCGGGAGAGGACGGCGGCCCCCGCGCCGACGCCAAGGGCGGCTTCACCAGCTTCCGCGAGCCGGTGGAGAAGGAGAAGGTGCGACTGCGCTCCGAGACCTTCGCCGACCACTACAGCCAGCCTCGGCTGTTCTTCGCCAGCCTGGCGGCGCCGGAACAGGCCCACCTGGCTTCGGCCATCGTGTTCGAACTGTCGAAGGTCTCGCTGGAACACGTGCGGAACCGCGTGATGGGCAATCTGCGCAACGTCGATGAAGACCTCGCCAAACGAGTCGCCGAGGGCCTGGGCATGGCTCTGCCCGAAAAGACTCCAGCGACGGCCGAGCCGATCGACCTGGCCCCGTCGCCCGCCGTGCGTCTGATCGGCAAATACCCGGACAGCCTGAAGGGGCGGAAGGTCGGCGTCCTGGTCACCGACGGGGCCGACGGGGCCGTGATCAAGGCGGTGCAGGACGCGGCCAGGGCAGCCGGCGCGGCGGTGGAGATCATCGCGCCCAAGCGCGGAGGGGCCAAGCTGAAGGACGGCTCTACGCTGAAGGCGGATCATCAACTCGCGGGCGCGCCCTCAGTCCTGTTCGATGCGGTGGCCCTGGTGCTGTCGGCCAACGGCTGCAAGCAGTTGCTGACCGAAGGCGCGGCCATCGACTTCGCCAAGGACGCCTTCGCCCACTTGAAGGCCATCGGTCATACGCCCGAAGCCCAACCCCTGCTCGACAAGGCCGGAGTCGAGGGGGACGCCGGCGTGATCAACCTCTCGACCGGCGCCGACGCCTTCATCAAGCCCGCAGCCACACGCCAGTGGGACCGTGAGCCCAAGGTCCGCACCCTGGCTTGACGCCATGAAATGGGGCGGCCGCCGCGCGCCGCCCCATTTCCTTCGCCTCTTCTGAATCTTGGTTACTCTGCCTTAACCGTAAGGATTCACCATAAGCGCCTCATCTGTCCGGGGCCGCTTATCCATGTCCGAGTTGAAGACCGACGTCATCCTGCGTGGCGACTGCATTGAGGTGCTGAAGGGCCTGCCGGACAAGTCGGTGGACATGGTCTTCGCCGACCCGCCCTATAATCTGCAGTTGGGCGGCGACCTGCTGCGTCCCGACAACTCCAAGGTCGACGCGGTCGACGACGACTGGGACAAGTTCGACAGCTTCGCCGCCTATGACGCCTTCACCCGCGCCTGGCTGGGCGAGTGCCGCCGCGTGCTGAAGGACGAGGGCTCGCTCTGGGTCATCGGCAGCTATCACAACATCTTCCGCCTGGGCGCGGCGATGCAGGACCTGGGCTTCTGGGTGCTGAACGACATCATCTGGCGCAAGTCGAACCCGATGCCGAACTTCAAGGGCACGCGCTTCACCAACGCCCATGAGACCCTGATCTGGGCCGCCAAGTCGCGCGATCAGAAGCGCTACACCTTCAACTACGACGCGCTGAAGGCCTTCAATGAAGACACCCAGATGCGCTCGGACTGGACGCTGGCCCTTTGCACCGGCCACGAGCGGCTGAAGGACGACGACGGAAACAAGGCCCATCCGACCCAGAAGCCCGAGGCCCTGCTGCACCGCGTGCTGCTGTCGGCCAGCCGCGTCGGCGACGTGGTGCTGGATCCCTTCTTCGGCACCGGCACGACGGGGGCGGCGGCCAAGCGTCTGGGTCGCCATTTCATCGGCATCGAGCGCGACGAGACCTACGCCAGGCTGGCTGAAAAGCGCATCAAGGCGGTCATCCCCGCCGCGCCGGAAGACCTGGTCGTCACCGGCTCCAAGAAGGCCGAGCCCAAGGTGCCGTTCGGCGCCCTGGTCGAGGCAGGGCTGCTGGCGCCGGGCGACAAGCTGTATTGCCCCAAGGGCGAGCGCGAGGCGCGAGTGCGGGCCGATGGTTCGCTGGTGTCCGGCGCCCTGACCGGCTCGATCCACAAGTTGGGCGCCCTCCTGGAAAACGCTCCGGCGTGCAACGGCTGGACCTACTGGCGCTTCAAGACGGACACTGGCCTGCGCCCCATCGACGCCCTGCGCGCCGAGATCCGGGCCGGGATGCAGTAAGCGGGACTGGAGACTATCGTTCCAGCAACGCTGGAACCCCGGAGAACCTGGGCGGATTGAGGTTTCGGCGCCGCGTATCAACGCGGCGCAGGAGCCTGTCATGAAAATTGCTCAAGTCACGCCTTTGTATGAGGCCGTGCCGCCCCGGCTTTACGGCGGCACGGAGCGGGTGGTGGCCCACCTGACCGACGCCCTTGTCGACCTTGGCCACGACGTCACCCTGTTCGCCAGCGCCGATGCCCGCACCCGCGCCCGCCTCGTCCCTGTCCGCGATCAGGCCATCCGTCTTGACCCTGCGCCGCTGAAGTCAGATCTCGCGGCGCATATGGGTCAGTTGGCCGAAGTGCTGGACCGCGCCGACAACTTCGACATCATCCATTTCCATACCGACATGATCCACTTTCCCTTCTTCGAGGGCTGGGCGGACAAGACGGTGACAACCCTGCACGGACGGCTGGACCTGAAAGACCTGGCGCCTGTCTATGAGCGCTGGTCGGAGTTCGGCCTGGTGTCCATTTCCGACGATCAACGTCGCCCCCTGCCCCATGTGAACTGGCGCGCCACCGTGCATCACGGCATGCCCGGCGACCTCTATCGATTCTCGCCCCGTTCGCAGGGCTATCTGGCCTTCCTGGGCCGCATCTCGCCGGAAAAGCGGCCGGACCGCGCCATAGAAATCGCCGCCCGGCTGAACAAACCGCTGAAGATCGCAGCCAAGGTCGACGCGGCCGACCGCGTCTATTGGGAGACGGTGATCGAGCCGCTGGTGCGAGACAATCCTCTGGTCGAGTTCGTCGGCGAGATCGGCGATGCGGACAAATCGGCCTTCCTCGGCGGCGCCGAGGCCCTGCTGTTCCCCATCGACTGGCCCGAGCCCTTCGGCCTGGTGATGATCGAGGCCATGGCCTGCGGCACGCCGGTCGTGGCCTTCGCCTGTGGTTCAACGCCTGAAATCATCGAGGACGGCGTCACCGGCTTTCTGGTCTCGACAATGGAGGAGGCGGTCGCTGCAACCGCCAAGGCGTTTCAACTGAACCGCGAAGAAATCCGCAGCCGTTTCGACCTGCGCTTCTCGGCTACGGCGATGGCGCGTCGCTATCTGGACGTCTACGGCGGGATTCTGGCGCGGCGACCCTTTGCTGCGCCTATGCGGGTTCTGGAGGAAGAGAAGACCTTCGCCGCCCTGGCCTGACGAGCCTCGCCGTTTTCATCTGAACTGAATTGCGGCCCCGACCGTTCGCTTCGAACCAGGCGGGGGAGCTGAACCGCAAGCGGAGACGCTTATGGACGACGCCTATTCGGTCCAGGCCACGGCCGCCGACACCAATGATCAGGACGGGCTTGAGACCCTGATGGCCCTGAAGGACGGCGACGCCTTCCTGGTCGCCGATCACTGGGGGGATGTAAAGGCGGGCGCCGACGGCCTGTTCGAGCGGGACACGCGGCTGCTGTCGCGCTTCGTCCTGACGGTCGGACGGACGCGGCCGTCGCGGCTCAGTTCGGGCGTGACCAAGGACAATGTCTTCTTCACCTGCCACTCGACCAACCGGCCCCTGCCGCCGATGGGCGGGCGCTCGGCCCCGGCGGGGGTGCTGCATCTGGAACGGCGGCGCTTCATATGGGACCGGAGGCTGTTCGAACGGGTGCAGATGGTCAACCACGGCGTCGAGGACATCCTGCTGCCGTTGACGTTCGAGTTCGACGCCGACTTCGTCGACATCTTTCAGGTGCGCGGCACGCCGAGAAGCAAGCGCGGCGAAATCCATCCGCCGGTGATCGACGGCCGGCGCGTCACCTTCAGCTATACGGGGCTGGACGGGGTGAAGCGCACCAGCTGCCTGGCCTTTTCCGAGCCGCCCGCCCGCCTCAGCGCCAATCGGGCCGAGTTCATGTTCAGCCTGCCACGCGGGCGCAGCCTGGACCTGTTCATCGAATGCGGTCTGGACGCCTGCGACCAGCCGGACGAGACGCGCTGGCGCTGGCACGGCATTCTGGCGCGACTGGCCATGCGGCGGCGGCTGCGCAGGGGCGCGATCGTCGAGGGCGGACGCAACCAGGGCTTCAACGACTGGCTGCGGCAGTCGCGCGCCGATATCGCCCTTCTGGTCACCGACCTGCCGACCGGCCCCTATCCTTACGCCGGGACGCCGTGGTTCTCGACCCCGTTCGGCCGCGACGGCATCATCACCGCCTGGCAGATGCTGTGGATCGACCCCGGCCTGGCCAAGGGGGTGCTGACCTATCTGGCTTCGCGTCAGGCGACCGAGACCAACGCCTTCATGGACTCCGCCCCCGGCAAGATCATGCACGAGACGCGCGGCGGCGAGATGAGCGTGCTGGGAGAGGTTCCCTTCGGCCTCTACTACGGCGGGGTGGACACCACCTGCCTGTTCATCGCCCTGGCCGGCGCCTACGCCAGACGCACCAACGACTATGAGACGATCCGCGTCCTGTGGCCCAATCTGATCGCGGCGGCGGGCTGGATGAACGACTACGGCGACAGCAACGGCGACGGGTTGATCGACTACGCCCGCGCGGCCGACACCGGCCTGTCGAACCAGGGCTGGAAGGATTCCGAAGATTCCATCTTCCACGCCGACGGCCGCTTTCCCAAGGGGCCGATCGCCCTTCTGGAAGTCCAAGGCTACGCTTTCGCCGCCTGGAAGGCTCTGGCCGAAATGGGCGCCGTCCTCGGCGACGGCCGCGCCGACGAATGGGCGAACCGGGCCGAGGCGCTGCGCGCCCTGGTCGAGGAGCGCTACTGGATGGAGGACGAGGGCTTCTACGCCATCGCCCTGGACGGCGACGGCGAGCAGTGCCGGGCCATAGGCTCCAACGCCGGGCACCTGCTGTTCACGGGCCTGCCCTCGCACGAGCGGGCGCGGCGGGTGACGCGGCGGATGCTGACGGCCGAGTTCCGCTCAGGCTGGGGCCTGCGGACCCTGGCCAAGGGGCAGGCCCGCTTCAACCCGATGAGCTATCACAACGGCTCAGTCTGGCCGCACGACACGGCGCTGGCTGCGGCCGGCATGGCGCGTTACGGCGAGCGCCATGCCGTGGCCATGCTGCTGGGCGAGATCTACGGCTCGGCCGCCCATTTCCAGATGCGCCTGCCCGAACTGTTCTGCGGCTTCGTGCGCGAAACGGGCGAGCCGCCGATCGCCTATCCGGTCGCCTGCCTGCCGCAGGCCTGGGCGGCCGGGTCGGTCTTTCTGATGATGCAGTCGGTGCTGGGCCTGAGCATCGACGCCGCCGAGGGGCTGGTCGAGGTCAACAATCCCGCCCTGCCCGCCGGGCTGGACCGACTGTCGATCACGCGGCTGAAGGTCGGCGACGGGGTGATCGACCTGCACTTCCAACGCCTGAACGGCCATGTGGTGGTCATGCCGCGCGAACGCAGCGGGACGGTGAATCTGAGGGCGACGGGCTAGGCCGCGCCCAGAGCCCGCTCCAGCGCCTTCCTGAACACGGTCGGCAGGGCTTTGGCCGCCTCGTCCGCCGGGGTCCATGAGAAATCGCCCTCGCCCGTCGCCACATGCACCTCCAGCGTCAGGCTGAAGTGAGTGAAGACGTGCTCGACCGATCCGGCCGCGCGCCAGTCGCCCCCGGTCGGCGGGGCGAAATCCGGCGCCGCGCTCCAGTCCGAGGTCGGCAGGCCCGCCATGCCGCCCAGAAGCCCCCTGTCCGGCCGCCGCACCAGGGCGACTCGGCCCGCGCCATCCGTCAACACATAGGCGTAACCCCGCCGGTGCGGCCGCTCGGCCTTCTTCGTCTTCAGGGGATAGCGTTCGGGCGTCCCCGTCTTCAGCGCCTCGCAGCCGAAGGCGAGCGGACACTGATCGCACAGCGGCGACCGGGGCCGACATACGCCCGAGCCCAGATCCATCAGCGCCTGCGCCCAGTCGCCCGGCCGGTGCTCGTCCACGAACAGGGCCGCCAGCCGCCGCAGTTCGGGCCGGGCGGCGGGCAAAGGCGTCTCGACCGCGAACAGGCGGCTCATCACCCGCTCGACATTGCCATCGACGACATTGGCGGGCTGGTCGAAGGCGATGGCGGCCACGGCCGCGGCGGTATAGGCGCCGACTCCCGGCAGGGCCAGAAGCTCAGCCTCGGTCTGCGGAAAGACGCCGCCGTATTCGGCCGCCACGGCGCGGGCGCAGGCCAGAAGGTTTCGCGCCCGGGCGTAGTAGCCCAGCCCCGCCCAGGCGGCCATCAACTCCGCGTCTTCGACCGCAGCCAGGTCGGCCACCGTCGGCCAGCGCGTCGTGAAGCGCTCGAAATAGGGCGCGGCGTGCGGCACCGTCGTCTGCTGCAGCATCACCTCGGACAGCCAGACGCGATAGGGATCGGTCTTCGTCTTAGCCCCCGGCGGCGCGCGCCACGGCAGGCTGCGCGCATGGGCGTCGTACCAATCAAGCAGGGCGGCGCGGAGAGAGGGGACGTCGGTCATCGGTCACGCTATATAGGACGAATGCGTCGTCCCCTGCCCACCGAAAGCGAAGCGCGCGAAATCCTGGCTCGACGCCGGACGCGCCCGCCGTTGCGCCCGCCGCCCCCTGCGGGCCGGTCGCTGGCGCCGCTGATCAAGAAGCTGGACGCCCAGTTCGGGCGCGGCGCCTCGGCGCTGGAGCCGCGCTGGGTCGAGATCGTCGGCGAACGTCTGGCCCGCGTCACTCGCCCGCAGAAGCTGACCAAGGGACGCGGCAATGCGGGCGGAACGCTGGAGTTGCGCGTCGCTGGTCCCGCCGCCCTGCTGGTCCAGCACCAATCGGGTGATATCATCCAGCGGGTGAACCTGTTTCTGGGCGCAGGTTCGGTCGAGAAACTGCGCATCGCCCAAGGGCCGGTGAAGCCCCTGCCTGCCGAGGGCGCCAGGCCCCGCCCGCGCGGCCGCGCGGTCCTGCCGCCCCTGCCCGCCGCGATGGAAGCGGAGCTGAACGCCTCGGTCGAGGCGGCTCCCGACGGGCTGAAGGCGGCGCTGGGCAAGCTGGGGCGCGCCGTGCTGTCGCAGCCCCCGCGCAAAGAGTGACGTTGACAAACCTTCGCCACCGGCGTTCTCGACATTCAGACGTTTTCGCTCGCGCGCGAGAATCGCGCGACGGTTCCGCATCTCATTTCTGACAAGGACCTCCAATGGCCCCGACCTTCAAATACGCCGCCATGAGCCGCCGCGCCGCCCTGTCCGCCGCCGCCCTGGCCTCGATGGCCGTGCTGGCCGGTTGTTCGGGCGGCGGCGCCGGGGGCGAAGTCGCAGGCGACATGGCCCAGGGCGCGCCCGAAGGCGCCAAGGTCACCGTCGTGGAATACGCCTCGATCACCTGCGGCCACTGCGCCGTCTGGAATGAGGAGGTCTATCCCGAGTTCAAGACCAAATACATCGACACCAAGAAGGTCCGCTACGTCTTCCGCGAATTCCCGACGCCACCGCAAGACATCGCCGTCGCCGGCTTCCTGATCGCCCGCTGCGCCGGTCCGGACAAGTATTTCGACGTCGTTCACGACATCATGGCCAGCCAGAAGGAATGGCTGGCGGGCGTGGCGCCGCGCACCACCCTGTTCCGCGCCGGTCAGGCGGCAGGCCTCAGCGAGCAGCAGATCAACGACTGCATCCGCGACAAGGCCGCCATCGATGCGATGGAGAAGCGCATTCAGGCCGGCATCAGCGCCGGCGTGACCGGCACGCCCTACTTCACGGTCAACGGCGTGAACGTGGCCGACAGCTCCCTGTCCGGCCTCTCTGAGGCCATCGACGCGGCGCTGGCGAAGTAAACGGCAAGGCGGTGGGCGGCGTATGGCCTGCTCACCGCCAGCCGCCCAAGTGCCAGTCACCCAAAGGCCTGTCAGCCCACATCGATCCCCTGCTATAAAGCGCTCATGACCCGTCACATCCTGCCCCTGATTTCGGCCTTGGCGATTGTCGGCCTGAGCGCCGCTCCCGCCGTCGCGATGGACCTGGTCCGCAAGTCCGCCGCATCCTCGTCCTCCGCGCAGGCGGCGGTTCCGGCCGTGACGACGGCCGACCGGGTGATGGGCCGCGCCGACGCCCCCGTGACAGTGATCGAGTACGCCTCCTTCACCTGCAACCATTGCGCCGACTGGACCAATGAGGTGCTGCCCCAGTTCAAGGCCCGCTATATCGACACAGGCAAGGCAAGGCTGGTGTTCCGCGACATGCCCACGGCCCCGGCCCAGATCGCCTCGACGGCGGCGGGCATCGGGCGGTGCGCCGCGCCGGACCGCTTTTTCGACGTGGCCCGCGCCTTCATGAGCGGTCAGGCCGCCGCCTTCGAAAAAGGCGACGCCCGCGAATGGTTCATGAACGCCATCGCCGCCAGCGGCCGCACGCAGGAACAGATCGAGACCTGTCTGAAGGCCCCCGCCACCAGTCAGGCCCTGCAGGCCGAGGTAGAGGGCGCCGTGGCCGCAGGCGTGACGGGCACCCCCTCCTTCTTCGTCAACGGCAAGCGGGTCGAAGACCATTCGCTGGAGGCCCTGTCAGCGGCCATCGACCCGTTGATCCGGGCGCGCTGACGCCGACGCGATGCAGTTCCAGCGCCTCCGGCTCGTCGGCTTCAAATCCTTCGTCGACCCGGCCGAGGTGCAGATCGAGGCCGGGCTGACCGGCATCGTCGGGCCGAACGGCTGCGGCAAGTCGAACGTGCTGGAAAGCCTGCGCTGGGTCATGGGCGCCAACTCGGCCAAAGCCATGCGCGGCCAGGGCATGGAGGACGTGATCTTCGCCGGCGCCGCAGGCCGTCCGCCGCGCAACCACGCCGAAGTCCAGCTGACCATCGACAATGCCAGCAAGCGCGCGCCCCAACCCTTTACCGACAGCCCCATGCTGGAGGTCTCGCGCCGGATCGAGCGCGGTCGCGGCTCGACCTATCGCATCAACGGCAAGGAGGTGCGGGCGCGCGACGTGCAGCTGCTGTTCGCCGACGCCTCGACCGGCGCCAACAGCCCGGCCCTGGTGCGTCAGGGCCAGATCAGCGAACTGATCGCCGCCAAGCCGCAGAACCGCCGCCGCATCCTCGAAGAAGCCGGGGGCGTGGCGGGCCTGCACACGCGGCGCCATGAGGCGGAGCTGCGGCTGCGGGCCGCCGAGACCAACCTCGACCGGCTGGACGACATCGGCAAGGAGCTGGAGTCGACGCTGAACCGGCTGAAGCGCGAGGCGCGTCAGGCGGAGAAGTACAAGAAGATTTCGGCCGAGATCCGCGCGCTTCAGGCGGCCCTGCTCTACGTCCGCTGGACCGACGCCAAGGCGGCGGCCGAGACGGCGGCGGCCGAACTGCGCGAGGCGGATCGTCTCGTCGCCGAGACCACCACGGCGGCGGCGGCGGCCCAGACGGCGGCCCTGAACGCCCAGGAGGGGCTGAAGCCCGCGCGCGAGGAAGACGCGGTCGCCACCGCCCTGCTGAACCGCGCCATCATCGAGCGCGACCGACTGGACATGGCCGAACAGGCCGCCCGCGCCGAGGTCGACCGCCTGAAGGCCGAGGTCGCCCGCATCGAGGCCGACCGTGTGCGCGAGGACAGCATGGCCGCCGACGCCGGGCGCGAGCTGGAACGGCTGGGCCGCGAGCTTGAGAAGCTGAAGGCCGAGATCGCCGCCGCCCCCGAGCTCGGCCCCGAACTGGAACGCGCCCTGCTGGAAGCCGAGGACGCCCGCAAGGCCGCCGACGCCGAGGTCGAACGACTGGCCGGGACGCTGGCCGCCGTCGAGGCCCGCGCCAACGCTGAAAGCGCGAGGAAGCGCGACGCCGAGGCCCGACTGGCGCGCGTGAAGGGTCAGCACGAACAGGCCCGCCGCGAACGCGAGGCCCTCGGCCCTCTGGAAACGCCCGAGATCGAGACCGCGCGCACGGCGCTGGAAACCGCCCAGACCGAACTGGCCGCCGCGCGCGAGGCCGTCGAAGCCGCCGAGACAAAACGCAGCGACATCGCCCGCGCCGAGCAGGAGGCGCGCACCAACGCCCGCGCCGCCGAGGACCGGCTGGGGCGTCTGCAAACCGAGGCGCGCGGACTGGCCCAACTGCTGGTCACGGGCAAGCGCGAGCACCCTCCGGCGCTGGATCAGGTGTCGGCGGCCAAGGGGTATGAAGCCGCGCTGGCGGCCGCGCTGGGCGATGATCTCGACGCGGCGCTGGACACCCGCGCCCCTGCACACTGGGCGGGCGCCGAGGCATCGCCGCCCGACTGGCCGCAAGGGGTCGAGCCCCTGTCCGCCCATGTGCCCGCGCCGGATCAACTGGCGGCGCGTCTGGCTTTTTGCGGCGTGGCCCCGCGCGAACGGATCGCCGAACTGGCCCGCGCCCTGCCGCGCGGCGCGCGCCTGACGACGGTCGAGGGCGACCTCTATCGCTGGGACGGCTTCGTCAGCCGCGCCGAAGCGCCCCGCCCCGCCGCCGTGCGTCTGGCCCAGCGCACCCGCCTGTCGGAACTGGAAGCCGAGATCGACCTCGGCAAGCCCGCGCTGGAGACGGCGCAAGGCGCGCTGAAGGCAGCGGGCGAAGCTTTCCGCGCCGCCGAGGAGGAGGTGAAGGCCGCGCGCCTGCGCCCCTTCACCCTAGACAAACAGGTGGTCTCGGCGCGTGACCGGCTGGAATCCCTGATGCGCGATCAGGCCCGCAAGGAGGCCCGCGCCCAGTCGCTGGACGAGACGGTCGCCCGGCTGAACGGCGAGGTGCAAGAGGCCGAGGCCGCCTTCGCCGAGGCCAGTTCGGTGGAGTCGTCCTCCGACGTGGTCGTCGGCCTGCGTCAGGAGTTGACCGAGGCGCGCGGCGGCGCCGAGCGCGCCCGGCTGGCGGCGCAGGCCGCCCGCTCGACCCGCGACGAGGAAGCGCGCGACCGCGCCATGCGCGAGCAACGGCTGGGCAGCCTGACCCGCGCCCGCGAGGGCTGGGTCACGCGGTCCGGCGACAGCGCCGCCCGCCTCAAAACGCTGGAGCGCGATGCCGAGAAGGCGCAAGCCGCTCTGACGAAGGCGCAGGCCGCGCCCGCCGGTTTCGTCGAGCAGCGCAACGCCCTGATGGACTCTCTGGCCGAGGCCGAGAAGCGCAAGCAGGCGGCGACCGACGCCGTGGCTGTCGCCGAGGCGGGCGCTCAGGAAGCCGACCGCGCCGCCCGCGCCGCCGAAACCGCCGCCTCTCAGGCACGCGAGAGCCGGGCGGGCCTGTCCGCTCGCGCCGAGGCGGCGGCCGAAAAGCTGGCCGAGAGCGCGGCCAACATCCGCGAGACGGCGCAGATGTCGCCCGAGGAACTGGGCCGGAAACTGACCGACGACGCCATCGCCCGCCCGCCCGACGCGGCGGGGGCCGAGAGCCTGCTGTACGGTCTTGAGCGCGAGCGCGAGGCGCTGGGCGCCGTCAACCTCCGCGCCGAGGAAGAGGCGGCCGAATACGGCGACCGGCTCAGCGCCATGAAAACCGAGCGCATCGACCTGACGCAGGCGATCGCAAAACTCAGGGACGGCATCGACGAGCTGAACGCCGAGGGACGCGAGCGGCTGATCGCCGCCTTTGACGTCATCAACACCAACTTCAAGACCCTGTTCGAGGCCCTGTTCGGCGGCGGTCAGGCCGAACTGAAGCTGGTCGAAAGCGACGATCCGCTGGAGGCGGGGCTGGAAATCTACGCCTGCCCGCCCGGCAAGCGGCTGTCGGTCATGAGCCTGATGAGCGGCGGCGAGCAGGCGCTGACGGCGGCGGCGCTGATCTTCGGCGTCTTCCTGGCCAATCCGGCGCCGGTCTGCGTGCTGGACGAGGTGGACGCGCCGCTGGACGACGCCAACGTCGACCGCTTCTGCCGGATGCTGCACGAGATGCGCAGCCGCACCGACACCCGCTTCATCGTCATCACCCACAACCCCGTCACCATGAGCCGGATGGACCGCCTCTACGGCGTCACCATGCCCGAACGCGGCATGAGCCAGCTGGTCAGCGTCGACCTGCAACAGGCCGAAGAGATCGTGACTGCGTAAGGTAAGGGCGCCTCTCCTCCCCATGAAATGGGGAGGTGGATCGACGGCGCAGCCGACGAGACGGAGGGGCCGCTTGGTTCCGCTGTCGCAAAGCCCCTCCACCGCTTCGCGGTCCCCCTCCCCATTTCATGGGGAGGAAGAGTTCAGCGCTTTCGGCGCCGCATGGCTGCGCGCACGTCGGCCAGGGCGGGTCCGATCAGGAACCACGGCTCGATGCAGTAGCGCGCGAACAGCCGCTTGGGATCAGCGAACAGGCGGAACAACCATTCGACGCCCAGCCGCCCCATCCAGCGCGGGGCGGCCTTCTGCACCCCGGCCTCATAGTCGAAGGCGGCGCCCACCGGCAGGATCGGAACCGCTGGCAGGGAGGCCAGATTGTCCGCGATCCACAGCTCCTGACGCGGCATCCCCATGCCGACGAACAACACGTGGGGGGCGAAATCCTTGATCGCCGCCAGAACCGCCGCATTGCCCAAGGACCCCGGCGTCGCGTCGAAATAGCCGCTGAGCCCCTGCACCGTCACGCGCGGGTAGCGGGCCGTCAGGCGACCTGCCGCCTCTTCGGCCACGCCGTCGGCGCCGCCGACATAGAGGACGCGCCAGCCCCTGCGGTCGGCCAGGGTCCAGAAATGGTCGCGCCAGTCCAGATAGGTGCAGCGATGGTGCGGCCGCGCCGGATAGCCCAGCAGACGGGCGAAATGGATCAGGGGCGTGGAGTCCAGCTCGATCAGATCGGCCGCCTCATACAGACGCCGCATCCCCGGCGTGCGCCGGATCAGATAGAGACTGTGCAGATTGTGGTTGGCGACGATGGTCTGCACGCCCGCGTCCACGCTGCGCTCCAGATGCAGCAGCACCTCTTCGGGTCGGACCAGATCGACCGGCTCGCCCAGCAGGATGATCCGCTCGTCCGGACGGCGTGTCCGGCGAAACGGCGCCCGCTGCCGACGGCGGCGGTCAGGCGGGGGACCGGAGGGGTCAAAACCATGCGGCGCGTGATACATGACGGCTGTCTAGCCTGGCCGTTTCAACATCGGGTATGCGGACAGGGTTAATCCAAACCGAACACCGGCGCACCTCGGAGCAAGCATGCTGACCATCCCCCCGCCGCCGCCCGCCGTCGAAGCCGCGCCGCCGCCGCTGTTGGCCTTTACCAGCAGCAACCGGTTCGCCGTCTTCGCTGATCTGGCGTCGACCATGCCGGAGCCCGACGAGGGAGCCTCTGTCGTGCGGATGCGGTCGCTGCAGATCAGCCGCGAGGACATGCTGATCGGCGGCGTCGCCTATGTCGGCGGCTGGTCGTGGTGGCGGTTCGACTGCGCCGCCTGGACGGCCGACCGGCTGGATTTCGCGTCGCTGCGCGCGGACGGGACCGAAGGCCCTGTCACGCCCGAGAAGGCGCCGCCGGCCCCGATCACGCCGGGTCAGGATGCTGCGGCGCTGGCCGTTGCGGCGTGCGGAAAGGCTGTTCCGGCGGTGGAAGCGACATCGACAGCGGCGGCGGTGTGGATCGGCCGCGCGCGGCTGGCGCCCTAAGACCGCCCCCTGATCGTCATGGCGCTTCCGGCTTCAGGCGCAGGGCGCCGCGCTCCTCGCGATCCAGATCGACGCGGTCGCGCGGCAGGGCCTCGCGGCATTCGTCGCGCATGAAGGCCAGCATCTTCTCACGCACCTCGGCGCGCAGATCGAAGGCGACCGACGCGTTGCGCGCGCTGGTCAGGCAGCGGATCTGGGCCGTGCGTTCGGTGATGTCCGTCACCTGAAGGGCCACGACGTCGCCGTCCCAGTGCGGCGAGGCGTGGGCGATCTGCTCCAGCTTGACACGCAGCCGCTCGATCGGCGCCTCATAGTCGACGTAGAGGAAGACCACGCCGATGAGGCGCGAATCCTCGCGCGTCCAGTTCTGGAACGGCTTCTGGATGAAATAGGTCAGCGGCAGCACCATGCGCCGCCAGTCCCAAAGCTTGACCACTACATAGGTCGAGGTGATTTCCTCGACCCGGCCCCACTCGCCCTCGACGATCACGGCGTCGTCCAGCCGGATCGGCTGGGAGGTGGCGATCTGGATGCCCGCGATCAGATTGGTCAGGAAGGGCTGCAGCGCCAGACCGGCGACGATGCCGACCACCCCGGCCGAGGCCAGCAGCGACAGCCCCCACTGCTTGACCCCCGGAATGGTCAGCAGCGCCAGCCCCAGCGTCACCAGGCCGATCAATATGGCGGCGACCCGTTGCAGGATGCGCGTCTGGGTGACGTGCTTGCGGGCGTAGAGGTTGTCCTCCGCCTCCATGTTGAACTTCTTCAGGTGGACGATGGCGCCCATGTCTACCGCGCCGGCCAGCATCCAACCGGACACCAGGATGAAGCAGAACAGCAGGGTCCGGCGTATGAACAGCGACGGTTCGGGCGCCAGGGGCGACACCGTGACCGCCAGCGCCAGGGCGATGATCATCACCGCCAGCCGCACCTTCAGCCGAGCGCGCTTCAGCATCCCCTTCCAGAAGGCGTCGCGGTTGCGCACCGCCAGCCTCAGCAGGGCGAAGACAACCTGATTGGCGGCCCAGCCGATGAAGACGAATACGACCGTGATGATCGAGATCACCGCCCACTTCGGCAGCCAGTGAAACTGACGCCAGAGGGCGAAGACGGTGTTGGTCAGGTCGATGACGAACTGGGGCATGGAGGAAGGTTAGACGCGCGAAACAGCTACGTCACCCGCTTCCCTCTCCCGATGGGAGAGGGTTCAGGCCGCCGCCTGCTCCACCAGATCGGCCAGCCGCTGCGCGGCGTCGGGGATAGCCACCGAACGAGCCGCAGCCGACATGGCCGCCAGCGCCGCAGGATCGGACAGAATGGCGGTCAGGGCGGTCGTCAGACCATCGACGGTCAGGTCGTCTTCGGCGATCACCTTCGCCGCGCCCGCCTCGGCCAACGCGCGCGCATTCAGCGTCTGATGGTCGTCCATCGCGATCTTCAGCGGGATGAGCACCGACGGCAGGGCCGCCACGGCCAGTTCCGAACAGGTCGAAGCCCCTGCCCGCCCGATCACCAGATGCGCCTTGGACAGCCGGTCGGCCATGTCGCGGAAGAAGGGGGCGACCTCGGCCTCGATCCCGGCGTCGAGGTAGATCTGGCGTGCGGCCTCCAGCGTCTCGGGCCGCGACTGCTGCTGCACCTTCAGCCGGTTGCGGATGGCCTCGGGCAGGGCCGCCAGCGCGCGCGGCGTTGTCTCTGACAGGATGCGGGCGCCCTGGCTGCCGCCTGTCACCAGCACATGGATCGGCCCGCCCTCGACCGGCGCGGCGTAGGCCCGGTCGAACAGGGCGCGGATGTCCGGTCGCACCGGGTTGCCGACAAGGCGCGCGCGGGCGCCGACCCTGGCCGGGGCGCGCCACAGCGTCGGAAAGGCCGCCGCCACCGTGCCGACGGTCGAGGCCAGCATCCGGTTGGTGCGGCCCAGGACGGCGTTCTGTTCATGGATAACCGTCGGCCGCCGCGTCGCCACCGCCGCGACCAGGGCGGGCGCCGAGGGATAGCCGCCGAACCCGACCACCACATCCGCCCCCAGTTGGTCGAAGGCGGCCTTGGCCTGCCCCACGCCTTTCAGGATAGCGACGCCCGCCTTCAGCAGGCCGATCGGCCCGCGCCCCGTCGCCGCGTCCAGCGCCAGCCGCGCCTCGGCGGGAAAGGCGTGGGCGTACTGCTCGCCGCGCTTGTCGGTGGCCAGCACCACGCGCCAGCCGCGCGCCGCCATCTCGCGGGCCAGCGCCTCTGCGGGGAACATATGGCCGCCGGTGCCCCCGGCGGCGACGACGCAGACCTTGGTCATGGGATGATGCTCTCTTACGGCAGCAGGCGACGGCGCGGGGCCACGTTCGACCCCAGTTCATAGGCGCCTGGACGACGCCGGGTCAGGGCCAGCGCAAACCCCATCGTCAGCCCCATGGCCATCATGGACGACCCGCCATAGCTGATGAAGGGCAGCGTCATCCCCTTGGTCGGGATCAGGTTCAGGTTCACCGCCACATTGATGCAGGCCTGAAGCCCGATCAGCATGAACAGCCCCGCCGCCGCCGTCTGTTCGAAGGAATCGTTCAGCTTCATCGCCTTGCGCATCCCGCGAATGACGATGAAGGCGTACAGGCCGATCATGATCAGCGACAGCACCAGGCCGAACTCCTCAGCCCCCACCGAATAGATGAAGTCGGTGTGCAGGTCGGGGACGTGGCGCTTCATCACCCCTTCGCCAATGCCGCGCCCGACCAGGCCGCCGGCGCGGATCGCCTCGGAGGCGCGGTCGATCTGGTGGGTATCGGTCGTCTCGGGCGACAGGAAACGGCTCAGGCGGTCGCGCATGTGGCTGAACATGAAATACAGCGACACCACCCCGCCGGCTCCGACCGCCGCCAGCGCCGCCACCCACTTCAGCGGCACCCCGGCCATGAAGAAGACGGCCATGAAGGTGGTGGTGACCAACAGGGTCTGGCCGATGTCCGGCTGGATCAGCAGCAGGCCGACCGTCAGCGCCCACATGCCGAAGGCGATGCTGACGCCCGGCACGCCCTCGCCCTTCTGAGCCTCGGCGAACATCCAGGCGGCGAAGACGATCAGGCCGGGCTTGGCGAACTCGGACGGCTGAAGACTGAACGGCCCCAGATTGATCCAGCGCGCCGCTCCCTTCACCGTATCGCCGATGAACGGCAGGGCCGCCATGACCACGATGGCGCAGAACAGGGCCAGCACCGCAATCCGCCGCACCCCGCGCGGCGACAGCAGCGACGCGCCCAGCATCACGCACAGCCCCATGGTCGAAAAGACCATCATCCGCCACGAGTAGTGGAAGGGATCGCGGATCGATTCATCAGCCAGAATGGCCGCCGGGCTTGAGGCGAAACTCAGCGCCACCCCCAGCGCCATCAGCGTCAGCGCCGCGCCCAGCAGGCCGCGATCGACCGTCCAGAACCAGCGCGCCACCATGCTCTGGTCGTTGCGCGAGAAGGGGTGGCTGTAGCTGTTATGGGTCATGCGGCAGGCTCCGGCCGTGCGCCCAGGGCCAGGACGGCGGCGCGGAACGCCTCGCCCCGGACCTCGAAATCAGGGAACTGATCAAAGCTGGCGCAGGCGGGCGACAGCAGGACGACCTGCTCGCCTCCAGCCGCAGCGGCGTCGGCGGCGGCCAGTTCGACGGCCCGCTCCATCGTATGGGCGACGACGTGTGGGGTATCGGCCAGGGTGACGGAGAAGGCGTCGGCCGCCTCGCCGATCAGATAGGCCCTGGTCACGCGCGGGAAGAGGTCGCGCAAGGCGTCGATGCCGCCCTCCTTGGCCCTCCCGCCCGCAATCCAGAAAACGGCAGGGTAGGAGGCCAGCGCCTGACGCGCGGCGTCCGCGTTGGTGGCCTTGGAGTCGTTGATGAAACGCACGTCGCCGAGGCGGCCCACGGCCTCCATCCGGTGCGACAGGCCGGGGAAGGTCAGCAGCCCCTCAACCGCCGCTTCGTGTGGCACGCCCAGCGCTCGCGCTGTGGCGTAGGCGAAGGCAGCGTTCTGGGCGTTGTGGCGGCCGGGCAAGGACCGGGCGGCAGAGAGGTCGGCCAGCATTTCGCTACCAGCCATCAACACACCCGCCGCCGCCGAATACCCTTCTCCCCTCGGGGGAGAAGGTGGGCCGCGAAGCGGCTCGGATGAGGGGGATGTCAGATACGACGGCGCCTCTTCGGCATGAGATGCGACAGGGGATACGCCCCCCTCATCCGTCTTGCTCTGCAAGCCACCTTCTCCCCCGAGGGGAGAAGGAAGGGACACGACCGTCTCTACGCGCCGCCCCTGCGCCCGCAGGTCCGTCGCAGCCTTCCGGCCCCACTCCTCGTCCACGCCGACCAGCGCCAGCGTCTCTCCATCCTGCGCCTGGAAGATGCGGCGCTTGGCAGCGACGTAGCCTTCCATACCGCCGTGACGGTCCAGATGGTCCGGCGACACATTGGTCAGGATCGCCACGTCCGGCGCGAAGCCCGTCGTCAGGTCCAGCTGATAGGACGACACCTCGATCACATAGACCGCATCCGCCATCGGCTCGGGCAGGGCCAGAACCCCGATGCCGATATTGCCGCCGATGTGGACGCGGAGGCCCGCCTGCTTCAGCACCCAGCCGATCAGGGCCGTGGTCGTCGACTTGCCGTTGGTGCCGGTGATGGCGACCACGCGCGGCCGCTGCCCCTGCGGCAGGGCGGCCAGCGCCCGCGCGAACAGCTCCACATCGCCGATGACCGGCACGCTCGCCTCATGGGCGCGTTCGACGCTCCAGTGCGGCTTGGGGTGGGTCAGCGGCGCGCCGGGCGACAGCACCAGGGCGGCGAACCCGGACCAGTCGGCGCGCGTCAGATCCTCTACGAGGAAGCCCTCGGCCTCGGCCTGCATCCGGCCTGAGACGCCGTCGTCCCACAGCACGGGGATCGCGCCCCCGGCCTGAAGCGCGCGCGCCGCCGTGATCCCCGACCGCCCCAGGCCGAAGACCGCAACGCGACGCCCCTCGAAGCCGGGAACGGGGATCATCGGATCAACGCAGCTTCAGCGTGGCCAGACCGGCCAGGGCCAGCATGGCGGCGACGATCCAGAAGCGGATCACCACGGTGGATTCCGGCCAGCCCATCTTCTCGAAATGGTGGTGAATCGGCGCCATCAGGAAGATGCGCTTGCCCGTCAGCTTGAAGTAGCCGACCTGGATCATCACCGAGGCGGCCTCGACCACGAACAGGCCGCCGACGATGCCCAGCACCAGCTCGTGCTTGGTCGCCACGGCCATCGAGCCGAGGGCGCCGCCCAGAGCCAGAGAGCCGGTGTCGCCCATGAAGATCTTGGCCGGCGGCGCATTGTACCACAGGAAGCCCATGCCCCCGCCGATGATGGCCGCGCAGAAGATGGCCAGCTCGCCCGCGCCGGGCACATGGTGGACCTGCAGATAGTCCGCGAACAGGAAGTTGCCGACCAGATAGGAGATGATGCCGAAGGCGCCGGCCGCCATCATCACCGGCACGATGGCCAGTCCGTCCAGCCCGTCCGTCAGGTTCACCGCGTTCGAGAAGCCGATGATGGTGAAGGCCGCAAACGCCACATAGAACCAGCCGATGTTCAGCAGCACCGCCTTCAGAAAGGGGAAGGCGATCGAGGTCTCAAGCCCCGGCGAGGTCGGCGACTGGGTCATCCACAGCACGGTCAGCACGCCGGCGATCACAGCCACGACGGTCTGGGCCAGCAGCTTCTGCTTGGACGTCAGCCCGGCCGAGGTCTGCTTCGTCACCTTGGCGTAGTCGTCGATGAAACCCAGCACCCCGAAGGCCGCCGTCACGCCCGAGACGATCCAGATATAGGGGTTGGTCAGGTCGCCCCACAGCAGCACGGCCACGCCGATGCCCGCCAGGATCATCAGTCCGCCCATGGTAGGGGTGCCGACCTTGGACAGGTGCGACACCGGGCCGTCGTCGCGGATCGGCTGGCCCCGGCCCTGCTTGGCGCGGATCCAGTTGATGAAGCGGCTGCCCATCGCGACCGCCACGATCATCGAGGTCGCCATCGCCAGCGCCACGCGCACCGTCTGATACTGGATCAGGTGCAGCAGCGGATATTCCTGAGCGACGTCCGCGTAATAGAGATAGAGCAGATAGAACATTCTTGGGTGACCCTATCGCGTCGCGTGCGGCGCGCCGCTGCCTGAGGGGTTGTTGCCTTGTTCGGTCACGCCGAGATTTGCAAGCGCTGCAGCAACCAGCGACGCCTTCGAACCATTCGAGCCCTTGACCATGACCACGTCGCCGGGCTGGATCAGGGCCGCGGCCTCAGCGGCCAGTTCGGCGGCGGTCTCGCGCCATTGCCCGCGCAGCGCAGGCGGCAGGGCCTCATGCAGCAGGCGCATCTGCGGCCCTGCCGTATGCACCACGTCCAGACCAGCGGCGACGATGGCGGGGGCAAGCCCTTCGTGAAGAGCCCGGCTGTGCTCGCCCAGCTCCAGCATGTCGGTCAGCACGACGACGCGGCGCCCGCCCGGCTCCACCGACCGCGCGCCCAGACTGACGAAGCCCGCCTTCATCGACAGCGGATTGGCGTTGTAGCTCTCGTCGATCAGGGTGAAGACGCCGCCGGGGACGGCCACCGTCCGCTCCTGCCCGCGCCCGGCCAGAGGCTGGAAGCCTGCCAGCGCCTGCAACGCCGTCTCCAGCGACACGTCCAGCGCCTGCAGCATCAGGATGACGCACAGGCTGTTCAGCCCCCAGTGCACGCCCGATTGCGCGAGGCGATATTCGATGCGCCGTCCGTCCAGCTCAGCCGTGACGGTCGCGCCCTCGCTATCAGCCACAAACTCCAGCAGGCGCGCGTCACAGCCTGCATCATGGCCGAAGGTCCGCACCACGGCCCCAGCCTTTTCCGCCCCCTGCCGCACGATGTCGGCATGGGCGTCGGCGGCGTTGACCACGGCGATCCCGCCCGGCGCCAGCCCCTCGAAGATGGCGGCCTTCTCGCGCGCCACGCCCGCCTCGCCGTCGGCGAAGGCTTCGATATGCACCGGCCCGACCGTGGTGACGCAGGCGGCGTGCGGGCGCACAAAGGCCGACAGCGGCCCGATCTCGCCCGGATGGTTCATGCCGATCTCGAACACGGCGCGGTCCGTGCCCTGAGGCATGCGCGCCAGCGTCAACGGCACGCCGATATGGTTGTTGTAGCTCTTGATCGAGGCGTGGCTTGATCCGGCCAGATCAAGGCCCGCCTTGATCGCCTGGGTCACGCTGGTCTTGCCGACGCTGCCGGTGACGGCGCCGCGCAGACGAGCGCGATCACGTGCGGCGACGCCCAGCGCCTCCAGCGCCTTCAGCGTGTCGAGAACCAGAACGTAAGGCCCGCCCTCGACCGGCCGGTCGACCAGCGCCACCGTCGCGCCCGCCGCAAAGGCGGCCTCGGCGAACTCATGCCCGTCGCGCGCGCCGTGCAGGGCCAGGAACAGGTCGCCCGGCGCGATTTCGCGGCTGTTGTAGGTCAGGCCCGAGATCGAGGCGTCGGGTCCATGAAGCCGTCCTCCGGTCGCCGAGGCGATCGCTTCGGCGGTCCAGAGCGGCGTGCGTGCGTCAGGCATGGTCTTTCAGGGCTTCGGTCGCTTCGGCGGCGTCGTCGAAGGGATGCACGACCCCGCCGACGATCTGACCCTGTTCATGCCCTTTTCCGGCGATCACGACCACATCTCCTTCGCGCATCAGGGAGACGGCGTGGCGGATGGCCTCGCGGCGGTCGCCGATCTCCAGCGCGTCGGGGCAGCCGGCACGGACCTGGGCGCGGATGGCGGCGGGGTCTTCGGAGCGCGGGTTGTCGTCGGTGACGATGGCCGTATCAGCCAGACGCCCGGCGATCTCGCCCATCAGCGGACGCTTGGCCCGGTCGCGGTCGCCGCCCGCGCCGAAGACGACGATCAGCTTGCCCGTCGCGTGCGGACGCAGGGCGTTCAGCACCGTCTCCAGCCCATCAGGGGTGTGGGCGTAGTCGACATAGACCTCGCCGCCGCGCGCGCCGCCGGGGATGCGTTGCAGACGGCCTTGCGCGCCCTGGATCAGTTCCAGCGCCGGGATCACGCGATCAGGGTCTTCGCCGCCCGCGATGCACAGGCCCGCTGCCACCAACGCATTCGACGCCTGGAACGCCCCGGCCAGCGGCAGCAGAATGTCATGTACCCGGCCGCGCACGTCAATGCTCAGGCGCTGGCCCTCCGGCGTCGCCCGACGCGCCAGCAGGGTCAGGTCGCGGCCGCGCTCGCCCACGCCCATCACGCCCAGCCCCGCCATGATCGAGGCCGAGGCGAAGGCCGAATAGGCGTCGGAATCCGCGTTCAGAACCGCCGTGCGACCGCGCGGCAGCAGGGCCTCGAACAGGCGCATCTTGGCGGCGCGGTACTCGTCCATCGTGCCGTGATAGTCGAGGTGATCCTGCGTCAGATTGGTGAAGCCCGCCGCCTTGATCGCCACCCCGTCCAGACGCCGCTGGTCGATGCCGTGGGACGAGGCCTCCAGCGCAAGGTGCGTGACCTCCTTGCGGGCCAGTTCGGCCAACAGGCGGGCGGCCTCGGCGGCGTCGGGGCTGGTCAGGCCGGGGCCGGTCAGGGCGTAGGTTTTGTCGCCCTTCTGGCCGACGACGCCCAGGGTTCCCATGCTGGCCGACTTCAGGCCCATCCCCGCCCATATCTGGCGACAGAAGTTGGCGACCGAGGTCTTGCCGTTGGTGCCCGTCACCGCGACGCAGGTGCGCGGCTGGGCGCCGTAGAAGGCGCGCGCGGCGATGGCGTAGGCCCGGTGCACGTCGCCCGATCCGACCAGAACCGGCGCCGCGCCCTCTGGCGTGTCGGACGGCGCCAGCACGGCGGCGGCGCCTTTCGCCAGCGCCTGCGGAATGAAGGCGCGGCCGTCGGCCTGCGTCCCCGGGAGGGCGACGAACAGGGCGCCGGGCACGACCTGACGGCTGTCGGCGGTGACGGCGGTGATCTCGGGATCCGAGGTCACGTCGCGGCGCAGCAGTTCGGAAAGGCGCAGGTGGGCGCTGGGAAGGCTCATCGGCCGTCGCCCTCCACGTCCTGGAACTCGGGGATCTTTTCGCCCAGCGCGGTGGACCAGCGGTCGGCCTTGCGCTCGACGCCCAGGAAGCCCGCGATGCGGTTGGCGATGCGACCCACGGCGGGCGCGGCGACATAGCCGCCGGTGCGCGGATAGACGCCCGGCTCATCCATCAGGACGAAGACGGTGTACCGCTTGGCGTCCACCGGCCCGTCGGCGGGGAAGACCCCGGCGAAGGAGCCGACGGCCACCGCCGGATTATAGCGGCCGTTGACCAGCTTGTTGGCCGAACCCGTCTTGCCGCCCATGCGCAGACCCGGCGCATCGGCGAACCGGCCCGAACCCCGCGTCACGTTGCGGCGCATCAGGTCCAGCATGGTCGCCGAGGTCTCGGGCGAGACGACCTGATGCGTCTGGGCGTTCGGACGGCCGCCCTTGCGCAGGGTCGGCGCCACATAGCGCCCGCCGTTGCTCAGCGCCCCATAGGCCGCCACATACTGAATCGGCGTGACCATGACGCCATAGCCGAAGGACAGCGACGCCAGCGTGCTGTCGTCCCACTTGCGCACCTTGGGCGGGGCGGCCGATTCCTTCAGTTCGATCGGCGCGGCGTCCAGCAGGCCCAGACGGCGGAAATAGTCGCGCATCACATCGCCGCCCATCTCGACCGCCAGTCGCGAGGTGCCGATGTTGGACGAATGCAGATAGACCTCCTCCAGCGTCAGCACCTTGTTGGTGGCGTGGAAGTCGGTGATGCGGCGCTTGCCGATCTGCAGCGCCTGAGAGGCGTCGAACAGGGTGTTCATGTCGGCCCGGCCGGTGTCGATCCCGGCGGCGACGGTGAAGCTCTTGAACACCGAACCCATCTCATAGTGGGCCGAGACGACGCGGTTCAGCGTGGCCTCTTCCGGCGCGGCGTTGCGGCGGTTGGCGTCATAGGTCGGCCACGAGGCCATCGCCAGGATCTCGCCCGTCTGCACGTCGGCGACCACGGCGACGGCGCCCTTGACCTTGTGCTCCTCGGCGGCGATCGCCAGCTCGTTCTCAACCACGCCCTGAACCCGCAGGTCGATCGACAGAGGGAAGTCCTCGCCCGCGACGCCCGCCGCGCGGATTTCCTGATTGAAGGCCAGTTCGGCGCCCGCAACGCCCTCGCCGCCCGTATCCGAACGACCGATCAGATGCACGGCCGAGCTGCCCAGCGGATAGACGCGGCGATCCTCCGGCTCGAACGTCACCCCGCCCAGCGCCAGCGCATGGACCGCGCGGCGCTCCGACGGCGTCAGGCCGGTCAGCACGATCAGGCGGCGCTCGCCGCTCATCACCTTGTCCAGACGCTTGGCCGGGATGCGTGGCAGGGCGCGGCGCAGCTGCGCCTTGGCGGCCGGTATGTCCCAGACCTCGCGCGGGTCGATATAGAGGCCGTAGTGGGTGATGTTGGTCGCCAGCAGCTGGCCGTTGCGGTCCACCAGATCGGCGCGCGTCAGGGCGCCGGGATGGAAACCCGCCCCCGCCCCGCCGCGCGGCGTCAGCAGCGCCGCGTGCGCAGCGCCCACGGCCAGACAGGCGAACACGCCGCAGAAGGCCGCCATGATCAGGAAGATGCGGACGCGGGTGTCTTCTTCCGGGCGCGCGTCGGCGCGAGCGCGCTCGAACGAATGCTCCAGGTTCCACACCAGGGAGGCGACCCAGCGCCCCCAGGCCGAGACGGCCCCGCCGAAGGTCGCCTGCGGGCGGCCGCGATAGCCCATGCCGTGATGGTCATGCACGCTCATTGCACGGCCTCCACGGCGGCGGCGGCCGCGGCAGACGCCGGTTCGACCGGCTTCTCGACCGGCGGCGGCGCGATTTCGGGCAAGGTCGCCTCGCCCGCCTGCTTCTTCACATCGACGGGCCCCAGACCGATCTCGCGCGACAGGGCCTCCAGACGGGCGGGCTGCTCCAGCCGCGTGACTTCGGCGCGCAGCAGGCGGACCCGCTCGCGGTTTTCGCGGATGTCGCGCTCGATGCGGCTGATCTCGGCGCTCTCGCGGGCGGCGGCCGCCTTGGCGATATAGACCGAGAAGACCAGCGCCAGCACGCAGGCCACGCCGATGATCTCGACACAGCGCACGCCGCGCACCTTCCACTCGAACAGGCGTTTGACGGGGGCGGGCATGGCGATCATGCGCTCCTCCCCTTCACCGCGCCCCAGGCCGGGGCGGTGGTGCGAACGCCTGCGCGCAGCTTGGCCGAGCGGGCGCGAGGGTTGGCGGCCAGTTCGGCCTCGCCCGCCTCGCGCGCGCCCTTGAACATCAGGTCGAAGCTGGGCTTGCGCATCTCGACCGCCACCGGCGCATGGCGCGATCCGCCCGGCGCATTGCCGGTGCGCTCGGTCAGGAAAGCCTTGACGATGCGGTCTTCCAGCGAGTGGAAGGTCACGACGACCAGCCGGCCGCCCGGCGCCAGCGTCGCCTCGGCCGCCTCCAGCCCGCGCTCCAGCTCGCCCAACTCATCGTTGACGGCGATGCGCAGGGCCTGAAACACGCGGGTGGCCGGATGGATGGCGGCGCCGCGGCGCCCGCCCAGAGCCTTCTCCACCACCTCGGCCAGATCGAGCGTGCGGGTGAACGGCTGCTCGACCCGGCGACGCAGGATGGCGGTGGCGACCCGGCCCGACTGGCGCTCGTCGCCGTACAGCTTGAATATATGGGCCAGCGGCCCGTGGTCCCAGGTGTTGACGATGTCGGCGGCGGTGACGCCCTCATCGCTCATCCGCATGTCCAGCGGCCCGTCGCGCATGAAGGAAAAGCCGCGCTCGGCCTGATCCAACTGCATGGACGAGACGCCGATGTCGAAGACGGCGCCGTCCAGCTTCGCCTTGCCGCTCTCCTCGAACGCCTCGGCCAGACCGGAGAACGGCGTGCGGATCAGCTGAAAGCGATCAGGGAAGTCACGCGCCACGGCCTCGGCGAAAAGCTGCACCGTCGGGTCGCGATCCAGCGCCACCACATCCGCGCCGCGCTCCAGAATGGCGCGCGTATAGCCGCCCGCGCCAAAGGTCGCGTCGATGACGACGTCGCCCGCCTTGGGCGCCAGCGCCTCGATCACTTCAGCCAGCAGGACAGGCGCGTGCGGAGAGGTCATGCCGCCCCCCCCGCCTTCGCCGCAGCAGCCTGGCGACGCATCTCGCCGAACTGCTTCAGGCCCTCGCGCGCCATGCGTCGCTGCTCGGCGCGGTGCGCGGCCCACTTGTCCTTGTTCCAGATCTGAAAGCGTTCGCCGACGCCGTAGATGACGACCGTGTCGGACAGGTCGACCTCGGCGCACAGATGTTCCGGCAGGGTGATGCGCCCGCCCGAGTCATAGGCCAGCGGCTTTTGCTCGCCGAAGATCGAGGCTTCCAGCGCCGAGCGGTAGGGATCGCCAAAAGGCAGGCTTTCGATCACTGCGCGGTACTCGGCGAACAGCTTGTCCCCGCCCGCTTCCAGACAGTCGGCTTCGATGGAGGGGAAGCAGAATACGCCATGCTCGGCGCCGTTCTCAGCCGTGCGGAATTCCTGAGGGATCAGGAGACGGCGCTTGCCGTCCAGCTGCTTCTCGTAGGTCGAGAGAAACACGCCCTGCCCAATCGAACCCTGCGGCCCGTCCCTGAAATCCGTTGAAGAAAACCCACGCGTCGGGCGTTCGGCCCCTACTCATGAGCCATTGGGATAGCATGGGACAGAATGGGCCTCAATGGGATTAGTTGACGCCCTTTAACCTAATTTGCGGTTCGTTCGTCGCGTCGAGGACTGTAAAATCAGAACATACATAGAACAAAATGAGTATTCACAGGCTGTGGACGGGTTCTAACGCCTTGATTTCAACGGAATGGTTAACGAGTAACCCTCTCCCGATGGGAGAGGGCTTGAGCCTCCAAGAGCGAAGCGATTGGTGAAGGCGAAAGGGTGAGGGTTCGCGGGTGACGTCGGCCAAAGGCCGTGGCGCGACGGCTTACGCCGACTGACAGGACAAGCCCCTCACCCTTTCGCTTGGCGGATCGCCTTCGGCTCTCCGAAGCTCAAGCCCTCTCCCGCCGGGAGAGGGTCAGTTGTCCCTGAAATAAACACCAGACGGCCTGTAAGCCGGGTTCTGTTCCGCCCGAAAGCGGCGACGATCATTCCTCTGGGCCGCCCATTGCTGGACAGCTCTCGCGACCTACCCGGACATCTGGGGCGGTGAACCCTGCGGAGCGAGCCCCGCGCGATGTCCCTATTTGGTCTTGCTCCAGGCGGGGCTTGCCATGCCGTCGACGTTGCCGCCGACGCGGTGGGCTCTTACCCCACCCTTTCACCCTTGCCTGAGCCGAAGCCCAGGCGGTTTGCTTTCTGTGGCGCTGTCCCTCGGGTCACCCCGGGCGGGCGTTACCCGCCGCCTTTTCACCGTGGAGCCCGGACTTTCCTCGACAGGAGCAAGCCCCCGCCGCGACCGCCCGGCCGTCTGGCGAGCGCTAGATGCGCGCGATAGGGCGCCGCGTCAATCCAGAACCCCCGTCACGCTCTCAACCGAGGCCAGTTGGAGCAACCCCACCAGACGCGCGCGCGTCTCGCCATCGGCGACGCCATCCACCCGATCCGGCCGCCAGTGGCGCTGGAAGGCCTCGACCGTCAGGCGTGTCTCGTCGTCATAGGCGCCGCCGGGCTGAACCCCATAGCCCAGCCGGTGCAGGCCCGAACGCAGGACAATGACGCCCAGCCCCTCGTCGCCCGGCGACAGGGGCGCGCCCAGGGCGCCGATACGCTCGGGCGCCGGATCAAACCACAGGCCGTGCCCGGCCTCGGCCAGACGCTTCCAGGGGAAGAGCTCGCCGGGATCCTGTTTGCGCTCGGGCGCCATGTCGGAGTGGCCGATGATGCGAGCGTCAGGGATGGACCAGCGGGTGCGGATGTCCGCCACGAGAGCGATCACCGCCTCGATCTGCGGTTCGGGAAACAGGCGATAGCCGAACTCATGGCCCGGATTGACGATCTCGATGCCGATGGAGGCGGCGTTGACGTCGGTCTCGCCCTGCCAGGCGCCGCGCCCGGCGTGCCAGGCCCGGCGCTCTTCGGCCACCAGACGCAGGATGGAGCCGTCCTCATCGACGACATAGTGGGCCGAGACCTTGGCCTCGGCGTCGCGCAGGCGCGCGATCGCCGCCTCGGCTGTCTGCATGCCGGTATAGTGCAGCACCAGCATGTCCGGCGGGCCGCGCCGGGCGTCGAAGTTTGGAGAAGGCGCGTCGGTGTAGGCGGTCATGAGGGGCCGATCAGCGCCCTTCCTTTTCCCAGCCGTAGGTCACCCAGGTGTCGCCGACTTTACGCGCGTCGATGACGCCATCGTCGCGACGGCGACGAGCGGTCATGGCGCGGCGGGCGCGCAGGGCGAAACCGGCGAAGAAGACCAGAACCCCGCCGACAATGGCGATCATGGCGACGGCGGCGGCGGTGAAGACGGCCAGCAGGGCGCCCACGGTCACGGCCAACGCCGTGGCGACCAGCCCCGCCGCCCAGACGAAGGGCGCCAGCAGGCCGGAACCGGGCCGACGGCGCGCGTTGAAACCCAGCGGGCCCATCGGGTCGGAGTTGATCATGAACTCAAAGCCTCTCTCAGCGTCCTGATGAACGCCTGAAGCGCAATGTCGGTCCATCGACCTGAACGGTCAATGCACTGCGACATCACGCGTCAGTCACATTCGCGATCGCCAGACCGTCAGAAGGCCGGTTGATCCGCCAGAACCACGGCGCCGCGGCTGCGCATCCGGTCGACCTCGACGCGGTTCAGCATGGCCTGGGCGGCCGGATCGCCCATCACCTGACCGACCTTGACCATGGCGTCTGCCGCCTGGCCCGAGGCGCCGAAGGCCGTGGCGATGGCCTCCCACGGCGACTGAGGCTGCGGGAAGCGCTTGAAGCGGACGCTTTCAGCTGCCGGAATCTTGGCCAGTTCACGCGCCTTGGCCACAGCCTCTTCCAGACCGCCGAGTTGATCGACCAGACCCAGGCCGTGCGCCTGGGCACCGGTCCAGACGCGGCCCTTGGCGATCTCGCGCACCCGCTCGACCGGCAGTTTGCGGCCCTTGGCCACGCGAGCGACGAACTCTTCGTAGATGCGGTCCATCGAGGCGGCGAAGGCCGCGCGCTGGCCCTGATCGAAACCCTGCGTCGGCGAGAAGGCGTCGGCGTAGTCGCCGCCGACCGACAGGCCGCGCATGTCGACGCCGAAACGGCCCAGCGCATCGGCCAGCACGAACTTGCCGCCGAAGACGCCGATCGAGCCGGTCAGGGTCGAGGGCTGGGCCACGATCCAGTCGGCCTCGGAGCTGATCCAGTAGCCGCCGGACGCCGCATAGGCGCCCATCGACACCACCACCGGCTTGCCCGCCGCCTTGGCCGCGCGCACGGCGGCCAGAACCTGCTCCGACGCTTCCGGCGAGCCGCCCGGTGAAGAGACGCGGAAGACGATGGCCTTCACGTCCTTGTCCTCGATCGCCTGATAGATGGCCTTGGCGGTGTCGTCCGAGCGGATGCTGGTCCCGCCGCCGAAGGGCGAATCGTTGGAGCCGCGACCGGTCATGATGGCGCCTTCGCCGCCGACGATGGCGATGGCCGACTTGCCCGAGCCCGAGCCCGAAGTCGTGCGCGCGCCCTTCATCGAGGCGTATTCGCCGAATTTGACGATCTTGGCGTTCTTGCCCGCCTTTTCCTTGGCGGCGGCCTCGGCTTCCTCGACCTGGCCGATCTTGTCGACCAGCTTCAGCGACAGGGCCTGATCGGCCGAATAGGGACCGGCCTCAATAGCAGCCTTCAGGGCCTCGGGTGTGGTCTTGCGGTCGCGGGCGACATTGGCGACGGCGCTGTCGTAGATGGAGCCCATCCAGGCCAGCATGGCCTCGCGGTGCGGGGCGGTGAAGTCGCTCTGCGTATATTCGTTGACGGCGTTCTTATACTCATAGCGCTGTTCGAAGTCGGCCTTGACGCCATACTTCTGGAAGGCGCGGCCCAGGAAGACGCTGTCCGCCGCCAGACCCACGGCCTGGAAGTTCGCTGTGTTCTGCAACCACAGCTGATCGGCGCTGGAGGCGACCATATAGCTGGACATGACCGCGCCCACCGGCATGAAGCCCTGGCTGTGTGCGATCACCGTCTTGCCCGAAGCGCGGAAGCGGGCGATCGCCTGACGCACCTCATCGGCCGAGGCGGGCGTCATGCCGGCTTCGGGCGCGCGCAGCAGCAGCACCTTGACGTTGTCGTCGGCCGCCGCCTGAGCCAGCACGTCCACGACCTGAACCACCGACAGGCTGGGGCCGCTGAAGGCCGCGAAGGGGTTGGTCGGCGTCTGGTCGGTCAGGCCGCTGCGCAGGTCCAGTTCCAGCACAGTGTGCGCGGGCGTCGAAGGCTTGGACGCGCCGGCCGCCATGGCGAAGAAGATCAGCGCCACCACGGGCAGGACGACGAAGAAGGCCACAAGCCCGGCGAAGACGCCCAGCATGGTGAGGAAGAACTGCTTCATGGGAAGGCGTGCGTCCAGGATCGCGGCCAGAGGCGGCCAAGCGTGAGGATAGAGGCCGCGCCCGCCGCGTCAAATGAACGGACGGTAATGAAGCCAAACAAAAACCCTCTCCCGCCGGGAGAGGGTTCAAGTCATATCGAAGTGACATCACCGCCCGATATCATAGGTCCCGCTGATGTCGATGCGGACCGACAGTTCTCCGGCCGAAACCGGGGTCGAGGCGCCGGCGTCCATCGAGGCGGCGCGGGCGTACATGGCCTGCGGGCGCACTTCGGGCACATAGCCGCCGCCTTCGGTCAGTGAGCGCACCTGACCCAGTTGCACGCCCATGGCGTCGGCGTACAGACGCGCCTTGTCCTGCAGGGCGCGCACGGCCAGCACGCGGGCCTGATCCTCGGCCGCCTTAGGATCCTTCAGGCCGAAGCTGATGCCGTCGATCTGGTTGACGCCCGCGCCGACCACGGCGTCGGCGGTCGCGCCGACCTTGGTCAGGTCGTTGATGACCACGGTGACGCGGTTCGAGGCCTGATAGCCGCGCAGTTTGGGCGATTCGTTCTGCTGATAATCATATTGCGCCGACAGGTTCAGGCCCGAGGTCTGGATGTCGCGCTCGGCGATCCCGGCGCGGCGCAGGGCGGCGATGACCCGCGTCATCTGCTGGGCGTTCTGGGCCATGGCCTCCTGGGCCGTCGGCGCCTCGGTCACCACGCCGAAGTTGATCGTCGCCTGATCCGGCGCGACCTTGACCTCGCCATAGGCCGAAAGGTTCAGGGCGGGTTGTTGAGCCATGGCGTGCACCTGGATCGGAGAAGCGCCGCCGGGCTGGGATTGAGCAGATACGACGGCCGGCGCCGCCAAGGTCATCAGGGCCGTGCCCAACATCAAGGCGCGTGCGGTGCGGGTCATGGGGAGGTCTCCGTCGAAATCGTTCGGGCGGGCGTGTTCGCCAGCCACGGCACAACTTGGCCGTTTCAAGCTGAACAAACGCAAAAGGCCCCTGTGCAGGTTCCATTCATCGGCGTGAAAAGCGTGACAGGTCCAAGGCGGCTTTGCAGCCGACGCGCCGCCTGCTAGGCACGGCTTGCGCGCGTTTCGGGGGCGTGTAGCTCAATGGTTAGAGCCGACCGCTCATAACGGTCTGGTTGGGGGTTCGAGTCCCTCCACGCCCACCATTCTCCATGAGGCGCCGCCGCGACCGGCCCTCTGTTTCACAGGCCTTCCGTCCGGCCGGGGTTCGTGGCAGTGGGGCGTGATGACGTCGCCTAAAGCCCCTGCCTCAAAAGCTCCCGGCAAGCCTGATCGCCCCTTCCCCACCCTGTTGCTGGAGCTGGAGGCGCGGGCGACCTGGGACGGTCATGTCTGCGGGGTTGATGAAGCGGGTCGCGGACCGTGGGCCGGGCCGGTGTCGGCGGCGGCGGTGATCCTGAACCCCGACGACCTGCCGCCGGGTATCGACGATTCCAAGGCCCTGACCGAAAAGCGCCGCACGGTGCTGGAGATCGACATCAAGGCGCGCGCCCTGGCCTGGGGCGTCGGCTTCGCCTCGGTCGAGGAGATCGACGAACTGAATATCCTGCATGCGACGGGTCTTGCCATGCGCCGAGCGGTCGAGGCCCTGGCCCATCCGCCGGTCCACGCCCTGGTGGACGGCAACTACCGCTTTCCGCTGCCCTGTGCGGTGACCCCGGTGGTCAAGGGCGACAGCCTGTCCCTGTCGATCGCGGCGGCCTCGATCCTGGCCAAGACGGCGCGGGATCGGCTGATGATCGAGATGGATGCGACCTATCCGGGCTACGGCTTCGCCAGCCACAAGGGCTACAACGCGCCCATCCATCAGAAGGCTCTGCAGACGCTGGGCCCCTGCCCCGCGCACCGCCGCAGCTGGACGCCAATCCGGGCCTTGCTGGAAGCCGCCTGATAGAGCTTCGCTTGCGCTCTAGACTGACAGGGCGCCGCCCAGCATCATCCCCATGAGCCCCGCCACAAGGGCGCCGAGCAGGAAGATGGTCCATCCATCGAGCCCGCGATCGACGCTGTTGGTCCGCGGAGCCTGAACCGCAGGCGTAATCCTGGACACAGGCGTCCTTCGGCCGAACCTGGCGACGGCTTCCTGTTCTTCAACAGGGCGGCGAGAGATGTCGAAATCACTCTGGGCACGGGGAGAAGCAAACGAACGCATGACAGCAAGAACGACAAGCCACCGCCTTCGTTCCTTGGGCCTCGACTGAAGAATCTATCCGGCTTCAGGCTACGCTGCGACCGGCAGAACCACCGGCCGGTCGGTGACGACGAACAGGTGTTCGACGTTCTGCAGCCGCCCGACCGCCCCGACCTTCTCGCCCTTCAGATTATGAATGCCGATGCGGGCGCCGACATAGCGGGGATAGGGGATGTCGACCACCTGAACGTGCCCGCGCGAGGCCAGCATAGCCACCAGATCCTCGCGGCTCAGATAGCCCTCGTCGTTGAAGCTGACGATCAGGTTCGGCGCCTTCAGCCGCTCGATCACCGCCTGCATGGCCGGGCCGATGCCGGGGCGGCTGTTGAAGGCGCTCTTGCGGGTCTTCACGTCGACCCGCTTGCGGGCCACGCCATAGGTCTCGGGCTTGTCCCACAGGACCAGGCTTTCCCAGCAATGGTAGTTGGCCAGATAGGAGTGCTGATTGTACGGCGGGTCCAGATAAACCAGATCGGCCTCAACCTCGGCCGCGACCTCGACGGCGTCGCCGCGCGTCGCAACGCAAGGCCCGGCCGTCACGCCGGGCAGAAGGTCGGGCAGGCGCAGCTCAAGCGGCTTCAGCGCGCGCGGCGCCCATTGCTTCATATAGGCCATCTGCAGGCCCGCCGTGGAATCCACGCGGTCGGCCGCCTCCATCAGGGCGACCAGGACGACGGCCTTCAGGGCCGGCTCCAGTTCCATCGTCTCGATGCGCTCGCGCATGGCGTCGATGCGGGCGCCGTTGTCGGGATGGAAGAAGCGCGCCTCTTCGCAGAAGGTGCGGGTGAACCAGCCGGCCTCGGGTTTCACCATGCGCAGCTCGGCCAGCACGGCCTCAGCCCGCTCGGCCCAGATCTCGCGGTCGGCCTGCACATAGGCTGTGGCCAGGGCGTGGGCATAGGCGTTGTGGTCGTTCGACCAGACGCGGAAACCGTCGCGCTTCAGCCGGTGCCCGACGCGCGCCGTGCCCGAGAACAGGTCGCAGACCATGCCCCCATCAGGCAGGGCGGCCCTCACCGCCCCCGCCACATGGCCCAGAAGCGCCCGCTTTGAGCCGATGTATTTGATCATTCCGTCCCGTCAGGTTCCGCGGGCGCGCCTCGCCCCTTTTACGCCGCGAGGGGCAGAATGGGCCGGAGCATGGGCCAGACGCAACAGATTCGCCGCGCCCGGCGCGCCAAAGGGGGTTCCCGCCAGGATCAGGATGCGCTGACCCGGCTCGGCCAGGCCGTAGAGCATGGCGGCTTCGACCGCGTCGTCTGTCAGGCCTTCCAGAGAAATCGGCTGATCGCCCAGCCGCGGCTCCAGCCCCCAGACCAGGGCCAACCTGCGCGCCGTCTCGGGCTTGGGCGTCAGGGCCAGCACCGGTTGCAGCGGCCGCTCGCGCGACATGCGCCGCGCCGTGCCGCCCAGCGTCGTGAACACCACCATACAGGCGGTCGAGGACGCCTCGGCCGCCTTCCTCGCCGCCGCGACCAGGGCGTCGACATCGTCAATGTCCATGCCCGCGTGATCGGCGTCCATCAGTCCCGGCCACAGGGGGTCGCGCTCCACCCGCTCCATGATGCGGTTCATGATGGTCACCGCTTCCAGCGGATAGTCGCCCGCCGCTGTCTCGGCCGACAGCATCAGGGCGTCGGCGCCCTCATAGACGGCGTTGGCCACGTCGGAGGCCTCGGCCCGCGTCGGGGCGGGCGAACTGGTCATGGATTCCAGCATCTGGGTGGCGACGATGGCGGGCACGCCGCGCTGACGGGCGGCGCGCAGGATCTTCTTCTGGGCGACCGGCACCTCTTCCGGCTCCATCTCGACGCCCAGATCGCCGCGCGCGACCATGACGCCGTCGCAATAGTCGAGGATGCTCTCCAGATCGTTCAGGGCCTGAGGCTTCTCGATCTTGGCCAGACACGCGGCCTGACCGTTCACGATGCTCTTCAGCTCGGCCATATCCTCGGCCTTCTGCACGAAGCTGAGGGCCACCCAGTCGACGCCGAGACGTAGCGCAAAGGCCAGGTCTTCGCGGTCCTTGGGCGTCAGGGCCGAGACCGGCACCACCGCCTCGGGCACGGCCACCCCCTTGCGGTCCGACAGTTTGGATCCGCTCTCGACCGTGACGTCGCACCATTCGTCGGTGCGCTCGCCCACGCGCAGGCGCACCCGGCCGTCGTCGATCAGCAGCAGCATGCCGGGGCGCAGGGCGCGGAAAATCTCCGGATGCGGCATCTGCACCCGCGTCTCGTCGCCCAGCGCCGGGTTCAGGTCGAAACGCATCCTGTGCCCCGGCCTCACCTCGATCTCGACGTCGGCGAAACGGCCCAGCCGCAGCTTGGGACCCTGCAGGTCGGCCAGCACGCCCAGCGGCCGCTTCAGCGCCATCTCGGCCCCCCGCACGGCCTTCAGGGCGGCCGCGTGGTCGTCGTGCGAGCCGTGGCTGAAGTTCAGGCGAAAGACGTCCACCCCCGCCTGGGCCAGCGCCTTGACGGTTCCCGGCGCGCGGCTGGCGGGTCCGAGTGTCGCGACGATGCGCGCGCGGCGGGCTCTTTGCATGAACGGGTTTCCTCGTATGGCTCTGACGGCCGACGCCTCCCCTCAGAAGCGCTTCTCAAGCCCTTGTGCCAATGAAACGCGAGAGGCGTAAGAGCGCCTCCCGCCGTGGAAACACGAGTTTATGTCGACCCGTACGGTCTATTTCGTCTCGCAGCGGCCCTTGGCGAACTGGGGCAGGTCCATGCAGCGGCCGTCGATCGGGGCGTCGGGCTGGACGCCGATCAGATTGGCCAGGGTCGGGGCGATGTCGATGGTGCGCATGGGCAGGAAACGCTCCTGGCCCTGCGCGCCCGGCCACCAGAAGACGATGGGCACGCGACGGTCGTAGTCCCAGGGCGAACCGTGGCTGGAGATGGCCCCGCCGACGCGGCCCTGGCCGGTCAGGCCCGGCTGCCAGGCGCGCAGGATGTCGGGCGAACGGCTCGCCACGGCCGACAGGCGCAGGCGCTCGCGCACCGTCAGCTCTTCGGGGTTGTCGGAGGCGGGGATCGGCTCGGCCAGAAGTTCGTCGCGCGAGACCGCCATCGCCACCTGCGGCTCGGCGTTCAGCAGTTCGATCGCGGCGGCCAGCACCTGCGAACGCAGCGGCTCGGCCAGCGACCTGCGATCCTTGTCGACGATGACGAAGCCGCCCGCCGAGGACACGACCGGGTCCGCGTCCAGACCGAAACGGGCCTTCAGCGCCGCATTGACGCGCGGTTGCAGGGCGCGGTCGACCCGGCCCGCATTGGGATAGCCCTCGACCGCCGACCGTTCGGGGAAGTCCGAACCGCCGTGGTCAGCCGTCAGCGCCACGATCACCCCGCCGGGGATGGTCGACAGCCGGTCGAGGAAGGCGCCCAGCGCGGCATCCAGACGCAGCATCTGCTCGCACATTTCAGGGCCCTGCGTGCCGAAGCCGTGGCCGATCCGGTCGGTGGCCGACAGGCTGACGCCCAGCATGTCGGTGACGCCGCGTCGGCCCAGTTGCTGCGTCTCCAGCAGTTCGATCGCGCCTTCCAGAGTCAGCTCGTCCAGCACCGGCGAGTTGTCGAAGCGGTCGTTCACCGGCGGCAGTTTGGAGTCGAAGGTCTGGCCCGCAATGGTCCATTGCCCTTCCAGACGGCGGCAGGCCTCGTTGGTATAGGTCCAGTTGGGCGTGGCGCGGCTGAAACGCTCGACCATGCGGGCGTTGATCGCCGCCACCGGGGCCAGCCGCGCCTGCGCGGACTGGCCCGGCTCGACATAGGTGGTGAAGCCAAAGCCGTCGGTGAGCCAGAAGGCGCCGTCCGCCCTGTGCCCGGCCAGGTTGATGGCGCCGCGATCCTTGCCCGACACGCCATAGACGCGGCTTTCCGGGCTGACCGCCTTCAGCCAGTCGCCCAGGGTTGAGGCGCTCAACTGCGCCGGGCCGACCGGGCCGTTGTCGGTGTTCTTGCCGTGAGCCAGGGTGTTCTGCGGCGCGGCGAGGCAGTAGGTCTCCTGCCCCGTGGTGGTGTCGATCCAGTCGTTGGCCGGAATGCCGCTATGGGTCGGATGCATCCCGGTCAGGACGGTCGAGTGACCGGCGCAGGTCACCGTCACGCCGTGGGTCTGATAGCCGTTGATCGAGACCATGCCCTGATCGGCCAGGGTCTTGAGCCCGCCGGTGAACTGGCTGCGATACTGGTTGAACAGATTGGCGCTGAGCTGGTCCACGACGATGGTGACGATCAACGAGGGCGAGGCCCGCTCCCCAGCGGAGGCCGCCGCCTGGGGTGGCGTCGGCTGGGGCGCCTCGGCCGCCTGTGCAGTTCCGCTTATGGCGACAAGCCCGAGAGTCAGGCCAAGGGCGGAGGCGAGAAGGCGGCTGCGGATCATCAGGAACTCCAGGCGAAGCAGAATGTCTTCCACCCCTAGCCGTCTGCAATGACGGGTCCAAGACAGCCAGGGCATGAAAAAGGGGGCCGCAGCCCCCTTCGACATCAGATCATCGGCTCGCCGCGCCGGTGCGCGTCCAGCCATTCCTTGAAGAAGGCGCGGGCGATGAAGGCCAGCACGCCCGCGACGATGACGGGCCACATCAGGACATAGGCCGTCAGCCAGAAAGGGGTCATTGCGATCTCCTGTTAGCGGGTTTGAGGGATTTGCGAGCCCGAGCGGGCGGGGGCGGCCGCAGATGCGGCGGCGGGTTCGGCTTCCTCCACATCGAAGTCGCCGGTCATTCGGGCGATGCGCGAGAAGTCGAAGCCGTCCTGATTGGACAGCGACATGGCGGTGCAGACCACGGTGCTGACGGCATAGGCGATCAGCGAGCCGCTCAGCACAGCGTAGTCATGCAGGAAGCCGATGGCGAAGGGCGCCACGGCCACGGCGGCGATGAAGCCCACGATCCGCGCCGCGCGCGCGCCGAAGAAGCCGAAGGTCATCAGACCCGCGACCACGCCGACCCCGACCACGGCGATGACGTCGAAGACATAGCCGACAGCGCCGTCCATCGGGATCCAGCCGAACCGCACCGGGAAGAAGATCGCCAGCGCCGCCAGCACCGAGACGGTGAAAGCCTTGTTGGTCACCTTTTCCCAATAGAAGCTGGCGATGACGGGGAAGACCAGCGCGCCCCAGATGGCGCCGACCAGGACCAGCAGGTCCAGGATGTTCATCCGCGCTCCGGCGAAATACAGCGCCGCGCCGGTGGCGATGACCATCGTCGCGCGGCCGATGGTCAGCATCAGGCGCGGATCCGCCTTGCGCTTGCCCGCACGGCCGTAAATGTCGGCCATCATGATCGACGACAGGGCCGACAGATCGGAATCCGCTGTCGAGGCCAGCGAGCCGATGATCATGATGAAGAAGACGCTGAGCAGCACCGGTCCGAAATAGGTCCCGGCCAGTTGCGGGATCAGGTTGTTGAGGTCCCCCTCCATGGGGTTGATCCCGGCGTAGAGGGCCACGACGCCCAGCATGCCGATGCCGATGATGGTGGCGCCGTAACCGACCGTGGCGGTGATGAAGGTCGGCTTGATCAGGTCCTCGCGCACGGCGAACAGGCGCTGGGCGATGGTCTGGTTGCCGATGGCGTAGGCCAGAACGGCGGCGATATATGGCGCGCCCTGGTTCAGGAAGGCGTCGGACGAGAAGAAGCTGGTCTGCTGCGGCGTCAGGTTGGACGCGCCTTCGATGAAGACGCTCGGCCCGCCCATGGCGAAGAAGATGGCCGGAATGACCACGACCACGGCGCCGAGCATGGCGCAGACCTGAATGAAGTCAGTCAGCACCGAAGCGCGGAACCCTGACCACAGCGTGTAAAGCAGCACCCCGCCGGCGATGACGACGATGCCCTGGCTGAAGCTGAAGGGCGACAGCATGGAGATCAGGGCGCCCCCGGCGATGAAGTTGGAGGTCAGACTGATGACGCTGCCCAGGACGTTGGACCCCGCCAGCATCAGCTGGCTGGAGCGGCCGTGCCGGGCGTACATGACCTCAGCCAGCGTATGGGCGCGCGGCGCCACAGCGCGGATGCGGCGGCCGTAGGGGTAGATGAACAGGATCATCAGCGCCCCCCACAGCCCATAATGGATCGGCCCCGATATGCCGTAGACGTAGCCTGAGGTGGCCGAGGCGTACATCGACGCGGCCCAGATCCATGTCGCCGTCATCGAGGCCGCCGAGACGCCCAGACCGATGCCGTTCCCGGCCGTCATATAGGCGTCGGCGTTTTCCTTGCGTCGGCTGATCCGCAAGGAGATCAGCATGGTCAGGCCGAAGAACAGCACCAGCAGGCCGATCGTCAGCGGCCCGCCCAATTGTTGAAGTTGTAAGTCGTCCACGCGCGCCTGCGCTCCTGTCTCTTTATCGCTTCCGGCGAGCCCCCGGCCCGCCTTACGCGCAGCCGCAAAGACGCCGCCGCGCCCCAGGCGCAGGCAGACGGGATGTCACGGTTGCGTTCGCGCCCGACGGAACGCCAGGCGCAATGTTCAGCGCGTCCAACGCGCTAGCGCGGCTCGATGCTCCGAACCACGATCAAACGACCATAGTACATTAACAGCTAAGCCGAGATAAAGTTTTTGTGCAATGCGGTAGACTTGACAGGATTTCGGCCGAAATGAAGCCAGCGGCAAGGATTCTTTGAATCACGAATGAGCAAGTTGATTTGCGAATTAGAACCGGATTTACAAGACTTACTAGCGTGAAACTTATAAAGAAAAAGACAGTATTAGCTTTAGGTTTGCCTGAACTGATGCATCAACATTCATGTATTTATTGCAATCGAAATCTTTTGTTCTCGAACGGAACGTGAGGAAGCGGCCGCCCAAACAAAAAACGCCTGCGTTTGGAAACGCAGGCGCTGCAGCCGTCCAGAGACCCCAATCCCGGGGTCGCCGGATCAGGACCGGCCATTGATGGTGCGAGCGGCGGGAATCGAACCCGCACGACCGAGGTCGAGCGATTTTAAGTCGCTTGCGTCTACCAGTTCCGCCACGCTCGCAGGGCGCGCCTCAGCGCTTCGCCTCCTGTGCCGCACGAGCGGCCCGGAAGTCCACATCTGAATCAGCGATCAGGCGCACCAACGCCGCCCAGGCGGCGACGTTCTGGGTCATCTGGGCCGGGTCGATCTTGTCCAGCGTATCGTCGGCGGTGTGGTGCAGGTCGAAATAGCGCGTGCCGTCCTGGCGCAGGCCGAAGACCGGAACGCCCGCCTTGGCCAACGGGCCGATATCGACGCCGCCATACAGTTCCGGCTCGCCCGGCAGCACGCCCAGCGGGCGCAGGATCCGCTCGGCGATGCGGGCGAAGTCGGATCCCTGCGATCCGGGCGGCAGACCCAGGGCGTAGACGCGGTCGGCGCCGAAGTCGCTTTCGCCGGCGATGACGTGCTTCTCGACGCCCGCGCCGATGTTGCGGGCATAGGCGCCGCCGCCGTTGCCGTGGTCGATCGGCTGGGCGACCTCTTCAGAGCCGTACAGGACCACGCGGACGGTGCGCTCCGGACGGCCCTGTTCGGCGATCAGCTTGGCCGCCGCCAGAGTGATGGCGCCGCCCGCCGCGTCGTCGATGGCCCCGGTGCCCAGGTCCCAGCTGTCCATGTGCGAACCCAGGACGATGATCTCGTCCTGACGCGAGGCGCCGACGATGTCGCCGATGACGTTCTGGCTGACCGTCTCATAGGTATGGGCGGTGGATTTCAGGCGCAGACGCACCGTCTCGCCCATGCCGACCAGACGCGCCACCTGATCGGCGTCCGGCGCGCTGAGGGCGAAGGACGGCAGCGGCACCTTGCCCTCGACATAGCGGGTGGTGCCGGTGTGCGGCATCCGGTGTTCATCCGACCCGGCCGAGCGCATCACGAAGGCGACCGCGCCGCGCTTGGCCGCCTCAGTCGGCCCCTGGCTGCGCAGCCGCGACAGGGGGCCGTAGCCCGAGCCGTCCTGCATCCGCACCATCTGGCCGCCGTCGACCACGGCGATCTTGCCGTTCAGCGATCCGGCGGGCGCGGCCGCCAATGCGTCCAGGCCGTCGAAGAAGACGATGTCCGCCTCGACGCCCTCGGCGGGGGTGGCGATGGAGTGGCCGAGCGCCGCCACGACCAGCTTCTGCGGACGGGCGCCCAGAATCTCGGCGCTTTCCTCGCCCCGCTCCCAGCCGATCAGGGGGAAGGTCTCGATGCGGACGTTCTGGAAGCCGTGGGCCCGCATGTAGTCGGCGGCCCAGGCGGCGGCGTCCTGCTCGGCGCGCGAGCCCGCCGGGCGCGGGCCGAAACGGGTGGTGATCTGGGTGACGTAGTCTAGGGCGATATTGCCCTTCAACGCCTGGTCGCGCACCTGCTCAGCGGCGCGGATGGTGCGGGCGTCCTGCGCCAGAACCGGCGTGGCGATCAGGCCGAGCGCCACAGCGCTGGCGGCCATAAGACGAGCATTGAACGACAAGTGCGCCTCCCCAACTCAACAATGAGGCGCGGACCCTAGCGGGCGAAGCCTGCGACCGAAAGTCTCAGCTTCGCCGTCAGAGCGGAAATCGAAGACTCTCGATCACTCGCCCTTGATGAAGGGCTCGACCGGGCCTTGCAGTTTGACGGTCAGGGCCTTGCCGCGGCGATCGACGCGGTTGCCGACAGCCAGACGCACCCAGCCTTCCGAGACGCAGTATTCCTCGACATTGGTCTTTTCCTCGCCCTTGAAGCGGATGCCCACGCCGCGCGCCAAGAGTTCGGCGTCGTGGAAGGGGCTGTCGGGATCGACCGAAAGGCGGTCAGGCAGGGCGTCGGACATGGCAGGTCTCATGAAAAGGCGAAGCGGGCTGAATAGCCGCGCGGACGGGTCGCGACAACCATTCTCCCCCTCCCCTCAATAGCGGAGGAGCCAGGCCGCTTACTGCACCGACTGGCGCGGACCGGTCGGGGCGTCAGCCGCCGCCGCATAGGGGCGCGGACCAGTTTCGGCGAGCGCAGCCGCCTTTTGTGCAGGCGGGGCGGCGGGCCGGGCCGCTGGGCGACGCGGCGTCGTCTGGGTCGCCTGAGCGGGCGCAGGCGCGGCTGCGGCGGGTTGAGCGGCTGGGGTCAGAGCCGGAGCGGCAGCGGCGGGCGCGGCCACGGCGGCGGCGCGGGCGGCGTACTGCTCGGCCTGGAAGCGTTTGGCCAGCTTCTCGGTCAATTCACGCGCGGCGGCGGGCGGCATCTGAGCCATGATGGCGGCCAAGGTCCGGGGGCGCATGGCCGAGGCGACCGGCAGGCGCACCCCGTCGTCCAGGGTGGCGAAGACCGCCGCCGCCTCCTTGGGCCGCATGGCGGAGTAGACGGCGACCAGGCGGTCCTCTTCCGCCTTTTCCTTTTCGTCGACCTGACCGACCAGGGCGCCGATCTCGCTCTTGAGGGCCTCCAGAGCCTGCAGTTTGGCGTCCAGCTTCTGCTCTGCGGCCACCATCAGCGGCAGGGTGGTGGCGAAGTCGGCGTCGCGTGCATCCAAGGCGTCGCGGCGTTTGGACAGGGACTGGATGATGCGCAGCTCGGCCGGAGAAATCCCCGCCTGCTGGGCCAGTTGTTCGGGCGTCAGAGCGCAGACGGCGGCGGGCTTGGGCTCGGGCTTGGCCCCCTCGCCTTCCTTGACGACGGCTTCCTGAGCCCATGCGGTCGCGCCCTGAAACAGATCCGGCGCCACGCCCGCAGCGCGCACGGCCACGACGCCGCCGATGGCGACGGCGATCAGGGGCAGAAGGCGGGGCAGCTTGCTCATCGGTCAGACTCAGGAAAAAAGCGCATCATCATTGCCCCTCAAGTCGTCCGAGGCCGCGCCTCGGACATAGGGGCCAACATCAAGCAGCGAACAGGTCGTCATCCAGACTACGGCGGGCGCGGTTTAGGCTCTGTTGCGCAGCATGGTTAGCGGCCAGGGCCTGCATCACCGGCGAGGCGCGCTCAAGCGCAGGCGCGGGCTTGGGGGACGACTTGGGCGATGGGGCCTTCATGACCGCGCGAGCGCCTTCGATGCGTTCCATCAGGGCGGCCATTCGACGGGCGCGGGTCTCGTCATCCAGCAGGGGCGAGACCGCAGAGGCGCGGGCCGGTTCAGCCTCGGCCGTCGCCTCGATCTCGGCCAGAGCCCTGGCGGAGGCGCGGCGCTCGTCCTCGCGCGTTTCGATGCGGCTGTCGGCCGGGCGGGCCGGGGCGCGGGCGATCAGCACCTCCAGTTCCTGCTTCACGGCGCGGGCCTTGATGATGCGGTCGTGCAGCAGGTCCGTCTCCTGGCCCGAGGCGCGCAGGGTGGCCAGGGCCTGTTCGGCGCGTCCGGCGGCGCTGTTCAGCTCGGTCACGGCGGAGGCGAAGGCCAGTTGGCCCTCGCGCAGGGTCTTCAGCTTGCGCTCCAGCTTGATGCCGTAGCCGATGGCCGCGACCAACAGCAGCATGAGGATGGAGTCGAGAATGATGCCGATCATGTCAGCTGTTCTCCCTGGCGAGGCGGGCGGCGGCGTCGGTGCTGATGGGGCCCTCGACGCGGACGGCGATGTGCTGGCCCTTGCGGCCCATCTTGCCTGTCGTCAGCGGGATGGATCCCGCGCGCACCGAGACTTCGGACTCAGGCGTCACGTTCAGCATCAGGGTGTCGCCGACCTTCAGGTCCAGCACCTTGGACAGGGGCATCTGCTGCTCGTCCAGCACGCAGCGCACCTCGGTTTCGGTGGTCCAGAGTTCGGTGGCCAGGTGGCCTTCCCAAATGTTGTCGCGGCCGAACTTCTCGCCCATGAACTGCTGCAGCAGCATCTTGCGGATCGGCTCCAGCGTCGAATAGGGCAGCAGCAGTTCGACCCGGCCGCCGCGATCTTCCATGTCGATGCGCAGCTTGACCAGAATGGCGGCGTTGGCCGGGCGCGCGATGGCGGCGAAGCGGGGGTTCGTCTCCAGCCGGTCCAGATTGAAGTGGACGGGGGTCAGCGGCTCGAACGCCTGACGCGCGTCGTTCAGGATGACCTCGACCATGCGCTGCACCAGCACTCGCTCGATGGTGGTGTAGGGCCGCCCCTCGATCCGCAGGGCCGCCGTGCCGCGACGCCCGCCCAGCAAGACGTCGACGATGGAGTAGATCAGGTTGGAGTCGACCGTCAGCAGGCCGTAGTTGTCCAGTTCCTCCGCCCGGAACACCGCCAGAATGGCCGGAAGCGGGATGGAGTTCAGATAGTCGCCGAAGCGGATGGAGCTGATGGTGTCGAGGCTGACCTCGACGTTGTCGGAGGTGAAGTTGCGAAGGCTGGTCGTCATCAGCCGCACCAGGCGGTCGAAGACGATTTCGAGCATCGGCAGGCGCTCATAGGAGACCAGGGCCGAGTTGATGATGGCGCGGATGCCGCTGCGCTCATCATCGTCGCCGACGCCCATGTCGAAGCCCAGCAGGCTGTCGATCTCATCCTGGTTCAGCACGCGCTCGGACAGACCCGCGCCCAGATCGGCGCCCAGGTCGGCTTCGCCGCCGAAGGGATCCAGTTCGTTGTCGGGGGCCAGGGTGTCGCTCATTACTGCACGAGCATTTCTTCGATCAGCACGGCGTCGACCTTGCCGGGAGCGGCGATCAGGTTAACCCGGCGCAGGATCTCGGCGCGCAGCTGATACGACCCGGCCGACCCGGCCAGATCCTCGGGGCGCAGTTCGCGCAGGAAGCCCTGGAACATGTCCTGCATCCGCGGCGCCTCGGCCTGAAGGTGCGAGGCGACCGAGGCGTCCTTCATCTCCAGCGTCAGCCGCAGCTTCAGATAGGTCGGGCGCCCGTCCACGGACTGAATGTTCACGATCATGTCCGGCAGGGTGTAGAAGGTCACGCCGTCAGGACCGGCCGCCACCTTGCCTGCCCCGGCGGGCGCCTCGCCCTCCTTGCCGCCGCCGTGACCGCCGCCCTTCTTCTCTTCCTTGGCCGGAGCCGCGTGCCCGCCCGCCGCCTCGGCGGACTTGGGCTTCATCAGCATGAAGGCGGTCGCGCCGCCCCCGCCCAGCACCACCAGCGCGGCAGGAATGATGATGAACAGCAGCGGGATCTTCTTCTTGCCCGAGGCCTCGGCGGCGCCGTCTTCGCCCTCGGCGGCGGACGCGGCCTCGCTTACGGCGGGCAGGTTGGCGTCGTCGCCGACCGGCGCCTCGCTCTTCTTCTTGCCCAGCTTCAGTTTCAGCATGCCCAAGCCGCCCCGATCCTCACATGCCGGGTGTGGCCCTGTTTTGGTTAACGAGGCGTTTACAATCGGCAAATCCTGCCGGGCGCCGCACGGCTCAGAACCGCTCAAACCCCCATTCTACGGGCGTTAACCCTGTTGGCACGGTCGTTGCGACGGGAAAGGGCGAAAGGAGCCCGCTCGTGGAAAACGCCGCCTATATCGGATTGTCACGCCAGATGACGCTTCGCCGCGAGCTGGACATCGTGGCCAACAACGTCGCCAACGCCGACACCACCGGCTTCAAGGTCGAGCAGTTGATGGTCGGGACCGAGATCGGCGAGCGCGCCCGCAACGACGCCATCCGCCCCTCAGCCAGCTTCGTCCTGGACAAGGGCGTCGGCCGCGACTTCGGCCAGGGCGCGCTGAAGCAGACCGGCCGCGACCTGGACTTCGCCATCGAGGGCGAAGGCGCTTTCTTCACGGTGCAGACTCCGACCGGCCCCGCCTATACCCGCGACGGCTCCTTCGTCACCGATCCCGAGGGACGGCTGACGACCAAACAGGGCCTGTTGGTCATGGCCGACGGCGCCGAGCTGGACCTGGACCCGCAGCGCGGCCCCGTCAGCGTCGCCCACGACGGCACGGTCAGCCAGCAGGGCCAGCCGATCGGCCGCCTGACCGTGGTGCGTTTCGACGACCTGTCGGTGCTGCAGAAATCGGGCGACGGCCTTTACCGCAACACGTCCGGCGCCGAGCCGATGGAGGCGACAGACGCCCAGGTGCGTCAGGGGACGCTCGAAGGGTCGAACGTCAACACCCTGATGGAAATCACCAACCTCATCGAGATCAACCGCGCCTATGAGCGCGTGACCAAGATGATCGAAAACACCAACGACCTGTCGCGCCGCTCGATCGAGCGGCTGGGCCGGGTTTCGTAAGGGAGAGCTGAGACATGCGCGCGCTTCGCACCGCCGCCACCGGCATGGCCGCCCAGCAGCTGAACGTGGAGGTCATCTCCAACAATATCGCCAACATGAACACGGTCGGCTTCAAGCGTCAGCGGGCCGAGTTCCAGGACCTGCTGTACCAGAACGTCGAGCGCATGGGGGCCCAGTCCTCGTCGCAGGGAACCGTGGTGCCGACCGGCATCCAGATCGGTTCGGGCGTGAAGGCGGGCAGCGTCTACCGCATCACCGAACAGGGCAGCCCCAACCGCACCGGCAACACCTACGACATCGCCATTCAGGGCAAGGGCTATTTCCAGATCACCCTGCCCTCGGGCGAGCTGGCCTATACCCGCGCGGGGAACTTCACCATCAACGGCGAAGGCCAGCTGGTGACGGACGACGGCTATGCCGTCGAGCCCGCCATCGCCATTCCGCAGGATGCGCTGGACGTCACCATCTCCAAGTCGGGCCAGGTCCAGGTGACCACCCAGGGCGAGCCTGAGCCGCAGGTCGTGGGCCAGCTGGAGCTGGCGACCTTCTTCAACGAAGCGGGTCTGGAAGCCATCGGCGACAACCTGCTGCTGGAGACGGCGGCCTCGGGCCCCGCCACGGTCGGCGTGCCGGGAGAGGTCGGCTACGGCAATCTGCTGCAGCACTATACCGAAGCCTCCAACGTCGACGCGGTCAGCGAAATCACCGCCCTGATCGTGGCCCAGCGCGCGTATGAGATGAACTCCAAGGTCATCACCACCGCCGACGACATGCTGGCCGTCACAGCCCAGGTGAAGAGCTAAGCCATGAAGCGCGCCCTGATCCTCGTCCCCTTCCTGACAATCGCCCTCGCCGGCCCTGCGCTGGCCGGGCCGGTCAATCTGCTGCCCGATCCGGTCGACGACGACGGCCGCATCACCCTGGGCGAGTTGTTCGACAACGCGGGCGAGGCGGCCAGTGTCGTGGTCGGCCGCCGCGTCGGCCCCACCGCCGTGCTGGAAGCCTCTCAGGTACAGATCGCGGCGCGCCGCGCTGGGCTGGAATGGAACAACCCCAACGGCCTGCGTCGCATCGTGGTGCGTGAAGGCGGCGCCGCTGCGGCCGAAACCTCTGCCCGTCCCGCCGCCGCCAGCGTGGGCGCGTCCTCGCGAGCGAGCGCCAGCGTCGAGGTCCTGACCTACGCCCGCAGTCTGGCCGCCGGCGAGGTGGTGCAGCCCGAAGACGTGATCTGGGCCTCGGTCCAGTCGCACCTGGCCCCGACGGGCGCGCCCCAGGACGCCGAAGTCGTGATCGGGCTTCAGACCAAACGCGCCCTGCGCGCCGGTTCGCCCGTGGCCCAGCGCGACCTGGCCTCGCCCCAGGTCATCGCGCGCAACGACATGGTCGAAGTGGCCTATCTGAGCGACGGCGTCGAACTGACCGTCACCGGCAAGGCGACGCGCAACGCCTCGGCGGGCGAGGCCGTGCCGATCCTGAACGTCCAGTCCAACCGCACCATCGACGCCGTGGCCGTCGCGCCCGGCCGGGCCGTCGCCGGTCCCGCCGCCCAGATGGCTCGCCGCAACCCACAACAGTTCGCCTCCCGTTGAGCGAGAGAGACATCATGCGCACCCTGCCCCTCATCGCCCTGTCCGTGTCGGCCCTGTCGCTGGCCGCCTGCTCCACCGCCATCGAGGCGGTGAAGGGCCCGGAACTGGCGCCCATCGGCTATCCGGCCGCCCTGGTCCCGGTCGAGCAGGCCTATCTGCCCGAGCCGACCTCGGCCAGCGCCAACAGCCTGTGGCGCACCGGCGCGCGCAGCTTCTTCGGCGACCAGCGGGCCCGCCGCGTCGGCGACATCCTGACCGTCGCCATCGACATCAACGACCGCGCCCAGACCCAGAACTCGACCCAGCGCAACCGCACCAACAGCGCCTCGGGCGGCGTCACCAACTTCTTCGGGCTGGAGAACAGCCTGGGCCGCGCCTTCCCCGGCGGCTTCGACGCCGCCAACATGATCGGCACGCAAGGCGCGGCGAACGCCAACGGCTCGGGCAGCGTCAACCGCTCGGAGCGGGTCAACCTGACGGTGGCCGCCGTCGTCACCGCCGTCATGCCCAACGGCAATCTGGTCATCCAGGGTCGGCAAGAAGTGCGCACCAACCGTGAAGTGCGCGAACTGACCGTCGCCGGCATCGTCCGGCCCGAGGACATCTCCAGCGCCAACACCATCCGCCACAGCCAGATCGCCGAGGCGCGCATCAGCTATGGCGGGCGCGGCGACATCAGCCGGATGCAGGCGACGCCCGCCGCCCAGTCCCTGGTCGAGCGTTTCAGCCCGTTCTGACCTGCGTTCACCGAAACGTGTGATTCCAGCCGCACCGCATCACTGAATCGCGCGCGGCCCAGCGGAGCCGTGAACTCTTAACAAGCGACCCGCGTTTGCTCTGTCGAACGCGAGTGAGCTTGTCATGCGTAAGAGCCTCTTTCCGATCCTGGCCGCCGTGGGCCTGGCCGCCGTTGCGGCCCATGCGGCGACCCATGCGCCTTCGGCGCCGCGCGGGGGAACCGAGCCCGCGGCCGGCTGGCATATGCTGCGCGAGGGCGCGATGGCGAAACTGGCCTATGGCCTGCCGGATTCGGACCAGTTGGCCCTGATGCTGACCTGTGCGCCGGGCGAGAACTCGGCCGTGGTCTACGGCGACGTTCAGCCGCGAAGCGCAGGCTTGGTCCTGGCCTCGCACGGGCCGGAGCTCATCGATCCCCTGTCGAACGGAGAGGCCTTTGAAGCGCGCCTGCCGCTGGGCGATGCGGCCCTGACGGGACTGGCGCGCGGCGGGCGTATGACCGTGCAGACCGAGGCCGGCGACCGTCAGCTGACCGCCACTCGCGCCGAGCGGCGTCTGGTTCAGGGGTTTCTTAGCTATTGCGCTTCGGGACACGCGTGATCACAGTCCCCCGGTTTTCCTCAGCGGGGGCTGAAACATGACCTCACTGCTCGGCCTGTCCCAGGCCATGCTCTTCGCCCTGGCCGTGCAGACGGCGCCTCAGAGCGGAGTCCAGCCGCCGGCCGAACGGCCTCAGGCAGCGACGCCCGCACGAACGCCGCGCCCGTCGGAGGGGTGGACCTGGACCCTCTACAGCGGCGACGGCCCTCTGGTCCTGGCCAATGAGATCCCGGATACGCCGCGTCTGCGGACGACGCTGGAATGCGCGCCGGGCTCAAGCATCGTGCGGCTGGCCTTCCATGACGCGCCGGGAGCCGACGGTTTCGCGGTCATCCGCTCAGGCGCCGCTTCGGCCGAGGTCGAGGCCCGCGCGCGACGCGGCCGACTGGAGGCGGTGCTGCGCGCCGATCACCCGGTCTTCGCCGCCTTCCTGGCCTCCGGGCGGCTGACGCTCACGCTGGGCGATCAGGCCGAGACCATAGAGATCGATCGGGCGAATCTGCCCAAGCTGCGCCGCTTCGCCGAACTGTGCACCGGATAGGGATCAGGATGCGCCTCTCTTTCTGGCTGACCGCCGCAGCTGTCGCCTCCGTGTCCGCCCTCGGCGCCTGCGCGCCCACAGTCGCGCCTATGGCGACCAGCGCCGCACCCCTGCCTGTGGCCGGTTACGACTGGTTCCTGAACGAGGATCCGGACGAGCCCCGCCTGTCCTATGGACTGGCCCAGTCCGACGACGTGCCGCTCAGCCTCATGTGCGCCCCCGGATCGGGCAAGATCGGCCTGTCGCTGGCCGCCGACCGGACGCCGCAGCGCCTCGCCGTGACGCTGGAATCGGGCGGCGACACCGAGACCTTCCCCGCCCGCGTCGAAGAAGCGGTCATCCACGACGGCGTTCATCTGGTCGCTACGGCGCCCGCATCCCATCCGGTGTTTCAGCGCTTTTATCGCCTCGGATGGCTGGCCGTATGGAACGGCGACCAGCGGTCGATGATGGCCGCCCAGCCGGGATCGGAAGGACGCGCCGCCCGCTTTCTGGAGCGGTGCCGCTAAAGACTTGACCGCAGCGGCGTCGTCCGCTCCCTTCCCCGCCTGCTCGTGGGAGGGCTTCAAGTCATGCGTCATCTTCTTCTCGTCGCCGGTATCGGCCTGTCCGGCCTTGCAGCCGCAACCGCCCTGCCTGCGCAGGCGGCCGTTGTTCAAAGCCAATCCAGCGCCGCCGCGCTCGACGCCCTGCTGGTCGATTACGAGGCCTACCTGCGTCAGAACGACCCGATCGGCTCGGGCATGGACGGCGACCGCGCCGCCCTGTCGCGCCTGCCCGACGCCAGCCGCGCGGGCGAACTGGCCCGCCGCGCCCCGCTGAACGCCCTGAAGGCGCGGCTGGACGCCATCGACCCGGCCGCGCTGGACGAAGCACACCGCCTGAACCACGCCTTCGTCGGCTATCTGATCGGCCGCGAGCTGGAACAGATCGAACTGGATCTGCACCGTCTGGCCTTCGATTCCGAAGGCGGCCCCGGCCAGCTCATGGCCTATCTGGCCCCCGCTGCGCGCATCGCCACGGCCGCCGACGCCGAGGCCTGGCTGAAGCGCCTGGAAGCAGCGCCCGCCTATTACGACGCCGGGATCGCCAACACCCGGCGCGGGCTGGAGACCGGCCTGATCCAGGCTCGTTCGGTCGTCGACAGCGCCCTGGCCCAGGCCGAGCGCGACCTGACGCCGGGCGAGGCGGGCGACGTCCTGCTGCGCCCGTTCAACGCCCTGCCCGCCTCCATCCCCGCCGCGCAGCAGGACCAGTTCCGCGCCCGCGCCCGCGCCCTGGTCGAGGGGCCGATCACCGCCCGCCGCACCGCCTGGCGCGACCTGCTGCGCGACGAATATGCGCCCAAGGCTCCTCAGGAGCCGGGTCTGGTCCACCGCCCCGGCGGCCGAGACATCTACGCCTTCCTGGTACGCAGCAATACGACCACCGACCTGACGCCCGATCAGGTGCACCAGATCGGCGTTGAGGAAGTCGCCCGCATCCGCGCCCGCATGGAGACTGAGATGCGCGCCGCGGGTTGGACCGGCGACTTCGCCGGTTTCCTGAACTTCCTGCGCACTGACCCGCAATTCTACGCCCAGTCGCGCGAGGAACTGCTGGAGAAGGCGTCGGAGATCGCCAAACGCTCGGACGACCGCCTGCCGTCCTTGTTCGCGACCCTGCCGCGCCTGCCTTACGGCGTGCGTCCGGTTCCGATCGAGATGGAGGAGACCTACACCACCGGCCGCTACAACGCCGGTTCGATGGCGATGGGCGTTGCGGGCGGCTACATCGTCAACACCGGCAAGCTGGACCAACGGCCCCTGTATGAACTGCCCGCCCTGACGGTGCACGAGGCCGTGCCGGGCCACCACCTGCAGATCGCGCTGCAGCAGGAAGCCGCCGACCAGCCCTATTACCGCCGCGACGCCGCGGTCACCGCCTTCAGCGAAGGATGGGGCCTGTATTCCGAGTTCCTGGGCGAGGAAATGGGCATCTATCGTACGCCCTATGAGCGGTTCGGCCGCCTCAGCTATGAGATGTGGCGCGCCTGCCGGCTGGTGGCCGACACCGGCCTGCACTGGCTGGGCTGGAGCGAGGAACAGGCCCGCGCCTGCTTCCGCGACAACTCCGCCCTGTCGCCGCACAACATCGAAACCGAACTGCAGCGCTACATCGGCGATCCCGGTCAGGCCACGGCCTATAAAATCGGCGAGATCCGCCTGCGCGAGATCCGCAGCCGGGCCGAGCGCGAATTGGGCGACCGCTTCGACGTGCGGACCTTCCACGACGCCCTGCTGGTCGACGGCGCCCTGCCGCTGGCCCTGCTGGACGTCCGCATGGACCGCTGGATCGCCGAACAGAGGGCGAAGTAACGCCCGCCTCTCCTCCCCATCACATGGGGAGGAGAAGACCCAACTCTGCCCGGGCCTTCTTCGTCAGCCTGGCGGCGATCAGGGCGTGGGCCGATTTCAGATGGTCGGCAAGCTCGTCGTCCGGCCAGTCGCCCGGATCGGCCAGATGCACCCATTTCGCCCGCGCCAGATAGGGCGCCGGCGCCGCCCGCCCCTCCTCGGTCAACACCTCATAGGCGATGTCCGAGACCTTGAACGACAGCCCGCCTTCGGCCCCGATCAGGGCGAACATCTTGCCGCCGACCTTATAGGCGTCATGACCCGGCCCGAACGGATGATCCATCGTCGCCCCCGGCATCGCCAGGCAGACCTTGCCGACGCCCGCGCGGTCCATCCTAGGCCCCGACGCCTAGGCCGATGGGACAAACCACGCCCGTCCCGCCGATGCCGCAATAGCCCGCCGGATTCTTGGCCAGATAACCCTGATGATAATCCTCGGCGAAATAATACGGCCCTGCCGGTTCGATCTCGGTCGTGATGGCGCCGCGCCCCGCCGCGCTGAGCGCCGCCTGATAGGCGTCACGCGAAGCTTCCGCCTCCGCCTGCTGCTCATCATTCAGCGTATAGATGGCCGAGCGATACTGGGTGCCCAGATCGTTGCCCTGACGCATGCCCTGCGTCGGGTCATGGTTCTCCCAGAAGGCCTTCAGCAGATCGCCGTAGGTGATCTTGGTCGGATCAAAGACCACCTGCACCACCTCCGTATGGCCGGTGCGGCCCGAACAGACCTCTTCATAGGTCGGATTAGGCGTGATGCCGCCCGCATAGCCCGCCGACGTGACCCATACGCCCGGTAACTGCCAGAACACCCGCTCCACGCCCCAGAAACAGCCCATGCCGAACACGGCCGTCTGCATCCCCGCGGGGTGCGGCCCCTTCAGCGCCTGGCCGAGAACGAAGTGAGTCTCATCCGTCGTCAGCGCCTCGGCCCGGCCCGGCAAAGCGGTCTCAGGCGTGGGCAGTTCAGCATTCTTCTTCAACAACATGGCGAGAACTCCGCGAAAACATCGTCTGCGCCTATATGGAGGCTTCAAGAGCGCTTGCCCATGGGGAGATCATGCTCTAATCAGCCCCTCCCGTCGGTCCGCTCCCGACGGTTCCGCCCCGGACGCATCCGGGCTTCAGGTGGAATGGACAGGTGGCCGAGTGGTTGAAGGCGCACGCCTGGAACGCGTGTATAGGGGCAACTCTATCGAGGGTTCGAATCCCTCTCTGTCCGCCACCACCATCGCAATTTCCTTTATTTTCAGTCAGTTACCGTTCGATTTGGCTAACTTCCCTGCCGGGTTAGCCAAAGTTTGTTCGCGTTGCGTCCCGCCGATCATGGCGAAGGCGTCCTGCGCCAACAGCCGCTGATCCCGTGCCTTCGTATAGCGCTCGACCTCCTTCGAGGTCTGATGGCCCGTCACGGCCTTGATCTGCGCTTCCGTGCAGCCCGCGTCGGCCAGGCGCGTCGCGGCCGACTTCCGCAAGCCATGCGCGGATCGATCCGGTATCCCGGCTTGCCTGCACGCCCCTCTGAACCAGTTGCCGAAACCGCCTGCCGTAAAGCCGACCTGCGACTGTGTGACCAGAAAGAGCATCTGACCTGCTGGAACGGTGTCGAGCGACGCCTTGAGGCGTGGATGGATCGGAATCTCTAAACAGGCCTCAGTTTTCTCCTGCTGCACAAGAATGGCGCGGCCTTGGACGTGCTGGCGGCCCATCTGACGCACGTCGCCTGACCGCTGGGCGGTGTAGAGCAGAAGATCAAATGCCAAGCGCTCGCGGGAGCCCACGGGCCAATGCTCCTCAAATTTCGCGATGTCCGCCTCATTCCACACGGGGAAACCGCCAGAAGGGATCTTTAGCGGGCTGATGCCGGTGGCTGGATTGTCCACCCGCCATTGCCGGGCGACGGCAAAGGCCAGCATCCAACGCATGATCTTGACCAGCTTATTGGCCGCCGTTGGAAAGCCAGCCTTGCGGTCGCGCATTTTGAGGATGTGCTGCGTCTGCAGACCCCGCACAGGCTGCCCGCCATACTCCGTCCGCAACCGCTCAATGATGCCGCGATATGTTGTTTGAGTAGGCTTTCTTAGCTGCTTCCATTCCGCCGACCCGTAGATTGCTATCGCCAAGGCGTTGATGGTGCCTGGAACCGTGCGGCCGGAGCCAGCAATGATCGTGGTGGTATGGCCCGCGCGGGCGGCATCGTATGCCGCGCGAAATTCTGGAGAGCCAAACACGCCATGCAGGTAAACGGTTGCTCGGCCAGTCTGCCGATACCGGTACCGTAGCTTTCCATGCCGATCTTTGAAGACGTTCAGGTAGGGGTAGCCGAGGGCCTTAGCTTCGTCTCGGCATCGTGTGCACCAGTTCAAGACTCTTGCGCAGTGCGAGAGGCAGTCGATCCGCCATCAGGATGATCCTGACTTCATCCATCAGCAGATCGATCCGTTTGACCGACCCCAACATCGCGGCCAGGGGGACAGCATCATCGTGTCCCAGTCGCCCGACCAGAGCCCCTTCGATCACCTCATGGATGGCTTCCGCGCGAACCCGCCGCAGCACGCCAGCACCTGTCGAGCATTTCCGGCCCTGTTGCAGCGGGGCCGAGACATAATATCGATAGACTTTACCGCCTCGCCCATAGCCGAATGACGGGCTCATCCTGTGACCTTCGCCATCGTGCAGCAGGCCTTTCAGCGGCAGCTCGGCAGCACGCATCGGCCGCTCGGCGTACTGCACGGTATTGGCCTTTAATTGCCGCTGGACCCGATCGAACAGGTCCGCATCAACAATGGCCGGATGTCGCCCCGGCATGGAGAGATCGCCATGGACGATTTCTCCGAGATAGATGCGGTTCTTGAACAAATGAAACAGGGCGCCGCGACTGTAAAGGACACCTTACCGCTTTGGTCCGCTTTGTTGGCGGTATAGAGGGTGTCGAATGCGTCTCGGTTCTTAGCGCTGAAGCCCACGCCGTTGTCGGATACGGAAAACCCATCCACTGCCCTCAATTTGTCGACGAAATCGAGTTGCCCGGCACGGAGAACATGAACGCGAATCTCGCCTTTCTCGACACCGGCCTCAGCGATGGCACTGAATGGCGTTGACCACAAGTTCGATCACGGGAGTATACACGGTTGTCTGGACCGAATATTCTGAACGACACGCTGAATATGGATGTTGCTCAAAGGAATCGATCCGATAAAAGCCAGTCGCGGTTCCGATTCACCATAGAAAAATAGCGGTAAGTCGCAACCTAGTAGGCGTTGGATTAAGAGAAGCGCGTCCGCTTTGGACGTACCAAGTCGCCTCACATCGGCCGCCAGATGGGGCACCGGGATGGCGGTGCGCGGCGCGCGGCGTTTTCCACCTCAGCACAGAGCTCCTGCCCACCTCTGAGTCAAACCTATGCGTGCGCGGATGATCGACGCCTTAGCGGACGTCGCCAATGACCGCGTAGAGTCAGGCCCGGCTATTCGTCCGCCGCCTTTGTCCACGTTTTGCGCCTAAGGGCCATTCCCAGAAGCGCCCCGGGGTTTCCAAGTCTCACCCTCACAGAAAGGCAACTAACGCGCATACTGGACCGGTTGATTATCGACCAAACGAACCGGCCGAGGGCGAGGCGGTGCAATGCAGTCTGTCGCCAAAACGTCAAATTGGTTTCTATTTTTTGTCAGATAGTTTGACAAAATATCCAACTACTGCGCCAATCCCCTCATCTCGCATTCAGAACGAGAACAACGGAGGGATAGGATGAAATTCTCACACTGGCTCAAGTGCGGCGCGGCCCTGGCCATCGTCGGCGCCTCGCCCGTCATGGCGCAGGAGGCCCCGGCCTCCGCACCCCAGGCCGCCGCCGTCGCCGACATCGTCGTCACGGCTCAGCGCCGGGAACAGCGGCTGCAGGACGTGCCCCTGGCGGTCAGCGCCTTCAGCATGGAATCGCTTGAGGACGGCAAGGTCGAGAGCCTGCTGAACCTGGACGGCAAGGTGCCCAACGTGGTCCTGGCCCCGGTCGGCGCCTATCCCTTCGCCAGCGCCTTCTACATCCGCGGCCTCGGCTACGCCGACGTCGAATCCAGCTTCGAACCGTCGGTCGGCGTGGAGTTGGATGGCGTCTATCTGTCGCGCAACGTCGGCGCGGTGCAGGACTTCTTCGACATCGGCGGCGTAACCATACTGCGCGGGCCGCAGGGAACCCTGTACGGCCGCAACACAATCGGCGGCGTGGTCAGCGTCCAGTCGCGACGCCCCTCCTTCGACTTCGGCGCCCGCGCCCAGGCGACGTTCGGCTCCAACGGCCGCCAGGAACTGCGCGCCGGCGTGGAAGGCGCCCTGGTCGAGGATCAATTGGCCGGGAAATTCTCGTTCCTGACCAAGACCTACGACGGCTACATCAAGAATTACGACGGCCGCGACATGGGCGCCCAGGACGTCACCTCTATGCGCGGCGCCCTGTTGTGGACCCCGACGGCGAGCTTCGACGCCACCCTGATTGTCGACTACACCAAGGACAAGGGCACCGGCACGGCGTTCGAGAACGCCAGTCTGCCGTCCATGGTCCTGCCGGGGTTCGGCGAGCCGGCCGATACGGACGGCGATCCCTTCCTCAGCCACGTCGGCGACGACATCTTCTCAGACCTGGAGGCCCTAGGCGTCACTCTGAACGCCAATTGGGATCTCGGCCCGGTCAAGCTGACCTCCATCACCGGCTACCGCAAGACCGACACCGAGGTGCTGAGCGACTTCGACGGCACGCCTACGCCGTTCATGACCGTGCACCGTGACGAGACGCACGACCAGTTCAGCCAGGAACTGCGCCTCGCGTCCAACACCGACGGTCCCCTGACCTATGTGGTCGGCGCCTATTACATGACCCAGGAATACGACATCGGCACGGGTCAGTTCGGCACGGTGTTCGGTTCGCCGACCGCCGGATCGACCATCTACACCCAGCAGAAGGCCGATTCCTGGGCCGTGTTCGGCCAGGCCGACTATGAGGTTCTGCCCGGCCTGACCGTGACGGCCGGCGGCCGCTACAGCAAGGAAGAGAAGACCTTCACCACCCAGCCGCTGTTCTATCCGAACGCGGAGACGTTCGAGGCCAGCTTCGACGATTTCTCGCCCAAGGTTGGGGTCAGCTACAAGTGGTCGGACACCCTGATGACCTACGCCCAGTACTCGCGCGGCTTTCGCGCCGGGGGATTCAACGGTCGCGCCGGGTCCTTCCTGGCCGTCGGTCCCTATGACTCCGAAACGGTCGACTCCTACGAAGTCGGCGTGAAGAGCGACCTGTTCGACCGCCGTCTGCGCCTGAACGCCGCCGTCTTCACCAGCGACTATCAGGACATGCAGCAAAGCGTGCAGCAGTTGATCCCCGGCACGCTGATCAACCAGACGCTGGTCTCCAACGTGGGCGCGGCCACCATCTCGGGCTTCGAGGCCGAGGCCACGGCGCTGCTGACCGACGTCTTCACCATCTCGGCCAGCGTCGGCTATCTGGACGCCAGCTATGATGAGTTCATGGCCGATCTGGGCGACGGTCTGGGCGTCATCGACCGCACCTATCTGCCGATGCCCTACGCTCCCAAATGGAGCAACAGCGTCACCTTCAACTACAAGGACGACTTTGACTTCGGCCGGGTCACGGCTCAGGCCAGCGTGCGGCACATGACCGACATGTACACCAGCTTCAGCACCCTGAACGCCACCACTGACCTGACCATGCGTCAGTCGAACACCGTGGTGGACGGCAGCCTGTCGCTGGAGCTGCCGGACGGCCGCTGGCGCGTCAGCCTGTGGGGCAAGAACCTGACGGACGAACTGGTGATCAACAACACCTTCGGCGTCGGCAACCTGCTGGCCTCGCGAGTCTATCAGCCGCCGCGCGAGATCGGCGTCGATCTCAGCCTGACGTTCTGATCATCGGGGGCCGACGTCGCCAAGGCGTCGGCCCCTTCGACCTCAACTTCGTCCTTCGAGCCGCCATGACTTCCTCCTCCGAACTGATCGGACGGGCGCACGATCTGCTGCCCACGCTCAAGGCCCGCGCGGCCGAGACCGAGGTCCTGCGCCGTCCGCACGACGACACCATTCGCGACCTAATCGATGCAGGCATCGTGCAGATGCTGGTCCCCAAGCGTTGGGGCGGCGCCGAATCCGATCTGAAGACGGTCTATGAAGTCGTCGACGTCCTGGCGCAGGGCTGCATCTCAACCGCCTGGATCGCCTCCTTCTACATCGGCCACAACCTTTACGCCGCCAAGCTGACGCCCCAGGCGCAGGATGAGTTGTTCGGTCCGCGCGGCTTCGTCCTGCTGCCGGCCGCCACCGCTCCGACCATGAAGGCCGAACCCGTCAAGGGCGGTTGGATCATCTCAGGCCGCGCGCCCTGGGGCTCGGGCGTGATGCACGCCGACTGGGTCATGGTCTCTGGGATGACGCACGAGAAGACGCCGCGCAGCTTCGTCATGCCGGTCGCGGACGTCGCCGTCGTGGACACCTGGCGCTTCACGGGCATGGCCGGAACGGGCTCCAACGACATCGTCGCCGAAAACGTCTTCGTGCCCGACCACCGCTCCATCGACGGCGTCGCCCTGCGCAAGGGGGCGACGGAGGGCACGGCGCTTTACGACAATCCGCTATACGCCATCCCCCTGGTGCCCATGTCCTACACGACGATCATTCCGGTGCTGACCGGCGGGCTGAAAGGCGCTCTGAGCGCCTTTGAAGCCATCGTCGACCGGCGCGTGCGCAACTTCTCGGGCGACGTGGTCAAGGATCAGCAGCACGCCCACATCGTCATGGGCGAGATGCAGATCGCAACGCGCGCCGTCGATGTTCTGGGCCGCGCCCACATCGACCGCACCGAGGCCCTGGTGCAGACCGGATTCACGACCGAGGATCGGATCGCCCTCAAGGGATCGGCCGCCTATCTGGCGCGCACCGGCCGCGAGGTCATACAGGCGATGATGGCCGCCGCCGGCTCGTCCAACTATCACCACGACCAGCCGATCCAGCGCTTCTGGAGAGATCTCGCGACCGTCACGTCCCACGCCTTCTGGGACTGGGACATCGCCCGCGAACAGGTCGGCCGACGCCATTTCGGCCTGCCCATCAACAACCCCATCGTCTGACCCGGAGCCGCCCCCGATGACCGCACCCGACGATGACCGCATCCTCGCCCTGGCCGATCGTTTCATCGCGGCCATCCAGGCCGGCGATATCGAGGCGGTGAAGGCCTGCTATCATTCCGAAGCCGAAGTCTGGCTGAACACCGCAGGCGTCGCTGTGAACCGCGAGGCCAATCTGGCCGTCCTCGCCGCCTTCGCCGCCAAGACTTCAGAGCGTCGTTATGAGGACCGCCGCATCCGCATCCTGCCCGACGGCCCGAACCGCCCAGGCGGTTACGTGCAGCAGCACGTGCTGCACGCCACGCACAAGGCGGGACCGGTTCTCGTCCTGCCCGCCGTTCTGGTCTGCCAGATTCAAGACGACCGCATCATCCAGCTGGAGGAGTATTTCGACTCAGCCCCGCTTATCGCCTGGCGCGCCCAGGCCGACGCGGCCGCCGCCTGATGCGCCCGCCCCCCTTCCCGCCCCAGTATCCAGGAGTTCGCGGATGACCACCGTCCCGCCCCCTTCCGCCGCGTCGCCCGCCGTGCCCGCGCGTCCGCGTTACGCCATCTACGTCGTCCTCGTGCTGATGGTCGCCTATATGCTGTCCTTCATGGACCGGGTGCTGATCAGCCTGATGATCGACCCGATCCGCAGCGAACTGGGCCTGGGCGACACCCAGGTCGGCCTGCTGGTCGGCTTCGGCTTCGTGCTGCTGTATTCGATCATGGGCGTGCCGTTCGGCTCGATCGCCGACAACGGCAACCGTCGGAACCTGATGGTCGGCGGCGTCCTGGGCTGGAGCGCGGCCACCGCCGTCAGCGGCTTCGCCGGCGGCTTTCTCAGCCTTCTGGCCGCCCGCGCCATGGTCGGCATCGGCGAAGCCACCCTGTCTCCCGCCGCCTATTCCACCATCGCCGACCGCTTCGAGAAGCGAAAGCTGGGCTTCGCCGTCAGCCTCTACAACATGGGGGTCTCGCTGGGCGGAGGCGCGGCCATGCTGTTCGGGGGCGTGCTGGTCGCCTGGGCGATGGCCACGGTCATCCCCATGCCCTGGGGCGAACTGACAGGCTGGCGCCTGGCCTTCGTCGCCGTGGGCCTGCTGGGCGTTCCCCTCGCCGTCGTCATGCTGCTGACCGTGCGGGAGGCGCCGCGCCGTCAGGGCGCCGCCAAGGCTCCGCCGCTGAGCGCCCTGTGGGCCCTGGCGATGAGGCACAAGGCCGCTTTCGGCGCGGTGGTCATCGGCTACTCCATCATCGTCATCGCCGCCTATGGCGCCATGCTGTGGGCGCCCGTCCATTTCGCCCGCGCCCATGGCATGAGCCCGGCCCAACTCGGCCTGGCCTTCGGCGTCATCATCGGCCTGTTCGGCACCATCGGCCTGGCGGTCGGCGGCCTGCTCTCCGACCGCTCGGCCAAGCGCGGTCATCCGGACGCCCCGGTGCGTGTGGTCGTGGCCTCGGCCATCATCCAGTTCCCCCTGATGATCGGCGCCTATCTGGTCAGCGATACGACCGTCGCCCTGATCCTGGCGGCCGCGGGCATGGCCACGGTCTCGACCATCGGCGGGCTGCAGGCCGGCACGCTGCAGATCCTGACGCCCGCCACCATGCGCGGGCGAATGACCGCTATCTATCTGCTTGTGGCCAACATGGCCGGCATGGGTCTGGGCCCGCTGCTCACCGGCTTCGTCAGCGAGCACCTGTTCGATGGCCCGACCAGCCTGGGCAAGGCCCTGGCCCTGGTGACCGCCGTGTCGCTGACCATCGGCGTCGTCCTGTTGCTGATCACCCGTAAGGCGATCATCGTCGCCGTGCAGGACAATGACCGCAACGAAGCCATCGCGGCCGACGCTGTCTGATCAGACGATCCATACCGACAGCAAAACCCCCGCCGGTCCGACCGGCGGGGGTTTTCATTTGAACATCAACCGGCAGCTGAGCCCTTCGGGGCGCCCTCGCGCACCGCCGACAGCATCTTGTCTCCGAACAACACCGACCACTGCTCGGCCGTCAGCGTCATTTGACGCGCGGCGGCCGGATGATCAGCGGCGACGGCGCCGGCCGTCTTCACGGCCTCACGCGCGCCGACGCGGTCGAACCACGCCTTGAGCATCGGCCATTCGGCTATGTCCATATCGATGGCGCGACTGGCGCGCACCCAGGGCCAGCAGGCCATGTCGGCGATCGAATATTCCTCGGCCAGATAGTCCGCCTGCGACAGCCGCGTCTCCAGCACGTCGAACAGGCGTCGCGCCTCGCGCGTGTAACGCTGGACCGGATAGGCGTCCGGCTCGGGGCAATAGCGCAGGAAGTGGTGCGCCTGGCCATGCTGCGGCCCCAGGCTGGCCATCTGCCACATCAACCAGGTGACCGCCGTATGCCGCAGACGCGGCGCGTCAGGCAGAAACCGCCCGGCCTTCTCGGCGAGATACAGCAGGATGGCGCCCGACTCGAACAGGGCCAGCGGCTCTCCGCCTCCGATCGGCATGTGATCCACAAGGGCCGGCAGGCGACGGTTGGGGTTGATGGCGCCGAACTCCGGCGTCAGGTGCCGCCCTTCGAAAAGGTTGTATTTGATGACGCGGTGCTGAAGCCCCGTCTCGGCGAGCATGATCGCCACCTTGTGCCCGTTGGGCGTGTCGCATCCGTGCAGGTCGATCAAAGCCGGCCTCCGTGAGATTGGGGTGTGTGAGTGCGTAAGGGCGGATCGTCAGGCGATCTTCGCGTCCTTCCAGTATTCGTCGCGGATCAGCCGCTTGTAGAGCTTGCCCGTGTCGTGGCGGGGCAGTTCGCGCATGAAGTCGAACTGGCGCGGCAGCTTGATCCCTGACAGCGACTGCCGGGCCCAGGCGGACAGTTCCTCAGCGAAGGCCGGCGTGGCGTCGGCCCAGTCGGCCGGCTGGATCACCGCCACCACCCGCTCGCCCATCTCGGGGCAAGGCGCGCCGATCACGGCGGCGTCGGCCACCTGAGGGTGCTGGATCAGCAGGTTCTCGATCTCTTGCGGATAGATGTTCACCCCGCCCGAAATGATCATGAAGCTCTTGCGGTCGGTCAGGAACAGATAGCCGTCCTCGTCCAGCCGCCCGACATCGCCCAGAGTCGTCCAGCCGCGCGCGTCATAGGCGGTCGCCGTCTTGTCCGGGTCGTTGTGGTATTCGAACGGGTGGTCGCCCTGGAAATAGATGTTCCCGACCTCGCCCGGCGGCAGCTCATTGCCCTCATCGTCGCAGATATGGACTACGCAGAAATTGGCCTTGCCCACCGAGCCCGGCTTCTGCAGCCACTCGTGCGAGTTGATGATGGTCATGCCATTGCCCTCGGTCCCGGCGTAATATTCGACCAGGATCGGCCCCCACCAGTCGATCATCGCGTGCTTGACCGGCACGGGGCACGGCGCCGAGGCGTGAATGGCCAGCTTCAGCGTCGAGACGTCGTATCTGGCGCGCACCGCGTCCGGCAGTTTCAGGATGCGGATGAAGTGGGTCGGCACCCATTGGCTGTGGGTGACGCCGTGACGGTCAATCGCGGCCAGGGCTAGTTCGGCGTCGAACTTGTCCATCAGCACCACCGTGCCGCCCAGATGCTGCACCGCCATCGACCAGCGCAGGGGCGCGGCGTGATACAGCGGGGCCGGGCACAAATAGACGCTGGCCTCGTCCACGCCAAAGCGGGTCTTGGCCACCACGGTCGTCATCGGCATGGCGGCGATGTCGCCATCCACGGGCAGTTCCGGCCGGATGCCCTTGGGCCGCCCCGTGGTGCCGGAGGAATAAAGCATCTCGCCGCCCGCCACTTCATCGGCGATGCGGGTCGCGGGGTGATCCGCGACCGCGTCCTCCCAGACGCGATAACCGGGCACGGCGCCGCCCAGCGAGAACAACATCAGGTCCGACAGACCCGCAGGCAGCGCCGCCGTGTGGGGCAAATCCGCGCCGGCGATCAGCACCTTGGCCCCGCAGTCTCGGGCAATGTAGTCGACCTCGGCCAGCGTCAGCCGCGACGACAGGGCGACGAAGTACAGCCCCGACCGCTGCGCCGCCCAGGCCAGGGTGAAATAGTCCGGCGTATTGTTCAGGCACACGGCGACGGCGTCGCCAGGCTTCAGGCCGAGGGACCGCAGCAGATGGGCCGCCCGGTTGGAGGCCTGTTCCAGTTCGCGGAAGGTCGTGACCGTCCCTGTCCGGGTCATGATCAGGGCGGGCTTGTCGGGGGTGACGGCGGCGAAGTGGCTGGGATGCATGGAACTGCTCAGTTGACGTTGCGCGCGCGCCCGACCCAGTAGGGCTGGCGCAGGATGTGTTTCAGGACCTTGCCCGTGACGTTGCGCGGCAGGGTCGCGACGACCTCGACCGAGCGCGGGACCTTGAAGCCGGCGAGGCTTTGGCGGCAGGCGTCGCGCAGGGCCTCTTCGCTGCTCGTCTGGCCGGGGCGCAGCACCACCAGCGCCTTGACCGCCTCGCCCCAGCGGTCGTCGGGCACGCCGATCACGGCGGCCTCGGCCACGGCCGGATGCTCGAGCAAGGCGCGCTCGACCTCAGCGGCATAGACATTCTCGCCACCGGTCACGATCATGTCCTTGATGCGGTCGCGAATATAGAGATAGCCCTCGGCGTCCAGGCAGCCCGCGTCGCCGCTGCGGAACCAGCCGTCGGCGTCCAGCGTCGCCCGCGTTTCGTCCTCGGCGCGCCAATAGCCCAGCATGATCCCCGCCGCGCGAATGGCGATCTCGCCCGTCTCGCCCGGCGCCAGACGCTCGCCCTCCGGCGACAGGATGGCCAGTTCGACGCCAGGAAAGGCCCGCCCAGTGGAGGCCAGGCGCGGATGGTCAGGATCGGCGTGGTCCGCCGGCGTCAGGCCGACCACGGCGCCCGTCGTCTCGGTCAGCCCATAAACCTGCATGAAGTCGCAGCCGATGACGCGTACGGCCTCGCGCAACAGCGGCGCGGGGATGGGCGAGGCGCCGTAGATGATCTGGCGCACGCGCGAGAAATCGACCTCGTGCACGCGCGGATCGTTCAGCAGGATCTGCAGGGCGGCGGGCACGACGAACAAGATCGTCGCCTGCTGCTGCTCGATGTCGCGCAGCAGGGCGGCGGGATCGAACTCTTTCAGGATGGCGTTGCGCGCGCCCCAGACCATGGCGTTCAGCGGCCCGACCGCCCCGCCGACGTGGCCCACCGGCATGGCCGCCAGGTTGACATCGTCGGGGGTGAAGATTTCCCAGGCCGCGCCCGCCTCGGCGTTGATCCGGCGCTGGGCCAGGATGTTGCGATGGCTGACCAGCACGCCTTTGGGCCGCCCGGTCGTGCCTGAGGTATAGACCTGAAGCACCGCCGCCGCCTCATCGACCGCTTCCCCACCGGTCAGGTCGCCCGCCCCGTCGCGCCACAGATCATAGGTCACGCGGCCCGGCGCACCGCCTTCGACGGCGACGACATGGCGAACGTCGGGCGCCGAGGCCAGGGCCGCGTCCAGCAGCGCCGCCTCCTCCGGCCCGACGAAGACCGCCTGCACTCCTGCGTGGTTCAGGATGAAGCCGACCTCGTCAGCGCTGAGCCGCCAGCCGATCGGCGTCATGACCACGCCCAGCCGCGCCGCGCCCAGCAAAATCTCGTAGAAGCGATCGCTGTTGCGGCCCAGCCAGGCGATGCGGTCGCCGGCCTTCAGCCCCCAGGCGAACAGGCCCGCCGCCACAGCGCCGGCGCGGTGCTCCAGTTCGGCAAAGGTCTGGTCCCGCCCCTCGAAGCTCAGGGCGATGCGGTCGGGACGCGCCGCCGCGTGATGCGTCAGCATCTGGTCCAGGGTGTCGAAATGGGGCGGCGCGCGCCCCTGCTCGCTTGAGATCGTCTCGATCTGGATCGTCTCGATCATGCGGCTCCCTCCCCAAGGCTGCGCGATGGCGGTGCTCAGAAGATGCGGGCCGCCGCGTCCGTCTGGGCGTCGAAGCTGCGGACGTAGGCTTCGCGCGCCTCCGCCCCCGGCCGGGTCGTCGCGGGAACGACCAGGGCGCGGATGTCACGGATGCCGATGGTCTCGAAGATGTGCTTCAGATAGGGCAGCTGGAAATCGACATAGTCGCCCGCCATCGTCGACGACCGCGTCAGGATCATCTGCATGGGCCGGTTTCGCAGCAGCCCGACATGACGCATCTCGTCGGCCTTGTAGCCGAAGGTCACGCGCGGCTGGACGATGATGTCGAGGTAGAGCTTCAGCGCCCAGGGGATGCTGTAATTCCACATGGGGCAGGACAGCAGGATGCGGTCGGCGCGATCCAGCCGGGCCACGGCGTCGGTGACGATGCGCCAGGCGTCGTCGGCCTCGGGCGAGACCGCCTCACCGAAGATGGGCGCGAATTTGCGAAAGGCGTGCTCGGCCTCGAAGCGCGGCAGGTCCTCTTCGAACAGGGCCAGGGTGTCGATCTCTTCATCCGGGTTCTGTTCCCGCCAGGTCGCGATGAAGCGATCCGCCAGCGACCGCGACGCCGACCTTTCCCCCTTCGGGCTGGCCACGATATGAAGCAGCATGATGTCTCCCGATGCGTCGGCTGCAGCCGATCTCTCGCTCATCTGGCCAAGAGTTTTGTCAATTTATTTGGCAATCACAAGCCCTGAAGCCGCCGTTGACTTTCGACCGTCACCTCGCCAGTGATTGTAAGATTAATTGACGTTATGGAGAATGCCCTCGTGACCAGCCAACCGGTGAACGGCCCTCTGCACGGGCTGAAGGTCGTCGAGATGGGCCAACTGATCGCCGGTCCCTTCTGCGGCCAGTTGCTGGGCGACATGGGCGCCGAGGTGATCAAGCTAGAAGCGCCGGGCGTCGGCGACCCGATGCGGCACTGGGGCCAGGGGAAGACGCCGACCTGGTGGCGCGTCATCGCTCGCAACAAATACTCCGTCGCGGTCGACCTGCGTGCGGCCGAGGGCCAGCAGACGGCGCGCGACCTGATCGCCCAGGCCGATATCCTGATCGAGAACTTCCGTCCCGGCACGCTGGAGAAATGGGGCCTGGCCCCGGCCGATCTGATGGAGGCCAACCCGCGTCTGATCGTGGTGCGGGTCTCCGGCTATGGCCAGTCTGGTCCCTATTCCTCGCGCGCCGGCTTCGGCGGCATCGGCGAGGCCATGGGCGGCTGGCGCGGCATCGTCGGCGAACCGGATCGCGCCCCGTCGCGCATGGGGGTGTCGATCGGCGACACTCTGGCCGCCACCTACGGCTGCATGGGCGCCCTGGCGGCGCTGCAGCACCGCGAGCGCACCGGCCAGGGTCAGGTGGTCGACAGCTCCCTGTATGAAAGCGTGCTGCAGGTCATGGAGAGCATGATCCCTGAATACGCCGTCAACGGGCACAAACGCACGCGCACCGGTTCGCTCCTGCCCAAGATCGCGCCGTCGAACGTCTATCCCTGCGCCGACGGCGAATATCTGATCGGCGCCAATCAGGACGCGGTCTTCGCCCGCCTGTGCGACGCCATGGGCCGCCCTGAACTGGCGATCGACGCCCGCTACGCCACCCATCTGGCGCGCGGCGAGCATCAGAGCGAGTTGGACGCGCTGATCGGCGAATGGACCGCGACCCTGACGGTGCAGGCCCTGGAAGACCTGATGATCGAACACGCCGTTCCGGCCGGCCGCGTCTTCGACGCCGAGGACATGATGGCCGATCCGCATTTCGCGGCTCGCGAAGCCATCATCGAGGTCGATGACCCCGTCCTGGGCAAGGTGCCGATGCAGGGCGTCTTCCCCAAGCTGTCGGCCACGCCGGGCTCCGTGCGCCGCCCCGCCCCGCTGGAGGTCGGTCAAGACACGGCAGACGTCCTGCAACGCTGGCTCGGCGTCTGACACGCAGCGCCGGTCCGACGGATAGTTCTAGACAGCGCCCAGATGCGGCGCCGCATAGCCGATGCGCGCCTCAAAGCGCTCGATCTCAGCCATCCGCGCCAGGGCGACATCAATCTCGTCCTTGCCTTCCAGCAGCTTGACCTTGTCGGCCGCGCCGATGTCGAACGACCAGACTCGCCCGCCCGCCGTCACCGTCTGATCCGGCAGGCTGATGCTGAAAAGCGCCGTCGCCGGATGGCGCGCCAGGTCCATCAGCGCCAGGCAGTCGGCCTCCGGCAGGATCAGCGACAGAACGCCGTTCTTCATGCAGTTGTTGCGGAAGATGTCGGCGAAGCTGGGGGCGATGACGCAGCGGATGCCGAAATCCGCCAAGGCCCAGGGCGCGTGCTCGCGGCTGGAGCCGCAGCCGAAATTATCCAGCGCGATCAGCACCCCCGCCCGGTCCCACGGCGACTGATTCAGAACGAAGTCCGAACGCGGCCGATCATCCGCGTCGAACCGCAAGGGATGCAGCAGGATGCGCCCCAGCCCGGCCCGCGTCACGCCCTTCAGAAAACGGCCTGGGACCAGTTTATCGGTGTCGATATTGGCGATGGACAGGGCCGCCGCGACGGCGTCCAGGGTGACGAAAGGCTGCATCAGACAAGGCTCCGGACATCGACCAGCCGTCCCGCCACAGCCGCAGCGGCGGCCATCGACGGCGACACCAGATGGGTGCGGCCGCCCGGTCCTTGACGGCCCTCGAAATTGCGGTTGGAGGTCGAGGCGCAACGCTCGCCCGGCGACAGCCTGTCGGGGTTCATGCCCAGGCACATGGAGCAACCCGGTTCGCGCCACTCGAAACCTGCATCGATGAATACCCGATCCAGCCCCTCGGCCTCGGCCGCCGCCTTGACGTGACCGGAGCCCGGCACGACCAGGGCGCGCACGCCCTCGGCGACATGACGGCCGCGCGCGACGGCGGCGGCGGCGCGCAGATCCTCAAGCCGGCCGTTGGTGCAGCTGCCGATGAAGACGGTGTCGATGGACAGACCGTCCAGAGGCTGATCCGGCGACAGCCCCATATAGGCCAGCATCTGTTCGACCTGGGCGCGCCGCCCGACGTCGCTCAGGGCGCTCAGGTCGGGGGTCCGGCCGCCAATGGTCGTCACCGCCTCGGGACTGCTGCCCCATGTGACCATCGGCTCGACGGCGGCGGCGTCGATGCGCACCACCTGGTCGTAGGTCGCGCCCGGATCGCTGGCCAGGGTACGCCAGTCGGCGACCGCCGCCTCGAAGGCCGCGCCTCGCGGCGCATGGGGGCGGCCTTTCAGCCAGGCGAAGGTCGTCTCGTCCGGGGCGATCAGGCCGGCGCGGGCGCCCGCCTCGATCGACATGTTGCAGACGGTCATCCGCCCCGCCATGTCCAGGTCGCGGATGGCCTGACCGGCGTATTCGATGATGAAGCCGGTCGCCCCATTGGCGCCGATCCGGCCGATGATCGCCAGAACCAGATCCTTGGACGTGACCCCGAAACCGAGCGCCCCCTCCACCTCGATCAGCATCGATCTGGCGCGCTTCTGCACCAGGGTCTGGGTCGCCAGAACATGTTCGACCTCGGAGGTGCCGATGCCGAAGGCCAGGGCGCCGAAGGCTCCGTGGGTGGCGGTGTGGCTGTCGCCGCAGACGATGGTCATGCCCGGCAGAGTCAGCCCCTGTTCCGGCCCGACGACGTGGACGATGCCCTGGTCGATGCTATCCAACGGAATCCACGGCAGGCCGAACTCGGCGGCGTTGGTCTGCAACTGCTCGATCTGCGCCCGGCTTTCGGGATCGAGGATTCCGGCAGCCCGGTTCAGGGTCGGAACATTGTGGTCGGCCATGGTCAGGGTTTGGTATGGCGCATGAACGCCAATGCCGCGCTGACGCAGGCCCTCGAAGGCCTGGGGGCTGGTGACTTCGTGGACCAGATGGAAGTCGACATACATCAGCATGTCGCCGCCGCCGAGGTCGGCGACCTGGTGCCGGTCGTATATCTTGTCCAGCAGGGTGCGGGGCTGAGTCATCGCGATCTCCTCAGCGGCCGGTGAACTGGGCCGGATGTCGGGCGATGAAGGCGGCGGCGCCTTCGCGGAAATCGGCGGTGCGGCCCGCCTGGCCCTGCGCCTGCCGCTCGACGTCGAGGGCCCGGGCGAAATCGAGGTCCAGCGCCGCGCGCGCGGTGCGGCGGAGGGCAGCGTAGGCCAGGGTCGGTCCAGCCGCCAGCCGTTCCAGCAGGGCCTCGGCCTCGCCCTCCAGCGCCTCAGGCTCAACCGCCTTCCAGGCCAGACCCCAGTCAACGGCCTGATCCGCCGTGATGCGCTCGCCCGTCATCATCAGGCTCATCGCCCGGTGCCAGCCCAGGGTGCGCGGCAACAGCCAGCTGGCCCCGCCGTCGGGGGCCAGCCCCACCTGCGCGAAGGCATAGGCCAGGAAGGCCGAGCGCGACATGACGATCATGTCGGCGGCCAGGGCGATCGACGCCCCCGCCCCGATCGCCGGCCCGTTCACCGCCGCGACGATGGGGATCGGCAGGTCCGCCAACTTGAGCAACAGGGGGTTGATGTGGCTCTCCAGAATCGCCCCGGCGTCCTCGGGCAAAGGCTCAGACAAGGTTCCGCCGGCGCAGAAGGCCCGTCCCGTTCCGGTGATCATCAAGGCGCGCGCGCCGGAGGCGACGGCGGCGTCCACAGCGGCGTCCAGAGCCTCGATCATCGGCTCGTTCAGGGAATTCATCCGCTGGGGCTGGTCCAGCCGGATCACCGCTCCCGCGCCCCTGCATTCAAAACCGATCATCGCACACCTCGCCAGCGCCGCCCCATCCGCGCAACCAGCGGACGGATGACGGAAAAACGCCTGAACATGAGTTGACAGACATGGTGCGGGGCGGGATTAGATGTCAATAGATTTGACATTCTTTCCGCCTCTCGGGGCGACCGGAGCACCCCTTTCGATGCGAGTCACCCAGGGCCTCGTCCGCGCCGTCGTCACGGCCGCGGGCCGCACCGCCACCATCGACGGCGAGCGTCGCCGCACCTGGCGCGAGGTCGGCGATCGCGTCGCCCGCCTGGCTGGCGGCCTGCACGAACAGGCCGGGCTGAAGACCCGCGACCGGGTCGCCATCCTGGCCCACAACTGCGACCTCTATTTCGAAACCTATTTCGGCGTGCTGTGGGCCGGCGGCGTACTGACGCCGCTGAACACCCGCCTGGCCACGCCCGAACTGGCCTTCCAGTTGAGGGACGCCGGGGTCGAGACCCTGTGCTTCGGCGAGGAGTTCGCCGCCGTCGCCGAACAGCTTCTGGCCGAGGGCGCGGTGCAGCGCCTGATCGCCCTGGACGGGACGCCGGGCGCGTCCCCGCACCTGACGCATGAAGGCCTGATCCAGACTTGCGAACCGGCCGAGGAGCACCTGGCCGCCGACGGCGACCTGGCGGGCATTTTCTACACCGGCGGCACCACCGGCCTGCCCAAGGGGGTGATGCTCAGCCACGGCAATCTGCACGCCATCGCCTCGAACCTGCTGATGACCATCCCGTTCGACGAGACGGGGGTCAATTTCCACGCCGCGCCCATGTTCCATCTGGCGGACATCGGCATCCTGTTCGCCACCATGACCGGGGCGACCCACGTCTTTCGCCGCAGCTACAACGCCGAGACCATGCTGGAGGCCATCGCCGAGCACGGCGTGACGCACTGCTTCACCGTGCCCGCCGTCATCGACCGCATGGCCAAGTATGATCGGCTGGATCAACTGGATTTGTCGCAACTGAAGATGCTGGGCTACGGCGGCTCGTCCCTGCCCGCCGCCACCCTGGCCCTGGCGCGCGAGAAGTTTCCGCACGTCGGCTTCATCCAGGGCTTCGGCCAGACCGAAATGGCCTCTGTCACCGTGCTGACGCCCCAGGACCACCAGTGCGCCGACGACCACCCGCGCCTGCGCTCCTGCGGCAAGGTGGCGCCGGGCTTTGAAATCCGCATCGTTGACGAAGCCGGAAACGAGGTCCCGCGCGGCCAAATCGGCGAGATCGTCGGCCGTGGCGACAACGTCATGCAGGGCTATTGGAACCGCCCCGAGGAAACCGCCGAGGTCATGCGCGACGGCTGGCTGCACACCCGCGACGCGGGGTGGATGGACGAGGACGGCTACATCTACATCACCGACCGGCTGAAGGACATGATCGTGTCCGGGGCCGAGAACGTCTATTCGATCGAGGTCGAGAACGCCCTGTCCTGGCACCCGGCGGTCGAGGAAAGCGCCGTCATCGGCATCCCCGATCCGGTCTGGGGCGAGCGGGTCCACGCCGTGGTGGTGTGCAAGGTCGGCGCCTCCCAGCCCAGCTTCGAGGAGTTGTCCGCCTTCTGCCGCCAGCGCATCGCCGGCTACAAGACGCCCAAGAGCGTCAGCTTCAGCGAAACCCGCCTTCCCCGCAGCGCCGCCGGCAAGATCCAGAAAAACCCGGTGCGCGAAGCGGTGCTGAGGGATCTGAACCTGGCCTGAAATCAGCGTCAGCGAAGAGGGGAAGAGGCGGACGAGGGGTTGTCCGCCTTTTTTCTTTATTCTGAAATCCAGAGATCGTTCATCCGGCATGAAAAAGGCGGGACGCTTGCGCCCCGCCTCTCCTGTTCACGTATCCGCCAAGGCGATCAGGCCGCCAGCGGCTTGGGCGCCGGATAGAAACGCTCCCCCATCTCGGCCATGGTCTTCAGCAGGGCCGGCGGCGCGAACCGCTCGCCGTACTGCGCGGCCAGAGCCTCGCAAGCGGCAGTGAACTCAGCCACGCCGACGCTGTCGATCAGGCTGATCGGGCCGCCCGTCCAGGGTGCGAAACCCCAGCCCAAGATGGCGCCGACATCGGCGTCGCGGGCGGCGGTGACGACGTTTTCGTCCATGCAGCGCGCGGCCTCGACGGCCTGGCGATACAGCAGACGCTGCTTCAGATGCTCGACCAGTTCCGGCGAAGACTGGCTGATCTTGACCGGATACATCTCGGCCAGACCGGCCCACAGGCGCTTGGGCTCGCCTTGCGGATAGTCATAGACGCCCTTGCCGTTCTTACGGCCCCAGCGCTCCTGCCCGACCATGTCGATCAGGAATTTGTCGGTGTCGCCCGCCACGGGCGCCGGCAGGTTCAGGTCGATGCGACGCTGGCCCGCCACGCGGTCCACCAGATCAATGGCCACGTCGTCCAGCAGCTCCAGCGGGCCGCGCGGCATGCCGGTCATGCGGCCGACGTTGTCGATGATGGCGGGGGCGATGCCCTCGATCAGCATCTCCAGACCTTCGCGGATGTAGGTGTCGAACACGCGGCTGGTGAAGAAGCCACGACTGTCGTTGACGACGATCGGCACCTTCTTCAGTTGCTTGCAGTAGTCCAGCGCCTTGGCCAGAGTCTCCTGCGAGGTGGCCTTGCCGACGATGATCTCGACCAGCTCCATCCGGTCGACCGGCGAGAAGAAGTGGATGCCGATGAAGTTGGCCGGGCGCTCGGCGGCTTCCGACAGGCCGGTGATCGGCAGAGTCGAGGTGTTCGAGGCGAACACGGCGTCCGGCCCGATCTGGGCCTCGGCGCGCTTGGTGACGTCGGCCTTGAGGGCGCGGTCCTCGAACACGGCCTCGACCACCAGGTCGGCGCCCTTGATGGCGTCATAGTCGGTGGTGGCGGTGATGCGGCCGACCAGTTCGTCGGCGGCGGCCTGGCTCATCGCGTCCTTGGCCACGGCCTTGGCGACCAGGGTTTCGGAATAGCCCTTGCCCTTGTCGGCGCCGGCCTGGGCCACGTCGATCAGGACGGTGTCGATGCCGACCCGCGCCTGAGCATAGGCGATGCCCGCGCCCATCATGCCGGCGCCGAGAACGGCGGCCTTCTTGATGGTGTAGGTCGGCACGTCCTTGGGACGGGCGCCGCCCTTGGCCAGGGCCCGTTTCGACAGAAACAGCGAGCGGATCATGGCCCGCGCCTGTGGCGACTGCTGGGTGTCCAGGAACAGCCGCGCCTCGACCCGCAGGGCGGAATCCATCGGCAGGTTGAAGCCTTCATAGACGCAGCGGGCGATGTTCTTCTGGGCCGGATAGTTGCCGTAGCTCTTGGCCATGATCTTGGCCGGCGTCAGGATGAAGCCCGCCGAACCGGCGTCCGAGTAGGGGCCGTCCGGCATGGCATAGCCCTTGCGGTCCCAGGGCTGGACACCCTCGCCGCCGTTCATGATCCAGGCCTTGGCGGCGGCCAGGGCCTGACCCGGCTCGACCACCTCGTCGACGATGCCGATGACCTTTGCCTTCTCCGCGTCGACCGGGGCGCCGGTCAGCATCAGATCCAGGGCGGCGGGCACGCCCGCCAGGCGCGGCACGCGCTGAGTGCCCCCGGCGCCGGGCAGCAGGCCGATGGTCACTTCCGGCAGGCCGACCTTGGCCTTGGTCGAGGCGACGCGGTAGTGCGCCGCCAGCGTGAACTCGAAGCCGCCGCCGAGCGCGATGCCCTCGATGGCCGCCGCGACCGGCTTGCCGACCGTCTCCAGCGCGCGAAGCGCCCGGCTCATGCGCGAGGTGGCGGGCAGCGCGGCTTCGCGCGCCGGGCCCTCGGCCTGACCGCCGGCGGTCTCGCCCAGTTCGCCCAGGTCGGCGCCGGCGCAGAAGCCGTTCGCCTTGCCCGAGGCCAGGATGGCGCCCTTGATTGAAGCATCGTCGCGAATCTTGGCGATGATGGCGTCGATGTCGGCCACGGCGCTGTCGGTGAAGGTGTTCATCGTGCGCCCCGGCACGTCGAACAGGAAGGTGGCGACGCCGTCGGCGTCCACCGAAACGGTGAAGTTGTTCATGTCGTTGTCCTGACTGTCAGATCGCGATCAGACGCGCTCGATGATGGTGGCGGTGCCCATTCCGGCGCCGACGCAGAGGGTGGCGAGGCCGGTCGCCTTGTCGGTGCGCTCCAGCTCGTCCAGCAGGGCGCCGAGGATCATGCCGCCGGTGGCGCCCAGCGGGTGGCCCATGGCGATGGCGCCGCCGTTCACGTTCATCCGATCGTGCGACACCTTCAGCTGCTGCATGAAGTACATGACCACCGAGGCGAAGGCCTCGTTCAGTTCGAACAGGTCGATATCGCCGATGCTCATGCCCGCGCGGGCCAGGGCCTTCTGCGTCACGGCGACCGGGCCGGTCAGCATGATGGTCGGCTCCGAACCGATCGAGGCCGAACCGACGATGCGGGCGCGGGGCTTCAGCCCCATCTTCTCGCCCATCTCCCTGGTGCCGATCAGGACGCCGGAGGCGCCGTCGACGATGCCGGAGGAGTTGCCCGCATGGTGGACGTGATCGATCGCCTCGATCTCGGGATAGCGCTGACGCATCACCGAGTCGAAGCCCGCCGCGCCCAGACCCGCGAACGAGGGCTTCAGGGCGCTCAACGTCTCGACCGTGGTTTCCGGGCGGATGAATTCGTCGTGGTCCAGCACCGTCACGCCCGCGTGCTTGACCGGGACGATCGAGGTCTTGAAGCGGTCGGCGGCCCAGGCGGCGGCGGCGCGCTTCTGGCTCTCGGCGGCGAAGGCGTCGACGTCGGTGCGGCTGAAGCCGGCCAGGGTGGCGATGGCGTCGGCGCCGACGCCCTGGGGCGCAAAGCCGGTGGTGAAGGCCACGTCCGGGTCCGCCGACCAGGCGCCGCCGTCCGAGCCCATCTTGACCCGGCTCATGCTCTCGACGCCGCCGCCGATGGCCGCGTCGGCCTCGCCGAAGACGACCTTGGCCGCCGCCGTATTCACGGCTTCCAGGCCCGAGGCGCAGAAGCGGTTCATCTGCACGCCCGCCACCGTCTGGGCCAGGCCGGCGTTGAGGGCGGCGACGCGAGCGATGTTGGCGCCCTGCTCTCCGATCGGCGCCACGCAGCCCAGGATCACGTCGTCGATCAGGCTGGTGTCGAGCGCATTGCGGTCGCGCAGGGCCTGAAGCACCTGGGTCGCCAGGGAGATGGCGGTCACTTCGTGCAGGCTGCCCTTGGCGTTACCCCGGCCGCGCGGCGTGCGCACGGCGTCGTAGATATAGGCTTGTCTCACAGGTCGGTTCCTCGTGCAGGGATCAGGCGTCGCCGGGCGCGCGCGGTTGCGGCGCAGGGGTCAGGGAGAAGCGGGGGGCCGGGGCCGGCTGCACCACGCCGTTCAGGGTGATGAAGGCCTCGCGGACCTTGTTGTGCGGATGCTCGGGCGCCTCGGTGAAGGACAGGACGGGGGCGAAGCAGGCGTCGCTGCCCTCCATCAGGACGCGCCACTCCTCGCGGGTCTTGCGGCGGAAGATGTCGGTCAGGCGGGCGCGGCGTTCCTCGATGCCGTCCGGGCCGTTCTGATCCAGGAACAGGGGATCGTCCGACAGGCCGGTCGCCTCCAGCAGCCGGGCGTAGAAGGGCGGCTCGATCGAACCGATAGCGATGAACAGGCCATCAGCCGTCTCATAGGTGTCGTAATAGGGCGCGCCTGTGTCCAGATAGTTTGCGCCCCGCGCGTCGGACCAGATGCCCTGGCCGCGAAAGCCCCAGATCATGCCCATCAGCAGGGAGGCGCCGTCCGTCATGGCGCAGTCGATCACCTGCCCCTGCCCCGTCGTGCGCGCCGACAGAATCCCCGCCAACATGCCGAAGGCCAGCATCATGCCGCCGCCGCCGAAGTCGCCGACCATATTGATCGGCGGGGTCGGCTTTTCGCCCGCCCGGCCAAAGGCATTCAGCGCGCCGGTGATGGCGATGTAGTTGATGTCGTGGCCGGCCGCCTTGGCCAGCGGCCCTTCCTGGCCCCAGCCCGTCATGCGGCCGTAAACCAGGCGCGGATTGTCGGCCAGAAGCAGCTCCGGCCCCAGGCCCAGCCGCTCCATGACGCCGGGGCGATAGCCCTCGATCAGGCCGTCGGCCTCTCGGATCAAAGCGCGGGCGGCCGCCCTGCCGGCGTCCGATTTCAGGTCCAGTTCGACCCTGCGGCGCGAGCGCGCCAGCACGTCCGACGGATCAATGCGGACGCCGGGACGAGCGATGCGGATGACCTCGGCGCCGTGGTCGGCCAGCATCATGCCGGCGAACGGGCCAGGGCCGATGCCGTCCATCTCGATGATCTTCACGCCGGCCAAGGCCCCACTGGAATGGCCGCCGCCGGTTTGGGCCGCCGCGCTCATCGGGGCGACGCCCCGCCGATGTGATCCGCCATGACCATTCCTCCCGCTGATCCCCTGTTCGGAGCTTCATGCGGTGATCGGACGGGCGACCAATCTTGTCAAGAAATTTGACTTAAGGGATTTTCGATCGCGGCTCGATAGAGGGCTCCAAGCCGCCCAGAAAATTACGCAGACCCTGGCGCAAGGCCTCCAAATTCTCACTTCCCACGGCGTTTTCCAGCTCGCTCTCCAGTTCGCGCAGCACCTTTTGGGCGTCGTCGCGAATGGCTTGGGATTCCGGCGCGAAGCGGACGATGCGCGCCCGCTTGTCGTGCGGGTCAGGCGCCAGCTCCAGCAGCTTGCGGTCGACCATTTCGGTCAGGAACTGGCTCATCGCCTGGCGCGACACGCCCAGGTTTTCGGCCATGCGCGCGGCGCGCGTCTCGCCGTTGGCGACATTGACCAGGATCAGCGACTGGGACCGGCCCAGCCGACTCCAACCCCGCGCGTCGAGGCGGGCCTGGAGCTGCTCGTCGAACCAGTAGAGGGTCCGCACAAGGTCGAGCATGAGCAAGGAACGATTCATGCCTCAGTCTCGCCGTCCGCCGACCGTCGGGGAAGCCCAAAACATCGTCATGTCGATTTTTAGTCAACTTACTTGACATTTAGATCGGTCCGACGCGAACCTGCCCGTCCCAGAAAGGGAGGAGTATGAACATGACGAGCGACAAGCTCGCGGACCGGCGCATTCCAGCCGGCAATGATTTTCTGGCCCCCGAGGCCGTCGCTGCGATGAGCCCGACCGAACTGGTCGCGCGGGTCACGGCGCTGAAACCCATGATAGCCGCCGCCTCGCAAGAGGCCGAGCGCCTGCGCCGCCCGGTCGACGCCGTGTGGGACGCCCTGCGCGCCACCGGCTATTTCTACATGTATGTGCCGCGCAAATTCGGCGGGCTGGAGTTCGATCCCCAGACCTATATCGACGCCACCCTGGCCATCTGCGAGGCCTGCCCCTCGACCGGCTGGACCGCCAGCTTCGCCGCCGAGCACAACTGGCTGATCGCCCAGTTCCCCGAGCAGACCCAGGCCGAGGTCTGGGGCCGCACCCCCTATGTCATCGCGCCCAGCGTCGCCGCCCCTCCGGGCAAGGCGGTGCGCGTCGATGGCGGTTTCCGCATCAGCGGCCGCTGGAAGTTCGGCACCGTGGTCATGCACGCCGACTGGGTCATGCTGAACGCCATGGAAAGCATGGGCGAAGGCAAGCCGCCCGTCGTGCGCATGGTGCTGGTCCGCGCCGAGGACGTGAAGGTGCTCGACACCTGGTTCATGAGCGGCATGGCCGCCACCGGGTCCAACGACATCGTGGCCGAGGACCTGTTCGTGCCTGAGGCCTACACCTTCGTGGTGTCCGAGGTCCGCACCGGACGCGGCAACGGCTCGCGCATCCATGACAACCCGCTCTATAGCGCGCCGATGCTGCCGCAACTCTGCGTCACGGCGGCCCTGCCGTCGGTCGGCGCCGCTCGGGCGGCGGTCGAACTGAGCCGCCAGCGGCTGACGGTGCACACCAAGATGGGCGGCCAGTCGACCCAGGTGGACAAGCCCGCCGCCCAGATGCGCCTGGCCCGCGCCGACCTGATGGTGCGCTCGGCCGAACTGTCGATCCGCCAGGCGGCCGACGAGAACCTGACGCTCTCTACTCTCAGCGACGAGGAGCAACTGCCGCACCGCCTGCGGCTGCGCGCCCAGATCGCCTATGCCGTCAGTCAGTGTCTGGAGGCGGTCCGCACCTGCTGCGATTCCTCGGGCTCGGGCCTCTATGCGCTCGACAATCCGATGCAGCGCATCCTGCGCGACATCGAGGTTATGGCCAGCCACATCGTCTACGACATGGACGTGTCCACCGAACTGCACGGCCGGTCGATGGTCGGCCTGGCGCCGAACTCGCTCCTGACCTGAGCGTTTATCTGATCCCTCACTCGGGGGCCGTTCGCGGCCCCCTTTTTTTGGCCGAGATCCGCCGCCCCTCGCCCGGGAGGAGAGGGGCTGGGACGATCAATCCACGTGTTGGGCGTCGTCGATCTTGATGACCGCGCCGGTGGTGTAGGCGGCCGCGTCCGAGGTCAGGAAGCCGATCACCGGCGACAGGGCGTCGATGGGCATCAGGCGCTTGCGCGGCAGTTTGGAGATCATCTTCTGGCCCGCCTCGCTGGTGAACCACTCTTCGTTGATGTCGGTCAGCATATAGCCGGGGCAGACGACATTGACGCTGATGCGCGCGCGCGACCACTCATTGGCCAGGGCGCGGCCCAGCATGACCGCCGACGCCTTGGAGGCGCAGTAGGCGACCAGGCCGGTCAGGGCGTGCAGGCCGCCCATCGAGGCCAGGATGACGACGCGGCCACGCTCGGACTGGCCGCTGGCCAGCAGGCGGCGCCCGCCTTCGCGCGCGGTCAGGAAGACGCCCCGGCTGTTGACCGCCTGGATCTGGTCGAACTCTTCGATGGACAGATCCGTGGCCGGGCCGTCGGCGTTGACGCCGGCGTTGGCGATGACGGTGTCGACCAGGCCGAAGCGCGCTTCGGCGGCGTCATAGCCAGCGATGACCGAGGCCTCGTCGGACACGTCCATGGACACGGCCAGGGCCTCGCCGCCCGCCGCCTCGATCTCGGCGACCAGGGCAGCCAGGCGGTCGGCGCGGCGTGCGGCCAGAACCACCTTGGCCCCGCCTCGCGACAGGACGCGCGCGAACTCGGCGCCGATGCCCGAAGAGGCGCCGGTGATCAGGGCCACGCGACCGTCATGGCTCAAGTGGGTCATGCTTGTTTCCTCTCGCTTTGTTCTTTTTGGGTGGCGGACAGCCAGGCGCGCGTCATGGCGCTGGTCCGGGTCCGCTGCAGCTTCTCGTTAAGCCAGACTGCCGCCGCGCACAGAGCGTCGACATCGACCGCCATCTGGCCGTTCAGGGCGTAGGTCACGTCCTCGGAGGCGACATTGCCCGCCGCGCCGGGCGCGAAGGGGCAGCCGCCCGTGCCGCCGATGGAGGCGTCCACCGTCACGGCGCCCGCCGCCACGGCCGCAACGGCGTTGGCGACGCCCGTGCCGCGCGTGTCATGGAAATGCACGCGCACCGGCAGGGGCCGCACCGCCTCGACCACCGCTGCGACCAGGCGCGACACCTCGTCCGGGCGGGCCACGCCGATGGTGTCGGCCAGGGCGATCTCCAGCGGACCGAAGGCGGCCAGGCGCCGCGCCATCTCCACGACCCGCGCCGGATCGACGGCGCCCGACAGGGGGCAGCCGAAGGCGACCGAAATCGTGACCTGGGCGTCGCGCCCTGCGGCGCGCGCCTGTTCGATCACACGCCCAGCCATGGCGAGGCTCGCGTCCACGTCCAAGCCCTGATTGGCCGTCCCGAACACATCCGAGGCGGCGACCACGATCCCCAGCTCATCCACGCTCGTCGCCAGGGCGCGCCCGGCGCCGCGCTCGTTCAGCACCAGGCCGATGGTCCGCACGTCGTCGCGACGCGGCAAGGCGGCGATCACCGCCTCGGCGTCGGCCATCTGCGGCACCAGCTTGGGATTGACGAAGCTGGCGACCTCCAGCCGCCGCGCGCCCGCCGCGATGGCCTTCTCGATCAGCTGCACCTTGTCCGCCGTGGACAGGATGGTCTTTTCGTTCTGAAGGCCGTCGCGGGCCGAGACCTCGACCAGTTCGATCATGCTCCGGTCTCCTTCGGCGCCGCCAGTTCGTGACGATAGCGCGGCTGGTCGACCGCCAGCATGTCCAGCGCCGTGCGGCGCAGATGGTCGAACACCACCGCATCGTCAGCGCTGACCGTCCCGTCACGCAGCGCCTCGGCCAAGGCGAGGTTCAACGCGGCGTAATCGCCGTCGCGGCCCAGGATGGCCTGCATCCGGGCCACGGCGGCGGCCTCGGCGGCGGGCCATTGCGTCAGTTCGCGGGTGACGATGCCCAGCGCATTGGCCGCCACCTTGCAGTGAAAGCCCTCGGCCGGAGAGGCGGCGTCGTTCAGCCAGGCGGCCGTCGCCTCCAGCAGTTCGTCCTTGCGCGGTCCTTCGATCATCGCGAGGCCTCCATCAGAGCCAGAAGGTCAACTTCGCATTCGCTGAGGCGTCGGCCGATCACCGCCCGCTCGACCGAGCGCGACGCGCCGGTGGCGAAGGTGCGGTACATCATCATCGTCACCACCGCCCATTTGAACGTGCCGACCGCCTGCCAGAAGCGCACGCGTTCGACCGACAGCGGTTCGCCCCCGGCCACACGATAGGCTTCGAGCAGGGTCTCCAGATCAGTGAAGCCGCCGACCGCGCGATGCGTCACGCCGAAGCGCCAACTGTTGACGCACAGCCAGCCCAGGTCCTCGGCCGGATCGCCCAGGTGGGCCAGCTCCCAGTCCAGAACGGCGGTCAGGCCGGTCTCGGGATCGACCATCAGATTGCCGTTGCGGAAGTCGCCGTGCACCAGACGCGGCGCGATGGGCTCGGGCAGGCGCGCCTCCATCCAGCGCAGCGCCGCCTCCATGACCGGACGCGGGCCGCTGCTCTTGCGATAGATGTCGGCGTAGCGCGCCAGAACGGCCCGCGCGTCCTGCGTCTCCAGCGGCGGCAGGGCGGACAGGTCGATGGCGTGGATGCGGGCCAGGGTCTCGCCGCACTGGCGGCCCAGGATCGCGCGGGCCGGGGCGAAGGCGGGATCGGCGGCGATGCGGCGGCCCAGGGTCTCGCCCGCCACCCGTTCGACCACATAGGCCTCGCCCAGCCCGTCGGCCTCGATGCAATCGCGCACCAGCCGGGCGACGGGCGCCCCGGCGGCCTCGGCGGCCTGCAGCAACTTCGCCTCGATAGGCAGCGGCAGGGAGGTCTCGAACACCTCGGCCTCGCGGCCCCCGCCGCGACGGCGCAGGATCAGCGGACGGCCAGCCCCCTCGCCTTCCCCCGCGCCCCGCACGTCGAAGGCCCAGGTTTCGAGGCTGGCGCCTCCGGTCAGGCGGCGCAGGCCTGTGGCGCGTTCGCCGCCAGGAGCCAGCAAGGGAGCCAGGGCGTTCAGCCGCGCCAGGACGAAATCGGTCGCGTCGGCGGCGCTGGAAGGATCGGATGCGGACATGGCTCGATTGATGGCCGCACAGGCCGATCTTTGTCAAATAGATTGACGTTTATTGCACACCCGGCACAGGATGCATCAAACGACCTTCCCTAGTTTGAGAGCCTCCGATGAGCGTCCACCCCGGCCCCGCCGCCTACACCCAGGAAGACATCGACCTGTTCCGCGAGGGCCTTTGCAAATTCCTCGACGCTGAATGCGCGCCGGAGAAGATCGAAGCCTGGAACCGCAACAAGATCGTCGAGCGCGAGATGTGGACCAAGGGCGCCGAGTTCGGCCTGTTGGGCCTGTCGGTTCCTGAAGAATACGGCGGCATGGGCGCTGACTTCCGCCACGAGCGCGTGCTGATCGAGGAGTTCGGCGCGCGCGGCATGGAGGGCTGGGGCGTGCCGCTGCACAACATGATCGTGGCCCCCTACATCATCGCCTTCGGCACCGAGGAGCAGAAGCAGGCCTGGCTGCCCAAGGTGGTCTCGGGCGAGATCGTCCTGGCCATCGCCATGACCGAGCCGGGGACGGGATCGGACCTGCAGGGCATCCGCACCCGCGCCCGGCTTGAGGACGACGATTGGGTGCTGAACGGCCAGAAGACCTTCATCTCCAACGGCCAGACGGCGGACCTGATCCTGGTGGTGTGCCGCACCTCGGACAACGGCTCGCGCGGCATCTCACTGATCGCGGTGGAAGGCGACCGCGCCGGGTTCACCCGGGGCCGCAACCTCGACAAGATGGGCCGCGACGCGCAGGACACCTCCGAGCTGTTCTTCGAGGACGTGCGCGTCCCGGCGTCGAACCTGATCGGCGGGGCCGAGGGCAAGGGCTTCGGCCAGCTGATGGCCATGCTGCCGCAAGAGCGTCTGGGCATCGCCGCCATGGGGCTGGCCATCCTGGAGCGGGCGCTGAGGCTGACGGTCGACTACACGCGCGAGCGCCACGCCTTCGGCAAGGCGCTGATGGAGTTCCAGAACACACAGTTCACCCTGGCCGACATCAAGGCCAAGGCGGTGATCGCCCGCAGCTTCATCGACACCTGCACCGGAAAACTGATCCGGGGCGAACTGGACGCGGCCACCGCCTCCATCGCCAAACTGTGGATCACCGAGACCGAGCTGGAGGGCGTTAACAAATGCCTGCAATTGTTCGGCGGCTATGGCTACATGAACGAATATCCCATCGCACAGCTCTACAAGGACGCCCGAATCGACACCATTCACGGCGGCACGTCCGAGGTCATGAAGCTGCTGATCGCCCGCACGCTCTGAACACAGGGGCCGCCAAGCGTCAGTTTACACTTGGCGGCTCAGCCGGAGCAGCGGCATAAGTCGATCCTGGGAGAATGCGATGATCTTGAACTCCGACTATCTGATCGTGCCGCTGCTGGCAGGATTCGAGTGGTTCGACGAAAGCCTGCAGATGAGCCTACGCGAGGCTGGCTGGCCGCACCTGACCCGGCCGGAGTCTATGGTGATGATGCACGTCCAGCTGAACATCGTGCGCCCGGCCGACATCGCCCGCAGCCTGCGCCTGACCCGTCAGGCGGTGCATTCGACCATCAACTCCCTGGTCGAGCGCGGCGTCTTCGAACTGGTGGACGATCCCACCGACGGCCGCATCCGCATCGTCCAGCTGACCGCCATGGGTCGAGCCATGCGCCAGGACGCCCAGAAGATCGTCGATCAGTTGTCCGGCGAACTGGGGCGGCGCATCGGGCCCAAACAGGTCAAGGCTCTGCGCGAGGCATTCGCCTCCGACTGGGGCGCGCCCTACCTGTGCAGCCTGGGCGAACCGGGCCAGCGCGGCGCCGATTTTCTTAAGGACGCCAATAAAGATTAGTAAAGTAGCTTGACGATCAACTCAGATCGAGTTTGTCTAATTTCTTGACAAGCAGCTCACCAAGAGGCCGCAGTCAGGAGGAAGGAAACCACGGTCGGATCGCGGCCGCACGCCTCCTCGTCACAAATATCGCTCCGGCCTTTTCAGGCAGGAGCCGCATGGGGAGGAAACGCATGCGCTACCGTTACGTCATGCTGCTCGCATCGAGCAGCCTCGTTCTCAGCTCGGCCGCCATGGCGCAATCCGAAGCGCCCGTGGCGCCGACGGACCAAGCCAACGCCACCACCGTCGCCGATATCCTGGTCACGGCGCGCAAGCGCACCGAACGCCTGCAGGACGTGCCGATCTCGGTCAACGTCACCAGCGGCGAGGAACTGGCCAGCCAGGACATGCGCAACCTGGAAGCCCTGTCGGGCTCGGTGCCGAACCTGCACATCCAGGCCACGCCGGGCAACAACGCCATCTACATCCGCGGCATCGGCTCTTCGCCGGGCAACCTGGCTTTTGAGCAGTCGGTCGGCTTGTTCGTCGACGGCGCCTACGCCGGTCGCGGCCGCCAGTTCGCCGCCCCCTTTCTGGACGTGGCCAGCGTCGAAGTACTGCGCGGCGCACAAGGCGCCCTGTTCGGCAAGAACACCGCCGCCGGCGCCATCAACATCACCTCCAACGGCCCGCGCGCCGAGCGTGAGCTCGCGACTACTATCACCGGCACGGTCGACGGCGACAACGGCTTCGAGATCACCCAGATCGTCTCCGGCCCGATCACGGACAAGCTGCTGGTCCGCCTGGCTGGTAAATACAGCGACAACGAGGGCTGGCTCGAGAACACAAGCACCGGCGACCACAATCCGGGCCGCGAGGATCTGATCGGCCGCGCCGTCATCGACTATCTGGCCAGCGACACCCTCTCCTTCCGGCTGAAGCTGGAAGGAGCCCGCCAGGAGTTGACCGGCCAGCCGATGAGCACCGTCGCCCCCGGCGGCTCCAAGTCCTTCACGCGCACGACCACACAGGGCGCGCCGGACTATGACGACACCAACAGCTTCAACGGCGTGCTGACGATCAACAAGGATTTCGCCAACGGCGTGACCCTGACCTCGATCACCGCCTATTCGGCCTTCGACTACGACAAGCAGATCGACAGCGACTTCACCACCACGCCGCTGCTGCGCACCGTCTTCCAGGAGGACTTCAAACAGATTTCGCAGGAAGTCCGCCTGACCTCGTCCAACGAGGGGCCGCTGACCTGGATCGTGGGCGCCTATGCCCACAAGAATGAAATCGACATGTATCAGGACACCTACATCCTGACCGGTCCATTCGACGGTCTTAGCGCGCGTCAATTCAACCAGACGAATGAGAGCTATTCGATCTACGGTCAGGGGACCTACGCCTTCAACAACCAATGGAAGTTGACCGCTGGCCTGCGCCAGACCTGGGAAGACAAGTCTGCTGACCAGACCCGCTGGATATCCGGCAGCGTCCCGCCGGCATGGCTAGACACGCCCATCAGCGGCGCGCGCAGCGAAAGCCAGCTCGATCCTTCGGTTCAGGTCCAGTACGCCCTGGATCGCGACACCATGTTCTACGTCTCATACGCCAAGGGCTCCAAGGCTGGCGGCTTCGTCGGCGGCCAAGCCACCAGCACCCCGGACAACTTCGAGTTCGAAGGCGAAACCTCTCAGTCGGTCGAGATCGGCACCAAGCTGACCTTGCTGGAAGGGCGCGCGACGCTCAACCTGGCGGCCTACACCTCCAAGTTTGACGACCTGCAAGTGTCGGGTTTCAATGCCGCGACCAACGCTTTTATCACCACCAACGCCGCCAGCGCCAAAAGCCAAGGCGTTGAGATTGAAGGCAATCTGCGCATCAACTCGTCCGTGAGCCTGTCGGGCTCGCTGGCCTATAATGACGCCAAATACGATTCCTATCCGACCGCGCCTTGCATCTATCGCAAGGGCGCCGCGCCCTCGGCTAACTGCGTCGAGGACATCGGCGGCACCCGCTTGCCGCGCGCGCCCAAATGGTCAGGCGCCTTGACGTTGAACATCGATCATCCGCTGGACAACGGGATGCGGATCCAGGCCGACGCCACAGTACGTGGCCGCAGCGGGACCTATCTGGAGGAGAACTTGAACCCCCTGTCCTATCAGGAAGGCTTCTCGAAGGCGGACCTGCGCCTGGGCCTGGTGTCGGCTGACGACCGCTGGACCCTGGCCGTCATCGGCCGCAACCTGACCAACGAATGGACCGCGTCGCACTCGTTCGGCACGCCCTTCCTGGCCGGGTCCCAGACCTATGTGGTCGATCCCGGCAGGGTCGTCTCGATCCAGTTGGGTCTGCGCTACTAACCAGTTGGGTCTGCGCTACTAAAGAGCCGCTCTCGGAAAATTTCCGTTCGCCTGAGACCGGATCGTCATTAGACGCTCCGGTCTCTTTTTGCCCTGACGCTGCACATGAACCCATGACGTAGAGGTTTTCTGGAGCGCGAATCTTAAACCTTAATTAAGGAGTCAGAATCGCCATGAAAAGATTGATGTTGTTCCTTTTGACGCCTGCCCTGGTCCCTGCCGTGGCGGTTGCCCAGACGACCGTCCAGCTTTCGGTCCAAGCCCCGCCCGCGCATCCGGATGCCCAGGCTACCGACCCGGTCGCAATGGGCTGGATGGTTGGTGCGCCGCCCCCGCCCGAGCGCCTCATTCAGCGCGACGACATGAGCTTCATGAAGTTCCCGCAGATTCGGTGGAGCTTCTCCCACTGGCGTGAATTTCTACCGACCGCGGAGATTTCACGCGGCGATGGCCCGGTGAGCCTTCTGCCCCAAACCCCGCGAGACGATCTGGATGATGTGACGTTCGCACCCCTCGGCAGCGACACGCCGATGACCTGGGCACAGTCGCTAAGCGCCAACTACACCGACGGCATTATGGTCATGCACCGGGGTGCCATCGTCTATGAGCGCTACTTAGGCGCGCTGAAACCTCAGGGTCAGCATATCGCCCATTCGGTAACAAAGTCGTTCGTCGGCACAGCGGCCGCCATGCTCATCGCTGAGGGACGGCTCGACCGTGACGCCAAGGTCGCGCGCTACATCCCCGAACTGGCCGACGGCGCCTTTGCCGACGCCACCGTGGGCCAGGTGCTCGATATGACGACAGGGCTCGCCTACTCCGAGGTCTACACCGACCCCGATTCCGACGCCTTTGCGTTCATCCTCGCCGGCGGCACGATGCCCCAACCGCCTGGTTATGACGGACCGAAGACCACCTTCGACTACCTCAAGACGCTGAAGAAGGCGGGCGAGCACGGTAAGGACTTCGCCTACAAGTCAGTCAACACCGAGGTCGTGGGCTGGCTCGTGTCGCGGGTCAGCGGCCAGCCCCTTGCCCAGGTGCTCAGCGAACGATTCTGGGCGCCGATGGGGATGGAGCGTGACGCCTATATCCAGGTGGATTCCGCCGGTGTCGGCTTCGCCGCCGGCGGGCTCAATCTTCAACTGCGCGATCTCGGCCGGTTCTGCGAAATGATGCGAAACAATGGGACCTTCAACGGCCGTCAGATCGTGCCTTCCGCCGTGGTCAGGGACATCGCCGGCGGGGGCGACCAGACCGCATTCGCGAGCGCCGGCTACACGACCCTGCCGGGCTGGAGCTATCATAACCAATGGTGGATATCTCACAACGACCACGGGGCCTATATGGCCCGCGGCGTTCACGGCCAGGCCTGCTACGTCGATCCCAAGGCTGAGATGATCATCGTGCGGTTTGCGTCGTATCCTCAGGCCGGGAATGCGCTTCTCGATCCAACATCTCTGCCCGCCTATCAGGCGATCGCCGAGCATCTGATCGCCACTGACCTGCAAGACTGAGGGCACGCTCCCTCTTCTTTCACGTCGGGAGAAGGCTGTCGAAATTGAGAACGGCCGCCCTGCGAAGGGTCGGCCGTTTTTTTGAGGCCAGAGGCTCTCTCCTCTACTCACGTCATCCCCGGGCTTGGCCCGGGGATCCATAAACTCGGGCTTTCGTAGTTTTCGCGCCGCGCCTCTGAGGCCGATCGTCGGCGTTTATGGATTCTCGGGACAAGCCCGAGAATGACGAAACAGAGATTCTTTCCTCAGCGGCCGTTCCCCGCATCAGAACGTCGTCTTTATCCACTCCACGAAGACCGCCGCCCCCTCGGCCGCCTTGTCGGGCTGGCCCGAGTAGTAGTGGTTGGCGCCCTCGATCACCGCGTGGGTCTGCGGCGCGTTGACCGCCGCCGCCATCAGGCGGGCGGCGTGGCTGGGGGTGCAGGCGTCATCGGCGCTGTTCTCGATGACCAGCATGGGCACGCTGATCCGCGCCGCGCATTTCAGGCCGTCGGCGTTGGAGTCGTCATAGGACCACTGCGACAGCCACGACCGCAGGGTCGAGAAGCGCGCCAGGCCAACCGGGCCGTCGTTGACCACGACGGGGTCGCCCAACATGCAGTAGTTGGGACGGCGGTCGCTGGGCTCCAGCGTCTCGTCGATGAAGCGCGGGTCAGCCATCGTCCCCTGCACGACGAAGCCGCGCTCGTGATTGTGCAGGCCCTGCGCCTTCAACTCCGCCAACTGGGCCTTCACCCAGGCGGTGATGCGACGGTTGCGGGCGATCTGGGCGTCGCGATAGCGGGCTACGTACTCCGGCGAATAGGGCGCCTGGTTCGGGTTGGCCGGGTCGTAGATGTTCAGTTCGGGATCGCGGTCGAACGGGCGGCTCTCGTCGGTGATCGAGGGGTCGATCCATTCGGTCAGGGTCAGGTTGCGCGACAGGTGCGCCGCCAGCAGGGCGATGCCGTCCGCCGGGATCAGGTTCGCCTTGGTCAGGTCGATCGGATCGCCCGCCGGGGTCTCAGTCACCGTCGGGTTCTCGGCTTCCGCCTGATAGAAGAGCGACAGGGCGCCGCCGCCGGACCAGCCGCCCAGGATCACCTTCTTATAGCCTAGGCGCTCCTTCGCATCCCGGACGCAGGCGCCCAGGTCCAGGGCGCACTTCTCCATGATCAGGGCGTTGTCGATGCCCCGATAGCGGCTGTTGCAATAGATCACGTGGACGCCCTGCTTGGCCAGGGCCGCCGGCAGGGGCAGCCAGGCGCCCCCGCCGATCGGGTGCATCATGATGACGACGGTGTCGGACGGCGTGTCCGGCTTCAGCAGGTGGGCCTCCAGCACCACCGAACCCTCGGCGCCGCCATAGGTGTCCTTGAACGCCGCCTGCTCCTGGAAGACGATCAGATAGGGGGTGCGCTGGTACTTCTTCTTCGTGGAGGCGCCGTTCATCCCTTGAGCTCCGACTGCGGTTTGCCGCGACGGTCCAGGACCTCGGCGCCGAACTTGGCTTCCTTCTCGGCGCGCGTCTGGGCGGTCCAGGCCTTCAGCACCTGCGGCAGGGCTGCGCCCTCTTCGGCCAGGATGCGGTCGTGGTCGGCGGTGCGGGTGGTGATCTCCACCTGGATGCCGTTGGGGTCGTACATGTAGACCGAGCGGACGAAGTGGTGCTCGACCGGGCCGAGGCAGCTGACGCCGTGCGAGCGGATGCGCTGCTGCATCTCCAGCATGTGCGCCTCGTCGCGCGCCTGGATGGCGATATGCATGTCGAAACTGTCCTTGCGCTTGAACCAGGCCGGATCGGCGGTCGAAGGCGCATCGAAGAAGGCGACAAAATTGGTGTCGCCCATCTCGAAGAAGATATGCATGTAGGGCACGGGATCGTTCGTACCCGGCACCTCGTCCAGCACGATGCCCGCCGAGGCCTTCATGCCCAGCACATCCTCGTAGAACCAGCGCGTCTGTTCGGCGTCGCGGCAGCGGAACGCCGCGTGGTGCAGCGAGCGCAGCCCGCTTTCAGTGGTGATCGGCGTGGTCATGAGACTGAACCTTCCTGTCGTTTCCTGTGTGGGATCGACTCCATACCCGCCGTCGATGTTTGTCAAATTGCTTTACGTTATTCACCCTCCGGCCTAGGCTCGCTTCAAACAGAAGGAGGAGCGCGCATGGACTTCGAACTGCCCGCCGAAATCACCGACTATCTGGCGGAATTGGACGCCTTCATCGCAGCCGAGATCGTCCCGCTGCAGGCTCAGGACGACAACGAGCGCTTCTTCGACCACCGCCGTGAATGGGCCCGCACCGACTTCGACAACGGCGGCCTGCCGCGCCACGAATGGGAGGCCCTGCTGGGCGAGGCCAAGCGCCGCGCCGACAAGGCCGGCCACCTGCGCTTCGCCCTGCCCGCCGAGTTCGGCGGCAAGGACGGGTCGAACCTGGCCATGGCCGTGATCCGCGAGCATTTCGCCGCCAAGGGCCTGGGCCTGCACAACGACCTGCAGAACGAGCATTCGATCGTCGCCAACTATCCGCAGGTGCTGATGTTCCGCGACTTCGGCACGCAGGCGCAGAAGGATGAGTTCATCGCCGGGATGCTGGACGGCGGCCGCTCGGTCTGTTTCGGCCTGACCGAGCCCGAGCACGGCTCGGACGCCACCCACATGGACACCATCGCCGAGCCCCAGACCCGCGACGGCCAGCCGGGCTGGCGCATCCACGGCGAGAAGATGTGGACCACGGGCATGCACGTGGCGACCCACGTCATGGTCTTCGCCCGCACCTCGGGCGAGGCGGGCGACGCGCGCGGCATCAGCTGCTTCCTGGTCCCGGCCGAGGCGCCGGGGGTCAAGGTCGAGGAATACCTCTGGACCTTCAACATGCCGACCGACCACCCGCGCGTCAGCTTCACCGATGTCTGGGTCGCCGAAGACGCCCTGTTCGGCCCCTTGGGCGGAGGGTTGGAGCTGGCCCAGCATTTCGTCCACGAGAACCGCATCCGCCAGGCCGCCTCCTCGCTGGGCGCCGCCGATTTCTGCGTGCGCGAGGCGGTGAAATATGCGCGTGAACGCAAGCCCTTCGGCAAGCCGCTGGCGGTCAACCAGGCGATCCAGTTCCCGCTGGTCGAACTGGCCACCCAGGTCGAGATGCTGCGCCTGATGATCCGCAAGACGGCGTGGGAGATGGACCGCATGTCCAAGCCCGAGGTGGCCTCCAAGCTCTCGGACCGCGTCTCCATGTGCAACTACTGGGCGAACCGCCTGGTCTGCCAGGCCGCCGACACGGCCATGCAGGTGCACGGCGGCATGGGCTATTCGCGCCACAAGCCGTTCGAGCACATCTATCGCCACCACCGCCGCTATCGCATCACCGAAGGCGCCGAAGAGATCCAGATGCGCAAGATCGCCGCCTGGATGTTCGGCTTCGCCGGGCCGAACAAGGTCGCCCGCGCGCCGAATCCGGACGCCTCATCTGGCGCCAAGGCATGAGCGAGCCGCTGATTGTCGCCTACGCCGACCTGCCCGGTCTGGCGGGACGCGACCTCGGCGTGTCCGACTGGCTGAGCCTCGACCAGGCCCGCATCGCCCGCTTCGCCGACGCCACCGACGACCATCAGTGGATCCACGTCGACGTCGAGCGGGCCTCGCGCGAGATGGGCGGTCTCATCGCCCATGGGTTCCTGACGCTCTCGTTGCTGCCGCGTCTTCAGGACGACCTGCTGCGTATCGAGGGCGCCGACAAGGTGCTGAACGTCGGCGTCAACAAGGTGCGCTTCGTCAGCCCCGCCCCCAGCGGTGCCCGCCTGCGTCTGCGTCAGACGGTGGCGGCGGTCGAAACGCGCGCCGGCGGCTGGCAGATCGTCAGCGACTGCGTGATCGAAGGCGAAGGCCTGGAGAAGCCCCTGTGCGTGGCTCAGAGCGTGATGCTGGCCCTTCCGGCGGCGGGATCGGAAGCGGTTGCGGCCTAGATAGTAAAGTAACTTGACATATTATTCTGCCATCGCACTATCAACCTCGTCATGTTCGGCAACGGACCAGACGTAGGGAGGACATCGCCATGGACGACGACATGCTGGCTCCGGCGCTGAAGAGCGCCTTGCGTAATCTGGTCCGCTCGGTCGTGGTGGTCACGGCCCAGCATGAGGGCCGCCCCTACGCCATGGCGGCCACAGCCGTCAGCGAGGTCAGCATGCACCCGCCGTCCATGCTGGTCTGCATCAACCGCAACGCCGCCATCTTCCAGGCCATCGACGCCGGGTCGGACCTGGTGCTCAACGTGCTCGGCTCGGACCACGAAGCGGTCTCGCGCGCCTGCGGCGGCGGGGTGCGCGGCGGCGAACGCTTCGCCATCGGCGCCTGGGACGACGGCGAGGACGGCCGCCCGCCGGCCCTGCGCGACGCCTGCGCCGTCATTCACCTGAAACAGGCCCATGTGGTCGACCACGGCAGCCACCGCATCGTCATCGGCGACGTTCTGCGGGTGGACCTGCCCTCGCCTACGCCTCCCCTCGCCTATTTCGCCGGCCGCTATGTACAGGTGGCGGCCGCCTGATCATTTTCATCCCAAAGGCCGCGCAGACGGCTGGGTTTCTAGTGGAGTGAGACATGCCCCGGATCGACCGTCGTTCCCTTCTAGCCGGTATGGCCGGCGTCAGCGCCGCAGGCGTCGCCCCGCCGGTGCGCGCCCGGCCCCGCGCCCCGCGTGACCCGAACCAGCCGCTGAACGTCCTCTTCATCGTCACCGATCAGGAGTTCGGCCTGCAGTCCTATCCCGACGGGCTGCTCGACTATCTGCCGGGGCACAAGGCGCTGCTGGAGCGCAGCCTGCACCTGCCCAACTACCATGTGCACACCACGCCCTGCACGCCGTCGCGCGCCGTCATCTACACCGGCCAGCACACCCAGAAAACCAAGGTCTATTCCAACGCCGAACAGGGCGCCGTGCTGACGCCCGAGATCGACACCCTGGGCGACATGATGCGGGCGGCGGGCTACTACTCGACCTACAAGGGCAAGTGGCACCTGTCGAAGCTGCCGACCGCCGCGCCGGGCTTCCAGCGCGAGTTCCCCGACACCACCGAGGCCATGGAGCCGTTCGGCTTCTCCGACTATAATTTCTACGGCGAAGAAATCGGTCTGACCTGGGCCGGCTATCGCACCGACCGCGCCGTGACCGGCGACGCCGCCATGCTGATCCAGGACCTAGCCAGGGACCCGAAGAAGCGCGAGGACAAGCCCTGGTTCATGGCCGTGAACCTGGTCAATCCGCACGACATCATGTTCTACGACGCCACCGGCGAACAGGCCGAGACGCGCGCCGTATGGAACCTGGCCGCGGTCATGCGCGCCGAGCCGGGCGATGAACTCTATCAGACGGACCTGGGCTTCCCCCTGCCCCGCAGCTTCTATCTGGACGACCTATCGACCAAGCCCGAAGCGCACAGCGGCATCGCGGCGCTGGACGTCAAGACCTATGGGGCCATGCCGCGCGATGACGAGGCCGCCTGGCTGCGCTTCGTCAACTACTACTGCAACTGCATCCGCGACGTGGATCAGAACATCCTGACCCTGCTGTGGGCGCTCGAGAAGTCGGGCCAGATGGACAACACCATCATCGTCTACACCTCGGACCACGGCGAGCGGGCCGCCGCCCACGGCATGCGTCAGAAGGGCGGCACCATCTACAAGGAAGAGACCAACGTCCCGATGTTCATCGCCCACCCGGACGGCGCGCGCGGCCTGACCAGCCAGGCGGTGATGAGCTCGGTCGACATCGCCCCGACTCTGCTGGGCTTCGCCGGCAAGGACGAGGCCTGGGCCAAGGCCAGCTTCCCCCAACTGGTGGGCCACGACCTGTCAGGCCTGACACGCACGCCCGACGCCCGCACCGCGCGCGACGACGAGGGGCATCTGTTCAACTACGGCGTGCTGCTGTCGTGGGACCGGCTGAACAAGAACTACCTCGACCGGCCGATCTTCGACCTGTCCAAGCGGCGCGTGCACCGGGGCGTGTTCGACGGCCGCTATAAATTCGCGCGCTATTTCGCGCCCAGCCAGCACCACACGCCGACCACCTGGGAACAGTTGATCGCCTACAACGACCTGGAGCTCTACGACACCCGCACCGACCCGGACGAGATCATCAATCTGGCCACGCAACCCGAGCGCCACAAGGACCTGATCCTGCGCCTGAACGCCATGACCAACGCCCTGATCGCCCGTGAGGTCGGCGAGGATCGCGGCGGCGAATACCCTGGCCCGGTTGAACAGTACAACACGCTGACGTTGAGCTAGTGAGTTTGTCAGCCCAAGCATGCCGCTTAGAACAACGACGAATTGGGCCCTTGCGATTTGCACCGACCATGCCCAGCAGCGGCCCAATGTAATAGTTGTGTCGCCGCTCCTTTGGCCGGACGAACGTCGGCCGCATCAATTGTCCGAATTCATCGAAAACCTTCCTCCTAAGAGGTGCGCGCTCAAGGTCGGGCGTGCGAGACTTCCACGTTGCGCCTCTCTGGAGAAGCAGCGCCCGGACGGTGTCAAATGTCTGTCTATCCACAATGGCCTCATGTCGGCCCTGGCAGGTCACGCTTTTGTGGCAGATCAACCCGAGATAGATTGGGTTCTTGTCAGGCCATCGCATCCTCCTGAAAAGGCGAAAGCGACGACTAAAATCACATAAGCCCCATAATAAATCTCCGTTTTCACAGCCGCTTATGGGACACTTATGGAGACTATTTACCGAATGACTGGGCCCGCCGCCACATCCCTGTCCATCGGCGTCCACAACTATCACCACTCCACCCGCTGCTCCCCTACGTCACGGGTCTTTTTCTTCCACCAGCGTCCATGAACGCCCACGGGCAGGGAGAGGGTTAGGAAGGCGACCGCTGCCGTCGTGACGCCTTGGTCCGGTTCCGCTCTCGGAACGGATACGGCTTCCTAAAACCCTTCTCATCAGTGTCACGCTCGATCCGCGAGCCGGGACTACGACACACTGGACGCGCCTCTCTATATGCGCGTCGATCAGGGGCCCGCCCAATCGTATTACGTTGATCGTTTTGTAGAACAGCCTCTCTCGACAATCCCTTCTTGATACGTATATCGTATACTAAATGGGAGGGAATGTTGAGATGAACAGATTTCTGATGGGTGGCGTCGCTACGGCAGTGTTGATGCTCAGCGGCGTCGCCGGCGCCCAGACGACCCAATATCAAGGCCAGCAAGCCTGGAGCGATGACCCGCCCGTCATCAGCTCCCTGATCGACTTCGCCAATAATGAAAGCAATCTGCGCACCGCCGTAGACCGTTATCTACAGGACAAGGCCGCCGTCGAGCGCCGATATCCGGTGCTGATGTCGCCGGTCCGTTCGACGCGTTTGCAAGCCTTCTATGCAGCATGGGCCGAACGCCTGGGCCAGACGGATTATGCGGCTCTGAACGCAGAAGGCCGCATCGACTACATCACCCTGCGCAACCGCATCGCCCACGATCAGGCCATGCTGAAACTAAGCGACGACCGCGCGCAGCAGATCGCGCCGCTGTTGCCGTTTGCGACCAGACTGGGGGCGCTCCAGGAAACACGTTTCGACCGCCAGCGCGTGAATGCCCGCGAAGCGGCCGGTCAACTGGACCAGATCGCCGCAGAAGTCGCTCAACTGACCCGCAACGTCGAAGAGTCCGCCGCGCGCAACAACGGCAAGGTCCAAATCAGCGGCGTCACGCCGGTCTCGGCTCGCCGCGCGGCGATCCAGATCGAGCACCTGCGCACCGTTCTGTCTGACTACAACACCTTCTACGACGGTTATGATCCCGACTATTCCTGGTGGGTGCGCGAGCCCTATGGCCGCATCGACGCCGCTCTGGAGAAATACGCCCAGACCCTGAACCGCCATCTGGTCGGCATCCGCGACGGCGAACAACCGCCGATCATCGGCGATCCGGTTCTGGCTCAGGGACTTCAGGCCGACCTGCAACTGGAAATGCTGCCTTATAATGTCGAAGAGCTGACCGACATCGGCCAGCAGGAGTTCGCGTGGATCGTGCGCGAACTGAAGGTCGTCTCCAACCGCATGGGCTATGGCGACGACTGGCACGCGGCGCTGGAGCATGTGAAGAACCTGGCCCCTGCCCCCGGCGAAGTGCCATGGGCCATTTTCGACATCGCCCGGTATTCTGAGGACTTTGTCGAGAAAGACGGCAGCATCACCATGCCCGCCCTGTCGCGCGAGGTCTGGCGTCTGGCCATGCAGACGCCAGAGCGTCAGTTGATCAACCCATTCTTCTCAGGCGGCGAGGTCACCCGACTGTCGTATCCGACTGACGGCATGACTCATCAGGACAAGATGATGTCGATGCGGGGGAACACCCCGCACTTCAACTTCGCCACGGTTCACCACGAACTGATCCCCGGTCACCACATGCAAAGGTTCATGAATGACCGCTTCAACACGCACCGGACCCCTCTGACCAATACGCCGGTCTGGCGCGAAGGCTGGGCGCTGTATTGGGAAATGATCCTGTGGGACAAGGACTTCGCACGTAACGACGCCGACCGTATCGGCATGCTGTTCTGGCGCCTGCACCGCGCAGGCCGGATTGTCTTCTCGCTGAAGTATCAGATGGGCGAATGGTCGCCCCAGCAGGCGGTCGACTACCTGGTCGATGAAGTGGGCCACGAGCGCGCCAACGCCGAGGCCGAGGTCCGCCGCACCACCATCGACGCCCCCTTCTATCAGGCGGCCTATATGATCGGCGGGCTACAGTTCTACGCCTTGCGCCGTGAAGTCGTGGACAGCGGACAGATGACCGAAAGGGAGTTCCACGACGCTGTCATGAAGCTTGGCCCCATGCCGGTCGAGATGATCCGCGCCCGCCTGCTCAACCTGCCCCTGACGTCGGACTACAAGAGCCAGTGGCGCTTCTATTCCGGCCCTGCGAACTGAGGGGCGCGAGATCACGTTCCCTGACGACGGCGCGGATAAGGCAGCCGCGCCATCGCTCAACAGGCTTGCCGGTTTGATTCAAAGTCGGCCCTGTTAGTCCGGCCACTGAAAACACAATCCCCGCCCCTGTGGCGGGGATTTTTTCATAACGCTATGAAATTTCAGTATTTAATTTTGAATATCTCGGCACACGGCAGGTTGACACACTTCTGATATGGGATATCGTATTTCGTATACAGTATTACAAGTTACGGTTTTGCGCTGAGTACAATCGATTCGCCGCGTATCAGGCTCGCTTGGCGCACCTGCTGCGGGTTCGCGTGAGCGGCCCGATAACAAAGGCCCGCAAGTGGCCAAATCTAGGGGCGAAATCATGACTACACGTCAAACCAGGCGCCGCGTTCTGCGCACGACATCCATGCTTACTGGCGCCGTCGCGCTGGGGGCCGCCTTCGCCGCCAGCGGCGCCCAGGCGCAGGAAACCACTTCGGTAGACGATATCGTGGTCACCGGGTCGCGTCTGGCCAGGCCGGACCTCAGCGCTCCCAGCCCGATCACCGTGGTGGGACAGGAAGATATTTCCAACTCTGGCGCGACCACCATCGAAGCCGTGGTCAACGAACTGCCGCAACTGTCCGCCGGCAACACGTCCAGCGTGAACTCGGGCGGCGGCTCGGGCGTCCTGACGGCCAACCTGCGCGGTCTGGGAGCAAACCGCACGCTGACCCTGGTCAATGGCCGTCGCTTCATTCCAGCCAACGGCTCGGGCAATGTCGATCTGGGCACCGTTCCCAGCGCCCTGGTCAAACGCGTGGAAATCATCACCGGCGGCGCCTCGGCGGTTTATGGTTCGGACGCCATCGCCGGCGCCGTGAACTTCATCCTGCGTGACGACATCCAAGGCATCGAAGCCGGTTACCAATACGGTCAGGCCGGCGAAGGCGACGCCGCCAGCCACAAATATGATCTGACCTTCGGGACTTCATTCGCCGACGGCCGCGGCAACATCATCCTGCACGGCAACTACCTGACCCGCGAAGGCGTGATGATGGAGGACCGCGAGTTCTCGCGGATTCCGCTGGATTCCAACACCATGGGCGTCACCGGCTCGGGCAACATCCCCGGGGGCCGGATCGCGCTGAGCGCCGCCCAGCTGGCCTCGCTGGATGTCGGCGCGGGCCCCGGCGTGCTGCCGCGCAATCCCTCATGCACCGCCCCGCAGAACGCCATCCGCTTTGGCGACAACGGTCAGGTGCTGCAGTACTGCTCGCCGGAAGACACATATAACTATGCCGACGGCAACTATCTGCTGCGTCCGTTCGAGCGCCAACAGTTCACCGGTCTGGTCAATTACCAGGTCACCGACCGCGTCGAGGCATTTGCCGAGTTCCACTACGTCAACACCCAGAACAACTTTCAGCAGGCCTCTGACTCGCTGAACGTGCTGACGCCGGATCAGTCCTACTTCGAGGTCGTCGACTATGCGACCAATCCGGTGCTGAGCGCCGCCGTCCGCCAGCTGTTTGTGAACAACGCAGCGGTATTCGATCCCAATGGCACCGGCAACGCCCGCATCTCGGGCGGCATCCTGCGTCGTTTTGATGAGCTGGGCCTGCGCAACTTCGCCTTTGAGCGCACCACCGTCGGGACCACGGCTGGCCTGAAGGGCGACTTCGACATGGGCTCCAGCGCCTGGAACTGGGAAGTCTTCGCCCAGTACCAACGCTCGCGCACCGACGAAACGGTCACCGGCATGATGTCCCCTGCCCGTCTGGGTCTGGGCCTGAACGCCGTGGTGAATGATCAGGGTCAGATCGTCTGCGCCAACAACATTCTCGGCTGCGTGCCGGTGAGCCCCTTCGGTCTGAACTCCATCACGCCGGAAGCCGCCGCCTTCATCACCCCGCACCGCTCGTCCACCGATGAGTTCGAGCGCACTGTCCTGGGCGGCTCGATCGCCGGCGAGGTCTTTGAACTGCCCGCCGGCCCAGTCTCGACCGCTGTCGGCTTTGAATACCGCAAGGACGACTATCAGTATCTGCCCGGCGCCACCGATCAGGCCAGAGAGTACGGCTCTTCGTCGCGTGGGATCACTTCAGGCGGCTATGAGGTCACCGAATTCTTCGGCGAGTTGCGCGTGCCGATCCTGTCGGGCGTCCAGTTCGCTGATGAGCTGTCTTTCGAAGGCGCCGTGCGTTATTCGGATTATTCCAACTTCGGCGGCTCCACCACGTGGAAAGCTGGCCTGGAATGGGCGCCGCTCGACTGGCTGCGCTTCCGCACCGCCTATAACGTCGCCAACCGCGCCCCATCGATCAGCGAGCTCTACGCCCCAGTATCAGTCGGCTATAATGCCGGCGCCGACCCGTGCGCCAAGTCCAACAATCCGTCCGCTGCGCAAAAAGCCCTATGCGTCCAGCAGGGCGTGCCCGCCAACGCCATTGACGACTTTGTGCCCACGGCTCTGGGCTTCAACCAGCGGTCGGGCGGCAACGCCAACCTGCAGGAAGAAACCTCGGAAACCTTCACCGCCGGTTTCGTGGCTCGCGTGCCGTGGGTGTCGCGCCTGAACATCGCCGTCGACTATTTCAAGATCGAGGTCGAGGACGCCGTTGCGACCCTCAGCGCGGCCGACACCCTGCGCGTCTGCTACCAACTGCTGGATATCAGCAGCGCCCCATGTCAGGCCATCACCCGCATTCCGGGCAATGGAGAAGTGTTCGAGGTCAACGCCTCCAGCAGCAACATCGGCTCGCTGTCAGTCGAAGGCGTGGATCTGTCGGCAGACTGGGGCGCAGCTCTGCCGGACTCGCTGGGCCTGAGCGGCCACGGCGCAGACCTCAGCGTCACCTTCCACTCCAACTGGATGTTCGAGCGCGTCAGCCAGTTGATCGGGGCCCAGCCCATCGATTGCGCCGGCTTCTACGGCACCTGCACTCGCATGGGCGCGGGCGGCACCCCGGCGTTCAAGGCCAATCTGGGCCTGTCCTACGTCAGCGGCCCGATCAGCGTGCGCAACCAGTTCCGCTATATCGACAAGCTGAAGCCGATGGCAGGGGTGAACGGTTCGGTCATCAACGCCGATGCCGTCGCCTATTGGGACCTGTCAGCGTCCTATACCCTGTCGGAGCGCTTTGAACTGTTCGGCGGGATCAACAACCTGCTGGATCAGGAACCGCGCATTCTGGGCCAGTCCCACGGCGGCGACTCCAACACCGACGTGACCCTTTACGACCCTATCGGCCGATATGCCTTCATCGGCGTGCGGGCGCGCTTCTAGGACCCCGAAGACCGCTATTCAGGAAACGCGACCAGGCCACAGAACTCCGGTTCTGTGGCCTTTTTCTTGGACGCTTTAGATTGACGGAGAGGCGCTCGTCCGTTCCTGACAGAACGGTTCACGTCTAGGTCAGGCGCGCCGCCTCGGCCAGCACGTCCATCGGAAGCGGCCCTGAGGCCAGGACGAAGTCGTTGTAGCGACGCAGGTCGAACCGCGCTCCAAGGCGGCGCCGGGCCTCTTCGCGCGAGGCGGCGATCTGCTGCTTGCCGACCATGAAGCTGCAGGCCTGACCCGGATAGACGCAGTAGCGGTCGATCTCGCGCTCGGCGGCGTCGCGATGCTCGCCCGCGTGGGTCACCATCCAGTCGATCGCCTGTTCACGCGTCCAGCGCGCATGGTGGATGCCGGTGTCGACGACCACGCGGCAGGCCCTGAAAAGCTGCCCCTGCAGATAGCCGATCCGACCGACCGGATCGCCCTCATAGGCGCCGATTTCGTCGGCCAGCTGCTCGGCGTAGAGCGCCCAGCCTTCGGTCCAGGCCGAGAAACGGACCGTCCGCCGGAACAGCGACAACTCCCCCGCCTCCCGCAGGACGCTGTCCTGGAAATGGTGCCCCGGCACGCCTTCGTGGTGCAGGAGAGTGGGAATGCGCCACAGGGCGTTTTCCTCGACCGAGCGCAGGTTGATGTAGATGATCGACGGCTGGGCGGGATCGCTGCTGGCGCTGTAGAAGCCGCCGGGCGCGCCGTTCTGGATGGCGGGCGAGACGCGACGCACCTCGACGGGCCGATCCGGGGTCACGGTGAACCCGCGCGACAGCAGGCCCTTGACGCGGTTCAGTCGCTGGTTGGCGTAGTCGATGATTTCCTGACGTCCGGCTTCCGTATCCGGCTTGAGGAAGCGCGGATCACGATCCAGGGCCGCCATACGCGCGCCGACTTCTCCTTGCGTCAGCCCCTCGGCTCTCAGCAGCCGGTCGATTTCGGCCGAGAGTTCGGCGACCCATGACAGGCCCAGTTGATGCAGTTCGCCCGGCGCATAGCTGGCGGTGGTGTTGGAATGAAGCGCAGAGGCGTAATAGGCCTCGCCGTCCGGCTTGGCCCAGACGCCGGCGCGGGCGTCGGCGCGGAGCTGCAAGGCGGCCAGGGCTTCGCTCTGGCGCTGTAGCGCGGGCCGTATCCGCTCGGCGAAGATCGCCGCCCCGCGCGTATCCAGACCGGCGATCCCGGCTTCGCGCGCACGCTCCAGCGCGGGCGCCGTCAATGCATTCCCCGTCGGCGAAGCATCCCGCAAAGCTGCAATCTGGGCCAGGGTCTTGGCCAGAATGAAGTCGGGGGGGATGACGCCGAGCCCCGCGTCATGACCGATCTGTTCGGTCTCCTGATCCAAGGCGACGGCGAACTGGTTCAGCTTGTCGAGATAGCGGTCGGCGTCGGCCGCGTCCTTCATCGGCGAGCGACCGCCGATGCCGTCCGGCAGCCAGTAGTAGGCGCCGTTCATCTGGCTGACGACATAGGGGCTGGGCCGCAGATTGATATCCGAGAAGCCGTAACGGCCATACTGGTCCGCCATCGCCTCATAGACGAAGCGGGCCGTGTCATAATCCAGGGCTGCGGCGGCCGAGAGCGCGACGCGGTTCACCCCACGCAGTTCCGCCAGCCGCTGCGCCGTCGCCTGTCCGTGGCGAGCGCGGGCCGCCAGCGAATAATCGGCCAGGCGGTCGCCGCCGCCCTCCTCGGCGCGCAGGGCCTGTGCGTGGCGTTCGAGCATGGCGGCCAGACGGGCGTCGTCGCCCCTCCCGCCCATCGCCGCGCCCGGCGAAACGGTCGAAGCGGCGCCCGTAGTGCAGGCCGCCAGAGGAGAAGCCAGGCCGAGCGCCGCAGCGCCGACCAGGAGATCACGACGACGCATCAGGCGGCGCTCCATTGCTGAACAAGGGCGTCCAGGACTTCCATCGGCAAGGGGCCGGAACGCAATACAAGATCGTTATAGTCGCCCAGGCGGAAACGACCGCCCATGACCTGTCTCGCCGCCTCGCGTGAGGCGACGATCTGTTGCTTGCCGACCATGAAGCAGCAGGCCTGCCCAGGGTAGACGCAGTAGCGGTTCACTTCGCGCTCGGTCGGTCCGCGCAGTTCGCCGACGGTGTCGACCATATAGGCGACAGCCTGTTCGCGGTCCCAGCGCTCGTGGTGCAGGCCGGTGTCGACCACCACACGCCCCGCGCGCCAGAGCTGCGCCTGCAGATAGCCGATCCGGCCGTAGGGGTCGGCCTCATAGGCGCCGATCTCGTCCGACATGGCTTCGGCGTAAAGGGCCCAGCCTTCAGTCCACGCGGAGAAGCGCGCCGCGCGCCGGAACGCCGACAAGCCGCCGACCTCGTCCAGCACCGCCGCCTGAGAGTGGTGGCCCGGCACGCCCTCATGATGGATCAGCGTCGGCAAGCGCCAGGACGGCAGATCGCTGGGCGTCTTCAGGTTCAGCAGCACCCCGCCCGGCGCGCCGCCCGACGGCCCATTGTAGAAGGCGACCGGAGAGCTGTCCTCGGTGGCCGTCGACATGCGGCGTACCTCGACCGGCGTATCGACCAGATGAGTAAAGGCCCGCGACACCCGCGCCCGCGACGCCGCCAGATAGGCTTCGGCCTGACGGTGCACCTCTGCCCGTCCGGCGTCGGTGTTCGGTTGCAGGAAACGCGGATCGACGTTCAGGGCGGCGATGCGTTCGCCGACCGAGCCCTGGCTCATTCCCAGCCGTTTCAGATCGGCGTCGATCTCGGCCGACAGGGCCCCCACCCACTCCAGGCCCTGACGGTGCAGTTCGCCCGGCGCCCGCCGGATCGTAATGTTGGCGTACAGCGACGAGGCGTAGAGCGCCTCGCCGTCCGGCTGCGCCCAGACCCCCGCCTTGTCCGACGCGCGCCCGACAAGGGCGTCCAGCGCCAGCGCCTGACGGTCCAGCGCAGGGGCGACGATCCGGCGGAACAGGGCCGCCCCTTCCTCGCCCAGGGCTTCGTCAACGCGGTAGGCGGGGGCCAGCACGGGATTGGCCTCCGGCGCGCTGTCGCGCAGGGCCCTGACCTGCGCCGCTGTCATCGCTAGAATAAAGTCGGGCGGAATGACGCCCTGCGCGGCGTCGTGGACGATGCGTTCGCTCTCCTGCTCGATGCCGCGCGCCAGGGCGGCGACGCCGTCCAGATAGACCTCTCGCCCCTTGATCGCCCGCGCGCCGATCCGCGGCGGCGACCAGTAGTAGGCGCCGTTCATCTGGCTGACGACATAGGGGCTGGGGCGCAGGTCCAGGTCCACGGTCCCCGGCCGCGCCAGATGATCATCCAGAACGCCATAGACGAAGGCTGCCGTATCGCGGTCGATGCGGGCGGCGGGCGACAGGGCCGCGCGATCGACGCCCTGAAGCTCGGCGATCCTTTGCGTGTTCTCAGCCCTGAAGCGGGCGCGTCCGGCGACGGAGCGGTCGCCCAGCGGATCCGCCTCGCTTCCTCCGTCGAACGCCTGAAGCGAGCGGGCGTGCCGCTCCAGCAGCGCCGCCAGCCGACCGTCGGCGCTGTCGAAAGCCGCAGCCGCAGGCGCGGCCGCAAGAGCGGCCGTCCCAGCCGCAGCCGTCAGCATCTGCCGTCTGTTCATGCCCTGCTCCCCTTCAGTCCCGCCCAGATAGACCCGGACCATTGTTCTGGGTTCAGTCGATTCCGACCGAACCGAAAATGATCTAGGCGGCGGCCAGCCAGTGGTCGATCTTGGCTTCCAGCACGTCCAGCGGCAGGGCGCCCGTGTCCAGCACCTGATCGTGGAAATGGCGGATGTCGAACCGGTCGCCCAGCTTTCGGGTCGCCCGGCCGCGCAGTTCCTGAAGCTTCAGCTCGCCCACCTTATAGGCGCAGGCCTGGCCGGCGTTGGTGATGTAGCGGTCGATTTCGACCACCACGTCGCGCTGCGCCATCGAGGTGTTGGCCAGCATGTAGTCGATGGCCTGCTGGCGGTCCCAACGCAGGGCGTGAAGTCCGGTGTCGACCACCAGACGCACGGCGCGGAGCATCTCCATGTCCAGATGGCCGAACCATTGATAGGGATCGGTGAACAGGCCCAGGTCCTTGCCCAGAGACTCCGCATAGAGGCCCCAGCCTTCGGTATAGGCGGTCGCGGGCGCCAGGCGGAAACGCAGCAGATCCGGCAGGCTTTCGTCTTCCTGCACCAGCGACGACTGATAGTGGTGCCCCGGCACGCCTTCGTGCAGCGCCAGGGTCTCCAGCGTCGGGATCGGCCGCGTGTTCAGCATCGCCATGTTGAAATACAGCACGCCAGGCTCGGAGGCGTCCGGCGGGCCCGAGCGATAATAGCCCGTGCCGCGTTGGTCCCCCAGCGCGGGCAGCGGACGGACCTCGAACTCAGCGCGCGGGCGGCGCGAGAACAGTTCGGGCATCCGTTGCCAGACCTTGGCCTCGATCCGCTCGAAGTGGTCGATCAGGTCCTTCGGCTCGGTGTAGTAGAAGCTCGGCTCGGTGCGGATATGTTCGAAGAAGGCGGGCAGATCGCCGGTGAAGCCCGCCGCCTTGCGCGACTCCTCCATCTCGGCGCGGATACGGGCCACTTCCGAAACACCGAGGCGGTGAATTTCTTCGGCGCTCATGGTGGTCGTGGTGTGACGCACAAGATCCGCCGCATACACGCGCGCGCCGTCCTTCATCGCCCACAGGCCCGCGCCGTCGGTCGCCGTCGGCAGATACCGCTCGCGCAGGAAGACGCGCCATTGGTCATAAGCGGGATAGGCGCCGTCCTGGACCGCCTTGCGATAGGCCGTCTCCAGTCGCGTGCGGTCGGCCGCCCCGATCGCGTCGGGAAAGCGCGTCGCCGGGGCATAGAGGGGATTGTCCTCGACCGGCAGGGCCAGGAAGGCCTCGACCTGCGCCAGGACGTTGGTCACCACGATCTTCGGCTGGTGATAGCCCTCGGCCATCCCCTGCTCCAGACGCTTCACCGTGTCGTTCATGAAGGCGGTGAAGCCTTCAAGCTGGGCCAGACCCAGCTCATAGTCCTGAACCGACTTGAACTGGGCGCTGGTCATATAGTCGGGGAATTCGACGTGCAGGCCGAACGAGGCGTTCAGCGGCGCCTTGTTGCGGATCGCATGCAGGCCGCTGTCGATCTCTTCGACCGCCTTTTCCGCTTGATAGCGGAAGACGTCATAGGCGATCTGATCGCCCTCAGGCAGGGACGCACGGTCGATGGCCGACAGGGCGTTCAGCTCCGCCCGCTTCTGGGCGCCGAACTGCCGGGCGTAGGCCTCGCCCTGAGGGTCGATGAAGACGTCGCCGGTCGGCCGCTGCCCCCGTCGCGCCAGGCGCAGCGGATTCAGGGCGTCGTCCGCCTTTTGGCTCTCCTTGACCAGGGCCGCGAACCGCTCGCGCGCGTCCGTCTGGCGCCATGCCGCCGCAGCGGGCGATGCGGCGGCGATGTTGAGCGCCGCCGCACCGGCCACGCCCAGAAGCAGTTCACGTCTTCTCATACTCGGTTCCCTCAACTCATACGTCCCGCTCAGAATTCAAAGCGCGACGACGACGGCCTCAGGAGGATGGCCGAACCGTCGCCGCCGCGCCTGATCGGGGTCAGAACTTAGCCGTCAGACCCACGAAGTAGCGCCGTCCCAGGATGTCATAGGTCGAGGGATCGGTGTTGGCCTGGATGCCCGGCGACCAGGTGCGCGGGTCCTGATCGGTCAGGTTGTTCACGCCCGCGCGCAGGACGACGCGGTCGCTCACTTCCCAGGTGCCCAGCAGATCGAAGTAGTTGATCGCATCCAGCTTGTTATCAGTGCGGTAGATATCCACCTCGCCGACCCGACGCCAGCGGGCGCCCACGCCATACGGCCCCTTGGAATAGTTGACCGAGGTCAGGAACTTCCATTCCGGGAAGGTGAAGCCGTTGGTGGAGTCGATGGTGCCTGCGCGCTCGTTGAACGGACCGCCCGCAGCATCCTGGCGCTGCCAACTATCCATCCAGCCGACCACGAAGTTCAGGTTCAGAGCGCCCCAGTCGGGCATGCCGGCGTCCATCAGGTCGAAGCCCCAGTCGACCTGAAGGTCGACGCCAGAGGTCTTCAGCGTGGCCAGGTTCTGCTGCAGGCCCAGGCTGTCCACCACATTGCCCGTCATGGCGTCGCGGCGGAACAGCTGGCAGTAGCCGTTGTTGGCGTCATAGCTGGTGTTGGTCACGCCCGTGGCGTTGAAGCAGCCCTGAAGCTGGTTCGCCGCCGTGATGGTGCCGACCACGTCGGTGATCTCAATGCTGTAGTAGTCGAGCGAGGTCGACAGGCGCGAGAACAGCGGGTTTTCCAGCTGCGGACGATAGACGAAGCCCAGCGTCCAGGTGTCCGCCGTCTCTTCCTTCAGGTTGCGGTTGCCGCCGACGAAGCCCTGAATTTGCGTGCTGTTGAAGACATAGCTGTCGACAGCGGCCGCCGACAGGCCCTGTGCGATGCAGAGGTCGCGGACCTTGGCCCCATCGGGTCCCTTGCGGTATGCGCCGCGGATGTCGCACGGGTCGCCGCCATAAACGGCCTGGCCTGCGGCGTTCACCGGGCTGCCGATCTGCGGCGAGCTGATGTCGCGGTTGCCGAACAGTTCGCCGATGGAGGGCGCACGCACGGCGCGCTGGACGCCGCCGCGAACACGCAGACCATCGACAACGGCCCAGTCGATGTCCGCCTTATAGGCCGAAACCCCGCCGACGGTGCTGTAGTCGGCGTAGCGATAGCCCAGGTTCAGGTCCAGCGACTGGACGAACGGCTGATCGGCCAGGACCGGGATCAGGGCCTCGATGAAGACTTCGGTCGAGTTGGTCGAGCCGGTCAGGGGCTGAACCGGGTTGAAGCCGGCGACTTCCACGCCGCCGATCTTGCCGCCGTCAGGCAGGCCGTCCGCGCCCAGGTGGTCGACGATCGGATTGCTCTGCGACAGGCCGGCGTCCGGACGGAAGGCGAAGGTGTCTTCGCGATACTGAGCGCCCAGGGCGACGCGGACTTCGCCGGCCGGCAGCTGGAACAGACCGCCCTGCATGGTCGCCTCGACGACGCTCTGCTCGCTGAGGGTCGCGTTCTTGCTGTTGCGGTTGATGTAGTTGATGCAGCTCTGCGACAGTTGCGTCAGGCCGAAGGGGTTGAAGCCGCCTTCGCACAGATTGGCGCCGCCGGCCGGATCATCCAGCAGACGCTGAACGGCGGAACGCGAGACGTTGCCCGACTGCTGCGTCTGGTTGTCGACGCGGCCGTACTGGGCGCTGACGTCATAGCGCCAGTCGCCGAACGGCAGAGCGCCGCGCACGCCGGTCGTCACCTGATAGACCGTGGTGCTGTCCTCGGCCAGGCGGCCGCCGATGGCGTTGAAGCGCTTGTTCAGACCGAAGGAGGCCGTCGGATTCGGACGCGCGTCCAGGAAGGCGCGCAGGTCGGGCGAGATGAACGGGTTGGTCGTCGGCACGCGGAAACCGTACGTCGGCGACGGCCCCGGCATCGGCGTCGGCGCCAGGATCACGTCCGAGCTGTACTGGGTGTACAGGACGTTGCCGTACAGCTCGACCGAGTCCGTCAGATCATAGCGGACCGCCGAGAAGGCGTTCCAGCGCTCCAGCGGAATGCTGAGCATGCCGGTCGCGCCGGTGTTGTAAGCCCAGGCCACGCCCGGCTGGTGATAGGCGTCCCATTCGGCGCCGCCGGGGCTCTTGAAGTTGTAAGCGCCGACGTGGCTGAACAGCGAACCATCGGTGTTGTAGCCGAACTCGCCGGTCGGAGTGACGCAGCTGGCGCAGTTCAGATAGCTGTTGATGAAGGCCTGGCTCGGCAGGTTGGTCGAATCGAAGGTCGTGACGCCCAGCGGCGAGACGCTGTTGCGGCCCGAAACGCGCGAGAAGCCGCGCGCATCGCTCATGATCGCCGAGCGGGTCGAACGGCCGATCGACAGCACCGCATTGCCGCGGCCATCGTCCAGGTTGCCGCCCATCGTGATGGTGAAGCTCTCGGTCGTGCCGTCGCCGCGTTCCGTCTGACCGTACTGGGCGTCGATCTGAACGCCGGAGAAGCTGTCGTTCAGGGTGAAGTTGGCCACGCCGGCCAGGGCGTCCGAGCCATAGGTGGCCGACGCGCCGCCTGAGATGACTTCGACGTTCTTGATCAGGGCCGCCGGGATCAGGTTGACGTCGACCGTGCCATCCGCGTTCGACGGCACGATGCGGCGACCGTTCATCAGGACGAGCGTCCGGTTGCTGCCGAGGCCGCGCAGGTTCAGGTTGGCCTGACCGCCATTGCCCGGGTTGACCGAGCCGTGGCTGTTGCCGGGCATGAACTGCGGCATGTCGTTCATCAGGCTTTCGACCGTCACCGATCCGGTCGCCTGCAGGTCTTCCTGGCCGACAGTTACGATAGGGCTGGTCGAATTATAGTCCTTCCGGACGATCCGCGAACCCGTGACGACGATCTCGCTGACCGAGGTGGGTTCGTCCTGAACCATGGCGGCGGCAGGCTGGGCGGCGAAGGCCGTCAGGGCGGCGACACCGCCGATAACAGTGGATGTCAGCAAACACTGACGCGTGTTGGGAGAGGTCAACGGAGGAACTCCAAGGGAATTTAGCGTGAAGGAATGAGCGATCAGGCGCGCGTCGCCGCGGCCTTAATCGCGGAACTGGGCGATAGCCTCGATCTCGACGAGGAAGTCCGGCAGGGCGAGGGACTGCACCCCGACCACCGTGTTGGGCGCCGGCGTTTCGTCGCCATAGAAGCGCTTGAGAGCGCCGACCACGGCGCCGAGGCGCTCCATGTCGTTGTCGACGATGTAGGTCCGCAGCCGGACGACATCCGACGGACCCAGACCTGAATGGTCGAGCACCGCCGCGATGTTGGCGAGCGCCTTGTCGACCTGGGCGGCGAAGTCACCGACGCCCACGACATTGCAATCGGCGTCCCAGGCGACCTGGCCGGCGAGATGAAGCACCCTGCCCCCGTCCTGAACGGCCGCATGAGAGAAGCCGAAAGGCGTGCTGTCGTAGAGCTCTGATGGATTGATTTTCGTGGTCGCCATGTCGCCCTCCCGGCTAGTCGACGAGTTCGAGCTGCAGCCCGAAAGGATCCTGGATGTAGAGGTTGGTCTTGCCGGCCAGCGGCCCGGCGTCGATCTCGATGGGGTCCAGCGGCTTGCAGCCCAGCTCCGCCAGCCAGGCGGCGGCGGCGGGAACGTCATCGACCCGGAACGCTAGGTGATGCCCGCCGATGTCGCAGTTGAGCGGCGGCTCCATCCGTCGCCCATCCGGGCTGTCGTATTGAACCAGCTGGACGCGGAAGCCGCCCGTAAAGGCGATCATCGCCAGGGTCAGACGCGCGCCCTGGACGCCCACGTGGGCCTCCATCCAGTCGCGCCCATCGGGACCCGTCGGCATCTCGGCCGCGTCCATCGGACCCATGCGGTAGAGCTCGTCCGCCCCCAGAACGCCGCAGTAGAACGCCAGCGCCTGATCGAGGTCAGGCACGGTCCTGGACACATGGTCCACCGTGAACAAGGGCCTCCCCTCATCGCGAGTATTTCCGGCCACGCTCCCCTCCATTGCAACGTGTTCCGACTTTTGATGAAGACAGTTTTGTGGCGTTCTGCCGCCGCAAACAATGACTGCTTTTGGAAAAATCGTTGCGCTGAACGCAATCAACGCGCGGCGAGATCGCCGATCCTTACGGGTCTCGCAGGAAAGCGCGCCGTGAACGCTGAGCGTTCGGAATGCGGCTCTCCCGCCAGGCTCAACAGGCTGTGCTCGCAGTTTCGGCCCTGGCACGCGCCCATGCCGCATCGGGTCGCCAGCTTGACGGAACCGACCTCGTCGCAGCGCGCCAGCGCGGCCTGCAGATCGGCCAGAACCACATCCTCGCAGCGGCAGATGATCGTGTCCGCATCAGGCAGGCGGGCGCTGAACGGCCCCGGGTCGGCGACGGCCTCGAGCAGGGCCGAAAACCACATCGCCGCCTCGCGCGCCTTGCGCCAGGGCCGGGCGCGACGACGCGCTTCATCCTGATCGATAAGGCCTTCGTCCAGGGCGACCGCCAGACCGGCCAGCGCGCCTTCGGCCGACGCTGCTTCGGCGCCCTTCACGCCTGTGGTCTCGCCCGCGACATAGGCGCCCCGGCGCGAGGCCCGCATCCACTCGTCGTGGTTCGTCTTCCAGCCGCCGGGTCGGGCAGGCGTCACCTGCAGGCCCGCCGCGCGCGGCAGGTCCGCCTGGGGCATGAAGCCGAAACAGAGGGCGGCCGCATCACACTCGAACCGCTCCGTCTGTCCCAGACGCAGGGCGGAAACCCTGCCCTGCCCCTCCACGCTCAGCGCCGGTCGGCCGAAACGCAGGGGAACGCCCGCCCTGAACAGACGCCAGGCGCTGCCCAGCGCCGAGAGCAGAACGGCCCCATGCGTCAGGGCGGCCCAGGGTCGGGTGATCGCGCGCCATACGAGCGTCGAGAAGGGCTGAATGAAGGCGACCACAGCCACCTCGCCACCCGCCTCCAGAGCCTGTTCGGCCACAAGCAGTTGCAGCGGGTGGCTGCCCGCGAACGCCAGGCGCTTGCCGGGGACCAGTTGCTGACTCTTGATGAAGGCCTGCGTCCCGCCCGCGCTCATGACGCCCGGCAGGGTCCAGCCGGGAATGGGAACAGCCAGATCATAGCAGCCGCCGGCGATCAGCACCCGGCGCGCCGACACCTCTTCGACGCCCGAGGGGCCGGACAGGGTCAGCGTCCACGCGCCGCCCGCTTCACGCAGGCCAAGCACTGAGCGCCCGCCCATGAAGTCGACGTTCGACAAGGCCTCGAAGGCGGCCAGCCGCGCCTTCAGCCCGCGATAGGCTCTGCCCGTCATCCAGTCGGCGACCGAAAACGCGCGCGGCGGCTGGCGCAGAATCTGGCCCCCCGGACGCGCCTGTTCGTCGATGACGGCGATCCGCAACGCCCCGTTGAGGCTCAGGCACGCCGCCTGCCCCGCGGGGCCTGCGCCGATCACGGCCAGGTCGTAATCTGGGCTCGCGCCGCTGAGGGACGAACTCATTCGCCGAGCCCCGTCTCGACTGTCATTCCCGGTTCAGCGGGAACCAGACAAGCGCGCAGGCGTCGCGAAACGTCGCCCTCCCGCACATGGACTAGGCATTCGCTGCAGACGCCCATATTGCAGAACAGGCCGCGTGCGCGACCCGAGCGATCGCGCCTGAACCCCGTGGCCTCCGCGGCCAGCATGGCGGCCGCGATGGTCTCGCCCGGATAGGCCTGGATCGCGTCGCCATCGACGCTGAAGGCGAAGGGCTCCCCGCGCGACACGCCTTGGGTCTTACGCAAGCCGACCTCCCATGAAGCTGTTGAGGTGGCCGAAGCGCGCCGGAGAGAAGATCGACAGGCGATCCTCGCGCTCATCCAGAATCAGTCTGGCGAGAAGACGGGCGAACACCGGCCCCAGGGTGAAAGCCGAACCGCCCGCCGCCACATAGACGCCCGGCGCCTGGGGGACCTCGCCGACCAGCGGGGTTTGATCAGCCGTGATGGCGGTGATCCCGGTCCAGCTGCGGATCAGATTCAGCTCGGCGACCGGCGGAAAGATCCGCGACGCGACCCCCAGATTGCCCGCCAGCGAGGGCGTCAGCAGTTCCGCCGACCGGTCCAGGTCGAACCGACCCGTGGCGTCCAGCCGCATACGAGACGGCCACCCCCCGCCGATCAGCATGTTTCCGGCGTGCGCCTGCTTCATCGACAGCCTTTGACCGACGTGCTGGATCAGTTGCTCCAGCATCGGCGGCGCCCGCTCGGTCACATTCATCAGCAGAGCGACCGGATAGATGGGAAGATGCAGGTTGAACAGCTCGCCGATCCGGCCGGTCCAGGCACCCGCCGCGATAAGCACCTTGCGGGTCGCAAGTTCGATGTCCGCCTCGCCCCGGCGCACGGTCAGACGATAGCCCTGCGCATCCGAACCGACCGCCGTCAGGCGCGCGCCCTGCAGCAGTTGGACGCCCGCCGTCTGGGCGCGCGTCATGAAGGCCGGCGTCAGGGCCTTCGGGTCGGCATGGCCTTCCGAGGCGAGATAGGCGGCCGCCGTCACGGCCTCGGACAGGCCCGGCGCAATGATTCGCGCTTCGGCGCCGTCGATCAGCCGGGTGTCCAGACCGCCCTCGACCTCGCGGGCGACCTTGCGCTCCAATGTGCGGACCTGGTCCGCCGTCTCGGCGACCATCAGGCCGCCGCGCATGTGGATGTGGAGATCCGGACCCATTTCGGCGTCCAGCCTCCGCCACTCCTCGATGGCGAGGCGGTTGAGACTCAACACCTGCGCCGCCTGATCGGCCAGCGCCTCGCCGTTCTCCAGGAAGCGGCGCTCCAGCTGAAAATGCAGAGACCCCGCATTGGCGCCGGACGCGCCGATATTGGGGTAGCCCGCCTCCACCACGGCCACCGAAGCCCCGGCCTGGGCGAGCCTGAACGCCGTGGCGGCGCCGACCAGGCCGCCGCCGATCACCACGACGTCCAGACGTTCCATTGATCAGGCGCGCCCGAGGGACGCCAGGGTCTCGCGAATGCGCTCCAGATCGGCTTCGCGCACGTCCAGCAGCGGACGGCGCACATAGCCCCCCGGCAGGCCCTGAATGTTGAGCGCCGCCTTCAGAATGGCGGGCCCCGATCCGAAGCGGCCGACAAGCTCAGAGGTGTACCAAGCGTCCATGATGACCCGGTCCTGACGGCCGCAGGCGCGCGCCGCCTCGAAATCCCCGGCCCAGACGTGATTGTAGAAATCCGGCTGGGTCCGCCCCAATACGCCGCCGGCCCCCATGGTGCCGTCGCCGCCCCCGCCCCTTAACAAGGCCAGGCCGCCGTCGTCCATGCTGTGGCCGAAAACGCGGATCTGATCGCACAGCCCGAAATAGGTCTGGACGAAGCGGCGCAGGTCGCCCGTCGACTGTTTGATGGCGACGACGTTCTCGATGTCGGCCAGACGGCGCAACAGGTCGAAGTCCATGTCCACGCCGGTGCCCGGAGGCCAGTTGTAGACGCAGATCGGCAGGGCGGAACCGTCCGACACCGTCTGATAGAAGCTGACGATCTCATCCGCTGAGGGACGAATATAGGGCGGCGGCGTCACCAGCACGCCTTCATAGCCGCAGGCGTGAGCGGTCTCGGCGAAATCAACGACCTCCTGCGCCGTAAAGGCGGTGCAACCGGCGATGAGAGAGATCTTGCCCTTCATCTGTTCGCCGACGGCGGTGATCAGGGCCTTGCGCTCCTGAGGGGCCAGACTGGTCCACTCCCCCGTGGTTCCGGCCACCACCAGACCGTGCATGCCCTCAGCGTGCAGCCATTCCAGCAACGTCCCGAGGCCTGACAGGTCAAGCTGTCCATCGACGTCGAAGGGCGTCGTGATCGCGGGGATGTAGCCGCGCCAGCCGACGCGCATTCTCTTGCCAGTCACAAACACCTCTAGATCAATACTGTGCGACAGAATGGCCCTGTCTCAAGCATTTCGTTTGGGCTCACAATACGGGACAAATGATCAATATCATTGCGTTTCACGCAACACGCGCTAGCCTCCACGTCCTAGGAGGACTCCATGCAGGGAAACGCGCTTTATTACTTCCACGAGGCCGCGCGTCTGGGCTCGATGCGCCTGGCCAGCGACAAGATCGGCGTCGCCGTCTCCTCCATCAGTCGTCAGATCGCACAACTGGAACGCGACATGGGCGTGGCCCTGATCGAACGGGGACGGCGCTCGATCCGCATGACCGAGGCGGGCCTATTGGCCTACGAATACTATCAGGGCTGCGTCGCCAACGAAGAAGCCTTCATGAACAGGCTTCACGAGCATCGACAGATGAAGGCGGGCAAGGTCAGCATCGCTGTCGGCGAGGGCTTTCTGGGCGGCTTCTTCTCCAAGGTCCTTGAGGAATTCCAGGGCCAGCACCCCGGCATCGCCGCGTCCGTATCGGTGCAGTCGACGACCGAAATCGTCCGGGCCGTCCTTGATGACAACGCCCACTTCGGCCTGATCTTCAACGACTGCGCCGAGCCCAAGATCCGCGTGCGCGCCGTGGCGGCCCAGCCCTTGATGGTGGTGTGCGCCCCTGATCACCCGGCGGCGAAGTTGAAGAGCGTCTCCCTGCCCGAACTGAGCGCTTTCGACCTGTGCCTGCCGGACATCGGCCTGAGAATCCGCCAGATTCTTCGCGAGGCCGAGCGGCGTGAACAGGTGTGGCTGGAGCCCGCCCTGACCACGACCTCCCTGTATGTGATGCGCGAGGCGGCGCGGGCGGGCCGGATGGTCACCGTGCTGCCGCGCATCGCGGTGACGAGCGAACTGGAAGAGGGAACCCTGGTGGTCCGCCCGCTCAGCGAGGCCAACCTCGAAGACACGACCATCAGCCTGATCCACCGGCTGGGGCGTCAGTTGGACGGCGCGCCCGCGCGCCTGCTGGCCGCGTTCGAAACCCGCATCAAGGGCTGGAACGAGACCGAGACAGGGCGCGACTGACGCGAACCGGAGGCGGGCTTAACGCCCGCCTTCAGGACGGCCACGCGTCGTCAGCAGCACGACGACGATCGCGACAAGGGCGTTGACGCCCATCGCCACCAGTCCCTTGTCCCAGCCCGGCAGCAGGGCCGCCCACAGCGACTGGGCGGACGGCAGCAACAGGGCCGCATAGCCCGCGCCGATGCCCGCCGCCACGCCGATCGCATTGGCGCGGGGCCACAGGAAGGCCAGGAAAACGCCGGGCGCCAACATGCCGATGGCGGCATAGGCGGCCAGGCCGATCTCGACCAGGGAAGAGGTCGCGCCGATCGTCAACCACACGGCCACCGCCGCGAAACCGACCATCGACAGCCGCGAAACCAGCAGACTGGCCCGATCGCTCAGGTCCGGCTTGAGCGGCATGACCACGTTGCGGCTGAAGATCGATCCCGCCGTCAGCAGCAGCACCGAACCCGGCACCAGCGCCAGCAGGCAGGCCGTCCCGGCCAGCAGGCCGATCATCCACGCCGGATAGGCGTCGGACACGAACTGCAACAGGGCGGCGTTGACGTCTCCGCCCGGCGGCGAAACCCCGGCCAGCAAGGCGCCGAAGCCCAGCAGGATGATGAAGAAGAAGGACAGGGAATAGATCGGCTGCAGCACGGCGTTGCGGCGGATGGCCTTGCGGCTGCCGGCCGCGTAGCAGAGCTGGAACATGTGCGGGAAGATCCAGGTGCCGAGGGCGACGTTCAGGGCCGCCGTCATCATCCAGGTCACCGTCAGGCCCGCTTCGGGGACCATGCCCGGAAAGACGCCGATGCCGGGATGCTGGTCCTGAACCCGCGCGAACACGTCCAGAATGGACGAGGCTCCGACCTTGCCCGCGACGGTGGCGCTCAGACCGACGACCAGGACGATCATCAGCACGTCCTTGACCCCCGCAGCGAAGGCGGCCGAGCGCAGCCCCGCCACATAGACGAAGGCCAGCATGATGCCTGCGGCGATGATGGCCGCCGCCGTCACCGACACCTCGGTCCCCAGCGTCAGGCGCAGGATCAGGCTCAGGGCCGTGATCTGGATCTGCACATAGACGACGATGGCGGCGATCCCCGCCAGACCGACCAGGCACCCCAGCCAGGTCGCCTTATAGCGGGCGGCGAAGAAGTCCGCCTGGGTGATGAAACCGCCCTGACGCCCCGCCTGCCAGATGCGCGGCATCAGCCAGTAGCCCAGCGTCGCCGCCAGCGAGACGGAGGTGAAGGCCAGATAGGCGGGCGCGCCATAGGCCCAAGCGTAGCCTGAAATGCCCAGAACGGCGAAGGTCGTGTAGATCTCGCCCGCATTCAGGAACCAGAAGATCAGGGTGCCGAAGCGACGGCCGCCGACCGCCCATTCGGTCACCGTCTTGGCCTTGGACTTCTGATGTCCGTAGAGCATGGCGCCGATCATGGTCGCCAGCACGATGCCGAGAGTCAGAGCCAGGGTCACGACAGACCCTCCCCGTCCTGATCATCGGTCAGACCCAGTTCCTTCTCGATGCGCTCATCGCGCCAGAAGACGAAGCCGATCACGGCGGTGGCGACCAGGATGCCCGCCATCTGCCACGCCATGGGAAGGGGCAGAGAGAAAACCCGCACCGACGCCGTATTGACCAGCGGCGTCAGGCCGATCTGCCAGATGAAGGGGATGACGAGCAGCCAGCGGTGAACATACCGCCGGTGCATCGCGCGGAACGAAGCGTACTGAGACATGGTCAAGGTTTCCGCGGCAGGCTCAGCGCGCCTGGCCGGACAGGCCGTGGTCGTCGCGCACGACCGCCCCGCCCTTCATGACGAAGCTGAGCGAGCGCAGGGCGCCGATGTCCTTGGTGGGGTCGCCGTCCAGGATGACGATGTCAGCGTATTTGCCGACCGTGATGCTGCCGATATCGGTGTCGCGGCGCATCATGCGCGCAGGCTGGATGGTGGCGGCCTGAAGCGCCTGAAGCGGCGTCATGCCCGCATCGACATAGAGTTCGGCTTCGCGCACCGTGGCGGTCGTGCCTTCATTGTCCTCGAACGGAAACTGATCGGTGCCCAGCGCGATCGGCACGCCCAGACGGATCGCCTGCTGCAGCACCGCCCAGTGATCCTTGCCCACGCTGTCGACCCGCGCCAGGTACCAGTCCGGCGAACCAATCCGCTGATAGAAGGCGCGTGCGCCGGGTTGGCTGACGACGATGGTCGGGATCAGCCAGGCCTCGTCCTTGGCCATGCGACGCAGCACCGGCTCGGTCAGGTGATAGCCGTGCTCGAAGGCGTCGATGCCGTATTCCAGCGCCTGCATGGCCGCCTGGGGCGAGCCGTTGTGAGCGGTGACGCGCACGCCGTTGCGATGGGCCACGTCGATCAGGACAGAAAGCTCTTCATCGGTCATCGGCGCGGCGGCGATGTCGCCGTGGGTGTCGGAAATGCCGCCCGAAATGGCGATCTTGATCCAGGAGGCGCCTTGTTTGATCTGTTCGCGCGCGGCGCGGGCGAAGGCGTAGGGACCGTCGACTTCGAGGAAGCCGTGACCGCCGGTCGGCACGATCAGCTCGCCCGCCGTCTCGATACGCGGGCCGACCGCCTCGCCGCGCTGGATAGCGCGTTTCAGGGCGAAGTCGTTGCCGTGCAGTTCGGACACCAGGCGCACGCTGGTCACGCCTGCGCGCAGCGAACGCTCGGCGTTGTGCGCCATGCGCAGAACCTGCTGGGCGTCCGTTTCATTCTGGAGTTCGGCCCCCGCCGCCCCCGGCAGCTTCAGGCCGAAGTGGACGTGCATGTTCATCAGCCCCGGAGCCAGCCAACGGCCCTCCGTCGAGATGATGCGGGCGCCGACCGGCGGCTGGACCTCGCTGCGCGGACCGACGCGGACGATGCGCTGACCCTCGACCACGACCACGGCGTCGGGAATGATCCGCCCGTCCTCGACCGAAACCACCGAGCCGCCCACCAGCGCCGTGACCTCTCCGTCCGGCTGCGCCTGGGCCGAGGCGGCCTGCGCGCTGAAAACGGCCAGGGCAGCAGCCGATGCCGCCGCCATCAGAGACGCGAAACGTGGAAGACGAAGCGAGTACATGTGAAATCCCCTCTAGGCCGGGCGCGCCGGAGCCTTGCACTGTCAGGAAATGCGATGAGCGTGACAATGCGGTTCGCTGATACAGTCTGTTGCGCTAATAGCAACGAAGATCAGAGATCAGGCATCCATACCGCAACCGGCAGCATGGAGGCGCAGGTCCTCGAAACGGGGACGGTTCCGCTGAATCCGGTCGGTCGAACGCGTGTACCAGCCGGCGCCGTGCATGCGCGCCATCAGTTGCATGGCGGGCGTATCGACATGCAGACGCTCGGGATCGACGAAGCGGTCGTCCATGTGCAGGGCCAGGACCTGTCCGATCACCACCGTGGCGGCCGGCGCAAAGTCCAGCGTCTCCACGACCCTGCATTCAAAGCTGACAGGCGCCGAGGCGATGCGCGGCGGCCTGATCATGGCGGACGGCGCCGTCGCCACCCCGGCGGCTGCCAGTTCGTCATAGCCCGCCGGGGCCTCGGCGCAGGTCCAGTTCATGGCGTCCAGATCGTCTTCGGACACCAGGTTGACGACGAATTCGCCCGTCGCGACGATGTTGGCGCAGGTGTCCTTGCGCTCGCCGTTCGGCTTGCGCATCAGACCAAGGGCGATCAGCGGCGGGTCGGCCGCCATCATGTTGAAGAAGCTGTAGGGGGCCGCGTTGCGCGCCCCGTCCGGCGCCAGGGTCGTCACCCAAGCGATCGGCCTGGGCGTGATGGACGAGGCCATCAGCTTGTAGCGATCGCCCGCTTCCAGCTGCGACAGGTCAAACAGCAAGATCGTCCTCCGCCCCGATGCGGCGCACCGGACGTTGCGGCGCCGTGTTGACGCTCAACTGGAAAACATCGGGGCGCGCATAGTGGCCCGCGACGTCGAAGTCGTATTTGGCGCGCGCGATCTCGGACAGGTCGATATCAGCGTAGAGGATCGTCTCGCCGGAATAGTCGGGGCCCGCCAGCACCTCGCCCAGAGGGGCGACGATCATGCTGCCGCCGCGCATCAACACCGTGTCGGGCGCGTCTCCAAGGGCGCAGTCATAGTCCGCCGGATAGGCGTCGCGCCGGATATGCTGGCAGGCGGACAGGACGAAGCAGCGACCTTCCAGCGCGATATGGCGCATGGATGCAGCCCAGCCGTCGCGGTCATCCGCCGTCGGCGCGCAATACAGGCCGATGCCCTGATCGTACATCGCCATGCGCAGCATGGGCATGTAGTTCTCCCAGCAGATGACGGCCCCAATCCGGCCCAGGGAAGTGTCGATCACCGGCATGGTCGAGCCGTCGCCGAAGCCCCAGATCAACCGTTCGGCGCCCGTCGGCATCAGCTTGCGGTGTTTGGAGATCAGGCCGCGCTCGCCGTCGAAAAACAGGACGGTGCAATAGAGCGTCGCCCCGCCGCGCTCGATGACGCCCATCACCACAAAGGCGCCGGTCTCGGCCGCCGCCTGAGCCAGGGCCGCGACCTCAGGTCCATCGAGATCAATCGCGCCTTCATAGTAGCGGCGGAAGTCCTCGCGGCCCGACGGCTTGCGCATCCCGACGGGCGTGCCGAACGAGGCGCCTTTCGGATAGCCGCCCAGGAAGGCCTCGGGAAAGACGATCAGCCGCGCCCCCTCGCCTGCCGCCTGACGGATCAGGTCCGCCGCCTTGGCCGCCGACGCCGCAGGATCGCCCGGAATCGACGCCGCCTGCACCACGGCCGCCTTGTAGGACTGAGACATCACGGCCCCCTCTTCATCCCTGAAACTTCGGCGCAGATTAGTTGCGTTTGACAGCAATTGGAAGATATTTTAGGTCTATAATATTAATCGAGGAGAGGGGTCATGACGAACCGTTTCGACCAATACCGCGAGGACGTCATCGGCCGCGCCAACGTCGCCGACACCCCCGAACTGGTGGACTACTATCGCCGCCTCTCAGAGCTGGGGACGGGCGCCCTGTGGACGGTGGCCAACAAGATCGAGCCCTGGGAGCCGGTCTCGACCTCCGTCCCCATGCTGTGGCGCTACGCCGACCTGCGCGACCATGTGCTGAAGGCCCTGGATCTGGTCACGCCGGAACAGGCGGGGCGCCGCGTCGTCTATCTGGAGAACAAGGGGCGGGCCGACGTGGTCGCCGCCGTGGGCTGGCTCTATTCAGGCCTGCAGGTGATGAAGCCCGGCGAATGCGCCTCCAGTCACCGCCACAGCGCCTCGGCCCTGCGCTTCATCATGGAAGGGCGCGGCGCCTTCACCAACGTCGACGGGCACAAGATGACGCTGGGGCCGAATGACTTCGTTCTGACGCCCAACGGAACCTGGCACGAGCACGGCGTGGCCGAGGACGGCGAGATCTGCATCTGGCAGGACGGCCTCGACATTCCGATGATGAATGCGCTGGAGGCCAACTTCTACGAGGTCCACCCGGACCTGAACCAGGCGGTCTCCTTCCCTGTCGACGACAGCACGGCGACGTGGGCGGGCGCGGCCCTGCGCCCGGCCTCGACGCCCTGGAACAAGCCCTATTCACCGCTGCTAAAGTATGAGTGGGGGCCGACTTATGAAGCCCTGCAACGCTTCGCCGCCGTCACCGACGGCAGCCCCTACGACGGCGTCCACATGGACTACGTCAACCCGAACACGGGCGGGCCGGTCATGCAGACCATCGGCGCCTCGATGCAGATGCTGCGCCCCGGCGAACGGACGAAGGCCCACCGCCAGACCGGCAGCTTCGTCTATCAGTGCGCCAAGGGGCAGGGCTATTCCATCATCAACGGCCGCCGGTTCGACTGGCGCGAGCGGGACATCTTCGTCGTCCCGGCCTGGATGTATCACGAGCACGCCAACGCCTCGGACACCGAGGACGCCTGCCTGTTCGCCTTCCACGACCTGCCGGTCATGCGCGCCCTGGGCCTCTATCGCGAAGAAGCCCTGGCCGAGAACGGCGGCCACCAACCCATCCTCTCCGAATAGGACTTAGAACCCATGCGTCTTGTTACCTATCGCGCCAGCGTCGAGGCCGAGGCCCGGCTGGGCGCCATCGACGGCGACCTAGTCGTCGACCTTGAAAAACTGGGCCAGGCGCGCGGCGTCGCCCTGCCGTCGACCATGCTGGCCTTCATCGACCTTGGCCCTCAGGCGGTATCGGCGGCGTCGGCCCTGATGGCCGAGGCCAAGGGCCTGTATCCGGTCGGCGTCGCCTCACCTCTGTCCAACGCCAAACTGCTGGCCCCCATTCCGCGCCCGCGCAAGAACATCTTCGGCATCGGTCTGAACTATACGGAACACGTCGCGGAATCGGCCAAGACGCTGGACACCTCGGCCGACCTGCCGCGCGAGCCGGTGATCTTCTCCAAACCGCCGACGACCGTGGTCGGACCGGGCGACCCCATCGTCCACAACGCCGCCATCACCCAGCAGCTGGACTGGGAAGTCGAACTGGCGACGGTGATCGGCTCGACCGCCAAGGGCGTCAGCCGCGAGGACGCGCTCAAGCATGTGTTCGGCTATACGGTGCTGATCGACGTCAGCGCCCGCGACTGCCGTCGCGCCGGTCAGTGGATCTACTCCAAGGGCCAGGACAGCTTCGCCCCGATGGGGCCGTGCATCGTCACGGCGGACGAGATTCCCGACCCGCAGACGCTGGACCTGACCCTGTCGCTGAACGGCGTCCAGAAGCAGAGCAGCAACACCGCCTATATGCTGTTCAAGGTCGATGAACTGATCGCCGACATCAGCAAGGGCATCACCCTGGAGCCCGGCGACATCATCGCCACCGGCACGCCCGCAGGCGTCGGCGCCGGCATGGATCCGCAGGAATGGATGTGGCCCGGCGATACGGTCGAGGCCGAGGTCGTCGGTATCGGCAAGCTGCGCCACCCCGTCGTCGCCGCCTGACGACAAAAGCCCGCCCCGGCGCAGCGCTGGGGCGGGCTTTTCATTTCAGCAGCAGGGCGAGGCTCAGGTCTTCGCCAGACCGTCGCGAACGTCATCCGGCCAGGGCGCCGAGCGCCCTTCAGCCAGGATCATGCAGACCAGAACGCCCTGCGCCGTCATCCGCACCTCGTCGCCGCAGGCCACCGTATAGGCCACGGCGCAGCTGGAGCGGCCAACCGATTTCACTTCGATGGTGATGTCCAGTTCGTCGCCGAGGCGGCTGGGCGCCGCAAACCGGCTGTCCAGGCTGACCGTGGGCACGCCCAGGCCGCGCGTCAGGTGCAGTTCGGCGAAATCAACGCCCACGCCTTCAGCGAACCAGTCCTCGACCGCCCCGTTCAGCATCTCGAAATAGCGGGGATAGAAGACGATGCCCGCCGCATCGACGTGTGCGAAACGCACCTTGCTCCGCGTCGTGAAGCTCATGTGTGAAGGTTCTCTCCGATCGACGCCTTGACCTTGGCCAACAGGGCGTGAAGCTGTTCCAGATCATCGGGCGCCACGTCGGACAGCGCCTGATGGATCCACGCATGGTGCGCCTTGGCCAGCACGTTGAAGCGGGTCTGTCCGGCCGCGCTCAGCCGCACGATGGATGATCGGCGATCTTCCGGGTCGGGGCTGACCACGACCTGACCCGCGTCCTGAAGCTGGCGCACGATGGCCGTGACGTTTCCGTTGGACACCAGAAGGGCGCGCGACAACTGTCCCATCGTCCGCCCCTGCGGATGACGGTCCAGGGCCGCCATCACGTCGAAACGCGGCAGTGTGGTGTCGTATTGCTCGGCGAAGCCGCGCCGCAGGCTCTTTTCGATCGTCATGGTGCAGCTCAGCATCCGCAGCCACGCCCGAACGTCGATCGGCCCCGCGCCGCCGTCATGCTTCTCGCGCATGGCGCGCCACTCCTCTGCGAACCGCCCGCCCGGCCCGGTCAGGCTCTAACGCCATCTGCGGCGCTTCGGGCCTGTCGCGCAAGCTGGTCGAAACTGGCGCGATAGACGCTGGGCGTCGGATGCTCGCGGCGGCCCGCGGCGGCCGCCGCCTTGAAGGTCCAGGCCGGGTCCAGCAGGTGCGGACGCCCCAGGGCGACAAGGTCCGCTCGCCCTGCCGCCAGGATGGCGTTGGCCTGATCCGCCTCGGTGATGGCGCCGACCGCCAGGGTGCGAACGCCCGCCTCGTTGCGGATGCGGTCGGACAGGGGCGTCTGGTACATCCGGCCGGTGACAGGACGCGCGTCCGGATGCGTCTCGCCGGACGAGACGTCGATCAGGTCCGCCCCGGCCGCAGCCAGCCGACGGGCGATCTCAACCGCCTCATCCGGGGCCAGACCGGCCTGGCCCATCCAGTCCTCGGCCGATATCCGCACCAGCAACGGCTTGGCCTCAGGCCAGATGGCGCGCACCGCTTCCAGCACCGACAGCGGGAAGCGCAGACGCCCGTCCAGATCGCCGCCATAGGCGTCCTGGCGATGGTTCATCAGCGGCGTGATGAAGCTGGACAGCAAAGTCCCGTGTCCGGCCTGTATCTCCAGCACGTCGAAGCCCGCCGCCTCCGCCCGGCGCGCCGCGGCGACGAAGGCGTCGCGCACATCGTCCATCCCGGATTCGTCCAGAGCGGCGGGCGCGAGGCCGCCCTCGGCCCAGGGCCGGTCCGAAGCCGCCACCAGCGGCCAGGGGTGATCCAGCGGCGTCGTCGCCGGACGGCCGCCCTGCGGCGCGACGCACGCTCCGCGCGGACCCGCATGGCCGATCTGGGCGCAGACGAGGGTTTCTCCCCCGGCGTGGATCAGGGCGTTGATGCGCGCCCAGCCCGCAATCTGATCGTCGTCATAGAGACCGGCGCAGCCCGGCGTGACACGGCCCTCGGGTGACACGGCCAGCATTTCGGTCATGAGCAGACCCGCGCCGCCCAGCCCTCGCGCGCCATAATGCGCCAGGTGGAAGTCCGTCGCCCGCCCCTGAGCATCAGCCTGATAGGTCTGCATCGGAGCCACGACGATCCGGTTGGACAGTTGCGCCTCGCGCAGGCGCAGGGGGGCGAACATCGGCGGCGTCCCCGCCCCTGCACCCGCCTGGCCGGCGAACCAATCCTCGACCCGTCCCAGCCAGGGGCCGTCGCGCAGACGCAGGTTCTCGTGGCTGACCCTCTGGCTACGCGTCAGCAGGGCGTAGGCGAACTGCTCGGCGTCGAAATCCGCATAGCGGTCGATGTTCTCGAACCATTCGATGGAGTTGCGCGCGCTGTTCTGGATCTTCAGCACCTCGACCTGGCGCTCGTCGCGATAATCCTTCAGCGCCTGCGTCAGCGCCTGTCGGTTATCGAGGCCCGGCCGGTCCAGCACCTCGGCCAGCTTGATCGCATCCTCCAGCGCTAGCTTCGTGCCCGATCCGATCGAGAAGTGCGCCGTGTGCGCGGCGTCGCCGAGCAGCACCACATTGTCGAAAGACCACTGGCCGCACAGCACCCGGCGGAAGTTGATCCACGACGCCGAGCCGCGCAGATGCGCCGAATTGCTCAGCAGCGGATGGCCGTCCAGATGGCGCGCGAAAATCCGTTCGCACGCCGCCAGCGTCTCTTCCTGGCTCATGTCCTCGAAGCCCAACCCCGCCCAGGTCTCAGGCGAGCATTCGACGATGAAGGTCGAATGGGTTTCGTCGAACCGATAGGCATGCGCCCAGATCCAGCCCGCCGGGGTCTTCTCGAAGATGAAGGCGAAGGCGTCGAACAGCTTCTGCGTGCCCAGCCAGGTGAACTTGTTCCGGCGCGTCTGGATGTCGATGTCGAAACGGTCGGCGTAGCGGGTGCGGATGCGGCTGTTGATCCCGTCGGCGGCGACGATCAGATCGAAGTCGGCGTAAGGCTCCAGATCATCGCCGAATTCGGTCTCGAAATGCATGACGACGCCGAGCTCGGCCGCCCGAGCCTGCAGAATCTGCAACAGCCGCTTGCGCCCGATGCCGATGAAGCCGTGGCCGGAAGACACCTCCGTGCGGCCGCCCAGCGCCACGGCGATGTCCTCCCAGTGCGCAAAGCTGTCCCGGATCCGATCCGCGCTGACCGGGTCGTTCGCCGTCAGATTGGTGAGAGTCTGGTCCGAAAAGACGACGCCCCAGCCGAAGGTGTCCCCGCTCCGGTTGCGCTCGAAGACATGGATGTCGTGCTCCGGGTTCCGAAGCTTCATCGAGATGGCGAAATAGATGCCGGCGGGACCGCCGCCAAGACAAGCAACACGCATGAGACGCCTCCAGTTGCTTTAGGTCTAAAATAAATGAAGGCGGCAGGCAAGCGGTTCATCTCCGCCGCCGACAGGGCGCTGCATCGCGGGAAGCGTCCTAGTCCGTCATGGCTTCCAGGTTGGCGTTCAGTCGCCCGAGCAGCGTCAGCAGCCGCTCAGCATCCCGCTCGGCGAAACCCGCCAGCGCCTGGCGATAGACGGGCGCCATCAGGACCCGGGCCTGCGCCAACCGCTCGCGGCCCGCCTGCGTCAGACTGACGTCGATCACCCGCGCGTCCGCCGCGCTGGGATTGCGCGACACCAGCCCGGCATTGGTCATCCGCTCCACGATCCGCATCATGGTCGACAGATTGATCACGCCCGCCCGCGAAATCTGACCGATCGAACGCGGCGCCTGCTCGCCCAGGATCATCAGGACCCGCCAGGTCGGGATGTCGACGTCGATCTTCCGCAGTTCGCGCTCGATGATCAGATTGTAGCGGCTCAGCACCCTGTTCACCTGGTAAAAAGGGTAGCGCTCAAGACGGAAATCTTCCGAACCGGGGTCGCCTGTCCGGCGCGTTTGCTCAGCCACGGCGCCGTCCCTCTCCGCCCAGAGCCAACGCCGGATCAGCGTCGGCGCTCAAGAAATTAGTTGCAGATGCAAGTTTCTTCGGCAAGGCTCGATCCTGAGGAAAAAGAAAAGGGGAGGGACGAATGTCCGCATCTGCACAAGCTCTGTCGCAAATCGCGGCAGGCATCGCCAGCGGTGATGTAAAGGTCGTCGACCTGACGCAAATCCTGTCGGAAGACACGCCGACTCTGGTGCTGCCGCCGCCGTTCGGCCAGTGCGCGCCGTTCAGCCGCGAGGAAATATCCCGCTACGACGAGCGCGGCGTCGCCTGGTACTGGAGCAATTTCACCGTCGGCGAGCACACGGGCACCCATTTCGACGCGCCCGCCCACTGGGTCACCGGCAAGGACCAGCCCGCCGGCACCGTGGACGTGGTGCCGCCGTCCGACCTGATCGCGCCCGCCGTCGTCATCGACTGCTCCGCCGAGGCCGCCGCCGATCCCGACTTCCTGCTGGAGCCCTCGCACATCGAGGCGTGGGAGGCTGTTCACGGCCGCATCCCGCCGCGCAGTTGGGTCCTTTTCCGCACGGACTGGTCCAAGCGTGACCCGGAGGCCTATGTGAACCGCCGCGAAGACGGCGCCCACACCCCTGGACCGTCGGTCGCGGCCGTCCGCCTGCTGGTCGAAGAGCGCGACGCCCTGGGCTTCGGCGTCGAAACCATCGGCACGGACGCCGGTCAGGCGCACCTGCTGGAGCCGCCCTACCCCGCCCACGCCCTGTTCCACGGCGCCGGCCGCTATGGTCTGCAATGTCTGCAGAACCTGCACGCCCTGCCGCCGACGGGCGCCGTGGTGATCGCGCCGCCGCTGAAGATCCGTGATGGATCGGGCAGCCCGCTGCGCGTTCTGGCTCTGGTCGCGGGCTGATCCAGGATGGCCGAGCGTTCGTTCAAGTCGGAAGTCCGCAAACTGACCGCGGGTGAAGGCGACGTCTTTCACGGCGAGGGCATCCTCGCCGTGACCAAGGCGCTGCTGCAATCCGGGGTCGCCTATGTCGGCGGTTATCAGGGCTCGCCCATCAGCCACCTGATGGACGTCTTCGCCGATGCCAACGACCTGCTTGAAAGCCTGGACGTTCATTTCGAGGCCAGCGCCTCGGAAGCCACGGCGGCGGCCATGCTGGCCGCCTCCGTCAACTATCCCTTGCGCGGCGCCGTGGCCTGGAAGTCCGTCGTGGGCACGAACGTCGCCTCTGACGCCCTGTCCAACGTCGCGTCGGGCGGGGTGACGGGCGGCGCCATGATCATCGTCGGCGAGGACTATGGCGAAGGCTCCTCCATCATGCAGGAGCGCACCCACGCCTTCGCCATGAAGTCGCAGATGTGGCTGCTCGACCCCCGCCCCAACCTGACCAGCATCGTCGACATGGTCGAAAAGGGCTTCGAGCTTTCCGAGGCCTCGCACACGCCCGTCATGCTGGAGCTGCGTGTGCGCTCCTGCCACATGACCGGAAGCTTCGTCGCCCGCGACAACCGCCGCCCGCCCCTGACCGTGGCCCAGGCGGCGGCCGCGCCCGTGCGCGATGTGGAGCGGATCGTCCTGCCGCCCGCCAACTTCCTGCATGAGGTCGAGAAGGTCGAGAAGCGCTGGCCCGCCGGCGTCGCCTTCGTGCGCGACAACAAGCTGAACGAGACCTTCGGCCCGGACGAGGGCGAGATCGGCCTGATCGTCCAGGGCGGCCTCTACAACAACCTGAACCGGGCGATGGAGTTGCTGGGCCTAGCCGACGCCTTCGGCGACAGCGCCCTGCCGATCTACTGCCTCAACGTCACCTATCCGCTGATCCCCGAAGAGGTGACGGACTTCTGTCGCGGCAAGAAGGCGGTACTGATCATCGAGGAAGGCCAGCCCGAGTTCATCGAGCATGAGCTGAACACCCTGATCCGGCGCGCAGGTCTTGAGACCCGCATCGTCGGCAAGGGCCCGCTGCCGCGCGCCGGGGAATACGCCGCCCACGTCATCCAGAAGGGGCTGAAGAGCTTCCTGGAGGAATGGAGCCCGAAACACGCTCCAGCGCCCGCACCGGTTTCCGCCGCCCCGGCGCCTGCGGCGGTCACAAGTCTGGCCGCCGAGGTTCCTGCCCGCCCCGCCGGTTTCTGCACCGGCTGCCCGGAGCGCCCGATCTTCACCGCCATGAAGATGGTCGAGCGCGAACTGGGCCCGTCGCACGTGTCGGCGGATATCGGCTGCCACCTGTTCTCTATCCTGCCGCCGTTCAACATCGGCAATACGACGATGGGCTACGGCCTGGGCGCCGCCGGGGCTTCGGCCTTCAAGCCGAAGGACAGGCGCGCGATCGCCATCATGGGCGATGGAGGCTTCTGGCATAACGGCCTGACCTCAGGCGTCGGCAACGCCGTGTTCAACAAGAACGACACCGTCACCCTGGTCGTCGACAACGGCTATTCGGCTGCGACCGGCGGCCAGGACGTGCTGTCCTCGCGCGCCGACAGCAAGACGCGCAGCACCCGAAATCCGATCGAGAAGGCGGCGCGAGGCGTCGGCGTGGAATGGGTGCGCTCCATCGACCGCACGTATGACCTGAAACGCATGAAGGACGCGCTGAAGGAAGCGCTGACCAGCCCGGAGAAGGGTCCGAAGGTCATCATCGCCCAGTCCGAATGCATGCTGAACAAGCAGCGCCGCGAGAAGCCCCTGCTGCGCAAGGCCGCTCAGGCGGGACGGCGCGTCTCTCAGGACCGCTTCGGCGTTGATCCCGACACCTGCACTGGGGACCACAGCTGCATCCGTCTGTCCGGCTGCCCCTCCCTGTCGATCAAGCCCAATCCTGATCCGTTGCGGCGCGATCCGGTGGCCCATGTCGACAACTCCTGCGTCGGCTGCGGCCTGTGCGGCGAGGTCAGCCACGCCGCCATTCTGTGCCCCAGCTTCTATCGGGCGCGGGTGGTGACCAACCCGGGACGCTGGGAGCGCTTCGTCAACGGACTGCGCCAACGCATCATCACGACTCTCCAGCGCGGAGCCGAGCGCCGCCTGGCGGCACGGGCTTTCTGAGAACCATGACACAGCAAAGAGATCGTCTCTGCATCGCCATTCTGGCGCTCGGAGGACAGGGCGGCGGCGTGCTGGCCGACTGGATTCAGAGCGTCGCCCGCAGCCAGGGCCAGCTGGCTCAGGGCACCTCCGTCCCCGGCGTGGCCCAGCGCACGGGCTCGACCGTTTACTATGTCGAACTGGCGCCCATGCCTGCCGACGGGCGCGCGCCCGTCCTGGCGCAGATGCCGACGCCCGGCGACGTCGATGTCGTCATCGCCTCCGAGCTGATGGAGGTCGGCCGCGCCATGGTGCGCGGCTTCGTCAGCGCCGAACGCACGACGCTGATCGGCTCGACCCATCGCATCTACGCCATCGCCGAGAAGTCGGCGATGGGCGACGGTCGCGCCGACAGCAGCAAGATTCTCGAAGCCGCCGCCAAGCGGGCGCGCCGCTTCGTCGGCTTCGACATGGACGCCGCCTCCGCCCGGTCTGGCAGCGTCATCAGTTCGATCATGTTCGGCGCCCTGGCGGGCAGCGGCGCCCTGCCCTTCCCGCGCGAAGCCTTCGAAGACGCGATCCGCGCCAGCGGCGTCGCGGTCGACAGCAACCTCAAGGGCTTCGCCGAGGGGTTCGACGCCGCCCGTCAGCCGGTCGCGGCGCCCGACGAACCTGCGGTTCCGACGCCGGAACCGACCACGCCCTTCGGCCAGGCGCTGGCGGCGCGGATTCGCGCCCGCCTGCCCGCCGCCGCGCACAGGAACGCCCTGCTGGGGGTTCAGCGCCTGATGGACTATCAGGATCAGGCCTACGCCGCCCTCTATCTCGAACGGCTGGAGCGGATCGCGGCGCTGGACCAGCCCCCGCACGCCCTGACCACAGAGACGGCCGCGGCCCTGGCGCTGTGGATGGCCTATGACGACACCATCCGGGTAGCGGACCTGAAAACGCGCGCCTCCCGCGCGGCTCGCGTCCGTGGTGAAGTGCGCGTCAAGAACGACCAGCTTCTCAGCGTCACCGAGTTCATGCACCCCCGTCTGCGCGAGATCTGCGAGACCCTGCCCGCCCCGATCGGGCGGCGCCTCCTGCACAGCACCGCCGCCGAAAAACTGCTGGGGCGCTTCTTCACCAAGGGCCGCCATGTGGAGACGACGAGGCTGCGCTGGTTCCTGATGCTGAGCCTGCTGGCCGCCATGCGTCCGTTGCGCCGCAGTTCCCTGCGCTACCAGGAGGAGCAGCAGCGCGTAGAAGGATGGCTAGCGGAAATTCAGGCTCGGGCGCCGTCGCAGCCGGATGTCGCGCTCGAAGTCGCGCGATGCCAGAACCTGATCAAGGGCTATGGCGAGACCTTCGATCGCGGCCTGTCCAGCTACGCCAAAATCCTGGGCTTCATCCGCTCCGGCGCGCCGACCGCCGACGACATCGCCACGCTTCGCCGTGCGGCCCTGGCCGACGAACAGGGGCAGGCGCTTAATGCTGAGCTCAACCGACTGGGCGCCGCAGCCTGACGGTCGCCCACGCGCCTTTGGCGTGATGCGCAACAGACATGGCCGGCGCCGCCGAGCGCGCCAGCCATGTCGTCATCTCGCCTAGCGCCCTTGAAGCGCTTTGATCTCTGCCAGATCGAGCGGCGGAGCCTTCCAGCGCGGCTGCTCCTGCACCACGAAATCGCGGATGGATGCGGGCAGATCGTCGAACGATTCATACCGCCAGCCCGCCTGGTGAAGGTAGGACGTGCCCGCGCCCAGCGCCGGCGGGGTCGGCACAGACGACGCGAAACTGACAAGGTTCTTATAGGCGGCTCCAGACGCCTCAGGCAGAACAAAGAAGTCATAGGTCTCAAAGGACTGGAGCCTCTGCCCGCCCGGCAAAGGGCGATCGCGATAAACAGGGACGGTGAAGTTGGCGATGTCCCCGATCCATCGCGCGCTGATCACTTCATGCGGCCCGGTTACGCTGACGCGCTCGCCCGTTCCCACCACAGAGATGGTCTGCAGCCGGTCGCCGTTCAGCCGATAATGAATCTGCTGATAATCGAACAGGATGGGTTCCAGAGGAACGCCGTTGAGTTCCCGCAAAAGCTCGCCCGTCTGCACATCGCGGTAGATGTACACCTTACGAGACAACTGGATAAAGCCGCCCGGATAGTCCGGATCCGGGACCAGACGGGCTGTATCAAAGCCCTCCACCTTGGCCAGAACCTTGCCCGTGGGGAACTCCGTGATTTCGCCGGTTGAATACCAGTAGACCGGCGATGCCCCCATTCCGCCTGTACGCGTCTGGAGCCAGACCTGAAAAAGCTGCGCATCAAATCCGTTCGCCAGCGCTGTCGTCGGCGTCATCATCATCAGTGCGCAGATCATCGCAGCAAGGCGCGATACTTTCCGAAACACCATCATTTCAACTCCCCTCCACAAGGCATCTTGTGCCTACTTCAATACAAGTCTAACGTTGATATCGCTGTGTCAACGACATTCAACGGCGTGACCCCTTAAAGGCGCCGTAGATCGTCCGAATGCCCCGGCGGGGAGGCCAGGGACGGATCAGGTCGATGATGCGGGACGTGCGTACGGGACGGAAGCCGGCGCGTTCGAGCGCCGCCTTCGCAGCAGGGGGGACCCACTGGATGAAGCAACCTCAATTTCTTTTGGCCACGGCGTCAGCGCTCGCCGTCGTCTGGACGTTTTCCGGCGCCGCGCAGGCCCAGGACGCAGAAACCTCAAGCGCATCAATCGTCGATGACATCATCGTCACCGCGCGCAAACGCGAAGAATCCGCACAGGACGTCCCGGTGTCAGTCAGCGCTATGGGCGCAGAGACCATGGCCGCGCTGCAGATCGAAACCGTCATGGACGTGGCGCGATATACGCCGGGCTTCCAGATGCAGTCGTCATTCGGCAGCTTCAACGACCGCCCCGTCATCCGCGGCGCCTCGAACCTTCTTCTGGCGGACGGCAAGGTCGGCCTGTTTATCGACGGCGTGCCGTGGTTTGGGTCCCTGTCCACCCTGGACATGGAAAGCTTTCAGCGCGTCGAAGTCATGCGCGGCCCGCAATCGTCTCTCTATGGCCGGGGAACCCTGTCGGGCGCGATCAACCTGGTCACACGATTGCCCGGCGACGCCTTCTCTGCGCGCGGCGCAGTGACTGCGGGCTCGGACGGACGTCTGGATTACAACGTCAGCCTGTCCGGGCCGGTCGATGACAGCCTGGGATTTGTGCTGGGCGTCAGCCACTCTGAATTCGACGGGCAGTACAGAAACGAGGCCGGCCTGGGTGAAATGCTGGGGGCCCGCTCTTCCGACACCTACAACGCCGGTCTGTATTTCCACCCTAACGACCGCTTTGAAGCGTCCCTGCGCTACTATGGCGTCCGCTCTGAAGAGACCCAGGCGCCGCTGATGCTCCAGCCGGCGTCGGCGAACAACTGCTTCCTGACGACCCGCCCCTATTATTGCGGCGACATCCGGACGCCTACCCGTTTCGCGGTGAATACGGACAAGGTGCTGTCGCCAGGAATCTTCCGCGATACGGACGCGATCATGGGCTCCGTCGCCTATCAGTTCGGCGACGAGGGGCCGCGGCTTTCCTATATGGCCGGCTGGTCGCGAACCCATCTCGAGACCGGGGTGGATCTCAGCTACGATGATCGTGACTTCTTCACCCTCGGCGCGGCGTGCGCCTTCGTGCCCATACCCAATCGCGACTGCAGCCGGTCCCTCTTCAATGATACGCGCGCGCAGGATCGGGATTCGGTCACGCAGGAAGTGCGCTTGGCCAGTTCGGGCGACCGCGCCCTGCGATGGTCCCTCGGCGTCTATTCGGGCAGCGACAAGACCACGCCGCTGAAGAAGTACCTGGAAATCACCGAGGTCGGCCCGGATGTGCTCGACGCTATCTATGAGGTTGAAAACCTGGCGGTGTTCGGCGGCGCCGAATACGACTTCACGGACCGTCTGACCGTCTCGCTGGAAGGGCGCTGGCAGCGGGACGAGGTGACGCAGACCGCCCAGTCCTATCGTGTCAGCGACTTCTTCAGCCCTGCAGCGATCGCGGCGCTGCGCTCTCCTCTTCCGAGCCAGGTCGTCGGCGCCAATGATGTGCGCAATGCGGTGTTCGAAACCTTCCTGCCGCGCGTCAGCCTGACATGGAAGCACGCTCCGGGCGTGAACCTCTATGCGCAATACTCGATGGGCAACTCGCCCGGCGGCTTCAACATCGTGACCGCTCCGGTCGCCACCTATGATGAAGAGCGCCTGACCAATTTCGAGATCGGAGCCAAAACATCCCTGTTCGGCTTCAGATATCTGAACGCCGCCCTGTTCCACAACGTCATCGAAAACCAGGTCCTCAGCACCACCTTCCAGACCCTGACCGCTGCGGCCAGCTACATGACCAATGTGGGCGAGACGGAGGTCAACGGAGTTGAAATCGAGGGCCTGCGGAACCTGACGTCAAATCTGTCGCTTCGTTTCGCCTATACCTATCTTGACACCAAGATTACTCAGGGCGTCGATAACGACGAAGCGATCCTGCACCTGGGCATCGCCTGTAAAAGCCAGCTTCCCGGCACGACCACCTATTTCGTCAACCTGACCCTACCGGGTTGTAGGGACGCCGGCTCCATCGTCGGCCGTCGTTCGCCGCTGGTGTCCGAACACACCGGCAGCGTGGGCCTGCGCTATGACGGCGCTACAGCTTGGAGCGATATCGACTGGTTCGCTTCAGCCGACCTGACCTACGTCGGATCATTCTATGCCCAGGTTCACAATCTGGCGCTGATACCGGCGTCGCAGCGCGTCAACCTCGCCGCCGGACTGTCACGAGGCAACCTGCAGTTGATGGTGTGGGCGCGCAATGTCTTCGATGACGATACCGCCACCGGAGCGCTGCGTTACGTTGACTACACTGCGCCGGCCGTACAATCGCCGGGCGGGGATCGCCCCCGCGCCTTTGGCGTCAGCGCGCCCGAACGGCGCACCTGGGGCGTAAGTCTGTCGGTCCGCTACTGAGACCGACGCGCAGCCAGTCATGCTGGCTGACCGGGCGCGGCAAACCGGGTCGGTGCTCCCTGCACCGGCCCGGCTTCCAGCCGCACGCCTGATCACAGGGCGCCAAGAAGTATTAATCTAGATACATTTCAACTCGCTCACGCGAGACAAGCCGAGTTAGGCGTGCCGAAGCATCATGGTTGATTGACAGAACAACCACATTGTGGCGACTATCACTCGTCTTCATAAAGATACATGCCAAGTCATAAGGGCATGAGAGGGAGTGACAGTGAGACATCGTACCCATGCCTTGGCCATGACCGCGATCGCGGCCGGCTTTTCCGTCCTGGCGGGCGCCGCCGCCGCTCAGGACGCCGTCCAGGTCGATGAGATCATCGTCACGGCCCGTAAGACAAGCGAGCGCCTGCAAGAGGTGCCGCTGTCGATCACAGCGCTGAACGCCGAGGACATGCAGCGTCGCGGCATCCGCGAAGTCACCGACCTTTCCTCGATCGCCCCGGGCCTCAACATCGAGAAGGACCAGGGCCGCCGCTTCGAGCGCCCGGTCATTCGCGGCCAGGCCAACGTCTTCGGCGCGCCCAACGCCGCCTCCTTCATCGACGGCGTCTATATCCCGGACAGCCTGTTCGCCACCGAAATGGCCTTCGTCGACCAGGTCGAGGTGATCAAGGGACCCCAGTCGGCCCTGTACGGCCGCCAGACCTTCTCAGGCGCGATCAGCTATACGACGCGCAAGCCGTCGCAGGACGTCGAGGCGCTGATCCGCGCCACCGCGGCCGAGCATGACGAATACAACTTCCTGATGGGCCTCAGCGGGCCGCTGGTGAAGGACGTGCTGTCGGCCCAGGCGTCCGTCAACTACTACACCTATGGCGGCGAGTACCGGAACAATGCGCCCGGCACGCCCAGCGACGGCAAGACCATCGGTCAGGAAAAGACTGTCGGCGGCACCCTGGCGCTGATGTACACGCCGACATCGGAACTGAGCTTCATCCTGCGCGGCTCATACGCTCACAACAATGACGGCCACGAGCCGATGGCGATCCAACGCTCGACCGCCAACAACTGCTATCTGGACACCCGCACCCAGTATTATTGCGGCGCCATCAACGTCACGCCTGACATGATCGGCCTGAATCTGGATGAAATCGGCGGCGGCGGCGTTGAACGCAAGACCGGCCGTCTGAGCCTGACCGCCGAATACGATCACGGCGGCTACACCCTGACCTCGATCAGCGCCTATAACGACTCCGAAGAGCACCGAAAGGCCGACCTTGATTACCTGCCCCAGCGCCTGCTGGGCGGTTCGCTGCATGTCGACGACCGGGTGAACATCAAGGGCTTCAGCCAGGAATTCCGCATCGCTTCGCCGCGCGGCGAACGCCTGCACTGGATGGCCGGGGCCTATTATTTCAACAGCGACCGCTGGGACGGGCGTTATCGCTATGTCTCACGCGCCCTGCAAGACAACGGCACGATCGAGACGGAAAACCTGGCCGCCTTCGGCCTGGTCGGCTTCGACTTCACCGACAAGCTGTCGGGCACGGCCGAAGTGCGCGTCGCCGAAGAAAAGCTGCACCTGACCGGCGGGGATTCCAACTTCGATTACGAAGCGACCTATCGCTCGACCAACCCGCGTTTCACCATGTCGTACAAGGCCACTGACGACCTGATGTTCTATGGCCTGGTGGCGCGCGGCAACAAGCCGGGCGGCTTCAACACCGACGTGCGCCTGAGCCCCGCCGATCGCTCCTACGGCGAAGAGACAGCCTGGAACTATGAACTGGGCTTCAAGAGCGACCTGTTCGACCGCCGCGTCCGCCTGAACGTCGCCGGCTACTATATCGACTGGTCGAACCAGCAGATGACCCAGGTGGCCAATCTGTCCTCGACCGAGACCGTCTCCTTCATCCGCAACGTCGGCGAGGTCGAGGTCAAGGGCGTCGAGGTCGAGGCCCAGGCCAAGATCACCTCCGACTGGTCCGTGCGCGGCACCTTCGCCTATGCGGATTCCGAATATACCAACGCGACCGACCCGGACTTCGCCACCCTGACCGGCGGCGACGGCGACGTCAGCGGCAAGGCGATCCCCAACGCGCCCAAGATCCAGTACTCCCTGGGCAGCAACTACGCCTGGTACGTCGGCGAGAACCGCTTCTTCGTCGACGGCACCTATTCCTTCCGCTCCAAGAAGTATGATCAGGTCGCCAACCTGGCCTGGGTGGACGGCCGCGATACCGCCAACGTGCAACTGGGATGGGAACGCGGCCCGCACCGGGTGATCCTGTTCGGCCGCAACATCTTCGACAACATCGATCCTGTCGGCATCGTCCGCTACTCGGACTTCACCACCAACCGTCGCGGCTTTGTGGGCTCCCTGCCGCGCGGTCGTCAGATCGGCCTGACCTACGAAGCCAACTTCTGACCTGCCTCCCAGAAGCTGGTTGGGCCCGCAGTTCACGCTGCGGGCCCTTTTTTCTTTGAGGCCCCGGCCTCGGCCAGCCTCTGCTCCAGAAAGCAAAAAGGCCCCGGACGGCGATGCGTCCGGGGCCTTTTCCATCATTTGATCGCCGGGTCGATCAGCCGGTGAGAGCCGTGCCGCGACGCCCCTCAGCGTCGGGCTTCTCGCCCAGCACGATATACCAGGCGCGCGGGCCGTCCCGCATCCGCACCGTCGTCTCCAGAACTTCGTCAGCCGCGAAACCCGCTTCGAGCATGACGTCCGGCGCCTGTGTCGCCAGGAACTCGTCCCAGAAGGGTTCATCGTTGTTCTTGGTCTGCCAGGCGAAGATGAACTTCTCGAAGGCGCTGAAATCGGCGCCCTTCATCGGCACGTCCTGGTGCACGACCACGCCGCCGGGGCGCAGAACGCGGCGCGCCTCGCTGAAAATGCGGCCGAGCGAAGCGCGCGAGACCTCGTGCATCATGTTGTGCGACACGACCAGATCAAAGCTCTCGTCCACGAACGGCATGGCGCCCGCATCCATCTGACGGAAGTGCGCCTTCAGCCCCATCGCCTCGGCCCGGATATGGGCGTAGCGCAGCAGGCCGGGCGCCACGTCGACGCCATAGACCTCGGCCTCGGGAAAGGCGGCCGCATAGCCGACCGTGGCGCCGCCCGAGGAACAGGCCAAATCCAGAATGCGACGCGGCTTAAAGCCGGGATAGCGCTCAGCCAGGAATTCGATGACGGCCGCAGACTTGGAGTCGCGCGTGCCGATGCCGACACCCAGCGAATAGGCGTTTCCGCCGCTCTCATAGAAGGCCCCGGCCGTGAAGTCGTCGGCCGAACCCTCGCCCAGCATATAGCCGCCGGGCTGGCCGTGGATGTGGCCGGCATAGGCGTCGGCCGGGGCCGCAAAGTCGGGGCTGGTTTCGCAGCTGCCACCCGCCGGCGCCTGGACCAGACCGGCGGCGACCTGCTTCATGCGCGGCAGTTCGCGATGAATGGTCTCGCCCACCGAGTTCCACATGACGTCCTGAGCGCTGCGGCTGAACGCGCTCCAGATCTGATAGAAGGGATCACGGACCATGGCCGCCGTGATGTCCTCGACGGTTTCGGGCGTCTTGCCCGACGCGGCTTCGAAGGCCGGCCCCGCGCGGGCGTCCAGGGCGACCTTGTTGGCGTCCTCATAGCGGCGGAGCCGGTTCTTCAACTGCACGATGTACTGGGTGCGCGCCGCCTCATCGTGAAGCGGCCGGGCCAGAAGTTCATGGGTGGCCGTACGGTCGATGATCATGCGCTCTCCTCCATGTTCGACTGGCGTTCAGTCTTTCATGATGTATTATCTCAAATACCTCTTATGCGAAAGTCTCTTCGTCGGATCGGACCATGCCTTCAATCTCGCCGCCCCCTCTTCGCCCTGCATCCGGTGTGGAGCGCGACCGGCCCGATCTGGGCGCGCGCGGCGTGGTCGCCCTGCTGACCCCGGCCGAAAATCCAACCGCCGAGCCTGAGCTGTCGCTGCTGATGCCGCCGGACGTGAACCTGCTGACCGCGCGCATGTATGCGCCCGCTTCCGAGATGAGCGCCAGGCTCAGGGCCTATGAGACGCGGCTTGAGGAATGGCTGGCCCCTTTCGGCGACGCGCCTCTGGACGCCGTTGCGTTCGCCTGCACCGGCTCGACCTATCTGCTGGGCCCTTCGCGGCGTCGGCCGGAAGCGCTGAAGCGCCGCCACGGGCCCTGTCCTGTCGTCTGCGCCGCCGATGCGCTGAAGGATGGCCTGCAATCGCTGAGAGCGCGGCGCATCACCCTGGTCAGCCCCTACCCTTCAGCCTTGACCGAGGCCGCTCAGGACCATTGGCGCGGGGCGGGATATGATGTGGCCGCTGTCATCCAGTCGCCCCTCGCGCATGGCGCGGCTCACCCGATTTACGGCCAGACGGCCGCCACCCTGCTGACAGGGCTGCGCCAAGGCCTGAAGGCGGGCGTCGCCGACGCCGTGATCGTCATGGGAACGGGCGCGCCAAGCCTGGCCGCCCTGGCCGTCGCCAGCGAGGAAACGGATATTCCGATCCTGTCCTCCAACCTGGCCACAGCCTGGTCCGTCGCGCATCAACTGGGACTGGAAGAGCGGCCGCTGATCACGGAATGGCTGGCGCCCGACGCCCCCTGGCGCGAACGGTTATGGAGCCGTTTCCCCGCCGTTCGCGCCCGTCTGAAGAGCACCTGACGCCCTATTCTGATTTCGTTTCGAGGAGTTTCCTGATGTCTACGCCCAAGCCGCCCCGCCCGACCTTCTTTGAGGACACCGCCAACGACCGGCTGACCGCCATCATCACCGCCCTGGTGACTGAGGTGGCCGGGTTGAGCGACCGGGTGGCGACGTTGGAAAACCTGCTGGCCGCCCAGGGCGTGCTGTCGCCGGACGCGGTCGATCATCATGTCCTGACCGAGCAGGAACAGGCCGCGCGCCGCGCGCGCCACGCGGCGCTGACCGACCGCGTGTTCTACGTGCTTCAGGAAGAGGTCGACGCCCTCAAGGGACAGTTGGGCGCCTGATGCGAAAACGGGCCGGGACGCCCTGCGCCCGGCCCGTCGCCCCTCGCCCCGCTCCGCTTTCGCCGATGCTCCCTCAAGCAGCGACGTGCGGAGGAGCTCGCCTCAGGCCAGCGTCGCCGCCTTGCGCAGGCCGTCGATCATGGATGAGCGCATCACATAGTCCTTGTGCCGCACAGGATCGGCCAGCATGGCCTGCATCTCGGCCATCATGACCTTGCGGCGTTCCGGGTCGCGCTCCTGCATCCGCCCACGGTTGCGATCCGCCTGGGCCAGGATCTCCTGCTCGGCGATAGGGCGGCGCTGGCGGGTGTAGAGATCCAGCAGCCTCTCGTCGGCGCCTTCCAGCACGGCCTTCAGCTTCTCGGTCAGGTTGAAGGCGTCATGGACGCCGCCGTTCATGCCCATCCCGCCGGACGGGCTGTTGATGTGGGCGGCGTCGCCCGCCAGCACGACCCGTCCGCTGCGGTAATCAGGCGCGATCCGCATGTGCACGCGATAGGGACGGATCTCCAGCACCTTGTATGGTTCGTCCCTTGCGACGATGGCCTGAAGCTTGCGCTCGATGCTGGCGGAGTCCAGCGCGTCCTCGATGGACTCTTCGCCGCGCGGATAGAGGCTGCAGCGCCAGAAATCCTTCAGCTTGAGCAGGGAAAAGGTGCCGCCGTCCGTCCAGCAGTAGTTGACGTTCGACAGCCCCTCCAGATGGTCTTCGAAAGGGAAGTCCGTGATCGCGAGGATGGTCGTCTCAGGATAGGTCTTGCCGTCAAGCTCCCACCCCAGCAGGGTCCGCACCGCGCTACGGGCGCCGTCCGCCCCGATCAGATAGCGACAGCGCAGAGTCTGCGCCTGACCGCCCTGCTCATAGGTGACGTTGACGCCGTCTCCGTCCTGATCCACGGCGCACACCGTTGCGCCCATGCGGATTTCGACATGACGCGCATCCGACAGGTGGTCGGCCAGGATACGGCACAGACGAAATTGCTCGCACTGCAGCCGGAAAGGATGCTGGGTCTCGCCCTGCAGATAGGACAGGTCGAAGACGGCGCGTTCGCCGGTTTCATGATGACGGATCTGCCACTGTTCGCACTTCAGCCCCTGAGCGATCAGCGGCTCGGCCAGTCCGTACTGCGCCAGCATGTCCAGCGTCGGGGGATGAAAAGTCGACGCCCGCAGGTCTTCAGGCAACTCCGTTTCGGCCTCAAGCACAATGGCTGAAATCCCGAAAGCTTCCAGCCTCAAGGCCGCGCTCAACCCGACCGGGCCGGCGCCGACGATGACCACTTGGGCGTCCCATTGCTGCATATTGGCGACCTCATGCCTACTTGTATCTGACTTAATACATTTGTTCGGCATTCCGGCAAGGGAAGAGTCGCAGACTTCCCTGCAGCCTCGCGCATTTATGGAAACTTCGACGCCTCAAAGGGCCAATGAAGCAGCTTTTGCCTCACCGCGCCCTCTCGCCTTGCGATCCGCATCGATCACGTATTAGCTTAAACACAACACAAGTCGCCACAGTATCAGGATGACCGCTCATGTCCCTCCCCGCCTCCCCGTTCGACTGGGCTCCCAAAACGGTCACCAGCCTGATTGACGGCGCCTATGTCGCAGAGCGCGGCGGCCATCGCCTGCCCGCCTATTATCCGGGCAACGGCGAAGTCATCTCCGAACTGCAGGAAGCCGACGCCGAGGAAGTCGATCGTGCCGTCCGCTCCGCACGACGGGCCTTCAACGATCCGGCATGGCGCGAAATGTCGGTAGAGGCCCGACAGACGATCCTTTATCGAATCGCGGACGCCATCGACGCCCACGCCGTGGAACTGGCGACGCTGGAAACACTGAACGCCGGCATCGTCCTGCGCGACGTTCTCAGCCGCCAGGTCGTGCGCGCAGGCTATAATTTCCGCTTCTTCGCCGAGGCGATCAGCCAGCAGCCCGGCCAGGTCTGGCAGCAGATCAAGGATCACCTGACATTCGTCACGCGCCACCCTGTGGGCGTGGCCGCTCTGATCGCGCCATGGAACTCGCCTCTGGCGCTGGCGTCGATGAAGGTCGCCTCGGCCATCGCCTTCGGCAACACCTGCGTGCTGAAGCCGTCGGAGCAGACTCCGCTGTCGCTGGCCCGCATGGTCGAGATCATCAACACCATCACCCCGCCGGGCGTGGTCAACCTGGTGAACGGGCGCGGGGCGGTGACGGGCGCCGCCCTGGTGGATCATCCCGAGGTCGATCTGATCGCCTTCACCGGCGGGACCGAGACGGGCCGCCACATCATGCAGGCGGCCGGGCGACGGCTGAAACCGGCGGCGATGGAGCTGGGCGGCAAGTCGGCCAACATCATCTTCGCCGACGCCGATCAGGAGCGGGCCCTGGACGGTGCCCTGATCTCCATCTTCTCAAACAACGGGCAACAGTGCCTGGCCGGGTCGCGCATCCTGGTCCAGGATTCCATCTTCGATGAGTTCGTCGATCGCTTCGTCGAGCGGGCGCGAAAGATCCGCGTCGGCGACCCGCTGGACGACGCCACCGAGATCGGCCCCATCGCCTCGGCCCGCCACCGTCAGCACATCCTGTCCTATGTCGACATCGCCAAAAGTCAGGGCGCGACCCTGTTGACCGGGGGCAAGGCGCTGGACCGACCGGGTTATTTCATCGAGCCGACCGCCGTCCTGGCGCCCAGCAACAGCGACCGCGTCTGTCAAGAGGAAATCTTCGGACCCTTCGCCGCCTTCGTGAAGTTCAGCGACATGGAGGACGCCGTCCGCATGGCCAATGAAAGCCAGTTCGGTCTGGTCGGCTATTGCTGGACGCAGAACGTGGACAAGGCCCTGCGGGTCAGTCAGGCCGTTCGCACGGGTCTGATGTGGGTCAACACCCCGATGGTGCGTGAACTGCGCGCGCCGTTCGGCGGGGTGAAGGATTCGGGTCTGGGCCGCGACGGCGCCGCCGCCTCCATGGCCTTCTTCACCGAAGAGAAGACGACGACCATTCCTCTGGCCGACGTGCCGCTGCGCAAGTTCGGCGCCTGATCCCGACGGGGTTGCGGCGGGCCTGTCCCGCCGCGCTTCGCCTCAACCGATGTGACGCCACTGCGGACGGGCCGAGCTGTTATCGCGCGTCAGCAGCATGTGGTACTCATACTGATCGGGATTATAGAGGCCGACCTGGTGCTCGAACGGGCGGCCGTCGCCGTCGAACACCGTCCGGCGCAGGCGCAGCAGCGGCGCCCCGATAGCCACATTCAGCTTATTGGCCGCCGCGTCGTCGGCTGGAATGGCGCTGATAGTCTGTTCAGCGCGCTGAGCGCGTATCCCGCCGCTTTCCAGGATACGCATGATCGGCCGGTCGTCGATGACGCTCCGAGGCGCCAGGGAGGCGACGGAACGAGGCAGCCACACCGTCGTCACCGACAAGGGCTTGTCCTTGAAGAAACGCAGGCGCTCGATCCGCAGCGCTCGCTCGTCGGCGGGAAGGCCCAACGCCTGAAGCACGGCGGCCGGCGTCGCCGCCTCTGGTTCATAGGCCAACAGCCGCGCCGTCGTCTCAAGCCCCAGAGTGATGAGGTTCTCAACTAGGCCCGACACCCGGCTTTCCTCTCGTTGCGCCTCATCAGCGCGCGGGGCGACGAAAGTGCCGACGCCATGCTTGCGTCGAATCCAGCCTTCGCGTTCCAGCAGATCCAGCGCGCGCCGCACCGTCACGCGCGACACGTCATAGGCCGCCGCCAGCTGCATTTCGGACGGCAGCGGCTGCTCCGGCGCAAAGGCGCTGTCCTTGATCTGCTGACGCAGAATGGTGGTCAGCTGGTGGTAGATCGGCAGGCTGCTGGAACCGCCGTCCGCCTTGAGGCTACGCCGACCGATATCGGTCCCTGCCTCAGCGCCCTGTCTGGCCAAGCTCATCCTCCACACGCTGGCGTCAGGGCCTGCGTCGTCAATTAGCGAACTTGTGCTTATTATCAGACCTTAGCGGCTTGACCACTCCGGCTTGTCTCCGTCGCCGCCGCAAGCCACACAAGGCGGTATGACATCATCCCCGCCGACAGACGACGCCCTGGATCTGCGTCCCGAGCTTCTGGACGACCGGCTGCCGATCCCCCTGTATCATCAGGTTCGGCTGCTGCTCGCCGAGCGGATCCGGCGCGGCGTGTTTCCGCCCGGCTCCCTGTTACCCGGTGAGCATCAGATCGCTGAACTGCTGGGCGCGTCGCGAATAACGATCAAGCGCGCCATGAATGAACTGGCCGATGCGGGCCTGGTCACGCGCCATCGGGGCCGCGGCACGGTGGTGGCGCCGCAGGTCGAACTGCCTGTGGTGACAGGGTCCTTCTCCACCCTGATGGATTCGCTCAAGACCATGGGGCACGAAACCCAGGTCGAGTTGCTGGAAAGCCGGTCTGTCGCAGCCGATAGCGACGTCGCGCACGCGCTGGCGGTCATCCCCGGCGCCCCTGTGCGGCGCATCACCCGCCTGCGTCGGTTGGGCGAGACGCCGTTTTCCTATCTTGTGTCGTGGTTGCCGGAGTTCGTCGCCAGCGGATGTGACGACGCCGCCTTTGCTGAACAGTCCATGCTGGACCTCCTGGAGCGAGCCGGGGCGACGCCGCATGAGGCTGAACTGTGGATATCGTCAGTCGGAGCAGACACCGCTGCTGCTTCGGCGCTCCAGGTGGCGATCGGGTCGCCCCTGCTCCGGATCGAGCGGATCATGCGCCGGGCCGACGGCGAACCTGTCCAGTACATTCACGCCCATTATCACGCCGACCGCTTCCGCTATCACCTGCTCAGCCGCCGCGAAGAAGGAAACTGGCAGGACGGCGCCTGATTTCCACTGCTCCGTCTCAGGATCGGCTGGCGCCCGCCGCAGGACGGTCTATAGTTGGCCTATCTTTATACCATTAAGGACGGACCGACCGTGAGCGACCTTGTCTTCGAACCGACCATGATCTGCGAGAACAAGACCGCGCGCGAACTGTTCGAGGCGGTCAAGGCCAATCCCGCCCGCGCCCGTTTCGGCTTCGGCGAGAAACTGGCCGTGGTGAACGTCGATTTCCAGCAATCCTACACCCGGCCCGATCTGTTTCCGAAGACGGCCTATGTGACCCACCCTGACCAGATCGGCTTCACCAATCGCATCTCGGCCGCCGCGCGCGCCAAGGGGATGCCGGTGATCTGGAGCCATGTCGCCTACAAGGCCGACGCGGGCGACGCCGGGGTCTGGGGCACGCGCACCGATACGCCGGACAGCCTGCAGAACATCAAATACGGGTCCGAACGCCACGCCCTCGATCCGCGCTGCCGGATCGATGAGGCTGTGGACCTGATCTACACCAAGCGGATGCCCTCGGCCTTCTTCGAGACGCCGCTGAACTCCTACCTGCGCTGGCACAAGGTGGATACGGTGCTGGTGACAGGCGGCTCGACCTCGGGCTGCGTGCGCGCCACGGCGGTGGACAGCCTGTCCTATGGTTTCCGCACCATCGTCGCCGAGGAGTGCGTGGCGGACAAGCACGAGAGCTACCACTACGCCAATCTGACCGACCTTCAGCTGAAGTACGCCGATGTGGTGTCGGCGCAGGAAGTGCTGGACTGGCTGGCCGCGCGCTGAGCTGACGGCAGCCTGAAGAATCGAAGGGCGGCGGACCGAAATCCGCCGCCCTTCTTTTTACGCTTTTACGCTTCCCGGCCGAAGGTTGGGGGCGACGGCCGAGCCTGGAGCCGGGACGACGGCGGCCTCAGCCGCGCGCCGCCTCGACAATCTCTGAGAGGCCGGCGGTCCATACGGCGTCGTCCTGGGCCAGACCGTCCAGCACGCGGCGGACAGTTTTCATCCGGAACGGCAGGCCGCTGACGTAGGGGGTCAGGGTGAAACCGACGACCTGGCCGCCGAAGCGGTCGGCCTCGGCCTTGTGCAGGCGGATCGCCTCCAGCACCTGATCGGCCCATTCGTCCTCGGTCTGAAGGCGCACGGTCAGCAGGGTGCGGTCATCCAGTTCATTCGACAAAGGGGCCGCCCAGACCACGCCCTTGTCGGTCTGCATCGGCACGGGAACCGTGTCCTGCTCCCAGTCCAGACAGATATCGAAGCCCGCGTCGGCGATCAGCGCCAGCGTCTGGAACGACTGCTGCCGCGCCGGGCTCATCCAGGCGCGCGGCTTCAGCCCCGCCCTGTCGAAGGCGTCGCGCGTGCGGCCGATCCATTCCGCTTCGACGCCTTGCTCAAGCCCGCTCCAGTGGATGCAGTCCGCCTCCCAGCCATAGGCGGCCATCTCATGCCCGCCGGCGAGGATGGCCTCGACCAGCGGCCGAACGCGTTCCAGCAGGACCGCATTGATCGGAAACACCGCCTTCAGCCCTCTCGCCTTCAGCGCATCCAGAATGCGGAACACCCCGACCCGATTGCCGTAGTCGCGGGTCGTGAAGTGGCGCAGATCCGGATAGGTCGTCTGCATGGCGCCGGGATGCTTGAACGGCTTGCCTTGCGGGTTCAGGCGATGGAACTCCAGCGGGACCACGATCATGGCGGCGGCCGTCTTGCCGTCCGGCCAGGCGATCTTCGGCCGCTCGGTCGCCGGACGCCACGGATACAGCGTCTGATCCATGCCGTAGGAGCGGTGCGGATAGGTCAGATAGTCCTCAGGCAGCGCCATGGCCGAACCCCTTTCCTCCGGTCGCGCAGCCCTTGGCCGCGATATCGGCCTGCGTCTGGTCCCAGCAGTGGTCGCGATAGTAGCCCGCGATCTCGGCGCCGGTGGCGAACCACACGTCGTCGGCGTGGCCCATCACGTGTTTCAGCGCCTCTTCGAACGGGCCGATGCGATGGGGCTGGCTGACCAGATAGGCGTGCAGGGGAATGCACATGACCGTGCCGCTCTGCTCGCCCTCTTCCAGCAACTGGTCGAAGTGCCGCTTCAGGATGTCGGTGTAGCGCGCCGGGCTCATCCCCAGGGCGCCGTAGGTGATGACGTCGTTCACCTCCAGCGAATAGGGCAGCGAAATCAGCTTGCCTGACGCCGTCTTCACCGGCTGCGGCTGGTCATCCTGGAACAGGTCGCAGGTGTACCAGAAGTCGTTCTCGGCGATCAGGTCCAGCGTCCGTTCGGTGTGCGTCAGAGCCGGAGCCAGATAGCCGCGAATACGCTGGCCGCTGGCCTTCTCGACCGTGCGGATGGCGTCGTCGATGATGGCGCGCTCCTGCGCCTCGTCCATGCCGTAGGAATAGCGGGTATTGTAGATGCCGTGCGAAAAGAACTCCCAGTTCCGCTCGACGCAGGCCTCGATGATCTCAGGATGGTGGTCGCACAGGGCGACGTTCAGCGACACCGAGCCGCGCAGGCCGTATTTGTCCAGCAGTTCCATCAGCCGCCAGTGGCCGACGCGGTTGCCCCAGTCGCGCTGGGAATAGGCGACGACATCGGGCGCAGGCTTGGGCCAACCGGCGCGGCCGGGGTTCTTCGCGGGGTCGAACTCATAGAACTCGATGTTCGGAGCGACCCAGAAGGCCAGTTTCTTGCCGCCGGGCCAGACGATCTTCGGCCGGTCCCGATAGGGCCAGTAGTCGTAGAGGTTGGGGTCTGCGACGGTCATGCCTTCTCCTCTTCCTGCGCTTCGTATCGCTGTCCCAGCGCCATCATCTCATCCAGGCCGATGCGGGCGTTGACCCCCATCAGGTCGGTCATGTGCGCCCGGTGCGCCGCCGTGCCGCCATCGCGCTTCAGCACCGACAGGAAGGCTTCGACAGCCGGAATGACGGCCCGCACCATCGCGCCCGGCGCAATGACCAGACGATAGCCAAGGTCAGACAGGCTGTCGGCCGAACTCAGCGGCGTGTCTCCGCCCTCGACCATATTGGCCAGCAGAGGAACGCGGGCGGCGAAGCGTTCGGCCACCGCCCGCATCTGCTCCAGATCGCGCGGCGCCTCGACGAACAGGACGTCGGCCCCGGCCTCAAGGAACAGTTCGGCGCGATCCATCGCCGCTTCAAAGCCTTCGACCGCGATAGCGTCGGTGCGAGCGATGATCAGGGTGTCGTCGTCGTGGCGCGCATCGACGGCGGCGCGAACCTTGCCCGCCATCTCCTGCGCCGAAATCACGCCCTTGCCGCGCAGATGGCCGCACCGCTTGGGGAACGTCTGGTCCTCGATCTGGATCGCGCGGGCGCCCGCACGCTCGAACAGCCGCACCGTCCGGCCCATGTTCAGGGCGTTGCCGAAGCCGGTATCGGCGTCGACAATCAGAGGAATGTCGATCCGCTCGGTGATGCGCGCCGCCACGTCAACGACGTGATCCAGACTAACCAGGCCGATATCCGGCCGCCCCAGCTGGGTATAGGCGACCGAGGCGCCCGACAGATAGGCCGCCTCGAATCCGGCCTGCTGGATCAGCAGGCCGGACAGGGCGTCATAACAGCCCGGCGCCAGCAGGGCGGGCGACTGCTTGAGCCGACGACGCAGGTTCAGACGCTCGCTCATGCGGCGCCCGCCAGCTTCTTCTTCAGGTGCGGCATCAGCCCCCCGTCATCCATCATGGCCATAAGGTGCGGCGGCAGGGGCGTGAAATCATAACCCCGCCCCGTCGTCAGATTCGTCAGACGCCCGACCGCCAGATCGACCTCCAGCCGGTCGCCTGCGGAAATCTCGCCCGCCTGTTCAAGGGTGATGCACGGCACCCCCAGATTGATCGCATTGCGCCAGAAGATGCGGGCGAAAGAGCGCGCGATCACGGCGCGCACGCCCAGCAGGCTCAAGGACACCGCCGCCTGTTCGCGCGACGAGCCGATGCCGAAGCTGCGACCGCCGACGACGAAGTCGCCCTTGGCCACCGTGCGGGCGAAGTCAGGATCGACAGCGGCCAGACAATGCTGCGCCAGTTCCTCGGGCGGCAGCTTCATCAGCGTGCCCGGCGCCATGACGTCGGTGTCGATATTGTCGCCGAAGACGAAGGCCCGACCGCTCATGCCGCCTCTCCCAGGAACTGACGCGGATCGGCGATGCGGCCTTCAATCGCGGCAGCGGCCACGGAATAGGGCGAGCCGAGATAGACCTGCGCCTCCTTGGATCCCATGCGTCCCTTGAAGTTGCGGTTGGTCGAAGAGATGCAGACCTCGCCATCCGCCAGCACCCCGGCGCCATAGCCAGCGCAGGCGCCGCAACCGGACGGCAGCAGGACCGCCCCCGCCTCCATCAGCGTCTGCAAGGTGCCGTCCTGCGTCGCTGTCGTCGTGGTTTTCTGAGACGCCGGAGCGATCAGCAGGCGGGTGTCCGGCGACACCTTGCGGCCCTTCAACACGGCGGCGGCCATGCGCAGGTCTTCGATCTTGGCCCCGACGCAGGCGCCGATATAGCATTGATCCACCTTGATCCCGGCGTGTTCGGTCACGTCCTGAGTGCGTGACGGATCATGCGGCGCCGCGATCTGCGGCTGCAGCGTCGCCGCATTGAAGCGGTGGACGGCGGCGTAAACAGCATCGCGGTCCGACGCCAGCGCCAGGGCCGCCGCCTCGTCCTCCACCGGACGCCCGGCCGCGCGCAGATAGGCAAACGTCGTCCGGTCCGGCGCCACGACCCCGGCTTCGCAGCCCAGTTCGGCGGCCATGTTGCACAGGACCATGCGTTCGGCCATCGACAGGCCCTCGACCGTGTCGCCGCCGTATTCAATGGCCTTGAAGGCGTTGTCCATGCCCAGTTCGCGGCACAGGAACAGCATGATGTCCTTGGCCGCAACGCCCGCGCCGAACCGGCCCGACCACTCGACGCGGATCGTCTCAGGCACGGCCAGCCAGGTTTCGCCGGTGGCGACGATGGCGGCCATGTCGGTGGCGCCATAGCCTGCTGCATAGGCGCCGAAGGCCCCCGCCGTCGGCGAGTGACTGTCGCCCCCCGCCACGAAGGCGCCCGGCCGGATCAGGCCATGCTCGGGCAGAACCAGATGGCAGATGCCCACCATGTCGAAGAAGGCGCCCACCTGGTGTTCGGCCGCAAATTCTCGCGCCAGCTTCAGGATACGGGCGGATTCAGCGTCCACCGCTGGGACATAATGGTCCGAGACTATGGCGACCTTCTGCGGATCCCAAAGGCCCACGCCCAGTTCACGCAGCATCGGCGCCCAGCGGCGCGGCCCCGAACTGTCGTGCGCAAAGGCCAGATCGACCTGAGCCGTCACCAGTTGGCCGGGCGCGACCCGGTCCACGCCGGCCGCCCGGGCGATGATCTTTTCAACGAGGGTGGAGCCCCGGCCCATGCCTTCTCCCGATGATGCGCCGCACAAGGGCATTGCTGGATCAAATGATATAGTTTTATATCATCTAAACGCGCAGCCTTGGCAAGCGCATTCCCGCATCTTCCAGTCCATCAGGAACGCTCATCATGTCGAACCCCGCCGCTTCTTCCGCCCCAAAACCCTCGGGCCAGACGTTCCGCTGGGATGATCCTTTCGACCTGACGGGGCGGCTGACGGACGAGGAGCGGATGGTTCAGGACGCGGCGCGGTCCTATGCGCGCGAGGCCCTGCTGCCGCGCATCGTCGCCGCCTTCCGCGACGAGGTCTTCGACCGCGCCATCATGACGGAGATGGGCGAGATGGGCTTCCTCGGCGCCATGCTGCCGGAACAGTACGGCGGTTCCGAAGCGTCGCACGTCGCCTATGGCCTGATCGCGCGCGAGGTCGAGGCGATCGACAGCGGCTATCGCTCGGCCATGAGCGTGCAGTCGTCGCTGGCCATGTACCCGATCTACGCCTTCGGCTCCGAAGAGCAGAAGATGAAGTTCCTGCCCAAGATGGCGGCGGGCGAACTGGTCGGCTGTTTCGGCCTGACCGAGGCCGACGGCGGGTCCGACCCGGCGTCGATGAAGACCACGGCGGTGGCGGTCGACGGCGGCTATCGCCTGAACGGCGGCAAATACTGGATCACCAACTCGCCCATCAGCGACCTGGCCATCGTCTGGGCCAAGCTGGACGGGACCATCCGGGGCTTCATCGTCGAGCGCGATTTCGACGGCTTCACCACGGGCAAGATCGGCGACAAGCTGTCGCTTCGCGCCTCGATCACCGGCGACATCGGCCTGAACGACGTCTTCGTGCCGGAAGCCAACATCCTGCCGGGCGTGCAGGGTCTGCGCGGGCCGTTCTCCTGCCTGAACAAGGCGCGTTTCGGCATCGCCTGGGGGGCGATGGGCGCGGCGGAATTCTGCTTCCACGCCAGCCGCGACTATGTGGCCGAGCGCACCCTGTTCGGCCGCCCGCTGTCGGCGCGCCAGCTGGTGCAGAAGAAGCTGGCCGACATGCAGACCGAGATCTTCCTCGGCTTCGAGGGCGCCTATGCCCTGGGCCGCCTGCTGGACACAGGGGCCTGGGTTCCCGAGGCCATCAGCCTGATGAAGCGCAACAACTGCGGCAAGGCCCTGGCTGTCGCGCGCGAGGCCCGAGACATGCACGGCGGGGCCGGGATCACCGGCGAACTGCACGTCATGCGCCACGCCATGAACCTGGAAACCGTCAACACCTATGAAGGCGCCCACGACGTCCACGCCCTCATCCTGGGCCGCGCCATCACCGGCGAAGCCGCCTTCTGATC
>NZ_ATXN01000007.1 GCF_000421705.1 Brevundimonas naejangsanensis DSM 23858
TCTTATCGACGCTTCTTCGGTCGCGGGGGCCGGGATGAGCCGGCCCCCTTGAGCCTTAGAAGTTGATGTCGACGGTGGCGCGGCGGTTCAGCGGCTCACGCACGCCGTCGCCGGTGGCCTTGGCCGGCTGGGTCTCGCCCTTGCCGTCCAGCGAGATCACCCCGCCGTTGACGCCTTGAGCGACCAGGGCGTCAGCCACGGTGCGCGCACGGCGGTTGGACAGGCCCATGTTGTAGGCCGCGTTGCCCGAGGTGTCGGTGTGGCCGACCACCAGCACGCGCGTCGGAGCGCCCGACTTGGCGTAGTTGGCGGCTTGCGTCACCACCGAGCGGGCTTCCGCCGTCAGGTCCGAACGGTCGAAGTCGAAGTAGACCACGAACTGACGCGCAGCCGGCTTGGCCGGAGGCGGCGGAGGCGGCGGCGGGGGCGGCGGCGGAGGCGGCGGGGGCGGCGGCGGCGGGGGCGGCGGCGGCGGCGGGGCCACCGGCTCGGCGCCGAACGCATAGCGCAGGCCCAGCGTCACGGTGTGCGACTGGTCATAGTCGCCCGCCAGGGTGCCGAACGGAATGGCGCCCGTGCCCGAGGTGTTGGTGTCGAACTCCATGTCGCCCGTCAGATAACGGTACGTCAGGTCGATGTTGGCGCGGTCCGAGACGGCCCAGGCCAGACCGGCGATCGCCTGGGCGGCGAACTTGGTCGAGCTGTCGTCAGCGGCGAAGGCCACACCCGGCGTCTGACGCAGGCGGCCGACGGTGTCGGTGTTGACGCGGTTGGCGCCAACGCCCAGGCCGACGAACGGACGAATGGTCCAGTCCGGCGAACCGAAGTCATAGATGACGTTGGCCATCAGAGTGGTCGACGTGATGTCGCCTTCCGGCGAGTGGCACGGACCGGTGGCCGGCGTCAGGTTGCACAGGCCCTGCGGACCCGAGACGGCGCGAACGCGGCCGATGTCGCCCGAGCGGTAGCCGCCTTCGAGCTCAACACGCCAGTTCGGGTTGAAACGGTAGCCCAGGCGAGCAAAGGCCGCCCAGCCGTCGTTGACTTCCCAGTTCCAGTTGTGGCCGGTCGCCGAAGCTTCCGTATTGATGTCGTCGATGATGTGGTAGCCGGCGTCGATCGCGCCGTACCAGCCATCGGGCTCAGCCGATGCTGCGCCGGCTGCAAACAGCCCCGCCGCAGCGACACTGGCCAGAAGTTTCAGCTTCATAGTGTCCTCACACTCATAGTTGATCCGATCCCCGACACATTTGCCTGCATCGGCGCTCCAAACCCGAACGACATTGCAGTGCGGCAGTTCCCTCTTCTAGCGTTGATTGTGGCGACTGTGGCGCCGTTTCAACACAAAAAATCGTCCCCGCCTCAGTGTCTGACAACAGGGCTTCACTGTCTGGACGAACCTGAACGAGCGATGAACCTGTGGACTTTGGAACGACTTATTTACGGCGTCATAACCGGGGTCGGCGATGAATGCCACAACATCCCGACACAGATGGTTCAAGACCAGACGATCAGGACTCTCAATTGCCACGCCCAGCCCTCTGCGTCCGCAGCTTGAAGGGTTGCAGTCAGACGAATTCGCCGCATTCCCGCCTCGCCGCACCGCGCAAATGAGGCGTTGCGCCGCAGGGCTAGCTCTCTGCAAGCAGGGCGCGCACGAACTGATCGCGCCAGTGGGCGACGTCCGTGTCGCGGACGACCTGCATCAGGGCCTTCCACTTTCGGATACGCTCTTCCAGAGGCATGGTCAGAGCCTTGCGGATGGCGTCGGACAGTTCTTCACGGCTGAAGGGGTTGACCAGCAGGGCCTCGCCCATCTGTTCGGCGGCGCCGGCGAAGCGGGACAGGATCAGCACGCCGGGGTCGTCAGGGTCCTGGGCGGCGACGTATTCCTTGGCCACCAGGTTCATGCCGTCGCGCAGCGGGGTCACCAGCCCGACCCTGGCGGCGCGATAGATGCCCGCCAGCTGGTCGCGCCGGAAGGTCCGGTTCAGGTAGCGGATCGGCTGCCAGTCCATGTCGGCATAGGCCCCGTTGATGCGCCCGGCCAGAGCTTCCAGCCGCGCGCGGATATCCTGATAGGTATCCACGTCATCGCGCGAAATCGGCGTCACCTGCAGCAGGAAAACGTCGCCCCGCATCGACGGATTGTCTTCCAGGAACTGCTCATATCCGAGCAGGCGCTGTTCCAGCCCCTTGGAATAGTCGAGCCGGTCCACCCCCACGATCATGGAGCGGAAGGCCGCGCTGGCCGCGATACGGTCATAGGTCTTCTGGCCCAGCAGGGAATCGCGCGCCGCCAGGAAGCCGTCCACATCGATGCCGATGGGAAAGACGCCGAGCTGAACGCTGCGGTCGAAGGCTTCGACACGGCCGCCCGGCCCGACCACGCCCTTGGCCTCGACCTCCACATAGCGCTGGAACAGTTCCATCCACTCGCGGGTCTGGAAGCCCAGCAGGTCGAAGTGGAACATGGATTTCACCAGGCGTCGGTGATGCGGCAGGGTGACAAGCAATTGCCGCGCAGGCCAGGGCGTGTGCAGGAAGAAACCGATGCGGTTCTTCACCCCCAGACGGCGCAGATCCCGCGCCATCGGGATCATGTGGTAATCATGAATCCAGATGACGTCGTCGGGCTGCAACAACGGCTGCAACACCTCGGCGAAACGGCGGTTGGTGCGCTCATAACCCTCGCCATAGGATCGCTCATAGGCCGTCAGGTCGACGCGGTGATGGAACAGCGGCCACAGGGTCTTGTTGGCGTAGCCGTTGTAATATTCATCGACATCCTGGGGCTCCAGATCGACGGTGGCCACCGTGACGCCGGCGCGATCCTCGACGTTGAGCTCGCCGGTGAAATGCTCGACCGTCTCGCCGGACCAGCCGAACCACAGGCCGTCATATTTCCGCAGCGCCGCCGACAGGGCCATGGCCAGACCGCCCGCCGAGCCCGCCGCCGGGTCCTTGGGCGCCGAGACGCGGTTCGAAACGACGATCAGGCGGCTCATCGCGCGTCCTGCCATGAACGACTGAGCAGGACGGCGCAGTTGATGATCCCGACCAGGGAATAGGTCTGGGGGTAATTGCCCCACAGTTCGCCGTCCTGGATCGAAATATCCTCGCTGAGCAGGCCCGCGTGTGTGCGGCGGCTGAGCATCTCCTCGAAGATGACGCGCGCCTCCTCGACCCGGCCGTTCAGCGCCAGGGCCTCGATGTACCAGAAGGTGCAGAAGTTGAAGGCGGTCTCGGGCTCGCCGAAATCGTCCGGGTGGATGTACCGGAACAGATAGGGGCCGCGTTTCAGGTCGCGCTCGATCGCCTCGAAGGTCTTCACCTGGCGCGGGTCGCGGGCGTCGAGGAAGCCCAGGTCCGTCATCTGCAGCAGGGCGGCGTCCAGCTCGGTTCCGCCGAAGCTGGCGGCGAAGCGGCCCTCGTCGGGAAGGTAGGCTTCGGCCTCGATGCGCTCGCGGATGATGCGCGCCCGCTCGCGCCACAGTTCACAGCGATCGTTCAGGCCCAGGTGAAGCGCCGCGCGGGCCAGACGGTCGCAGGCCGCCCAGCACATGACCGAGGAATAGGTGTGCACCCTGGCGATGGTGCGGAACTCCCACAGGCCGGCATCGACCTGATCGTGCATGGCGAAGGCGCGGTCGCCGACCTTTTCCAAAGCGCGGAAATCCTCGACCGTGCCGGGACGCAGCAGGCGCTGATCGAAGAAGGCCTGAACCAGCGGCAGGACGATCTGGCCATAGACGTCGTGCTGAAGATGCTCATGCGCCTGATTGCCGACGCGCACGGGCTTCATGCCGCGATAGCCTTCGACGCTGTCGACGATGCGCTCTACGATGGCGGGCTCCAGCCCCACGCCATAGACCGGCTGCACATGGCCGCCCGCCGAGGCGTCGACCAGATTGCGCAGATAGCCGAGGTAGTTCTCCAGGATATCCACCGCGCCCAGGCGGTTCAGCGCCCGCACCGTGTAATAGGCGTCGCGAATCCAGCAGTAGCGATAGTCCCAGTTGCGCCCGCTCTCGGGAAATTCGGGCACCGACGTCGTCATGGCGGCGACGATGGCGCCGGTCTCCTCGTAGACGCACAGCTTCAGCGTGATGGCGGCGCGGATCACCGCCTCCTGCCAGTCCAGCGGCAGATAAAGCGTGCGCGTCCAGTGCTTCCAGTGGGCGATGGTCAGGTCCAGCGCCGCGTTGACGCCCGCCAGCACCGACTGGTCATAGCCTTCGTCCGGGCCGAGGAAGAAGGCCATCTCCTCTTCCAGACGGAAGGTGCGCTCGTTCAGCACATGGCTGACGGGACAGTTGGTGGTCAGGCGCAGCGTCACGTCGCTGCACAGATAGCGGACGTGGTTGGAGCCCGAGGTCCGCTCGGCCGCCCGCGCGCCCCAGTCGGCCGAGGGGCGCAGGCGCACGGTCACGCGCGGCGATCCCGACAGGGGCCGCAACACCCGCGCAAAGGCGGTCGGCCGATAGATGCGCGAGTGCTTCAGATGGCGAGGGCAGAAGTCAATGATCTCGACGGCGGCCCCGTCCTCGGCCGTCAGGACGGTGCGCAGCACGGCCGTGTTGCGGACATAGGCCTGTTCGACAGAGGCGAGGCCCTCCAGTTCGACGGCCCAGAAGCCGTGTTCGGGCTCCTCGCCGTCCATCAGGGCGGAAAAGACCGGGTCGTCGTCGATGCGCGGGGCGCAGGCCCAGACGATGCGGCCGCGCCGGTCGATCAGGGCGCTGACGGAGCAGTTGCCGATGGGGGCGAGATCGAGGTCAGGCTTCATGGCGAGCCTCCTTGTGAACGTCGGCGGCGACGGCTTCCAGCCAGTCCAGAACGGCGGACACGCCGGGCAGACCATAGCGGGCGGCGGTCGAGCGCGGGGCGCCCACGAGAACGCCAAAGCCGCCGAGCGCCTGCGCCGCCTCGAACCCGGCCTCATCGGTCAGATCGTCGCCGACCATGACGGGGACAGCGCCGAGGAAGGGCGGCTCCTGCATGAAGGCGCGGACGGCCGTGCCCTTGTCCGCGCCGGGGGTCTTAAGCTCCAGCACCATTGAGCCGGGCTGCAGGGTCAGGCCCGTCGCCGCCGCCAGATCGGTCGCCAGCCGCGTCGCCGCCTCGCCCTCGGTTGGGGCCTGACGGAAATGGAGGCCAGCGGACAATCCCTTGTCCTCGACCAAAACGCCGGGTCTGTCAGCGGCGAAGGCATGGAAAGCCTGCAAGGCCTGCCCGATGGCGGGCGAGGGGGCCGTCCGCAGCAAGGCGCCGTCGTCTCGCCGACGCTCCAGCCCATGCACGCCGGATGCGGCGCGCGCGGCGCCGTCGCTGATCCGATCGATCTCGGCCAGGGTGCGACCGCTGACCACGGCCGTTCGTCCCTGCAGGACCTGCGTCAGCCGCGTCAGAACCGCCGTGCGGCGCACGTCAGGGCCCACGGCGTCCGGCGTCGGCGCAAGGGGCGCAAGCACGCCATCGAGGTCAAGAAACAGGGCGAGGCCCGGCAAGCAGACGGGCGGGTGAGGCAGGCGCGGGGGGACGGCCCCCTGAGCATCGGACATCAGGCTGAGGTTTCGACTTTCCCATTAGTGAGACCGTCACAACGCCCCAACACCGCAAAGGTTGTAAAAGATTCTCAAACGGGCGGATCGGAAAGTTTTGAGCGGCGCTTTCCGAACGCGCCATTGTGCGAAGCAGCTTATTGGGGCAATTCCCGCTGCTGTACGAAGAGCCGCAGAAGCGGCCCCGGCGCCTGGAACCGTCATGACCGCCATTTCCGCCCCTTCTACTCCCGAACAGCTCGCCGCCATGTCAGACCGCGCCCGCGAGGTCGTGCGCCTGAACATAGAGGCGCTTGAGGCGCTGGAGCGGTCGCTGGATTCCTCGATCGCGCGGGCGGCCGATGTCATCCTGTCACGGCCGGGCTATGTCGTGGTTACGGGCATGGGCAAGTCGGGACACATCGGCGGCAAGATCGCCGCCACCCTGGCCTCGACCGGCACCAACTCCTTCTTCGTCCACCCGGCCGAGATGAGCCACGGCGACCTGGGGATGCTGCGCCCGGACACCACGCTTCTGGCCCTGTCCAACTCGGGCGAGAGCCGCGAACTGCGCGATCCGCTGATCTTCTGTGCGCGCAACGACATTCCGGTGATCGGCCTCACCCAGAGGCCGCAGAGCTTCCTGGGCCGCCACTCCGACGTCTGCCTGACCATGCCCAAGGTGGCCGAGGCCTGTCCCAACGGCCTGGCGCCGACGACTTCGACCCTGATGTCGCTGGCGATGGGCGACGCCCTGGCGATGGTGCTGATGGACCGGCGCGGCTTCACGCGGGAGGATTTCGGCCTGCACCATCCGGGCGGCTCGCTGGGCATGAGCCTGCAGACCGTGCGCGAATGGATGGGCGACAACGCCGCCGCCCCGGCCAGCGTGCCTCTGGACGCGGATTTCAGAACCGTCGTTTCGGCCATCACCGAGGGGCGCAAGGGCGCGGTCGCCGTGCTGGCGCCGGACGGCGCCCTGGCGGGCATGATCACCGACGGCGACGTGCGCCGCGCCTTCGCCAACGACATCGGCGCCCTGCACGCCGAAGACATCATGAGCCGCAGCCCGATCACGGTCGATCCGCAGGCCCGGATGAGCGACGTGGTCGATCTGTTGAGCGCCAACAAGATCAGTAATCTGTTCGTCGTCGATGAGCGCCGCCCGGTCGCCATCATCCACATCGCCGAATTGATGCAGGCAGGATACGTCTCCTGATGGTGCAGGACGTGCTCTTCGACGCCAGTCGATTGCTCAGCCGGACCGAACGCAGCGCGCCGACCGGCGTGGACCGGGTCTGTCTGGCCTACGCCGAATGGCTGATCGAGCATCCCGTCTATCGCATGACGCCGGTGCGGGCGCGCAAGGATCAACTGGCGCGCGTCGACAACGACTGGTTCCGCCAGCGCCTGACCGAGCTTCGGATGCGCTGGACCGGCCCCGGCGCGGTGTCCGAACTCAACGGCGAGGCCCGTAAACTGTTCGACGCCCTGAGCTCGCCCGAGGACGACGCCTCGGTCATCGGTCATGCCCCCGAGGAAAGCCCGCAGCTTCGCAAGAAGCCGAAGCGGGTGTGGAAACAGTATTTCCGGTCGCGCCGCATCGCCGCCCCGCCTGCGGCGCGCGCCTATATCAACGTCGGCCACACCAGTCTGAATACGCCGGACATCCTGACCTCTTTGGCGCATGGCGGCATCGAACGGATCATCATGGTCCATGATCTGATCCCGGTGACGCACCCCGAGTTCTGCCGTCCCGGCGACGGGGCCAAGCATGAGCGGCGCATGGAGAATGTGCTGCGCCACGCCTCGCGCATTATCGTCAACTCCCACTATACAGCGGATGAACTGAGCCGCTTCGCCGCCCGGTCGAACCTGGCCGCCCCGCCGATCGACGTCGCCCACCTGGGGCTGGAACGCACCTTCGACAGCCGCACCGCCATCACGGCCGCCCGCCCCTATTTCCTGCACGTCGGCACGATCGAGGCCCGCAAGAACCTGGCCTTCCTGCTGACCGTCTGGCGGCGGCTGCAGGAGACGATGGGCGCCGAGACGCCGCGCCTGGTCCTAGTCGGGCGTTATGGCTGGGAAAACGAGGCGGTGCTGGATCACCTGCAACGCTCGCCCAATCTGCGCGGCCTGGTGCATCAGGCGGAAAACCTGCCCGACTGCGCCCTGTCGGCGCTGATGCGCGGCGCCCGCGCGATGGTGGCGCCGTCGTCGGTCGAGGGCTTCGACCTGCCCGCCGTCGAAGCCAGCGCCATGGGCGTGCCTCTGATCGCCTCCGACATCGCCGCGCACCGCGAACTGGTGCCCCACGCCCGCCTGATCGACCCGCTGGACGGGCTGGGCTGGCTGAGCGCGCTGGAAGACTGGACCCGCAACCCGCCCGTCGCCCCGCCGTATTGCGCGCCGGATTGGGAGCGCCACTTCGACGTCGTGGAGCAACAGGTGCTGCCGCCCTCTGGCGGCGCGGACGCCCTGCGAGTAAGCAACTGATCAAACTGCAATAGGGCCATCATGACCAGAACCGCCGCCAGCCTGATGATCGTCGCCCTGCTCGCGGGCTGCTCCACCCTGCCGCGCGACGGACCGTCGGGCCGCAACGTGGTCGGGAGCGCCGCCTCGCCCGAGCGTGCAGGCGACTACGCCCTGGTCGATCTGGACTTCGAGCTGAGCGAACGCCTGAAGGCCGCGCCGCCCCCCTCGTTCAGCAGTCTGGCCCTGGCCTCCAGCGAAGCGCCCACCGATGTGATCGGCATCGGCGACACCCTGGCCGTCAGCATCTTCGAGCCCGGCGGCTCCCTGTTCGGAGGCGGCAGCGCCACGGCGCCGGCGGCGTCCGGCAATCAGACCCTTCCACCCCTCGTGGTGAATCGCAACGGCGCCGTACCTGTGCCATTCGCCGGAAACGTGCGGGTCGAGGGACTGACCCCGGAACAGGCCTCGGCGGCTGTGCGCCGCGCCCTGGTCGGCAAGGTCGCCAACCCCCAGGTGATCGTCACCGTGGCGGGCAATACCTCCAACGCCGTGACCGTGCTGGGCGAGGTGCGTAACCCCGGCCGCCAGCCTCTGTCGGCCAACCATGACCGCATCCTGGACATCATCGCCGCCGCCGGCGGCTCTTCGCGTTCCATCTATGACGTCAATGTCCAGATCCAGCGCCAGGGCCGCACCTATACGGCCCCGATGTCGATCGTCACGACCGAGTTCAATGAGAACGTCCGGCTGCAGCGCGGCGATCAGGTGAACCTGGTCTATCAACCGCGCCGGTTCAGCTCCTTCGGCGCCTTCAACGCCGTGGCGCGCAGCGAACTGCCGCCCGGTCCGCTGACCCTGGCCGAGGCCCTCAGCGGCGTCGGCGGACTGGACTCCAACCTGGCCGACGCCAAGTCGGTGCTGGTCTTCCGCTTCGAGCGGCCGGAAGTGGCCCAGGCGCTGGGAATCCAGCAACCCGCCACCTCACGCGGCGTGCCGGTGGTCTATCGCCTGAACCTGACCGAGGGCGAGGGCTTCTTCATCGCCAGCAACTTCCAGATGCAGCCCGACGACCTACTCTACACGCCGCGCGCGGGCGCGGCCGAGATGCGCAAATTCTTCGAAGTGGTCCAGAGCATCACCCGCGTGGTCTATGATGTCTCGGTCACCAGCACGCTGAGCCGCTAAGACTCATGCTGGGTCGCTTCGGACGCCCTCGCGACGACCGAAGCGATGCGCGCGCTGTCGCCCCTCAAGAGGCGCCTACGGACGGCGTGAAAAGTCTGCTGGCAGAGGTCGCCGCCATCGAGGCGGCCGCGTGCGATGTCTTTGGTCGGCATGGCCTACCCGCTCAACCGGGCCAGTATCGCCGACGGGGCGACGACAGCGTGTGGGAGCGATTGTCCGACCGCCTTTCCCCCGCCGAGAAATGGGCCCTCATCCAGGCGGAACCGCCCGAGGAGGGGTGGCGCTTCGCGTCTCTGGACGGCCTGGGTGCGCGATCATCGATCCCCGAGGTACGGCGCGCCGCCGCCGTGCTGGCGGCCTGCGCCGGGCTGCGCCAGCGTCTGACGGAGGCCGAGCCCATATCCCCGCAGGATCTAGCCGACGCCATCCGCCTGGGCGCGGCCTGGCGTCATCTGGACGCCGAGAGCGTCGCCTCGCCCCTGCTGTTCCAGGCGCCCGAAAGCGAGCGTTAGGCAGCCGCCAGTCCTGTCGCCGCCGCCAGCAGTTCGATCGATCGCACGCGTGCGGCCGGATCCCAGATCTGGCTGGTGAGCATCAGCTCATCCGCCTCGGTTTGGGCGATGAAGGCGTCAAGGGCGGCCCTGGCTGTCGCCGGAGCGCCGACCGCAGAGCAGGCCAGGGCCGCGTCGATCATGCCGCGGGCCGCGCCGTCCAGCCGCTCGTAATAGCCCTCGACCGGCGGCGGCAGCTTGCCGGGGCGGCCGGTTCTCAGGTTGACGAAGGCCTGCTGGACCGAGGTGAACAGCAGGCGCGCCGCCTCGTCCGTCTCGGCGACGAAGGCGTTGTAGCCCAGCATGACGTAGGGCTTGTCCAGGTGCTGCGACGGGCGGAAGGTCCGGCGATAGATGTCGATGGCCCGCATCATCTCGCCGGGCGCGAAATGGCTGGCGAAGGCGTAGGGCAGCCCCAGATGCGCCGCCAGTTGGGCGCCATAGGTCGAAGAGCCCAGAATCCAGATCGGCACGTCCTGCCCCTCGCCCGGATTGGCGATGATGCGCTGATCCGGCGCGGCGGGCTCGAACCACTGCATCAGTTCCATCACGTCCTGCGGGAAGGCGTCGTGGTCGCTCTGCAGCGTCCGGCGCAAAGCCCGCGCCGTGGCCTGATCCGAGCCGGGCGCGCGACCCAGTCCCAGGTCGATGCGGCCGGGGTGCAGCGCGTTCAGGGTGCCGAACTGTTCAGCGATGACCAGTGGAGCGTGGTTGGGCAGCATGACCCCGCCGGCGCCGACGCGAATGGTCTTCGTCGCCGCCGCTACTGCGCCGATCACCACCGAGGTCGCCGCGCTGGCGATGCCCGGCATGTTGTGATGCTCGGCCAGCCAATAGCGATTGTAGCCCAGGCGTTCGGCGTGGCGGGCCAGATCGATGGTGTTGGCGAGCGCCTGGCCCACGTCGGAGCCTTCCGGCACGGGGGCGAGGTCGAGAATGGACAGAGGGATCATCCGACCGATATGGGGCCGCGCATGCGCGACGCCATACCGGCCGTGACGATCAGTCGTCTATTGGCGCCGCTTATTGACCAGCGGGGCAGTCGCCGAGGCGCTCGGCCGTCATGGTGACCTTGGTCTGTGCCATCTGCGGCGTCGGCGCCGGGTCCATCTTGGTGGTGACCTCGGTGACGTAGCGGCTGTTGAAGTCGCCGGTCACGCGGATGGTGGAATCGGCCTTCATATTGCCCGGCAGGGTGCACGACGAGGTAGCGACCATGGCGTCGCCCTGGCGCGCGAACGGCTGGGTCGTACAGTCGGCGCCCGGCTGCTGGGCGCTAGCCGGCGCTTCCAGCTTGGCGTCCTTGATGCAGACGTCCTGCGCCGGGACCGAGGCGCCCCCGGGCATGCCTTCCATGGCGGTGGACACGCGCCACAGGCCGGGCTTGGGCGCGTCGAGCGTCGCCGGGGCCGTCGAGGCGGTCTCGGCCCCCTCAGCGGCTGGGCCTTCGGCCTTGTTGTTGTTTCCGCAGGCCGACAGACCCAGCAGGCAGGCGACGGCGACGCCGCCGATGATCGCTGAACGCATGACGCGCTCCCCTCTCGTTAAGAACCAGGGGACAACGCCGGTCCGGCTTAACGGTTCACGCCAACGTGAGAGTCAGTCGAGAACGACGCCGGTCGTGCGCATGATCTCGGCGCGTAGCTCCGGCAGACCCAGGCCCTTCTCGGACGAGGTGACGGCCACGTGGGGGTAGGCGGCCGGGCGTTTGGCGATGGCCTTTAGCGTCGCCGCCTGCACCTTCTCGGCCTCGCCCGCCTTCAGCTTGTCGGCCTTGGTCAGGACGATCTGATAGGAGACGGCGGACAGGTCCAGCGCGTCCAGCGCCTCGTCGTCGACCTTCTTCAGGCCGTGACGGCTGTCGATGAGCAGATAGACGCGCTTCAGCGTCACCCGGCCGCGCAGATAGTCGCGACCCAGGTCCTGAAACTTCTTCACTGTCGTTTTCGACGCCTTGGCCCAGCCGTAGCCAGGCAGGTCGACCAGACGCATCCGACCGTCCAGATCGAAGAAGTTGACCTCGCGCGTGCGGCCCGGCTCGTTCGAGGCGCGCGCCAGCTTGTGCATGCCCACCAGACCGTTGATCAGGCTGGACTTACCCACGTTCGAGCGGCCGGCGAAGGCGATCTCGGGCAGGTCCGGCGTCGGCAGCTGCTCGATCTTGGCGCAGCCCATGATGAAGGTCGCGGGGCGCGCGAACAGCACGCGCGCCGCCTCGATCTCGGCGTCGGCGTATTCGCCGACCTTGGGCTCGTCAGAAGCGTCCAAACGATCAGGCCTTCTTGAAACGGGCGATAAAGCTGTCGATCGGGTTTTCGGCCCCGAAGCGATGCATGATCACATATTGCTGGATGATCGACAGGACGTTGTTCCAGGCCCAGTAGATCAGCAGGCCGGCCGCGAACGGGGCCATGATGAAGGTGAAGACGATCGGCATCAGGGCGAAGATCTGACGCTGCATCGGGTCCTGCGCCGGCGGGTTCATCGCCATCTGCAACCACATGGTTAAGCCATAGACCAACGGCAGCACGCCCAGGTGCAGCGGGCCGTTCAGGATGGCGCCCAGCACCGGCAGGGTGGCCGGGTCCCACGGCACGGCGCCGAACAGGTTCCACACCGTCGAGGGGTCGCGCGCCGACAGGTCGCGAATCCAGCCGAAGAAGGGGGCGTGACGCATTTCGATGGTCACGAACAGCACCTTGTACAGGGCGTAGAAGACCGGGATCTGCACCACCATCGGCAGACAGCCCGCCAGCGGATTGATCTTCTCCCGCTGATACAGGGCCATCATCTCCTGCTGCTGCTTCTGCGGGTCGGAGCCGTGCTTCTTCTTGATCTCCTCCATCTTGGGCTGGAGGGTCCGCATCTTGGACAGGCTCTCGTAGGACTTGTTGGCCAGCGGGAAGAGAATCAGCTTGACCACGACCGTCAGGGCCAGGATGGCCAGGCCGAAGTTGCCCAGCACGCCGTAGAAGAACTCCACCACGGTGAAGATCGGGCGTGTCAGGAACCAGAACATGCCCCAGTCGATGGCGTATACGAAGCGCGGCAGGCCCAGCGACTCCTCATAGCCCTTCAGCACCTCGGCGCGCTTGGCGCCGGCGAACAGACGCTGGGTCTCCTCGATCTGGCGGCCCGGCTGGATGGTGTGGGTCGCGCCCAGCATGGCGGCTTCGTGGATGTTCATGCCGTCCGCGTCGCGCACCGAGAAACGGCCTTCGATGGCTTCGTTCTGGGTCGGGATCAGGGCCGCCAGCCAGTATTTGTCGCTCACGCCCAGCCAGCCGCCGACCGATTCCTTCTGGATGCGCGGCTTCTTGGCCCAGTCCTTGTACTTGACCTGTTCGGTGGTGAACTTGCCGTCCGAACCGAAGGCGCCGATGGCCCCCTCGTGCAGGATCATCTGCTTGCCCAGGTCGACCGGAACGCCCTGGCGCTCAACACGGCCGTAGGGGGCGATGGCGATGGCCTGGGTGCCCAGGTTGGCCACCGTGTCCTTGACCGTGAACATATACTGCTCGTCGATCGAGACCAGGCGGGTGAAGCGCAGGCCCGAGCCGTTGTCCCAGGTCAGCTCGACCGGGGTGGTCGGCGTCAGGGTCTCGCCCTTGGTCAGGCGCCAGACGGTGTTGGGACCGGGAACGCCGCCGGGGACGTTGGGGCCGCTCCAGCCGAACTGGGCGAAATAGGCGTGCTCCATCCCCTGCGGGCGGAACAGCTCGACCGGCGGCGAATTCTTGTCCAGCGTCTCGCGATAGCGGGTCAGGTACAGGTCGTCGATGCGCGCGCCCTGCAGCGACAGCGAGCCCTTCAGCGTCGGCGTCTGGATCGGCACGCGGGCGACGGCGCCCAGGGCCTCGCCCCGGTCCTTGATGAAGGCGCCCGGCGCGGCGGACGACGACGTCAGCCCGGCGTCGGCCGAGGCCTCGCGCGCCTTCTGCTGCTCGGCGGCGACGATCTGCGCCTGGCGGCGGCTCTCGGCCTGCGGGCGCATCACCATGAAGTAGTAGACGCCCATGATCAGGGCCGCGCACACGAAGAAGATGATGGTGTTGCGCGAATTCTGGGTCTGCATCGGGATCAGCGGTCCTGGTCGGCGGGGCGCGGGTCGGAGGGGACGCGGGTCGGTATCGGAGCGGGCGAAACGGCCCGTTCTCCCATATCGGGAGCCGCGCGCGGGGTTGCGAGCCTTGTAAGGGCCGATTTCACATCGTCAAGCAAGCGGTCCCAGTCACGGTCCGCCGTGCCCATGCGGGCGATGAACACATAGTCGCATCCCGCCCGCCCGTGGAGCGGCGTCAGCAGGCGCGCGGCCTCGCGCAGACGGCGCTTGGCGCGGTTGCGCACGACGGCGCCGCCGATCTTGCGGGTGGCGGTGAATCCAAGGCGCACTGAGGGGTCGCCGTCGGCGCGGTCCAGCTGCTGGACCACCACGGCGCCTCGGGCCTGAGAAACGCCTTTGGCGGCCGCCAGAAACTGGGGCCGCCTCAACAGGCGATCGATTTTCATCAGATCGGTCATGCGCCCCGCCCTGAAGGGAAATGGGCGCGTGACGTCAGGCCGTCAGGCGCTTGCGGCCTTTGGCGCGGCGACGCGCGACAATCTTTTGGCCATTCGCGGTGGCCATCCGCGAACGGAAGCCGTGACGGCGCTTGCGCACGAGTCGCGACGGCTGATAGGTCCGCTTCACGGTCGGCTCCGGGTTACTGGGGTTGGCGACAGACACAAGCGTCAGCCGCGAGAGAGGCGGGCGTATAAGCGGCGACAGGACGGGAGTCAACGCCACAGCCGCTTTTCCGTGCGCTCGACAGGCGCGCGCGACGGCTGGAAATCCGCTAGGGATGCAGAAGGAAGAGGACGGAGCGCGGTTTGGACCGGGTCAAAAGATTTCTGCCCCTGGCCGTGCTGCTGGCCGCCGCCGCCCTGATCTTCGGCATGGGCTGGAATCGCTATCTGTCGCTGGAGACCCTGCGCGAGCACGGCGCCGCGCTGGAGGCGCTGGTCGCCCAACGCTATCTGCTGACGCTGGGCGCCCTGATGCTGGTCTTCGCCCTGCTGACGGCCAGCGTGGTGCCGGGCGTGGTCTTCATCACCGTGACGGCGGGCTATCTGTTCGGGCCGTGGGTCGGGGGCGTGGCCACCGCCTTCGCCGCCACCGTCGGCGCCCTGGCCGTCTATTATGTCGGGCGCACGGCCCTGGGCGATTCCCTGCGCCGCCGCGCCGCCGCCGATACGGGCCTGCTTAACAGAGTCTGCGCGGGCGTGGACAAGGACACCTTCTGGTATGTGCTGATCGCCCGCCTGGTCGTCACCGTGCCGTTTCACATGATTAATGTGGCGGCGGGCGTGATGGCGGCGCCCTTGCGCCCCTATGTCATCGCCACCTTCGTCGGCCTGCTGCCCGCCCACATCATCTATTGCTGGATCGGCGACAGCCTGCATGAGGTGCTGATCACCAACCCGAACCCCGACATCCGCAGCCTGTTCGCCGAGTTCTTCTGGCCCCTGATGGGCGTGGCCTTCCTGTCGATGCTGCTCCCCCTGCTGCTCAGGCTGGGCCAGAAGCTGCGCGGCCGCCCCCGCATGGAGGCGTCATGACGGTCGGCGAGATGCAGTCCCATGCGCCCGAGGTCACGCCGGTGACGGAAAGGCCCGAGCCGCGCCGCCGGTTCGCCCTGCCGTCGCCGGACGGCCTGTCGGTGCGGCTGCTGGTGCTGACGGTCGTCTTCACCCTGTCGGTCGTCGGCCTGATCATCGTGCCCAGCGCCGCCTCCTTCCAGGAGCGGTGGCTGATGGACCGGCTGCAGGCGGCCGAACTGGCCTCGGTCGGGGTCGAGGCCCTGCCCTATTCGGCGGTGGAGGATACGACGGCGGAGCAGTTGCTCAGCATCGGCGGGGTGCAGTCGGTCGTGGTCGGCGAACAAGGCGTGCGCCGCCTGCTGCTGCAGGCCCCCAACCTGCCGCGCGCGCCCGAACTGATCGACCTGCGCCAGCGCAATGTCGGCGCGCGGCTGCTGGACCCGTGGAAGACCCTGTTCGGCCACCCGGACCGTTCGCTGCGGGTGCAGGCGGCGCCGCGCTATCGCTCGGGCGACCTAATCGAGATCCTGGCCCCGGCCCAGCCGCTGAAGAAGGAACTGGCGACTTTCCTGCGCAATAACCTGGCCGTGGCCCTGCTGATCGCGGCGATGGCGGGCGGCCTTCTGTACGCCGCCCTGTCCTATCTTGTGCTGCAGCCGCTGGGCCGGCTGACGCGCTCGATCGAGCGCTTCGCCGCCGATCCCGAAAGCCCGGCCGAACCGCCGTCCAACCGTCGCGACGAGATCGGCCGGGTCGAGCGCGAACTGGCGCGGATGCAGGAGGAGGTGCGCCAGTCCCTGCGCTCACGCGCCCGTCTGGCGGCGCTGGGCGAGGCGGTGGCCAAGATCAACCACGACCTGCGCAACATGCTGACCTCGGCCCAGATGGCGTCCGAGCGGCTGTCGACCTCGTCCGACCCGCTGGTGGCGACGGCCCTGCCCCGGCTGGAGCGGGCGCTGGGGCGCGCCTCGACCCTGGCGCGCAACGTCCTGGCCTACGGCAAGACCGAAGAACCGGAGCCCCAGCGTCAGAAGATGCTGCTGGCCCGCGCCGTGGCCGTCGCCGCCGAGGACGCCGGACTGGAGCCGGACGGGGTCAAGCTGGTGCGCGACCTGCCCGCCCGCTTCACCGTCAACGCCGACCCGGACCAACTTCACCGCATCCTGGTCAATCTGATGCGCAACGCCCGCCAGGCCATCGAGGCGAACGCCGAGACCGGAGGCAAGGGCGCCATCACCGTCAGCGCCGCGACCGAAGGGGCTGAGGCCGCCATCCTCATCGCCGATGACGGACCCGGCATCCCTCCGCGCCTGGCCGAGCGCCTGTTCGAGCCCTTCGTCAGCGGCAGCAAGACGGACGGCACGGGGCTGGGACTGACCATTTCGCGCGAACTGGCGGCGAACCACGGCGGCTCGCTGACGCTGGTCGACACCGGGCCTTGGGGCGCGCGGTTCGAATTGCGCCTGCCGATCTGACAGGCAGCCAAACCGGCTCACAAAGCGTTGTTTCCCTGAAGCCTCGGAAACGCCAAGCTTGCAGCGTTCCGTCGCCGCGTCCGAAGGAGATTTCGATGATTCGCTTTTCCGCCCCGCGAAACGCCGCCCGGGTCCTGCCCCAGACCCTGGCCTTGACGCTAGCTCTGACAGCCCTCGCCGCGCCCGCCGGCGCCCAGTCGACGGCGCCCCGCGCCGACCAGCCGCAGACTCAGGCACAGACTCAGACTCAGACTCAGGCGCGCGACCACGTCGCCGAAATGCTGATCAAGGGCGAGCGCTACCGGCGCGCGCCGGATTCGGCGCAGGACCCCGACGAACTGCGTCGGACCCAGGCCCTCAACGCCGAAATCGTCGCCCAGAACGATCTGGCCGAGAACGAAGACCGCGCCAATCAGACCGCGCAGGCCGAGGCGCAGCGGCGCTGGCAGGCCGAGCTTGATCAGACGGAGGCCGACGCCCGCGCCGCCCGCGAACGCCACGAGGCCGATCTGCGCGCCGCCGGGGAAGCCCAGGTCCTCTATGACCGCGAGATGGCCGACTGGCGCGCCACCGTCGCCGCCTGCGAACGCGGCGACCGCGCCCGCTGCAACGCCGGGCGTCAGGGTCCGAACTAGGTCTTCAGCAATAGAAAAGGCGCCGCCGACCTTGCGTCAGCGGCGCCTTTTTACTTAGCCGCAGCGGGCCGGATCAGGCTTCGACGCTGTCCGTGCGGCGCTTCATCATATTGTCGAAGCTGTCCCAGACGCCGTCGGCGCCGTGCCAGGCCCCTTGCGTCGCCGCCTTGGAGTATTCGGTGGCGCGCGCCTCGAAGAAGTTGGCGTGCTCCACGCCGCTGAGCAGCGACTGCAGCCAGGGCAGCGGGTTCTCGGTCACGCCGTAAACCTCGGGCAGGTTCAGCTGGCGCAGGCGCCAGTCGGCGATGAAACGGATGTAGGCCTTGATGTCGTCGGGCGTCATGCCGTTTACCGGGCCCATCTCGAAGGCCAGGTCGATGAACTTGTCCTCCATCTCGATCACCGTCTTGCAGCAGTCGACGATGTCGTCGGCCACGGCCTTGGTGACGGCGCCCGTCTCCTTGTTGAAGGCGTGGTACAGCTTGATGATGCCCTCGCAGTGCAGGCTTTCGTCACGCACCGACCAGGACACGATCTGGCCCATCCCCTTCATCTTGGACTGGCGCGGGAAGTTCATCAGCATGGCGAAGCTGGCGAACAGCTGCAGCCCCTCCGAGAAGCCCCCGAACATGGCCAGGGTCCGGCAGATGTCGGCGTCGCTGTCGACCCCGAACTGGCCCATGTAGTCGTGCTTGTCCTTCATGGCCTCGTATTCCATGAAGGCGCCGAACTCGCTGTCCGGCATCCCGATCGTCTCGAGCAGCAGGGCGTAGGCCGCGATATGGATGGTCTCCATATTGGCGAAGGCGGCCAGCATCATCTTCACCTCGGTCGGTTTGAAGACCCGGCCGTAGCGCTCCATGTAGTTGTCCTGCACCTCGATGTCCGCCTGGGTGAAGAAGCGGAAGATCTGGGTCAGCAGGTTGCGCTCGCCGTCGTTCAGATTGGCGGCCCAGTCCTTGACGTCCTCGCCCATCGGGACTTCCTCGGGCATCCAGTGGACCTGCTGCTGCTTCTTCCACATGTCGAAGGCCCACGGATAGCGGAACGGCTTGTAGGCGGCCGAAGGGGTCAGCAGGCCGGGCGTGCCGGGACGAATGATAGCGGGAGCGTTCATCGAAAAAGACCTGGGGCGAATCCGGAGAAGATGCGTTTCACCATGCGTCCGTCAGCGCGCGAGGACAAGGGAAGATGCGCACATCTAGCGATCACATTTCTCTCGACCGCTAGATATGGTGTTTCGATGACAGGAAATTGGGGAGGAAGATGGGGATGGTTTTCACGCTTTACGGCGCCGCCGGATCCGGCTCTGTCCCGGTCGAGGCCACGCTGCGGCTGATCGGACTGGACTATCGGGTGGTCGAGGCGCCGACCTGGGAAGGCGAGGCGGAGCGCGACAAGGTGGCGGCGGTCAATCCCATGCGCCAGGTGCCGGCGCTGGTCACGCCCGGCGGCGAGGTCGTCACCGAAAGCGCCGCCGTCCTGATCTGGCTGGCGGACGCCCATCCGCAAGCGCGGCTGTCGCCGACGCTGGACGATCCGCGCCGGGCGCAGTTTCTGCGCTGGATGAGCTTCATCCCCGCCTCCATCTATTCAATGTTCTGGGTGCGGGACGAGCCGTCCCGCCTCGGGGGCGACGATCCAAAGGCTCAGGCCGAAATCCAGCAGCGCACCCTCGACCGCATCGCCGCGTGCTGGCGGATGATGGACAGCCAGGTTACGCCCGGCCGCTTCCTACTGGGCGAGGAGATGACGGTGCTGGACCTCTATGTCGCCGTCGCCAGCCGCTGGACGCCGCGCCGTCGCCGCTTCTATGCCGAAGCGCCGGGCATGGCCGAGGTCGTGCGCCGCGTCGACGCCCTGCCCGCCCTGCAAGACTTCTGGGCGGAGCGATTCCCGTTCGACGACGGCTGGGAGGGCTAGGGCCTAGATCAGACCCATCGCCCTCGCCTCCAACTCCAGCCCCTCGCGGAACTCGGGCGCGGCCAGGCAGATCAGGGCGCGGGCGCGGGCGTCGTCGGTCAGCCCCTTCAGATTGACCGCCCCATGCTCGGTAACGACGTAGTGGATGTCGTTGCGGGGCGTCGTCGCCGGACCGTCCAGCCGCGCCACGATGCGCGAGGCGGTCCCCTTCGCCGCCGTCGAATGGCAGGCGATGATCGACTTGCCGCCCTGCGACGCCGCCGCTCCGCGCACGAAGTCCAGTTGGCCGCCCGCCGCCGTATACTGCCGCCTGTTCAGATATTCGGAGCAGCATGCCCCGAACAGGTCGATCTGAAGGGTGGCGTTGACCGAGACCATCCTGTCATTGCGGGCGATGACGGCCGGGTCGTTCACATAGTCGACCGGATAGGCCTCGACGGCCGGGTTCTCGTGCAGGAACTGATAGGTCGAGCGGTCGCCCATCGAGAAGGTGAACACCGTCTTGCCAGGATGCAGGGTCTTGCGCGCATTGGTGACGACGCCCGCCTTCATCAGTTCAACCAGACCCGGCGTCAGCATCTCGGTGTGGACGCCCAGATCGCGATGATCGTGCAGGGCCGCGCACACGGCGTCCGGCAGGGCGCCGATGCCCATCTGCAACGTCGCCCCGTCCTCGACCAGCCCCGCGATCAGGGCGCCTATGGCCAGATCCTGCGGCTGCTGCGGCGCCTTTCCCGCCTCCAGAAGGGGCGCCGAATGCTCCACCAGGGCCGCGACCTGAGAAACGTGGACGCGGCAATCGCCGAACACGCGCGGCATGTGCGGATTGACCTCCAGGATCACCCGCTGCGCGCTCTTCGATACGGCCAGGGCGTAGTCGGTGTTGGTCCCGAAACTGAAATAGCCCTCGGCGTCCATCGGCGAGACGGTCGCCAGCAGGGTGTCGACGCCGATCTCCTGCGTCAGCACCCGAGGCGCCTGCTGAAAGCCGGTCGGCACGAACCAGACGGCGCGGCGGCCTTCCTCGATCGCGCGCGCCTCCAGCTTCCGTTCGATGGCGCCGTGGAACAGGCTGTGCGGGCGGATGCGGTCGGTCAGTTCATAGCGCATCACCGTCTCGCCCGCGATGGCGGTGGACAGCAGGTAGTAGAGGTTGATGTCGCCGACCTGCCGCGCCTCGGCCCGGTCGGCCAGGGCCTTCAGCAGGGCCGGCGGCTGGCCGACGCCCAGGGCCATAGCCACCTTGGCGCCCGACGGTATCAGGGCGGCCGCCGCCTCGGGCGTCGTCAGCCGTTCGGCGTAGAGGGCGGCGAAATCGGTCATGGGCAACTCCTGAAACGTCGTCCTTCTTTATCCGACAGCCTTGCGCCGTCGCGGCGCTAGACCTTGGTCTAAGGGGGCAGGCGTCTAAGAGGGCGGGCGATCAGGGCGCGTCCTGAAGCGGCGCATCATGCAGGCGCTGACGGCGCTCGGCGGCGTAGGCGACCAGCCACAGAGCCATCGACCAGGCGGCGCCCACGCTCCAGCCCGCAAATACGTCCGAGGCCCAGTGGGCGCCCAGATAGATGCGCGTCAGCCCGATCAGAAGGGCGATCACCACCGCACAACCCAGGACATAGGCCTTCAGCCGCCGACGCGGAAAGGCGCGCGTCAGCATGACGCCCAGCGTCAGATAGAAGACCGTCGACAGCAGGGCGTGGCCCGAGGGGAAACTGGCGTTCAGCGTATCGACCGCCTGATAGATCTGCGGCGGCCGCTCCCGCTCGAACAGCGCTTTCAGCCCCTCGCTCAGGGCCACCCCGCCCGCCAGGCCGACCACGAGCATCAGCGCCGACAGCCGCTTCTTCATGATCAACAGGAAGCCGATGGCGATGATCGCGAACAGGGACAGGACCGATATGCCGCCCAGCGAGGTCAGGTCCGCCGCCGCCTCATGCAGCCACCACGGCCCCCAGGGCCGCCCCGGATCGTCGGCGAAGGGACGCACCGCCGCCAGCACCGCCTGATCGAAGGCCTGACCGTCCGCCTCGCGCATGTCGTCGGCGACCTCGATGAAGGTCAGCACCCCCAGGGCGACGACAAGCATGGCGGCCACAGCGGCGATTTCAGTGCGCGCGACACGCAGCGCGCGGGTCAGAAAAGCGGTAGGGTGCGGGGCCATGGGGCGCTAACGGCCAAGCTGCCTGGCCGTTCCCGTCTCGCCGCCGCAGAAATCGACGCGCGTTCGGTGAAAAATGTGACCGGGCCAATTCCTGAGTCATTTCCACAGGGTGTGATCAGCCGCCCACCGATTCGTCTGAAAAGGTCCCGTCAAGAGCTTTACCTGCGGTTAGGGATGTGTACCCATATATGTAGCCGAGCACCGGCGAGCAGCCACTAGATGTAGTGTCTCAAACCGGTACGGCCTTCTAATCGCATTTGTTCGGGACAGGGACGAAAATGGCTGGCGGCGAAGCGTTGCAGACGACGGAATTTTCTAAGGTTTCCCCGGCTCCGATCGAGCTGAAGCCGGAACTGAAGGTGGTGGGCGGCCTGAAACTGGACCGCACGCGCGACGCCCTGCTGACCGAATTCGGCAAGAAGACGCTGGAAGACCGCTATCTGCTGGCGGGCGAAAGCTATCAGGACATGTTCGCCCGCGTCGCCACGGCCTATGCCGACGATGCGGAGCACGCCCAGCGCGTCTACGACTATATGTCGAAGCTGTGGTTCATGCCCGCCACGCCCGTCCTGTCGAACGGCGGCGCCGATCGCGGCTTGCCGATCTCCTGCTTCCTGAACGCGGTCAACGACAGCCTGGACGGCATCCAGAACGTCTGGAACGAGAACGTCTCCCTGGCCTCGAACGGCGGCGGCATCGGCACCTATTGGGGCGGCGTCCGCTCCATCGGCGAAAAGGTCAAGGGCGCGGGCCAGACCTCGGGCATCATCCCCTTCATCCGCGTGATGGACAGCCTGACGCTGGCGATTTCGCAAGGGTCCCTGCGTCGCGGTTCGGCCGCCGTCTACCTGGACATCCACCACCCGGAAATCGAAGAATTCCTCGAAATCCGCAAACCGTCGGGCGACTTCAACCGCCGCTCGCTGAACCTGCACCACGGCATCAACATCACCGACGCCTTCATGGAGGCGGTGCGCGACGGCAAGCCGTTCGACCTGATCTCGCCCAAGAATGGCGAGGTGCGCAAAACCGTGGACGCCCGCAACCTGTGGACCAAGATCCTGGAAATCCGGATGCAGACGGGCGAGCCCTATCTGATCTTCTCGGACACGGTGAACCGGCAGATGCCGCAGCACCAGAAGGATCTGGGCCTGTCGGTCAAGCAGTCCAACCTGTGCTCTGAAATCATGCTGCACACGGGCCTGGACCATAAGGGCGTCGAGCGCACCGCCGTGTGCTGCCTGTCGTCGGTCAACGCCGAGACCTTCCTGGAGTGGCGCGAAGAGCCCCGCTTCATCGAGGACATCATGCGCTTCCTCGACAATGTGCTCGAGGACTTCATCACGCGCGCCCCGTCGTCGATGGCCGCCGCCGTCTATTCGGCCCAGCGCGAGCGTTCGGTGGGTCTGGGCCTGATGGGTTTCCACTCCTTCCTGCAGGCGCAGGGCGTGGCCTTTGAATCGGCCATGGCCAAGAGCTGGAACATGCGCCTGTTCAAGCACCTGCGCCGCGAGGCCGACAAGGCCAGCCGCACACTGGCCGAGGAAAAGGGCCCCTGCCCCGACGCCGCCGATCGCGGCGTGATGGAGCGGTTCAGCCACAAGCTGGCTATCGCCCCGACCGCCTCGATCTCGATCATCTGCGGCGGCACCTCGGCGGGCATCGAGCCGATCCCGGCCAACATCTACACCCACAAGACCCTGTCGGGATCCTTCGCAGTCAAGAACCCCTATCTGCAGAAGCTGCTGGGCGAGAAGGGCATCGACACGGAGGCCGTCTGGTCCTCGATCCTCGAGAACGAAGGCTCGGTCCAGCATCTGGACGCCCTCAGCGACGAGGAGAAGGCCGTCTACAAGACCGCCTTCGAACTGGATCAGCGCTGGGTCATCGAACTGGCGGCCGACCGCACCGGCGACATCTGCCAGGCGCAGTCGCTGAACCTGTTCATCCCCGGCGACGTCAACAAGTGGGACCTGCACATGCTGCACTGGTCGGCGTGGGAGCGGGGCCTGAAGTCGCTCTATTATCTGCGCTCCAAGTCGGTGCAGCGCGCCGCCTTCGCCGGCGCCGACGACAAGCAGGAAGAAGAGATCGATCCGAACCAGCCGGATCTCTTCTCGGCCGCCCCGACCGACTACGACGAGTGCCTGGCCTGCCAGTAAGGCAAGCCTTAGCCCTCATCGCCATCGCCTTTGAGCCGCCCGGGGAACCCTCTCCGGGCGGCTTCGTTCGTTTGATAAGGATTAAGGCGCAAAAGAGTCCGTTGCGGTTCCCCGGCGTTCGTGCACAGTGGAACCGTTAACGGGTCGGGAGGGACCGTTGATGCGGCGCATGGCATGGGCAGGACTGGCGATCGGGGCGGCTGCTGTCGCCCCCCTGCCTGTTTCCGCCATGCCTGTTTCCGCCCTGCCCCAGGTCGACGCCGAAGGCTCCATAGCCGCGCGCGGCGGCGAGGCCGTTCGTTTCGAGGACGCCGCCTCCGTGGTCGACAGCCGCCTGCCCTTCTCGGCTGATCCTGACGCCGCCTTCGGCGCCCCGGTCCAGTTCAACAACGCCTCTCGTCTCAGCGCCGAAACAGGCCAACTGCGGCAAGAGGCCTGGTTCGCGGGCGACGGCTTCACCGACCGTCTGCGGATCACGACCACCGGCGAGCTGCGCCACGCGGACGGCTCGCCCGCGCCGCCCCGCGCCCTCGACCCCGTCGCCTTCTCGGGCGAGAGCTATGACGTCACCTATACGCGCGGCTGGACAGCGGCCAGCGGCCGCACCCCGTCCGGGCTGGAGGTGTCGCTGACGCCGCACGCCGGCTTCGGGGTCGGCAGCGACGGCCCCTCGGCCGAAGCGGGCGCCACCCTGCGCATCGGCGAAAACCTGGACCGCCTGGCCCCCAACGGCGACGAGGCCTTCGGCGAGCGCCCGCGCTGGTATCTGTACGCCGCAGGCTCCAAGCGGGCGGTCGGCTACAACTTCGCCCGCACACGCGACGGCGACTTCGCCCGCTCGGGCGTCAGCCAGGACGCCGGCACCTATCTCGGCGACGCCTCCATCGGCGTGGCCTATCGCCGGGGCGCGGTGCAGAGCTCGTTCGGCGTCGTCTACCGCGAAATCGAAGCCAAGGGCCTGCGCGGTTATCAGGGCATCAACACCGACGTGTCGGAAGGCCTGGTGGCCTTCCAACTGACGATCCGCCCGCCGCGCTAAGCGGCCTCGAAGCCTTTACTGCGTCCGCGCCACGCCCTCGCGACGGCTGTCCGCGCCGCCGTCCCAGCGCCCATTCCGCCACAGGCCGCCGTGCAGACCGGAAGTCTCGGTCGTATTGGGCTTCAACTCCACGCCGCGCGCCGCCATCCCCTCGCGCACCGCCTCCGGGAAGCCCTCGGTGTCGGCGCCGAAGCCGTCACCCTTGGCCACCAGGTTCGGCAGGTCGAACGCCTGCTGCAGCGGCAGGCCCCAGGCCAGGGCGCCGATCAGGGCCTTGGCGTTATAGGCCAGGATCGACGAACCGCCCGGCGAGCCCAGCAGGCCGACCAGACGCCCCTCGCGATCCAGGATCAGGGCAGGCGACATCGACGAACGCGGCCGCTTGTTCGCCGCCACGGCGTTGGCTGCAGGCGTGCCGTCCGACGCGGTCGGGACCATGGAGAAGTCGGTCAGCTGGTTGTTCAGGAAGAAGCCGCCCGCCATACGGCCCGAGCCGAACAGGCTCTCGACCGTGGTGGTCATGCTGACGGCGTTGCCTTGCGCATCCACCACGACTAGGTGCGACGTCCCCGCCGGTTCCCGCGTAGCGTCAGCGCCGACGCTCGGCGCCCCCGCCGGAACGCCATAAGGCGCCGCCCCGCGAAGGCCCGGCGCCAGGGCCGCTCGCTCGGCCACATAGGCGGGATCCAGCAGACCCGCGACCGGAACGCTGACGAAAGCCGGATCGCCGAAATAGCGGTCGCGGTCGGCGTACATCAGCCGCTGAAGCTGGCCGAAGGCGGCCCAGGCCTCGGGGCTGTCGGGGCCCTTGTCGATGTCCGGCGTCCGCTCAGCCATCGCCAGCAACTCCAGGATGGAGGCTCCGCTGGACGGCGGCGGCGGCACGCAGACGGTGTAGATCTTGTAGGGACCGCATACGGCCTCGCGCACGATCGGGCGATAGCCGGCGACGTCGGCCGTGGTCAGGGCGCCAGGGCGCGGGCCTTCATGCACGGCGGCGACGATGGCCTCGGCCAACGGCCCCTGTTGCAGGGCGGCGGCCCCGTCCCGTGCGATACGGCGCACCGTTTCGGCATAGGCCGGGTTTCGCAACGTCTCGCCCGCCTGATAGCGAGCGCCGTCCGGCTTGGTGAAATACTCGCTCGCCCAGCGGGTCTTCGCCTGAGGCGCGTCGCTGTTGATCATGCCCGCCAGCCGCTCGCTGACGACAAAGCCGTCCTGCGCCAGTTTCTCGGCGTCGCCGAACAGTTCCGACCAGGCCAGGGCGCCGTGCTGCTTCTGCGCCAGAGCCAGCATGGGCACCACGCCGGGCGCCCCGGTCGAGCGCCCGCTCAACACCGCATCGACAAAGGCGAGCGGCTGTCCGTTCTCATAAAAGAGCTCAGGCGTGGCGGCGGCAGGCGCCGTCTCGCGTCCGTCATAGACGGTGACGGCCCCGCTCTGCGCATCATAGAACATCATGAAGGCCCCGCCGCCCAGGCCCGACGACTGCGGCTCAGCCAGCCCCAACACCGCCTGCACGGCCACGGCCGCATCCACGGCCGACCCGCCGCGCGTCAGCACCTTCATCCCCGCCTCGACCGCCAGCGGATTGGCCGCCGACACGAACGGCCCGCGCGCGATGGTCTGGCTTGCGTGCGCCTGCGCCTGCGCTCCCGGCGCGACGCCGACGTCCACCGCCGAGGTCGCGCATCCGCTCAGCAACAGGGTCGCAGCGGCCGTCCCGGCGATCAGGGCCGACATTCTGCGGGCAGGACGGAAGGTCGAAAATGGCAAGGCGCGCACGCAATCTCTCCAGCACGTTGCAGGGCGCCTTATGCCTAGGCCCCGCGCCCGCTCACGCCAACCCTGCATTTTCTCAAGTTTTTCTTAGAAAACCGACTTGCCAGCCCGAAAGCGACCCGCTAGATACCCGGCCCTGCCCGCAAGGCGGTGCGCACCCGTAGCTCAGCTGGATAGAGCACCAGACTACGAATCTGGGGGTCAGGAGTTCGAATCTCTTCGGGTGCGCCATCTTTTTGTCGGATGTCACAACAAGTTGGACTCCGACAGAGAAAGTTGGACGGCGTACGCCGCCACAGGGCCTTTCTTCCGAGCTTTACAAAGCTGGCTGCTTTCCAAAGTTCGTTTCGTGCCCGCCGCGGCCGTTCAAGATCAGTCACTTGCTAGAAGTCAATCTGAGGTTGGAACGCAGACTGCCTCAGGTTCCCTCAGAAGAGTCTGACCGTTTAAACGGCAGCGCGCCCGGTACCTGAGGTTCCGCATCATCTCTCGATCAGGTGCGTCCGAAAGGTCATCTGAAATCGAAAGTGAATCATCGCAGGCGAACTGGGCGCGGAGTTCGACGCGCGCTTACCCCTGATGCCGTTGAGCGACCACGTCGCAGCCGATTACCAGACCGCCCGCCTGTCATAAGACCACGAAGCCGACATCTAACGGGCTCTCGCCGACATCATTCCCCCCGCAACCGCCCCGACAACCGTCGCACTGCCACCCGCGCGACGTGTGCATTTCTGCAGGGATTCGGGATTTCCCCTAAGCGCCAAGAGCGGCCATTGGCGAACAGCCAACTTCCGGACATCCAGCTCCGCCAACAATGGCTGCTTGCGACTGTGAAAAGCCGGGACCTACGCCTAATCAGTCGCTCGGAAATTTTAATTTGAACAATGTCCGCAGCACCCGTTGGATGACCTTCCGATAGTCCTCCACGTCGCGATCGGACACCTCCACGGTCGCCCGTTGGTGTGTGAGGTTATTCCGTAGGTCGTAGTAATGACTGACCTTGGTCAGCAGCGTCTGCGGCAAGGTCATCTTGGACGCCACGTCCTTGATGACGTTGGTCCGACTGGTCATCAGGTTCGCCAAGAAAGCATTGGTGTATTTGTGCGCCGGGAACAGGTCCTTGCGGTGGACGATGAATTCCTTGAGCGCGATCTCGAAGTTGCTATCCAAGAGCATCAAGGCCGCGCGGTTCCGGGTCTTGAACCTGCGTTGATCGCCGATGACATCGACCAGACCCATCGCTTCCACGAGGCCAAGGGTCCAAGGCTGGTCGCGGACGATCCTGCTGTTGTCCTCCATCACCTGCTCGAACCGGCTCGGACGCTTGGTGCTGGGCGGCCGCGGCAGGATCTTCTTGCGCCCGGAGCTGGCTTGCGCGGGGTCCAGTTCCTCCATGATGCCAGAGGCCTGCGCGATGATCTCGTCCCGCTGATGCTTGGTGCGGCGGGACACCTGCGAGAAGTAGCTGATGAAATCGATGATCCGCCCGCGCACCGCCATGAACGCCGGATGGCTGTAGGTGATGCCGCTCTTACTGCTGTTCCACGGCATGAGTTCTGCCGGACCGGTGAACCTAACCACGACCCGCGCAAGCGAGGCGTCAGGGTGCGGGACGCCAGCTTCTGAAGGGACGTAGTAACCGACCTCGCGAACCTTCAGCTCCTTCACGACAAGCCGATTGTTGCATTCGAAGTAGACGCCGTAGTTTTCGCCTTCGGGTATCGCCTATCGCCTATCGCCTATCGCAGCGTTGACCTGAATCGTCCTGATGACGATGGCTGGACGCTCCAAATCAGGAGTGCGGCATGGACAACAAAGTTAGCCACCAGAGGAATCCTGTCGGGTGTGCCAGCCTCAATCATATCGTTGAAAACGCTACGGATTTACCGTCAGAAGCACCGTCTTTCGACGATTGCTACACATCCTTGCTACACAATTTTCCCGTCGATCATGGGCTAACCTATTCTGATCATTCAGGAAAACGTCGCAAAGACTGCTACACAAAGCTCTGAAGGCAACTTGTAAGAGCAGCTTACAGGTTGCCTGCGTGGGCTAGGCTGTAAGGAAACCACTCCTGCTTCTCATTCGCGAAGGTGTGACAGGTCGAGACCCGAATATGATATCCTGTCGATGGCTTCCTTCAGTGTCGTAATCCGGTAGCCGCTGCCGTAGGCATCCGACACGGAAGCGGACCCGCTTCCAGCCGTCCAGCCACCCAATAGTAACGCAATATCGCGGTCGATCCGCGCTTCACGCAGAGCATCACGGAATCCGTGACGGAAGCTGTGGAAGCAGGTCTTCGGAGCGGCGGCTCCCGCCTTGGCGACGAAACGGCGGAACCACGCAGAGAAGGTCGTGGAGCGATAGCCGGTGGCGCCCATTCCGACCTCCGCGAACAGCTTGGTCTCTCCAGACCGCTTTCTCTGGCGCACGAAATCCATGAAACCGAGATCGATCAAGGTCACGTGGATCGGGACGACTCGTTCGCTGGATGCGGTCTTCAATCGTTTGTCGGTTTGGTCGCCGTCGGACCGCTCGGTGATGACGAAGCAGTCCACTCCGTCGATCCGCCGGATGTCAGCCACGTCGAGTTGGCAGGCCTCGTTCAAGCGCAGGCCGCCGAACATCGACAACAGGGGAATCCAGAAACGGGCGTTGCGTGGTCGCTCCGGACCGGGCGTGGCGTAGCCGTGCCCATCGTCGCGGCAGCCAGTATAGAGCGGCGCCGAGAAGATCGTCTGTAGCTGACGGGTCGAAAACGGCAGGCGTTTGTCGCGCCGTGCGGTCGGATCAGGCACACGCAGACCCTGCGCCGGATTTCGCTCCAGCATCTCTTCCTTCACGGCCCAGTTCAGCACGCCGCCGAGCTTGTTCAGGTAGGTGTTTATGTTGGCGGCGTTGATCAAGTCAGTGCGGCCCTCGGCCTTGGCCTTCTCAGCAATCTCGACGGGGGTGAGCTTCGGGAAAAGCTTGGAAGCGTTTCGAGGCTGCCAGCGCAGCACTTCGATCATGTCGCGGCACTGGCTACGGGTGATGGAGCGCGCTGGCGTGTCTGCGCCGAGGATCGCCATGACGAGCCGCTTGGTCGTCTGGTAGGCCATCCGCGTCGTTGGCGACCAATCCCGCGTCGGATCATCCATGTATGCGTCGTAGAGATCGCCGAGCGTGATGCCGGTCGAGGCTTCCGTCTCGACAATGGCTGGCGGCGATGCGAGCGGCGCCGGTTCGCCGAATGCTTCGAGCATGATCGGATCGACGATCAGACCGACCTTTGACCGGGCGATTTCGAATTCCTGCTCGATCTGGGCAGCCACTCGTAAGGCGCGACGCTTGGCTACCGTTGGGCTGTCCGTCCTCAACGATCTCCAGATTTCATTTCTACCGATAATGCCCCGCAGAGCCTCTGGCACACGGCGCCGGTAATAGATGCGACCGCCACCTCGTTCGACCAAATGCGTTCGAACATTGCGTAGCAGCTTTGTGTAGCAGTCTTTGCGACGTTTTCCTGAATGATCAGAATAGGTTAGCCCATGATCGACGGGAAAATTGTGTAGCAAGGATGTGTAGCAATCGTCGAAAGACGGTGCTGCTGACGGTAAATCCGTAGCGTTTTCAACGATATGATTGAGGCTGGCGCACCCGACAGGATTCGAACCTGTGACCTCTGCCTTCGGAGGGCAGCACTCTATCCAGCTGAGCTACGGGTGCGTCTGCGGCGACGAGGCCGGAGGGCGGTGCTTACAGCATGGGCGGGGCGGTCTCAATCCCTGAACTGCCTTCCGCTGGTCGCTTCTTGGCGAGAGGGGCCGGAGCGCCTAGCGTCAGGGGCGAGAGAGGGAGATTTCCATGCGTGTCGCCACCATCGCCGCCCTGATGGGCGCCGTCGTCGTTCTGGCCGCCTGCGCTGCGGCGCAGAAGCCGGACGCCGACAGTCTGGACGCCGTCGCGCGCGACTATGTCGCCCTGACGCTGGAGATCGGCGAGCGCGAGCCGGGTTATGTCGACGCCTATTACGGCCCGGCCGAGTGGGCCGAGGCGGCCAAGGCCAACCCGCGCGCCCTGCCCCAATTGGCCGAAGGCGCGGCGGCGTTGAGCCGACGTCTGGACGCCCTGCCCGAGCGCGGCCTGGACGCCCAGAGCCGTCAGCGCCGCGCCTATCTGAAGGCCCATGTCGCGGCGGCCTCGGCGCGGTTGCGGATGCTTCAGGGCGAGAAGATGGGTTTCGCCGACGAGGCCGAGGCCCTGTTCGGCGTGCGGCCGGAGTTGCGGCCCTTGTCGTCCTACGATCCGGTACTGGCGCGCATCGACGCCCTGGTCCCCGGCGAGGGGCCGCTGGCGGAACGGGTCGCCGCCTTCCGCGCCCGTTACGTCATTCCCAAGGACCGGCTGGATACGGTGATGCGCGCCGCCATCGGCGAGTGCAAGGCGCGCACCGAACGCCACATGACCCTGCCCGCAGGCGAGACCTTCACCCTGGAGTTCGTGAACGACAAGCCGTGGTCCGGCTACAACTGGTTCAAGGGCGGCGCCTTTAGCCTGATCCAGGTGAACACCGACCTGCCGATCTATATCGACCGCGCGGTCGATCTGGGCTGCCACGAGGGCTATCCGGGCCACCACGTCTACAACGCCCTGCTGGAGCAGACCTTCGTCAAGGACAAGGGCTGGGTCGAGATGAGCGTCTATCCGCTGTTCAGCCCCATGTCCTTCATCGCCGAGGGCAGCGCCAATTACGGCATCGACCTGGCCTTCCCCGGCCATGAGCGGACGGATTTCGAGGCGCGCGTGCTGTATCCACTGGCGGGGCTGGACCCGGCGACGGCGGAGGCGCAGACGCAGCTTCTGGCCCTGACGCGCGAGCTGGCGCGGGCGGAGTATACTGTGGCGGACGCCTATCTGGCCGGGCGCATCGACCGCGAGACGGCGCTGGACCAGTTGCAGAAATACAGCCTCGTCGCGCGCGACCGTGCAGCGCAGCGGTTGAGCTTCATCGAGACGTATCGCTCTTACATCATCAACTATGGCCTCGGCCGCGACATGGTGCAGGCCTGGGTCGAACGGCAGGGGCCGGATCACTGGAAGACGACGGAGCGGCTGCTGGCCAGCCAGACGCTGCCGGTGGATCTGGACTGAGCCCCATCGCAACCCGCGGCGGGTCGATGGCGTTAAGGCCAAGGTTCAAATCTCAGAGGGGCTATCACCCATGCGCATCCGCACCCTGACCATCGCCGTCGCCTCGGTTCTGGCGCTCGGCGCCGCCGCCTGCACCCAGGCCGAGCAGAACAAGGCCGAGGCCAACGCCGAAGCCGCCGGCGACAAGGCTGCCGACGTGGCCGCCCAGACCGGAGAAGTCATCGAATCCGGCGCCATGAAGGCCGCTCAGGCTGTCGAAGACGGCGCCGGCAAGGTCGCCGACAAGCTGGAAGACAAACAGGCTCAGGCCGCCGCCGAGGGCCGCCCCGGCGCCGTCGATCCAGCCACCGACACGCGCGTTCCCGCCAAGCACTGACGACGAACGCCAGATACACGAAGGGGCCGCGCGATGTCGTTCGCACGGCCCCTTTTTCTTGCCTCGAGCGGAGCAAAAGACCGCTCCGGCCGCGTCGGGTCGGGAGGTCCCGAAGGGCCGACGATCGCGGCCTGCTCGACTGCGCTCACGCAGCGAGCGACCGCATCGCGAGCGATAGCGTCCTCAGATGTGTATGGCGTGGCCCAGAGCCCGCAGAGACGCCTCGTGGAAAGCTTCGCCCAGGGTCGGGTGGACGTGGATGGTTCCGGCCACATCCTCCAGCACCGCGCCCATTTCCAGCATCTGGGCGAAGCTGTTGGACAGCTCCGAGACATGCTGGCCGACGGCCTGAACGCCCAGCAGACGGTGATCCGACTTGGAGGCGATGACGCGGACGAAGCCGCCGTCCTCGCCCGCCTCGATGGCCAGGGCGCGGCCGATGGCGGCGAAGGGGAAGACCGCCTGGATCACGTCGTCCCGGCCCTTGACGTCGTCAGGGCCGAGGCCCGCCGAGACGATCTCCGGCTCGGTGAAGCAGACGGCGGCGATGGTGGTCGGGTCGAACACGCGATCATGACCGGCGATGATTTCGGCCACGACTTCACCTTGCGCCGAGCCCTTGTGCGCCAGCATGGGTTCGCCGGTCAGGTCGCCGATGGCCCAGACGTTCTTCATGCTGGTGGCGCAGCGATTGTCGATCTTCACGAACGGGCCGTTCATGGCCACGCCCATGTTCTCCAGGCCCCAGCCCTGGGTCCGCGCGCGGCGGCCGACGGTGACCAGCACCTTGTCGGCGTCCAACTGCATCGGGTTTCCGTCCTTGTCGGTGACGTTCAGCTTGCCGTCTCCGAAGCCGCCCGCGCGGGCGCCCAGCAGCAGCTGGACGCCGTGCTTCTCCAGCCATTTGGCGACGGGGTCGGTCAGAGCCTTGTCGTAGAGCGGCAGGATGCGCTCGGCCATCTCGACGATGGCGACTTCGGCGCCCAGCTTGCGGAAGGCGATGCCCAGCTCCAGGCCGATATAGCCGCCGCCGACGACGACCAGCTTCTTGGCCACTTCCGGCAGGCTCAGCGCCTCGGTGGACGAGATCACGTCGCCGCCGAACGGCAGGAAGGGCAGTTCGACCGGCTCCGACCCCGTGGCCAGAATGACGTGCTCGGCGGTAATGCGGATATCGCCGTCGTCGGTTTTCACGGTGCAGGTCTTGGCGTCCGAAAACTCGGCCCAGCCCTTGATGACCTTGACCTTGGCCTTCTTCAGCAGGGCGGCGACGCCCGCGTTCAGCTTCTTGACCACGCCGTCCTTCCACTCGACCGTCTTCGACAGGTCGATGGCCGGGGTCGAGGCGGTGATGCCCAGCGTGCCCGCGTCAGACGCGGCCTTGGCCACCGTCTCATACTTGCCCGCTGCGTGGATGATGGCCTTGGACGGGATGCAGCCGACGTTCAGGCAGGTGCCGCCGAGGCCCGGCGAGGCGTCCACCAGAATGGTGTCCAGGCCGAGCTGGCCGCAACGGATGCCCGCCACATAGCCGCCGGTTCCGGCGCCGATGATCAGGACTTTGGTCTTGAGGGTCTGCATCAAACTCTCCGCTCATCCCCGCGGAGGCGGGGACCCAGGTTTCGGCTACGCGCTCAAAGTCTCGGTCAGATCGCGCCAGCCAGGGTTCATGTCTTCAATCAGCCGCAGCTTCCACTGACGGTTCCACTTCTTGATCTGCCGCTCCCGTTGAAACGCCGCCTCGCGGGTTTCGTGGATCTCGAACCAGACCAGTCTTTCGACCTCATAGCGGGCTGTGAACTTGGAGCCCGCCCTTTCCTTGTGCTGCCAGGCGCGCAGACCGATGTCGTCCGTCGAGCCCGTGTAGAGCGTCCCATTCCGTCGGCTGGCCATGATGTAGGTGAAGAAGGCCAAGGGCGGGGTCCGAAGCTAAAGCCTGGGTCCCCGCCTCCGCGGGGATGAGCGGAAGGAAGAGGCTGGGTTCTTAGTTCATCCACAACGTCGCCGGGTTCTCCAGCAGGGTCTTGATCTTCTGCACGAAGACCGCCGCGTCATGGCCGTCGACGATGCGGTGATCGAAGCTGGAGGACAGGTTCATCATCTTGCGCACGACCATCTGGCCGTTCAGCACCACGACGCGCTCCTCGATCTTGTTCGGACCGACGATGGCGACTTCCGGGTGGTTGATGATGGGCGTGTGCACCACGCCGCCGAGCGTGCCCAGCGAGGTGATGGTGATGGTCGAGCCGGACAGCTCCTCACGCTTGGCGCTGCCGTCCTTGGCCGCGCCCGAGACGCGGGCGATTTCCTCGGCTGTATCGTAGGCGTCGCGCGCCTCGGCGTGGCGGACGACCGGGACCATCAGGCCGTTCGGCGTCTGGGCGGCGATGCCCAGATGGACGGCGTTGTGCTGGGTCAGCACGCCCGCCTCGTCGTCATAGGTGGCGTTGATGTTCGGCTGGTCCTTCAGGGCCACGACGATGGCGCGGGCGATGAAGGGCAGGACGTTGAGCTTGGCCTTCCCCGTGCCCTTGTTCTGGGCGTTCAGGTGGGCGCGCAGCTCTTCCACCGCCGTCATGTCGATGTCCTCGACATAGGTGATGTGCGGGATGCGACGCACGCTCTCGGCCATCTTCTCCGCGATCTTGCGGCGCAGGCCGATGATACGGACTTCGTTGGTTCCCTCGGCCTTGGCGTAGAGCGAACCGCCCGCGGCCGTGGCCGGGGCGAACGTGCCGCCGCGCGCCACGAAGGCGTCCAGGTCGGCGTGCTCGATGCGGCCGGCGGGGCCGTTGCCCGGCACGAAGACCAGGTCGATTCCCAGATCCCGCGCGCGGTTGCGCACGGCGGGCGAGGCCAGCGGGCGCTCGCCGGGCTGGCGGCCGGTCAGGGCGGGAACGGGCCTGGCGTCGGCCTTGGGCGCAGCAGCAGGCTTGGCGGCCGGTGCGGCGACAGGCGCAGGCGCAGGCGCGGCCTTGGCGGCGGGCGCCGGAGCGGCGGCCGGAGCTTCGGCGACATTGCCCTTGCCCTCGACCTTGAAGCTGACCAGCGGGCCGCCGACGGCGATCTGTTGACCGGCTTCGCCGTGCAGGGCGACGACGACGCCGGAGACCGGGCTGGTCAGTTCGACGGTCGCCTTGTCGGTCATGACCTCAGCGAGGATCTGGTCTTCCTGAACCGTGTCGCCGACCTTGACATGCCAGCCGACCAGCTCGGCCTCGGCCGTGCCTTCGCCCACGTCGGGCAGCTTGAAGACGTGGTTCGCGGCGCCGCCCGGCGCAGGGGACACAGGAGCGGCTTCAGCCTTGGACGCTTCGACGGCGACCGGAGCAGGCTCGGGCTCCGCGACGACGGGCGCAGGGGCTGGCTCATCGGCGGCGGCGGCGGCGTTGCCTTCGCCCTCGACCTCGAACTCGGCCAGCGGGCCGCGCACGGCCATCATCTGACCGGGCTCGCCGTGCAGGGCGGTGACGACGCCCGCGACCGGGCTGGTCAGTTCGACCGTGGCCTTGTCGGTCATGACGTCAGCGACGATCTGATCCTCGGCGACGGTATCGCCGACCTTGACGTGCCAGCCGACGAGCTCGGCCTCGGCGGTGCCTTCGCCCACGTCGGGCAGCTTGAAGACGAAACGACCCATCTTAACGGCCTCCCGACATGACGGCTTTCAGCGCGTCGGCGACCCGCTGCGGTCCGGGGAAATATTCCCATTCAAAGGCGTGCGGATAGGGCGTGTCCCAACCGGTCACGCGCGCCACCGGCGCCTCCAGGTGATAGAAGCAGCGCTCCTGCACCAGAGCGCTCAACTCGCCGCCGAAGCCCGAGGTTTTCGGCGCCTCATGCACGATGACGCACCGGCCGGTCTTCTTGACCGAGGCCTCGATGGCCTCGATGTCCAGCGGCACCAGGGTGCGCAGGTCGATGACCTCGGCGTCCACGCCCGCATGCTCGGCGCCCGCCAGCGCCACCCAGACCATCGTGCCGTAGGCCAGAATGGTGACGTCGGAGCCTTCCTTCATCACCCGGGCCTTGCCGATCGGCTCGACGTATTTGCCGGTCGGAACCTGGGCCAGTTCCTGCGCCTTCCACGGGCTGACCGGCTTTTCGTGCCAGCCGTCGAAGGGGCCGTTGTAGAGGCGCTTGGGCTCGAAGAAGATGACCGGATCGTCGTCCTCGATCGCCGCGGTCAGCAGACCCTTGGCGTCATAGGGGTTGGACGGGATCACCACCTTCAGACCGGCGATGTGGGTGAACAGGCTTTCCGGCGACTGGCTGTGCGTCTGGCCGCCGAAGATGCCGCCGCCGTAGGGGCTGCGGATCACCATTGAGGAGGTGAACTGGCCGCCCGAGCGATAGCGCATCTTGGCCGCTTCGGAGACGATCTGGTCGTAGGCCGGATAGATGTAGTCGGCGAACTGGATCTCGACGACCGGGCGCAGGCCATAGGCGGCCATGCCGATGGCTGTGCCGACGATGCCCGTTTCCGAGATCGGAGCGTCGAAGCTGCGGCTCAGGCCGTGCTTCTTCTGCAGGTGGTCGGTGACGCGGAAGACGCCGCCGAAATAACCCGCGTCCTCGCCGTAGGAGACGACGGTCGGGTCTTCGGCCATCTTGACGTCCAGGGCCGAGTTCAGGGCCTGGATCATGTTCATCGGCGCAACGGCGGGCGCGTCCGGGGCGACCGACGCCGGGGCGTTCTTCTGGTCGACCATGTCGGCTTCAATCTTGTCGTTGATCTCGGCCATCACTCAGACTCCTACTTCGCGGCGCTGTTCGACCAGACGCCAGTCCTCGGTCGCATAGACCTCCTCGAACATGGTCTTCACGCTGGGGCGCGACTGGCCGAGCGTGCCGATGGCCTCGGATTCCTTGGCGGCGGCGCGGACCTTCTCGACCGCTTCCTTTTCGGCCTCTTCCTGCTGTGCGTCGGACCATTCGCCGATAGCGATCAGGTGCTGTTTCAGGCGGGCGATCGGATCGCCCAGCGGCCACTTCTCATGCTCGTCGCCGGGGCGGTAGCGACTGGGATCGTCCGAGGTCGAGTGCGGGGCGCCGCGGTAGGTGAACAGCTCGATGATCGTGGCGCCCTGGTTGGTCCGGGCGCGCTCCTCGGCCCACTGGGTCGCCGCCCAGACGGCCAGGAAGTCGTTGCCGTCGACGCGCAGGGCGGGCAGGCCATAGCCGATGCCCTTGGACGCGAAGGTGGTGTCCAGTCCGCCGGCGATGCCCTGGAAGGACGAGATGGCCCACTGGTTGTTGACGATGTTCAGGATGACCGGCGCGCGATAGACGGCGGCGAAGGTCAGGGCCGAGTGGAAGTCGCTCTCGGCCGTCGAGCCGTCGCCGATCCAGGTGATGGCGATCTTGTCGTCACCGCGGATGGCGGAGGCCATGCCCCAACCCACGGCCTGAACATACTGCGTGCCCAGATTGCCCGAGATGGTGAAGAAGCCGTAGTCCTTGGCCGAATACATGATCGGCAGCTGGCGGCCCTTGATGGGGTCTTCGGCGTTCGAATAGATCTGGTTCATCATGGTCGCGAGCGGATAGTCGCGCGCGATCAGAAGACCCTGCTGCCGATAGGTGGGGAAGCCCATGTCCTCGCGGCTCAGGATCATCCCTTGCGCGACCGCGATGGCCTCTTCGCCGGTGCACTTCATATAGAAGCTGGTCTTGCCCTGACGGTGGGCGCGGTGCATCCGGTCGTCGAAGGCGCGCGTCAGGATCATGGCCTTCAGGCCGCGACGCATCGTCTCGGGGTCCAGCTTGGGGTCCCACGGCCCGACGGCCTTGCCCTGATCATCCAGAACGCGGATCAGTCGGAAGGCGTGGTCGCGCATTTCGGCAGGGGCCGTGCTGACGTCGGGGCGGGCGACCGCGCCGGGCTCGTCGAGCTTCAGATGGCTGAAATCAGGCGTGTCGCCCGGCCGGCCCGAAGGCTCCGGGACGCGCAGCGACAGCGTCGGGGTGTTCTTCATCAATGCCTCCCGTCCGGTTGAACCGGCCGCGTTTCCTTATGAAGCAGGGCATAGCATGTCGGCTCAATGTTAGCTCTTCCAAAAACGCTCTTGCCAAATACCGATTTGGGGTATTTTATTGCGCAGAAAGCAAATTCGGAGAAAGCCTTTGGCCGACGAACTCGACCCCATCGACGCGCGCATCCTTGACATCCTTCAGCAGGACGCAGGCCTGTCCGTCGCCGAGGTGGCCGATCGGGTCGGCCTGTCGGCCTCGCCCTGCTGGCGTCGGATCAAGAGACTGGAGGATAGCGGCCTGATACGCAAGCGTGTCACGCTGTTGGACGCCGGACTCCTGGGTCTGGACTTCGAGGTCTACGCCATCGTCAAGCTGAGCCTGCCGACGCGCGACAATCTGCAGATCTTCGAGGAAGCCGTCGAGGGCTGGCCGGAAGTGGTGCAGTGCGCCACCATCACGGGGCGCGAAGACTATGTCCTGCGCATCATCACCACCGACATGCACGCCTTCGACCAGTTCCTGCGCGACAAGCTGCTCACGCTGGGCATCGTCTCCAACTGCGAGAGTCACATCGTCACGCGCGGGGTGAAAAGCGTCACCACCCTGCCCCTGGGCATCATCACGCCCCACGTCGGCTGACCGGCCGAACCGTCCTTGCGCCGTCGCCGCCTCAGCTGAGGCGGTCGAAGGCGACGGCGTGGACCTTGTCCCGCCCCAGCAGGGCCGCCAGCGGCGCGGTCGCGAACAGGGACGCCACCGCCGCATCGCGCACATCCAGCCCCCCGGTGAAGGCGCCGAAGGCGGGCATGATCAGCCGCCGCCCGTCCGTGACGAAACACGGACGCCGCACCCCCCGGCCATAGGCGGCGACGCGCGCGGCGGGGTGCAGATGGCCTGCGACCTCGCCCGGCGCCGGCTCGATCTGGGGTTCGTGGATCAGAAACAGGCCGCCCAGCGCCATCGTCTCGACCACCCGGCCCGGCAACTGGTCCAGGGCGCCGGCCAGAGCGTCCAGATCATGGTTCCCCTCCAGCCAGACCCAGTCGCGCCCGGCCGCCAGCCTCTCCAGCCGCGCCAGCTGGGCGCCGTCCATGCGCGACACCGCTTTTGAATCATGGAAGCTGTCGCCCAGCAGCACGACCATGCGCGGGTCCAGCGCCTCGATCTCAGCTTCCAGCCGCGCCAGGGTTGCGGGGCTGTCATAGGGCGGCAGCATCTGGCCGCGCGCAGCAAAGGCCGAGCCCTTCTCCAGATGCAGGTCCGAGGCGATCAGGGCCTGACGCCCCGGCAGCCACAGGGCGCCGGAACAGCGCAGCACGCAAGGCTCGCCGTTCACCATCAGCTTCAGCCCTCCGCAGGGATGACGGTAGGGCGACAGGGTTTCGCGCAGGGCGTCGTTCACGCCGCCCCTTTCAGCGCCTCAGGCGCGTCTTCCATGACTTCGGCGATCAGGGCTTCGGCGCTTTCATCAAGGATCATCTCAGCCGCATCGCCGCCGACCCGTTCGCGACCGATCTGCACCAGCACCGGCACGCTGAAGGGCGAGGGCCTGTCCAGCGCCTTATGGACGATGCGGCCGTGGATGCGGCTCAGCAGTTGGCCCAACCGCGCCACGTCCAGCAGGCCGGTCGCCGCATCCGCGCGCGCTGTCCTCAGCAGCAGATGGTCCGGCTGATGCCGCCGCAGCACGTCGTAGATCAGGTCGGTCGAAAAGGTCACCTGCCGCCCCGTCTTCTCGGCCCCCGGCTGGCGCTGCTCGATCAGGCCGGAAATCAGCGCGCAGTTGCGGAAGGAGCGCTTCATCATGAAGCTTTCCTCCAGCCAGGCCTCCAGATCGTCGCCCAGCATGTCCGGCTCGAACAGGACGTCCAGGTCAAGGTCGTCCATCGGTCGGATCGACCAGATGGCCAGAGAATAGTCCGTCACCACAAAGCCCAGAGGCCCGACGCCCATCCGGTCCAGCCGCCGCGTCAGCAGCATGGCCAGCGTCGTATGCGCCAGCCGACCCTCGAACGGATGGGCGACCATGAAGTGTCGCGTCCCGCGCGGAAAGGTCTCGACCAGCAGGGTCTGCGCCTCCGGGATGGCGCTGCGGACCGCCTGAAGTTCCAGCCACTCCTGCACGTCGGGCGGCAGGACGCGCCAGTGGTCGCGGTCCTGCACCATGCGCCGCACCCGCTCGGCCAGCGACGTGCCCAAAGGAAATTTCGAGCCGCCGTAGGAGGGAATCTTCGGGTCTTTATCGACGGCGGGCGAGACGAGGGCGTCCGTCTTGACGATGCCCTGAAAGGCCCAGACCTGACCGGCGAAGACGAAGGTGTCGCCCGGCGTCATCTGTTCGAAATACCACTCCTCGGCCTCGCCGATCTTGCGGCCTGCGATCAGGTGTTTGCCGCCTCCTCGCCGCCCGGCGACGCGCACGTTCAGATTGGCGGCCGAAACGATGGCGCCGACGTTCATCCGGTGCCGCTGGGCCATCTGGCCGTTGCGGACGGTCCACCTGCCGTCGCGGGTGCGCACGATGCGGGCGAAGCGGTCATAGGTCCGCAGCGCATAGCCCCCTGTGGCGACCAGATCGACGACCTCCTCGAAGGCTTCATAGGTCAGGCCGCGATAGGGGCCGGCCGTCGTCACCTCGGCGTATAGGTCGGCCAGATCAAAGGGTTCGGAGCAGGCGCATCCCATGACGTGCTGGGCCAGCGTATCCAGCGTGCCGGTATGTTCCGGCTCCCAGTCGAAGGCGTTCTCGGCCACGGCTTCGCGCGCGGCCTGACACTCCAGCATCTCGAAGCGGCTGGCAGGGACCATCAGGGCGCGCGAGGGCTCGTCCAGTCGGTGGTTGGCGCGGCCGATGCGCTGGACCAGACGGCTGGCCCCTTTCGGCGCGGCCAGCTGGATCACCAGATCGACGTCGCCCCAGTCGATGCCCAGATCCAGCGTTGAGGTGCAGACCACGGCCTTCAGGTCGCCACGCGCCATGGCCGCCTCGACCTTGCGTCTCTGCTCGGCGGCCAGCGAGCCGTGGTGCAGGGCGATCGGCAGATCGTCCTCATTGATCGCCCACAACGACTGGAACACGAACTCGGCCTGCCAGCGGGTGTTGACGAAGATCAGGCTGAGCCCTGCCTGCCTGATGGCGTCGTAAACCTCGGGGATGGCGTGGACGCCGGTGTGGCCCGCCCAGGGCACGCGGCCTTCCGACACCAGGACATCCACCACCGGCGGGGCGCCGGGGTCGCCGAGAACGACGCGCACCGCGTCCGGTGTTGCGAGAGACGGCGACAACCAGTCGGCGATCCTGCCCGGATCATCCACCGTCGCCGACAGCGCCACCCGCCGCATCTGCGGCGCGAACGTCTGCAACCGCGCCAGCCCCAGCGCCAGCAGGTCGCCGCGCTTGCCGCTCCAGATGGCGTGGATCTCGTCCAGCACCACGCATTTCAGATCGGCGAAATAGCTACGCGCTCCCTCCCAGGCGCAGAACAGGGCCAACTGCTCCGGCGTGGTCAAAAGGATGTCGGGCGGGAAGTCGCGCTGGCGCTGCTTTTTCGACTGTTTGGTGTCGCCGGTGCGGCTCTCGACGTGGATGTTCAGCCCGATCTCGCGGATGGGCGTCATCAGGTTGCGCTCGACGTCGGTGGTCAACGCCTTCAGCGGCGACAGATAGAGGGTGTGAACGCCCGATCCCGGCCCGGCCTCGGGTCTCGGCCCCCGCTCGGCCAGATCGATCAGGCTGGGCAGGAAGCCCGCCAGCGTCTTGCCTCCGCCCGTCGGCGCCACCAGCAGGGCGTGCTGGCCGGCCTTCGCCGCCGCGACCATGTCCAGCTGATGCCGACGCGGCGACCAGCCCCGACCGGCGAACCAGTCGGCGAACAGAGGCGGAAGCGTTGCAGTGATCGGCGTCGTCACGCCAAGCCTATAACATGTTCCCGTTCCGTTTCGTCACCTTCGACGCTATCTAGCAAAGGTGACTGTCGAATCCGCCGAGATCAGCACCGTGTCGTCCCTGACGTTCGACCTGCCGCCCGCGCTGGCCACGCCGCCGGGGGCCGGCGCCGTGTGCGACGATCAGGGCGCGCGCAAGATCGGACGCGGCGCCGCCGAGGGCCTGTTCACCGGCGGCGACGTCATCGTCGCCCACGCCGGGCTGACAGCACGACGTCTGGGTCTGGCGCCGCCGCCGCGCTCGAGCGAGATGCTGGATGCGCTGGAGCTGTTCGCCTTCGTGCGCCCCGCCCGGTTCTGCGCGCCGTCGGCCACCGGACTGGCGCTGGCGCTGGGGCGCGAGGAGCCGAGAGGGGCCGAGGCGCAGGCCGCCGCCCTGCGCGCCGCCGCCGCCGACCTGCTGGCTGAACTGGCGGCGCCCGCCTATCCGGGACGGGAGGAGGCCTACACGCTGGCCCTGACGCTGGAGCGGGCGGGTTGGGGCTGGGCGCCGCGCGTGCTTCAAGCCCTGCGCGCCGGGCCGTTGCGCGAGCGTCAGCAGCGCGGCTCGGGCCTCGACGTCTGGGCTCGCCTGCAGGAGTGGGAGGACGAGGCGCCGCGCGGCGAGGCCGGGTCCGCCCCAGTCGATTCCGAAAGCGCCCGCATCCGTCTGGACAAGCTGCTGCAGGCCTCGGGTCTGGACGAGACGCGACCCGCCCAATCCGACTATGCGGCCGAGGCCGCCTACGCCTTCTCGCCCCGCAATGAGGAGGGCCGACCGCGCGTCCTGCTGGCCGAAGCGGGGACCGGCACGGGCAAGACGCTGGGCTATCTAGCGCCCGCCAGCTTGTGGGCCGAGCGTAACGCCGGCGCAGCGTGGATATCGACCTACACCCGCGCCCTGCAACGCCAGATCGACCGCGAAAGCCGCGCCCTGTGGCCCGACGAGGCCGAACGACGCCGCAAGACGGTGGTGCGCAAGGGGCGCGAGAACTACCTCTGCCTGCTGAACCTTCAGGACATGGTGCAGGCGGCGCAGCTGGGGAACGGCGACCTGATCGGCATGGCCCTGGCCGCGCGCTGGGCCGCCCACACCCGCGACGGCGACATGACGGGGGGCGACTATCCCGGCTGGCTGCCCGGCCTCTATGCGACGGCGCCCATGCATCAGGCGGGACCGGCCAATCTGGTCGATCGGCGCGGCGAATGCGTCCACGCCGCCTGCCCCCACTATCGCCTGTGCTTCGTTGAAAAGACCATCCGCGCCAGCCGACGGGCCGATCTGGTGGTGGCCAACCATGCGCTGGTGATGACGCAGGCGGCCTTCGACGGCGCCCGCACGGCGCGCGGCCTGAAGCAGGACGGCGAGACGGCGGCGCTGAAGCGCATTGTCTTCGATGAGGGCCACCACCTGTTCGACGCCGCCGACAGCGCCTTCTCAGCCTGCCTGTCGGGGCAGGAGGCGGCCGAACTGCGCCGCTGGATCAGAGGGCCGGAGGGGCGAGGCCGTCGCGGGCGCGGGCTGGAACAGCGTCTGGGCGACCTGACCGCCGACAACGAAGCCGCCTCCAAGGCCCTGAAGGACGCGCTCCAGGCCGCCGCCCAACTGCCCGGCGAAGGCGTGTCGGGCCGCATCGCCCCGGCCTCGGGCGAGGTGAACCCCATCGGGCCGATCGAGCGGTTTCTGGTCGCGGCGCTGGAGCAGCTGCGCGCCCGCGCGGCCGAGAACGGCGGCGCCGAGTTCGGGCTGGAATGCGCCCTGCGCCCCGTCACCGAGCCGGTGCTGGAGGCCGCGCGCGAGGCCGCGCGCGCCATCGCCGCCGTCGAGGCGCCCCTGCTGGCCCTGTCGCGCCATCTCGAAGACATTCTGGACGAGGAGGCGGCCGAACTGGACGGCGCCGCCCGCGCCCGCATCGAAGGCTCGCTGCGCGGACTGGACCGGCGCGGCCGCATGACCCTGCCCGGCTGGCGCTCCATGCTGGCGGCGTTGGAGGAGGGTGGCGACGAACCGGACCCCGACTATGTGGACTGGTTGAGCGCCGAGGCCGCCTTCGGCCGCATCCACGACGTGGCGCTGCGTCGCCACTGGATCGATCCGACCGTGCCGCTGGAGGCGGCGGTGGTCATGCCGTCGCACGGGGTGCTGGTGACCAGCGCCACCCTGTCCGACCCGGCGGCCGAAGATCCCTTTGACCTGGCCCGCCTGCGGACCGGGGCGGCGCGCCTGATCGAACCGGCGCGGACGCTGAAGGTCGACAGTCCCTTCGACTATGCCACCAACAGCCGGGTCATCGTCGTCAACGACCTGGTCAAGGACGACCCGCGCCAGATCGCGGCGGCCATGCGCGAACTGTTCCTGGCGGCGGGCGGCGGAGGACTGGGCCTGTTCACAGCCATCCGGCGGTTGAAGGCGGTCTATGAACGGCTGGGGCCGGAACTGGCGCGCGCGGGCCTGCCGCTCTACGCCCAGCACGTCGATCCTCTGGAGGTCGGGGCGCTTGTGGATGTCTTCAGGGCCGAGCGGGACAGCTGCCTGCTGGGCACCGACGCCGTGCGGGACGGGGTGGACGTGCCGGGGCGGTCCTTGCGCGTTCTGGCCTTCGACCGGGTGCCGTGGCCGCGCCCGGACCTGCTGCACAAGGCGCGGCGCGAGCGGTTCGGCACGGGCTCGGGCGGGCGTTCCTGGGACGACGCCCTGGCGCGCGGGCGGATCGCTCAGGCGTTCGGCCGGCTGATCCGTCGGGCCGACGACCGGGGCGTCTTCGTCATGCTGGACGCCGCTTGTCCGACGCGCCTGTTCGCCGCCTTGCCGCCGGGGACGGAGGTGCTGCGTCTGGGGCTGGCCGAAACGGTGGAGCTGACCAAGGGGTTCTTGGCCTCCTCTTCGTCATCCTCCGGCGAAGCGTAGCGGAGACCGGGGGACCCAGCGGCGCCCTGAGGGCGAAAGCCCACGCGCCGCGCTTGCAGCAAAGATCGCCTTCGGCGCCGCTGGGTCCCCCGGTCAGCGCCGCTGCGCGGCTTGCCGGAGGATGACGAAAGGTGAGATGGGGACGCCATGTCCAAGACCACCCCCGCCACCGTCGCCCTGACCAAGGCCGGCGTCGCTTTTGAACTGCACCCCTACGACTACGACCCCGACGCGCCGCGCGTGGGCCTGCAGGCGGCCGAGGCGCTGGGCTGGGCGCCTGAGCAGGTGTTCAAGACGCTGATGACGCTGGTGGACGCCAAGCCTGTCTGCGTCGTCGTCCCGTCCGACTGCGAGGTCAGCATGAAGAAGCTGGCCGCCGCCGCCGCGGGCAAGTCGGCCCAGATGATGAAGCCCGCCGACGCCGAACGCCTGACCGGCTTCAAGGTCGGCGGCGTCAGCCCCTTCGGCCAGCGCAAGGCCGTCCCGACCTTCATCGACGAGACGGCGATCCTGTTCGACCGGGTGCTGATCAACGGCGGCCAGCGCGGCCTGCTGCTCGAACTACCGCCGGACGAGGCGGCCCGCGCCTGCGCGGCGGCGTGGGCGGATCTGACGGCCTGACCAGCCTAGCTCTCGAACGTCACGACCACGCTGGCGGCGGAACGCTCGGCCTCGCCGTGGAACACCGCTTCGATGTTGTTGCCGTCCGGGTCGAGCAGGAAGGCGGCGTAGTAGCCGGGGTGATAGGGCCGCTCGCCCGGCGCGCCGTTGTCGGTTCCGCCCGCCGCCAACCCCGCCTTGTGGAAGGCTTCGACCATGGCGCGGTCCTTCGCCTGGAAGGCCAGATGGCAGCGGCCGGTCGCGCGGCCCTGCGCAGCGATGCTGTCCACCGCCGAGACGAACAATTCGTCGGCCCAGAAGAAGCGTTCGGCTTCGCCGCCGATCGGCACGCCCAGGGCCTCCAGCACCGCGCCGTAGAAGCGGCGGCTGGCCTCAAGGTTCGGCGTCACCAGTTGCAGATGGTCGATCAGCCGGCCGCGATGAAGCTGCTGCGTCTCCATGATCCTCGTCTCCTGTCAGCTTGCAATTCGAACGGGCGGCAGCCTCGCCTGTTCCTGCTGACAGGACGTGTCAGCAGCCGCTCATCCTGCTAAAGCGCGCTCATGACCGACGCCGTCCCGCATCACAGCCGCAAGGGCTTGATCATCCCTTTCGCCATCGTCGCCGTGGGCCTGGTCCTGTGGACCGGCTGGTGGTTCTTCCTGACCCAACAGATCGAACAGCGTCTGGAGGGCAAGATCGCCGGGCTGCAGCAGAGCGGCTGGACCATCACGCATGGCGGCGTCTCGACCACGGGCTGGCCGATGCACGCGCGGGTGACGATCAAGCATCTGGATGTGATCGCGCCGTCGGGCCACGCCGTCGAGGCGCCCGAGATGGTGGCGCAGGCCAACGCCTATAATCCCACGCGCTGGGTGCTGGCGGCGCCGGACGGTCTGACCGTCACGCGCGGCGAAAAGGGCAAGACCGCCATCCGCGCCGAAGGCATCCGCATGAGCCTGCACGGCCTGACCCAGCGCTGGCCCAATGTCGTGCTGGAGCTGGAGAAGCCGGTCTTCACCGCCCTGCCGGACGCCGAGCCCTTCCCGCTGAAACAGGCGGCGCTGGTGCAGTTTTACATGCGGCCGCATCTGGTCGGCTCGGACACGCCGACCGATGACGTCGACGTGCTGTTCCGCCTGGTCGACGGCGAGGGCCGCGCGAACGGCCCGATCGAGGGCTTCACCCAGTCGGGGATGCTGAACGCCCAGATCGAGGCGGTGATCGAAAAGGCCTCGGCCCTGCGCAAGGGCGCGGACGCCAAGGGACTGCTGACCGCATGGACGGCGGCGGGCGGCCGCTTCATCGACGTGAAGGGCCAGCTTCAGGCGGGCGAAAGCAAGGCCTTCGTCTCCAGCGACGCCCTGTCGGCGGACGCCAAGGGCCAACTTGAAGGCGAGGTCTTCGTGCGCGCCGAGAAGCCGCTGGCGGCCATCGTCGGCCTGGCGGGCGCCCAGCAGGGCGGGGCGCTGGACCGCGCCGCCGCGGCCAGGGCCGCCGCCGCCACGCCGCAGGGCGGAACCGGCGACGACGGTCAGGGCGTGGAGTTGGCCATCCTGTTCCGCGGCGGCCGCACCTATCTGGGACCGTTCGCCCTGGCGCCCGCGCCGCAGCTGTTCTGATGCCGCCCTTGTCATGCTGATCGAGCCGCCCGCCGACGAAGCGCGCCTGTCGCTGGAACGGGCCGTGGCCGAGGCCGTCCGCGCGCGGCTGGCGGCGGGAGCGCGCGGTTCGGTCGACGGCGACGCCATCGCCCTGCGCGCGGTTCTTTCAGGAATGAGCCTGTCCGAAAAAGCGGCGGTGCGCGCCGTGCTGGGGCGACTGGAAGCGGCGGAAGGGCGTCCGCTGATCGCCTGCGGAGCGCTGTCGCAAATGCTGGCGTCTGACCGCTGGGGTCTGGCGGCGCGGCCGATGGCCGAGGCGGATCAGGCCCTGATCGCCGTGCGCGACGGGGCGGCGCGCAAGACGCGCGCCCTGATCGATCTGTCGCCGCGGCCGTGGTGGGGGCGGCTGCTAGCCCTGCCCATGCTGAAGATCATCGCCGCCCTGCCCGATGACGCCGCCGGGGCGCCGCGCGCCCTGATGGTGTCGACCGAGGCGCCGGGACCGACCGGCGAGGACCGCACCTTCTGGGTCACGGACAGCGCATGGCCGGACGCCCGTATCGTCGAGGCCCTGTCGCAGGCCGGTCTGGCGGCCGAATTTCTGTCGGGCGGAGGCGGGTTGAAGCTGTTCGTCCTGACAGGCTATGTGCAGGCGGAAGACATCAGGCTGGACGGCGCGCCCGGCGGCCTGACCGGCGTCATCGGCGCCGCTCCCGTCTTCTGAACATAGCGGCTCAAGTTTTTCGACCGGCAGGGGATGACGCGCGCATGACCGAAGCGAACCAGGCGCCGTCCGGCGGCGCGCCTCAACCCAAGCGCGGCGTGCTGGACATCGCGCCCTATGTCGGCGGCAAGAGCGCCATCGCCGGGGTGGCCAAACCGATCAAGCTGTCCTCCAACGAAAACGCGCTGGGCGCGGGCGAAAAGGCGCGCGAGGCCTTCGCCGCCGCCGCGTCTTCGATCCACCTCTATCCCGACGGCCGGGCCGATCGCCTGCGCGCAGCGGTGGCCGAGGCGCACGGGCTGGAGCCGGAGCGGCTGATCTTCGGCAACGGCTCGGACGAAGTCTTCGCCCTGCTGAACCAGACCTATCTGGAGGCCGGGGACAATATCGTCACCAGCCAGTACGCCTTCGTCGCCTATCAGATCTCGGCCCGCGCCTGTCAGGCCGAAGTCAGGCAGGCGGCCGAGCCGGACTTCCGCGCCGATGTCGACGCCATGCTGGCCCTGATCGATGAGCGGACGAAGCTGGTCTATCTGTCGAACCCGGCCAATCCGACCGGCAGCTTCGCCACGGGCGAGGAGATCCGCCGCCTGCACGCGGGCCTGCCGCCCCACGTCATCCTGGTGATCGACGAAGCCTACGCCGAGTTCGTGACCGAGCCGGACTGGGAAAGCGCCTTCGATCTGGCGCGCACGGCGCCCAACATCGTCGTCACCCGCACCTTCTCCAAGCTGCATGGGCTGGGCGGTCTGCGGGTCGGCTATGGCTATGCGCCGCTGGCGGTGGAGCAGGCCATCGACCGCATTCGCCTGCCGTTCAACGTCTCCCTGCCGGGGATCGAAGCGGCCATCGCCGCCCAGGGCGATGAGGCGCACCAGAAGGCCTCGCGTGATCTGGTGGCCGAGTGGCGGCCGCGCCTGACCCAGGCCATTCGGGGCTTTGGTTTCGAGGTATTCCCGGCCTCAGGCAACTTCATCCTGATCCGCTTCCCCGATGCGAAGCGCTCAGCCTCGGCGGCGCAGGATTATCTGCAGGCCAAGGGCATCATCGTTCGCGGCGTGGGCGGCTATGGCCTGCCTGACTGCCTGCGGGTGACGATCGGGACGGAAGACCAGAACCGCGCCGTCCTCGACGCGCTCAGCGAGTTCGCGGCGAGCTGAAGACTCAGCCGCCGCTGTTGAAGCGCACCACGCCGATCACGCCTGCGCGCCAGACGTAGTCGTCCTTGATCAGGGGGCTGTCCTTGATGTCGCCCAGACGCTGTTCGTAGTTGACGAAAGCGCCGACGCCGTAACGGTCGCCGATCGGCACAGCCAGCATGGCTGCGGCGCCTGCGGCCGACAGTCCGCCCGACGGCGTGAAGGCGGCGTAGTCGGTATTGGCCGCTTCCTGTGCGGTCACGCCGTAATAGCGCTGGACGCGCGCGTCGCTGCCGCCGCGCATATAGGCCATCGTCTGCAACATGCCGACGGGCGTCACGCGCTGGTGGCTGACCGAGCCGTAGTACTCAAGACCGGCGTCGTCGCCGGTGGCGTCATGCTGGATGCGGCCTCCGACCACGACATTGCCCGGCAGACGTTTGAAGGCGTAAAGGGCCGCATCGGCGCCGTAGCCGGGCCGGTCCATGCCCTCGATGTCGCCCGCTGCAAAGCGCGGACGCAACTGAACGCCCGCATGGAAACCGTCGCGCTTGACGGCGTTCCAGCCCAGTCCGTCCAGACCGTTGGCGTAGACGATGTCACGATAGGAGGCCGAGCCCCAGGCGGTGAAGTTGAAATCCTCGGACTTGTCGCCCGAGACGCTGAAGCCTCGGACAAAGCCGCCGCCGATGTCGACCTTCCACGTCTGCGGCGCTTCAAGCGGCTGGAACGGCTGGGACTGCGCAGAGGCGACAGCCGGAAGGGCGCCGAGGGCGACCGTCAGCAGGGCGAGGCGAAAGGCGGAGCGTGAAATCATGAGCGGGTCCCGGTCAACAGCTGATGATATAGGGGCCCGCCCTCCAAAGCCTAGGTTCTGGGCGGCAACAAGGCGGTCGAGGCGTCTTCGATCCGGCTTTCCAACTGCTTCATGAACTCGGCCCGCTTCAGACCCGCGGGAATCGGCGGCAGAAACTCGAACACCACCGTGCCCGGATAGCGTTTGAAACCATGCGCCGGCCAATGGACGCCCGAGTTGGTGGCGACCGGCCAGCAGGGCGCGTCCACGTCACGATAGATGGCGGCGACGCCGGGCTTGTAGTCGGCCGGTGCGCCCGGAGCCGTGCGCGTGCCTTCGGGGAAGATCAGGATCTGACGCCCCTCCGCCAGACGGGCGCGGGTCTGGCGCACCATGTCCTTCAGCGCCTTGGCGTGGGCGGCGCGGTCGACGGCGATCATCTTCGTCTTCCAGGCGAACCAGCCGAAGAAAGGCAGCGGCATCAGCTCCTTCTTCATCACGAAACAGGCGTCGTCGAGGAAGGCGAAGGGGGCGATGACGTCCAGCATCCCCTGATGCTTGGCCGCAATCAGGGCCGGGCCGGTCGGACGATGCTCCAGCCCACGCACTTCGACCTTCACCCCCGCGATCCAGCGCAGGCCGAACAGGACGAAGCGCGCCCACAGCTTGATCACCCCCATCGCCGCCCGGTGCGGCATCAGCAGCGCGGGCGACAGCAGGACGGCGAACAGCGGCATCGACAGATATAGCCACAGGGTGAAGATCAGGGATCGAACGGTCGTCATGCAGCGGCCTTGCGGAGGTCTGAGGCGTCGGGTGCGGCAGGGCCGGGGCGCTCGGGATGGCGGCCGGTCAGGCGATGCATCCCCTCGCGGCCCAGGACGGCCAGGTATTTCATGTACTCCAGCGTCATGCGCCGGGCGGTCTCGGTCGCGCGCCACCAGGACGGGGTGTCCAGCGACGGCGTGGAGATGGCATAGGGGGTCAGCCGCACGCCGGGCGCCGCCCCGCGAATCTCCAGCAAGCTGCGCGGCATATGATAGTCCGAGGTGACGACGATCAGATCGTCATAACCCTTGGCCCGCGCCCAGGCGGCGATCTCCTGGGCGTTGCCGACGGTGTTCTCGGCCTCGAAGCCCAGGTCGACACAGCAGTTGAACAGCTTCTTGGACCCCGGCGTCAGGGCGCGCAGCTCCTGACGGCGCACCTCGCGGTTGACGCCCGAGATCAGCAGCCGGTCGCCCTTGCCCTGCTCCAGCAGGCGGATGGCGGCGTTGACGCGCTCGGCCGAGGGGCCGGTCAGGGAGACGATGGCGTCCGCCCGCGCCGGCTCGGGCGCAGGCGTCAGACCGCGAACCCGCTCGGCGAAGACGAACAGGCCCGTCAGCCACATCAGCGCCACCACGGCGATCAGCGTCAGGAACTTCATGCTTAACTAACTAGCGACGCCCGCCCAGCTTCGCCAGCGCCGTCAAACGCGCAGCCAGCACCGCGACCGCCCCCGCCAGCAAGGGGCAGGCGATCAGCGCCAGCAGGTCGCCAAAGGCCAGCGGCAGGGCCGGGGTCAGCCCGCCCTCACCCCCGATCAGGCGCAACGCCGCCAGCATCAGCGCGGCCAGTCCGGCCCCCGCCGCGCCCGCCGTCGCCGCCAGAACGCCGAACCGCTGCTGGAACAGGGCGGCGATCGCTCCGTCCGACGCGCCGTTCAGGCTCAGCGTCTCGATCACCGCCGCCTGGGCCGCCATGCCCGCTCGGGTGGCGTAGGCGATCGCCGCCGCCGTCGCCGCCGCGATCAGCAGGAAGGCCGCGCCCGCCAGGGCCGTGATCAGGCCCGCCGACCGTTCGACCTCACCGCGCCACAGGCTGTGGTCGTCGACGCTGGCGTCCAGCCCGGCCTCGGCCAGGGCGCGGCTCAGGCTCGGCGCGCTGGCGGGCGCCTCGGGGTCCAGCCGGACGACGACCAGATAGGGCAGAGGCAGGTCGGGCAGCACCGCCTCCCCCACCCACGGCCGCAACAGGGCCTCGGCCGCCTTGCGGTCCATCGCCTGCGCCTCGGCCACGCCCTTGACCCCGGCCAGGGTCTCGGCGGCGCGTGCGGCGGCGGCGGGGCCAGTCTCATCGACGCGCGGGCGCACCTGCACCGTCGCTTCGGCGCGCAGATGCGACGCCCACCCGTGCGCGGCCCGATCGGCCGCCAAGGCGCCGACGGCGGCGATGGAGGCCAGGAAGCACAGCACGGCGATGACCACCACCAGCCAGCGTTCTCCACCGGCCTCGCGCGGCAGAAGTTCGGGCTGGGCGTTGCGCATGAGGCCGATCATGACTGCGCCTCCGGTCCCGCCGATGAAGCCGGCGCGATCTGAGCCAGCCGCCCGCTTTCCAACCGCAGGACGGCGGCGCCGCTGCGCTCGGCCAGAGCCTCGTCGTGGCTGGCGATCAGGACCGTGGCGCCCAGTTTGTTCAGCGACTGGAACAGCCGCATCAGCTTCTCGCCCATCGGCCGGTCGACGCTGCCGGTCGGTTCGTCGGCCAGGATCAGGCGCGGCCGCGCCACCACGGCGCGGGCGATAGCCAGCCGTTGCTTCTCGCCGCCGGACAGGGTGGGCGGCAGGGCGTCCAGCCGCCCGCCCAGCCCGACCCAGCGCAGCATCTCCTGCACGTCGGCGCCGTAGTCCGCCGGGCGTTCTCCCGCCAGCCGCAGCGGCAAGGCCGCATTGTCGAAGGCCGACAGATGGTCCAGCAGGCGGAAATCCTGAAAGATCACCCCCATGCGGCGACGAAGCGCCGGGACCTCGCGCCGGGGCAGCTGGGTCACGTCCTGACCGAACAGGCTGATTCGACCCGCCTGCGGCCGCGCCGCCAAAGTCAGCAGCCGCAGCAACGAGGACTTGCCCGCCCCCGAAGGTCCGGTAAGGAAGTGGAAAGAGCCGTTTGGCAGACTAAGGTTAACGTCCCGCAGCACGGCGGGCCTGCCCCCATAGCCGAAGCCCACGCCTCTGAGGCGGACGGCGTCAGGCGCGGAATCAGGGTCGGCGGCGCGGCGGATCGGATCGGGCATAGGGTTTCGTATTGGACCGGGGCGTTGCGCCGCGACAGGAGGGGGCGATAAGCCTCACAGTCAGCTGACATGATACTGACCTGTCCCGCCTGCGCCACCAGCTATTTTGTTCCCGACGAAGCGATCGGCCCCAACGGCCGTCGTGTGCGCTGCAAGACGTGCGGCCACGATTGGCGCGCCAGCCTTGAGGATGCGCCGCTGGAGCTGGAATCGGCGACGGAAGGCCTGAGCCCAGCGGCAGACCCTGCGTCCGAAACCCCGCCTGAAAGTCTGGCCGAAACGCCTGCGCCCGAACTGCCGCGCGCCTTCCGCGCCCGGGCCGAGCGCAGGCGCCGTACACGGCAGGCGGCGGCGGCGGGCGCAGCCTGGGCCGCGGCGGCGGCGGTCGTGCTGGGGCTGATCACCAGCGGCGTTCTGTTCCGTGAAGAGATCGTCCGCAAATTCCCGGCGACGGCAGGCGCCTATGGCGCCCTGGGTCTGGACGTGAACATCGTCGGACTGGAGTTCGAAGCTCAAAGGGCCCGCGTGGCGCCGCATGATCCCGGCCGGATCGTCGTGTCCGGCGCCGTGCGGAATATTCGCGAGACCGAAGTGTCGGCGCCCCCCATCCGCGTGATCCTGCAGGATGAGCGCGGCGTCGAGATCGCCAGCCGCGTGGTGCGCCCGGACTGGCCGCCCATCCTGCCCGGCAAGGTCGAGGGCTTCGCCACGGTCATCGCTGACCCGCAAGGCAAGGCGGCGGGAATGACGACGAAGTTCATTCTTGAGCCTGCGCGCAAGACGCCGTCTCGCCCGACCGACAAGAACGCCCGCCCTGAACCCGCCGCGCGCGAAGACGGCGGCCTGCGCCGTCTGGGCGCCCTCGACCTTGGTCCAGCGCCCGCGCCTCTCGACTCCAGCGCCGCAGAAGGGGTATCGGCGAGGCATGGCTGACACCCCATCGACGCCCGCCCCCACGGTTCTTCTGTCCCAGGCCGAGATCGAGGCCGTCGTGGCCGATCTGGCGCGCCGCATCGCCCCCCATGTCGATGATCAGACGGTGGCCGCCGTCCTGCTGACCGGCGGGCTGTGGTTCGCCGCCGACCTGACCCGCGCCCTTTCGCGCGAAGGCCGCAATGTCCGTTTCGACGCCCTGTGGCTGGCTTCCTACGGCGACGAGCAGACCAGTCGGGGGCGGATCGAGGTCCGCGCCCCCTATCAGCGCCCGCTGACCGGCAAGAAGGTGCTGATTCTGGACGACGTGTTCGACACCGGCCTGTCATTGGCCGAGGCGGTGCGCATCACCAGGGAAGCAGGCGCCGCCGAGGTGCTGACCTGCGTCTTCGCTCGCAAGCCCTGGCCCAAGCCCCGCGCGCCCGAGCCCGACTTCGTCGGCTGGGAGGCGCCGAACCGCTTTCTGGTCGGCTATGGCCTGGACCATGCGGGCGGGATGCGCGGCCTGCCGGACATCTGCGCCCTGGACTGAGGCTTAAAGCCAGTCCGCCATCGGTTCGCGAGCGAACATCTCGTCATAGGTCGGGCGCAGGCGGATGACCGCACTGCGGTCGCCGTCGACCAGAACTTCAGCGGCTAGCGGACGGGTGTTGTATTCGCCGCTCATCACCGCGCCATAGGCTCCGGCGCTCATGAAGACGACCAGATCGCCCGCCTTCAACGGCGGCAGGTCGCGGTCGCGCGCGAAGGTGTCGCCGGTCTCGCAGACCGGGCCGACCACGTCGTGGGGCAGAGCCTCGCCCGTCACCGGACGCACCGGCTTCAGGTCGTGGAAGGCGTCATAAAGGGCCGGGCGCATCAGGTCGTTCATCGCCGCGTCCAGCACCAGGAAGCGGCGGCCGTCCGTCCGCTCATTGACCTGAATGACGCGGCTCAGCAGGACGCCCGCATTGGCGGCCATCAGGCGACCCGGCTCGAAGGCGGCCTCGACGTTCAGGCCATCCAGCACACGCGCGGCCATGGCGATGTAATCGGCCGGGGACGGCGTCGCCGCCTCGCCATAATAGGGCACGCCCAGCCCGCCGCCAAGGTCGAGGCGGGTGACGCTGTGCCCCTGGGCGCGCAAGTCTTCCGTCATCTGACGCAGCACGCGGAAGGCGGCTTCCAGCGGGGCCAGATCGGTGATCTGGCTGCCGATGTGGCAGGCCAGCCCCACCGGCGTGACGTGGGGCGAGCTTGAGGCGAGGGCGTAAAGGGCCATCGCCTCCTCGACCGGCACGCCGAACTTGTCGCCGGCGCCGCCGGTGGTGATCTTGGCGTGACCGCCCGCGCCGATCTTGGGGTTCACCCGGATAGCGATGGCGGGAGCGGCGTTCTTGCTCGCAGCAACCGCGATCAGCCGGTCCAGTTCGGTCGAGGACTCGACGTTGATCTGACGCACGCCCTGTTCGATGGCGAAGGCCAGCTCGGCGTCGGTCTTGCCTACGCCCGAGAAGATGATGCGTTCGCCCGGAATGCCGACGGCCAGCGCCCGGCGAATCTCGCCCTCAGACACGGTGTCAGCGCCGCAGCCGAGTTTCGCCAAGGTCGCCAGCACCGACAGGTTGGAGTTGGCCTTGACCGCAAAGGCGATCAGGGCGTCGCCTAGCGCGCTCCTATGCGCGTCGCACGCCTCGCGCAGCAGGCCGTAGTGACGGCGCAGGGTGGCCGAGGAATAGACGTAGGTCGGCGTGCCGACGCTGTCCGCCAGCGCCTCCAGAGAGACGCCCTCGGCATGCAGGACGCCGTCCTTGAGATCGAAATAGTGCACCGGCGGGGAGTCCAGTCAGAGAGGAGCGCGAAGGCTCAGTTCATCGGCGGCGGCTTGCCGAACGGGTTGCTCGTGCCGTTGTCGATGGGCATCTGGCGCGGCGGCAGGTTCTGCATCGCCTCCTCGGGCAGATGGTCGGCCGAGCGGTCGCGGATGGCGCGCTCGGTCTGCTTCTTCGGCGTCGCGCCCTGCGGCGGCTCGAGATCGGCCATGCGTCCGCAGGCGCTCAGCATCAGGGCGGCGGCGCCCGCGAGGATCAAGGTCTTCTTCACAGGCGGCTTCTCCAGTCGGCGATGCGCGCGCGGACCTGTTCCGGCGCCGTGCCGCCGAAGCTCTGGCGGCTGGCGCAGGAGGCTTCGGGCGTCAGCACTTCATACACGCCTTCGGTGATGCGGCCATCCAGCGCCTGCAATTCCGCCAGCGGCAATTCGCCCAAGCCCAGACCCAGCGCCTCGGCCCGCTTCACAGCGGCGCCGGTGACGTGGTGCGCCTGGCGGAAGGGCAGGTTCAGTTCGCGCACCAGCCAGTCGGCCAGGTCGGTGGCCGTCGAGAAGCCCGCGCCCGCGGCGGCGGCCATCTTCTCGGTGTTGGGGCGGATCACGGCCACCATGGCGGTCATGGCGGTCAGCGCCAGGTCGAGCGCGTCGAAAGCCTCGAACACCGGCGGCTTGTCCTCCTGCATGTCCTTGGAATAGGCCAGCGGCAGGCCCTTCATCACCGTGGTCAAGGCGATCAGGGCGCCGTTGATGCGGCCCGTCTTGGCCCGCACCAGTTCGGCCGCATCCGGGTTGCGCTTCTGCGGCATGATGGACGAGCCGGTGGTCAGGTCGTCGGGCAGGGTCGCAAAGCCGAACATCGGCGTCATCCACACCACGATCTCTTCGGCCAGACGCGACAGGTGGCCCGCCGCGATGGAGGCGGCGGCCAGGCTTTCCAGCGCGAAGTCGCGATCCGAAACGGCGTCCAGAGAGTTCGCCATCGGCCGGTCGAAGCCGAGCGCCTGCGCCGTCATGTGGCGGTCGATGGGGAAAGGCGACCCGGCCAGCGCTGCGGCGCCCAGAGGGTTCTCGTTCATGCGGGCGCGGGCGTCGTCGAAGCGCCCGGCGTCGCGGCCGAACATCTCGACATAGGCCATCAGGTGATGGCCGAACGTCACCGGCTGGGCCGTCTGCAGATGGGTGAAGCCCGGCATCAGGTCGCCCGCGTGCTGTTCCGCCCGGTCCAGCAGGGTCCGCTGCAGGTCTTGCAGCTGCGCCACGGTGCGGTCGCAGGCGTCGCGCACCCACAGGCGGAAGTCGGTCGCCACCTGATCATTGCGACTGCGCGCCGTATGGAGGCGCCCCGACGGCTCGCCGATCAGCTCCGACAGGCGCGCCTCGACGTTCATGTGAATGTCTTCATAGGCGTCGCGGAAGGGGAAGCTCCCGTCCCGGATCTCGCCCTCGATCACGTCCAGCCCGCCAAGGATGGCCTGGGCGTCGGCGGCGGCGATGATCCCCTGCTTTTCCAGCATGCGACAATGGGCCCGCGAACCGGCCAGGTCCTGCGCCCACAGGCGTTTGTCGACGCCGATGGAGACGTTGATGGCCTGCATGATGTCCGCAGGCTTGGCGCTGAAGCGCCCACCCCATAGAGACTGGCCCTGCGAGGGGGAATCTTGCTGTGGTTTGGAAGGCGTATCGGACATGAGCGGCTCTGGACGGACTTGGGCGGGCGTGGCGACGTTCGCGGTGATCGGCGTGATCGGCATGGGCGCGGCGCTGCTATACGTCAATCAGAAGGGCGTAGGCAAAGAGTCCGCGCCGCCTGCGGCCCAGGCGCCGGTCCAACCCCTTGATCCGCAACTGGCGGCCTTCGCCAAGGGATCGCTGGCGGCGCTGCAGGCGCCCGCCTCCCCCGCCGCGCCCGACTATGTGTTCAAGGCCGCCGACGGCGCCGACGTCCGCCTGGCCGACTTCGCAGGCAAGGTGACGGTGGTGAACCTGTGGGCCACCTGGTGCGCCCCGTGCCGGATCGAGATGCCGACGCTGGCGGCCCTGGCCGACCACTATAAGGCGCGCGACGACTTCGCCGTGGTCGCCGTCAGCATGGACCTCGACAAGACGGCCGACGAGGCGCGGGCCTTCATCGCCGAGAACGCGCCTCTGGACTTCTACATCGACCCGAAATTCCAGCTGGCGTTCGAGTTTCCCGGCAAGGGCGCCATGCCCCAGACCATCGTCATGGACCGCCAGGGCCGCGTCCGCGCCGTCCTGACCGGCGAAGCCGACTGGGCGGGCCCCGAGGCGCGCGGCCTGATCGACCACCTGCTGGCCGAGGGCTGAGCCGCCTTCCGGCCCCGCTTGTCGAAGACGGCCCGAAGGGTTGATGCTCGCGCCGCACAGGAGGCTGCGATGAGCGTCGAGACCCACTATCTGGCCGTCTTCACCAGCGACAAGACCGGCCCCAAATGGCGGGCCTGGCGCGCCATGAGCGAGGCCCAGCAGGCCGAGACGGCCCGCCTCGGCGTCGCCGCCGTCGCCGAATGGGAAGCGGCGCACCGCGACTCCATCGTCTTTCAGGGCGGCCCGCTGGGCCCGACCAAACGCATCGACGACGACGGCGCCGTCACGGACATGGTCAACCTGCTGACCGTCTTCATGGTCGTGCGCGCCGACAGCCACGAGGCGGCGGCCCGGCTGTTCGAGGGCCACCCGCACATGAGCATCTTCGTCTGCGACGGGGTGGAGGTGATGCCGGTGCTGGGGTGAGGCTCAGTCGACGCCCGGCGGCGGGGTCCAATTCGGATCAGAAAACCAGTCGGCGGCGAGGTCGCGCCAGTCCGGGTTGTCCCGCTCGATCAGGGCCAGCTTCCAGTCGCGCAGCCACTTCTTGATGCGCCGCTCGCGCCGGATCGCATCGAGCACCAGGGCGTGCTGCTCGAACCAGACCAGACAGGTGCAGTCATAGGCGTCGCTGAAGCCGGGAAAGGCGCGCGTCCTGTGTTTCCACACGCGGCTTTCCAGATTGGACGTCGAGCCGACGTAGAGCGTCCCATTGCGCCCGCTCGCCATGATGTAGGTCGCGATGAAGATGCGATGGGTCGCCATACGGCCACGCTAACCCGCCGTTCCGCCTTCGTCATCCACGCCCCGCCCCTTCTTCCGTCATCCTCCGGCGAGGCCCTAGCCTCTTCTTCCGTCATCCTCCGGGCCGCGCGCAGCGCGGAACCGGGGGACCCAGCGGCGCCGAAGGCGATCTTCGCGCGGCCGCCGAGCGTGACACTTTCGCGCTCCCGCGCGCCGCTGGGTCCCCCGGTCTGCGCCGCTAACGCGGCTTGCCGGAGGATGACGAAAGGAGGTGTGTCCTATTCTGATATCCAAGCGACACGGCGATATCGCCAAGTTGTCTAGAACCCTCCGATTGCCCATTCATCCCACATTGCGCCATTCGAAAGTTGGCCCGCAGAAACACGCGCGCGCGTTTCGTCTGAATAGACCCTAGGGGGCCAAAAACGCATGCCGCCTTGCCCTTGCCCGTCCAAATTCGCCAATCGGTAGTAATCCGCAATGTCGCGAACGCTAGCATCTTGCCAAGCAAGTCGTCTCGTAAGATCCGAAAGAAATGCGCCGATAGGCGTAAACACACCGCCTTGGCTTTCGGGTGCGCATATCATTGAAGTTGTCACAGCCCAATCGCTTCCAAGAGCGCGCCTTAACTCAACCGACTGCTCGACCGACAGCCAACTAGCATCGTACTTAGCCGTATAAACCCGGGCCCATGATGCCAAGTCGGCTACACAAATAATATCAATTAGCTCTTTCGGAGTATCGACCTTTACTTCTAATGAAAGCGCAGCCTCAACGTTTTCAAGCGGTTTCGATGCCGCTCCCTTCCAAGAATGTGAATGAGACAGGATCCCGTATATGAGCGGCGATGTAAGTTCGCGACGTGGAGTACCAGTACGAGGTTGAGATAGCGATTTGAACGCGACACATCGATCAATCGAATCTCTCACATGCTTAGCGGTGAGAGTAGTTTTACATTCGAAAGCGGCCGCCACTCCTCCCGCTAGCCACATTTTCTTTTCGAGAAGCTTGCGAGGGTAGGAAGGTTTCAGCACTACAAGATCGATCTGAGGCGATGCGCGGCCATCATGCCCCAGCAACCGTCCCTTCGTTTGCACATGATAACCTGGAGGTAGCCACTGGCGGAAAAGGGATGCCCAATTCTCCTCGCCTTCGTCTCCGGCTGTCGCTGGATCCTCAATAGATCGGGCAAAGATGCGCTCGTACTCAGAGCCCATTTCAGCCGTCACTTGCGCCATAAAATCATGCAGTGCGTGCCGGGGGCCGCTTTCCTCCCGCCCGAGAACGCTCATATCAGTGCACCCGCGCCTTCCCTATCTCCAGCCCATCTCTACCCGCTGACACAGCCACCACGCTCCCGTCCTCGATCTCGCCGGCCAGCAGCTTCTTGGCCATCGGGTCGACCAGCTCCTTCTGGATGACGCGCTTCAGCGGCCTTGCGCCATACACCGGGTCGTAGCCCTTGTCGGCGAGCCAGGTCAGGGCGCTGTCGTCCAAGGCCAGCGTCAGGCGGCGGTCTGCCATCAGCTTTTCCAAACGCGCCAGCTGGATGCGGACGATGCCGCCCATCTGTTCCCGGCCGAGGCGGTGGAACAGGATGATCTCGTCGATGCGGTTCAGGAACTCGGGCCGGAAGTGGGCGCGGACCTGTTCCATGACCAGGGGACGGACGACCTCGACATCCTCGCCCTCGGGCTGGTCGGCCAGATAGTGGCTGCCCAGGTTGGAGGTCATGATGATCAGGGTGTTCTTGAAGTCGATGGTGCGGCCCTGACCGTCGGTCAGGCGGCCGTCGTCCAGCACCTGCAGCAGGACGTTGAAGACGTCGGGGTGGGCCTTCTCGACCTCGTCGAACAGGACGACCTGATAGGGGCGGCGACGCACCGCCTCGGTCAGGGCGCCGCCCTCGTCATAGCCGACATAGCCCGGAGGGGCGCCGATCAGGCGGCTGACCGAGTGCTTCTCCATGTATTCGCTCATGTCGATGCGGGTGATGGCGTTGTCGTCGTCGAACAGATAGCCGGCGAGGGCCTTGGTCAGCTCGGTCTTGCCCACGCCCGTCGGGCCCAGGAAGAGGAAGCTGCCCAGCGGCTTGTTGGGGTCGTTCAGACCGGCGCGGGCGCGGCGCACGGCGTCGGAGACGGCGGCCAGGGCCTCGTCCTGACCGACCACGCGGCGGCCCAGTTCGTCCTCCATCTTGAGCAGCTTCTCGCGCTCGCCCTCCAGCATCTTGTCGACCGGGACGCCGGTCCAGCGGCTGACCACGGCGGCGATCTGCTCGGCGTCCACAACCTCAGGCGTCAGGGGGGCGGCGACCGCCGCCGGGGCTTCGTCTTCGGCGAGCTGCTTCTCCAGCTGCGGGATCTGACCGTAGGCGATCTCTGACGCGCGGCCGAGGTCGCCGGCGCGCTGGGCGGCGGCCAGTTCGGCGCGCAGGCGGTCAAGCGTTTCGCGCAGTTGGGCGCCCTGCCCCACTTTGTCCTTTTCGGACTTCCAGCGGGCGGTCATGTCATCCGACTGACCTTCAAGGTCGGCGATCTCGTCTTCCAGCTTCTCAAGACGGTGCTGGGAGGCCTGATCGCTCTCCTTCTTCAGGGCCTCGCGCTCGATCTTCAGCTGGACCAGGCGGCGGTCGATCTCGTCCAGCGCCTCGGGCTTGGAGTCGACGGCCATGCGCACGCGGCTGGCGGCCTCATCGATCAGGTCGATGGCCTTGTCGGGCAGGAAGCGGTCGGTGATGTAGCGGTTCGACAGGGTGGCGGCGGCGACGATGGCGCTGTCGCTGATCCGCACGCCGTGGTGGACCTCGTACTTCTCCTTTAGGCCGCGCAGGATCGACACCGTGTCCTCGACGGTGGGTTCGGCGACGAAGACCGGCTGGAAGCGACGGGCCAGGGCCGCGTCCTTTTCGACGTGCTTGCGGTATTCATCCAGCGTGGTGGCGCCGACACAGTGCAGCTCGCCGCGCGCCAGGGCGGGCTTGAGCAGGTTGGAGGCGTCCATCGCGCCGTCGCCCTTGCCCGCCCCGACCAGGGTGTGCATCTCGTCGATGAAGAGGACGATCTGGCCCTCAGCGGCGGCGACCTCGTTTAGCACGGCCTTCAGCCGCTCCTCGAACTCGCCGCGGTATTTTGCCCCGGCGATCAGGGCGCCCATGTCGAGCGCCAGCACCTTCTTGTCCTTCAGGCTTTCCGGCACGTCGCCGTTGACGATCCTCAATGCGAGTCCTTCGACGATGGCGGTCTTGCCGACGCCGGGCTCGCCGATCAGGACGGGGTTGTTCTTGGTGCGGCGGGCCAGCACCTGGATGGTGCGGCGGATTTCCTCGTCGCGGCCGATGACCGGGTCGACCTTGCCGTCGCGCGCCGCCTCGGTCAGGTCGCGGGCGTAGCGTTTCAGGGCGTCGAAGCTGTCCTCGGCGCCCGCGCTGTCGGCGGTCTTGCCCTTGCGGATTTCGGCCACGGCGTCGTCCAGCTTCTTGGCCGTGACTCCCGCGGATTTCAGCGCCTCGGCGGCGGCCCCGCCCTCCTTGGCGATGGCGGCCAGCAGGCGTTCGGTGGTGACGAAGGCGTCACCGGCCTTCTTGGCCGCGTCCTCGGCGGCGCTGAAGACGCGCGCGGTGTCGCCGTCCAGATAGAGCTGGCCCGAGCCGCCCTCGACCTGGGGCCGCTTCTTCAGCAGACCCTCGGTGACAAGCTCGACGGCGGAAGGATCGCCGCCCGCCTGATCGATCAGCTTGCGGGCCAGACCGTCACGCTCCTCCAACAGCACCTTGAGCAGGTGCTCGGGCGCGAACTGCTGGTGGCGACGGGCTAACGCCAGCGACTGGGCGGACTGGACGGCCTGTTTGGCGCGGTCGGAATAGAGGTCGAGATTCATGTCGTTCGGTTTCCCCTCGGGAGGCGGATTTGAACTCAATGCGCCCTTATCGAAAGCGACGCCTTGAGCTGTCGCAAAGGAGGTGGGTGTGGCCGATCAGACACGCAAGGGCCCATGCGATAACGCCCGCCGCCACAGAGGCGACGGGCGTCGGGCGCGATGTGGCGACAGGGCTCAGCCGCCGGTCGGTCCGGTGGAGAAGTCGAACTGTTCGGGCTGACGGCGCGGCCCGCCGAAGGACCAGCTCAGCCCCAGATAGAAGGCTCGCAGGTTCAGGTCCTGACTGGAACGGTCGCGGAACAGGGGCGTGTCGTAGACGGTGTCGCCGCCGAAGGAGTTGAGGATGTCGCGGGCGGTGAACTGCAGCGACAGGGTGTCGTTCAGCTTGCGCCGATAGCCGAAGTTCACCATGCCGCCGCCCTCGCGCTTGCCTTGCGCCAGCAGTTGATCGCCCTGCCAGAAGCCCATTAGCTGGACGAAGTCCTTGGGCGTGGCCTGCCAGTTCAGGCTGAGGCGACCGCTCACCATCTCGCCCTCGCGGTCGCGCCCGCCGGGGATGCCCGCCGCGTCGATCTCCTGACGGAAGGCGTTGACGCTGGCGTTGTAGCGCAGGGTCGGGTGCAGGCGGCCGCTGGCGGTCAGCTCGATCCCCAGATCGCGGCGGGCGCCCAGATTCTCGGGCCGGGTCAAAAGCACGCCGCCGCCCACGTCCGTCGCTACGTCGGTAAAGGCCTTGGTCGTGTCGCGGTAGTAGGCCGTGGCCTGATAGAAGCTCTGGCCGCGCCGCATCTGCCACATGGCCTCGAAGCTGTCGGTCTCCTGCGGTTCAAGGTCCGGGTTGCCCGAGCGCAGGTTCAGCGGATCGCCATAGATGATGAAGGGGTTCAGCTGCGATGGCTGGGGCCGCTGGATGCGCCGCGAATAGCTGCCGCGCAGGGTCTGGGTCTCGGTCAGCTGATACTGCAGGTGGAAGGTCGGATAGGCGCGGAAATAATCCTGAGACGCGCGCACGGCGTTGGTCACGTCCTCGACCTGGATGTCGGCCTGTTCCAGCCGCAGACCGAACTGGCCGGACAGCTTCTCGCCGAACGGGCGTTCATAGGTGGCGTAAAGGGCATGAACCGTCTGCTCCGCCTCGAAGCGGTTGCTCTGCGACGGCACGAGCAGCAGGGCGTTCTCGGCCGGTCCGCGCCGGACCTCATTGTCCTGATCCGGGCGGGTGAGGCTCAGCTCATAGCCCGCGCGCAGCTTGGCGCCCTCGCCCATAGGCCGGGTGTAGGCGCTGGTGAAGCCGATGGTCTCCTGCGCATTCAGGCCGTGTTGGGCCTCATATACCGTCGGCTCCGTCGGTATGCGGAAGACGTTGGCGGCCAGGGAGTCGTTCTCCTGATCGTTGCGATCATAGCGCAGCTCGTTCGACCATTCGTGCCCGGACGTATCGAACTGGTGCAGCACCCGGCCGGTGACGCCCCAGCCCTTCATGGCGAAGCCGCCCGAGCCGTCGCGGGTATAGGCGCGCGTCAGGGCGCCCGAGGCGTCGCGCGTCTCGAACACGCCGCGCACATCGCTGTCGATGTCGAAGCGATTGGCGCGCGCCTCGCCGGTCAGCATGGTTTTTTCAGTCAGCCGGTATTCAGCGGCGACGCGGCCGAAGAAGCCGTCCTGAGTCGATTCAATGTCCTGAACCGTCGTCGTGGCGCCGGTGGTCGCACCGGTGGCATCCAGCTGTTCGCGCAGACGCCCGAAGCTCAGGCTCTGCTCGTCGTGGCGATAGCTGAGATCGCCGGTCAGGGTCAGCTTGCCCTGCTGGCGCGAGCCGCTGGCGCCGACATTCCAGCGTCCGTGATCGCCCACATTGGCGCGCAGCGATCCGGTCGTGACAGCCGCGCCCGGCGTCCCTGCGGCCGCAGCGGCGGCGACCGCCGCCGGAACCGGCTTGGTGATCAGATTGATGACCCCGCCCGAGCCCTCTGGGCTGTAGGCGGCGGACGGATTGGTCATCACCTCGATACGGGCGTAGCGATCGGCCGGCAGTTGCAGCACCGCATCGGCGCGGTTCGGTCCCGACAGTATGGCCGACGGGCGGCCATCCACCAGCAGGGTGACATTGCCGTCGCCGCGCAGGGAGACGTTGCCCTGAGGATCGACATCGACGGAGGGCACATTGCGCAGGGCCTCGGCCAGCGTCCCGGTCGCCGCCTGAAGATCGTCGGCCAGACTATAGCTGATGGAGTCGATCGAGGTCCGCACATCATTGGCGCGGGCGCTGACGACGACATCGCCCACGGCGGCGGGCTGATCGTCCTTATCCGCCTTCTGCGGCGGAGTCTGAACGGGACGGTTCTGGGACGGCTGCGTTCCAGGCGAAGGCGTCTGCGCCAGAACCCCGGCTGCGGGCAGGGCCAGAACCACCCCCAGAAGGGGCGCGAACTTATATTTTGTCATGATGGGCGTCCTCGCACGGACGTCCCTCAACGTCCTGTTTCGCCGATATCAGCGTCCCGACGCATAACCGAGTTACATCTTTTTCATCCCCGAGGCGGGTCTGTGGCCAAGCCTGATTTCATTACAGCTCCGTAAGGTGCGCGGCGGCGCTTCGTCCTGTTAGGTTTTCAGCGCCCGTTTCTTCGACTGCGGGTGTTGGAAAGCCGCCCTCATGAAGAATCGTCTGATCCTGACCGCCTGCGCCTCGGCGCTGCTGCTCGGCCTGCCCGCCGCCGCCCCCGCCTGGGCCAAGGCGCCGCCCGCGAGCGCAACCGCGATCCAGGGCGGCGTCCAGGTGCCGCCGCTGGGCTTCCACAAGCGGGTGCTGGCCAACGGCATGGAGGTCTATACAGCGCGCGACGCCTCGACCTCGAACGTCACGGTGCAGGTCTGGTATCGCGTGGGATCAAAGGACGATCCGGCGGGCCGCTCGGGCTTCGCCCACCTGTTCGAGCACCTGCTGTTCAAGGCGACGAAGAACATGCCGTCCGAGACGTTCGACCGTCTGACCGAGGACGTCGGCGGCATGAACAACGCCTTCACCGCCGACGACGTGACCGCCTATTACGAGGTTGTTCCGGCCAACCACCTGCAGCGCATCCTGTTCGCCGAGGCGGACCGCATGGGGTCTCTGGTCGTCGACCAGAAGACCTTTGAATCCGAGCGCGACGTGGTGAAGGAGGAATACCGACAGCGGATTCTGGCCAGCCCCTACGGCCGCCTGTTCGGCCTGTTCGCGCCCGAGACCATCTATCAGGACCATCCCTATCGCCGTCCGGGCATCGGTTCGATCGAGGAGCTGGACGCCTCGACGCTGGACGACGTGCTGCGCTTCCACGCCACCTATTACCGGCCGGACAACGCCATGCTGATCGTGGCGGGCAATTTCGATCAGGCGCAGTTGGACGGCTGGGTCGACGAGTATTTCGCCCCGCTGAAGCGGCCGTCGACGCCCATGCCCGCCAATGACGTGAAGGAGCCCGAGCCCGCCGGCCCGCGCACCGCCACCTTCTATGCGCCGAACGTGCCCCTGCCCGCCGTGGCCCTGGCCTGGAACACCGTGGCCTATAAGGACGCCGACCGCGCGGCCCTGACGGTGCTGGACGGCATCCTGTCGACCGGCGAGAGCAGCCGCCTGTACCGTTCGCTGGTCTACGACAAGCAGATCGCCGCCTCGGCGGGCTCCAACCCTGACTTCGCCCAGCAGGCGGGCAATCTGGCAGCCTACGCCATCATGGCCGACGGCCAGACGGTTGAGACCGGCAAAGCCGCGCTTGAGGTCGAGATCGCGCGCCTGCGCGACGAGCCCGTCACCGCCGCCGAACTGGCCGAAGCCAAGAACGAACTGGTCGCCGACGCCCTGCGCGGCCGTGAAAGCATCGACGACCGCGCGACGACCCTGGGCATGGCGCTGATCATGACCGGGGATGCGACCGCCGCCGACCGCGAGATCGCCGAGATCCAGGCCGTCACCACCGCTGACGTGCAGCGTGTGGCCCGCCGCTATCTGACGCCGCAGCGCCAGATCACCATCAACTACCTGCCCGCCGACGACGCCAACGCGCCCAGCGAGCAGAAGAAGAACGTCGACGCCCCGGTCACAGTGGCGTCTCTGGCGCCAGCCGGTCCGGTCGCCGTCCTGCTGCCTGAAGCCGAACGCGCCCGCCTGCCTCAGCCGGGACCTGAGGTGTCGCCCGCCACGCCCGCCATCGCCGACTTCCGTCTGGACAACGGCCTGCGCGTCCTGGTCGCCCCGACCAAGGGCCTGCCGCTGGTTTCGGCGCGCCTGAACTTCAACGCCGGCTCGGCCCACGATCCGGCAGGCAAGCCGGGCGTCGCCTCCATGACCGCCAGCCTGCTGACTCAAGGGACAACGACCCAGTCGGCGCCGGAAATCGCCACCGCCATCGAACAGCTGGGCGCCAACATCGGCGCGGGCGCGGGCGCCGATTTCACCAATGTCTACGCCAATGCGCCCAAGGACGTGTTCGGCCGGACCCTGACCCTGATGGCCGATCTGGTGCGCAATCCGGCCTTCGCCCAGGAAGAGCTGGAGCGGCAGCAGTCCCAGACCCTGGACGGCCTGCGCGTGGCGCTCAGCCAGCCGGGGGCCATCGCCGGCCAGTCGGTCGGCCGCGTGATGTACGGCGCGGCGCCCTATGGCGCACCCGGCTCAGGCACGGTGAACAGCATCCCCGGCCTGACGCGCGACGACATGACGGCCTTCCACGCCGAGCGGTTCCAGCCCTCGCAGGCGACCCTCGTCTTCTCGGGCGACGTGACCCCGGCCGAGGCGCGCGCCCTGGCGGATCAGGCCTTCGGCGACTGGCGCGACGCCGGTCCCGCCCCGGCCGCCATCGACAAGGCCGGTCAGGCGCTGGCGCCGCGCGTCGTCGTCATCGACCAGCCGGGCGCAGGTCAGGCCGCCGTGGTCGCCGCTATTCGCGGGATCAGCCGCACCGACGCCGACTACTTCCCGCTGACGCTGGGCAACACCCTGCTGGGCGGCGGCTTCTCCTCGCGCCTGAACCAGGAGATCCGCATCAAGCGCGGCCTCAGCTACGGCGCCCGCTCCTCGGTCGGCGCCCAACAGCAGACCGGCGTCTTCTCCGCCTCGACCCAGACCAAGAATGAGACGGCGACCGAGGTAGCCGACCTGATCCTTGAGGAGATCGGCAAACTGGGGACCACGGCGGCGACCGAGGCCGAGCTGGCGCCCCGCCGCGCCACCCTGATCGGCGGCTTCGGACGCTCGCTGGAAACGGTGGACGGTCTGGGCGGCCTGGTCGCCAACTTGGCTCTCTACGACCTGCCGATGAGCGACCTGGCCGACTACGCCGGGCGGGTTCGCGCCGTCACCGCCGAACAGGTTGAAAACGCCTTCGCTCGGCATCTGCCGACCGACCGGGCCAGCCTCGTCATCGTCGGCGACGCTTCCAAGTTCATCGACGGCCTGCGAGCGAAATACCCCAACGTCGAGGTCATCCCCCTGACCGAACTCAACCTGGACAGCGCGACGCTGAAGTAGGGGCGGCTTGCCACGGGCTCCGATTTCCGGCCAAGCTGGAAATCGGAGAACCGTATTATGCTGAAGACCGGATACGCCACCCTGCTGGCGGTCGGAACGATCTGGCTGGCCGGGTCGCCCGTACAGGCGCTCTCGCCCGCGCAGAACTCTCTGGACGACGCCTTGGCGCTGCTCCGGACCGATCCCTCTGCAGCCATCGCCGCACTGGAGCCTCTGGTCGCCGCTGGCGATCCCGAGGCGGCTGCTTCCCTGGCTTCCGCGCTGGAGATTACCGGAAGCGACCCTGAGCGATCAGAACGCCTCTGGGCGCAGGCTCTGCGAGACGGATCGCAGAACGCGCGACTGAACATCGGCATGCGGCGATTGATGAACGATGACCCTGCCGACGATGCGGAAGCCATAGCCTGGCTCAATGGTCTGGACGCGAAGTATCAGCCGGCCGCCGCCTATCCCTTGGGCCGGGCCTATCTCTTCGGCGCGGGCGTCCAACAGGATCTGAAAAAGGGAACCCGGCTGATACAAACAGCCGTCAGGACGGACCCCGGCAATGTCGACGCCCAGTTCCTATTAGGACGCGCCTATCAGAACGGCTGGGGCGTGCCGGTCGACGTCGACGCCGCCCGCACCCACCTGACCCTTGCTGCGGACAGCGGCGATCCGCGCGCCCAATGGAACCTCGGCATGCTGCTGCTGGACGGCGGGGCGCCCTCCGAGCTTGCGACAGCGTACCGCTACGTTCGTCAGGCTGCGGAACAGAATTTCGAAAGCGGCATGATCTCATTGGCGGTCATGCTGGCCGTGGGACAGGGCGTGACGCCCGATCCCGCCGAGGCTCGCCTCTGGTATGCGCGGGCGGCGCAGAACGGCTCGGCCCACGCCCTGCTTGCTCTGGGCATGATGATCCTCGTCGGCGAGGGCGGCGCCAGCGACCCGGTCCAGGGCGCAGCCTATGTCGAGTTGGCCGCAGAAGGCGGCGACGCCAACGCCGCGATCCTTCTGAGGCAGTTCGCCAAGCCCCTGTCTCAACTTCCCCGCGCCGACATCGACGCCGCCAAGGCGAAATGGGTCAAGGATCACGGCGCGCCGCGCTAGGCTCCATTCACGTCGTCAGACACACCACCTGGGCGACGCGCAGGTCGCGGCGCAGGCGGTCAGACACGGCGCCGTAGTTCTGGGTCGTCACCGCCTGACCCAGGGCCGCTTCGTCGGCGCGCTGCTGGGCGCCGACCGCAGGCACGAAGGTGTCGGGCGCCGTGGTGTAGATGCGGCCTCGCCGGGGCGACTCGGCGATGGTCACGCCCAGCACCCGGCCGCGCCGGTCCAGCACCGGCGCGCCCGACAGGCCCGACAGCGTGCCTTTCAGGCCGCGCGTACGCCCGGCCTCGGCCCAGGCCAGGACCGGCTCGTCATAGGAGCGATGGCCGCGGATCTTCAGCGTTTCGCGACCGATCAGGCGCGAGGCGACCTCGCCCGGCTGGCCCTGCGGGAAACCCGGATGGAAGGCGCGCTGGCCCTTGTACAACGGCGCCTCGGCCGCGATCGGCAATGCGGGCGGTCCGCCGTCGGTCAGCAACAGGGCCACATCCGCCCGCGCCGCCAGCCTCACGTCAGCCGCCAGAGCCCGAGTCTTGTCGATCACCAAAGCGGGCTTGCGGCACCCTTCAACCACATGGCGGGCGGTGATCCAGCGTCCGTCTCCGGCGATGGAGAAGGCCGTGCCGGACACAGGCTCATGCTCGTCGGACGTGTCGACGGTGACGGAAGGATCGAAAGGCGTGATTGGTCCCAGCAGCGGACCGGACGCCTCATCTGCGTGTTGGTCATGAGGGGCGTCGGCGCGCTCGCCCCGGTTCAGAGAGGCGATCAGGATCACCGCGATGACGGCTGCGTAGATCGTCCAGTCGGGAAGGTGGGGAAAGCGCAAAGCCGCCCCCTCAGCCCGTCAGGCCGGCCGCCAGGATCAGGGCGGTCGACAGCTTGGCCCCGGCCAGGACCACGGCGGCGGAGACTTCGCCCTTCTCTATCCGCTGCGGCAGGCCGTGCAGCAGGAAATCGACGACGCGGAAGGCCAGCAGTTGCAGCACCACCGTCGCCACGCCCCATATGGCGATGTCGCGGATCGAGTTCGACACCGAAAGGGACACCGCCAGCGGGACCGCCAGCCCGACCAGCACCCCGGCAAAGGCCACGGCGGCGGCCGGGTTGCCCTGGCGGATCAGGGCGATCTCGCGCCACGGCGTCAGCAGGGCGTAGACCGCCGCCCCTGCCGCCAGAAGGCCGAAGGTCACGGCCAGATGCAGCATCAGGATCGGAAAGCCCGTCGCAAAGGCCTGGAGTTCAGGCGTCGACAGCACGCCCGGCAACGACGAGGTCTCCATCACGACGAACCCTAGCCTCCCGATCTGAAGAGGAACGAAACCAAAACATCCTTGCCCGAAAGCTTGACCCTTCCGCTAGGGCGCCCGCGCCACAGTCGGCGGACAAAGCGTCCGGGCGGGCGATGACCTCAAGCCGCGTCGACCGCTTCGCGTTCGGCCTTCAGGCGCGCCGAGGCCCGCAGCTTCTCGCTTTCGGACTTCAGCTGGCCGCAGGCGGCCAGGATGTCGCGGCCGCGCGGGGTCCGGATGGGCGAGGCGTAGCCGGCCTTGTTCAGGATGGCGGCGAAGGTCTCGATCGTCTTCCAGTCCGAGCACTGATAATCGGTGCCGGGCCAGGGGTTGAACGGGATCAGATTGACCTTGGACGGAATGCCCTCGATCAGCTTGATCAGGGCCCGCGCCTCGGCCGGGCTGTCATTGACGCCCTTCAGCATGACGTATTCGAACGTAACCCGGCGCGCGTTGGACAGGCCGGGATAGGCGCGGATGCCCGCCATCAGCTGTTCCAGCGGATACTTCTTGTTCAGCGGCACCAGCTGGTCGCGCAAGGGGTCGTTGGTGGCGTGCAGGCTGATGGCCAGCATGGCCGCCGTGCGCTCGCCCAGGGCGTTCAACTGCGGCACCACGCCCGAGGTCGACACGGTGATCCGGCGGCGCGACAAGGCGATGCCTTCGTTATCGGAGATGATGTCGATGGCGTTGGCGACGTGATCCAGATTGTACAGCGGCTCGCCCATGCCCATGAAGACGATGTTCGACAGCCGACGATCTTCCTTGGGCGAGGGCCACTCGTCCAGATCGTCTCGCGCCACCTGCACCTGGGCCACGATCTCGGCCGTCGTCAGGTTGCGGACCAGCTTCTGCGTGCCGGTGTGACAGAAGGTGCAGTTCAGCGTGCAGCCGACCTGGGACGAAACGCACAGGGCGCCCGCCCGGCCCACGTCGGGGATGTAGACGGTCTCGATCTCAATGCCCGGCGCCGTGCGGATCAGCCATTTTCGGGTGCCGTCCTTGGACACCTGGCGCTCGACGATCTCGGGACGGGCCAGGGTGAAGGCCTCGGCCAGCGCCGCGCGGGTATCCTTGCCGATATCGCTCATCAGGGCGAAGTCGGTGACGCCGTAGTGGTGGATCCAGCGCCACACCTGTGATGCGCGCATCCGTGCCTTCTCCGGCGGACAGATTCCGGCGTCGATCAGGGCCTGGCGCAGTTCGTCACGCGTCAGACCGCTGAGGTTGACGGGCGTCTTGGCTGAAGCGCTGGCGCGCGAAAGATCGAGCGTGATGCTCAAGGGCGGATGTCCTGCGGCGAAGAGTTGAGGCGGCGGCGTCTATCACAGATGGGGCGTCTTGTCGCCTTTGGCCATTCGGGGCCATGTGCGGGTTGATAGACGGCGAACGAGGCGCTAGAGGGGCGGCCGTTGGGGAGTAGCTTCCGACATATCCCAGTCGGGATCGCGTCAACATACTTGCCTTAAGAGGCATGGCGCGATCAGCGGATTTTGTTTCCGCCTAGCGAGACCAGCATGCTGCACCCGTGGGGCCGGCCCGCGTGTGGAGCGTGCTGTCATATGCCCGGCCGAGTTCCCGTCTCCATCATGATGTCCCCGTTCGCCATTGCCGTGCTGTCGCTCAGCATGTCCGCCGACGCCTTCGCCGCCGCCATCGGTCGCGGCGCCCAGCATCGCCCCACCCTGCCCCAGGCCCTGCGCTCTGGTCTCGTGTTCGGCGTGGTCGAAGCGATCACCCCCCTGATCGGCTTCGCCCTGGGCGTGGCCGCCGCAGGCTTCGTCGAGGCGGTCGACCACTGGATCGCCTTCGGCCTGCTGGGCGCGGTCGGCGCCCGGATGATCTGGGAGGCGCTGAAGCGCGACGAGGATGCGACAGAGGCGACCGCTCCCGTCGGCAAGGCGGTGTCGCGCGGCCTGTTGGCCCTGATCGCGACCGCCGTGGGCACCTCGATCGACGCGGGCGCCGTAGGCGTGGGCCTGGCCCTGCTGGAAGCCAATATCTGGCTGATCGCCTTCTGCATCGGCTTCACCACATTCGTCATGGCGAGCATCGGCCTGTTGATCGGCAAGGCGGCGGGAACGCGGCTGGGCAAGGTCGCCGAACTGCTCGGCGGCCTGGCCCTGATCGCCCTGGGCAGCAAGATCCTGTTGGAACATCTCGGCGTTCTGGCTGGTTAAATCAGCCAGAAACCGGCTTTGCGCTTGCCGCCCGCAGGCGTTAGCGGAACCATCGGCCCTGACGCCCCAAGGCCGCACCAAAGGAGACGCCCATGCGCCCGCCCATTTTGCTCATCGCCGCCATCGCAGCGCCTCTGGCTCTGGCCGGATGCGCGACCGGCCGTGGCCTGCCGACCTATCAGGAAGAAATGACCAAGCTCGACGCCGAATGCGTGGCGCGCGGCGGCATCCTGTCCCCCAGCGGCATGCAGACGGGTCGCCCTCAGACCGACTATCTGTGCAAGATCGCCGGCGGCGCATCGAGGCTTCCACATAACTGAACCCCGGCCTTGAAGCCCGCACGCGCGGCACGCCAGACCAGCCGCAATCCAATATCCTGAAGATGAAGAATCCGTGGTGGTTGGAGGCGGGATCGAACCGCCGACCTGTGGGTTATGAATCCACCGCTCTAACCATCTGAGCTACCCAACCCCATACGGAGCATCTCGCCGGATCGAAACGACCCTGAGCGCGAGAGGGGTGCGTATATCGCCGCCTTCCGTCCGGTTCAAGCCGCTTCGACATGGATTTCGTGCGGGACCATCGGTCGCGGCGTCTTTCGGCTCGCGTAATGCGTTGCGAGCCTGCATCTTCGCCATCCAAAGCCACGCTGTACAGGAGCGGCCATGCGCCCCGCCCTCTTCGCCGTTTCCGCCGCCGCCCTGCTTCTCGCCGCCTGCGGCGCCAATGGACAGAGCGAGGCGCAACCCGCCGCCACCGGCGCCCCGGTCGAGACGCGCCCACCCAACAACCCGGATCAGAAGCCCGCGCACGAAGGCCAGACGCGCGCGCCGTCGGTCAGCACCGCCATCGCCATGCAACACGCCGTCGTCGCAGAGGGGCTGGAGCATCCCTGGGGCCTGGCCCTGCTGCCGGACGGCCAGTGGCTGGTGACCGAACGGCCCGGCCGCATGCGCGTCGTCAGCGTTGAAGGCCAGATCGGGTCTCCGATCAGCGGCCTGCCCGCCGTGGCGGCGCGCGGCCAGGGCGGCCTGCTGGACGTGATCCTCAGCCCGACTTTCGCCCAGGACCGGACCATCTACTGGTCCTACGCCCAGCCGCGGAACGGCGGAAACGGCACGGCCGTGGCGCGCGGGCGCCTGTCGGACGACCTGAGCCGCATCGAAAACGTGCAGGTCGTTTTCCAGGTCAAGGACACCTATGACGGAGACAAGCACTTCGGCTCCTCCCTGGTCTTCGGCCCGGACGGCAAGCTGTACATCACCATCGGCGAGCGCTCGGACAAGCCGATGCGGCCGACGGCCCAGAGCCTGACCTCGCACCACGGCAAGGTCATCCGCATCAACGCCGACGGCTCGGTTCCGTCCGACAACCCCTTCGTCGGCCGCGAGGGCGCCCTGCCCGAGATCTGGTCCTACGGCCACCGCAACCCGCAGGGCATCGCCGTCCAGCCGGGAACTGGCGCGGTCTGGAGCATCGAGCACGGCACGCGCGGCGGCGACGAACTGAACCTGGAGAAGGCGGGCGCCAATTTCGGCTGGCCCGGCGCGGCCTACGGCATCGAATACAACGGCGACGCCATCCCCGGCGCTGCGACGACGCAGGAAGGCACTGTCCAGCCCATATACTACTGGGACCCGGTGATCGCGCCGGGCGGCATGGTCTTCTACGACGGCGCCATGTTCCCGGATTGGAAGGGCAACGCCCTGATCGGCGGTCTGGGCAGCAAGCACCTGGTCCGGCTGGTGCTGCGCGACGGCCGCGTGGTCGGCGAGGAGCGCCTGCTGACCGGTCTGGGCGAACGCATCCGCGACGTGGCGGTCGGGCCCGATGGCGCCGTCTGGGTCGTGACAGACGAGGAGAACGGCAAGCTGGTGCGGCTGGCGCGCCGCTGAGGCTGAAATGACAGGGCGGGCCGCATGAAGCGGCCCGCCCTTTTCACATCTGGCGACCTCACGCGCCTTGTTACTTGACGTTGACGTAAACGTCGGCTTTCTAGCGGCCTGAGTTTCAATTCCAGACGCGATGATCGGACCCGTCCGCCCACCGCCTCCCAACCAAGACCCAACCGTCCCTCAAGCAGTTCGCTGCCGCGCAGCGAACGGTAGGGACATCAAAGAAGAGAGACGCTCCATGGCCGACGCCTATATCTACGACGCCGTGCGCACCCCGCGCGGCAAGGGCAAGAAGGATGGCAGCCTGCACGAGATCACGGCCCTGAGCCTTGCGGCCCAGGTCCTTGAAGCGCTGCGCGACCGCAACGGGCTGGACACCTCCAAGGTCGACGACGTCATGCTGGGCGTGGTGTCTCCGGTCGGCGAACAGGGCGCGGACATCGCCCGCACCGCCGTCCTGACGGCGGGCTGGAGCCAGGAAACGGCGGGCTATCAGTTGAACCGCTTCTGCGCCTCGGGTCTGGAGGCCGTGAACGTGGCCGCCGCCAAGGTGAAGTCGGGCGAGGCGAACATGGCCGTCGGCGGCGGCGTCGAGGCCATGAGCCGGGTGCCGATGGGTTCCGACGGCGGCGCCTGGCCGACCGACCCGTCCTCGGCCTTCCCGACCTATTTCGTGCCGCAAGGCGTCTCGGCCGACATGATCGCCACCAAATACGGCTTCAGCCGCGATGACGTGGACGCCTATTCGGTCGAAAGCCACAAGCGCGCCGCCAAGTCGTGGGCCGAGGGCCGCTTCGGCAAGTCGGTGATCGCGGTCAGGAACCAGCTCGGCCTCATCCAGCTGGATCGTGACGAAACCGTTCGTCCGAACACGGACATGCAGACGCTGGCGGGCCTGAACCCCTCGTTCGCCATGATGGGCGGCATGGGCTTCGACGCCGTGATCGGCCAACGCTACCCCGAAGTCGCCAGCGTCAACCACGTCCACACTCCCGGCAACTCGTCCGGCATCGTCGACGGCGCCGCGGGCGTGCTGATCGGCACCAAGGAAATGGGCGAAGCGCTGGGCCTGAAGCCGCGCGCCAAGATCCTGGGCGGCGCCTCGATCGGCTCTGAGCCGTCGATCATGCTGACCGGCCCCGAGCCCGTCACCCGCAAACTGCTGGGCAAGCTGGGCATGCAGCCGGGCGACATCGACCTGTACGAACTGAACGAGGCCTTCGCGGCCGTGGTGCTGCGCTACATGCAGGCGCTCGACATCCCGCACGACAAGATCAACGTCTGCGGCGGCGCCATCGCCATGGGCCACCCGCTGGGCGCCACCGGCGCCATGATCCTGGGCACGGTGCTGGACGAGCTGGAGCGCTCGAACAAGTCCACCGCCCTGGCCACCCTCTGCATCGGCGCCGGCATGGGCACCGCCACCGTCATCGAACGCGTCTGATCCGGGAGCATATGACCATGGAAAACTTCAAGATCGACATCGACGCTGACGGCATCGCCACAGTCGCCTTCGACGTGCCGGGCCGTTCGATGAACACCCTGACCGGCGCCGTCATCGCCGAGATCCCGGCTCTGGTGGAGAAGATCAAGACCGACGACGCCATCAAGGGCGTGATCATCACCTCGGGCAAGCCGACCGGATTCTGCGCCGGTGCGGATCTGGGCGACATGGCCTCGGGCATGCTGGCCGGCGGCGGCGACCTGCAGAAGGCGTTCGACACCGGCTGGGCGCTGAACGGCGCATTCCGCCAGCTTGAGACCTCGGGCAAGCCGGTGGCGGCGGCCATCAACGGCCTGGCGCTGGGCGGCGGGCTGGAGTTCACCCTGGCCTGCCACTATCGCGTCGTCGAGAACGACCCGAAGATCCAGTTGGGTCTGCCCGAGATCAAGGTCGGCCTTTTCCCCGGCGGCGGGGGCACCCAGCGTCTGACGCGCCTGATCGGAGTGCAGAACGCCCTGATGCAGATGGCCGAGGGCAAGTCCTGGCGCCCTAACGACGCCAAGGGCGCCGGCGTCGTCCATGAGGTTGTCGAAAAGGGCCAGTCGGTCGAAGCCGCCAAGGCCTGGATCAAGAACGGCGGCAAGGCCGTCCAGCCGTGGGACGATCCCAAGTTCAAGATCCCCGGAGGCGGCCCGCACCATCCGGCGGGGATGCAGGTCTTCGTCATGGGCAACGCCATCCTGCGCAAGCAGTCCTATGGCAACTACCCGGCCGTGCTGAACATGATGAAGGCCGTCTATGAAGGCGTTCAGGTGCCGATCGAGGCGGGTCTGCGCATCGAGACGCGCTACTTCATCAAGACCCTGATGACGCCGCAGGCCCAGGCCATGATCCGCAGTCTGTTCCTGTCCAAGCAGGAGCTGGACAAGGGCGCCGTGCGCCCGGCGGGCGTGCCCAAGTCCGACCCCAAGAAAGTCAGCGTCCTGGGCGCCGGCATGATGGGCGCGGGCATCGCCTATGTTCAGGTCATGGCCGGCATCGAGACCGTGCTGATCGACCAGACGCAGGAAGCCGCCGACAAGGGCAAGGTCCACGTCGAGGAGTTGCTGAAGAAGCGGCTGTCGCGCGGTCAGATGACGCAGGAGAAGTATGACGCCACCCTGGCCCTGGTCACGGCGACGACGGACTATGACCTGATCAAGGGCTCGGACCTGGTCATCGAGGCCGTGTTCGAAAACCGCGAGATCAAGGCCGACGTCACCAAGCGCGCCGAGGCTCAGCTGGCCGTAGGCGCCGTGTTCGGCTCCAACACCTCGACACTGCCGATCTCGGGTCTGGCCGAGGCCAGCGTGCGGCCGGAAGACTTCATCGGCATCCACTTCTTCTCGCCCGTCGACAAGATGATGCTGGTCGAGATCATCATGGGCGAAAAGACCGGCGACGCGGCTCTGGCCAAGGCGCTGGACTATGTCCTGAAGATCAGGAAGACGCCGATCGTCGTCAACGACAGCCGCGGCTTCTACACCTCGCGCTGCTTCTCCACCTTCCTGATGGAAGGCATGGCCATGCTGGAAGAGGGCTATTCGCCCGTGCTGATCGACAACGTCGGCCGCATGACCGGCATGCCGCGCGGCCCGCTGGAGATGCACGACGACGTGGCGCTCGACCTGTCGTACAAGATCGCCAAGCAGACCCGCGAGGATCTGGGCGACAAGTATGTCCCGACCGAGGGCGAGCAGATCGTCGCCACCATGGTCGAACAGGGCCGCTATGGCCGTAAGAACGGCAAGGGCTTCTACGACTACGACCAGAAGCCCAAGGTCATCTGGCCGGGCCTGGCCGAACTGGCCCCGACCACCAAGAGCGACGCCTTCGGCGAAAGCCCCGAGGCCCTGGCCGCCATCGACGAGCTGAAGACCCGCCTGCTGTATCGTCAGGCGGTTGAAGTGGCCCGTTGCTGGGAAGAGGGCGTCATCGACGACCCGCGCGAAGGCGACCTGGGCGCCATCCTGGGCTGGGGCTTCGCGCCCTGGACCGGCGGCCCCATCACCTTCATCGACCAGACGGGCCTGAAGGCCTTCGTGGCCAAGGCCGACGAACTGGCCGCCAAATACGGCGACCGCTTCAAGGTTCCGCAGCTCCTGCGCGACATGGCCGCCAAGGACGAAACCTTCTACGGCCGCTTCGCGCCGGAGAAGAAGGCGGCCTGAGGCTCGGCCGCAGACTGAAACGACAAAGGGCGGCCTTCGCGGGCCGCCCTTTTTGTTGGCGCTACGCTCGCAACGCGGTCGCTCGCCGCTTGTGGCCTCGCCCTACTTCCCGCTCATCCCGGCGGACGCCGGGACCCAGTGAGAGCCACGTGCTCAGCCTTTAAAGAAGTCCAAGATTTCCACGCCCTACGCATGAAGCCAAAGAACTGGATCCCGGCGTCCGCCGGGACGAGCGGAAAAGGGGTCACCTGCTCCGAAACACCCGCGACGCCGCATAACCCGTCATCGCCGCCAGGATCACGCACAGCACGCCATAACTCCACGGGCGGCGGTGGGCGAACTCATAGATGTCGCGCTCCAGTCCCACCTTCTCGACCGTCAGGGTCAGGTTGGACACCGACACCGGCGCCCCTTCCTGAAACAGCCAGACCTCGGCGTAATACTTCCCCGTCGGAGCCACGGCGGGCAGTTTGACCTCGGCGCGGAACAGTCCCCGGTCGACGAACTCCACCCCCTTGGGGTCGGTGTCGTAAAGGGCCGCCGCCTCCTTCAGCCGGATGACGGCGCGGCGCCAGTCCAGATAGTCTTCGCCCAGACGGCTGACGACCACGTCGCGCACGCCATAGCGGGTGACGGTGCGGGCCTCTTCTGGCGCGTCGATGCGCAGGTGGTCGACGCCCACGCCCAGGCGACGCAGCTGGCCGAAATCGGCGATGTCGCTAAGCGGCCGCGTCGAGGCGGTCATGTAGAAGCCGGGCGCCCCCTCGAACAACACCGGGCGGCTGTTCAGCCATACGCCCATGTTGCGCGCCTTCTTGACCAGACGCACCGGCGCGTCGGGCCCGCGCACCACCACCACCACGTCGGCGGGCGTGTCGGTCGGGTTGAACACGGCGCCGTAGAGGACGATGGACGCCCCCCGGAAACCAGAATCCACATCCACCCGTGCGTCGGTCAGGGCGGCGGCGACCCGCACCTCCTCGGTCGTAGCGGCCGAGCGTTCGATGATGATCTCGGGCGCCGCAATCTGGGGCGGCGGTTCTGGCGGCAGAACCTGAAACATCAGTCCGCCACCCCCGGCGCCAGCAGGAACAGATCGCTGGGCCGCACGAACAGTTCCAGCCCCATCTGAATGCCGACCAGCAGAACGATCAGCCCCAGGGCCGCACGCATCTCTTCGGCGCGGAACCGGCCCGACAGGCGCGCGCCGTACTGAGCCCCGACGACACCGCCCAGCAGCAGGATGGTCGACAGGACGATGTCCACCGTCTGGTTGCGCCCGGCCTGAAGCACGGTGGTGATGGCGGTCGTGATGATGATCTGGAACAGGCTGGTGCCGACCACCACGCTGGCCTTCATCCGCAGGACATAGAGCATGGCCGGCACCAGGATGAAGCCGCCGCCCACCCCCATGATGGCCGACAGAATCCCGGCGAACACGCCCAGTCCGAACGGCGGAATGGCGCTGATATAGAGGCCCGAGCGCGGGAAGCGCATCCTGAACGGCAGGCCGTACAGCCACATGGGGCGGCGGCGCTCCTTGCGCGGCGGGGTCTCGCCCCGGACGCGATGCAGGATCTGCGTCAGGCTCTCGTACAGCATCATGCCGCCGATGGAGCCGAGGAACAGCAGGTAGGACAGCGACACCACCAGGTCGGCCTGACCCAGCAGACGCAGGTAGCGGAACAGTTCGACCCCGGCGAGCGCGCCCAGCGCCCCGCCTACCGCCATGATGCCGCCGATGCGGTAATCGACCGCCTTCATGCCGGAATAGCGGATGACGCCCGAGGTCGAGGAGGCGACGACGTGGCTGGCCTGGCTGGCCACCGCCACCGTCGGCGGAATCCCCAGAAACACCAGCACCGGCGCCATCAGGAAACCGCCGCCGATGCCGAACAGGCCGGACACGAATCCGACCAGCGCCCCCAGCATGACCAGGAGCGGCCAGTTCACCGAGACTTCGGCGATCGGCAGGTAAATATCCACGGCACGCGCCTTCGGCTGGAAGGACAGGCAATCGGCGCCGGAAAGGCGACTAGGCCTCTGGTCTTAGCGGCCCCTGCGGCGAACCGCCACCCCCGGCCGCGCCTGTTTGCGCGCGGCCTCTACGCCAGCGGCGGCGCGGTGAAGGCGTCGGCGGCCTCGCGGGCCTTGCGGCGTTCGACAGCCGACAGGGCGGGCGTCAGGCGCTGCACCGAGGCCAAGGCCTGCTGATCGCCGCGACGGGCCGCGATCATGTACCATTTGAAGGCTTCGGTGCGATTGGCGGCGACGCCCTGATCGCCCTGCTCCAGCATCTTGGCGACGTTGTACTGGCTGTCGACGCGTCCGGCCTCGGCGGCCTTCTTCAGCCAGGTCAGGGCGTCCGGCCCGCTCTTGGCGCCGCCCACCCCGTCATAAAGCTGCATGGCGTAATGGTGCATGGCCTTGGCGTCGCCGCCCTCGGCCGCACGACGGGCCCAGGCGCGCGCCTCGGCGTCATCGACCGCCAGCCCGGCCTGACCTTCCTGATAGAGCATGGCCAGACGCAGTTGCGCCGGCGCATAGCCCAGATTGGCCGCACGCGTCAGCGGTTCGACGCCCGCCTCGTCGCCGTTGTTCAGCATCAGACTGGCGCGAGCGAACAAAGAGGCCCCCTCCATCGCAGCCGCCTCGGGCGACGGCACGGCCTCGGTCGGCACGGCGTCCAGCGCCACAGCGGCGATAGGCGCATCCAGCCCGGCTTCCGCATCCGCTGTACCCGCCGCAACGCCGGGCACGCTCACGCCGGGGAAGCGCAGGCCCGCGCCCTCGGCCACCTGCAGGCTGGCGTAGCCGCCGCCGACCACCAGGGCCGCCACGGCCGAGGCGCCCATGGCCTTGCGCATGGTCGAGCCCTGACGGCCCGCCTGCTTGTCCAGACGCTCCTGCAGCTTGGACTTGCCGCCGCGCTTCTTGAGACCGAAGCCGGAGCGGGCGCCGTCATCGGCGGCCTCAGGCGCCATCGCGGCGCGCGCCGCGTCCAGCACGTCGCGCGTCGTCGTCGGCTCCTCGGCGACCGTCGCACGCGGCGCGGGATCGACGAACTCCAGTTCCGCCGCAAAACCGTCGTCATCGTCCAGCGTCAACGGACGGTCACCCGCCGTCGCGGCGCCCGTTTCGGGACGGGCGAAGACATCGGCCGCCGGATCTTCGAACGCCGCCAGAATGTCGCTGATGTCAGCGCCGCCAAAGGCGTCCGGCGCATGGAGCGAAGATGAGTCCGATGCGGTCTCGGCGGGCGCTCGGCCGAACGGCGCCGCGCTCTGTCCCGGCTCCAGGAAATCGGCTTCGAGCGGGTCGGCGAAGACGCCGTCGTCCGGATGGCGTTCAGTCTGGGTCGGGAAGGGTTCGGCCTGAACGGCGCCCGCCAGCGGGTCCTGCGACCAGGGCTCGACCGGGTCGGAGAAAGCGGCCGCGCGCCAGTCGCCGCTGGGGCTCTCAGCGGGGGTCCAGGGCGCGGGTTCAGCGCTTTCCAACGGAACGTCGCGGCGTTCGGTGCGACCGGCGCGCTGCTCGATGCTGTCGCGAGCCTCGGCCAGCAGGCGCGCCGTGCGCTCCTCGCTCTGACGCATCCGTTCAGCCAGGTCGCCCGAGGCGCGCTCGTGGCGCTGATGCATCTTGTCGGTGCTTTCCGCCAGACGGCGGCCGATGTCGTCCAGCGCCTGGGCCGAGCGGCGCTCGGACTGGGCGATGCGTTCGCCGAGCCTGTCGGAAATACGGGCGATCTCTCCGCCCAGCCGCTCCAGCGCCAGGGCGTGCTGATCATCAGCCTGGGTCAAGCGCTGATCGACCGCCTGGGCGTGGCGGGCCAGATCGCGCTCCAGCTTCTGCTCCAGCGCGGCGACACGCATGTCGGACGCCCCTGCGCCTCCCGCCTCTACCTTCTCGACCCGACCGTTGAGGTTGCGGGCGATGCGCATGATCTCGCGGCCCATGCCCTCGACGGCGACGACCGAGCGCTGCTCGGCGGCGCGGGCCTGATCGCCGATGGCGGCCAGTGCGCGCTCGATCCGTTCGACGCGTCCTTCGGTCTCGGCCGCATCCAGACGACGCATCATCTCGGCGCGGCTGGATTCGACCTGCCGGCTCAGGCTCTCGGCCAGCTTTTCAAAGCGCGATCCTTCGCGCGCATGATCCGGCTCGATGCGGCGCTCGGCGTCGCGCATCCGCAGGTCCAGCGCGGCGAACGACCGCTCCAGCCCCTTCAGGGCTTCGGAGGTCTGCGACTGGGCGTCGTCCAGACGCGCGCCGACCTGCGACAGCAGCGAGGTTCCAGCGCCCGGCCCGACCGCCTTCTCGACGGCCTCGATGCGGTCGCGCAGTTCGCTGACGCCCGCCCGCTGGCGCTCGTCCATTTCATACAGGCGGGTGGAGACGGCGGTCAGGGCCGCGTCCAGCCTGTCTAGCCCCTCGCGCGCTTCGGTTCCGGCGTCCTGCTCCAGACGGCGCAGACGACGATGACCTTCGCGCAGTTCCTCGGCGATGTCGTCGATGCGGCGCGCCTTGACCGCCTCGGCCTCGTCCTGCGTCTCCAGCCGACGCACCAGACCGGCCACGGCCTGATCAATGCCCTGAATGGCCAGGGTCGAGCGACGTTCGGCCGCCTCCAGACGCTCGGCGATCACTTCCAGCGAAGCGCCCATCCTGCCCATGCTTTCATGGCGGCCTTCATCGCCATAGACGTCGTCCAGACGGCGCGAGCGGCTGCGGCGGTCATAGGGGTCAGGAATGGGCGACCGACGCGGCAGGGTGGCGACGCCGTCGTCCTCGTCCGGCTCGTCCATGATCATCGAATTCAGCCACTCGCCCAGGGTCATGCCCGAGCGACGCGCCAGATCCTTGGCGATCTCGCGCGCCTTGGGGTCGATGCCCTTCACGCTCCACGGCGCCGCTGCGGTCACTGATTCGCCTCCCGACCCATGGCGCGAACGGTATCCTTCCAGATAAAGCGTGTAAACGTGTCGTTAACCGCAAGATGTGGCGCCTCGTCACGAAACGCCGACGGCAGCCGACACGGCGCTGATGCGCCTGACATGGTTAATGCCGCGTTTAGATTAACCGCGCATCAAGAAATACGGCCAAGCTGCAGATCGTGGACAGCGGGACGCTTGCATCCCGCCCTCGGGCGCCCCAACTGCCGCGGTCATGGACGCCACGCTCACCCTGATCCTGCTGATCGCCTCCGTGGCGGTCGTCGTCTTCGCCGGATGGCGCGGAGCGCGACCGACAGACATCACCCGCGGCCCCCGCATGATGCCGTGGCGCTTCATCATGCTGCTGGCGGCTGCGCTGGTCTTCTTCCTGCTGATTCATCTGATGGCGGAGCTCAGCGGGCGCCCCCTGCCCGCCGCGCCGCCTTTCTAGCGGAACGCTCCGACGCCTGGCTGGTTGTCTTGTCTCCCCCGCCGACAGACAGGAGACGAGCGTGACCGACAGGGAACTGACGCCCCACGAAGCCGAAGAGGCTTTCTGGAAAAGCCTGAAGTCCAGCAATACCGGCATGCTGGGGCTGGACCGTCCCGGCTATCACAGCCAGCCGATGACCGCCTTTCGCGAAGCCGAAACCGGAACCATCTGGTTCTTCACCCGCGACGACACGGACCTGGCGCGCGACGCGGCCGCGCCGGGACAGACGGCCATGTTCAGCTATGGCGCCAAGGACCAGAAGGTCTGGGCCTGCATTCACGGCGCCCTCTCGGTGCACGGCCACGACCGCGAGGTCATCGAGCGTCATTGGAACCCGGTGCTGGCGGCCTGGTATCCCGAGGGCAAGGATGATCCGCGCCTGACGCTTCTGCGCTTCGACGCGGACGACGGCCGTATCTGGGTCAGCGACGGCGGCCTGATGAAGTTCGCCTTCGAAATCGCAAAGGCCAATCTGACCAAATCCTTGCCAGACGCTGGCGACGTGGTCGACGTCAATCTCAGCTAGGCGCCTGGCCCGCCCACAAGCAGGGCGAAGCGCGTTAGGGCTTCCTAAAAAGCTCCGAAGCACCAGGCCAGGACCGCCTTCTGGGCGTGGAGGCGGTTCTCGGCCTCGTCCCAGATCAGCGACTGCGGGCCGTCGATGACGGCGTCTGTCACCTCTTCGCCCCGGTGGGCGGGCAGGCAGTGCAGGAAGACGGCGTCGTCGGCAGCCTCGGCCATCAGGGCCTCGTCGACGCTATAGGGCTCGAAGGCCGCCAGCCGGGCCTCATAGTCCTGATCCCCCATCGACACCCAGGTATCGGTGACGATGACGTCGGCGCCCTTGACCGCCTCGCGCGGGTCGCTGGTCAGGTGGACGCGGGCGCCGCCCTTTTCCAGATCGCGCAGGTCGGGGTGGTATTCCGCCGGGCAGGCGACGTGCAGGTGGAAGCCGAACTTGGGCGCGGCGTGCATGAAGCTGTGGCAGACGTTGTTGCCGTCGCCGATCCAGGCGATCGTCTTGCCCTCGATCGGGCCGCGATGCTCCTCGATGGTCATCAGGTCGGCCAGGATCTGGCACGGGTGGCTGCGGTCGGTCAGGCCGTTGACGACCGGTACGGTCGAGACGCGGGCGAAGCGCTCGACGTCCTCATGGTCGTTGGCGCGGATCATAACGGCGTCGACCATGCGCGACAGGACGCGGGCGGTGTCCTCGACCGGCTCTCCTCGACCCAGTTGCATGTCCGAGGCGGTGGCGATGATGGACGCGCCGCCCAGTTGGCGGATGGCGGCGTCAAAGCTGAAGCGGGTGCGCGTCGAGTTCTTCTCGAAGATCATGGCCAGCACGCGATCCTTGCCCGGCGCGTCGGCGTCGGCGCGGCCCTGAGGCCAGCCCTTGCGCGCGCGCTTGCGGGCGTGGGCGTCGTCCAGAATGGCGCGCAGATCAGCCGCGTCCAGGCGGTGGATGTCGAGGAAGTGACGAACCATGACCAAGCCTTCTCCCTCCCCTTGATGGGGTGGTCCCGCAGGGACCGGGCGGGGGCGGCTCTGCGGAAATCTGGATGTAGAATAAAACGGCCCCACCGGCCCTCCCCATGACGGGGAGGGAGAAGCAACGTCAGCCCGCGACCTTGGTGCGGGCGAACTCGCAGGCCTTCTCGAACTTCTCGACCGCCTCGCGGGCTTCTTCGAGGGTGATATTCAGCGGCGGCAGGACACGGACCAGATTGTCTCCGCCGCCCGCGACCAACAGCTTGGCCTCGTCGCGCGCCCAGCCCATGAACTCGCGGTTGTTCGGGACCAGTTTGACGCCCAGCAGCAAACCCTTGCCGCGCACTTCGACGATCACGTCGGGGAAGCGTTCGGCCAAACCATGAAGCTGCTGCTTCAGATAGCCGGCGACCTCATTGACGTTGTTCAGGATGGCGTCCGACGACACCTCGTCGAAGGCCGCCTTGCCGACCGCCATCGCCAGCGGGTTGCCGCCGAAGGTCGAGCCGTGAACGCCGACCGTCATGCCCTTGGCCGCCTCGGCCGTAGCCAGGCAGGCGCCGATGGGGAAGCCGCCGCCCAGAGCCTTGGCGATCGCCATGATGTCCGGGGTCATGCCGGCCCATTCGTGGGCCCACAGCTTGCCGGTCCGGCCCATGCCGCACTGGACTTCGTCGAAGATGATCAGGACGCCGTACTTGTCCGCCATCTCGCGCATCCAGCGCAGATCTTCCTCAGGCGTGGCGCGGCACCCGCCTTCGCCCTGAACCGGCTCAAGAACAATGGCGGCGGCGTTCGGGTTCTCGAAAGCGGCGGTCAGGGCGTCCTTGTCGCCCCACTTCAGCTGATGGAAACCCTCCATCTTGGGGCCGAAGCCCTCGGTGTAGCTGGGGTTGGCCGCAGCGTTGATGGCGCCGTAGGTGCGGCCGTGGAACGAGCCGTCGAAACCGTAGATGTCGATACGCTCAGGCTGGCCGTTGGCGACGTGATATTTGCGCGCCGTCTTCAGAGCGCACTCGATCGCCTCGGTCCCCGAGTTGGTGAAGAAGACGACGTCGGCGAAGGACTTGGCGCACAGATCGTCGGCCAGGGCGTCCTGCCCCGGAATCTTGAAGATGTTGGAGACGTGCCACAGCTTCTCGGCCTGATCCTTGACCGCCTGCACCAGCTTGGGGTGGGCGTGGCCCAGGGCATTGGTCGAAATGCCCGAGACGCAGTCCAGATATTCGGTCCCGTCAGTGGACCACAGGCGGACGCCCTGGCCGCGCTCCACTTCCAGCGGCGCGCGATTGTAGACACCCATCAGATGACCGGACACTTGGCAGACTCCATAAAGCGAGACGGCCCCGGCGCGACAGCGACGGGACCGCTTCAGAAAAGGGCGACGAACTTGTCAGGCTCTATTTCCCCTTAGTCAACACCGCGAGCGGCGCGAATTCAGCGCAGATGCGCATCCAGTTTCTGGATCAGGGCGGCATAGGTCCGGCCCGCCAGGTCGACAGCCTCGCCCTCGACCGCCTCCATGGCGTCGTCCTTGGAGTGGATCAGGCGGAAAACCTGCGGGACGAAGCCTTCGGCCAGGCCGTTGGCCTCGCCGCCATTGAAGGCCAGCCACATCTGATGGGCGCCGACCTCGTCCTGAAAGCCCAATGAGACCACCGGCGCGCCCGCCGCCGAGAAGGCCCGGTCGTCCGACGGCGGATAGACGGGGAAGCCCACGCACTGCATGGCCCGCTCGGCGCACAGCTCCTGCACCGCGCGGGTGACGAAGGCCGACTGCGGCCCGTTGTTCTGACCGTACATCATGGTGTCGCCATAGGCGGCGATGTCGGAGTTCACCACGGCGGCGACGTTGGCGATCCCGTGCGCCTCGATCCACTTCCTGGCGCCGATCAAGCCCAGCTCTTCCTGATCGAAGAAGATGATGCGGATGCGGTGCGACAGCGGCGCCTCGCGCAGAATCTTGGCCGCCTCGATCAAGGCGACCACCGATCCGGCGTTGTCGATTACGCCCTGCGACATCGTCCCATCCCGCAGCTTCACCGCGTCATAGTGGGCGGTCAGCAGGATTTCCTTCGACCCTTCGCCCAGGGTGACGACGACGTTTGAGCCCTGCATCGGCTCGCCTCGCCCGCCGCCTTCAAAGGTCTCGACGCTGGGCGTGAAACCCTCATCGCGCAACTGGCGCAGCAGCACCTCCAGCCGCGCGGCGTTCGAAGGCTGGACATAGGCCCCGACCTGCTCGCGCAGATCTGCGGCCCGGTTCTGCGCCAGCGACGGCGCGGCCGTCAGAAAGACAGCGGCCAGACAGGCGCCGCTGACAGCGGCCTTCAGACGAAGATGAAACGACATGGCGGGGCCCCTTTCGCGAAGCCCCTCGCCTCGCGCTGAACGCCCTGCTTAAAACGTCAGCTCTTCAGCCGCCAGCCCGAACGGAACACCAGCCAACAGGCCGCGCCCATGACCACGGTCAGCACGGCGCTCATGACCACGCCGACCATCAGACTGCCTTCCGCGTGGCCGATGAACCCCGCCCTGAAGCCGTCGATCAGGTAGAAGAAGGGGTTGAACTTGCTAATGCTGGCGAAGGGCTCAGGCAGGCTGTCGATCAGGTAGAAGGTGCCCGACAGGAAGGTCATCGGCATGACCACGAAGTTCTGCACCGCCGACAGATGGTCGAACTTCTCCGACCACAGACCCGCCAGCACCCCCATCATGCCCATCAGCAGGGAGGCGATCAGGCCGAACCAGACGATCAGGGCGATGTTGGCCAGACCCAGCTTGGCAAACGGCATGACGCAGATCGCCGTCACCAGGCCGACCGCCACCCCGCGCGTCGCCGCCCCAAGGGTGAAGCCGATGGTCAGTTCCAGCGGGCTGAGCGGCGGGGTCAGGAAGTCGGTCGCCGTGCCCATGATCTTGGCCTGAATCAGGCTGGACGAGGCGTTGGCGAAGGCGTTCTGAAGGATGGCCATCATGATCAGGCCCGGCGCGACGAACTCGGCGAAGGGCGTGCCGTGCAGCGGCGGCCGGGCGCCCTTCAGCGCCACCACGAAGACCATCATGTAGAGCAGGGTCGTCACCACCGGCGCCGCCACCGTCTGGGCGCCCACCTTCCAGAAACGACGGACCTCCTTCAGGTAGAGGGTGCGCAAGCCCACCCAGTTGATCCCGTCGTAGCGGCGGGGCTGGGGGAGGCCATGAGGGGCGTCGGAACCGGCGGTCAGGTGCGTCATGCGGCCTCAGATGCGACAGGCGAGGCCGTTTCGCAAGGCGCCCGCCCTGTGGATGAAGGCCAAGAAACTGATTCAAATCGGGACATTAACCATACTACATATAGTTTCTGTGGACAGGTGAATTCCCACATATTGCGTGTTTTAAGAGGTGATTTACGATTAGAGGCGTGATGAGGGGCCGAAATTCGGACTCCGACACAAGATATTGAATCTGACGTCTCCGCAGGAGGACGACATGAACCCAGGTTGGACCGAAGACCGCGTCGGCGCGCTGAAGAAGCTGTGGCTGGAAGGCCAGTCAGCGAGCCAGATCGCCAAGGCTTTGGGCGGCGGCGTGACCCGCAACGCCGTGATCGGCAAGGTGCACCGCCTGGGCCTGTCGGGCCGGGCCGCCCCCTCGCAGCCCGCGCGCACGACCTTCCGCCCCGCCCGTCCCCGCGCCGCCGCCCCGGCCGCGCCGGTGCAGGCCCCGTCGGCCCCGCGCCGCATCGAGGCCGTCGCCCCGCGCCCGATCGCCGCCGCCGCGCCGCAGTCGCCCGCCCCGGCCCCCGCGCCGGAACTGCCGGGCACCGCCACCGTGCTGACCCTGGGCGCACACATGTGCAAATGGCCGATCGGCGACCCGTCGACCAGCGACTTCAGCTTCTGCGGCCGTCGCGCCTCGGAAGGCGTCTATTGCGTCGAACACGCCCGCGTCGCCTACCAGCCCCAGGTCCGCAAGAGCGCCAGCAAGGACGCCTCCTCCGACCTGGCCCGCAGCCTGCGCAGGTACATCTAGATCTGCTATCGCTCGCCGCGCGGCGGCTCACTGCTTGAGCAGGGAGTTCGCTACGCGGCGACGCGGTCGCTCGCTGCTTGAGCTTTAAGGCCTGCTACCGCTCGCCACGCGGCGGTTCGCTACTTGAGCAGCCGCCGCGTCGTCGCCTTTCGGCCCCACGGCCGACACGAACGCCCCCTAGAGGGGCCGCCGTCCGCCCCGCCGGTTTCCTGCGGGCTCCGGGGCGGGACTGCGGTTCTCCGGGTTGACGCAGTCCCATCCCCCTCGGCTCTGGCAAGGGGTTTTTTATTTGACCCTACCGCGCTTCGCGCTGCTTGAGGGCTTGATAGCGCCCTACCGCGCTTCGCGCTGCTTGAGGGCCGAGTTAGGCGCCCCTGCCGCGCCCCTCGCTCTAGTTCAGCACCCTTCGCGCATCGGGCACGTCGAGACTGAAAGCGGGAATGGCGGCCTCAAACATCCGCCCCTCTGCGTCCTGCATGAAATAGGCGCCGACCATAGAGCCGGATGGCGTCGTCAGCGGACAACCCGAAGCATAGGCGTAGCTGTCGCCCGGCTCGATCACCGGCTGTTCGCCGACCACGCCTTGACCGCGCACCTCTTCGACCCGGCCCAGCGCGTCGGTGATGGTCCAGCGCCGGGCCACCAGTTGCACCGGGCCGCCGCTCAGATTGACGATCTCGACCTGATAGGCCCAGACCCAGCGCCCCTCGGCCGGGTCCGACTGGCCCGCCAGATAGGAGGGGCGGACGCGAACGACGACGCCTTCGGTCTCGGCGGAGTAGGCAGGAGCGGAGTGCATGCGCTATATGCAGCCCGCCGTGCGCGGGGTTCAAGCGTCTGTCGTCGCCGACAAGCTACACAGACGGGAAAATCCATGTGAGAACAGGACGGCATGACCAGCTTTCAGATTCCCGACCAGCCCGGCATCCTTCCCTTCCAGGGTATTGAGACCCTGATCGCGATCGGCGCCATCGCTGCCGACACCCCCTTCGACGTCGATCAGGTCCAGCCCGCCAGTCTGGACCTGCGCCTGTCTGACCAGGCCTGGCGAGTGCGCGCTTCCTTCCTGCCCGGCCAGCGCAAGGTCGAGGAACGCATCGCCGATGTCGCCATGCACGCCATCGACCTGCCCGACAGCGGTTATGTGATGGAGAAGGGCTGCGTCTACATCGCCCGCCTGCAGGAGCGTCTGCACCTGCCGCGCGGCCTGAACGCCCGCGCCAATCCCAAGAGCTCGACCGGACGCGTCGATGTCTTCGTGCGCCTGCTGACCGATCAGGGCGGCAGCTTCGACGACGTGGACGAGGGCTATGACGGCCCCCTCTATCTCGAGATCGCCCCTCAGACATTCTCCATCCTGGTCAAGCCGGGCACCCGCCTGAACCAATTGCGCCTCAAGGCAGGCGAGCCGCCCAAGCTGGAGACCCGCAGCGTCGGCGTCGACCTGCGCGCGGGCGACAACGGCGTCGTCGGCTATCGCGGCCGCCGCCACGCGGGCGTCGTCAACATGGACCACATCGACGGCCACGACCCGCGCGACTTCTGGGAGCCTCTGACCCTGCGCCGGGGCGAGCTGCTGCTGGATCCGGGCGAGTTCTACATCCTGGCCTCGTCGGACGATGTGGAGATCCCCGTCGATCAGGCCGCCGAGATGACCCCGATCGACCCCTCGGTCGGCGAGTTCCGCGTCCACTACGCCGGCTTCTTCGACCCCGGCTTCGGCACGGACGAGGCGCATGGCGCGGGCTCAAAGGGCGTGCTGGAGGTCCGCACCCACGACACCCCCTTCCTGCTGGAACACGGCCAGATCGTCGCCCGACTGGTCTATGAGCCGCTGACGGAACGCCCGTCGCGCCTCTATGGCGAAGGCGGCAGCCACTACCAGAGCCAGGGGCTCAAGCTGTCGAAACACTTCCGCCCCTGGGGGTGACCGCCAGAGACATGGAGGCCCCGAGATCAGAGGATCACGGGGCCTTTTTCTTGCGGTTCTAGGTCAGCTTGTTCGCCTTCCTCAGATCAGGAAAGACCTTGGCCCAGACACCCGTCGCGGCCAGCGCCCCGAAACCACCGAACACCGCCGCGCCGATCGGTCCGAGCAGGCGCACCATGACGCCAGAATAGGCCTCGCCCAGTTCATTGGACGCGCCGATGAACAGCATGGACACCGACGACACCCGCCCGCGCATGTGATCGGGCGTGGCCAGCTGGATCAGGGTCTGGCGGATGTTGACGCTGATCATGTCAGCCGCCCCGCCCAGGAACAGCACAGCCCCTGACAGCCAGACGCTCTTGGACAGGCCGAAGATCAGGGTGCAGACGCCGAACACGGCCACCGCCCCGAACATCCAGCGCCCGCCGTGTCGCACGATGGGGAAGCGGCTGAGATATAAGGCCATGATCAGCGCCCCCACCCCGAACGAGGCCCGCAGCAGGCCGAAACCGATGGCCCCGACATGCAGGATGTCGCGCGCGAAGATCGGCGTCAGCAGCGCCACCCCGGCCAGCAGGACGACGACCAGATCCAGCGAAATGGCGCCCAGCACGATCTTGGTCTTCCACACATAGGCCAAGCCTTCGCGGACCTGCTGCACCGGGCCCAGCTTGGACGGATCGACCTGAGGCTTGCCCTTGGTGCGGATCAAGATGAAGCAGGCGATTGCTGCCAGAAACAGCGCCATCGCCGAGGCGTAGGCCAGCGGCACGTTCACGCCGACGATGACCCCGCCCAGCGCTGGCCCCGCAATGGCGCCGGTCTGGAACGCGATGGACTGGGCGGCGATAGCGGGCGGCAGGGCCTTGCGACCCACCACCATCGGCAGGAAGGCCTGGCTGGCCGGAGCAAGGAAAGCGCGCGCCGCGCCGAAGACGGCGGCGACCGCCAACAGGCCCCACAGAGGCGGCGATCCGTGCAGCGCCATCATCAGGAAGGCACCCGCGCACATCCCCTCGACGATGATCGACAGGGTGACGGTATGCTTGCGGTCGCGCCGGTCGGCCATCGCCCCGGCCGGCAGGGTGAAGGCCAGCAGCGGCAGGAACTGGCACAGGCCCACCAGCCCCAGATAGAGGCTGGCCTCCTCGATCGGATGGTCGCGCCGGGCGATCTCATAGACCTGCCACAGCAGGGCCGAGGACTGGATCTGAATGCCCAGGACCGCCACCATCCGCCCCAGCCACAACAGACGAAAGTCGCGAATGCCCCACGGACTGGACGGCCCGTCGTCATGAGAGGAACCGGGCGGGGGTCCAGGCGGCAGAGGCGGCTGAGGCGGAACCGTCGGGGCGGTGTCGATGCTTTCGGTCGTCACGGTCGTGGGGCGTCTTCAAACAAGGGAGCGCTGTCGCGGCCGTCGGGCCTTCTCGCGGGTGCGCGATATGCCTAAAGCATAGCGGCATGAGCGCCGCATCACATTCCGTCATTGATCCTGTCGACCTGACCCGCGACCTGATCCGCATCCCCTCCGTCACCCCCGCCGACGAAGGGGCGATGGACGTGCTGGAGCGCGCCCTGACCGGCCTGGGCTTCGCCTGCCGCCGCATGGTGTTCGAGGGGCCGACCGGCGTGGGCCATGACGCCCGGATCGAGAACCTCTACGCCCGGCGCGGGACGGCCTCGCCCAACCTCTGTTTCGCGGGTCACACCGACGTGGTGCCGATCGGCGACCTGAAGGCCTGGAGCGCCGGTCCGTTCGAGGGCGAGACCCGCGACGGCGTCCTCTATGGGCGAGGCGCCGTGGACATGAAGGGCGGCATCGCCGCCTGGGTCGCCGCCGTCTCGCGCGTGCTGGCGGAAGGCGAGGTCGAAGGCTCCCTGTCCTTCCTGATCACCGGCGACGAGGAAGGCCCGGCCCTGCACGGCACCAAACGGGTGGTCCAGACCCTGGCCGCCGAGGGCGAGGTCATCGACGCCTGCGTGGTCGGAGAACCCTCCTCGGCCCACCATCTGGGCGACATGATCAAGGTCGGACGGCGCGGCTCGCTGAACACCTGGATCACCGTCCACGGCAAACAGGGCCACGTCGCCTATCCCGATCGCGCCGCCAATCCGGCCCCGGTCATCGCTCGCCTGCTGGCCCGGCTGGACGCCCATGTGCTGGACGATGGCTACCCCGAGTTCCCGCCGTCGAATCTCGAAGTCACCACCATCGACGTGGGCAATCCAGCGACCAACATCATCCCGGCCGAGGCCAGGGCGCGGCTGAACATCCGCTTCAACCCGACCCACACCGGCGACGGCCTGATCGACTGGCTGAACCGCGAGGCGGGCATGCTTCAGGCCGAAACGGGTCTGCGGATCGAGCTGGAGCACATGTGCTCGGGCGAGGCCTTCCTGACCGAACCCGGCGTCTTCATCAGCGCCGTGCAGGACGCGGTCGAGGCTGTTTTGGGCCGCCGCCCCGAAGCCTCGACCACCGGCGGCACCTCGGACGCCCGCTTCATCCGCGCCCTGTGCCCGGTGCTGGAGCTGGGCCTGGTCGGCCAGACCATGCACCAGGTCGACGAGCGCGTGCCCGAGGCCGAACTGCGCGCCCTGACCGACGCCTATGAGCGCGTCATCATCACGGTGCTGGAACGACTGGCCGCCTGATCAGGCTCAGCGGCAGGCGTCGACCCATTGCGCGCCTGTCAGCTCGGCCATGCGTTCAGGGCTGATGCGGACGGCCGAGTGGATGGCCCCGGCCGCCGGGATCACCACGTCCCAGGCCTTCAACGACGCATCGCAATAGACCGGCAGGGGCGTCGCCAGACCGAAGGGGCAGACCCCGCCGACCGGATGGCCGGTCACGCCCTCGACCTCGGCCAGGTCCAGCATCCTGACCTTGCCGCCGAAGGCCGCCTTGGCCTTGGCGTTGTCCAGCCGGGCGTCGCCCGTCGTCACCAACAGCACGATGCGGTCGCCCGCACGCAACGACAGCGTCTTGGCGATCTGTCCCGGCTCGACGCCATGAGCGGCCGCCGCCTCGGCCACGGTGGCGGTGCTGACCTCCAGCTCGATAATGGCGATGTCCGGCGCCGTTTCCGCAAAGAAGGCGCGGACGCTGTCCAGGCTCACGCCTCGCCTGCCGCTTCCAGCCGGGCGATGCGGCGGTCCATGTCGGCGACCTGATCTTTGAGGCGCTGCGCCTCGGACGCCATGTCGACCGGCGTGCCGTCCTCATAGGTCAGCTGCGCCCCCTTCTCGATCAGATCGAGGCGGTACAGGGCGGTTACTCGGGTCGCTTTGAACCGTTCCAACTCGCTCTCGTTCGAGATGACGCGCGCCATGTCAGCGCGCCGCCACGACGACGACCTCGACCCGATAGTCGGGCGTGGCCAGCTTCGCCTCGCAGGTGGCGCGGGCGGGCAGATTGGCCGCATCGACCCAGGCGTCCCACACGCTGTTCATCGCCGCGAAGTCGGCGATGTCGGCCAGCCAGACCTGGGCCGACAGGATCTTGGACTTGTCGCTGCCGCACTCGGCCAGAAGGGCGTCGACCTCCGCCAGGGCGGTGCGCGTCTGGGCGACGACGTCCTCGCCCGGCTCGCCGACCTGACCGGCCAGATAGATGGTGTCGCCGTGGATCACGGCCTGGCTCATGCGACGTTCGGGCTGGATGCGGGCGATCATGACGGCTCCTTGCTTCGCCCTCGGCCTTAACGCGACGGCGGCGCCGCTCCAAGGACAAACGCCGCTTCGACTGAAAGCTCAGGCCCGCACCATCTTCCTAAACCGAAAAAGCCATGTCACAGGGAGCGCATGGAAACGATCCGCATCGAACACCGCATCGGCGTGCGCGCCACGGCTGAACGCCTCTGGGACGTGCTGACGGACTTCTCCGGCTGGGAGCGCTGGAATCCCCATGAGGTCGAGGTTCAGGGCGCCCTGGGCTATGGCGCGCCGATCAGCCTGACCGAGCGGCTGCCGGATCTGGGCGAACGCCAGGTGCAGGCGCATCTGGGCGAGTGGGAGCCGAACGCCCAGCTGGTCTGGGTCGAGCGCCGCGCCTTTCTGTTCCGCACCCTGCGCTACTATGAGATCGAGGAGTTGGATCGCGGCGCCTGCATCGTCTCGCACGGCATGGTCTTCACCGGGCTGCGGGCCGAACTGTTCCACGACAAGCATCGCGGCCGCATCCGTCCGGCCTATGAGGCCATCAGCGAGAAGCTGAAACAGGTCGCCGAACAGGGCTGACGTCTCCCCCTGTCAGCCGTCAGCCGCCCTTGATCGTATCGGTGATGTTGATGATCGCCGGTCCCAGGATGACGACGAACAGAACCGGCAGGAAGAACAGGATCATCGGCACGGTCAGCTTGGCCGGAAGCGCGGCCGCCTTCTTCTCGGCGGCGGCCAGACGCAGGTCGCGGTTTTCCTTGGCCATCACCCGCAGGGCGCTGCCCAGAGGCGTGCCGTAGGTCTCGGCCTGGGTCATGGCTGTCGCCACGGCGCGGATGCCCGGATGCTGCGTCCGCTTGGCCATGCCTTCATAGGCCAGGCGCCGTTCCGGCAGATAGCTCAGCTCGGCGGACAGAAGGGAAAGCTCTTCGGCCAGTTCGATCGACTGGCCGCCGACCTCCTGACTGACCTTCTGGATCGCCGCCTCGATGGACATGCCGGATTCGACGCAGATCAGCAGCAGGTCCAGCGAGTCGGGAAAGGCCGCGACGATCGACTGACGCCGCTTGTCGATCAGGTTCTTCAGATAGACGTTCGGCGCATAGAAGCCGACGCCCGCCGCCAGGATCACGAAGGAAAACAGGGTGAAGCCCGGCAGGTCCGGCTTGATCACCACAAACAGATAGAAGGCTGTCAACGCCATCAGGATGAACGGCAGGGCGAAGCGGAAGAAGTAGAAGGTGTTCACCGGCCCCGGCCCGCGAAAGCCGGCCTGGGTCATGTTTTCGGCGACCTTGGGGTCTTCCAGCAGCTTGACCAGATTCAGCCGCGCCACCACCCGGCTGCGGAAACTGTCGTCGGTGCGGCGCAGCCCGCCGCCCGTCTCGCCCCCGCCGCCCCGCAGGGCCTGACGCGAGCGACGGCGCAGCTCCTCGCGGCGTTCGGCCACCGCCTTCATTCGCTTGTCCAGCCGAGGGCCGCCGCCGACGAAGGACGACAGCAGGGTCAGGACGCTGGCGAAGACGGCCACGCCTACGCCGATGCTCAGCAGGTTCTGCGGATCGGTGATGAAGCGCATGAAGGCGTTCACGGTCCTGGCCCCTTCCTCAGAACTTGAAGTTGATCATGCGCTTCATCACGAAGACGCCGGTCGCCATCCACAGGACGGCGCCCAGCAGCATCACGTGGCCGCGCACGTCGGTGAACAGCAGCATCATGTAGCTGGGGCTGGTCAGGGTCACCATGATCATGACCGCCGGCGGCAGGGAGCCGATGATGGCCGCCGAAGCCACGGCTTCGGACGACATGGCCTTGATCTTCTCGCCCATCATCCGCCGGGCGCGCAGCACAGAGGTCAGGTTGCTCAGGGCCTCAGCCAGGTTGCCGCCCGACTTCTGCTGGATGGCGATGACGATGGCGAAGAACTTCAGCTCCGGCGTCGGCATCCGCGTGTACATCTTGTCCAGGGCGTCGGCGAGCGTCAGCCCCACGCCCATCCCCTCGACCAGAAGGCGGAACTCGCCCGCCAGAGGCTCAGGGCTTTCGCGGGCAATGACCTTGAAGCAGTCATGGACGGGCAGGCCGGTCTTGATGCCGCGCACCAGCACGTCGACCGCATCGGGAAAGGCCAGGGCGAATTTCTTCATCCGCGCCTTGGCCTTCATGTTCACGACCCAGCGCGGCAGGCCCAGCCCCATGGCGATCCCGACGCCCAGCACGATCAGGATGTTGCCGCCCAGGACAAAGGCCAGAAGGGCGCCGATCAGCCCCATCGCCACGCTGATGATGACGAAGGTCCGCAGCGACAGTTCAAGCCCCGCCTGTTTCAGCTTGGCGCTGGTGGTCATGCGCGCCTTGCGCTCGCGGCGGTCGACCTCGCGCAACTGGACCATGATCTGCTTGCGTCGGGCCTCGGGCGTATTGGCCGCCGCCGCCCGCTTGGCCGCCGCCACCGACTCGGTGCGGCTGGTCGCCAGAACCTTGGCGCGCTTGACCGCCTGACCCGAGGAATCGTCGCCGCCCACCAGCACCCAGCCGACGCCGCCGATGGTGATGAAGGCCAGAACCGCCGCAAGCACAGGAAGCAGCATCCGCCCTACTCCGCCGCGTCCAGGGCCTCGGCCAGCTCGCGCTCCAGACCGTAATAGCGGGCGCGATCCCAGAAGCGCGGGCGGGCGATGCCGGTCGAGCGGTGGCGCCCGGTGATCTTGCCGTGCGCGTCCTCGCCGGTGATGTCGTAGACGAACAGGTCCTGGGTGACGATCACGTCGCCCTCCAGCCCCACCACCTCGGTGATGTGGGTGATCCGGCGACTGCCGTCGCGAAGGCGCGCGGCCTGAACGATGACGTCGATCGAGCCGACGATCATCTCGCGGATGGTCTTGGACGGCAGGCCGTAGCCGCCCATGGTGATCATGGATTCCAGACGGCTGATCGCCTCGCGCGGGCTGTTGGCGTGCAGCGTGCCCATCGAGCCGTCGTGGCCCGTGTTCATGGCCTGCAGCAGGTCGAAGGCCTCAGGACCCCGCACCTCGCCGACGATGATGCGTTCGGGGCGCATCCGCAGGCAGTTCTTCACCAGGTCGCGCATGGTGATCTGACCCTGCCCTTCCAGATTCGGCGGGCGGGTCTCCAGGCGCACGACGTGCGGCTGCTGCAGTTGCAGCTCGGCGGCGTCTTCGCAGGTGATGACGCGCTCGGTCGGGTCGATGAAAGCCGTCAGGGTGTTCAGCAGCGTCGTCTTGCCCGAGCCGGTGCCCCCCGAAATGACCAAGTTGCATCGCGCCGCGCCGATAACGCCGAGAACGCGCGCGCCCTCGGGGCTGATGGAGGCGTACTCCACCAGATTGCGCATCGTCAGCTTGTCCTTCTTGAACTTCCGGATCGTCAGCGTTGGGCCGTCGATGGCCAGCGGCGGGGCGATGACGTTGACGCGGCTGCCGTCGGGCAGACGGGCGTCGCAGATCGGCGAGCTTTCATCGACGCGACGGCCGACCTGCGACACGATCCGCTGACAGATGTTCATAAGCTGGATGTTGTCGCGGAAGCGAACGTTGGTCAGCTGCACCTTGCCGCCGACCTCGATGAAGACGCGTCCTGCGCCATTGACCATGATGTCGGCGATGTCGTCGCGCGCCAGAAGGGGCTCCAGCGGCCCATAACCCAACACATCGTTCAGGATGTCCTGAACCAGGTGCTCCTGCTCGGCGACCGACATGGAGACGTTCTTGATCGCCACCAGCTCGGCGACGATGTCGCGGATTTCCTCGGACGCCGCCTTCTGATCCAGCTGCGCCAGCTGGGCCAGGTCGATGGTGTTCATCAGGGCGTTGAAGATGGTCGTCTTCGTCGCGTGATAATAATCGCTCTGCTCGCGCACGATCTCGGCGACGGCCTGAGCGTTCTTGAGCTGAGCCAGGCCGGCGGTGGCGCGCGGCCCGGCGCCGCCCGCCGCCGGACGCGCCGACTGATCCGACTGTCCCAGCGCGTGCTCGAACGGATCGGGACGCCTGGGCGTCGTCGGCGTCAGAGGGTCCAGTTCCTCAGGCGAAAAGCCGTCGACAGGATCCAGCGCCGGACGCCGGGACGCAGCCTCGGCCAGACTGGGGTCCGGCGCCACCGTCGGACGCGGGGCCGCCTGAACCGCCGCCGGGGCTGACCGCTTGCCGAACACCTAGGCCCGCTTCCGGCTGAACAGACCGGCGAACAGCGACGAACCGCCCGCTGCGACCTTGGCCCGCGTCTGGCTTCCAGCGGTCGGCAGTTCGCGATGAGACACGATCTGGGCCAGGGTCTCGAACGCCTCGGCCGGTTTGGTCTTGGCGGCCGAGTCGATGATCATCTGGCCGTTGTTGGCCGCCGTGCCGAACACCTTGGCGTCGAAGGGGATGATCAGACTGGGATGCACGCCCAGCGCCGCGCCGAAATCCTTGACGGGGATCTCGGGCCGTCCCGGCAGGCCGACCTGATTCAGCACCAGACGCGGCGGCGCGTCGTTGGGTCGCCCCTGTTTGATCAGGTCGATCATGTTCTTGGCGTTGCGCAGCGAGGCCAGGTCCGGCGTCGCCACCACCACCACTTCGTCCGCTGAAATCAGCGCTCGCCGCATCCAGCCCGACCACAGGTGCGGCAGGTCCAGAACGACGAAGGGCGCCGTGGCGCGGATACGCCCCGTGACTTCCTCGAACACGTCGGGGCTGAAGTCCCAGTCGGCGTCCAGGGTGGCGGGCGCTGCGAACAGGCTCAGCTTGTCGGTGCAGCGCACCGTCATCCGGTCCAGCAGGGTGGCGTCCAGACGTTCAGGCTGTTTCAGGGCGTCGGCGACCCCGCCCAGCGGATCCTGGTTGAAGTCCAGCCCCGCCGTGCCGAACGGCAGGTCATAATCGACGATGACGGTGTTGACGCCGATCCGCTCGCTCATCGCATAGGCGGTGTTGTGCGCCACGGCCGAGGCCCCGGCCCCCCCGCGCGCGCCGACGAAGGCGATGGTGCGACCGACGAAGGGCTGGGCCGGATCAGCAAACAGGCCGCCGATCGCCGCGATCAGTTGCAACGGCTGGATCGGCGCCACCAGATACTCGCTGACGCCGCGCCGCATCAGTTCGCGATAAAGAAGGATGTCGTTGGCCGCGCCGATGATGACGACCTTGGTGCCGGAATCGCAGACCTGGGCCAGTTGATCGATCTCGGCCAGCAGGCTCTGCGGGTCCTTCAGGCTTTCGACGATCACCAGGGGCGGCGTCGGTTCGCTCTGATAGGCCTCGATGGCCGCCTGCACCCCGCCCAGACGGATCTGGGTGGCGGCGCGGGCCATGCGGCGGTCCTGACCGGCGCGCTCGCCGGCGGCGGCCGTGTCCTGCCGCTCGGCGAAGATATGAACCGCGATGCGCGGAATGGCGACTTCCACCGCCCCGCTCACCGGGCTGAGGGCCGAAGGCGTCGCAACGGCGGGCGGCGCCGCCTCCACGAACGCGCCTTCAGCACGGGCGGACATCGGCGCGACGGCGGGAGTGGGCGTCGGCGCCGGAACGGGCCGACCGTCATCAAGATCCAGAAACTCGTCGTCCAGATCAAAGCCGTCCAGGGCGTCGAACCCGCTCGAATGGGTATCGGCCAGCTTGCTCATTGAATGGCCTGTGAGATGCGCATTTGCGACAGCAGGGGTTCACGCGCCGCCGAGGTCGCCGTTCCCTTGCGATAGGCGTCGAACACCACCGCCCGTCGCCCGGCCTCGGACGGCGTCATGCCGCGCGGCGCCACGATATCGCGCGGATCGGCGATCTGGGCGGCCAGGTTGGCGTTGACGGCGCAGCCGAAGTTGGAGGCGGACTGATTGTCGCCGCTGCGGCCCAGATTGCCCCATTGCGTTCCGCACTGAGGCACCACCGCACGGACGGTCTCGAAACCGACCAGCACGGGCGCGCGCGGATCAGGCGCGACATAGGCCGCGACCTGGATGCGATTCTCCGGCACCCCCGCCTGTTGCAGGATCGCCCGGACGCCCCAGGCCGCCTCGGCCGCCACGGGGTCGCCGCCGGACGGGGCTTCGATGACCAGGACCGGCGCCCCCTCCATGGCGAAGCGGTTGACCAGATCGCCCAGGGCCGCGCGCTGATTGGCCGAGACGCCCGTCTCATGCACCGCCAAAGCGATGCGCTCGAGTCCCGCCTCGACCTGGAGGGAATAGCGCGACATGGGCGTCAGCGGCGGTTCGCCGCCCAGGCTCGCCGGGCCGCCGACGCAGGCCGACAGGGCTAATCCGCCCGCCGTCAGAGCAATCAGGGGAAGATACCGCGAGGAAAGTCGGGTCATGGCGTTCACTCGATCACATAGCCGACGGGGCCGCGCCAACCGGGGCCCGCCTGGGCGGTCGGCGCGGGCGAGCCGTAGACCTGATTCAGCTGGCCGAAGAAGATGGTCTGGGCGTCATGGGCGATGCGCAGGCCGTCGGCCGGCGTCTGCATCCGCCCCGGCGCCGTCGGCGTGACGACATAAGGCTCGACGATGACCACCAGTTCGGTCTCACCCATCAGATAGTCGCGGGAGCGGAACAGCTGCCCCAGCACGGGAATGTTGGTCATGCCCGGCAGGGAATCCACCGCCTGACGCGTGCTTTCCTGCAACAGGCCCGCGATCATCATCGACCCGCCCGAAGGCAGTTCGATGGTGTTCTCGCTGCGCCGCACGGTCAGGCCCGGCAGGGTGATCGACGACGGCGTTCCGGCGCCGATCGTCAAACCGCCGCTGGGCGTCAGCTCCGACACCTCGACCTTGACCTGCAGGCTGATGCGCCCTTCGGACAGCACGACCGGGCGGAAGCCCAGCGCCACGCCATAGGGTTTGTACTGCACCGTGACCTGACCATCGCGATCGCGGCCGGTGGGTACGGGAAACTCGCCGCCCGCCAGAAAGCTGGCGGCCTCGCCGTTGACCGAGGTCAGGTTGGGCTCCGCCAGGGTGCGGACCAGACCGACGCGCTCGAACGCCTTCAGCGTCGCCGAGCCTTTGTTCAGACCGTCGGAGCCGGGACCGGTGCCCGGCTGTGCGGTTTCCCAGTTCGGAGGATCGCCCGGACTGCCATCGACAATGACCGGGCATAGGGCGCCTTCCGGCCACCCCGGCCCAATGCAGGGCGCCTGCATCTGGAAGTTCTTGGTCGTGTCGCGCGCGATCCCGCCCGCCAGCCCGCCAAGCAGCGAGCCGTTGACGCCCCAGGTGGCGTTGTTGCCCAACAGCCACTGGGTATCGCCGACACGGCCGATCACGGCCTGGGTGTCGAAGCCCAGCTGCTTGATGACATTGCGCTGCACCTCGACGACGCGGACCTTCAGCGTCACCTGGTCCGAACCGGCGACCGAGATCATGTTCATGACCTTTTCGGGCGCGCTGACGAAGGCGCGCGCCACCTGGGCGGCGCGGTCGGCGTCGGCCGGGCTGGCGGCCAGACCGCTCAGGATGATGCTGTCATTGACCGCTTCGGCCCGCAGGTCCGAGCCGGGCGCGATGCGGTTCAGCGTATCCTGCAGGGCGCTGACGCCCGCATCCACCCGCACGCGCAGCGCCAGAATGGTGCGGCCTGCGGCGTCCAGGAACACGGCGTCCGTCTCGCCTCCCTCCAGGCCGATCATGGTGATGCGGCGCGGCGAATGCAGCATGGCCTCAGCCACGCGCGGGTTGGAGATGATGACGTCGCGCGCATCAGACGGCAGGTCGACCGCAAAGGAGGTCCCGCGCGGCAGGTTGACCAGTTGCGGCGCCGAGCCCGCGGTAATGGCGGCGCGCGTCGTCTGGGCGCCCGCCTGATCCATCGGCGCCCCCGCCCCGCCCAGAGCGAGCACAGCGACGCTGGCGACGACGGCGAAACGATTCATGCGCGAAATCCTCATGGCGTCGCCACTTCCTGAGCGTCGCCGCCGCGATAAACCTTGACCACCGCGCCCGTCCGCTCGCCGCCGCGCCGTACTGCGCCCGGAACGTGGCCCGACGGCCCCGCCGTATCGGCATAGGAGCGCAGCACCAGCGACAGGTCCCCTTCGGACCGCGCCAGGGCGAGAAGCTCGGCGTCGCGTTCGCTGACGGCCAGGGTGGCGGTGGCGCCGACCACGGCCTTTTCGTCTTCGGCGGCGCGGGTGGTCTGGTCGATGGCCAGGACCTTCATGTTGCGCATGATGGTCGCCGTCGTGAAACGCGGCCCGGCGCCGCTGTCGTTGTTCTTGATCTCACGCGTCATCAGCACGTCCACCCGGTCGCCGGGCAGGATGAAGCCCCCGGCGGCGGTCTCGACATTGACGCGGATGGCCATGGCGCGCGTGCCCGGCTCCAGATAGGCGGCCATATAGCCGCTGTCCCCGGCGCGGACGATCTTGCGCGCCACGATCGGCTCGCCCGCCAGAATGGGTTCGCGCACCACGGCGCCGATATAGTCGGACTTGGCGCCCGGACCGTTCAGTTCAGCGGCGGCCTTCAAGGCGCGCTCGACCGCATGGGCGCGCGCCTGCTCACGGCTCTGCTCGCCCTTGGCGTCGACGGCGGCGTTCTCTGCGGCGGCGCCCTCGGGCTTGGCGGGCGGCGGGGTCGAGCCGTCCGTGATGAAGAGAGGATTCAGTTCCTCGGCCGGCCAGTCCTTCCAGCTCAGGTCCGCGTCGGCCAGGCGTCGACCGGCCTCAAGGTCGCGCGCGGCGACCAGCACCTTGGCCATCGGCCGCGCCTCGACGGCGGCCGAGGCCGTCGCCGGTTCCCGACCGGGCGAGCCCATGGCGCGCACCACCAGCGCCAGGCCGATGGCAGCCAGGGCGGCGATACAGATGACGGCGATCTTGGCGGGCTTCATCGACGGTCTCCGGCAGACGCGACGACGCGATAGCGCGCGGGCCGCCCCCTGCCGTTAACAATGATGAGGGATCGAGGTTAACGCGTCCCTAAGCGGGACAGTCCTTGGCGAACGCAGGTCAACCGGCGATGAAGGCGGCCATCAACGGACTGGCGGGATAGGCCAGAAGAGCGCCGATCGCGATGGCGACGCCATAGGGAATGTCGCCCTTGGGCTGCATCAGCCGCATCATCCAGCCCGGCCCCGTCTGGGCCAGGATGGGCAGGCGACTGCGCGCCGTCAGCAGAAGCATGCAGAAGGCTCCGCCCGCCAGGCCCGTATAGAGGAGAAAGTGCAGCGTGCCCGACAGCCCCATCCACAGGGTCGCCGCCGCCAGCAGCTTGGCGTCGCCCCCGCCGATCCAGTTCAGGGCGAACATCCCCGCGCCGATGAACAGCGCCGCCAACGCCATCCCGGCGGAAACGCCCACCACGCTCAGCGGCAGCCCCAGCGCCAGCGCCGTCGGAAAGAAGCCGACGACGAGCGCGATCGAGATCCAGTTCGGGATCTTCATCGTCGTCAGGTCGTGCAGAGCCGCGACGACGGCGAGCACCGGCAGAGCGGCGAGGAGAAGGAACGAAAGAGAATCCATCTCACCACCCTGATAGCAAGTCTTTAAAACTCGGTTTCCTCGATTGCGAAGCGCTCAACACTAAACTCACTTGCAAAGAAAAACGGCCGGAGCAAAAACTCCGGCCGTCGCACTTAAGTCCAAAAAGACCTTAGCCTTCGTCGGGAACCACCGTCTCAAGTTCAGTTTTAACCGTACCGAACATAGCCTGAACCTTCGGGCCGATGGCGACGAGCGCGCCGATGATGACCACCGAGATCAGGGCGGCGATCAGGCCGTATTCGATGGCCGTGGCGCCGGATTCGTCTTTGGCGAAGCGATTGATGAAGTTGCGCATGAGTTGTCTTCCTTTTGTTCAGAGCGAGCAACAGTCCCACCATTCAGGGTCACCGGTTTTCTGCCCGCTTGATCCCCGTATGCCTGATGATCGTGCGCCGGATCGGATTAAGGACGCGTAAAATCTAGCCACCTGTCGCAAAATTATGATGGTTACTTATATGTTTACTACGAAATGATCCAATCTTCCGAGGACACGCGAATTTCAGGAAATCTTGACCTTTGCGCGCGACAGTTCACGCGCGGCGTCGCGCGCGCCCGTTCTTTTGACTTCGGAGGTTCCGACATGACGGCATCGGCCCAGCCCCACAGGGCGACCCTGATCCGCCTGCTGCTTGTCGGCCTGCCGGTTGTTCTGGGCGCCACGGCGGCGACGGCGCAGAGCCGTCAACTGGAAGTTCCGATCCATCAGGCGACACGCGTCCAGCTGGGCGCCGCCGCCGGGTCCGTCATCGTCGCCAATCCCGCCATCGCCGACGTCGCCGTCACCGACGCCCGCACCCTGTTCATCACCGGAAAGGCCTATGGGGTGACCGAGGTCATCGCCGTGGACGGTCTGGGCCGCCCCCTGTTCCAGCGCCAGATCGTGGTGGCGCCCAGCAGCGCCGGAACAGTGCGGGTCTGGCGCGGCCGCGAGACGACCGAAGTGACCTGCGGCGCGACCTGCGCCCCTGCTGCGCCCGCCGGGCGCGGCTCTTAAAAGGCCGGGCCTTGGCGCGACGTTCTCACGACCGGAAACGACGCGAGGGCTCGAACGCCATCGAGTTCGGCCTGGTCGCCCTTCCTTTCTTCCTGCTGCTGTTCGGCATATTGGAGATCGGCCTGATGCTGCTGGTCGACGCCCTGGTCGAGACCGCCGCCTCGGACGCCGCCCGCCAGGTGCGCACCGGCCAGGCCCAGACCCAGGAACTGACGCCCGAGCAGTTCAAGGACAAGTTCTGCGCCGAGATGAGCCTGTTTTCCGGCGACTGCGGCCGCCGTGCCTTCATCGACGTGCGCGTACTGGACGACTTTTCCCTGACCGACCCGAGCAAGGCCCCGCCGGACCCGACCAGCGGCGACCTGTTCGACCCCACCGGCCTGAAGTTCGAGCCCGGCGGCCCCGGCGAGCGGGTGCTGGTCCGCATCTGGTACGAGCAGCCGATCGTCACGCCGATGATCGCCCAGGCGGTGTCGCGCACCAAGGACGGACGGGTGATGCTGACCACCACCCTGGCCTTCCGCAACGAGCCCTATCAATGAGCCGGCGCCTGCGTCTGCCGCCCCTGGCCCGCCTGCTCGGTAACCGGGACGGCGCCACGGCGATCGAGTTCGCCCTGATCGCGCCGGTGATGATCCTGCTCTATTTCGGCCTGGTCGAGTTCAGCCAGGGCTTCATGGCCCAGCGCCGCGCCAGTCACGCCGCCTCGGTCGTGTCGGACCTGGTCGCCCAGAGCGAAAGAACCAATCGGGCCGGTATCAACGCCATCTACGCCGTCGGGGGTCTGATCATGCGCCCCTTCCCCGCCGCCGAACTGTCCATCCGCACCACCAGCATCTCCGTCGACGCTCGGGGCGTGGCTACAATCGAGTGGAGCCACGGCAACGGCAAGGCGCTGTCGCCTCTCCAGCGCGGCAATCGCGTCACAGATCTGCCGCCCGACGTGGTCGAGAAGGAGCAGACGGTGATCATGGGCGAGACCCAGTATATCTACAGGTCGCCGTTCGCCGCCGTCCTGCCCAAGCCGGTCACCCTGTCGCGGCGTTACTTCCTGCGGCCTCGCACAGTTGATCGCGTCGTCTGCACCGACTGCTGACCTACCCCGCCAGCGCCTCGCGCAGCGCCTGGATCTTGGCTTCGGTCTCCAGCCGCTCGGCGTGCGGATCACTGTCGGCGACGATGCCCGCCCCGGCTTGAGCGCGCCAGCGCCAGCCCGCCGCACCCTCAACGAAGGTCGCCGTGCGGATCAGCACCGACGCCGTCAGACGGCGGTCGCCCGCCAGTCCCCAGCCGAACAGAGAGCCGCACCACGGCCCGCGCGGCGGTTCATGCGCCGCGATCACCTTCATGGCCTGATGCTTGGGCGCCCCGGTGATGGAACCTGGCGGAAAGGCCGCCTCCAGCACCTCAGCCGGACCGAACCCTGCGGCCGCCTCGGCGCTGACGGTTGAGACCAGATGATGCACCGTGGGGTGGCGTTCCAGCTCGCACAGCCCCTCGACCCGGACCGTGCCCGGCCGCGCCGCCCGCGCCAGATCGTTGCGCATCAGATCGACGATCATCAGATTCTCGGCCCGATCCTTGGCGCTGGCGGTCAGTTCAGCCGCCAGGGCGTCGTCACGGCCCGGATCGGAAGCGCGCGGCCGCGTTCCCTTGATCGGGCGGGCCTCGATCCGCCTGCTCGCCTCGTCGAAGGTCAGAAACAGTTCTGGCGAATTGGACACGATCGCCCGATCGCCCAGCCGCCAGAAAGCGCCGTAGGCCGCGCCGCGCGCCGCCGACAGCCGCACAAAGACATCGAACGGATCACGCCCCGCCGCCAGCCCGCCCGACCAGGCGCGGGCGATGTTGGCCTGGAACAGCTCGCCCGCCGCGATGCGCCCCACGACATCCGCTACGGCGGCCTCATAGACCTCCGGCGCCGCCTCGCCCTCAAAGGCGGAAGCCGGCGCTGACGGCGTCGTCGGCGCCCGCGCCTGCGTCAGCCAGGCCGCCGCCCGACGCGCCTGTTCGCGCGCCTGCGCCCCGGTGCGGCCCCGCCCCACGGCGCGCACTTCTTTCCTCTGGTGATCGAAGGCCAGAAGGGCCGGATAACGGGCCAGCATCAGATCGGGCCAGTCCCCGCCCCGCTCGCCCGTCGCCGGGCGGGCCCCCGCATCATAACTCATCAGGCCGACGACCCCGCCGCCCGCAAAGGCCGGACTCCGCATAGCCTCGAAAGGCGCCGCTTCGTCCACCCGCCCCATCACGCACAGATCCGGCTCGCAGGCGACGAAGGACATCCGCCCCCCATGCGCGGCCGGATCGCCGGCCCCGGCGATCAGCCCCAGTGCCCCCTCGCGCAGATTGATTCCCGCCACGACCGCCACCGGATCGACCCAGACGCACGGCTCGACAGCCAGCGCCGAAAATGGCGCCTGGCCGCCTGCCTCAGAGGATGAAGGGCGTTCGCTCATACCCGCCTTCCATAGACGGTTCAGCGTCCGACGCCAGCCGCCCTCAGCGCCCCGCCACCAAGGCGGACATGGCGTCCAGATAGGCGAGAAAGGCGTCGCGCCCCGCCGTCGTCATGCTGGCGCGCGTCAGGGGCTTGCGGCCCTGAAAGCTCTTGGACACGGCGACGAAGCCCGCCTCCTCCAGCTTGCGCAGATGCACCGACAGATTGCCGTCCGTGGTCTGCAGCCGGGCCTTCAGCTCGCCGAAGTCAGCGCTCTCCACGCCCGACAGATAGGCCATGATTCCCAGACGCACCCGGCCGTGGATCACTTCGTCGATGCGGCCGATGTCGAAATCGTCAGCCGGTTCTGCGGCAGTCATGTCAGACCACCTCCGCCGGTTCCTGACGCGCCAGGATCAGGCCGGGAACGAAAGCAAAGAGGAACAGCCCCGCCGCATAGCCCAGCCACAACAGGGGGCTGCCGATCAAAAAGGCGATCAGGGGCGCGGCGATCCAGGCTCCGATGGCCAGCCGCCACTGCCACCTCTGGCCGCTCATGGTCGCCGAGACCGCCCAGCCGGAGCCGTAGAGGGCGAAGATCAGCGACGGGAAGATAGCGAAGGCGTCGCCGCGCCCTGTCATCCAGGCGATCACGCCCATCGACAGGAACATGACGAAGGTTGCCAGCCCCACGCCCATCCAGCCCGCGCCGGCGGCGCGGTTGCCCGCCGACCGCGCGCCCGGCCTGTGGCCACAGCGCTTGATCTCGACCATCAGGGCGCCGAAGAAGATCACCATGGCTGCGCCCCACAGCAGCGGATAGGCCATGGGCGACACCTCGATCACGCCGCTCTGGACGCCGTAGTGGGCAAGCGCCGCCACGCCGAACACCAGTCCGGCGATGATCAGGATGCGCCCGCCCAGCAGCGGCGCATGCCGCCCTTCCTGGGCCAGGGCCTTCATATAGGCGATGTCGTCGTGAACGGATTGAACCTGGTCGCGGGTCATGGCGTCTCTCCCTGCCTGTGATGCAGAAGATGAGCCAAGAACTTTATGTTGTAAAGTTCTTTCTTAAAACAAACTCAAGCCTCTCCCTCCCCTTCAGGGGGAGGGTGGTCGCAGCGAAGCGGAGACCGGGTGGGGAGGGCCAGGCGATATGAGCGCAGAGCGCCGCGGAGCTTGATCAGCAGCCTAGCCGCCCCCACCCGGCTTCGGCCTGACGGCCTCAGCCACCCTCCCCATGAAGGGGAGGGAGAGGCGCCGCGCCTGCACTCAAGCAGCGCGCGACCGCGTCGCGCGATAGCGCCCTCTTACCGGAAAGGCGGCTCGTCGAAAGCGCGCAGCTTGCGCGAGTGCAGGCGCGCGCCCTCGGCCCGCAGCAGTTCCACCGCCTGAATACCGATCTGCAAATGCTCGGAGATCGAGCCCTCGTAGAAACGGTTGGCCTGGCCCGGCAGCTTGATTTCGCCGTGCAGCGGCTTGTCCGAGACGCACAGCAGCGTCCCGTAAGGCACGCGGAAACGATACCCCTGCGCGGCGATGGTGGCGCTTTCCATGTCGATGGCGACGGCGCGGCTCTGGTTGAAGCGCAGGGCCGACTTGGAATAGCGCAGTTCCCAGTTGCGGTCGTCGGTGGTGACGACGGTGCCGGTGCGCAGCCGCTTCTTGACCTCTTCGCCCGGCGCGCCCGAGACCAGCTTGGTCGCGTCATAGAGGGCGCGCTGCACCTCGGCGATGTTGGGGATGGGGATGTCGGCGGGCAGGACGGCGTCCAGCACATGGTCGTCACGCAGATAGGCGTGGGCCAGCACATAGTCGCCGATGGTCTGGCTGCCGCGCAGGCCGCCGCAGTGGCCGATCATCATCCAGGCGTGCGGCCGCATGACCGCCAGGTGGTCGCAGATGGTCTTGGCGTTGGACGGGCCGACGCCGATGTTGACCAGGGTGATGCCCTGACCGTCCGGCCGCGTCAGGTGATAGGCGGGCATCTGATGCTTGCGCCAGGCGGCGTCCATGATGGCCGCCTCCGGATCGTCGGTGGCGCGCGTCACCACCACGCCCCCGGCGCAGGACAGGGCCTCATAGGGGCTGTCGGGATCAGCGATCTGGGCCGTAGCCCAGCGCACGAACTCGTCGACGTAGCGGTTGTAATTGGTGAAGAGGATGAAGCTCTGCACGTCCTCTACCGAGGTGCCGGTGTAGTGCCGCAGCCGCGCCAGGGAGAAGTCGGTGCGCAGGGCGTCGAACTGGGCCAGCGGATGCTCCTCGCCCGGCTCCCACAGGCCGTCGGACACCTCATCGCCGATGTGAGCCAGTTCCGTCGTCGGGAACCAGCGGGCGATGGCCGCCGTCATGGTGCGGTCCAGCACCACGTCGGATCCGTCCAGCACATAGGGGAAGGGGATTTCCTGATCCGACGGCTCGACCTTGAAATCGGCGCCGTATTCGCTCGCCAGCAGGGTCAGCTGCTCCAGCAGATAGGGGCGGAACAGGTCAGGTCGGGTGATGGTCGTGGAATAGACGCCGGGCCACGACAGGCGGCCATAGGCGCGGGTTTCCAGATTCTGCGGCCGCTCGCCGTGCCAGGTCACCGTCAGACGGGGATAGGCGAACAGGCCCGCCGCCCGGGCTTCGGGTTCGGCGCGCTCGCCGGTCGCCAGGAAGGTCTTCACGGCCTGGCGCAGATTGGCGACGGATTGATTGTAGAGGGTTTCGAGGCGGTCCAGCGCCGCCTGGGGGGTCATCTTGTCTGTCATGGCTTCCTCTAGCGGAAAACCGTGACCTTGGCGAGACAGGGGAAACACGCCGACATGACAGTTGACCACCGAGACCTAAGCCAAGGCTTCGCGCAGGAAGGCGACTGCGCCCGCCATATCGCCCGTCGCTCCACGCCACACAGGCGCTGAATCAGAGGCGACGCCATAGGCCGAAGGGTCGGTGAAGGTCGTGTCCGGCCCTGCATTTGCGCTCAGGGCCGCCGCCGCGCACACGGCGGCAGGCGCGCCGGCCGCCGCCATATAGCGTCGATCCAAGACCAGCATCAGGGCCGCGCCGCCGCCTTCGCCCAGGCCCAGAACGCCGATCCGTCCGGCGTCTCCGCCGAGATCTTGGACCCGTTTCGCCGCCCAGGCGACAGCCGCCGCCGCGTCGGAAATGAAGGCCGGGTGCGGACTGTCCGGCGCCTCGCGTCGGTCGGCCAGGACCACAATGAAGCCGCCCTCGGCCAGATCGCGTGCGGCCCGCTCGTCCGCCGCTTCAGGCGCGCCGTCCGGCAACAGGATCAGGATCGGCAAGCGGTTCGCCCCTGCCGATCGATAGAGGCGCAAGGTCTGACGCGGATCGGCGCCATAGGCTGCGCGCGCCGTGCGCCAGCCGGGCGGCCCCAACTGCGCCGGCGCCATCGCCCCCTGCCCGATCAACGGCGCGCAAGCGGCCGTCGCCACAGTCGCCAGCAGCGGCGCCAGAAGCCCTCGTCGCGTCATGCGTCCTCCCCGAAAGACGAAGGGCGCGGCCCTGACGAACCGCGCCCCGAAGTCAGGCCGAACCTTACTTGGCCAGGTGCTTGTCCAGCCAGCCGAACACTTCGTTGTGCCATTGCAGGCTGTTGGCGGGCTTCAGCACCCAGTGGTTCTCGTCCGGGAAGAAGACCAGGCGGCTCTCGATCCCGCGCCGTTGCAGGGCGGTGAAGGTCGACAGGCCCTGCGAGGTCGGGATGCGGAAGTCGAGGTCGCCCTGAACCACCAGCATCGGATCGCGCCAGTTCTGCACGTGGTTGGCCGGGTTGAACTTCTGATAGCCCTGCGGATTTTCCCACGGCGTGCCGCCGTATTCCCACTCGGTGAACCACAGCTCCTCGGTGCCGTAGCCCATGCCGAAGGTGTCGAAGACGCCGTCATGGTTGACCAGGCATTTGAACTCGCCCGGCCAGTTGCCCGCGATCCAGTTGATCATATAGCCGCCGTAGGAGGCCCCCAGCGCGCAAGCGTTGTCGCCGTCCAGGAAGTCATACTTCGACTGGGCGAAGGCCCAGCCCTTCTGCAGGTCTTCCAGCGGGCGGTCGCCCCAGTGCTGGCTGATGGCGTCGGTGAATTCCTGACCGTAGCCGGTCGAGCCGTGGAAATCGATCATCACCACTGCATAGCCCGCGCCCGCATAGGTGCCGGGGTTCCAGCGATAGGACCAGGAGTTGCCGAACGAGCCCTGGGGACCGCCGTGGATCAGGAAGGCGACCGGATACTTCTGACCCTCGACATAGTCAGCGGGCTTGATGACGTAGCCGTGGACCGTCTCGTCGTTCCAGCCGGGGAAGCTGAACTGCTCGGCCTCGCCGAAGGCCTTGGTCGCCAGTTGCGGGTTCACATTGGTCAGGCGGCGCGGCATTTCGCGGCCGCGCCAGGTCTTGAAGTAGAGGTCGCTGGGCGAGGTCAGGCTGTCCATCGCGAAGACGAAGCCCGAGGACGTCTGACCGAAGGCGCCGACGTGGCCTTCGCCCGTCAGCGGCGTGACCACCCCGTTGCGCGTGTCGATGGCGAACAGCTTGGTCTGACCGACATCGCCCGCTGTCGTATAGAGCGTCTTCCCGTCCTTCGACCACTGCAGGGTGTCGGCCGAACGGTCCCAGTTGGCCGCGATCTGGCGCGTCTGGCCGGTGGCCACGTCGCGCAGGAAGATCGAATATTTATCTGCTTCAAAACCCGGACGAGCCATAGCGCGATAGGCCAGCGTCTGGCCGTCCGGCGAGAAGACCGGGCCGGTGTCCCAGGCCTGGTTGGCCTCGGTCAGATTGGTCAGTTGGCCGGGCTCAGAGACTGTGACGCTGTAGAGGTCGAAGTTCGTGCTCCACGGCTCGCTGTTCCCGGCCTTGCGCGCCGAGAAGACCAGCGACTGGCCATCGGGCGCGAAGGTGAATTCGCTCTCATCGCCGAACGGCTTGGAGGGCGTGTCGCCATCGAAGCCCTTGGTTACCCAGACCGGCTCGCCGCCCGCCTTGCCGTCGGCGCCGATCGACTGGACGAACAGGTGGTTCTGGGTGTGGTCGCTCCACGTATCCCAGTGGCGCACGAACATGCGGTCATAGACCTGGCCGGTCGACTTGCGCTCGGCCTCGGTCTTGCCGCGCGCGACCGAGGCGGTCAGGTCCGCCGCGTCGGGATAGACGGCCAGCGACACGGCGACCGCATCGCCCGCTGTGTTGATGCGATAGGCGTTGACGTCGGTCGGCAGGGCCGTGATCTGCGTCGCCGTCGCACCCTTGTCGGCCGAGACCCAGACCTGGCTCGAGCCCGAACGGCCCGACAGGAAATACAGCTTGCCGTCGGCGCCCCAGCGGGCGGTGTTGGCGCCGCCTTCGGAGATGGCCAGCTTCTGCGGCTGAGCCTCGCCCTTCAGGCCCAGGATGTAGAGGGCGCTCGAGCGCTTGTTGGCCGCCACGTCGGTCTGGGTCAGCGAATAGACCACCCACTCGCCGTCCGGCGACACCTGGGGGTCGCCCAGCCGGTTGGCCGAGATCATGTCCTGATAGGTGAAGGCGGCGCGGGCCTGGGTCGTCGCTGGGGCCGTCGCTGCGGCCGGAGCGGCGAGCGCCCCCTCGGCCAGGGCCGGCAGGGCCGTGGCGGTCAGCAGGGCGGCGGCGCTGAGGCCGGACAGGAGATGGGGCAGGCGGCGCATTCAGGCGCTCCTCATGCGGATGTGAAGTCTGGCCGAAGGCCTAACACCGCCGCGCGCCGCCCGCAAAGCCTCCTGTTTAAGGGGCCGTTTGCTGACCTTCCTTCGTCCAGTCGGCCGTCCAGTCCAGAATCTCCTGCTGCCACTCGACCCAGGTTTGCGGTTTGAGCACCCAGTGGTTCTCGTCCGGCACATGGACGAAGCGGCTGGGAATGTTCAGCCGCTGCAGGGCCGAGAAGGTCGCCAGCCCCTGCTCCATCGGCACCCGGAAGTCCTTGGAGCCGTGCAGCACCAGCATCGGCTTCTTCCAGTCGCCGGCGTAGGTCTCGGGGTTGTGGGCGTCATAGACGGCCTTGCGGTCCCAGGTCGCGCCGCCGAACTCATGGATGAAGGTCGAGATGTCCATGGCGTTCATCAGTTGCGGCACGTCGAACACCCCGGCGTGGTTGACCAGGCAGCGCCACGGCTCGTTCCACTGGCCCGCGATCATATTGACCATATAGCCGCCGTAGGAGGCGCCGAGCGCACAGGCCCGTTCCCCGTCGATCCACGGATTGGCCGCCAGCGCCGCCTGCCAGCCCTTGCGCAGGTCTTCCAGAGGACGATCGCCCCAGTGGTCGTTGATGGCGTCGGTGAAGGCCTGGCCATAACCCGGCGAGCCGTGGAAGTTGACCATCACCACCGCATAGCCCGCCGCTGTATAGACCTGCGGATTCCAGCGGTAGGACCAGCTTTCGGTCCAGGGCGACTTGGGCCCGCCGTGGATCAGATAGACGGCCGGATATTTGCGGCCTTCGACGTAGCCTGCGGGCTTGAACACCCAGCCGTGCGTCGTCTCGTCGTTCCAGCCGGGGAAGCGGATCTCCTCGGGACGGGGCAGGTCGATGCGGGCCAGCAGCTCGGCGTTGTGCTGCGTCGCTTGGCGCGCGGGCTGGCCGTTCTTGGCGATGAAGACCTGCGTCGGAGCCGTGAAGCTCTCATGCGCATAGGCCAGAACGCCGCCGACCTCGTCGAAGTCGCCGACCGAGCCGATGTCGGTCAGGGCCTTCACCGCGCCGGTGCGGGCGTCGATCTCGAACAGGCGGTTCTGACCCTCGTCGGCGGCGGTGACGTAAAGCGCCCGGCCGTCCGAACGCCAGGTCAGGCCGCTGGGGCCGCGATCCCAGTTCGTCAGAGCGCGAGCGTTCGCGCCGTTCGCATCGGCCACCATGACCACCGGCTGATCGCCGCCGACGTTCTCACGCGGGGCCGCCAGCCAGGCCAGCCGCCGTCCGTCCGGCGACAGGGCGGGCGCCCCGTCCGGCCCCGAATGCCCTTCGGTCAGATTGACCGGCGCGCCGCCGTCCAGGCTCAGTCGATACAGGTCGCTGTCGTTGGTGAAAGGCGCGCGGTCCGCCTGTTTGCGCGCCGAATAGATGAAGGAGCGCCCGTCGCGTGAGATCGTCAAACTGCTCTCGCCGACGCCCACGTCGGCATCCAGCCCGGCGGTCAGGTCGCGCGGCTGGCCCTCGGCGAAGCCCGAGCCGTTCAGCGGCTGCAGGAAGAGATGGCTCTGACGCCCGTCGGCCCAGCGGTCGAACACGCGCAGCGGCATCCGCTCATAGACCTGCTGCGTCGACTTGGCCCGCGCGGCCAGCCGGTCCTTTGTGCAGTCCAGCGTCTCGCAGTCGGTATAGACCGACACGCCCAGCACCAGCGCCTGGCCGTCCGGCGTGAAGCGGAAACCCGACACGGACACCGGCAGGGTGGTGACCTGAGCCGCCGCCATGCCGTCGCGGTCCGCGCGCCAGACCTGGTTCGACCCGCCGCGTGCGGACATGAAATAGATCGACTGTCCGTCCGGCGCCCAGCGCGCGCCCGAGACGCCGCCGTCGGAGATCGGCAGACGACGCGCAGGCGCAGCGCCGTCGACATCGACCATCCAAAGGCCGGTCTGATTCTTGTTGCCCGCCCAGTCCGTCGTGGTGACGGCGTAGATGACGCGACGCCCGTCCGGCGAGACGCGCGGGTCGCCGACGCGCTCCATCATCGCCAGATCCTTCAAGCCCAGACGATCGGACGCCGGAGCCTCGGCCGACGCCGCAGCCGCGACGGGCGCTTCGCGCGCCAGCGACGGCGTCGCCGCCAGACCGCCCGCCAGCAACAGCATCTGGACAGCCGCCGCCGTCATCCAATGTGATCGGGTCATTACGCTACACTCCCCCATGAATGGTCAGGCTTCCTGCATAGGCGGCCCTACAGCCAGCGCCAAGCGGGATGGCGCTTGCCCGCCGCCGCCGCCTCGGCGACAAGCAGGCGATGAGTCCGGCTCCCCACATCGTCGACGTCCTGATCGCCGAGCGCGCGCCGCGGCTGACGGGATCGGCCGCATGGCCGCTGGTCCGCCCCGCCCTTTACGGCCTGCTCGACTACGCCAAGGCGCGCCGCATGGCCGACGCCATCGGCCCCATGGGCGGTCGCCAGGCGCTGGACTATGTCTCGGACCTGCTGGAGCTGACGGTGCGAACGGCGCATCTGGACCGCCTGCCCGCCTCGGGTCGATGTCTGGTGGTGTGCAACCACCCGACCGGCATCGCCGATGGCCTGGCCGTGCATGACGCCCTGCGTACGGTGCGGAACGACCTGATCTATTTCGCCAACGCCGACGCCCTGCGCGTCTCGCCGCGCCTGTCGGAAACCGTGGTCCCGGTCGAATGGGTCACGGCCAAGCGCACGCGCGAAAAGACCCGAGCCACGCTTCAGGCCGCCAGGGAGGCGTTCGAGGCCGAACGCTGCGTCGTCATGTTCCCGGCCGGACGCCTGGCCCGCGTCGGCCCGGACGGCCTGCTGACCGACCCCGAATGGGCCGCAACCGCCGCTTCGCTTGCCCGCAAATATGAGGCGCCGGTCATCCCGATCCACGTCTCTGGTCCGACCAGCCGCCTGTTCCACCTGTTCGACAATGTGTCGCAGGAGTTGCGCGACATCACCCTCTTCCACGAACTGCTGAACAAGAAGGGGCGCGCCTTCGACCTGATCGTCGGCCGCCCCATCCGGCCGCTGGCGTTGGACATCGACGCCCAGTCCGCCACCCTGAAACTGAAAACCTTCGTCGAGTGGACCCTGGCCGCCGATCCTGACGCGACCTTCGCCTGATGACCCCAGCATGAACACCTTCACCCTTCCCGACGCCGAGGCCACGACCCGCCTCGGCGAAGCCATCGCCCCCCTGCTGGCGCCGGGCGAGGCCGTCCTGCTGTACGGCCCGCTGGGCATGGGCAAGTCGACCCTGGCGCGGGGTCTGATCCGCGCCCTGACGCGCCCCGACGAGGACGTGCCGTCGCCGACCTTCACCCTTGTCCAGTTCTATGAGAGCGACCCACCCATCGCCCATTTCGACCTCTATCGCCTCAGCCGTCCCGAAGAAGCCTTTGAGATTGGTCTGGACGAGGCGCTGGACGAAGGCTGCGCCCTGATCGAATGGCCCGAACGGCTGGGCGACGACCCCGGCCGGATGCTCGGTCCCGACCGGCTGACGATCGAAATCTCGGAACCCGCCCCTCAAGCAGCCGCCCTCCGCGAGGGCGGCGATAGGGGCCTCTCTGGAAGAGTTGCGACCGTTTCCGGCACAGGCTCGTGGGAAGCCAAACTGAAGGAACTCCATGTCTGAACGCGAAGCCCTCCGTCTCGACTTCCTGCGCTCGGCCGGTCTGGCCGAGGCCGTCCGCGCGCCCCTGCCCGGCGACGCCTCGACGCGGCGCTACGAGCGGCTGACCACGCCCTCGGGCGCCTCCCTGATGCTGATGGATCAGGCCCCCGCCGCCGAGAGCCAGCCCTGCGATCCATCGTGGACGCCGGAACAGCGCCATGCGCACGGCTGGAACGCGGTCGCCCGCCTGTCGGCCGGCCGCATCGAGGCCTTCGCAGCCGTCGCCGCCCACCTGAAGTCGCTGGGCCTGTCGGCGCCCGAAATCATCGCCGTCGACGCCCCGAACGGTCTGGCCGTGATCGAGGATTTCGGCGACGCCCTGTTCGCCCGCGTCATCAAGGACGGCGCCGACCCCGCCCCCCTCTATCGCGCCGCCGTCGAGGCCCTGGCCATCCTGCACGCCGCCCCGACGCCCGATGTCCTGACCGGCCCTGCAGGCGACTGGCCCCTGCTGACCTATGACCAGACCGCGCTGCAAGGCGGCGCCGACCTGTTCGTCGAATGGCTGCCCAAGCTGATCCCCGCCCTCAGCTTCGATGAAGCCGCCATCGCCGAATGGCGCGCGGCCTGGGCCCCAATCACGGCGGCGGGCGAGGCGGGCGCGACCGTCATGGCCCACCGCGACTATCACGCCGAGAACCTGATCCGGCTGGACGGCAGGACCGGCGCCGCCTCGGTTGGGATGATCGACTTCCAGGACGCGGTGAAGGCCCACCCGTCATGGGATCTGCACTCCCTGCTGCAGGACGCGCGCCGCGACGTGGCGCCCGAACTGGAGGCGCTCGCGCTCGACCATTATTTCACCCTGCGCCCCGAGACCGACCGCGAGACCTTCATGGCCGCCTACGCCGGTCTGGCCGCCCTGAACGAGGCGCGCATTCTGGGCATCTTCGCCCGCCTGATCGCCCGCGACGGCAAGCCCCGCTACGCCGCCTTCATGCCGCGCATGTGGGCGCACCTGACCGCCAATCTGAAGGCGCCGGGCCTCGAAGCCGTCGCCGCCTGGATGGACCGCCACGTGTCGAAGGATGTGCGTCGATGACGTCTCCCACAACCGCCATGGTTCTCGCCGCCGGGCTCGGCACGCGGATGCGCCCCCTGACCAACGACCGCCCCAAGGCGCTGGTCGAGGTCGGCGGCAAAGCGCTGATCGACCATGTTCTCGACCGGTTGGCCGAGGCTGGCGTCACCGACGCCGTGGTCAACGTCCACTGGTTCGCCGACCGGCTGGAAAGCCATCTGGCCGCCCGCACGCGCCCGACGATCCGCATCTCCGACGAGCGCGCCGAACTGCTGGAGACCGGCGGCGGCTTGAAGAAGGCCCGTCCCCTGCTCGGCGACGATCCCGTCTTCGTCGCCAATATCGACAGCGTCTGGATCGACCGGGGCGACGCCCTTTCCGACCTGATCCGCCTGTGGGATTCCGCGCGCATGGACGCCGCCCTGCTGCTGGCCCGGCGCGAAGGCTCGATCGGCTTCGAGGGCGGCGGCGACTTCTTCCTCGGCGACGACGGCGCCCTGACCTTCCGAGGCGAGGCGGCCAGCGCGCCCTACGCCTATATGGGCGTCCACATCACCCGCCCCGATTACGCCGACCATGGCCCCGACGGCCCCTTCTCCCTCAGCCCCCTGTGGCGCGCCTCCGCCGCCGAGGGACGCCTGTTCGGCTGCGTTCTGGACGGCGACTGGATGCACGTCGGCGACCCGCAGGCGCGCGATGAAGCCGAGGCCCGGCTGAAGGCGGAGACCTGACCATGACGGGGGGGCGCTTCGATCCATTCGCCGGAAGCGGGCCGCGCTGGCGCGCCGTACCCGCCTGGCGGCCCTTCCTCGAAGACCTCGCGGCGGGGGTGCTGGACTGGCTGGGCGACGCCCCGCCCGAGACCCTGACCGACGCCACCATCCTGCTGCCCAACCGCCGCGCCGCCCGCGCCTTCTCCTTCGCGCTCGGCAAGCTGGCGGGCGAGCGCCCCGTGCTGCTGCCGCAGGTGCGACCGCTCGGCGATCTGGAAGAGGACGAGCCGCCCTTCGCCCCCGGCGAACTGGGTCTGGACCTGCCGCCCGCCATCGCCCCCCTGACACGCCGCTTCGAGATGGCGCGCATGATCGCCGAGGACTTCGAGCCGGGGATGAAGCCCCTGCGCGCGCTCGAAATGGCCGATGCGCTCGGCGCCTTCCTCGATTCCTGCCAACTGGAAGAAGTCTCCGACCTGTCGCGCATCACGACCCTGGCCGAACAGGATCTGGCCGAGCACTGGCGCGAGAGCGCCCGCTTCCTCGGCCTCGCCGTCGAGGCCTGGCCCAAACGTCTGGAGGCGCTGGGACTGGTCGATCCCGCCTGGCGCCGTGCGACCCTGCTGCGTCGTCTGGCCGAGGCCTGGGACGCCCGCCCGCCGCAGGCCCCCGTCATCGCCGCCGGGTCCACCGGCACCGTTCCCGCCGCCGCAGACGTGCTGAAGGCCGTGGCCAAGGCGCCGCAGGGCGTGGTCGTCCTGCCCGGCCTCGACCTTGATCTGGCCGCCGATGCCTGGGACCGCATCGACGATCAGCACCCTCAGGCCGCGCTGAAGGCCCTGCTGACCCGCGCCGAAGTCGCGCGCGAGGCCGTCGAACCGTGGTTCCAGCCATCGCTCGACCCCGCCGTGGAGGCGCGCGGTCTGGCCCGCCAGCGCCTGATCAACGAAGCCCTGCGCCCCGCCGAGGCCACCGACGACTGGCGCCGCGAGATCAAGCGCCTGCGCGCCCGCTCGGCCGAGGCCGGCCGCGCCGCCGACCCCATCGCCGAGGGCCTGTCGGGCCTGACCGTCCTGTCCGTCCGCGCCGAGGAGGAGGCCGCGACCGCCGTCGCCCTGATGATGCGCGAGAGCCTGGAGCAGCGCACGCCCGACGGCCGCCCGATCACCTGCGCCCTGGTGACGCCGGACCTGCAGTTGTCGCGCCGGGTCGAGGCCCGACTGGCGCGCTGGGGCATAGTCCCGGACTCCTCCACCGGCCAGCCGCTGTCGCGGATGACGGCTGGGGTCCTGATCGACCTCGGCGCCCGTTTCCTGGCCGAGCCGCTGAAGCCGCAGACCCTGCTGGCCCTTCTGAAACATCCGCTGGTCCGCCTCGATCTGGGCGAGACGTCGCTCACCGACGCCGCCGAGGCGCTGGAGGAACACGCCCTGCGCGGCCCGCGCCCTCGCCGCTGGTCCCAACTGCGCGAGAAGCTGCTGAAGGCGGCCGAGCCTCGACGCGGCGGCCTGCCCCTGCCCGACTGGAAGCTGGCCCGCCTCAAGGGCGCGCAGGCGCTCTCCGGCCGGCTGGAGATGCTGGCGACCGCCCGCCCCTGTCCGCCGGACCAGGCCGCGCGAACCCTGACCGCCCTGATCGAGGCCTTGGCCGGTCAGAACGCCTGGGCCGGACCGGACGGCGAGGCGGCGGCCTCCCTGCTGTCGGCCCTGATCGAGGGCGGCGGTCCGCTGGGACAGACCACGCCCACCGAGTTCGCCGACCTGATCGCCGCCTTGCTGGCCGAGACCACGGTGCGGACCGGCGGCGCCACCCATCCGTCCTTGCGCATCCTCGGCGCCATCGAGGCGCGGCTGGCGCGGGCCGACCGCATGATCCTGGCCGGGCTGGAGGAAGGCGTCTGGCCCAACGCCGCCCCGGTCGATCCCTTCCTGTCGCGGCCGATGCGCGCCGCCCTGCCCCTGCCTGCGCCCGAGCGGCGCCTGGGCCAGACGGCGCAGGATTTCGTTCAGGCCGCCTGCGCCGATGAAGCCATCCTGGTCCACTGCGAACGGCGCGGCGGCCAGCCCGCCGTGCGCTCGCGCTGGCTGTGGCGGCTGGAGATGCTGACGCGCGGCGCCGACGCCCCGGACACTCCGGTCAAGCTCAGCGCGCCGGAGAGCGTCGCCGACTGGACTGAAGCGCTGGACGCCCCGCCGCCCGGCCCGGCACAGCTCGCTCCGCGTCCCGCGCCCACGCCCCCAGTCGAGCGCCGCCCGCGCAGCCTCCATGTCACCGGGGTCGAACGCTGGGTCCGCGACCCCTACGCCCTCTACGCCCGCCGCATCCTGAACCTCGAACCGATGGAGCGCCCCGGCGCCTCGGCCGAGGCCCTGGCGCGCGGCAACGCCGTGCACAAGGCCATCGAGCGCCTGACCGAGGACTGGCCCGACCTGCTGCCCGACGATCTCGACGCGGTGATCGAGCGTCTGCTGCTGGAGGAGCTGGGCGCCCACGGCTTCGAGGATGCCGCCATGGCCCGCGAGGCGCCGCTGGCGAGAAACGCCGCCCGCTGGCTGGCGGGGTTCGAAACCGAGCGCCGCGCGCGCGGCGTCGACCTGCTGATCGAGCAGCAGGGCGCATTGGAGTTTGACGCGCCTGGCGGCCCCTTCACCGTCAAGGCCTACGCCGACCGCATCGAGGTCGGCGCCCTGTCTGCCGCCGTCATGGACTTCAAGACCGGCCAGATCCCGACCGCCAAACAGATCAAGGCAGGCTTCGCCCCCCAGTTGACCCTGACGGGCTCCATACTGGCCGCCGGCGGCTTCAAGGAGACCAACGGCCCCGTCCCGCCGGAAGAACTGACCTATGTCCGCGTCGTCGGCCGCAAGAAGGCGGGCGAGGTCGCCGTGCGCGCCGCCGGGCCGGAGGCGCAGGCCCTGTCCGACGCCGCCCTGCAAGGCCTGATGGCCCGCGTCGCCGAGTTCGACCGGCCGGAGACGCCCTACCTCTCGTGGGCCGCGCCTCATCTGATGGGCAGCTACAGCCCCTACAACCTGCTGGCCCGCGTCTGGGAATGGCACGTCATCGGCGGCGGCGAAGAAGGAGAGGCGGAATGAACCTCCACGTCCGCGACGGCCTCAACCCTCAGACCCGCGCCGCCGACCCGGCCCGCTCGGTCTTCGTCACCGCCAACGCCGGATCGGGCAAGACCACCACCCTGGTCAGCCGGGTGGCGCGCCTGCTGCTGGGCGGCGCCGCGCCCTCGGCCATCCTGTGCGTGACCTACACCAAGGCCGCCGCCGCCGAGATGCAGGCCCGCCTGTTCGAGACGCTGGGCAAATGGGCCGTCATGGACGACGGAGAACTGTCGGCGGAACTGGCCAAGCTGGACGACAGCGACCCCGCCGCCCTCAACCCCGCCCGCCTGTCCGAGGCGCGCCGCCTGTTCGCCCGCGCCCTGGAGACGCCCGGCGGGCTGAAGATCCAGACCATCCACGCCTTCTGCGAAAAACTGCTGCGCCGCTTTCCCATCGAGGCAGGGGTGTCGCCGCGCTTCACTGTGCTGGAGAACGAGGCGGCGATCGCCCTGTCCCACTCAGCGCGCGAAGACCTGGCCCGCGCCGCCCTCGCCGACGCCGAGGGGCCGATCGGCGAAGCCTACAGCCATTTCGCAGTCGAGCTGGACTGGGGTCGTTTCCAGGATCTGCTGGCCCTGATCGAGAACAAGCGCGCCGAACTGACCGACTATGTCGCCCGCGTCGCCGACGGCCGCGCGCCCGGCCCCTACGTCCTGACCGGCTCAGACCCGCAAAAGTCGCCCGAAGACATCGAGGCCGACTTCCTGCGCTGGCTGGACCGGGGCGAGGTCCGCCGCATGGCCGAGCTGATGGCGACCGGTGCCAAGACCGACAAGGACCGGGCCGCCGAACTGATCCACGCCCTCGACCACGACTGGAGCTTCCACGGTCTTGGCGTCGTCTTCCTGACCGGCTCCGGCTCGCCTCGCAAGTCGATGGCGACCAAGCAGGCGCCGCCCGACGCCACAGGCTGGCTGACCGACCTTCAGGACAAGTTCCTGGCCGCGCGCGACCAGCTGCGCGCCGCCAAGGTCGCCGATGACACCGTCAAGCTGCTGACCCTCGCCAACGCCCACGCCGCCCTCTACGAGGCGGCCAAGACGGCGCACGGCGCGCTGGACTTCTCGGACCTGGTGGCGCGCACGGTCGAACTGCTGACCGTTCGCTCGACCGCCGCGTGGGTGCTGTACAAGCTGGATGGCGGCGTCGATCACGTGCTGATCGACGAGGCTCAGGACACCGCCCCCGAACAGTGGGCCATCATGCGCGCCCTGACCGGCGAGTTCTTCACCGTCCCCGAGACCGACCGCACCGTCTTCGCGGTCGGCGACGAGAAGCAGTCGATCTACTCCTTCCAGGGCGCCCGGCCCGAGCGGCTGAGGCAGGAAGCGCAGGTCTATGACAGCCTGATCACCGGAGCCGGCGGCGCGTTTGAAGGCGTGCCGCTGGAAACCTCCTACCGCTCGACCGAAGCGGTGCTGACCTTCGTGGACGCAGTCTTCGCCACGCCCGAACGCGCTCGCGCACTGGTCGGGGAGACGGGCGAGATTCCCCACCACACCGCCGCCCGCAAAGGCCAGCCCGGCGCCGTCGAGCTGTGGCCCCTGTTCGTGGACGAGGCCCCGCCCGAGCGCGACGCCTGGACCGATCCCGTCGATCAGGAAGGAACCGCCAGCGCCCGCAAACGCATGGCCCAGACCCTGGCCCTCGAGATCAAGCGTCAGGTCGAGACCGGCGCCGTCGTCTTCGCCAAGGATGGGACGCCGCGTCCCTGTGGGTACGGAGACTTCCTGATTTTGGTCCGCCGCCGCGACGCGACGTTCGAGGAGATCATCCGCGCCCTGAAGGCGGCGGGCGCGCCGGTGGCGGGCGCCGACCGGCTGAAACTGTCGCAGCACATCGTCTTCGACGACCTGAAGGCGCTGGCCCGCTTCGCCCTCTTCCCCGGCGACGATCTGACGCTCGCCGAGGTGCTGCGCGGCCCCTTCTGCGACGTTGACGAGGACAGCCTGTTCGAGCTCGCGGGCCGCGAGAAGCGCGACGGTCTGTGGCGCGAACTGAAGCGCCGAGCGGACGAACGGCCCGAGTGGGGCCGGGCGCTGGACCTGCTGCGCACGGCGCGCAGCGCCCGCGACCTCGATCCGTTCGGCTTCTTCTCCCGCCTGCTGAACCGGGTGGATACGACCGGCCAATCAGGCCGCGCCCGCATCCTGACCCGTCTGGGGCGCGAAGCCGAGGAAGCCATAGACGAGACCCTCAATCAGGTGCTGGCCGCCGAGGGACGCGGCGGGACCGATCTGGAGACCTGTCTCGCTCTGCTGGAAGCCGCCGACGTCGAGGTGAAGCGCGAACTGGAAGGCCCGCGCGGCGAGGTCCGCGTCATGACCGTCCACGGCGCCAAGGGGCTGGAGGCGCCGGTCGTCATCCTGCCCGACACGACGATGAAGGCGAAGGCGCAGGGGCCGTCCCTGATGCCGGTCGCCACCGAGAGCGGCGAAGCCTGGCTGATGTGTCCCGGTTCATCGAAGGAGGACTGCCCCGTCTCGGCCGACGCTCGCGCGGCGCGTGAGGCGCGGGTCGGCGATGAATCTCTGCGCCTGCTCTACGTCGCCCTGACCCGCGCGCGGGACAGGGTGATCGTCATGGGACGCGGCTCCAAACGCGCGCCCGAGGCCGGTGACTGGTGGTCGGTGATCGAAGAGACCTTCAACCGGCTGGGCGATCAGGTGCGGGAACTGGACGGCGGCGTTCGCCGCTACGGCGCCGACCCCGACAGCCTGCCCGCCGCCGTCGCTGCTGCCCAAATGCGCGCGGAGGCCCCCGCCTGGGCGGGGACCAACCCGCCGCGCGACGCCGCCGCCCGCTTCGCCTCGCCCTCGTCGATGCAGGAGCAGAAGCGCATCCCCGCCCCGTCGCCCCTGGCGCGCGGCGAAGGCCCAAGTTCGGGAGTGGGCGCCGGGCTGGGCCGCTTCCGGCGCGGCGACCTGATCCACCGCCTGCTGGAGCGTCTGCCTGAGCTGCCCTCGCACGACCGCCCAGACGCCGCGCACCGGATGCTGGCACGCGAGCGCGACCTGAGCGAGGACCAGCGCGCCGAAATGATCGCCGCGGCCTTCGGCGTTCTGGACGACGCCCGCTTCGCCCCCGTCTTCGGCCCCGGCAGCCGCGCCGAGGTCGCCCTGACCGGGACCGCGCCCGACCTGCCCAGCGGGGTCTCGATCTCAGGCCGCATCGACCGACTGGTGATTACGCCCGAGCGCGTGCTGGTGATCGACTTCAAGTCCAACCGCCCCGCGCCCGACCACGTCGAGGACGCCGATCCGGCCTATATTCTGCAGATGGCCATCTACGTCGCCGTCCTGCGCCGCCTCTATCCCGAGCGCGCGGTCGAGGCGGCCCTGGTCTGGACCGACGGGCCAAAGCTGATGGCGGTCCCGCAACGCCTGATGGACGCCGCTCTCGAAAATGCGCGTTGATTTGTCGGGGATTCGCACCCACATCTGTGGCCGAACGCTGACGCTACCGTCAGCGCGCGATTATCAAATGCGCTCAAGCAGCGAGCCGCCGCGCGGCGAGCGATAGCGCTCTTAAGGAGATCATTCATGGCGACTGTGAAAGTCACCGACGACAGCTTCGACGCCGACGTCCTGAAGTCCTCGACCCCCGTGCTGGTGGACTTCTGGGCCGAGTGGTGCGGCCCCTGCAAGCAGATCGGCCCGGCGCTGGAGCAGATCGCCGACGAGTTGGCAGGCAAGGTCACGGTGGCCAAGGTCAACATCGACGACAGCCCCATGGTCCCGTCCAAGATGGGCGTGAAGGGCATCCCGACCCTGATGCTGTTCAAGGACGGCCAGATGACCTCGATGAAGGTCGGCGCCATGCCCAAGGGCAAGATCGTCGAATGGCTGGCCGAAGCCGGCGTGAAGGCGGACTGAGAATTCTCCCTCTCCTTCATGGGGGAGGGTGGTTGAGGCCGTCAGGCCGAAACCGGGTGGAGGCGGCGCCGCGAACGGGGCGCCGCCTTTTTCTTTATCCCGCTCATCCCGGCGGACGCCGGGATCCAGTGCTTTGGCTATAGGCTGACCGTCGCGCCAATGATCGCCCGGTCCTCCCCACCCGGTCGCTGCGCGACCACCCTCCCCATGAAGGGGAGGGAGAGGCGGTGCATTTGATTCAGACCGGCCAGGTCTCGCGGCTGGCGCCCAGCACCTCGCCCGCCAGATAGAGCGAGCCGCAAATGACCACCCTTCCGGCGCCCAGGGCCAGGGCGCGGTCCAGCGCGGCGTCCACCGATTCAACCGCCATGGCGCCGAAACCCCGTCCCTGCGCGACGGCGGCCAGGGCCTCCGGCTCGGCGGCCGTACCCTCGAAGCCGACGGTGAAAACCTGGGCGTCGATCCCCTTCAGGGCTTCGAAGAAGCCGCCGGCGTCCTTGTTGGCCAGGATGCCGACGATCAGGGCCGTCGGGCGTGGAGCACGCGCCTGACGGTCGGACAGGGCGCGGGCCAGGGCGCGGGCGGCGTGCGGGTTGTGCCCGCCGTCCAGCCACAGTTCAGCGTCGGCCTTCTGGGCCTTGTCGGCATAGGGGCCGGCCGTCAGCCGCTGCATCCGCGCGGGCCAGCGCACGGCCTTCAGTCCCTCGGCGATGGCCGCTTCGGGCAGGTCCAGCTCCAGCGCGGCGGCGATGGCGACGCCGGCATTGTCGAACTGGTGCGCGCCGGACAGGGCAGGCGCGGGCAGGTCGAGGAACCGCTCCTGATCCTGATAGACGAGGCCGCCGCGTTCGGCCCAGGCGTCGAAGTCGACGCCCATGACGGTCAGGGGCGAGCCGACCTCGGCCGCACGGCGCGCGATCACCGCCATGGCCGCCTCGGACTGGCGCGCCACGACGCCGCGTGCGCCCGCTTTCAATATGCCCGCCTTCTCGCCCGCCACGCCCTCAATGGTCGTGCCCAGAAACTCGGCGTGGTCCAGATCGACAGGCGTTATGACGCTGAGCAGGGGCCGCGGGATGACGTTGGTGGCGTCCAGCGATCCGCCCAGGCCGACCTCGATGATCGCCAGGTCCGCAGGGGTCTCGCTCATGGCCAGAAGGCCCGCCGCCGTGGTGCTTTCGAACACCGTGGCTTCGCCGTCCGTATCAGCCATGGCCGCCTCGACCCGGTCGAGGATGGCGTTGAGGGCGTCGTCGCTGATCAGCGTCCCGGCCAGTCGGATACGCTCGTTGAACCGCACCAGATGCGGCGAGGTATAGACGTGGACCCGCAGGCCCGCCGCCTCGGCGATGGCGCGGATCAGGGCGACCGTCGAGCCCTTGCCGTTCGTGCCCGCGACATGGACCACCGGCGGCAGCCTGTCCTGCGGATTCCCGAGCGCCTCGCACAGGGCCCGCATCCGATCCAGCGACAGGTCGATGCGCTGGGGATGCCGGGCGCGCAGGCGTTCCGAGATCGGGTCCATGGGGACTGGCTTTACGCCGCCTTCTGCTTCTGGGCGGTTCCGCTCATCAGCATGGACAGGATCAGGCCCAGCGTGGTCGGCAGGTCGCCGCGCGACACCACCTTGTCCACCATGCCCTTGTCCTTGAGGTATTCGGCGCGCTGGAAGCCCGGCGGCAGTTTCTCGCGGATGGTGGTCTCGATCACGCGCGGACCGGCGAAGCCGATCAGGGCGCCCGGCTCGGCCAGGTGGACGTCGCCCAGCATGGCGTAGGAAGCCGTGACCCCGCCCGTGGTCGGGTCGGTCAGCACCACGACGTAGGGCAGCTTGGCCGCCTTCACTTCCTGAACGGCCAGGGTGGTGCGGGCCATCTGCATCAGGCTGAGGGCGCCTTCCTGCATCCGCGCCCCGCCGGCGGCGGTGTAGCAGACGAAGGGAACATTGCGCTTCACCGCCTCGCGCGCGGCGGCGATGAAGGCCTCGCCCGCCGCCATGCCCAGCGACCCGCCCATGAAGGTGAAGTCCTGAACGATGACCACGGCGGGGACGCCGCCGATGCGGCCATAGCCGATGGCCATGGTGTCCTTGCGGCCCGCCGCCTTGCGCGCCGCCGACAGGCGGTCGCGATAGGGCTTGCCGTCCGAGAACTTCAGCGGATCCTCGGGCACGTCGGGCGTGTCGATGGCCTCATACAGGCCGTCGTCGAAGGTGGCCTTCAGGCGCGTCGGCGCGTTGATCCGCATGTGACGGCCCGACGGCGTGACCCACAGGGCCGCCTCCAGGTCCGAGCGGAACAGCATTTCGCCCGTGTCGGGATCCTTGACCCACAGATTGTCCGGCGTGTCGCGCGGGCTGACGATCTTGCGCACGCCCGGCGCGAAACGCGACAGCCAACCGCCGCGCGGCTTGTTCTCGGGATTCTTATCGACCATGGGCGGGCCTTTAGACGGTTTCCGCGAGGAAAGCACTATTTTGGGATGCACTCGTCCGCGCGGTTTTCACCGCATCGGACAGCGCCTTCACCTTGGCCAGAACGCGCGGGACAGCCGGTTCGTTCGCCTCAAGGGCGGCGGCGACTTCGTTCACGAAAACCGAACCGGCGACGACGGCGTCGGCGACGCGGGCGATCTCGGCGGCGCGTTCGGGCGTGCGGACGCCGAAGCCGACCGCAACCGGCAGGCCGGAGGCGTGGCGCACGCGCTCTACGGCGGGCGCCACTTCGGCAGCGACGGCCTCCTTCACCCCAGTCACCCCGGCGACCGAGACGTAGTAGACGAAGCCGGACGTGCCCTCGGCGATGACCTTCAGCCGCTCGTCATCGGAGGTCGGCGTGGCCAGCCGGATCAGCGAAACCTCGGCCGCGTCCAGCGCGGCGGACAGCGGCCCGGCCTCTTCCGGCGGGCAGTCGACGACGATGATGCCGTCCACCCCGGCCTCGGCCGCATCGCGGGCGAAGACCTCATAGCCGTAGGATTCCACCGGGTTCAGATATCCCATCAGGATCAGCGGCGTGTCCTGATCGCCCTTGCGAAAGTCGGCCACCAGATCGAGCGTGCCGCGCAGGGTCATCCCCGCCTTCAGCCCGCGCAGGGCGGCGCGCTGGATCGGCGGCCCCTCGGCCATCGGGTCCGAAAAGGCCAGACCCAGTTCGATCAGATCGGCCCCGGCGGCTGGCAGGCCCTTCAGGATCTCCAGCGCCTCGTCCCGACTGGGGTCGCCGGTCATGACATAGGGAACGAAGCCGGCCCGGTTCTCAGCCTTCAGCTTGGCGAAACGGGCGTCGATACGGGCAGTTGTCATTGCGGCAGGGTTCCCGCGACCGGCGAGGCCGGGCCCGAGGTGCAGACGTCGCCTGGAATGACGGCGAAGCCCAGATAGCCCGGCGCCGTCGCCTCGGCCGGTTTGCTCTCGTCGTAGAAGGCGATCATCTGCAGGCCGTCGCAGCCGCCGCCCTCGCGGCGCCGCACGAAGATGACGCGGTTGTCGTCGCCGTCCGCCGCCAGCCAGTTCAGCGAGGCCAGATGTTCCGTATAGGCGTCGGCCAGGGCGCCGATCTGGTCCAGTTGCGCCGTCACGCAGAAGGCCGGGCTGCGCAGCAGGCCGCCGCAGTCAGCCGCCTCGGTCGCCGGAGGCAGGACCGGCATTCCTGTCGCCGCCGGGCCGGGCGGGACGGTCGGCGCCGTCTGCACCGGCGCCTGAGGGGCGGGCGCCGCGGTGTTCTGCGCCAGGGTCAGGCTCGGCGAGGCGGCCGTCAGAACGGCGGCGATCAGCAGGGTCTTCATCATTACAACTCCACGCCCAGATGCTGGGCCACGGTGTTAATGTCCTTGTCGCCCCGGCCGGACAGGACGATGACCAGATCGCCCTCCTTGCCGAGTTCCCGGGCCACCTCGCCGGCGCGCGCCAGGGCGTGCGACGACTCCAGCGCCGGGATAATGCCTTCCAGTTTGCACAGGGTCTGGAACGCTTCCAGCGCCTCATCGTCGGTCGTCGACAGATATTCGCCCCGGCCCAGGTCGTGCAGCCAAGCGTGTTCCGGCCCCACGCCCGGATAGTCGAGCCCGGCCGAGATGGAGTGGCCTTCCAGAATCTGACCGTCGGCGTCCTGCAACAGATAGGTGCGGTTGCCGTGCAGCACGCCCGAGCGCCCGCCCTTCAGGCTGGCGGCGTGGGCGGGGGTGTCCAGACCGTGGCCCGCCGCCTCGACCCCGATCAGACGAACAGCCTCGTCCTCAATGAAGGGGTGCATGGCGCCGATGGCGTTCGATCCGCCGCCGATGCAGGCCATGACGGCGTCGGGCAGGCGACCGATCTGGCGCTGGGCCTGCGCCTTGATCTCCTTGCCGATCACCGACTGGAAGTCGCGCACCATCGCCGGATAGGGCGCCGGGCCCGCCGCCGTGCCGATGATGTAATATGTGTCAGCGACATTGGTGACCCAGTCGCGCATCGCCTCGTTCATGGCGTCCTTCAGCGTCGCCGCCCCCGCCGTGACGGCCGAGACCTCGGCGCCCAGCAGCTTCATGCGGAAGACGTTCGGCTGCTGCCGGGCCACGTCGACGGCGCCCATGTAGACGGTGCAGGGCAGGCCGAAGCGGGCGCAGACGGTGGCCGAGGCGACCCCGTGCTGACCGGCCCCCGTCTCGGCGATGATGCGCGTCTTGCCCATGCGGCGGGCCAGCAGAATCTGGCCCATGCAGTTGTTGATCTTGTGCGCGCCGGTGTGATTCAGGTCCTCGCGCTTCAGCCAGATCCTGGCGCCGCCGAAATGCTCGGTCAGCCGTTCGGCGAAATAGAGCGGGCTGGCGCGGCCGACGTAGTGCTCCAGATAGCCGTCCAGTTCGGCTTGGAAGCTGGGGTCCGCCTTGGCCGCCTTATAGGCCGCGTCCAGCTCGTGGATCAGCGGCATCAGCGTCTCGGGCACGAAGCGGCCGCCATAGGGGCCGAAGCGCCCTTCGGCGTCGGGCCAGGCGTAGGAGTTCGACAGTGGGGCGTTCACGATATCGGGCACACGAAAGTCTTCAGGGAGGAAGGCGACGAAATCAGGACCGCGATGCGGCGTCCAGAAAAGCTTTGATCAGGGCCCGGTCCTTAACACCCGGCGCGCTTTCAACGCCAGAGGAGACATCAACCATCGGCGCCCCTGAAATCCGCACCGCTTCGGTGAGATTTTCCGCAGACAGCCCGCCCGCGAGGAACCAGTTTGCCGCAAGCGCCCGGTTCTGCATCAGCCTCCAGTCGAACGACGCCCCCACGCCGCCGGGCAGATCGGCCCCTTGCGGCGGCTTGGCGTCGAACAGCAGGTGATCGGCGACGCCGGTCCAGTCGGCGACGCCGGCGAAGTCCGCTTCGTCCCGGATCGGCAGGGCCTTGATGACCCCCGCCCCCGTCAACCGACGAACCTGGGCCGCGCGCTGCGGCGTCTCATGGCCATGAAGCTGGATGAAGTCGGGCCGCAGGATCAGGGCGACTTCGCTCAGCAGGGCGTCGTCGGGATCGACCAGAACGGCGACGACCTTGGCTTTCCCGCGCGCCCGATCGAACAGGGTGGCGGCGTGCAGCGGCGGGATGTGACGCGGGCTCTTCGGAAACACCACCGCCCCGACAAAGGCCGCCCCGCCGTCCAGCGCCGCATCCAGCGTATCCGGCGTCGTCAGGCCGCAGATCTTGGTCAGGGTCATGACAGGGAGGTGCGCGACTGTGGGGAAGAGGTCAAGCACGCCCAGCCCCTTTCCTTAGGCGAAGATCGAAGCGATCTCATCCTCGTTCAGCAGCCGCCACGCACCCGGCGCCAGATCGTCGCCCAGCGTCAGCCCGCCCAGCCTCTCGCGGTGCAACGCCTCGACGTGATTGCCCGCCGCCGCGAACATCCGGCGCACCTGGTGATAGCGGCCCTCCGTCACCGTCAACCGCGCCTCGGTCGGCGACACCACCTCCAGCACGGCGGGCGCCAGCGGCTTGTCCTCGCCCTCCAGCACCAGTTCGCCCGAGGCGAACAGCGCGCCCTCCGTCCCGTTCAGCGGCCGCGCCAGCGTCGCGCGATAGACCTTGGCTACATGGCGCTTGGGGCTGATCACCCGGTGCAGCAGGTCGCCGTCGTCGGTCAGCAGCAGCAGGCCGCTCGTCTGCTTGTCCAGCCGCCCGATGGTCGAGATCGCCGGGTCGCGCCGCCGCCAGCGGTCGGGCAGGACGTCATAGACCAGCGCCCCGTCCTCCTTGTGCGAGCAGGTCATGCCCAGCGGCTTGTTCAACAGGATGACGAGGCCCGGCACAGGATCCAACGGCTCGCCGTCGATCTCCATGCGGCTCGGCAGGTCTGGCGTCACCGGAATGCGCCTGGACACGTCAGTCAGATCGGCGCCGTCCAGCACGATGCCGCCCGCCTTGCCCAGCCGGGCCATCTCGGCCCGCGAGCCGTAGCCCATCGAGCCCAACAGCTTGTCCACGCGGGATGTTGGAATCTTCTTGCTCATGCCCTAACGCCCTTCGGGCTGCTTGAGGGCGGGTTCATTTCACCGCCTCGAAAATCTTGTAGCCGCCCTGATCCAGGACCATCCGCACCCGCTTGAAGGCCACGTCCAGTTCGGCCTCATAGGGCAGATGGCGGTTGGCGACGATCCAGGCGGTCCCGCCCTTCTTCAGCATCTCGGCCGCCTTGCGGATGAAGGCCTGACCCAGCCGCCGGTCTTCGGCGCCGCCGTCGTGGAAAGGTGGATTGCTGACGATGAAATCCAGGTCGCCCGCCGCCTCCAGCGTCCGCACATCGGCCCAGCCGAAGCCGGCGCGCGTATCTTCGACATTGCGCTTCGCCGCCTCGACCGCGCGCCGGTCGATGTCGATCAGCCGCAGGGCCGTCACGGCGGGCGCGCGCAGCACCACCGTCGACAGCGCCCCGAAACCGCAGCCCAGATCGGCCCCCGCCCCCTTCAAAGGCGGCAGGACTTCGGCCAACAGAGCCGTGCCCGGATCGATCCGGTCCCAGGCGAAGACGCCCGGCTGCGACCAGGCCTCGAGCCCCGGAACCACGCGCGGCGCGCCCGCCTCAATGGCGGCGTCCAGTCCCTCGACCGTCTCGGGGCGGATGACGATGCAGCGGCGATGATGGGCCTTGGCCGTCTCAGCGACCTCAAGCCCGAAGCCCTTCAGCTCCTTGCCCAACCGCGAACCGCCCTTGTCCTTGGGCGCCATGACGTCCAGCCGCCCGCCGGGCTTCAACGCCTTCAACGACAACGCCAGCGTATAGCGCCGCTCAACCGCGCCCGGCGGCGCGTAGAGCATCACCCCGTCGGCCGATCCGGGCGCGATCGCCTCCAACGCCGTAGAACCGGGGATCAGGGGCGAGGTCTGGGTCGCCGTCGCGGGCGGATCGAACACGGCGGGCGGGCGGCCGTAGAGGAGCATGGTCATCCCCCGCCTATAGTCCCTTCCCCCCTCGCCCGAGAAGCCGCCCGCGCCTAAGCTGTCGTCCATGCCCGAATTACCTGAAGTCGAAACCGTCCGCCGCGGCCTGGAACCCGTGCTGGAAGGCGCTCGCCTGAGCGCGCCGCGCCAGAACCGGCCGGACCTGCGCTTTCCCTTTCCCGAACGCTTCGTCGAGCGGCTGGACGGGGCGACGGTGCTACGGCTGGACCGGCGGGCGAAATACCTGCTGTTCCCCCTGTCGACCGGCGAGACCTGGATCACACACCTAGGGATGACCGGCCGCTTTACTCTGGAAGGCGTCGTCCCCGGCCTGTTCGAGACGGACGCCCCCGTCGTCGGCAAGCATGAGCATATGAGCCTGACGGCTGATCGCAGCGGCGTGCTGACACGGCTGGGCTACGCCGATGCGCGGCGCTTCGGCTTCATGGGGCTGATCCCGACCGAGGCGGTCGAGGGCCATGCCTGGTTCGCCAAACTGGGACCAGAGCCTCTGGGCAACGCCTTCTCCGGTGCCCATCTGGCCGAAGCCTTCGCGGGCAAGGCGCAGAACATCAAGGTCAGCCTGCTGGACCAGAGCATCGTGGCGGGTCTGGGCAACATCTATGTGTGCGAGGCGCTTTACCGGGCGCGCATTTCACCCCTGACGGCGGCGAGCAAGGTCAGCCGCCCCCGACTGGAGCGATTGGCGGTCGAGGTCCGCAACGTCCTGGCCGACGCCATCGCGGCGGGCGGATCGACCCTGAAGGACTTCGCCAACGTCGAGGGCGGCCAGGGCTACTTCCAGCATCGCTTCGACGTCTATGGCCACGAGCATGAGCCGTGCCGCACCGAGGGCTGTCGCGGCGTGGTGAAACGCATCGTCCAGGGCGGCCGCTCGACCTTCTTCTGTCCGGTTTGCCAGAAGGGTTGAGGGGTGTTCCTGTGAGCGGCCCGAGACGCTAGACCTGCCCCGAACGAGTTGAGAGGAGCGCCTGATGGCCGACGCCTATTCCACCCTGCTGATCGAACGCTGCGCGGACGGCTATGCGGTCGTCACCCTGAACCGGCCCGAGGCGCTGAACGCGCTGAACACCACCCTGACCGGCGAACTGGGCGACTTCCTGGAAAGCGTGGCTGACGACGACAGCGTCCGCTGCATCGTCCTGACCGGCTCGGCCAAGGCCTTCGCGGCCGGCGCCGACATCAAGGAGATGGCGGATCAGGCCTATGCCGACATGTATCGCGGCAACTTCTTCGCTCGCGCGCACGACCGGGTGGCGAACTTCAGGAAGCCGATCATCGCGGCGGTGTCGGGCTATGCCCTGGGCGGCGGCTGCGAGCTGGCCATGCTGTGCGACTTCATCATCGCCTCGGACACGGCGAAATTCGGCCAGCCCGAGATCAACCTGGGCGTGGCGCCCGGCATCGGCGGCTCGCAACGCCTGACCCGCGCCGTGGGCAAGGCCAAGGCGATGGACATGTGCCTGACCGGCCGGATGATGGACGCCGCCGAGGCCGAACGCTCGGGTCTGGTGTCCCGCGTCGTCGCCGCTGACGCCCTGCTGGACGAGGCGCGCGCCGCCGCCGCCAAGATCGCCGGACAGTCGATCCTGGCCGTCATGGCCAATAAGGAACTGGTCAACGCCGCCTTTGAGACCACCCTGGCGCAAGGGGTGGTGTTCGAGCGTCGCCTGTTCCACTCCCTGTTCGCCTTCGACGACCAGAAGGAGGGCATGGCCGCCTTCGTCGAGAAGCGGAAGCCCGCCTTCACCGGCCGCTGAATCCATGTCGGGGCCGGATGAAACGAGGCGCAAACCTCGGCCCCGACTCAATTCCCGCCGGATCGCGTTGACCGTTCGGGGGCTTTCCGCTATAGCCGCCCGCTCTTGAGATTTTCTCGCCGTGGACGTGTGGTTTACGGCGTTTTCGTTCGAAGGTTTTTACCCGATGGCCAACAATGCAGGCGCCCGCAAGGCGATCCGCAAGATCGAAGCGCGGACCGAAGTGAACAAGGCCCGCCGCACCCGCGTTCGCACCTACCTGCGCAAGTTCCAGGAAGCCGTCACGGGCGGCGACGTGGAAACCGCCAAGGCTGCGTTCATCACCGCCCAGTCGGAACTGATGCGCGCCGTGTCCAAGGGCGTGGTTCACAAGAACACCGGCTCGCGCAAGGTCAGCCGTCTGGCCGCCCAGCTGAAGAAGCTGTCGGCCGCCTGATTTCGCACGGGCGCTCGGACGGGTCTTCACGGCTTCGTCAAACGACGCAATGCGACGGCTACGGAAGGCCCTTAACAAGCATTTCGTAAAAGAATGTAAGAATTTCAACGGCGAGGAAGCGCAAGCTCCCTCGCCGTCTTGCTGTCCGCCTCTAAGTCATGCTTGCCGATTCCAGTTATTGATTGAGGCGAAATCGCCATTTTCCTAAGCCCTGCCGGGGTTTGCTGGAGTCAATCAATTTAAGTGCGAATCTCGACTCGAATCAGCGTTGATCTCCGCCGTTCCGGGGGTAAGTTGAGGGGGTAACGCACTTCCGTCCTTTCTGGATGAAGACGAGGGAAATCAATGATTTCCCCCGGCGCGAGATGTCTGTCTGTGAGTACGACCCCGCTTGCGAAGCCCGGCTTCGCGAGACGAGAGAAGTCGTCCCCGGACCTCGTCTCGAAGGGCGTTCGTCGGTGATAACTCTTGTGGCGGGTGTTCTTCATGATCGGGGGCGTGGCGATGGCGGGTATGACGGATCCCAACCGTATCTGGACTGAGGCGGCGGACCGCCTGAAGGCTGAGATCGGCGACGGACCCTTCAGCAGCTATATCGCGCCTTCGGCGGTGCGCGTGGACTCTCAGGGCAATCTGATCCTGGTAACCCCGACCGCCTATGCGCGCGACTGGGTGCGCAAGAACGCCCTGCGTCGGATGAACGAGCTGTGGCTGGGCCTGGACGGCCTGTCGCGCCGTCTGGAGGTCCGCTGCCGCGCCGAGATGGGCTCCGTGCCCCCGGCCTCGGCCTCGCGTGAAGCCCCGCGCCTGTCCTCGATCAGCGCCGCGCCTGCGGCCGCCCCGACCGCCCCAGCCTTCGCCCCGGCCACCGACGGCGCCCGCGCCGTGCGCGCTGCGGGCCTGCAGGAGCGCCTGACCTTCGACAGCTTCGTCGAGGGCCACGGCAACGCCTTCGCCCTGGCCATCGCCAAACAGGTGGCGTCCTGGGCCGACGGCCACTTCAACCCCGTCTTCTTCTGCGGCCCCTACGGCTACGGCAAGACCCACCTGCTGAACGCCATCGCCTGGGAGGCGCAGCGCCTGCGCCCGGACGCCAAGGTGGTCTATCTGACCGCCGAACGCTTCCTGTCGACCTTCGTGCGCGCCATGCAGGACCGCTCGACCGCCGCCTTCAAGGAAAGCCTGCGCTCAGCCGACATGCTGCTGCTGGACGACGTCCAGTTCGTGGGCGGCAAGACGAGCACCCAGGAAGAACTGCTGAACACCCTCACAGCCCTGATCGAGGACGGCAAACGCATCGTCCTGTCGGCCGACCGCGCGCCTGTAGCCCTGACCGATGTCGAGCCGCGCCTGCGCAGCCACCTGGCCGCGGGCCTGACCTGCCCGGTCGAGGCGGCGGATCGCGATCTGAAGGTCGCCGTCGCCCAGTCGCGTCTGAACGCCCTGGCCAAGCTGGGCGTCGTCACCGGCGAGGCCCGTCCCGAGGTGCTGGAACATCTGGTGGACCGCACCCCCGGCTCGATGCGCGAGCTGGAAGGCGCCGTGAACACCCTGGCCGCCGTGGCCGGAAGCCGCCTGTCGACCCTGACCGTCGACGAAGTCCAGACCCTGCTGGGCGCCGCCCTGCGCACCGGCCCTGAGCGCCGCATCACCGTGGACGAGATCCAGAAGACGGTGGCCGAGCACTTCAACCTGAAACAGGCCGACCTGCTGAGCGAGCGCCGCACCCGCGCCATCGCCCGCCCGCGTCAGATCGCCATGTATCTGTGCAAGCAACATACGACCCGCTCCTACCCCGACATCGGCCGCCGCTTCGGCGGGCGCGACCACACCACCGTCCTGCACGGGGTCCGCAAGATCGAGGAGCTGATGCCCAAGGACGACCAGATCGCCCGCGACGTCGAGGCCCTGACGCGCAAACTGCGCGGGTAAGCCGAGCGACCAAACCCTTTCCTTCGTCATCCTCCGGCTTGACCGGAGGACCCAGCGGCGCCGAAGGCGATCTTGGCCGCAAGCGTTGTGCGCGCGTCTTTCGCGCTGACGCGCGCCGCTGGGTTCCCCAGTCTGCGCCGCTCCGCGGCTTGCCGGAGAATGACGGAAAGAGAATCCACCCTGTGGAAATCGGGGGCAAGCGCCTCTGCCCGTTGCCCCTTTCGCTCAATGCGCTAGTGTTCCCGCCCATATTTACGGCGGCGCTGCTTCGACAGGGCCGCGACCGGGCGAGACCATATGCAGCTGACCATCGAACGTTCCGCGCTTCTTCGGGCCCTGGGGCACGTCCAGAGCGTGGTCGAGCGTCGCAACACCATTCCAATCCTGTCCAACGTGCTGCTGAGCGCCGGGCGCGACCGCCTGTCGTTCGCCGCCACCGACCTGGACATGGAGATGGTCGACGAGGCCGAGGCCCAGGTGAACGTCGAGGGCCAGATCACGGCCCCGGCCCACACCCTGTATGAAATCGTGCGCAAGCTGCCGGACGGGGCCGAGGTGTCGCTGACCTATTCGGGCGACGATCCGCGTCTGGTGGTGGCGGCGGGCCGTTCGCGCTTCAACCTGCCGGTGCTGCCGGCGGGCGACTTCCCGGTCATGTCGACCGAGGCGTCGGGCGCGCGCTACACCCTGCCCAAGGAAGACCTGGCGCGCCTGATCGACAAGACGCGCTTCGCCGTCTCGACCGAAGAGACGCGCTACTATCTGAACGGCCTTTATCTGCACACCGTGGCCGACGGCGGCATTCCGCTGCTGCGCGCCGTGGCCACCGACGGTCACCGCCTGGCCCTGGCCGAAACCCCGGCGCCGGAAGGCGCGGCGGGCGGCCCCGGCGTCATCGTGCCGCGCAAGACGGTGGATCAGGTCCGCCGCCTGCTGGACGACGGCGCCGGCCCGGTCGAGGTCCAGGTCTCGGCCCAGAAGATCCGCTTCGAGTTCGGCGAGGCCAGCCTGACCTCCAAGGTCATCGACGGCGCCTTCCCCGACTATCTGCGCGTCATTCCCAAGGGCAACGACAAACAGGCCGACATCGACAACAGCCTGTTCGCCAAGGCCGTGGACCGCGTCGCCACCATCTCGGCCGAGAAGAGCCGCTCGGTGAAGCTGGCCTTCGACAACGACCGGGTGAAGCTGACCGTCCGCAACATGGAGGCCGGTCAGGCCGAGGAAGAAGTCGAGATCGGCTATTCCGACGAGCCGTTCGAAATCGGCTTCAACGCCCGCTACCTGCTGGACGTCGCCGGCCAGATCACCGGCGAGACCGCCCACTTCAAGTTCGCCGATCCGGCCAGCCCGACGCTGGTCCTCGACCCGGCCGACGTGGGCGTCCAGTACGTGCTGATGCCGCTGCGGGTGTAGGGCTAGCCGGTGCTGCCCCCTCTTCCGCTCATCCCGGCGGACGCCGGGACCCAGTGAGAACCGGGGACGGTCGGCCGGATGTTCTACGTCTACATTCTGGCCAGTCGCCGCAACGGCACGCTCTATACCGGCTCTACGGATGACTTGCTGAAACGGGTCGCCGAGCATCGCGAGAAGCTGCGCGACGGGTTCACCGCCCGCTACGCTGTCTCTCGTTTGGTTTGGTATGAGGCTCATAACAGTCGAGAGACCGCCTTTCTTCGCGAGCGACGCATCAAGGAATGGCGGCGCGAGTGGAAGCTGGACCTGATCGAGCGTATGAACCCTGAATGGGCTGATCTGTTCGAGACGCTCCTTTGAACCGCGCCGCTTGCGGCCAAAGCACTGGGTCCCGGCGTCCGCCGGGATGAGCGGATAGATTGAGCCTCACCTCCCTCGCCCTCACCGACTTCCGCTCTTACGCGGGCGCGACCCTGCCGGTTTCCGGCGGGACGGTGGTGCTGCACGGGCCGAACGGGGCGGGCAAGACCAATCTGCTGGAAGCCATCAGCCTGCTGACCCCCGGCAAGGGGCTGCGCGGGGCGACGGCAGCGGAGATGGGGCGGCGCGAACCGGGCGAGGCGGTCGGGCGGCCCTGGGCGGTGGCGGCGACGCTGCAGGCAGCCGACGGCGACGAAGTGCGTCTGGGCACCGGCGTCCAGACGATGGGCCCTTCGGCGCGACGCATCGTGCGTATCGACGGCGAGACAGCGCCGCCGGGGCGGCTGCTGGATCATCTGCGCCCCGTCTGGGCCACGCCGGAGCAAGATCGGCTGTTCTCGGATGCGCGGGTCGAGCGGCTGCGTTTCTTCGACCGGCTGGTTTTCGCCGCCCATCCTGATCATGCCGCTGTCGTCTCGACCTATGAAAAGGCCCTGCGCGAGCGGCTGCGCCTGCTGACCGACGAGACACGCCCGGCCGATCCCCTGTGGCTGGACGCGCTGGAGGCCCGGCTGGCCGAAAGCGGCGCCCGCGCCGCCGTGGCGCGCGCCTCTGCCCTGCAAGAGCTTCAGGCCGGGATCGACGCCCGCGCCGACCGCCCTTTTCCTCAGGCCGATCTGGGGCTGGCCGGTCCGGCCGAAGAGATGGCTGCGGCGGGCGCGGACGAGGCCGACATCATCGAGGCGCTGGGCGAAGGCCTGATGCGCGCCCGCGTCCGCGACGCCGCCGCCGGACGCAGCCTGTTCGGCCCGCACCGCTCGGACCTCACCGCCCTGCACCGCGAGAAGAACCGGCCCGCCGCCGAAGGCTCGTCGGGCGAGCAGAAGGCCCTGGTGCTGAACCTGATCCTGGCCCAGGTGACGCGCCTGGCCCATCCTGAATCCGGGCGCCCCGCCCAACCGATCCTCCTGCTGGACGAGGCCCCCGCCCATCTGGACGAAACCCGCCGCGCCGCCCTGTTCGACGAGATCGAGGCGCTGAAGCTTCAGGCCTTCATGACCGGGACGGAGCGCCCGCTGTTCGCGGCGCTGGAAGGCCGTGCGCAGTTCGTGGCGGTGGAAGGCGGCGGGCTGTCAAGCTGAAGGCCAGCGCTCGACCTTCTCCCTCCCCTTCATGGGGAGGGTGGCTGAGCCTGCAAGGCGAAGCCGGGTGGGGGCGGCAAGGCTATTCAAGCGGCGAGACCAGGATCGCCAAAGCCCTCCCCACCCGGTCTCCGCTCCGCGTCGACCACCCTCCCCATGAAGGGGAGGGAGAAGGGCTTAAAGGCTCGCTTTTCCCGTCAAATTTCCTATATATCGGAGACTTCGGGACGTGCTGATTTGCACGCCTGAGACGGGCGGCCTGCGTGTCGCCTCTTCCCTGTCCGCCTGCGGACCCTGAGCCGACGTTTTCATGACCGAACAGACTGCTCCCTCGCCCGAGTACGGCGCCGATTCCATCAAGGTTCTCAAAGGCCTGGACGCGGTGCGTAAGCGCCCCGGCATGTATATCGGCGACACGGACGACGGCTCGGGCCTGCACCACATGGTCTATGAGGTGGTGGACAACGCCATCGACGAGGCCCTTGCCGGGCACGCCGATCTGGTCACCGTCACCCTGAACGAGGACGGCTCGGTCACCGTGACCGACAACGGGCGCGGCATTCCGGTGGCCACCCACACCGAGGAAGGCATTTCGGCGGCCGAAGTCATCATGACCCAGCTGCACGCCGGCGGTAAGTTCGACCAGAACTCCTACAAGGTGTCCGGCGGCCTGCACGGCGTGGGCGTCTCGGTGGTCAACGCCTTGTCGGACTGGCTGGAGCTGGTCATCTATCGCGAGGGCAAGAAGCACAGCGTGCGCTTCGAGCGCGGCGACACCGTGCGGTCGCTGGCCGTCATCGGCGACGCGCCGATGCGCGAGGACAAGGGCCGTCTGCTGACCGGCACCGAGGTCACCTTCTACCCGTCGATCGACACCTTCAGCCACATTGACTTCGACCTGAAGACGCTGGAGCACCGCCTGCGCGAAATGGCCTTCCTGAACTCAGGCGTGGTCATCAAGCTGAGCGACAATCGCGGGCCCGAGCCGGTCGAGATCCTGCTGCACTATGAAGGCGGCGTCGAAGCCTTCGTGCGCCACCTCGACAAGTCCAAGACGCCGATCCTGAAGGACGTCATCGTCATCCGCGGCCAGAAGGACGGCATCGAGCTGGACCTGGCCCTGTGGTGGAACGACTCCTACCACGAGACGATGTTGTGCTTCACCAACAACATCAACCAGCGCGACGGCGGCACCCACCTGTCGGCCTTCCGCGCCAGCCTGACCCGCGTCATGGGCGCCTATATCGAAAGCTCGGGGCTGGCCAAGAAGGAGAAGGTCTCCGTCTCGGGCGAGGATGCGCGCGAGGGCCTGACCTGCGTCCTGTCGGTCAAGGTGCCCGACCCGAAATTCTCCAGCCAGACCAAGGACAAGCTGGTCTCGTCCGAGGTGCGCCCGGCCGTTGAAAGCCTGTGCTCCGAGGGTCTGTCGACCTGGTTCGAGGAACACCCGGTCGAGGCCAAGCTGGTCGTCTCCAAGATCATCGAGGCCGCTTCCGCCCGTGAAGCCGCCCGCAAGGCGCGCGACCTGACCCGCCGCAAGTCGGCGCTGGAGATCTCCTCCCTGCCCGGCAAGCTGGCCGACTGTCAGGAACGCGATCCGGCCAAGTCCGAACTGTTCATCGTCGAGGGCGACTCGGCCGGCGGCTCGGCCAAGCAGGCGCGCAACCGCGAGAACCAGGCCGTCCTGCCCCTGCGCGGCAAGATCCTGAACGTCGAGCGCGCCCGCTTCGACCGGATGCTGTCGTCCGACACCATCGGCACCCTGATCCTGGCGCTGGGCACGGGCATCGGCCGCGACGATTTCGACGCCGACAAGCTGCGCTATCACAAGATCATCCTGATGGCCGACGCCGACGTCGACGGCGCCCACATCCGCACCCTGCTGCTGACCTTCTTCTATCGTCAGATGCCGGAGCTGATCGAACGCGGCCATGTCTACATCGCCCAGCCGCCGCTCTATAAGGTCTCCAAGGGCAAGCAGCACCGCTACATCAAGGATCAGGCCGAGATGGACGCCTATCTGATCGAGGAAGGCAGCGCCGAGGCGACGCTGGAGCTGGCCTCGGGCGAGGTGCGCGCCAGCATGGACCTGCAGGAACTGGTTCGCGAGGCCAAGGCGTTCAAGGCCCTGGTCGACCGTCTGGCCAGCCGCGCCCCCGCCTTCGCCATCGAACAGGGCGCGTTGGCGGGCCTGTTCGACGAGAGCACAGGCGAACTGTCCGACCGCGCCGTGCGCGCGGCTGAGCGGCTGAACCTCTACGCCGAAGAGGGCGACGGTCCGTGGAGCGGCGAACTGGCCGCCCAGGGCGGCGTGGCCTTCACCCGCGTGCGCCGCGCCGTCAGCGAGACCATCGTGCTGGACGAGGTGCTGGGCCGTTCGCTGGACGCCCGCCGTCTGGCCGAGCGCGCCGCCGCCTTCGACGGCCTGTTCGCCACGCCGGCCGTCTATCGCCGCAAGGATAAGACCACGACCATCCGCGGCCCGCTGGACCTGCTGGCGGCCGTTCTGGACGCGGGCAAGAAGGGCATCGCCATCCAGCGCTACAAGGGTCTGGGCGAGATGAACCCGGAACAGCTGTGGGAGACGACGCTGGACGCCAACGCCCGCACCCTGCTTCAGGTCAAGGTCGAGCATGGCGACGACGCCGACGACCTGTTCGCCAAGTTGATGGGCGATGTGGTCGAGCCCCGCCGCGAGTTCATTCAGGAAAACGCCCTCGACGCCGCCGTCGACGCCTGACGGCTGGAGCGAAATCGGTTCACATGCGATCGGATGTCACCCCAGCTCCGAAACAATCGCCTAGAGCATCACCATGACCGTGTGCGCGAGCAGGACGATCAGTCCCGCTCGCTGCACCGCCGCGCCCGGCCAGATCAGCATGGGGATGATGCAGGCGAAACGGACGCCCTGATAGATCAGCATCATCGGGATAACCGGCGCGACCGGCTCGTTCAGCTTCAGAATATAGGCGACATTGACGATGGTGCTGGCGAGCACCGGGATCAGCAGGGCGCCGACGAGCACCGTGCGGTGCTGGACGTAATAGGTCTCCAGCGACGCGACTTCATCATAGCGGGGCCGGATGACTGGCTGATGAAGATGTACGGCAGGGCCATCGCCAGACAGACCAAAAGCTCCCCCGCCCCCAGCCTCATGTCGGCCTGGGCGCGGAACAGAGACAACCACTGCTGACAGGCCGCTGTCAGCACGACGGCGCCCAGAAGAGGGACCGTCCACCCGATCATCACCCGGCCGCGCGCCTTGTACATTTCGGCGAAGGCCGTCGCGACATTGGCCACCGCCAGCCCGAGCAGAAGGGCGTAAAAGGCGAAGAGCGCGTCGAATTCCTGCATAGCGTCCCCCGATCGTCGGGACGCATTAGTAACCCCGTTTTTTGAGATCGAAAGCGCTTATTCGTTCAGCCTGCCGAGGGCGCTGGGAGGGCCTCGTCTAGGCGATCTCGACCCGGTTACGGCCGTTCTGCTTGGCGCGGTACAGGGCGTCGTCGGCTTGCTTGACCAGATAGTTCTCATCCGGATGGCCGCCATGTTCGGCGGCGCCGATGGACACGGTGACGTGGAAGGGCGCCAGGCCCGACGCCGTGATGGCCTTGGCCGCCAGGGCCTGACGCATCCGTTCGGCGATGATCGCGGCCTGACGCAGACCGGTTTCAACCAGGACGATCAGGAACTCCTCGCCGCCGTAACGGAAGACGAAGTCGCTGGGCCGCACGTTCTCGGTCACGGCCTCGGCCACCTGGCGCAGCACCTCGTCGCCGATCGGGTGGCCGTGCGTATCGTTGATCCTTTTGAAATGGTCCACGTCGAGCAGCAACACCGACAACGGCGTGTGGTTGGCGTTAGCGAAACCGATCTCGCGGCTCAGGATCGACGACAGGAAGCGCCGGTTCAGGGCGCGCGTCAGCGGGTCCCGTCCGCCTTCCATCCCCGCCAGCCCCTGGAACATCTCGTTCAGCAGGAAGGCGACCTCGTCCACCGCCGCCTCCAGCGCCTCCAGCGGCCCGACCAGTTCAGACGAGGCCGCGCCCGGCGTGAAACGGGGCAACAACTCGCCGTCGATACGCTCCATAGCCGCGTTCAGACGCGCCAGATGCGGCGAGCCGTCGAACAGAAAGTCGGCCCGGTGACGGATCCACAGGCCGAAAGGCGAGGCGCTGAGCGCGCCCGCCCCCTCCACCCCGCCCGACGCCAGGATGCGGAACAGTGTCTTCTGGCTCCATTCCATCAGGCCCGCGCGCTGGCTCTCGCGCTCGAAATGGATGTCCTGGTCCAACGAGAAAAGGCGATAGGCCTCGTCCAGCCGCGCGCGATTGCTGGCACCCTTTTCATAGGACTGGCTCATCAGGCGCAGGGCGTGGTCGATGCGCTCGCCGGACAGCCGCAACAGGTCGAAGGCGGCCGGGTCGCAGACCAGGACGTCCGCCAGTCGCCCCTTCAGCACCGCCGCCCCCGCCATGACCAGATGCATCGGAATCTTGATGCGGGCGTGAACTTCGCCGATCTTGACCTGGCGCGCGACAAAGGCGGCTTCGTCGCCATCAACCTCGGGCGCGAACAGGTCGATCAGCCAGCGACGCAGAGACGGGCTCAGCCGCTCCTGCACCACCGAATGATGCAGGAAGGCGCGCGCCTCCTCATGCGCCAGCAGCGCATCGTAGAAGGCCGCCACCAGGGCCTCGGCGTGGTCCTGAACCAGTTGACGCAGGCGGCGCACCGACGCCGGATCGGCGACGCCGAACTGCGCGGCGTCCTGAGTGTCGGCAAGCGCCGGAAATGAAGGCTGCAAGATACGGCTCGATACTGTTACGCGGCGTCGCATCGACGCCCGGCCGGCCTTAACCCCAAGCGATCAGGCGGACAAGCCGACCGGGCCTCGCCTCATGGTCAGCGCGAGTCGGGGCGCCCGGCTTCGATAAAGGCGCGGATCGTCGGGAACGTCGCCGTCCCGCGCTTGTCCTCGCACACGATCTCCTTGACGTAGGAGTCCAGAGAATTGCGCACGACCGGCTCGAAATCATAGCCGTCGTCGATCCGCTCCTGCTCGGCGCCGTCCGGACCGTAGTACACCTCTTCGCCCGCCTTCGACTGATTGGCGGCGCAGCGGAAGCTGACGGTCCCGATGCTGTGCGACAGATCGGTCGGCTCGCCCTTGGCGGGGACGCGGGCCAGCCGGGCGCTGGTGACGCCGCCGGCCTGGGCTATGGAATCGACATCCACCATGAAGGCGGTGGCCGAGCTGCGTGAAATGACGTTCCAGTTCTCGGCCAGGGCGGGCGATGCAGCCAGACCCAGAACAGAGGACAGGACAATGATGGATTTCTTCATGAGAACCTCCCCAGGTCCGGTGATTTCACTCCTGATCTTCGCAAATTTCAATCCATCGCGCCAAAAGCCTGTCGCCGAGGTTTCGCCGCTATCTGACGGCAGTTTGGCGCCATGAGCCGGTTTTCCGCTGTCCTGACCGCCCTTTTCCTGAGCCTGACGACCGTGGCGGCGCCCGCTGCGGCGCGTTCGCCCGCCGTCGCGACCGTCAGCCCCGACGTCGCGCCCGCCGGTTTCCAATCCTCGCGCATCGTCGTTGAGACGCGCGGACAGGGACCGGACGTGGTGCTGATCCCCGGCCTGGCCTCGACCTCGGCGGTCTGGAGCCGCACAGCGGCCGCGCTGCAGGACCGCTACCGGGTACACCTGATCACGGTGCGCGGCTTCGGCCCGCTGGCGGCGGCCGGCAACGCCGAAGGCCGCATCGGCGGCCCGGCGGCGGCGGAGATCCTGCGTTACATCAATGAAGCGGGTCTGGATCGTCCCGCCCTGATCGGCCATTCGATGGGCGGGCAGATGGCCCTGCGCGTCGCGGCCGAGGGCGGGCCCCGCGTCGGCCGGGTCATGGTGGTGGACGCCTCGCCCTTCTTCCCGTCCCTGATCAGCCCCGGCTCGACGGTGGGCGATGTCGAGCCTCTGGCGCGGCTGGCCTATCAAGGCCTGATGCTGCTGGGCGATCAGGCCCTGCGCACTCAGGCCGCCTCTCTGGGCCTTGAATTGGGCGGCGCCGCCGACAGCCTGTTCAACGGCCTGGGCTGGCAGGGGGGCGACCGGCGCGTTCTGGCTCAGGGCCTGTACGAAGTGATGACGGTGGATCTGCGCTCTCGCCTGCCTCTGATCCAGGCCCCGGTCACCGTCGTCTATGGCTGGAGCCCCGACGCCGACAGCCCGCGCAGCCACGTCGACGGCCTGTTCCGCGACGGCTACCGCTCCCTGCCCCGCCCGGCGACCTTCGAGCGGATCGAGGGCGCCGAGCACATGGTCATGATCGACCGACCGCGTCAGTTCCAGCAGGCCGTCGACCGGTTCCTGCGCTGAGGCTTCAGTTCGGCTGAAGCCTGCGGATCGAGGCCAGCAGGCCGGCGTCGTCGCTCATGTCGCCCTCGATGACATACTGGGGCCGCTGCGGCTCGTTGTTGCCGCGCGCCCGCCCGCGATAGACCTTCATCGGCACGGCGATCTGGGCCAGGCCGCTGGGCAGGGTCGGGTTGCGGATTTCCATGTAAACGGTGTCTGCCGAGGTCTCGCGACCGACCTGGACCGCGCCCGCGGTCTTCCACAGATCGACGGCGTCAAGGCAGGCCGAGCCGCAGCTGGAATCGGTCAGGACATAGACCCGGCCCGCCATCAACTGGGGCGCGGGCGGGGGCGGGCCGGCGTCTTCCGGGGCTTCGTCGTTGGCGCTGCGCCAATAGGTCTGACCGGCAGCCTGGGCGGTCTTCATGCCGTCCACGGCGGTCTCGGCCCAGGTGATGTACTCGGGAGAGCCGTTCGAAGCGCGAAGTTGGCCGAGAAAATCCGAAATCTGGGCGATGTTGCCGTCCGAGGCGCGCCATTCGACGGCTTCGATGGCCGGCTCGGGGTGGGCGATCATCCAGTCGTCGCCCCACAGGATTTGCGCCATCAGCTGGCTCCAGTGCGACGAGCCGCCGCCGTTGCCGCGAAGGTCCAGCACCACATAGGGGGCCGCGCGCAGGGCCTCCTGCTTGGTCTTCATGTCGGCGATCAGCGCGGTCAGCTCGGCGTGGGTCTCGCTGGACGGATCGCCGTTGAACGAGGGCGTCGAGATCCACATGCCGCCGTCGTCGAAATGTTTCAGGCCGAAGTCGGGCCAGGCGCGCTGGGCCAGTTTGGCGCGGCGGGCGCCGAGGTCGTCGGGCGTGGCGCGCCAGCTGAGGGCGTAGGTCCGGGTCGCGCCGTCAGCCTCGAAGCGGCACTGACGCATCTCGCTGATCCACGGATTCTGGGCGCTGAGGAACTGCCACTCGCCGAAGAGGACGCGTTGGGCCTCCAGGAACCAGCGACCCCGGAACTGGCCGATGCGCTGCTCGGCCAGGGCCTCGGCGGCCACGCCGTCGCAGTCGATCAGTTTGGCGCCCATCGGGGGCGTAGCGGCGTCGGCTTCGTCGCGGTCTGCCACCACCTGATCGGCGCCGCGATAGACGGTCAGGAAGCCGGGCCAGCGCGTGGCGAAGCCGTAGTTCGGCTGGGTGACGTTGATGCCGACATGGCCGTCCTCGAAGCTGGCGACATAGGCCCGCAGCGCCCACCACCAGCCGCCCGCGTCGGTGGTGGTCCTGGCCCGCTCCAGCGCGACGGTCAGGCCTTCCTCCAGTCGCGGCCTGAAGGCGGGGTTGAGGGGGTCATACGTGCCGGGGTGGCTGTCGATCATGATGTCGTGCAGGCCGGTGGCGTCCTGAACCAGGGTCGCCGACCAGTCGCGCGGCTGGTCCATCGGCTTGGCCGCGTCGCTCGCTTCTTGAGCCTGAGCCGCGCTCGCCATCGCCAGACAGGCCGCGCCCGTCGCCAGAAACCGCTTCATTCCAATCTCTCTCCCGGTGTGGAGCAAGAAATGACAGGGCGGCGAGGGGCCTTCCAGTTACGCTTTGGTCATGGTCGCCGGTCAGTCAGAGGCGGCCAGCGCCTCCAGCACGCCCTTGCCATAGCGTTCCAGCTTGCCCGCGCCGACGCCGGAGATGACGGCCAACTGGTCCAGCCCGCGCGGCTCCTGCAGGGCGATCTCGACCAGAGTCTTGTCCTGGAAGATGACATAGGGCGGCACGCGCTGTTCAACGGCGCGGTCGCGGCGCCAGGCGCGCAGGGCCTCGAAGCGGGCGCGCACATCGGCGTCCAGCCCCTCGACCGCCAGATTGCGCCCGGCGTTGCGGCGCGGCTTGTCCAGCGCCAAGGCCCGGATCGGCGCCTGACGCACCTGCACCGGCCGCTCGCCGCGATAGACGGCCCTTACCGCCTGCGCCTCGCCTAATCGGATGATCGGCTTGCCGTCGTTGGGGTCCTCGACCAGCAGGCCTTCGAACAGCAGATGGTCGATCACATCGCGCCATGCGGCCAGCGACAGGTCGGCGCCGATGCCCCAGGTCGACAGCCCGGCCTCCCACGGCTGGACGTCCCTGGTCTTGCCCAGCAGGTGATCGACCACGCGCGTCCGGCCGAAGCGTTCGCCCAGACGCTGGACCGCCGCCAGCGCCTTCTGAGCCGGCACCACGGCGTCGAAGGTGGCGGGCGGGTCGCCGCAGATGTCGCAGACGCCGCACGGCTGGGCGTCCTGCTCGCCGAAATAGCGGCGCACGGCCTGGGGCCGACAGGTCGCGCCGTCCAGCATGGCGAACAGCTGGCGCACCTTGCGGGTCTGGACCTGTTTGACCTCCTCGGCCATCGGCCGCCCCTCAAGGCGACGTAGGGACCAGGCGATGTCCGACGGGCCGTAAAGGGTGATTCCCTCAGCCGGTTCGCCGTCTCGCCCCGCGCGGCCGATCTCCTGCCAATAGGCCTCCAGAGAACCGGGCGGATCGGCGTGGATGACGAAGCGCACGTCCGGCTTGTCCACCCCCATGCCGAAGGCGATGGTCGCGACCATGACGGCGCCGTCCTCGGCCAGGAAGCGCTCCAGCCGCCGGTCGCGCTCGCGGGCGTCGAATCCGGCATGATACGCGATGGCGTTGCTTCCGGCGTCTCTCAGGGCGTCGGCCACCCGCTCGCAGCCGTCACGGCTTCCGCAATAGACCACACCCGACTTGCCGCGCCGTTCGCGCACCAGTTCGATGACGGCGGCGTCGGTGCGGGCGCGCGAGCCGTTGACCTTGCGTTCGGCGGACAGCTGAAGATTGGGCCGGGCGAAGCTGTCGACGAAGACCCGCGCCTCGCCCAGCCGCAGCGAGGCCAGGATGTCGTCGCGCGTGCGGGCGTCGGCGGTCGCCGTCACCGCGATACGGGGCACGCCGGGGAAGGTCTCGGCCAGGCGGCCCAGGGTGCGATAATCGGGCCGGAAGTCATGGCCCCACTGAGACACGCAGTGCGCCTCGTCGATGGCGATCAGGCTGATCGGCAGTTCGGCCAGCCGGTCCAGCATGGCGCCGGACGCCAGCCCTTCGGGCGAGACATAGAGCAGGTCCAGCTCGCCCGCCCGAGCCGCCCGCCACACGGCCGAACGCTCGTCCATCGTCAGGCCCGAATCCAGACGCGCGGCGGCCACTCCCTGCTGTTTCAGCGCCTCGACCTGATCCGTCATCAGGGCGATCAGCGGCGACACGACCAGGCCGACGCCGGGCCGCAGGATGGCGGGCACCTGATAGCAGACGCTCTTGCCGCCGCCGGTCGGCAGCACGGCCATCACATCGCGTCCGGCCAGAACCTCCTGGATCACATCGGCCTGGAGGCCCCGAAAGTCGGCATGGCCCCAGACCCGCTCCAGCAGGCGCCGCGCCTCGTCCAGGGTCGGAAAGGCGGCGTCGGTCGGGCGAGGGTCGAACATGGCGGGCGTTGTGCCGCATTCGCCCCAAGGTGTCATCCCGTCATCGCCGCGCAGTCGCGATGCGCGGCCCCCGTTGTCACGAGACCGCTTTCGGGCTTACCTCCGCGCAACAACGGAAAAAGAGCCCCGCATGACGGACACGCCCGCCGGAACCGGCAAACGCATCGAACTGACCATCCGCGCCCTGATCCTGGGCTGTCTGCTGGCGGCGGTCTTCACGGCGGCCAACACCTATCTGGGCCTGAAGGTCGGCCTGACCTTCGCCTCGGCCATTCCGGCGGCGGTCATTTCGATGGCCCTGCTGCGGGCGTTCCGGGGCTCGACCATCTGGGAGAACATGACCGTCCAGACCGTCGCCTCGGTCGGCGGCGCCATGAGTTCGATCATCTTCGTCCTGCCGGGTCTGGTCATGATCGGCTGGTGGATGGACTTCCCGTTCTGGGAATCGGTGATGATCTGCATCCTCGGCGGCGTGCTGGGGGTGACCTTCTCCATCCCCCTGCGCCGCACCCTGGTCGTTCAGGGCGGCCTGCCCTACCCCGAAGGCGTCGCCGCCGCCGAGGTGCTCAAGGTCGGCTCGCCCGGCGCTGAACAGACCGAAGAGGCCGTGCGCGAGAACCGTTCGGGCCTGTTCGTGGTCATCGGCGGGGCGATCGCCTCGGCCTTCTTCGGCTTCCTGGCCGCCGCGCGGGTCTTCGCCGCCGAAACCGCCGCCTTCCTGCGCCTTCCTGCCGCGCTGGGCGGCGGGGCCACCGGCGTCGGCTTCTCCATGCAGTTCGCCCTTCTGGGCGCCGGTCACCTGATCGGCCTGGCCGTCGGCCTGACGCAGCTGTTCGGCCTGGTTCTGGCCTGGCTGATCTTCGTACCCATCCTGACCTCGCCAGAGTTCGCGGCCTGGGCGGCCGCCCACGGCATGCCGTCGGTCGCCGCCTCCGTCCCGGCCGACGCCGGCGCCGAGGGCCTGGCCATGACCGTCTGGGCGCAGGAGGTCCGCTTCATCGGCGCCGGGGTCATCGGCGTGGCCGCCCTGTGGACCCTGGCCAAGCTGGCCAGGCCGCTGGTGGCGGGTCTGGCCTCGGCCCTGACCGCCCAATCGCGTCGCGCCCACGGCGAGGCGCTGGAGCTGACCGAGCAAGACATCCCCATCAAGATCGTCGGCCTGTTGTCGGTCGCCGCCCTGGTCGGCATCGCCGTCCTGCTGGCGATCGTGGCCCAGGGCACGGCCCTGGCCGGTTCAGCGCCCCTGCTGGTCATCGGCGGCCTGGTCTATGTCGTGGTCATCGGCTTCGCCGTGGCGGCCATCTGCGGCTATATGGCCGGGCTGATCGGCTCATCCAACAGCCCCGTCTCCGGCGTCGGCATCCTGGCCATCATCATTGCATCGCTGCTGATGCTGGGCGTCCTCGCCGTGGCGGGCGTGCCCGCTGATCCATCCGTGATCGCCTTCGCCCTGATCGTCACCGCCATCGTCTTCGCCGTGGCCGTCATCGCCAACGACAATCTGCAGGACCTGAAGACCGGCCAACTGGTCGAGGCAACCCCCTGGCGTCAGCAGACCGCCCTGCTGGTCGGCGTCGTCGCCGGCGCCCTGGTCATCCCCTTCGTGCTGGACATGATGAACCAGGCCTTTGGCTTCGAAGGCGGCCCGCCCGCCATCGTGCAAGGATCACAGACCCTAGCGGCGCCTCAGGCCACCCTGATCTCGGCCCTGGCCAAGGGGGTCATCTCGGGCGACCTGCGCTGGGACCTGATCGGCATCGGCGCCGTGGTCGGCGTTCTGGTCATCATCCTCGACGTCGTCCTGCGCCGCACGACCAACGACAAGATCAAGCTGCCGCCGCTGGCTGCGGGCATCGGCGTCTATCTGCCTGCGGCCGTCACCACCATGCTGGTCATCGGCGCGGTCTGCGGCTGGCTGTACGACCGGGCGGTCCGGTCGACCCGTTATGCCGATGTGGCCCGCCGCATGGGCGTGCTGCTGGCGTCCGGCCTGATCGTGGGCGAGAGCCTGTTCGGCGTCTTCACCGCCGCCGTGATCGTCAGCGCCAAGAACGAAGCGCCCTTCGCCCTGCTTCCGGCCGACAGCGGCTGGCCGGCCATGTGGGCGGGGCTGATCGCCTTCGTGGTTCTGACCTACGCCCTGTACGCCTGGGTGCGCCGCCGCGCCGCCAAGGTCTAAGCCGAACTAGAGGGCGGCGGCGAACGCCTCCGCCGCCCGACTGGCGCCGCGCTCGCGGTGTCGCAATCGATAGAAGGGCCGCTCGGGCAGGTCGAGCGGCAGACGGACCAGCCGCCCCGCCTCGATCAGGGGCCGGGCGGCCAGTTCAGAGATGGCGGTGACAAGGCCGCCCCCTGCGCCGCCGCCGGCCGCCACCGCCGTCAGGATGGCTTCATTGGACGGCAGCACCAGCGCTGTCTTCAGGTCGAACGCGGCGATACCGCGCGGCAGGGCCGCCTCGAACTCGCTGCGGGTGCCCGAGCCCGGCTCGCGCAGGGCCCAGTCCAGCGCTTTCAGGTCCGCCGCCCTCAGCGCCGCCTCGCGTCCGGCCAGCGGATGATCCGGCGCCGCCACCACGATCAGCCGATCGGCGCCGATACGAATCCGCTCCAGACGCGGCGCATCCTCGGCGCCCTCGATCAGACCCAGTTCCGCCTCGCCCGCCAGCACGGCCTCGACGACCCGATGGGTGTTGCCGATCGACAGATGCAGCTCCACGCCCGGATGGCTCTGGGCGAAGGCGGCCATGCGCGGCGGCAGCCAATAGGCGGCGATGGTCTGGCTGGCGAACAGCCGCACCGAGCCGCGCTTCAGCCCAGCCAGCTCGTCCAGAAGCCGCTCGGCCGCCTCGGCCCGCGCCAGCACCGCCCTGGCTTCCGGCAGAAAGGCCGTCCCCGCCGCATTCAGCGCCAGCCCCCGCCCGACCCGGTCGAACAGCCGCGTTCCGTGCCGCGTCTCCAGCGCCTGAACCGCCGCGCTGACCGCCGACTGGGTCAGATGCAACGCCTCGGCCGCCCGCGTCATATGCAGGCGCTCGGCCACGGCGACGAAGATGCGGAGTTGTTCCAGCGTCATGCGTAATTGATGAAATATATTGATCGTTAAGTCCATAACTACGCGTTGGATTGATCAGATGACAGCGCCGATACGGCGGTCATGACCGTTGCCCTCGACCCCGCCGCCCCCTCTCGCCGCCTGATCGGCCCTCTGCGGCTGCTGCCTGGCGTGGCCCTGTCCGCCGCCATCGGCGCCGTCGCCTTCGGCCTTCAGTTGTTCGAGGCGCGCCTGTTCGGGCAGGCGTGGATCGAGGGGCTGGTGCTGGCCATCCTGATCGGCGCCGCCCTGCGTCTGGTCTGGACGCCGTCTTCGCTGTGGTCGCCGGGCGTCAGCTTCAGCGCCAAGACCCTGCTGGAGGTGGCCGTGGCCCTGCTGGGCGCCACCGTCTCGGGCGCTGCCGTCGCGGCGTTGGGGCCGTGGCTGCTGCTGGCCATCGTCGGCGTCGTCGCCCTGGCCATCCTCGGCGGCTACGCCCTGGGCCGGGCCTTCGGCCTGCCGCACGCGATGGCCCTGCTGGTCGCCTGCGGCAACGCCATCTGCGGCAACTCCGCCATCGCCGCCGTCGCCCCCGTCATTGAGGCCGAGGGACAGGATGTCGCCGCCGCCATCGGCTTCACCGCCGTTCTGGGCATCGCCGTCGTGCTTCTGGTCCCCGTGGTCGGCGCCCTGATGGGCTATGACGCCACGCGCGTCGGGGTGCTGGCGGGCCTGACCGTCTACGCCGTGCCGCAGGTGCTGGCCGCCGCCACCCCCGCCGGTCTGGCCGCCGTGCAGACGGGCGCCGTGGTCAAGCTGGTGCGCGTGCTGATGCTGGGGCCCGTCTGTCTGGTGCTGGGCCTGATGCGATCAAAACAGGCCGCAGGCGGACGCGGGCCCAGGCTGCACCAGATGGCGCCCTGGTTCATCCTGGTCTTCCTGGCCCTGATGGCCGCCCGCTCGCTGGGCTGGCTGCCGGAAGCGATCCTGCCGCCGCTGCAGGTTTCGGTTTCGGCCCTGACGCTGATCGCCATGGCGGCGCTGGGGCTGATGGTCGATCCGCGCGCCGTGGTCCGGGCCGGACCGCGCGTCGCCGCCGTCGCCGCCCTGTCCGCCCTGCTGATCGGCGTCCTGGCCCTGGGCGTGATCGCCTTCCTTCCGCTGGGTTGATCGGCAGGACGCGCACCGGACTGGCGTTTTGGCCCGCATCCCTGTAAGAGGCGCCCCGAACCCTTCCCTTTTCTGCAATCTTCTTGCAGCGGCGCGGCCTATCCGTGACCGAACACAGTCCGCCCGAGCCCGACATGAACCTTCGTAACGTCGCTATCATCGCCCACGTCGACCATGGCAAGACGACCATGGTGGACGCCCTTCTGGCCCAGTCCGGCCTGTTCCGCGCCAATGAGGCGACGACCGAACGCGCCATGGACTCCGGCGATCAGGAGCGTGAGCGCGGCATCACCATCCTGGCCAAGTGCACGTCGATCCTTTGGAACGGCAAGGCGGGCGAAACGCGCATCAACATCATCGACACGCCGGGCCACGCCGACTTCGGCGGCGAGGTCGAGCGAATCCTGGGCATGGTGGACGGCTGCGTCCTGCTGGTCGACGCCGAAGAGGGCGTCATGCCCCAGACCAAGTTCGTGCTGACCAAGGCGCTGAAGATGGGCCTGCGTCCCATCCTGTGCATCAACAAGGTCGACCGCGCCCACGCCGACCCGGACCGCGTGCTGAACGAGACCTTCGACCTGTTCGCCGCCCTGGGCGCCACGGACGAGCAGCTGGACTTCCCGGTCATCTACGCCTCGGGCCGTTCGGGCTGGGCGACGCTGGATCTGGCCCAGCCGAACGACAACCTGCACCCGCTGTACGACCTGATCGTCGACCACGTCCCGGCCCCGGCCGCCCAGGCGCGCGTCAACGAGCCGTTCCAGATCCTGAACGTCCTGATCGAAAGCGACCCCTTCCTGGGCCGCCTGCTGACCGGCCGCATCCACTCGGGCAAGGCGGTTCCGGGCATGGCCATCAAGGCCCTGTCGCGCGACGGCAAGACCATCGAACAGGGCCGCATCACCAAGGTGCTGGCCTTCCGCGGCCTGAAGCGCCAGCCGATCGACGAGGGCGTCGAGGCGGGCGACATCGTCGCCATCGCCGGCATGTCCAAGGCCACCGTGGCCGACACCCTGTGCGCGCTGGAAGTGACCGAGGCGCTGGACGCCCTGCCGATCGATCCGCCCACCATCTCCATGACCGTGGGCGTGAACGACAGCCCGCTGGCCGGCCGCGAAGGCGACAAGGTCCAGTCGCGCGTCATCCGCGACCGCCTGCTGAAGGAAGCCGAGGCCAACGTCGCCATCCGCATCACCCAAACGCCGGACTCCGACGCCTATGAAGTCGCCGGTCGCGGCGAACTGCAGCTGGGCGTGCTGATCGAGAACATGCGCCGCGAAGGCTTCGAACTATCGATCAGCCGTCCGCGCGTGGTCTATCAGACCGGCGAGAACGGCGAGCGCATGGAGCCGATCGAAGACGTCGTCATCGACGTCGACGACGAGTTCTCGGGCGTGGTCATCGAGAAGCTTTCGGCCCGCAAGGCCGAACTGACCGACATGGGCCCCTCGGGCGCCGGCAAGACCCGCATCCAGCTGAAGTGCCCGTCGCGTTCGCTGATCGGCTATCAGGGCGAATTCCTGACCGACACGCGCGGCTCGGGCGTGCTGAACCGCGTCTTCAGCCACTATGAGGGCCACAAGGGCGCCATCGAGGGCCGTCTGAAGGGCGTGCTGGTGTCGAACTCGGACGGCGACACGGCGGCCTTCGCCCTGTGGAACCTGGAAGACCGCGGCGTCATGTTCGTCGGCGCCGGCGAAAAGACCTACCAGGGCATGATCATCGGCGAGAACAGCCGCTCTGACGACCTGGACGTCAACCCCATCAAGGGCAAGCAACTGACCAACGTCCGCGCCTCGGGCAAGGACGAGGCCGTGCGCCTGACCCCGGCGCGCAAGATGAGCCTGGAACAGGCCATCGCCTATATCGAGGAAGACGAACTGGTCGAGGTCACGCCCAAGTCGATCCGCCTGCGCAAGGAGGTCCTGAACCCCTCCTTCCGCAAGAAGCGCGTCCGCGCCGACTGATGCGATATCTCCCTCCCCTTCATGGGGAGGGTGGCCGAGCCGTCAGGCGAGGCCGGGTGGGGGCGGCGCGGCGAACAGCCCGCCGCCTTTGTCTTGCCTGATGCAGAAGCGCATGGCCGTTTCACGCAGCCCTCCCCACCCGGCGCTGCGCGCCACCCTCCCCATGAAGGGAAGGGAAAAGATCGCTATCGCCTCAACCCCACCAGCCCCAGCCAGCCGCCGCTGGTCAGCAGGGCCACGTCCAGCAGGGCCAGAGGCAGCGGCGTGCTGGGCGGGGCGGCGATGAATTTTGATCGCCAGGCGGGGCCGAACTTGGCCTTGTAGGCGCGCAGGCCCTGGAAGCCGTAGACGGCGCCGCCTTCCTCGAACACCAGGGCGCCGACCCGGGCGAAAACCGGAGCCGTCCGCCGGTCCTCAAGGCCTGACAGCGGCGCCATGCCCAGATCCAGCCGCGCCAGTCCCTCATCGCGCGCCCACTGCGCGGTGCGGGTGAACAGATAGTCCATCACCCCGTTCGGTCCCTGGGGGTCGTAGCGCATCAGGTCGATCATGACCTCCCCGCCGCCCGCCCCGCTCAACAGATTGGCGAAGGCGACGATGCGGCCGTTCTCGCGCACCAGGGCCAGGGGCTGGCGGTCCAGGTAGTCGATATCGAACCGGCCGAGCGAAAAGGCCTTCTCCGAGCCGTTATGGTGCCTCAGCCAGGCGTCCGACACGGCGCGCAGTTCGGCCTCCAGCCCGCGCGCCGCGCCGGGCGGGGCCACTTCGAAACCGGCGCCCTCGCGTTCGGCGCGGTTGACGGCGGTGCGCAGGTTCTGCCTGCCCTTGCCCTCGGTCGTGAAACGGGCGGTGTCGATCACGGCGGCCTCCCCGACCTTGCGGACCGCCAGACCCAGGGTCGCCAGGTCCGCCAGCAGCCCTTCGCCCACCGAATAGAAGACCGCCGCCCCGCCGTAACTGTCGGCCAGCTGGGCGAAGGTCCACAGCAGCTCCAGCCGTTCCGCCGCCAGGCCCGCCGGTTCGCCCATGGCGATCCAGCGGCGCCCCCGCACGCGATAGGCGATGAAGCTGCGGCCGGACGGACTGAACAACAGGGCCTTGTCGCCCAGCAGGGCCAGTTCCGCCTCGGGAGCGGCCAGTTCAGCGCTCCTCAGCGCCTGCCGGGCGCGTTCGACCTCTTCCGGGGCGGCGGGGCCGTGGGTGCTGGCGCCCGGCGCCGTCGTCAGCGAACGTATGGCCACCGCCAGGGTCAGCACCGCCCCGGCGCGCAGGAAGCCCGACGCCTGTTTGTCGACCAGAAAGGTCCACCACAGCTCGTCCGTATAGGCGGTGTCGCGATAGGCGAAGAAGCCCAGCCACAGCATGGCCGCCACCGCCGCCGCCAACATGAGCAGCCACCCCGGCCGCAGCGGCTCTCCCAGACGCGAGCGGCGATTGAAGGCCGCCCGGCATGGCGTCAACAGGGCCGCCGCCACCGTCAGTTCGATCGCCTGGGCCCAGTCCAGCCCCCTCAGCAACGAAAAGACCGCTCCGACCAGAAGGACCGCCAGCGCCGCATAATAGGCGCCGCGCCGCCGTCGCCACAGCCCCGCCGAGATCAGCAGCAGAACAAAACCGGTCACGCTGGCGGCGAAGTGCGACAGGTCGATCAGCAGCGGCGGATAGAAACGGCCCAGCGCCGCCAGCCGGTCATTGAAAGCCGGCGTCACCGCCGACAGCAACATCACCCCGCCCAGCAGGAAGGTGGCGGCCGCAAACATCTGCGGCGTCAACTCATAAGCCAGGCCCGCGAGGCGGCGCGTGATGCGCCACGGGTCATGTTTTGCGCTGGATTTGGTCAACCACCCTCCGGTGAGCAAGAATCGGCCGTTTGGGGCCAGTAAAAGGTCATTTCAGGGCAGACGAAACCATCCGCGATCACAGGGGTTCATTTTTTCGCGAGCGCCGAGCTCGCCTTCCAGGAGTTTCTCATGATCCGCAAAACCGCCCTGCTGACCGGCATCGCCGGCGCCTTGTTCATCGCCGCCCCTGCCTTCGCCCAGGACGCCACGACGTCGCAGACGCCCGAACCGGCTCCCGCTGAGGCGGCTGCGGCTCAACCGCAGAGCCTGACCCTGACGCCGGGTACGACCGTCAAGAGCGCTGACGGCTCCGAGATCGGCAAGCTGGTCGGCGTCCAGAACGGCGCCAACGGCCAGGAACTGACGGTCCGCACCGCCGATGGCCAGGTCCGCCCGGTGCCGCTGGCCGGCATCCGCCAGGACGGCTCTGACATCGTTGTCGACGCCAGCGCTTCGGATGTCCAGTCGGCCCCGCCGATTCCTTCGGATACGGCCGAGCCGACCCCGGACTCCGCTCCGGCTGATGCGCCGAGCAGCGACGAGCCGACCGGCGATGAACCGACCGACGAACCTTACTAAAAGTCTGGTTCACGACAAAAGGGGCGGCCCTTCGGGCCGCCCCTTAGTTCGTGGTCGTACGACCGGCGCTAGGCGCGTCGCTTCACCAGGCCCAGCAGGAACAGCAGCACCACGGCGCCGATCGTGGCGACGATGATGCCGACGATCCAGTTGCCGGCCGCGTCCACGCCCAACAGATTATTGGCCAGGAACCCGCCGATCAGCGCGCCGACCACGCCGACGATCAGATTGGTCAGCAGGCCGTGGTCCCGCTTCATGATCTTCTCCGCCAGCCATCCGGCGACGATGCCGATGATGATCCAAGCGATGAATCCAAATCCACCCATGTTTCTTCCTTCCTGAAAAGGCTGTCCGCCTTGGCCGTTAATGCGCGTAGGCCGCGGCGGTTGCCTCATGTCATGCGCCTTCCCCGCTGAGGGGAAGTCGGCACGCCGTTTGCGAGCTTCCTCCTGTCACGTGCCGAACCGGCACAGCCTCCACGATGGGATAGGGTCATGGCCGCCGAAATCGACCTGCACCTGGGCCGTCGCCTGCGCCGACGTCGCCGTCTTCTGGGCCTGACCCAGCAGCAGTTGGGCGATCGCGTGGGCGTCCGCTTTCAGCAGATCCAGAAATACGAATGCGGCGCCAACCGCCTGTCCGCCGCCCGTCTGTGGGAACTGGCCGAAGCGCTGGAAACGCCCGTCACCTATTTCTACGACGGCCTGTCCGCCGAGCCCGCCGCCCTGCCGACCTCCCCCCTGCACCCGACGCTCAACGCCGCCTGACGCTCGCTCCTCCCATCTGCCGACCCTCGTCCTGCGTCAAAGGACCGTGTATCCGGGTCGCATGACCGAGCTGGAATCCTTCGCCGTCGAACTGTCGCGTGAGGCTGCGCGCGTCGCCCTGCCCTTCTTCCGCGGCGCCTTCGCTCAGGAAGACAAGGGCGTCCCCGGCGCCTTCGACCCCGTCACCGAAGCCGATCGCGCGGCCGAGGCCGCCATCCGCCGCCTGATCGCCGCCCGCTATCCCGACCACGGCGTCATCGGCGAGGAGTACGGCGAGGATCGGCCCGACGCCGAACACGTCTGGGTGCTGGACCCCATCGACGGCACCCGCGCCTTCATCGCCGGCCTGCCTTTGTGGACCACCCTGATCGCCCTGCGCCGGGACGGCGCCCCCGTCATCGGCGCCGTCGGCCAGCCTTATCTGGGCGAGATATTCCTGGGCGGACCGTCCAGCGCGCGCCTTCTGAAAGGCGACAGCGAGACTGCGCTCAGGACCCGCTCCTGCCCTCAACTGGATCAGGCGCTGATCGCCACCACCGACCCCGAAATCTTCACCGGCGCCGACCGGGCCGCCTGGGACCGGCTGCGCGCCTCGGCCCGCCTGGCCCGGCTGGGCTGCGACGGCTACGCCTACGCCATGGTCGCGGCGGGGAGCATCGACCTGGTGGCCGAGAGCGAGCTTCAGGTTTGGGACTGGTCGGCGCTCAAGCCTCTGGTCGAGGCGGCGGGCGGCCGGTTCACCGACTGGAGCGGCCAGCCCCCGCATGAGGCCGACGGCCGCGTCCTGGCGGTCGGCGACGCCCGCCTGACGGATCAGGCCCTGCCCCTGCTGGCCGCCGCCTGACCGATCAGGCGGGTTCGGCCGTCCGCGCCGCCGGAGAGGCCGGAGCGTCCTCAGGCCCCGGCGCCACATAGTCGGCCAGGGCGTCGAACTCGTGCAGGAAGACCCCGCGCAGCTCGTCGACCTCCATGATCACCTCATGTTTGGCGGCGGGGACCTCGACATAGCGGCCGCGTCCCATGCGCCGGGCCGCCCAGCGGTTGGTCTGTTTCCAGACCTTGTCGTCCTCGGCCGCCTGGACCACGCAGACCGGAATCTTCACGCTCTTGAGCGCGCGCGGTTTCAGCGCCCGCTCGCCTGCATCCAGGGCAAAGGCCAGCCAGCCCCAGGTCGGTCCGCCGATGGCCAGGTGCGGACAGGCGTAAAGCTGCTGACGCCACAGGTCGTAGCGCGCCCGGTCGGACGTCAGGGCGTCGTTGTCGAAGGTGTGGTCGAAGGGGTCGTCCGGATCGTCCAGCACATAGTCGCCGCCCTTGCCGTGGCGCAGCGCCCAGCGCACCGCCAGCTTGACCGTCCACATCGAGCGTTTGCCGGTCTTGATCCGCAGCATGGGGCTGGACAGGACGGCGCCGCCGAACCGGCTCTCGCCTGTCTCCAGCGTCAGCAGGTTCAGACACCCGCCCATCGAATGGCCGACCATGATCCAGGGCTTCGGCGCGCGCGCCTCATAGGCGTCCAGCAGGCGGGCGTAGTCGTCCAGGAACTCCTCGACCGCCCGGGCGTGGCCGCGCAGCCGGTCCGGCAGCAGCCGCGCCGACAGTCCCTGCCCCCGCCAGTCGTGCGCCAGCACGCAGAAGCCGCGCGCCAGGAAGTTGCCGATCAGCTCGAAATACTTCTCGATCGGCTCGGTGCGGCCGGGACTCAGCACCACCGTGCCGCGCGGCGTCTTGGCCTGCAGGGTCGAAGGCGTCCAGAAACCGGCGCGCAGTCGCAGGCCCCCGGCGCCCCGGAACCAGTCGCCCTGGCCGCCCGGCGGACAGGCGGCGCCCGGCACTCCCATCAGCGGCGCGTGAGCGGCGAAGGCGGCGGGGCGGCTCACTCGGGTTTCCTGAACTTCAGCGTCATGCGGTCGCTTTCACCGATGGCGTCATATTTCGTCCGGTCGAACTCGGGATCGGCGGGCTGGCCCATCGGCGCCGTCAGACGGCGCGGCGCCAGGGTCTCGACCCCGAACGGATGATCCTTGGTGTCGTCCGGATTGGCGTTGATCTCGGACGCCTCGACAAAGACGAAGCCCGCCTCTTCGGCCAGTTGGCGGACGAAGGCTTCCTGCACATAGCCGTTGGCGGCGGCCGGGTCCTGATCCTCGTCCGGTTGAAGACGATGCTGTTCGATCCCCAGGATTCCGCCCGGCCGCAGGGCCGTAAAGGCGTCGGCGAAGGCCTTTTCGGCGATCCCCGCCGCCATCCAGGCGTGAATATAGCGCATGAACAGCACCATATCGGCCGTGCCTGCCGGAGCCACCGGGTCCGAGCCTGGCCCGAAGGCTGTGAACTGCACCGGCCCGTACAGCTTCTTGGATCCCAGGATACGGGCCTTCAGCGCATTGTTGATGGCGACCTGGGCCGGGTCGGCGTTCGGCCCCTCGACAAAGCCCGCCAGATACAGAGTCCCGCCGCCCCGGTTCAGATAGGGGGCCAGGATCTCGGCGTACCAGCCGCTGCCGGGCCAGAAGTCCACGACCGTCATCTTCGGCTGCAGGCCGAAGAAACGCAGCGTCTCGACCGGGTGGCGCCAGACGTCGCGCGCCTTGTCGTCCGCCGTGCGCCACGAACCGGCGACCGCCCATTCCAGCGAGCCTTCGGGCGGGCCCTTGGGCGCCTCAGGCGCGGGCGTCGGCGCCTCGTCCTTGCGGCCGCAGGCGGCCAGGCCGAACAGGGGCGCGACCAGGGCCAGGGCGCTGGCGCCGGCCAGGACGGATCGCCGCGTCGATCGTTCTGTCATGCGCGCTTCCTCTCGCCGCCTGCCTGCTCGTTCAGGGTGTTCGTCTGGGGCTTAAGGCGCTTCTGCGCCAGGGTCAAAACCACGCACTGCATTGTCATAAGGCGCGTCAGTCGGCGGCGTAGGGTTTGCTGAAGCGCAGAGTCATGCGGTCGCTTTCGCCGATCGCGTCCAGCGCCGCGCGTTCATCGGGCGTCAGCGTCCGCCCGTCGCGCTCCGAGGTGCGGGTCGGCTTCAGGCTCCACACGCCGAAGGGGTGATCCCTATCGTCCTTCGGGTTGGCGTTCAGCTCGCTACGGGCCTCCAGTTCGAAGCCCGCGCGGCGGGCGGCGTGGATCAGCCAGCTTTCGGGGACATAGCCGGTCGGCGCCGTATCGGCGACGTTCAGCCCATCGGCCGCGCGGTGCTGTTCGACCGCCAGCACTCCGCCAGGCTTCAGCGCCGTGAAGAAGGCCGCCAGATAGGGCTCGGCCCGACCGTCGCGCGACCAGTTATGGAAGGCGCGGGCCACCACGACCATGTCCGCCGTTCCGTCGGCGACGCCCATGCCCTCGGTCGGACGGTTGATCGGGACATAGCGCCCGCCGGTCGCCGCCGCATAGGGCTCCAGGATGTTGCGCCACCACCCGGCCCGACCCGGCTCGATCTCCACCACCGTCAGGCCCGGCTGCAGCCCCCAGAAGGTCAGGGTCTCGAACGGGTGGCGGTCGCCGTCGCGGGCGCGGTCCGCCTCAGGTCGGGCGGTCGAGGCCACGGCCGCCTGAAGCGCCGCGTCCTCGCTAAGGGTCGGCATCTCCATCGACAGACCCTGACGGCGCGGCAGGGCCGCCGCCTCGGACGGCGCCGCCTGCGCCAGGGCGGCCGTGACGACAAGGGGCGAGCCGAGAACGGCCCCGGCGAGGGCGATGAAGGCGAGGGTTCGCATGAAGGCTCCGGCCGCTTCCCAATACTGAAAGTAAAATCCTTACGGCGCTTCGCGGCCGCCGCAAGGCGTCGATGCGGCGGAGCGGCGATTTCGCGCGGCCCCTTGCGCCCGAAAAACGGCCTCCTACCTCTTCATCCGAGAGCGCCGATCCTCGGGCTCTCCAGACCTGACGGGGCCGAATGCGGACCGCCGGGGCTGAAACCCTTCGTCGTCCGGGGCCAAATCGCCGGGCGGCTCAACCTTGCTGAATGTCAGAAGGATGACCCATGCGTACCTATGATTTCTCGCCGCTGTACCGTTCCGCCGTCGGTTTCGACCGTCTGGTCCGTCAGTTGGAAACCGCCGCGCGATCCGGCCCGGAAAACGGCTGGCCTCCCTATAACATTGAAACGACGGGCGAGGACGCCTATCGCATCGAGATCGCCGTCGCCGGTTTCTCCGCCGATGAGCTGAACATCGAGGCCAAGGAAAACCTGCTGACCGTCACCGGCAAGAAGGCCGCCAATGACAGCGACGGCGCCCAGCGCACCTTCCTGCATCGTGGCCTGGCCGAGCGCGACTTCGAGCGCCGGTTCCAGCTGGCCGACTATGTGGTGGTCAAGGGCGCTGCCCTGGCCCACGGCCTTCTGACCATCGAGCTGAAGCGCGAACTGCCCGAGGCCCTCAAGCCCCGCAACATCGAGATCGCCGCCGGCTCGCCCCTGATCGAGGGCAAGGCCGAACCCAAGGCCAAGAAGGCGGCTTAAGGCCTTCTCGCCTGAGTGACCGATCCAAGGGGCGGCGTTCGCGTCGCCCCTTTTTCGTGGGCGGATGCTAACCCGCGTTCAGGTCGGAAAGGTCCAGCCCGCGCGCGCCGCTGGTCTGGGCCCCGGTGAAGTCGGCCTGCCGGGTCTGGGCGCCGTGCAGGATCGCCCGGCTGAGGTCCGCCTCGCTCAGCACGGCCCGACGCATGTCCGCTCCCGTCAGGTCGGCGCCGCGCAGGTTCGCCCCGCTCAGATCGGCGGGCATCAGCCGATCCGCCGTCAGCATCAAGGGCCCCAGTTGCGCCTCGCGCAGGTCCGCTCCGTTCAGCCGCGCCCGCGTCAGCCGCGCCCCGCGCAGGTCCGCTCGACGCAGATTGGCCGAGCGCAGGTCGGCGCCTTCCAGCTGCGCCCCCTGGAGCTGAACCCCTTCCATGTCCAGGCCGTAGAAGACCGCTCCCTTGGCCGACAGGGCCGTCAGGTTCAGCCCGCGAATGCTCTCCAGCGGCCGCAGGTCGACCCCGTCGAACACCGAGGGCTGGCCCTCGGCGCCGCCCGTCTCGCACCACTGGGCGTGTTCGCGCAGCATCTCGGCGGCAGGCATCTCGCTGACCGGCTCGCCCGCCGGGCGATTATCGACCAGGGCGCCGTCCATATTGGCCCCGTCGGTCCGCCACATGGCCGCCTTGACCCCCACCAGGATGGCGTCGCTGAGGTCTGCGCCCGACAGGTCGGCGCCCGACAGGTCCGCCCCGGCCAGATCGGCGCCGCGAAAGCTGGCCTGTTTCAGATTTGCCCGGACCAGCTTGCAGTCCTTCATGACAGCGTCGGTGAAGTCGGCGGCCACGGCGATCACGCCGGTCATGCGCGACCGCTGAAGATTGGCGCCCGCCAGCACGGCCCCCTGCGCCTCCGTCTCCGACCGCTTGCGCGCCTCGACGACGCGGAAGCCCAGCTTGGCGTCCTTGGCGGCGATGGTCCCTTCACGCAGGTCAGCCTCGAACAGATCGGCGCCCGACAGGTCCGCGCCGCGCAGACAGGCCCCGCGCAGATCGGCCCGGCGCAGGCTGGCGTCGACCAGGGTCGCATCCTGCATGTCCGCGCCGAAGAAGTTGGCGTTGTCCAGCTTGGCCCCGGTCAGGTCGCAGCCGATCAGGCAGGCGGCGGTGAAGTCGGCGTCGGCCAGGTTCCGCCCGCGCAGGGACACGCCCGACAGGTCCATCCAGGCGAAGACCGCCCGCGCCCCGCCCGGCCGCGCCTGCCACAGCCGGTCGTGCTTCAGGCAGACGGCGTCGACCTCTTCCTGAGTCAGTTTCCTGCGGACGGGTTCGACGGCCTCGCTCATGGGGCCGTTTATGGCTTACGCCGGATTAAGGAAGCTTTTCGGAAACAAGGGTTTTTCCCGACCCGTCTCTACGGCCGGGCCGCCTACTCCGTCAGCAGCCCCTGTTCGCGCAGGGCCTCGGCCAGCTCGCCGTCCTGGGTCCACAGGCGGGTATAGCCCGCCTCGCCCAGCCGGTTCAGCTCGGTCGTCAGATCGGCGCGCGGCGCGGCGGCGAAGCGGCCGTCGAAGCCCGCGCCGTCCTCGCTGATCCGCACCATCGGACGGCCCGTTTCAAGCCGATGCAGGAAGCCTTCGCACAGGACGGCGGCCTCTTCCGACAGCAGTCCCGTCTCGACCTTCAGGCCCGACTGGCGCAGCCGCTCCGTGCCCCGACCCGAGGCGAAGGGCGACGGGTCCAGCGCGGCGATCACCACCCGCTCGACCCCGGCCTCGGCCAGAAAGTGGGCGCAGGACTTGCGGCCCGACGAGCGGGCGCCGCACGGCTCCAGCGTCACATAGGCAGTCGCGCCCTTCACGGCCTCGCCCGCCTCGGGCACGGCCTGTTCCTCGGCGTGCGGGCGTCCGCCCGGCGCCGTCGCCGCCTCGGCCAGCACGACCCCGTCCTTGACCAGAACGCAGGCTACGGCCGGATTGGGCCAGGTCTCGCCCATGCGGCTCAGGGCCAGATCGATGGCCCGCCGCATGAAGACAGCGTCGTCCGCCGCCCCGCTCACGCGATAACTGGCAGGGCTTGCGCCCGCCCCTCGTCCAGATAGCGGGCGGCGACCGGCTTCAGGTCCGCGTCCAGATCGATCTCCAGCGGGTTGCCGGTCGGGATCTCAACGTCGACGATCCTGTCGTCCGGCACCGCGAACAGCAATTTGACGATGGCGCGCTGGGAGTTGCCGTGGGCGGCGATCAGCACGTCCTCGCCCGCCTTCAGGCGCGGGGCGATCTCGGCGTCCCAATAGGGCTGCACCCGGTCCAGCGTCGTCTTCAGGCTCTCGGTGTCCGGGATCTCCTTACCGGCGTAGCGGGGATCGCCGGCGAAATCGAACTCGCCGCCCGGCGCCAGCGGCGGCGGCGGCACGTCATAGCTGCGGCGCCAGACCTTGACCTGATCCTCGCCGTGCTTGGCCGCCGTCTCGGCCTTGTCCAGCCCGGTCAGGCCGCCGTAATGGCGCTCGTTCAGGCGCCAGTCCTCGATGACCGGCACGTTCTTGAGACCCGCCGAGTCCAGCGCCAGGGCGCCGGTGCGCTTGGCCCGCTTCAGCACCGAGGTGAACATGACGGCAGGCTTGAACCCCGCCTGCGCGATCAGCTCGCCGCCGCGCCGGGCCTGGGCCTCGCCCTCGGCCGTCAGGTCGACGTCGACCCAGCCGGTGAAGCGGTTCTCCAGGTTCCATTGGCTCTGGCCATGGCGCAGCAGGATCAGGCGGGTCATCAGGGTCTCCGGGAGCATCCGTATCTTGAGGTTCTCGCTAGGCCCCCGACGCGGGGGCGGTCAAGGTTTCGCCGCATCAGGATAAAGACGGCAGCCATAACAAGGGTCGCGCGTTGTGGCCTCTCGAGCGGGGCAAGGCTATAGGGCCAGACAGATTTGCGACCCCGCGCCTCTCAGCGGCCTATCCAGGAATAACCATGCAAAAGCCCCGTCAGGACATCCGCCCCAACACAGCGGAGTATGAAACCCTGCCCCTGGTCAAACCGACCGGCTTTCGCGAATACGACGCCCGCTGGATTCTGGAAAAAGAGATCAACCTGCTGGGCATTCAGGCCCTGGGCCTCGGCCTGGCCACCTATGTCCACGAGATCGGCCAGACGCCGAAGATCGCCGTCGGCCACGACTTCCGCGGCTATTCCCTGTCGGTGAAGCAGGCGCTGATCCTGGGCCTGTTGGAAGGCGGGATGGAGGTGCTGGACATCGGCCTGGCCCTGTCGCCGATGGCCTATTACGCCCAGTTCGCCCTGGACTGCCCCTGCGTAGCCATGGTCACCGCCAGCCACAATGAGAACGGCTGGACTGGCGTGAAGATGGGCGCACAGGCGCCTCTGACCTTCGGCCCTGACGAGATGGGCCGCCTGAAGGAAATCGTCCTGAACGGTCAGGGCGTCGCCCGCCCCGGCGGCAGGCTCGAGCGCGTCGAGGGCTTCCGCGAGACCTACATCAAGGACGTGGCGTCCAAGGTGAAGCTGTCCCGCCCGCTGAAGGTCGTGGCCGCCTGCGGAAACGGCACGGCCGGGGCCTTCGCCCCCGAGGTGCTGCGCCTGATGGGCGCCGAAGTGATCGAGATGGACACCGACCTCGACTACACCTTCCCCAAATACAATCCGAACCCGGAAGATCACGCCATGCTGGTGCAGATGGCGGCCAAGGTGAAGGAGACGGGCGCCGACCTGGCTCTGGGCTTCGACGGCGACGGCGACCGCTGCGGCGTGGTCGATGACACGGGCGAGGAGATCTTCGCCGACAAGATCGGCCTGATGCTGGCCCGCGACCTGTCCGCCATCCACCCGAACGCCACCTTCGTCGTCGATGTGAAATCGACCGGCCTGTACAAGACCGACGAGGTGCTCAAGGCCAACGGCGCGACCACCGTCTACTGGAAGACCGGCCACTCCTACATCAAGCGCAAGACCGCCGAACTGGGCGCCCTGGCCGGGTTCGAGAAGTCGGGCCACTTCTTCCTGTCGGGCGATCTGGGCCACGGCTATGACGACGGCCTGGTGGCGGCGGGCGCCGTGCTGGCCATGCTGGACCGCAATCCCGGCAGGAGCCTCAGCGAACTGAAGACCGCCCTGCCTGACGCCTGGACCAGCCTGACCATGTCGCCCCACTGCGACGACGAGCTGAAGTACGACGTGCTGGCGAAGATCGTGAAGGAATACGAGGATCTGGCGGCGTCCGGCGGCTCGATCCTGGGCCGCAGAATCGTCGAGGCCATCACCGTCAACGGCGTGCGTGTCCACCTGGAGGACGGCTCCTGGGTGCTGGTCCGCGCCTCTTCCAACAAGCCGGAACTGGTCGTCGTGGTCGAGAGCATGCGCTCGGCCGACGACATGCGCGACCTGTTCCGCAAGGAGGTGAAGCCGCGCCTCGCCGCCCACCCGGAAATCGGCGCCTTCAACCAGGAAATCTGATTCCGGTTTGACCGGCGGCGGCGTCGTGGACAATGGTCGTTCCATGAACGACGCCGCCTCCCTCCCCGTGGTCATCGTCGGCGGCGGGTTCTCCGGCGCCATGCTGGCCGCGCGCCTGGCCGAACAGGGGCAGGCCTCGGTTCTGATCGAGCGCAGCGAACAGGTCGGCCTCGGCGTCGCCTATTCGGCTGTGCTGGACGCGCACCGCCTCAACGTCCGCTCGGAGCGGATGAGCGCCCGCCCCGACCGGCCGGCCGACTTCACCGACTGGCTGGCGCTCCACGCCCCCGATTTCGCCGATCCCAACGGCTTCGCGCCGCGCCGCCTCTACGGCCGCTATGTGCAGGACCGGCTTGCGCAGACCGAGGCCGCCCATCCCGGCCTGATCCGCCACGTGAAGGGCCAGGCTGTCCGCATCGAGGGCGAGACCGTCATCCTCGCCGACGGCGCCCGCCTGTCCGGCCGCGCTATGGTGCTGGCCACCGGCAATCCGCCGCCGCGCCCAGCCGTGGCGGGCGTCGCTGCCCGACGCATCGCCAACCCTTGGAGCCCCGACGCTCTGAGCGCCATCGCCGTCGACGACGACGTACTGATCCTCGGTTCGGGCCTGACCATGGTCGATGTCGTCCTGGCGCTTCAGGCCCAGAACTGGCGCGGCCATGCGACGGTCGTATCGCGGCGCGGCCTGCTGCCGCTGGCCCACGGCGCCCATCACGACGCCCCCCTCGACCTGCCGCCCGAGGCGCTGACCGGCGCCTTGTCCGACCGTCTGGCCGCCGCCCGTCGGCTGGCGCGCGAGCACGGTTGGCGCCGCGTGATGGAGGGTTATCGCCCGATCACCCTCGACCTGTGGCGCGCCGCAACATCCGCCGAGCGCGCCCGCTTCCTGCGCCATCTGCGCCCTTGGTGGGACGTGCATCGCCACCGCATCGCGCCTGAGGTCGCCGCCGAACTCGAGGCGTTGAAGGCGGCAGGCCGCCTGACGGTCATCCCCGGCCGCGCCCAGGCGGTCGCCGCTGATGGCAAAGGCGCGACGCTGACCGTCCGTACACGGAATGGCGCGACACAGACGCTGTCCGCCGCCTGGCTAATCGACTGCACCGGCCCCGGCCACGACGCCGCTCGCGCGCCGCTGACCGCCGCCCTGATCGCTGAAGGCCGCGCCCGCCTCGACGCGGTCGACCTCGGCCTCGACCTGGACTCAGACGGACGCGTCCTGCACGCCGGCGGCGCCCCTGATCCCGTCCTGTTCGCTCTCGGCCCCCCCGCCCGCGCCGCCTTCTGGGAAACGATCGCCGTGCCGGACATCCGCCAGCGGATCGAGGCGCTGACCCGCGTCCTGAGCGCCTGATCGTCGTCCACAGCTAGGGGCGAATTTTCCAGCCTCCACGCAACCTCCTCCACAGTCTAGCCGCTGGCGGGCCTTTCCGTGGTCGGCTATCACCAGGTCAGGAGAGGAAACATAAAAATGAACCGCCACCGCACGCGCGTCCTCGGCGACCGCACCCTCGCGCCTGAAACCCTGATGATGGGCTACGGCTATGATCCGGCCCTGTCGGAGGGCGCGATCAAGGCGCCGCTGTTCCAGGCCTCGACCTTCGTCTTCAAATCGGCCGAGGACGGCAAACGCTTCTTCGAAGTCGCCTATGGCCTGCGCCAGCGTGACCCGGACGAGGCGCTGGGCCTGATCTATTCGCGCATCAACAACCCGAACCTCGAAATTCTCGAAGACCGCCTCGCCGTCTGGGACAAGGCGGACAAGGCTCTGGTCTTCTCCAGCGGCATGGCCGCGATCTCGACCGCCATGCTGGCCCTGGTGCGGCCCGGCGACGTCATCGTCTATACGGCCCCGGCCTATGGCGGCACCGAATACCTGTTCGACCGCATCCTGCCCCGCTACGGCGTCAAGGCGATCAGCGTCCCCGCCGCCGAGGGCGCCGACGCCCTGGACGCGGCCATGATCGCGGCTGCCGCGGATGCAAAGACGACGGGCGGACGCCTGGCCGCCGTCTATCTGGAGACCCCCGCCAACCCAACCAACCAACTGGTCGACATCGCCCGCGCGGTGTCGGGCGCCAGGGCCCTGGATCAGGCCGAACCTCCGGCAGTCGCCGTCGACAACACCTTCCTCGGCCCTCTGTGGCAGAGCCCGCTGGAGCTGGGCGCCGACCTCGTCCTCTATTCCCTGACCAAATACGTCGGCGGCCACTCGGACCTGATCGCGGGCGGCTGCATGGGCGGGGCGGACCTCATGGCGCGCGTCGGCGAGATGCGGACCATCTGCGGCACGACCGCCGACCCGCACACCGCCTGGCTGCTGCTGCGCAGTCTGGAGACCCTGCACATCCGCATGGAGCGCGCGCAGGACAACGCCCTGATCCTGGCCGAACGCCTGCGCGCCGATCCGCGCGTCAGCGCCGTCCTGACGGCGGGCGGCCCGGACGCTTCGCCAGAACAGCAGGCGATCTTCGAAGCCCAATGCAAGGGCTCCGGCTCGACCTTCTCGCTGGAACTGCCGGGCGGCGAGGCCGAGGCCTTCCGCACGCTGAACGCGCTTCGCCTGTTCAAACTGGCCGTCAGCCTGGGCGGCGCCGAGAGCCTGGCCTCCCACCCCTCCAGCATGACCCATTCGGACTATACGCTAGAGGCCAAGGCGCGCAGCGGCATCGGCGACAATCTGGTGCGCCTGTCGGTCGGGATCGAGAACGTCGAGGACCTGTGGGCCGACCTGGATCAGGCCCTGTCCGCCATCTGACGGCGCAAGCGGCGGGCGATCAGCCCGCCGCCTTCACCGCCTCGGCCACATCATTGACCACGCGCTTGACCAGGGCCTCGTCGTCGCCCTCGGCCATGACGCGGATCAGCTTTTCCGTGCCCGAGGGGCGGACCAGAAGACGGCCCGCGCCGTTCAGGGCGGCTTCCGCCTCGGCCATCGCCGCCTTGACGTTCGCGTCCTCCAGCGGCTTTCCAGCCGTATAGCGGACGTTCTGAAGCAGTTGCGGGACCGGCTCGAACTGGCGCGCCAGCTCGCTCATCGGCGCGCCCGCCTCGACCAGGACGGCCAGCACCTGCAGCGCCGCCATCAGGCCGTCGCCGGTCGTGGCGTGGTCCTTCAGGATGATGTGGCCCGACTGTTCGCCGCCGATGTTGAAGCCGCCCTCGCGCATCCGCTCCATGACGTAGCGATCGCCGACCTTGGTCCGCTCCAGCGTCAAGCCCTCGGCCTTCAGGCGGCGCTCCAGCCCCAGGTTGGACATGACGGTGGCGACCACGCCCTTGCCGTTCAGCCGCCCGCGCTTGGCCCAGTCCAGACCGATCAGGGCCATGATCTGATCGCCGTCGACCACATGCCCCTTCTCATCGCAGATGATGACCCGGTCGGCGTCGCCGTCCAGCGCGATGCCGATGTCGCAGCGATAGCGTTTCACCGCCTCCGACACCGTGGCCGGATATGTTGAGCCGCACTCGGCGTTGATGTTCAGGCCGTTAGGCTCCACCCCGACGGGGAAGACCTCGGCGCCCAGTTCATAGAGGGTCGTCGGCGCCACGCGGTAGCCCGCGCCGTTGGCGCAGTCGATGGCGATGCGCAGGCCCTTCAGGCTCAGCCGCTTGGGGAAGGCCTGTTTGGCGATCTCGATATAGCGCGGCGGGGCGTCGTCGATGCGCTTGACCCGGCCCAGCTTGTTCGACGGCGCCAGGTCCTGGTCCAGAGCCCCGTCCATCATCGCCTCAAGCTTCAGCTCGATCTCGTCCGACAGCTTGTAGCCGTCCGGGCCGAACAGCTTGATGCCGTTGTCGGCGTAGTCGTTGTGCGAGGCCGAGATCATGATGCCCAGATCGGCCCGCATCGAGCGGGTCATCATCGCCACGCCCGGCGTCGGCAGCGGCCCGAAGGTGCGCACGTCCATGCCCACCGAGGCCAGCCCCGCCACCAGCGCGGGCTCGATCATATAGCCCGACAGGCGCGTGTCCTTGCCGATCACCACCAGATGGCGCCGGTCGTCGTCGGTGCGGAACAAACGCCCGGCGGCCAGGCCGACGCGCAGGGCCACCTCGGCCGTCATCGGATGGGTGTTGGCGCGGCCACGAATGCCGTCGGTGCCGAAGTATTTTCTCTCGCCCAAGAGGCCGTCCCTCGCTGGCGGCCCCGGAATTGCAAAGAAACCTTCCGAAACCCATTTTTTGATGTCGCCGCCCCCGCGATTTCCTAGAGCGGATATCCAAGGGCGGAGACTGAACCCTCTCGCTTACCTCAATTTCGCGGCCCGGCGCAAAGAGCGGCGGCTGCGTTCCGTTCGGAGCAGACATCATGTGCGGCATCATCGGCGTCACCGGAACCGGCCCCGTCGTCCCTCGCCTGATCGACAGCCTGAAGCGACTTGAGTATCGCGGCTATGATTCCGCCGGGATCGCGGTCCAGTTCGAGGGCCGCATCGAGCGCCGCCGCGCCAAGGGCAAGATCCGCGAACTGGAAGCCGTGCTGGCCGCCGAGCCGGTCGCCGGGACCGTCGGCGTCGGCCACACCCGCTGGGCCACCCACGGCGCCCCGACCACGACCAACGCCCACCCGCACAAGGCCGGACGCGTCTGCCTGGTCCACAACGGCATCATCGAAAACTTCGCCGAGCTGAAGGCCGAGATGGAGGCCGAGGGTCGCACCTTTGAAAGCCAGACCGACACCGAGGTCGTCGCCCACCTGCTGGACCACAAGCTTGCGGCCGGAATGGCGCCGCTGGACGCCTTCAAGGCCACACTGGACCGTCTGACCGGCGCCTATGCCCTGGCCGTGCTGATCGAGGGCGAGGACGAGCTGATTCTGGGCGCGCGTCGCGGCAGCCCCCTGGTCGTCGGCTGGGGCGAGGGCGAGATGTATCTGGGTTCTGACGCCCTGGCCGTCGGCCCCTTCACCCAGAAGATCTCCTATCTGGAAGAGGGCGATTACGTCGCCGTGACCCGCACCGGCGCGCACATGTTCGACGCCTCGGGCCGCCCGGCCGACCGCGCCGTGGTGCAGGTCTCCGCCTCTTCGGCCCTGGTCGAGAAGGGCGAATACCGCCACTTCATGGAAAAGGAGATCCACGAACAGCCCGACAGCGTCCAGCACACCCTGTCGGAATACCTCGACCTGGTCTCTGGCAAGGCCAAGGTTCAGGCCGTGGACTTCGCCGCCCTGAGCCGCATCCAGATCGTCGCCTGCGGCACGGCCTTCTACGCCGCCCAGATCGGCAGATACGCCTTTGAGAAATACGCCGGCCTGCCCTGCGACGTCGAGATCGCCTCGGAGTTCCGCTATCGCGACCCGGCCCTGTCGCCGGGCACGCTGGCCGTCGCCGTCAGCCAGTCGGGCGAGACCGCCGACACCCTGGCGGGCCTGAAATGGTGCAAGGCGCAGGGGCTGAAGACCGCCGCCGTCGTCAACGTCCACACCTCCTCGATGGCGCGCGAGGCTGAAACCCTCTGGCCGACCCACGCCGGGCCCGAAATCGGCGTCGCCTCGACCAAGGCCTTCACCGCCCAGGTCGCCGCCCTGCTGTCGCTGGCCGTCGCGGCGGGCGTGGCGCGCGGCAAGATCGACGCCGTTCAGGAAGCCGAGCTGGTCAAGGCCCTGTTCGAGGCGCCTCGTCTGATCTCCGAAGCCCTGCAGATGGATGCGGGCATCCATGCCCTGACGCTGGACCTGGCCAAGGCGCGCGATGTCCTGTTCTTGGGTCGCGGCCCCATGTTCCCCCTGGCGATGGAAGGCGCGCTGAAGCTGAAGGAGATCAGCTACATCCACGCCGAGGGCTATGCGGCGGGCGAGTTGAAGCACGGCCCCATCGCCCTGATCGACGAGGAGACCCCCACCGTGGCCCTGGCCCCGCTGGACGACCTGTTCGAGAAGACCGCTTCCAACCTTCAGGAAGTCGCCGCGCGCGGCGGCCCGGTCATCATGATCGCCCCCGAAAAAGCGCCTGACCCGCACGGCGCCGGCATCCGCCGCGTCCACGCCCCCGACTGCCCGGCCCTGATCGCGCCTCTGGTCTACGCCGTGCCGATGCAGCTGCTGGCCTATTACACCGCCGTCCAGAAGGGCACCGACGTCGACCAGCCCCGCAACCTGGCCAAGTCAGTGACGGTAGAGTGATCGTGCCCTCTCCTCCCCATTTCATGGGGAGGGGGACCACAAAGTGGTGGAGGGGCTAGGACGGCAGAACGAAGACGCTCCTCCGTCTCGTCGGCTGCGCCGCCGATCCACCTCCCCATGCAATGGGGAGGAGATGTTTGGTACCGTCACACTTTCCGCCTATGACAGGCGGCCCCAAGGCTGATCAGGACGATCCATGACGACCTCCCCCGCCCGCCTTCGCCCAGCCCCTCTGCGCAAGGCGGTCCTGCCCGTAGCCGGTCTCGGCACGCGGGTTCTGCCCGGCACCAAGACCACGCCGAAGGAGTTGCTGAACGTCGTCGACCGGCCGATCCTCTCCTACATCGTGGAAGAGGCGCGCGAGGCGGGGATCGAGCACATCGTCTTCGTCACCGGCCGCGCAAAACAGGCGATCGAGGACTATTTCGACCACCAGATCGAGCTTGAGGCCCAACTCCTGGCCAAGGGCAAGACCGAGATTCTGGCCACAATGAACGCCGAACTGGCCCAGGCCGGCGAGATGAGCTTCACCCGCCAGATGCAGCCCAAGGGCCTCGGCCACGCCGTCTGGTGCGCCCGCGACATCATCGGTCCCGAGCCCTTCGCCGTCATCCTGCCCGACGTGATCGTGGATTCGCAGCCGGGCGCCCTGAAGCAGCTGGCCGAGGTCTACGCCGAGGTCGGCGGCAACGTCATCGGCGTCGAGGCCGTGCCCGAGGCCGACACCCACAAATACGGCATCATCGACCCGGCCTCCCACGACGGCCGCCGCTACGGCATGAAGGGCATGGTCGAAAAGCCAGCCCAGGGCACGGCGCCGTCGACCATGTCGATCTCGGGCCGCTACATCCTGCAGCCGGAAATCTTCGACCTGCTGGAGACGCAGGAGCGCGGCGCCGGCGGCGAGATTCAGCTGACCGACGCCATGGCCCGGCTGATGCAGTCGCAGACCTTCACCGCCTATGAGTATGAAGGCGTGACCCACGACTGCGGCGACAAGATCGGCCTGCTGCGCGCCAACGTCGCCCTCGCCCTGAAGCGCCCCGATCTCGGCGATGCCGCCCGCACCGCGATCGAAAGCCTGCTTTAATTCCCTTCTCCCCTTGTGGGAGAAGGTGGGCGCCGAAGGCGCTCGGATGAGGGGTGTGAGCGCGACCTTTAGACGACGAGGCGGGACAGTAGCGGCAGGTTTGCAAACGCGCCGTCGCCACCCCTCATCCGTCAGGCTTCGCCTGCCACCTTCTCCCACAAGGGGAGAAGGCTTTAAGCGTGCTACCGCCTTCGGCTGCTTGAGCAGCTTCTCCCACAAGGGGAGAAGGACGAACAGCGCCTGCACATCAGGCTTTGAAAACTTCTTTTATTTCAAGGTCCGGCCTCTGCGTTCCCCTGTCTAGCCCGCCTTACCGCCCCACCGCCGCATTATCCCTGCGCGGCCCCAGCCAATCCCTCCGATTTCAGACGATTCAGACGAATTGGACTCTGTTTTTTCCGTCCTGCGTCGCTTTAGCCGCTCCTCACGCGCCACGCTTTCGCCCCCTCGCGCGTTCGGCTAGGCAGGAGAAGACGTTGAAAACGAGGTTCGACTGATGCGCGTGATGATTCTGGGCGGCGACGGCTTCTGCGGCTGGCCCACGGCCCTGCACCTCTCGGCGCGCGGCTGGGACGTGCTGATCGTCGACAACCTCAGCCGCCGCAACATCGACAATGAGCTGGAGATCCGCTCCCTGACCCCGATCCGCACCATGGGCGAGCGTATCGCCGCGTGGAAGGAGGTCTCGGGCCGCGCCATCGACTTCGTCAATCTGACGGTCGGTAAGGAGTTCGACCGCCTGGTCGCCCTGATCCGCGACTGGGCGCCCGACAGCGTCGTCCACTTCGCCGAGCAGCGCGCCGCCCCCTATTCGATGAAGTCGGCGCGGCACAAGCTCTACACCGTCGACAACAATCTGAACGCCACCAACCACCTGCTGGCCGCCATCGTCGAGAGCGGCCGCGACGTCCACCTGGCCCATCTGGGAACCATGGGGGTCTACGGTTACACGACAGCGGGCCTGCGCATCCCCGAAGGCTATCTGAAGGTCACGGTGGAGACCGACCACGGCCCGACCGAGCAGGAGATCCTGTTCCCGCCGAACCCCGGCAGCATCTACCACATGACCAAGACGCAGGACGCCCTGCTGTTCCAGTTCTACGCCAAGAACGACGCCCTGCGGATCACCGACCTGCACCAGGGCATCGTCTGGGGCGCCCAGACCGAGGAGACCAAGCAGGACGAACGCCTGATCAACCGCTTCGACTATGACGGCGACTACGGCACGGTGCTGAACCGCTTCCTGATGCAGGCGGCGGTCGGCTATCCGCTGACGGTGCACGGCTCGGGCGGCCAGACGCGGGCCTTCATCCACATTCAGGACACGGTGCGCTGCGTCGAGCTGGCGCTGAACAACCCGCCCAAGCGCGGCGACCGGGTCAAGATCCTCAACCAGATGACCGAGAGCCGCCGTGTCCGCGATCTGGCGCAGATGGTGGCCGAGATGACGGGCGCGCCGGTCCACAACGTCGCCAATCCGCGTCAGGAGGCTGACGAGAACGAACTGGTCGTCGCCAATGACCAGTTCCGCGAACTGGGGTTGAAGCCGATCACCCTGGCCGAGGGCCTGATGGCCGATGTGACCGAGATCGCCCGCCGCTACGCCGACCGCGCTGACCGCAGCAAGATCCCTTGCGTCACCGCCTGGAACGCCGGCCGCGCCGACGCCCTCCGCGACGAGGCTGAAACGGCCTTAGCCGCCGCCCCCGTCCGCATCCTGTCCGCCTGAGAAACCGAAGCCTGATGACCGAACCCGCCGCCGCCCCGTCCCTGCTGGTGTTCGGCGGCGGCTATCTGGGACAGGCGGCGGCGCGCGAGGCCCTGCAGCGCGGCGGCGCGGCCTTCGCGACCTCGCGCGATCCACAGACCCGTCAGGCGTTGGCGGCGCAGGGGATCACGCCGGTCGATCCGGCTGACGCCAAGGCTCTGGGCGAGGCCCTGGCCGCCGCACAGGCCGTGCTGATCACCACGCCGCCGGACGCTCACGGCTGCCCCGCCCTGCGCGCCCTGACGCCGCTGGCGGGCGACGCCTGGCCCGACTGGATCGGCTATGTCTCCTCCACCTCTGTCTACGGCGACCGGGCGGGCGGCTGGGCCTTCGAGGGCGATCCGCTGAACGCCGCCACGCTGGAAGGCGCCCGCCGCGCGCGGGTCGAGCGCGACTGGCTGGACGGGGCGCAGGGCATGGGGCTGACGCTGCAGGTTTTCCGCCTGCCCGGCTTCTACGGCCCCGGCCGCAGCGTCATTGACCGCCTGCGCGCCGGAACCGCGCGTCTGGTGAAAAAGCCCGGCCAGGTATTCAACCGCATTCACGTGGACGACATCGTCTCAGGCCTGTTCGCCTCCATGGCCCGACCGCGCCCAGGCGGCGTCTACAATCTGACCGACGACGAGCCGACCGCCGCAGACGTCGTCACCGCATGGGCCGCCGAGCGCCTGGGCCTGCCGCGTCCGCCCGAAGTCGACTGGACCGCCCCCGAGGTCAGCGAGGCCATGCGCCGCTTCTATCTGGACTCCAAGCGCGTCTCCAACGCCCGCGCCAAGGCCGAACTGGGCTGGCGCCCCCGCTATCCCTCCTACCGCGAGGGACTGGAGGCGATCCTGACGTCAGAAGCCTGACGTCAGCCCGGCTTGCGCGCGATCAGGTCGATCAGGGCCGAGACGCCCGAATGACCCGGGCCTTCGTTCAGTTCGGCGTCATAGATGTCGATCCGCTCGATATCGAAGTCGGCGAAGGCCTCGCGCAGCAGAGCCTCTGTATAGAGGTTCTCCTCCACCCCCGGCCCGCCCGTGCCATAGGCCAGTTGCTCGGGCCGATAGCCTTCCAACAGCAGCAGGCCGCCGGGCTTCAGCGCCGCCTTCATTCGGGCGAACATCCGGTCGCGCGCGGCCGGGCCGACGAACTGGATGAAGACGCCGACGACCACGTCCATCGTCCCCTCGGGCCATGCCCAGTCGTCGAGCCCGCCGATCTGGGCATCCAGCGCCACGCCGCGTTTCGTCGCCAGCGCCCGCGCCTTCTCCACCGCACGCGGGGAAATGTCGAAGGTCAGGACGTCCAGCCCCTGCTGCGCCAGCCAGACGCCGTTGCGGCCCTCGCCATCGGCGACGGACAGGGCCTTCAGCCCCGGCCGCAGCCGCTCCGCCTGCCGCGCCAGAAAGGCGTTGGGCGCCTCGCCGAAGCGATAGGCGTCACCGGCATAGCGTTCATCCCAGAAAGCGCGCGTGTCGGACGCAGCAGTCATCAGCGATCTCCCTTGAAGCTCAAGGGGATATGGCGTCGTCGCCCCGGCTCGCAAGCATCAACGCCCCGCGTCGCTCAAGCCGCGAGGGTCCGCGACCCGAGCATAGCGACACTTAAAATGGCAGGATGTTGCGCTGGCGGCTGTAGCTCATGGTGCCGACATTGGCGCCCAGACGCACGCCGACGCCGGTACGGATCGGCGCCAGGACGATGCCGTCGGCGCGCTGATAATTCACACCAAGGCCCGCGACCAGATAGGCCGAGCCCTCAACGCCCGGATAGCGGCGATAGAGCATGTCGGGATGATACAGGCCGTAGACCAGGGTGAAGACCCGGCTGGCGTTGCCGCCCCAGTCCCATCCAATGGAGGCGCCCTGCCAATAGACTTCCTGCGAGGCCGACAGGTCCTTCATATGCAGAGCCCCGCGGCCGTAGCGCAGGCCGGCGACGACGGCGCCCGCGCCTTCCTCGCCCGCGATATAGGCGGTCGGACGGTCCCCCTGTTCGGCGAAGATGCGCTCGATGGCGCCGCCCACGGCCTCGGCGGCGATGCCCAGCTCGCGCGACCCGGCCGCGACCAGTTCGTCGAAGGTATAGGCCTGGGCGTTGTTGTCCGAGGCGATCGGATAATTGGGATCAGCCGGCGGGCGGCTGGCGCAGGCGCCGAGGCCGGCGGGCAGGGCTCCGGCGGCGGCGAGGCCGAGGCTGGTGCGGATCAGTTGGCGGCGGTGCATGGTCGAGGCTCCCGGCTAAGGACGGTCCGCCCGACGTCGCGGGCTTGGCCTACCGTCCGTGCCTTTTACGGCAGCCTTGGGGCTTTAAGGTTAACCGAAGATTGCTTGGCCGCAGAAGTTCCGGCGGCCCGTGTCTCAGACCGCCGGTTTTTTCTGTCTTCAGGCGCGCAGCGTTCCGCCCGCCTTGGCGGCGGCGGCCTTGACCCTGGCCATCAGGGCCTCGATCCCGGCCTCGGCCAGGGTGGCGGCGCGGGGCTGGATCTCAACCTCGATGGCGACCGACTTCTGGCCCTCGGGCACGCCCTGGCCGCGATAGACGTCGAACACGCGGACATCGGCGATCAGCGCCTTGTCGGCGCCCGCCACGGCGCGGGTCAGGTCGCCCACGGCCCTGGCCTCGTCCATCAGGAAGGCGAAGTCGCGGGTCAGGGGCATCAGGTTCGGCAGGTCCGCCGCGGCGCGCGCCTTCCCGGGTTTGCCGCGCGGTTCCGGTACGGAATCGAGCACGATCTCGAAGGCCAGCATGCCCGATTCTTGGGGGCCGTCGGCGTCCAGCGCCTTCAGCACGCGCGGGTGCAGGGCGCCGAACTCGACGATGACGTTCTTGGGGCCCAGTTGCAGCCGGGCCGAACGGCCGGGGTGCCACCAGTCGCGGTTCGACCCTTGCGCCAGTTGCAGGGAGGCGACCGGGGCGCCGATCTCTTCCAGCACGGCCAGCAGGTCGCCCTTCAGCGCGAACAGGGGGTCCTCCCCCGTCCCGCCCCAGTGACGGTCGGCGTGCGGCGCGATAAGGCCGGCGATGACGGTGCGCTGGCCGGTCGGCTGGTCGTCCAGATAGATGGGGCCGATCTCGAACAGGGCGACGTCGGCGTGGCCGCGCGCGGCGTTGCGCGCCGCCGCCTGGATCAGGTTCGGCAGGGCCGAGGGCCGCATGCAGTCCAGATCGGCCGCGATGGGGTTCTCCAGCACCAGACGCTCGTCGCCGCCGCCGAACAGGGCCGCGATCGACTGCTTGGTGAAGGACCAGGTGACGGCCTCGGCATAGCCCAGGGCCGCCAGGGCGCGACGGGCCGTGCGCACGCGCGCCTGACGCGGGCTGAGCACCCCGCCGGGGGCCGGTGCGACGGGCGGCAGGGGCGTATCCGGCAACGCGGCGTAGCCCTCGATGCGGGCGACCTCCTCGACCAGATCGGCCGGGCCTTCGATGTCGCGACGCCAGGACGGCGGCGTCACCGACCAGGGTGAGCCGCGCATGACGGTGAAGCCCAGGGCGAACAGGATCTCGAAGATCCGGTCGTCGCTCAGCTCCATGCCCGACAGGCGCTTCACATAGGCCGGATCGAAGGCGAAGGCGGCGGGTGCGGCCGGCGCGGCGCCCGCTGCCGTGACCGTCGACGGCTCGCCGCCGCACAGGTCGAGGATCAGCTGCGTCGCCAGCTCCAGCCCAGGCACGACCGAGGCCGTGTCCACTCCGCGCGCAAAGCGATACTGCGCGTCCGAGTTAATCCCCAGCGAGCGGCCGGTCTGGGCCGTGGCGATGGGGTCGAACCAGGCGCTTTCGACGAAGACGTCGACCGTCTCGTCCGAGCAGCCGGTGGAGACGCCGCCCATGACGCCGCCCAGGCCGATGGCGCGCTGTCCCCCGGCGTCGGCGATGACGCAGTCGGCGCCGCCCGGCGCATAGGTCTTCCCGTCCAGCGTCTCGATCTGATCGGCCTCGCCGCGACCGGCGCGCACGACGATCCCGTCGCCCGACAGGCTGGCCAGGTCATAGACGTGCAGCGGCCGCGCGCGGTCGTAGGAAATCAGGTTGGTGATGTCGACGAGGCGATTGATCGGACGCAGGCCGATGGCCGTCAGCCGCTGCTGCAGCCACTCCGGCGACGGGCCGTTGCGGACGCCGCGGATCACGCGACCGGCGAAGACCGGGCACAGTTCGGGCGCCTCCAGCGTCACCGAGACGGGGCTGTCGAAAGCCCCGGCGACCGGCACGATCTCCGGCGTCGTCAGCCTGCCGAGCCCGGCGGCGGCCAGGTCGCGGGCGATGCCCGCCACGCCCAGCCAGTCGGGACGGTTCGGCGTCACCTCGAAGTCGACAACCGGCTCGGCGCCGAAGACGCCCGCCGCCGGGGTCCCGACCTGCAGTTCGTCGGACAGCTCCAGGATACCGTCGCTGTCGTCGGGCAGCTCCAGCTCGGCGCCCGAGCACAGCATGCCGTTGGACACCACGCCGCGCACCGGCTTCTCGATCAGGGTCACGCCCAGGCCCGGCACATAGGCGCCGATGGGGGCGTAGATGGTCGTCAGCCCTGCGCGCGCGTTCGGAGCGCCGCAGACGATCTCTTTCAGCCCGTCCACGGTCTCGACCTGGCAGACCTGCAGGCGGTCGGCGTTGGGGTGACGTTCGGCCGACACGATCTTGGCGACCGTGAAAGGCGCCAGGGCGGCGATGGGGTCATGGACCTCCTCGACTTCCAGCCCGGCCATGGTCATGGCCTCAGCGACCTGATCGACCTGCGCCTCGGTGTCGAGGTGGGCCTTCAGCCAGGAAAGCGTGAACTTCATTGCGCCGGTCCCGGCTGGGAGAGAACCGCCACCATGTTGTCAATGAACTCCGACGGGCCGGTGAAGCCGACGCCCAGGAAGTTGCAGTTGATGAACTGGCAGTTCTTGAACGGGATCGGCCCGGTGACGCGCTGCGGCCCCAGCGGCGTCAGCATCAGGTTGCGCGGATCGCCCTTGGCGTCGCCCATGTTGCAGCCATCGAAGTTGCAGCCTTCCAGCGGCAGCAGGACGGCCGGCCCTTCCATCAGACAGTTCTCGAAGCGGCGGTTCTCGATGACGGGCAGGCCGGCGCGCGCCGTCTCCATGAACAGCTGGGGCAGCCACACGTTCTTGCCGACATAGGTGGGGCCGGGGCCGAGCGCTTCGAGGGTGATGGTGGTGTCAGTCATTGGGGTGATCTTTCAAAAACCAGAAGGGAAGCCGGCGGCGCCGCTCCCGGCGCCTGCAGACCTCATCCCTTCGTTTGCGCCTGAGTTCTCGCCTCGGCGCGCGCGCTCAAGAGGCCCTGCTCCATGTCGTCCAGCGCCTCCTTGGCCCCGGTGAAGGCCACCTGCACGAAGCGGCAGCGCACGAAACGGCAGTTGGACATGCCGATCGCCCCGGCGATCATCTCGCCGCGCGGGTCCAGCAGCAGGGTGCGCGGGTCTTCGGCCACGCCCATATTGCAGCCGTCAAAGCTGGTGCCGTTCATGATCGCCATGACCGCCGGGCCTTCGATCAGGCATTCGGTGAAGGTCTTGCCGTCGATGAAGACCTGTCCGGCGTTCATGTGATGCACGGCCAGAGACGGCAGCCAGACGGCTTCCTTCTCAAACTCGGTGCGGGCGACGATCTCACGGCCCAGCTTTTCTTCGGGCGACATCGTGGTCTGGTCGGTCATTGGCGTGTTCCAGTTCAGCTGAGGCCCGACGCCGGGTTCGGCGCGGCGAAGGCGGAGAAGCCGTAGTGCGCCAGCCAGCGCGTGTCGGCCTCGAACATGGGGCGCAGATCCGGCACCCCGTATTTCAGCATGGCCAGGCGGTCGACGCCCATGCCGAAGGCGAAACCCTGATACTCGTCCGGGTCGATGCCGCAGTTGCGCAGCACGTTCGGGTGCACCATCCCGCAGCCCAAGATCTCCAGCCAGTCCTCGCCCTCGTTCAGGGTCAGCTTGCCGCCCGAGCGGTCGCAGCGGATGTCCATCTCGGCCGACGGCTCGGTGAAGGGGAAGTGGTGCGGGCGGAAACGGGCGTGCACGTCGTCCAGCTCGAAGAAGCGGGCGATGAAGGTTTCCAGCGTCGTCTTCAGGTGACCCATGTGGATGTCGCGGTCGATCACCAGGCCCTCGATCTGGTGGAACATCGGCGTGTGGGTCGCGTCCGAATCCTTACGGAAAGTGCGGCCCGGCGCGATGATGCGGATCGGCGGCGTCTGCGACATCATGGTGCGGACCTGCACCGGGCTGGTGTGGGTGCGCAGCACCTTGCGCTCGCCCGTTTCCGGGTCGGGCTTCAGGAAGAAGGTGTCGTGCACCTCCCGCGCCGGATGCTTGGGCGGGAAGTTCAGGGCCGTGAAGTTATGGAAATCGTCCTCGATGTCCGGCCCCTCGGCGACCGAGAAGCCCATGTCGGCGAAGACCGCGACCATCTCGTCCATCACCTGCATGGTCGGATGCACCCCGCCCTTGCGGCGCGGGCGGCTGGGCAGCGTCAGGTCGACGCGCTCGGCCTGCAGGCGGGCGTCCAGTTCGGCGGCTTCCAGATCGGCCTTGCGCGCAGTCAGGGCCGACGACACCCGGTCGCGCAGGCCGTTGATGACGGGGCCGCGCTCGCGGCGTTCATCGGGGCTCAGCGCCCCCATGCCTTTCAGCAGGCCCGAGATCGAGCCGGACTTGCCGAGGGCGGCGACGCGGATGTCCTCCAGACCCGCCACGCTCTCGGCCGAGCCGATGGCGTTGATGAGGTCCAGTTCCAGTTGAGCGAGATCGGTCATGAGGGTCGTCTAGCCGCTAGGAACGAAAGCAAAAAGCCCCCCGGCGCGAACCGGAGGGCTTTTGCTTCATCCCGTGAGGGAGAAAGGCTTAGGCCAGGGCCGCGCGAACCTTGTCGGCGATGCCCTTGAAGCCGGCTTCATCGGCGGCGATGGCGGCCAGAACCTTGCGGTCCAGCTCGATGCCCGCCTTGTTCAGACCGTGCATGAACTGCGAGTAGGTGAAGCCTTCGGTGCGGGCCGCAGCGTTGATGCGCTGGATCCACAGGGCGCGGAACGAGCGCTTCTTGTTGCGACGGTCGCGGTAGGCGTACTGACCGGCGCGATCCACCGCGGCCTTGGCGGCGCGGATGGTGTTCTTGCGGCGGCCGTAGAAGCCCTTAGCCTGCTTCAGGACTTTCTTGTGCTTGGCGTGGGACGTAACGCCCCGAGTGACGCGAGCCATTGTGATTTTTCCCTTCGGGAAGTCCCTACCGCTCGGCCCGCGGGGCCTCGCTGCTTGAGGGACTTAGTTCAAATTCTATGCGGTTGAGAGATCGTGTCTGCGTGCGCCGATCAGGCGTACGGCATGTAGGACTTGATCTTCTTGGCGTCGGCGTCGGCCATGACCGAAGTGCCGCGGTTCTGGCGGATATACTTCGAGTTGTGGCTGATCAAACGGTGGCGCTTGCCGGCCACGCCAGCCTTGACCTTGCCCGTCGCGGTGAATTTGAAGCGCTTCTTGGCGCCCGACTTCGTCTTCAGCTTCGGCATTTTCACTCTCTGTCTTTTAGAGGGCTACCGCTCTTCGAGCTACTTGAGCCCGACCAGCGCTAACCTGATTTAAGACCGCCCAGGCATGCCTGTTCGCCCGGCGGTCCGGTACGCGAAGGCGCGGCTTTTACGCCAAGAGGCGGGCAGAGGCAAGAAGAGTCCGCGCTGGCCCGGTCACGCCTGAGCCGAACGACGGCGCACGGCGCGCCCGGCGTTGATCGCCATGGCCGCTGCGGGAACGGTCAGGGCGGCGCCGGCCAGGAAGGGCCAGTTCGGCCCGACGGCCGAATACAGCACCCCGGCGACGATAGGGCCGACGATGCGCGCCATCGAGCCCGCCGCCATGTTCAGCCCCAGCATGGCGCCCTGCCGGTCCGGCGGCGACGAGCGGCTGATCATGGCCGAGATGTTGGGCATGGCCAGCGACATGCCGCAGGCCCCGATCCCCATGATGACCGGAATGATCCACCCGGCGACCAGTGGAAGACTGAACAGCACCAGGTCGATCCGCCCCGCCGGGAACCAGGCGACCGGAGCCGCCACCTGAAGCACCATCGACAGGCCGAACAGCAGCATGCCGACCGCCAGCACCCGCGCCTCGCCGAAGCGCCGCGCCAGCCGCCCGGCCACCAGCCCCTGGTTCACCGCCGAGATCAGCCCCACGATCATGAAGCTGAGCCCCACCTCGCGCGCTGTCCAGGCATAGCGATGCTCGGCCCACAGGCCGAAGGCGGCCTCCATCGCCGAAAAGCCCGCCAGATAGATCAGGCTGACCATCAGGACGCGCGAGATCACCTCATCGGTGCGGGCGAAGCTGACGCCCGACAGGAAGGCGGGACGCGGCGCGGCCGGGTCCGCCCTGGTGCGGCTCTCGCGCAGGAAGAACATCACCCCCAGCGCCGCCGCCACCGCCGCGCCTGAGGCGGCGAAGATCGGCAGCTGATAACCGACATGGCCCATCTGCGGCTGGGCCAGCAGGCCGCCCAGCCCCGGCCCGACGATGAAGCCCAGACCGAAGGCCGCGCCGATCAATCCCATGCGCCCGGCCCGGCGCTCGGGCGGGGTGACATCGGCGATATAGCCCTGAACCGTCGAGATATTGCCTGCGCCCAGGCCCGTGAACAGCCTCACCGCCACAGCGACCCAGATGTTGGGCGCGAACGCCAGCAGCAGATAGCCCACGGCGTTGGCCGCCAGCGTCGCCAGCAGCACCGGCTTGCGCCCGATCCGGTCCGACAGCCGCCCCCAGAAGGGCTCGGCGAAGAACTGGCCCAGGGAATAGGCCGAGAACATCAGGGTGATCTGCCACGGCTCGGCCTGCAGGCTCTGCGCGAAGAACGGCAGCAACGGCACCACCAGCCCGAACCCGACCAGATTGATGAACACCACGGCGAACAGAACCGCCAGGGTCGGCGCCTGCGCCTTGGGAGACAGGGAAACGGACATGATCCCGCCTTAGACCATTTTCGGCTCGGTCGGAATCAACCGTCACTAGAACGGCGGCTGAAAATTATCCGAAGCTGACGTCGGACAATCACAGAGCGCCTCGGCCGCCGCCATGGCTCAATCGGCCGGGTTATGGACTGTCAGAAAGCGCACGGTTTCGCGCAGCATCCTCTGACGCGTCTCAGGTCGGGAAAGCCAGTGATCCTCGCTTTCCAGCTCGACCAGCTCCACCGGCTTGCCCGCGCGGCGCATGGCGTCGGCCATGACGCGGCTCTGCTCGATACTGACCACCGTGTCGTTCTTGCCGTGGATCAGCAACAGCGGGCCTTCGACCTGATCCGCCAGCATGGCGGGAGACAGGGCGTCCAGCGCCCGATCATTCAGCTTTTCGGCGCCCATGAAGCGGTTCCAGTAGCGCACGGCATGGCTGTTCCGCTCGCCCTGACGGTTCGCCACGCGGTTGACCATCCGCCTCAGGTCGGAAACGCCGTTGACGGACACCGCACAGCGATACGGCTCCTTATCGATCGTCAGCCCTGCCATCGCCGCATAGCCGCCATAGCTGCCGCCGACGATACAGACGCGCGCAGGATCTATGACGCCCTCCGCCGCCAGCCAGCGCACGCCGTCCGACAGGTCCGTCTGCATCTTGCGCCCCCATTCGCCGTAGCCCGCCTCCATGAAGGCGCGCCCATACCCCGAAGAGCCCCGGAAGTTGGGCTGCAGAACAGCATAGCCTCTGGATGCGAGAGCCTGAGCCCAGTAGTCGAACCCGGCGACGTCGCGAGCCGCCGGCCCCCCGTGCGCCAGAACAATCAGGGGCAGGTTCGTCGGCGTCTCCACGCCCGGCGGCAGTGTCAGATAGCCGGGAATCTCCAACCCATCCGCCGCTGTATATGTGATCGGCCGCACAACGCCGACCTGCTCGGCCAGAATGGTCGGATAGGCCTCGGCCACGATGTTGGCCTCGCCCGCATCGAAGTCGACGAGCTGATAGACCCCTGACTCGCCCGTATCGATGAAGACCACGACCAGATTCAAGGCATCGGTCCAGGATATGAGTTGCGGAGCCTTGCCGGGAAAGGCCCGCGCAATCGCCTGCCACCGGCGCCCCGCCGCAGCGTCCAGGAACTCGTAGCCGACGCCGTCTTCATCCTGATAACTCCCGCCGATCAACAGACCGGTGCGGGGATGGTGGATCAGCCGGGTCGGATGCCGCTCAAACGGGAGACGGACCCAGTCGCCGCTCGCGACATCGACCTCGAACAGCACATGGCCGGTCTCGGATTCGGCGGTGTCGGAAAGGTCGGGCCGCCTGGCGCTGACGATGACCGTATTGGCGCTGCGCCCCATGCCGACCAGACTGGGCGTATCCAGCGCCGCATCGACCGCCCATGCCTGCCGCAGGCGCCATCCTTCACGTAGATGCAGCGACCAACGGCCATGACGTTCGACATAGCGCGACTCGGCGATCACCTCGCCCTCGGCGTTCAGGACATAATCTTCCGTATCGCGGTCCATCGCGGAAACCGACCGGCCGCGTCCGCTGCTCAGATTGATTCTGTGAAGGTCGATCTGACCTGTGAGGACATTGACGCCTCGCGCAAAGACAGCCTCGCCCTGCGACGTCCGGCGAACGGCCGCGCCGCCATAAAGGGTCGCCAGAACATCGGGGGTCGCGCGGAGCACCTGGACGATGTCCTTGGTCTTCAACTCCAGCATCATGCCAAAGAACAGTTCTGAGCGCGGCACCCCAAGAAGCGGCAGGCTGTGCGTCTGCGAGGTGATGATCAGAATCCGCTCTTCGCCGATCCAGCGCAGATCGCGGACCTTGGCCTCCCCGATCGAGGCGGCGAAGACGCTTTCGCCGGTGGTTATCCGGCTGACCGCCAGGGCCCGCTTCTCGCCGACCACCATGACCCGGGCGATCAGGTCGCCGCTGGGCGAAAGCTCCACATGGTCAACGGCGGGGGCGGCGCCATAGGCGTCAAGCGCGGGCGCGTCGGCCGCGACACGTCCTGCCCAAATCGACATGGCCAGAACCAACGCCAGGACGATCGCCCCTGCCCGCAAGCCTCCCATTCCGCCCCTCCCGTCGGCGCCCGTGAACCGCACCTAACCTGACAGCGTTCGCCCAGCGTGCAAGGCGTTAAAAAACCCCGACCTTTCGGTCGGGGTTTTTGAAACGCGATATCAGCGATGCGAGATCAGCGCGGCGCCAGGATCATGATCATCTGACGGCCTTCCATCTTGGGCGCGAACTCGACCTTGGCCTCTTCCTCGAAATCGGCCTGGACCTTGTGCATCAGCTTCATCCCCAGTTCGGGGTGGGCCATTTCGCGGCCGCGGAAGCGGATGGTCACCTTGACCTTGTCGCCGTCGTCGAAGAAGCGATGCATGGCCTTGGCCTTCACATCGTAGTCGTGGCTGTCGATGTTCGGGCGGAGCTTGATTTCCTTCAGCTCGACGACCTTCTGACGCTTGCGCGCCTCAGCCTTCTTTTTCTGTTCCTGGAAACGATGCTTGCCGTAGTCGAGAATCTTGCACACCGGCGTTTCGGCGTTGGCGACGATCTGAACCAGGTCCAGGCCTGCCTCTTCGGCGGCCTCCAGCGCGGCGGACAAAGGCATGACGCCCTGTTTTTCCCCATTCTGGTCGATGAGCAGAACGCGGGCGGCGCGGATATCCTGGTTGATGGGCGGCCCGTCCTTTACGGGCGGCGCTTGCATGGGACGGCGAATGGGCGTCGTTTCCTTATGTGATCAGAAGATAGGCGAAATGAGCGGTCGAAGGCGATCGACGCTAGGCGCCATTCCCTTCGAGCGGCGCGAATATGGCGATAGAAGGCCCGGATTTCAAGGCTTCTCGGGGTTAAACCCGTTTGCGACATAGGCGTCGTGCAAGGCCAGCACCCCGTCGAACACATGATCGACGCTCAGGTCCTCGATCGGGGCGAACTGGCCGCGCGTCTCATTCGAGGCGACAGTGCGCGTCTTCGGGCCCCACGGCCCATAGAGCCACCACTCGGTCGGACCGAACAGGCCCAGTGTCGGTCGCGCCAGCGCCGCCGAGACGTGCATCAGCCCGCTGTCGTTGCCGACGAACAGGGTCGCCCGGTCAATGGCGGCTGCCGAGCACAGGATGTCGCCCTTGCCCACGCAGTCGATGCCGCGCAGCCCCGCCGCCTCCAGCGCCGGGGTGGCGGGCGGCCGGTCGCCGGGGCCGCCGACCGGCATGAAACGCCAGCCGTCGAAGCGCGGCTCGGCCTTGAGCTTCTCAACCAGCGCGCCCCAGCGGTCGGCGGGCCACGACTTGCCGGGCTGGTGCGCGATGGGGGCGAGCGCGATGATCGGGCCGGGACCGGCGCCGCCTGCCAGCTGCGGGTCGATGACGGCGGCCGCCTCGGCGCGCGCCTGATCGTCAAGAAAGATTTCCGGGTCCAGCGGCGTATCCGAGCCCATCAGGCGCGACACCATCTCGACCTTGCGCAGACCCGTCTCCCAGCGGCGGTTGTAGACGATGCGCCGCTTCGCCGGGATCAGATACGCCAGGGCCGAGCCGCGGATGTCCACGACCATGTCCCACTGCGTCCCGCGCACCTGTTTCCACAGATCGACCCAGTGTCCGGCGGCCTTCTTCTTGTCGAGGATGATGACGCGCTCGACGTTCGGCGCCGAACGGAAGAAGGGGGCGGGCGGCCGGCCGCAGGCGACTGTGATCTGAACGCCCGGCAACTGGCGCGCAATCTCTCGGAGCACGCCAGAGGAGATGACGCAGTCGCCGATGCGGTTGGAGCTGACGAACAGGGCTTTGGGAGCAGACAAGCGGGCGCCTCGCGGCCTCTGTGAACAATCATCGTCTCTGCTAAAGCCATTCCGTGAGGAATGACAGTCCGAGGAGTTTCCATGTCCGACGTCCAGACCCTGAACCGCCACGACGGCGAGACCCTGGCCTATAAGGCGGTCAAGGGCGACGGCCCGACGGTCATCTGGATCGGCGGCTTCCGCTCGGACATGGAGGGAACCAAGGCCCTGGCGCTGGACGCCGCCGCCCGCGAGCGCGGCTGGAACTACGTCCGCTACGACCATTTCGCCCATGGCGTGTCGAGCGGCGACTGGAAACAGGCGACCATCGGCCGCTGGCGCGAGGACGCGATCGCCCTGATCGACAGCCTTCAGGGGCCGGTGATCCCGGTCGGATCATCGATGGGCGGCTGGGTGGCGCTGCTGGCGACGCTGGCGCGGCCGGAAAGGGTCAAGGGCGTGGTGCTGGTCAATCCGGCGCAGGACTTCACCGAAAAGCTGATGTGGCCGGGTCTGGCCGACCACGAGCGCCAGGCCATCCTGCGCGACGGCGAGACGGTCATCACCGAAGAAGGCCTGGGCTCCTATGTCCTGACCCGGCGGATGTTCGATGAGGCCCGCGACTGGCTGCTGCTGGACGGCGTGATCGACATCAGCGCCCCGGTTCACATCCTGCAGGGCCGCGCCGACGACGTGGTGCCGTGGCGCCATCAGGTCGAGCTGGCCGAACGCCTGAACGGCGGCGACCTGCGGCTCGACCTGATCGAGGGCGGCGACCACCGGCTGTCGAGCCCTGCGGAGCTGGAACGGCTGATCGATGCTGTGGAGGCGATGCGGGGCTGATTTATCCTCCCCATGCAATGGGGAGGTGGATCGGCGGCGAAGCCGACGAGACGGAGGGGCGACTTGGTTCTGCTGCCCTTGCCCCTCCACCACTTCGTGGTCCCCCTCCCCACATCGTGGGGAGGAAAGGCGTCAGCCATCACAGGATGAACCGGCTCAGGTCGACGTTTTTGGCCAGATCGCCGACCTTCTCGCGCACCTTGTCGCCGTCGAAGGTCAGGGTCTGGCCGGACAGGTCGGAGGCCTTGAAGCTGGTCTCTTCCAGCACCCGCTCCATCACCGTCTGCAGACGGCGCGCGCCGATGTTCTCGACGGTGGAGTTGGCGGCCACGGCGGCGTCGGCCATCGCCTCGACCGCGTCGTCGGTGAAGACCAGTTCGACCCCTTCGGTCGCCAGCAGGGCCTGATTCTGACGGATCAGATTGGCCTCCGGCTCAGTCAGGATGCGCTTGAAGTCGTCGCGGGTCAGGGCCTTCAGCTCGACCCGGATCGGCAGGCGGCCCTGAAGTTCCGGCAGCAGGTCCGACGGCTTGGCGACGTGGAAGGCGCCCGAGGCGATGAACAGCACATGGTCGGTCTTCACCGGCCCATATTTGGTCGAGACGGTCGTGCCCTCGATCAGGGGCAGCAGGTCGCGCTGCACCCCTTCGCGCGACACGTCGGCGCCGCCGCCGCGATCCTGACGCGCGGCGACCTTGTCGATCTCGTCCAGAAAGACGATGCCTTCGTTCTCGGCCAGCAGCAGGGCCTCCTTGGTCAGGCTCTCCTGATCCAGCAGCTTGTCGCTCTCTTCTGTGACGAGGGGCGCCAGGGCGTCGCGCACGGTCAGCTTGACCGTCTTGGTGCGGCCGCCTCCCATCTTGCCCAGCATCTCCGACAGGTTCAGCAGGCCGACATTGCCGCCGCCGCCCGGCACATCCAGCCCTTGCAGCGGGGAGGTCGTGTCCGCCAGAGCGATCTCGATCTCCTTGTCGTCCAGTTCCCCCGCGCGCAGTTTTTTGCGGAAGGCCTCGCGCGTCGCAGGCTGCGAACCGGGTCCGACCAGGGCGTCGAGGATGCGTTCCTCGGCCTGACCTTCGGCGCGGGCCTTCACGCCCGAACGGCGCTTGTCGCGCACCATGACCAGGGCGCTTTCGACCAGATCGCGCATGATCTGATCCACGTCGCGGCCGACATAGCCGACCTCCGTGAACTTGGTGGCCTCCACCTTGAGGAAGGGCGAGCCGGCAAGCCGCGCCAGACGCCGGGCGATCTCGGTCTTCCCCACGCCCGTCGGACCGATCATCAGGATATTCTTGGGCGTGACCTCGTCGCGCAGGTCGTCCGACACGCGCTTACGGCGCCAGCGGTTACGCAGGGCCACGGCGACGGCGCGCTTGGCGTCGTCCTGACCGACGATGAAGCGGTCCAGTTCAGAGACGATTTCACGAGGAGACAGGTCGGTCATGGTTCAGACGGTCCAGAAATACGCGTATCAGGCGCTCAAGCAGCAAGCCGCCGCGCGGCGAGTGATAGCGCCCTACAAACTTTCAATGGTGAGATTGCCGTTGGTGTAGACGCAGATGTCGGCGGCGATCTTCATGGCCTTGCGGGCGATCTGCTCGGCGTCCAGTTCGGTGTTCTCGTCAATCAGGGCGCGGGCGGCGGCCAGCGCATAGTTGCCGCCCGAGCCGACGGCGGCCACGCCGTATTCCGGCTCAAGCACGTCGCCGACGCCGGTGACCGTCAGAATGGTGTCCTTGTCGGCGACCAGCAGCATGGCCTCAAGACGGCGCAGGTAGCGGTCGGTGCGCCAGTCCTTGGCCAGTTCGACACAGGCGCGGGCCAATTGGTCCGGATACTGCTCCAGCTTGGCTTCCAGACGCTCGATCAGGGTCAGGGCGTCGGCCGTGGCCCCGGCGAAGCCCGCCAGCACCTTGCCGTTCGCCAAAGTCCGCACCTTGCGCGCAGCGCCCTTGACGATGGTCGGCCCCATCGAGACCTGGCCGTCGCCGGCGATGACGGTGCGGCCGTTCTTGCGCACCGCCAGGATGGTAGTGCCGTGCCAGTCGGGAAAGTTGGAAGCGGTCGTGTTCATGGCGGGTCAGATGGCGAGGAACCGGCGTCGCCGCAAGACGGCCCTGCGCCGCAGGGGATCGCTCTGGACGCTCATGGCTCCGCTTGCCTCTGGCGCGCCCGCGTGACAGGAGCCCCTCCCCGTACGCGTTCCTTCGAGTTCTTCTTGCCTCTGCACCGCGCCATCTACGTCAGCGACGCCGTCGGCGACGCCGCGACGAGTCTGCTGGTTCTCGCCGAAATTCTCGGCGCCTCGATCAGAAACAATCGCAGGGACCGCGTCACGGGCGTGCTGATGCGCCACGACGGACGCTTCCTTCAGGCCATCGAAGGACGCCGCGCCGATGTGGACCGGCTGATGGACCGGCTGCGCGCCGACCCGCGCCATGAGAACATCCGCCTGCTGTCGGACCAGAACACCGCAGTGCGCCTGTTCGAGGAGTGGCCGATGACGCTGGTGGAGATGCCTCGCCCTGTCTGGCCGCACATGAGTCGCCCCTCGCTGGATCAGTTGAGCGCGGCCCAGGCCGAGGCCTTGCTGGTCACGGCCTCCGAGGTCCTGGCGCTTTCGGCCTGAAGAACCCAGCCTGAAGGATCCAGCCAAAAGGATCCAACCTGACGCATCGGCCGGACTGCGCTAGACAGTTCGGCGTGACCCAGCCTTCCGCCCCCGCCGCCCCGGTTCGCTTTTCCGACGAAGAGGTCGAGCGCTACGCCCGCCAGTTGGTGCTGTCCGAGATCGGCGGCCCCGGCCAGCAGGCGCTGAAGCGCGCCCGCGTGCTGATCGTCGGCATGGGCGGGGTGGGCAACCCGGCCGCCCTCTATCTGGCCGCCGCCGGGGTGGGGACGTTGGGGCTGATCGACGACGATACGGTGGCCCTGTCGAACCTGCAGCGCCAGATCGCCTTCACTGCCGACGACCCCGACCGCGCCAAGGTCGAGGCGGGCGCCGAACGCCTCAACGCCCTGAACCCGCACGTCACAGTGCAGTCCTTCAACCGGCGCGTGACGACGGACAGCGCAGCGGCCCTGATGCAGGACTTCGACCTGGCGCTGGACGGCACCGACGACTTCGAGACGCGTCTGGCCGTCAACGCCGCCTGCGTGGCGGCGGGCAAGCCGCTGGTGTCGGGCGCCCTGGGCCGCTGGTCGGGGCAGGTGTCGGTGTTCGAGGGGCGTCCCTGTTATCAGTGTCTGGTTCCAGAGGTTCCACCCGACGCCGAGACCTGCGCCCGCGTCGGCGTGGTGGGCGCCCTGGCGGGCGTCATCGGCGCGATGGCGGCGCTGGAAGCGATCAAGCTGATCACCGGCGCGGGCGAACCGCTGACCGGCCGTCTGATGCTCTATGACGGTCTGGCCGGAACCAGCCGCGTGGCGAAGATCGCCGCCGACCCCGCCTGCCCGGTCTGTGGGTCAGCTCACGCCTAAAGCATCGCCGGAATGACCCGATCCGGCGGGCGGTGGCCGTTCTGATAGGTCATGATGTTGGCGATGACCCGGTCGCCCATGTCCTGACGCGCCTCGATGGTGGCCGAGCCCAGGTGAGGCAGCAGCACCACGTTCGGACGGCCGATCAGGCCGGGGTGGACCTTAGGCTCGTGCTCGAACACGTCCAGACCGACGCCGAACAGGGCGCGGCGGTTCAGCGCCTCGACCAGGGCCGCCTCGTCGATCAGTTCGCCGCGCGCCGTATTGACCACGATAGCGTGCGGCTGAAGCCGGGCCAGACGCTCGGCCGACAGCAGATGATGCGTCTCCCTGGTCGCCGGGCAGTTCAACGAGACGACATCCATCCGCGCCAGCATCTGGTCCAGGTCGTCCCACCAGGTGGCGCCCAGCTCTTCGGCGATCATGTCCGGGACGGGCTTGCGGTTGTGATAGTGGACCTGCATGCCGAAGGCCTTGGCCCGGCGGGCCAGGGCCTGGCCGATGCGGCCCATGCCGACGATGCCCAGACGCTTGCCCCACAGTTTGCGGCCGCACATCCAGGTCGGGCTCCAGCCCTCGAAGCGCCCGGCCTCGACGACGGCGGCGCCTTCGACGATACGGCGGCTGACCGCCAGGATCAGGCTCATGCCCAGATCGGCCGTGTCCTCGGTCAGGACGCCGGGCGTGTTGGTGACGATGATCCCGCGCTCGACGGCGGCGTCGATGTCGATGTGGTCCACCCCTGCGCCGAAGTTGGCGATCATCTTCAGCTGTTCGCCCGCGCCTGCGATCAGTTCGGCGTCCAGCTGGTCGGTGATGGTCGGGGCCAGCACCTCGGCCCGCTGCAAGGCGGCGGCCAGTTCAGCGCGCGACATCGGCCGGTCGGTCAGGTTCAGCTCGGCGTCGAAAAGTTCGCGCATCCGCGTTTCGACGGCGTCAGGCAGGCGTCTGGTTAATACGACCTTAAGCTTGCGAGCGGACATAGGGGACCTGGGTTTTCCACGGGCGGCGCCCGTTCGGAACGGGTCGATATTCGGTGTCTAGCAAAGCTGCGGTCAGGAACAAAAGGGCGCCTCGCGTCGCGGCCCTCGCCGCGGTCCTGATGACCGGGGTTCTGCTGGCGGCGGGATCGACCATGCCTGATGGCCGCCCGACCCCGACGGGGCTGGAGGTGCCGCGCTGGGTGACGCTGAAATCCTCGCAGGTAAGGGCGCGTCAGGGGCCGGGCCTCGACTACCGTATCCTGTGGGAATACCGCGCCGCCGGTCTGCCCGTTCAGGTGATCGCGGAGACGCGCGAGTGGCGAAAGATCTGCGACCCCGACGGCTCCGTGGCCTGGATCCACCGCACCGTCGCCTCGGGCCGCCGCAGCGTGTTCAACCGCTCGGACGAGGCTGTGCCCATCCGATCGGGCCGGTCGGAAACCGCCTCGGTCCGCGCCCTGCTTTCGCCGCACGCCCTGGTGTCGCTGGACGAGTGCGAGGACGGCTGGTGCCGCGTGCGGGCGCGCAAGCTGCGCGGCTGGGTGCAGCAGAGGGCCGTCTTCGGATCCCAGGAACGCGCCCTGTGCAACGCCGCCCGCCCCGCCGGAACCGGCCGCGCCTCCTGATCCTCCATATTGACGGCACGGTTGAGCGCGGCCTTCGGGTCGTGTAACCCGCCAGCAACACCTTTCGGAGCTGATCAATCTTGAGCCAGTCGTCGCAATATCCGTCGTCGTTCGATCACGAAGGCCTGCTGGCCTCGGGCCGGGGCGAGCTGTTCGGCCCGGGCAACGCCCAACTGCCCGCGCCGCCCATGCTGATGTTCGACCGCATCAAGACCATCAGCGCCGACGGCGGCGACTACGGCAAGGGCTATGTCGAGGCCGAACTCGACATCAACCCGGACCTCTGGTTCTTCCAGTGCCACTTCATCGGCGATCCGGTCATGCCGGGCTGCCTGGGTCTGGACGCCATGTGGCAGCTGGTCGGCTTCTACCTGGGCTGGATCGGCGGCCCCGGCAAGGGTCGGGCGCTGGGCGTCGGCGAGGTCAAGTTCACCGGCCAGGTGACCCCGGACATCAAGAAGGTGGTCTATAAGGTCCACCTGAAGCGTGTCATCAACCGCAAGCTGGTCATGGGCATCGCCGACGGCGTGCTCGAAGCGGACGGCGAGGTCATCTATACTTGCGCCGATATGCGCGTCGGCCTGTTCGGCGGCGCGGCTCCGGTGGAACCGAGCGCCGCCTGACCCCACTTGATGGACAGCCGCGGCCCACGCGGCGTCCGAAGACTTTGTAGGATTGGAAACACCATGCGGCGTGTCGTCGTCACCGGACTGGGCATCGTCTCCTCCATCGGCACCGGCCAGGACGAGGTCGCGGCCTCGCTGCGCAACGCCAAGTCGGGCGTTCAGCACGCGCCCGACCACGCCAGATACGGCTTCCGCTCCCAGGTCTGGGCGCCCCCCGCCCTGGGTCATACGGCCGAGGACTGGGCGCCGCTGGTCGACCGCCGCGCGGCCCGCTTCCTGGCCAACGGCACGGCCTGGGCGCACATCGCCTTTGAAGAGGCGCTGAAGGACAGCGGCCTGACCGCCGAAGAAATCAAGGACGAGCGCATCGGCCTGATCGTCGGCGAGGGCGGCCCCTCGACCCAGGTCATCCTGCAGGCTGCGGCCACCACGGTCGAGAAGGGCTCGCCCAAGCGCGTCGGCCCCTTCGCCGTGCCCAAGGCGATGGCGTCAGGCCCCTCGGCCGTGCTGGCTACCTGGTTCGAACTGAAGGGCATCAACTATTCGATCAGCTCGGCCTGCGCGACCAGCGCCCACTGCATCGGCGCGGCCGCCGAGCAGATCGCCTGGGGCAAGCAGGACGTCGTTTTCGCCGGCGGCTGCGAGGATATCGACTGGTCCATGTCGAACATGTTCGACGCCATGGGCGCCATGTCCTCCAACTTCAACGACACGCCGGACAAGGCCAGCCGCGCCTATGACACGACCCGCGACGGCTTCGTCATCGCGGGCGGCGCAGGCATCGTCGTGCTGGAAGAGTACGAACGCGCCGTGGCGCGCGGCGCGACCATCTATGCCGAAGTCACCGGCTACGGCGCCAACTCGGACGGCTACGACATGGTGGCTCCGTCGGGCGAGGGCGCCGAGCGCTGCATGAAGATCGCGCTGGACATGGCGGGCAATCCGAAGATCGACTACCTGAACCCGCACGGCACCTCCACGCCGGTCGGCGACAGCAAGGAGATGGGCGCGGTGCGCAACGTCTTCGGCGACGACCTGCCGATGATCTCCTCGACCAAGTCGCTGACGGGCCACTCGCTGGGCGCGGCGGGCGCGCAGGAGGCCATCTACTGCCTGTTGATGATGAAGCACGGCTTTGCGGCCGAGAGCGCCCACATCGAAAACCTGGACCCCGAATTCGAAGGCATGCCGATCCTGCGTCAGCGCCACGACGGCGAGTTGAAGCACGTCATGTCCAACAGCTTCGGCTTCGGCGGCACCAACGCCAGCCTGATCCTGTCCAAGGTCTGATTTCACCGATCGCAAAAATCTGAAGCGACACGAAAACGCCCCCATTCGGTCCTTCGTCCGCCCGGAAGGGCGCTCACAAAAGCAGCATCGGCCCGTCGGAGCCTGGAAAAGTCCCGGATCCTGAACAGCCCCCCCAGCCCCCCGGATTTTTCCGCTTACAGGGCATCGGCGGGTCGATGCCTCCTCCAAGCGACGCCCGCGCCTGCCTCCCCTCCCCCTCCCGGCAGCGCGGGCGTTTTGCTGCCTGCTTACCCGCATCCGCACAAGACTTCGCCCGCGCAACCCCTGGTCACGCGGGCGATGCCGTAGAGCTTCAGATGGCGCCGATCAGGCCGGAAGGTCGATCTCGACGCGTTCATTGTCGCGCAGGACGATGATCGGCACGACCGCCTCGCCTGCGGCCTGAAGGCGCTGCGCCAGATCCTTCATGTCCGAGATCTCGGCGCCGCCGGCCTGAACCACCACGTCCCCGGCTTCGAAACCGGCGGCGGCTGCGGAAGATCCGGCCTCGACCACAGCGATCTGGGCGCCCCGGCCCGACGCAGGATTGCGCAGGGTCAGGCCGCGCGCGATAGCGGCCTGCGCCCCCAGACGCACCGCCGCCGGATCAGACGGCTCGACCGTCAGCTGGGTCGAGGCCTCGCGACCGTCGCGCAGATAGACGACGGGCATCCGGGTTCCGGCCTGGGCGATGCCCACCGTGGCCTGAACCGACCCGGCGTTGGCCACGGGGCGACCCTGAATGCGCGTCAGCACATCCCCCGGCTTCAGCCCCGCCTGCTCGCCCGACGAGCCCGGCTCGACGTCATAGACCACGGCGCCGCGCACGATGTTCAGCCCGATCTCGCGGGCCCGCTCGGCTGTCAGCGAGCCCAGCCCCAGGCCGACCCGGCCGCGCTTGACCTCGCCCGAGGCGCGCAGCTGGTCGACCACGAACATCATGATGCGCGTCGGCACGGCGAAGGCGATGCCGTCGTTGCCGCCGCCGAAACCGCCCGACAGAATGGCGGTGTTGATGCCGATCAGCCGCCCGCGGCTGTCCAGCAGCGGCCCGCCCGAGTTGCCCGAGTTCACCGCCGCATCGGTCTGGATATAGTCCTCGATGGCGTCGCCCATGCCCGAGCGGTTCAGGCCCGAGATGACGCCCATGGTCAGGGTCTGATCCAGCCCCAGCGGATAACCGACCGCAAAGGCCAGATCGCCGCTGCGCAGGGTATCGGAATCCACCGTCGTCACCTGCGACAGGCCTGTGGCGTCGATCTTCAGCACGGCGATGTCGGTCGCCTTGTCCGCGCCGATCAGGGTGGCGTCGAACAGGCGGCCGTCGATCAGGTCGACGGTGAATTTCTGGCCGTTCTCGATGACGTGATGGTTGGTGACGATGATGCCTTCGCGCGCGTCGATGATCACGCCCGAGCCGCCCTGCGACGGCTTGGGATTGCGCGCCGAACTGGGGCCGCGCGACTGGCCCAGCGTCGTCACCTGCACCACGGCGGGCAGGCTTTCCTCCAGCCCGGCGGCGAAGGTGAAGACGCCGCGCCGGGCGTCATAGGGCATGGCGGCGACGGGGGACTGCACCGCCGCGCTGGCCGCCATCACGGGCGCCGCCTGGGCCATGCCGCTGAAGCTGAAGATCGCCAGGGCGGCGCCGGCCAGCAGGCTGTGTTTGGTCATTCCGATTTCCTTCACGCGCCGACCGCCTTGGACCGACAGACTGGCGAGGACCGCCGCCCCGCAGGCGAGACAAACGCGCGACGACGGCAAAAGATCGGCCCGCCGCGCGTTTTCTGCAACGCTTGGATCAGAAGGCGGCTTCGCCGGTGATGGCGCGGCCCAGGATGAGGGCGTGGACGTCGTGGGCGCCTTCATAGGTGTTGACGGTTTCCAGGTTCATGGCGTGGCGCATGACGTGCAGTTCGCCGGTGATCCCGGCCCCGCCGTGCATGTCTCGGGCCTCGCGCGCGACAGCCAGGGCCTTGCCGCAGTTGTTGCGCTTCATCAGGCTGATGGCCTCGGGAACCCAGGCCCCTGTGTCCAGCAGGCGGCCCAGGGCATAGGCGCCCTCGAAGCCGAGGAAGATCTCGGTCTGCATGTCGGCCAGCTTCTTCTGCACCAGCTGGCGCGCCGACAGCGGGCGGCCGAACAGGGTGCGCTCGGCCACATAGTCGCGGCTGGCGTGGAAGCAGAATTCCGCCGCGCCCATCGCCCCCCAGGCGATGCCGAAACGCGCCTTGTTCAGGCAGGAGAACGGCCCGCGCAGACCCTGCACGCCCGGCAGGATGTTGGCTTCCGGCACGAAGACGTCGTTCAGGCCGATGTCGCCGGTGATCGAGGCGCGAAGCGACAGCTTGTCGCCGATCTTGCCCGTGGTGAAGCCGTCGAAATCGCGCTCGACGATGAAGCCCCGGATGGTCCCGTCCAGCTTGGCCCAGACGATGGCCAGGTCGCTGATGGGCGAGTTGGTGATCCAGTATTTGCCGCCGTTCAGGCGATAGCCGCCGTCGACCGCCACCGCCGTGGTCTTCATCGACGCCGGGTCGGACCCGCCGTCGGCCTCGGTCAGGCCGAAACAGCCGACCAGTTCGCCCGCCGCCATCTTGGGCAGGAACTTCATCTTCTGCTCTTCGGAGCCGAAGGCGTAGATCGGGTACATGGCCAGCGACGACTGCACGCTCATGGCCGAGCGATAGCCGCTGTCGATCGCCTCGACCTCGCGCGCGATCAGGCCATAGGCGACGTGCGACGCTTCGGAACCGCCGTACTGTTCCGGCAGCATGGCGCCGAGGAAGCCCATCTCGCCCATCTCCGTCATGATGGCGCG
>NZ_ATXN01000008.1:0-180000 GCF_000421705.1 Brevundimonas naejangsanensis DSM 23858
GCTGAAGCCGCCACATCGGCCACGATGGCCAACTGCGCCTGCACGGCTGGGAGGACGGTGTTGGTCTCTACCTGCTCAGCCGTCGCCACTTCGACGGATACACGGTGCCAGTCGATCGTCACCGCCCCAACCGGGTTGAACGTGGACAGCCGGGTTCGCGCGAAGACTGAGTAGCCGTTCACCCCGGCCTGACGCCCGTCGAGCAGCTTGGTGAAGGTATAGCGCCGCCCCGCCACGCCCGATCCCGCGACGTTGCCCGCCGCATCGGCCTCGGTGGCGAAGTTCAGGTTCAGGCTGCCGCCGATCTGCGAGCCGTCCTGGCGCTTGTGGATTTGGACGCCGGACCCGCGCAGATCGCCAGACACGAGCGTGAACTCAACTGTAAGCGCCAGCCACTCGCCGCCGACCGCACCCGCGAACGTCGAACTGTTAACGCTGTAGTTGGCCGTGCTGGTCGAAGCCGTCCGCAGGCTTTGCGGCTGACCATTGGCTCCCGGCCCCTTCGACAGAACGCCATTGCCCGCGTTGACGGCGAACCAGTTGTCCGGACCGACTGAAGCCGATCCGCTCCATGCCGAGAAAGTCGGGTTCTGGTTCATCGACCCGCCGCCGATCTGGGCAGCAAGGTTGGCGGTGAGCTGCGCCTGCGCCGCCGCCGCCGCTGCATCATCGCGGGCGCTCCGCGCATCGTCGCGGGCATCCTGAGCGGCCTGCGCCAGGGTTCCCGTCGCGTTCCGGGCCGCCACCGCGCCATCGCGGGCGTCGACGGCCTGGTTACGAAAGGCCTGACTGTCGCCCGCGTTCGTTTCAGCCTGCACCGCTGCGCCTTCCGCCGCCGCAGCATGGTCTCCCGCTTCACCTGAGAAAGCCTCTGCCGTGGCGGCTGAAATAACCGACGCCGCCGCTGCGGCCCTGGCCGCCTCCCTCGCCGTCACGTCCTCGATCGTCACCGGGCCGATACGGGTGTCGATCGGCGTCCCGTCGGAACGGTTGAGCCGACAGAGGCGATGATGCGCGCTTGGCACAGGTCAGCTTGGCCTCAGGGACCAGAGGTCTCGCCAATGTCCCAGGCAGGTCTGGCTTTCAATCGTCCCTACGCCGCCATGCTCTCCGCAGCCCCCGCGCCGGAAGGCGGGGTGGTGTCGATCTGGAGCGACGCGCGAAACGTGTTCGTTCGCTACGCCGAGCTGTTCGCCATGACGGAGCGATACGAGGAAGCCAGCGCGATTGCCGACAAGGCAGCGCGTGAGATCGAAGCCCTCCGCGCCCAGCCGCCAGCCCGCTCAGGAGAAGGTCAATGACCAGCACCGTGCACGTCGAAGTCTCGGGCCTGACCGGCTCGGGCAAATCGGCCGTCATGGGCGAGATCGAAATCGCCCTGAAGGCCCTAGGACTGAAGGTCGAGCATGGGCCTGATTTCCAAGCCGAGAAGAACGGCACCCATGCCGACTGGCAACAGGCGCTGGACCTCTATCAGCCGACCGTCGTCCTGACTGAGCGCAATGTCTCCCGTCAGCCGCCAGCCCGCGAGGATGCGCAGCCGTTCGGATATTGGGTTGAACATCGGTCGGGCGAGAACCCGGTCTTGATCCGCTACGGCTCATTCGTTCCTGCCAGCGATCATTACAAGATAACCACGCTCTACTCCCACCCCGCCCCCGACGCCCTGCGGGATGCGATGGCGGCGATCCGCGCCGAGATCAACGCTCCGTTGACCGGACCGACGCACGGCGCATGGGATCGCGGCCGCATTGCCGGACTGAAAGAAGCCCTCGCCGCCCTGCAAGCCGAACAGAAAGGCGGTGCGTGATGGTCGCTTGGTCTCACTACCAGAACGACTTCGACGCCATGTCGGACGCAGAGATCGAATACGAAACGCGCCGGTCTCAGGATCAGGTGGACGAAGCCGAGGACTGGCTTGAAGCCGTTGCGGCGTGGAAGGCGGCAGGCAAACCGCGAACGAAACTGCAAGCCGAACAGGGGGCGAAGTGATGTGCTGCGAAGGATGGGACGACCGCGACGAAGCGGACGGCGAATGCCCAGATTGCGGCGAGCCGACCGTGCAGGGAGAGGCCGCATTTGGGTGCGCCTACTCGCCGGTCGCCTGTGAAAAATGCGGATGGAAACCCTGCGATGGATCGTGCTGACATGACCCACCCCCTCACCCCCCGCGCGAAGGTGGCGCGGGCAGTTTACGACACCGTGACGCGGTTCGACGGCGGGAGCCTGGACGGGCTGGAGCATCAGGTGGTGGACGCCAAGGCCGCAGCTGGGATCGACAAGCACCTCCACGACGCGCGAGGCACCTTCGCCACGCGCCTGCGGAGGGCTGGCCTGACCGCCGCCGAGATCGCGGACATCCTCGGCTGGGAAGAGGATCGGGTGCAGCGTCTGCTGGCCGTTTACGTCGATCGGGACAGCATCGTCATGGAGATCGCAAACCGCATTCGGCGGAACGAAACGGCGACAGATTCTCCCAACTAACTCCCAACTGCGTCTTTCGCGTCGGGCCAGATAGGACATAAGTTGTTGAAAAGATTGGAGCGGGTAGCGAGAATCGAACTCGCGACATTCAGCTTGGGAAGCTGACGTTCTACCTCTGAACTATACCCGCATCTTTCAACGATTTCAGCATCTTACCACCCAATCGCTGAAGCACATCCGCTTCAGTTTACAGGTTGGTTTACACTGACGTTCGCCAAGCGTTCCCTCTAGCCTGTCACGCGCTTCAGCTCAAGACGTTCGATTGCATCGCGGGCAATGAGATCCGGATCGACATACCGCCGAATTATCTGATCAACGCGAGACCGCTCCCAACCGAGAAATGAAGCGACCTCTTGCGGGCTAAACCCACTCCGAATGTATCGTGTTGCCGCCGTCCCTCGGAGGTCGTGAAGCGCTTTTGATACGCCCGCATCTTTCGCCGCGCGAATGAAGGCCTGAGTGAGCGAGGGTCCAAGCCATGCAGTTCTACGTTCGGTGGTCAGGACAAATGCCGACGGAACCCTGCCCTCCGCAATCTGACGCTCTCGCTCCAGACGCAGCTCTTCAACCACCGCCGCTCCGTCTCCCACGAGTGGCGCAATTACAAATGTTCTGCCCCCACTCTTTTTGGTGCTCAGCTCAACACGGTTTCCATGAACCTGATCCCAGCGAAGGGCGACAAGATCGCCCCGGCGCAGACCCGTCGCCGCAGCAAGCCGAATGGCGTAGCGCGCATGAGGAGTTGCTTTGGCGAGGACAACTTCCAGCTCCTCGCTTGAAAGAATCACGTCAGCCCGGTTGGCTCGATAGAGTTGCTTGATACCTACGGCTGGATTCTCCGCAATCACTTCTCGCTCGACACCCACGGCCAGGACGCGCCGCAACACCTGAATGGCATAGTCTGCTTGGCGCGGTGTCGAGGCAAAACGGTCGCGCCATTCCGTGAACGTTCGCCGCGCCCCCTTGGCCTTTAGGAGCTTGAGCGGGAAATCACCGAGATCGACCTCAATGCGGTCCAACCACCGCACCCATTGCGAGCGCGTCGTTATAGCGAGGGCCTGGAGTCCTTCCGGCACCTCCCGGTACAGCTTAACCAAGGAGCCTATCGTCTCCCCGCCATGCGAAGATGCGGCTTTCGCCATATAGGCGGCCAACAACTCATTGGAGCTGGCAGCTTCGATACGTTCCGCGTCCGAAAGCGACGCTCCGGAAAACGCGATCAGCTGGGGACCACCGCGATGTCTGTACCAATAGATCGTTACCCTGCCATCGGAGTGGCGCTTAACGATCCGATGAGTTCCAGGAATCGATACACGTTTAGTAGCCACGGCTAGCCCTCCACACGCTCAACTCAGACTCCATGGCGAAGTCGTCATCCGCAGACGGCGCACAACGTTTGATCGATGACAGGCCGTCCAGCCAGTGATCAAGGGCTCGGCGATCCCACCGCGGAGCCCTCCCCACACCAACTGGAGAAAGCCTGATCGGCCCGACCGGAATGTTCTGAAGAAGCTCCACACTCTTAAAGCCAAGATACGCGGCTGCCTGTGGTCCGGTAAGCAAGCGCGGCGCGGGGCCGTTATTCCGCAGCGGATTTGTTATGGGCGTGTTGTCGTTCGAGCTCGCCCTACGCTCGGCAATGGATGCGTCATGCATGATGTGAAAAACGGCTGGCGGATTTGACCGCTCTTGATGGGCTATAGCCCGCGACATACGCACCGGAGACGTATGAAGTTATTGGTTTAAATAGCTGAGCGCGGCGCTTGCAGCCCGATCACTCAAGGAGAACCGTATAGCGGAGAAGCCCATGAAATGCTCGAATAATTTGCCTTCCACTCCCACTAGCCTAGCGGAGGGGAGGCTCCCCCAAGGACCCAAGTCCTTGCGGAGTATCAGGGCGAGACATATCGGGCAGCGATTTGAAGGTTATACGTAACAGGTGCGCGTAACAAGCGTTTGACTGTCGAATGTCTATGGCGCTTTTCGAAGCGCCTGTTATCCCTCCGATGTGGGAGGTGGCATTTGCGATACATCGATACTGGCGCTCGCGATCCGGGCCATGCCGTAGCAACATGGCTTGGAGCCGTTCTTCTGCCTGATGTTGTTGAAGCGCGCATCCAGTCAGGCTTTTATAGCCGCGAGGTGCTGCCTCTGTTTGTGGGCCCCTTCGCAACGCTGGCCGCTTTAGGGGCTCCAGTGCGCGTCGTGATCGGCTCAAACGATGGCGGGACAGTTGCGTCTCATCTCGATGAGCTTCTGGCCGCCCTCCAAATGCCACGCGTGAACGCGAACCTTGGGGTAGTGTATTTCGCGGGAGCTTTCTTCCACCCTAAAACATATCACTTTCGGAGGGCCGATGGATCGCAAGCTGCTTACATTGGCTCTGCGAACTTCACGTTGCCCGGCATCGCAAAGCACGTTGAAGCGGGCATCACATTAGATACGCGTGACGGCGACCCCCAGCACATCCTCGATGAAATTGCTGCGGCTACTGATGCTTGGTTCACCCCAGGACGCCCCGGCATCGAAGTCATAAATGATGGCGCTGACGTTGTACGGTTGTTAGCCGACGGCATCGTTAGGGCAGCTCCATTGCCGCGACCGCCTTGCCCAACCGGCCGCGGAGGTCAAGCACCGCAACGTCCCGGGCTCGCTCCATTGGTCGCAATCAATGCGCCGCCTCCCGCACCGGTAGCGGCCCGGCCGATAGCGGTCGCTCCCGCATCGACGCCATTGCCGACCATGCAACAAACTCCCCCATACCCTCCCTATATGTGGTTCGCGCCAGGCGCTAACACACCGACGAAGGGGGCGGGCGCATTGACCGGGACGAGCCTCGGAGGCGCTACTGGATTGATACTCCGGCTAAACCGCGATAACGACAGACATTGGCGAAATGCGCCTGGAACCGCAAACGTCAGCATCCCGGTATCGACTGCATCGACGCTACGCTTCGGCATCTACGGCCCCCGAGCTCGACCACGGGCGGAGTTCGAGCTGCAGATACGGTACGTAGATAATAACTCCGACCTCCGCGCCCCTGTTGATGAAACAGGCATCATGTCCTTTGGTTTCACCCCCGGCGATGCAGGCCATGCGGATTTACGATTAGTGCTTCCCAAGGCACCAATCGTCGATCTCAGAGGTCAATTGAATGCGCAGGGAAAACGTTTACCTCAAGCATTAGACTTAGCGCTCTTGGAGTGGCCATCGCCGGCCACCCCGAATTTCCGCCTAACATTTGTTGACCCCGCCTCCGGGCTGGGCACTGCGATTGACGGAATTTGGCAAAATGCCGTTGCAGCAAATCAGCTCGCTAGCCGTGGCGCGTGTTGGTTACCGGTGGGCGTTTCGCCTGCATGGTGAGGAGCGCGAACTACGAGAAGCGTTTCAGCCTTAACGGCGTTCGAAGCGTGGATTCCATATCGCTGATAAGCCTGAAGCGCGGTTACTTCCGATACGGCCCACCCTTCGCTTTCTGCCAAAGAGGCCAAATGCTTCGGAGTATCGATATCGAACCGCTGCCCGCCCAGCACTGTGTGGTTATGACCCACGATTAGCGCAAACGGCGCCCCGGGTTTCAGTTGACGTGAGACCGCCCGGAACGTCTGCGCCATCTGGTCGAAATACCGGTACAATAAGACGGGGACGGCTTGACGCCGGAAGCCATCTTTCTCGGTGAGGGCTGCTTGGAGCTCGGCGCAGAAGTTTGCTTCGGCTTCCGGGAGCCGGGCGAGATTGGAGCATATCGCTTCGACACCGGCTCGCTTGGCCTTAGTGCCCATCTCTCGACTGCCAGTGAGATTGGCCTCTACTTTTGCAATCTCATCCGGCTCAATCAGGCTCAGCCAAACCAGCGACAGGCGCTGGGTGTCGATGTATGGCAGCGCAGTTGCGTAGGGAGGGCTCGTGATCGCAGCGTCCGCCTTTTCAGGCATCTCGACATCCGTCAATGCCCGATTGTCCTGCAAATACGCACGGCCAGGGCGCAGAGCTGTACCGACCACGGCTTGCGCGGACGCAAGCTTCCTAATAGCTTCGCGAGCAGACGCTGAAAAAACTTCAACAAACGACTTAGTGACGTTTGCGGTGGGGCGTCGCCTGATGCGGAGATCAGCAGGATCCTGAAGCGAAAACTCCCGCAGGAGATCACTGGCTACCACGAGGAAGAACTTTGCGAGATGCTCGCTCTCTTGTTCGATGGCAATCCGAAGTTTTTCAATCTGAGGGAGAATCTCCGGTTCGAACCAAGCTTCGAGATACGCGCCCCGTGCAGTTAGATTCTCGCCGAGGCCGATCCCACTTTCCCGATCCACCACCCTTTGCAAAGCCGCGTCCAGCTCATCGGCAGGAGTTACGAGAGCCTGAAGCTTCGTATTCGCAATAAATACAGCCAGCGGATTGAGATCGGTGCCAACTCCTCGCGCGCCCCTATGGGCGGCTTCAACCAAAGTGGTGCCGCTTCCACAGAACGGATCAAGAAGCACGCCATTCTCGGGAACCCCCAAAATGTTGATCAGAGCGCGACAGACTTGAGGATTAAACTTGCCTCGGTACTCATGCAGGCCATGCACTGAGTATCTCGTCGATTGTCGACGTTGAGTGGCCGACGCCGATTGCTCTAGCTGGCGCTGAATCGTAGCCGCCTGACAGCCATCGACTTGTACAGACGCAAAGTACGTCAGCATTTTCGCGGCAGACAGGCTAGCGCCCTCCGACTGGATCTCGCCGGTCGAAGTGAGGCGGGCATCAGTCCCCATGAGAGCTGCAATCTCCCTGAGAGCTAACTCGCGCTCATACGGGAAATGCTTGTACGATCCCCAATCCAGCTTCACGAAGCCACCTTCCGCAGCACTACAATGGCCTCTTGCTTGATGTTAGCATGCGAGAGATTGAATGACTTCCGAGACCCGAGCACGTTTCGTGTACCTCGATAGACAGCCTCAAATCCCATAGCCAACCCAGCCTCTTCGACGATTTTTGCATTGTCTATCACTTCGCCGTGGATGACTGACCGGCCAACCACAAAGCAAACCCACCCTCCGGGCATTAAAAGCTCCCCGAAGCGGGCGAACGCCTCCTGCATCTGATGCACGAAGGTTTCAGACGTGTGGCGATTTTTCTTAAAGAAATGAGCCCGCGCGCCAATCTCCTTTTCTTTGACAGAAATAGGATTGTGACCAAGCCACCACATTCTGTATTTATGATATAACCAGTATTCGTATGCATTCGGGTACGGGGGAGATGTCACAATCATACCCACCCGACCGGAGTACTCTCCCATATCGACCTTGAGAAGGTCACCCTCCACTACGGTTGCGGCATTCAAAACGTAGAATCTTGAAGTCAAAGCAGCGTGAAGGCGGTCGCAAGATTTTCGGAAAGCTTCCCGCACGTCTTTTGCCTCAACACCTTTCTCTATTGCGGCATATCGCGTGTCGCTCTCTTGGTTAGAGACGCGAACGATGATGCTTGATGCTGCCAGACGTAAGAAGTCCTTATGTGCCTCCGGTGCTCGCTCTATCGCCTGCGTTAGTCGGGTGAGCGCTACTTGGATGGAAGGTTTGAACCAGTGCGCAAGGTTGGGGATCAGAGGCACTTCAACCGCAGCGCTCTTATCCAGCTCACGGACCACCAGATCAGCCGACTTCAGGACGCCCTCCGGAAGAGGTGAGGTCTTCACTCGGGCCATTAGGCAGGCGATCGGATTTAGGTCGACGCCCAGCGTCTCAAACCCCCTCCTTTGAGCCTCCGCCAAGGTTGTTCCGCTTCCGCAGAACGGATCCATGATCAGACCACCGGAGGGCACCGGAAGAACATCCAGAAAGGCTCCCGGAAGATCGGCAATAAACTTGGCGGGGTAGGGATGAACGCTCTCAATGTCGTGCTGAACCACGCGGACTTTGAAATCCCAATCGACGGCAGCAAGCTTTGCTGCGACGGCAGCGTTCTCAGCTTGCCGGGCACCAGCAGCAGTCGAGTATGGGGTCGCTTCCGCGGCTCTAACAGGCATTCGAAAACTCCGTACGGGAAACAGCCCGCACTCCATTGAATCCCGCGCCGGACTCTGAAGCAATGGGCGTTCTGTCGATCCCGGTCGCAAGGCGACATTTCCCAGCTTCGCAGCAAGGATCATCACACTGCGTTACCCGAGATCGCTTCGTAAGCAACTCACCACGCCTACCGCCGGACCTTCCCACGTGCGTTTTCGTACGCATAGCCCGCTCAGTCCTGTCAGCAGCACAACTCGTCGTCATTCTCACACGACCGTGCTCTAGTGAGACGCCCACCCCACCCCGGAACAAGTCTCACATAAATAGGTCTTGCATATTGAGACACGACGTCTCACAAAGTCTTTATGTTTGAGAGACACCAACACACCACCGGAGCGGTCGTCGGATACGCTCGCACCTCCACCTTCGACCAAGTTGCGGGACTGGAAGCCCAGATTGCCGAGCTCAAGGTGGCCGGCTGTTCAAAGGTCTATTCAGAGCAGATTTCTAGCATCGACGCTCATCGGCCCCAGCTTAAGGCCGCGCTGGATTTCCTTCGGGAAGGGGACACGTTCGTTGTCACCCGGCCAGACCGGCTTGCGAGAGGCACTACCGACCTTCTCGGCATCGTTGACGATCTGCGAAAGCGCGGCGTGCGCGTCCGATTGCTATCAATGGACCTGGACACTGGAACAGCCACAGGCGAACTCGTGCTGACGGTTCTGGCAGGGATTGCGACATTCGAAAGATCCCTCATGCTCGAACGTCAACGAGCCGGGATCGCCAAGGCCAAGGCAGAAGGAAAATACAAAGGGCGCGCCCCCACGGCGCGAGCCAAGGCCGGAGAGATCATGACTCTAAAAGAGCAGGGAAAATCGATCCCGGAGATCGTGAAGGCTACAGGCGCTAGTCGAGCCAGCATCTATCGCGTCCTGAAAGCCGCGTAAGTCGCACTGAAACCAGCTACCGCCGCTTTCTCGCATTCTGACCCTGACCCAAGATAGAGCGCCCTTGTCGTTGTAGCTGGAGCCTATCCCGGAAGTGGAGCCGCTTCCGCTTTTCCTCTTCCTCGGCCAAACGGCCCAAGCGATTCAATCGATCGATATCTCTCTGCAAAAAACACGCTACCGGGATGGCAACAAAGATAAGAACTGCGCCAAAAATGACAATCGCTTGCATTGGATCCAATATCGCCTCCGTAAGAATTCTCAGTTCAAAGATAAATATCCAACTATTACCCATAGAGAACACAAACGACAACATCAATAAGCTTGATGACCATAAATCAATATCCCACTTATTAGGGAATATTTATTCTCCGCCTTCGGCGTCGGTGCGATCACCTACGCCTTCGCTTCGCTTCAGCTTCGGCGACCACACTCGTTATCGTTTTTCGATGATGTCCATTCTAGAGAAGTCTTCCCCCCCCCCGCGAACAGGAACAGGCATCGCAAACCAACCCGACGACCGCAGAGGGACCGACAGGGCCGGGGCGATGACCTAGAACCTGCTCGCGGGGGGGTTCACAGCGACCATTCCGTCGAAGTGTCGAAGAGTGTTTTCGGCTTTGACATGCCGAGCGCGCCGAGGCGGAATCCATTGCCTGCGCTACACTCCGAACCCGGACTTTCGTCCATTCGGTTATCCGCTTTCACGGAAGCGCCTCGCTTTGCTCAAACTCCTACGCCGCGAGGCCGGGAGCCAAGCTCCCATCTTTCGGTCATCAGTTTCACACCCTCAGAAACCTGAGAGTGTAGGGCCTGAACCCAGAGGCGTTGCAAGGCTTTCGCCGGTCCGCTTGGATTTCCCTTTGGCTGCGCTGCCTACGTCCTGGTCTAAGTCCCAAGTTCGCATTTCCCGGGGGAGGGCCGGCCTAACTCCCTGCGCGATATACGGGCCTGCGTCAGAGGACCGGCTGCGAATGAAGACTCGCAACGACATTATAGTAGCACGAGACCCCGCACACGTAAACCCAAAATGGGTTATCCCGTTTCAGGTTCTATTATCGCTTCCTCACACCAGAAACTGCCCATGCCCAAGCCGCTACATGACCTTGACTACCGGACGCTAATCGAGAGCCTGACCTTGATCAGGCAGGGCTTGGGCATGACGCAGGCCGAACTTGCCGCCCGCCTGGAACGCCCCCAATCGTACGTGTCAAAGATCGAGAGGTTTGAACGTCGAATGGACGTCGGCGAGTGGCGGCGCATGGCCCTTGCGCTAGGCCAGCGGCCCGCCGACGTCTTTAGTGAGGCGGATTCCTTACTCACGGACATGGACATTCTCGCCGAAACCAACCCCTCTCCTCCACGCGAGAAATCAGCGCCGCAAAAGGCGTTAACGAGGACCGCGCATCGACAAATCGGCGGCAAACCCTGACGCGCGCAAAGCTATCTGGCCGCTGCTGACCGTTTTCGTACCACCGGAGCGGCGCGCTCAACTTCAGGCTCGGGTTCGTCGTGGGGGTCGGCCACATCGAAGCGCGGACGCAGCTTCGTCGCCACCAAGAAGTCGTCGTTGCGGTCCGGATAGCTTGAACCAAGCGGATTTAGAACAGTCGCCCGCAGGAACCCCTCCATCTCCGGGTGCATCTCAATCAAACAGCCCGCCATCAACTCGACCGGGTTGACCCCCAACCCTTCCGCAACCTCTTGCCACATATCAACGCTCGGCAAAGCGTGGCCGTCCTCCCAAGACTGGACTTGTCGTGGGTTCGAATGGCCGAGATAGCTGGAAAGCTCAGAAACAGACAACTTCTTGGCTTTTAGAGATTGTCTTACGTAGTTCGAAAAAAGCAGGTTCTGCATGCGTACTCCATTTAAGATTTTAAGATCGTACGGAGGAACCACGCACCTGTCATTACTTTTTTATCTGATAATCACTAGGGAATGTTATTTCCCTTATACTAATCATCATCCGAACGTTTGAATGACGGCGAAGCTTGAAACGCCTAAGGCGGCATACACCCCAAGGGATTCGATTTCTTCGGGCGCGTTAGCTTTCGTAAGGTTGGCCCAACAGGGCCTAGGACCAACCGCCACTAGAACCCTTACCGGGCGGGCATCCAGGCAAAGTATAAGCGATGCCTAAATTTACCGGAGCGGATTTGTTCGGACTTGTACGGGTTGTGTAAGGCAACCCAAACTATAAGGGTCGGCTTGCATCCCACCACTTTAGGTTGGGGACCCGAGTCCTATAGGATGTCGAAATGTCTAGGACTTCGGTTTACCCGAGACGGGTAAGACATTGATAGATATGGCGGTAAACGACCACCAGTTTACATCTATCGTGTTGATTTAAAAGGAAAAGAGTCAGCTTGGGAAGCTGACGTTCTACCTCTGAACTATACCCGCGCTAAAATCTCGTTAAAATTTATCAACTTAGCGCTCAAAACGGCTAACCTATAGGGCGAGGGTTAGCCATTTCCTGTTCCTATTTCAACCCTTTTGACGCGCGATCCGCAAGGCGTTTTTGATCGTGGGCGCGGGTGTATCGCTGAGCCTCTTTCGCCGTCTGGTGACCGGACCAAGCCATGATCTCCACTTCACTGCTCGCGGCCTTCGCAAGCCGGGCGCATCCCGCCTTGCGAAGGCCGCGAGCAGTGCCCGGAACGCCGCCGCTCTGGTTGTTCCCGGGCCAGACGGCTCGTCGCTGGCCACCCTGCGCAAGTCGCTGCAGTTCTCAGACACCAATGATCTGATGCTGAAGGGTGTGCAACGACCAGAACGGCGGCCTGGCGTCAGAAAGCGCGCCGACCGCAAAGAGCATCCGCTACATCGCGACCAACAAGCAGTTGCGTCTCAAGAGGGATGATGGAGTTGCCCTGCTGCTACTTCAGCACCTAGCGAGCGGCCCTGTCGCTGCGTTTCGGCGGAGCGGCGTCGTCACAAGCTCCATAGGCGCCTACCTCGGACGTACGCAATACGGCCTGCCCCCCGACTCCGTTATTATGGGTGGCGTTGGTAGCCAAAAGGGTCTGTCAACGTATGCCCTGGCTCTCATTACATTCGCACAGACGGCGCAGAGGGCTCGACCGGCTATACAAAGTTCGCCGGTACAAGAACCGGAAACACCGGCTGGGCAGCCGTATTCTAGAAGCGCATCACACTAGTCACCCACGACGTCGACGACGCGATCATCAACATCGCTCCTGGGATTGCGTGCCGAACTGGTCGAGACTGGTCTGTTCGACCCGAACGGCAATCCGCTCATGCGCGAAGGAAATGCGCAACCCTCTCCCCGACGGGGCCTATGAAGCCGAGGCTGACATCATCGAGGGCTGGGACGGCGGACTGTACGCGTCCGACGACCCGCGCCGTCTGGGCTAGCATTGCCGACATCGCTGCGTCCCTGCTATGCCTTTCTGAACAATGAAAGGTACGTTATGGCAGACGGCTCCGCAGCAGGTTTGGTAAACGCGAGCGATCTAGACGCAGCTGTAAGGACGTTTCTCAACGAACACCTTTCCAGCCAGAGAGCAACGGCTCTTGAGTTCTATCGTCTAGCTGACGCCCTAACGGATAAAGGGCGGCAAGACCTGCACGACCAGGTGATCCGCGCCGTCCCTGTCGACCGCCTTTCCGAATGGCGCGACCGCAGAAACCATAAGCGGATCGGTGTTGGCCTGTCGTTCTGCGCCGCCATGCACCATCACCGGCAGGTCTACACTGACCTTGAGTTGGAGGGCATTCCCGCTCGCTATACCAGTTCGAAGGTTGGGGGCCGCGAGTTCGCCAAAGCTGTGGGGCTGCGCGTTGCCGAGCGGTATATCGAGCGCGCAAAGATTGATGACATCATCCCGCGCGCCGGAGCCGTCCTGAAGCCCGCCAACGATAGCGGGTCACGAGGCGTCTATCTGTGCCAGGACGATGGCACCTTCTTCTCAGTCCGCGACAAAACCACCTTCACAGATTTCGCTGAGGTGGTGCAGATCATAAAATCGCAGATGAAGTCGAAGGAGATTCTGTCTCATCGCTTCCACCTTGAGGAGATGATCGTAGAGGTAGACGGAGCGCCCGCCCGAGACTTCAAGTTCTACGCTTTCTACGGTGAGATCGGCCTCGTCATTGAGATCGTCCGAAAGCCGGAAACTCGTCACTGCTTCTACGTGAACGGCAAGCCGGCCAACGTCGGAAAATACCCCGGCGAGCTGTTCAAGGGGACAGAAATACCTAAAGGCCTTAGTGAAGAAATACAGGCTGTCAGCAGAGAGCTTCCGGTCCCCTTCACACGGATCGATGTCTACAAGTCCAAGAACGGCGTCGTGTTTGGTGAGTTCACGCACACGCCCGGCAACTTCGAAGGCTTCTCACTGGAGCATGACAGACGGTTGGGTGAAATGTATACGCGCGCCCAAGCGCGCCTTGCAGCTGATATGTTCGCCGGTAAGCGGTTTGAGGCCTTCCGCAAAGCAGCGCCTGCTGGAACAGCCTCGTGACTGAAGAAATCAACCATGCAAACGGCGGCGCCCCTCTGTGGAATCCGGCCGTGCGCTGGGGTGCCTTTTCGCCGAAGAGCGTCCATCGTGATGTGATGCTGTCCGCCGCCGCCGCGCGAGGCGTAGCTGTTGAGCGGTTCGACAATCAGGTGTTTCGCCTGAGCCACCTGGGCCGTAGCGTTCTCTTCCACGGACATATGCCTGACACCACGTCGTTCGTAGCGAGGACGATTTCAAACTCGAAACACCAGACCAAGTTCTTCCTGAAAGAGGCGGGCATTTCCTTTCCTGAGGGCCAGATATTTGAGGTCAAGGACATGGAAGCGGCATGGACGTACGCCAAGTCGCTCGGCCTTCCCACCGTAGTCAAGCCGCTGAGCGGCAGCGGCGGTGACGGCGTGACCTCAGACATCAACGACAAGGAGCATTTCGAACTGGCCTGGCGCTCTATGGCTCCCGCCATCAAACGGGTGGTGGAGAAGCATATTAGAGGCACCGATTATCGGTTGATGATCATCGGTGACAGGTTTATCGCCGCCACGCTCCGGGTTCCTGCTTTCCTGATCGGCGACGGCCAGTCCACTGTCTCGGAACTCATTGAGGCCAAGAACAAGGCACGGGCGCTCAACCCCTATGTCGGCGGCAAGCCTATAAAAGCCACCGAGAACATACTGCGCACCCTGCGAAAGCTCGGCTTGACGCTTGAGTCGGTCCTAAAGGCCGACAGGACCGTGCAGCTCCACGCGGTCGCGAACATAGGCGCCGGGGGCGACAGCATTGATGTTACGCACATGGTCCATCCCGACTTTGCAGACATTGCCGTTAGGGCTGGCCGCTCGATCCCAGGAGCATTCCACGCCGGCGTCGATCTTCTCGTTGATGACATTACCAAACCGGCCGCAGGGCAGACCTATGGCGTCTGCGAAGTGAACACTCGCCCCGACGTTGCGCTCCACCACTTTCCGCTTCAGGGACCAGCGCGAGATGCAGCAGGAGTGATGATCGAAGCCATGTTCCCGCTGGCTCGCCTGGTCCCCAAGGAGAAGTGGGTCACTAAATCGTTGTCACTGACGGGCAAGGTAACGGGCGTGGGTCTTCGCAAGAAAATTGAGCACTTAGCGGCAGAGAACAGCTTGGCTGGGTGGGTGAAAAACAATGATGACGGAACAGTCAGCGCCATTATCTCTGGCCCGCCCATAGCCCTCAACCACGTGATCGACGTCCTGAGAAAGAGACCTTCTACTAGGGTCAACATCTCTGACCACGAGGGCGAAGTCCCAGACGATTTCCGCATCCACCGCTAGGAAGTCGAAACTCCAACATAAACAGCCCCATTCGCCGGGGGCTTTTTTGTGTCCTGAGGTCAGATGACCGCGTCCAAAAAGTTCAACTGGTCGATGGCAGCGTTGTGGTGTCCCTCGTCGCCCAGGCTGCGGCTCTCGTACTCTGGGGAGGGGACCTCTCTCTCGCGTAGCGGCGTTGGAGGCCAGGGCTGTGCCGCTGGCGGATGGAACTCTGACCCGGCTGAATGAGCGGACGCTCTCCATCAGCAAGGCGCTTGAGAGGCGGGAGCGCAAAGAATAGGTGAGGCGGTGATGGACCGCGTCAAACACCTGATCGGCGATCTTGCGGGGCCCTTTGCGATCTGGTGGACCTCTCGCGCGGCAGGCATCGCCATTGTTCGCCTCGCCCGGCCGGACAATCACTTATCCGGGGCCGCTGTTTATATCGGCGCGCGGTCCTTGCGGGCGTGGCCGCCCTCTACGTCGACAAAGCGCGGGAAAACACCAAGACCCGCGCAAAGCTGGACTGATCCATCTGATAATCTGCACCGGAGCCAGCATGGCCTTTCGCCTTGGTGCGCAGTCGCGCGCTCGGCTCACTGGCGTTCACCCTGACCTCATCCGAGTGGTCGAGCGCGCCATCGAGCTATGGCCCGCCTGCTTCTCCGTGCCGGAGGGCCTTCGGACGCCTCAGCGCCCCCGCGAGCTTTACGCGCTGGGTTGCACCAAGCCAGGCCCCAGGGTCACATGGACCCTGACCAGAACCATTACGTCAATGCGAAGACCGGCTATGGTCACGCCGTCGACCTGATCCCTTTTGCCGTCGACTGGAAGAAACCGATTCGCCAAGGCCAGGTTCGCGGCGGCCGCCAAGCTGGGCGTTTCGATCCGTTGGAACACGAACTGGAACTGCAACGGCAAGTCGCGCGAACGGGGCGAGACCAACAGCCCGCATTCAAGTTGGTTAAACGAACTGGACCCGCATCCTTACGGCTACCGGCTGGCGCGCCGTGGTCTGTCTAGCCCTCGCCATGATCCTGGTCACCATGTGCGCCGTGTATGACCGCCAGAAGACCGCTGACAGGCTCCGGCAGACCGAGGCGCACGAAGAGCCAATGGCCGCACAGGGCCCCAGTGCCATCCGCGACCGGGCCGACGCCCGCGATCAATCCAGCGCCTCCATCGTCACCCAGGCTAAAAAGGAAATCCGCCATACGTCTGATCGCAATGCCGCCGCTGATGCAGCTCGCCGCAGGATGTGCCAGCTCTCCGATTACCGTCATGCACAGTGCGCCGTGTTCCGCGCTGATCCCGTCCGGGTGGATTAAACCTGTTCCGTTCGCAGGAGCTCTCCGACGAGCGGGACTGGATGGCGTTCGGTGTGGCGCCGATAGGCGCGCTCAGGACGGCCAACGGGCGAACGGCGGACGTGATCGGGATCGTGCGAGCGTGTGAGGCCCTCGAGTGAACGTGGCGGGCTCGCCTGAGGCCGGGCTGAACTATTGAGCAATAAAGGTTCAACCTGTAAGGCCCGCTTACAAGTTCAACGTCGAGCCATCAGGCTCCGCAACCCGCCCCGTCGCCCTTCACCGCGTGGCGGGGCTTTTTTTTTGCGTTTCAGAGGTTAGCCAGCTGTCGGAAAACGACTTGAAGATCAAAAGCCCCAAAATTGAGGTTAGCCATCACAAGTCGTTAAAATAAAGCGGGGTAGCCTCTACCTCTGAACTATACCCGCATCGCCTAGGCGAGCGCGGAAGATATAGGGCGCGGAGCAAAAGAAAAGGCCCGGCGAACCGGGCCCCTGATTTTTCTCAGATCAGGCGACGAGCCTAGTCGCGCACTTCCTCGACCTTGACGCCGCGCTTGGCCAGCATGGTCTGGACGCTGTCGGCGCCTGCCAGATGGCCCGCGCCCACCGAGATGAAGGCCGTGCCCGAACCTTCGAGCAGGGTCATGATCTGCTGGGTCCAGTCGGCGTTGCGGCGCGTCAGCATGACGTCGTACATCTCGGGAGACTGGTCCTTCATCTCCCGGCCGATCAGGGCGTCAAGGCCATCGACGTCGCCGGTCGACCAGGCGCTGACCATCCGGGTCATGACGACGGACGCCTGATCGAACTCCTTCAGGCCGGAGCGCAGCATGGCCAGTTGCGCCTCTTCGGACATGTCGGCGATCAAGCCGATCTGCTGCGACATGGTCTCAAAGCCCTTGATCGGCTTGCCGGTGGCGGCGGCGCGGGCGTGCAGCACCTGATCCCCGCCGTTCTGCGGCAGATAACCTGCCTTGCTGATGCTGGCGATCGCCAGTTGCAGGGCCGCGAACCAGGGGCGCAAGGGATCCAGGGCGGCCCCCGTGGAACCGACCTGGCGTGCGGCGGCGTCGAGGTCGGCCAGTTCTTCAGCCGTCAGCAGGCTGGACAGGGGGCGGTCGGGCGACACGCCCTTGGCCTGAAAGATCGGCACGGCGCCGGCCACATCGTTCAGATCGGCGATTTCAAACCAGTATTCGTCGGCGCTGTCGAAGGCCCGGTCCAGCTTGGCGCTGCCCCAAGGCGTCTCGGGCTTCAGCACATGGACGGTGCCGAACAGATAGAGGGTCGAATCCTCGTCCTTCACCACCCACAGGCGCGGACCCGATCCGGCCGGAGCGGCCACCACCGCGGCGGGATCGACGGCGGCGGGCGCCGCCTGGGCGAAGGCGGGCGTGGTCGGCGCCAGCAGGGCGGCCGCCAAAACTGCGGTCGAGGCGGCGACGGAAACGGAGGCGCGGCTCCAAAGGCGGCGGATCATGGTCAGACTCCCAAGGGGTCGCAGAAAAAGCGGATGGCGCGTCAGCCCTCTTCGTCGATGAAGATGGACTCGATGGGCATTTCAAACAGCCGGGCGATCTTGAAGGCCAGCGGCAGGGACGGGTCATAGCGGCCGGTTTCGAGCGCATTCACCGTCTGGCGCGACACGCTCAGTTCCTGCGCCAGGTGCGCCTGGCTCCAGTCGCGCTCGGCGCGCAATACCTTGAGGCGGTTCTTCACGGCGTCCTCCTCAACGGCGTCCCAGCCACCACCAGGCCCAGGCCAGGCCGTAGCCCGCGAGCTGGAACAGCAGAATGGCCATCATGCCGTTCAAGAGCAGCTCCGGCGGCGTCTCGCCCGCCCATTGAGGCAGGACGACTTCGTCCCGGCGCAGCGACAGGGCCATCAGCAGCACCGCGCCGACTGCCATGCCGCTGGTTCCGCCCCAGAACCAGGCCCATTTGTGAGCCTCACGCGCAGCCTCATCGAGATGACGCCACCACCAGACGCAGATCGACAGCGCCGCCGCCATCACCAGACTCAGCATCACAGCGGTCATGGCGAACCCGGCCACGCCGGGCTGTTCGGACAGGATGACGCCCAGGACGCCGCCGATCAGGCCCAGCCCCAGGGAGACTGCGAACACCAGCAGGGCGCCGCGAACTCCCAGCGGTTTGAATGATTTGAACGACATCAGCGCTCTCAAGCAGAAACAGACAAGTTTGTTTGTCAGTCCCAGCGCGGAACGTCAAGCGTGTTTGTCACATTCCGACGTCACTCCGGGGCGTTCAACAACTCCGGACGGCTGAGGGCGCGGGGGGATTGTTCGACCGCATTCAGTTCGGGCAGCTCCTTGCCTTCGTGGTCGACCTTCAGGTCCTCGAAGCGGCGCGCCGAGACCATGACCTGACTCTCCAGCGAGCCGACGAACTGGTTGTAGCGGGAAACGGCCGCATCCAGCGCCTTGCCGACCGAAGCCGCGTGGCCCCCCATGACCGACAGCCGCTTGTAGAGCTCCTTGCCCAGACGGGCGACGTCCTCGGCGTTCTTCGCCTGCTCCTCGGCGCGCCAGCCATAGGCGACCGCCTTGCACAGGGCGAACAGGGTGGTGGGCGTGACGATGACCACGCGCGAGGCCATCGCCGTGGTCATCAGGTCCGGCTCATGATCCAGCGCGGCGGCCAGGAAGGCGTCGCCGGGCACGAACATGGCGACAAAATCGGGGCTTGGTTTGAACTGGTCCTGATAGGCCTTGGACGAGAGCTGACGCACGTGGGTCTTCATGCTGGCGGCGGTGCGCAGGGACATGGCGCGCGCCTGTGCTTCTTCGTCGCCATCGGCCTCATCGGCGAAGGCCAGCGACACCTTGGCGTCGATGACGAACATCCCGCCGCCGGGCAGTTTGACGATGAAGTCCGGGCGCTGCTGACGGCCCTCTTCGGTGGCCGAAGAGTTCTGCTCCTCAAAGTCGAAGCGGCCCGCCATGCCTGCGGCTTCCAGCACATTGCGGCAGGTCTGCTCCCCCCAGCGGCCACGACGGCCGGTGTTGCCCTTCAGCGCCTCGGTCAGACGCCGCGCCTCGTCGCGGGTGGCGGTGGAGGCGGCCATCAACAGGTTGAGCTGCTCCTTCAGCCCGCCGTTCTCGTCGGCGCGCTGTTTTTCAAGCGCCGTGACGTGCTGCTGAAACTTGGCGAGGGTTTCGGAGACCGGCTTGAGCTGGGCCTCCATCCGTTCGCGCGCGACGCGGTCCTGGGCCTGAAAGGTCTCGGTGGCGCGCGCGACCAGCTTTGACGCGACCGCCTCGGCCGACTGCGAGGCCTGGGCCTTGAGAAACTCGGCCATGGAGTCGCGGCTCTCCTCCATCAGCTCCAGCCGGGCGTCGGCGGCGTCGAGCGCGCCGCGCGCCTTCTGCCAGCCCATATAGGCCCAGAGGAAACCGCCGCCCGCCATGAGCGCGACGACCAGCAGGATGAGTTCGAGCGTGTTCATGCTCCGTTCCTAGCGGGAGTCGGAGCCCGTTGGAAGTTACCCCTCCCGATGGGAGCGGCTTCAGGCCGGACGCCTGGCGCGCAGGGCCTGGATGATGGTGCCGTCGTCCAGCCAGTCCAGCTCGCCGCCGACGGGGACCCCGCGCGCCAGGGACGTGACCTGCACCCCTGCCGCCGACAGGCGCTCGGCCAGGTAGTGGGCCGTGGTCTGGCCGTCGACCGTGGCGGGCAGGGCCAGAACGACCTCCCTCGCCTCGCCGCCCCCCATCTCGCCGCCTTTGACGCGGCCGATCAGTTCGGCGATGCGCAGCTGTTCGGGGCCGACGCCGTCCAGCGCCGACAGCAGGCCGCCCAGCACATGATACTTGCCGCGAAAGGCGCCCGAACGCTCCATCGCCCACAGGGCGCCCGCCTCCTCGACCACGCAGATCAGGGCGTTGTCGCGGGTCTGGTCCGAACAGACCGAGCAGGGATCGCGCGTGTCGGGCGAGCCGCAGACCGAACAGTTGACGACCTTTGCCGCCGTCTCGGCCAGAGACGCCGCCAGCGGGACCAGCAGTTGCTCGCGCCGCTTCAACAGGGCCAGCGCCGCGCGCCGGGCGGAGCGCGGCCCCATGCCCGGCAACTTGGCCAGCAGGCTGATGAGCCGTTCGATTTCCGGCCCCGCGGAAGCGGCCATCAGAAGAGTTTCGGCATTCCGGGGATGTTCATCCCGGCCATGGGGCCGGCGGCCTCGCGCATCAGGGCGTTGTTGACCTCGTCCAGCTTGCGCTTGGCGTCGGCGTGGGCCGCGACGATCAGGTCGGCCAGAATCTCGCCCTCGCCGGGGGCCATCAGGCTGTCGTCGATCTTCACCGAGGTGATTTCGCCGGGGCCTTTCAGGGCGATGGTCACAAGACCGCCGCCCGAGGTGCCCTCGGCGGTGGATTCGGCCATTTTAGCCTGGGCGTCCTGCAGCTTCTGCTGCATCGCCTGGGCCTGTTGCATCAGGGCGTTGAGATCTTTCATGCCCCTTAGATAGGGCCAAGCGCCGCGCGGCTCCAGACCCCGGCGAAGAAAGCGTCCACCCGCCTCTGTAGATATTTCGCAGAAAATCATCGGCCGATCCCTTGACGCCTTCGCCGCCCCTCCCTAATTAGCCACACCTGAAGTTACCAATCAGTTTCTGGAGAAGCCGTAATGGCCTTTGACGCCCTTTCCACCCGTGACGTTCCGGTCGCCGACGCCGTTCTGGCCCAACTGTTCACCGAAGCGCGTACGCGCAACGGCTGGAGCGACCGGCCGGTGTCCGAAGAGCTGATCCGCAAGCTGTACGACCTGACCAAGTTCGGCCCGACGGCGGTCAACATGACCCCGGCCCGTTTCGTCTTCGTCACCTCGCCGGAAGCCAAGGCGCGTCTGTCCGTGCACATGGCCGAGGGCAACCGGGCCAAGACCCTGGCCGCGCCGGTCAACCTGATCATCGCCCAGGACATCGACTTCCACGACACCCTGCCCAAGCTGTTTCCGCATGCCCAGGGCGTCCGCGACTGGTTCCTGGACGAGGCCGGCCGGCGCGAGGCCGCCTTCCGCAACGCCTCGCTGCAGGGCGGTTATCTGACCATCGCCGCGCGGGCGCTGGGTCTGGATGTCGGTCCGATGTCAGGCTTCGACCCGGCAGGCGTGAAGGCCGAGTTCTTCCCCGACGGCAATGTCGAGCCGAACTTCATCATGAACCTGGGCTATGGCACGGACGAGAACCTGTTCCCGCGCTCGCCCCGCCTCGACTTCGAGGAAGCCGCGCAGATCCTGTAACGCCCCTCCTCCCCATCGACTGGGGCGGAAACCATCAGTCGTCGTCGCCCGCCTCGCCGTCCTCGGGGATGGCGGGCATCTCGACGGCCGGGGCCAGGGTGACGATCTCCTTGATCTCGGCGCCGGGGAAGGCCTGCATGATCGACACGACGAAGGGGTCCGCCTCGACCGCCGCGCGGCGGGCGATGCGGGCCTTTTTCTCGACCTCGATCAGGGTCTCGCCGCCGCCCTGGCCGTTGGCGGCGATCAGCCAAGTGCGGCCGGTCCATTCCTTCAGCCGTCCGGCCAGACGCCGCGCCAGATCGTGGGGCGAGCCTTCGGCCGGTTCATAGGTGATGGCGCCGGGGCGGAAGCTGACGACGCGGACGTAGCGCTCCACGTCCATCTGCAGGGTGATCTCGCGCTTCTCGCCAATCAGGGCGACCACGGCCTCGAAGCTCTGTGGATCCGGCAGGGCGGGCGCCGTCATCGGCCGCGCCGCCAGCATGGCCGAGGCACCGCCGCCTCCACCGCCAGAACCGCCGCCGCGAGGACCGCCCGCGCCGCCGCCGGGGACGCCGCCCGACTGAATCGCCTTCAGCGCCTCTTCGGGGCCAGGCAGGTCGGCGGCGTAGGCCAGCCGCACGATGGCCATCTCCACCGCATCGGCGGGATTGGGCGCGCGCCGCACCTCGTCCAGCGCCTTCAGCAGCATCTGCCAGGTGCGCGATAGCGTCCCTGCCGAAATGGCTGCGCCCAGCGCCGCCAGCTTCTGCGCCTGATCGCCGGGCAGGCGGGTGGCGTTCGGCCCCAGCATCTTGGCGACCGAGGCCGCGTGGCAGTGCTCCAGCAGGTCGTTGGCCACCTGCACCGGATCGGCGCCGTAGCCATAGAGGGTGCGGAAGGTCGTCAGCGCCTCGGCCGTCTTGCCCGCCATCGTCTGTTCGAACAGGGCGATGGTCTGGGTGCGGTCGGCCAGACCCAGCATATCGCGCACCGTGGCCGTCTCGACCACCGTACCGCGTTCAGCCTGAACCAGCGCCTGATCGAGCAGGCTGAGGCCGTCGCGCACCGACCCTTCGGCCGCGCGCGAGATGAGGGCCAGGGCCTCCTGCTCGATCTTCATGCCCTCGCGCTCGGCGACGCGGCCCAGATGGCCGACCAGAACCTCAGGCTCGACCCGGCGCAAGTCGAAGCGCTGGCAACGGCTCAAGATCGTCACCGGCACCTTGCGGATCTCGGTAGTGGCGAAGATGAATTTGGCGTGGGGCGGCGGCTCTTCCAGCGTTTTCAGCAGGGCGTTGAACGCCTGCGTCGACAGCATGTGGACCTCGTCCAGCACATAGACCTTGTAGCGGGCCTCGACCGGGGCGTAGCGGACGCTTTCGAGGATGTCGCGGATGTCATTGACGCCGGTGTGCGAGGCGGCGTCCATCTCCATCACGTCCATGTGCTGGCCCGCCATGATGGCGGCGTCGTGCCGCCCGGTGGGCGTCAGGGCCAGGGACGGCTTGTCGATGGTCTCGGTTTCGTTGTTTAGCGCGCGGGCCAACAGGCGCGCCGTCGTCGTCTTGCCGACGCCCCTCACCCCCGTCAGCATGAAGGCGTGGGCGATCCGGCCGGTGGCGAAGGCGTTGGTCAGGGTGCGGACCATCGCCTCCTGACCGATCAGGTCTTCGAACGCGCGCGGGCGGTATTTGCGGGCCAGGACGGTGTAGGCCTCGCCCTGCGCGGGCGGCGCCTCGAACGCTGCAGGGGCGTTAACAGATGCTGGCTCAGCCTTCGTTTCAGGCGCGGGTTCAGCCGCCGCGACAGGCGGCGGGGCGCCGAACATGTCGTCGGTGTTGGGGTCGCGCTCCTCGACTTCGGGCGCGTCTTCCTCCCACGGAGGACCATCGAGACTGTGATCGGCGTCGCTCATGGTCCTGTCTTAGCGCGAAGGGGGGCTGTCGCGCACCCCCTCGCGCCAGAGAGACTCAGAGATCGGTGGGCAGTTGGCCGCCGTTGTCGCGGATCTTCTGGATCACCTGCTTGTGCAGCCAGATGTTCATGCTGGCGCTGTCCGACTTGTCGCCGGTGTAGCCCAGTTCGTCGGCCAGCTCCTTGCGCTCGGCCAGCGAGGACTCCATGCCCACCAGCTTCATCAGGTCGACGATGGAGGTGCGCCAGTTCAGCTTCTGCGCGCGCTGCTCGTTCATGAAGTCCAGGATGCCGGCGACATCGACCTCGGGCGCGGGCTGGGGCGCGACGGCGGCTGCGGTGGGGGACGGCGCCGGAGTCGGGGCCGACGCTTCGGGGGCGGGGGCCGCGGGCGTCGCCTCCTTCTTCTTGAAGACGCCGCCGAGAATCTTGCCGAGAATGCTCATTCGCCTGCTCCTGAAAGGGATGAAGCCCTTTCAGCGAATGAGGCGCGCGCCGGTTCCGTGAAGCTTGGACGACGGGTAGATGCAAACGATAGCGCGCTCAAACAGCGAGGCTCCGCGAGCCAAGCGATAGCGCACTAAACATGACGCACAAAAAAAGCGCTCAAGTCGTGAGCGCCCGCGGCGCGAACATAGCGCCCTAAAATAAAGTAGAGACCGCGACCCGAAGGGGAATTCGTTGTGGCTGCTGCCTTCCGGCCCTGACCAGGTTGGCGAAGCCTTCGCCCGCGATCTCCGAGAGGGGATATGAAGGCGGACGGCGCGGGAATCAAGCCCTCCCCTGTACGCGCCGTCGGGGCTATGAAGCGACATGCCCTATCGCAACGCCTTTTCCGGCAATCCCCTCGACCGCTCCGGCGACCTTCGCAACGACGCCGCCTGGCTGGCCGAGCAGGAAGCCAATCCCGAAGCCCTGGCCATGATCCTGTGGGAGGGGCGGCCGCTGATCGAAACCCATGAGGGCGCCGAGCGGCTGGTCTGGCTGTCGCTGGGCCATGCGCGCGATCTGGCGCGCGACCGCGACGTCTTTCTGGGCCTGTGGAAGGGGGCGCCGGTCTTCGCCGCGGAGTTCGAGGGCTCGATCGACCCGACCAGCGGTCCCGCCGGAGGCCTGGGCCGCTTTGTCGAAATGCGCGAGGCGGCTGTCGTCCTGCCCGAAGCCGACGCCGCCATCGCCGCCACAGCCAAGAGCCTGTTCGACTGGCGCCGTCGTCACGGCTTCTGCGCCGCCTGCGGCAAGGCGTCGGATCAGGCGTCCGGCGGCTGGAAGCGCGTCTGCCCGGCCTGCGGTACCGAGCATTTTCCGCGCGTCGACCCGGTCGTCATCATGCTGCCGGTCTACAAGGGCGGGGCCGAACCTGTTTGCCTGCTGGGCCGTCAGGCGGCCTGGCCCGCCGGTCGGATGTCGGCTCTGGCGGGCTTCATGGAGCCGGGCGAAGCGATCGAGGAGGCCTGCGCCCGCGAGGTGATGGAGGAGGCCGGGCTGACGGTCTGCGACGTGCGCTACCACTCCAGCCAGCCCTGGCCCTTCCCGGCTCAACTGATGATCGGCCTGATCGCCGAGGTCACGACCGATGAAGCCGCCCCCGACCAGACCGAGCTTGAGGCCGTCGCCTGGCTGACCCGCAGCGAAGCGCGCGCCGTTCTGGACGAGACGCACCCGACCATCCACGCCCCGCCGCCCTACGCCATCGCGCGACGGCTGCTGGAAAGCTGGGCGGCGGAATAAAGCCCTTCTCCCCTTGTGGGAGAAGGGCAGCAGGGTCACGCCAGCGCTCGCGCCGCCTCCAGGTCGGCTGGATTGTCCACCGACAGCGGCGCCTCGTCGATCACTGAGGCCCAGATCTGCAGGCCCATCTCCAGGGCGCGCAGTTGCTCCAGCTTCTCGCGCTTCTCCAGAGGCGACGGCGGGGCGGCGCAGAAGCGGGTCAGGGCCTGGCGGCGATAGCCGTAGATGCCGACGTGGCGCCAGACGGGGCCGTCGCCGTAAAGCGTCGAACGGGTGAAGTAGAGGGCGCGGCCGCTGGTCCCGTTCTCCGGCAGGGCCAGCACCGCCTTGACCACATCGGGATTGGCGCGGTCCGACACATCCGCCTCGGCCGCGACCAGGGTGGCGATGTCGCAGGCTGATTCGCGCGCCAGCAGCTCGGCGCAGGCCTGAGCCAGCCCCGGGGAGGCGAAGGGCATGTCGCCCTGAATGTTGATGACCACCTCATGCACGCCGTCAGGATCGACCGCCTGAGCCGCCGCCAGAATGCGGTCCGAACCGCTGGGCAGGTCGGGATCGGTCAGCACCGCCTCCCCGCCCGCCGCCTGAACCGCCGCGACGATTTCAGGGTCGCCCGCCGCCACGGCGACGCGGAAGCCGGACAGGCTGGCCTGCTCCCAGGCGCGCACGATCATGGGTTTGCCGCCGATGTCGGCCAGGGGCTTGCCGGGCAAACGGGTCGCAGCCATGCGAGCGGGTATCATTATCAGGGGTTTCATGGTCGCCAAGCGCCTTGAAAACGCCCGGAAACGTCCGGGCCGGTTGCGAAGGTCGCGCTAGCGTGTAAGAGACGCCCACGCAAGAATATGCCTGAGCGCCGCTCTGCGGTCGGGGGGCTCATCTAGAGACGGGATGCGACGACGCGGAATGAGCGGCGATCTGAAGTGGAACAAGATTATGGGCGCGTGCCTGGGCACCGCCTTTGCGATCCTGGTGGTCCAGCAGGTTTCGGGCATGGTCTACCACACCAAGCAGCCCGAAAAGATGGGCTATTTCGTCGACGCGCCGGATGAATCGGCTGCAGGCGCGGCTGAAGAAGTTCTGCCGATCGACTGGGGCACGGTCCTGCCGACCGCCGACCTGGCCGCCGGCGAGGCTGCCTTCGCGCGCTGCCAGGCCTGTCACACCGTGAACTCGGGCGGGGCCGACGGCATCGGCCCGAACCTGTTCGCCGTGGTCGGCGGCCCCGCCATGCACCGCGCGGGCTTCGCCTATTCGGACGCCATGTCCAAGCACAAGGCCGAAGCTCCGACCTGGAACTACGATGAGCTGGATCACTTCATCAACGCGCCGGGCCGCTATGTGCCGGGCACCAAGATGTCGTTCGCCGGCATCCGTGATGAGAAGACCCGCATCAACCTGATCGCCTGGCTGCGCACGCAGGGCTCGGGCGGCTACGCCATCCCGGCGCCGGACCCCGCCCGCCAGCCGGGCGCCGCCGCCCCGGCCGAGGGCGAGGCCCCGGCTGCTGAAGGCGACGCCGCGACCGAAGCCGGTTCGGCTCCGGCTGACGCCCCGGCCGCCGACGCGCCTGCGACCCAGGCGACGAACCCGGCGCCGCAAGCCTGAGGCTGACGGACAGGACAGACGACGGAAAGGCGGCCTTCGGGGCCGCCTTTCTTCGTTTCGGGGATCAGGTTGAGGCTCAGACCCGGCGGAAGATCGCGGAGGCCAAGCCGTCAGCGGCCAGGCGCGCCTCGACCTCGGCCAAGGCCTCGATCACCACCCCGCCGCGCGCGCCCGTAGAGTGGATGATGCGTTCGGCGTCGATCATCAGGGCGGAATGACCGGTCCAGTCGCCCTCGGCCGAGGACAGCCAGATCACCAGATCGCCGCGCTGGGCGTCGTTTCGAGACACGGCGCGACCCAGCTCGGCCTGATCGGCCGCACGACGCGGACCGGGCAGGCCGCAGGCCAGAAGCGCCTGCTGCACCAGGCCGGAACAATCAGTCTCGATCGACGAACGGGCGCCCAAAGAGTGAGGTCGCCCCAGCAGACGCTCGGCCACGGCGACCAGATCGCGCTCGAAGGCGCCGATCATTTCGAGATCAGTCTCGGCCAGCCCGTGCGCGTCTTCGCCGATCAGGGCGTTGAGCGGCAGTTTTGCGGAAACCGAGGCCACGCGGCGGCTCGCCAGAGGCGCGCCGGGCGCCAGAGCATCCAGCGAGACCCAGCCCACGACGCCGTCACGCCGCGCGCGGCCCCAGGCGCGATCCTCGCGACGCTCCAGCACGTCGAAGACCTCGCCGAACAGCAACTGGTCGATGCGCTGGCCGTCGTCGGCGACGATATCGGCGAGCGGCAGGCAGCAATGAAAGGGATCGGTCCGGCGATAGGCCTCAGCCCGCATCAGCCCTTCCAGCGCTTGTTCGGCCAGCACCACACGGTCCCCATCCCGCAGGATCAGGGGCGCGCCAGGCGGCAGAAGGGCGAGAACATCGGTCAAGCGGCGGTCTCTGGGCGGCTCGGAGAAATCGAACCGCAGACCCTAGGCGCCGATCCCAAAGGGGGCGTTAACAGCCTTGGCTATTTGACGAATTTGTCGCTGAGGTAGCGGAAGCAGGCGCGGATGGCCTGCGCTTCCCCGCCCTCGGGCCAGCCGGGCCGGGCGCGCGGATTCCAGGCGAAGACGTCCATGTGCGCCCAGCTGCCGGTCGTGGGGGCGAACTTCTGCAGGAACAGGGCTGCCGTCACCGAGCCGGCCTGGGCCCAGGCGGCGGAATCGTTACGCACGTCGGCGATCTCGCTGTCCAGCGAGGCGCGATAACCCGCCCACAGCGGCATCCGCCACAGGGGGTCGCCCACGGCGCGACCGGCGCTGAGCACGCCTTCGGCCAGGGCGTCGTCGTCGGTGTAGAGCGGCGGCAGTTCGGGCCCCAGGGCGATGCGCGCCGCCCCGGTCAGGGTGGCGAAGTCCAGCGTCAGATCCGGCTGGTGCTCGCCCGCCCGCGTCAGGACGTCGGCCAGGATCAGCCGCCCTTCAGCGTCGGTGTTGCCGATCTCGATAGTCAGGCCCTTGCGGCTATTGAGGATATCGCCCGGCCGGAAGGCGTCGGCCGACACCGCGTTCTCGACCGCCGCGACCAGCACCACCAGCCGCATGGGCAGACCGGCCTGCATGATTAGGCGCCCCAGCGCCAGGGCGTGGGCGGCGCCGCCCATGTCCTTCTTCATATTGCGCATCCCGGCGGCGGGCTTCAGGTCCAGACCGCCGGTGTCGAACACCACCCCCTTGCCGACCAGGGCCACCAGCGGCAAGTCCGCCCGGTCCAGATTCCAGCCGATCTCCAGCACACGCGGGGCGCGGTGCGGGGCGGCGGCGCGGCCGACGGCGTGAACGGCCGGATAGTTGTCTTCCAGCAGGGCGTCGCCGGTCGTGACGGTCAGGCTAGCGCCCGCGCCCTCGGCGATCTCGCGCGCGATGGTTTCGAGCTGCAGCGGCCCCATGTCGGCGGCGGGGGTGTCGACCATCTCGCGCGTCAGGGCGCAGGCGGCGGCGATGTTCAGCGTCGCCGTCAGGTCGAGGCCGTCCGGCGCGACCAGACGGGCGCGGCCGCGCTCCGGGCCTCCCCTGATCTTGGCCTTGTAGCGGTCGAACAGATAGCCGCCGAGCGCAAAGGCCAGGGCCGCCGAATGCGCCGCCTCGCCCTCGACGCACTCCAGCCGCCAGTCGCCGGCGGGAAGGCGCGTCGGCAGGCCGCGCGCCGTCATGGGATCGAAGACTTCGCCTGCGCCGAACAGAGCCTGCTCCGGCGCGCCGTCGGCGCCCGGCACAACCAGCAGCTGGCCCGCCTTGCCGGTGAAGCCGTTGACCTCGGCCCAGACGGCGATGCGCCCCTCCAGCGCCGCGCCCGCTGCGACGATGCGAACCGGGCGCGCGGTCTCGGCGGCGGCGATCAACAGTTCGGACTGAGGGGACATAGGGCGACCTTTCCGACGCTTAACGTCGATTAACCAAACCTTGACCCGTCGGCGCGACCCTAGGGGCTGAACCGCCACGGACCCTTTCCATGTCGCGCAACGCCGTCCTCGCCGCAACCGTCAGCCTGACGCTTCTGGCCCTCGCCGCCCCGGCCCTGAGCCAGACTGAGCTCGCCGTCCGCGCCCCTGCCGACGCCGTGACGCGCGCGGGCTATGACCGGGCCGACGCCCTCAGCCGGTCGGTCTTCTGGACCAATGAGCAGCAGCTCAACCCGATGGACCCCGTCGCCGGGGTCAAGCTGTCGCAGGCCCTGCGCGAACTGGGCCAGTTCGACCGCGCCGCCGAGACGGCGCAGGGCGTACTGGTCGTCCAGCCCGCCAATGTCGAAGCCATGCTGGAGGTCGGCCGCGCCCACATCGCGCGCGGTCAGGCCTTCTACGGCATCGCCGCGCTGGAACAGGCCAAGGCGGCGGCGCCGCGCGACTGGCGGCCCCTGTCGCTTCTGGGCGTGGCCTATCAGCAGGTGCGCCGCCCCGACGACGCCCGCGCCGCGTGGAACGAGGCCCTGCGTCTGTCGCCCGACAACGCCGACGTCCTGACCAACGCCGCCATCGCCCGCATCGGCGAGGGGGATGCGCCCTCAGCCGAAATCCTGCTACGCCGCGCCGCGAGCCAGCCGAGCGCCGGGCTGCAGGTGCGCCAGAACCTGGCGCTGGCGCTGGGCCTGCAAGGCAAGACCGCCGAAGCCGAAGCCATCCTGCGCCGCGACCTGCCGCCCGAGGCCGCCGACCAGAACCTTCGCTGGCTGGCCGCGCGGATGCAGCCAGGACAGAGCGCGACACCTGCCGTCGCCCCCGCCCTCACTGAGACGTCGCCGACCGCGCGCACATGGTCGTCGTTACAGGGCGGGTAGAACGCGACTTTCTCCCTCCCCTTCATGGGGAGGGTGGCTGAGCCCGTAAGGGCGAAGTCGGGTGGGGGCGGCGAAGCTATTTACGCGCCGCGTCCATGACCCAGCCCTCCCCACCCGGTCGCTGCGCGACCACCCTCCCCATGAAGGGGAGGGAGAGGCCTTGCGTCTCTTCACCTTCCGCCCGTGAACGCCTATCTTCATACCGTGATCGACGACCTCTACAGCGCGCGCATCCTGTCGCTGGCGGCCAACCTGCCGCACAGCGGGCGCCTGCCTGCACCCGAAGGCTCGGCCGAGCGGGTGGCCAAGCTGTGCGGGTCGAAGGCCATCGTCGACGTGACGCTGGACACCGACGGCCGCGTCGGCGACTTCGCCCAGACGGTGAAGGCCTGCGCCCTGGGCCAGGCGGCGGCGGGCGTGGTCGGGGAGAACGTTCTCGGCGCCTCGGTTCAGGAAATCGAGGCCGCGCGCGACGCCATGTCAGCCATGCTGAAGTCGGGCGGCGACGGTCCCGAGGGCCGCTTCGAAGCCTTGCGCGTCCTGAAGCAGGTCGCCGACTATCCCGCCCGCCACGCCTCGACCATGGTGGCGCTTGAAGCGACGCTGGACGCCGTCAGACAGGCGTTGGCGAAACACCACAGCGATACGCGAACTCGCCTCGCCGGCGTGGCCTGAACGGCGCGTCGGTTGATCCCCCTGCTGTGAAGAGGGATAAGCGCGACGAACCCGAAACAGAGCCCCCGGCGAAGGGACAGATGTCTCTCTATGAACGCAGCGTCCGCGCGGCCCATCGGGGCTATAAGCTGACGCTGTCCCCCCTGATCGGCCAGCAGTGCCGGTTCATGCCGACCTGTTCGGATTACGGGCGCGACGCCCTGATCCGGCACGGTCCGGTGCGGGGGGGATGGCTCACCGTGCGGCGCCTCTGTAAATGCCATCCCTTCGGCGGTTCGGGCTATGATCCCGTTCCGCCCGCCAAGACCGAAAAAGAACGACCGTCATGATCGAACTGAAATTCCCCGACGGCGCCGTGCGTCAGTATCCGGCCGGCTCGACGGGCCGCGACGTGGCCGCCGCCATCTCGCCCTCGCTGGCCAAGAAGGCGGCCCTGGTCGTCTGGAACGGCGAGCAGCGCGACCTGGACCGCGTTATCGACGGGAACGGCGACTTCCGCCTGCTGATGCGCGACGATCCCGAGGCGCTGGAGACCATCCGTCACGACGCCGCCCACGTGCTGGCCCAGGCGGTGCAGGAGCTGTTTCCCGGCACGCAGGTCACGATCGGCCCGGCCATCGAGGACGGCTTCTATTACGACTTCGCCCGCGATGAGCCCTTCTCGACCGACGACTTCCCGAAGATCGAGAAGAAGATGGCCGAGATCATCGACCGGGGGGCCCCGCTGGAGCGTCAGGTCTGGAACCGCGACGAGGCCATCGCCCACTTCGAGACGCTCGGCGAAACCTATAAGGCCGAACTGATCCGCGACCTGCCCGAGAGCGAGACGATCACCGTCTACAAGCAGGGCGAATGGGCCGACCTGTGCCGCGGGCCGCACTTCCCGACGACCAAGTTCGTGGGCAAGGCCTTCAAGCTGACCAAGCTGGCAGGCGCCTATTGGCGCGGCGATTCCAGCCGCGCCCAGCTTCAGCGAATCTACGGCACGGCCTGGGCGACCAAGGAGGATCTGGACGCCTATCTGCTGCGCATCGAAGAGGCCGAGAAGCGCGACCACCGCAAGCTGGGCCGCCAGATGGAGCTCTTCCACATGCAGGAAGAGGGCCGGGGCATGGTCTTCTGGCACCCCAAGGGCTGGGTGCTGTGGCGCGTGCTGGAGGCCTATATGCGCCGCCGCCTGGACGCCGCCGGATACGTCGAGGTCAAGACGCCGCAGGTGCTGGACCGCAAGTTCTGGGAGGCCTCGGGCCACTGGGACAAGTACCGCGCCAATATGTTCGTCTGCGAAACGGTCGAGGGCGAGACGCTCAGCCTCAAGCCGATGAACTGCCCCGGTCACGTGCAGATCTTCGATCAGGGCCAGCGATCGTATCGCGAACTGCCGCTGCGCATGGCCGAGTTCGGCGCCTGCCACCGCTATGAGCCGTCGGGCTCGCTGCACGGCCTGATGCGGGTGCGCGGCTTCACCCAGGACGACGCCCACATCTTCTGCCGCGAGGACCAGATCGTCGAGGAGACGGCCGAGTTCATCAAGCTGGCCTATTCGGTCCACGCCGACCTCGGCATGGAGACCAAATACATCAGCCTGGGCACCCGCCCCGAGCTGCGCGCCGGCACCGAGGAATTCTGGGACAAGGCCGAGGCCCAGATGCTGGAAGCCGCCCGCGCCGCCGGAACCGAGCCGGTCGTCACCGAGGGCGACGGCGCCTTCTACGCGCCCAAGCTGGACTTCATCGTCAAGGACGCCATCGGCCGCGAATGGACCTGCGGCACGATCCAGCTGGACTATGTCCTGCCGGAACGTCTGGATGCGACCTACATCGCCGAAGACGGCCAGAAGCACCGCCCGGTCATGCTGCACCGCGCGATCCTGGGCTCTTTCGAGCGCTTCATCGGCATCATGATCGAGAACTACGCCGGGGCCTTCCCGCTGTGGCTGGCGCCGACCCAGGCCGTGGTGGCGACCATCACCTCCGACGCCGACGGTTACGCCGAAGAGGTTCTGGCCAAGTTCCGGGCGGCGGGTCTGCGCACCGAGATCGACCTGCGCAATGAGAAGATCAACTACAAGATCCGCGAACACTCGGTCGCCAAGGTGCCCGCCATCGCCGTGGTCGGCCGCAAGGAGGCCGAGGAAGGCAAGGTCGCCATCCGCCGCTTCGGCTCCCAGGCCCAGACCATCGTCACGGTCGAGGAAGCCATCGCCATGCTGACGGACGAGGCCCTGGCGCCCGACCTGAAGCGCCTCCGCGACGGCGTGGCGTAAGACTGAACGCGCTTCTCCTCCCCACTTTGTGGGGAGGTGGCGCGGCGCCGCAAGGCGACGTGACGGAGGGGCTGCCGGTCGTGCTGGCCCCTCCACCACTTCGTGGTCCCCCTCCCCATGAAATGGGGAGGAAAAGGCGCCATAAGCCTGTCATGGCCACCACCCTCTACATCGACGCCGACGCCTGCCCCGTGAAGGAGGAGGTCTATCGCGTGGCGCGCCGCTGCGGCCTGAAGGTCTTCGTGGTGTCCAACGCCTGGATCAACACCCCGCGCGAGCCGCTGATCGAACAGGTCGTCGTCGACGCCGGGCCGGACGTAGCCGACGACTGGATCGCCGAGCGCGCCAAGCGCGGCGACATCGTCATCACCGCCGACATTCCGCTGGCCGACCGGGTGTTGAAATCGGGCGCGCAGGCGCTGAAGTCCAACGGCCAGCCGTTCACGGCGGACTCCATCGGGTCCGCTCTGGCCGGGCGGATGATCGGCGAGCACCTGCGCTCCATGGGGGTGCCGACCAGCGGACCGCCGCCCTTTTCCGCCGCCGATCGCTCGCGCTTCCTGCAGGCGCTGGACGCCGCCGTGGTGCGGGCGCGCCGAGAAGCGTCATGAGCCGCATTCCTGAAGATGAGCTAGAGTTCCGCTTCTTCCGCGCCGGGGGGCCTGGCGGGCAGAACGTCAACAAGGTCTCGACCGCCGTGCAGATGCGGTTCGACGTCAAGAACTCGCCCAGCCTGACCGAGCCGGTGAAGGCGCGGCTGATGAAGCTGGCGGGCAGCCGCCTGACGCTGGACGGGGTGATCGTCATCAGCGCCGTGCGCTTCCGCACCCAGGAACGCAACCGCGCCGACGCCATCGAACGGCTGGAGGCCATGGTGGCCGAAGCCTCGATCAAGCCGGTCTATCGCGTGCCGACCCGCCCGACGCGGGCGTCCAAGGAGCGTCGGTTGCAGGCCAAATCCAGCCGATCGTCGATCAAGAGCGGACGCGGCAAGCCGTCGCTGGATTGAAGGCGCCGCCCGTCAGTCCTGGGCCGGACGGAACAGCAGGGCGGCGATCAGATCGTCCTCGTTGAAGCCGATGATCCAATCCGTGGCCTGTTTGTCGAACACGACGCGGAAGACGTCGGCGCCGTTCTGTTGATCCAGGTGTGAAATCGACTTCAGCGGGCCGAACTGCTGGATCAGGGGCGCCACCGCGCCGGACTGGGCGCGGATCTGCTCGGCCAGATCGGGGGTGAACACCGTATAGTCGATCTGACCGGCCTGCATGGCGGCGATGACGGCGCGCAGGGCCTCTTCTGAACGGGCGATATCAGGCGCGGTCGCCGTGGTCGCAGGCGCGGGCGGCGCGGCTTGCGGGCGAGCCGAAGCAGCATCGCCCTCGAAGGCTTCAGGCAGGGTGGCCGCCGCCGCGCCCGAGCCTGTCGTGGGGCCTGTCGTGGGGCCGGTTGCGGGCTGGGCGGGCGCCTGTTGCGCCAGGGCGGGGGCGGCCAGCAGGGTCGCGCCCATCAGGGCGGCGGTCAGAGAAAAGGTCTTCATGCGCAGGCTCCGAAGAAACGTCAGGCGACGATCATCGGCCAAAGCGTCAGCACCAAGGCGGCGACCGACGCACAGACAGCGACGGTGACGGCGGCGACCACCCAGGGCCGCGTTCCGGCCTTCTCGATCACCAACGTCTGAGACGGCGGCGGGTTCTGCACCAGACGCGACAGGGCTTTCAGCGTGGCGACGGCTTCCTCCATCGCCTCCTTGGCCTGGTTCGCGGGCCCCAGTTCGCGGCGAATCCAGCGCTCGACCACCGGCTTGGCCGCGTCCCACAGGTCGTGATCAGGGTTGAGGCGGCGCGCCACCCCCTCGACCGAGACCATCGTCTTCTGCAGCAGCACCAGCTCGGGCCGCATATGCATGTCGAACAGGGCGGTGATCTCGAACAGCTGGCCCAGCAGACGCCCCATCGACACCTGGCTGGCCTGACGGCCGATCACCGGTTCGCCCACCGCGCGCAGGGCCTGGGCGAAGGTGTCGACCGAATGATGCGGCGGGACATAGCCAGCCTCGAAGTGAACTCGGCTGATGCGGTCGTAGTCGCGGCTGATGAAGCCCCACAGGATCTCGGCCAGATAGCGGCGCTCGGCCGGGCCCAGCCGCCCGACGATGCCGAAGTCGATGGCCGTCAGTTGCGCGGGCGCGTCGGCGAACAGATTGCCCTCGTGCAGGTCGGCGTGGAAGACGCCGTGGTCCAGCGCCTGCACCAGAAAGGCGCGCACCACCTTGTCGGCCAGCGCATCCTTGTCGAGGCCCGGCAGTTCGACCAGCGCCGGGTCCGTCATCGGCAGGCCCTGCGCCCATTCCAGGGTCAGCACCCGCTTGCCCACCCCGTCCCAGACCACGGCGGGCGCGGACATATAGCCGTCCTTGGCCATGACCTCGGCCAGTTCGGAGGCGGCCGCCGCCTCCAGCCGCATGTCCAGTTCCAACTGCAAGGACTGGGCGATGATCTCGACAAAGGCGCGCGGCTCCAGCCGACGCGCGGGCTCGACGAAGCGGTCGACCAGCTTGGCGCCCAGACGCATGGCGTCCAGTCCCTGGGCCACGCGGCGCTCGACGCCGGGACGCAGCACCTTGACCGCCACCTTGCGCCCATCGGCCAGCCAGGCCGGATGCGCCTGAGCCAGCGACGCGGCGCCCATCGGTTCGCTCAGATCAATGAACAGGCTCTCGGCCGGACGGCCCAGCGAGCGTTCGATCTCGCGCCTGGCCTCTTCCAGCGGGAAAGGCGGCAGCTTGTCCTTCAGACGCCCCAGATCCTGGGCGAACTGCAGGCCGAAGATGTCGGCGCGGGTGGCCAGCACCTGCCCCAGCTTGATGGCGACGGGACCGAGGTGCTCGAAGGCTTCGCCGACGCGCTGGCCGGGCCGCCCGGCGCGATGTTTGCGGCTGGCGAACATCTGGATCAGGCGGGCGAACGGACGCCCCCAGGCGGGCAGCAGGGGGTTGGCCTCGCGCGGGATCAGGGCGTCGTGGCGCGCCAGCACCCAGCCCCAGCGGACCATGCGGAAGGCCGCGCCCACCGGATGGCGGACCGGCTGGGCCTGAGGCGTCGGCGGCGGGGCGTTGAAGGTCAGCCGGCTCAGATCGCCCACCCGTGGTGGATGGCGGCGATCCCGCCCGACAGATTGGTGACGCTGACGCGGCTGAAGCCCGCCTCCTCGATCATCCGCTTGAAGGTCTGCTGATCGGGGAAGCGACGGATGCTCTCGACCAGATACTGATAGGAATCACGATCCTTGGCGACCAGTTGGCCGATGCGTGGAATGGCGTGGAAGGACCAGGCGTCATAGGCCTTCCTCAACGCGCCGGTCGTGGGCCGCGAAAACTCAAGGCAGATGAAGCGGCCGCCCGGCTTCAGGGCGCGACGCGCTTCGCGCAGGGCCTGCGGAATGTCGGCCACGTTGCGGATGCCGAAGCTGATCGAATAGGCGTCTATCGAGGCGTCGGGCAGCGGCAGATGCATGGCGTCGCCGACGCCCCAGGCCATCTCGGGCTCGCCGCCCTTGGCCACGCCGTTCAGGATCATCTCGGCATTGTAGTCCATGACGATGACGGTGGCGTCCTCGCCGCCGCGCCGTTCCTGCGCCGCGCGGGCCATCTTCGAATAGCGGCGAGCCATGTCGCCGGTGCCCCCAGCCATGTCCAGCACCACCTCGCCCGGCCGGACGTTCAGCTTGGCCGCCGTGGCGTCCTTCCAGATGCGGTGGACGCCCGCGCTCATCAGGTCGTTCATCAGGTCGTAGTTGGAGGCGACGGAGTTGAACACGCCGCGCACCATCTGCACCTTTTCCTTGGCGTCCACGTCGCGGAAGCCGAAGGAGGAGGTCTTGCCGGAAGCGTCGGAGGAGGGATCGGCCTGGGTCATGGATGCGGGTGTAACGCCTCCCGCCGCCGCCGTCATCCGGGGAAGCGTCGCATCTGACGCAGGCTGGCGGCTTGTCGCGCCTCAGGGCGCGCGATACGCCTGACGAAAGCATAAGGAGACGCCCATGACCGCCGCCCTCGACGTGACCGAAGTTCTGGCGGGCCTGCCCGACTGGCGCCGCGCCGACGATCCGCGTCCGGCCATCGCGCGCACCCTGCGCTTCGCCGATTTCAACGCCGCCTTCGGCTTCATGACCCGCGTCGCCCTCTTGGCCGACAAGGTCGACCATCATCCGGAGTGGTCGAACGTCTACAACCGCGTCGAGGTGCTGCTGACCACCCATGACGCAGACGGGGTGACGGAACGCGACGTGGCGATGGCCCGCTTCATCGACGAAGCGGTCAAGGGGCTGGTCGAGTAATGGCCCCCCCTCACGGACGCGTCGCAGGCAAGGCGGCCCTGATCACCGGCGCCGCTGGCGGGCTGGGCCAGGCGATGGCGCGGATGCTGGTCCGCGAGGGCGCGAAAGTGGCGCTCAGCGATCTGGACCTGAACGGCGCGCGGGCGCTGGCCGAGGCGATCAACGCCGACCACCCCGGCATGGCGTTCGCCTATGAGCACGACGTCACGCGCGAGGACGACTGGGTCCGCGTGGTGGGCGCGGCGGTCGAGGACATGGGCGGTCTGTCGATTCTGGTGAACAACGCCGGGATCGGCGGCCAGTTGCTGTGGGCCGAGCAGGACACGCTGGAGAACTGGCGCCGGGTTCAGGCGATCAACCTGGAATCCGTCATGCTGGGCTGCAAGCACGCCATGGCCCCGCTCAGGGCGTCGGGCGCGGGGTCGATCGTCAACATCTCCTCGATCGCGGGACTGGCGGCGGCGCCAGGCATGGGCGCCTACAACGCCACCAAGGCGGCGGTCTGGCTCTACACCAAGACGGTGGCGCTGGAGGCGGCCAAGGCGGGCTGGAACGTGCGCGCCAACTCGGTGCACCCGGTCTTCATCAAGACGCCGATCCTCGATCCCTTCGTCGTCATGGCCGGCGGGAACGAGGCGAGCGCGCACGAAAAGCTGGCGCGCGGCATCCCGCTCAAGCGCATCGGCGAGCCGGACGACGTGGCGTACTGCGTGCTGTATCTGGCTTCGGACGAGTCGAAGTTCGTGACCGGCGCCGAGTTCAAGATCGACGGCGGACTGACAGCGCAGTAGCGCTCGGGCCTACATACCCGCTCATCCCGGCGGAGGCCGGGATGAGCGGAAGTCGGGAGCAATGAAAAAGGGCGCCGCGGTCTCCCGCAGCGCCCTTCCGTCTTCAGTCCTTGAAACCCTAGTTGCCGTAGGCGGGCGGCATGGCGCCCTCGCCGCCAGTGCGGTAGCGGTCGCGCAGCAGCAGGTTGCGGGCCTGCAGCGGCTGCTCCACCCCGTCGATCAGCACGGCTGACGGCTGGCTCAGCGGCTCCAGCGGATCGCCGGACCAGACCACGACGTCGCCCGCCGCCCCGGCCTTCAGCTCGCCGAACTGGCCGTCGAAGCCGAAGATGCGGGCCGGATTGACCGTGATCGCCTGAATGGCCGCCGCGAACGGCAGGCCGTGCGAGACGGCGTTGCCCGCATTGTAGCGGATGTCGCGGGCGCGGTGGGCCGAGCCTTCGTTGCCCTTGATGGCGATGACGACGCCCGCCGCGTTCAGCGCCGCCGCGTTCTGCATCCGCGCCGCCCGCATCTCGAAGTTCGAGGGCAGGTTGGTGATCGGGTGCAGCAGGACCGGCACGTTCGCCGCCGCGATCTCATCGGCCACCAGCCAGCCTTCGGCGGCGCCGTCCAGGATGATCTTGATCCCTTCCTCGCGCGCCAGACGCAGCACCTGCTGGATGTCCGAGGCGCGGTTGACGGTGACGATCAGCGGCATACGCCCCTCGGCCACCGGGATCAGGGCCTCCATATCGGCGCGCGACAGCGACAGGGCGCGCATGTCGGCCCGCTCATAGGCCGCCTTGTTGCGGGCGTAGGTCCGCACCTCGGCCAGGGTCTCCTTGAACAGGACGAACTCGGCGCCGCGCGCGCCGCCCGCCACCGCCTTGCCGGCCTCGCCGAAGGGCGCGACCATGGCCACGCGCGGCTTCACCAGGATGTCGGCGCCGCCCAGTTTGATGACCGCCGCCTGACCGGCGAATAGGCCCGGCGTCTGGAAGCCGCCCGCCCCGGCGCCGGCGAAGTCGCTGTCGTCATGGCTGTGGCCGCCGCCCGAGCCGCCGTGCTGCGGCGTGACGACGGCGCGCGTGACGCCTCCCAGACGCGCGACCGGCAGGGTGAAGGACCACGGATCCAGCCCATAGGACAGGTCGAAGGCCGCCGTCAGGGTGTTGGCGCGGTTGGCCAGGTCATTGGAACCGCGCACCGAACCGACCTCGGTGCCGCCGAGACCGGAATCCACGGCGACGAAGCCCGGCGTCACCACCTTGCCGCGCGCGTCGATGACCCGCAGACCGGCCGGGGCCGCGCCGGTTCCGACTGAAACGACCTTGCCGTTACGGATGACGACGGTGCCGTTCTCGATGACCGAGGTCCCGGTCAGCACCTGGCCGCCGGTGATGGCCACGTCCTGGGCCAGAGCGGGGCTGGTCAGTGCGAAGGCTGCGACTGCGCCCGCAAGCAGAGTTTTGATACGCATGGTTCAGCGGGCTCCCTGGGCGACGCCGGCGGCGGACAGGCCGAAGCCGGGCTGGCCCAGTTCGAAATCGGACACGGGCTGGAAGGCGGGGTTCTGGCGATCAAACGCCAGGCCGCCGTCGATGAAGACCTGATCGGCGCGGGCGTAGATCGAGAAGGGATCAGCGCTCCAGATCACCACATCGGCGCGTTTGCCGTTCTCCAGAGAGCCTGTTTCCTTGTCGATGCCGATGGATTTGGCCGCATTCAGCGTGATCCAGCCGATGGCGTGTTCTTCAGAAATATTCATCCCGGCGCGACGACCGGCCGACAGGGCGGCGGCGGCTTCCTGGTTCAGGCGCTGGATCAGTTCGGCGTCGTCCGAGTGGATGACGGCGCACGAGCCCTCGGGCGCGTCGGTCAGGGCGGCGTTCTCCTCGATGCCGTCCAGAGCCTCCATCTTGAATCCCCACCAGCCGGTCCACATGGCGGCGCAGACGCCTTCGCGCGCCAGCAGGGGCGCGATCTTGTAGGCCTCGACCGCGTGGTGGAAGGTGGTGACCTTGTAGCCGAACTCCTTGGCCACATCGAGCATCACGGCCATTTCGTCGGCGCGATAGCAGTGGTTCTGGACCAGGATCGAGCCGTCCAGCACGCCCGCCAGAGTCTCAAGCTGCAGGTTGCGGGTCGGGGGCGTCCCCTGACCGTCCTCACGCCACTTGTCCCACTTGGCCTTGTAGTCGCGCGCGGCGATGAAGCCGGCGCGATAGCCGGCGACATTGCCCATGCCGGTGGCGGGCGACTGATTGCGGCCGCCGTAGACGCGCGAAGGGTTCTCGCCGCAGGCCATCTTCAGGCCGTAGGGGGCATTGGGGAACTTCATCCCCTGCATGGTGACCGAGGGGACGTTGCGCAAAGTCACGCCGCGACCGCCGAACAGATTGGCCGATCCGGGCAGGATCTGCACAGTCGTCACGCCACCCGCGCGGGCGGTGTTGAAGCCCGGATCCTGGGGCCAGATCGAGTGCTCGGACCAGACCTGGGCGGTGTTGGGGTTGGTGGCCTCGTTGCCGTCGCTCATCCCCTGCACGCCGGGCGAGGGATAGACGCCCAGGTGGCTGTGAATGTCGATGATGCCGGGCGTGACGAAGCGGCCGCGCGCGTCCACCACCTGGTGACCCGCCGGAACCGGGGTGTCCGCCCCGCCGACAGCGGCGATGCGGCCGTCGGTGACGACGACGACGCCGCCCTCAATCTTCTGGCCCGCGCCGGTCAGCACCGTGGCGCCGACGATGGCCATGTCCTGGCGCGGCAGGCCGCGATAGGTCGAGGGATAGGGGTCCTGATTGGCCCAGCCGTCCAGACCCGGCGCCATCGTGCGATCCTTGGAGGCCGACGACGTCGAAGCGGTCTGCGTCTTGGGCGACGCCTCGCCGGTCGTGGCGCAGGCCGACAGGCTGAGCGCGCCGAGCGCGTAGGTGAGGACAGCGAGGCTTGGCCCCCGCAGGCGACTGAACAACATGGGCGAGCCCCCTCGCGCCCGCGAACGGCGGGCAAACAATGGCGCGTATACAATCGCCTGTTTCCGTCAGGGTAAAGCTCTAAAAGCGGTTGCTCGCGGCAAAGTCAGCGCGGCGCTCAATCGGCAGGCAAGCGCGCGCGGACCTCCGCGTCGGTCAGGCCGTCGACCTCGATCATCTTCAGCCGCGACTGACCGCCGCGCGCCAGGGTCACGTCGCGCTTGGGCACGCCCAGCGCCTTGGCCAGGAAGGCGGTCAGGGCGGCGTTGGCCTCGCCCTCGACCGGCTGGGCGCGAACGCGGACCTTCAGCACCGGACGGCCGTCCGGGTCGACATCCCAACCGTCGATGCGATCGGCCGATGCGCGCGGGGTCAGTTTGATGGCGAGGCGGGCGGTCATGAGACGTGTTTGGCCCATTCACGCGAGAGCGCCAAGCTAACCTTCCCGCTCATCCCGGCGGACGCCGGGATGAGCGGATATAGAAGGCGGATAAGAAAACGCGCCGGACGATCCCTCGCCCGGCGCGCTTCAATGCTCAGCGTGACGCCCGCCCTTAGCCCAGGGCGGCCATCAGCTCCGGCACGGCGGTCTTGTAGTCGGCGACCCAGCCGTAGTCGGCGACCTGGAAGATCGGGGCGTCAGCGTCCTTGTTGATCGCGACGATCACCTTGGAATCCTTCATCCCGGCCAGGTGCTGGATGGCGCCCGAGATGCCGATGGCGATGTACAGGCCCGGCGCCACGACCTTGCCGGTCTGGCCGACCTGATAGTCGTTGGGGGCGTAACCCGCGTCGACCGCCGCACGCGAGGCGCCGACGGCGGCGCCCAGCTTGTCGGCCAGCGGGTCCATGATGGCGGCGAACTCTTCAGCCGAACCCAGTGCGCGACCGCCCGAGACGACGATCTTGGCGGCGCCCAGTTCGGGGCGGTCCGACTTGACCATTTCTTCCGAGACGAAGGCGGTCTTGAGCGCTTCGCCCGCAGCGACGCTCTCGACCGGGGCTGAACCGCCTTCAGCGGCGGCGGCGAAGGCCGTCGGGCGCACGGTGATGACCTTCTTGGCGTCGGCCGACTGGACCGTCTCCAGCGCGTTGCCCGCATAGATCGGGCGCACGAAGGTGTCGGCCGAGACGACTTCGACGATGTCCGAGATCGGCGCCGTGTCCAGCTTGGCGGCGATGCGCGGGGCGAAGTTCTTACCGTCGGTGTTGGCCGGAGTCAGGATGGCGTCGTAGTTTCCGGCCAGCGGCAGGACGGTGGCCTCGACGGCCTCGGCCAGACCGTGAGCGACGGCGTCGCCTTCGGCCAGCAGCACCTTGCGCACGCCCGTGATCCTGGCGGCGGCGTCAGCCACGCCCTTGGCGTCCTTGCCGAGGACCAGAACGTCCACGTCGGACGACAGCGCCAGAGCCGCCGTCACGGTCTTGTGGGTGGTGTCGCGAACGGCCGAGCCGTCGTGGTCGGCGATGACGAGAACGGCCATTACAGAACCCCTGCGTCTTTGAGCTTGGAAACCAGTTCGGCCGCATCGGCGACCTTGACGCCCGCCGAACGCTTCGGCGGCTCCGTCACCTTCAGCACCTTGAGGCGATCCGCCGTATCGACGCCGTAGTCGGCGACCGCCTTCATGGCGATCTCCTTCTTCTTGGCCTTCATGATGTTCGGCAGCGACGCATAGCGCGGCGTGTTCAGGCGCAGGTCGACCGACACCACGGCGGGCAGTTCCGCCGAGACGGTCTGCAGGCCGCCGTCGACTTCACGCGTGACGACAGCCTTGCCGCCTTCGATCGCCAGCTTGCCGGCGAAGGTGGCCTGCGGCCAATCCAGCAGGGCGGCCAGCATCTGGCCCACGGCGTTGTTATCGCCATCGATCGACTGCTTGCCCAGCAGGACCAGATCCGGCTTCTCCTCGTCCACGACCGCCTTCAGCACCTTGGCGACGGCCAGCGGCTCCAGGTCCGTGTCCGACTGCACCAGGACGCCGCGATCGGCGCCCATGGCCAGGGCGGTGCGGATGGTTTCCTGAGCCTGGGTCACGCCGATGGAGACGACGACGATTTCCGTCGCCGTGCCTGCGGCATGGTGTTCCTTGCCTTCCTTCAGACGCACGGCCTCTTCGACGGCGATTTCGTCGAAGGGGTTCATGCTCATTTTGACGTTGGCGAGGTCGACGCCGGTCTGGTCCGCTTTCACGCGAGCCTTGACGTTGGAGTCGATCACCCGTTTCACCGGGACGAGTACCTTCATGAGACTATCCGCTTGGTCACCGAAATATCGGCCGAGGGATTGGACCGACGAGGCCGACCTGTCAACGTAACGCTACGTGAAGTGCGGTCGTGTCGCGGACGCATTTTTGATCTATTGAGACCGGCATGAAACGCTTCCTGACGATCCGTCGCCTCAGCTTTATCTTCTTCAGCCTGTTTGCGGTGACGCTGGCGGGGCTGTTCGTCCTGCAGCGTTTCTGGGTCGATCCGGGCGATCGCTGTACGGCCAAGGGCTATTGGTACGACATGGAGACGCGCATCTGCGCCCAGCCCGTCTATATTCCCGACATCACCAAACGGCCCGAAGGCATGACGCGCGCCGAAGCCTCGGCCGAGGCCAACCGCGATCTGGTCAAGCTGGAAGACCAGATCGCCGCCGACAAACGCGCCCGCGCCGCCGCCACCGAAGCCGAGCGCGAGCGGGTCAAGGCGCTTCAGGGCCGCTAAGGCCCCCCTGCTCTTCAGGCATCGCTCAGCCTCAGCGCGTCGCGCCAGGGCGCCACAGCACGTCGCCCGCGCCATTGGCGTTGGCGCGGCGGGCGGCGACGAACAGATGGTCCGACAGGCGGTTCAGATAGCGGACCGCGTCCGGATTCACCGTCTCGCCGCTTTCCACCAGCCGCACCGCGTCACGCTCGGCCCGACGGCACACGGTGCGCGCCAGATGCAGATGCGCCGACAACGGCGAGCCGCCTGACAGGATGAAGCTGTCCAGCGGCTTCAGGCTTTCGTTCATCCAGTCGATTTCCTTCTCCAGCCGCTCGACCTGTGAGGCGATGATGCGCAGCGCCTCCCATTTCGGGGCCGGGTCCAGCGGGGTGGCCAGATCGGCGCCGAGGTCGAACAGCTCGTTCTGGATGCGGCCCAGCATGGCGTCGATGCGGTCGTTCTGGCCGCTGTTCAGACGCGCCACGCCGATGACGGCGTTCAGCTCGTCCACCGTCCCATAGGCCTCGACCCGCAGATCAGTCTTGGACACTGGCGCGCCCGAGGCCAGCCGCGTCTGACCGGCGTCGCCGGTGCGAGTGTAGATCTTGTTCAGCGTCACCATGGCGCGCCCTCCCTGTTTCCGTCAGCGCCGGCCTCAGCCCGCGTGCGTGCGCTTCAGCCACATCCCGATCATCAGCAGCAGCACCGCCACCGCCTGCAGGGCCACTCGCCACCGCATCAGCTTATTGGACCGCGCACCCGCGCCCTCGCCCCCGCGCTGCAGATTGTACAGGCCCAGGCCCAGGGTGATCGCGACAGCGGCCACGGCGATCAGGATCAGGATGTCGATGATGTCCATGACCGCCTCTTTAGGCCCGAGCGCATTTGCGCGCCAGTCGTGTCGGAAGCACGGCGCAAATGCGACCTATTCGCACACCCCCATTGCCAAGAAAGTTCGAACGCTGTTGAGAAGCGTTCTCATTTCTTAAGGCTCCGCTCCAATGTCCTCCTTCCGCTCGTCCCGCCGCTCGTCCCTGCTGGCGGCCACCGCCCTGATGACCGTCGGGGCAGCGGCGCCCGCCCTGGCTGACGAAGCTGCGGACGTCCTGGAGCAGAGCCATCAGGTGGCCGACGTGGTCGTCACCGCCTCGGGCTTCGAGCAACGCATCGAACAGGCTCCGGCTTCGATCAGCGTCATCCCGCGCGCCGAAATCGAAGAGATCCGCGCCGTCTCCATCGCCGAAATCCTGGCCAATGTAGAAGGCGTCGACACGGGCGCCGCCGTGGGCAAGACCGGCGGCCAGACCATCAACATTCGCGGCATGGGCTCGGACTACACCCTGATCCTGATCGACGGCCGCCGCCAGAACACGGCCGGCAGCGTCACGCCCAACGGCTTCGGCGAGACTTCGTCCAGCTTCATGCCGCCCGTGGCCGCCATCGAGCGCGTCGAAGTGGTGCGCGGGCCGGTCTCGACCCTCTATGGCTCCGACGCCATGGGCGGGGTGGTCAACATCATCACCCGCAAGGTCGGCGATCGCTGGCTGGGCGCGGTCACCGGCCACTACACCCTTCAGGGAGACGACGACTTCGGCGCCATCTGGGGCGGCGACTTCTACGCCAGTGGACCTCTGGTCGCCGACCGGGTCGGCCTGGCCCTGCGCGGCGCCTATTCCGAGCGCGAACAATCCAGCCTGACCTATGAGAATGTCAACGGCGTGGAGACGCCGGTCAGCGGCTTCGGACGCAGTTCGACCGCGAATGAAATCTGGTCGCTGGGCGCGCGCCTGTCGCTGAACCTGCACCCGGATCACGACCTGTGGTTCGACTATGACACCGCCAACCAGTGGTACGACAACACCAACGGCCAGATGGGCACGGCCACCACCGCCGGCGGCTACGACAAATTCCTGGAGTTCAACCGCGACCAATTCGTCATCGCTCACAACTGGCGCCTGCCGTTCGGGGTGCTGGAGTCCAACTATTCGGTGGGCACGACCGAGACGGTCGGGCGGATCATCCCCAACGGCGTCGCCGGCGCCGGCGGCCCGCGCACCCTGGAGAGCGAGAACCGCATCTTCGACACCAAGCTGTTCTCGCAATGGCGCAACCACAGCTTCACCGTCGGCGGCCAGTACTGGGAAGCCGAGATGGTCGACGGCGTCGCCCCCACCCGGTTCGAGCACACCCAGTGGGCGATCTTCGCCGAGGACGAATGGCGCTTTACCGACACCCTGGCGCTGACGCTGGGCGCCCGCCATGACGACCACTCGACCTTCGGTTCGCACTTCAGCCCGCGCGCCTATGTCGTGTGGAACGCCACGGCCAACTGGACTCTGAAGGGTGGGGTCAGCCAGGGCTTCAAGACTCCGCGCCTGGAACAACTGGCCGAAGGCATCAACGGCTTCGGCGCCCAGGGCCGCCTGCCGCTGCTGGGTTCGCCCGGCTTGAAGCCCGAGACCTCGACCTCGACCGAGTTGGCGGTCTTCTACGACAACCGCGACAATTTCCGCGCCAGCATGACGCTTTTCCACAATGCCTTTGACGACAAGATCGCCTCGGGTCCCCAGGTCGCCAACTGCTTGTTCGGCCTGGATCAGGCCCAGTATGACGCGGGCGGCTATCCGACCACGGGCTGCTATGATGTCGGCTTCTTCACCCCCTATATCGCCACTGTCGCGGGCTTCGGCCAGTCGGTGAACATCGATGAGGCCGAGACCCAGGGCGTCGAACTGTCGGCTCGCTGGCGCGCTGCACCCGACTGGACCCTTCAGGCCAACTACACCTATACCGAAAGCGAACAGAAGTCGGGCGCCTCGGCCGGTCTGCCCCTGACGGACACGCCCGAGCACATGCTGAACGCCAATGTCCGCTGGAACGCCACCGACCGGCTGAACCTGTGGGTGCGGGGCGAATACCGCTCGGAACGCTATCGCGGCGCCGGCCCGGCCCAGGACGCTTGGGGCGACTACGCCGCCTACGAACTGTTCCACCTGGGCGGATCGTATGAGGTCAACGACCGGCTGACAGTCAATGCAACGATCTACAATCTGTTCGACAAGGACTTCGTCAGCCTGCTGCCCTACGGCACGCCGGTCGCCTATACGCCGGAATACGCCAACAACCAGGAGCCGCGTCGTCTGTGGGTGTCGGTGACGACGACCTTCTGATCCCCTTTTCAGTTTCCTCCCCGACTGACCGGGCCGCCTCCTGCTGGAAGCGGCCCGTTTTTTTTTCGCGCTCCAAACTAAGCCGTTGGTCACCTTTGGCGGGCACAATGTCGCCATGACCGACCGCGCCATCCGCAATCTTGAACACCTGCGCCGCACCGCCTCGACGGCGCGGGTGCTGAACCTGCTCAAGGTCTATGACGAACACGGCGACACCGAGGACTGGGCCGAGCGGCCGATGTTCCGCACGCCGGCGCTGAACCGCGCCCTGATCATCAAGCACCGCCTGCGCCGCAATGAGACCGACGCCTTTCCGGGCCGTCGCCAGGTGGCGACCAAGATCGTGGTGCCGATCGACAGCACCGACCTGAAGACCGGCGGCCGATTCATCTTCGTCAATCAGATCGGCTTTGAACGCGCCATGCATGAAGCGTTCGGCGTCGACGCCGATCATCCGGACCTGAAGACCCTGCGGCTGATGGACCGGCTGCCGTCGCTGGACCCCTTCCTGCTGCGCGAGCAGCTTCGGCGGGGCAGTGTGGATGCGGCGGCCTGTTATTTCGCCCTCAGCGAGGCCGACCTGGAGCGGATGCTGGAGTTCGTCCAGAGCGAGATCGAGCCCCTGGTCACCCTCAGCGTCGGCGACGGCGTGGTCGCCGCCGGCTCCACCGCGCGGATGGCGGCGAAAATCCTGTCCAACGCGCCCGGCGACCGACTGGAGGCCCTGCGCCTGACGCTGAAGCTGGAGCCCGAGCAGTATCAGGAGGGCGTCTTCTGCTGGAAGGGCTTCCTCTATTACAAATGGGCGCTCAGCAGCCTGATGGCCGATATCGTCAACGTCGCCGACGAGGTGGTGACGGTGCAGGCCGTCGGCCCCAGCGACCGGGCCGCCGCCGAATACATTCAGCGCGGACGCGGCGTCCTGCGCGCGCGGATCATGAAGACCTGCGACGAGGTCAGCCGGACGCTGCGCTATTACGACGACGCCTATGCGGCCCTGACGCGCGAGGGCAATCCGGTGGCGTTCAGGGACTTCCTGCTGGAGGCGCCCGCCATGTTCACCCGGCTGGGCGACCAGTTGGGCGCAGTGCAGCACATCGTCAGCTTCTGGCGCTTCCGCTTCAACCCCAAGGCGCCGCCGGTCGGGGTGGACGAACTGATCGACATCTTCATGGACTTCGAGACCGGCCTGATGGGGCGCGGGCCGGACGAGTTCGATCCGCGCGACATCGCCGCGTGACAAAGAAAACCCCGCGCCGTCGACAGCGCGGGGTTCTGTTTTCAGACCGGAAGCCGGTCCTTAGTAGCGGTAGTGTTCCGGCTTGAACGGGCCTTCGACCGGCACGTTGATATAGTCGGCCTGTTCCTGGTTCAGCGTCGTCAGCTTGGCGCCCAGCTTGGCCAGATGCAGGAAGGCGACCTTCTCGTCCAGGTGCTTGGGCAGGGTGTAGACCTTGTTCTCGTACCTGGCGGCGTTGGTCCACAGTTCGATCTGGGCCAGCGTCTGGTTGGTGAAGGACGCCGACATCACGAAGGACGGGTGTCCCGTGGCGTTGCCCAGGTTCACGAGGCGGCCTTCCGACAGCAGTATGATCTTCTTGCCGTCCGGGAACTCGACGTGGTGGACCTGATCCTTGATCTTGTCCCACTTGAAGTTCTTCAGGCCCGCGACCTGAATCTCAGAGTCGAAGTGGCCGATGTTGCAGACGATGGCGTTGTTGCGCATGGCGCGCATGTGCTCGACGCGGATGACGTCCTTGTTGCCCGTGGTGGTGACGAAGATGTCGGCCTTGTCGGCGACGTCTTCGAGCGTCTGGACCTCATAGCCTTCCATCGCCGCCTGCAGGGCGCAGATCGGGTCGATCTCGGTGACGATCACGCGGGCGCCGCCGTTGCGCAAGCTGGCCGCCGAACCTTTGCCCACGTCGCCGTAGCCGCAGACCACGGCGACCTTGCCCGACAGCATGACGTCGGTGCCACGACGGATGGCGTCGACCAGCGATTCACGGCAGCCGTACAGGTTGTCGAACTTGGACTTGGTGACGCTGTCGTTGACGTTGATGGCGGGGAACGGCAGTTCGCCCTTTTCCGCCATCTGATACAGGCGGTGAACGCCCGTGGTCGTCTCTTCCGACACGCCGCCGATGGCGTCGCGGATGGCCGAGTAGAAGCCCGGCTTTTCCTTCAGATAACGCTTCATGACCGAGAAGAGGGCTTCCTCTTCCTCGTTCTGCGGGTTGTCGAGGACGGAGGCGTCCTTCTCGGCCTTCGGCCCCAGCACGCACAGCAGGGTGGCGTCGCCCCCGTCGTCGAGGATCAGGTTCGGGTAGCCGCCATCGGCCCATTCAAAGATCTTGTGGGCGTATTCCCAATACTCGACCAGATTCTCGCCCTTGAAGGCGAAGACCGGCGTGCCCGACGCGGCGATGGCGGCGGCGGCGTGGTCCTGGGTCGAGAAGATGTTGCACGAGGCCCAGCGCACTTCGGCGCCCAGAGCTTCCAGCGTCTGGATCAGCACCGCCGTCTGGATGGTCATGTGCAGGGAGCCGGCGATGCGGGCGCCCTTCAGAGGCTGGGACGCGCCGTATTCGTCGCGCAGCGCCATCAGGCCCGGCATCTCGGTTTCGGCGATGGCGATTTCCTTGTTGCCGAAATCGGCCAGGGAGATGTCGCGGACGATGTAGTCGGTCATGCTGAAATGTCTTTCGGCCACTGTCGGAGATTGTCGCCGCTATAGCGCGACGCGACGGGTGGAGCAATCAAGACATAAGGATGTCTTTATATGAACCACGCCAAGGCGCTGACGCCTCGGCCTCCCACAGCGATTTGAGCCTGCTCATTAAGGGAATCTACGCATCCGCAGCTTAACCCGGCCAATACCCTCTTGATGACAAGGGATATTAAGGGCCCTCCCTCCGCCCTGCCGTTGCAGTGAGTATTGCGTCATGGCTTCCCACGAGATCGACCGCCGCATGAACTTCATGGGCCTGGGTCGGCCGTCCGCCGGTTACAGCGCCGTTTCGGGCGTGCTGCGCAAGAACGCGCCTGTGGCCCTGGCCGCCTTCTACGACAAGGTGCGCGCCGAACCTGAGATGCGCCGCTTCTTCCGCGACGAAGGGCACATCAGCGCCGCCAGCAACGCCCAGCAGCGCCACTGGGACGCCATCATCGACGGCCGGGCCGACGAGGACTACGCCGCCTCGGTGCGCACCATCGGCCGGGTTCACGCCCGCATCGGTCTGGAGCCGCGCTGGTATATCGGCGGCTACAGCGTGATCCTGGCCCACCTGACCCGCGCCATCGTCGAGCGGCCCAGAAAGCTGTTCGCCAATCGCCGCGAACATGACCGCATCACCGCCGAGGCCGTGGCCGAACTGAACCAGCGGGTCATGCTGGACATGGATCTGGCCATCTCCATCTACCTCGACGCCCTGCAGGAAGAGCGCGACCGCGTCCAGGCCGAACACGACGCCGCCGAGGCGCGACAGGCCGAGGTGGTGCGTGCGCTTGGCGCCGCCCTGCACAGTCTGGCCGACAACGACCTGTCGGTGACGCTGCCGGACGTCTTCCCCGAGGAATACCGCTCGCTACAGAACGACTTCCATGCCGCGACCCGCGCCCTGCGCACCGCCGTGCGCGCCGTGGCCGACAGCGTCGAGAGCCTGAGCGCCGGCTCCAGCCAGTTGGCCGTCGCCTCCGAGGACCTGGCCAGCCGCACCGAGCGTCAGGCCGCCAATCTGGAGCGCACCGTCAACGAAGCCGACGCCATCGCCCGCGAAGTGGCCTCCACCGCCGACGGGGCCCGCCAGACCGCCGAGGCCCTCGCCGCCGCCCGCACCGATGTCGAACACACGACCCAGGTGGTCGGCGACGCGGTTTCCGCCATCCACGCCATCGCTGAATCCTCTGCCGAGATCGCTCGCTTCACCAGCCTGATCGACGAGATCGCCTTCCAGACCAATCTGCTGGCGCTCAACGCCGGGGTCGAGGCCGCCCGCGCGGGCGACGCCGGGCGCGGCTTCGCCGTCGTGGCCCAGGAAGTGCGCGCCCTGGCCCAGCGCTCGTCCGAAGCCTCGGGCGAGATCCGCACCCTGATCGCAACCTCCTCGGCCCAGGTGGCGCGAGGGGTCGATCTGGTCGAGCGCACCGGCGCGGCGCTTGAGCGCATCGGCGCCAAGGTCACGGCCGTCGACGGCCTGGCGGGCGGAATCGCCGGCTCGGCTCAGGAACAGGCCGAGGGCCTAGCCCGCGTCCGCCGCGCCATGGGCGAGATGGACGACATCACCCAGCAGAACGCCGCCATGACCGAGGAAGCGACAGCCGCCGCCCGTCAACTGGCCAATGAAGCCGTCAGCCTGAACCAGCAGGTCGGCCGCTTCCGACTGGACCGTTCGGTCGCAAGCATGGCCGGTCCGCGCCTGGTCGCCTGACGGTCGCTTCGCGCAACACCGTGCGGCCAAGACAGGCTTGGCGGATCGGCCGCAAGTCGTTTAAGCCGTCGCCTCATGGCTGACGACGCTTCGATCCGACCCGCCCGCGATCTCTCGATCCCCCGCCACGATTGGACGCTGGAGGAGGTCGAGGCCCTGTTCGCCCGCCCCTTCATGGAGCTGGTATTCGAGGCTGCGACCGTGCACCGCCGCACCTTTAATCCGAACGAGGTGCAGAAATCCCAGCTGCTGTCGGTCAAGACCGGCGGGTGCGCCGAGAACTGCGGCTACTGCTCCCAGTCGGCCAGCTTCAAGACCGGGCTGAAGGCCGAGAAGCTGATGGAACCGACCGCCGTCATCGCCGAGGCCATGGCGGCCAAGGCGGGCGGGGCCAGCCGCTTCTGCATGGGCGCCGCCTGGCGCGAGCTGAAGGACCGCGACACGCCCAAGCTGGCGGCCATGATCTCAGGCGTGAAGGCGCTCGGTCTGGAGACCTGCGCCACCCTGGGGATGCTGAACGCCGATCAGGCGAAACAGCTGAAGGACGCGGGTCTCGACTACTACAACCACAACCTCGACACCGGGCCTGAGTATTACGCCGAGGTGGTGACGACCCGCTCCTATCAGGACCGACTTGAGACGCTCCAACACGTCCGCGACGCCGGGATGTCGACCTGCTGCGGCGGCATCGTCGGCATGGGCGAGAAGCGCCGTGATCGCGCGGGCCTGCTGCACGCCCTGGCCACCCTGCCCGTCCACCCCGACAGCCTGCCGGTCAACGCCCTGGTCCCCGTCGGCGGCACGCCGCTGGGCGAGCGCGTGCTGAAGGACGGCGAGATCGACCCGATCGAGTTCGTCCGCACCGTCGCCGTCGCCCGTCTGGTCTGCCCCCGGTCGATGGTGCGCCTGTCGGCCGGTCGCGAGGGCATGACGCCGGAGATGCAGGCCCTGTGCTTCCTGGCCGGCGCCAACTCCATCTTCGTCGGCGGCAAGCTGCTGACCACGCCGAACCCGGAAGAGGACGACGACGCTAGGCTGTTCGCCCTGCTGGACCTGAAGCCCATGCCCGCCAAGGGCTGCGACGCCCATTGATCCGGGTCCGCCCGACGCGCGCGACGGACCTCGAGCATCTCGACGCCATAGAGCGATCGTCGGCGACGCTGTTCCGCACCATCCCCGATCTGGCCTGGCTGGCGGATGACCGCACCGCAGGGCCAGAGGCTCATACGCATGCCGTTGAACAGGGCCTGTCCTGGGTCGCCATGGACGAAGGGGATCAGCCGGCAGGCTTCCTGATCGCCGCCGTCGAGGATGATGCAGACCTGCACATTCTTGAACTGGCCGTCGGCGCCGACCATCAGGGACGCGGCGTCGGGCGAGCGCTGATGCAGATGGCCCGCCATGAGGCCGAGGCCCGCGCCCTGAAGGCTCTCACCCTGACGACGTTCAGAAGCGTCGCGTGGAACGCCCCATTCTACGCTCGTCTCGGCTATGAGGAACTGGCCGCCGAAATGGCGCCGTTCTATCTGCGCGAGGCTCTGGCTGCACAGGCTGAGCACGGCCTGACCGACCGCGTCGCCATGCGGCTTAGTCTCTGACGCCTATTTGGCCATCCATGGACGAGCGGCGCCGCTCTTGATACGGGCCGCCTGCTCGCGCTGGAAACGACCGCCCAGCGGCGGCTTGGGTCGCGCGTCGATCGCCGCCTTCTTGAGCCGCAGCGCCCGCTGAACCGGGGTTTCGCCGGGAACAGCGTCTGCGGGGCCGGCGGCGGGGGCGTGATCGTCGTCAATGCTCATGGCCGACCTGTAGCACGGCAGCGCGTTCAGGGCCGAGATTTTGCGCCGTCTTCAAGGCTGGCGTCGCGCCTTCATCTCGCCTCGCGCCATCACTTCAGCGACAGCTTCCACTTGAGCCGACACCGACCGCCTCTGCGCGCGAGGCGCATACAGAGCCGATAGATAAGATCGATCCCATTCGGTCAGCCCCGCCGTATCCCCTCCAGAGAAGAGATTCAGAACAGTATCAAAAGCCGCCGTGTCAGCGCTGGCGTCGATCTGTGCCAAGCTGACCATCGAGACGTAATCCGCAAGCTGGGTGGTATTAACGGAACCGATCTCGTTCATATCAATGATTACGATCACTTTGAACAGCGCCTCCACCACGGCCGTGTTCAAACGGGCAGCACCACCTCTCCGTGTAATCATCGGCGCCGCACCAAGCGGACAATCAGCGCTATTGCAGTCGAACATAAGCGCTAACGCTAGGTCTACCGTCGCTCCCGCCTGATCACCCGGCGCCCTGACCGCGCGCTGTCCCGTGTCCGGGTCGGTCGGAACGCTCAATGACCACCAGCGCACAGGTCGGTCGTCCGACAGAAAGGCGCGGAACGCCGCCCGGCCCGCATCCCAGCCTGTCACGTTCTGGCGGAAGAGTTTGGGGTTCGCCTGGTTCAGGCCCTGCGCCGTCGCCCGGCCGTCTTCGGCGAAGACCACGACGAGATTACTCTCGCAGCCGGGCTTGCCAGTTTGAAGTCCTAGCTCAGAGGCATTTTGACTGACGCGATCGATGATCGCCTGGGCGGCCTCCCGCTCTAGGTTGACTACGCCAGGGCAGATAGAGCTACGCCATTGCGCTAGAGAGCGTCCGGGAGACGGCGCCGCCACCCGATCAACGAAGTCACGCACAGCCTCAGGCGTCGCCCGGCCCTGTACAGCGACGTCAGGCAGGACCGTGACATCAGGCTGGACCTGAGCGTCGGCTGTCGAACTCAACGCCGACAAAGCCAGCACGGCCCATAAGGCGCCCATACAGAATTTGCGCACGACCGAGGCCTCCCGCCAACAAGAACGACGATACTCTAATCGAAATCACGTCGTTAGAGTAGAGACAGAAGGCCATACTTGCTGACCAGCTCTACCTCCCCGGCCGCCGGGTCATCGCAGAGGCGGGGGCCAGTTGCAGGCCGCGCGCTTCCAGACCCGCCGTCCAGCGGGCGGCGGCTTCGACGGTGACGGGGTAGGAGAAGCCGGTTCCCAGCGCCGCGCCGTTGGTCTTGGCGGCGGCCTCCAGCGCGTTGAACTGGCGCAGGATGGCGGCGGGGCTCTGTTCCTCGTCGATGATGCGGTCGGCGCTGGCGCGGGCGAAGGCGCCGGGGCGGCGGCGCATCGAGCCGTCGTCGAGGAAGGCCAGACCGCGCTGACGCAGATGGGTCATCAGCGCGCCCATGCTCTCGTCCGAGGTCGCGAACCGGTCGCCCAGATAGTTGGTCACGCCGAAATAGCCGGTGGCGCGCGCCAGCAGCCAGTCCAGCTTGACCGCCACATCGTCGCCACCGCCGCTGGACAGAAGCGTGTAGGGGCCGGGGTCGTTGTCGGGATAGCCGGTCGGCTCCATCGGCAGTTCGATCATCACCTCATGGCCGTGGGCGCGGGCCATGTCGATCCAGGTCTGAAGGCCTTCAGCATAGGGCACGAAGGACAGGGTCACCTCGGCGGGCAGACGTTCGATCGCCGCGCGGGTGGTGGCGCTGTTCAGACCCAGACCGCCGACCACGAGGGCCACCATCGGCTTGCCGTTCGAACGGAAGGGCCGGGCGTAGGCCTGGGCCGGGACGCGGCCGTCGGCGGCGATGCGCGGCAGGGGGCCGTTCGGTCCGGGCTGGAACAGGCCCGCGATCGGCGCCTTGGGCAGGGGATTGGACGGCGCGCGCACCGGGGCGCTGAAGCCCTGGCCCGAGGCCACGCTGGCGCCGTCGGGCAGGGTGATGAGGGCCTCGCCCCCCATAGCGCCGCCCTCTTCGCCCATCAGAGCCGGGTCGATGGCGCCGAGGTCCTGATAGATGTCCAGACCGCTGAAGCCGAAAGTCTCGGCGCCGGTCGGGGCGGTGTCCGCTGCGGCGGGGCGCTCAAGTCGCGCGCTGGCCGTCGGCGCGCCGGCGCGCGGATCGCCCAGAACGGCGACGAACAGGGCGGCCGCGCCGATGACGAAGACCCCGGTCGCGCCCGCCGCGACGGGCGGCTTCTTCAGGGCGTTGAGGACCGGCTCCATGGCGACGCGCGACCGGGGCTCCGGCGGCGCGCCTGCGGCGGCGGCTAGGGCGGACTGGCGCTTGGCGAACATGGTCAGGATGGCGGCTCGAGCTTGCAGGCGCCGCACAGGCGCGGCGCCCCTCAGCCTCAGTTAAGCCCTGCGCCGGTTAAGAAACCCTAACGGCGCGTTCACCACGTTCGAGGGCCGCGCCTCAGTCGCTCTTCGGCTTGTTCCCCGGCGTGATTTCCGGGGCGCGCGGCGCCGGGGGGTCTTTCGGCGCGACCGTGACCTTGGGCGTGTCGGTCTCGGCCGTCTCGACCTTTTCCTGTCCCGGTTCGGTGATGACGATCCCTTGGGGCGCGGCGGCCAGTTTGGTCAGGTCGCCGCCGGCGCGCAGCACGTCCAGCGCCCGCTCCAGCTGATAGTCCTTGTCCTTGGCGTAGTCGGCGCCCGGCGCCTCGCGCGGGGTGTGGGGCCCCTTGCGCTCGGCCCCGATGGAGGAGTCCAGCGCCGTCGAATAGGCCGCCTCGGAATAGATGAAGCTGGAGCGCGAGACGATGCGCGCCTCGGCCTCGGAACGGGCGACCTCCAGGTCCGGCTCGATGCCGATTTTCTGGATCGAGCGGCCCGACGGCGTGTAGTAGCGCGCCGTGGTGATCGACAGGGCGCCGTCGCGGCCGCCGCGCAGCGGGATCACCGTCTGGACCGATCCCTTGCCGAAGCTGGTCAGGCCGACGACCGTCGCCCGCTCCTGATCCTTCAGGGCGCCCGCCACGATCTCGGACGCCGAGGCCGAGCCGTAGTTGATCAGCACCACCACCGGCAGGCCGCCGGTCAGGTCGCCCGGCTTGGCGGCGTAGCGTTCGATATCCTCGGGCTTGCGGCCGCGCTGGCTGACGATCTCGCCGCGCTCCAGGAAGGCGTCGGACACGTCGATGGCCGCCGTCAGCAGCCCGCCGCCGTTGTTGCGCAGGTCCAGCACATAACCCTTCAGGCCGGGTTTCTCGCGCTTCAGCTGCTCGATGGTCTCGGTCAGCTCGCGGCCGGTGTTTTCGTTGAAGGTGGAGACGCGCAGGTAGCCGAAATCGCCTTCCAGACGGCCGGTGACGGATTCGACCTTGATGACTTCGCGCGTCAGCACGACCTCGCGCGGCTCTTCGCCATCGCGCAGGAAGGTGATGGTGACGCTGGTGCCGGTGGCGCCGCGCAGCTTGTCCGAGACCTCGGAGACGCTGAGACCAGCCGCGTTCTGACCATTGACGGCGCTGATGACGTCGCCTGCCTGCACCCCGGCGCGGCCAGCCGGGCTGTCATCCATCGGCGAGATGACCTTCACCAGCCCGCCTTCGGAGGTGATCGTCAGGCCGACGCCGGAATACTCGCCCGATGTGCGCTCGCGCAGATCGCCGAACGCCTTGGCGGGCATGTAGTTGGAGTGCGGGTCGAGCGCCGTCATCATCCCCTGCAGGGCGGCTTCGATCAGCTTCTTGTTGTCGACAGGGACGACATAGGCCTGCTCGACGATGCCCAGGACGTCGCCGAACAGCTCCAGCATCCGGAAGGTCTCGTTGCGCGGAGTCTGGCTGGCGACAGCCGCCGCCGATCCGCCCAGCGCCAGGGCGGCGGCGCCCACGAGAAGCAGTTTACGCATTCGGTCTCTTTCCATCGGATCCGCTTTCGGCTCCGGTCGTCCAGGGCGGCGCGAGCGCCGCAAAGGCGCGCGCGACAGTTGCGTCGATACAATCAGCGTCCGCGCCGATTTGAAAGGAATTTCGCGCGATTGATCCTACTGCAGCCACGGCGCCGGATCGATGGGCCGTTCTTGGCGGCGCAGTTCGAAATAGGCTTCGCCGTCCTCGCCGGTGCGGCCCAGGGTCTGGCCGTCGGCCACGCGCTGGCCGGTCTCGACTTCCAGACGGTCAAGCCCCGCGATCACGGCGCGCCAGCCGGGGCCCAGGTCCAGGATCACCACCTCGCCCCACTCCTTGAGCGGCCCGGCATAGGCGACACGGCCCGCCGCAGGGGCGCCGACCGCTTCATGGCTGGAGCGCCAGCTCCAACCGGCCGAGCGGCCGCCGAAGCGTTGCGAGGGCGTCCCCGCGATAGGGGGCGTCAGGCGACTACGGCCTGCAGGCAGGCGGGCGGCGGGCGCCTCTTCGGGCGCCTCGGCCACCTGCGGCGTCTGCCCGCCCAGTTCGCGGATACGGGCTTCCAGCGCCTTGGTCGCGCGCTCGGCCCGCGCGGCCTCGGCCCTCAGCACCGAGCGCAGGGCGGTTTTGCGCGCCGTCAGACCCTCGATTTCGGCGCGCCGGTCGTTCTGGGCGCTCTCGACGGTGAACAGGCGCTCGCTGGACAGGGCGGCGAGACGACGGATGCGGCCGATCTCGGCCTGGCGCTCCACCAGGGTCTCGGCGCGTTTCTGCAGGTCGGGCGTGATGGCGCGGATCAGGATGGAGGCGCGCACCGTATCCACGGCCTGATCGGCCGGGATCAGCAGAGGCGGCGGCGGCTTGCGGCTCATCATCTGCAGGGCGGACAGCAGCCGACCCTGAGCCGCGCGTTCACGCGACAGGGCGGCGACCAGGGCGGCCTCGCGCTCGGCCAGTTCCTTCAGCCGGGCGCGCTGAGCCTCCAACTGCACATCGTCCTCGGCCTCGGCCCGGCGCAGTTCGCGCAACTGTCGATCCAGATCGACGATCTCCTCGGCGGCGGCCGCGGCCTCGGCGCGCAGACGGCGGGCGCGGGCGGTCTCGTCGCGATACTCGGCCTGAAGCCGGGTCAGCTCGGCGTTCGGCGGAACCGCGCGCTGGCTGGCCGCAGGCCCGGCGAGGGCCAGCAGCAGGCTGGAAGAGGTCAGAAGAAGAACGGCCCCGCGTCGCATCAGTCGCGATGATAGGGCGAACCGGCCAGAATGGTCACGGCCCGATAGATTTGCTCGGCCAGCATGGCGCGGGCTAGGGCGTGGGGCCAGGTCTGCGGCCCGAAGGCGAGAGTCGAACGGGCGGCGCGGCGCACGCTCTCGTCCAGACCGTCTGCCCCGCCGATGACGAAGACCAGACGCCGCTCGCCCTGATCGCGCAGGGCGGCCACATGGTCGGCGAAGGCGCGCGAGGAATAGGTCCGCCCCCGTTCGTCACAGGCGATCAGATGCGCGCCCTCGGCGGCGGCCAGCAGCAGTTCAGCCTCGGGCGCCTTGCCGGGCTTCTTCGGCTCAAGGTCGATAAGTTCGAGCGGGCCCAGACCCAGCGCCCGCCCCGACAGGGTGGCGCGCCGGGCGTAGTCGTCGGCCAGAGCCGCCTCGGGACCGCGGCCCGGCTTGCCGATGGCCGCGATCGCCAGCTTCATGAGGTCAGCCCGTTTTCAGAAAAAGATCAGCCGCGGACGGGGCCGCCGCGGTGGGCGCTGTCGACCGCCCAGATCTTCTCGATGTTGTAGAAGGTGCGCACTTCGGGGCGGAACAGGTGGACGATGACATCGCCCGCATCCAGCAGCACCCAGTCGCAGTGCGGCAGGCCCTCGACCTTCACCTTGCCCAGCCCCTGCTCCTTGAACAGGCGCAGAAGGTGATCGGCGATGGCGCCGACGTGGCGATGCGAACGTCCCGACGCGACGATCATGGCGTCGGTCATGGGGCTCTTGCCGCGCAGGTCGATCAGGACGATGTCCTGAGCCTTGTCGTCGTCGAGTTTGGCGAGAATGGCCTGTTCCAGCTCGGTCGCGCCGACCGGCAGGGGCTGGCGCTCGCCGCTACTGGGGCCGTCCTCGGCCTGACCGTCTTCGGAATGGACGGAATCCATCAGGTCCATTTCGTGCGCCGCGTTCGAAACGGCGTCTTGCGCATCGTGCGCGGTCGAGGGGGTCAGCGGAGGGCTCCAAGGCGATTTACTAAAAGCCCAGTCTAGCACGCCCGGCGCGAAAGGTCACCCGGCTGGCGGCGACTCTTCGCCCCGCGCGGTTCGCGCAGCCCGGATCGCGGTCGAGGAGCGATGATTCAGCGGCGCCGACAGATAGGTCCAGGCGGGCGCCTCAAGACTGGGCAGCAGCCCGGCCTGGGCCATCGGCACGCGATAGCGGGCGAAACGCACCGCGGCCGGCGCCGTGCGGCTGTCCAGTAGACTGCCGGGCCGGGCGATCACCGCCACGGGCATCAGCCGCATGATGTCGGTCCAACCGCGCCAGCGATGGAAGTCCGCCAGATTGTCAGACCCCATCAGCCAGACGAACTGAACCCGCGGATGGCGCGCGACGATGGCGCGCAGGGTGTCGACGGTCCAGCGCGTGCCGGCTCTGGTCTCGAAATCCGACACGATCATCGCCGGGCCGACCGTCGCGGCCGCCGCCTGCGCCGAGGCCATCCGCTCGGCCAGGGGGGCGGTCTCATGGGCGGACTTCAGCGGGTTCTGCGGCGAGACCAGCCAGACCACCCGGTCCAGCCCCAGTCGTTGCATGGCCGTGGCCGCCACATGGGCGTGGCCGTCGTGGGCCGGATTGAACGAGCCGCCGAACAGGCCGACCTTCATCCCCGGCGCCAGATCCAGCGCGTCGCGCAGGGCGCCTCGGCGAAGACCGGAGCCTTTCGGCGCAGGACCGGCGTGGAAGAAGGACAAGGGCGTCGTCTCTTGCGGCGGCGGCGAACAGATGAGCGCGGCCGGAACGCCTTATGCTCACCTGCGCCCTAACACGGCCGAACGCGCCTGTCTCGCTCCGCGAACGGACTGAGCGGTGCAAGGGCGATTTGGCCTCGCCCTAGAATTCCTTCCAGCTCGATCCCGGATCGCGCTCGCCCGGCTGGGCCAGTTGCTGGCCCCAGGTCAGCATCATGAAGGCCTTGTGGCTGCGGATCTTGTACTGGCCGATCATCGGGGTGACGGCGCCCAGCGGCATGCCCGTGCGCGCGTCGTAGAGGAAGCCGGAAAACTCGGCCACGCCCATGCGATCGCGGTTGGAATAGATCGACAGTTCCGGCAGGGAGACGACGTTCAGGCTCTCATTGATCGGCACCCGCATGTCGGGAATCCCGACCACGCGGCGCAATTGGTCCAGCGACAGGGCGCCGGCGCGCACCTCGAAGATGGCGTCCGCTTCGCCGCGCTCGCGCACGATGGCGTAGCCAGCTTCCGACAGAGCGGCGCGGATGGCGCTCAGCGCATAGCGGGCGTTCTCAGCCTGGAAATAGGTCTCGTCGACGAAGACGCGCGCGCCCTGCGGGATCGGCAGTGTCAGGCCCTCGACCGCGCGGTCGGCCGCCCGGTTGACCAGCAGCATATCGGTGGCCGTCCGCGCCGGATTGGTCTCGGTCACCATGGCGCAGGCGCCCAGACTCAAGACCGCCAGCCCGAGGATCAGCCGCGCCGAAACGCTCACCAGGCGCCCACGTTCGGCATGGAGGCCCAAGGCTCGGCCGGAGCCAGACGCTCGCCCGCCTGCAGCAGTTCGATGGAAATGCCGTCCGGCGAGCGGACAAAGGCCATATGGCCGTCGCGCGGCGGGCGGTTAATGATGACGCCGCCGTCCATTAGCCGCTGGCAGGCGGCGTAGATGTCGTCGACCTGAAAGGCCAGGTGACCGAAGTTGCGGCCGCCATCGTAATCCTGATCGTCCCAGTTGTAGGTCAGTTCGACCTCGGGCGATTTCTCGGCCTCGGCGCGGGCCTTGTCGGCCGGCGCGGCCAGATAGACTAGGGTGAAGCGCCCGGCCTCATAATCGGCGCGGCGCGTCTCTTCCAGACCCAGCAGGTCGCGGTAGAAACGCATCGAGGCGTCCAGATCCTTCACCCGGACCATGGTGTGCAGAAAGCGCATCGCCAGGCCTCAATGCGCCTCGGGCGGGCGGGCCGCCGGGTCGAGGTATTCGTTCTCCGGCTGCGGGTGCGCCGACAGCACGAAGCGGCGGTCGCAATAGCCGCACTCGATGAAGTCGTCCTCGCCCATGTCCATGTAGACGAGCGGGTGGCCCAGGGCCCCGCCGCCGCCGTCGCAGGCGACGCGCTTGGTCGAGACCACGATCTCTTCGGGGGGAGGAATGACGGCTTCGAGATGGCGGGGAGGCATGATCCGGTCCGGTCTGGAAAGGCTTTGCGCCGTTCCTAGGCGGACCGGACCGTCAGGTCAAACGTCCGAAGCGGCGGGCTTGCGGCCCATCACCCGATCGAACAGGGCCTTGCGCTTCTTGAACAGGGTCAGGCCCAGGCAGCCCGCGCCGACCCACAGGCCGATCTCGCCGATGACAGCAGCGACGGCGGCGATGATCGCCGCCTGCGTCATAGGCAGATAGTCCAGCTTCCCCGCCAGCAGAGCGAGAGTGAAACCAGCGTAGCCGACGACGCAGAACCCCATGGCGATGAAGCCGATCAGGCGGGTGCGGGTCATGGCTTTATGGGGAGCGATGGCGGTGGTCATGGCGTGTCCTCATCCAAGGGAAGTTGTCTTTATGACAAGCAAGCTAGACACCCTTACGCGTGCCGTCAAGCAACTTTTACATATCGTCTCGCAGCCTTGTCTTCGCATCGCAACGACGCCTTGGCGAACGGCGCCGCGCCCCCTACCTATGCGGTCCGCTCATCACTGCCCGAGTTGAAGTCCCCGCCATGACCCAAGCCCCCGCCCTGCCCGTCAACGCCATCGAGGTCAGGGGGCTGAAAAAGACCTACAAGGGCTCGCGCAAGTCGCCGCCGAAGACGGCCCTGCGCGGGGTCGACCTGACGGTGCCGCGCGGCTCCATGTTCGGCCTGCTGGGACCGAACGGCGCAGGCAAGTCGACCCTGATCAACATCATCGCCGGGGTGGTGAACAAGTCCGAGGGCACGGTCCGCATCTGGGATCGCGACATCGACCATGAGGCGCGCGACGCCCGCTCGGCCCTGGGCGTGGTGCCGCAGGAGATCGTCGCCGACGTCTTCTTCACTCCGCGCGAGGCGCTGGAAGTTCAAGCCGGTTTCTATGGCGTGCCGGCGAACGAGCGCCGCTCGGATGAACTGTTGGCGGCGCTGGGCCTGTCGGACAAGGCCAACGCCTATGTCCGCGCCCTGTCCGGCGGCATGAAGCGGCGCCTGATGGTGGCCAAGGCCCTGGTGCACAATCCGCCGGTCCTGATCCTGGACGAGCCGACAGCGGGCGTGGACGTCGAGCTGCGCCGCCAGCTGTGGGACTATGTCCGCAAGATCAACGAGGAGGGGGTGACGGTGATCCTGACCACCCACTACCTCGAAGAGGCGCAGGAGTTGTGCGACACCATCGCCATCATCAACCGGGGCGAGGTCGTGGCCTGCGAGCCGACGCAGCAGCTCTTGAAGCGGCTGGACACCCGCAACGTCGTGGTGACGCCCGAAACAGCGCCCGACGCCCTGCCCGCCCTGAACGGCTTCGCCGTCGCCCCGCGCGCCAACGGGGCCTTCGTCGTCACCTATCGCACGGGCGAATCCAGCGTCGAACAGGTGCTGGCGGCCGTCCGCGCAGCGGGCGTGACCATCAAGGACATCGCCACCGAGGACCCGGATCTGGAAGACGTCTTCCTGGCCATGACCTACGGCGACACGAGCCGTCCGGATCCGACGCAGGACTGAGGCGCGGGCGTCGCCGCCCTGTCGCCGCCCTGCCCTCAGGCGACCATCACCGTGCCCAGCAGAAGTTTGGCTCCCGGTTTGCCGAGGATCGAGCCCGTCGCGTGTTGCAAGGCGACAACCAGCCATTCGACATCCGGCGGCGCGTCCGGCAGCAACCGCTCTGCGGCGATGCGGACCACCTCATTATAGACGGCGCTGAGACGCGGCTGGGACAGGCGCGCCCGCTCCATCAGGGCGCCGTCGGCGATGTCGAGCCCTGTCTCGACCGTCATGACCCCGCGCCGCCCGTCGCGGCGCAGAACGGTCGCCGTGGCCGTGGGCAGGGACAGATAGCCGCCCTTGCCGCCCCGACTCTTCTCAGGCGAAGCGTGGGCGACGCCCGCCCATACGAGGCCGCTCAGAGTCAGGCCGATCAGTTGACGTCTGTCCATGACGCCACCCTAGACGCGCTCCCTTTCCCGGACGTTGACGCCTAGCCCCCGGCATGGCGGGGGCGTATGCGAAGGAGCATGAGCATCGACCTGTCCCTCTATCGCCCCAACGTCGGGGTCGTCCTGTTCAACCCGGCCGGCCAGGTCTGGTTCGGCCGCCGCGCCGACACGCCCGAGCCGTGGAACTGGCAGTTCCCGCAAGGCGGCGTCGATGACGGCGAGGACCTGGAAGCCGCCGCCCGCCGTGAACTGCACGAGGAGACGGGCGTGCGATCCATCGCTCTTCTGGGCCGCACGACCGAGTGGATTCCCTATGACTTCCCGCAAGGGCTGCCGAGCCCGAAAAGTTGGAGGGGCTGGAAAGGCCAGCGGCAGCAGTGGTTCGCCTTCCGCCTGACCGGCGCCGACGACGAGATCGACCTGAACGCCTACGGGGAGCCCGAATTCGACGCCTGGCGCTGGGGGAGGCTGGAAGAGGCGCCAAGCCTGATCGTGCCGTTCAAACGCCCGATCTATGAGCAGGTGGTGCGGGCGTTCGGAGAGTGGGCCTCCTGACGCTCCCTTCCCCCTCGATGGGGAGGGCTTGAGATACGAACAAAACAAAAGGCCCCCCGCTAGAGCGAGAGGCCTTTGATCGTTTCAGCCGCGCGAACCTTAGTTCGCGGTCAGTTCCGAAGCCTCTTCGGCCAGGATGGTCAGGCCTTCGCCGTTGACGTCGGCGAAACCGCCCTTGACCTCGAAGCGGCGGCGCTGGGCGCCGTCATAGACGGTCACCACGCCTTCGCGCAGGGTGGTCATGAAGGGCGCGTGGCCCGGCAGGACGCCGAAGTCGCCCTCGACGCCCGGCGCATCGACCTGATCGACCGAACCGGCGAAGACTTCGCGTTCCGGGGCGACGAGGGAGAAGTTCAGCTTACCGGCCATGACTTAGGCTTCCGCAGCCATCTTGGCGGCCTTCTCAACGGCCTCTTCGATGGCGCCGACCATGTAGAAGGCGGCTTCCGGCAGGTGGTCGTATTCGCCGTCGCAGATCGCCTTGAACGAGCGGATGGTGTCGGCCAGTTCGACGAACTTGCCCGGCGAGCCGGTGAACTGCTCGGCCACGAAGAAGGGCTGCGACAGGAAGCGGCTGATCTTACGGGCGCGCGACACGACCAGCTTGTCGTCTTCCGACAGCTCGTCCATGCCCAGGATGGCGATGATGTCCTTCAGCGCCTTGTACTGCTGCAGGATTTCCTGAACGCGACGGGCGACGGTGTAGTGCTCCTCGCCGATCACCAGCGGGTCCATGATCCGCGAGGTGGAGTCCAGCGGGTCCACGGCCGGGAAGATGGCCTGGGCGGCGATGTCGCGGTTCAGAACCGTCGTCGCGTCCAAGTGGGCGAACGAGGCGGCGGGCGCCGGGTCGGTCAGGTCGTCGGCCGGGACGTAGATGGCCTGGATCGAGGTGATCGAGCCCTTCTTGGTCGAGGTGATGCGCTCCTGCAGGTTGCCCATCTCGGTGGCCAGCGTCGGCTGATAGCCCACGGCCGACGGGATGCGGCCCAGCAGAGCCGACATTTCCGAACCGGCTTGCGTGAAGCGGAAGATGTTGTCGATGAACAGCAGGACGTCCTTGCCCTCTTCATCGCGGAAGTATTCGGCCTGGGCCAGACCGGTCAGGGCCACGCGGGCGCGGGCGCCGGGGGGCTCGTTCATCTGGCCGTAGACCAGGGCGCACTTGGAGCCTTCGCCGCCGCCGGCGACGTTCACGTTCGACTCGATCATCTCGTGATACAGGTCGTTGCCTTCGCGGGTGCGTTCGCCCACGCCGGCCAGAACCGAATAACCGCCGTACGCCTTGGCGATGTTGTTGATCAGCTCCTGCATGGTCACGGTCTTGCCGACGCCGGCGCCGCCGAACAGGCCGGTCTTGCCGCCCTTGGTGTAGGGGCAGATCAGGTCGATCACCTTAATGCCCGTGACCAGGATTTCCGACGAAGTCGACTGCTCTTCGAACGAAGGCGCCTCGCGGTGGATCGGGCGGAACTCGGTGGTCTTGATCGGACCGGCTTCGTCGATCGGCTGGCCGACGACGTTCATGATGCGGCCGAGCGTGCCGGGGCCGACCGGGGCCATGATCGACTTGCCGGTGTCGACGACGGCCTGGCCGCGCGTCAGACCTTCGGTCGTGTCCATGGCGATGGTGCGGACCATGTTCTCACCCAGGTGCTGGGCGACTTCCAGGACCAGGGTGAAGGGCTCGCCCGTCTTCTGGTCGACGTTCTGGGTTTCCAGAGCGTTGAGGATGCCAGGCAGGGCGCCGGTGAACTCAACGTCGACGACGGCGCCGATGACCTGGGCGATCTTGCCCTGGCCCGCGACAGCGACGGGAGCGGCGGCCGGAGCGGCCTTCTTGGCGGCCGGCTTCTTGGCGGCGGGTTTCTTGGGGGCGGTGGTGTCGGTCATCGGGGTTTATCCGTGTCGAATGTCGGCTGTGTCGGGATCAGAGCGCTTCAGCGCCGGCGATGATCTCGATCAGCTCGGTGGTGATCTGGGCCTGGCGGGAACGGTTGTACTGCAGCGTCAAGGCGCTGATGAGGTCGCCGGCGTTGCGCGTGGCGTTGTCCATCGCAGCCATCTGGGCGCCGAAGAAGCCGGCCTGGTTTTCCAGAAGGGCGGCCAGGATCTGCGTCGTCAGGTTGCGCGGCAGCAGGGTCTCGAGGATGTCCTCTTCCGACGGCTCGTATTCATAGAGCGCGCCGGCGTCGGCCGAGGCGTCGGCGTCGACTTCGGCCGGGGCCAGCTGACGCGACGACGGGACCTGAGAGATCACCGACTTGAACTGGCTGTAGAAGAGGGTGACCTTGTCGGCCTCGTCCGCCTCGAACTTTTCAGCCAGCAGTTCGGCGATCGGCTGGGCCGAATGCAGACCCACCGTCTTGTGCTCGCTCAACTCGAAAGTCTTGACGACCCGGTCGCCGAACAGGCGGGTCAGCTGGTCGCGCGACTTGCGGCCGACGGCGACAATCTCGACCGTCTTGCCGTTGGCGATCAGGCTGTTGATGTGATCGCGCGCAGCGCGGATGACGTTGGTCGAGAACCCGCCCGCCAGACCCTTGTCGGCCGTGGCGACGACGACCAGGTGCTTCTGGTCGGCGCCGGTTCCGGTCATCAGGCGCGGGCCGTCGTCGCCGACGCCCGCCGCCAGGTTGGCGATGACCGAGGCCATCCGCGACGCATAGGGGCGGGCGTTCTCCGCCTGCTCCTGGGCGCGCTTCAGCTTGGCCGCGGCGACCATCTGCATGGCTTTCGTGATCTTCTGCGTCGCTTTGACGCTTCCGATCCGATCGCGCATTTCCTTGAGGCTAGCCATCCGGCTCTGCTCTTCCTTTGACTACAGGGCCGAACGATCAGGCGAAGGTTTTGGCGAAGGCCGCCAGGATGTCCTTCAGCTCGGCTTCCAGCTCGGGCGTCAGGGCCTTCTTGGTGCGGATGCCTTCCAGCAGCGAGGCGTGGCTGGCGTGAACGCGGGCCAGAAGTTCGCTCTCGAAGCGGCCGACGTCCGAAACAGCGATGCCGTCCAGATAGCCGCGCGTGCCGGCGTAGATCGACACGACCTGCTCTTCGACGGCCAGCGGCGAATACTGCGGCTGCTTCAGCAGCTCGGTCAGGCGGGCGCCGCGCGCCAGCAGGCGCTGGGTCGAGACGTCGAGGTCCGAACCGAACTTTGCGAAGGCGGCCATTTCACGATACTGGGCCAGCTCGCCCTTAATCGAACCGGCGACCTGCTTCATGGCCTTGATCTGAGCCGAGGAGCCGACGCGCGACACCGAGATGCCGACGTTCACGGCCGGACGGATGCCCTGATAGAACAGGTCCGATTCCAGGAAGATCTGGCCGTCGGTGATCGAAATCACGTTGGTCGGGATGTAGGCCGACACGTCGTTGGCCTGGGTTTCGATGATCGGCAGGGCGGTCAGCGAGCCCGAACCGTAGTCCTCGTTCAGCTTGGCCGAACGCTCCAGCAGGCGGGAGTGCAGGTAGAAGACGTCGCCCGGATAGGCTTCACGGCCCGGCGGACGGCGCAGCAGCAGCGACATCTGGCGGTAGGCCACGGCCTGCTTGGACAGGTCGTCATAGATGATCAGGCCGTGCATGCCGTTGTCGCGGAAATACTCGCCCATGGCGGTGCCGGCGAACGGGGCCAGGAACTGCAGCGGGGCCGGTTCCGACGCCGTGGCGGCCACGACGATGGTGTATTCCAGCGCGCCCGACTCTTCGAGGGTCTTGACGATCTGGGCCACGGTCGAACGCTTTTGGCCGATGGCGACGTAGATGCAGTACAGCTTGGCCGACTCGTCGTCCGACTTGTTGACCGTCTTCTGGTTCAGGATGGTGTCGATGGCGACGGCGGTCTTGCCGACCTGACGGTCGCCGATGATCAGCTCGCGCTGGCCGCGGCCGACGGGGATCAGGGTGTCGATCGCCTTCATGCCCGTCTGCATCGGTTCGTGAACCGACTTGCGCGGGATGATGCCGGGGGCCTTCACGTCGACGCGGCGACGCTCGGTGAACTGGATCGGGCCCTTGCCGTCGATCGGCTCGCCCAGCGGGTTGACGACGCGGCCCAGCAGGCCCTTGCCGACCGGCACGTCCACGATTTCGCCCAGGCGGCGCACGTCGTCGCCCTCGGCGATGGCGGCGTCCGCGCCGAAGATCACGGCGCCGACATTGTCGCGCTCCAGGTTCAGGGCCATGCCCTTCACGCCGGCCTTGGTGAACTCGACCATTTCACCTGCCTGGACGTTGTCCAGGCCGTGGATGCGCGCGATGCCGTCGCCGACCGACAGCACCTGGCCGACGTCGGAAACGTCGGCTTCCACGCCGAAGTTGGCGATCTGCGACTTGAGGATGGCCGAGATTTCGGCGGCGCGGATATCCATGATTGGCTCTTTCGGCTTTCGTCTTCGGTGCGGGCCCGCTGGCCCGGCTTAAACTGGAATTCGGGGCTTAGGCGCGCTTCAGCGCAAAGGTCATCTGGTCGAGCTTGGTCTTCAGCGAGGCGTCGAACAGCTTCGAGCCCACCTTGACCTTGAGGCCGCCCAGGATCGACGGATCGACGCGGGCGGTCAGTTCGGGGTCGCGGCCCAGGGCGGCGCGCAGCTCGCTCTGGATCTTCTTGGTCTGGGCGGCGCTCAGGGCCATGGCCGAGACCACCTCGGCGGCCACCACGCCCGTCTTCTTGGCGTACAGCGCTTCGAAGGCGGCGATCACGCCCGGCAGATCCGCCGCGCGGCCGTTCTGACCCAGCAGACCCAGGAAGTTGCGCGTCGTGGCCGTGAACTGCGCCTTGTCGGCGATGGCCGCCAGACCCTTGGCCTGATCATCCGAAGAGATCAGCGGCGAGGTCGCCAGACGGCGCAGGTCGGCGCTGTCGATCCAGGCCGCCTTGAGCGAAGCCAGATCGGCGCGCACGGCGTCCAGCGCCCCCGTCTCATCCGCCAGGTCGAACAGCGCCTGTGCATACCGTCCGCCGACTTCCGTCGTCCTGAAATCGTCCGCCACTTATATTGGTCCGCGTCTGAAGCGATTGTCGCAAGACCGGCCGCAGTCGCCTGCGCCAGCCAAGGGCCTGATATGCTTTAAGAAAGCACGCTGGGGACGCATCTTTCGATACGCCCTTCGCTAAAGCCGCGCGGCTGATACCATGCAAGGCCGCAAGCCGCAACCAAGGGGCGCGGAACGATAACGCCGCACCCGCGCTCTCTTTGGTCGAAGATGAACCGGTCTAGCTGGAACCGCCAACCGAGCCTGCGACGATGACGACGCTTCAGATCGCTTGATGCGTACTCACGCTCCCGTTACCGGAAAAGTCTTAACCTCCATCAGGAACCCCGATGCTTGAGAGCATAACCCCGCTGTTGACCGATCCTGCCGCCTGGGCGGCCCTTGTGACCCTGGTGGTCATGGAGGTGGTGCTGGGGATCGACAACCTGATCTTCATTTCGATCCTGTCGAACAAACTGCCGCCCGAGCACCGCCAGCGCACGCGGCGCATCGGCATCGGCCTGGCCCTGATCATGCGCCTGGGCCTGCTGGCCACCATCGGCTGGATCGTCGGCCTGACCACGCCCGTGTTCGACCTGGGCTTCCACGGCGAGACCTTCGACACCTCCTTCTCCTGGCGCGACCTTATCCTGATCGCAGGCGGTCTCTTCCTGCTGTGGAAGGCCACCAAGGAGATCCACCACGCCGTCGACACCACCCCGTCGAACGACATGCTGGAGAAGAACAAGAAGGACGTCGTCATCAACAACGTCGGCGCAGCCATCTTCCAGATCATCATTCTGGACCTGGTCTTCTCGGTCGACTCCATCCTGACGGCCGTGGGCATGACCGAGCACGTGCCGATCATGATGGTGGCCGTCATCGCCGCCGTGACCGTGATGCTGCTAGCGGCCGATCCTCTGGCCGACTTCATCGACAAGAACCCGACCGTGGTCATGTTGGCCCTGGGCTTCCTGCTGATGATCGGCGCGGTGCTGATCGCCGACGGCTTCGGCGTCCATGTGCCCAAGGGCTATATCTATGCGGCCATGGCCTTCTCGGCCCTGGTCGAGGGTCTGAACATGTGGTCGCGCAACGCCAAGATCAGAAAGACTCAGGCCGAGGAGGCCGCCAGAGCCGCCCTCAACAAGGCTGAATCCGCCGAGCCCGGCGTCTAAACGTGCGTATCGGGCCGGTCCTGGCGATGCTTCTGCTGGCGCTTCCCGCGTCCGCGGCGGCGCAGTCGCCGGGGCCGGCCCCCGCATCTCCCTCCGCTCAGCCCGCGCCCACGCCGGTTCCGGTCTACGGCCATGAGGTGGTGCGGACCCTCCCTCACGACCCGACCGCCTTCACCCAGGGCCTGGTCATCCGCGACGGCGTGCTGATCGAGAGCACCGGCCGCAACCCGTCCAGCGTCCGCCGCGTGCGGCTGGAGGACGGCGTCGTGCTTCAGAGTCACGAACTCGATCCCGAGTATTTCGGCGAGGGCCTGACCGAGAAGGACGGCCGCGTCTTCTCACTCTCATGGGTCAACGGAGTCGGCTTCATCTGGGATGCGGACGACCTGAAGCCCGTCTCCCGCTTCGCCTATGCGGGGGAAGGCTGGGGGCTGACCCACGACGGCACGCGGCTAATCCTGTCGGACGGATCGGCGACCCTGCGCTTTCTCGACTTCGACACCCAGGCCGAGACGGGGCGTATCGCCGTCACTCTGAACGGCCGCCCGCTGCGCAAGCTCAACGAGCTGGAATGGATCGACGGCGAGGTCTGGGCGAACGTCTGGCAGACCGACTACATCGTCCGCATCGACCCGGCGTCCGGGCGGGTGGTCGGCGCCATCGACCTGACCGGTCTGCTGCCGAGAGACCAGATCAAGGACCCGCTCGACGACGTGCTGAACGGCATCGCCTGGGACGCGCAGAACCGCCGTCTGTTCGTTACCGGAAAGAACTGGCCCAGCCTGTTCGAGATCAGGCTGACCGGGCCGAGGTAGGGCGGCCCTCTTCCGCTCATCCCGGCGGACGCCGGGATCCAGTCCTTTGGCTGCAAACGACCGCGCCTGAGGCTCTCACTGGGCCCCGGCGTCCGCCGGGGTGAGCGGATTAAAAGAGCGCGCTCAAGCAGCGAGCCGCCGCGCGGCGAGCGATAGCGCCCCTTAAAAAGAGCACCCTACAAAAAGCTATAAGGATCCACGTCCACCGTCAGCCTGACGGCCCCCGGAACCTTCACCCGCGCCAGCCAGGCGCGCAGGAAGGCCTGCAGGTTCACATCTCGATCGGCCCGCACCAGCAGCCGCTTCCTGCGCCGCCCGCGCACCAGGGCCAGGGGCGCGTCGGCGGGGCCATAGACCTCCAGCCGTTCAGCGTTGGGGATGGCCTCGGCCAGGTCGCGAGCGACCTTCTCGACCGCCATGGCGTTCTCGCTGGACAGGATCAGCGCCGCCAGACGGCCGTGCGGCGGCAGGGAGGCGGCCTCACGCTCGGCCATCTCGGCTTCAACGAAGGCGTCACGGTCGCCCGCCGCCAGCGCCTGAAGCACCGGATGCTCGGGCGTCCAGGTCTGCAGCAGGGCGCGGCCCGGCCGATCCGCCCGCCCCGCCCGCCCCGTGGCCTGGGCCAGCAGTTGATAGGTGCGCTCGGCCGCGCGCAGGTCGCCGCCGCGAAGCCCTAAGTCCGCATCGACCACCCCGACCAACGTCAGGCGCGGGAAGTTGTGGCCTTTCGCCGCAGCCTGGGTGGCGACCAGAATGTCGATCTCGCCGTCGGCCATGCTCTGTATCAGGGCGCGGGCCGACTTGCCGTCCGGCACCGTGTCCGAGCTGAAGACGGCCGTGCGCGCCTGAGGGAAGAGCTGACGCACCTCCTCCTCGACACGCTCGACCCCCGGCCCGACGGGCACCAGGGAATCCTCGGCCCCGCATGACGGGCATGCCTTGGGCTTGGGCATGGAGAAGCCGGTCAAATGGCAGACCAGCCGCCCGGTGTAGCGATGCTCGACCAGCCAGGAATCCGTGTCCGGCGCCGTCAGCCGATGCCCGCAGGCGCGGCACAGCACCACCGGCGCATAGCCGCGCCGATTGAGGAACAGCAGGCTCTGTTCGCCCCGCGCCAGGGTCTCGCCGATGGCCTCGCGTAAAGGTGCGGACAGCCAGGTCTGCGGATCGGGCGGGCATTCGCGCAGGTCGATCAGGCCGATCTCCGGCAGGACCGCCGCCCCGTGCCGCGCCGCCAGCTTCAGCCAGCGATAGCGGCCTTGATGAGCGTTCCACAGCGTCTCCAGCGACGGGGTGGCCGAGGCCAGCACCACCGTCGCCCCCTCGATCCGCGCCCGCGCCACGGCCAGGTCGCGGCCGTGATAGACCAGCCCCTCTTCCTGCTTGAAAGAGCCGTCGTGCTCCTCGTCCACCACCACCAACCGCAGGTTGGCGTAGGGCAGGAACAGGGCCGAGCGGGCGCCGACGACGATGTTGCAGCGCCCGGCGATCACCGCCTCCCACGCCTGTCGACGGCGCGGCGGGGCGACGCCGGAATGCCATTCCGCCGGGGCGACGCCGAAGCGGGCGGTGATGCGCTCGATCACCGCCTGGGTCAGGGCGATCTCGGGCAGCAGGATCAGCACCTGCGCCGTCGGATCGGCCCGCAGCGCCTGCGCCGACGCCTCCAGATAGGCTTCCGTCTTGCCCGAGCCCGTCACCCCGTCCAGCAGGAAGGGGGCGAAGCCGCCCGCCGCTACGGCCTCGGCGATGGCCGCTGCCGAAGCCGCCTGATCGGGGTTCAGGGTCGCGGGCGCATAGTCGGGGTCGGGCGGGTCGAAGGCGGCGACGGCCTCGACCTCGAACGCCTCCAGCACGCCTTCATCGACCAGCCCCTTGACCACGCCGGACGAGACGCCCGCCGCCCGCGCCAGATCGGGGCCGGGCATGGATCGCGCGCCCAGAGCCTCCAGCACCGCCGTGCGCGCGGCGGTGGGACGTGCCGGACTGCGCCCCTCGACGCGCCGCACCCGCCGCTCGGGCCGGGGCCGGCGCGCGCGCAGCCCCTTCAGCGCCGTCGCCGCCATCTCGCCGGGCGGGCTGAGCGTCCAACGCGCCGCCCATTCGACGAAGTCCAGCGTGCGTTCCGGCAGGCGCGGATCGTCCAGCACCTGCTCGACCGCCTTCAGCCGCCGATTGGAGCCGGTCGTCTCGAACACCTCGGCCACCACGCCCCGGATCAGGCGCGGGCCCAGAGGCACGGCGACCTGATCGCCGCGCGCGACCGACAGCGCCTCGGGGACTTCGTAGTCGAAGGCTTCCGGCACCGGCAGGGGTATGAGGACGGAGGCGACTTTCACCTGTGCTCCCGAAGGGGTAGAACCCCGGACATGAAACTCTTCCTCGACACCGCCGACGTCGCCGTCATCAAGGACCTGCTGCCCACCGGGATGGTGGACGGCGTCACCACCAATCCTAGCCTGATCGCCAAGTCGGGTCGCAACATCGCCGAGGTCATCGCTGAAATCTGCGCCCTGGTCGAGGGGCCGATCTCGGCCGAGGCCGTGGCCACCGATTTCGAGACCATGGTCAAGGAGGGCGACAAGCTGGCCTCCATCGCCCCCAACGTCGTGGTCAAGCTGCCGCTGACGTGGGACGGGCTGCGCGCCACCCGCGCCTTCGCCGACAAGGGGATCAAGACCAACGTCACCCTGTGCTTCTCAGCGGCCCAGGCCATGCTGGCGGCCAAGGCGGGCGCGACCTTCATCTCGCCCTTCGTCGGTCGTCTGGACGATGTCGGCGCCGATGGCGTGGGCCTGCTGGAAGACATCCGCACCCTGTACGACATCCACGACTTCAGCACCGAAATCCTGGCCGCCTCGGTGCGTAATGCGGACCATGTGACCGCCGCTGCGCTGGCCGGCGCCGACGCCTCGACCATCCCGGCTGACGTTTTCAAGGCCCTGGTCAAGCACCCGTTAACCGACAAAGGGTTGGATGCGTTTCTGGCGGACTGGGGCAAGACCGGTCAGTCCATTTTGTAATTTTTGACCCGATGAGAGGTCCCGCTTGAGCACTTCCCTGGACCTCTCTGCCGACCCGGCGGCCAATCCTTCCCTATCTGGCCTGCACTGGCCGCAGGTGCGCGCCTGGCTGGAAGATCACGCCGAACACCTGCTTGACGACCGGGCCCTGCTGGAAGAGCTGGGCCTGACCGCCAGCGGCCGCAACGTCGTCGACTTCGGCCGCGCCGCCCTGGCGCGGCTGGAGGCCGTGGCCCAGCGCGAGGCGGGCGCGCGCAAGCTGATCGAAGAGATCGCCCGCGCCAATTTCGCCGCCCAGACCCAGACCCACGTCGCCGCCCTCGACCTGATGGAGGCCCAGACCCACGCCGAACTGGCGCGGCAACTGGACGCCGTGGCGCAGGGCCGGTTCGGTCTGGCGGGCGCCGCCGTGGCGATCGAGAAGCCGGGCGCCGTCCCCTTCGGCTGGAAGGCGCTGGAGCCGGGCCGCGTCGACGCCCTGCTGGGCGAGGACGGCCTGCACTGGCTCGGCCCCAACTTCACCGGCCTTGGCCTGTTCGGACCGGCCGAGGGCGAAGTCGCCTCGGTCGCCCTGGTGCGGATGAGCCTGAACGCCCCCGGCGATGAGGCGCCGCGCGCGGCCCTGTGCGCCTTCGGCTCGAGCGAGGACGACGGCTTCACCCCCGCCATGGGCTGTGAACTGGTGGCCTTTGTCGCCCGCGTCGTCGAACGCATGGCCGAGCGATGGCCGCTGGAAGCCTGACCTCGCAGGACGCTCTGGCCGCCTGGCTGGAGCATCTGGCCCATGAGCGACGCCTTTCGTCGCGCACGCTGGAGGCCTATGGCCACATCGGGCGGCTGTACCTGGTCTTTCTGGAGCGCCATCGCGGCGGGCCGCAGAGCGCGGCTGATCTTGGCTCGGTCACGGCGGCCGAGGCGCGCGCCCATCTGGCCGAGCGCCGCAGCGGGGATCGCCCGCTGAACGCCCGCTCGCTCAGCCAGACGCTGGCCGCCATCCGGGGCTTTCATGCCTTTCTCGACCGGCGCCTGGGCGTGGCGACGCCGCAGCTGGCCCTGGTGCGCGGGCCGAAGGTCAAGCCGTCCCTGCCCCGCCCGGTCACTGAGGATCAGGCCAAGGGCCTGCTGCACGAACCCGAGGCTGATCCCGACATGGAGCCGTGGGAGGCCGCGCGCGACCGCGCCGTCCTGACCCTGCTCTACGGCTGCGGTCTGCGGATTTCCGAGGCCCTGTCGCTGAAGCGGTCTGACGCCCCCCTGCCCGACAGCCTTCGCATCACCGGCAAGGGCGACAAGACGCGGATGGTCCCCGTCCTGCCGCAGGTGCGCGAGGCGACGGACGCCTATCTGGCGCTGCAGCCCTTCGTCATCGACGCCGATCAGGCCCTGTTCCGCGCACGGCGCGGCGGTCCCTTGAGCGCCCGCCATGTGCAGGCGACGGTGCAGCGGCTGCGCGGACGGCTGGGCCTGCCCGCCTCGGCCACGCCCCATGCGCTGAGGCACAGCTTCGCCACCCATCTGCTGGGGGCGGGCGCCGACCTGCGTTCGATTCAGGAACTGCTCGGCCACGCCAGCCTGTCGACGACGCAGAAATACACCCAGGTCGACGCCGCCCGCCTGCTGGCGGCCTACGCCCAAGCCCACCCGCGCGGGTGACCGTCTGAAGGCGGACTGTTCAGCGCTTCGAAAAGGCGCCAGTTTCCTCCTTGGGGATCGATCGTGGAACGGGAGTTCACCCGCGTGCGCAGACCGATTCTCGTTCCCAAGTCTGATCGCCTCACGTCCAGCCGTCGAGCGGCCCTGACCCTGCTGGCCCAGACCTTGCTAGCCCAGACCTTGCTAGCCCAGACCGGGCTTCTGCTGGCCGCGCCCGCCTGGCCGCAGGAGGCGGCGGGTCCGCCGCCGCCCGACGCCGAGGCGCGTCTGCTGACGAACCTTCTGACGCGCATCGGGGTCGAGGTCGATCTGAACGGGCGCAAGGCGCTGTTCGTCATCGACACGGGCGCGGAACGCAGCGCGGTCTCCGACCGGCTGGCGCAAGCGCTGGACCTTTCCCCCGGCCCGCCCGTCCTGGTGCACGGCATCACCGCCGCCCAGATGACGCCGACCGTACGCCTGCCGCATCTAGCCTTTTCCGGGCGGCGTTTCGCCGACCTTGTCCTGCCGGTCTTTCCCTCTGGGCTGCTGGGCGCCGACGGCCTTCTGGGACTGGACGTGCTGTCGCGCTTTCGGCTGACGCTGGACCTGCGGCGGCGGCGCGTCATGCTGGCGGCCTCGGGCGCGGACGTCGTGCGGCGCGGCCTGTCCTTCGGCGGGCGGGCCAGCCGCTTGGGCCAGGACATCACCGATGTCCGCTCGGGACGTTTCAGCCAGTTGATCCTGACTCAGGTCGCCGCTGACGGCGTTCCGTCCGTCGCCTTCATCGACAGCGGCGCCCAGTATTCGATCGGCAATCGCGCGCTCATGCGGGCGCTGGATTCGCGGCTGGGACGGGGCGAGCGCCCCTTGTTGCGCGTCTATGGCGTGATCGGCCAATCCTTGCTGGTGCGGTCCGGCGAAGTGGCTGATCTAAGGCTGGCGCGGCGCGATCTGGGGCCGACGCCCCTGCTGTTCGGCGATCTTCACGCCTTTCGTATCCTGAATCTGATCGAACGCCCCGCCCTGTTGCTGGGCGCAGACATCCTGACCCGGTTCAGCCAGGTGACGCTGGATTATGGGCGCGGGGCCGTGACCCTGGGCGGCCTGGTGCGGCGGCCCGCCGCCGTTCCCGGCCTCAGATCGCCCTGACCGCTCCGCCGTCCACCCGGATCAGCGAGCCGGTCACATAGCCCGCCAGCGGGCTGGCCAGCAAGGCGGCGACGGCGCCGAACTCTTCAGTTGTGCCGATGCGTCCGGCCGGGATGGTCTTGACCGATTCCGCGCGGGCCTCGTCTGGTTCGACGCCGGTGGCGGCGGCGCGGGCGGCGTCCAGCCGCTCAATCCGCGGCGTGTCGATCCTGCCCGGCAGCAGGGTGTTGACCGTCACCCCATTGGCCGCGACCTCGCCCGCCAGCGTCTTGGCCCAAGCCGCCACGGAAGCGCGCAGGGTGTTGGACACGCCCAGCGTCCCGATCGGCTCGATCACGCTGGTCGAGGCGACGTTCAGCACCCGGCCCCAGCCCATCGACCGCATCCCCGGCATCACCCGATCGGTCAGACGGAAGACCGACAGCACCATGGCCTCGAACTGCTCGCGCCACAGCGCCGGGTCCAGCCCCGCCACGCCCGACGGCGGCGGCCCGCCGGTGTTGTTCAGCAGGATCTGGATCGGCCCGCCCAGTCCTTCCTCGGCGACGTCCACCGCCTTGAGCAGGGCGTCGTGATCGGCCAGATCGGCGGGGGCGATGATCGCCCGGCCCGGCCCCATGGCGTTCAGGTCATCGGCCACGGCCTGCAGCTTGACCGCATCGCGCGACAGGAGCGCCACATGCGCGCCCTCGGCCACAAGGGCCGTCGCCACCGCGCGGCCAAGTCCGCTGGAGCCGCCGCAGATCAGGGCGCGCTTGCCGGTGAGTTGAAGGTCCATGCTGTTTCCCCTGCTTCAAGAAGCTTTGGCCGCTGACATGGGCGCAGGCGCGGCCGATTGCGAGGCCCGTCGACCAAAGTCGCGCGCGAGGGAAGGAAACTAGCGCAGCACCTCATCCGAGCTGACCAGCCGCACGTCGTGCATCTGATTCAGATAGGCTTCGTAGTAGCCCTTGTGAGAAGCGCCGACGATGGTCAGCATCCGCGTGCCCGGATAGCGTCCCAGCACGTCGCGCATATTGGCGACCATGCGCAGATTGCGCGTCTCCCAGTAGCCGAGATAGCGGCGCCCGAACGCCTGCGGCGAGGGCTCCACATGGGTCGCGCCGAAATCCGAACGATAGACGACCATCTGCGTGTCCGGCGTGTTGTAGCCGCGATAGATGTTCAGCACGCCGTCCGGGCGCTCCAGGTCGACATACAGCCGCTGGTCTGCGTCCCTGCGCGCCTGGACATAGGGATTGTCCCACGCCGCCATGATGGCCTTGGCCTGCGCCTCTTCCTCGTCAGGCCGGGTTGCGGAGTCCGCCGTGTGATCATCGACCGCCCACAGGCGCTCATGCCCCAGCCGCGCCGCCAATACGGCCGCGACCAGGTCGACCTCGTTCTTCCGGGTCATCCGGCGGTCCAGGGCAGCCGCCATTTCCGCCGTCAGGCTGTCGCCCGCCACCCGCTCCGCGGCGGGCAGACGAAGCCATTGCACCGAGGCGGAACCCGGCTCTCCCGCCGCGAGGAAGAGCGCCGCCAGACGTCGTCGATCGGCCGCCGTCGGCGCCTTGGGCCAGGCCTCCAGCAGACGCTCGACCTCGGCGTTGGCCGTCGGCACGTCCATGCCCAGCGCCCGGCCTTCGTCGGACGGGTCATAGCAGAAGGCCTCGACCGATTCCGCATAGCGGGACGGATAGCGCCGCATGAAGTCGCACTGCAGGCCCGACAGGTTTTCGACGGCGATGGCGGTCGGCCGCCAGGCCTCCAGCCGCATCAGCAGCGGCTGAAGCTGTTCGGCGCGGAAGCTGTCCGGCAGGTCGGACAGGTGCGGCGAACCCAGCACCAAAACCTCATTGAAGGCGCCCGCCGGTGGGCCTTTCAACTGGTCCGGATGAAAGGTGGGGCGATAGTCCTGCGCCGTGGCGACGGAGCCGATCATCGCCCAGGTCGCCGCCGTCAATCCGATCGCCAGACGCATCATTTCACCTTCGCTCCCGTTGTTGCGCGGGAAAACTGAAGGCAGGCTCAGGCGCCGACAAGTTAAGTTTCAGCAACGAAAACGGCGCGCCCCATGCAGGACGCGCCGTTCTGATTTCAGCCGGAAAACCCGGAAAGGCTTACGCCTGCATCGTCCAGCCTTCGACGCCCATGGCCGCCTGACGGAAGGCTTCCGAGCGGGTCGGGTGCGGGTGGCAGGTGCGGGCCACGTCTTCCGAGGCGCCGCCGAAGGCCATCGTCATGCAGGCTTCGCCGATCAGTTCGCCCGCCTGCGGGCCATAGATGTGGACGCCGAGAACCTTGTCCGTCGCGGCGTCGGCCAGAACCTTCACGAAGCCCTCGGTCTCGTGGTTGATCTTGGCGCGGCTGTTGGCTGCGAAAGGGAATTTACCCTTCTTGTAGTTGACGCCCGCGGCCTTCAGCGCCTCTTCGGTCTTGCCGACCCAGGCCACTTCCGGGCCGGTGTAGATGACCGACGGCACCAGGTCATAGTCGACGTGGCCCGGCTTGCCCGCGATCAGCTCGATCACGGCCACGGCGTCTTCCTCGGCCTTGTGGGCCAGCATCGGGCCGTGCGTCACGTCGCCGATGACCCAGACGCCCGGCGCCGAGGTCTTGAAGTGATCGTTGGCGATGAAACCGCGCTGATCCGGCGTGACGCCGACCGTCTCCAGCCCCAGACCGGCGGTGTAGGGGCGGCGGCCGATGGCGACCAGCACCACGTCGCCCTTCAGGGTTTCGGCCTCGCCGCCCCCATTTTCGCTTTTCTGGGCGGGCTCCAGCGTCAGTTCAACGCCGTCCTTGGAGGTCTTGGCGCCGGTGACCTTGGTGCCCATGCGGAAGGTCATGCCCTGCTTGGTCAGGCCGCGCTGGAAGGCGGTGGCGACTTCGCCGTCCATGCCCGCGCCGACCTTGTCGAGGAACTCCACGACCGTGACCTGAGCGCCCAGACGACGCCAGACCGAGCCGAGCTCAAGGCCGATGACGCCCGCGCCGATGACAATCAGATGCTTGGGAACCTTGGGCAGGAACAGGGCGCCGGTGCTGTCGATGACCTTGCCGTCCTCGAAATCGACGCCCGGCAGCGGGGTCGGCTCGGAGCCGGTGGCGATGACGATGTTCTTGGTCTCGAGCGTAGTCTTGGCGCCGCCCTCGGCTTCGACCTCGACCTTGCCCTGACCCGCGATGCGGCCGAAGCCCTTCACCACGTCGACCTTGTTCTTCTTCATCAGGAATTCGATGCCCTTGGTCAGGGCCTCGACGCTGTCGTCCTTGGCCTTGTGCATCTGGGCCAGGTTCAGCTTGGGCTTCACATCGATGCCGATGCCGGCGAATTCGTTGTTGGCGGCCTCATACAGTTCCGAAGCGTGCAGCAGGGCCTTCGACGGCATGCAGCCGACGTTCAGGCAGGTGCCGCCCAGCGTGGAGCGCTTTTCGACCAGGGCGGCCTTCAGGCCCAGTTGTCCGGCGCGGATGGCGGCGTTGTAGCCGCCCGGCCCGCCCCCGATGATCACCACGTCGTAGGTCTGGGAAGCGGCGTCGGCCATGAGGTCCTCTGACTTGTTCGGGCGCCGGGCAGGCGCTGAAAAAAGAAGCGGCGCGGACACTAGCGCCAGCCCCGGCGGGGTCAACCGCCACGGTCCATATAGGCCCTGATCCCGGCGGGGGCCATGCCGAGAGAAGCAAAAGGCCGGGCGTCGCCGCCCGGCCTTCCGTTTCAGCCGCTAGCTTTCAGCGCTTGGGACCAATCAGTATTTGAAGCGCACGCCCATGAAGACGTTGTAGCCGAACTTCTCATACTCATAGGTCCGCTCGCGCGAGCCGTAGTAGCGGACGCCCGCCGAGTCGGTCAGGTTCTTGGCCTCGCCGAACACCTCGACCCCATTGCCGAAGTCGTAGGAGGCGGTGAAGTCCAGTTGGCCGCGCCCCTCGACCCACAGGTCCATGCCGGGATTCTCAGCGTCGATCGCTTCCAGATAGTCGCCGCGATGGGTGTAGGACACCCGCGCGCTGAGGCCGCTGCGCTCATAGAAGAGGGCCAGATTATAGGTGGCGTCCGACTGGCCCGGCAGGGTGAAGCGGTCGCGCCCGCCATAGGTCCGGCTGGTTTTGATCTCGGCGTCCGTCAGCGTGTAGTTGGCGAAGGCGCCAAAGCCCGACGCCCAGCCCGGCAGGAAGTCGAAGGTCTGCTGCCAGTTGAACTCAATGCCCATCAGGTGGCCGTTCGGCGCATTGAGCGCCTCCGTGATGGTCGCTACTCCCGTCGGCGACGGCTCATAGGGCGCGCCGTCGGTCACCAGAGTGAAGCGGTAGTTCGACAGGTCCTTGTAGAAGGCGTTGGCCGAGACCACGCCCAGCGGCCGCAGATAGTATTCCAGTCCCGCGTCGATGTTGTTCGACAGGGTCGGCTTCAGGTCGGGATTGCCGCGCGACACGGTGGTGCGGCCGCTGTCGGTGGTATCCAGAACGCGCGGCACGATGTCGGTATAGTCCGGCCGCGAAATGGCCCGCGTCAGGGCGAAGCGGCCGACCAGTTGCTCGCTGAAGCTGTGGCGCAGCGTCAGGTTGGGGAAGAAGTCGGTCTGGTCGCGCTGAACCGTCACCTTCACCGGGTCGCCTGTCTCCGGGACGTTGAGCGCCGAGCCCTCGAAGTCCGTTCTCTCGACCCGCAGACCGACCAGGACATTGGTCGCGCCGACGTCAAAGCGCGCCTGACCATAGGCCGCCAGCACATCTTCATTGGCGGTGTAGTCGGCCGTGATCGACTGGGGGATTCGGCGCACGTCCGCGGCCGGATCGGGATTGGTCGACGCCGCGCGAACACGCTCGAAATAATCCGCTATCTGACCGTGATCCAGCTTGTAGCCGAGGCGGTAGTCATAGTTCTGCGACTCGCGGCCCGACAGCAGCGGGCCCATGTCGCCGGGGCTGACAGCGGCGTTGCGGTCGCGGAAACGCTCCTCGTCGGCCGCCACGTCGCGGGTGCTGTATTTGGCGCCGAACTTCAGCGTGACTTCGCGGCCGCCGATGACGGCAGGCAGCTCATAGTTGGTCTTGAAAGCCACATCTTCCTGCGTCGTCGCATTCGAGCGGAAGCTGTTCTCGCGGAAGCTGTAGTTGGCGGCGTTCAGATAATAGCCGTTCGGGTCGGCGAAGGCCGAATAGGTCGGCTGATAATGGTCGCTCGTGTCATAGCTCAGAGTCTGCGATCCTGAGCGGAAGACCAGTTCGTCACGATGCGGATAGGTCTGCTCGCTCTTGGCCCACGACAGGGCCGCATCCCACACGGCGCCGTTGCCGAAGGTGCGCTCGACGCCGGTGTTCAGGGTGGTGATCTGGTTGTTCTGCGTGCGGTGACGCAGCGCCTTGTAGATGCGCGCGCCGGTGAAGGTCGCCGCATGATCGGTCGCGCCCGCCTGGATCTTGCCGTCCGAATAGCCGAACCGCAGGGTGTCGCGGTATTCATCGTCCTCGAACTCGGCGTATGAACCGCGCACCCAGGCCCGCAGATTGTCGCCGGGGCGCCATTCCAGGGCGCCGGTCAGGGCCTGACGCGTGCGTTTGGTCTCATAGTCCTTGAACAGCGTCTCTTCGATCAGATAACGGCCGGAATCTTCGTCATAGACCCAGGCGTTCTCCACGTTGTCGGGGCGACGGTTGGTCTCCGAATAGCTGAGCGACAGCAGGGCGCCGAAGGTCTGGTCCGGGCCGAAGACGTTGGAGATCGTCGCGCCCGCCCGCGTGTCCGAGCCGCCGTAGTCGTTATAGCTGCCGCCTGCATAGCCGCTGACCGCCAGACGGCGCTTGTCGAAGGGCGAGCGGGTCTTGATCTCGACCGCACCGGCGATGGAGTCGGCGTCCTGAGACGGGATCAGGGTCTTGGAGACCTCGACGCTCGACACGATGTCGCTGGGCAGGGTGTCCAGGTCGACGGCGCGCGTCGTCGGGCTGACCGCCGGAATGGCGACGCCGTCGACGGACACGGCCGTAAAGGAAGACGGCGCCCCGCGCACGTTGATATAGCGACCCTCGCCCTGGTCGCGCTGAATGGCGACGCCCTGCACCCGCTGCAGCGATTCCGCCACGTTCGGGTCGGGATAGCGGCCGATGGCGTCGGCCGACAGGACGTTGACCGTGCCGTCGGCGTTCTTCTGCTGGTTCAGCGAGCGAGCCACGCCGTCGGTGATGACGCCGTTGACCACGACGTCGGCCACAGCGACCGCATCGCCGGATCCCATCATGACGGTGACCGAGGTCAGGCGGCCCGGCGCGGCGGCGACGGTCTGCGTCGCGGTCGGCAGGCCGATGTAGCGCGCCTCCAGCGTCACCTGACCGGAAACCCCGCCCAGATTGAACTCGCCCTGGCTGTTGCTGACCGCGCGGCGTCCGCTGGCGCGATCGATGATCTCGACGCCCGGCAGCGGCGAGCCGTCGGCGCTGACGACGCGCCCGATCAGACCGTCGCCCGCCACAGCCGCCACGGCGGCCGGGGCCGCGTCGACATCAGCCGCCACATCAGCAGCCTGAGCGGTCACGGCGAAAATAAGCGGCAGGCTCGCCGCGCTGAGAAGAAGTCCGAGCTTCATGTGCTTGTCCCCGACGCCCGGCGCCGCATCTGGCGCTCCGGTTCTGGCGGGGAGGGCTAATGCGCAGCGGCGACGCGGCAGCGACGGTTTGACGAAAAGGAATCTGCGCGCGGAATACGGAACCGCGACAGTTGATCCCGGTCCGGACCATTCGCCAGAGAGGACAGGCGCGCAAAAGGAAACGGGGCCCGACCTTGCGGCCGGACCCCGTTTTCCCTTTCGACTGGAGCGGGCGAGGCGATTCGAACGCCCGACCCTCACCTTGGCAAGGTGATGCTCTACCCCTGAGCTACGCCCGCACTCCGTTGGGAGCGATGTGCTGCTCCCCGTCGAGGAAGGGGCGTATAGCGGACCGGCTTCGGATCGCGCAAGCCCCTTTTTCGATTTTCGCTCAATCCGTCGATATTTTTCGAATAGCCCTGAAACTTCACACGAAAACGGCCCCCGAAACGCCCGCAGGGACGCCTCGGAGGCCGCTTCAAAGCAGAGCTGTCAGCCCCTTATGCGCCCTGCCCGCTCAAGCAGCGAGCCGCCGCGCGGCGAGCGTTAGCGGCCTTCAGCGTCTCGCTTAGCGAGGGGCGAGGCGTATAGCCCCGTCCAGACGAATGCACTCGCCGTTGATGTAGGTGTTCTCGGCCAGGTGCAGAGCCAGGGCGGCGTAGTCGGCCGGCGTGCCCAGGCGCTTGGGGAAGGGAATCATGGCGGCCAGTGCGTCCTGCACCTTCTGGTCCATGCCCGCCATCATCGGCGTCCACATGATGCCCGGCAGGATGGTGTTGACCCGCACGCCCTCGTTCATCAGATCGCGCGCCGCCGGCAGGGTCATGGCGTAGACGCCGCCCTTGGACGCCGAATAGGCCGCCTGGCCGATCTGGCCGTCTTGGGCCGCGACCGAGGCGGTGTTGACGATCAGGCCGCGCTCGCCGTCTTCCATCGGCTCCAGCGTGACCATGCCCGCCGCCGACTGCGACAGGACGCGGAAGGTCCCGAACAGGTTGATCGAGACGGTGCGCTCGAACTGGGCCATGTCGTGGGCGCGGATCTCGCCGGTGTCGCGCTTGCGGCTGACGGTCTTCTGGCCCGTGGCGATGCCGGCGCAGTTGACGGTCAGACGCTCCTGTCCGTGAGCGGCGCGGGCCTTCTCGAACCCGGCCTTGACGCTGTCGTCGGAGGTCACGTCGACCTTGCAGAAGACGCCGCCGATATCCTGGGCGATGACCTCGCCGCGCTCTTCGTTCAGGTCGAACAGGGCGACCTTGACGCCCTTGGCCGCCAGGGCGCGCGCCGTACCTTCGCCGAGGCCCGAAGCCCCGCCCGTCACCACCGCCGCGATCGAAGCGTCGAGTTTCATGAAAGTCGTCCTATATTCGATTGAACCGAGTGCTCGTGCGAGGATTTAGCGGCCATGACCGCAAAGACCAACGGGGTGTCGCCCAATGACGCCATCAATCCTGAGAAAGCCTTGGTTCCCGCCGTGCAGAAGGTGAACGAGATGCGCGTGCGCAAGGGCTTCTGGCCCAAGATGCGGCGCACCGCCGCCCGCATCCCCTTCGCCCAGCAGGCGGTCGCCGCCTGGTACGCGGCCCAGGATCCAAAGACACCGCTGGCGGCCAAAGGTCTGATCCTGGGCGCGCTCGCCTATTTCGTCATGCCGGTGGACGCCATTCCCGACGTCTTCGTCGGCATCGGCTTCACCGACGACGCTGCGGTAATCGCCGCTGTCCTGGCCACCCTCGGCGCCCACCTGAAGCCGCGCCACCACGATCAGGCGGCGCAGGCGCTGAAACGGCTGCGGGAGGACGAAGAATAGACCGCTTCCTTCTCCCTCCCCTTCATGGGGAGGGTGGTCGCGTAGCGACCGGGTGGGGAGGGCTCGGTGATACGGAACGCGCGCTTGATGCGCCCCGCCGCCCCCACCCGGCTTCGGCCTGACGGCCTCAGCCACCCTCCCCATGAAGGGGAGGGAGAGCGTTGGCGCCTCAATCCTCGACCTTCACCACGACCTTGCCGACAGCCGTGCGGTCGCTGAGCGCCTGAATGGCCTCATGGGCGCGTTCCAGCGGGAAGGTGCGGCTGACGCGCGGCTTGATCTTGCCCTCGGCGTAGAACTGCATCAGCTCGGCCATGTTCGCGGCATGAGCCTTGGGATCGCGGGCGACGGCCGCGCCCCAGAAGACGCCGACCACCGACACCGACTTCAGCAAGGTCAGGTTCAGCGGCAGGGACGGAATCCCCGCCGGGAAGCCCACCACCAGATAGCGGCCGTTCCAGTCCATCGCGCGCAGGGCCGGTTCGGCGTAGTCGCCGCCGACGCCGTCGAACACCACATCGGCGCCGTCGCGGCCGGTCGACAGCTTGAACTCGCCCGACAGCGCCTTCTGGGCCGCCTTGTCCATCGGGCCGGAAGGGTAGATCAGGCCGTTGTCGGCCCCCAGCTCCAGCGCGAACTCCACCTTGTCGTTGGTCGAGGCGGCGGCGACCACGCGCGCGCCCATCGCCTTGCCCAGCTCGACGGCGGCGGCGCCGACGCCCCCTGCCGCGCCCAGCACCAGCAGGGTCTCGCCCGGCTGCAGCTCCGCCCGGTCCTTCAGGGCGTAGTAGCTGGTGCCATAGGTCATGATGAAGGCGGCGGCGGTCTCATAGTCCATGCTGTCGGGAATGGGGATCAGGGTCTCGGCCCTGACCTTCAGCCGCTCGACCATGCCGCCCCAGCCGGGCACGGCGACGACGCGGTCGCCCCGGAACACGCCCTTCACCCCCTCGCCGACGGCGTCGACCACGCCCGCGACCTCGGCCCCCGGCGCGAAGGGACGCTCGGGCCTGAACTGGTATTTGTCGGCGATGATCAGGGCGTCGGGATAGTTGACGCCCACGGCCTTGACCTCGATCACCACCTCGCCCGGTCCGGGCGTGGGGTCCATGACCTCCTCGACGACGAGCGTTTCCGGGCCGCCGGGGGCCTTGGACAGGACTGCACGCATAGGAACTCTTTTCAGCTATCCCCCGTCGACCGTGGCGCCGACACGCCGGTGACGCTAATCAGCCTGCGGCCCGATGCAAAGAGGCCGAATGGGTTCTGAGGAGACGATCATGGCGAAACCCGCCCTCATCCTTCACGGCGGCGCCGGCGCCCGACGCGAGCGCAACTACGACGCCGAGGTCGCCAACATGCGCGAAGTCGTCGAGGCGATGAAGGCGCGGCTAGACGCCGGAGCCTCGGCGCTGGACGCAGCCGTCGAGGCGGTCGTCATGCTGGAAGATTCCGGCCTCTATGTCGCCGGACGCGGGGCCTCGCCCAATCTGGCGGGCGAATATGAGCTGGACGCCAGCCTGATGGACGGCGCGACCGGCAAAGCCGGGGCCGTCGCCGCCCTGCAGGGATTCCGCAACCCGGTCGTCGCCGCCCGCGCGGTGATGGATCGCACGCCCCACGTCATGCTGGCCGGGAACGGCGCCGCCCGCTTCGCCGCCGAACAGGGCCTGACGCGCGTAGAGGACCCCGCCGCCTGGTTCACCGGCGCCGGCAAGGGCGAGGACAACCACCCGCCCAGCATGTTGAGCCACGGCACCGTCGGCTGCTGCGTGCTGGACAGCCAAGGCCGCCTGGCCGCCGCCACCTCGACGGCGGGCGTGTTCGGCAAGATGCCGGGCCGCGTCGGCGACACTCCCATTCCCGCCGCCGGAACCTGGGCCGACGAGCACGCCGCCGTCTCCTGCACCGGCCAGGGCGAGTATTTCATCCGCGTCGCCGCCGCCGCACGCACCGCCTTCGGCGTCGCCGCCGGGCAGTCGCTGGCCAAGGCCTCTCAGAGCGTGGTCGACCGCATCGGCGCCCTGGGCGGCGACGGCGGCCTGATCGCCCTGGACCGCGAGGGGAACATCGCCGCCCCCTACAACAACCAGGGCATGAAGCGCGCCTGGCTGGGGACCGACGGCGCGATCGGCGTCGAGGTGTTCGGGGGATAAACAGCCTGCTTCCGCCCATCTTCAACAGAAGCTGACGTCTCGCCCTGGCTATAGGCGCCCCCTTGGGAACCATAAGCTTTGCCGGGCGCTTGGCCCCCATGCTGACGACCAAGATGAACCCGCGCGTCTTCTGGGGAGCCAGCGCCATCGCGGGAGGGCTTCTGCTGCTCGCCCTGATGGCGCCCGCTACGTCCGACCTTCTGTTCGGGCGCGCCCAGGCCTGGGTCATCGACACCTTCGGCTGGTTCTACGTGGCCTCGGTGGCGGGCTTCCTGCTGTTTGTGACGGTGCTGGCGGTCGGGCCGACCGGACGGCTGAAGCTGGGGCCGGACGATGCCGAACCGGACTTTCCCTATGTCTCCTGGCTGGCCATGCTGTTCGCGGCGGGCATGGGTATCGGCCTGATGTATTTCGCCGTGGCCGAGCCGGTTCAGCACTACATCGCCCCGCCCGAGGCCCAGCCCGGCACGCTGAACGCCGCGCGCGAGGCCATGGTCATCACCTATACCCACTGGGGCGTGCATGCCTGGGCCATCTACGCCGTGGTCGGCCTCAGCCTGGGCTATTTCGCGCACCGGAAGGGTCTGCCCCTGACCATGCGGTCAAGTCTCTATCCCCTATTGGGCAAGCGGGTGAATGGTTGGCTGGGCGATGCGGTCGACATCTTCGCCATCTGCGGCACCCTGTTCGGCATCGCCACCTCCCTGGGGCTGGGCGTCGCCCAGATGAACTCAGGTCTCAACTACGTCTTCGGGGTGTCCAGCACTGTGGTGATGCAGGTCTCCCTGATCGCAGTGGTCATGGGCGCAGCGACGATTTCAGTGCTGACAGGCGTAGACAAGGGCGTGCGGCGCCTGTCGGAGTTGAACCTGGTGCTGGCCGTCTGCCTGATGCTGTTCGTGCTGGTCACGGGGCCGACGCTGTTCCTGCTGCGGGCCTATGTGCAGAATTTCGGCCTCTATCTGGATCATTTCTTCGTCCGCACCTTCACTCTCTACGCCTATGAGCCGCGCGCCTGGATGGCGGACTGGGCCCTGTTCTACTGGGCCTGGTGGATCGCCTGGTCGCCGTTCGTGGGCATGTTCATCGCCCGTATCTCGCGCGGGCGGACCGTTCGGGAATTCCTGATCGGCGTGCTGCTGGTGCCGTCGGCCTTCACCTTCCTGTGGATGACGGTTTTCGGCAACACCGCCATGAGCCTGGATCTGGGCGGGGCGGCGGGGGCGATCTCGGACGCCGTTCAGGCGGACCTGTCGACGGCCCTGTTCCGCTTCCTGGAGTATCTGCCGGGCACGGCGATCACATCGGTTCTGGCCCTCGCCCTGGTCGCCGTCTTCTTCGTCACGTCGGCGGATTCAGGCTCTCTGGTGATCGACACCCTGGCCTCGGGCGGCGCCGAGGACACGCCGCGTTGGCAACGCATCTATTGGTGCGTGCTGCAGGGGCTGGCGGCCGCCCTGCTGCTGCTGGCCGGCGGGCTCGGCGCCCTGCAGGCGGCGACACTGGTGGCGGCCCTACCCTTCGCCATCATCATGATCCTGGCCTGTTTCGGCCTGGCGCGGCAGATGAACGCCGACCTGAGGGGCGAGGCCGTCGAGACCGAGGCGGCGCCGCTGCGCGAACAGCTCAAGCGCATCCTGGCCCCCGCCAGCCGCCGCGATATCGATCGCCAGATCGCCCGCCACGGCGCCCCGGCGCTGGAAGAGGTGCGCGCCGCCGTGGCCGCCGAGGGGCTGGAGAACAGCGAAGTGCAGAGCGACGACAACGGCGTCTGGCTTAGGGTCGAGCACGCCAACGGGCGGGACTTCCTGTATCGACTAGGCGCCCGGTCGCGACCTCGCCCGGCCCTGACCGCGCTGGAGGCGCCCGAAAGCCGCCGCGCCCTGGAATGGCGGCTCAGCGCCGTGACCGGCGACGGCACGCGCCCGCGCGACGTGACCGGCTTCACCCGCGCCCAGATCGTGGCGGACGTGCTGGAGCACCTGCAAAGGTGGCGACTGGCCGCCTAGGTCAGACTCCCCCTTGGCCCGGCCGACCGGCGGCGTTAGCGTCGCCGTTCAGTCTTCGGGAGCGTTCTTGATGTCCATCCGCCTGTCGCGCCGAGCGGCGCTGATCTCTTCCGCCGTCGCCGCCACGGGCGCAGCTCTGCCCGCGAGCGGCTGGGCCCAGACCAGCGCCGATACGCGCTCCGACGAGGAGATCGCCGCCGCCGCCGACGCCTGGGTGCAGCGCTGCATGGCCGCCTGGCCGGAGCAGCCCGCCGTGTCGCTGGCTCTGGTCCGGGACGGCAGGACGGTGCTGGCCAAGGGCTATGGCGTGCGCCGTCAGGGCAAGGCCGAACCGGCCGACGAACACACCCTGTTCGCCATCGCCTCCAACTCCAAGAACGTCACCGCCGCCTGCCTGGCCATTCTGGTCGACGAGGGCAAGGTGAAGTGGGATGAGCCGATCCGCACCTATCTGCCGGGCTTCACCCTGTCCGACCCGCTGGTGAGCGAACAGATCACCGTGCGCGACACGCTGAGCCACCGCGCCGGTTTCGGCCTGGGCGCCGGCGACCTGCTGTTCTGGCCCAACAGCGACCGGACGCGAGCGCAGGTGTTGGCTCAGGCCGCCTTCGTGCCGATCAAGGGCGGTTTCCGCGAAGGCTATAACTACTGCAATCTGATGTTCGTGGTCGCGGGCGCGGTGATCGAAAAGGCATCCGGCCTGTCGTGGGAGGACTTCGTCCAGACCCGCATCTTCGACAAGGTCGGCATGAGCGAGAGCGCGCCCCTGGCCCGTCTGGCGGATCCGGCGAAGTCCGCCCTGCCCCACGGCCGTGTCGGGCCGCCCCTGCGCTATCAGGGGCCGATGACCCAGATCGCGGACTCCATTGTCGAGGTCTGGAACTGGGATTCGGCGGCGGCGGCGGGCGGCATCTGCGCCAGCGCCCACGACTGGGCCAAATGGATCGCCGTGCGCCTGAACGACGGAAAACTGGCCGACGGCTCGCGCCTGTTCTCCGAAGCCGCCGCGCGGGAGATGTACAAGCCAAACATCGTGGTCTCCTCGTCCAACGGACCAACGGCGGCCCTGCCCAATCGGGCCGTGGCCTCGACCTACGCCATGGGGTTGCAGGTTCAGGACTATCGCGGCGAGCGGCTGGCGACGCACGGCGGCGGCTCGCCCGGCGGCATCTCGGCCACGGTGCTGATCCCCGGCCGCAAGATCGGCTTTTCCGTCTTCACCAACGCCGAAGAAAGCTTCCTCTTACGCGCCCTGCGCTCCGGCCTGTCCGACATCGCCATGAACAAGGTCGACGTCGACTGGATCGCCGATTCCAAACGCATCGAGGCCGAGGGGATCGAGAAATCGCTGAAGGCCGCCGTCGAGATCGACGCCAAACAGGCGGCGGGCGCGCCGCCCTCCATGCCGCTGGAGGCCTATGCCGGAACCTGGCGCGATCCCTGGTACGGCGACATCGTCATCGAGCCGAAGACCGAGGGGCGCGGCCGCAACCGCAAGTCCGGCCTGTGGTTGCACTTCACCCACACCCCGGCGCTGCAGGGCTGGCTGGAGCCCTATGACGGCGAGACCTTCCGCACCCGCTTCCCTGACAAGCGCGAAGAAGACGCCTTCGTCACCTTCAGCATCGCCACGGCCAAGCCCGCCACCGCCACGGTCAAGGGCGTCTCGCCCGATATCGATTTCAGCTACGACTATCAGGACCTGCGGCTGACGCGGGTTTGAGGAAAGCAAAAGGGGCGGCCCCGACAGGCCGCCCCTTCTTCATTTCATCGCTACAACCGGATCAGCGCGCCGGCGGACGCTGGCCGGCTTCCAGGATCGGCATTCCGGCTTCGGTGGGGATGTAGATGGTCTGGCGGCCGTCCTTGCCGGCCGTTTCCTGCAGCATGTTGATGTAGGACCAGCGCAGATAGGCCTCAGGGCCGCCCAGGGCCTCGGACATGATGCGGTTGGCCTCATTGGCGCCCTTGGCCCGCTCGATCTCGGCGGCGGCGGTCAGCTTGGCTGAATCCAGGGCGGCCTGGGCCTCCAGCACGCGGATGCGACGGTTCTGCACCGCCTCTTCATAGGCCGCGCGCCCGGCCATCTGCTTGGAATAGACGTTGTAGGTCGGAAAGCCGATCAGCACGATCGCCAGGACGGCGACGAGGCCGACGATGGATCCAAGGGTGAGGCCGACGCCGCGCATGGGCTTGTCCTGAAGCTAAGCAAAAAGAGACCCGCAAGGTGGCGGCGAGAGCCGCCTGCGGTCAAGCATGATGACGAGGCCGATCAGCGTCGGCGCGCCGGCGTTGCGGCAGCGGCCGGAACCAGCTCCAGAATGTCGAGGTTGGATTCATTGGCCGGCCAGGGCGTCACCAGCCGCCAGCGGCTTTCGCCGATTCGCTCCAGCACCGAGACCATGTCGCGCTCAGGCCGCTGGCCATAAGTGCGCGCGGCCGGTTCCGACGCCAGGGCCATCGAGCCGAGGAAGACCATTTCACGATCATTTTCAGGGAACAGCAGGCCCGCCTGGCGTTGCGAGCCGCTGAGCTTGGTCAGCTTCAGCCCCAGGGCGGTGTTCTCGATACGGCAGGCGAACCAGCCGTAGACGACATAACCCAGACCGCCGTCGCCGCCCTGAGAGCCTAGCTTGACCGTCCGGCAGCGATAGGCCCCCTCAGGCGGAGTCACGCCCGCCCGCGTCGCGGCCGGGTCGATCAGGTCGCCCACCAACGCCAGGTCGCCCGAACCCGTCTGACGCCTGGACTGTTCCAAAGCCAACGACCAGGCGGCGACCCGGCGTTGATAACGATCACGATCGGCGGCGGTGATGACGCCGCGCCAGTCCGCCAGAACGGCGCCCGTCGGCGCATCCGGCGCGGCCGGAATGGAAGGGGGCGGCGGGGGGGGAGGCGGCGGCGGCGGGGTCGTGGCGCACGCGGCGAGCACAGCCGACAGCGACAGCGACAGCGTGATCAAGCCGGTGCGGACATGGGCTGGCCGGAAGAAACGGATCGGCGAGCGCTGCATAGCGGGTTTCCCTTACGAACGGGATCGAAAGCCCCATTTCTCTAGGAAGCCGTCGCGGCCCTCCGCGTCAACCCTGAGCCGCGACTTATGACGCGGCGCGCATCGCGTGCGTTCCACCGAGAGTGCGCGTCAACGCCTGCGCCAACCCCGCCACCGAGACCGGGCGGTGCAGCACCTCGGCCACGCCAGCGAGCCTGGAAACGCCGCAGTCCGAACTGACCGCCAGCACAGGGATGCAAGACGTCGTCCGGTCCCTGCCCAGTTCCTCCAGAAATGCCGCGCCCGCGTCAGCCGCCATATCCAGATCAAGCACGACGGCGTCCGGGCGCAGGTCGCGCGCCATCGCGACGCCTTCGGCGGCGCAGCCGGCGACATGAAGCTGCAATCCGCCGAAATCCTGCACCAGACGCCGCATCAGGGCGACGGCGGCCTTGTCCTTCGCCACATAGAGGATGACGCCGTGCGGCAGACGCGCCAGTTCCGGCAACAGCCGATCCGCATTCGGCGCCGTATCCGCCGAAGCCCCTTCGGCGGAAGGCAGGCTGATGACGAAGGCGGCGCCCCGCCCCTCGGCGCTGAGCGCTTCAAGGCGTCCCTGCATGGCTTGGAGCCGTCTCCGGGCAGGGGCCAGTCCGGGCCACGGCGCGCGGGTCCCCTCTTCGCCCGCGACGGCGATGGCGTGGGCGGCGAGCGGCTGGAACAGGGTTTCAAGCTGAGCCGACGATAGACCGGGACTGTTATCGCGAACCGTCACCTGGAGCTCGCCGCCAAGACGGCGCGCCTGGATCGCCACAGAGCCGCCGGGGTCGCTGCGGCGCACCGCGCCCGCGATCACATCGGCGAAGACGCGCATCAGGCGTTCAGGATCCGCCATCGCGGTCAGCCCGGCCTGAGGCTCCGGCAGGACCAGCGACACCTTGGCCGCCTCTGCATCCTGCAGCAGGGGCAGACAGGCGCGGTGCGCCAGCAACAGGGGATCGACGCGTTGAAGCTGGCCCGTCGCCGGCCGTTCGGCCTCGGCCAGTGCGCTCATGCCCTCCACCAGCGTCAGCAGGCGCGTCGCCGCTTCGCCGATGCGCTCGGCCGCCTGCCGTTGGCGATGGCTGAGCGGCTCGCCCCCTGCGTTCAGCCGCAGCAGATCCGAAAAGCCCAGCACGCCCTCCAGCGGCGTGCGCATCTGACGACTGACGACGCGGATCAGATCGGCATGTCGACGACGGCCCTGAAAGGCGTCTTCCTCGGCGCGCAGGCGCGCCGCATCGGACTGCGTCAGAGCGGCCTCGAGCTCGACGACGCGGCGACGGGCGCCGTCCAGCTGGCCGTCATGAAGACGCTGGACCGCGCCGATGCGTCGATGCGCCCGGAAAGACAGCCGGACCCCGGCGACGCCTGTCGCCAGACAGAGAGCGACTACAAAGACGAATAATTCCATCAGCCTTCCTCCCAGAGCGGGAAGAGTGGCCACCAAAGGTTGTATTTGTCTGTAGGCGCAACCCTAACGAGCTAGGCGGGCCTCAGCCTTCTTCGTCCGGGGCGACTGCATCGGCCTTGCGGCGGGTGCGACGCTTGGGCGTGGGGGCCGGTTCATCCTCGGCGGAGGCTGCTTCTTCGGCCGTGATCGGCCGCGTCAGAAAGCCCGGCAGGGCGGCGGCGTCATCGGTCGGTTGAGCCGCATCGTCCTCGGCCGCACGCGCACGTCGCGGAGCGCGAGGCGCGCGGGGGGCGCGCTCGACCGGCGCTTCTTCAACCACTGCAGGCGCCTCGGCGCTCTCTATCGGCTGGTCGTCGCCCTGGGCCGAATCTTCGCCAGAGGCTGCGGCGTCGCCTTCGCCCTCGTTGTTCTCGAAGCGACGGTTACGCTCCTCACGCCGGCGCTCCCAGCGCTCCCGGCGCGTTTCGCGGCGGCCGCCCTCGCGGCTTTCGCCGTCAGCCCCGTTGTCTGATCCTTCGCGGTCACGGTCGCGGTTGGCCTCGCGCTCGGCTCGCTCCGCCTGGCGGCGCGCCTCGTCTTCTACACGGCGCTCCTCGGCTTGCTGAGCAGCGATGATCGCGGCGGCCTGAGCGCCCGATTCGTCCTCGAAATCGATGTCGAACCCCTGGCCAGCCAGTTCGCGCTGGGCGATCTCGCTGACCGGGCGCTGCGGCTGAAGCGCGCGCAGGACGCGGAAATAGTGTTCGGCGTGCTGGGTGTAGTTCTCGGCCAGAACGCGGTCGCCAGCGGCTGCGGCGTCGCGCGCCAGCTGCATATAGCGTTCGTAGACGGTCTGGGCGTTGCCCCGGACCTTGATGTTCTCGGGACCTTGCGAATCCCATGAACGGTTCGGATTGGTGGCGTTGGCGTTATTGCCGCCGCCGGGCTTCCTGTTGCGTCCGCGCTGACGCTTCATGCCCTTGAAATCTCTCATCGGAGCTTACCGTGCTGGTGCGGGCCGCCGTCGAAGAAGACGGGCGGGACCCTGTTCGTCGTTCCGTTCGTTCGGGGCCTATCCCCGGTGCGAGCTGTTCGGAAAACCGTGCGTCCCCCGTGGTCCGCCGCGTCCGTCTGAGGGGCGCGACCGTCACTGGACCCAGACGCGCTTAAGCGAGCAAACCTGCCCGAAAAGGATGCGTTTGGATGGGAACAACACGGACTTAGCGCGCGGCGCGCCGCTTTCCAAGGGTTTTTATTGCCGCGCCCTACTGAACCGGGCCTTCGACCTCGGGGATGGGGCCGACGCGCGGGTCGGGGCCGTTGGTCACCACGCGGTCGCGGTCCGCCAGGTCCTTGACGATCTTGACGTCAGCGAAGCCCGCCGCCTCGAACAGGGCCTTGACCGCCTCGCCCTGATCCCAGCCGATCTCGACGGCGAAGACCCCTTCCGGGCGCAGGATGCGGGCGATCTCGGGCGCCAGGTCGCGATAGGGCTGCAGCCCGTCCGGACCGCCGTCCAGCGCCAGATGCGGGTCGTGCTCGCGCACTTCAGGGTCCAGGGCAGCGATGTCGCCGGTCGGGATATAGGGCGGGTTGGACACCACCAGATCGAAGCTGGCGTCGGCGAAGCCCGCCGCCCAGTCCGTGCGCATGAAGGTGCAGCGGTTGTTCAGGTCCAGATTGGCCGCGTTCTCACGCGCCACGGCGATGGCCTCGGTCGAGATGTCGGTGCCGACGCCGCGCGCGCCGCGCCGCTCGGCCAGCGCCGCCAGCAGGATGGCGCCCGACCCCGTGCCCAGGTCGGCCATTTCAAACGCCGCATAGGGCGGGAAGGCGCGGACGATGACGTCCACCACCGTCTCGGTGTCTGGGCGCGGGCTGAGCACGTCGGGGGTGACGTTCAGCATGATCTTCCAGAACCCCTTGCGGCCCAGGATGCGCGACACCGGCTCGCGGCGCAGGCGGCGGTCGACCATGGCGTCCAGCGCGCGGGTTTGCTCTTCGCTGAGGACGCGATAGGGATCGTTAAGGATGTCGACGCGCCCCGCCCCGGTCGCCGCTTCCAGCAGCAGGCGGGCGTCGATGGAGGGGCTGTCGACGCCGGCGGCCTTGAGGCGGGCCTGCGCGCCCTTCCAGGCGGTCAGCAGGGTCGGTTGGGTGTTCTGATCGGGCATTCCCGGTGATTGGGGTCTGCGGCGCGTGATTTCAAGACGGAACGGCATGGCAGCGTAGCCGTTGAGGGGCGAATGGGGATGAACGACCTGCTCAAATCGAACCGCCGCCGTTCCGGACGGCACCCGTCCCGCCCCTCGGCGAAGGGCGCTGGCGGACTGTTGCGCTACCTGGCCGCTGCGGCCGGCGGACTGGCGACCGGGGCGACCGCGGCCCACCTGCTCTATACGCAGGGCTATCGCTTCGGCCTTGAGCTGCGGCCGCCGCGCCCGGAAGCCCTGCCCCCGCCCGATCCAACGCCCGAGGACTATGACGCCAAGGAGCCGGGACGCGGGCGTCTGGCCCAGCGGCCGTCGCAGATTCCACACAAGGGCTGGGTCGATATTCTGTGGCGCACGGTCATGGGCTATTTCGGCGACCGCGTCGGCTTCGTCGCCGGGGGCGTGACCTTCTTCATGCTGCTGGCCCTGTTCCCGACGCTCGGCGCCTTCGTCACCATCTATGGCCTGTTCGCCGATCCGGCCGACGCCTGGAGGCAGCTCAGCTTCCTCTATGAGGTGCTGCCCGCCAATGTGGCCCAGTTCCTGGGCGCTGAGATGACGCGGCTGGCGGGCAATTCGACCGGCCAGCTGACCTTCACCCTGGTCTGGACCCTGCTGCTCACGCTGTGGGCGGCCAACGGGGGCGTCAAGACGCTCTTCTACGGATTGAACCTCGCCTATCATGAGGTCGAGCGGCGCAACATCGTGGTCTACAACCTGATGTGCATGGGCTTCACCGTCTCGGCGATGGCGGCCGTGCTGCTGAGCTCGGCCCTGGTGGTCGGCGTGCCGGTGGTGCTGGCGGTCTTCGGGCTTCAGGACGAATGGGCCTATCTGGCGCCGCTGCGCTGGCCCCTGCTGTTCTTCGGCTATGTGGGGGCGCTGGCCCTGATCTATCGGCTGGGGCCGAGCCGGGCGCGGGCGCGCTGGCGCTGGCTGACGCCGGGCGCCCTGTTCGCGGCGATCATGAGCCTGCTGGTCTCCTTCCTGTTCAGCTGGTTCCTGACGAACTTCGTGCGCACCGATTCCTACGGCCCGCTGGCGGCGGCCATGGGTTTTCTGCTGTGGACCTGGTTCTCTGTGCAGGTGATCCTGATGGGCGCGCGCCTGAACGCCGAGATCGAACATCAGACGGCTCAGGACACCACCATCGGCGCGTCCCTGCCCATCGGCGAGCGAGGGGCGGTGATGGCCGATTCCGTCGGCGCCCGGCGCGGCAACCCCGCCGCCCTGACCTATACGCTGAAATACGCCGAGAGCCTGGGCGACCGGGTGCTGAAGCGAGGCGCCCGCAAGAAACGGCGCTGAAGTCGGAGCCTTAAGCGAACTCGGCTTCCAGATCGGCCAGGCGAGCGGCCTGATCCTCGGCGATCAGGGCGTCCAGCAAAGGGGCGAGGTCGCCTTCCAGAATCTGCGGCAGGCTGTGCAGGGTCAGGCCGATGCGGTGATCGGTCACGCGTCCTTGCGGGAAGTTGTAGGTGCGGATGCGCTCGGACCGGTCGCCCGAGCCGACCTGGGACTTGCGCGCGTCGGAACGGGCGGCGTCCTTGGCCTGACGTTGCATGTCGTACAGGCGGATGCGCAGGTTCTTCATCGCCTTGTCGCGGTTCACGTGCTGCGACTTTTCCGACGAGGTGGCGACGATGCCGGTGGGCAGGTGGGTGATGCGCACCGCCGAGTCGGTCTTATTGACGTGCTGGCCGCCCGAGCCGGACGCGCGGAAGGTGTCGATGCGGATGTCCTTGTCGAGAATCTCGATCTCGACGTCCTCGACCTCTGGCAGGACAGCGACGGTCGCCGCCGAAGTGTGAATGCGACCGCCCGCCTCGGTCGTCGGCACGCGCTGGACGCGGTGGACCCCGCTTTCGAACTTCAGGCGGCCGAAGACGCCCTCGCCGCTGACGGTGGCGATGATTTCCTTGAAGCCGCCCGCGTCGCCCTCGGTCGCGCTGTCGATCTCGACCCGCCAGCCCCGCGTGGAGGCGTAGCGCGAATACATGCGGAACAGGTCGCCCGCGAACAGGGCCGCCTCGTCCCCGCCCGTGCCCGCGCGCACTTCCAGCACGGCCGAGGCGTTTTCATCGGCGTCGCGCGGCGCCAGCAGCAGCGCGACCTCGCGCTCCAGTTCCGGCAGGCGCTCGATCAGGGCGTCCAGTTCATCGGCGGCCAGGACGGCCATTTCCGGGTCGGCGGCCATGGCCTTCAGGTCCTCGACCTCGGCGCGGGCGCGGGCCAGGGCCTGAACCGCATCGGCCACGGGCTTGAGCTCGGCGTGCTCTTTCGACAGGCGCACGATCTCGGCGCCGTCCGTGGCGGCGCCCATGCGGGCCTCCACCTGATGGAAGCGGTCGAGCACCTGATCGAGCCGGGCCTGGGGCAGTCGCAACGGCGTGTCCTTGCAGAGAAAAGCGAGGGCGGAGCCTTACCCGCGACGCCGCGCCCTGTCGATAAAAACGCCTCTACACGCGCTCATGGAGCGATTGTGAACAGCCGTCACAAGCCCGTCAGCCCGGTTTCTTCGCACCTGCAAACACCCTAGCTCCACCTTGGATTTATCGGGCTGAAACGAAAATTGGAGACAGGGCATGACACATCAGAAGCCTCCCGAAGGGCTTTCGACGGGCATTACGCCGGGCGCCGATGTCGCGCGCCTGTGCGCGCTCTACGACGGGCTGCTGACGCCGGACGGCCCTTCCATAAGCCCCGCCGCTGAACAGGAATTGAAGGCCCTGGCCAAGATCTTCGATCTGGACGCCGAGCGGCCCGCCGCCGAACTGTGGCCCTATGTCCGCGCAGTCCTGGTGCGGCAGGCGCCGCCGGAAACAACGGCGTCCTCCGCGCCGGTCGAGCCCCGCACCGTCCTGTTGGTTGAGGACGACGCCGACGCCGCCGCCGACCTGACCGAGGCGCTGGACGCCGCCGGACATCGCGTGGTCGGCCCTTTCCACAGCGCCGAAGCGGCTGAGGCGGCGACCGCCCTGCACGCCATCGACCTGGCCCTGCTGGACATCAATCTGTCGGGCGAGGCGACGGGAGTCGACCTGGCGCGCAAGCTGAAATCGCGCTGGGGCATGCCGGTCATCTTCCTGTCGGGCGACGTCACCGCGGCGGCCCAGAACGCCGAGCTGGCCGCCGCCATGGTGATCAAACCCTACAGCGGGCGCGACGTGCTGGACGCCATCGCCCGGCTGGAAGGCGCCTGACGCCCGACAGGGGCGCCTTCGCAGGCCATTGCCAGACCGGCCGCGACCTGCGCCTGATGGTCCGTAATCCCCGGCTGAGGCGTTGAATGGAAACCTTCTTCCTGTTTCTGCTGGTCGGCGTCCTGGCCCAGGCGGTCGATGGGGCGCTCGGCATGGCCTATGGCGTCATCTCGTCATCCGTACTTCTGGCGCTGGGGGTGCCCCCGGCCACGGCATCGGCCAGCGTTCACGCCGCCGAAGTCTTCACCACCGCCGCCTCGGCTGGCAGCCACGCCTGGCACAAGAACGTCGAATGGCGGCTGATGGCGCCGTTGGCCGTCGCCGGGGTGATCGGCGGAGTGCTGGGCGCCTATGTGCTGACCGGGCTGGAAGCGGCCGTGATCAAGCCCTTCATCGTCGCCTATCTGGCCCTGATCGGGGTGTGGATTCTGTGGCGGGCCGGGCACGATATTCCCCACCGCCGCCTGCCGGCCTGGATCACCGGGCCGCTGGGACTGGTGGGCGGCTTTCTGGACGCGATCGGCGGCGGAGGCTGGGGGCCGACCGTCTCCTCGACCCTGGTCGGCGCCGGGCACGAGCCGCGCAAGGCCATCGGCACGGTCAACACGGCCGAGTTCTTCCTGACCGTCGCCATCTCGGCCACCTTCGTCTGGGCCCTGGTCACCGGCCATTGGGAAGAGGCGGGCGCCCTGCGCAATCACGCCGCCGCCGTGGGCGGGCTGGTCGTCGGCGGGCTGATCGCCGCGCCCTTCGCCGGCCTGATCGTCAAGAAGGTGCCGCGCAAGGTGCTGACCTATGCCGTCGGCGGGTTGCTGATCCTGCTGGCGGCCTTCCAAGGCTACCACCTGCTGACCTAACGCCGATCATTGACAGCGGGACGCGCGGCTGGCCGACTGCCCCCTCGACAGGTCGGGGGCGACGAATGCGTGCTGGATTGATGATCATCCTTGCGGGAACGCTAGTGTGCGGCTGCGCCTCGACCCAGACGATCCCTCCGCACATCGAACAGATCGACCGGCCCGCTCTGGGCGCCGTCGTCGACATCGAACTGGGCGAGGCGGCGATCGCGACAGGACGGCGTCGCAGCCTGCCGGGTCTGGCGCTGGCCAATGAGCTTAGCTGGGGCGATGGGGTGCTGCGAAAGCGCTTCACCGTCGCGCCCGGTCGGCTGGCTGGCCGCCAGAGCGACGCGCGCCACATCTATTATTTCTCAGACCGAATGACGGCCCGCGATCCGCTGTTCGGAACGACGCCCTACGCCTCCGGCGGGCTGTGCCGCGCCAAGGACGGCTCAGGCCCGGTGCGCGGCTTCATCACGCCGGGCCAGTGCGTCCTGACCTGGAACGCGACGCCCCAGGTGCGCGACATCCGTATTGAGGAGACCGACGAGGGCGCGCGGCGACGCGAGCTGATCTACCACGGCCGCACCGAAGGCAAGGTGCGCTTCCTTTATCGCGAGACGACCGGAGAAGGCGCGGACCAGACCCAGACCATAGACTACGACCTGGGCGACAGCGCGGTGATCGGCTTTCGCGGCGCGCGGCTGGAGGTTCTGGAAGCCGACAACACTCGTCTGCGCTACCGTCTTCTCGCCTCGTTCGACGCGGACGACTGAACCTCAGACCGGATAGGTGTCGATGAAGCTGGGCCGCGTCTCCAGCGCCGCCTGCAGGGCGACCAGGTTCGGGCGCCCAGTCTTCCAGTCATAGTCCGGATGGCGGAAGCCGATCCAGGTGACGGCGACGCCCGCCGTCAACACGCCCATGTCCAGCGCCCCGGCGTCCGGCGCGGCGGCTTCCAGCGCGTCCAGGGCGCGGCCCATGTTGACGGTCCAGCGCTCGATCCAGGACGCCGAGCGCTCCTGTTCCGGCCGGCGCTTCTCCAGCACCAGTTTGACGCCCATCTCCAGCGCCGCGTTGCCCAGCATCTCCAGCCGTTTCACGCGCAGACGCTCCGCGCCCTCGGCGGGCAGCAGGCGCAATCCGGAGCCCATCATGTCCAGATATTCGGCGATCACCGGGCTGTCGTTCAGCGGCAGGCCGTCCTCGGCGATCAGGGTCGGGACCTGAACCACCGGATTGGTCGACAGCAGCTCCGGCGCATTGCCATAGGGATCGACGACGATCTCCTCGATGCGGTCAGCCAGACCCTTCTCACGGGCGACGATGCGCACCTTGCGGGCGAAGGGCGAAGGGGTGGTGATGTAGAGCTTCATGCTTCAGCCGTTGAGATCAGGAATTTCGGTCCGCCATCGGCGTAGATGGAGGCGCCACGCAGCGCTTGTCGCGGAAGAGGGCCCATTCCTCGCACTGGCGCCCGTCGTCAAAGACACAGACTCCGTATTCGCCGCCCTCGGCGTTGCGGCGGATATCCAGCCTCCCACCTTCGCTGCGGCAATGGACGGAGGCGGGATTGGCCATGCCTATGGCCTGGGGCTTCGAAGGACCGGCTGTGTTCACCGGATCACAGGCCGCCGTCGTCAGCAGGATCGCCGCCCCGATCATGCTCTTCAGAACTGTCGTTTTCAGCATCATCCCCCCCTCCCGTGCGCCCTATTCCGCCGCCTTGCGAGCCGCGTCCAGTTCGGCCGCCTTGGCTTCGACCTGGGCGACGATCTCGTCGATCATGCCGTCGTTGGCCTGTTTGTGGGCGATCTTGCCGTTCAGATAGACCATGCCCGCCCCCTTGCCGCCGCCGGTGAAACCGACGTCGGTATAAAGGGCCTCGCCCGGCCCGTTGACGACGCAGCCGATGATCGACAGCGACATGGCCGTCGAGATGTGCGCCAGTCGTTCTTCCAAGATCCCCACCGTCTCGATGACGTTGAAGCCCTGACGCGCGCAGGACGGGCAGGCGATGATGTTCACGCCCCGATGGCGCAGGCCCAGCGACTTCAGGATGTCGAAGCCGACCTTGATCTCTTCCACCGGGTCGGCGGCCAGCGACACGCGGATGGTGTCGCCGATGCCCGACCAAAGCATGTTCCCCATGCCGATGGCGGATTTGATCGTGCCGGTGCGCAACGGGCCCGCCTCGGTCACGCCCAGGTGCAGGGGGCAGTCGATGGCGTCGGCCAGCTGCTGATAGGCGGCGACCGTCAGGAAGGGGTCGGACGCCTTTACCGAAATCTTGAACTCGTGGAAGTCGAGGTCCTGCAGGATGCGGGCGTGGTTCAGGGCGCTTTCCACCATCGCATCCGGACAGGGCTCGCCGTATTTTTCCAGCAGGTCCTTCTCCAGCGACCCGGCGTTGACGCCGATCCGCATGGAACAGCCGTGGTCGCGGGCGGCCTGAACGACCTCCTTGACCCGGTCGATCGAGCCGATGTTTCCGGGGTTGATGCGCAGGCAGGCGGCGCCCGCCTCGGCCGCCTCGATCCCTCGGCGGTAATGGAAATGGATATCCGCCACCAGCGGCACGCGGGCCTCGCGCGCGATAGTGCTGAAAGCCGCCGTCGACTCTTCATCCGGGCAGGAGACGCGGACGATGTCCGCCCCGGTCTCTTCCAGCTGGCGGATCTGTTCCAGCGTCGCCGCCGCATCGGCGGTCGGCGTATTGGTCATCGACTGGACGCTGATCGGCGCGCCCCCGCCGACGGGAACGGAGCCGACCATGATCTGGCGGCTCTTGCGGCGCTCGATGTGGCGCCAGGGGCGGACGTGGCCGAGTTCGGAACTGTGGTCGCTCATGACGCCGTACACATAGGACAGGAAGGACGGCAAAACCACGACAGAGGGCGAAAGATCGTCGTCGTAGTCAAAGGATCAGTTCAGGCAGCGGGCGGCTGGGCGGCCGGCGCGGCGGCCGGCTGATACGGCTGCGGTCCCGGCGCCGTCGTTGCGGCCGCCGCTGCAGCGGCCTGGGCGGCGCGGGCGCGCGCCTCGACGGCGGCGGCGGCGCGCGCCTCGGATTCACGCGCGGCCGCCTGAGCGCGATTGTTCAGCGTGCCCAGCGGCGACTGGGGCGCGGGCAGGACGCCGCCATGCTCGCCGTTCAGATAGATGTCGAACGCCTCCGGATCGGGCGTGTCGATGGTCGCCGACAGGCCGGGCGGCGCCCGCCAGGCCTCGCCCGCCGCCAACTGGCGCGCGAACAGGATACGGCCGTCGCCCTGACGGATGACCAGGATGGCGGGCTTGCGGGCCTGAAGCGTGACCTGCGAAACCGTGGCCGAAGCGCCGTAGATGGCGCCGCGCGGGTTGAAGGCGGCCTGCACCGGCGGGGCGGGCGGCGGGGCGGCGTTGGGGTCGTCCGGGTCGATCCCGGTTAACTGGGCCTCCAGCCCCGGCGTGATGTACATGGCCGGCGTGGTCTGATCCGGCGGAGCGGCTCGGGGCGCGCCGAGGTAGAGGGCGCGGTCGCGCTGGCGGTCGGCCTGCTCGGCCCAGTCCTTGGGCACGGCGACCAGATCCGACGGGTGCGGCGCCTCGATGCGGTTCAGGCGCTGAAACACGTTCCAGCCGATCACCACCGCCAGAAAGGCGCCGATGACGCCCAGGATCTTGGGCGAGTTCTGACGCATCTGCTGCAGGGCGGCGCCCGTTGGCGGCTGCAGCGGCACGGCCGCATCGGGATATTCCTGCTTGAACCGCTCGACCGCGTTCAGCTCGTCCAAACCCAGGGCGCCGGCGTAGGCGCGCACATAGCCCATCGAGAAGATGCGCGACGGCAGGGCGGCGTACTCGGCCTGCTCCAGCGCTGTCAGGAAACGCGGATGCACCCGCGTCATGGTCGACAGCTGGGCCATCGACAGGCCCGACGCCAGGCGCGCGGCGCGCAGGGAGGCGCCCAGGGAATCATCCGAGGGATCTTCCGGCGCCGGCGGGGGCGTCGGCTCAGGGGTCTGATCCAGCGTCGCGTCGGCGTCGAAGTCGAACGCGGCTTGCCGATCCTGGTCCATAGGGTCGGGGTTCCGTCACGCCAGGCGCCCGTGCGCCCGTCATCCCCGCTTAGACGAGGCGAGGAGCGCGGGCAACGCGGGAAAGCGGCGCAGCTTTCCTAGACTTCCACGTTCAGCTTGCGCGCCAGCGCCTCGATCTCGCCGCGCACTGATCCGGCTGAAGAGCCGAGCAGGATGTTCATCCCCCGTCGCGCCGCGTTGAGATCCGCCGACAGGATCATGCGCTTGACCGGCCCCACCCCGCCCGCCGGGGCGGACAAGCGGCTGTAGCCCAAGGTGATCAGGGCGAAGGCTTCAAGCGGGCGTCCCGCCAGCTCGCCGCAGACGGAGACCGGAGTGGCGCTGTCGGCGCATTTCTGTTGAATCTCGGCCAGGGCGCGCAGGAAGGGCGGCGACAGGGCGTCATAGCGTTCGGACACCCGCGGGTTCGTCCGATCGGCGGCGAACATATACTGCATCAGGTCATTGGTGCCGATCGAGACGAAGTCGGTCAGCGGCAGCAGGGCGTCCAGGTGCCACAGCAGGCTGGGGCATTCGATCATGGCCCCGACGCGCAGCAGGGACGGCAGCGGGCGACCGCGACGCCGCGCCCAGTCGCATTCGATGTCGACCAGTTCGCGCGCGGCCCTGAACTCGTCCACCGTGGCGATCATCGGGAACATGACGCGCAGTTCGCGCCCGGCGGCGGCGGTCAGCAGGGCGCGCAGCTGCATCCTCAGCAGGGCCGGACGATCCAGCCCCAGACGGATGGCGCGCCGCCCCAGCGCCGGGTTCTCCTCGCGCTCATTGTCCAGATAGGGCAGCACCTTGTCGCCGCCGATATCGAGGGTGCGGAAGGTGACCGGCCGGTCGCCCGCAGCATCCAGCACCAGCTTGTAGAGCGCCGTCTGCGAGTCCAGGCGCGGCAGTTCGTCCGAGACCATGAACTGGAACTCAGTGCGGAACAGGCCGATGCCCTCGGCGCCCGTCGCGTCCAGATTCTCCAGATCCACCGCCAGACCGGCGTTGGTCAGCAGCATGATGCGCTTGCCGTCCTTCGTTACCGCGGGGGTGTCGCGCAGCTGATCGAACTCGGCGCGTTGCTGGGCGCGCACGGCCATCCGGCTCTCGACCGCCGCCAGCATGTCCGGACGGGGGCGCAGGTAAGCCTCGCCCGTCTCGCCGTCGACGATGACCTGATCGCCCTCGGTCAGGCGGTCGCGCAGGCCCTGCAGGCGGCCGACGCAGGGAATTTGCAGGGCGCGGGCGACGATGGCCGCGTGAGCGGCGGCCGAGCCTTCTTCCAGCAGCAGACCGCGCAGCTTGTCGCGCGGGTATTCCAGCAGGTCCGCCGGCCCCAGATTCTTGGCCACCAGAATGGCGTCGTCGGGCAGGTCGCGCTGGCCCGGATGGTCGCCCGCCATCAGCCGCAGCAGGCGGTTGGCCAGGTCCTCGAAGTCGTGCAACCGCTCGCGGATATAGGGATCGCGGGCGTTGGCGAAGCGGGCGCGGTGTTCGTTGCGGACGCGGTCGACGGCGGCCTCCGCGGTCAGGCCAGAACGCACCGCCTCTTCCAGCGACCGGTTCCAGCCCCGGTCGTCGGCGAACATCCGATAGGTCTCCAGCACCTCATAGGGGGTTCCGCCCAGCTTGCCCTGACTGCCTTCCAGCAGGGCGTCGATGCTGGTGCGCAAACCGTCCAGCGCCGCCTTGAGCCGGACTTCCTCGGCGACCGGATCGTCGGCCAGAAGCTGTTCGGGCGCGATCGGCGCCTCGTGCAGCACGGCCCGGCCGAACGACAGGCCTTCGGCGAACTTCTGTCCCCGCAGCCGTTCGGGCCGATGGGGCGCCACCTCGACGTCGCGCAGCTCCTCCAGCGCCAGCAATTCGCCCGAGGCCACCGTCTCGGCCAGGACCATGGCGATGGTCTGGATGTCCTCGATCTCTTCCTCGTCATAGCGACGGGCGACGCGGTTCTGGACGACCAGGACGCCGATGGCCCGGCCGCCGCGCAGCAGGGGCGCGCCGAGGAAGGCGTGATAGGGGTCTTCGCCCGTTTCCGGTCGATAGGAGAAGCTGGGGTGCGACTGGGCGTCAGACAGGCTCAGCGGTTCGGCCGTGCGGGCCACCTCGCCGACCAGACCCTCGCCGGGACGCAGACGGGTATTGTGGACGGCCTCGGGGTTCAGCCCCTCGGTGGCGAACAGTTCCAGCTCGCCCGAGGCGCGCCGCAGATAGATAGAGCAGACCTCGGCCACCATAGAGCGGGCGATGATCCGCACCACCATGTTCAGCCGGTTCTGGGCGGGCGCGCCGCCCCCCGGCCCGGCCAGGGCCTCGCGGATCTGGCGCAACAGGAGCCGTGGCCCCCTCGCCGTCACTGCTGCGCCCTTGACCATAGTCTCTCCCGCCTTGCCGCCCTCTGGCTTTCAGTTCCCAGATAGGACGGCCCTTCCGTTATCCTAGTCTTCCGCGTCCAGTCCGTAGGCGGCGTGCAGCGCCCGGACCGCCAGCTCTGCATAGTCCGAATCGATCAGAACGCTGATCTTGATTTCCGAGGTCGAGATAGCCTGGAACTTCACGCCCTTGTCGGCCAGGGCGCGGAACATGGTCTGGGCCACGCCTGCGTGGCTTCTCATCCCCACGCCGATCACCGAGACCTTGGCCACGTCGTCATCGACGCGCAGCTCCTCAAAGCCGATATCGGCCTTGGCCGCCATCATCAGGTCGGCGGCGCGGCGCGCGTCGCGACGGCCGGTCGTGAAGGTCAGGTTGACCGCGCCTTCGGTGCGGGCCTGGCTCTGCACGATCATGTCGACATTGACCTCGGCCTCGGCCAGGCGGGTGAAGACGTCGGCCGGGGCGTCCGTCCGGTCCGACAGGCCCAACAGCGTGATCCGGGCTTCGTCCCGGCTCATGGTCACGCCGGAAACGATGCGCTTTTCCACGATCTCATCCTCGTCGCAAATCAGGGTGCCGGCGTGTTGCGGCAGGTTTCCGTTTTCATCCGGTTCAATGAAGCTGGACAGGACGCGCACCGGCACGCGCTTGTGCATGGCCAGCTCGACCGAGCGGGTCTGCAGCACCTTGGCGCCCAAAGACGCCATCTCCAGCATTTCTTCGTAGGACACCTTCTCCAGACGCCGCGCGCGGCTCTGGATGCGCGGGTCGGTCGTATAGACGCCGTCCACGTCGGTGTAGATGTCGCACGGCGCGCCGAGCGCCGCCGCCACCGCTACGGCCGACGTGTCCGAGCCGCCCCGGCCCAGGGTGGTGATGCGCCCGTCGCGGGTCACCCCCTGAAAACCCGGCACGATGGCGATCTCGCCCGCGTCGATGGCGGAGCCCAGCACATCGCCCGGCACGTCCTCGATACGGGCGCGGCCGTGGGCGTCGTCGGTCAGGATCGGAATCTGCCAGCCCATCCAGCTGCGCGCCTTGAAGCCCATGTTGCGCAGGGTCAGGGCCAGAAGGCCCGAGGTCACCTGCTCGCCCGAGGCGACCACCACGTCATATTCGTCGTCAGACAGGGCCCCGTCGCCGTACAGGCCCGGCGCCGCCGCGCCCACGCCGTCGGTCCAGGCGACCAGCTCATTGGTCTTGCCCGCCATGGCCGAAACGACCACGGCCACGCCCTTGCCCCTGGAGGCCTCGGCGGCGACGATGCGCGCCGCGCGACGGATGCGTTCCAGGTCGGCCATGGACGTGCCGCCGAACTTCATCACCAACCGGTTCGTGTCGGCCCGCGTCATCCCTGCGCCTGATCCCCCTGCTTGCATGGCGGGCGAAGGCGGTCCATGCCTGAGCCCATGCCCGCTTCTAACGACAGCCTCGATCCGCGCAAACCCCAAAGCGAAGAGGGTTTTTCACCCTTTGCTACCGATCGTGCCGAAGGGCCGAGCATTGATCCTGCCGATGTGGCGCGCTTTTCGGCCCAGGCGGCGGAGTGGTGGGACCCCAAAGGCCCCTTCGCCCCCCTGCATCGCTTCAATCCCGCGCGACTGAAATTCGTGCGCGACCGGGCGGCGGAGCACTTTGATCGCGACGTAAAGGCGCGCGCGCCGTTCGACGGCCTCAGCCTGATCGACATCGGCTGCGGCGGCGGCCTGATCGCCGAACCGATGCGGCGCATGGGCTTTGAGGTCACGGCCATCGACGCCTCGTCCGAGAACATCGGCACCGCCCGCGCCCACGCCGATCAGGTCGGTCTGGACATCGCCTATCGCGCCGCCACGGTGGAGCAGATGGTGGAAGCGGGCGCCGGTCCGTTCGACGTGGTGCTGACGATGGAGGTGATCGAGCACGTCGCTGATCCGGAGGCCTTCATTCGCGCCTGCTCGAAACTCATCAAGCCGGGCGGCATGATGATCGTCGCCACCCTGAACCGCACGCTGAAGGGGCTGCTGCTGGGCAAGGTCGCGGCGGAATATGTGCTGCGCTGGGTCCCGGCGGGCACCCACGACTGGCGTCAGTTCCTCAAGCCCGACGAACTGCGCGCCATGCTGGACGGCGAACCCCTGACCGTCACCGGTCCCTATGGTCTGGCCTATGATCCGCTGAACGATCGCTGGAGCGAGGGCGACGACGTGGGCATCAACTACATGATGATGGCGACCCGCGACGCATGATCGGCCCGCGCCGCATCGTCCTGACCGGCGGTCCCGGCTCGGGCAAGACAACCTTGCTGGAGGCGCTGGCGGCGTCGGGCCATGCGACTATGCCCGAGGCCGGGCGCGCCATCATCCGCCGCCAGCAGGCCATCGACGGCGAGGCCCTGCCGTGGAAGGATCAGGCCCTGTTCGCCGAACTGATGCTGGACCGGGAGCTTGAGGCCCACGCCCGCGTAGGGGGCGCAGACGGGCCCGTCTTCTTCGATCGCGGCGTTCCGGACGTGGTGGGCTATCTGATGCTGTGCGGCCTGCCGATGCCGGCCCATATGGAGCGGGCCGCGCAAGACATCCGCTATGACCGGCGCGTCTTCATCGCCCCGGTCTGGCCCGAGATCTTCGGCCAGGACGCCGAGCGCAAACAGGATCTGGACGAAGCCCGCCGCACCTTCGACGCCATGGCCGAGACCTATCCGCGCTTCGGCTATCAACTGATTGAGCTGCCCAGGGCGCCCGTCGCCGAGCGCCTGGCCTTCGTGCTGAAGTCGCTTACAGCGGCCTGACCATATAGCGGGCGTCGTCGCCGTAGCTCGCCAGCTTCTCGGCCATGCCCGGCGGGTTCTGAACCTCGAAACCGTTGCGCGCCCAGAAGCTTGATGCGTCGTTGACCGCGACCAGCGCCACCGACGGCCAGCCCGCCGCTCTAGCCTGTTCGGCCAGACGCTCGACCACGGGCCGGGTGTGGCCGCCGCCGCGCGTGTAGGGGTGCAGGGCCAGATCGTGCAGATAAACCACCTCGGCCTCGGCGGGGATGGCGTCGATCAGCACGTTCAGCGCCGGGGCGGCGTTCAGCACCCACGGATAGGCCACCAGATAGCCCATGATCGATCCGTCATCGGCGGCGAGCACGAAGCAGCCCTCGGGGTACAACTGCAGACGGTTGGCGAAGCAGGCGCGCTCTTCCGGATGGTCGGGGAAGGACAGCTGGGCCACCGCGACCACGCCGTCGAGGTCGTCCGGCGTCATGGCCCGCCAGGTCAGAGGGGACAGCGGGCGTTCAGCTCCGCCCTGTTGAATCGCCATTGCACGCTCCGGTTCTCGTCGTCGTCCGCCCCTTCGATCCGGGCGGTCAGTATCTCCCCCAAAGGGCCGTCGGGGCGTTCATAGATGATGCGGTGCGGAAAGTCGTTGTCCGGATTGGCGAAAACCGCCCGCTGCGGGCCGCTGTCGATCAGACGGAAGGAGGTCGCGGGCGCCCCGTCGGGCTGGGCGAAATAGGCCAGGCCGCCGTCCTTCATGGGGGCGATGCGCGCGCTCTCGAAGCCGCTGCGGCCATTGCGCACAGTCACCGAGTGGCCGACGATCAGCCCCGCGCGCGGGTCGCTCCAGGTCTCGGACGCCTCGCGCCCGCCGGAGCAGTCCAGCCAATAGCCCGCCAGCCACGACAGGTCGGGCGCAGGCGCGGCGGTCTGCAACAGGGCGGCGGCCAGCAGGCTGGAAACGGACATGGGTTCTTCCCTCCACAAGGACGGAGGAAGGTTACGCCGCCCTCACGGCGCAGGCTTGTAGGAATGCGACGCCAGCCGTCGCGCCAACTCTGCCTGTTCGCGCGCCCAGGCAGTGGCGGTGCAGCCCAGGAAGCGACGGAAGTCGCGCGCCATCTGCGGCTGGTCGAAATAGCCTGCGGCCAGACCCGCCTCCAGCCAGGAGGCCGCGTCGGCCTCCTCGCCCATCGCATGATCGAAGATGCGGCGAAAGCGGAAGACCGAGCGCAGGGTGCGCGGCGCCACGCCGACGCGATCGCGGAACCGGCGTTGCAGGGCGCGGCGCTCGGCGGGACTCAAAGGCGGCCCCTCAAGATCGCTCTCGGCGGCGGCGACCTGGGCGCGAACGGCAGGGTCAATGCGCCAATCGCTCGCTCCGCGCTGATTCTCCAGCCAGGCGCCCAGTGCGGCGGCCTGCCCCGCCGGATCGCCCGGCGGCGCCGTGAAACCGTCCAGCCGGGCCACGAGGTCCAGCCGTTGGTCCGTCGCCTCGATCAGGGGGCGGCCGAGAAACTCCCGCGCGCCGTCCGGCTCGAACTTGGCGGCGACGATCTCGACCGGCCCCACTGGACGAATGGCCATGGGCCGGGTCATCTGACCGGCGAAGATCACCGACGGCTGAAGGCGGAAGACGCCGTCGACGTCCTGCTCCTCATAGGGGGCGGCCAGATCGACGATCAGTTCAGGACAGCCGTCCGGCGCGATACGCTGCACCCCGCCGCTGGGGCGCGGCGCGGCGTAGGTCCACAGCAGACGCACGAAAGGCCTCAAGGCGTCGGGCGGGGCGAATTCCTTGTAACGCTCCCCCTCCCCCATCTGCGGTCAGTTCGCCTTCTTGGGGTCGGGCGGCAGGCTGGGCAGCGGGGCGCAGGGCACGCCGTCGTCCTTCAGCTTCTTCACCTCGGCGGGGGTGGCCTCGCCGTAGATTTCGCGCTTTTCAGAGCGGCCCTCGTGGATGTCGCGGGCCTCGCGGGCGAAGGCGTCGCCGACGTAGTCGAAATTCTGCTGGACATGGTCCCGCACCTCACGCGCCGCCTGCATCATCATCGACTGCATCTGCTTCAGAGCTTCAGGTTTCAGGGCGTCGGGCGCGGTCTTCTTCGTGCCGGAGACGGCCGGGGCCATGATCTGCTTTCTCACGGCCGTCGAGCCGCAAAAGGGGCATTCGACCAGGCCGCGCGCCGCCTGATCGTCGTAGTCGGACGAGGAGCCGAACCAAGCCTCGAAGCCGTGGTCTTGGTCGCAGGAGAGGGCGTAACGGATCATAGGGGCAGGTCGAAGTCGCGGTCATGGCGCAGGGCGGGCACGCTGGCGCGCGCCTTCTCCACGGCCTGAAGGTCCAGCCGGGCGTGCAGGACGCCCGGTTCATCGTGGTCGAAGCGGGCGATGACCTCGCCCCACGGCCCGATGACCACAGAGCGGCCCCAGGTCTGGCGGCCGTCCTCATGCGTGCCGCCCTGGGCTGGCGCCAGCACGAAGGCGCCCGTCTCGATGGCGCGCGCGCGCAGCAAGGTCTCCCAGTGCGCCTCGCCGGTCGGGCGGGTGAAGGCCGCGGGAACGGCGATCAGGCCGGCGCCCGCCTTAGCCAGGGCGCGGTGCAGGTGCGGGAACCGCAGATCGTAGCAGATGGTCAGGCCCAGACCGCCCCAAGGGGTATCGGCGACCACCGCCGCCTCGCCCGGCCTGATCGAGGCGCTTTCGCGATAGGTCTCGCCGCCCGGCAGGTCGACGTCGAAGACATGCAGCTTGTCATAGCGCGCCGTGATCGCCCCGCTGGGGTCGATCAGCAGTGACCGGTTGGCGGCGCGCGGATCGTCCGCCACGCCCGAACGGACGATGGCCGAGCCGACCAGCAGCCAGACGCCCAGCTCGGCGGCCAGGGCCTTGAGCCCGGCGACGGCGGGATCGGCGCCCTCGTCCGACAGGGCGGCGTCGCGCAAAGCCCGGCGCTGTTCGAGGAAATTGGTCCCCTCGGGCGTCAGAATCAGTTGCGCGCCTCCGGCCGCCGCCTGACGGATCAGGGGCTCGACATGCGCCAGCCCTGCGGCCGCCGTCGCCGGCGTCCGCGTCTGGATCAGCGCCATGTCGAGCGTGTCGGTCATTTAAGCCGCCAGCAGGGCGTCCAGCTCGCCCTTGCGGTCCAGGGCGTGGATGTCGTCCGAGCCGCCGACGTGTTTTCCGTCGATGAAGATCTGCGGGAAGGTGGCGGCGCCGCCCGAGCGCTCGACCATCTCGGCCTTCTTCTCCGGGTCGTTGGAGGCGACGATGTTGGTATAGGCCGCGCCCTTGCGGTCCAGCAGGGCCATGGCGCGGATGCAGTAGGGGCAGCCGGGTTTGGTGTAGAGAACGACTTCGGCCAAGGGGAGCTCCTGAAGGCTGAGGGGAAGACTTCCCTTCACTTAAGCGGTTCGCGCGCGTTTTTCACCCTCGCGATGACGGCCAGGTCCACGGCGCGCGCTCCCGCCTCCAGCAAGACCCGCGCGCAGGCCTCGGCCGTGGCGCCCGTGGTCAGCACGTCGTCGATCAGAAGCAAGCGTCGCCCCTTGATGCGCCTGCGCCCGGCCTCGGTCACGGCGAAGGCCGCCTTGACGTTCAGCTGCCGTCCGCGCGCGGACTTGCCGCCCTGGCTGGCGGTCGGCAGGGGGCGGATCAGGGCGTCAGGCAGATAGTCGAGCCGCGCCGCGCGGGCCAGCGGCCGGGCGATCTCGGCAGCCTGATTGAAACGGCGCGACAACAGGCGGGCGCGGTGCAGGGGCACGGGGACCACGGCGTCCGCCGTCTCGATCAGGGGCGCCGCCGCGCGGCTGATCCAGCGGGCGAACAGGGGGGCGAACTGCTGCTGGTCGCCGTGCTTGAACTTCAGGATGATCCCGCGCGACGCCTCGTCATAGACGCAGGCCGCCCGCGCCCGGTCAAAGGCGTAGGGACTGGTCGCGCAGGCCGCGCACCGGTCCGCCGCGAAGTCGCCGCCGTCATATTCGAACGCCGCGCCGCAGCCGTCGCATACCGGCGCCTCCAGAAAGGCCACCCGGCTCCAGGCGTCGGGCGACAGGCCCGCAGAAGCCGCCGCCTCGCGGCTGTCGTGAGCGAGCGGCGGCAGCAGAATATCCAGCAGACCCCGGCCCGCATGGCGCGCGCCGGATGCTAAAGGCGAGCTCACGCCTTTCAATCGACCTCGCCAGCCCCCATCCTGAACCGACATGAGCGCCCCCTCTCCCTCCTCCGGTCCCCCGATCATCTTCGACGCCGCCCGCCGCGCCGCGCGTCTGAGCCGCGCCGAGCGACACTTCCCCGACGCCGATTTCCTGCATCTGCGCGCCGCCGACAATGCGGTGAACAGCCTCGAAGTGATCCTGCGCGAGTTTCAGACGCCCGTCGACCTGTCGCCCCACCCCGGCGTCTTCGCCCGCGCCCTGGCCGACAGCCCGGCGCGCGAACGGGTGGCTGAGGTCCGTGCTGTCGGCTCGACGGCCGAACGCGCCGCGCCCGGCGCGGGGCCGCTGGGGCTGGAGGACGGATCAGCCGATCTGATCGTCAACCTGCTGGGCCTGCACTGGGCCAACGACCTGCCGGGCGCGCTGAGCCAGATCCGCCGGGCGCTGAAGCCGGACGGTCTGTTCGTCGCCAGCCTGTTCGGGGCGGCGACGCTGAAGGAGTTGCGCGGCGTGCTGACCGAGGCGGAGCTGGAGGTCAACGGCGGCGCCCAGGCGCGCGTCTCGCCCTTCGCCGACGGCTTCGACGGGGCGGCCCTGCTGCAACGGGCCGGGTTCGCCCTGCCGGTGACGGACGTGGACCGGGTGACCGTGCGCTATGGCGACCCCTTCGCCCTGATGCGCGACCTGCGGGCGATGGGCGAGACCAATGTGCTGGCCGGGCCCATTCGACCGCTGAGCCGCGCCGTGCTGGCTCGCGCGGCCCAGCTCTACGCCGAGCGCCACGCCGAGGCGGACGGACGCATCCCCGCCACCTTCGAAATGGTTCACCTGGCCGGGTGGGCGCCGCACGAGAGCCAACAGAAGCCCGCCAGGCGCGGCTCGGCAAAGACGCGTCTGGCCGATGCGTTGGGCGTCAGGGAGCAGACCGGCGAGGAAGGCTGACCGTCAGCTTCCGGCGGCGAGCACGAACTGGCTGACCTTGCCGTAAATCACTTCCATCCGCCCGGAGAAGGCGCCGAGCGCGGCCAGGACCACCATGCCGATCAGGCCGCAGATCAGGCCGTATTCGACAGCGGTGGCGCCGCCTTCGTCGCGGAGCAGCCGGTGGATGAAACCCTTCACGCCCGGCCTCCCCTGTCGTCGGCCCGTCAGAGCAGATCGCGCAACCAGGCGATCAGCGGTTCATCGGCCGGAGGCATGGGGTAGGCCGACAGCTTGTCACGCTTCACCCAGGCCAGGCCCGCATGCTCGCGCGCCTCGACCACGCCGGACCAGCGCCGGCACAGATATAGTGGCATCAACAGGTGAAACGATTCGTAAGCGTGACTGGTAAACACGAAGGGGGCCAGGCAGGCCTCCTTCACGTCGATGCCCAGTTCTTCCTTCAGCTCGCGGATCAGGGCCGTCTCGGGCCGTTCGCCCGGCTCGACCTTGCCGCCGGGGAATTCCCACAGACCCGCCAACTGCTTGCCCTCGGGGCGTTTGGCGATCAGCACCCGGCCGTCTGGATCAATCAGGGCGACGGCGACGACGAGGACGGTGGGAACGGCGGGCGTCTCGCTCACGAGCGGTAGTCTCCGTTGATCTCAATGTAGCGCTTGGTCAGGTCGCAGGTCCAGACGGTAGCGGAGGCGCGCCCCGAGCCGACATGAACGGTGATGTCGATCTCGTCGTTCTTCATATAGGCGCTCATGACCGCCTCGTCGTAGTCAGGCGACGGCGCGCCGTCGACGGCGGCGACGTGGGGACCGAAGCGGATGGCCAGACGGTCGCGGTCGACCGCCTCCTCCGTCTTGCCCACAGCCATGACGATGCGGCCCCAGTTGGCGTCCTCGCCCGCGATGGCGGTCTTGACCAGCGGGCTGTCGGCGATCGACTTGGCCAGTTTGCGCGCCGAGGCGGGCGAAGCGGCGCCCTCGACCGTCACCTTGACGAACTTGGTCGCGCCCTCGCCGTCCTTGACCAGCTGGTGAGCCAGATCGAGCATGACGGCGTCCAGCGCGGCCGAGAATTCCTTCAGGCGGCGGTCGCCGACGCGGCCGATGCGCGGCGCGCCGGACGCGCCCGTGGCGAACAGCAGGGCCGTGTCGTTGGTGGAGGTGTCGCCGTCTACGGTGACGCTGTTGAAGGTGGTGCGGACGTGCAGGTTCAGCAGGGCCTTCAGCACCGGCGGGGCGATGTCGGCGTCGGTGACGATGAAGGCCAGCATGGTCGCCATGTCCGGCGCGATCATGCCGGAGCCCTTGGCGACCCCGGCGATCTTCACCTTGACGCCCTCGATCTCGCACTCGGCGTAGGAGCCCTTGGGGAAGGTGTCCGTGGTCATGATGCCCAGGCTGGCCCTGGCCCAGTTGTCGGCTTTCAGACCGGCCTGAACCTCGGGCAGGCGGGCGGTGATCTTCTTGTCGTCCAGCACCACGCCGATGACGCCGGTCGAGGCCAGCATGACGTCCCGCTGGCGGCAACCGAAGCGTTTGGCGAACTCCGACGCCGTGCGACGCGCCGCATCGGCGCCCGCCTTGCCGGTGAAGGCGTTGGCGCAGCCGGCGTTGACGATCAGCGCCCGAACCTCTTCGCCGCCCTTGTCGGCGTCCAGCTGGCGCTTGCACCAGTCGACGGGGGCCGAGCCGACCTTGTGCCGGGTGAAGACGCCCGCGCACGACGCGCCTTCGGGAAAGTGAAAGACCACCAGATCGTCGCGCTCATGCTTGTAGAAGCCCGCGCGCGCGGTCGCGATCTCGACCCCGCCGATCGGCGCGATGGCCGGAAAGGGCACGGCCAGCGGCGAAATCATCAGGCCCGGCTTGCCCGGCGCCGAGGCCTTGGACGGCGTCGAGCCGGCCGACTGGGCCGCGCGCTTTAGGGCCGACGCCAACGGGTCCAGCGCCTTTTCGATGGCGGTTTCGATCTTCTTGCCGGTCGAGGCGGACTTGGACGGCGGCTGGCTCATGGGGCGTTTCCGGCGGGGGGAGGAACGGTGACTTTATCGACGGGCGCAGCGACGGCGACGGCGGGCGGCGGCGCCTTCGCGTCATTCAGGCTGATTTCGACCTCGGCCTTGCCGCGAAGTTGCTCCAGCAACTGGCGCACGCCTTCATAGGTCAGATATCGGACAATCTGCGGCCGGGCCTGCTCCAGCGTCGGCGGCGTCTCGACGCGTCGGTCCTCGACCTTGAGCACGGCCCAGCCGGTCTCGGTCTGGATCGGGCCGACGACCTGACCCGGCGTCTTGCCCTGCAGGGCCGTCGCATAGGCCCCCGGCAGAACGTCCAGCGTCGAATAGCCCAGATCGCCGCCGGAATAGCGTGTGGCGTCGTCGATGGAGCGTTGAGCGGCTACGGCCTCGAACGCCGCCCCCTGCCCCAGCACGCCCAGAACGGCGTCGGCCTGCTCCTTGGTCGGCGCCAGGATCAGCCGCACGCGGACTTCTTCGGTGGCGCGCGCCAGACGCTGCTGCTCGGCGTAGAGGCGTTCGACCGCCTGTTCCGAAACAGCGCCGGAGACCACCTTTTCCACCAGCATGTCGCCCAGAATGCGTTCACGCACAGCCTGCAGGCGACGCTGGGCGGCCGGGCTGGAATCCAGTCCGCGACGCTCGGCCTCGGCGGCCAGAAGCTTCTGATCCACCACCTCGTCCATCACCCGGCGGAACAGTTCGGAGGAGACATCGAGAGGATCGTCCTCGCCGATCAGCCCTTGCGCCACCGCCTCGCGCCGCACGTCCGAGGCCCAGACGGCGCGGTCGTTGACCTTGGCCACCACCCGGTCGTTCTTTTCCGGCGCAGCCTCGTCGCCGCCCCGCCCACAGGCGGCCACGCCCATCGCCAGCCCGACGGCGACGACCAGAAACAGGCTTGTGAGGGGACGCCGCGCTCGCATCGGACGCTCCGGGCAAGGGTCTGGGGACAGGTCGCCGGGGCGACCGTTCGCGCCTGCGCGGCGCCGCCTTAAAAAGGCCCTCGCGTTGACAGGGGTAAGGGCGGTGCTTAAGTCCCGCCTGCGCCCAAGTCGAGGGATTTTCGATCGTATGCGCGGCCCTTCGCGCGCCCTGACTGCAGGGAAGGCCTGGGGCTGGCGTGATCGCGGCCTCCCGACCGGGCGAAACCTGTCTTTCTCAGAGCCTTCAGCCGCTCGACCGCCTGACCCGGATCGCCCATGCTCGGCTTCGCCAAGAAACTTCTCGGTTCCTCCAACGACCGCAAGGTCAAGGCCTTCCAGGCCCAGGTCCAGAAGATCAACGCCCTTGAACCCAAGTTCGAGGCCTTCTCTGACGACGAACTGCGCATGATGACGCAGACCTTCCGGGATCGCGTCGAAGCCGGCGAAAGCCTGGACAAGCTGCAGAACGAGGCCTTCGCCGTCGTGCGCGAAGCCTCCAAGCGCGTGCTGGGCCAGCGTCAGTACGACGTGCAGATGGCCGGCGGCATGATCCTGCACGAAGGCGGCATCGCCGAGATGCGGACCGGCGAAGGCAAGACCCTGGTGGCCGTGGCCCCGGTCTATCTGAACGCCCTGGCGGGAAAAGGCGTCCACGTCGTCACCGTCAACGACTACCTGGCCCGGCGCGACGCCGAGACCATGGGCAAGGTCTACCGCTTCCTGGGCCTTGAGGTCGGCGTCATCGTCAACGGCCTGTCGCAGGGTCAGCGCCAGATGGCCTATCAGGCCGACATCACCTACGGCACCAACAACGAATTCGGCTTCGACTATCTGCGCGACAACCTGGTTTACGACCGTCGCGAGATGGTGCAGCGCGGCCACCACTTCGCCATCGTCGACGAAGTCGACTCCATCCTGATCGACGAGGCGCGCACGCCGCTGATCATCTCGGGCCCGACCGAAGACCGCTCGGACCTGTACAAGATCGTCGACGCCCTGGTGAAGGAACTGGTCAAGGACAAGGACACCTACGACCTCGACGAGAAGCAGCGCCAGGCCCTGCTGACCGAGCTGGGCTCGGAACGCATGGAGCAGGTGCTGGAGGAAGGCGGCCACTTCGCCGAGGACACCGTCGACCTGTACGACCCGGCCAATGTCAGCCTGGTCCACCACGTCAACCAGGCCCTGCGCGCCAACACCCTTTATCAGCGCGACAAGGACTACATCATCAAGGACGGCGAGATCGTCCTGATCGACGAATTCACCGGCCGCATGATGACGGGCCGTCGTCTGTCCGAAGGTCTTCACCAGGCCATCGAGGCCAAGGAAGACGTCAAGATCATGCCCGAGAACCAGACCCTGGCCTCGGTAACCATCCAGAACTACTTCCGCCTCTACGAAAAGCTGTCCGGCATGACCGGCACCGCCGCGACCGAGGCCCAGGAATTCCTCGACATCTACAAGATGGACGTCCTGGAAGTGCCGACCAACCGTCCGATCCTGCGCAAGGACTACGACGACGAGGTCTACCGCACCTTCGCCGAGAAGAACCGCGCCATCGCCGCCCAGATCGCCGACTGCTATGTCCGCGGCCAGCCGATCCTGGTCGGCACGGTGTCGATCGAGAAGTCCGAAGAACTGTCCGACCTGCTGAAAACCTACGACTATCAGGTCGAGGTTTCGCGCAAGGTGAAGCCCGAATACGAAGGCCGCGAGAAGGAAGCCCAGAAGGTCGGCGACCTGGCCTATGATGTCGAATACGTCACCGGCCGCGGCATCCCGCACAACGTCCTGAACGCGCGCCAGCACGAGCAGGAAGCCTACATCGTCGCTGAAGCGGGCCTGCCGCACGCGGTGACCATCGCCACCAACATGGCCGGCCGCGGCACCGACATCCAGCTGGGCGGCAACCTGGACATGCGTATCCAGCGCTGGGTTCAGGAACAGCGCAACATGGCGATGGAGGTCCCGCCCGAGGCGCTGGCCGACAAGGAAACCGAGTTCAAGGCCGAGATCGCCGCCGCCCGGGAAAAGGCCCTGCTCGCCGGGGGCCTGTTCGTCCTGGGCACCGAGCGCCACGAAAGCCGCCGCATCGACAACCAGCTGCGCGGCCGGACCGGCCGTCAGGGCGACCCCGGCACCTCGAAATTCTACCTGTCGTGTGAAGACGACCTGCTGCGCATCTTCGCCGGCGACCGCCTGGACGCCATCATGCGCCAGTTCGGCGTGGCCGAGGGCGAGGCCATCAGCCACCCCTGGCTGAACCGCGCCGTCGAGACGGCCCAGAAGCGCGTCGAAGCCCGCAACTACGACATGCGCAAGAACGTGCTGAAGTACGACGACGTCGTGAACGATCAGCGCAAGGCCGTGTTCGAACAGCGCCAGGAGTTCATGGACTCCACCGACCTGTCGGAACTGGTCGCCGATTTCCGCAGCGACGTGATCAACGACCTGGTCGAACGCTATATGCCGCCCAAGGCCTATGCCGAGCAGTGGGACATCGACGGCCTGGACGAAAAGGTCCGCTCGACGCTGGGCCTGGAACTGCCCCTGCATGACTGGGCCGCCGAAGAAGGCGTCTCGAACGAAGAGATCGAAGAGCGCATCACCGTCGCCGCCGACGCCCGCGCCGCCGAGCGTCTGGAACTGATCGGCGCCGATCAGACGCGCGGCCTCGAAAAGCAGTTCATGCTGCAGATGATCGACATGCAGTGGCGCGAGCACCTAGTCCATCTGGATCACCTGCGCGGCGTCATCGGCCTGCGCGGTTACGGCCAGCGCGACCCGCTGAACGAATACAAGACCGAAGCCTTCAACCTGTTCGAGACGCTGCTGCACGACCTGCGCCACAACGTCACGCGCTGGCTGATGACGGTCGAGTTCCAGTTCCAGGCGCCGCCGCCGATGGAAATGCCCGAGTTCCAGGAAATCCACCTGAATCCCGGCACCGGCGAGAACGAGATGGCCAACCCTATGGCCCAGAACCCGGAAGGCATGCTGACCGGCGATGATCGTTCGAAACTGCCGGTCGAGGCCCTGCCCGCCGACTGGGAGCGCACCAGCCGCAACGCCGACTGCCCCTGCGGCTCGGGCCGCAAGTTCAAGCACTGCCACGGCAGCTTGATTTAAGGGCGCGCTGACGCGCGCGGCGCTACGCTCGCGCCGCGGTCGCTCGCTGCTTGAGCGCCGAAGACTGAGTTGAGAGAGGCGGGTTCGCGCAGGCGGCCCGCCTTTTTCTTTGGCCGGTGACGCGGCCCGTCATGCGCGTTAGCCTGCCCTCATGAACTACAAGCCCCTGTTCTCGCGCGCGCTCGGTCTTGATCCCGAGCGCCTGCATTTCGCCGCCCACAGCCACCACCTGTGGCCTGACGCCAGTTTCGACGGCCAGGTCCGGGCCTGGGCCGAGGCCAACCGTTTCGCCGATCGCAAATGGGACCTGATCTTCGGCGAGGTCATCCCCGAGGCTCAGGGACACGTCGCGCGCGAGCTAAGCCTGCCCTCTCGCGACAGCCTGATTTTCGCACCAAACACCCATGAGATCCTGCTGCGCATCGTCTCAGCGGTCGACAAGGCGCCCGTGCGCATCCTGGCCACCGACGGCGAGTTCCACTCCTTCCGCCGCCAGTCGGAACGCTGGGAAGAGGCCGGTCAGGCCGTCGTCACCCGCGTGCCCCTGGCCCCGTTCGAGACATTCGCCGAGCGGTTCGTCGCGGCGGCGCAGGCGGGCGGGCACGACCTGATCTTCGTCAGCCAGGTCTTCTTCCGTACCGGCGGCCTGTTCGATCGCATCGCCGAACTGGCGGAACTGGCCGACCCGGCGGGGCCGTGGGTCGTCGTGGACGGCTATCACGGCTTCATGGCGACGCCGACCGACCTGTCGACTGTGGCGGACAAGATCTTCTATCTGGCGGGCGGCTATAAGTACGCCATGGCGGGTGAAGGCGCCTGCTTCCTGCACGCCCCGCCCGGCTTCGGGCCGCGCCCCGTCGTGACCGGCTGGTTCGCCGAGTTCGGCCATCTGGAAGGCCCGCCCGGCGGGGTTCAGTACCGCACCGACGGCGGCCGGTTCTGGGGCGCCACCTTCGACGCCAGCGCACTTTACCGTTTCAACGCCGTGCGTGAGATGCTGGATCAGCATGGTCTGACCACAGCGATGATCGCCGACCACGCGCGCGGCCTTCAGGCGCGGTTCCAGGCGGCGATTGAAGGCGGAGAAGCGGGCGGCCTGTCACAGGCCGACATCCTGAACCCGGTCGACGGCGATGCTCCCCGCGCCCGCTTCCTGGCCCTTCGCCACGCCGACGCTCCGCGCTGGAAGACGGCCCTGCAGGAGATGAACGTCATCGCTGATGTGCGCGACGACGTCATCCGCTTCGGCTTCAGCATGTATCAGAGCGAGGAAGACGTGGAGCGGCTGATCCACGCCTGCGCCCGGCTGGACTAAATCTTAGAAGAACAGGCTGTCGGCGTCGCGGCGAGCCTCGGGCGGATCGGTACGGCGCGGTTGACGCTCGCGGCGGGGCGCCGCAGCTGAGGCAGGCGGCGTCGCCCGCGCGGCCGGTGCGGAAGTCGACGGCGCCGGATCGCCCGGCAGTCGTGGCGTCGGGGTCGCGCGTGGGGTCGGCGCGGCGGCTGCTGGCGGCGGGGGCGCGCTCGCCTCGGCTTTCGGCGGCGGGCCCAGCGTCGGATATTTCGGTGCAGGCGGCAGGCGCGGGCGGCGCGCGGGCGGCGGCGCAGCCGGGGCGGTCAGCACGGCTTCCGCGTCAGGCGACGAGGCCTCAAGCGCCTGACGCGCCTGTGTTCGCGCGCGGGGACTGTCGCACCGGCACAGAACCAGATCCTCGCCCTCGCGCCACAGGATCAGCGGTCGGCGCGGCGGCTCGGCCCAGCGTTGGGCCAGGCGAGCCAGATCCTTCTCCAGCGCCTCATCGGCGCCGGCCGGGATGGCGCGGACCTCATGCCCCTGCGCCTCCCATAGCGGCGCCGTCTGCGCCAGCCAGTCCCGCCCCGCGCCGTCCGGGTCGTAGACATAGACGGATGTCAGGCCGAAGGCCGCCGGACCCGCCGCCTGCTCCAGCCGCGCCTCCAGCCCTTCAGGCGGCGTCAGGCGTTGAAGATCGTGCCGCGCCACGCCCAGCCACCAGGCCGCCAGAACCACGCCGAGCAACAGCAGACCCAGCACGACGCCGATCAGCGTCCCGAGCAGCAGGCGCGGCCAGTCCGTATGAGAGGATGGGTTCAGGGCGGCGGAGGTCATCGCCGCCAAGGCCTAGCACCGAATGGCGCGGCTGTCAGACCGCCAGATCCAGCAGGGCGTCGCGCGTCAGCTCGACATGGGTCATGGGGAACAGGTGGCCGCCGCCCGCCACGGTCTCGACCTCGACATTCGGGCGGCGCGACGACGGCGCGACGGCGCACAAGGCCCCTGTCTCAGCCTTGAGAATCCGCACGGCGCCCGGATAGCTCGCCAGAGCCCGCCAGGGATCGTGCGCCTGTGCGGCGTAGTTGGACGCCTCCCAGGCCGGAGCGCAGGCCAGCTCCAGCCCGCGATCCGTCTCGACGAGACCGTCGGCCAGATAGTCGGCCAGCATCATGTCCGGCCAGCCCTTGAAAGCGCCGCGTCCGCGATAGGCGCTCATCGCCTGTTCACGGCTGTCGAACAGGGCCCGGCGGCGCAGGGTGTTGGCGACGATGGGAAAGCGCTGGGACAGCAGGCCGGCGAGCGGCAGGTTCATCGCCCACACCATCTCGCGACGCCAGACGACAGGATCGAGCAGCAACAGACGCGAGACCCGATCCGGGCGCTCGGCGGCGGCCATCAGGCCGCTGGTCCCGCCGATGGAATGGCCGGCCAGGGCGACGGGCGGGCCGTCGATCGCCTCCAGAAGGCAGATCAGGTCGTCGCGATGATCCTTCCAACTGCGGCGGCCGTCGGGAAGGGCGGGCAGACGCGTCCGGCCGTGACCGCGCAGATCCGGCGCCCAGATGCGCAGCGCGCCCGACAGCGGCTGTAGCAGGGAGCGGTATGTCAGGGCGTTGAAGCCGTTGGCGTGGACGAAGATCAGGTCGACCGGCCGCTTGGGATCGCCGAAGTCCAGCACGGCCATGTCGCCCGCGCCCCAGCGATTGTCGATCGGCACGCTGATCCGGCGCGGCGCCGACAGGGCCAGGGCGTCCATCGAGTTCAGGCCGCCACGCGGCAGGCGCCGCACCGGCCGTGGCCTTCGATCGTGGTGCGCTCGATCGCATAGCCCGCCTTCGCGGCCGCTTGGGCGATCACATCGGCGCCGGGGACCGCCACCTCTTCGGTGGCGCCGCAGCAGTCGCAGATCAGGAAGGCCGCCGCATGGCCGCCTGGCGCGCAGGCGTCGGCCGTGCAGGCGACGTAGGCGCTGATGGAGGCGATGCGGTGGGCCAGACCTCGCTTCTCAAGGAACTCAAGGGCGCGATAGACGGTCGGCGGCTTGGCCGCCTGACCATCGACGCCATAGCGGGCGATCAGGTCATAGGCCTTGACCGGCTCGGCGGCCGACAGCAGCAGTTCAAGCACGCGGCGGCGCGGGGCGGTCATACGGTCGCCATCGGCCGAAAACCGCGCCTCGACGGCGGCGATCGCCCGTTCGACCTCGGCGGCGCCGGGTCGGCTGTCGATATGATCATGATCGCAGGCGTCGCCCATGAGCTAAGAGCTAGGGGGTCCGGAGCCGCGCCGCAACCGGGACCGCGCGCCGCAGGCTCGATCGGGGCTCATTGTGGCCAAACAGCGGCGTTTGCGGCGGCCCCGGCCTTGGGCTAGAAGAACCGTCCTTTCTGTTCAGAAGACCCTATTTCATGACCGACGCGACCCAAGCGAACAGCCCCCTGTCGGGCACTGTCCTGTTCTATTCCCAGCCCGAGCCGCTGTCGGCTGACGTGCACGGCAAGCTGGGCGTGACGCCCGCGGACAAGCCCTACGCCTTCGTGGCCCAGACCCACGTCGTGCCGCTGACGGTGACGGAGTTCGCCCCGGCCGCCCTGTCCTATCCGATCATCTTCGTCGGCGACGCCAAGCAGCCGGTCGCCGCCATGGGCCTGAACCAAGCCGAGAACCTGTTCATCGAGAACGGCGACTTCCGCCCCGACGCCTATATCCCGGCCTATGTCCGCCGCTACCCCTTCGTCTTCGCCAATGACGAAGAGCAGAAGCGCATGGTGCTGTGCATCGACCGCGCCGCCCCCTTTGTGGTCGAAGGCGGCGAGACGCCCCTGTTCGAAAACGGCCAGCCCAGCGGCTACGTTAACTTCGGCATGGAGTTCTGCAACAACTTCGAGCAGGAGCGCGCACGCACCGAGTCCTTCGTCAACCTGCTCAAGGAACTGGACCTGTTCGAGGTGCGTGAAGCCACCTTCACCCCGCGCAACGCCGACGGCTCGGCCGGCGCGCCGCAAAAGATCGCCGAATACTTCGCCGTGTCGGAAGACAAGCTGAAGGCCCTGCCGGTCGAGAAGCTGGCCGAACTGCGCGACAACGGCGCCCTGGGCCAGATCTACGCCCATCTGGTGTCGCTGCTGGGCTGGGACCGTCTGATCGCCATGGCCCTAACCCGCTCCGCCTCGCAGCCGGCCGCCGCCAACGCTTGATCTAAGTGGGGCCTAACGCGCATTCGCGCTGCTTGAGGCTTCTTTGAAGCGGGCCTACCGCGCATTCGCGCTGCTTGAGGCCCGGATAAAGCGATGAAATGAAAACGCCCCGTCAGGCTGCTGGCGGGGCGTTTTTCGTCCATGCCACATGGAGAAGGGGTTTAGCGGCGGGCCACGAGGGCGCGGGTCAGGCAGGAGAAGACCAGTCGGCCCGCCTCGTCCAGAATGTCCTGCTGGGCGATGACCACGCCCTTTTCGTCACCGACCGGGTCCTTGCCCATCACCGTCAGCCGTCCGCGCAGCAACTCGCCCGCAGGAGGATTGCGCAGGAAGCGCAGGCCATCCACCGCCAGGGTCTTGGACCCCGCCCAGCCGCCCATGCGGTCGGCGGACAGGCGGCTCCACAGGGCGTAGACCATGGCCTCGGGCGCGCCATAGGCGACGTCCCACCCCGGCAGGAAGCGTTCGGCGAACAGGTCCAGCGCCGCCGCATCGACGGCGCAGGCGCCCAGCGGTATGACCTGGCCGATCTCGAGATCCTCGAAATGGACGTGCAGCGGTTCGGTCATGCGCGGTTCTTCCTCGCTCAGGCCGCCGGCTCCTCCGACACCCGGACCATCAGCTTGCCGTCATGGTCGCCGGTGAACAAGCGATTCAGCGAGCCGACCGCCCCTTCCAGGCCGTCGTCGACGTGCACCTTCCACTGGATCTTGCCGTCGGCCAGCCACGGGCCCATTTCGGCGACCATTTCCTTGGCGCGGTGGGCGTAGTCGAGGACCAGGAAGCCCTGCACGTCCAGACGGTGGGTGATGATGCGCGAGAAATTGGGCGAAGGCGGCATCCGCGTGGCGTTATAGGCCGAGATCAGGCCGCAGACGGCCATGCGGCCGTGCACCTTCAGCCGGTTCCACACGGCGATCATGATGTCGCCGCCGACGTTCTCGAAATTGAGGTCGATCCCGTCGGGCGCCAGGCGGTCCAGGGCGTCGCCGACGTCCTCGTTCTTGTAATCGACGGCGCCGTCGAAACCGAGCTCTTCGGTCAACCAGCGGCATTTCTCGGCGCCGCCGGCGATGCCGATGACGCGGCAGCCGCGCTGCTTGGCCACCTGTCCGGCGATGGAGCCGACCGCGCCCGCCGCCGCCGAGATGACCAGGGTCTCGCCCGCCTTGGCTTTCAGCACGTCGGTGACGCCGAAATAGGCCGTCATGCCGGTCATCCCCAGGACGGAGAGATTGGCGGTCAGCGGCAGGCCCGGCGCGCGGTGGACGGGGCGCAGCCCCGCCTCGGCCACGACGGCGTAATCGGCCCAGGCGCCAGACAGAGGCGTGACCAGATCGCCTTCCTTGAACCGCTCGCCGCGTGACTGCTCGACCACCCCCAGCGTCAGCCCGCGCATGACGTCGCCCAACCCCACCGGCGGCAGATAGCCTTCGGAATCATTCATCCACGTGCGGTTCGTCGGGTCGATCGACAGATAGATCGTGCGGACCAGGACCTCTCCGTCCTTCAGGTCGGGCACGACGCTTTCGGCCAGTTCCAGATCACCGTCCTGAATCAGCCCATGCGGTCGGCGACGCAGGATCCACTGTCGGTTGCGCAAGCTCATCAGTCTGTCTCCCATCAGGGTTTTCTTTCAGAACCCATAGTGGCGCCTCTCGCCCGCAGAGCAAGCCGGCGAACGGCGACGCCTGATCATCAGGCAAAAAAGAAGGCGGACCCTTTTTTGGGGATCCGCCAGGAGTCGCATCATCGAGAATGAGGCGAGAGCAAAGACCGACCGTGCGGTCGGCGGGGGAATCGCTCTCGGCGATCAGATAACGGCGCGCAGGCGAGTCAGTTCCCGTCGTCGAATCCGCCTGAACCCGCCGGATTGGAGCGGAACGGCCGGGCGCCCGCGACGTTCGCCTTGGGACACCGCCGATAAGACGAATAGACAAGGACGCGAGCCGATGACGCATCAAGACCCGCACTCCCACTCCGCCGACGCCGTGGAAGCCCATCACGCCGTCGAGGCCCAGTATGTACGCCAGGGCCGGGGCGGACGGCGCATCCTCATGCTGCTGATCATATCGGCGGGGGCGGCCGCTGTGTTGCTGCTCGGCCTCTGGGCGGTGAACAACGCCAGCCTGCGTCAAACCGCCGAGGACGCCAGCATGACGCCTGAGGCGCCGCCCGTCGTGGACACCGACCGGGCCGCCCGCAGCGCCGGCCCGGAGGCGACGCCGCCGCCGGTCGACGCTTCTCCCGCCGCCTGAGCTTCCGCCCGGCAAAAAAGGGCCCCGCCGCAGCGGAGCCCTTCAAAGGCGTCGGGGGCGCCGCCCTGGCTCAGGCGGCCGCCTTCTGGCGCGAGGGATGGAAGAAGAGCGCCTGGCTGATCGCCGCCTTCACCGTTTCCGGCTGGAACGGCTTGGTGATCAGGAAGGTCGGCTCGGGCCTTTCGCCGGTCAGCAGCCGCTCAGGGAAGGCGGTGATGAAGATGACCGGCACGTCGAACTTGCGCAGGATATCCTTGACCGCGTCGATGCCCGAAGACCCGTCCGCCAGTTGGATATCGGCCAGAACCAGCCCCGGCGCATGGCGCGAAACCGCGTCCACCGCCTCGTCGTGAGTGGTGGCGGTGCCGGTGACGCGGTGGCCCAGCTCCTTCACCAGGCTTTCGATGTCGGCCGAGATGATCGCCTCGTCTTCGATGATCAGCACGTCGGTGGCCAGTTCGGCGTCGATGTCGGACTGGGCCTCGGAAATCAGGCGCTCGACCGTGCGCGGATCGACGGCCAGGATCTGGGCGGCCTCGGACGGCGTAAAGCCCTCCAGCGCCGTCAGCAGGAAGGCCTGACGCGACTGAGGCGCAATGCGCAGCAGGCGACGCGATGCATCATCGCCTTCGGCCGCTCCGCCGCTTTCCAACTGGGCCCCGGTGCTGGACCAGATGGTGTGAAAGACGTGATAGAGCGCCACCCGCGGCGTCATGTCGGCGGGCAATTGCCGCTCGCCCGCCGCCAGCGCCTCAAGCGCGACGCGGACATAGTTGTCGCCCGTGCTCTGATCGCCCGTCAGGGCGCGAGCGTAACGGCGAACATAGGGCAGATGCGGCGCAAGTCTGGCCAGAAGACTCATATGTATTTCCCCGACGGCGCCCGTCTCCACTGATGAGACAGGCTTAGAGGACGACAACGTACCAGACACGCCACGGTTCCGTGAGCGTCGTCCAGCTTGAGCATAAAACCGCAACGGCGTAGGAACTCTATTGGCGAGGCGGCGTTCTGCGTCTCTATGAACGACTTCATAAGGCTTGGGCGGCGGCCGACACTCCATGATCGAACCTAAGGACAACCCCGCGCGTAAAAGCGGGTCAACCTCGAACGAACGTGATCTCGAAGAGGTCCGTCTGCGTCAGCAAGCCATCGGCGTGAAGCTGCGCCATATGTTCGACGAAGTCGTCAACGAGCCGGTGCCGGACGAATTTCTGGAAATCCTTCGCCGCGCCGATCAGGGCGCATCCGCCAAGGAGGGGCAGTGACCACCACGACCCCCGCCGCCCGGCCCTCGTCATCAGACGACAACGCGTTCAAAGCTGAACTCGTCACCCTGATCCCCCACCTGCGGGCCTTCGCCCGGACCCTGACCGGCGACCCGACGGCCGCTGACGACCTGGCTCAGGAAGCCATGATGAAGGCGTGGGACGCGCGCGCCAGCTATCAGATGGGCACCAATATGAAGGCCTGGACCTTCATGATCCTGCGCAACCAGTTCTATTCTGAAAAGCGCCGCTCATGGCGCCAGACCCAACTGGACCAGGAAGCCGCGGAGCGCACCCTGATCGCCGTCGACGACCCCGAAGCGCCCGTGGCCCTGGACGAACTGCGTCAGGCGCTGAAATCCCTGCCGGAAGAGCAGCGCGAAGCCCTGATCCTGGTGGGCGCCGGGGGCTTCGCCTATGAAGAAGCCGCTGAAATCTGCCAGTGCGCCGTCGGCACGGTGAAGAGCCGGGTGTCGCGCGCGCGCAAGGCGCTGCAGGCCACGCTGGAGCGCGGGGGCTATGCGCGTGACGGCCAATCGGCGGGCGACGCCATGCGCTCGATTCTGGCCGACGCGGACAGACTAAGCGGCGCCGGGCGCAAATAGAGGTGCGGGTCGGCCGGGTCCTGGGCCGAAAGCTCGGGCGCCGCAGCGTCCAGGGCATCCGATTCCGCCTGGGCCTGGCCATGGCGCTGGGTCTGCTGCCCATCCTGCTGCTCGGCGTGATCCAGACCGAGGCGGAGTTCCGCAAACAGGAGCAGGAACGGCGCATCGACCTGCAGCTGGCGGCCGAACGCAGCGCCTCCGACGCCAAGGCCCGGATCAACTCAACCGTCGTGCTGCTTCAGGCCCTGACGCCTGAAGGGGTCGGCTTCTTCTGCGAAGCGCGCCTGACCGCCCTCGCCGCCCGGATGGACGGAATTACAAGCTTGGCGCGCTACAGCGCGACAGGCGCTCCCGTCTGCGCGTCACGCAACGCCGGTCAGGCGCAAGAGGACGAAAGCGTCCTGGGTCAGGTCTGGCATCAGCGCCTGAGCGAGGGTGAGGACGTTGTGATGCAGCGCTCGGCCGACGGAGAATCCCTGATCGTCGCCGTCCGTTGGGAGCGCCCGATGGGCGCCTTTCAAGGCGCGCTGGCGGCGAGAGTTCCCTTCCGCGTGCTCCAGCCGGACATCCGCGACCCCGCCTTGCCCCCTGGTTCTCAGGCGGCGCTGACGGATGGTGCCGGAAACATTCTGATCGCCACCGACCCCGCGCCCTTCGCCTTGAAACGCGCGCGCCAGGCTGAAGGCTGGACCGAACGGGCGCGCGACGGCGCCGCCGTCATGTTCGAAGCGCGCGACGCCCAGGGACGACGCCATGTCTATGGAGGCGCGCCCCTGGCTGGACAGGACGTCTTCGTCCTGCTGTCGGCTCCGGCGCCGGGACTGCTGTCCTGGGCGCGGCTGAACCCGTTCGGCACCCTGTTGCTGCCTCTGGCGGCATGGCTGACCGCGTTTGCGGCCGTCATGTTGTTGTCCGAGCGGATCGTGGTGCGCTGGCTCGACTATCTGGAGCGGGTGGCCGCCATCTATGCGCGGGGTCGTTTCTCCATTCGCCCGGTCCAGGCCGAGCACGCCCCGGCCGAAATCCGCACCCTGGCCCGCACCCTGGGTCATCTGGGCGAGACCATCACCCGTCGCGACAAGGACATTCTGGACGCGCTGGAGGAGAAGGACGCCCTGCTGCGCGAAATCCACCACCGGGTGAAAAACAATCTGCAGATCATCTCGTCCCTGCTGTCGATGCAGCAGCGGGCGGTGACCGACCCCGGAGCACGCTCAGCCCTGGGCGACACGCGACAGCGCATCACCGCCCTGGCCCAGATCTATCGCGTCCTCTACCAGAGCGAGGACATCCGCGAGGCCGACGCCGACACCTTCCTGCGCGAGTTGGTCGGTCAGTTGATCGCAGGCGAGGCGGTGCGCGGCCCGCTGGTGACCACCTCCATCGAGGCCGATCCGCTGATCATCGACCCCGACAAGCTGGCGCCCCTGGCCCTGTGGCTGGTCGAGGCCGTTTCTAACGCCCAGAAACACGCCTTCGCCGGACGCGGCGGCGAACTGAAGGTGCGCTTCAAAGTCAATGGCGACACTAGCGTATTAGAAGTTGAGGATGACGGCCCCGGCCTGGACGACGCCATTGAGGCGGGCGTCGGCCGCACCCTGATGATGGCCTTCGCCAAACAGCTACGCGGCGAGGCCCGGATCGTTCCCGCGCCCGGCGGCGGCTCGATCGCACGGCTGACCTTCGTCACCCCCGAAGCCCGCGAAGCCGCCCATGTCCGAGAGGTCGCAGCCTTCCGTCTCAGCGGAACCGCACCCCAAGCGTAGCGTTGTATGGAGGACGGGCGCGGAGCCCGAACCAACAGGAGCCTCCTATGCGCAAACTCATCATTCTGGCCGTCGCTGCTGCAGCTTTGACCACCGCCGCCTGCAACACCATTCAGGGCGTCGGCAAAGACACCCAGGCCGCCGGCCAGGCGGTCGAAGGCGCTGCTCGCGACGCCAAGAACTAAAGGTCCCCGCCCGGATCGGGCGAACCCTTTTTCAGCCCCGCGGACGTTTCCGTCCGCGGGGTTTTATTTTTCGCTGGTGCAGCATGGCCCGCTTGTTTAGCGTCCGCCCGCCCCACGTTGGGGCCAGGACACTGAAAGAAAAATGCGCGTCGGTTCCCCCCGTGAAATCAAGACCAATGAACATCGCGTCGGCCTGACGCCGGCCGCCGCCGGCGAATACGTCGCCCACGGCCATGCCGTCCTGATCGAGACGGGCGCCGGTCTGGGCGCAGGCTTCACCGACGCCGATTATGTGAAGGCAGGCGCGCGCATCGCCCCCGACGCCGCCGCCGTCTTCGCCGACAGCGACATGATCGTGAAGGTCAAGGAGCTTCAGCCCGCCGAGTTCGCCCTGCTGAAGCCGGAACACATCCTTTTCACCTATCTGCACCTGGCGCCCGATCCCGAACAGACGAAGGCCCTGCTGGCCTCGGGCTGCGCCGCCATCGCCTATGAGACGGTGACCGACCGCAACGGCGGCCTGCCGTTGCTGGCGCCCATGTCCGAGGTGGCGGGGCGCATAGGCGTCTTCTCGGCGGCTGAAACCCTGCTGAAGCACAAGGGCGGCATGGGCCTGCTGTTCTGCGGCGTGCCGGGCGTGGCGCCCGCGCGGGTGCTGGTGCTGGGCGGCGGCGTCGTGGGGCTGAACGCCGCGCGCATGGCCGTGGGTCTGGGCGCCGAGGTCGTGGTGCTGGAACGCTCGATTCCCCGGATGCGCCACATCGACGAAGTGACCGGTGGGCGCGTCATCACCCGCTATTCCTCGCTGCACGCCATCGAGGAGGAACTGCCCAGGGCCGATGTGGTGATCGGCGCCGTTCTGACGCCGGGCGCAGAGGCCCCGACCCTGGTGCGCCGCGACCAGTTGGCGTCGATGAAGAAGGACAGCGTCCTGATCGACGTCGCCATCGATCAAGGCGGCTGTTTCGAGACCTCGCGCCCGACGACCCACGATGATCCGACCTATGTGGTCGACGGCGTCATCCACTACTGCGTCGGCAATATGCCCGGCGCCGTGCCGCGCACCAGCTCCGAAGCCCTGAACAACACTACCCTGCCCTATGGTCTGGCCTTGGCCGATCAGGGGCTGGACGCTCTGCGCGCCGATCCGCATCTGGCCCATGGCCTGAACGTGCTGAAAGGCCAGATCACCCACCCCGCCGTCGGCAAGGCGCTGGGAATGGCGTGGAGCGACCCCTTCGGCGTCTGGGCCAAAGGCTGAAGACACAGCTAAGATCGCACCCGCCTGTAATTCGTCGCGCTTCTGGGCCATAAGGCGCCCATGAAGTTCCTCGATCAGGCCAAGATCTATATTCGCTCCGGCAACGGCGGCGCGGGCTCCGTCTCGTTCCGCCGCGAAAAGTTCATTCCCAACGGCGGGCCGGACGGCGGCGACGGCGGCAAGGGCGGCGACGTCTGGGTCGAAGCGGCCGACGGGCTGAACACCCTGATCGACTTCCGCTACCAACAGCATTTCAAGGCCCAGACCGGCCACCACGGCCAGGGCCGCCAGATGCACGGCGCCAAGGGCGAAGACGTGGTCCTGCGCGTCCCCGTCGGCACCCAGGTGCTGGACGAGGACAAGGAGACGGTGCTCGTCGACCTTGATGAGGCGGGCATGAAGGTGAAGCTGCTGTCCGGCGGCAACGGCGGCTGGGGCAACACCCGCTTCAAGGGGCCGGTCAACCAGGCCCCGCGTCACGCCAACCCCGGCCAGGACGGCCAGGAGCGCTGGATCTGGCTGCGGCTGAAGTTGATCGCCGACATCGGCCTGGCGGGCCTGCCAAACGCCGGCAAGTCGACCTTCCTGTCGGCTGTCTCGGCGGCGCGGCCCAAGGTGGCGGACTATCCCTTCACCACCCTGACGCCGAACCTGGGCATGGTGGACCTGAGCCCGTCGGAACGCTTCGTCATCGCCGACATCCCCGGCCTGATCGAAGGCGCCAGCGAGGGCGCGGGGCTGGGCACCCGCTTCCTGGGCCACGTCGAGCGCTCGGCCAGCCTGATCCACCTGATCGACGGCACGCAGGACGATGTGGTCGAGGCCTATCGCATCATCCGCGGCGAGTTGGAGGCCTATGGCGAGGGTCTGGCCGACAAGACCGAGATTCTGGCCCTGAACAAGATCGACGCCCTGACGCCCGAAGCCCGCGAGGAAAAGGCGGCGGCGCTGGAGACGGTCGCGGGCCGACGCCCCATGCTGGTGTCCGGCGTCTCGGGCGAGGGCGTCACCGACCTGCTGCGCGCCGCCTGGGCGGAGGTCAAGCTGACCCGCGGCGAGGTCACCGACGAGGGCGAGGACGTCATCCCCGAAACGCCGGGCGGCTGGCAGCCCTAATCCATCACATGGCCGGATGACGGGGGCGTCGCCGCCCCCTATGTTCGCGCTATGACCGACGCGCCCGCCGAAATCCCCGCCCGCCCCCTCACTCAAGACGGGCCGCCCCTGCGGCTGTGGATGATCGACGCCTCGGCCTACATCTTCCGCGCCTACCACGCCCTGCCGCCGCTGACGCGCAAGTCGGACGGCCTGCCCGTGGGGGCGGTGCAGGGCTACTGCAACATGCTGTGGAAGCTGCTGAAGGACATGAAGGGCGAGGACGGCCCGACGCACCTGGTCGCCGTCTTCGACCATTCGGAGAAGACCTTCCGCAACGACCTCTACGACCAGTACAAGGCCCACCGCCCCCCGGCGCCCGAAGATCTGGTGCCGCAGTTCCCCCTGGTGCGCGAGGCGACCAAGGCCTTTGGCGTCCACTGCGTCGAGATGGTCGGATACGAAGCCGACGACCTGATCGCCACCTATGCCTGCAAGGCGCGCGACGCGGGCGGCGAGGCGGTGATCGTCAGTTCCGACAAGGACCTGATGCAGCTGATCGGCGACGGCGTGGTCATGTATGACCCGATGAAGGACCGCCGCCTCGAAGAAGAGGCCGTGTTCGAGAAGTTCGGCGTCGCGCCCGACAAGGTGGTCGAGGTTCAGGCCCTGATCGGCGACAGCGTCGACAACGTGCCCGGCGCCCCCGGCATCGGCCCCAAGACGGCGGCCCAGCTGATCCACGAATACGGCGATCTGGACACCCTGCTGGCCCGTGCGGGCGAGATCAAACAGCCCAAGCGCCGCGAGACGCTGATCAATTTCGCCGATCAGATCCGCCTGTCGCGTGAACTGGTCAAGCTGGACTGCGAGGCGCCGATCCCCGAACCGATCGACGACTTCATCATCCGCGACCCGGACCCCGAAACACTGTCGGCCTTCCTGGAGATGATGGAGTTCCGTTCGCTGGCCCGCCGCGTCGGCGACGGCAAGGCGCCGCAGAAGGAAGGCTCCGCCTTCACGCGCCAGCCGACCGCGCCGGTCGCCACGCCGCGCTATGGCCAGACCGAAGTCGCCACCCCGGCCGAAATCCACGCCATCGACCACGACCGCTATGAGTGCGTGCAGACGCTGGAAGACCTTGACCGCTGGATCGCGCGGGCCAAGGCGGCGGGCGTGGTCGGCTTCGACACCGAGACGGACGCCCTGTCCTCGACCCACGCCGGGCTGTGCGGCGTATCGCTGGCGGTCGGCCCGAACGAGGCCTGCTACATCCCCCTGACGCATGAGCATGAACCGACCGGCGACGGCGGGCTGGACTTCGGCGACGGCGGCGACGCGCGCCCGCCCCTGCAACAGATCGACAAGCCGACAGCCCTGGCGCGGCTGAAGACGCTGCTGGAAGACCCGTCGGTGCTGAAGGTCGGCCAGAACATCAAATACGACCTCGCCGTCATGGCTCGGCGCGGGGTGCGCGTCGCCCCGATCGACGACGTGATGCTGATCTCCTACGTGCTGGAGGGCGGACTGCACGGCCACGGCATGGACGAACTGGCGCGCCTGCACCTCGGCCACGAACCGATGACCTTCAAGAGCGTGGCCGGGACCGGCAAGAGCCAGAAAAGCTTCAAGCACGTCGAGCTGAAGTCGGCCGTCTGCTACGCCGCCGAGGACGCGGACGTGACCCTGCGCCTGCATCGCCTGCTGAAGCCGCGTCTGGCCGCCGAGGGCTTGTCGAGCGTCTATGAGACGCTGGAGCGCGGCATGCCCGCCGTCCTGGCCGACATGGAGCGGGCCGGCGTTCGCGTCGACCCGGACCGGCTGCGCTCCCTGTCCTCGACCTTCGGCCAGCGCATGGCCGAGCTGGAGGAGGAGGCGCACAAGCTGGCCGGTCGCCCGTTCAACGTTGGCAGCCCGCGCCAGATCGGCGAGATCCTGTTCGGCGAGATGAACCTGCCGGGCGGCAAGAAGACCGCCAGCGGTCAGTGGGGCACCGACGCCAGCGTGCTGGAGGAGCTGGCTCAGACGCAAGCCCTGCCCCGCACCATCCTGGACTGGCGCCAGTTGTCCAAGCTGAAAGGCACCTATACCGACGCCCTGGTGGCGGCGATGGACCCGCAGACGAACCGGGTCCACACCTCATACCAACTGGCGGCGGCGACGACGGGGCGTCTGGCCTCATCGGACCCCAACCTGCAGAACATCCCGATCCGCACCGAGACGGGACGCCAGATTCGTCAGGCCTTCATCGCCTCTCCGGGCCATGTGCTGATCTCAGCCGACTACAGCCAGATCGAGCTGCGCCTGCTGGCCCACATCGGCGACATTCCCGAGCTGAAGCGCGCCTTCAAGAGCGGCCTCGACATCCACGCGGCGACCGCGTCGGAAATGTTCGGCGTGCCGGTCGAGGGCATGCCCAGCGAGACGCGTCGCCGGGCCAAGGCCATCAACTTCGGCATCATCTACGGCATCAGCGCCTTCGGCCTGGCCGCCCAGCTGGGCATCGATCAGGGCGAGGCCGGAGCCTACATCAAGACCTATTTCGAGCGCTTCCCCGGCATCCGCGCCTACATGGACAGGACCAAGGCGCTGGTGAAGGAGCAGGGCTTCGTCACCACCGTCTTCGGGCGGCGCATCCACATCCCGGCCATCCACTCCAAGTCCGGCGCCGAGCGCCAGTTCGGCGAGCGCGCGGCCATCAACGCCCCGATTCAGGGCGCCGCCGCCGACATCATCCGCCGCGCCATGATCCGCATGCCCGGCGCCCTGCTTGATGCGGGGCTTCAGACCCGGATGCTGCTGCAGGTCCACGACGAACTGGTGTTCGAGGCCCCCGAGGCCGAGGCCGACCGCGCCATCGCCGTCATCCGCCGCATCATGGAAGGCGCCGCCCTGCCTGTCGTCGATCTCAGCGTGCCCCTGGACGTCGAGGCCAAGGCGGCCCCGAACTGGGACGGCGCGCACTAAACCCCTTCTTCAAGCAAGGATCACGACATGAGCCTGGACCCCGAAATCCGCGACAACGAAGAAGCCAAGCGTTACGAGCTGGACATCGACGGCGAGACCGCGGTGGTCATCTACAACCCCGTCGCGGGCGGGCGCCTGATCACCGAAACCCTCGTGCCGGTCCCGCTGGAAGGGCGCGGCATCGCCAGCCGCATGGCCAAACACGTCCTGGCCGATCTGAAGGACAAGGGCCTGCTGATCCTGCCGACGTGCACCTTCTTCTCCAGCTATCTGAGGAAGCACCCGGAATACGCCGATCAGGTGCATCCCACCTATCGGGCCATGCTGGGCCTCTGACGGTCGCTTCGCGCGCCTTGCCCTGCTAGGGCGAGGCGATGAAGTCTTCAGATATCGACGTCCTGATCGTCGGCGCCGGCGCGGCCGGCATGATGTGCGCCATCGAGGCGGGCAAGCGCGGCCGCCGCGTGCGCGTGATCGACCACGCCCGCGCGCCCGGCGAGAAAATCCGCATCTCGGGCGGCGGGCGCTGCAACTTCACCAATCTGGGGACGAGCGGCGCCAACTTCCTGGGCGAGAACCCGCGCTTCGCCCTGTCGGCCCTGCGGCGTTTCACCCAGCACGACTTCATCAAGATGGTCGATCGTCATGGCGTCGCCTGGCATGAGAAAACCCTGGGCCAGCTGTTCTGCGACGACAGCGCCAAACTGATCATCCGTATGCTGACGGATGAGATGAAGGCGGCGGGCGTGACCCTGTCGCTGCGCCTCGGCGTCAAGAGGGTCGAGCGCGCGGGCGAGCGGTTTCAGGTCGATTTGGACGACGGGTCGCGCGTGACGGCGACCTCTCTGGTCGTGGCCAGCGGCGGCAAGTCCATTCCCAAGATGGGGGCCACCGGCTGGGGCTATGAGGTCGCGCGCCGCTTCGGCCTGCGCGTCACCGACACCCGGCCCGCGCTGGTTCCACTGACGTTCGAGCCGGGGCTGCTGGAGCAACTCAAGCCGCTAGCGGGCGTGTCGGTGGACGCCGTGGTCCGCCACAAGGCGCCCAAGGAGACGGGTCCCGGCCGCCCCGCCAAGGAGACCGTCTTCCGCGAGGGCCTGCTGTTCACCCATCGCGGCCTGTCGGGGCCGTCGATCCTGCAGATCAGCTCCTACTGGCGCGAGGGCGAGGCGATCACCGTCGATCTGGCCCCCGACCGCGACGCAGCGGCCGAAATTCTGGCCGCCAAGACCGAAAACGGCAAGCAGGCGGTCCACACAGCCGTCGGCCGCGTCGTGCCCCGCCGCCTGGCCGAAGCCCTGTGCGCGCGCGAAAACCTGTCGGGCAAGCTGGCCGAGGTCGGCGACAAGAAGCTGCGCGCCCTGGCCGAGACGATCAACGCCTGGACGGTCAAGCCGGTCGGCTCTGAGGGCTATCGCACCGCCGAGGTGACGCTGGGCGGGGTCGACACCGCCGCCCTCGATCAACAGACGATGGAGGCCAAGGCGGTCCCCGGCCTGTTCTTCATCGGCGAGGTCGCGGACGTGACCGGCTGGCTGGGCGGCTACAACTTCCAGTGGGCCTGGTCGTCAGGCTGGGCGGCGGGCCAGCACTGCTGATCGAGTAAGGCCTCAGGCCGCCAGTCCGGCCGCCTGCATCAGGGGACGCAGGGCCTGAACCGCCTGCGGCTCGGCGCTGAGGGCGGCGCGGACGTCGGGGGCGCGCATCAGGCGCAGCGCCTCGGCGCGGGCGCGCTCCGCGACCGGTCCGCTCGGCCCCGTCTCCCCCGCCGCCAGACGCAGAAGGACCGCCAGCTTTTGCGGGACCGGAGCAGGCGCGCGGGCCAGTTGAGCCGTGAGCCGGGCATCGGCCTCGATCGAACCTCCGACGGCCCCGAGGGCCTCCACCACGCCCTGCGTCTCGCGCTCGAACAGTCCGGCCTTGCGCACGCCGCGCTGAAGCTCGGCCAGAGCCATCAGCCGCTGTCCCGGCGGCGTCGCGCCGGGCGTCCGGGCCCGCATTTCCGTCTCGAAACGCAGGGAGGCGACGCAGGCGTCCAGCCAGCGCGCGGCCGCCCGCTTATTGGCGCCGCCGGTGACGTTTTCACACAGGCGCGTCAGCCGCTCGGCTTCCGACAGGACGCTGGCGCAATCCTTGACATAGGCGGCGACGAAATCGGCCGCGACCAGCCCTTTCGACCGCTCGATGAAGGCGGTCTGCACCTCTTCCAGCGTCAGCAGACGCCCCGCCGTGGCCGTCAGCGCCATCGCCAGGACGCGCAGGATCTCGATCTCGCCGACCGCGTCGCCGGGCCGCAGGCGGCGCTGGCTCATCAGTTCGCGCAGCACCATGCGCGCCAGAGAGGCGGCCAGCAGGGGAAACTCGCCCGCCGCCAGTCGTTCGCCCAGACGCCGCACCGGCCCCTCGATCGGCGGGGCCAGAAGGCTGAGGCGCGCGTCCTGCGCCAGGACGGCGTCCACTTCGCGCGGGGCGGCCATGCGCACCACCGCCGCCAGGCTGGCGCCTTGATCCAACCCCGGCCCCAGCACCTGGGCCAGGCCGTGACGGGAGCCCAGAAGCTCGCACAGAATCTGCTCCACCGGCACCAGCACCAGGGCGCGCGGAGCGCCTTCGGCCGGAGCCTGATCGCAGATGTCCATCAGCCGCTCGACCCGCGCCCGCGCGCCGGGCAGGCCGCGCAGGGCGCCCGCCACCGCTCCGCCCATGATAAAGGCCCGGTCCGCCGCGCCCTGAAGCGCCAGGGCCGTCGCCGCGACCGGCCGATCCTCAAAGCTGGGAAATTGCTTCTTGCGCCCGGTGGTCAGCAGCCGCTCGATCGCCTGTTCGGCCAAGCGCTGATAGTGGCGCATCAGGTCGTGCACCGACTGGCCGGGGATGGCCTGCGCCTCGGGCACGGCGATCTTCTGAATCGCGTGCTGAAGCTCGACGCCGGACGCCTCCAGCCGCTCGGCCAGATCGGGGCGGTGCAGCAGTTCGAACGCCGTCGCGCCCTGACGGTTGAGCCAGTCCTCCAGCACCCGGCCGATGGTCTCGCGCGCATGGGGGGCGTACAGGTCGCCGACGCCGCGACAGGCCGGGCCGCGCTGATCGACGGCGGGCGGGCGCTTGCGCGACAGTTCCGGCGCGCCGCGCGTCAGGATGATGACGCTGGCGAACTCCATCGTCTCGGGGTCCAGCGTCTCCTTGGTGACGCGCACGGCGACCGCCTCGCGATCCCGCAGCAGGTCCTCGGCGGCGTCGACGGCCTGACGACGATCCTGCACCGCCTGATGCAGGGACCAGTCGGCCGGCGCCGTGCGGCGGATGTAGATTTCGTAATGAACAGGACCGGCCATGACGCCCTTCGCAAGCACAGACGCCTATCCTGCGCCCCCAAGCTTAAGGTCGGGTTTCGCTTTTGACTCCGGTGGTTGAAAGCCGCGACGACGCGCTCCATTTTGTGTGAACGTAAAGTCACCACGATCGAGTAGAACAGTTACGCTTGCCGTGCGTTGTGCAGACGACGGCGGACCGGACGTTCCCCGCCCGCACTAAGGAGAAGCCCTTGGCCAACATCACTCTGGTCGACGACGACGAGAACATCGTCGCCTCCGTCTCCCTGGCTCTGGAAAGCCACGGCCACACGGTGACCGCCTATCACGACGGCGCCTCGGGCCTGGAAGCGCTGGAGACGACCCCGCCTGACCTGGCGATCCTGGACGTGAAGATGCCGCGCATGGACGGCATGGAAGTGCTGCGCCGCCTGCGCCAGACCTCCGCCCTGCCGGTCATCATGCTGACGTCGAAGGACGAGGAGATCGACGAGATCCTCGGCTTCAACCTCGGCGCCGACGACTATATCCACAAACCCTTCAGCCAGCGTCTGCTGATCGAACGGGTGAAGGCCCTGCTGCGCCGCGCCGGCGTCGAAGGCCTGGACCCCATCGACCCGGCCGCCGCCGAAGCCGGCAAGGCGATCAAGCGCGGCAAGCTGTCGATGGACCCGGCGCGCCACGAATCGACCTGGGACGGCAAGCCGGTGAAGCTGACCGTCACCGAGTTCCTGCTGCTTCAGGCCCTGGCCCAGCGCCCCGGTTTCGTGAAGAGCCGCGACAACCTTATGGACGCCGCCTATGACGATCAGGTCTATGTCGACGACCGCACCATCGACAGCCATGTGAAACGGATGCGAAAGAAGTTCCGCATGGTCGACCCTGAGTTCGACGCTATCGAGACCCTGTATGGCGTCGGATACCGCTACCGCGAGAGCTGAACCTGAAACCGTCCGGGCGCGGCGCCGATTCCGCTTCGGCGGATCGCGCCTGGGCGGATTCATCCTGGCCCTCAATCTTCTCAGCCTGCTGATCCTGTTCGGCGGCGCCCTGCTGCTGAACGAATGGCGGCGGGGGCTGATCGAGGCGCGTCAGGAATCCCTCGGCGTCCAGGCCGAGCTTTTGTCCAACGTTCTGGGCGAACTGGGCATCACCCAGGGCGATCCCTATCCCATGCTGGATGATCGGGCGGCCGCATTGTGGCTGCGCGACAACTTCATTCCGGCGGGCCAGCGCGCCCGGCTGTTCGACGTCGACGGCATCGAGGTGTCCGACTCCTACCGGGTCAGCGACACCATTCCAGGCGCGCCCCTCCCCCCCGCCCATCCGGCCGGGACGGCCCTGGCCTCCGACGAGCCCTCGCCGCGCGAGAAAGCGCGCCTGGCCCGCGCCAACGCTGAACTGTCGGCCGAAGTGGAGCGCGCGCTTACGGGCGCCCCCCAGGCGTCCCTGCGTCGCAATGAAGAAGGCGAGCGCGTCGTCTCCGTCTCCCTGCCTGTGCGCCATGTGCAGCAGGTTCTGGGCGTGCTGACGCTGGAGGCCGGCGACGTCAACGCCACCCTGGACGCCCAGCGCCGCGCCCTAATGCCGTTCGCCCTGGTCGCCCTGGCGGTGAACCTGCTGGCGTCCCTGGTGCTGCACCTGTTCGTGGCCCGGCCGGTCATGCGGCTGTCGGCGGCGGCGGATCAGGTGCGTCTGCAACGCGCCCGCGCCATCTCCCTGCCCGACCTGGAAGACCGCAAGGACGAAATCGGCGACCTGGCCCGCGCGTTGGAATCGATGACCGACACCCTGTCGACGCGGATGGACGCCATCGAACGCTTCGCCGCCGATGTGTCGCACGAAATCAAGAACCCGCTGACGTCGATCCGTTCGGCGCTGGAGACCCTGCCTCTGGTCAAGACCGAGGAGCAGCGCGCGCGCCTGACCAATCTGCTGCAGCAGGACGTGCGGCGTCTGGACCGTCTGATCACCGACATCTCCAACGCCTCACGCCTGGACGCCGAACTGTCGCGCGACCGACCACGCGCCATCGACCTGAACGAACTGCTGGGCGACATCATCGGCGTCTATGAGGCCGGTCGAAAACCCGATGAGCCGACCGTGCGCTTTACGGCAGCGACCGAAAATGCCCGCGTCATGGGCCGCGACGTGCCGCTGGGTCAGGTGTTCCGCAATCTGATCGACAACGCCCGCTCGTTCAGCCCGGCTGACGGCGAGGTGCGCGTCAGTCTGTCTCGCGACGACAGCCAGCCCGATCTGCCGCTGCGTATCCGCATCGACGACGACGGCCCCGGCGTTCCCGCCGAGAATCTGGAGACGGTGTTCGAGCGCTTCTACACCTCGCGGCCCAAGGGCACGGCCTTCGGCGCCAACTCGGGGCTGGGCCTGTCCATCGTGCGCCAGATCGTCGACGCCCACGGCGGCCGGGTTCGCGCCGAGAACCGCAAGGGCGAAGACGGCGCCGTGCTGGGGGCCCGCTTCGAAGTCAGCCTGCCCGCCGTCGGCAAGCGCGCATGACCCCCGCCCGCCAGCCCGTCCACGCCAGCGTCGTCGCCGCCCGCACGTCGCAGGGGTGGCGCGGCGTGCTAATCCAGGGACCGTCGGGCTCAGGCAAGAGCGACCTGGCGCTGCGGCTGATGCAGGACGGGTGGCGGCTGGTCGGCGACGACTGGGTGGATGTCTTCGCCTGTCGCGGCGCCCTGTACGCGGCCGTACCCGACACCATCGCCGGCCGGATGGAGGTGCGCGGCGTCGGCATCGTCACCCGGCCTTTCCGCCCCTCTACGCGCCTGGCCCTCGCCCTGCGCCTGACCCGCGAACCGGTCGAGCGTCTGCCGCAGCCGACCTGGCGGACCATAGAGGGCGTGTCCCTGCCTCAGCTTGATCTGGACCCGCGACCGGCCTCGGCGGCGGCCGTCGCAATGGCCGCCCTTCACGCCGTTTCCGCGATGGCGCCGCCCGCTCTTTGATCCGCGCCGCGATTGCCCTATGAAATGAGGCTTGTCGCTCGCGCAAGCGAGCAGGGGATGTCTTTGGTGAAGCCTATATGATCGGGCTGGTGATCGTCACCCACGGGGGCCTGGCCTCTGAATTCCTGTCGGCGATGGAGCATGTGGTGGGGCCTCAGCGCGGCGTCGCCGCCATCTGTATCGGCCCCGAAGACGACATGGAGCGGCGCCGCCGCGACATCGTCGACGCCGCCGCCGCCGTCGATGAGGGCGAGGGCGTGATCCTGCTGACCGACATGTTCGGCGGCACCCCGTCCAATCTGGCCATCTCGGTCATGGAGCAGACCGGCGCCGAGGTGATCGCCGGGCTGAACCTGCCCATGCTGATCAAACTGGCCAGCGTACGCGGCCGCGAAAGCCTTGAGGCCTGCGTGGCCCATGCTCAGGACGCCGGGCGCAAATATATCTCGGTCGCCTCCTGGGTCCTGGCGGGCGAAAAATGACCGACACGGCCGATCCAGCCTCCAGCGCGACGGCGACCCTGAACATCTGCAACCAGCGCGGTCTGCACGCCCGCGCCTCGGCCAAATTCGTCAAGCTGGCCTCGGAATTCGAATCCGAGATTCAGGTCACGCGCGACGGGGTGAGCGTGGACGCCCGCTCGATCATGGGCCTGTTGATGCTGGGGGCGGGGATCGGTTGCGACGTGGAGGTGAAGGCACAGGGGCGCGACGCCCCGGAGGCCGTGGCCGCCCTTACCGATCTTGTGGCGCGTCGCTTCGACGAGGATCAGTAATCACGTCCGGCGGCGTCCGGACCACGCCCGCGCACTCGCCTTCCAGCGGCACCCTAACGCCGTCGCCTGACCGATCCGTGCGGTCGCGGAACAGAGCCGCACGGGCCAGAATGATCAGCGTCACCGGCGTCGTCGCCGTGAAGAAGACCGCCGCGAGCAGTTCCACCGGCATGAACCGCCCCTCGGCCCCGGTGAAATAGACGACCGAGCCGCACAAGACCGCGAACATGCCCAGCGTCGCCCCCAGAGTCGGGGCATGAACCCGCTCATAGAAGGTCTGCAGCCGCACAAGACCAAGCGCGCCGATGAAGGTCAGCCCGGCGCCGAACAGCACCAGCCCCGCCGCCAGCAGGGCCGCCCAGGCCGGGACATTGGCTGGAAAGCCGCTCATTCGATCACCTCGCCGCGCATCAGAAATTTGGCCAGAGCGACCGAAGAGGTGAAGCCCAGCATGCCGATGATCACGGCCGCATAGAAATACTGCTGGGTTCCCGTCCGCACGCCAAAGGCGACGATCAGCAGCATCCCGGCCTGATAAAGGGTGTCCAGTCCCAGGATGCGGTCCTGGGCGCGCGGACCCTTGGCGATGCGCCACACCCCGATCAGGGCCGCGCCCGCCAGAAACAGCTGCGCCACGACCAGCGCCCAGTAGAAGACGGCGCCGCTCATTCGAAAATCTCCATCAGACGGCGCTCATAACGATTCTTGATGCGCTCCGCCCAGTCGTCCCCATCCTGAAGGTCGAGGATGTGAAGCAGGAGCACGCCGGTCGCGTCCTCATACTCCACCCAGATCGTACCCGGCGTGCTGGTGATGACCACCGCCAGAACCGCCAAGCCATAGCGATCACGCATCTCCAGCGGAATGTGAACAAAGCCCGAGACGCGTTTGTCGCCCGACGGGTTCAGACCCAGTACGACCAGCGCCACCTCCCAGTTGGAACGGATGATGTCGCGCGTGACGACCACGGCGAAGCTCAGCAAAGTCAGCGGCTTTCTTAGCCGCACCGGCTCGACATCCAGCACGCGCATGATCTGAGGCGCCGCCAGAGCCATCAGCAGGGCCAGAGCCAGGGACGGCGGCGCCGTCGAGCCGCTGAGCAGCAGCGAGGCCCCGAACAGTCCCAGCGACAGTATGGGGTGAGGCAGAACCGCCCGGATCATGCGCCGCCTCCCAGCACTGCGCGGATATAGGCGTCAGGCCGCACCAGCCAATCGGCGGTGTGGTCGGCGTAGGTAAAGCCCGCCTCGCCAAAAACCGCCAGGAACAGGCAGGCCGCCAGCAGGCCCGCAATGGCCACGCCCTCGGCGGCGCCGACGACGATCGCCGGCTCAGCGTCGTCATCGCGCGCCCACAGCGCCGCCATGCCCAGCCGCGTCAGACCAATCAGCGCGCCCAGAGAGGCCAAGGACAGGGCCGCGATCACTCCGTACCCAGCCCAGCCGCCGAGACCCGACAGGGCCTCCATCATGGCCAGTTTGCCGATGAAGCCCGCCAGGGGCGGCAGGCCGGCGATCATCAGGGTCGAGATCAGGAAGGCTCCGCCCAAAGCCGCCACCGCCGCGGGAATGACCAGACCCGGCTCATTGCGCTCTTCGTCGTCAAAGGGATCGAAATATTCATCGTCGAAGACGGCGCGGCCCGAGCGGGCGCCCAGATCCTGGCCCCGGTTCAGCACCTCTGCCAGCATGAAAAGGGCGCCGCAGGCCAGGGTCGAGCCGACCAGATAGAAAACCGCTCCCCCCAAGACGTCGGCGTTACCGGTCCCGACCGCCGCCAGCACCGTGCCCGAAGAGACGATGACGGCGTAGGCCGCCGCGATCGACAGGTCGCGCGCCGCGATCAGGCCCGCCGTGCCGAAGCCGATGGTCGCCAGCCCGCCCAGCAGGATCCACAACTGGCCGAACCCGGCCGAGTCGCCGCTGTCGGGCGCGAACAGCAGGAAGCTGAGACGGATGATCACATAGGCGCCGACCTTGGACAGGATGGCGAAGACGGCCGCCGCCGGCGCGCTGGCCGCCGAATAGGTGGTGGTCAGCCAGAAGCCGAGCGGCCACATGGCGCATTTGGTCAGGAAGGCCACGCCCAGCACGGCCGCCCCGACGTGGAACAGGCCCCGGTCCGCCGCGGCGATCTGGGGGATGCGCACAGCCAGATCAGCCATGTTGAGGGTGCCGGTCACGCCGTAGATCAGGCTGACCCCGATCAGGAACAGCATGGAAGCCGTCAGGTTGACGGCGATATAGGCCAGCCCGGCGCGAATCCGCGCCTCGCCCGAACCATGCAGGGCCAGGCCGTAGGAAGCCGCCAGCATGATCTCGAAGAAGACGAAGAGGTTGAACAGGTCGCCGGTCAGGAAGGCCCCGTTGACGCCCATGACCAGCAGCAGGAACAGGGCGTGGAAACGCGGCCCGGCCCGGTCCCATCGCGCCAGGGCGAAGATCATTGAACAGGCGCCCAGCACGCTGGTCAGGGCCACCATCAGCGTCGACAGACGATCCGCCACCAGGACGATGCCGAACGGCGCCGGCCAGTCGCCCAGTTGATAGACGCGGGCGGTGTCGCCGCCGCCCGCCGCCCCGGTCGCGCTTTCATGCAGCAGGGCCAGGGCCATGACCAGGATGGCGGCCATGGCGAACAGGCTGAGGCCGCCCTTCAGCAGACGGCGCCGCTCGTCAAACAGCAGCATGGCCGCGGCGATGACCATGGGCAGAACAATCGGCCCGATGATCAGATGTTCCTGCCAATCGGTCATTCGGGCGTCTCCTGTCCGTCGACGTGGTCGCTGCCCGTCTCGCCGCGCGAGGCCAGCAACACGACCAGGAACAGGGCCGTCAGGGCGAAGCTGATGACGATGGCCGTCAGCACCAGAGCCTGAGGCGTCGGGTCGGCGTAGAGGGCCGGATCCTCGGCGCCCTTGCTGGTGAAGGCCGCCGCGCCCGAACGCAGCCGCCCCATGGAGAAGATGAACAGGTTGACTGCATAGGAGACCAGCGACAGGCCGATGACGACCTGAAAGGTGCGCGGGCGCAGCATCAGCCACACCCCCGAGGCGGTCAGCACGCCGATGGCCAGGGCCAGGACGATCTGGGTCATTGCGCCCCTCCCTTCTGCTCGGCCTCTGCCTCAGCCTCGGCTTCCTCGATGCGCGCGCGGCGCAGCGACTGGTGAGCCAGGGCGACCAGCACCAGAACGGTGGCGCCGACCACCAGCACCACCACGCCCAGGTCGAACAGCACGGCGCTGGCCAGCGGCACACGGCCCAGCAGCGGCAGGTCGGCGTATTGGAAATAGGAGGTCAGGAACGGTTGGTCGAAAATCCAGCCCACGGCGCCGCTGATCGCGGCGATCAACAGACCGACGCCGATCCAGATGATCGGGCGGATCTCAAGCCGCTCCTCCACCCAGCGGGCGCCAGACGCCATATATTGCAGGATGAAGGCGATCGACAGCGCAACCCCTGCAGCGAAGCCCCCGCCCGGCAGGTCGTGCCCGCGCAGAAACAGATGCACGGCCAGAAGGATGATGAAGGGGAAGAGCCAGCGCATCACCACGCCGGGGATCAGCATGGTGTCGCTGAGGGTGTCGCCCTCGCTGCGGCCTTCGCGGGCGCGGTCAGACGCATCCTGGACGCGTTTCTGCATCGGCTGGGACAGGCTGTCGCTGGCCGGGCGGAAGCGGCGCAGCAGGGCCAGCACCGTCAGGCCGACGACGCCCAGGACGGTGATCTCGCCAAAGGTGTCAAAGGCCCGGAAGTCCACCAGGATGACATTGACGACGTTGCGGCCGCCCGCCTCCTCATAGGCCTTCTCGACGAAGAAGCGCGACACCCCCTCGACCGGCGGCCGCACCATGACGGCCCAGGAGATCAGAGCCACGCCCGCCCCGGCGAAGATGGCGATGCCTCGATCCAGCCGACGACGCCAGCGCGCACGGCGCTTCTCGGACTCGGGCACATGGATCTCGGCCAGCCGCTTGGGCAGCCAGCGCAGGCCCAGCAGCAGCAGCACCGTGGTCACCACCTCGACCACCAGCTGGGTCAGGGCCAGATCCGGCGCCGACAGCCAGACGAAGGTCAGACAACTGGCCAGCCCCGCCCCGCCCATCAGAATGACAGCGGCGAGGCGATGGTATTTGGCCTGCCAGGCCGCGGCCAGGGCGCAGGCGCCGCCTGCCAGCCACAGGGCGGCGAAGGCCAGGTTGTGCGCCTGGGGTACGCGGAACTCGGGCCAGGTGAGGACGAAACCGCCCGCCGCCGCCACAGCCGCCGAAAGCAGGGCTGTCAGCAGGATCAGGCGCAGCTGCGGCTGCAGGCGCTGCGCGCCCAGGTGGCGCACGATCCACTGCGACAGGTCCATCAGCATGACCTGGGAGCGCTCGAACAGATAGCCGCCGTTGAGCCGCTTCATGCCCCAGGGTCCGCCGCGCGGATTGGCGTTCAGCGCCTTGCCGAAGACGACATAGAGGCCGATCCCGCCCGCCATGGCGATGACGCTGAGCAGCAGCGGCAGATTGAAGCCGTGCCACAGGGCCAGGCTGTAATAGGGCAGGTCGAAGCCGAGCATGGTCACGGCCGCGCTGCGCAGAAAGGGCCCCACGGTGACCGCCGGGAAGACCCCGACCAGCAGACACAGGGCCACCAGCACCTCGACCGGGCGCCGCATCCAGCCGGGCGGCTCATGCGGGACACGGTCCAGCTCTGTCGGCGGCGGGCCGAAGAAGGTCGTATGAATGAAGCGAAGCGAATAGAGCACGCTGAAGGCGCTCGCCAGGGTCGCCAGCACCGGCAGGGCCTGGTTCAACGCCGAGGTCTGGGTGCTGGCCAGGGCCTCGGCCAGGAACATCTCCTTGGACAGGAAACCGTTCAGCAGGGGCACGCCCGCCATGGCGGCGGCGGCGACCATGGCCAGGGTGGCGGTGATCGGCATGAAGCGGATCAAACCGCTGAGCTTGCGCATGTCGCGCGAGCCGGCCTCGTGGTCGATGATGCCCGCCGCCATGAACAGCGAGGCCTTGAAGGTGGCGTGGTTGATGGTGTGGAAGATGGCGGCGATGGCCCCCAGGTCCGACCCCAGCCCCAGCAGCAGACAGATCAGGCCCAGATGGCTGATGGTCGAATAGGCCAGCAGGCCCTTCAGGTCGTGCTGGAAGATGGCGCACCAGGCGCCGACCAGCAGGGTCGTCAGCCCCAAGCCGCCGACCACGAAATACCACATCTCGGTCTCGCCGAAGACGGGCCAGAACCGCATCAGCAGGAAGACGCCCGCCTTCACCATCGTCGCCGAGTGCAGATAAGCGCTGACCGGCGTCGGCGCCGCCATCGCGCGCGGCAGCCAGATATGGAAGGGGAACTGGGCGCTCTTGGTCAGGGCCCCGATCAGGATCAGACCCAGAGCGACCGGATAGAGGGGGCTGGCCAGGATGACGTCGCGCGCGGCGATGACGGCGTCCAGCTCATAGCTGCCGACGATGCGGCCGATCAGGATCATGCCGACCAGCAGGGCCACCCCGCCCGTGGCGGTGATGGTCAGCGCCATGCGCGCGCCCTCGCGCGCTGAAGCGTTCTGGTGCCAGTAGCCGATCAACAGGAAGGAAAAGAGGCTGGTCAGCTCCCAGAAGACCACCAGTTGGATCAGATTGCCCGACAGCACCACGCCCTGCATGGCGCCCATGAAGGCCAGCAGGAAGGAAAAGAAGCGCGGCACCGGATCCTTCGGCGACATGTAGTAGCGCGCATACAGCACCACGAGGGCGCCGATCCCCAGGATCAGCGCGCTGAACACCCAGGACAGGCCGTCCAGCCGAATGGTGAAATTCACCCCCAGGGACGGCAGCCACGCCAGCGTCAGCTTCAACACCTCGCCGTCCTGGAATCGGGGCCAGAGCACCGCCAGACAGCCAACGCTGATCAGGGCGATGATCCACGACAGAGCAGCCGCAGAGGTCCGCGCGTGACGCGGCAGCCCCGAGGCGATCATGGCCCCGACGAAGGGCAGGACGAGTATAATTAGCAGGAGGAAGCTGGCGGGCACGGGCGTGTCGATCATCTCCGATAGGTTGTGGGACGGCGCTGCGGAGGACGCCCCACGCGCCTCACCGTTCTGCCAGACTTTTTCCTAAGGGAAATGACGCCCTTGCGTCAAAGCGACGAGTTGGCGCGATTGTGACCGTAGCAGGAACGGTTTAGCCCCCGCCGAACCGCAGCGCCGCCCCTTCGGCCGCGCCCCTGCCCTGCCCTGGCGATCAGACGCCTGTTATCGCCCCGTCTGCGCGAATCACCACGACCTGCTTCAGTGCGCTGACCTCGAACGGCTTGGCGAACAGGGTCGAGACCTGCATCAGCGCCGCCTCGGCCCGATCCTCGGTCAGGGTCAGCAGAATGAAGCCCTTGGCCGACTGGTCACAGAAACGCACCTCGTCATTGGCCTGCATCAGGGCCGCGCCGAGAGGGAAGCCGCCGATGGCGTCGCCGATCGAGGGGCTGGAGATCGCGCTGGTCCCGAACTCGATCGCACGACGCGCGCCGCCCGCGTCCTTCAGTTCATTGACCCAGAAGGCGTGGCTGTCGCCGGACAGGACGATGGGCTGCACCCCCGCCTCGGCGAAGGCCGCGTAGAGGCGCTCGCGGCCAGCCGGATAGCCGTCCCAGGCGTCGAGGTTGAACGGCAACCCCATCTTGAACAGGAACAGGGCCTGTTCGAACTGGTCGCGATAAGCCTCAGGAATCCGGGCCATCAGGCCCTGAACCTCGGCCTCGGTCAGGGTGCGCGACACGTCGGGCCCGGCCACGCGCGCCATGACGACCTGATTGCCCAGCACCTGCCACGGCCGCCCCCTGGCCTTTGACGCGGACAGTTCGCGCTTGAGCCAGTCGCGCTGCTGGGCGCCCATCAGATCGCGCACGGGGTCGTTCAGCTTGGCGCGAAAGGCGTCCAGGTCCAGCACCGGCTCGCCGTCCGGACCGTCTTTGGCGGTCAGATCCTTGGCGTAGTCCAGCGGCTCGGTGCGGCCGGTCAGCCGCGTCTCGATCATCATCAGGCTGGCCAGGTCGCCGAAGTGGAAGCTGCGGTGGATCGCCTCCTTCAGCGCGCCGGGCTCAACCTCGCGGATCGGCATCCACTCGTAATAGGCCTTCAGCGCCGCCGCCTTGCGCTGTGCGAAGTCGCCTTCGGTCTCGGGCTGATGGTTCTCGGCGCCGTGCATCCAGGCGTCATTGGCCGTCTCGTGATCGTCCCAGACGCAGATGAAAGGGGCGCGGGCGTGAGCGGCCTGAAGGTCAGGGTCGGTCTTGTACTGGGCGTGACGCAGCCGATAGTCGGCCAGGGTGACGATCTCATGCGACGGCTGCGGCTCGCGACCCAGCTTCGCCCCCGTCGCCATGCCATAGGCGTCGTCTTCCGCCCCATATTCATAGATGTAGTCGCCCAGATGGACCACGGCGTCCAATGACGGCAGGGCGGCGATGGCCTCATAGGCGTTGAACAGTCCGCCGGGGTGCAGTTGACATGACGCCACCGCCAGATTGACTGGCGCCACGCCGTCCGCCGCCAGCGTCCGGGTCCGGCCCAAAGGCGACTGCGTCTCGCCGACAGCGAAATCGTAGCGATAATCCCGGCCCGGCTTCAGCCCGGCCGCATCCACCTTGACCGTATAGTCGCGTTCCGGCCCCGTCATGACGCGGCCCGTGGCGACCACGCGGTCGCCCTCGCCTTCCAGCACGCGCCAGACGACCGACACCGGCCCGGCCTGTCCGATCTCGGGCGTCACCCGCGTCCACAGGATGACCCGATCCGTCGCCGGATCGCCCGATGCGACGCCGTGGACGAAGGCGACGGCGACGTCTTCGCCCGAGGGAAGCGTGGCGCAACCGGCCGCCGCCCCCGCCCCGAACAGGCCCAGCAGGCCGCGACGGTTCATGCTCATCTTCGCGGCCCTCAGTAGCGCAGGGTGAAGGCGACGCCATAGCTGGCCCCGCGCCCGGCGATGAAGGTCGGCAGACCCAGCGCATCGCCGGTATTGCCTGCATCCTTGATGTATTTCTCATCCAGGATGTTGTCGCCGAAGGCCTCGACGCCCCAGTTCCCGCTCGACGGGGCGTAGCGCACCCGCAGGTTCAGCAGGCCATAGCCGTCCTGATACTCGTCCTGGATCAGGTCGGGCACGAAGTTGCCGGTCTGCAGGTCCGGACGGTCGTTGTCATCGTCGAAGAAGACCTTGGACTGCCACGTATAGGTCGGCTGGACCTCGAACGCCCCGCCTTCGACCGGCAGGCGCCAGGTCGCGCCGATCGAAGCCATGTGATCCGGCGACAGGCGGAAGCGGTTGCCCTTGCGCGCCCCGCTGTCGAAGCGCGAGTGGTTGTAGCCATAGGTGGCGAACAGGTCGAACGTCGGCGCCACGGCGAAGGCCGCCTGGCCTTCAAAGCCATAGGCGCTGGCCTCGCCCGCATTGATGGTGACGAAGCGGGTCCCGTCCTGCTCGGTCGTCTGGAAGTTGTCATAGGCGTAGTGGAAGACCGCCGCATCCAGACGCAGGCGCCGATCCATCAGCGCCGTCTTATAGCCGACCTCGAAGCTGTCGACCGTTTCGGCCGCGACCACCTGGAACTGGGGCGCGCCCAGCGGAGCCGAGGGGCCGCGCACTTCCAGCACCTCCGGGCGACGGCCGCGCGCATAGTTGGCGTACAGGCTGGCGTCTTCCGACAGGGCGTAACGGGCGTTCAGCCGCCAGGTGAAGCCGTCGTCCTTGTGATCCGCGTCGATACGGTTCCCATTGCCCGCCGTCGGCTGGCTGGTGATGCCGAACAGAGGAACCATCGTCTCGGGCAGTTGGCCGTACATCGGGTTGGCCAGCGCCGCCAGCAGGGCCGGAACCTGTGCGGGCGGCACGGCCCCCTGCGCCACGGCCAGCAGGCCGCCCAGCGTCGAGCGCCCGTTCAGCACGGCGGCGGAATAGCCCGTCGTCTTGTCGTCGGTGGTCCAGCGCAGGCCGCCCGCGATCTCCAGCCGGTCCGTGACCTGCACGTTCACATCGCCGAACACGTCCCACGACGTCAGTTCGCCGAAGTTGGTCGAGGTCTCGATATGAGCCGACTTCAGATTATCGGCGATCGGGCCGGCCAAAGCGCCTCCGCCCAGCGGCGTCAGCATCTGCGCCAGAGCCAGCCGCGCCAGCGTCGGATAGGCCGCCATCGGCAGGGTGTTGCGCCCCACGTCCGTCGGGCTCCCGTCCAGCAGCCCTGCCAGTTGCACCAGCGCCAGACGTTCGTCGAACTGGGTCGGCATCCGCTGGAAGCCTTCCTCGCGGAACCACCCGGCGCCGACGAAGCCGCTGACGCGCCCGCCGTTGTCGTAGTTCAGGCGCAGTTCCTGGCTCCACTGCTTGCCGTGGGCGTGCTCGGCCGCCGTCAGCAGCGGCAGAGACAGACCGTCCGGGTCGAAAACCTCGGTCGAGTCGAAGGTGCGGTAGGCCGTGGTCGAGTTCAGCGTCAGCGACGGCGACAGCCGCCATTTGGCCAGCCCCGTCACGCCCCACACTTCCCGATCCAGTCCCAGACCCACGCCGCCGTCGAAGTCGGCGCCCGGCGTCAGGGCCGCGCCCTCCCACGGATCACGTCCGCCCAGCACGGCGCCGGTGTTCGGGTCGGCCGGATTATAGGCGATGGATTTGAACGAAGTCGCCGAAGCGTCATCGACCTGATAGTTGGCGATCAGGTCGAACGACAGGTCTTCGGTCGGCGCCCAGGCGCCTGACAGGCGCACGGCCTTCGTCTCGATGGAGTTGTAGTTCTCGCCGCCCAGCAGGTTCTCGACCGTGCCGTCGCGCGTCTTCATCCGCGTGGCCAGACGCAGGGCGCCCGTCTCGCCCAGCGGGGCGTTCACAAAGCCCTCGACCGCGCGATAATCCATGTCCCCCGCCTCGATGCGGGCGGCGCCGCCGTACTGGCCGGGGCGGGCGCGATTCTGCACCAGATTCACCGCGCCGATCAGGGCGCCGCGACCATACAGGGTCGACTGCGGCCCCTTGGCCACCTCGATACGCTCCATGTCGAACAGTTCGACATAGGAACCGCGCGACTTCGAAATCGACACCCCGTCCTGATAGACGGACACGCGCGGCTCGGCCGTGGCGGCGCCCGAGTCCGAGGTGATGCCGCGCATCACAAAGCCCGGATTGTTCGGCGACTGGTTTTGCACCAGGAAGCCCGGCACGAAGGCCGACAACTGATCGAACTCCTGCACGCCCAAGCTTTCCAGGAAGGAACCGCTGTAGGCCGTCAGGGCGAAGGGCACCTCGATCGGATCCTGAGCGCGCAGCTGGGCGGTCACGACGATGTCGTCCACGGCGGTCGTCGCTTCGGCAGGCGATGCGGTCTGGGCGTGCGCGACCCCAGCCGCCATCAAACCAGCGACGGCGACGCCCGCCAGAAATCCCCGCTTGAGACTGATCGGCTTCATGATCCTACCCCTTGAAAAAGCGGGACAGACCTAGAGGCGCGCAATGTCGTAGACGCGACGGCGCCGTCACGGCGCGATGAAGCTGCGGCGGCGGTTAGGCGAAACTCCTTCGCCCCACGGCCTATTCCCGCCGTCCGATCGCCCGGCGATCCGCAGCCTCGGGCGAACGCAAGTCGTCGCCGCGCATTCCATCTGACAATGGAGGATCACATGGCCGCTCGCCCGACCTGGCAAGGACATCTGAAACTGTCGCTCGTCACCTGTCCGGTGGCGCTCTACACCGCGACGACCAGCGCCGCCGACGTGCGCTTTCACCTGATCAATCCGGACACCCACAACCGCATCCGCATGGTGCCGACCGACCCCGACGCCGGGCCGGTGGAGCGCAGCCATCTGGTGCGCGGCTATGAGGTGTCGAAGGACGAATACGTGCTGTTCGACGACGCCGACTTCGACAAGGTGCGGCTGGACAGCACCAAGACCATCGCCATCGACAAGTTCGTGGACGAGGCCGACATCGACCGTCTGTACTGGGACGATCCCTTCTTCGTCGTCCCGGAAAAGGGGGCGGGCGTCGAGGCCTTCGCGGTGATCCGCGACGCGATGCAGAAACAGGGCAAGGTGGCGCTGGGCCAGTTGGTCCTGCGCGGCAAGGAGCGTCAGCTGGCGCTGGAGGTGCGGGGCAAGGGCCTGCTGGCCTACACCCTGCGCGCCCATGACGAGGTGCGCGACGCCGACGACTATTTCGACGACGTCCCCAAGGTGAAGGCCGACGCCGACATGGTCGAGATCGCCGCCCGCATCATCGCCCAGAAGCAAGCCGACTTCGACCCCACCGCCTTCAAGGATCGCTATGACGACGCCCTGCGCGAGATGATCAAGGCCAAGACCAAGGGCGGCAAGGGTCTGGTCGACGTGGCCGAGCCGGACGACACCAACGTCATCGACCTGATGGCGGCGCTGAAGAACAGTCTGAAGGGTTCGGCCGGCGGCGCGCGCAAACCGGCGGCGAAGAAGCCCGCCGCCAAGTCGGCGCCGCGCAAGAAGACCGCCTGAGGGTCAGTCCACGCCCATCTTTCGCAGGGCGGGCCTCAGGCTGACGGCGCCGTCGCGGAAATCGGCCCATGCGTCGGGCCGCTCAAGCAACTCGGACCAGACCCACAGATTGTAGTCGGCCGGGTTCAGCCCCGGCTTCACCTGATCCCACGACAGGGGAAAGGCGATCCCCGCCCCCGGCCGGGCGCGCGGCGACCAGGGCGCCACAGCGGTCGCCATCCGGCCGTTGCGCAGATAGTCGATGAAGATCTTTCCGCCGCGCGCCTTCTTGGCCAGGGTGGTGGTGAAACGGTCCGGCACCTCGGACTTGATGGCCTCGGACACGGCCTTGGCGAAGGCCTTGTTCTGATCCCAGCTCACCCTCGAACGCCCGTCGGCGCGGATCGGGACGACCAGATGCAGCCCCTTGCCGCCCGTCGTCTTGACGAAGGGATTGAGGCCCAACGCCTCCAGCTTCGCCCTCACCACGAGAGAAGCGGCGATCACGTCGTCGAAGTCCAGCCCCACGTCGGGGTCCAGATCGAAGGTGATCTGGTCAGGCGTCTCCGGATCGCCCGGCTTGCAGCCCCAGGGATGCAGCTCCAGCCCGCCGGATTGGGCGATGGCCGCCAAACCGCCGACATCGACGACGGCGACATAGGGCGTGCGCGCCTTGACGTCGATCAGCTTGAGCCGCGGGTTCGACCCGGCCATGGCGTGACGCTGGAAGAAGGTCTCGCCCTCTATGCCGTCCGGGGCGCGGATGATGGAGACGGGCCGGTCCGCCACATGGGCCAGCAGCCGCTCAGCCGCCGCCTCGTAATAGCGCGCCAACTCGGCCTTGGTGATCGGCGGGCGCCCATCAGCGCCGGGCCACAGCACCTTGTCGGGGCTGGAGATGGCGACGCCCGCCACCGTGACCTTGCCGCTCTTGCGCGGCGCCTGCGACGCGGCAGGCGCCTGCGGCGCGTCCGTGACGTCCTCGGCGGCCTTGTCGTCGCGCAGGCCCTTGAACGCCGCCTGCCGCAAGGCGCCGGACTCGGTGTAGCCGCCGTGCTCGATCTCGGCGACCAGCCTCGGCTTCACCCAATGGATGTCCTTGCCGCCCTTGGGCGCGCCGGGACCGACGAAGCGGCTCCTGTCCGCCGCCTCGGCCTTCAGTGCGGGCATGAGCAGCCGCGTGGCCGTCTCGCCGAAACCCGTCCCGACCCGGCCGAGGTATTTAAGCCCGCCCTTCTCGCGCACCCCGACCAGCAGCGAGCGGAACCGGCTGCCGCCTTCCGACGACCAGCCGCCGATGACGACTTCATCGCGGCCCCGGCATTTGGACTTCACCCAGCTTGACGACCGGCCCGCGTGGTAGGGCGCGTCCAGCTTCTTGGAGATGACGCCTTCCAGATGCATCCGGCAGGCGCTTTCCAGCACCGCCTGCCCCGTCGAGGCGAAATGCTCGACGTAGCGGAGACGCGCGGCGCCCTTCGCGCCGATGCGGTCGATGTAGGCCTGCAGCCGCGCCTTGCGGTGCGACAGCGGCAGCCTGCGCAGATCCTCCGCCCCCTCGAACAACAGGTCGAAGGCGAAGTAGACGAGCCGGCCCGTCTCTCCCTCCGATATCGCCGCCTGAAGGGCGCTGAAGTCCGGCATATGATCATCATCGAGTGCGCATAGTTCGCCATCGATCACCGCATCGGGCCAGCCCGCCGCATCCGCCGCCAGCTCAGGGAAACGATCGGTCCAGTCCAAGCCCTTGCGGGTCCGCAGCACCGCCTGGCCGCCGCCGACCCCGATCTGCAACCGATAGCCGTCGAACTTGATCTCATGCGCCCAGCCCGCCGCCGAGGGCGGATGGTCGACCGCTTTGCACAGCTGAATCGGGACAAAGGCGTGCGGCTGCTTCGCCTTGGACGCCGCCCTGGACGGCGCAGGCTTCGGCGGCGCCTTGCGGCGGGTCGGCTTGGAGGAGATCCATTGCGCGTCGCCCTCAGCGATCTGAGCCAGGGAGCGGCCGCTTGTCACCGAGGCGTCGATCTGCGCGAGGGCGTCGCCTTCGCCGGCGACGGCGTGCTCGTCCTTCTCCTTCAGCAGCAGCCAGTTGTTGCGCTTGGAGGGCTTGCCCCGGTCGCTCTTCAGCCGGATCAGCGCCCATTTGCCTTTCAGCCGCTCGCCATGAAGGATCATCTTGATCTGGCCGCGCGCCCAGGCCGCCTCAAGGTCCGGCTCCTGCGGCTTCCAGGTTCCGACATCCCACAGTTGCACCGTACCCGCGCCGTAGTTGCCCGCCGGGATCGTCCCCTCGAACCCGCCGTAGTCCAGCGGATGATCCTCGACCTCAACGGCCAGCCGCTTGACCGCCGGGTCGCGCGACGGGGCCTTGGTCACGGCCCAGGACTTCAGCACACCGTCTGCCTCGATACGGAAGTCGTAGTGCAGCCGCGTCGCCGCATGGCGCTGGATCACGAAACGCCGCGCGTCCTTGTTCCCGGTTCGCCGAGCGCCCTTGGGTTCCGGCGTCTGCTCGAAACGCCGCTTGGCCTGATAGGTCTTCAGTTCGCCGCGCATGGACGCTTAATCCGTCCGCGTGAAAACCGTTGCGATGCGACAGCGTCCGCACCCGGCCTGACGTCAGCCGAAGCGTTCGATCCGCAGGGCGTCGGTCCAGTCGGGAGCAGGCCGGCCCAGCGCCATCTGCTCGATGATTTCCGCCGTTCGCGCCGCCGTCGTCAGGCCCAGGTGCTGGTGGCCGAAGGCGTAATGCACCTGAGGGTGAGCGTTCAGCCGTCCGATGGCGGGCAGATAGTCCGGCAGGGTCGGCCGGGGACCGCACCACCGGTCAGGCTGCGCCGAAAAGGCCACGCCCAGCTCCCACAGATGCGCCTCGATGCTGCGCCATTTTCGCGGATCGGGCCGGGCTGAAGGGGCGCCGAACTCGACATGGCTGGAGGCGCGCAGGCCCCCGTCGAAGCGGGCGACCGCCAGGGCCCGGTCCTCGAACACGGTCAGAGGCAGGTCGTCAGGCCAGTCATGCTGGGCCGACTGCACCGAATAGCCCCGCTCGCCGACCAGAGGCGCGCGCACGCCCAACGGCGTCATCAGACGCTCCGACCAGGCCCCGGCCGCGACGACGACGCGATCAGCGTCGATGACTGTTCCGTCCGACAGGGCGACCTCGGCGGCGTCGGCCACCGGCCGGACGGCGGTCGCATCGGCGTGGATCGTCTGCCCGCCTTTGGCGGAGAAGGCGGCCAGCAGGGCGTCGCGCACCGCCTGCGGTTCGCTGACTTGGCCCGTGCCGGTGAACCGGATTCCGCCTGCCGGGCGTTGACGCAGGACGGCGTCATAGGCGGCCAGTTCCTCAGCCTCCATCACGCGGAAGCGCGCCCCGCCCGTGCGCGCGGCGCTCCAGCCGGCCAGCCCGCGCCGGGCCGCTTCAGGCGTGGACCAGACCACAGAATGGCCGGTCGCCCGGATCAGTCCGTCTGGCGCCTCGGCCAGGGCGGCCAGACGCATCCAGGCGCCGACCGGATCATCCAGCAGATGCGCCAGAACCTCGGCGCCGTGAGCAACCGCCGCCGGACGGGACGCCGCCAGAAACCGCAGCGCCCATGGCCCCCACAAGGACGCATCGCGCGCACGAAAGTCCAGCGGCCCGCCAAAGGCGAACAGCCGCCCCAGGGCGCCCCTGAGGGTCGCGGGCGAGGGCATGGGCTCGCATTGCTCGGCGGCGATATGGCCGATGTTGCCGAAGGAGGCGCCGCGTCGCGGGTCGCCCCGGTCGATCAGCGCGGTCTCAAAACCCGCCGCCTGAAGCCGAAGCGCCGTCGCCGCCCCGACCAGTCCCCCGCCGACGACGGCCCAGCGCCGGGCTGCCGTCATGCCGCCGCGCCCTCTGCGAACGGGTCGTCCAGACTGTGCGACGGCTCGGTGAACCAGACCGGCCCGGCCTCGGTCATGTAGAAATGGTCTTCGAGGCGCACGCCATACCGGCCGGGAATGACCAGCATCGGCTCGTTCGAGAAGCACATGCCGGGCGCCAGCGGCGTAACATCGCCGCGCACCAGATTGGGCGCTTCGTGAATGTCCAGGCCGATGCCGTGGCCGGTGCGGTGGGGCAGGCCCGGCAGCCGGTAATCAGGGCCATAGCCGAGGCCGGTCAGATAATCGCGCGCGGCGGCGTCTACGCTGGCGCAGGTTGCTCCCACGGCGGCGGCGGCGAAGGCGCGGGCCTGCGCCTCCTTCTCATGCGTCCAGACGCGGCGGAAGTCCTCCGTCGGCTGGCCGAAGACATAGGTGCGCGTGATGTCCGAGTGATAGCCGTCCACCAGGGTCCCGGTGTCGATCAGCACCACATCATCCACCGCCAGGGCGCGGTCGCCCTCGCCCCCGTGCGGCAGGCAGGTGTCGTCGCCGAAGGAGACCAGGCAGAACCAGGACCCGCCCTCACCGCCAAGCGCGCGATGTTCGGCGTCGATGAAGGCCTTGACCTCGGACGTCAGGACGCCCGCTTTCAGCCAGTGGCGGGTGCGGCGCTGGACTTCCAGAGTGATGGCCTTGGCGCGGGTCAGAAGAGCGATCTCGGCCGCCGATTTGATGCTGCGCTGGGCCACGATCAGCGGGCCGCCGTCCGTGACGCGATCGGCGCCCAGAACGCGGCTGAGGCCCAGCCAGATGAAGGCCGCCGCCTGATCGTCGATCGCCAGCACGCCGCCCTCGGGAAGGCTGGCCGCCGCCAGCGCATAGGGGCTTTCTTCCTCTTCCCAGGTCAGGATGTCGCCCGCGACCGCGTCCGCCGTCAGCCCGGCCACCTTGTCCAGCTCAAACCGGGGACAGATGTACTGGACCCGGCCATCGGCATGGATCAGCGCGCCCGTCAGCCGCTCGGACGGATGCCAGTCCAGCCCCGTATAATAGCGCAACGACGCCGTGGGCCCGACCAGCAGGGCCGCCAGTCCCTTAGCTTTCAATCGCTCGGCTAGGACGGCGACGCGGTCCTGTCGTTCGGCGACGGTGATGGGCGGGGCGCTGGGCGGAAGAAAGGTCATGGAACGAATGTATATTGTATCTGATTTCTAGTCATGTTTTCTTTCATCCCTCGGATCGCTCGTAAAGGGCGGCGAGGACCTCGGGGGAGGGAAACATTATGATTATAGCCGTTCTGTTGACGGCGCTGGCGCTGCTGGCTGCCTTTTACGCCGTCCAACTGGTCCGCACCGCCAAGGCGCGCGGCGCGCTGAAGCCCAAGGCCGAAGGCATAGCCATCGGCGCGGTCGCCAACTTCTTCGATGCGCTGGGCATCGGCTCCTTTGCCCCGACCACGGCCTGGCTGCGGTTCCGTAAACTGGTGCCGGACAGCTTTCTTCCGGCGGTGCTGAACGCCGGACACTGCCTGCCGACGGTCATGCAGGGGCTGGTCTTCATGAAGCTGATCCAGGTCGACCCGGTTCTGCTGATCGCCTGTATCGGCGCCTCCATCCTGGGCGCGGTGATCGGCGCGCCCATCGTGTTGCGCCTGCCGGTGCGCGCCGTTCAGATGGTGGTCGGCGCGGCCCTGCTGATCGCAGCCGCCCTTTACGCCATGACCAATCTGAACCTGATGCCCGCAGGGGGCGAAGCGCTCTCCCTGGACGGAAACATGTTCCTGATCGCCGTCGTGGCCCATGTGCTCATGGGCGCCCTGATGAGCTTCGGCATCGGGCTTTATGCGCCTTCGCTGATCATGCTCAGCCTGATGGGCATGAACCCCACGGCGGCCTTCCCGATCATGATGGGCGCCTGCGCCTTCCTGATGCCGGTGTCGAGCCTGCGCTTCATCAAGAGCCAGCGCATCGATCTGCGGCTGGTGCTGGGCATGGCCATCGGGGGGATACCGGCAGTGCTGCTGGCCGCCTTCGTCATCACCTCCCTGCCGCTGACCGTCCTGCGCTGGGGCGTGGTGGTGGTGGTGCTCTACGCCGCCGTCAATCTGTTGATGACCGCCCTGAAGGCCCGTCAGGCGCCCGTTCCGGCCGAACAGGGCTGAGGTTTCGGGCAAGACTAAGACTGGAGGCAAGGCTGGCGATCAGCCTTGCCCGTCGCCCTGTGCGAACTCCTCACGTAGATCGGACAGGGTGTGCTGCAGGTGGTCGGCCACCAGACGGCGCACCGTAGCGGCGTCACGGGCCAGCCACGCCTGCAGGATGTCCTGATGCTCGGCCTCGGCCGTCAGATGGCGTCCCTTGTGCTCAAGGTGCTTGCGCACATAGCGGTCGGCCATGACATGAAGGCGGGTCGTAATTTCTGTCGTCAGGGCGCGCTTGCCCGGCTGCACCAGGGCGATGTGGAAAGCGCGGTTCAGGGGGCCGACCGTCGGCATGCCCCCAGCCGCCGCCGCATTCAGCTGCGCCAGCACCCGCCGGGCCTCGTCCTGCCGGGCCTCATCAGCGACAAGGCAGGCCTCGGCCGCCGCCTCCGGCTCCAGCTTGAGGCGCAGTTCGTAAATTTCCTCGGCCTCGGCCGCGCTCATGCCGCGCACGAAGAAGCCCCGGTTGGCGTGCGACACCACCAGCCCGTCCTGCTCCAGCCGCACAAGGGCTTCACGCAGGGGAATCTTTGAGACGTTCAGGTCCGCCGCCAGGGCGTCCTGACGGATCGGCACGTCCGGCGCGATCGCGCCTGAGAGGATCATGTCGCGCACCACCTCCATCAGGCGGTCGGACAGGGTGCGGACTTCAAGCGGAGATGCGGCCATGCGGTTCATCGAGTCGAAAAGGCTGGGCCGGTCGCCCGACCCAGCCATAACGCGCGCCGAACGCAATTACGACGCGCAAGTCGCTCAGACGACCTGGAAGCCCGCCCAGAAGGGATCCTTGCGGTCCACCCAGATGGTGTTGAAGCCGGTGGCGACGGCCGAACCCTCGATCGAGGGCACGATCGCCTTGTGGTCGCCCACCGTGGTCTCGGCTTCGACGCGGCCGATGAACCGGCTGCAGATGTAGCTTTCGTGGACGAAGGCGTCGCCGACCTTCAGCCGCCCCTTGGCGTGCAGATGAGCCAGCCGCGCCGAGGTGCCGGTGCCGCAGGGACTGCGGTCGATAGCCTTGTCGCCATAGAAGACGGCGTTGCGGCCGTCGGCGCTCTCACCCTTGGGCTTGTCGGCCCACAGCACGTGGCTGACCCCGTTGATCGAGGGTTCGTCCGGGTGCACCGGGTGGAAGGCCGCGCGCACCCGTTCGCGCACCAGACCGCTCAGTTCGATGATGCGGCTGGCGCCCAGATCGTCCAGGCCCGTGTAGGCGCCCTGCGGCTCGACGATGGCGTAGTAGTTGCCGCCGTAGGACACGTCGACGCTCAGCGGGCCAAGGCCCGGCACGTCGATCTCGATGCCTTCCGCCGCCAGATAGGCGGGGACATTGCGGATGCGCACCGCGGTGACCTTGTCGCCCTCAGTCTCATAGGCGATGTCCAGAACGCCCGCCGGGACCTCGATCTTCAGACGCCCCGGCGTGCGCGGCCGGATCAGGCCGTGCTCCAGCCCGAAGGTGATCATGCCGATCGTCCCGTGGCCGCACATGGGCAGGCAGCCGCTGGTCTCGATGAACAGGATGCCCGCGTCCGCATCCGGCAGGGTCGGCGGATACAGGAAGCCGCCGCTCATCATGTCGTGGCCGCGCGGCTCGAAACACAAGGAGGTGCGGATCCAGTCGTAACGGCTCAGGAAGTCGAGCCGACGCTCGGCCATGCTGGCCCCTGACAACAGGGGCGCGCCGCCGGCGACCAGGCGAACCGGGTTGCCGGCGGTATGACCGTCGATGCAGAAAAAGACGTCGCGCATCTGGGCTCCGGATCAGGTGATCTTGATGGCCTTGCCCGAGCCGATCGGGCGCGTTTCCGCCGCCTTTTCGACCATGGCGATGACCTCGGCGCGGCGGGCGCCGGCCAGCGGCATGCGCGGCATCCGGACCCGTTCGTTGCCGCGACCCATGATCATCTCGGACAGTTTGATCGACTGCACCAGATCCGCAACCGAATCCAGGTGAAGCAGCGGCATGAACCAGCGATAGATCTCAAGGGCGCGGGCGATGTCGCCGGCTTGGACCGCCTTGACCAGGGCCACCGACTCTTCGGGGAAGGCGTTGGTCAGACCCGAGACCCAGCCCTTGGCGCCCAGAATCATGCCTTCCAGAGCCACATCGTCCAGGCCGACCATGACCGAATATCGGTCGCCCAGCTCGTTGAAGATGTCGGTGATGCGACGCGAATCCGGGGCGCTTTCCTTCAGGGCGACGACGTTCGGCACGTCCGACAGACGGCGCAGATCGTCGTTGTTCAGCGTCTGACGATACATCAGCGGGTTGTTGTACAGCATGTTCGGCAGGCCGCTGGCGGCCGCCACGGCGCGGAAATGCGCCTCAAGCTCGGCTGCGGTGGGCACATAGACCATGGCCGGAAGCACCATCAGGGCGTCCACGCCGATGTCCTCGGCGTCCTTGGCATAGGCCTCGGCGCGCGCCGTGGTCAGTTCGCTGACGCCGGTGATGATCGGCACGCGATTATCGACGACTTCGACCGCCGCCTTGAGGACAGCGCGCTTTTCTTCAGGCTCAAGCGAGTTGTTCTCGCCGACCGTGCCCATGACGATGATGGCGTCGACGCCATCACGGATCAGGCCGTCCAGAACCTTCTGGGTGGAGTCGAAATCGACCCCCAGGCTCTCATTGAACTGCGTGGTGGCCGCCGGGATCACCCCGGTCCAATCCAACTTCATTCCCGCCATTTGCTGCTCCTCCCGAGCTGGCTAATTTCGTATACGTTATATGATTAGGCCGGAAGCGATGATCGATCAAGGCCCTGAAGGACCTTTAAAAATCCGCTCTCACGCCTGCTGGTCGGCTTGGCCGCCTCGCGTCAGAATCCAAGGGCCATGATCTGGTCGTACAGGACCTTGGGGGTGCGCACGCCGTTGGCCAGACTGCGCGCACGGGCTTCATAACGGCGCTGCGACGGCAGGCGCGCGCCCTGGTCGGCGAAGGCTGCGAACAGGGCCTCGGCCCGCGCAGCGTTCGCCTCGGCGTCGCCGCCGCCCATCAGGCCGGGATCGAAGGCCAGGATCAGTTCGCCATGCATGGGCGCCGCCTTGGCGCCGTCATCAAAGGCCATCGATTCGCGGCTGGTCAGATCGCCGATCAACGGGCCCGCCATCAGTTCGATCATGGTCGACAGGGCCGAGCCCTTATGCCCGCCGAAGGTCAGCATGGCGCCGTCCAGAGCGGCGCGCGCATTCGTCGTCGGCCGCCCCTCGGCGTCGACGCCCCAGCCCTCGGGGATCGGCTTGCCGGCGATGTCGTGCAACGCCATGTCCCCGCGCGCGATGGCGCTGGTGGCGAAGTCGAAGACATAAGGGTTAGGCCCCGGACGCGGCCAGCCGAAGGCGATCGGATTGGTGCCCAACAGGCCCCGCCGGCCGCCCGCCGGCGCCACCCACGAATGGCTGGGGGTCATGGCCAGGGCCGCCACGCCCATACTGGTCAGTTGTTCGATCTCGGGCCACAGGGCCGAGAAATGGAAGCAGTTGTTGATGACCAGCGCAGCCACCCCGACCTCCTTGGCCTTCTGCGCCAGCAAGGGCGCCGCCCGCTCAAAGGCCAGAAGGGAATAGGCGTAACGGGCGTCGGCGCGCACCAGGGCGGGCGAGGCGTCGGTGATGACCGGCTCGGCGTCCAGCGACATCTTGCCCGAGCGGATGGTCATCACACAGCCGGGGAGACGATAAAGCCCGTGCGAGGCGCACTCGTCCCGCTCGCCCGCCGTAATGGCCCGCGCCACCGCCTCGGCGTGCGGAACGAACAGTCCCGCCCCCGTCAGCACCCGTCGCGACAGGGCGAACACCTCGTCGATCGACAAGGCGACCGTTTCCTGGGCCTCAAACACGCTCATATCGCTCTCCCGCAGCACAATCGTATACGATATGGACGCAGGCGAAAACTTCAAGCCGTTTGGCGTCCGTTTTTTAGAGCGCGTCGCGGGCCACGGTCAGATCAGTCAGGAAACGGGTCCGCTCCTCGGCGCGTCGCGCCGCATCGGGCAGGCGCAACAGGTAGGACGGGTGAACCGTCAGCAGCACGCGCGCGCCATCCTTGGTTGTGAGAACGCGACCGCGTTCGGCCTGAACGGCGGGCTTTCGTCCCAGCACCGCAAGCCCCGCCGTCGCGCCCAGAGCCAGGATCAGCTGCGGCCTGACGAGGCGCCGTTCATGGTCCAGCCACCAGCGGCAGGCCTGGACTTCGCCCGCATTGGGCGTCTTGTGCATACGGCGCTTGCCGCGCGGCTCGTGCTTGAAATGCTTGACCGCATTGGTGAGGTAGAGGTCGCGACGATCCAGCCCCGCCTCTTCAAACGCCGCATCCAGAAGACGCCCGGCAGGGCCGACGAAGGGCCGACCGGCCAGGTCCTCCTGATCGCCCGGCTGTTCGCCGACCACCATCAGGGCCGCGCGCCTCGGCCCCTCGCCGCAGACGCCCTGGGTGGCGTCGCGCCACAATGGGCAGCGGCGGCAGCCCTGAACGCCGCGCGCCAGCTCGTCCAGACTGTCGGGGACCAGATCATCCGTCGCCGCGCGATCCACCACCGGCGCGCGAACGCGCTGGAACCTGTCATTGGGCGTGGGCGTAGGCTGGTTCACCATGGCATCCGTGCGAACCGACGCGGCGGCGGTCAGTTCCGGGATCAGCCCGGCCTCCGGCAGGTTTTTCCAGTAACGCTTGGGCATTTCCGACCGCATCGCCTGAGGCCGCAGCCGCGCCGGATTGAAGGTCGAGGCGTAATAGGTGCGCCAGAAATCCTCCACCGCGTCCTCGGCGGGCGCCTGCGATTGATCGGCGGGCGGGCCGAAGGTCAGAAGCGTTCCGTCCCAATGCGCCGCCCCGTCCGGCGTCAGGATCGACCACCGCATGGCGCTGAACCGGCGCGCGAAGAAGGGCGCCGTCGCCTGCAGCACCCGATGCGCCGGTTCGAACCACGCCACCCAGCGCTCGCCCGCTTCGTCTTGCGTCTGTCGAAAGCGCACGAAGGCCTTCATCTTGTGGGCGGCGCGGCGCACCGCCTTCACCCGATCCGCCGCCTCGGCCACGTCGCGGTCGGACAGGACGGCCATCAGGTTCGGCTGATCCTTCAGCCGCCACAGCAGGCGATACATCAGGTCAAAGCGATCCTCGGACCGGTGCTGGATCAGTTGCGCCGCCGCGTCCAGAAAGGCGCGCGGCGCGGTGAACGCGCCTTCGACCTCAGGCAGGACGCCGCCCTCATCGAACAGGCCGCCCGCAGTCGCGCCGACCACGAACTTCACCAGGCCGGGCTCCTCGCCCGCCAGCCGCAGGCGCCGCGCCGCCTCGCGCCAGCCGTCGAAATCCAGCGGGTCGGACAGGACCGCCGTGCGCATCAGAACAGGCTCAACTGCTCAGGCTTGCGCTGGGGCGCCAGGCGCGCGCGCAGATCGGCCGCGTCCGTCAGGCCGCCGGGCGTCCAGTCCAGCGCCGTGATCCACGGCCGCACCGCCTCGATCGACCGCGTCAGCCGACCGACATCCTCAAGCCGCAAGGTGCGATGCCGCCGCACCAACAGGATGCGGTCCACCGCCTTCACCCCCAGGCCCGGCACCCGCAGCAGGGTCTCGCGCGCCGCCCGGTTGACGTCGACGGGAAAGGCCTCGCGGCGCCGCAGCGCCCAGGCCAGCTTCGGATCGACGGCCAGATCCAGCATGCCGTCGTCGGTCCCCTCGCCGATCTCGGGGGCGGTGAAGCCGTAGAAACGCATCAGCCAGTCGGCCTGATAGAGCCTGTGTTCGCGCATCAGCGGCGGCTTGGTCGGCGGCAGCAGGCTGGAGCCGTCGGGAATGGGGCTGAAGGCGGAATAATAGACCCGACGCAGGCCATAGCCGCCGTAAAGGGCGGCGCTGCGGGCCATGATCTCCGTGTCCGGCGCGCCGTCGGCGCCGACGATCAACTGGGTCGACTGACCGGCCGGGGCGAAGGCGGGCGGGCGCTTGCGGGCGCGCTTTTCGGGTTTGGCCTCTTCCAGTTTCAGCCGCACCTGCCCCATCGCCCTGCGGATGGTCCGCGCGTCCTTTTCCGGAGCGAGACGGCCCAGAGCCTCGTCGCGGGGCAGTTCGATATTGGCGGACAGTCGGTCGGCATAGAGACCCGCCAGCTCCACCAGCCGCGCGTCCGCCTCCGGGATCAGCTTCAGATGGATATAGCCGCGGAAGTCATGCTCTTCGCGCAGGCGCCGCGCGACCTCGACCAACTGCTCCATCGTATAGTCGCCGTTGCGGATCACGCCCGACGACAGGAACAGCCCCTCGATGTAGTTCCGCTTATAGAAGGCCAGGGTCAGGTCGACGACCTCCTGCACCGTGAAGCGCGCCCGCTCGACGTTGGACGACACCCGGTTGATGCAATAGGCGCAGTCGTAGATGCAGAAGTTGGTCAGCAGGATTTTCAGCAGGCTGACGCACCGACCGTCCGGCGTATAGGCGTGGCAGATGCCCATGCCCTCGGTCGAGCCGATCCCGCGCCCGCCCAGGGAATCCCGCTTCGTCGTGCCGGACGAGGCGCAGGAGGCGTCGTATTTCGCTGCGTCCGCCAGAACCGCCAGCTTTCGTCGGAGATCGATCTGAGCCATTCGTTCATGATATGTTCTGTCGCAAAACACGTCCAGCTTGGCCGAAAGGCTTTCGCAGCGGGACAGGACATAACCGGCGAGGCAGGGACGGCCGGCGCATCTGCGCTCGGCCGTCGGAGGGCTCAGTTGTTTCCCCTCAACCTGTGCTCATCAAACAGGCAGACGGCGTCGTAGCGGGGACGCGCCGCTTCGCACAGAGCTGCGACAGAGCGGGCGTCCGGTTTCACCCCGTGGTCGATCCAGCCCATCAAGGCCTCGAAAACCGCGACATATTCCGGCGGGCTGAGGGCGCTGTGTTCGGCTTCATTGGTGAAGGTCTGGACCAGCAGGTCGGCACGGCCCGCCGCCGCCACACGGTCGCGATAGTCGTCCTGATGCCAGACGAAGGCTGTGGGATCGTCCTTGCCGTGGATGGTGACGGTCGGGGCGACGATCATGCCTGACAGGTCCGCATCATAGGCCAGACGCGCCACCGCCATCGGATCGGCGGCGAACCGCTCGACCCCCGCATTCAGCGCCGCATCGTCGTGCGAGCCCTGATAGACCGTCCGGCTGTTGTCGAACGGGTTGAGGCCGTCCAGGCGTTTCTGCACCAGATCCTGGAACAGGAAGGTGCCCCAGGCCAGATGCGACACCAGCTGCCCTTCGCCGATCCCCACAACGTTGAGAATGTCGGCCAGACGCTGCTTCTGCTCGGGCGAGCGCTCCGCCTCGGGCAGGCCGACGCCGGTGCAGGTCTTGACCCGCTGCGCCAGCTGGGCGCGGGTCAGGCGAGCGCCCTCGGGCAGACCCTGCCAGACCGGGTACTGCGCCTCGTCGGGCGCCGGATGGTTCTGGCAGTAATACTGATATACCGCACGCAGATCGGCGCGGAACCTGTAGGCCTCGGTCCCGCCCGCCAGCACCCCGCTGGTCAGGACCACGCCGTCCCAGACCACCTGGCCTTCGGCGTCGCGCGCATAGAGTTCGGCCGCCTTGGCTGCGACATTGCCGCCCCAGGACTGGCCGTGAAGAATGGTGCGGCGGGGCCGACCGAAGGCGTCCCAGAAAATCTGGCGCAGGTCGTCGGTGTCCTCGGCCGCCATGCGCACGCCGTAGCCGCCCCGGCGATAGGTCGACCCCGCCCAGGCGAAGCCCTCCTTCACCGTCATGGAGAAGCGCTCCAGATCTTCCAGCGGATCATCGGCCTTGGGGGCCGCCCTGCGGGGCCCGCCGTGGGCGTGGACGATCAGCGAACCGTTCCAGTTCTCCGGCACGGCGATCCAGTAGTAGCCGCCCTTGGCCGCCCGCCCCGACCAGCAGTGCGCCTGCTGAGGAAGAAAATCGGGACAGACGGCCGGGACGGGCGCTGGCGACGGGGTCGCCGGCGCATCCTGGGCGGCGGCGAAGGGCGCGCCGGTCAGCGTGACGGCGGAAGCCGCCGCCAGCATCGAAAACAGACGCATCCCTATCGCCTCCTCAGATCAGAACGACTTGGTCGCGGTGACGTACCAGTAACGCCCCCACGGGCTGTGCACCGAGCCGCGATAGCCGTTGTCGGCCAGCGACGGGCCTTCATCGGTCAGATCGCGCACGCCCAGACGCACGCGGGTCTCGGCCGGGAATTCATAATCCACATAGGCGTTGACCGTCTGGCGGGCGTCGACCACCCACGGATCGCCCGAGGCGCCCAGCAGGCCGGGCTGCTGGAAGTCGCTGATGTACTGGGTCGTCATCCCTGCGCGCCAGGGGCCCTTGCGCCAGGTCAGGCTGGCGTTGAGGCGCCATTCGGGACGCCCGTTCTGCCCCACCAGTTGCGAGGAGTCCGGCAGGGTCGTGCCCGCATTGATCGTTCCGGCTTCGCGGGCGGCGTACAGCTCATTGACGATGTCGCCCGGATCGCGCGTGAATTCGTCCAGCTTGCTGGCGTTCACATTGACGATGAAGGTGCCGTACTTGGTGCGACGCAGCGACCAGTTCATGGCCAGGTCCAGGCCGCTGACGGTTTGGGGCTGAAGGTTGATGAAGCGGTCGTTGATCGAGACCACCTCGCCCACCGGGGTCAGGCCCGTGCCCTGGAACAGCAGGATGTCCTCGGGCGTCGGCGCGCGACGGTTGACCAGCGGATTGGAGCCGCCCTCGACGCGGTTCAGATAGTCCAGCGCCAGCGCCGTCTGGGCGCCCAGAAGGCCGACGATCTTCTCCTGCTCGATCCGCCACTTGTCGATAGTGAAGGTGAAGGCGCCGAAACGCTCGGGGATGAAGGACGGCTGCAGCACCAGGCCGTAGGAGGTGTTGGTGCTCTCTTCCGGCTCCAGATCCGGGTTGCCCGCCACCAGCAGAGAGGCGCCCGAGGTGTTCTGCGCGCACTGGGAGAAATTGCTGATACGGCCGGCGCGCAGGTCAGCCTCGCAGCGGACATAGTCCGTGCCGCTGGCCAGACGGGCGTATTCCGTGGCGTGGGTCTGCTCCAGGTTCGGCGCGCGGAAGCCCTGCGAATAGGAGCCGCGAACCCGCACGCCCGGAACCACGTCCCAGGCCGCGGCGATCTTCGGCTTGGCCACCGAGCCGAAGTCCGAATAGTGCTCGTAACGGCCCGCCAGCTGCACATCCAGCTGATAGACCAGAGGAATGTTCATCTCGGGCGAGACCACCGGCACGGCGAGCTCGACGTAGGTCGAGAAGACCTCGCGGCTGCCCGAGGTGTCGGGGTTGGGGCTGACGGCCGAGACGTTGGACAGGTTGGTCTCGCCGCTGACCATGTCGGTGAAGGTGAAGGTCCCGTCCAGATTGGCGTCGCGGTCGTCCTTCTGGGTCTCGCGGCGCGCCTCGACGCCGAAGGCCATGCCGACCGGCCCGCCCGGCAGTTGGAACAGATCGCCGCGCGACAGCTTGAAGTCCGCCATGGTCAGGGTCGTGCGTGACACCCGGCGCAGGTCGAAGACGATGGCGTCGATCGCCGCCTGAGAGCTGGGCGAGCAGTCGCCGTAGCTGGTGGTGGCGACGCAGCCCCCGCTGAAGGGGTTGTAGGCGTCGGGCGTCGACAGGGCCAACTGCTTCTGCAGGGCCGTCATATTGACGTTGGGCGAGACGTCCTTGGCCTCGGCCTCGGAGTAGACGACCGCCGTCTCCCAGTTGAAGCCGCGCCACTCGCCGCGCAGGCCGCCCAGCAGGCGGGCCTGATAGTTGTCGACCTTCACCACCTGGAAGCCGGTGTCGACGAAGCGGTAGTTGGTCATCAGAACCGGCAGGCCCTCAGCCGGAACCCCGGTCAGACCCGGCAGGCGGTTCGGATTGAGCGTGCCGTCGGCGAAGGTCATGGGGCCGAACGGGTTGTAGTAGTTGCTGGCCGGAATCCAGATCTGGTTCAGGTTGACCACCGGCGGCTGCACGGCGCGGCTGTGAGCGCTGTAATAGCCGGCCTCGCCGAAGGCCTCAACGCTGTCGGTCAGGTCGTAACGTCCCGTCAGGAACAGGTTCAGCCGCTCGACCGACGGACGGACCGTCGTCTCATGCCGGGTGTCGTACCGCATGTCGCGGTTGGTCGTGTTGAAGTTGTGGTTGCCGCTGGACAGGCAGATGTCGCCGCCCATGTCCACGCCGCAGCCGAAGCTGGACGGCTGGAAGCGGAAGGCTCCGGCGGTGTTGGTCACCGCCACGCCGTTCGAGCGGATCACCGGGCGCGAGCCGACCGACAGGCGCGCCCACGGCGTGTGCGACGAGCGGCCGTCCAGCGACTGGACGTCAGCGAAATCGGGATGGTCGGCGAACAGCGGACGCAGGTCGTCCGAGCGGGTGAAGTCCTGATCCGACGCCCACAAGGCGGTGCGCTGGGCGTAGTTTGCGAACAGGGAGACGTTGCCGCGATCAAAGTTCTTGCCCGTGAACAGGTTGAACTCGGTGTCGCGCATCTGCGTGCCCTCGGCCCCGCCATAGCGGGCGCTGACCGTCAGGCCGTCGATGTTGTCGCGCAGGACGGTGTTGACCACGCCCGCCACCGCGTCCGCGCCATAGATGGCGGCGGCGCCGTCCAGCAGGACTTCCAGCCTCTCCAGCCCCGACACGGGGATGGCGTTGGAGTTGTAGCTCAGCACCGGCACCGTGCCGGTGTCCGACGTGCCTTGGCTGGTCGGGTGCTGGACCAGACGACGACCGTTCAGCAGCACCAGGGTGTTGCCCACGCCCAGCGAGCGCAGGTTGACCGAGTTCACATCGCCGCGCGCCGAGTTCGAAGTCTGGGGGTTATTGGCGGAATCGAACAGGACGTCGCCCATCTGGGGGATGGTGCGCATCAGCTCGTCGCCGGTCGTGGCGCCGGTGGCCTCGATCTGCTCACGGTCGGCCACCACCACCGGCAGGGCCGCCGTGGTGCGCGCGCCGCGGATGTTGGTGCCGACGACGACGATGTCCTCCACCTGTGTGGGCTCGGCGGGCAGGGCCTCCTGGGCCAGAGCGGCCCCGGCGAACAGGACGGTCGATGCGGTCGTCGCCATCAGGGCGATCTTGGATGGGTTTCTCATGTCTCTCTCCCAGTCGCCGTGTGCGGCGATCATGTCGTTGAGGTCGTGGTTCAGGGTCAGTCGTCGGCCAGCACCAGGTCGTCGCCCGGTCCGGCGGCGGGATCAGGGGCGGCGGCCAGAGGCTGAGGCCCGCCGTCCAGCGCGGCCTTCAGCGCATCGCGGTCCAGTTCGCCTTCCCAGCGGGCGACGACGATGGTGGCCACCGCGTTGCCGATGAAGTTGGTCAGGGCGCGGCATTCGCTCATGAAGCGGTCGATGCCCAGGATCAGGGCCATGCCCGCCACCGGCACCGAAGGCACCACCGACAGGGTGGCCGCCAGGGTGATGAAGCCCGCCCCCGTAATGCCCGCCGCCCCCTTGGACGACAGCATGGCCACCAACAGCAACAGGATCTGATCCTGCAGGCTCAGGTCGATGTTCAGCGCCTGGGCGATGAACAGGGCCGCCATCGTCATATAGATGTTGGTGCCGTCCAGATTGAACGAATAGCCGGTCGGCACGACTAGGCCGACCACCGACTTGGCGGCGCCCGCCCGCTCCATCTTGGAGATCAGGCTGGGCAGGGCGGCCTCGGAACTGGAGGTGCCCAGCACCAGCAGCAGCTCCTCCTTCAGATAGCGGATCAGCTTCAGGATGTTGAAGCCGTTGGCGATGGCGACCAGACCCAGCACCCCGACCACGAAGATGGCGGACGTCAGGTAAAAGGTGGCGATCAGGGCGAACAGGTTCGCGACCGAGGCGATGCCGTAGGCGCCAATGGTGAAAGCGAAGGCCCCGAAGGCGCCGATCGGCGCGGCCTTCATCAGAATGGCGACCAGTTTGAAGAAGGCCGCGCTGACCGACTCCAGGAAGGTCATCACCGGCTTGCCCAGATCGCCGATCATGGCCAGGGCGATGCCGAACAGGATGGAGACGAACAGGACCTGCAGGATGTTGCCGGTCGAGAAGGCGCTGACCACCGTGTCGGGAATAATGCCCGTCAGGAAGCCGACGATGGTGCTTTCGTGCGCCGCCTGGGCGTATTGGGCGACCGCCCCCTTGTCGAGGGTGGCCGGGTCGATGTTCAGGCCATGGCCCGGACGCACGACGTTGGCGATGATCAGGCCGACGATCAGCGCCAGGGTCGAGAAGACCAGGAAATAGCCAAAGGCCTTGGCCGCCACCCGGCCGACGCGGCCGATGTCGCGCATCCCGGCGATGCCGGTAACGATGGTCAGGAAGATCACCGGGGCGATCACCATCTTCACCAGCTTGATGAAGGCGTCGCCCAGCGGCTTCAGGCTTTCGCCTACGTTCGGCCAGAAGTGGCCGATGGCGCCGCCCAGTACGATGGCGACCAGCACCTGGAAATAGAGATGCTGATAGAAGGGGCGGCGAATGACCGCCGCCGTCTGTGACGCGATAGGGGACAAAGAAGGTCGCTCCTGATGGCGAGCACACGGCTCGCGGATTTCCTCTCGGCGCGATCTTCGCCACGCTTCGACCTCAGTGTGGCCACAGCGCCGCCAGGAGGAAACGGCACCCGAAAGATTCATCAACTCATTGACAATAAATGTTATTCCTAAACGTCGCACTTCGAGGACATGCGTTTAGTGCGATATACCGCTCGAACTTGTGGCGCAAAAGTGCGGAATACCGCACATTGAGAAGATGACGACCGCGGCGGCTGCATCACATTCGGAAGGCCTCGTACGGCGACATGCGAGACTCTGGATCGCCCTGATCCTGGCCTGGCTGGTCGTGGCGACGACGGCGGCCTATGGGCTGGGCGAGACCGCCCGGAAGGGCGCCTCGGCCGAACTGGCGCGCCAATCGGAGTCCGCCGCCGCCCTCCACGCCGCGGTTCTGCGCAGCGAACTGGAGAAGTATCGCGCCCTCGCGCCAGCCATGGCGACCGACGCCGACGTCGCCAGACTGCTGCTGAGCTCTCGCCCCGACCCGGCGATGCTGAATCAGCGGCTGGAGGCCCTGGCCGACCAGACCCGCGCCTCGGCCATCTATGTCATCGGGATCGACGGGGTGACCCGCGCCGCCAGCAACTGGCGCCAGCCGATCAGCTTCATCGGCGCCGACTACAGCTTCCGCCCCTATTTCGTGAAGGCGATGCGGGACGGTTCGGCCGAGTTCTTCGCCCTGGGCACGGTCAGCGGCACGCCCGGCCTGTTCCTGGCCCGTCGGGTCGTCGACGGGAATCGCGCCATCGGGGTCGTGGTCGTCAAGGTCGAGTTCGACGCCCTGGAGGCCGAATGGCGCGCCTCGGGCGAACCGGCCTATGTGGTCGATCCCGGCGGCGTGGTGCTGATCACCAGCATTCCGACCTGGCGCTTTCGGACCCTGCGGCCGATGGACGCCGAAAGCCGCCGCCTGACCCTGGCCGACCAGACCCTCGGCGACGGCGCCCTGACGCCCCTGCCCTTCCAGACGCCTGACAACGGAGCCACGCGCCTGATCGAGGCGCCTCTGGACGGCGTCGACCGCCCCTGGATGCACGCCCGCATCGACACCATGACGCCGGGCTGGACGCTGCATCTGCTCACCCCCGATCGAGGCGCCATAGAGACGAGCGTCGCAAACGCCCGCGTTCTGGCCGCCCTGATCGCGACCCTCGCATTCGGCGTCGCCGCCGTGCTTCTGCGTCGCCGCCAGCAGGCCGTCGTGCGGCAGCGCGTCACCGAGGCCGCTCGCCAGGAGCTGGAGCGTCGCATCGAGGAGCGGACCCGCGACCTGCGTCAGGCCAACGTCGCCCTGAATCGCCAGATCGAGGAGCGGATGCGCGCCGAGGCCAGTCGCGAAGCCCTGCGCGATGAACTGGTCCAGGCCGGCAAGCTGGCGGCGCTGGGCCAGATCGCCGCCGGCGTGGCCCATGAGATCAACCAGCCCGTCGCCGCCATTCGCACCCAGGCCGAGACGGCGTCGGCCTATCTGGAGCGGGCCCAGGAGGCCAAGGCGGTGCGCGCCCTGGGCCGCATCGGCGAGCTGACCGCCCGGATCGGGGCCATCACCCAGGAGCTGCGCGCCTTCTCGCGCAAGTCGGAGCCGCAGCTTCGCCCCGTATCGCTGAACGAAGCGATCGACGGCGCCCTGCTGCTGCTGGGCGGGCGCCTGCGTCAGGGGGGCGTCCGACTGGTGCGGGCCCGAGGCGGGGACGTGCAGGTCATCGCCGACCGCTTTCGTCTGGAGCAGGTCATCGTCAACCTGATGCAGAACGCCGCCGAGGCGCTGGAAGGGCGCGCCGACGGCAGGATCCATCTGGAGGTCCGTCGGGTCGGCGAGTTGGTCGAACTCAGCATCGCCGACAACGGCCCCGGCGTGACCGACGCCATCCGCGACCAGCTCTTCACCCCCTTCTTGACCAGCAAGGCCAACGGCCTGGGGCTGGGCCTGGTCATCTGTCGCGACCTCGTCGCCGGATTCGGCGGCGAGCTGAACCTGCGCCCGGCCGAAACGGGCGCCGTCTTCGTCGTCAGCCTGAAAGCCGCGTGATGGAGGCGCGCGCCATGGAGTTTCCGCGTCTTGAGACCGTCGCCCTGATCGAGGACGACCATGATTTCCGCAGCGCCCTGGCCGAGCGGATGGAGGTCGAAGGCCTGACGGTGCGCGCCTATCGCAAGGCCGAGACGGCGCTGGCGGACATCGACGCCGACTTCCCCGGCGTGGTGGTCACGGACTTGCGGATGCCCGGCCTAGACGGCCGCCAGACGCTGAGCCGGCTTCAAGCCCTAGACCCGGCCCTGCCGGTCATCCTCATCACCGGACACGGCGATGTGGCCGAGGCCGTCGCCGCCATGCGCGGCGGCGCCTATGATTTCGTGGCCAAGCCCTTCGCCTTTGAACGCCTGTCCGAAAGCCTGACGCGCGCGCTGGAGAAGCGCGCCCTGGTTCTGGACAACCGGCGCCTGACCGCCCTGTCGTCCGAGGCCGGACTGGAACTGCCGCTGCTGGGCGACAGCCCGGCGATCCGGTCGCTGCGCGCCACCATCGCCCAGATCGCCGACGCCCGCATGGACGTGCTGATCGAGGGCGAGACTGGCGTCGGCAAGGAAGCCGTGGCCCGCGCCCTGCACAACGGCGGCCGCCGCCGACTGCATCCCTTCGTGGCGGTCAACTGCGGCGCCCTGCCGGACGGACTGATCGAGAGCGAGCTGTTCGGTCATGAGCTGGGCGCCTTCGCCGGGGCCTTGCGTCGCCGCGTCGGCCACGTCGAGCGCGCACACGGCGGATCGCTGTTTCTGGACGCCGTCGAAAGCATGCCGACCGCTGCTCAGGTCAAGATGCTGCGCGTGCTGGAAGAGCGCGAAATCCACCCGATCGGCGCGTCGGAACCCCGCGCCGTCGACATTCGCGTGCTGGCCTCTGCGACGGGTGATCTCGATCAGGCCCTCGTCAGCGGCCGACTTCGCGAAGAACTTTACTATCGGTTGAATGTCGTGCGCCTGCGCGTGCCGCCTCTGCGCGAACGCCGCGACGACATCCCCCTGCTGTTCGCCAGCCTAGTGGCGCGCGCCCCGGTGGGCCCCGGCGCCGAACCGCCCGTCATCACGGACGCAGTCCGCTCCCGCCTGCTGGAACACCCCTGGCCGGGCAACATCCGAGAGTTGTCACACTTCGCCCAACGCTTCGCCCTTGGCCTTGAAGGCCGCGAAGACCAAGCCGCCGGGGCCGCGCGCGGCCTTGTCGACCGCGTCGCTGATTTCGAAAAACGCATACTGCAGGACACGCTTGAAGCCCTGGGCGGCAACGTCAGCGAGGCGTTGGCGCAACTGAAGATTCCCCGCAAGACCCTCTACGACAAGCTGAAACGCCACAACCTGAAGCCGGCCGATTTTCGCAGGAGCTGAGCAGGCTGCACCATCGGTTCGCGCCCGCCCGCGACAGACTTGGCCTCTGCGTTACCGCGCCTCATTCGAAGCTAGCATCCGTCAGGCGCCGCTGACGCCTTGCGTAGATCGCAGCAAGGCAACTCGGCGCTTCTGAGCGGAACCCAAACAGCAAAAACCCCCGCAGCTTACGCTTTGGGGGTTTATTTTTTCTTGGGTGCGGGAGCAGGATTTGAACCTGCGACCTTCAGGTTATGAGCCTGACGAGCTACCGGGCTGCTCCATCCCGCGGCAAGGCGGTGAGTAAAGGAAGAAGGGTTCGAGATATCATTCATGTGTGTCGGGTAGACCCGGCGACGACCTACTCTCCCGCGCCTTAAGACGAAGTACCATCGGCTCTGGAGGGCTTAACGACCGAGTTCGGAATGGGATCGGGTGGGGAACCTCCGACAGAGCCACCGGGTCAACCCGACACACATGAATGAGAAGATATTGTCTTTGATTTCGGCAAGTAAAAACCGAATGAGTTTTGCTGAGAAACGATCAAGCCGATCGGATTATTAGTACCAGTAAGCTTCACACGTCACCGCGCTTCCACACCTGGCCTATCAACGTGGTAGTCTTCCACGATCCTCAGCGAAGCCTTGTTTTGAGGTTAGTTTCCCGCTTAGATGCTTTCAGCGGTTATCTATTCCATACTTAGCTACCCTGCTGCACGGCTGGCGCCATGACAGGTCCACCAGAGGTATGTCCATCCCGGTCCTCTCGTACTAGGGACAGATCCTCTCAAGCTTCGAACACCCACGGCAGATAGGGACCAAACTGTCTCACGACGTTCTGAACCCAGCTCACGTACCACTTTAAACGGCGAACAGCCGTACCCTTGGGACCTGCTCCAGCCCCAGGATGTGATGAGCCGACATCGAGGTGCCAAACTTTGCCGTCGATATGGACTCTTGGGCAAAATCAGCCTGTTATCCCTAGAGTACCTTTTATCCGTTGAGCGATGGCCCTTCCACGCGGGACCACCGGATCACTATGGCCGACTTTCGTCTCTGCTCGACTTGTCAGTCTCGCAGTCAGGCTAGCTTATGCCATTGCACTCGACGACCGATTTCCGACCGGTCTGAGCTAACCATCGCGCGCCTCCGTTACACTTTGGGAGGCGACCGCCCCAGTCAAACTACCCACCACGCCATGTCCCGGGACCGGATAACGGCCCTCGGTTAGACGTCAACGACAGTAAGGGTGGTATTTCAAGGATGGCTCCACCAGAGCTGGCGCCCCGGTTTCATAGCCTCCCACCTATCCTACACATACGGTCGCTAACGCCAAGGCGAAGCTATAGTAAAGGTTCATAGGGTCTTTCCGTCTGACCGCGGGAACCCCGCATCTTCACGGGGAATTCAATTTCACTGAGCCTGTGCTGGAGACAGTGGGGAAGTCGTTACGCCATTCGTGCAGGTCGGAACTTACCCGACAAGGAATTTCGCTACCTTAGGACCGTTATAGTTACGGCCGCCGTTTACCTGGGCTTCAGTTCGGAGCTTTCACTCCTCCCTTTAACCTTCAGGCACCGGGCAGGCGTCAGACCCTATACGTCGCATTGATGCTTCGCAGAGCCCTATGTTTTTGCTAAACAGTCGCTACCCCCTGGCTTGTGCCACTCAGTCCTGGTTGCCCAGGGTGAGTCACGCTTATTCCGAAGTTACGCGTGCAATTTGCCGAGTTCCTTCAGCACAGTTCTCTCAAGCGCCTTGGTATACTCTACCTGACCACCTGTGTCGGTTTCGGGTACGGTCTCTGCTGGAGTTATTTCCAGGGACAACGCCACCGCCGGGAACAATCCAATAAGCCCCGACGACTTATGCCATCCGTCACTTCCAGCTGGTGCAGGAATATTTACCTGCTTCCCATCGACTACGCTTTTCAGCCTCGCCTTAGGGGCCGACTAACCCTGCGCAGATTAGCTTTACGCAGGAACCCTTGGTCTTTCGGCGACAGTGTTTCTCACACTGTTTATCGTTACTCATGTCAGCATTCTCACTTCCGATACCTCCAGCCAACCTCACGGTTGACCTTCACAGGCTTACGGAACGCTCCGCTACCGCTTGCAGTAAACTGCAAACCCATATCTTCGGCGCATGGCTTTAGCCCCGTTACATTTTCCGCGCAGGATCGCTTGATCAGTGAGCTGTTACGCTTTCTTTAAAGGATGGCTGCTTCTAAGCCAACCTCCTGATTGTCAAAGCAATCCCACATCGTTTCCCACTTAGCCATGACTTGGGGGCCTTAGATGATGGTTAGGGTTGTTTCCCTTTTCACGACGGACGTTAGCACCCGCCGTGTGTCTGCCCGATAGTACTCTTGGGTATTCGGAGTTTGGTTAGTATTGGTACCGCTCGCGCAGCCCGCAACCATCCAGTGCTCTACCCCCCAAGGTATTCGTCGGACGCTCTACCTAAATAGATTTCGCGGAGAACCAGCTATGTCCAGGTTTGATTGGCCTTTCACCCCTATCCACAAGTCATCCCAGAATTTTTCAACATTCACGGGTTCGGACCTCCAGTAAGTGTTACCTTACCTTCATCCTGCTCATGGATAGATCACCTGGTTTCGGGTCGTCATACGTCGAACTTAGCGCCCTATTCAGACTCGCTTTCGCTGCGCCTACACCTAACGGCTTAAGCTTGCTCGACATATGAAGTCGCTGACCCATTATACAAAAGGTACGCCGTCACCGCGCTTGGCGGCTCCGACTGCTTGTAGGCTTCCGATTTCAGGATCTGTTTCACTCCCCTTGTCGGGGTGCTTTTCACCTTTCCCTCACGGTACTTGTTCACTATCGGTCGTAGAGGAGTACTTAGGCTTGGAGGGTGGTCCCCCCATGTTCAGACAGGATTTCACGTGTCCCGCCCTACTCGAGTCTCTTGCTGTTTGACGTCTACGGGGCTGTCACCCGCTATGGCCGGACTTTCCATTCCGTTCGACTTTATTTCACAAGAGCACTGGCCTGGTCCCGGTTCGCTCGCCACTACTACGGGAGTCTCGGTTGATGTCCT
>NZ_ATXN01000009.1 GCF_000421705.1 Brevundimonas naejangsanensis DSM 23858
GTCGCCGAAGCTTCCGTATTGATGTCGTCGATGATGTGGTAGCCGGCGTCGATCGCGCCGTACCAGCCATCGGGCTCAGCCGATGCTGCGCCGGCCGACAGGGCCAGGGCAGCCGCCGCGCTCGACGCCAGGATCAAACTCTTGACACGCATGTGATGCGGCCCTCCGAGGTTTGTTAGCAGAACTTGGCGACATATTGTGACGCCTAGGCGCTCCTTATCAGCGTCACCTTATCGGGTCGAGCGTGAAACAGCGAAAATCGGCTTCTGGAGATTCGGCGTGTTCAGGATGCTACAGAAAGCCACGCGCCGCGTTTAGCTCAAGGGAGCACGCCCTGCCCCTCTCTCGAGAACGTCCGAGGCGACGACCTGAGAAAAGCCAGAAATGATATGGTAAAGCGAACTGGCAGGGGCGGGTTCATTGATGAATGAGCCATTCTCTAACCTCTTGTCCCGCCATAGACCCTCATCCGTCAAGTAAAGCCACAGAGCGCGTTGTGCTTTTTCGGCTCCCGACATGAAGCGCCCTTTCTCATTAGATGGCGACATGTCAGCAAGCAGCAGCGCAGCTTTGAGCCATTCAGCCTGAGGCCAAAGCCGCGCGCGACGTATACGAACGTTCCCGACTTCATCCAGCGCATCCACCGCAACTTGACCGCGTGGATCAACACCCTCTTCTCCGCGATGGTACAGCGTCTTCGCTGCCTCCAACCACCCTGGATCACCACCACCGCTGTGCAAACGCGCCAACAGCCAAGCCCACTCGAACTGATGGCCGGGCTCAACCACTCGCCCGCCCTCCCCAAGGAGAGGAGACCAATTGGAGTCAAAAAACTCTTTCAAGCGACCGGTCTCGGCGTCCATGAAGAAGTTCGTCGCCAAACTAGCCGTCTGCTCAGCCAGCATAACCCAGGCATGATCTCTGCTGACCTCAACCCAAGCCAAGGCCGCTTCGAGCAGATGCATATGAGCATTTGATTGATAAGGCCGCGACCCTGTTTCAATGACGGCGCCGTAGCCATCTGTTCGTTCAAGCAGGCGCCTCCGCACGCCGTGAGCGATAGCCTCCGCTCGCCCTCCAAGATCAATCCCTGCCTTTTTGGCCGTCGCCAACGCCAGTAGGAAAAAGGCCTGATCATAGACGCGAAACTCTTCTTGAAGCGGTTCGCCGTCGTGAGATAGCAGCATCCGCATCAGCCCATCAGGCCGCAGAAACCTGCGCTCTAAATAGTCGAACCCGTCGAGGACAGCCCTGCGCCAAGGCCCTTGCCATCCCAACAAGCCAGCCTGAGCGAAAACATAAATTTGACGCGCTTGAGCGCGCGCGCGCCGCTCAGCGGCCACTTCTCTCCCGTCGAGATTGAGAAGCTCCGCGAAACCTCCGTCTTCGGCCTGCCCCACCGAAGCCCACAGCGGCAATGCGCGCAGGCGCAACCAATCTCCAAGGCGGCTGGCGCCTGCTTTGAGTTGCTCGGCCTGAGGCCTGACGAAATCTATATGTTGCGGCGACGATTTATGTAATCGCTTCACCACCTTCTTGACATCTTGGGCACGAGAAAGATCGCAAACCAAAATGGCGTCGTTTTCCGCCACGATCGCCAAGTTCTTCACTCCTAGCGCCGCGATGACAACTCCTTCTGGCGCGCGGACCAAGCAACCTTCGGCATCCTCAAAAATATGCCCCCCAAACTCCCCCTCGCCGGTCGCCGCAACCGCGTCCCAAGCCCCAAGGTCGGACCACTGGAAATCAACCGGCAGCACCCAGGCGCGCTGAGTGTGTTCCATCAAGGCGTAGTCAATGGATACCTTGGGCGCTGAACAGAAAGCCGGGCCCAACTCAATGACGTCGCCTCGCAAGCCGCTCACCGCTCCCTTCACCGCCTGAAGGACACCTGGGGCATAATGCCCAAGCTCGGCCAAAAGAACGTGAGAGGAGACAATAAAATTGCCGCTATTCCAAAGATAGCCATCCTCAATACACGTTTTTGCTACACTATAATTCGGCTTTTCAATAAAATTGCAAACAGGAGACAACGAATCATCAGAAGGCTGAATATATCCATAAGCCACGGACGGAGTTGTCGGCTTAACCCCCAACGTGACTATATGTCCATCCAGTGCGGCGCGGCCCGCTTCTCGTACAGCTAAGCAGAACGCGTGACGATCAAGTATATGATGATCTGAGGCGACAAAAACGTTCACACCGTCCGGGTCATGCTCATGCGTCCAGGCGGCTGCAGCTGCCATCGCTGCTGCAGAGTCTCGCGCTTCCGGCTCTAGCAAGACTTGAGCGAGGACGCCGACTTCATCCAATTGATCTAAAATGGCAGCCCGATGCGCTCTTCCCCCAATAACAATAATACGGCCCCCATCAGAGACTAGCGGCTGAATACGTAGAGCAGCTTCCTGGAACAGCGAGCGATTGCCGGAAAGAGGAATGAACTGTTTGGGTCTCGAGGGTCGGGAGGCTGGCCAAAGCCTCGTCCCTGCGCCACCACACATAATGACAGGATAAAATCGCATAGATCCGAATGTTAGTCTGAATCGAGGGGGGAACAGCAGTACCATCTCAGGATCAACAATATTGCAAATCCCAAAGCGCCTTCTGACGTGACTCCCGCGCCCTTGCCCGCTATCGAGCGCGCACCATGATAGAGACTGATCGGCAATCCGAGGAACGCGGCTGGGAGACGGCGAAGACGCTCGCTGAGGCCCTGCCCTATATCCAGGTGTATGACCGCGAGACCGTGGTCATCAAATACGGCGGCCACGCCATGGGCGAGAGCGCCGTGGCCAAGCAGTTCGCCGCCGATGTGGTGCTGCTGAAACTGATGGGGGTGAACCCCGTGGTCGTGCACGGCGGCGGGCCGCAGATCAGCGCCATGCTGGATAAGGCCGGGGTCAAGTCGGCCTTCGTCGATGGCCTGCGCGTGACGGACAAGGACACGATGGCGGTGGCCGAAATGGTACTGTCCGGCGCCGTGAATAAAGAGATCGCCCACTGGATCACCGTCGCCGGCAAGGAAGCCGATGTGCGCGGCGTCGGCCTGTCGGGCAAGGACGCGGGCCTGCTGACGGTCGAGAAGACGCGCCGCACCAAGCGCGACCCCGACAGCATGATCGAGCACGAAGTCGATCTGGGCTTCGTCGGCGAGCCGACCAAGGTGGACCCCAAGCTGATCAAGGGACTGATCGCCTCGGAGACCGAGGACTGGGTGCCGGTCATCGCCCCCATCGGCGTGGCCGAGGACGGCCAGACCTATAACGTCAACGCCGATACCGTCGCCGGGGCCGTCGCAGGCGCCCTGCACGCCAAGCGGATGCTGCTGCTGACCGACGTGCCGGGGGTCAAGGGCGCCGACGGCGAGATCATCCGCCAGATGACGCTGGACGAGGCGCAAGGCCTGATCGACGCGGGCGTCGCCACCGGCGGCATGATCCCCAAGCTGGAGACGGCGATGGCCGCCGTGCGCGCGGGCGTCGAGGCCGTGGTCATCCTGGACGGGCGCCGTCCGCACGCCATGCTGGTCGAACTGTTCACCGAGCACGGCGCCGGCACACTGGTCAAAAGGAAGTGACGGGCCCGGCGTCGCAGGCGGCGCCTGACGCGGCTCCGACAGAGATCGGCGCGGACCTGCGTCATGTGCGGGCGTGGGTGTTCGATCTCGACAACACCCTGTACCCGCCCGAGACGCAGTTCCTGCGTCAGGTGGAGCAGCGCATCAACCAGTATGTCGTGCGGACGTCGGGTCTGGAATCGGCCGAGGCCCTGTCGGTGCAGCGCGGCTATTTGCACGACTACGGCACCTCTCTGGCCGGTCTGATGATGCACTATGAGATCGACCCTCATCACTTCCTGGCCGAGGTCCACGACGTGCCGTTGGACGCGCTTGCGCCCGATCCGGGCCTGCACGCGGCGCTGGAGCGGTTGCAGGGCCCGCGTCTGGTCTTCACCAACGGCTCGACGGGTCACGCCGAACGGGTGATGGAGAAGCTGGAGCTGACGCACTTTTTCGACGGGGTGTTCGCGCTCGAAGACGCCGATCTAATCCCCAAGCCAGACCCGCGCACTTTCGATCGGATGCTGAAACGTTTCGGCGTCGATCCTACGACCGCCTGCTTCTTTGAAGACACGCCCAAGAACCTTGAGCCGGCGCACGACCTGGGCATGACTACCGTGCTGGTCGGGCCCAAGGCCTTCATCGCCGAGGGCGAGCATATTCACCACCGGGCCGCCTCCCTGGGCCCCTTCCTGACCACCGCCGTGCTTGACGGAGACGCGCAATGACCGACCTGACCCATCTGGAATCCGTGATCGAGGCCGCCTGGGAAGATCGCGCCGAAGTGTCGTCCGCTACGCGCGGCGAGGTGCGCGACGCCGTGGAGACCGCCCTGGCCCTACTGGACTCAGGCCAGGCGCGCGTCGCTTCGCGCGGCGAGGACGGAGTCTGGAGCACGCACCAATGGCTGAAGAAGGCGGTGCTGCTGTCCTTCCGCCTGAACGACAACGTCATCATGCGCGCGGGCCACGCGCCGACCCTCCCGCTGTCGGCGGATCATCCGGTCGCCATCGGCCCCTTCTGGGACAAGGTGCCAAACAAGTTCGGCGACTGGGGCGCCGCTGACTATCAGGCCGCGGGCTTCCGCTCGGTGCCGGGCGCGATCGTCCGCCGCGGCGCCTATGTCGGCAAGAATGTCGTACTGATGCCGTCCTTCGTGAACATCGGCGCCTATGTCGATGAGGGCTCGATGATCGACGCCTGGGCCACGGTCGGCTCGTGCGCCCAGATCGGCAAGAACGTCCACCTGTCGGGCGGCGCCGGCATCGGCGGCGTGCTGGAGCCGCTGCAGGCCAATCCGACCATCATCGAGGACGGCTGCTTCATCGGCGCCCGCGCCGAGGTGGCCGAGGGCGTGATCGTGCGCGAGGGCGCGGTCCTGGCCATGGGCGTCTATCTGTCGGCTTCGACCAAGATCGTCGACCGGGCGACCGGCGAGATTTTCCGCGGCGAGGTCCCGGCCTATTCTGTCGTGGTGCCGGGCGCCCTGCCCGATCCGAGCGGCGGCCCCAGCCTGTACTGCGCCGTCATCGTCAAGCGCGTCGACGCCCAGACCCGCGCCAAGACCGGGGTCAACGAACTGCTGCGCGACTGATCCTGAGCCAGGACCGCGAAAAGGCGCAGACGAAACAGGCTCGTCAATCTCTCTGAAACAGGCCTAATGGCTGGATGGGTTTCGGGAGAGGGAACCATGGCTGTTCATCGACTGCGCCGTATCGCGATTTCGGTCAGCGTCCTGGGCCTGCTGGCGACGCCGCTGGCGGCCTGTGGCGGAGGCGGAGGGGGGACCGGAGGCGGCATTGTCACGCCAACGCCGCCCCCTCCGCCGCCGCCACCGCCGCCACCGCCGCCACCTCCTCCGCCACCTCCTCCGCCGATCCCGTCAGAGGCGTCGCGGGAATATCAGCGCAACTGGGGCGTCGGCGACACCAACGCCTTCGCCGCCTGGCGCACAGGCGCGACCGGGCGCGGCATCACGGTCGGGGTGGTCGATTCCGGCATCCGCATGAACCATCAGGACCTGGGCGTGAACGTCTCGCCCCTGTCCACGGACATCGTCGCCGGACGCAATGAGCGCGAGGATCAGGACGGCCACGGCACGCGAGTGGCCAGCGTCATCGCGGCGCCCTTCAACGACTACGGCACCGTGGGCGTGGCCTTCAACTCGACCATCCTGTCGATCCGCGCCGACGTCAGCGACTGCACCAAACCCGAAGACAAGATCTGCTTCAAAAGCGGCGACCTGGCGCGCGCGCTGGATTACGCGGTGCAGAACGGAGCGCGCGTGATCAATCTGTCGCTCGGCGGCGAAGGCCCGCTGGGCGCCCAATTCGAGGCGGCCCTGCTGCGCGCGATCAACGCGGGCGTGGTCTTCGCCATCGCCGCCGGTAATGAGGAGGGTGCCAATCCAGAATGGCCCGGCCGCTACGCCAGCGATTCACGCTTCGCCGGCGCCATCATCGTCACCGGGGCGCATGATCAGGCCCAGCAGATCGCCAAATTCTCCAACCGCGCCGGGGTGTCGCAGAACGTCTTCCTGTCGGCGCCGGGCGTGAGCGTGGTGGTGGATTGCGAGGGCGACAGATGCTGGGGCGTCGGCGGCACCTCCTTCGCCTCGCCCGCCGTGGCGGGGGCGCTGGCCCTGCTGCTGGAGGCCTTTCCCAACCTGACCGGACGCGAAGCCGTCGACATCCTGCTGCGCACCGGGCGCGAGGCGGGAGATCCGGGAACCGACATCGTCTACGGCCGCGGCCTGCTGGACATCGCCCGCGCCTTCCAGCCGGTGGGCGCGACCTCGGCGCCGATGGCGAACGGCGCGGCGGTCAATATCGCGCTGGAGCCGGGCGCACATGTGGGCGGACCGTTCGGCGACGCCCTGGGCCGCACCGGGGCGCTGAGCACCATCGCCTATGACGAGTATGAACGGCTGTTCCGCGTGGATCTGGGCGCCGCCTACGGTCCGGCGCCGCGCCACAGCTATCAGCCCAGAAATCCGACGCCGATGCAGCAGTCGCAGGTGACGCTGGACGCGCCGGGCGGGACGCGGCTGTCGCTGGCCGCCGCCACGCCGGTGGCCGTGCCCGAGCCGGTGGTCGCGCGCTACACCCCGTTCGACGCGCCGTGGCTGGGCGACGAGACGCGCAGCGAGGCCCTGTTCGACGTGCAGGCGGGGCGGCTGTCCCTGACCGCCTGGCAGGGTCAGGGCGGAGCCAGTTCGCCTTTCCGCAGCGGGTCCGGCGACGGCTTTGTCGCCCTGACCCAGGCGGATCACGCTCTGCGCGGAGCCATGAAGCTCGGCGCCCTGACCTTCAGCGCCGAGAGCGGATCGGGCGACCGCCGCGCCCCGCTGCGCCCGGTGGAGCGCGACGCCTCGACTTACGCCCGCGCCGGGCTGGACTGGCGTTTTGCAGACGAGGAACAGGATCGTGGCGGCCTTTCGTTCAGCCTCGGGTCGCTGGACGAGCGGATGGGGCCGCTGGGCGCCTATCTGCCGACCCGCTCGGACTTCGCCCTGCCGTCGCGCACCCGCTTCGCGGCGGTCGGGGCGGATGTGGCGCTGGGACGCGGCCTGACGCTGTCGGGCGAGGCGGGCTTCGGCCGCACCGAACTGGAGGGGCGGTTCCTGCATCTGTCCGCCCCGGCGCTCAGCTCGACCTGGCGCATCGCCCTGCAATCGGCCTGCCCGTCCTGGTCAATCGCCAAGGCGCTGGGCTGCAGCAGCCTGAGCTGGGAGATTTCCCAGCCCCTGCGGATCGAGGACGGCACATTCAGCGCCTTCCTGGCCGATGCGCCGCTGGAATATTTCGACCCGGTGACCTTCTCGGAGCGGCGCTTCTCGGCCGCGCCGTCGGGGCGGCAGATCGACTTCAGCGTCCGCAGCCTGCACGCTCTGCCCGGCGGGTCGTCGCTGCAACTGGAGGCCGTGGCCAGCCGCGAGGAGCAGCATCGCGCCGACGCCCCGACCGGCTACGCCCTGCTGGGCAGCTGGCGGCGGGGGTTCTGAGGCCCGTTGTCTTTCCTCCCCACGCAATGGGGAGGAAAGCAAAAAGGCCGGCGATCGCTCACCGGCCTTTGCCGTTTCAGCCTGCCGAGCTTAGCGCTCGACGCACATCGCCACGCCCATGCCGCCGCCGATGCACAGGGTCGCCAGACCCTTCTGGGCGCCCGAGCGCTTCATCTCGTGCAGCAGGGTGGTCAGGACGCGCGCGCCGGACGCGCCGATGGGGTGGCCGATGGCGATGGCGCCGCCGTTGACGTTGACCTTGGCCGGGTCGAGGCCCAGCTCCTTGACCACGCACAGCGACTGGGCGGCGAAGGCTTCGTTGGACTCGATCAGGTCCAGGTCGGCGACGGTCCAGCCCGCCTTCTCCAGCGCCTTCTTCGACGCCGGGATCGGGCCGGTGCCCATGATGGCCGGATCGACGCCCGCCGTGGCCCACGACGCGATGCGGGCCAGCGGCTCAAGCCCGCGCGCCTTGGCTTCATCGGCGCTCATCAGCACCAGGGCGGCGGCGCCGTCGTTGATGCCCGAGGCGTTGGCCGCCGTCACCGTGCCGTCCTTGACGAAGGCGGGCTTCAGCTTCTGCATGGCTTCGAGAGTGGCGCCGGGGCGGATGTATTCGTCCTCATCGACTACCACGTCGCCCTTGCGCGTGGAGATCGTCACGGGCGCGATCTCGTCAGCGAACTTTCCAGCCTTCTGGGCGGCCTCGGCCTTGTTCTGGGAGGCGACGGCGAAGGCGTCCTGGGCCTCGCGGTCGATCGACCATTTGGCGGCGATATTCTCGGCCGTCTGGCCCATGTGATAGCCGTGGAAGGCGTCGGTCAGGCCGTCCAGGATCATGGTGTCCTTGAGCGTCAGATCGCCCATCTTCTGGCCGGTGCGAATCTGCTGGGCGTGAGGCGACTGGCTCATGCTTTCCTGACCGCCGGCGACGACGATTTTCGCGTCGCCCTGCACGATCTGCTGATAGGCCAGGGCGACGGCGCGCAGGCCCGACCCGCACAGCTGGTTCAGGCTCCAGGCCGGAGTCTCATTGGCCAGGCCGGCGCCGATGGCGGCCTGACGCGCCGGGCCCTGGCCTGCGCCCGCCTGCAGCACCTGGCCCAGGATCACCTCGTCCACATCAGCGGCGGCCACGCCCGCGCGCTCCAGCGCCGCCTTGATGGCGACCTCGCCCAGCTTGGAGGCCGGAAGGGTCGACAGGGCGCCGAGGAAGGAGCCGACCGGCGTGCGGGCGGCGGAGACGATGACGACGTCGGTCATTTTTATTCACTCCCTGGAGAAATCTTTCGCGCGAGGTTGTGCCGCATTCGAATGCGGCCGTCACCTGTTGCGTTGCAGCAATCAGCAAAACGTCATCGCCGCGCCGCAGCATGGTGAAGGAACGATGCCCGCAGCCGCGCTTTCACAAGGGGAAGGAGACGTCGCCGTGTCGAAAGCCCGCCCATGCTGAAAAGTCTGACCCGCCGCATCTGCACCCCGGACGAGCTCGACATGATCGAGCATTATCAGACGCGGGCCGAGCGACTGGCCGATCTGTGGGTCCACGCCGTGGGTCTGGCGCTGGCGGCGGCGGGAGGCGTGGTGCTGGCGGTGCTGGCCAGCGTCTATGCGGGCGTCGGCGCGGCGGTTTCGACGGCCATCTACGCCCTTTGCCTGGTAGGCATGCTGACGGCCTCGACCATCTACAACCTGACCCACCCGTGTGCGGCGCGGCCGGTGCTGCGGCGGCTGGACGAGGCGGCGATCTTCCTGATGATTGCGGGCAGCTACACCCCGTTCACGACCGTGCGGTTCGAGGGCGCCTGGTCCGTGGGCTTTACCATCGCCGTGTGGACGATGGCCTTTGTCGGCGCGGGCGTGAAGATGCTGGCGCCGCGCCTGTCCGACGCCTTCTGGAGCGTGATCTACGTCCTGTTCGGCTGGGTGGCCGTGTTTGCGCTCAAGCCGATGATCGAGACGGTGCATCCGCTGGCGCTGGGCCTGCTGGTCGCGGGCGGGCTGATCTACACCGCCGGGGTCTTCGTCTTCATCAGCCAGAAGGTGAAGTTCCGCCGGGCCATCTGGCATGGCTTTGTGGTGACGGGCGCGGGCGTCCACTGGGCCGCCGTGCTGATCGGCGTGGTGCTGGTCAACGGCTGAGGCCGCAACGAAAGACGGGACTCGCCTTCGCCGCCGCAATGCGGGATGCTTGGGCGTTGCAACATCGCGAGAACAAGCGTGGCCGACAAGAAATCCGAGGGCGGAAAAACCCGTGACGGCATGGTCGTCATCAAGAAATATGCGAACCGGCGGCTCTATAACACCGCCACCAGCGCCTATGTGACGCTGGACGATCTGGCGCGGATGGTGCGCGAAGGCGTGGAATTCACCGTCTATGACGCCAAGACCAACGATGATCTGACGCGCCAGATCCTGACCCAGATCATCTTCGAGGAGGAGAGCCGGGGCGAGGCCCTGCTGCCGGTGCAGTTCCTGCGTCAGCTGATCGGCTTCTACGGCAACTCCATGCAAGGCGTGCTGCCGTCGTATCTGGAGATGTCGCTGGATACCTTCACCCGCCAGCAGGAGCAGTTGCGCGGCCAGTTCACCCGCGCCTTCGCCGCTGCGCCCGGCGGCAATCTGATGGAAGAGGCCGTGCGCCAGAACATGGCCATGTTCGAACGCGCCATGCGGATGTTCCCCGGCTTCGCCCACGCTCGTCCGGAGGGCGAAGCGGCCGAGGCCCCGCCCGCCGCGGCCAAGGCGGAACCGGCCAAGGAAGACGCCGCCTTGGACGAGATGCGCCGCCAGATGGACGAGATGCGGGTCCAGATCGACCGCCTCGCCCAGTCCAAGGGCTGAAACCGGCATGACGGACGAGATCCGTCCGGTGGGCGCAGCGGGTCCGATGAACGATCCTGTCGTCGAGGATCGGCGCGAGAACGACCGCCGTCGCCGTGAGCGGCGTCGCGCGCGCGCGCTGGTACCGACCGAGGCCGAGGGACCGGAAGAGGCGGCTGATCCTGCCGCCTCCCCGGCAAAGCCTGCCGTCACGCCGCCTCCCCCGCCCGCCGCCTTCGCCGCCCAAGTGCTGGGCCAGTCGGGGCAGAAGCGCGGGCTGAAGGGCGGCGTCCCGGTGCTGGATGCGGCGCGAACCACCTATCTGGGCCGGGAGTATTCGGGACGGCACGACCGGCGCCCCTCGCCGGGACGCGCGCGCAAGACCGAGATCTGACGGCGACTGGCGCCTGAATTGCGAGGACGCAGGCTCAACCGTCTTCGGATCGCGCCATGCCCGCCGTTCTCAGCCTCGCCGCCCGCCTGTTCGACGCCACCGTGGTGGCGGTGATTTTTCTGGCGTTCAGCTAGGGGCCTCAGAACTCGCTGATCGCCCCCGGACGCCGCGAGCGGGACTTCAGCCACATCACGCCCAGCAGGTCCGAGAAGGACGCGCGCAACCGACCCCAGTTGGTGTATTTTGACCGGCCCGTCTCGCGGTGGCGGTGATCGACGTCGAGGTAGCGGTTCTCATACCCCTCGCGGATCATCAGAGCGGGCAAGTAGCGGTGGATGTGATCGAAGTAGGGCAGGCGCAGGAAGACGTCGCGGCGGAACGCCTTCAGCCCGCAGCCCGTGTCGTCGGCGTCATCGCCCAGCAGTTTCCTGCGGATGCGGTTGGCCCATAGCGACGCCTGGCGCTTGGCGTTGCTGTCCTGACGCTTGGCCCGCACCCCGCCGACCAGGGCGACGCTGGGCGGGGCGGCCAGCAGGGCGTCGACCAGACGCGGCGCATCGGCGGGCGGGTTCTGGCCGTCGCCGTCCAGCGTCACCACGATCGGCGCCCGCGCGGCAAGCACTCCGGTGCGCACCGCCCGGCTCTGCCCCGCATTGGTCCCATGCGACAGCACCCGCAGGGCGGGCAGTTCGGCCATCGCCGCCTGAAGCTCGGCCAGCGTCGAGTCGCGGCTGGCGTCGTTGACGAAGATCATCTCATAGGACCGCCCGGCGAAAGCCTCGGCGATTTCGCGCGCTAGGGGCACGGCGGCGCCGGATTCGTCATGCACGGGCACGACGACGGAAATGTCGGGCGAGGAAGCGGAGCGGTCGATCATCGACGCTCTTTAGCGCAGGCCGCGCCTCGGCGAAACGGCGCGTCCACAGCCGTCGCACAAGGTGAAGCTTCCGGGCGCCGCACCGGGCGTGATACGAGTGCGGCATGAACCGCCCGAACCTGGATCGCTACATCGCCGGCTGGCGCGGCCCCGTCCTTGCGGCCCTGCTGGCTCTGATTGCGGGCCTGCCCGGCCTGCTGCTGCTGCCGCCGCTCGATCGGGACGAGAGCCGTTTCGCTCAGGCGACGGCCCAGATGCTGGAGGGCGGCGACTATGTCGACATCCGCTTCCAGGATGATCCGCGCTGGAAGAAGCCCATCGGCATCTACTGGATGCAGGCGGCGGCCGTCGCCGCGACATCGGACGTCGAGGACCGCAACATCCAGCCCTATCGCCTGCCGTCGTTGCTGGGCGCCATGCTCGCGGCCTGGGCCGTGGCCTGGGCGGGCGCGGCCCTGTTCGGCAACAGGGCGGGCTTTCTGGCGGGCGTGATGCTGGGCGCGACCTTCCTGCTGTCGACCGAGGCGGGCATCGCCAAGACCGACGCCATGCTGGCGGGCCTGACCACCCTGTCGATGGCGGCGCTGGCGCGCATCTATATGTCCACGCGAGCGGGCGAGAAGGCCGATCGGCTGCATAAGCTGCTGTTCTGGACGGGCATCGGCCTGTCCATCCTGATCAAGGGACCGATCGGCCTGCTGGTCGTGGCCCTGACTATCATCGCCCTGTCGCTGTGGGACCGGAACATTCGGTGGCTGGGGCAGCTGGGCTGGGGCTGGGGCCTGCCGCTGGTCGCCCTGCTGGTCGGGCCGTGGGCCATCGCCATCACCATCGCCACCGACGGCGGCTTCTGGCGCGAGGCCATCGGCGGCGATCTGGCGCCCAAGATCGCGGGCGCTCATGAAAGCCACGGCGGCTTCCCCGGCATGTATCTGCTGCTGTCGCCGCTGCTGCTGTTTCCCGTCACCCTGATGCTGCCCGCCGCCTTGTCGGCGGGCTGGCATCGCCGGGCGGAACCGGCTGTGCGCTTCGCCGTCTGCTGGCTGGTCCCGGCCTGGCTGATGTTCGAACTGGCGCCGACCAAGCTGTGGCACTACACCCTGCCGACCTTCGGGGCGATCGCCCTGCTGGCCGCCGCCGCCCTGACCCAGCCGATCGGCAAGGTCTCGCGCGTGACGGGCGCCCTGCTGGGCCTGTTCGCAGCCGTGATCATCTGTCTGATCACCGTCTACGGCCTGACCGAGTTCGGCCGCTCGACCGCCCAGACCTGGGCTACGGTCACCATCGTCTTCGCCGTCATGGCCGCCGCCGTGGGCGGGTTCCTGCTGGTCAACCGCGCGGCGATCACCGGGGTGCTGATCGCCGTCGTCTTCGGCGTTCTGGCCCACGCGGGGCTCGCCGGGACCATCCGCCAGTTGCGTCCCCTCTCGATCGCGCCGCGCTTGGTGCAGACGCTGGACTCGGCCGAGCTGAACCCCGCCCAGGGCCGCTATCCGGGGCCGGTGGCCATCACCACCTTCCATGAGCCCAGCTTCGTCTTCCTGACCGGCAAGGACACCCAGCTGACCGACGGCGCCGGCGCCGCCCGCGCCCTGGCCGAGGGTCGTCCGGCCATCGTCGAGGCCCGCGACGACGAGGCCTTCCGCCGCGCCCTGGCCGAACTGGGCGCCGCCGGGCGCGCCGTGGGCGTGGTCAGCGGCCACAACTATTCCTCGGGCGACGACGTGCGCCTGACCGTCTATGCCCCGGCTGGGGCGGGCGAGCGGAGCATCCGCCAATGAGCCGTTTCATTCAGATCGTCGAGGTCGGCCCCCGCGATGGCCTTCAGAACGAGAAGGCGGTGCTTGAGCCCGCCGTTCGCGCCGACTTCGTCCAGCGGCTGGAGGCGGCCGGGGCGAAACGCATCGAGGCGGTCAGCTTCGTCCACCCTAAATACGTGCCCCAGATGGCCGGAGCCGAAGAGGTCATGGCCGCCCTGCCCCGCCTCGAGGGCCGCAGCCGCATCGGCCTCGTCCTGAACGGCAAGGGCTACGACCGCGCTCTGGGCACGGCGGTGGACGAGGTCAATGTCGCCATGTCCGCCACCGACGGCTTCGGCCTGAAGAACCAGGGCCTCAGCGTCGACCAGCAGGTGCAGATGCTGTCCGACATCGTCGCCGGCCGCGCCAATGCTGACGGCGCGCCGGGCGCAACGCCGAAGCTGTCCGCCACCCTGTCCTGCATCTGGGGCTGTCCGTTCGACGGCGAGGTCTCGGTCCAGCAGGTCAGCGACCTGGTCGCCCGCATAGCCGCCTTGGGCGTCGAGGAGATCGCCCTGGCCGACACCATCGGCGTCGGCGATCCTTGGAGCGTGACGAAAAAGGTCGAAGCCGCCCGCAAGGCCGCGCCCGACGCGACCCTGCGCCTGCATTTCCACGACACCCGCAACACCGGCCTGGCCAACGCCTATGCGGGCGTCGAGGCGGGCGTGGACGTTCTGGACGCCTCTGTCGGCGGCATCGGCGGCTGCCCCTTCGCACCCGGCGCGACCGGCAACATCGCCACCGAGGATCTGGTCTACATGCTGGAGCGAGCCGGGTACTCGACCGGCTACGATCTGGACACGCTGATCGAAACCGCTCGCTGGATCGGCGCCCAGATCGGCAAGCCCAACCCCAGCGCGCTCAGCCGTGCGGGCGGATGGCCGAATAGGCGCTGAGGGCTCAAAACGCCCCAAGAACACTTCCAATTCACCTCTATCGATATAGATAGATTGCAGATTCCCCGTCGACAAAGTGTCGGCTCATTTGTCGAGAAAATTTTGGTCCCCGCCCTTCAATCTCTTCGAGATTATTTTAAGAAGCTGCCGGCGCTGCAGCGAGAAGTGTATCGGATGCAGACGCAGCTGAACACTTTACACTCTATGCTTGAAGAGCACAGGCGCGAGATGCGTGTCTTGTACAATAGCCGAGCCCTTCCGGAAAATTCGCTGTGGCGCGGTCAACCTCCCTTAATCGAAGGTGGTCCTGCCAAATCGGCCCTTCCTCGTTCGACGCTGTGTCGGCAAGACAGTTTCGAACAGCCATATTTCGCCTATTGGTCGCAACGTCTATGCGAACCCCTCCGGTATCATCGCAAACTCTGGGAGTTCGTCTTCATCTGCCAAGCTCTTCATGAGCGGAAAGTCCTTAAACCAGGCGCGAGAGGTCTAGGTTTCGGCGTTGGCTCCGAACCATTGAGCGCCTATTTCGCGTCGCAAGAATGTGAAATTCTGGCGACGGACATGGATGTCGCCGCTGCGGAGCGCATGGGCTGGACAGCGACCAATCAACATGCTGTGGGCAAGAACGCCTTGAGCAAGCCCCAAATCTGCCCAGAGGAAATATTCGAACGGAATGTCGAATTCCGGCCCTGCGACATGAACAACGTACCGGAGGAGTTCGTTGATTTCGATTTCTGCTGGTCAGCGTGCGCACTCGAACACCTAGGGTCCATCGACCATGGCCTATCGTTCATTGAGCGGTCAATCGAATGTCTTAAACCAGGTGGATGGGCTGTTCACACAACTGAATTCAATACAGCATCAAATGATGACACTATTGACAACATGGGCACAGTTCTATTTCGCAAGAAAGATTTCTTGGCTCTGGCCGCACGTCTCAAGGCCAAAGGTCACAAGGTAACCCCCTTTGATTTCAATCTCGGGGACGGACCAATCGATCGATATATCGATGTTCCACCCTACCGACCACAGCCACACCTCTACATGGCCCTGTCCGGTTACTCGACCACTTCGTTCGGCATCATTGTCCGGCGCGGCGCAAACGCCTGATCGTTCTGCAACTAGCCCGCGCGTTTAACAAATCGCTTACTGAGCAATCATGACTCGTATCTGCATCGATGGCTTCAATCTCGCCCTTAGGCGAGGAACTGGTATCGCGACCTACGGACGCAACTTGCTGTCCAACCTGCAAGCCATTGGTTTCAACACCGAGGTTCTCTACGGTCCCGATGCCGCCCAGAACGCGACCAGCCTGCTCAATGAAACTGCGCTCGTGGATGTTGAAAGACCGCCGAGGAAACTTAACCGCAAGGAGAAGGCGCGTCGTTTCATCAAAACGTTTGACGCGCGGTTTGGTAGGATCGCGCACCCAATAGCGCCTTCCGGCGAAGTCATTTGGCCAAGCCACGGAGGGGGACAGCCTGACGCCGACCGCTTCTGGGCATCTTCGTCCTTATTCGCTCAAGCCAACAGATCGATGGCGGCTTATGGTGTCGGCGTTCCATTGACATTTAGAAAGACGCCAGAGGCACCTCCACCCGATGTCATGCACTGGACGACCCCGTTGCCTGTTCGGGCCAAGAACATACCGAACATAGTGACTTTCCATGATCTGATTCCGCTGCGCTTGCCGCACACGACGATGGATAACAAGGCCGTCTACCTTAACCTCTGCCGTCAGGCGGTACGAAACGCCGATCATATCGCCGTTGTGTCAGAGACAACTCGACAGGACGTCGAACGAATTCTTGGCGTATCGTCCGACCGTATCACCAATACGTATCAAGCCGTGTCGCTCCCGTCGCAATTGGTCACGCGCGCCCAAGAAGATGTAACGCTTGAACTCGAGGGAATATTCCGCCTTGGATGGAAGAACTACTTCCTTCATTTTGGCGCTATCGAGCCGAAAAAGAACCTTGGCCGCATCATCGAGGGCTATCTAGCTTCAGGCTCCCAAACCCCTCTAGTGCTCATTGGCGGACGGGCATGGCTCGACGAAGGCGAGACAGCCCTACTATCACAGGTCAAGCGCGATGGGGGTCCTAACGCGGATCGCATCCGGCAGTATGAATACATGCCGTTCTCCCTACTGATCAGTCTAATCCGCGGAGCCAAGGCGACACTGTTTCCCTCGCTGTACGAGGGCTTTGGATTGCCCGTGTTGGAATCAATGGCTCTCTCTACGGCCGTACTAACGTCTACAGCCGGCTCGCTGCCAGAAGTAGCTGGCGATGCAGCGGTCATTGTCGATCCCTACGACACCCAGGCGATTGCTAGAGGCATCCAGGCCTTAGATTTCGACGAAGCCTTACGCGACGAACTCGTCATGCGAGGAAAACTGCAAGCGGCGCGCTTCACCCCTCAAGCTTACCAGAACCGACTAATCGACCTCTACGCCAAGATCGGAGCGACCCCCTGATTCAAGCGGTCGACAACTCTGCGGTTGTGAAGGCACGCTCCGACCGAGCTCTCCTTTTTCGCCTCCCCGGGCACGAGTCCGCCACCAATGCCTATCGTTTGGCGCTGACCGCCGCTAAGGCTGGACTACTTGTCTATCTATCGCCTTATTGGCCGGACGGCGAAACGATTTGGCCCGACGAGACCCCCTTGCTGGAAGTCGATATCAGCTCGGCGCCTCGCCTATCACTATTCGCATTCGAGCAGCTTCATGGCTTCCAGCTGGATTGGGCGGAATTGTCCGCGCACCTGTTCGCTACAGAACAACTGACCCCTGATCTCCTGCTCCCAGAAACCGTTTGGCGGCAAAGATTGAGAGGCGTCGCGTCGATAGCAATCACTCTCATTCGAGAGAGCGGTGCAGACATTATATTCGTCCCTCACGGCGCGGAAATAATATCGCGAATTCTCGCCCAGGTCGCATCAATCCTAAATAGACGCGTACTATTCTGGGAAAGTGGTTTTTTCCCTGAATATCTATACCTCGACCCTCAAGCTCCACATTTCTTTCGGGGCGCAGCTCGAATTGATCTTCACCCACTCCCTAAAGAACCGCCAACAGACCAAGCTCAAGCTTTTCGAGAGACTTGGCGGAATCAACGGTGCAGTAAGTACGTTCAGGAAACCTCAGGTGAAGCTGAGCTCGCCAGATGGTTAGCTGACGATTCACGCCCTATCTTGTTTCTGCCCGGACAGGTAGCCACGGACGCCAATGCTGTGGTTGGCCTGAGGACATTCAACACTTTAGACGACCTCTATCGCGCGGCAATAGCTGCGACCCCCCCAAATTGGCGAATTCTTTATAAGCCTCATCCTCTTGAGACTGGAAGTTCTCTTGCGGATATTCAGGTAGGCGACGATCGCTTCCTATCCCTCAATATCGATATTCATGATGCGATTGAGACCTGCGACGCGGTGCTGACGCACTCTTCCAACGTAGGCCTGGAGGCGCTGCTCATAGGCAAACCTGTCCTCTGTCTGGGAAGACCAATCTACTCTTCAAAGGGGCTGACAATTGATCTGGATCATCCACGTGACCTCACTCGAGTCTTAGAAGCAGGAACACCATCAACCCCACAAGACAACGCCGTTCTCAGCCTGCTCGATCAGGTACTGAGCGAGGCGCTGATTGCGGACGGGGATGTGGAAACGCTCAAGCAACGCATCGCGCAGAGCGGAGCCGGCTTCCCCCAAGCGTCGCGGCTGCCCTGGTATAGCGTAACCGTAAATGCCTTGGCTCAAGCGGCATGGTCTCTCGAGGCAGCACTGAGAATCCGCGGGCGCCTAGACATGGCCCTGGACGCCCTTCCTCCCCGTCATTTTGCGACCTTAGCTAGTCATTTAGATCTTGAAGCGCTTAAAGATTACCGCTTCGGTGGGCCATCAACACCCCGCAGCAGCTACGCGCCACGGCCGGCGCCCGACCTTGATCCTATCCTGGGGCTGTCGGCCGCTTATAGCGACCTGCGGCTCGAGAATCTCATCGATCCGGTGCGGGCCTTGCAAGACATTCTTGAGCAGCACGCAGACGAGGTCCTGGTGCTGCAGGTTCACGTTTCAGATGATGGCGCCCACAACACCATTCAAAACTTCGATCTTGCCGCAGTCAGGGAAATGGCGGCACTAGCCGGATACGCCGAACTGAATATTGTCGGCCAAGAGGACGGTCGTTTGCGCACTCCGGAATGCGCCACTCAACTAGTACTCATTTTTGGCTCCCTGCCAGCCGGCGCTCAGCACGGTCTATCAGAAGCTACAGAATTCAGGTATCGCGACTGGCGAATTCCCGCGGACGCACTAGAGGCTCCGCTCGGAAGACGAATCTCCAGAGGAATCGAAATATCTACCGCTTCGACCCATGGGCTCTATGGCCCATTCATCCACGTACCTCCAGGGGACTGGATGCTACATTGGCGCATTCGGCCCCAACGCCTCTCAAATGTCTGGGCGTTTTTTTACAATATCCTTTTGATGCGGCCTCACAATCACCACTCTGAGTTGAAAATCGAATGGGTTGAGCATCGGCAAGACGCGGCCCACACCATTACCCGACCGGCTTTTGGAAAGCAGTCCATCTCCTTCCGGGGCAGCCGGAACGCCATCTATGAAATCCGCACTTCGTGGCCTGCTAAACGATCGCACCCTTCACGGGCGTTAGCCTGCTTCGAGTATTTTTATCTGACGCACGTACAATCTACAGACGCCAATCTCGAAGATCACGCGTCCCGCCCCATTCGGCAAACTCATGCACCCTGACAATCCACTGCAAATCTTCAAGGCCGCATATCGATATGCAGCCGCGCCCATCTCCCGCTGGCGGCCCAAAGGGAAACCGCGAGCTTTCTTCTTTGGTCCCCGCAGACGGTGGGCCGAGGTTTTGGCATCGCATCCAGAAAGCCGGTTTGTTTTCCGAACCATCCATATCAGCGCCTTTGAGTTTTATGCCTCCATCGCGCCTTGGATACTTTCCGATCGCCGTTCTATCGTTTTGGTAGAGGGAGATGCTCCGTCTTTCTTGAAGCACTTCAGCAGAGCATATCGAGTGCCACTGTCAGAGATCACAGCGGTAGAAGAAGAACAGGCATCTCCGCAGCCGCAGACAGGCGGAGACACTAGGCCGCCCCTGCCGTCATGGTTCCAACGCAGCGGCGGACCGAACCTGGCCTCAAGCCTGTCCAAAGAGCGCCCAAAATTTCTCTATATGCCCTGGATCCCTGAGCATGGTGACCGGCTGATCGAGTCGCTCTCCGATCCGGCCTATCAACTTGTCCGCTTCGACCTCATCAAGGATGTGGACGACAATGAAGTTCGTCGCAACGTACTGCATTTCGCTCGATCCAAGCCCCACCTATATAGAAAGATGGTGATCAGACGCCTGATTCCTCTACGAAATCAGATTTCTGGCTTTATTTTTACTTTCGACTGGGCCCCCGTAATGCGGCTCATAGTCGAAGCCTGCCAGCAACTTGGCATTCCCACCATCTTGATTCCTCATGAATCCGTCTTTGTAAACCGCGACCTCTACTATGTGGATCCGGTCAGTAAAGCGTCACGCCCCCTATGCGACGTGATTTTGGGTTGGGGTGAACTTCAGCGTACCATATTTCTTGAACGCGGCTATCCGGCTGAACGCTTCCATGCCGTTGGCGCTCCTAAGTTCGACCGCTACTTCAACTATCAGCCCAGCCTCGATCGTGACGCCTTCCATCGCATATTCGGCTTGAACAGCGCGAAGAAGACGATCTTATTTGCTTCTCAGCCCCTCGATTCTCAAACTGATACGGCGCTTGCGAGGCAAGCGCAGCGCGCGGCTATCGCCGACCTCCTCGAATACGCAAGAGACCGACACGCCCAGTTGTTGGTGCGCCTCCCGCCATCGAAAGACGATATTGTCGGCCAGGAACTTACCAGGCATATTCTTGTCTCCGGTCTTGCCGCTATAGACGATGCCGAATGTTATCTGGTGGATGCAGAAGAAGCCGTGCATCATGCTGATGTCGTGACTTCGATGAACAGCACCATGCTATTCGAAGCCATGCTTGCCGGCCGCCCCTCGCTATCGATGAAATACATCGAATTTCAGCAGGTGTGGGAACAGGCCGGTATCCGGTCAGCATCCAACATTGTCGAAGCGGTTCCGCTGCTAGATGAAGCCCTCTCTGGTCGCCTCACACATTCCGTGGAAGGTATGGAATGGGCTGCAGATCAGTTCGGCGTTGGAAGTTTCGACGGTCGCGCTGCCAGTCGGGCTCGCGCGTTTCTAACCGGAATAGCAGACAAGACGACCGCGCTTCACCCCCTGGCCTCCCCGGTGGAACGCCTGTTCGCGTCACGAGAGCTAGATGTCGTCAGCATCCCAGGTGGCGAGACAGTGCTGTCTTCCTATCAAAAGTACCTGCTGAAGCAGCTTAACGCGCGCACGATCGTCGATGGCGCAGTTGGTCTTGAAGGCATCCGAGCGCTGGCCTCCGCCGAGGTGTTCCTTCAATGGGGCATCAAGAACGATGAAGCGGTTGAGGCTCAGAACACTGCAGCGCGCGCGCTGGGGCGGCCAATGATAATCGTTGAAGACGGGTTCATCCGCTCGATAGACATCGGCCTTTCCGGCGCACCGGGCCTTTCTATCATTCTTGACGACACAACAGCCTATTACGACGCCACGAAGGCTTCACGTTTAGAAGGCCTGATCAAGCATAGTCCCGGGTTAACCCAGGCACAGCACCAACGCGCCCGGGCTGCTATAGATAGAATCGTGACGGCTCGGATCTCGAAATATAATCACGCTCCCGACCATCCGATCGAAATTGGTTGTCAAGACCGACCTAAGATTTTAGTTATCGATCAGCGGCTTCGCGACCAATCCGTGATTTCCGGCTTGGCTGACGAAACTGCCTTCGCGAATATGCTTCAGGATGCCGCCAAGGGACATCCTGATCACGATATCATCGTGAAATTGCATCCGGACGTCATAGGAGCTGGTCGTTCTGGCTACCTGAGCGATGAATTGCTGGAGCGTTTCCAAGAGAAGTACGACAACCTTCACCCAGTGCGGATCGACATCAACCCGTTCGCCCTGTTCGACCTGGTCGATGAAGTATATGTGGCGACCTCCGGCATGGGCTTCGAGGCGCTAATGGCCGGTAAAGCGGTCCGTTGTTACGGTGCACCTTTCTATTCTGGATGGGGCCTGACCACGGACATAATCCCAACGCCGCGGCGCAATCATCAAAGTAGCATCGAGGATGTGTTCTACCGCGCCTATATCCAGTCGAGCGTCTACTATAATCCCGACCTCGCAAGCCGTGTCGAGCTGGAGGATTTCATCGACTATATCGAGAACGCTCGAGCAGCGGCATTCCGATCAAAGGAGACATCGAGATAAAGCAAGGCCAGTCTACAAGAGAGAATAACCCCGCTCTAGCCTCGCGCGCGCAATCTCTTGCACCAGAAGAAACTGATCTTTCCAGTCGATATCCATCGCCACATCTTCACTGATTTCAAAGAAGTGCGACTTGGCGGTAATACGATCTCCTGCGGCACGCATCACATCGAACGGCATGAGGTATATCGCGTGATTGATATCCCAGAGGGGTTGTAAATCCTGGCTCCTCGGCCACTTCTCCAGAGTATTATTGTAGTTAAACGGCCGCCCATCTTTCCATAGAAATTTTTGAACCCTGCTCACGCTTACAAGACTGTCGCATCCGGATGTTCGGGCCCGCTCATATTCATCTAGCGCACGATTGTAGGTATCTGCGCGAACGAAGGGTTAGTAACGTGTGTCTAGAGTATCGTCCATCCTTGGACAGGTGGGCGATATAATCCTTGATGAACGTCTCCATTGAATTCGCCCCCTCCCATATTGGTCAGGTCAGTTCTTAGGTTCAACGCGGCCGTCGCGTTCGCGCACAAACGTTGCAGCATACTCCAGCACAGCCGGATCATTGGTACAGATGATGATCCTCGACAGCCGTGAAACCTGCGCGAGTTGAGGCAGCTTAAGCTCCAAGAGTCCTTTGGAGAAGCCAGAAAATGGACGAGTGTTCTCATGCCGCACTCGCTCGCTACCTGCCCTAGCCAGAACAAATCCGATGTGCGACATCAGTCACCTCGGGCGTTATTTTGGTCGGTCAAAATCCGGCAAAGCAACCTTATTATTCATAATCCATGCCGCCGTTCGATCAAGGTCCTCAAGTGTATGAACATCAAGGCAGCCCTGCGTCATGAAAGGTAAAATTCGGCGCCCCATACAAGGCCAAGGCTCCTGCCCCTCGGAATCAAAAATGGCGGAACGGCCTCGCAACACCCAAAACGAATGATCGAAGAAGACCGCAGTGGGGAGTTCCTGCCGATTGGGTGAGATCGGACCGTCGAAGAAGGACAACAGCGATCCGTCTTCCTGCACCTGTTTCGCCCGCATTGGATGATACTCGGCATTCTCGTGGGAAGGAATGACCGACGACGCTCCCGGATTCTCAAGGAGACGCTCAATGCAGTGATCGATGAACTCGTCCGTGACCGTGCCGACATTAGCGTGCATCACCACGACAATATCCATGGCCCCCGCCTCGGTCTCGATCAAATCCAGCGCATGCCGCACAGCGTCGGTGCTGCGGGCTGTGTCCGTAGCAAGGTGATCCGGCCGTTGGATCGGCTGAAATCCTGCCAGTGCAGCTGTGGCAAGGATACCAGAGTCATCCGAACTAATATAGTAGTGGTTGATGTATCGACTCCGCCTCGCCGCGGAACATCCCCACAACAGAAGCGGAACGCCTAGGACCGGAAGCACATTCTTGTTCTTGAGGGAACTTCCTCCTCGACCGATCATGAGCGCACAAATGTTCACGCTAACCTCCTATCAGCCAGCCGCCTTAAAGTATTTATGGTGTTCGCTGTCGTTCACCTTTTTTTCTTCTGAGCCGATGATCATCTCAGCCTCGCGGATTTTTGTAACAAAGTCCGAAAACTCCGAAGTAGTGAGATCCATAGCAACGGCGTCGAAATGGGCCCATTCAGTATTACCGAGTTTAACGTGCTTCTCGACCATCCGCGCGCCCGCAGCTACCGCCAGGGCTGAAGCGACCCAACCGAAGTCGTGGCTCGAATATGCAGGAATGATATGACCGTGCTCTCGCGCCAGATCGCGGTAATGGCGGATTACGCCCACATCACAGTCATGTAGCGGTGTGGGATAGGCGGAATTGCATTGCATCAAATAAAGACGATCACACTGGGTAAACGTTTCAACGACCCATTTCTCGTAATCGCCGTCGGTCATGCCGGTCGAGAGCGCCACCCCGCCGCGATACTCTCTAGCCACCAGTTGCAGATAATCCTTATGTTCCGAGATCGTCGACGGCAGCTTCACCAGTTCGGGATCAAACTGCTGCATAAACCGGAATGAGGTTTCGTCCAGCACGGATGCGAACCAACGAATCCCGACATTCTTGCAAAGCTGATCAAGCCAATCAAAGTCGTCCCGGTCCAGCTCAAGCGCATGGCGATAGTCGCGGAAAGTTGTGCCAAAGGGCGACACATATTTCTTGTCCAGTTGCTCGTGCGTGTAGAACGTCTCCACATCGCGCTTCTGGACTTTGACGAAATCGGCGCCGGCAGCTTTGGCAGAGCGCACCATCCGCTCAAGTCTATGGCGGTCGCCAAAGTGGTTAGTTGTCAGTTCTGCGGTAATCAGAACCTGGCTCGAGGAAACAGGGGCGCCACGCGCGGCCGAAGGCAAGAACTGTGCGGTCAGGTCTTCGGGACTGATTGCCGAGAACACCCGATCGCCCACATGCTGAACTGACAGTTCGCTATCGCGAAGCATGTAAAGGGTGTTGAGGAAATAGAACTCCTGAGGAACAATCCTTGCCTCTCGCTCACCGCGCGACGGCGGCGCATAGTCGTGCCCAATCGCCTTTGCATATCCATGTTCTGGCGAGAAGTCGAAACCTAGCATGTAAACCGTCTGCGGGCGGCCCCGCGCGGCAGCAATAATACGCGCCAGTCGCAGCGCCGACAAAAAGAGGATGTCCTCAAGAACAAAATCGGCCTCGGGCTGTTCGCTCACGAGGCGGCTCATCATTACATCAGTCCCCTCCTGGGAGCCCGGCACATACCGCGCGCCCGCCAGACTGCCACGCTTAGGGCGCAGGTCGGTCGAGGTGATGTAAAGTCGCGAGCGCCAGCCGCTTGCACTAAGAGCGTCATGCACCCATTCATCGTGGAAAAGCGTGATGTCGCAGGGAGCGATACGCTCCGCATCATTAACCCCTATTACCAAGGCGTTCGCCATCACGGCAGGGTCTATCCGATCAACCGAGGGACCTTTGCCCAGAATGAATATCGTGTCGGTACCGTAGATCGACGCGATATCCCGCACCTGTCGCGTAAGCCTATCCATCAGATTTTACCCTTTTGCGTGTCATCATTTTGTTGCGTTGGCGACGCTTCAATTCCCACGCGCTACGCAATCGCCAAGTCTAGCTTCAGGATACACCAGACTGCGGGCCACGTTAACCCGCATCTGTTCATCTATCTCGACTCACTAACCTTAACTGACCGTACGCTGACGATTGCAGGATATTCACCTGACGCAAAAAACATCACGGCCGTGCCCCCTTCCCTGCCAAAGAATGCAATGTTGAACTCGCCCCCCTTAACGACAATAGGGACGATCTCATCCGCTCCAGGGGCTGCATCAATATCCTTCACTCGAAGATGGACGCTTTGATCAGGGTCCCCTCCAGAGAAAATAACGCGCCCTGCCACCTTGATCTCAGCGCCTCGCCCCGAGGCGACGTTTGCATACCTTGGACTCTTGTCAGCTAAGTATGATTCACCGCTCCGAAAGTTGGGCGCGGGCAGCAAGATTTTATCAAGTGATGTTTGCTCGGCCAAGTAGACCTTGCGCTCTTCGGCTAAGGCCCAAGGTAAGCGGATTAAATCGAGGAGCGAGCGTATGCGGGTGATTGTTTTGCCAAGACGGTAGGAAAACTGATTCCTTACCTGCCGCTTCGCCTCGGGTACAGCCAGAAGGGCTGCGCGCACCGACGCCTCCGTCCGCGCCAGGTCGAGCGACTGACGCGCAAGCTTCGCCTTTAGCTTCCGCAGCTCTTCCTTCGCCACCGCCAGTTCAGAACGGCTACGGCTAGCAGAGTAATAAAGCCGATAAAGGGAGTATTTTTTCACCTCATCATTATCGAGGATCGCGTCTATTTCTGCACTATCCATCATAAAGCGTCTCAATCGAGGTCAAAACGAAGACCTCATCGCCCGACGATTAACAATATCGACCCGATATTTCCGATCAGACGCCAGGATCTGCCCATCATAAGGCCCACCATCTAGAAGGACCTCACACCCATGCTCCAGCGCTAGCATAAGGCCCGGAAGCAAATCCCACGCATAGGCGCCGCGAGGATTGGTAAAACGAGCATATGCGCCACGAACAACATTATAGAGGTTATATACTGCGCACCCCATGAGACGGCTTTCACCACCCTCAGCTATCCCTTCAACTATCTCCGGGCAAATGGAGGATGAAAACCCGCGGATACGGGATAGGACGGGCGTCACGCTGTCCCCCGTCATCAACCGATCATTCAGTTCCGGCATCAGGAGCATGCTGCCCAGATGCCGTTGATCTTTCCACAGAGTGAAGCCAACGCCCCATTCCTTGAGTCCGGAGCAAAAATTTTCCGTGCCATCAATCGGGTCAACGATCGCGTAGAAGCCCATATTTGCATCAGAAGCGATCAGATCTGAATAGCTTTCCTCTCCCACGAAAGCCAAGTTGGCGATACGATCTTCTAGAAATCGCCGAATAACGTCTTCTAGATAGATATCCGCTGCGGTCACAGGACTTCCATCTTCTTTCCAGGCCACATCATAACGACGCTGCTTGACCTCCGGCAGGCTCTTCATGATGAGCTCGCTCAAATCCGCCATAAGCGAACGAGTCTCGTCCAAGCGCCCAGTGAATTTTTCCATCAACCCATTTCCTCGCTGCCATGCTGCGAAGTGGCCTCATAGGACCTTTCACCAAGCAGTTCCTCAAAATTTACCCGGGGCAAGGATTCCAGCTTGCCGGATGGCGAAGCGTTGAAAAGGCGCGCGCCTGATGCGTGAATTGCCTCCTGCAGATTGGCGAACGCCACATTGACCGCTTCAGCGCCGGTGCCGCCCGGTCGGAAATTAGCCAAGCGCTCTCGTTCTTTGGCCCCCCCTCCGTAAAAGTGCGTCGTAGGGCCGTCGTAGTCGAGATCCACTCCGATGATATAAATTTCTTTGTAGCCAAGCAGATGCGCGATCTGAGCGGCGACTATCACAACCGTCTCGCCACGGTTAAGGGTCCATCGACCGTGCGCAAACGGGGCAAGAGAAAGCTTTAGACCGGAACTTCCGTAAGGAATGGCGTCATCGATGACTTTGCCGCGCCAAAGGCAGTTGCTGCCGATGAACGCCTGCTTGACTAGTCGCGTATCAGCATAAAGTTCCTGCCAGTGGCTCTTATAAACAAGGGCGTCTCCGATCACCAGATAATCTGGGCAAGGCAAGCCGAGTTCCATCGAACGCAGTCCGCGATTAACGCAGAACAGAGTCTCGCCTTCCAGAAGATGAAGCGGAAGCGTCGCGAGCGAAGGCGCATTGCCAACGATGAAGCACCGCCCGCCCTCCACCGCGGGGGGCATCGAATTATCGAACTCCAAGCAATACAGCGTGCGCCAGTCCGCGAGCGCGCGAGCAACGCCGCTATGCTCGAGGCGGCGCGCAGCAGCTTCCAAGCGCACCACAATGTCTTCACAAGTCGGCAGCCTAAGCATGATCGAATCTAGAATGGACAGAACATACTGATCGTTGCCGCTATCCTTCATCAGGTTAAGGAATTCGACAATGACCCCCTCTGCCTCATGCTTTCGGCCTCGTCCCATGAGAAAGTCAGCCTTGAAGCGAGCGAACGTCCAGGCGGCCGAGGGCTTGGTTGGGTCGAAATTCTCGAAGGTCGCCCCTGCCATTAGCTTTTCAAGAGGCTCCCACGAGCGTCGTTGTAGGAAGAAGCGGGCTATTTCCGCTCTTGTCCCCAAATCGAGATCGCCACCCGTCTCAATTAATTCCAGATACTCACTGTGCGTAACCTCGCCCGCCCTGGCGTCGAGCAAATTGGCCAAGGACCGCGCCACAACCCGGCCGTCATAGATAGCCGAAACCCGCACCACCAAGTCATTGATCTCGGGCGGTAGGAATGTTTCAGGGCGATCATGGACTTGTATAATCCTGTACAGCCACCGCAGACTTGATACCCCCTTCGCCCTCGGAAGTCGTACCTTCAGCGAAGCGCTTAATAGATCCGCCAATACGGCATAGTCGTTCCGTCTATGCGCGATCTCAGTTTGGGCCCGCAGCCAAAGGCTATCTTTCCCAAACCGCTCCACATACTCGCCAACCACGCCCTCCGCTTCATCAAATCGAGAGCTTTCGATCAATGCCTCGATGAGGAGAGTGTAGGAGGTTGGCGAGTCGTACTTGTCGATCAAACGCCGCAGCCACCAAATGCTTGCGCTTTGTCGTCCATTCTGGATCAGCAACTGACAGATGCGCTCGACAGCCTGAAGCGGATAAAAACGCCGCGCCTTACGAGCGAAACTAGCTGCTTTCACGTGGTTCACGGCGCTGAACAAGGCCGCCAACGTCACATAGGCTATGCCTTGCGACTGGCTAGGGCCCATAGCCTGAGTTTCCTCTATGGTTTTGTTCAGACCCAGCCGATAGATCCAGTTCGTCGGCATCTGCCCACAACGAGACGGTTCCTGAGCTTCAACCCTCTTCCAACGCTCAAGCACGATGGGCCATGCCCCCTGCTCCAGCGCGATTTCAGCATTGAGAAGAAGCAAGTCGACGTTGTCGGGATGAACTGCCAGTTGCTGCGTACATAGACGCTCCGCACCAACCGAGTCTCCTCCCTTGATCAAGGACTTGGCGGCACTAACAAAGAACCTGATCTGGTCGGGACCTTGACGAAGCTCGGCGCCTTGGACCCAGTATTGGGATGCGGCAGCCCAGTCGCCTTGAGCGTCAGCAGCCAAAGCTAAGGCTCGCCACAACAGCCCGCTTCTCGGCGAATGAGCGACACCTTCCTCAGCGAGCGCTCGAGCGCCGTTAACATCGCCCACATGAATCAAGGCTTCACAGATTGACGCCTGTAGGCCCCTCGGTCGCTCACCGCCAGCGTCCGTAGCGCGCTCCCAACGCGCGACAGCTTCCACCCAATGCCGCCGAACATAGGCAAGCCTGCAATATTCGAAAAGCAGGGCCGCCGAATTGGGAGCCCCGCTCAGTCCATCTCGGATCGCCGTTTCAGCTCGGACCCAGTCCCCCATCTCGGCGTACGCCTTGCTCAAGCCTAAATAAGGCTCGACACGCAGATTTAATACATGTTCCCAGGCCGCCTTCGCCTTTTCCCATTCTCCTCGAACAGCCGCTTCGCGCGCGCTCTTGGTGCTGGTTTCGGCAGAGCCGTTAAGGACGGGTTTTGTCGAGCCCGCCGACGACTTCGAGCGCGGCAAGGATCCGGATCGCGCTTCAAAGTGTAAGAGTGGGTTAGTTCCGAGAGCCAGCGCATCAGGGTTTCGGCGCACGTAGTCTGCCGCATCGAAACTCGCACTCGGGCTATAACCGAGCGACGCCCCTAAAAACACATAGTGTTCAGCCGGACTCATGCCCGATCGAACTACTTCTTTATATTTACGCCTATACCAATCATCATCAAACAGATCGGACGAACGAATAAGATCAACTTGTTTGTCAAAGTTATGCATCAATAATACCTAGACAGGACGCGGAGGTGCGACTTTAAAAAAAATCGTCACAGAAGCACCGACCCTCGAAGCCCATGCCAACCTCACTTGCACGACCGCCTTTGGGAATAGCGGCAGGACACCGTGTGTCAACTCAGTCTTTCAATTCGAGCGCCCAGGAAATCGAACCGTCCCCCTAACGAGCTCTCGATCATCACCACACGGAGTTCAGTCTTGGACCCTTTGGTCCAGGCATGTTCCGTCTCGAACTCAAAAACGCCCTCTCGTCCAGGGCAGAATTCGTGCCGGACGAAATCCGCCACCGCTCCGAACTCGAAATAATACTTGTGTCGACACGACCACTTGTCAAAAATTAGACGAGAGGTTGCGCGCCAACGTCCTGCCGGAAGCACGTCATACGGCCCCCATACAAGATGGCGTGCTCGACCCGCGACGTTCATTCTGTGCAACACATCCCGCGTCTCTGCCTCACGCATATCGTAGCGAAAGCGTTCTGGCGGCCAGTTCAAAATAGCGCCCGGCGGGATCGTCTTTTTCTTGGGAGGCGAAATCAGACTGCTTTCAGCCATGCGTATATATCCACTGCTTCTTCCACGTCGTGGAAAATACGCGCCTGTCCGCTTTCTATAAGCAGGGCGCGATCACAGATTTTCGTAATGAGCGTGGTATTATGAGAGGCGATCATGAAAGCCCGATCCGCCCGTTTCTTAAAAAGCTCTTCGTTGCATTTTTTCTGAAAGCGCGCGTCTCCGACCGCAACAAGCTCGTCGACCAAGTAACAGTCAAACTCGATGGCAAGAGAAAGGCCAAATGCAAGTCGAGCTCGCATGCCCGAAGAGTAATGCTTGGCCGGCTCCTTGAGCGCGTGCCCAAGCTCAGCGAAATCGTCTACTCTAGCCAGGGTTTCCTGATAGTCGCGCTCATATAGGCGAGACAGGAAACGTATATTGTCCAATCCGCTTAGACTACCCTGAAACCCGCCAGCAAATCCGATCGGCCAGGACGAACTCATTCGCCAATCAATGCTGCCCTCACTCGCCGGGAGAGCCCCCCCCAGCATCTTAATCAGAGTTGATTTCCCCTGACCGTTTCGCCCGAGAATAGCCAGCCTCCCATTGCGCTCTAGGTCAAAATCGAGCCCGCTAAAAAGAGTGCGATCGGCATGGCGATATGCCTTGGCCAACCCTCTGACCCTAAGGCCTATCGGATCCGGAGAAGGAGAGAGATCGGTCACTCTTGACGATGCTCGCGCAATCCAGCCCACAGGAGCCGTCCTAAGAGATAGACGCCCAAGCTACTGAGGAAGATAATCAAGATCGCCCGCGCCCGCCGGGGTTCGGTGGGCATGTCCGCAAGGTTCGGCTCAACAATGCGGTCTAGATAGAGCTTCTGGCGACGCACATCCTGCCGTGCAGTCACGAGCGCCGCAGATGCTTCCGTCAAGGCCCGATCAGCAAGTTCCTTCTGCAACATCAAGCCCTCATAGGTAGACACCTTTGGTGCAAGAGACCCTGAAGCACCAGCCAGATCGGAACGCGCGGCTGCTATCTGCGAATTATAGGCCTCAATGCGCCCTTGAAGTGCGGGGATCTGGGGACTCTGTGGCGCACTCTGCTGCAGCTGAGCTAGCTCAGCACGCAGCTGGGCCGCGGCTACCAATAGGCCAGATACAAGCTGACTAGACTCAGCCGCCGCCATTTGCGGATCGATAAAGCGTTCCTTGTTTCGGAAGTTCGTTAGCAATTGCTGAACTTCCGCATGACGGGCCGTCGCCTCAGTCACAGCAAGTTCTGCATCCCTCACAGCATCAGCAGCAGCTCTTTCATTCAGACGGTTCACAAGATCTTCACCGGACGACAAAAGCGCCCTGCTAATCGTCTGAGCATCCTGAGCCGTGAAAGCTTGGACTCGAAGCGTGGTGATGCCGCTGCCTCCATTATAGCTGACGGATACATAGCGTCTCAAAACATCATACTGAGCTTCATCGGAAGGCGATACGAATGGCGCCGGATAACGGGAGAATAGATCGACGCCTTTTCGACCGAACACTGCCGAAAAGTCGAACTTCGTGTTCAGCGCCGCGGCCGCGTCGCGTGAACTCATGTACTCTTGGATTGCAAAAGAGTCGGCGACACCCGCCGACAAACCAACATTTTGGAGCATCAACCCGAGATTACTAGGACGCGCCTCATCCGTTTTGCGCACCACAAAGTGAGCTTCGGATACGTAACGCGGCGTCGCGATCAACCCCCAATAGAGAGCGCCCAGAACTGTAGGCAGCAAGACCACCAAGGCGAACGACAAGGAGATACGCCGCAGCGCCGCGAACCGTGAACGACGAGCACCGGACGCCCCCTCAACGGGGCCAATATAACGCAACTGTTCAGTCATAGTGACCGTCGATCCTCGAGGCATTAGTCAACATCGACATAGCCTTCTGCGTTCTTGATAAGAAGCAATCCCGCGAGCATCAAAGCAAGAGCACACGAGATCGCATAGCCAGTTCTGAAATGAGTAGTGACTTGGCCGCCAAATACTCCGGCTCGCACCATTTCAATAGCATTTGGGAATGGGACTAGCAGGTAGGTTTCACGCACGGCCACAGGAAGCCAATCGATCATGAAAAATACCCCTGAAAGAGGGATCAACGAATAGCTTAGGAGAGGCACGATGCGCTCCATGACGTCCGACCGCATCGCCAGCCCCGAGAATACGAATCCTGTCCCAGTAGCCATGAACCACATCAGAGCCCAGCCGCCATAAAGCAATATATAATCGTGCGGAACAGTGACCTGTTGAAAGAGAAGAAGCAAAAGATAGACGAGCAAAAACGCTGCCGTCGCCCCCGCGAATTCCAGCACAGCTCGCGCTAGATAAAAATGCAAGGGCCCCAAGGCCCGATGATAGAGCAGGCCGAGATTAGCGCTGACAGCATTCAGGCTGAAGCTGATACTGTGCCGCAATAGGATGAGACACATGTAGCCCGACATGGCGAAGGCAGCCACATTCACACCATGTGCGCTATGGCTACGGATAAATGTCCATATCAGAATAACGCCGACGCAAAATAGAAGCGGCTCACCTACGACCCAAAGGAAGCCAATCCCCCGACGTCCATAACGCGTGGCCATCTCGCGCATCATTAATGCGCCGATGATGTTCGCCTGGCGAACAATGAAGGAGCGACCCATGCCTAGTGAAGTTTCATCAATAACGCCAAGCATCTGGCCTCCTGAGTGGGAGGCATGATGTTGCCGCCGCGCGCAAACATAAACGGCGCTTGGCGGGAAGCAAGCCCGCCAAGCGCCTGATGCGCTTACAGGTTCAGCAGGGCCGGGTCTCCGCCCTGGGCGGCGATGTTGATGCTGATGGCCTTTTCCGCGGCGTAGCGGATCAGGCTGTTGGGCCCGCCGGCCTTGGGGCCGGTGCCGGACAGGCCCTCGCCGCCAAAGGGCTGGACGCCGACCACCGCGCCGATGATCGAGCGGTTGACGTAGACGTTGCCCGCCGGGACCAGTTCCATCACTTCCTTGGCGAAGGCGTCGATACGGCTGTGGACGCCCAGCGTCAGGCCGAAGCCGCGCGCGGCCAGCTTGCCCGCCACCGTCTCCAGATCCTTCGGCTCATAACGGTAGACGTGCAGGATCGGGCCGAAGACTTCGCGTTCCAGGAAGTCCGGGGTCGGGATTTCGGCGATGACCGGGGCGAACAGATCGCCCTTGTCGGCGCCCGCCGGCAGTTCGGCGCGAGCGATGATCTTGGCTTCCCTGGACAGGCGCTCGACGTGGGCTTCCAGGTTGACGCGGCTTTCGGCGTCGATCACCGGGCCGACGTCGGTCCTGGCGTCGGTCGGATCGCCCAGCACCTGGGCGGCCAGGGCGCCCTTCAGGCCCTCGATCAGGGCGTCGGCCGAATCCTTGGGCGCGTAAAGGATGCGCAGGGCCGAGCAACGCTGACCGGCCGAGCCGAAGGCCGACAGGATGACGTCGTCGATGATCTGTTCCTTCAGCGCCGTGGTGTCGACGAACATGCCGTTCAGGCCGCCCGTCTCGGCGATGAACGGGATGATGGCGCCCGGACGCGCGGCCAGGCCGCGGTTGATGGCGTTGGCGGTGTCGGTGCCGCCGGTGAAGGCCACGCCGTCGATACCCGGATGGTTGGTCAGGGCGACGCCGACCGTCTCGCCGCGACCCGGGACCAGGGCCAGCAGGTCGGGGTTCAGACCGGCCTTGTAGTAGAGGCGCACGGCTTCGGCGGCGATCAGCGGCGTCTGCTCGGCGGGCTTGGCCACCACGGCGTTGCCGGCGGCCAGGGCGGCCGCGATCTGGCCAGTAAAGATGGCCAGGGGGAAGTTCCACGGGCTGATGGCGGCGAAGACGCCGCGGCCATGCAGGACCAGTTCGTTGGTCTCGCCGGTCGGGCCCTTCAGGGTCTGGCGGCCGCCGAAGTCGCGCTCGGCCAGCTGGGCGTAGTAGCGGCAGAAGTCGGCGGCTTCGCGCACCTCGGCCACGCCGTCGTTCAGCGTCTTGCCCGCTTCACGCGACAGCAGGGCGACCAGACGGTCGAGGTCGGCTTCGAGCGCGTCGGCCATGGCGCGCAGGACGGGCGCGCGGCCCGCGCCGCCCAGACGGTCCCAGGCGACCTGGGCCTCGGCGGCGGCGTTGACTGCGGCGTCGACGTCCTCGACCGAGGCCTCGGAGACGTGGCCCAGCACGCGGCTGCGGTCATAGGGATTGGTGACGTCCTGCGGGTTCACGCCGGCGCGCAGCTTGCCGCCGATGATCGGACCAGCGGTCAGTTTCTCGCTGTCGACGCGCTCCAGGGCCGCCGCATGAAGCTCGCGGTCGGAAGCCTGCGAATAGTCGCGGCCGAGGGAGTTCTTGCGGTCACCGTAGATGTTCATGGGCACAGGGATCTTCGGATGGCGATCGGGCTGGGCCTCGACCGAGGTGATGGGATCGGCGGCTACATCGGCCGCAGGCACGCGCTCGTCCAGCAGGGCGTGGACGAAGGAGGAGTTGGCGCCGTTTTCCAGCAGGCGGCGCACCAGATACGGCAGCAGTTCTTCGTGGCCGCCGACGGGGGCGTAGGCGCGCACGACCACGTCGCCCCACTCGACCTTGGCGCCGTCGTAGAGGGCCTCGCCCATGCCGTGCAGGCGCTGGAACTCGATGGTCACGCCGCGATCGGCGGCCATGCGGTGCACGGCGGCCAGGGTGTGGGCGTTGTGGGTGGCGAACTGGCAGAAGATGTGGGGAGAGGCCTCGATCAGCGCCTTGGCGCAGACCAGATAGTTCAGGTCGGTCGCCGGCTTGGTCGTGAACACCGGATAGTCGGTGCGGCCGTTGACCTGAGCCAGCTTGATCTCGGTGTCCCAATAGGCGCCCTTGACCAGACGCACCATCAGGCGACGGCCCGAGGACTTGGCCAGTTCGGCCAGCTTGGCCACCGTCTCGGTCGTGCGCTTCTGATAGGCCTGAACGGCCAGGCCCAGGCCCTGCCAGTCGCCCAGCGCCGGTTCGCGCGCCAGCCGCTCCAGCAGTTTCAGCGACAGGGCCAGACGGTCGGCCTCTTCAGCGTCGATGGTGTAGTTGATGTCGTATTTGGCGGCGATCAGCGCCAGACGCAGGATGCGGGGATAAAGCTCCTCCCACACCCGATCTTCCTGCACCGCCTGATAGCGCGGCGAGAGGGCCGACAGCTTGACCGAGACGCCGTGGCCGCGCTCGGGGCCTTCGCCCTTGGCGGTCCTGCCCACGGCCTCGATGGCGTCGGCGTAGATCTTTTCATAGCGTTCGGCGTCGGCGGCGGTGCGGGCGCCCTCGCCCAGCATGTCGAAGCTGCACAGCCAGTTTTCGCGGTCCGAACGCTTCAGCGCCGCCTCGATCGTACGACCGACGACGAACTGCTCGCCCATGATCTTGACGGCCGTGGCGACGGCCTGACGGATGACCGGCTCGCCCAGACGGCCGGCGATGCGCTTGAGGAAGTTCGGCAGGTCGCTGCGGGCCTCATCGTCGACGTCGACCAGCTTGCCGGTCAGCATCAGGCCCCAGGTCGAGGCGTTGACGAACAGGCTGTCCGACTGGCCCAGGTGCGAGGCCCAGTCGGCCGAACCGATCTTCTCGGCGATCAGGCGGTCGCGGGTGTCCGCATCGGGCGTGCGCAGCAGGGCCTCAGCCAGACACATCAGCGCCAGACCTTCGCGGGTGCCCAGGGAGAACTCCTGCAGGAAGCTTTCGACCACGCCCTGGCGCTTCTGGCTCTTGCGGGCGCTTTCGACCAGGCCGATGGCGTCGTTCAGGACCGCCGCGCGACCATCAGGCGTCAGGGGTTCGGCGGCCAGCAGATCGGCCACCACCTCACGTTCGTCCCGGTACTTGTTCCGGTCCAGCTCATCCCAATGGCGAAGATCGGTCGGCGTCATGAAATCCATCCTGTGAATTTCCGGATATATGGTCAGTGCGCCCGAATGTGCATCGCATGATCACCCATAACTCCGCGTAAGCTTCGGGATACGCTCGTCATTCCAGGGGAAACCGGCGCCCGGACAGGGGCGCGCGCGGAGATGATCATTTACCGAGAGCAAAACCCTCTGCACAGAGCATTATCATGCCGTCTCGCCTTCGTCATGCGGAGCGTCTAGAAGTTTCACCTTCGCGAACGGCTCAAGGCCCTATCGACTTCATGCGCATTGTTCTGGTCACCGACGCCTGGGAGCCTCAGGTCAACGGCGTCGTCCGCACCCTGACCCGCACCGTGGCCGAGTGCCGCGCCATGGGGCATGAGGTGGAGGTCATAGAACCCAGCCAGTTCAAGACCATTCCCTGCCCGACCTATCCGGAAATCCGCCTGGCCCTGGGCGCCGAGGAAGAGATCCGCGAACGCCTGCGCGCCTTCGAGCCTGAGGCCGTCCACATCGCCACCGAAGGTCCGCTGGGCATCGCCACGCGGCGCATCTGCGTGGAGTGGAAGCTGCCGTTCACGACCAGCTATCACACCAAATTTCCCGAATACGTCTCGGCCCGTTTCCCGATCCCGGTGCAGGTCGGCTACGCCTATATGAAGTGGTTCCACAAACCGTCAGGGCGACTGATGGTGGCCACCCCGACCCTGCGCGACGAACTGGTCGAGCATGGCTTCAAGAACGTCTCGCCGTGGACGCGCGGCGTGGACACCGAGCTGTTCCGCCCCGACCTTGAACCGATCTACAAGGAAATGGGCGGCGATGAGTGGCCCCGTCCCTTCTTCCTGAACGTCGGCCGCGTGGCGGTCGAGAAGAATATCGAGACCTTCCTCGGCCTGGACCTGCCGGGCACCAAGATCGTCGTCGGCGACGGCCCGGCCCGCGCCGAGCTGGAAGAGAAATACCCGGACGCCAAATTCCTCGGCGCCAAGTTCGGGGAGGAGCTGGCGCGTTGCTTCGCCGATGCCGACGTCTTCGTCTTCCCCAGCTGGACCGACACTTTCGGCCTGGTGATTCTGGAGGCGATGGGCACAGGCACGCCGGTCGCCGCCTATCCGGCGCACGGGCCGATCGACCTGATCCCCGGCTCGGGCGCCGGCTTCATCGACGACGACCTGAAGACCGCCTGCCTGAAATGCCTCGAGCTCGACCGCAAGGACGTGCGCGCTTATGCGGAGAAGTTCAGCTGGCGCGCCTCGGCCGAGCAGTTCATCGAGAACCTGCAGCCCTATCCCGAGCCCGCGCGCGGCCGCTTCTGGCGTCGCCTGCGCCGCGTGGCGCGCCTGAGACGTCGAGCGGCGGCTTAATAATACTCTAGCTGGTAATTCGCAGTGAATGCGATCCGGGCTTCACTGCCCGAAGGCCCGAGCGTAGCCGTATCGACCCGCGCCTTGCGCGCCGCCATGATTAGCGTCCGACCGAGGCCCGAATCGGGTGGGTTCTCGGCAGCGATCTGGCACTGATCCACGCGGCCATCAGCCTTGGCTCTACAGATTATGGTCGCTGTGGCCGATTCAAGTCCGCGGCGATAGCGCCAGGGAGAGGTATCGACCCGCAGAGGCGCCAGCCAGCGCGGCTCTACAACGCCCTGAGGTGCGGCTGCCCCGTCCGCAAAGGACTGTCCGATAGACAGGGTGAAAAATAAAAGAGCGAGCATGATCCTGCCTCTGAAACGGCAGGATCATGCAAGGTTGGCCTCAGGCCTACAACCCGCACCGTCTCAGTTCGGGCGCGACATGGAGGTCATGGCCGAGGCCTTGGCGCGTTCGGCCGCCAGCTGATCGGCGGGCAGCGGCACCAGACCGCGGTCCTGCAGATAGCCGCCACGGCCGGCCGAGCCGTCGGACATGAACTCCTGCACGAACTGTTCGAGGCCGGGCGTCACGCCGATATGGGCCTTCTTGACATAGATGTAGAGGCTGCGGGCCAGGGGATAGGAGCCGTCGGCGATGGTGGCGACCGAGGGGGCCACGCCGTCGATGGTCTCGGCCTTCACCGTGTCCATGTTCTGCTCAAGGAAGGAGAAGCCGAACACGCCCAGCGAGCCCGGCGTGCGGGTCAGGGTCTGGACGATGGCGTTGTCGTTCTCGCCGGCGTCGATCCAGGCGCCGTCTTCACGCAGGGTGTGGGCCACGGTCTCGAAACGGGTCTTGTCCTGCTTCTCGATGGCGGCGACAGCCGGGATCAGCTTGGCGCCCGGCGCCATGCCCAGCTCCAGGAAGGCGTCGCGCGTGCCCGAGGTCGGCGGCGGGCCGTAGACCTGGATGCGGGTGGCCGGCAGGGCCTTGTTGACGTCGTTCCAGGTCTTGGCGGCGTTGGCGCCCAGTTGACCGTCGGCGCCCGGCGTTTCCTTGGCCAGGGCCTCATAGAGGTCGTTCAGTTCAAGATTGAAGCTGGCGCCGGTGCGGGCGGTGGCGACGACGATGCCATCATAGCCGATTTTCAGTTCGACGATGTCGGTGACGCCGTTCTCGACGCAGCGGTCGAACTCGCTGGCCTTCATCGGACGCGAGGCGTTGGCGATGTCCGGGGTCGAGGGGCCGATGCCTGAACAGAAGGCCTGAATGCCGCCGCCGGTGCCCAGGGCCTCGACGCGAGGGGACGATCCGCCGCCGTTGCGGGCGAAGGTTTCCGCCACACGGGTTGAGAAGGGGAAGACGGTGGAGGAGCCGGCGGCCCAGATGCCCGTTCGGGCCTTCTGCGAACCGGGGGCGCCGCCCTCGTTGTTTCCGCAGGCCGCCAGGGCCAGCAGGGCGGCCGCGCAGGCCGTGAACTTCAGTGTGCGGATCATGGCCGGACCTTCTCCAGTCGTCAGTGCACGACGCTTAAAGCAGGAGAATGTGACGGTCCGGCCAGACCTTTGTGACAGTCAGAGCAAACGTCGACGCATAGCCTGCGACAGGAAGTCGATCAGGGTCACAGCGACGATGACCACGATGACCACGGCCGAGACGTCGCGGAAGGCGAAGCCGTTCATGCGGTCGAACAGAACCTGGCCGATGCCGCCCGCGCCGATCAAGCCCAGCACGGTGGCCGAACGGCTGTTCGATTCGAAGCGGTAGAGGGCGAACGAGGTCCACAGCGGCGCCACCTGGGGGATCACGCCCCAGACGATCTCGTGCAGCTTGGACGCGCCGGTGGCGCGCACGCCCTCGACCGGGCCCTTGTCGATCGACTCGACCGCTTCCGAAAACAGCTTGGCCAGAACGCCCGCCGTGTTCAGGGCGATGGCCAGGACGCCCGCTAGCGGGCCCAGGCCCACGGCGACGACGAACAGCAGACCCATCACCAGGTCGGGGATGGAGCGCAGCATGTTCATGATCCAGCGCACCGGCTGAACCACCCAGACCGGGGCGATGTTGCGCGCGGCGGCCAGACCCATGGGCACGCCCAGGAAGATGGCCAGGAAGGTGCCCCACAGGGCGATCTGGATCGTCTCCCACATCTTGGCGACGAACAGGCGCCAGTCGGAGAAGTCCGGACGCAGCAGGTCGGCGGCGAAGGTCTGGATATTGGCCGAGTTGGTGATCAGGCGCGACAGATTGCCCAGATCGACCGCGTCGATGCTGATCAGCAGCAGGACGGCCAGACCGCCCCAGATCAGGATATCCAGCGCCCAGGCCCCGGCCGATTTGGCGGGCGCCTTGGGGATGCCGGAGGCGGCGGCGGTAAGCGAAGCGTCGGTCAAGGCTGGACCTCGCGCAGACGACGCAGACGTTGCAGCTCGGCCTCGGCGCGCGCAGCGCCGGCGGCGTCCCCCTTGGCCTTGGCCTCGGTCAGGGTCTGGTCGGCGATCATCTCGCGCACCGGGTTCAGATAGGATTCGTCGGCCGGGTTGAAGCCCGAATAGTTCAGGTCCTTCAGGATTTTGCGCTGACGCTCAGCCTCGGCGCCCTCGCCCCGGCCATAGGTCAGGAAGAAGCCGCGGATCTTTTCCTTGATCGCCGGGTCCAGGTCTTCGCGGATGACGATGCCGGCTTCGGGGATCGGGGGCGAGCGCCAGATCTCCTCGATCTGGGCGGCGATCTGCGGATTGGAGCGGCCGATGAAGACGGTGTTGATGGTGTTCGACGTCGCCACCTGCACCAGGCCGTTGGCCACGGCGAAGGAGTTGGCCTGATGGTTGGCCGTGCGCACCGTCTTGAAGCACTCGTTCGGCACGACGTTGTTGGCGTTGAACAGGAAGGTCATGGGCGCCAGGGTGCCCGAGGTCGACAGGGCGTCGCCGATGCCGAAGTCGTAACGTTTGCCGCAGGCCAGCACGTCATCCAGCGTGATGCCCGAGCCCTTTTTGACGATCAGGGTCGACTGGTAGGAATCGCGGCCTTCAGGGTCGACGATGCGGGCGACGACCTCGCCCTTGGAGCGTTCGATCGCCTCGATCGCGGTCTTGGCCGGGAACCAGGCGGCCTGGATCTGATTGCCGCGCATGGCCTCGACCAGCACGGTGTAGTTGGACGCGAAATAAGGCTTCACTGGCACGCCGACGGCCTTGGTCATGTCGTCCAGCAGGGGCTGCCACAGCGGGCCGGAGGACGCCTGCCCCTCGGCCGGAAGGATGGCGAAGCTGATCTCGGACGGAGCGCCCTTGGCGGCGCCCGCCTTGTCGCCCTGGCCGCACGCGGCGAGGCTGACGGCCAGGGCCGCGCCGGCGGCCAGGCCCAGCATCCGGCGGGTCAGTTTGGAATGGGTCATGCCTTGGCTTCCCAGAACGCGTCCTCGTATTCGGGACCGTAGATTTCAATCAGGCGCTTGGTGTCCAGCCCGGTCGAGGGCCCGTCATAAACCACCTTGCCCTTCTGCAGGGCGACGACGCGGTCGCAGTAGCGGATGGCGTAGTCCACCTGGTGCAGGGTGACGATGACGCCCAGGCCGTCGCGCTTGTTCAGCTCGACCAGCAGCTCCATCACCTTGCGGGCCGACACCGGGTCCAGCGAAGCGACGGGTTCGTCGGCCAGAATGGCCTTGGCGCCCTGGACCAGGGCGCGGGCGATGGCGCCGCGCTGCTGCTGACCGCCGGACAGGGTGTTGGCGCGCTGAGCGGCGTATTCGGACACGCCGACGCGGTGCAGGGCCGCCATGGCCTTGTCCTTGTCCGCGCCCGGCCAGACGCCGAACAGGCCGCGCCACGACGGCAGACGGCCGAGCGCGCCCAGCATGACGTTGGAGAACAGGCTCAGCCGACCCACCAGGTTGAACTGCTGGAAGATCATGCCCAGCCGTCCGCGCGCGCGGCGGACGGCGCCCGTGACGCGGCCGTTCTGCTGAACGACATCGCCGAAAACCGAGATGGTCCCGCCGGGATCGATCGGGTGCAGACCCGTGATCGACCGCAGCAGGGTGGACTTGCCCGAACCCGAAGGACCGATCAGGGCGACCATTTCACCGGCGCCGACCTCGACGGACACGCCGTCGAGCGCCTTTCTGGCCCCGTAGGTCTTCGAGACGTCGCGGACAGAGGCGACGGCGGCTGTTGAAGAACTCATGAACCCATGGATGAGGTTGCGACAAAGGGGGCGCCGCATGACGCGAGATGGGCGCAAGGGCAAGTCTTAATGGCATGTCTGCGTCGATTACGTCCAGTGGGTGAGCCTTTTCAGCACGGCGCCTCCGCCTCGAAAGCCGCGCGTTCGACCGGATCGTCCAGCCGCCGCAGCGCTGCCTCGCGGCCCCAGCGGACCGTCTGCGCCGCCGCCTGACCCAGGGCGCCGTCGCGGGTGGACAGAACCGCCAGCGTCTTCTGAACCTTCACCGCCACCGAAACATCGGCCGAGCCGTAGCGGATGATGGGCGCATAGAAGTCCTCGACCATGTCGCGGGCCGATACGGCGGCGATGAACAGGCGATCGAGCTGGCCGCTGTCGCCTTCGGCCGCCTGACAGGTCATGGCCCAGTCGTCCAGCAGGCGGGCCCCGGCGCCGATGACCTGAATGGCCGTGCCCGGATCATTGATGCCCGGCGACAGCGCCTTGCCCGCGATCTCGCCCAGAACGATCAGCCCATAGCGGGGGTCCTGATCAAAGGTGCGGTCGGCCTCAAGGGTGAAGGCGTCGCGATAGGTCTTCAGCCGGTCTTCATCAGGCCGATCCCCCGACAGCCGGGCCAGGGGCTGGCCGCGCATCATGAAGGCGCCGGGGCGCACCAGGATCTCGACCTGACGATCGTCCGCCTCGGCCAGCGCCTGCAACAGGCGCACGTCGATGTTCTGGACATGCCCGGCCGCCGCGCAATCCAGTTCGACGCCGTCAACGACCCGCCCTTCGCGTCCGCCCAGACGCGGCGAGCGGGCATAGGCCTGCATGGCGGCGGCGGTGCGGGCCTCGACCTGGGCGATGGTGTGGCCCAGACGCGCCAGACTGGTCAGGCGGCTGACCCAGGACAACAGGCGGAAGGCGACCAGAGCCACCACGGCCAGACTCAGAATGAAAAGGATCGCCCGACCGCCCGGCCCGTAATATTCGGCGTTGATCGCCGTCACCCCGACCACGGAATAGAGAAAGGCGCCGACGAAGGTGGACAGCGACTTCTGGGTGCTTTCATCCCCCGTCACCAGCGCCGCCGCCCGCGGCGTCGCCGAGGAGGAGACGCTGGTGTAGGCCGTCACCATCGCCCCCAGGGAGAAGGTCGCCACCGCCAGCAGGCTGGACGCCAGAATGGTCAGCACCGCCTCCACCGAGGAGCCGCCCAGACGGTCAGCCAATGCGTCCGGCACATAGTCAGCGCCGAGCGCGGCCAGCAGAGCCGCCAGCACGCCGAAAAGCGCATAGAGGCTGGCGCGCCACCACAGCTGGCGCGACGCCCGTCGAATCAGAAACAGCCAGCGGTTCATGCCCACGCCTCCCGCACCGCCCAACGCACGGGCGCCGTGCGGGTTGCCGCAGCCGGGCGTGCGACGCGACGCCGCCCCGGATCGAGGACCCGCCGCAATTTTTCCGCTTTACATGACAGTCCAATGCCCCCATATCGCGCGTTCCGGCGGACCCCGTAGGTCCTACTTGCGCCGCTAACGCCGGGTCTGGGTTTAACAATCATCAGGGGGTTACGTGAGTTGCACACGTACCAGCTTCCCCTGGACCTGGTCCGTCAGCGGTCCCCGGAGCGTCCGGTCGCACTCGTGCGTCCCCGCTCCGTTGCCGTAGCGGCGCAGTGGTTCCAGGATAATCTGAAAGCCGACGTCTTCTATGCAGTGAAGGCGAACCCTTCGCGCTGGGTCATCGAGACCCTTGTCGAACAGGGCGTCAACGCCTTCGACGTCGCGTCCCTGGCCGAGATCGAACTGGTTCGGTCGGTCAGCCCCAACGCACGTCTGGCCTTCATGCACCCGGTCAAGAGCCGCGGCGCCATCCGTGCGGCCTATGCCGACCACGGCGTGCGCACCTTCGTGCTCGACAGCCATGACGAACTGAACAAGATCCTCGAGGCCACCGGCCACGCCGAGGATCTGAACCTGATCGTGCGCATGGGCGTGTCGGCCGACGGCGCCGCCTATTCGCTGTCGGGCAAGTTCGGCGTCACCCCGGATCAGGCCCCCGCCCTGCTGCTGGCCACGCGCCAGGCGGTCCAGGACGGCCTGATGGGCGTGTCGTTCCACGTCGGTTCGCAGTGCATGCGCCCCTCGGCCTATGAGGCGGCGATGACCCAGGTCGGCCGCGCCATCAAGAAGGCGGGCGTCTTCGTCGATATCGTCGATGTCGGCGGCGGCTTCCCGTCGGTCTATCCGGGCATGGTCCCGCCGGACCTGAGCGAATACGCCGACGCCATCCATCGCGGCTTCAACGAGATGCCGGTGTCGGAAACGACCGAGCTGTGGTGCGAGCCCGGCCGGGCGCTGGTGGCGGAATCGTCGTCGGTGCTGTGCCGCGTGGACCTGCGCAAGGGCGACGCCCTTTATCTGAACGACGGGTCGTACGGCTCGCTGTTCGACGCCACCCACTCGCGCTGGCCCTTCCCGACCAAACTGGTCCGGGACGGTGAATCCTCGTCGGAGCTGAAGCCCTTCCGCTTCTATGGTCCGACCTGCGACAGCATCGACCACATGCCGGGCCCGTTCTGGCTGCCCGCCGATGTGCAGGAAGGCGACTTCATCGAGATCGGCATGCTGGGCGCCTATGGCGTGGCCATGACGACGGGCTTCAACGGCTATGGCGAGCATGACATCGCCGTGGTCGAGGACGCTCCGATGGGTTCGATGTACGGCCTGGCGCCGCGATCCATCCCGACCGTGCGCACCACGGCCGAGGAGAACGCCCGCAAGGTCGTCCGCCTGTCGCGTCCCAAGGGCAAGGCGGGCCAGCGCAAGCGCAAGCGCTGATCCATCACATCACGCCTTGAACTGAAAAATGTCTCAAGGCTTTGGTACAAGCAGCGGCCCGTCGCTCCGTCCGGGCCGCTGTTCCTTATTGACGACGGGCGCTCAAATCCGAGGGAAACCGCTGAAATGAACGCTCCCGTTCAGTCGAACAAAAAAGCCGAACTGCTGGCCACCACCGTCGAGCACGTCGACATCACCAGCTTCGACGCCCGCCCGATCATCGATTCCATGCGCAAGATGTCGTTCAGCTCGCGCGACACCGCCCGCGCGGCCGACATCTTCAACATGGCGCTGGAAGACGAGACCTGCTCGCCGTGGCTGATCCTGGCCGGTTCGACCTCAGCCGGCGGCTGCATGCACGTCTATCGCGACATGGTTCAGTTCAACATGATCGACGCCGTGGTCGCCACCGGCGCCTCCATCGTCGACATGGATTTCTTCGAAGCCCTTGGTTACAAGCACTATCAGGCTGCGGGCCCGGTCGACGACAACATCCTGCGCGACAACTACATCGACCGCATCTACGACACCTACATCGACGAAGAAGAACTGCAGGACTGCGACAACGCGATCTATGAGATCGCCAATCGCCTGGAGCCGCGCGGCTATTCCTCGCGCGAGTTCATCTGGGAAATGGGCAAGTGGCTGTCGGAAGGCAACGCCAAGAAGCCCGGCTCGCTGATCCAGACCGCCTATGAGAAGGGCGTGCCGATCTTCTGCCCGGCCTTCGTCGACAGCTCGGCCGGTTTCGGTCTGGTCAAGCACCAGAAGGAACGCGCCAAGGCCGGCAAGCCGTACATGATGATCGACGCCGTCGCGGACTTCCGCGAACTGACCGACATCAAGATCGCGGCCGGCACCACGGCCCTGTTCATGGTCGGCGGCGGCGTGCCCAAGAACTTCGCCCAGGACACCGTCGTCTGCGCCGAAATCCTCGGTGAAGACGCCGAGATGCACAAATACGCCGTGCAGATCACCGTCGCCGACGTGCGCGACGGCGCCTGCTCGTCCTCGACGCTGCAGGAAGCCGCTTCGTGGGGCAAGGTTTCGACCACCTACGAACAGATGGTCTACGCCGAAGCCACCACCGTCGTGCCGCTGATCGGTTCAGACGCCTATCACCGCGACTCGTGGAAGAAGCGCGAGCCGCGCCAGTGGGCCAAGCTGTTCGGCAAGTAAGAAGAGGCCTTCGGTTCGCCGGACGCATCAAGGGCCGGAAGCGCACGCTTCCGGCCTTTTTTCATGCCCGGACTGCATCAGCGGCGCCCGCGCACGGAACCGGGCCGCCCTCCTGTCGATTGTTTCTAGTCCAGCCAAGGGAGAGCTCCATGACCGACCCCAAGACCGAAAACGACGAAAGCCGCGAAGCCGCCGCCATGGGCGAGAAGACCGATCGCGGCCACCTTCGCGACGCCCTCAACAAGGCGCTGGAGGGCACCGATTCGGGCTCTGACACCCGCGCCGGCTCCCTGCGCGGCGGGTCGGCGTCGGGCTCCGAGATCGATCCGGACCAGGACGTCATCAACGACGCGCTCGCCCGCGAAGGCCTGGCCGCGCGTGACGCCGCCACCCGCCCCGCCGGCGGACCTGAACAGGCGCGCAAGTCCACCGGCCAGCCCGGCGACGACGTTGACGCCCCTACCGGTTGAACCGCCTTGCTGCCGCCGCACGGATAGGCCACGGTGCATCCAAGTAGAGACATTAAGGATGTAGTGGGAATGAGGCGTTGCGTGGCGATCGGGGTCCTGGCGTTCAGCATCGGGCTGGCGGCGTGCGACAGTCCCGCCGCGTCCCAGGGCGAAGCGGCTGCGATCCCATCGGTCGAAGCGGGCGCGGAGGCGGCTACGGGCGACAGCGCCGCAGAAGCTTCGGCAGCCGTCATCCACGGTGCCCCGACCTTCGCCGCCCTCTATCCCGGCGCCGAGGCTGACGGCGCGCCGATCGCCGCCAATGGGCCGAGCGGGCCCGGCGGACTGATCACCTTCAGCACCGATGCAGACCCGGAAACCGTCGTCGCCTTTTATCGTCATCGGGCGGAGAAGGCCGGGCTGGCCTCGATCATGGCCATGAATCAGGGCGAGGCCCGCGCCTATGGCGCCGCCGCATCCGGCGATCGCGGCGCCAGCCTTCAGGTCGTCGCCTCGCCGGGCGAAGACGGTCTGACCTCAGTACAGTTGTCCTGGAGCGCCGGGGCCTGATGCGCGCGCCGGGCGGCCCGCGCGCCATAACGACGGCGGCCGTCCTGGCCGTCCTGTTGAGCGCCTGCGCCGGAACCCCCGCCGCCCTGCGGCCCGACGCCGCCCGCGCGCCTGTCGTGGCGGGCTATCTGGACGAAACCGTCGTGGCCGCCCTGGCCGACGCCGTCCCTCCGCCGCCTGCGCCCGGCTCGGCCGAAGATCTGGACGACAAGGCCCGTTCCGCCCGCTTCATCGCCCTGGAAGACACCGACCGCTGGCTGCTGGCCACGGCTCATGCCGAGTTGCGCCCGCCGCTGGCGCTGCAGCATTTCGACTGCGCCCTGGACGCGCGCCTGGATCCGGCCGCCATTCCGCAACTGACCCGGCTGATGCAGCGGCTGTTTCATGACGCCGACAGCGCCGCCGAGCGGGTCAAGGCCCGCGCCCATCGCTCGCGCCCCGTCGGCGACGATCTTCAGCGCAACGCCTGCCAGCGGCTGACCGAGGCGGGCCGACGCAGCGCCTCCTATCCATCCGGCAGTTCGACGGTCGGCGCCGTCTATGGCGAAGCCTTCGCCGCCCTTGATCCAACGCGCGCCGAGGCCGCCCGCCGCATGGGCGACGAACTGGGCCGCAGCCGACTGGTCTGCGCCATGCACTATCCGCGCGATGTGGCCGCCGGCGACGCCCTGGGCCGCGCCGTGTTTCAGGCCGCTGCCGCCCAGCCCGCTTTCCAGGCCGATCTGATCGCCGCCCGTGCGGAATTGGCCGCCGTTCGAGCGACGGGCGCAGGCAACCCCGGCTGCGCGGCCGAGGCGCAAGCGCTGGCCACGCCTCTGCCCTGATGGCCGCGCCCTGATGACGACGGTGCGATGAGCGTTCTGGCGACCTTCCTGCTGCTCTCCGCCGAGGCCTGGTCCCTGCCCGCCGCCCGCCCCTGCGACGCGCAGGACATCGCCGCCCTGACCGCCGACGCCGATACGCCCTATCTGCTGGCCTGCCGCGCGACGCTGACGCCTGACCAGACGATCGTCCGCCCCGTGCGCATCATCGGCGCAGAAGCTTCAGGCGCCCAGTTGGACTGCGGCGGCGGCACGGTCGGCCGCCCGGACGTTCCGGTCGCGGCCTCAGCGCCGACCATCGCCATCTGGTCACGCCGTATCGACGCCGCCCTCTGGAGCCGTCCGACCGATGTCCGCATCCGCAATTGCCGGATCAACGGCGCCGTGCGGGTCTGGGGCATGGGCGCCGATGGAAGCTATGACGACCTGCGCGCCTCTTCGCGCACAAAGGATCACACCGACCGCCTTCAGGCGACGGCGCCCAGTCATGTGACGCTGGAACAGGTGACCATCCGCGCCGCCGGGACGATCCCCCTCTATGTCGGACCCGGCGTCACCCGGCTGAGCCTGCTGGGTTCGACCCTGGACGGCGACAGCGTCTCGACCGCCATCTATCTGGACGCCGAAAGCGCCGATAACCGGATCGAGGACAATCTGATCCGCACCCGAACGCAGCGCGAGATGATCGCGATCGACGGTTCGGCCCGCAATCGCATCATCGGCAACCGCTTCGAACTGGGCGGGCGGCCCGGCGTCTTCCTTTATCGCAACTGCGGCGAGCGCGGCGTCATCCGCCACCAGACGCCATCCTACAACACCATCACCGACAACCTCTTCAGCGGCGCAGCCCGACTGCGCCCTCGCCTAGTGGTGGAGAACGCTCGCCAGGGCCGACGTTCATATTGCGGCGACGACAAGGGCTACCCCTGGGGCAGCAGCGCCGATGATCGGGACGGCTCCTCGCACAACGTCGTTCGTTACAGTTTTGGGAATTGAGCGTATTTTTTGCGCCTCATCCCGAATTTTCTTCATTTGTCAGTATTTTTTTCTGCACTGTGCCATTATTGACGTAATTCCGACTTGCTTGTGGCAGGCCTCGCCGTAATGTCCCCACCGCAGGGCGAACGGCCCTGATGTGCCGCGAGCTGTCGATCGGTCTCTTCGTTCAAGGGCCGACGGCGGCTTGTTTTGTTCAGGAGAGGGTCTCTTTTGAAAAAGAGAATTGTTCGCGAGTCCTTGCTCGCTTCGACCATTATCGGGGGCGCCGCCCTCAGCTTCATGGCCGCCACCCCGGCGTTCGCCCAGTCGGCCGATGAAGATGTTGCAGAAGTCGCTTCCATCGTCGTCACCGGCTCGCGCATCCGCCAGCCCGGCTACGAGGCCTCCAGCCCCATCACGTCGCTGAGCTCTGAAGCGATCGCGATGTCGCAGCCGGTGGCTGTTGAAGAGCTGGTCAAGGACCTGCCGGCCGCCGTGCCGGCTGTCGGTTCGGCCACCAACAACGGTTCGGGCGGCGGCGCGACCATCAACCTGCGCGGCCTGGGCACCAACCGTACGCTGGTGCTGATCAACGGCCGCCGCGTGGTGCCGTTCAACCTCGAAGGCGTGGTCGACACCAACACCATCCCGCTGGCGCTGGTCGAGCGTGTCGACACCGTCACCGGCGGCGCCTCGGCCGTGTACGGCGCTGACGCCGTCGCCGGCGTGGTCAACTTCATTCTGAAGAACAACTTCGAAGGCGTCGAGGTCAACTCCTCCTACGGCTTCTCAGGTGAAGACGACGCCGTGCGTCGCAAGTTCGACGTCACCCTGGGCGGCAACTTCGCCGATGACCGCGGCAACGCCGTCGTCAGCTTCGGCTACACCAAGACCGACCCGCTGTACCAAGTGCGTCGTCCGTGGGGCGAGGTCGCTCTTTCCTCGACCACCGGCAACCCGCTGGGCTCGGGCACCTCGGTTCCCGGTCGCTTCGACCTGACCCCCGCCACGATTAGAGACGCCGACGGCAACATCATCCGTCAGGGCACGGCTCTGCCGCAGGGCGCAGAGTTGGATCCCACCACGGGCGCTCTGATCGGCTCGAACCACCCGAACTACAACTCGGCCGGTTACAACTACAACCCGTACAACCTGTATCAGACGCCGCTGAGCCGCTATCAGATCAACGGTCTGGGCAGCTTCAAGATCAACTCGGCCGCTGAAGTCTACAGCCACCTGACCTATGTCCAGAGCGATGTTTCGCTGGACAACGCGTCGAGCGGCACCTTCGGCAACACCTATCAGGTGCCGATCGGCAACCCGTTCATCCCGGACGCCATGCGCCAGCAATTCTGCGGCGCCCTGCTGATCGATCCGGCCAAGTGCGTCGCCGGCGCCGGCGGCGACACCATGATGGACCTGACCATCAACCGTCGCTTCACCGAAATGGGCACCCGTCCGGTCGACATCGAGAACAAAACGGTCCAGCTGCTGGCTGGCGTCCGTGGCGACATCAACGCCGACTGGAACTACGACGCCTACATCTCGCACGGCGAGACCCAGCAACTGCTGACGCGCCGTAACTGGGGTTCGCTGTCCAAGCTGCGCAACGCCCTGAATACGGTCTCGGCGACCGAGTGCCTGGTTCCGGGCGCCACCACCGCCGTCGCAGGCTGCGTGCCGATCAACGTCTTCGGGCCCGAAGGCACGATCACCCAGGAAATGATCGACTACATCAACCTGTCGTCGATGAGCAAAACCACCATCAAGCAGGACGTGGCCTCGGGCTCGATCTCGGGCCTGCTGCCGGAGCATCTGTCCAGCCCGTGGAGCGAGCGCCAGATCGCTGTCGCCTTCGGCGCCGAATGGCGTCGGTCGGGCGCCTCGACGCGCGGCGACGCGGCTTCGCAGACCAACGGCGAAATCCTGGGCACCGGCGCGCCGGTTCCGGATCGCAACGGTCAGTTCGAAATGCGTGAAGCCTTCGCCGAACTGGCGGTGCCGGTGATCGAGAACCTGCCGTTCATCCACAGCCTGAACCTGGAAGCCGGCTATCGCCAGACCGAGTTCAAGGCCGGCAGCTCCAAGACCAACTACGGCAGCTACAAGATCGGCGGCGACTGGTCGCCGATCGAGGACGTCCGCGTCCGCGCCATGTATCAGCGCGCCACCCGCGCCCCGAACATCGGCGAATTGTTCAACCCGCAGGTCACCGGCCTGGGCAATATGGCGATCGATCCGTGTCAGTTGAACCTGATCAACTCGGCTGACGCCAATACGGCCGGCACGCTGAGCAACCTGTGCCGTCTGACCGGCGTGCCGGAAGGCGCGATCGGCTATGTGGCTGCGCCGAACTCGGGCCAAGTCAACCAGCAGACCGGCGGCAACCCGAACCTGGGTCCGGAAGAAGCCGACACCTGGACCATCGGCGCCGTCTGGCAACCGGCCTTCGTGCCGAGCCTGCGTCTGAGCCTGGACTACTACGACATCAAGATCGACAAGACGATCAACAGCCCCAGCCTGGCTGATGTCATGAACGGCTGCTACGACAAGGCCCTGAACCCGACGCTGGCGTTCAACGACAGCTGTAAGGCCATCCAGCGCAGCACCGCCAACGGCTCTCTGAACGGCGTCGACGCCAAGGGCGTCATCCGCCCGTCGACCAACGCCGGCAACGAGCGCGTCTCGGGCTTCGACATCGCGGCCAACTACCGCGTCGAACTGTCGGACTTCGGCTGGGGCGACATCGGCCGCCTCGACCTGAGCGTCAACGGCAGCATCCTCACCAAGCACGAAACCCAGGCCACCCCGGCCTCCGTGCTGCGTGACTGCGTCGGCTACTACTCGGTGTCGTGCGGCGAGCCCAAGGTCAAGCAACGCTGGAACAGCCGCGCGACCTGGACGCTGGGCGACTATTCGGCCTCGCTGAACTGGCGTCACCTGTCCGGCGTTGAAGTCGAGCCGAGCGCCACCAAGTGGTTCCCGGACTACGCCCAGATCGACAGCTACGACTACTTCGACCTGAGCGGCCGCTGGGACATCACCCAGACGGTGCGTCTGACGGCGACGATCAACAACCTGTTCGACAAGTCGCCGCCGATCGTCGGCTCGCAGATCGGCACCACGGCTGCGAACAACGGGAACACCTTCCCGCAGACCTACGATGCGATCGGTCGCTACTTCACCTTCGGCGCCACGCTGAAGTTCTGATAGCGTTCAACGCATAAAATGAGAGAGGCGGAAGACCCCGGTCTTCCGCCTCTTTTCTTTTGGGATCGGATTTTTACGAAGACCGGATCAGGCCGGGCGTCCCGTGGCCAGGGCGCCGTAAAGATCCGTCCTGCGATCGCGGAAGAAACCCCAGGCTGCGCGGTGGCGATCCAGGAAGTCCAGATCGAAGGTGTGGACCAGCACGCCCTCCTCCCGATCCAGGCTCTCGACCAGATCGCCGCGATGGTCGGCGATGAAGGAGTGGCCGTAGTAGGTCTGGCCTGCGTCCGTCACCTGCTCGTGGCCGATGCGGTTGGCGCCGACGACCGGCACGACATTGGACACGGCGTGACCCTGCATGGCCCGCCGCCACGGAGCGGCGGTGTCCAGCGTATCGTCATGCGGCTCGGTGCCGATGGCGGTAGGATACAGCAGCACCTCGGCGCCCTGCAGCATCATCGCCCGCGCCGTTTCCGGGTACCACTGATCCCAGCAGATACCGACGCCGATGCGGCCGAAGCGCGTGTCCCAGACCTTGAAGCCGGTGTCGCCGGGGCGGAAATAGTACTTCTCCTGATAGCCGGGGCCGTCGGGGATGTGACTCTTGCGATAGACGCCCATCAGCTCGCCGTCGGCGTCGATCATCACCAGGCTGTTGAAGTAGTGCGGTCCCTCGCGCTCGAAGATGGAGACGGGCAGGACGACGCCCAGTTCCCTGGCTACCGGCTGGAGCTGGGTCACGGCCGGGTGCTCACGCCACGGATAGGCGGCGCCGAACCACTTCTCTTCCTGAGAGACGCAAAAGTACGGCCCCTGGAACAACTCCGGCGCCAGGATGACCTGGGCGCCCTTGGCTGCGGCGTCGCGAATGAAACCGATGGTCTTGTCGATGTTCGCCTGCATGTCCTCGCCGTACGAGGTCTGGATGGCGGCGAGAGTGATTTGACGGGTCATCACGCGGGCTCCTGCTGGCTGATGCAGTGGAAGGAACCGCCGCCCGACAGGATGGCGATCGACGGCAGGGGGATGATCTCGCGATCGGTGAAGACAGTGGCCAGGGCCTCGCAGGCCAGACGGGCGGCCATGTCGTTGCCGTAGGTCGGCACGATGACGGCGCCGTCCGCGATCAGGAAGTTCATGTGGCTGGCCGGGACCGGGCGTTCGTCCTCGTCCAGGGTCAGGCCCGGCGACGGGATGCGCAGCACCCGGATCGGGCGACCGGCGGCGTCGGTCATGGCGGACAGGGCCTGGGCCGTCTCGTCATAGACGTCGGCATTGGGATCCTTGGGGCCGAAACCGATCGGGCAGGCGACGACGCCGGGCGCGACGAAGCGGGCCAGGTTGTCGACGTGGCCGTCGGTATGGTCGTTCAGCAGGCCGTCGCCCAGCCACAGCACCTTCCTGGCGCCCAGGGCATCGGCGAAGGCGGCTTCGGCCGTTTCTTCGGTCCAGCCGGTGTTGCGGTTGCGGTTCAGCACGCACTGGCGCGTGGTCAGCACCGTGCCCTCGCCGTCATGATCCACGGCGCCGCCTTCCAGAATGAAGTCATGGCGGGTCAGGGCGACGCCCGTCTGTTGGCCGATCTGGTCGGCGACCTCATCATCGTGCGGCAGGTCGTACTTGCCGCCCCAGCCGTTGAAGACGAAGGCCTGGGCCGACGCCGATCCGGCGCCGAAGATCGGCCCCGTGTCGCGCAGCCAGATGTCGCCGAAACGCCCGGCCACGACGATGACGCCGGCCACGTCAGCGAAGCGCGCCTGAGCGTTGGCCAGGGCCTCGTCATTGCCGACCATCAGCTTGACCTGTTCGCGGCCCGGCCCGGCCAGGGCGCGCACCAGAGCCTCAACCTCGGCCTGGGCAGGTTCGAGGTTGTCCTCCCACAGATCGGCGTGACTGGGCCAGCCGACCCACATCGCGCGATGCGGCGTCCATTCAGCAGGGATAGGCGGGATCATGGGCGAAGTCATGGGCCGAAAACGTCCACATAAAAGGGATGAAGCACGAAGGGGGCGAGATAGGCCCTGAAGGCCTCGGGTTCAATGGCGGCGGGCCTCGGCGGGTCAGCCGCTTCAACGCAGCAGGCCTGCTCAACTCGCCTCAAGCAGCGCGACCGCGCGATAGGCGACCTAGAATGGCCTCAAGCAGCGCGAATGCGCGGTAGGCCACCAAAAAGAAAGGGCGGCCCGTCGCCGGACCGCCCTCCCCTAGTCTTCGTTCAGCGTCGCTTAGAAGCGATAGCGGACGCCGACCTTCACCTGCCACACCGACTCGGTGCCGAAGGTGCTCGGGCTGCGAGTCGAGAAGCCCGTGTAGTTGTACTTGCCGTCGACGATCGAGGCCGCGACGTTGTTCGAGGTGTAGGGGAAGCCGATCTGTTGGATCGTGCCCCACTCGTCGTTGATCAGGTTGCCGAGGTTCTTGACGTCGACATAGCCTTCCAGCTTCGCGCCGCCCGGGAAGAAGGCGGGCAGTTCCTGCGAGATGTGCAGGTCGACCGTCGTCACATAAGGCGACTTGAAGGCGTTACGCGGCGAGATTTCGCCAGCATATTTGATCAGGCCCGTCGAGTGCAGGAAGTCGTTGAAGGCGCCGACGTTGAAGTTCGGGCCATAGGTGACCAGCGGATCGCTGGTCGCCGTGACGTTCCCGGCCGAGTCGGCCGCCGGCACGTACAGCAGCTGACGCTGGGTCGTGACGTGTTCGCCGTACAGGTTCGCCGGGCTGGTGCCGAAGGTATAGCTGTAGGGCAGGCCCGAACGACGCTGGGCGTACAGGTTGAAGCGCGTGCGGTAGTCGCCGAAGAAGGCGCGCGAGTAGGTCAGGTTCAGCTTCAGCGCATGCTCGATCTCATAGTTCGAGTCCGCCAGGGTCGGGTCGTTAGGGTCCGACAGGGCGATGTTGCCGAAGTTCGAGCTGGCCGTCGACGAGGTCGCCGGCGAACGGTCCGTGCTGTCCAGATAGGTGTAGGACAGGTTGAAGCCCGCGCCGTCCAGCCAGCCGTCGTACCAGGCCTTATCCAGACCGATAGCGAACTGGTCGGTCTTGCCGCCATTCAGGTTGGTCAGCATCAGCACCTGCTGACCGCGACGGACCGGGTTCGGCCCAAAGATCGGGCGACCGTCAGGCGCCGTGCCGTTCTGGGTCTGAGCCATGCTGAGGTCGACCCAGCCGATGGCGTTCTCCAGTTCCGAGTGGACGTACTCGGCCGTCACGCTCCAGCCCGAGCCCATGTTGAAGCGGCTCAGATCGAAGATCTTGTTGACGCCCAGCGAGGTCTTCCAGATCGACGGCGTCTTGAACGCCGGGCTGATCAGGTTGATGTTGCCGGTGCCGAGTTCAGCGCTCTCGGTGACCTTGTCCTTGAGCTGCTGGTTCGGATTCAGGCCATCGACGTTGGTCAGATACGAGCCGTCCGGGCAGACGCCGAAGCCGCCGGCGAACTGCGACTGGTAGTCAGCGGCCGACTTGCACTGGAACGAGCCCGTCAGGTTGCCGGGGTTCGAGTAGGAGTTCGAAATCCAGACGTTGGGCGAACCGCCCTGGAAGCGACCGAAACCGCCGTAGACGGTCAGGCTGGGATCCGGGCGCCAGTTGAAGCCGAAGCGCGGCTGCAGGATGCTGATGCCGTCCAGGTTGGTGTCGTTGCCGAAGCCGAAGCGGTCATAGAAAGCCTGGTTGTACTTCGGCTTGTCGTCCGAGGTGTACCAGTCGTAGCGCAGGCCGGCCGTCAGGGTCAGGTTGGGGCTGACCGACCATTCGTCCTGCAGGAACAAGGTGTTCAGCGCGTAGCTGAAGCTGGCGCCGCCGTCGTTCTTGTTGTTGCTGGCGGCGTTGGTGTAGCCGACCGAGGACGCCCTGCGGGCTTCGAAATCGGCCAGAGACGCGAACTCGTATTCAGCGTTGGCGACCTGGACAAACAGGTTGAAGATGTCCTGTTCTTCGCGCTCATAGCCGCCGGTGAAGCGGTGACCGAAGCCGGCTTCCCAGTTGCCGACCAGGCGATACTGCATCGTGTCGACCGTCAGCATATTGGCGTGACGCGAACGCTCGGGACCGAAGCGGATCGAACGACGCACGCCGGTGTTCGGACCGGTCGGATCATCCAGATAGACCTGCATGGCGGCGAAGTCGTTGCCGCCCAGGCCGGTCGACAGACCTTCGGTTTCCTTGCGGCTGACCGAGAACTCGGTCGAGAAGGTGTCGGTCCAGTCGGAGAACAGCTGGGCCTTGTAGGCCGTCAGGTTCTGGTCGATCTGATAGGCCGACGACAGCAGACCGACGCTGACGTAGTTGCCGCTGGTGACCGTGTTGTTCAGGCGCAGATCGCTGCCCTTGGTCTGCTGGTACGAGAAGACCGCGCGGTGCTGGTCGTTGATGTTCCAGTCCAGCTTGGCGAAGTATTTCTCGTCCTGAACGGTCAGGGCGTCGGCCGACCAGTCGAGCGGATCGTAGCCGTAGACGCTCTTGGCGATGTTGCGGACCTGGTCAACCTGGGCCTGGGTGATGCCCGGCACCTGGTTGACGGCGCCCGAGCCTTCCGGACCGGACAGGACCGGTTGGGTCGACTCATATTTTTCGTAGTTCAGCAGGAAGAACAGGCGGTCCTTGATGATCGGGCCGCTGAGGGTCGCGCCCCAGGTCTTCTCTTCGAACTCGCCGGTCAGCGAGCGGTTCTGACGCTCGCCCGAGACGAAGTCCTTATAGCTGAAGCTGTCGCCGCGCAGGCTGTCGTTGGTGACTTCCCAGAAGGCTTCGCCGTGGAACTCATTGCCGCCCGACTTGGTGACCGAGTTGATCACGCCGCCGGTGAAGCTGCCGTACTGGACGCCGTAGGGAGCCACGTCGACGCTGACCGCTTGCAGCACCGAACGCGAGATCGGCGAACGCAGGGTCGGATAGCCGTTGCCGTTCAGGCCGAAGTCGTCGCCCTGCTTGATCCCGTCGATCAGCATGGCGTTGTAGCGGGTGTTCTGGCCGCCGATCGACAGGGCGTCGTTGTTCGTCGGGTCCACCGTGGCGAACGGGGTCGTGCGCACGATGTCCTTGATGTCGCGGCTGATGGACGGCAGCGTCTCGATGTCTTCCAGGTTCAGGCGAGCCGTCGGCGAGGTGCGCACAGCACGCACGCCGCGCACGACCACTTCAGCCACTTCGGTCGCGCCCGTGTCGGCCGCCATGGCCGAGACGGTGACGTCGAACACGGTCGGGGCGCCGATGCCGACGCTGCCCAGTTGAGCCGTCTCGGTCTGGCCGTCCACCATGACCGTCACCGAGTACGGGCCGCCGACGCGCAGGTTGCGGGCGGTGTACAGGCCGTCTTCATTGGTGACCGTCGTGGTGCTGGTGCCCGACGGAATGTGGGTGACGACGACGGCCGTATTGGCCACCGGCGCGCCGGCCGCGTCCGTGATCACGCCCCGGATGCCGCCCGTGGTTTCCTGGGCGAAGGCGGCGCTGGAGGTCGCCAACAGGATAGCGGCGGCGGAAACCCCATAGGCGAGGTTGCGGTTCAACATGGGTGCTGTGATCCTTTTCGACGCATTTGCCAGAACGACAATCAGCGCGGTCATTGATGAGGCGGCTTTAGGCCCCCCATCGGACGCTCGGACGACAACTGGATGACAGAACGATGACAGCGCCCAAGGGTGACCTGAGAGCCACACCGTACAGAGGGCGGTTGGCGACCTAGGCTAGGCGTGTGGCCAGGGCGTCCGCCACGCGTTCGGCGGTCGCGTCCAGCGCACGGGGCTCATGATAGTTGCCGTTGATCTGGGTCCGACTGATCACATAGGCGCGGAAGGCCGTGAACAGGCTGCGATCCGCAGGCGTGGGCGCGCCCCAGAAGGCGTCCAGGGACTTCTGATCGGTGAGCCCCTCGAAATCAAAGAACGCCTGCCCCAGCACCTTGACCGGCGTACCGAAACCAAGCGCCGACAGGGCCGCACTAGAGTTATTGACCACCATGCCGCGCGAAGCCCGGCACAGCTGAGCCAGATTGCCCCCGTCGATGAAGTCGACACGGCCAGTCAGGCCATGCCTGGCCGCAAGGCGTCGCGTCTCACGGCCCAGGTTGATCACGCCGGGATCCAGCGGATGGTTTTTGACAAGCAGCCGCATCGACGCAGGCGCCGAGCGGGCGAAGCTGGCCATCACCCGATCCAGGAAGGACAGATTGTCGTGAATCTCGGAGTAGCGCAGCAGTTGGGCGTCGCCGTCCCGCTGCAGACAGGCGATGAAGAAATCGCCCTTGGCCTGAAGGCGCCCCACATCCTTGGCCTGGGCGCCTGATACGGCGAGGGCCAGATATCGCCGCACATGGCCCACGCACTGCCTCCACGGCGAAGCGGTGTAATAGTGGCGATAGTGCGGGAACATCAAACGGCCAAAGGGCTGGACCGCATGATAAAAGCTGATGTTGAGCACGTGATGCGGCAGGATCTTGCCGACAGGCCTTGAAATCGGCAGTTCCGGCGGCGGCGGCGGATAGCCTGCGCCCGAACGCGGCAAGCCGCTCGAGGCATTGACGCCGTTCCGCTCCAGAGTGATCCAGTCCGGCCGAAAATAGCCGTTCTCCAGCACCCAGACACGGGCTGGAAGCTGCTTCGCCTGGGTCAAGACGCCCTGGTTATAGGGGCCGCCCTCTCCGAAAAGGATGATGTCGGTGAACTCTTCAGCCAGACGCGCGACGTCCTGCGGCCATTGCGTGGCGGGACGGCGATAGACGAGGCCGCCGGCCCTCCCCCAGTTCGAAATGTCTCCGGCGTTGAACAGCATGCGGCGCACTTCGCCGCCCCGGCTCTCGATGGCGCGCGCCAGCCTGCGCCCGAACCGCCCGAAGGGCGCGGACACGACAAGAAACCGCCGTCCAGTCAGGTCGACAGGAGCCTGTAGGCCGGCGACCGGCTGGTCTGGATCGAAGGGCGCGAGCAAACGCTGATATCTCTCTAGCGACAGAGCCTTATTAAACTTCCGACCAAGACGAACAAGCGAATAGGGCCTGTGCGCCGCCTGAAGTTCAAACGCAACCGCCGAACCCAGAAACCTGAGTTCGGCGGAAGGTTCTTATCGACGCTTCTTCGGTCGCGGGGGCCGGGATGAGCCGGCCCCCTTGAGCCTTAGAAGTTGATGTCGACGGTGGCGCGGCGGTTCAGCGGC
>NZ_ATXN01000010.1 GCF_000421705.1 Brevundimonas naejangsanensis DSM 23858
CTCCGCTTCGCGTCGACCACCCTCCCCATGAAGGGGAGGGAGAGGCGCGCCGCGCCTTGGTTTCTACCGCCGGCGCGGGCTGAGGATGTCGCCCAGCCGATCCGGCGTGCCGGGAATGCGCTCCAGGCGCGGGTAGCGCAGGCCGTCGTGGTAGTCGAAGTCGACCGTGCGGTAGCGGTCGCCGTTCTTGAGCAGCAGGCGGATCGGGGCGTCGGTCCCCTTGGCGGCGGTGATGGCGTCGCGCAGTTTCTCGGCCGAGCCGGCGAGGTCGTTGACGGCCACCAGTTCCCAGCCCGGCCCGATGTCGGCCTCGAACGCGCGGCCACCCCAGCGGACGCCGGTCAGCTTATTCGAGGACGACAGGGTGAAGCCCAGGGAATACTGGAAGTCGTTAGCCCAGCCCGATTGAACGCGCTTTTCATCGGCGGTCAGGCTGTCGGTGTAGGTCAGGCGGTAGCCGCCGCGCGTCAGACCGTCGAGCGGCGCCTTGGCGTCCGGCCCGCTGGCGTCCAGACGGGTGCGCAGGAACGTCGCCCAATCGTGCGAGTGGACCGCGTTCAGCGCCGTCACAACGTCGTCGAACGTATAGCCGCGCGGCGCCCATGAGCCGTCGTCGCCGCCGAAGAAGTCCTTGGCGAAGTCGTCCAGCGACTTCTTGCCGCCCGTCGCTTCACGAATGAGCGTGTCGGCGTCCAGCCAGATCAGCAGGGCCTCGCGATAGTAGTCGCCGGTGCCGCGCATCCACGAGGAATAGGGATTGCCGGTGCGATAGCCGAGCAGGTTGTGGTTGTTCGTATCCTGTAGCGGGCGCCACTCACGGCCCGGCTGGTTGTCGTAAAAGGCCGCCACCTCGGCAAAGCTCGTCAGGATGTCGGCCTTGGAGGCTAGGCCTGAGCGCGCCGTCAGCACGTCGCCCCAATATTCCGTCTGCCCCTCATAGACCCACAGCAGGGTGTTCTGCGTCGGAATGTTGTGGTTGGCGGTCAGTTCGTCGGCCGGGCGCTGGCGCTTGCCGTTCCAGGCGTGGGTGAACTCGTGCGGCAGCAGGCCGACGGCGCCCATACTCTTGCCCCAGTTGGTGAAGAAGTCGGCCGGGACCGAGTTCTCGGACGAGCGGTGATGCTCCAGGCCGATGCCGCCCAGCTTTGACGTCGCGGCCAGCAGGAAGTCGTAGCGGTCATAGGGGCGGGCGCCGAACAGACGGTCGGTCTGGGCGACCAGATTTTCGAACCAGCTCAGTTGCTCGGCCGTGGGGGCGAGATCCTTGGCCGTATCGGCCATGATGTTCAGGTGGACGGCGCCTTCGCCGTTCCCCCGGCGCGGGTCGATGGCGATGCGCTGGAAATGGGCGCCGCCGAACAGGGGGCTGTCGATCAGGGTGTAGAGGTCGGTCGGCGCAAAGGTCGCCAGACCGTCGACGAAGCTCTCGGTGTCGAGGGCGACGCCGTATTTCCAGCCCTGCGGCAGGCGGATCGACGGGGCGAAGGTGATGCCCGTCGAGCGATAGCCCGCCGGATAGAGCAGGGCCTTTTCCCACTGCAGATTGACCATCTCGGAGGTCATGACGACGCGCCAGGTCGAGTTGTCGGGCTGGGTCAGCCACTGGAACTCGACGGTAATCTCGCTGACGCCCTGAGGCACCTCGATGTGGAAGGCGTAGGGGTCGATGGTGTCGCGCAGCCAGTCGATGCGCCCAGAGCCATCTGAGCCGCCGCCCTGGACCTTCACGCCCGACACCAGCTGGATCGGGCCGGTCGGAGCGTGGTTGCCCGGCAGGAATTTCGGATAGAGCAGGACCAGAGGGCCGGGCGCGACCGGGATGGTCTGGCGCACGCGGACGATCTTCTTCTCGACGTCGGTGGCGTCGACCTCATAGCGGATGACGCCGGGATAGGCCTCGGCCGTCGGCGCCGGGATCGGCGGCAGGGCGCGGGGCAGGGCCAGAGGCGTGTTCTGGGGCGTCGGCGCGGTCGGCGCCTGCGGGCCGGTCCAGTCCTGGGCGAGGGCGGCAGGCGCAGCGGAGGACAGCAGCAGGGCGAGGGCGGCGGCGGGCAGGCGGTGTGTCAGGGTCATGTTGAAGCTGTAGCGGCGTTTCCGCCGCAGCGCGACCTTCTCCCTCCCCTTCATGGGGAGGGTGGCTGAGGCCGTCAGGCCGAGGCCGGGTGGGGAGGGCTTGGCGATGCAGGACGCCGGTGCTTGATCAGCCTTGCCGCCCCCACCCGGTCTTCGCTTCGCTCCGACCACCCTCCCCATGAAGGGGAGGGAGAGGCGCGGCGCTTGGCCGTTACCGCCGCTTCGGCGACAGGATGTCGCCCAATCGGTCGGGCGTGCCCTCGATCCGCTCCAGGTGCGGGTAGCGCAGGCCGTCATGGTAGTCGAAGCGCACCGTCTTGAAGACGTCGCCATTCTTCAGGATCAGTTCGATCGGCTCGGAAGCCCCCTTGGTGGCGGTGACCGCCTCCTTCAGCACGTCGGCCGAGGCCGCGCGGCCGCCGACGGCGACGACTTCCCAGCCCGAGGTCAGACCTTGCTCGAACGCGGGGCCGCCCCACAGGACGGAGGTGATCTTGTTCGACTTGTTCATCATGAAGCCGAGCGAATAGGTGAAGTCGTTGCGGCCAAGCTCCTTGTAGAGGGCGCCCATGTAGCCGGACGGCTCTTCCTTGAAGACCAGGCGGTAACCGCCGCGCTCGATGCCGTCCAGCGGACCGCGCGAGCCGGGGCCGACCGCGTCCAGCCGCTCGCGCAGGAAGGCGGCCCAGTCGTTGGCCTGCACTCCGTTCAGGGTCGAGGTCACGTCAGCGAAGGTGTAGGGGGCCGGATCCCAGTTCCCGTCCTCGACGCCGAAGAAGGCCTTGGCGAAGTCGTCCAGCGACTGCTTGCCGCCCGTCCGCTCGCGGATCAGGGTGTCGGCGTCCAGCCAGATCAGCGAGCCCTCGCGGTAATAGTCCTCGCTGCGCTGATAGGAACTCCACGGCTGGGGGCGGCGCTGGCTGATGATGGGGTCGTTGGTGGTGTCCTGCATGGCGCGCCACTGGCGGCCGGGAATGTTCTGGAAGCTGGCGGCGGTCATAGCCAGCACGTCCAGCGCCTGCTGCTTGCTCATCAGCCCAGCGCGGGCGGTCAGGACCAGACCCCAGTACTGCGTCTGGCCCTCATAGACCCACATCAGGGAGTTCTGCAGCGGCTCGTTCAGATTGGGCGTCAGTTGATCCGCCGGGCGGCGCCATTTGCCGTTCCAGCTGTGGGTGTATTCGTGGCCGAGCAGGTCGCGGTCGGCCAGGGTCGCTTCGCGGTCGGTGAAATACTTCACATCGGCGCTGTTCTCGGAGGAGCGGTGATGCTCCAGGCCGATGCCGCCCAGCTTGTCGGTCACGGCCAGCAGGAAGTCGTAGTGGTCATAGTGGCGCGCGCCGAACAGGCGGTCGGCCTGCTGGACCAGATTGCGGTGCAATTGGATATGCTCGTCCGAGGCTTCCAGCATCTTGGCGGTGTCAGCGATGACGTTCAGCCGCACCGGCGACCGACCGCCCGGATCAAGGTCGAACTGGCGATAATGGGCGCCCGCGAAGACGGGGCTGTCGGCCAGATGCTCCAGCGTGATGGGGGCGAAGGTCGCCACGCCGTTCTCAAAGCTGACGGTGTCCAGCCCCGTGCCGTAGTTCCAGCCCTGCGGCAGTTTCAGCGTCGGCTGGAAGGTGATCTGGCGCGAATAATAGCCCGCCGGATAGAGCAGGGTCTTGTCCCACTGGACATTGGCCATTTCGGGGGTGACGGTGACGCGGCCCTGGCCGCCCTCGATCGGCGTCAGCCATTGGAAGGCGGCCTCGACCTCGGTCACACCGGCGGGAACTTCGATCTGATAAGCCCAGGGCTGGACGGTGTTGCGCACCCATTCCAGTCGCTGGCCGTTGGCGGTGAAGGTCAGGCCGCCGACGTTGGCGACTGGGCCGACCGGACCGTGATGGCCGGGAATCCACTGGGGATAGAAGAGGATCAGAGGGCCGGGGCCGCTGACGGGGATAGTCTGACGCACCTGGATCAGGCGGCGGTCGATGTCGGTGGCGTCGACATCCAGCTTGATAACGCCGGGATAGGCTTCGTCCCTGGCCGTCGGGATCGGCGCCAGGGCTACGGGCAGGGCGGGCGTCCCGACCTGTGCCAGAACGGGCGCGCCCGTCGCCAACAAGAGGACCGAGGCGCTGGCGGCCAGGAGGAAAGGTTTCATGACGGCTATCTCAGGACGGCCGCCCCCAACGCGGCCTCAACAAGGAGGCGCAGACGACAATGTGTCGCAGGCGTCGTCAAGATGGATGACGATTCCGTGTCGATGCTTTCCATCCCGCTCATCCCGGCGGACGCCGGGACCCAGTACTTTGGCTTCCGGCGCCTCGCCGAGGGGATAAGTCCCAGTGTGGCGCTCTCACTCCCGGCGTCCGCTGGGATGAGCGGGGATTAGAGTTAGCTCCCAAATTCTATGCCGAGCGGCGCGTCAGCCCTGCGGATTCACTTCGAGCAGCTCGACCGTGAAGCGCAGCGCCGAGTTGGCGGGGATGTCCGTCCCCATCCAGCGCGAGCCGTAGGCCAGATCGGCCGGGATGACGAACTCATAGGTCTCGCCCTCGCGCATCAGGGCGACGCCCTCGGTCCAGCCCTTGATGACCCGGTTCAGGGGGAAGGTCGCGGGCTCGTTGCGTGAATAGGAGCTGTCGAACTCGCGCCCGTCGATGAAGGTGCCGCGATAGTGGACCTTGACCGTGTCGGTCGCGGACGGCTGGGCGCCGTTCGGATTGGCCTTGCTGACAAGGCGATACTGCAGGCCCGACGGGGTCGAGGTCCAGCCGCGACGCTGGCTGTTCCACATCAGATAGGCGGCCTGGCCGACCTCCCAATTCTCCTGGGTCGCGGGGCCGACCGACTCTCGCAGGCCGGGATAGCCGATATCCGACGTCGAGGCGCAGGCCGCCAACGACAGGGCGGCGAGGAGGGGCAGGGCGATGTACTTCATAACGCAAGGCTTATCACGCTGATCGAAACTGTCACCTGCTCGCGTGTGGGGGCCTTTATTTCGCCGAAGAAGGGCGTATATATGCGCGTCCCGCAGATTCCATGAATCCCGCGCGAAAGCGCCGAGGCCCGGTTTGTCGCCCTCCGACCGGTGCGAAGGCGTCGCCCCTCCCCAAGGGGGCGGATACATCCAGGCGTCCTGATCTGCGTGCGGATCGAGGGTGGACGTCGAGAGACATTTAACGGTCACGGATCGCCGGTCGGCGCGCCGTGGCTGCTGCATTGAGAGCGGGCCTCGCAAGGGGCCGCGATTGGGAAAACAGAATGGCCAAGTCCACCGACGGTCTCGCCTTGGGTAAGATCGCTGCCGCCACGTCGTTTACCGGCAAGAAGCGCATTCGCTACAGCTTCGGGCGCATCCCCGAAGCCGTGCAGATGCCGAACCTGATCGAGGTTCAGCGCGCTTCGTACGAGCAGTTCCTGCAGCGCGAGTCGCGCCCCGGTCTGCGCAACGACGAGGGCATCGAGGCGGTCTTCAAGTCGGTCTTCCCGATCAAGGACTTCAACGAGCGCGCCGTCCTGGAATACGTCTCCTACGAGTTCGAGGACCCGAAGTACGACGTCGAGGAATGCATCCAGCGCGACATGACCTATGCCGCGCCGCTGAAGGTCAAGCTGCGCCTGATCGTCTTTGAGACCGAGGAAGAAACGGGCGCACGTTCGGTCAAGGACATCAAGGAGCAGGACGTCTACATGGGCGACATCCCGCTCATGACGGACAAGGGCACCTTCATCGTCAACGGCACCGAGCGCGTGATCGTCTCGCAGATGCACCGCTCGCCGGGCGTCTTCTTCGACCACGACAAGGGCAAGACCCACTCGTCGGGCAAGCTGCTGTTCGCCGCCCGCGTCATTCCTTATCGCGGCTCGTGGCTGGACTTCGAGTTCGACGCCAAGGACATCGTCTACGTCCGCATCGACCGTCGCCGCAAGCTGCCGGCCTCGACCTTCCTCTATGCCCTGGGCATGGACGGGGAAGAGATTCTCAAGACCTTCTACGAGACGGTTCCGTACGAGAAGCGCGGCGAAGGCTGGGTCACGCCCTACAAGCCGGAACGTTGGCGCGGCGTGAAGCCGGAGTTCGATCTGGTCGACGCCGACACCGGCGAAGTGGTCGCCCCGGCCGGTCAGAAGATCAGCGCCCGCGCCGCCAAGAAGCTGGCCGACGGCGGTCTGAAGTCGCTGTCGCTGGCGGCTGACGCCCTGCTAACCAAGTATCTGGCCTCTGACGCCGTCAACTTCGAGACCGGCGAAATCTACGCCGAGGCGGGCGACGAGCTGGACGCCGCGGCGATTGAGCTGCTGGAAGCCAACGGCTTCACCACCATCGACGTGCTGGACATCGACCACGTCACGGTCGGCGCCTACATGCGCAACACCCTGCGCGTGGACAAGAACACGGGCCGCGAGGACGCTCTGTTCGACGTCTATCGCGTCATGCGCCCGGGCGAGCCGCCGACGCCGGAAGCGGCCGAGGCCATGTTCAACTCCCTGTTCTTCGACGCCGAGCGCTACGACCTGTCGGCCGTGGGCCGCGTGAAGATGAACATGCGTCTGGAAACCCCCGAGGTTTCGGACGAAATCCGCGTCCTGCAAAAGGACGACGTGCTGAAGGTGCTGCAGATCCTGGTCGGCCTGAAGGACGGCCGCGGCGAGATCGACGACATCGACAACCTGGGCAACCGCCGGGTCCGTTCGGTGGGCGAGCTGCTGGAAAACCAGTACCGCGTCGGCCTGCTGCGCATGGAGCGCGCCATCAAGGAGCGCATGTCCTCGGTCGATATCGACACGGTCATGCCGCACGACCTGATCAACGCCAAGCCGGCCGCCGCTGCGGTTCGCGAGTTCTTCGGTTCGTCGCAGCTGTCGCAGTTCATGGACCAGACCAACCCGCTGTCGGAAATCACCCACAAGCGTCGCCTCTCGGCGCTTGGCCCGGGCGGTCTGACGCGCGAGCGCGCGGGCTTCGAAGTCCGCGACGTGCACCCGACGCACTATGGCCGCATCTGCCCGATCGAAACGCCGGAAGGCCCGAACATCGGTCTGATCAACTCGCTGGCCACCCACGCCCGCGTTAACAAGTACGGCTTCATCGAAAGCCCGTACCGTCGCGTGGTCGAAGGCAAGGCGACGGACGAGGTGGTCTACATCTCGGCGATGGAAGAGGCGAAGCACGTCATCGCTCAGGCCAACATCGACCTGAAGGACGGCGAGATCGTCGAGGAGCTGGTGCCGGGCCGTATCAACGGCGACTCCCAGCTGCTGACCAAGGCCGACGTGGACATGATGGACGTGTCGCCGAAGCAGGTCGTTTCGGTCGCCGCCGCCCTGATCCCCTTCCTGGAAAACGACGACGCCAACCGCGCGCTGATGGGCGCCAACATGCAGCGTCAGGCTGTGCCGCTGGTGAAGTCGGACGCACCGCTGGTCGGCACCGGCATGGAAGCCGTGGTGGCCGTGGACTCCGGCGCTGTCGTGGTCGCCCGTCGTGAGGGCGTGGTCGAGCAGATCGACGGCACCCGTATCGTCGTGCGCGCCACGGGCGACGTGGAAGCCGGCCGCTCGGGCGTTGACATCTATCGGCTGTCGAAGTTCCAGCGTTCGAACCAGTCGACCTGCATCAACCAGCGCCCGATCGTGCGCGTGGGCGATGCGGTGAAGGCGGGCGACGTCATCGCCGACGGCCCGTCGACGGACCTGGGCGAACTGGCTCTGGGCCGCAACGCCCTGGTCGCCTTCATGCCCTGGAACGGCTACAACTTCGAAGATTCGATCCTGATCTCCGAACGGATCGTGCGCGACGACATCTTCACCTCGATCCACCTGGAAGAGTTCGAGGTCATGGCCCGCGACACCAAGCTGGGCCCGGAAGAGATCACCCGCGACATCCCGAACGTCGGCGAGGAAGCCCTGCGCAACCTTGACGAGGCGGGCATCGTGGCCATCGGCGCCGAAGTCCAGCCGGGCGATATCCTGGTCGGCAAGGTGACGCCGAAGGGCGAAAGCCCGATGACTCCGGAAGAGAAGCTGCTGCGCGCCATCTTCGGCGAGAAGGCTTCGGACGTGCGCGACACCTCGCTGCGTCTGCCGCCCGGCGTCGCCGGCACCATCGTCGACGTGCGCGTGTTCAACCGCCACGGCATCGACAAGGACGAGCGCGCGATGGCGATCGAGCGCGCCGAGATCGAGCGCCTGGGCAAGGACCGCGACGACGAGCTCAAGATCCTTGAGCGCAACGTCTACGGCCGCGTGAAGCCGCTGCTGCTCGGCAAGACCGCCGTGTCCGGCCCGAAGGGCATGGGCCGCGGCGAGGTCACCGAAGAGAAGCTGGCCGAAGTGTCCAAGGGCCTGTGGTGGCAGGTCGCCCTCGACGACGAGAAGGCGATGGGCGAGCTGGAGGCCATGAAGAAGCAGTTCGAGGACGCCCGTAAGGCCCTCGACCGTCGCTTCGAAGACAAGGTCGAGAAGCTGCAGCGCGGCGACGAGATGCCGCCTGGCGTCATGAAGATGGTCAAAGTCTTCGTGGCCGTGAAGCGCAAGCTGCAGCCGGGCGACAAGATGGCCGGCCGTCACGGGAACAAGGGCGTCATCTCCAAGATCCTGCCGATCGAGGACATGCCGTACCTGGAAGACGGCACCCACGTCGACGTGGTGCTGAACCCGCTGGGCGTGCCGTCGCGCATGAACATCGGTCAGATCTTCGAGACCCACCTGGGTTGGGCCGCCGCCGGTCTGGGCAAGCAGATCTCCGGTCTGCTGGAAGCCTGGCAGCACGGCGGTCAGAAGCAGGCTCTGATCGAGCGTCTGACCGAGGTTTATGGCGCCGACACCCCGCTGCCGGACGACGAGGAAGACCTGATCGAACTGGCGAAGAACCTGTCCAAGGGCGTGCCCTTCGCGACCCCGGTCTTCGACGGCGCGCGCATCTCGGACATCGAGGACCTGCTGGAATCAGCGGGCCTGGATCGTTCGGGCCAGTCGATCCTGTACGACGGTCAGACCGGCGAGCAGTTCAAGCGTCCGGTCACGGTCGGCTACATCTACATGCTGAAGCTGCACCACCTGGTCGACGACAAGATCCACGCCCGCTCGATCGGCCCGTACTCGCTCGTCACCCAGCAGCCGCTGGGCGGTAAGGCGCAGTTCGGCGGTCAGCGCTTCGGGGAAATGGAGGTCTGGGCTCTGGAAGCCTACGGCGCCGCCTACACCCTGCAGGAAATGCTGACGGTGAAGTCGGACGACGTGGCCGGCCGCACCAAGGTCTACGAGGCCATCGTCCGCGGCGACGACAGCTTCGAGGCCGGCATCCCCGAGTCGTTCAACGTGCTCGTGAAGGAAATGCGCTCGCTGGGCCTGAACGTGGAGCTGGAAAACAGCTGATCGGATCAAGCGCCCTTCCTCGCCTCGGCGGGGAAGGGCGGTCCGCCTGTTCTCCTCTCTGAATGATTTTCGCGGGGCATTCCCGCAGAAGGAAAAAAGATGAACCAGGAAGTCCTGAACATCTTCAACCCGGTCCCGGTCACCCCGACCTTCGACCAGATCAAGATCGCCCTGGCCTCGCCGGAGAAGATCCGCTCGTGGTCGTTCGGCGAGATCAAGAAGCCGGAAACCATCAACTACCGCACGTTCAAGCCCGAGCGTGACGGCCTGTTCTGCGCCCGTATCTTTGGCCCGACCAAGGACTACGAATGCCTGTGCGGCAAGTACAAGCGCATGAAGTACAAGGGCATCATCTGCGAGAAGTGCGGCGTTGAGGTCACCCTGGCCCGCGTTCGTCGCGAGCGCATGGGCCACATCGACCTGGCCGCCCCGGTCGCCCACATCTGGTTCCTGAAGTCGCTGCCGAGCCGCATCTCGCTGATGCTGGACATGGCGCTGAAGGACGTCGAGCGCGTCCTGTATTTCGAGAACTACATCGTCACCGAGCCGGGCCTGACCCCGCTGAAGCAGAACCAGCTGCTGACGGAAGACGAGTTCTATCACTACCAGGAAGAGTTCGGCGACGACGGCTTCACCGCCGAGATCGGCGCCGAGGCGGTCCGCAACCTGCTGATGGCGATCGATCTGAACGCCGAGGCCGAGAAGCACCGCGCCGAGCTGGCCGACAACCCGTCGGAGCTGAAGGCCAAGAAGGCGTCCAAGCGCCTGAAACTGCTGGAAGCCTTCATCGAGTCGGGCAACAAGCCCGAGTGGATGATCCTGACGATCGTCCCGGTCATCCCGCCGGAACTGCGTCCGCTGGTGCCGCTGGACGGCGGCCGCTTCGCCACCTCGGACCTGAACGACCTGTATCGCCGGGTCATCAACCGGAATAACCGCCTGAAGCGCCTGATCGAACTGCGCGCGCCGGACATCATCATCCGCAACGAAAAGCGGATGCTGCAGGAGTCGGTCGACGCCCTGTTCGATAACGGCCGTCGCGGCCGCGTGATCACGGGCGCCAACAAGCGTCCGCTGAAGTCGCTGGCCGACATGCTGAAGGGCAAGCAGGGCCGCTTCCGTCAGAACCTGCTGGGCAAGCGCGTCGACTACTCGGGCCGTTCGGTCATCACCGTGGGCCCGGAGCTGAAGCTGCACGAGTGCGGCCTGCCCAAGAAGATGGCGCTGGAACTGTTCAAGCCGTTCATCTACGCGCGTCTGGACGCTAAGGGCCTGTCGGGCACCGTCAAGCAGTCCAAGCGCATGGTCGAGCGTGAACAGCCCGCCGTCTGGGACATCCTGGACGAGGTCATCCGCGAGCACCCGGTTCTGCTGAACCGCGCCCCGACGCTGCACCGTCTGGGCATCCAGGCGTTCGAGCCCAAGCTGATCGAGGGCAAGGCCATCCGCCTGCACCCGCTGGTCTGTACGGCGTTCAACGCTGACTTCGACGGCGACCAGATGGCCGTGCACGTCCCGCTGAGCCTTGAGGCCCAGCTGGAAGCGCGCGTGCTGATGATGTCGACGAACAACATCCTGTCGCCCGCCAACGGCAAGCCGATCATCGTGCCGTCGCAGGATATCGTGCTCGGCCTGTACTACCTGTCGCTGGTCAAGGAAAAGCAGCCCGGCGAAGGCAAGCTGTTCGCCAACATGGGCGAAATCGACGCGGCGCTGGACGCCCGTGTCGTGACCCTGCACACCAAGATCAAGGCGCGCTGGACCGAGATGAACTCGGAAGGCGAAGTCGTGACCAAGGTGATCGACACCACGCCGGGCCGGATGAAGCTGGGCGCCCTGCTGCCGCTGAACCCGAACATCGGCTACAACCTTCTGGACAAGAACCTGACCAAGAAGGAGATCGGCAACCTGATCGATCAGGTCTACCGTCACTGCGGTCAGAAGGCGACGGTCATCTTCGCCGACCAGATGATGCAGATGGGCTTCCGCGAGGCGGCCAAGGCCGGCATCTCGGTGGGCAAGGACGACATCGTCATCCCGGCCAAGAAGGAACAGCTGGTCAACGAGACCCGCACCCAGGTCGAGGAGTACGAGCAACAGTACGCCGACGGCCTGATCACCAAGGGCGAGAAGTACAACAAGGTCGTCGACGCCTGGGCCAAGGCCACGGACAAGATCGCCGATGAGATGATGGGCGAAATCGCCCAGCCGCGCGTGCTGATCAAGGGGCAGGAGCCGGACATCAACTCGGTCTTCATGATGGCCAACTCGGGCGCCCGTGGTTCGCAGGCCCAGATGAAGCAACTGGGCGGGATGCGCGGCCTGATGGCCAAGCCCTCGGGCGAGATCATCGAGACGCCGATCATCTCGAACTTCAAGGAAGGCCTGACCGTCCTTGAATACTTCAACTCCACCCACGGCGCCCGTAAGGGTCTGGCCGACACCGCCCTGAAGACCGCCAACTCGGGTTATCTGACCCGTCGTCTGGTGGACGTGGCGCAGGACTCCATCGTCACCGAGGAAGACTGCGGCTCGACGCGCGGCATCACCCTGCGCGCCGTGGTCGAAGGCGGCGACGTGCTCGTCTCGCTGGGCCAGCGCGTGCTGGGCCGTTACGCGGCCGAAGACATCAAGGAGCCGGGCGGCGAAGTCCTGTTCCCTGCCGACACCTATCTGCAGGAAGAGGAAGTCGAGCTGATCGACAAGGTGGGCGTCCAGTCCATCAAGGTCCGTTCGGCCCTGACCTGTGAAGCCGAAACCGGCATCTGCGCGACCTGCTACGGCCGTGACCTGGCGCGCGGCACCAACGTCAACATCGGCGAAGCGGTGGGCGTCATCGCCGCCCAGTCGATCGGCGAGCCGGGCACCCAGCTGACGATGCGGACCTTCCACATCGGCGGTACGGCTCAGGTGGCGGAGACCTCCTTCTTCGAGGCGACCAACGCCGGCGTCATCAAGGTCGTCGGACCGACCGTTATCGCCGCACACGGCGACCCGGTGTCCATGAGCCGCAACGTGGTGGTCACGGTGACCGTCGACGGCAAGGACCGCGAATCCTACAAGGTGCCTTACGGCGCGCGCCTGCGCGTCAAGAACGGCGCCGAGGTGACCAAGAACCAGCGTCTGGCCGAGTGGGACCCCTACACCACCCCGATCCTGACGGAAGTCGGCGGCGTGGTGCGTTTCGAGGACCTGGTCGACGGCCTGTCCGTCAAGGAAGAGACCGACGAGGCCACGGGCATCGCCCAGCGCGTCGTCTCCGACTGGCGCGCCAGCCCGCGCGGCGCGGACCTGCGTCCGGCCATGGGCGTCACCCAGGGCGACAGCTACGCCAAGCTGTCGAGCGGTTCTGACGCGCGTTACCTGCTGCCCGTCGGCGCCATCCTGTCGGTGGCCAATGGCGACGAGACCAAGCCGGGCGACATCATCGCCCGTATCCCGACCGAGGGCGCCAAGACCCGCGACATCACCGGCGGTCTGCCGCGTGTTGCCGAGCTGTTCGAAGCCCGTCGTCCCAAGGATTGCGCGGTCATCGCCGAGATGGACGGTCGCGTCGAATTCGGTCGCGACTACAAGAACAAGCGCCGCATCAAGATCACCCCGGAGCCGGATGCCGACGGCAACCAGGGCGAAGCGGTTGAGTTCCTGATCCCGAAGGGCAAGCATATCTCCGTCCACGACGGCGATCTGATCCAGAAGGGCGACTACATCATCGACGGCAACCCGGATCCGCACGACCTGCTGCGCATCCAGGGCGTCGAAGCGCTGGCCGAGTATCTGGTGAACGAAGTGCAGGAGGTCTACCGACTGCAGGGCGTGCCGATTAACGACAAGCACATCGAGGTGATCGTTCGCCAGATGCTGCAGAAGGTCGAAGTCATCGACTCCGCCGAGACGACGCTCATCAAGGGCGACCACGTCGATAAGGTCGAAGTCGATATCGAGAACGCCAAGGTCGAGAAGCGCGGCGGCCGTATCGCCACCGTGCAGCCGGTCCTGCTGGGCATCACCAAGGCGTCGCTGCAGACCCGCAGCTTCATCTCGGCGGCGTCGTTCCAGGAAACCACCCGCGTCCTCACCGAGGCTTCGGTCCACGGCAAGAAGGACACGCTGGAAGGCCTGAAGGAAAACGTCATCGTCGGTCGCCTGATCCCGGCCGGCACCGGCGCCTACCTGCGCAGCCTGCAGAAGATCGCCAACGAGCGCGACGCTGTGCTGACCCAGGCCCGCGAAGAGGCGGTCGAACCGCTTCCCGCGGATCTGGCCCTGGAGCTGGAGCAGTCGGCCGACTGATCCGGGCTCAGACCTGAAAGACTGAGGAGGGCGGCGCCGAAAGGCGCCGCTCTTTTTTGTTGGCCTATCGCGCTTCGCGCTGCTTGAGGCCGTTTGTTGGCCTGCCACGCTCTGGGCTGCTTGAGGCCGTTGGGCGTGCGCGAGCTGAGGAGGGGCGTGCGCCGAAAGCCTACTGCGGCCGCATCGGCTCGCGCGGTCCGGCGGCGCCGGGCGTCATCGGGCGGCCGGAGGCAGGGGCGCCGTCACGGCGGGTCTTGACGTTGCGGCTGGAGTCCATCTGCATCGAGGAATCCAGATGGGCGCCCGCGCAGCCCGTGCCGAAGTTGGAGCCGGGGCAGTCCTGCGGCGCCAGAACGCCGACGCCCCCGCTGAGAGGACGACGTTTGGCCTCATAGCGTTGCAGCTCGCGCGCGCCTTCGCGAGCGAAGCGCGTGTCGCGATCAGGATTTCCGCTGCCGGTGATGGGGCGCCGCGCCGCCGCTTCGGCCGCGCGCTCGTTGAAGCGCTCGTCGCAGATCACCCGTTCAGCGCGGGTCAGCAGTTCCGGCGAGCGGCAGCCGACCGGAGACGTGCGCAAGGCGCGCGCTGTCGCGGCGGCTTGGCTTTCCGGCGTCACCTGCCAGGGATCGGCAGCCTGTTCGGCAGGCGGTGCGGGCGCGCCCTCCGGCGCTTCGCGGGCCAGGCGCGGGGCCAGCGGGGCGGGGCGTTCGGCGGAGGGAAGAGCGGGCGCTGGCTGGCGGCTGACCGGACCTGCGGGGCGGACCTGCGGAGCGGGAGCTGGGGCGACCGTAGGCAGGCGAGGCCGCTCATGGGGCAGAAGAGGGCGCGGCTCTATATCCAGATAGACGACGGCAGGGGCGGTCTGATTCAGATTCGGCGCCGGTCTGACGGTATGGAAGGCGAGGGGGGCCAGCAGCAGGCCGTGGATCACTACGGACGCGCCGATCGTTACCGCGCGTTGTCGGCCGGACTGGCGGCACAAGCTGAATCTGTCCAGAACCGCGACGGTCATGCGACCTCCCCATCCCTCAAGGAGAACATGGCTTTGCAAGCGTGGCGATATGTGGGCGGAGCGTTGAACAGGACGAACGGCGTGCGATAAGGCGGACGCGTCTGCGAAACCCTTGACCTGTTAACGGATCGCGCGTAGAAGCCGCGCACTTTCGAGAGGTGGGCGGTTCGCCGTTCGCTCAGATCGTGACAATCGAACGGACGGGCTGCGCCCGCCGGAACGCCCGAAGCGCGCGTTCCGGTTTTTCTGTTTGGGCGTCTCGTTCGGCTCGATAACACCCGGGCGGGGCTTCGGTCCCGTTCAAAAGAAGGCTCATGAGGCGCTCCGGTCGAAAGACACACGCCTCCACATCGAAAAGAGACGAATTCGAATGCCCACGATCAACCAGCTGATCCGCAAGCCCCGCAAGCCGAAGCCGGTCCGTAACAAGGTCCCGGCCCTGGAAGGTTCGCCCCAGCGCCGCGGCGTCTGCACCCGCGTCTACACCACGACCCCGAAGAAGCCGAACTCGGCTCTGCGTAAGGTCGCCAAGGTCCGTCTGGCCAAGAACGGCGTCGAAGCCGTGTGCTACATCCCCGGCGAAGGCCACAACCTGCAGGAGCACTCGGTCGTGCTGATCCGCGGCGGCCGCGTGAAGGACTTGCCCGGCGTTCGCTACCACATCCTGCGCGGCGTGCTCGACACCCAGGGCGTCAAGGACCGCAAGCAGCGTCGTTCGCACTACGGCGCCAAGCGTCCGAAGTAATCCGCTCCTTAGCGCCCTACAGATTTAAGAGGATACATCCATGTCCCGTCGTCACCGCGCTCAGAAGCGTGAAGTTCTGCCGGATCCGAAGTTTGGCGACCTGGTGGTCACCAAGTTCATGAACTACGTCATGTACGAAGGTAAGAAGGCCGTCGCCGAAAACATCGTTTACGGCGCGTTCGACATCCTGGCGGAGAAGAAGAAGGAACAGACTGCGGTCGAGACCTTCCACGCTGCGCTGGAAAACGTCGCCCCGGCCGTCGAAGTCCGCTCGCGTCGCGTCGGCGGCGCCACCTATCAGGTGCCGGTCGAGGTCCGTCCGGACCGTCGTCGCGCCCTGGCCATCCGCTGGCTGGTCAACGCTGCGCGCAACCGCGGCGAAAACACCATGACCGAAAAGCTGGCCGCCGAGCTGCTGGACGCCTCGAACAACCGCGGCACCGCCGTCAAGAAGCGTGAAGACACCCACAAGATGGCCGAAGCCAACCGCGCCTTCAGCCACTACCGCTGGTAAACGTCTTAAAACCGTCCCTGTTCTTCGGATAATGGGGCGGTCGCTAATCAGACGATCCGGCGCGGGCGTTCAGACTGAACTGCCCGCGCCGTCATATCCGACACCCTAGGGCGCTCGCGCGTCCGCGAAGCTCCCGGAAGGCAAATCGAATGCCCCGCACACATAAAATCGAAGACTACCGCAACTTCGGCATCATGGCCCACATCGACGCGGGCAAGACGACGACGACCGAGCGGATTCTGTTCTACACCGGCAAGAACCACAAAATGGGCGAGACGCACGACGGCGCGTCCACCATGGACTGGATGGATCAGGAACAGGAACGCGGCATCACCATCACGTCGGCCGCGACGACCGCCTTCTGGAAAGAGAAGCGCCTCAACATCATCGACACCCCCGGCCACGTGGACTTCACCATTGAAGTCGAGCGTTCGCTGCGCGTGCTCGACGGCGCCGTGACCGTTCTGGACGGCAACGCCGGTGTTGAGCCGCAGACGGAAACCGTCTGGCGTCAGGCCGACAAATACAAGGTTCCGCGCATCGTCTTCGTCAACAAGATGGACAAGATCGGCGCCGACTTCGAGAAGTCGGTCGAGTCGATCCGCGACCGTCTGGGCGCCAAGGCTGTGCCGATCCAACTGCCGATCGGTTCGGAATCGAACCTGAAGGGCGTGATCGACCTGGTCGAGATGAAGGCCCTGGTCTGGGAAACCGACCAAGTCGGCGCTTCCGCTGACGTGCGCGACATCCCGGCTGACCTGGCCGACGCCGCCGCCGAAGCCCGCCAGTACCTGGTCGACAACGCCGTCGAGATCGACGACGAAGCCATGGAGTCCTACCTGGGCGGCGAAGAGCCTTCGGTCGAAGTGCTGAAGCGCTGCATCCGCAAGGCCGTGATTTCGGGCGCCTTCTATCCGATCCTCTGCGGCTCGGCCTTCAAGAACAAGGGCGTGCAGCCGCTGCTGGACGCCGTCGTCGACTATCTGCCGTCGCCGGTGGACATCCCCGCCATCCCGGGCATCGACTTCAAGACCGAAGAACCGACCTCGCGTCAGGCTTCGGACGACGAAGCCCTGTCGGTCCTGGCGTTCAAGATCATGGACGACCCCTTCGTCGGTTCGATCACCTTCTGCCGCATCTACTCGGGCAAGATGGAAACCGGCCAGTCGCTGCTGAACTCGTCGCGCGACAAGCGCGAGCGCGTCGGCCGCATGCTGCTGATGCACTCGAACAACCGTGAAGACATCAAGGAAGCCTACGCCGGCGACATCGTCGCCCTGGCCGGCCTGAAGGAAACCCGCACCGGCGACACCCTGTGTGATCCGCTGAAGTCGCCGGTCATCCTCGAGAAGATGGAATTCCCGGCGCCGGTGATCGAGATCGCCGTTGAGCCCAAGACCAAGGCCGACCAGGAGAAGCTGGGCGTCGCCCTGGCCAAGCTGGCTTCGGAAGATCCGTCCTTCACCGTCTCGACCGACCACGAGTCGGGCCAGACGATCCTGAAGGGCATGGGCGAGCTGCACCTGGACATCAAGATCGACATCCTGAAGCGCACCTACAAGGTCGAAGCGACCATCGGCGCGCCGCAGGTTGCTTATCGCGAGTCCATCAGCCGCAAGGCCGAGATCGACTACACCCACAAGAAGCAGACCGGCGGTACGGGCCAGTTCGCCCGCGTCAAGCTGGTGTTCGAGCCGGGCGAGCCGGGTTCGGACTTCGTCTTCGAGTCGGCCATCGTCGGCGGCGCCGTGCCCAAGGAATACATCCCGGGCGTGGAAAAGGGCTTGAAGTCGGCCAAGGACAACGGCCTGCTGGCCGGCTTCCCGGTCATCGACGTCAAGGCGACCCTGATCGACGGCGCCTTCCACGACGTCGACTCCTCGGTGCTGGCGTTTGAAATCGCCTCGCGCGCCGCGTTCCGCGAACTGAAGGAAAAGGGCGGACCGAAGCTGCTCGAGCCGATCATGGCCGTCGAGGTCGTGACCCCGGAAGAGTACCTGGGTTCGATCATCGGCGACCTGAACGGCCGTCGCGGCATGATCCAGGGTCAGGACATGCGCGGCAACGCCGTCGTCGTGAACGCCTTCGTGCCGCTGGCCAACATGTTCGGCTATGTGAACACGCTGCGCGGCATGTCGCAGGGCCGCGCCCAGTTCACCATGCAGTACGACCACTATGAAGCGGTGCCGCAACACGTCGCCGACGAAGTGATCAAGAAGTACGCCTAAGTCCGTCTTTCCGACGGACGCACTTGAAAACGGGGCGGTTTGAGCACAAATCGCCCCATCTATCCCCAAACCCATTTGGACCCCCGTTTTGGGGATTCCAGGAGCTAGAGAATGGCCAAGGAAAAGTTCGAACGCACCAAGCCGCACGTGAACATCGGCACGATCGGCCACGTTGACCACGGCAAGACGACGCTGACGGCGGCGATCTCGATGACGCTGGCGAAGGCTGGCGGCAGCAAGGCGATGAACTACGCCGACATCGACAACGCGCCGGAAGAAAAAGCGCGCGGCATCACGATCAACACGTCGCACGTGGAATATGAGACGGCGAACCGTCACTACGCGCACGTGGACTGCCCGGGCCACGCCGACTACGTGAAGAACATGATCACGGGCGCCGCCCAGATGGACGGCGCGATCCTGGTGTGCTCGGCCGCTGACGGCCCGATGCCGCAGACCCGCGAGCACATCCTGCTGTCGCGTCAGGTCGGCGTTCCGGCCCTGGTGGTGTTCCTGAACAAGGTCGACATGGTCGACGACGAGGAACTGCTGGAGCTGGTCGAAATGGAAGTGCGCGAGCTGCTCAGCTCGTACCAGTTCCCGGGCGACGACATCCCGGTCGTGAAGGGCTCGGCCCTGGCCGCCGTCGAAGACCGCGACCCGCAGATCGGCGAAGAGCGCATCCTGGAGCTGATGGCGGCGGTCGACAGCTACATCCCGCAACCGGAACGCCCGATCGACATGCCGTTCCTGATGCCGGTCGAAGACGTGTTCTCGATCTCGGGCCGCGGCACCGTGGTGACGGGTCGCGTCGAGCGCGGCATCGTCAAGGTCGGTGAAGAAGTCGAAATCGTCGGCATCCGTCCGGTTCAGAAGACGACCTGCACGGGCGTCGAAATGTTCCGCAAGCTGCTGGACCAGGGCCAGGCGGGCGACAACGTGGGCGTGCTGCTGCGCGGCACCAAGCGTGAAGACGTCGAGCGCGGCCAGGTGCTGTGCAAGCCGGGTTCGATCACCCCGCACACCAAGTTCGTGGCTGAAGCCTACATCCTGAACAAGGAAGAAGGCGGCCGTCACACGCCGTTCTTCACGAACTACCGCCCGCAGTTCTACTTCCGCACGACGGACGTGACCGGCATCGTGCGCCTGAAGGAAGGCGTGGAAATGATCATGCCGGGCGACAACGCCGAGCTGGACGTCGAGCTGATCACGCCGATCGCGATGGAAGAGAAGCTGCGCTTCGCCATCCGCGAAGGCGGCCGCACCGTCGGCGCCGGCGTCGTGGCCAAAATCGTCGAGTAATATCGACGTCAGAATGAGCGAGGGCCTCGGCCCTCGCTGGTTCGCCAGTAACGAGTAAGCGTAAGCGTACCGGCCTCAAGCAGCCCGAAAGCGCGTTAGGCCGCAGTAATGGCCTCAAGCAGCCCGCAAGGGCGTTAGGCCAAGAGTAAAGCGTAACAGAGCGGCCCCCGGAGCGATCCGGGGGCCGTTTTGCATGGCCGACGGGCGTTTTGCGCTGGATCAAAGCGTAACCCTAGACCTTGGTCGGGTGTTACGATTAAGCATTTGGCAGCGATGGCGGGCGCATGTGGCGGTCTGAAAGGACCCCCTAACTAATGTCTGACGTCGATTGGCCCCGCCGGGCGGGGCTCTCTGCCGCACTGGACGAGGCCGCCATTGTGGCGATCACCGACCGTGCCGGCCGCATCCTGTATTGCAACGACAAGTTCGAGGCGGTCAGCGGCTATTCGCGCGAGGAACTGATCGGCCAGACGCACAGGGTAGTGAACTCCGGCGCCCACACGCGCGACTATTTCCGCGATCTGTACCGCACCATTGCGAGCGGTCAGGTATGGCGCGGCACCATTGAGAACCGCACCAAGGCTGGCGCGCCCTACTGGGTGGACACCACCATTGTGCCGAATCTCGGGTCTGATGGGCGGCCGGAAACCTATACGGCCATTCGCTTCGAGGTCTCGGATCACGTGCGGGCGCTGAAGGCGCTGGAGGTTGCGCAGGCGGAAGCGCGCCAGGCCGCCGAGGCGCGGGATCGCTTCTTTGCGAACATCAGCCATGAGGTCCGCACCCCGTTGAACGCCGTGCTGGGGCTGGCGTCGGCCCTAACGCACACGACCTTGACTCCGCGCCAGAACGAGATGCTGAACCTGATCACGGGGGCGGGGGATGCGTTGCGCCGGGTGCTGGATGACATGCTGGACCTGTCGAAAATGCAGGCGGGGCAGTTCACCCTGGCACCCGCGCCGTTCGACCTGAGGGCCGATATCGGCGCGGTCGTGGAGATGCGCCGTGCAGGGGCCGAGGCCAAGGGGCTTACGCTGGCGGCGACCTTCAGCGATGCGGCGAACGGCATGGTGGTCGGCGATGGCGTAAGGATCGCGCAGATCGTCTCCAATCTGGTCTCCAATGCGGTGAAGTTCACGGCTCAGGGCCATGTGGCGGTTCGCGTCGATGTGGCCGGCGACGCGCAGGCAGAGCGCCTGCTTATCGAGGTGGAGGATGAGGGGATCGGTTTCGACGAACAGGCGGCGCAGCGTCTGTTCCAGCCGTTCGTTCAGGCCGACGACGCCATCTCGCGCCAATTCGGCGGGACCGGACTGGGGCTGTCGATCTGTCGCCTGTTGGCGGAGTTGATGGGCGGAACGATTTCGGCGGAATCGGCCTTGGGACGCGGCAGTGTATTCCGCGTGGCCATACCCATCGAGCGGCAGGCGCCTAATAGCGACGAGGCTTCGGCGGAGACGGCGGAACAGCCGGAACCGGCGGGACGCCTGCGCGTGCTGGCGGTGGAGGACAATCCGGCCAATCAGATGGTAGTGCGCTGTCTGCTGGAGCCGCTGGGCTTTGAGATCGTCACCGCTGACAATGGCGCGGAGGGCGTCGAGCGCTTCATGCTTGAGCCGTTCGACATGGTTCTGATGGACATGCAGATGCCGGTCATGGACGGACTGGAAGCCATGCGGCGTATCCGGGCGGCCGAGGCGCGATCAGGGCGGCGCCGCACGCCGATCGTCATGCTGACCGCCAATACGACCGAGGCGCACCATGTGAAGGCCATGCAGGCCGGGGCGGACCATCTGACAGCCAAGCCGGTTACGTTGCAGATTCTGTTGAACGGGATGGAGCGGGGCGCCGCAGCAGCCGACACGTGGTCGGAAGTCAAGATTCCGACGGCGGCCTGATGCGGGGCGGCAGCGACGGGCCGCCGCATAGCCGACAAGAAAGCTGGCGCGGACCGAGGTTCATCTTTACTATAGGCCGCGCGGACGCCGTTAGTCGCGCCGCGTCAGGGCTTCTCCCTTTTCGATGTTGACCATCGCTATCGTCGTCGTGCTGCTGCTTGTGGTGCTGAACGGCCTTTTCGCCATGACCGAACTTGCGGTCGTGTCTTCCCGAAAATCCAAGCTGCAGAGCCGCGCCGAAAGAGGCGACCGCGGCGCCCGAGCCGCGTTGAAGCTGGCCGAAGAGCCGACGCAGTTCCTGTCGGCCGTCCAGGTGGGCATCACCCTGATCGGTATTCTGGCGGGCGCCTATGGTCAGGCGGCTATCGCCGGCCAGCTGGATGAGATTCTCAAGGCGAACCTGCCCGCCCTGGCGCCTTATTCGCAGATCATCGCCACCGCCGTGGTGGTGGTGTTGATCACCTATGTCTCGCTGATTGTCGGCGAGCTGGTGCCCAAGCGGCTGGCCCTGATCTTCCCTGAGACCATCGCCTCCAAGATGGCCGGTCCGATTTCGACCCTGGCCCTGGTGATGAAGCCGTTCGTGCTGCTGCTGACGGCCTCGACCTCGGGCATCCTGAAGCTGCTGGGCGTTAAGGACCGCGATGGTTCGGACGTCACCCAGGAAGAGGTGGAAAGCATTCTGGCCGAGGGCACGTCTGCGGGGCTGATCGAGCCGGAAGAGCAGGAGATGATCGAAGAGATCCTGCGCCTGGGCGACCGGGCGGTGCGCGTGGCCATGACGCCGCGCCACGAGGTCTACTGGATCGCGCTGGACGATTCCGAAGAGACGCTGCGCGAGGAAATCCGCACCTGCCCCTATTCGCGTATCGTGGTGGCGCGGGACAACGATATCGATAATCCGCTGGGCGTGGTCCACAAGAAAGACCTGCTGGACAGCCTGCTCACCAATGGCGAGTTCAACGTCGAGACGCTGGTGGCCGAACCGGCCTTCATCCCCCAGTCGACCTCGGTGCTGAAGGCGCTGGAGATCCTGAAGGGATCGAAGGTGCACATGGCCTTCGTCGTCGACGAATACGGCGCCTTTGAAGGCGTGGTCACGGCCACGGACCTGCTGGAGATGATCGCCGGCGACTTCAACGAAAGCCACGACGAGACCGAAACCGCCGTGCGCAAACGCAATGACGGGACCTGGGCGGTCGACGGTCAGATTGATCTGGACGAACTGGGTGAAATCCTGGGCGAAGACTTCGGCGAGCACGAAGGCTTCCACACTGTGGCGGGTCTGGTGCTGCACCATCTGTCGCGCGTGCCGAACGAGGGCGACATCCTGCAACTGGGCCGTTTCGAGGTCGAGGTCATCGACATGGACGACCGTCGCATCGATAAGCTGCTGTTCCGCCCAGTGATCCACACGCACGCCGACGACGCCGCCTGAACTCTCAGGCGGCGTCGCGGAAGGCTTCGATTGTCAGCGGCTGTCAGGCCGTGGGAAGCGGCTGGGCCAGGGTGACGCGATAGGCGCGCATGTCCCCGCCCGGCTGGGCCAGGGAGACGTATTCGCCGACGACGAACTGTTCGTCTTCCAGACGGAAACCTTCGGCGTCCGCATCTTCGCCTGGAAGGTCGAGAATCCACCGGCCGTCTTCCGCGCGGGTCAGTTGGCCGATAGCCAGCGTCTGCGTGCCCTTGAAGCGGCGGACACGGGTCTTCTCTGGCGCGATGGCGATGGCGGCTGTGTCGAGCCGGGCGTTCTGGTCCAGCGTCAAGACCAGGTCGTAGCCGTCCCCAGCGTCTCCGTGCGGATGTTCGGGCGCCCGCGCGAGCTCAAGGCGGATGTGATGCAGGGTCATGAGGCTCAGCCCTCTTCGGGCTTGGCCAGGCTGCTGGCGATGCAGCCGTAGGCCATGCCGACGATGAAGGTCATGAAGAAGGCGCTGATGGCGACGATGGGGGCGATGATGTCTGCGGGCATGGGTGATCTCCTCTGCCGACAGAAGAGCCGCTAAACGCCCGCGTCGCCTTGATGGAGATCAAAGATATGGCGCTATCAGGCGGCGGCTTGCCGGGGCCTTGCACTGATCTGGATGCGGCCGTCGGCGTCTATGCCCGAAACGGTCAGGGCGGCGTCGCACAGAGCCAGGGGCGCCGGGCGGTGGCTGACGACGATCAAGCCCTGACCGCTGTGATGCAGACGGGCGGAGAGCAGTTCAAGCACCTGCGCTTCGGTGGCGGCGTCCAGACCTTCGGTGGGTTCGTCCAGCACCAGCCAGGGCGCCGGGCGCAGATAGGCGCGGGCGAGCCCCAGACGGCGTCGCTCGCCGCCCGACAGGCGGGCGCCGTTCTCGCCTACGGAGGCGTCCAGCCCGCCGGGCGCGGCGCGGATGCGGTCGGCCAGGGCGGCGTCTTCCAGCGCGGCCCACAGATCGTCGTCCGAGGCTGACGGGGCGGCCAGGCGCAGGTTTTCGCGCACACTGCCGGTTAGAAGCACCGCCTGCTGCGGGGCATAGGCGAACAGGGGACGCAAGGCCTCGGCGCCGAGGGCGGCGGCGTCGGCGTCTCCGTGCAGGATCTCGCCGGGGGAGGCGGGGCGCAGGCCCATCATGCGTTCAATCAGGGTCGTCTTGCCCGCGCCGGACGGGCCAGTGATCGCCAGGCGCTGCGGCGGGGCGACCGCCAGATCGGCGCCGGACAGGCGCAGGCTCGGAGATGCAGCAGCGACCGGCAAGGCGGGCGCCTCCTCGTCCAGAAGTTCGCCCAGACGTTGGACCGCCGCCTTCACCGCGCCGTTCTGGCGCAGGGCGTTCAGCAGGGTTCCTGCGCTTTCAACCGTGGCCACGGCGGCCAGCATGGACAGGGCGGTCAGGGCAGGGGCCCCCGCGCCTGCGGCCAGAGCCGCGCCCGCCACGCCAGCGGCCATGGCGAGGCTCTGGCTGGCCATGATCAGGCCGCCAGCGCGCGCCAGTCGTTCGGCGGCGTCTTCGACGGCGTCGCCATGTTCGGCCAGACGGTCGGCGGCCCAGGCCTTCATGCCATAGGCCTGAAGCTCGGGCGCGGCGGCGGCCAGGGCGGCGAACTCGGTCTTCAGGGCGCCGGACGCCTGCTGAAGGCGCTGGCCGGCGGGCTCGGCGAAGCGGCGCCCGATCACGACGGCCAGGATGACGCCCAGAGCGGCGGCGCCCGCGACGACCAGCGCCGGGGCCCATCCGGCGAGGGCCGCCATGCCGACGCCGGCGATCAGACCGGCCCCCGCGCCCCAGGGCGTCGACAGGCGCACGAAACGGTCCTGAATCGCGTCCACGTCCTGAACCAGCCGGGCGGAGGCTTCGCCGCCCGCCAAGGAAAGGGCTTTGGTCGTGGGGGCGCGCGCCAGGCCGATGAACAACTGCGGACGCAGGGCGGCCAGCGCCTTCAACGCCGCGTCGTGGCCGGTGACGCGCTCGCCATAGCGGGAGGCGGTGCGCACGATGGCGAAGAAGCGGATCATGGCGCTGGGCACCATGTAGTTGAAGACGTGGGCCACGGCGGGTCCGGCGGCGCCGGCGAGGGCGGCGGCGGTGATGAACCAGCCCGACAGGCCCAGCAGCAGGACGGCGCCGGCCGACACCAGGGCGGCGGTGACGGAGGCGGCCAGCAGGCGCGGGCGCTGAGCCTTCTCCTGGGCGCGGATCAGGGCCTTCAGGCGGGCGACGCCAGGCGAATCAGAACGGCTCACAGGCGCACCACCTTGTCGGCCAGGGCGGCGACGGCGTCGGAATGGGTGGCGATCAGGACGGTGCGGCCGCGCGCGGCTTCGCGGATGACGGGCAGCAGGGCGGCTTCGGCGTCGGCGTCAAGATTGGCGGTGGGTTCGTCCAGAAGCAGCAGGGGCGCGGGCTTCAGGAAGGCGCGGGCCAGACCCAGACGGCGGCGCTCGCCGCCCGACAGGCCGCCGCCGCGTTCGTCGATTGGGCGGTCCAGCGCGCCGTTCAGGCCCGCCTTGCGCGCCGCCTGTTCCACGGCCTCGGGCGTCGCGCCGCGATGGGCCAGGGCGATGTTTTCGCCAAGGGTGCCGCGAATGACGACCGGGGCTTGCCCGGCCCAGGCGATCCAGTCGGTCAGATCTCCCCCCTGAGACAGGCGTGTTTCGCCGATCATGACCTCTCCCGCGCTGAGAGGCGACAGGCCCAGAAAGAGGTGCAGCAGGCTGCTCTTGCCCGAACCGCTGAGGCCGGTCAGGGCGACGATTGAGCCGGGGGCGACATCCAGAGTGAAGCCTTCGATCACAGGCGCGCCGTCATAGGCGATGGCGACGTCGTGGAAGGCGATGGCGGGCGCCTGGCCGGGACGGGGCGGGCGCGTGCTCCGCGTCGCTTCGACGCTCAGGCGACGCAGGCTGGGGACGGCGGACTCGGCGGCCTGACGGTCGTGGTAGGCGGCGGCGAGGCGGCGCATCGGCTGATAGACTTCCGGCGCCAGCGCCAGAACGAAGAAGGCGCGCGTCAGGCTGAGCTGTTCCGGCGCCGGAAAGGGCAGCAGCTTCAGCAGGTTGAAGCCGCAATAAACGGCGACCAGGGCCACGGCCAGGGCGGAGAAGAACTCCAGCACCGCCGAGGACAGGAAGGCGACCTTCAGCACCTTGCCGGTGCGGCGGGCCAGGTCGTCGGAGGCGCGGGCGATGACGCGGCTCTGCTGCGTCTCGGCCTGAAAGGCGAGAATGGCGGGCAGGGCGCGAACCCGGTCCAGGAACAGGCCCGACAGCCGTTCCAGCGCCTGGAACTGACGACGGCTTTCGGCGCCCGCCGCCATGCCGGTCAGGGCCATGCCGATGATGAAGGGCAGGAGGGTGAAGATCAGTATGCCGGCGGTGAAGGGGCTGACTATGGCGGTCACGGCGATCAGAATCAGCGGCGAGGCGGCGGCCGCCGTGCGGGCGGGCGAAAAGCGCGCGACATGGCCGTCCAGGGCCTCGACCCCTTCGACGACGGCGGTCATGGCGGCGGCGTCGGAGAGACGGCCGGACAGGGCCTCCGTCAGGATGGAGCGGCGAATTCCGTTCTTGGCGGCGCGGGCCGCGCGAGTGTTCACCTTGACCGCAGTGTGGCTGAGCGCGCCGCGCGCCAGCAGGGAGACGGCTGCCAGACCCAGGCCCGGCAGGGCGCCGTCGATGCCTTGAGGCAGGGCGCCGACCGCCAGGGCCAGACCGGCTGCGAATCCGACCGCAGGCACGGTGTCGGCGATGACCAGCGCGCCGCCCAGGGTCATCAGCCGCCGCCAGGGCGCCAGAGCGGCCTTCAACCAGGCGGCGGGCTGCGTGTCGTCTAAGGCAGGGGCGTTGGGGGCGATCGGCTGGGCCGTCATCTTGTCTCCAGGGTCGATCAGCGGATCAGCCATGATCGCCGACGACGCGGGATTGGGCAAAAGGCCCATGGGACGAAAGGACCTTGGGCGAAACGCCGTCTAGTCCGAGTCGGCTCTGTCGGCTTTGATCAGGATCAAGGCGCGCCAAACCGCGTGGCTTTAGGTTAGAGTAGAACGCCGGTCGATGGGGGCTGGCGGTCAGGAGCCTGGAACGATGATCGACCTGGCGGTCGTAGACCTTTCACGCCTTCAGTTCGCACTGACGGCGCTATACCACTTTCTGTTTGTGCCCCTCACATTGGGCCTCTCCTTCATGCTGGTCATCATGGAGAGCATCTATGTGATGACCCGCCGGCCGATCTGGCGGACGATCACCCGTTTCTGGGGCACGATTTTCGGCATCAACTTCGTGCTGGGCGTCGCCACCGGCCTGACGATGGAATTCCAGTTCGGCATGAACTGGAGCTACTATTCCCACTACGTCGGGGACATCTTCGGGGCGCCGCTGGCGATCGAGGGCCTGATGGCCTTCTTCCTTGAGGCGACCTTCGTCGGCCTGATGTTCTTCGGCTGGGACAAGCTGAAGCCGCACGCCCACCTGTTCGTCACCTTCATGGTCGCCCTGGGCACCAACCTGTCGGCCCTGTGGATCCTGGTCGCCAACGGCTGGATGCAGAACCCCGTCGGCGCGGCCTTTAATCCCGACACCATGCGTATGGAAATCACCGACTTCATGGCGGTGATCTTCAACCCGGTGGCCCAGGCCAAGTTCGTGCACACCGTGTCGGCCGGTTACGTCTGCGCCGCCGTGGTCGTGCTGGGCATCTCGGCCTTCTATCTGCTGAAGGGCAAGCACAAGGGCTTCGCCAAGCGGTCGATGACCGTCGCCGCCGCTTTCGGCCTGCTGTCCTCGCTGTCGGTGGTCGTTCTGGGCGATGAGTCGGGCTATGCGCTGACCGACAACCAGAAGATGAAGCTGGCCGCCCTGGAAGCCATGTGGCGCACCGAAGAGGCGCCCGCCGGCCTGACCCTGTTCGGCCTGCCGAACCTTGAGGACCGTCACACCCACTTCGAGGTCAAGGTGCCCTATGTTCTGGGCCTGATCTCGACGCGCAGCATCGACAAGCCGGTCGAGGGCATCCTGGAATTGGTCGCCGTCGCCGAAGACCGCATCGAACGCGGCGTCGTCGCCTATGACGCGCTGGAGAAGGTCAAGGCCGATCCGACCGACATGGCTGCGCGCGGCCAGTTCGAGACGGTCCGCAACGACCTGGGCTATGGCCTGCTGCTGAAGCGTTATGTCGAGGATCCGCGCGCCGCGACGCCGGACCAGATCAAGCTGGCCGCCTGGTCGACGGTGCCGAACGTGCCGCTGATGTTCTGGGTGTTCCGCTTCATGGCGGGCATCGGCTTCCTGATGATCGGCCTGTTCGGCGCGGCCTTCGTGCTGTGCACCCTGCGCAAGCATGAGACCAAGTGGTTCCTGCGCCTGGCCGTCCTGGCCATCCCGCTACCGTGGATCGCGATCGAGGCCGGTTGGCTTCTGGCCGAAGTGGGGCGTCAGCCCTGGGCCGTGGAAGGCGTTCTGCCGACCTTCCTGGGCGCGTCCAGCCTGACGGTGGCGCATCTGTGGACCACGATCATCTGCTTCACCCTGCTGTACGGCGCCCTCGCCGTCGTCGAGGTCGGCCTGATCCTGCGCGCGGTCAAGAAGGGGCCGTTCGCTGAGCAGGAAGCCCGCGAAGAAGACGCCCGCACGGAAGGCGAGCCCGCGGTCGCCTGACCCGGTCGTTGAAGGAAAAAAGAGAGATGGAACTCCCCCTCGACTACACCACCCTCCGCCTGATCTGGTGGGGATTGCTGGGCGTGCTGCTGATCGGCTTCGCCCTGACCGACGGGTTCGACATGGGCGTCGGCGCCCTGTTGCCCTTCGTCGCCAAGAAGGATGAAGAGCGTCGCATGGTGATCAACACCATCGGCGCGACCTGGGAAGGCAACCAGGTCTGGTTCATCGTCGGCGGAGCGGCGATCTTCGCCGCCTGGCCGCAGGTCTACGCCGTCAGTTTCTCGGGCTTCTACCTGGCGATGTTCCTGGTGCTGTCCGCGCTGATACTGCGGCCGGTGTCGTTCAAGTATCGCTCCAAGCGGCCCGAGGCGCGCTGGCGCTCCATGTGGGACTGGGGCCTGTTCATCGGCAGCTTCGTTCCGGCTCTGGTGTTCGGCGTGGCGGTCGGCAACGTCCTGCTGGGCGCGCCCTTCCGCCTGACGAGCGACCTGCGCAGCTTCTATGAGGGCAGCCTGCTGGGTCTGTTCTCGCCCTTCACTCTGATCTGCGGCCTGTTGTCGGTGTCCATGCTGGTCCTGCACGGCGCGGCCTGGCTGTCGATCAAGGGCGAAGAAGGTCCGGTGCTGAAACGCGCTCGCGCCATCGGCACCGCCGCCGGTGCAGCCAGTCTGGTGCTGTTCGCCATCGGCGGAGCCATGGTCGCCTTCGGCGACATGGGCTTCCGCATCACCGGCGTGGTCGACACGGCGGGCGCCTCCAACCCCCTGCGCACGGCGGTGGAGGCGGCGCCGGGCGCCTGGATGGACAACTACGGCCGCTATCCGTGGATGCTCATCGCGCCCGTTCTGGGCTTTGCGGGCGCTGCGGTCGGTCTGCTGGGGATGTGGCGCAAGTCGGCGGCCCTGGCCTTCGGCGGATCGTCGGCTTCGGCGGTCGGGATCATCTCGACGGTCGGCCTGTCGATGTTCCCCTTCATCCTGCCCAGCTCGATCGACGCCCAGTCCAGCCTGACGGTGTGGAACGCTTCGTCCAGCCACACGACCCTGTTCATCATGCTGATCGTGGTCGCGGTCTTCCTGCCCTTCGTCCTGCTCTACACCTCCTGGGTCTATAAGGTGCTGTGGGGCCGCTCGACGATGGACGCGCTGAAGACCAACCCCGACCTCTACTGATCCCGCGAAAGGAGATCATCTCATGTGGTATTTCGCCTGGATCCTGGGCCTCGGCCTGGCGGTGGCCTTTGGCGTCCTGAACGGCCTGTGGCACGAGTTCCGGCTGTTCGACGAAGGGGATGAGGGGCACTCCGAGCCCTGAAACCCGACCTCTGACGGACTGAACTGAATCATCCCCTTCGGCGCTCGCCGGAGGGGATTTTTCTTGAACGAAACCGATGAAATATCCGCTGCTTGCGATGGATCAAGGCGAGACGGACGGGGTGGGCGCAGGGTGATCGGGACATCGAAGCCGGGCCCTCTTCCGACCCGGCGAATGTCGGGGATTGAACCGATGAAAAACGCCGCCGCCCTTATCGCTTCCGTCAGCCTGCTGGCTGTCGCGGGCGCAGCTTCCGCCCAGACGGCCGCACCCGAACCGGTGGGCAAGGGCTCGCTGATCGTCACCGCCCGCATGACCGGCGTCCTGCCCCAGGCCGACGACGCCATCGTCACCGCCGCCGGGGCCGACAGCGGCCTGAAGGTCGATGTGGGCGACGACTGGATGCCGACGCTGGGCTTCACCTATTTCGTCGCTGACCACTGGGCCGTCGAGGCCATTCTGGGCGCGACCCAGCATGAAGTCCGCGCCAAGGGGGCGGGAACGGATGTTGCGGTGCATGAGACCTGGGTGCTGCCGCCGGTGGTGACGCTGCAATACCGGCCGACCCCGAACGCGACGATCAGCCCTTATGTCGGTGCGGGCGTCAGCTACATGGCCTTCTTCAGCGGCAAGGACAAAAACGGCTTCGAGGTCGATCTGGACAACGGCTTCGGCGTCGCCCTTCAGGCCGGGGCGGACTGGAACATTTCCGGCCCCTGGACGCTGAACCTGGACGCCAAGAAGGTGTGGTTCGACACGGACGCCAAGATCAACGGCGGCGCGCTGAAGAGCAGCGTCAGTCTGGATCCCTGGGTCGTGTCGGTGGGCGTCGGCCGCAAGTTCTAGAGCCGATGCGGGGAGGGGCGCGGAACGTCAGGCCGCGTCCCCTTATCCCTTCAATGAAAATGGATCAGGCGGCGCCTTCGCCCAGAGCCTTCAGCGCGGCCGGATCGGGCAGGGCGACGTCGTTGCCCGGCAGAAGCTGGATCAGGTCCGAGGTCTTGAACTGGGTGAAGACCCGGCTGACCGTCTCGATCGTCAGGCCCAGGTAGTCGGCGATGTCCAGCCGGGTCATCGGCAGGTGGACCTGACCCTCCGGGCCGCCCAACTGCACCTGACGTTCAGCAAGGCGGGTCAGGAAGCTGGCCAGCCGCTCGCGCGCCGTCTTGCGGCCCAGAAGGACGATCTGTTCCTGAGCCGCCATCAGTTCGTCCCCGGCCAGGGCCACTAGGCGGTGCTCCAGCGCGGGCAGGGCGTTCAGCAGTTGATCGAAGTCGCTGCGCCGGAAGCGGCAGGCGTTCAGCGGCGTCAGGGCCTCGGCCGTGAAGCTGGAGGCTCCGCGCCCGCCCAGGCCCAGAAAGTCGCCCTGAAACAGGAATCCGGTGATCTGGCGACGCCCGTCAGGCAGCAGGCGATACAGCTTCACCGCTCCGTCCACGACGTTGAAGACGAAGGGATTGGGATCGCCTTCATGGAACAGGGCCTGCCCCGGCTGGGCCGTGACGGTCTCGCTGGCGCAGGCCATGCTCTGGAGCTCATGCCCCTTCAGGTCGGCGCAGACGCCCAGCGGACGGGCGCCGCAGCTGGCGCACGGATGCACGTCCTCCAGACGCACCTCTTCGATTTGGGTCTGGGCCGCAGCGGTGTTCACGAAGGTCGTCTCCCGGATGACGGGGCAGTCTAGGCCAAGCGTCGCCGATTTCGAATAGGTCAGCCTGTCCTAGCCGTCCTTTCGACGGCGCAGTCCGGCGTATGGGCCTCTTCGGCATAGCGCAGCCGGGCGCCCAGTTGGGCGGCGAGGGATGTCAGCTCGACGGCCAGGCTCTGACGCACCAGCGGCCGCACGCCCATCTCGCGCACCACGAAGGGACCGGCCCACAGGGTCTCGCCGTACTCCAGGTCAGGCTGGCGCCACCAACTGACGAAGCCCAGCACCCCGCCGCGCTGATTGCGGGCGCTGAGGATGCCGCGGCTCTCCGGCGCGGCGCGCCAGGACGACAGGAAGGCGTCCCACTGGGCGGGCTCCAGACTGGGGCGCCACAACCGCGCCAGGGCGAAGGCGGCCGGCGCCTCGGCTTTGCTGAGGGGGGACACCTCGAGACGAGGCGCGTCAGGCGCGAGGCGGGACTCTGTCATGGGACGATTGGAACCGAAGCGGCGTCCAGTCGCCTTGATCTGCGTCAAGGCCGGGATGAAGCTGCCGTCCCAGTCTGTTGTCGCCATCCTTTTGGAGAATCGCCATGAGCTCGACCTCGCGCACGACCCCGATCCACGGCGGGGCGGTGGCCGCCATCCTGAAGCTGCTGGACAGCCAGAAGCTGATGACCCTGGCGGTGAACCGGGCGGATGGACGCCCGCAGGCGGCGACGCTGGGCTATCTGAACGACGGGCTGAACCTGTATTTCGTCACCGGCCGCGACAGCGAGAAGCTGAAGAACCTGACCGCCGATCCGCGCGTCGGCGTGGCGGTGCGCGGCGTGGGCGAAGAGGGCGAGGCGGTCGGCGTCTCCATCGACGGTCGCGCCGAAGAGGTGACGGACGGCGATGAGGTGAAGCGGTTGAACGATCTGATTATCGCCCGCTCGCCGGATTTCAGTCCGTGGGCGCCGGGCGGCGACGCTGTGGCCGTGGTCAAGGTGGTTCCGGAAACCATCAAGGCGGTGGCGGTCATCGGCGGCCGCAGCCGGGCCGAATCCTTCTCGATCGGCGACCCCGACGACCTGGTCAAAGGCCTGAGCTATGAGCCGAGCGCCGTGGCGCGGTTGTTCTGAGGAAAATCCGCGACTTCATGCGTCTGCGGCGCAGATGGCCCTTGAAATGGCCGTGGGGCTCGGGCATACGCCCCCCTCTGGCGAGGGTCGCGCCGCTGGAACGATTTCCACGGCGCGCTGATCTTTGTCCGGGACACTAGGAGTGTAGCTCAGCTGGTAGAGCATCGGTCTCCAAAACCGAGGGCCGGGGGTTCGAGTCCCTCCACTCCTGCCATTCCCCCTGTTGTTATCGCCTGGGACTTCCCATGTGGAGCAGCAGGATCCAGAGGTTGAAGAGACGTCAAATGGCCAAGGCGAAGACCCCCGGCGGCCGCCGCACCACGGGGACCAAGACCGCAGCAGCCGCGCAAGGCGCAGCGACCGTGGCCGTCGACGCGCCCGCGCCGAAGAAAAAGACGTCCATCCCCCAATTCATCAGCGAAGTTCGCGCTGAGGCCCGCAAGATCACCTGGCCCAGCCGCAAGGAGACCTGGATCACTTCGGTGATGGTCTTCATCATGGTGCTGATCGCCGCAGCCTTCTTCTGGATCGTGGATACGGGCCTTGGCTTCGCGTCCCGCCTCATCCTCAGCCTTGGCCAATAAAGGAGACGCGCATATGACCGATGCAGCGCCCAAGCCGGCGGCCAATCCCCGCCACAAGTGGTACATCGTCCACGCCTATTCCAACTTCGAGAAGAAGGTCGCGGAACAGCTGCGCGATCAGGCCAAGCAGCAGGGCCTGGAAGACGCCTTCTCTGAGATCCTGGTCCCGACCGAGGATGTCGTCGAGATCCGCCGCGGCAAGAAGGTCAACGCCGAGCGCAAATTCTTCCCCGGCTATGTGCTGGTGAAGATGGAGATGACCGACGAGGCCTATCACCTGGTCAAGAACACGCCGAAGGTCACGGGCTTCCTGGGCGCCGCGGGCGGCACCAAGCCGCTGCCGGTCTCGGAACGCGAAGTCCAGAACATCATCGGCCAGGTGGAAGAGGGCGTTGAGCGTCCGAAGCCTACCATCCGCTTCGACATCGGCGAGAACGTCAAGGTCACCGACGGCCCGTTCGCCAGCTTCGACGGTCAGGTCGAAAGCGTCGACGAAGAGAACGCCCGCCTGCGCGTGGCCGTCTCCATCTTCGGCCGTCCGACCCCGGTCGATCTGGAATACAATCAGGTGGAGAAGGTCAGCGCCTGATCGGCCGCTGACGCCACGCAGAGATCGGGACCGTCTCCGGGCGGTCCCGTTTGCGTTTTCAGGGTCTGCCTGCTAAACGCGCGCCTTCGCTGGACGACCCTCGAGTCGCCCGGCGGCAAATCCGTGGGAGGCAGCCATGCCGGACCACGGCTCACCGGCCCGACGCATCGTCATCGGGTCATTCATAGGAGAGACCAATGGCCAAGAAGATTCTCGGCTATATCAAGCTGCAAGTGCCGGCCGCCTCGGCCACGCCTTCGCCCCCGATCGGCCCGGCTCTGGGTCAGCGCGGCGTGAACATCATGGGCTTCTGCAAGGAGTTCAACGCGCGGACCGAGAAGGAAGCCAAGGGCACCCCGCTTCCGACCGTCATCACCGTCTATCAGGACAAGTCGTTCACCTTCATCACCAAGACCCCGCCGGCGACCTGGTATCTGAAGCAGGCCGCTGGCATCAAGTCGGGCTCCAAGCTCGTCGGCCGCGAGTTCGCCGGCAAGATCACGCAGACGCAACTGCGCGAAATCGCCGAGAAGAAGATGAAGGACCTGAACGCGAACGACCTGGACGCCGCGTCGCGCATCATCGAGGGCTCGGCCCGCGCCATCGGCATTCAAGTGGTGGAGGGCTAAGACATGGCTAAGCTGACCAAAGCCCATAAGGCCCGCACGGGCGTGACCGAAGACCTGCTGGTTTTCTCGGACGCCATCAAGCTGGTGAAAGACAACGCCAAGGCCAAGTTCGACGAGTCGATCGAAATCTCGGTCAACCTGGGCGTCGACCCGCGTCACGCCGACCAACAGGTCCGCGGCGTGGTGAACCTGCCCTCGGGCACCGGCCGTGACGTCCGCGTCGCGGTCTTCGCCAAGGACGCCAAGGCTGAAGAAGCCAAGGCGGCCGGCGCCGAGCACGTCGGCGCTGAAGACCTGTACGAGAAGATCGCTGGCGGCTTCATGGAGTTCGACCGCGTTATCGCGTCGCCGGACATGATGGCCCTGGTCGGCCGTCTGGGTAAGGTGCTGGGCCCGCGCGGTCTGATGCCGAACCCGAAGGTCGGCACCGTGACCCCGAACGTCGCCCAGGCTGTCAAGGACGCCAAGGGCGGCGCCGTTGAGTTCCGCGTCGAAAAGGCGGGCATCGTCCACGCCGGCATCGGCAAGGCCTCCTTCACGCAGGACGCCCTGGAAGCCAACGTCAAGGCTATCGTGGACGCCCTCGTCCGCGCCAAGCCGTCGGGCGCCAAGGGCACCTATGTGAAGCGCATCGCCCTGTCCTCGACGATGGGCCCCGGCTTCAAGGTCGACCCGGCTTCGCTGGGCGCCTGATAGGCTTCACGGCTAAGAATGACGACGGCCCCGGAAGAGCGATCTTCCGGGGCCGTTTTCTTTGTTGATTACGTTCGCCGCGCCTCGCGCTGCTTGAGGCGTGTATTCGCTGGCTCGGTCAGTCGGCCTTGTCGCCGCTGAACATGGTGTTGCCGTTGGCGGTTGTGGCGGGGACGGCCTGTATGACGTCGAAATGCTCAACGATCTTGCCGTTCTCGACGCGGAAGATGTCGACGATGGCGCGGCCGGGATCGTCGGGCGTCTCTTGCGAATGGACATGCAGGGCGACCAGATCGCCGTCTGCGATCACGCGGTGGATGGTGGCGCGCGATTGCGGGTTGTCGCGGAAGAAGCCTTCAAAGTAGGCGTAGAATGGCTCGGCGCCGTTAGGCACGAGGGGATTGTGCTGGATGTAACGGTCGCCGATGTAGAGCCGCGCCGCCTCGGTCGGGCGATGCTGGTTGAAGGCCAGATCATAGAAGGCGACGACGATCCGGGCGTTTTCGGCTTCAGTCGGGGTGCGCGCGGCGGACGTCTGTGCCGAAGCAGAGGGCGCCTCACCGGCGCTGGCCGGAGCGGCTGCGGCGTTGAAGGTGAGGGCGGCCAGTGCGGCCAGCGCGAACGATTTCATCTGTGCGCCCTTTTCAGTAGCCGACGGTGAAGCGGGCGCGGGGGTAACGGGGCGTCTCGATCTCATCGACCATGGCGATGGCGTAGTCGGGGAAGGAAATGCGGCTGTCGCCCTGATCGTCCGTCAGCAGGGTGTTGTCGCCCAGTCGGAAGGTCCCGGTGCGCTCTGACCCGTCAAACAGGGCCGACGGCGACAGGAAGGTCCAGTTCAGTTCCGGTTCGGCGCGCAGGGTTTCGAGGAAGCGCCCGCCCGCCTCGGCCTCGGCCCTGTAGGCGTCGGGAAAGCCGGGCGTGTTGATCAGCGCCCGTCCGGGGGCGACTTCCAGACTGCCTGCGCCGCCTACGACCAGGTAGCGCGGGACGCCCGCGTCCTTGACCGCCTTGATCAGGCGCTGCGGATCGCTGTCGACGAACATGATGGCGCTGACGACGGCGTCGGCGCCGCTCAGGGCAGGGGCGAGGGTCTGAGGCTGGTTGACGTCTCCTGCGACGGCGGTGACGCCAGGCGTCTCGGGAATGCGTTCAGGCCGTCGGGCGACGGCGGTCACGGCATGTCCACGTCGGTCCAGTTCCTTGACGATCTCCGAACCGGCGCGGCCGCTTGCGCCCAGAACAGTCACTTTCATCGGCTTGCTCTCTTTAAGTTACCAATGGGTACCAGGTGTGATAGGGGAAGCGGCCATGCAAGAAGGCACTTTTTCCTCACCAGGTTCCCCGGCGGTGACCGACGTGCGCGAGGATGGTCGCGGCGACGTCTATGCTGTCGACTGTCCGACCCGCCTGCTGCTGGATCGGATCGCGGATAAATGGACAGTTTTGTTGCTGACGACGCTGGATGACGGCCCGATGCGCTTCAACGCGCTGAAGCGCCGGATAGAAGGCGTGTCCCAGAAGATGCTCAGCCAGACCCTGCGTCAGATTGAGCGCGACGGCCTTGTCACCCGCACGGTGGAGGCCAGCGTGCCTGTCTCGGTCACCTACGCCATCACGCCTCTGGGGCGGGAACTGGTGAAGGCCCTGCGACCGATGATCGACTGGGCCGAGACGCGGATGGAGCAGGTGGCGGCCGCTCGGTCAGCCTATGACAAGGGGCGGGGCGAAGCCTGATCTGACATATAGTCCCGCTGCGCCTTCATCATCTCGGTGATCAGGCGCTTTTCGCCTTCGTCCAGGTAGGGGTTCCAGACGTCAAAAATCAGGATGACCCGCATGGATTCGGCGTCATTCCAGGCTTCGTGCTCGATGGTGTCGTCGAACACCCATGCCGTGCCCATCTCCCATTCGCGAACTGTATTGCCTACGCGAAAGCGCGCCGGGCCCGGCAGGATCAGGGGCAGGTGGGTCAGCAGGCGCACATTGGACGAGCCCGTGTGCGGTGGAATGTGCGTCTTGGGCTGTAGGGCGGAGAATACAGCCGTAGGGGCGAAATCCTCCTGATCCGCCATGGGCAGGCTTTCCAGAAGGGCGGCTGTGGCAGGCGCGCGGGCGCAGATATCGTCCTGGCGTCGTCCGTCCTTCCACAGGAAGAGGGAGGTCCATTTGCGCGAATGGTTCAACTCGCCCCATTGGTTCACCGGCGCTCCCTTAGGATAGGCGATGTAGGGAGAGAAGGCGTCAAAGTCGGTTTCAAGCAGGGCGGTCAACTCGGCCTGAATCACCGGCGTCGCCTCTTCCAGCGTCGACAGCCACGGAAACAGGGAACGGTCATAAAAGGGAATGATGGGCAGGCGCGGATAGTTGAGCAGCAGCGGTTGGTGTCTGGGCGGCTGCTTCAATCCGGCATAAATTTCGAGCCCCTCATCGAAACGCTCGCGGCTGGCGTCACTGAGTTCGGGCTTTAGGGACGCCACGCGGTCCTTCATGAAATCGGCCAGATTTCTGGCGTGTTGTTCGACCAGGCGGTCAGCGTAATCCATTTGGGCGATGACGCCCGGCGGGCAGGAATCGCGCGGGGGGGCGATCTTCAGAGCATTGCGATAGATCTCGATCGCCGCCTTGGGCTGGTTGATCTTCTCCAGCATGGCCCCTTTCGCCAACAGGGCCATGAAGTCGTAGGGGCGCATCTCCAGCGCGTCATCCAGTACGCGCAACGAACCATGATAGTCGCCCAGCAGACGCAGGGCGACGGCGCGATTCAGAGTCGCATTGTGCGTCGGGCCGAATTGATCGGCCTGATCAAGCAATTCCAGTGCGGAACGGGGGTCGCGACGAGCCAGGGCCTGGCCGGCGGCGACCAGTAGACGTTCTTGCGCTGCAGGGTATGGCATGGCGATTTTGGCCGTTATTTGACCATATAAATGACACTTTTCCTCATGAGGCGCCACATGGGGGGCGTCAATAGTGGGGGAAGAAAACCTGAAATCCGCATACGGATGACTTGACGAAGCGGCTGTAAGCCGGGAGTTGGAGCCCGGCTTGATCCTCCACACGCAGGAGGCGGCTTTGCGGGAGACGACCATGCTCAACTGGTTTCAGGCGCTGCTGCCTAAGGAAGACAACTTCTTTCGGCTTTTCGACGCCCATGCTCTGAGCTTGGTTCACGGCGCGGGCGCGCTGCGCAAGATGATGGACGGCGGGCCGGAGACCGGCGAATGGTGCGCCAAGGTGGTCGCCCATGAAGAGGAAGCCGACGAGGTCGCGCGCGAGGTTCTGTTCGCCGTGCGCCGCAGTTTCATCACCCCGTTCGACCGCGCCGACATTCGCGGCCTGACCAACTCGCTGGACGACACCATCGACCAGATGCAGAAGGCGGCCAAGGTGGTCACCCTGTACGAGATGCGCGCCTTCTCGCCCAAGATGCAGGAACTGGCCGACATCGCCGTGCAGTGCGCGGCTCTGACGCAGGAAGCCTTCACCCTGCTGCCGGCCATGCGCAAGAACCACGAACGTCTGGTGGTCCTGACCGAGCGCATCACCGATCTGGAGGCGCGCAGCGACGACCTGTACGACGCCGGGATGAAGGCGCTGTATGAGGCGCACCGCCATGACGGCACGGGCGGCAACACTCTGGGCTTCATCATCGGCAGCCAACTGCTGGATCACCTGGAGAAGGTGATCGACCGGTTCGAGGATGTGGCCAACCGCATCAACGGCGTCCTGGTCGAGCACCTGTAGGACCATCATGGACCACGCCCTCCTGATCCTGATCTTCCTGATCGGCGTCGCCCTGCTGTTCGACTTTCTGAACGGCCTGCACGATGCGGCCAATTCCATCGCCACCATCGTAGCCACGCGCGTTCTGCCGCCGATCTATGCGGTGGGGTGGGCGGCCTTCTTCAACTTCATCGCCTTTCTGTTCTTCGGGCTGCACGTTGCGGACACGATCGGTCGAGGCATCATCTCGCCGGACATCATTTCGGATCAGGTGATCTTCGGCGCCCTGATGGGGGCCATCAGCTGGAACATCATCACCTGGTTGTTCGGAATTCCGTCGTCCAGTTCGCACGCCCTGATCGGCGGCCTGCTGGGGGCCGGGGTGGCCAAGGCGGGCGGCGGGGCCGTGGTCATCAGCGGCGTGCTGAAGACGGTCGGGGCCATCTTCATGTCTCCGGCGATCGGCTTCCTGCTGGCGCTGCTGCTGGTGCTGATCGTGTCCTGGCTGTTCGCCAAGGCCAATCCGAACTTCGCCGACCGAGTCTTCCGTGGTTTGCAGTTCGTCTCCGCCTCGGCCTATTCCCTGGGGCACGGGGGCAACGACGCCCAGAAGACGATGGGGATCATCGCCATTCTGCTCTATTCGCGCGGCATGCTGGGCGGAGAGTTCCATGTGCCTTTCTGGGTTGTCATCACCTGTCAGGCGGCCATCGCCCTGGGCACCCTGTTCGGCGGGTGGAAGATCGTTCACACCATGGGGTCGCGGATCACGCGGCTCAGCCCCCAGCAGGGGTTCTGTGCTGAGACGGGCGGGGCGATCACCCTGTTCGCGGCGACCAGCATGGGCATACCCGTTTCAACCACCCACACCATCACCGGCGCCATCGTCGGCGTGGGCGCGGCCAAGCGTGTCTCGGCCGTGCGCTGGAGCGTGGCGCGCAGCATCGTCACCGCCTGGTTCATCACCATGCCCGCCGCCGCCGCCATCGGCGCCCTGTTCTACGCCGTGGGCGGCCTGTTCCTGACCTGATGTCGAGCAAGCCCCGCACCCTGTCATCGGAGACGCGTCAGGTCGCGGCCCTGCCCTGGCGGCACGGCGCGGACGGCGTCGAGATCATGATGATCACCTCGCGCGAGACGCGGCGCTGGGTCATCCCCAAGGGCAACCGCATGGCCGGCAAGACCGACGCCGAAGCGGCCGTAATCGAGGCTTATGAGGAGGCGGGCGTTCAGGGCGACGTCATGGGCGCGCCCATCGGCTGGTTCCGCTATGGCAAGCGGCTGAAGTCGGGGCGGGTTCAGGCCACCATCGCCAGCGTCTATCCGCTGGAGGTCTTCATCCAACTGGGCGCCTGGCCCGAGGACGCCCAGCGCGAACGCCGCTGGATGTCGGCTGAAGACGCCGCCGCGGCGGTGGACGAGGCGGAACTGTCGGAGCTGATCCTTCACTTCCAGCCAAGCGGCGGCGTGGCCGAATAGGCCGCTTTCGTGTCGGGCGCTGGAAGGCGCCGCCCAGCCGTTGATTTTCCCGCCGGGCCGTGTATAGAGCCCGCATCTCGTCAGGGCCTCGGTTCTGACGATGCCTGTCCGAGAACTTCGGGATGCGGGGGTCGCCCGCGTCATAATCGTCCAGAGAGCCCTCTGGCGCCGTGGGGAGATGGGGATGCAAAGAGCTTTCGTCCTGCCGGTATCCGGCGGGCGGGCCGCGCTTCCTTCGGACAATACGACCGGCCTGAACGCTGTGCAGCGATGCATGGCGCTTAAGCCAAATCCGTCGTCGGGAATAAGCCCGGCGGCGAATGCCAAAACTGGAGACCACAATGGACCGCGCACAAAAAGCCGAGTCGATCGAACAGCTGAAGAGCGTGTTCGCCGACGCGGGCGCCGTGGTCGTGACCCACAACCTGGGTCTGACCGTTGTGGAGATGGAAGACCTGCGCCGTCGCCTTCGTAAGGAAGGCGGCGCGTTCAAGGTGGTGAAGAACCGTCTGGCGCTCAAGGCGCTGGGCGTCGAGGAAGGCAGCGAGTACCACGACCTGTTCAAGGGTCCCGTGGGCATCGCTTATGCAGCCGACCCGGTCACCGCCGCCAAGGTCACGGCCGAATTCGCCAAGGGGAACGACAAGTTCAACATCCTTGGTGGTTTCATGGGCGACAAGGTTCTGGACGCCAAGGGCGTCGAGGCTCTGTCCAAGCTGCCGTCGCTGGATCAACTGCGCGGCAAGCTCATCGGCCTGCTGCAAGCCCCGGCGACCAAGGTTGCTGGCGTCCTGCAGGCGCCTGCCGGCCAACTGGCCCGCGTCTTCAACGCGTACGCGACCAAAGACGCCGCCTAAGCCCCGTCATCTCTGCATATCTCTCTGAACCTCATCCTACCGAAGGAAGACTAAAATGGCTGATCTCGCCAAAATCGTTGAAGAACTGTCGGCTCTGACCGTCCTGGAAGCCGCTGAACTGTCGAAGCTGCTGGAAGACAAGTGGGGCGTCTCGGCTGCTGCTCCGGTCGCCGTCGCTGCTGTCGCCGGTGGCGCTGCTCCGGCTGAAGCTGCTGAAGAGCAAACCGAGTTCACCGTTGTCCTGGTTGACGGCGGCGACAAGAAGATCAACGTCATCAAGGAAGTCCGCGGCGTCCGCACCGACCTGGGTCTGAAGGAAGCCAAGGACCTGGTCGAAGGCGCTCCGCAGCCGGTCGTCGAGAACGTCTCGAAGCAAGCCGCTGAAGAGCTGAAGAAGAAGCTGGAAGAAGCCGGCGCCAAGGTCGAAATCAAGTAAGATTTCGGATCTGGCCTCTGGTTCGCCAGAGACAGCTTTCAAAGCGAAGCGGGCCGGAGGGAAACCTCCGGCCCGTTTTCTTTTTGAAGCGCGATCTTCTCCCTCCCCTTCATGGGGAGGGTGGCTGAGGCCGTCAGGCCGAAGCCGGGGGGGGGCGGCGAGGCAAATCAAACGCTGAGATCAGGGTCGCCAAGTCCCCCCCACCCGGGCTCCGCTTCGCGTCGACCACCCTCCCCATGAAGGGGAGGGAGAGGCGCGCCGCGCCTTGGTTTCTACCGCCGGCGCGGGCTGAGGATGTCGCCCAGCCGATCCGGCGTGCCGGGAATGCGCTCCAGGCGCGGGTAGCGCAGGCCGTCGTGGTAGTCGAAGTCGACCGTGCGGTAGCGGTCGCCGTTCTTGAGCAGCAGGCGGATCGGGGCGTCGGTCCCCTTGGCGGCGGTGATGGCGTCGCGCAGTTTCTCGGCCGAGCCGGCGAGGTCGTTGACGGCCACCAGTTCC